>NZ_JACBFS010000010.1 GCF_022138605.1 Xanthobacter sp. NM-25
CCACCCCTTCGAGGATGGCAACGGTCGGATCGGTCGCGCCGCCGCGGAAAAGTCCCTCGCGCAGAATATCGGACAACCGACGCTGATCGCACTCGCCCATACCATCGAGCAGCACCGCAAGGCCTATTATGAACAGCTGGAGCTCCACCAGCAGACGCTCGAGATCACCGGCTGGTTGAGCTACTTCGCCGAAACGATCATCGCGGCCCAAAAGACGACGCTTGGCCGCGTCGCCTTCCACATCGCCAAGACGCACTTCTACGATCGCTTCCGCGACAAGATGAACGAACGCCAGGAGAAGGTGATCGCCCGGCTCTTCCGTGAAGGAGCGGGCGGATTCACGGGTGGCCTGAGCGCAGAGAATTACATCGCGATCACCCGCACCTCGCGTCCGACCGCCACGCGTGACCTCCACGATTTGGTCGCGAAAGGTGCCCTGACGCGAACCGGTGAGCGCCGCTATACGCGCTACCACCTGAATCTGCCAGGAACCGCTTCGAAGCCATAGCGCCAATTCGGCTCATGCCACTCACGCGATCCAGGCATACGTTGGCTCTCCGCCGTGCCGCGCCATGTTCAGACCTTGACTCCTCGCCGGAAAACGGGCGTTCGGCTTTGCGCCTTTCCCATCGCCTGGAGGGGTCGTGGCCCAACACGAGCGGAACGTCATCCGGCGGCGGGCCGCTCCCGCCGTCCATCGCACCCGATCGGCCGGCCAGGTCGGAAGGGCGAGGGCCATCGCGTGCTGCCGCGTTGCTTCGCTGCAAAAGTACGGCGCCTCACACCGGCTCGATGAGGTCCGGAAGAAGCCGGGCGACGGCAGCGGCCGGTCTGGTGAGCAGAGAACGGGCGCGCGCGATGACATCAGCATTCGTCGCCGCGCATGGCCCATGCTGACATGACAGCGGGTCACTTCACTTCGCTCCGGTGTCAGGCCTTCGGCGTGCGACTTGCGGCGAGGCGCTTTCGAGGAGCGGCCATTGACATCGCAAAGCGCGTCACCACATCCTGCGGAACGTTCAACAACTGAAAGGAGGTGGTCAGATGTCTCATTGTCACTTGCCGTGCGTGGCAGTCCTCATGAGCAAGACCTCCGCCTCGAGGGTCGCGCTCGCCTGAGCTGCCCATTCCAGGCAGGACAATGGAAGGGTCGTCCCGAAAGGGGCGGCCCTTCGCTTTTGTAGGGACGGCGTCGCCGGTGCCGAGGGACCTGCAGGCGGCCACGGCCACGGCCACGGCCGCGCCTTGCCGAGCTTGCCGCCCGTCCCCATCTCTTCGACATTGCGAAAGTCCCATCAGATCGGTTCGGTCACGTCGATTGCATTCGAGAGCACCGTCAGCGCGCTTCCAGAGAGCCTCTATTCAGCAGTGAACCCCACCGCCGTCCGGCAGCCGCCCCTGATCCGGCTGAACGACGGGCTGGCCGAGGAACTGGGCCTGGACACGCGGTGGCTGGGAGGCGCGGACGGCCTTGCGATGCTCTCCGGCAATGCGGTCGCAGGCGCGTCCATGCCGATCGCGCTCGCCTATGCCGGACATCAGTTCGGCCATTTCGTTCCCCAGCTCGGACACGGTCGCGCCGTCCTCCTGGGAGAGGTCGTCGACCGGAGCGGCACGAGGCGCGACATCCAGCTGAAGGGCGCGGGGCGCACGCCCTATTCGCGACGGGGCGACGGTCGTGCGGCCCTGGGGCCGGTGCTGCGCGAATATATCGTCAGCGAGGCGATGGCCGCCCTCGGCGTTCCCACCACGCGCGCGTTGGCGGCGGTCGCCACCGGCGAGCGGGTGCAGCGCGAAATCGGGCTTCCGGGGCTGTTCTCACCCGCGTCGCCGCGAGCCACATCCGGGTGGGGACGTTTCAATATGCGGCCGCGCGCGGTGACGCCGAGGCTCTCGTCGGCCTGGCGGAGCATGTCATCGCACGGCATTTCCCCGCTGCCGCCGATGCGGACAATCGATACCTGGCCCTGTTCGACCATGTGGTCCGCGCGCAGGCGCGCCTCGTCGCGCACTGGATGTCACTGGGCTTCATCCACGGCGTGATGAACACCGACAACATGGCGATCTCGGGCGAGACCATCGATTACGGTCCGTGCGCCTTCCTCGACACCTACGATCCGGCAAAGGAGTTCAGCTCCATCGACGAGTTGGGCCGCTACGCCTTTGGCAACCAGCCCCGCGTCGCAGTCTGGAACCTGGCGCGGCTGGCCGAGACCCTGCTACCTCTGATCGATCAGAACCCGGACCGGGCGGTCGCGGCTGCGCAGGAGGTACTCGGCGGGTTCAAGCAGGTGTTCGAAGAGGCCCACCTCAACCGGATGCGGGCGAAGCTCGGGCTCACCACCGAGGTGCCCGAGGACGCCGGGCTCGTCGAGGATCTCCTGGAGGCCATGCGCGAGGGTGAGGCGGACTTCACCCTCACGTTCCGAAACCTGTCACGGCTGCCGGCAGACGAAAGCGCGCCTGCCGGGCTGGCCGACCTGTTCTCTGATCCGCGGCGTCTCGAGGTCTGGTACGACCGGTACAAGGCGCGGCTGCTGCAAGATCCCGTCTCCCTGCAGGAGAGGGCGCGCGCCATGCTTGAGGTCAATCCGCGTTTCATCCCCCGCAATCACCGGATCGAAGCCGTCATCCGCGCCGCCGTGGATGACGGCGACTATGCGCCATTTCATGATCTCGTCCGTGTCCTGGCCACGCCCTTCCTGCCCACGCCCGGTTCGGAACAGCCCGGCGACGCGGCTTACGAAGCGCCGCCGCGTCCGGATGAAGAGGTCCTGCGGACGTTCTGTGGCACGTAAGGCGATCTTCCGCCTTGCGATGAGACGGAGCATTTCCTGCCGGGCCCCGCGGGAGACGGTCACCAACAGGATCCGACGGGGATCCGCGTCATTGACAATGGGGTGGGTGACACAGTGCGCCAGAAGCAGAAGTCCGCTGCGGTGAGGACGAAGGGCCGGTATGGGGCCGTCTCCGGACCGTCAGCTATCCGTCGGCGAATGCCGTTTAGCTGCCCTTCTGCACCCGACCTCACCTCAGCCGTTCTTCCGTCAGGCCGCCCGAACCGGAAGCGGACGTTCATTGTCCAGATTTGATCTCAGAGACCCAGTTCGATGACTGGCCATCTGCCAGTGTATTGCCGGGCCATCCCCGAACGCTCCATGCCAACCGTCCTCGACGGTTGGCATGGAGCTATGGCAGTTCGCTACTCGCTACGGCTTTGTAGCACCTCGCGAACGACAGGCCCTGCGGAGAATCCAGTCGGCCAACCCGTATAGAACGCAAGATGCGCGACGACTTCGCCGGCTTCCTCGCCGGTCAGTCCGTTCTGCAGCGCTCGGTTGAGGTGCCCGGCAAGCTGCGCCGTCTGACCGAGGGCGATCAGCGAGGTGACGGTCACGAGGCTGCGGTCGCGAGGCGCGAGACCTGGACGAAGCCATATCTCGGAGAACAACGGATCGGTGGTGAACTCCGCGAGACTGGGGGCGGCATCGCCGAGCAAGCCCGCAACGCTCTGCACTCGCGTCGCCTCGCTCTCGGCATCCTGCTTGAGATAGTCCACGTCGAGGCCAGGCAGGTCTGCGGCCGACACGTTGTGTGCGGCGAATACGTCTTCGACGATCGGGGCGGTCATCTGCGCCGTACCCAAGCCCGCGTAGAAGGCGAGGTGCGTGACGATCTCCGAGATCTCGACGGCAGTGACGCCGTTGGCGAGCGCCCGTTCCAGTTCGGCGGCAAGGTTGGCCGTGTGACCGCGCGCGATCATCGCCGAGACCGTGACGATGCTGCGGTCGCGCGGCGTCAGCCCTTTGCGCTGCCAGAGGTCGCCGATGATCGTGATGTTCGTATAGGCCTCAAGCGCCGGTGCGACGTTGGCGAAGCCCCCACCCACGGTCGATGATCCGTTCTCCTGCGCGAACGCCGGCATGGAGACTGTCAACGCGAGGGCAAGAGGTGCAAGGGTCTTCATCGCAGTCGTCTCCGTTCAGTTCAGGTAGTCTGCGTCGGTGACAGGCTCGAGCCACTCGACGTTGGTTCCGCCTGCGGTCGGCGTGATCGCGATATGCGCCATCGAGTTGGTGGCGCTCGCGCCATGCCAATGGCGCACGTTCGGCGGGAACTGCACGACATCCCCGGCCTTCACGTGGATCCGCTCGCCCCCCTCTTCCTGAACCCAGCCGAGGCCGGAGGTGATGATGAGCGTCTGCCCGGCGGGATGGATGTGCCAGACGGTCCGTGCGCCGGGGGCAAACTCGACAAGCCCGCCGCCGGCATTGCTGAGGTCACTTGCGGCGAACAGCGGCGTCACGGTTACCGTGCCGGTGAAATTGTCGGGAACGACGCCGGCGACGGACTCGCGTTCGCCGTTGGCCGAGAGTGTCGTCTGCTCTTGCGCAAAAGCCGTCGGCGCAGAGATCAGCATGAGCGAGAGGGCCGTCGTCAGGACGCGTTTCATGGGCGATCCTTTCGAGAGTCGCTGTCGTTGGAAGAACGCAATGTCAAGGGCACACGGGGCATTGGCCCAAAGCCGGATGGGAAACGTGCCGCATTTCCGCGGCCGGGCGGCCGTCACATCTTGTAGGCAGGCTTCTTGTAGAGCGTGTCGGCCTTGGCCTCAATGTCGGGTCGGTAGACCTTGGAAGCCCAGTCTGAGGAACTCACCTCCTCCAGCGCCACCGAGACCGCGTCGGCGCCGTAGCCAAGCGCCTCCATCACGTCGCGGGTGATCCGGTCGGAGAGTTCCCGCTTCTGCTCCTCCGACTTGCCGGGCCAGAGCTTGACGATCACGTGAGGCATGGGTCCTCTCCTGCCTACCAGGGCTGGGTTGTCGGGCCGACCGTGAACTCGTTGATTGTCACGTCTTCGGGCGCGTCGATCGCGAACGAGACGACGCTGGCGATGCGCTCCGGGCTGATCGCGTACTGATCGTAGAGCTTGCCCATGGCGGCGGCAGCTCCCGGATCGGTGATACCGCCGAGGAGTTCCGTGCTGATCGCAGCGGGATAGAGGGTCGCCGTGCGGATGTTGGTGCCTTCCATGGCCGATTCCATGCGTAGCACCTCCATGAAGTCACGCACGAACCACTTGGTGCCGCCATAGACGGCGCTGCCCGGATAGGCCTTGATGCCGGCCACCGAGGACACCGCGATCACTTGGCCGGACTCGCGGGCCAGAAACGTGGGCATGACCGCGGCGACGCCGTTCATCACACCCTTGATGTTGATGTCGATCGCCTGGTTCCACTCGTCGGTCTTCAGCGCGGAAACCGGCGAGGTCGGCATGATGCCGGCATTGAGGAAGATGACGTCGACCGGCCCGAAGGTCGACTCCGCGAACTGGACGATGGCCTCATTGTCAGCGGGCTTGGTGACGTCGAGGGTCTGGTAGGCGGCTTTTCCGCCGCTCGCCTTGATGTCCTCGACGATGCTTTTCAACCGGGCCTCGCGGCGTGCGCCGAGCACCACCTTGGCGCCCTGACTGGCGAGCAGCCGGGCCGTGGCTTCGCCGATGCCCGACGACGCGCCGGTGATGATGACGACCTTGTTCTCGATCATGACGGTTTTCCCTGTTTACTGTGTCGAGACGTCAGCGCGTCGCGCCGTACTGTTCGTCATTGACCTGCTCCATCCAGTCGACGACCTGGCCGTTCTGGACTTCCTGGATCGCGATATGCGTCATGGCGACTTCGGGATTGGCGCCGTGCCAGTGCTTCTCGCCCGGTTCGAAGAACACGACGTCGCCCGGACGGATTTCCTCGATCGCCCCGCCCCAGCGCTGGACGCGCCCGATGCCGGCGGTGACGTAGATGGTCTGGCCAAGCGGATGGATGTGCCAGGCGGTTCGGGCGCCCGGCTCGAAGGTTACGCTTGCACCCTGGACGCGATCGGGGGCGGACGGGTTGAAGAGGGCGTCCACCCGAACCGTGCCGGTGAACCAGTTGGTCGGCCCTTTGGCAGAGGGCTTATGGCCCGCGCGGAAGATTTCCATGATGTTCTCCTTCTCTCGGACGGCATCCCGTCGCGTGTTGGGGAGAAGATGGCACCGACGGCCGACATCGATTAGACGTCGTAAACTTAATGCATTTGTGATATAAGCTCAGGAATGCCGCGCGATCAGATCAACGAGCTTGCCGCCTTTCTCCTGGTTGCTCGCCATCGCAGCTTTACGAAGGCTGCGGCCGAACTGGGTGTTACCCCGTCGGCTCTCAGCCACACAATCAGGCGCCTTGAGGAGCGGTTGGGCGTGCGACTTCTGGCAAGAACCACGCGCAACGTCGCGCCGACGGATCTCGGCGAGGCGTTTCAGCGCCGGATCGGTCCCCTGTTCGAGCAGGTCGATGCCGAGATCAACGCCCTCAGTGCGGCGCGCGACAAACCGGCCGGGACGATCCGCATCACCTGCGACGATGCGGCGATCGAGACGATCTTGCGGCCGCGGCTTGGCGACTTCCTGCTGCGATACCCGGATATCCGTGTCGAGATTTCTATGGACTACGCCCTGGTCGATATCGTCGCCGAACGGTTCGACGCGGGCGTGCGGATCGGGGAGGCGATCGATCGCGACATGGTGGCGACACGGATCGGAGCCGACTGGCGTTTCTGCGTCGTCGGCTCGCCCGCTTATTTCGAGCGACGGTCCGCGCCCGTGACGCCACAGGAACTGACCAACCACAACTGCATCAACATGAAGATGTCGACGGCCGGCGGGAACCTGCGCTGGGAGTTTCGTTCACCCGAAGGGCGGGATGTCGCCGTGCGGGTGAACGGCCAAGCGACGTTTAGCAACACGATCTCGGTTCTGAACGGTGCACTCGACAGCCTGGGGCTCGGTTTCGTTCCCGAACCACTGGCCGCGCCTCATCTGGCCGCTGGCCGACTCCGCGAGGTTTTGGCGGATTGGTGCCCCGTGCTTGAAGGATACCACCTCTACTATCCGACCCGCAAACAGCACTCGCCAGCGTTTGCAGCTTTCGTGGAGGCCATGCGCCACCGAAGCGGCCGACCGTCCTCATGATGTCCGCTTTTTGAAGCCCACCCTCAAAAGCAGTCCATCCGGTTTCCAACCCCAGCCGGTCATGGCCGCGGGAGATCTGCTACACCAGCGCAACGGCGCGATCGGGTCCGTCTCCGGACCGTCAGCTATCCGTCGGGGAATGCCGTTTAGCTGCCCTTCTGCACCCGACCCCATTGCTGTCGTTCAAGACCAAGCATGGAATGCCGGTAAGCAGACGCCGATAGCCACCCCCTCGCGACATAGAACGAAGCGCGATCTAGAGATAGAATACTTCAAATACATTGCGCATTATTGCCTCTATGTGGGCGGCTACTTCATTCCGACCAACTTTGAGACTGTTCGGGTGGCCTGCCCCATTTCGCAGCGTGAGGGCTTGCTCAAGTCGCTGTTTGGTATTCTTTCCAATAACGGAGATGGCGACCAATCGATTCAGAAGGTCACCTTCCTTCATTGCCCCGATGTCATCTGCCGTTACCGCGATTTTCCATTTTGCGTCCACCCGGCTCGCTTCTGCGTTGAATTGGGTAAGGTGAGACTTAACCACCACTTTTTTCAGTACACCGACCGCAGCAAGCCAGACATTACTATCGCCGATCGAAAAAGGCGGGCCTCGTAGCAGGTAATATCCTCTTCTACAAAACGCCGGGCATCTTTTTCAGTGACGTTGGTTAGGTGTGTTCTTAGGTCTACCGCAACCTGTGTCGCCGCAGGGCTACCCCATGTTACGCCTAACTCCGGCAGCTTCGCCTTGCCCTTCTCTGAAAGTTCATAACCGCCGTTAATCTGAATAGCCACACCCTTCGCTCGAGCGATTATGTCGGAGATATTCCAGCCGACCATCCTGCAACCAACCGACTTCGCCTTTGAGCGGATATCTTTTGCGCTTGCAAGTTGCGAGAAGGTTGCGAGCGTCAATAGGACCCGGTCTATCCTTTGCAGACCGTCTGCCTGCAGCAGCAGCTTTAGCTAGGCATCCCTCAGCTTCAAGGCGCGCCCTCAGGGATGTCTGCTCGCCCGCTGTCAGCGAGTAAGCGCTCCCGGTCAGCTCGTTAAGTCTCTTGCTGCTCACTAGGGTTTTCAGTGATTTCGACAAATTGCTGCCCATGCTCGACTTGTAATAGCCTGTAGCGCTCTGCATGGCGCTCAAAAGGTCGGCGCGCTTGAAGCTTGCCCTTCCCTGAGCAAGCTGAAGATGGGCCGCTGCAGCAATCGCGAGGTCTGTACCGCTGGACACCGACAAGCGGGCGGCAATCGTTCCCACTGCCATGTCTATGTTTATCCCAGCGTGGTCATCACTCGCACCTGCATCGGCCGCAGCCACGCCGCTATTTGGAGCATGGTCGAAGGCGGCGGCAGGTGTAACGCCGACCAAATTTTCAAGATGGCTAAATACGTCTTTGATGGCTACGGTATCGAACTGAGAATCGCCTTCATACTCAAATTCTATATGACCCATTTTGATCTTTAGTTTTGACGTCATCTCCCCCCCAGTCGCCCCTTCACACCAACTTGTCATCACACTAGATGCCAAGACAATTATATCATGCAACGGCTAAGGCTGGCAGTGGCATTCAATAAGCAGCCATTTTTGAACGACTCCGGCCGCTTTCCCTTCTAGAAAGCCAAAAGCTGCCTGTCCGCTCTCCACCCCACGACCGACGGCCAGGCAACATATCCTGCGCGTCAAAGCGGCCATCCGAGGTAGCGCGGATGGCCGCCCGAACGTCAGATTTCCGTCCGCTCTGCCAGCAGTAGAGCGTCCTCCACGTCGACACCAAGATATCGGACCGTGTTCTCAATCTTGGAGTGACCGAGCAAGATCTGGATGGCGCGAATGTTGCCCGTCGCCTTGTAGATCATGGACGCCTTCGTGCGACGGAGCGAGTGAGTGCCATATTCCTCATGGCGTAGGCCGATCGCGGTGACCCACTCGTCGACCAGCCGAGCATACTGCCTTCTGCTCATGTGCTGCGCATGATCGATGCGGCTCGGAAAGGCATAGTCCTCAACGGTGCCGCCGCGCCGTTCCAGCCAAGCCAGCATGCTCGCTCGTACGTCGCTGGTGATCTCGAACTGTACCGGCCGCCCGTCTTCTGTTGCACGACAATCGCGCGCGTCCTGATCTCCGGGCCGGCGACCACGTCACGAATCTTGATCTTGACCAGGTCGCAGCCGCGAAGCTTGCTGTCGATTGCCAGATCGAACAGCGCACGGTCACGAATGCGTCTTTCGCGATCAAGGAAAAATCGAATTGCCCAGATCTGCTTCTGGGTGAGAGGACGCTTGGTGCCGACCTGCTTTCCGGCATTCCAAGCTGCGCGCTCGCGGCCGGCATCATCAAATTGAGAGTGGCCCATGTGACTTCTCCTTGGCCTTGATTGGCCTAGGGAGAAACGCCGAGGGCCCCTACCGCGCAGGGGGCCGGGAACGGACGGGCATCTTTTGGCGCCCGATCAATCGAAGCAGACGTTGCTGTTGACCGACAAAACTTCTCGACCTGACCCATCGCGGACCTATGCAAGGTCTGCTTGTGGAGAGGGAGATGCGGATCCGGCGCCGAGTGGTCGAGGAACATGGGCGGGGGCGGTGCGTTGGTCGACAGTGGCAGAGCCGCTGCCATAGCCTAAGCGGACGCCAGTCGGCGCCGCCTGTGATGGCGCCGCCGACCGCTTCGTTCAGTGCCGTTGCCCGCAATTATTGGACGGGCACGACCTTCGGCATGAACTCCGCCGCCTTGGCGGGATCCTTGAGCACGCCGAATGCCGCTTCCGTGGGCGCGTAGTTGCGCATCGCCATGTAGAACGGCCCGGCTGGCGTGGGCAGCCAGTTGGACTCCTTGTCCTTGCCCGGGCTCTCCGTCTGAAGATAGATGGTGATCGAACCGTCCGCGTTCTTCTTCAGGTCGTTGTCGCTACCAAGCGTATAGCGATTGATCGGATTGGGAACCGTGTAGTTCGACTTCAGGTCGTACATGGTGACGGACCAGAAGCCTGGCGGAACGACTTGGAAATAGGGAAAGTTGGCCGGCAGCGTCAGGGTGTACTTCTTCTCACCGGTCAGCCCCTGCATCTTGTAGTCATACTGACCCCACAGGTAGAACGCCTCCTCGGCCGTATTGGCCGTGAGCCCGACGACGGCGCTGATGGCGGCAGTGAGGTAATCCGCATGCGGCGGGGTGGTGGCGGCGGCGAGATTATACGGCGTGGCCATCCAGCCATTGGCGTGGGGCCCGATCACATAGACCATCTCGGCCATCATGGGGCCGATCTCCGGCACCACCTTCTTCATTTCTGCGAGAAAGAGCGGGTCGACCTTGGCGGGGTCCCACGCCTTGCCCAGCTCGATACCCAGATACTTGTAGCTCGGGAGCTTCGCCTCGATCATCGTCTTCGGCGGCGGGTTCTCGTTCATCGCGTCGACGAAGATCGTCCAGAACTGGAGCGGATCCTCAAAGGTCAGCCGGCTGCTGGCGACGTTCGGATCGAGCTTCGGGGTCAAGTAATCGTAGGCCTTCGGCGCCGGAGCCCCCTTGCCCTCATATTCCGATAGGCTTTGCACGGTGATCGCGGACAGAACCGCTTGCGCGCCGGGCAGGTCGGCCTGATCCTTCACATGCACACGGGGCTGGAGCTCGACCCAGGCCGTGG
This sequence comes from Xanthobacter sp. NM-25, assembly GCF_022138605.1. Classification (GTDB taxonomy): domain Bacteria; phylum Pseudomonadota; class Alphaproteobacteria; order Rhizobiales; family Xanthobacteraceae; genus Xanthobacter. Next base: position 10,659 of record NZ_JACBFS010000010.1, read on the forward strand.
GGCTGTCGATGCGCTTCACGCCATCCGGCAGGGTTCCTTTCCAGCCAGGACCGACGATGGCGAATTTTCCGCCCTTGTAGCCGGCGTTCTTGCCCGCGGCATAGGCGAAGGCGTTGTTCCACATGTCGACAATCTCGATCATGTAGTAGCGGCCATGGGAATCCGGCGCGGTGAGGATGACCGGCTCCTGGGACACATCCATGAAGCCGAAGCCGTAGATGACGTTGACGTTGGGCGTCACATAGCCCGACTCTTCGGCCAGCTGGGGCGTGCTGATGTTCGGCATCCGCCACAGCGTGCCGGGTTTGGCCTTGGGGTTGGCTCCGGTCGCAACGGTCTGGCGCAAGTTGTACATGGCGACGATGGGGGCGGCGAAGGTCGCCGCCTCGAGGGCGAGCGCGTGCCCCCATTTGGAAATAGCCGCAGCCTGCTCGAGCGAATATTGCGCCGTCTCATCCGCTCTGGCGTGGCCGCTCTGGCCGATCGCAATGGGGGACAGCGCCAAAGAGAATGTCGCCAACGCCATGGCGCAGGGCGTCACTGAAAACAACTTTCTTATAAGCATCTGCTTTCTTCCTTGCCGCATAAATCATCGCTCGCGTTCTGCAAAGGTCTTTGCCTTTTTAGTAGCTTGCAGCCTTCGCGCGGGGTGGATCGCTGAAGCAGTGTTGGCGCCCCAGGTCGGCCAATGGTTGGGGGCATGCAGAACCGCGCTTTGCCACCCCGGCGATCGTTGGCGTTTCTCAGGGGCTCGGCCCACGCGGAGGCGCCACGGAGAGGCGCCGCGGACCTGCATTCCGCGAAGGCTTAGAGGGTGCGCCGGGTGCGCACGCCCCCCCTCGGCGGTGGATGGCGCCTCGTCCGAGGGCACATGGAAGAACATTCGGAATCTCAACTCTGTTCGGTCACTCTCGATCGCGCGCCCCTTGAGAGCGGGAGACCAAGCGTTGCCTTGCCCCTCGCCTGACGAATGCTACAAGTTCCCACGTTGCGGCGTAATGGGACCTGGGGCCTACAGTGGGACGACGATGGGGAGCTAAAAGCCGGTGCTTGCTCATCGGCGCAGTCCTGATGGCGTTGCTTGCGGATGCCGCGCAGGTTCTCCATGCAGATACCTCCCCGCGCCGCTTTCTTGTCATCTACGAATATGACACTTCGCTCATCGCGAACATCGAGATCGCCCAGGGAATCGAAGAGAAGCTGTCGGAGGCCTTGCCGACCGAACGCGAAATCTACAGCGTCTATCTCGACACCGCGCGGTTTCCCGGCAACCCGACGTCGCAGCATTTCCTGCGTCTGCTCAAGGACAATTTCGCGGGCATGACCTTCGACGCCGTTCTGGCGATCGGACGGGGCGCCCTTTCCTTTGCGCTGGAACGGCGGGCGGAACTGGCGCCGGGCGCCCCGATCCTGTTCAACGCGATCGCCGGTGAGGGAATCGATGAAGCGGATCTGCCGCCCGATGTTGGCGGCATTCTGCAGAACTACGACATCGCCAGGGCGGTCGAATTCGCGATGGAGCTCCAGCCCGCGGCGCGCCAGGTCGTCGTGATGTCGGGCTCGGCCGGGTTCGATCGCAACATGGAGCAGCGGGCACAAAAGGCGCTCGGCACGGTGTTTGCGGGCCTTCCCGTGTCGTATGTCTCGGGCCTGCCGTTGGCTGGGTTCGTTGCAGCGGCGCGCGGATACGGCCGCGACACCATCCTGCTCCTTCTGACCATCCTTCAGGATTCCAGCGGTCAGACCATCATCCCCCGCGACGCAGCAAAGGCCATCGCGGCGACCTCCGGCGCGCCAACCTATGGGTTCTACAGCACCTATCTGCAGGCGGGGATCACGGCCGGGCAAGTGACGAGCTATCGGGACGTCGGCAGGATCCTGGCTTCCGAGGCCCGTTCCTCGACCAAGAATGGGAGCGACAGCAGGTTGCCGATCGTCGATGCGCCGGCCGCCAATATGGTGAACTGGCCCCAGCTCGCCCGCTTCGGCATCGACGAGGATCGCGTCCCGCCCGGGACCTCGCGCCTTTTTTACGAGCCGCCCGCATGGCAGCGATACCGACGCGGGATCGCGCTCGCCGCCATGGTGCTGCTGCTGCAGTCGGTCACGATCGGCGCGCTCATCGTTGAGATGCGGCGGCGCAAGCACGCGGCTCAGGAACTGGAGGCAGGACAGCTTGCGCTCGCACGTGCGGCGCGCAGCTCGCAGCTCGGCCAGCTCTCCGGCGCCATAGCCCATGAGCTGAACCAACCGCTGACGGCCATCCTGTCGAACGCCGAGGCGGGCACGCGCCTGCTGCAGGCCGAGCCCCCGAATCTGGCCGAGATCTCCGAGATCCTGTCGGACATCGCCACGGACGACCGCCGCGCCGCCGAAATCATTGTCCAGCTCCGGCGGATGATGAAGGAAGGCAAGGTCGGCTTCTCGCCGATCGACCTTAACGAGGCGGTCTCAGCCACTCTTCGGCTTCTGAGCAGCGAGCTCATCGCGCGGTCCACCACTGTCGAGTTCCGGCGCGGCCCAAGGGGCATCCCCGTCCTCGGCAACATGACGCAGCTCCAGCAGGTGGTGCTCAACCTTCTGATGAATGCCGCCGAGGCCATGAAGGACCTGCCGCCGGCGCAGCGCCGCATCCTTTGCGAGACCCATATTCTCGGCGACGGCAGGCGCGCTCTGACGGTGTCCGACAACGGTCCCGGCGTCTCGGCCGAGGCGGCGGCCGAGGCTTTCAGACCCTTCGTCACCTCTCGGCCAGAGGGGCTAGGGCTAGGGCTGTCGATCGGGCGCTCGATCGCGCGGGCGCATGGCGGCACGCTCGACTTCGACCTCGGTGCACAGAGCGGGGCCCGCATTGTCCTTGTCCTGCCCGAGCCGCAAGGAGCGCCATGACCGCCCAGCCACCGACCATTCACGTCGTCGATGACGATCCGGCGATCCGCAAGGCTCTCTCTCGGCTGCTGGCGGCGGCGGGCTATGGCCGTGTCCTTTACGAGAGCGCGGAGGCCTTTCTCTCGGGTTACGAGCCGGGCGGGTCGGGCTGCATCCTGCTTGATCTCGATTTGCCGGGCATGGATGGCTTCGGCATCCAGGACGCGCTCAGCGCCCAAGGAACGGCTCTGCCCGTCATCTTTCTCACGGGAACCGGCGACATTCCGGCGAGCGTTCGCGCGATAAAAGCCGGCGCGGTCGATTTCCTGGCCAAGCCTGTCGATGCCGCGACCCTGCTCGCGGCCATCGAAGAGGCTCTGGCGATCGACAGCGCCCGTCGCGCAGTTCGTTCAGCCAACGCCGATCTCAGGAGCCGCCTCGACACGCTCACGCCCCGGGAACGCCAGGTGCTCGATTTCGTCGTGCGTGGCTGGCAGAACAAGCAGATCGCGGCCGAGCTCGGCACGGCGGTCAAGACCATCAAAGTTCACCGCGCGCGGATGATGCAGAAGATGGGCTCGCCGACGCTGGCCGAACTGGTCCGCGCCATGGTCGAAAGCGACCCCAATACGGCTCATCCGCGCCTCAAGCCGTAGACCCCCACGCCGATTCTCATTCGCCCGCGGCGCGCCTAACGTTTCAGGATGACGCAGGATCGGAAACGCATTGCGATCGTCGATGACGACACGGGTGTGCTGCGAACTACGAGGCCAGCATTTTGACGTTGTCCACCGCTGAGAGCGTCCGCTCTTTGGCTTCGTTCGAACGTACCATATTGGCGCACCACGACCGCCAGAGGTGAGGCTGCGATGTCCGCTTCCGGGAAATGTCTGTGTCCACTGTAACGACTGACATTGGGGGCGCAAAGCAGACGTCTCTGAAAGGGCTTTGGAGGGGCAGGTATGGGTCATCTTTTGCCTTTGCGAACACGGGTACCCCGGCCCGATTGTTTGGCTCGATAAACCCTGAAGCACAATCCCGTTGGAAGCGGAGATACGGCGCCTGCTGCGGCTGCTGTGCCCTGGTTCAGAACGGTGAGATAGCGCCACCATAGCACGACGCCTCCGTCGCAGGGCCTGTTCAGATCGGTTGCCAACGAGCGGGAAGTGAAAGCGAGGCCTCGGCGGCAGGATGAAAGACGGGAGCTGTCCCGGTGCTTGGAAAGGAAGGCCGGATCGCCGCAGCGAGGCATAGGGGGCTACCGACCTCGTGGCACGCCAGAGGCCGAGGGAGCCAGGGGCGCCAAGCCGAGCGTCTCATACGCTGTCGAATTTTGGAGAAGACGGGATTCGTATGCAGTAAGGGCCGCTTTACAACCCTGCCAAGGCGGTCAATCAGCTTTCAGCGCGAGGACAAAAACGTGCGTCCCCCACCCAACCGCCAAGACAACTATTAGTTGAAATGGTGCACCCGACACGATTCGAACGTGTGGCCTCCGCCTTCGGAGGGATTACTTGTAGCTCCGTCGAAATCACGATGGAGCACGAAGAAATGCGATATCATACTGTTATTAAAAAAGAATTTGTAGCTGGCCATAGCCGAGACTATCCTTCTCTCCGCTACCACTTTCTTCCTGCCGCTTACGTGGCGCTTACGCGAGACGAAGCGACAAGGGCGGAGATTTTCCATGGCTAAGCTCACAAAAAGGGCCGTCGATGCAGCAGAGGCCGGCGCCAAGGATTACGTGATCTGGGACGACGAGCTCCCTGGTTTTGGCCTCCGGGTTTTCACGTCCGGCAAGCGAAGCTACGTCCTTCAGTATCGGTCGGCGGGCCGATCGCGTCGGTTCACGATAGGGCTGCACGGGGTATGGACACCTGAACGCGCGCGCCAGGAAGCCAAAGCGCAATTGGGCCGGATCGCGCAAGGCGACGACCCGGCTGAAGAACGGCTGCTTGATCGCAAGGCGCTCACGGTCAAGGAACTCTGTGACCTCTACCTCGCCGACCTGCAAGCCGGTCTCATCCTCGGAAAAGGCGGGCGCCCCAAGAAGCCGGGCACGATCGCCTCCGATCTCGGCCGCATCCACCGTCATATCGTTCCCCTCCTCGGCTCGCGTCGCGTCAGGGACCTGACGAAAGCCGACATCACGAGGGCCATGAAGGACATCATGGCAGGGAAGACGCGTGTCACCGTCATGACGAAGAACCTGCGCGGCAAGTCCATCGTGAGAGGCGGCGCCGGCACAGCCACGCGGACAATCGGCCTGTTGGGCGGCATTCTCACCTACGCTGTCGAAGCGGGGATCATCGAAACGAACCCGGCGCACGGTGTGCGGCGGCCGAAAGACAATGTCCGCGCCAGACGACTGAGCGAAGCCGAATATCGCGTCCTCGGCGACCTGCTCAAGACGGCTTCCAAAAACGAGAACTACAGGATGTCGGTGGAGATCATCCGCCAGATCGCCCTGACCGGCTGCCGGCGCATGGAGATGGTGACGCTGCGATGGGATGAAGCCGATACGGATTGCAGTTGCCTGCGCCTGAAGGATAGCAAGGAGGGAAGCTCCATCCGGCCCATCGGGCTGCCCGTGGTGGAGTATCTGGAGAGGCGCCGGAATGAGGCGATCGGAGATTACGTCTTCCCCGGCCGGGGCGGCGAGAACGCGTTCGGCAGCTTCCCCAATCACTGGGGGAAGATCTTCGCAAACTCACCCCTGGCCGATATTAGCCCTCACGTCCTCCGCCACAGCTTCGCCAGCGTTGCGAACGATCTGGGTTTCACCGAGGTCACCATCGCCGCCCTGGTTGGCCATGCGAAGGGATCGGTCACCAGCAACTACATCCATACGCTCGACACAGCTCTGATCATGGCCGCAGATACCATTTCGGGCTACATCCAGGGGCTGCTCGACGGGATTGAGTTCAAGCAGACCGCCTATGCGCTCGATCGTGGGTCCCGGAAAGCGGCGCTGGTCCAGTTTCTACAGGGAGCCTCGATCTCTCGGAGCACCAGTCAAAACGCCGGGGAACATGTCGGGCCATAAGCTCAATGGTCCTCATCATAGTCAATCGTTACCGGAGCGCGGGCGATAGCCGTCCGTTGCCCCCCGGAGCGCAACATGCAGCGACCATCAGCGCCGCCCTTCCCCCGTTCTGAGAGCGTGTTTGACAAGGATTCCCAAGGGGCGTGATCATAGGGCGTCGGATCCACGAGACGAGCCGACGCTCCATGCCCCGCAAGACCCCGCCCGGACGGCGCCGCTACGAGACCGACCGGACGGACGGACAACGGGATCTGATCGCGCCGCTGATCCCTGCAGCGCAGGCGGGCGGGCGGGCGGGCGCCCCAGGAAGGCGACGTCGCGCGAACTAGTAAACACCATCCTCTATTTCGTGCGGGCCGGCATGGCAGCTTCTGTCTCGTGACCTGCCGCCGTGGCGGACGGTCTATTATTATCTGCGCCGCTGGCAACGCGAGGGCGTCTGGGAGCGAGTTCACCACACCCTGGTCATGGCCGACCGCGAGCGCAGCGGCAGGGCTGCCTCGCCCTCGGCGGCGATCCTCGACAGTCAGTCGGTGCGCACCGCTGATCAAAAGGGGACGCCAAGAGCTACGACGCCGGCAAGAAAATCACCGGCCGCGAACGGCGCATCCTGACCGACACAGACGGGCGCTTGCTCTGCGTGTGTCTCCACGCAGCCGATATCCAGGACCGCGATGGCGGCAAGCTGCCGCTGACGGCCTCGCGCCAGCGCTACCCGTTCGTCGCCCGCGTCCTCGCCGATGGCGGCTATGCCGGGCGGCTTGCGGCATGGGCGGCGGATAAGGCCCACATCACCCTCGAAATCATCCGCCGTGGCACCAGCGCCAAAGGCTTCGAGGTCCTGCCGCGCCGATGGGTGGTGGAACGCACCTTCGCCTGGATCTTCAAGAACCGCCGCCTCGTCCGCGACTACGAGCAGATCACCGCTGTTGCTGAAACCCTCATCACCGTCGCGGCTTCAGCCACACTGCTGCGCAGATGGCAATGAACCGATGCCCTTCTCAAACACCCCCTCAGCCCTTGCGAATTTATCTGCGAATGCCGAACAACGAGGCTGGAACGATCCTCCAATCCATCGCAATCAGGATTGAAGATCGATGGTCTCCGGTCACAGAAACGTGAGACGCTTGCATCTCGGTTATCTGACGCCACAGCAGCGAAAAGATGATGTGCTGTGTCTGGGATACCCTTGACAGGCGGATTGTCCCGGAGCACTTCAGAAACATGCTTCGTGTCCTCACCCGCATGATGATCGCGTGCCGTGCGCTGGCCTTCCGCCAGGGCGTGGTGCTGGCGCTCGTCATGGGTCTCGTCGCGGGCCCGATGCTCAACACGCTCACCACCCGCCATGCTGAAGAGGCGAAGGCGGCCATTGCCGGTTTGTCGCTGGGCTTTTCCGATCCCGGTGGCGTTTTGCCGGACGTCCTCGCCGCGGAGCATGCTGAGCCGCAGTCTCAGAGCAACGGCAAGTCTTCCCCCCAGGCCGACACATCCACGGTCGATCACAGCTGTCACGGCTGCGTGGCGTTCGTGCTGCCCGTGGTGGCCACCGCGCCGCTCGGCGGCCTGACGCCCGTTCGCGTCGCGATTGAACCGGCGACCGCGTCGAGCCGTACCGTTCCCACCGAAATCCGTCCCCCCTGCGCCTGATCTGACCCCTGTCCGCGCGCGGGCGCCCTGCGCCTGCGTTCAGCTCACAGCCATCGGATCAGATCATGCCGCCTCGTGCCCTTGCGCGTGCGCTTATGGCAGCCCTTGTGCTGCTTCCGGCGTCGCCGACGCTTGCCGAATCCGCGCGTCCCCAATCCACACGCCCTGCAGCCGCGCGTTCTTCAGCCGAGCGCCCTCTCGCCTTGACCAGTGCGATGGCGAGCGCGCTCGCCGCCAATCCCCGCCTCACGGCGGCGGAACGGGACATCGGCATGGCCTCCGGCCGCTCCACCCAGGCCGCCGCACTGCCCAATCCGGCCTTGTCGCTGGAGGTGGACAACGCCATGGGCTCTGGCTCCTACCAGGGGCTGGACCTCGCCGAGCAGACGCTGCAGATCAGCCAGCTGGTGGAGCTGGGCAGCAAGCGCGAGGCGCGCATGGCCGCCGCCGGCGCGGGTGTCACAGTCGCGCGCTGGGAGCGTGAGGCGACCCGCCTGCAGGTGCTGGCGGAAACCACCGCAGCTTTCTCCGCCGTGCTGGGCGCGCAGCAGCGCGTCTCCATCCTCGATCAGCAGGCGGCGGCGATTGCGCGCCTTGCGCCGCTGCTGCAGACGCGGGTGGATGCGGGCGCGTCCTCTCCTGCGGAGATTTCGCGCGCCCGTGTCGCCGCAGATTTCGCGAAAGTCGAGCTGGACCGGGCCAAGGCGTCTCTCGGGACCGCGCGACGTGACCTGGCCGTGCTCATGGGCATGAACGAGGCCCGGTTCGGCCGCGCCACGGGCAATCTTTTCAAAGTCAGCGCGCCGCCAGCGCTGCCGAGCCTCATCAAGCAGGCTCAGGGCAACCCCCAACTCACGCGTTTCACGGCCGTCCAAGGGCAGCGGCGGGCCGAGCTGCGCGCCGCGCAGGCGAAAGCGGTGCCCGACGTGACCCTGGGGGTCGGCTATCGCCACTACAACGAGACCGCCGACAGCGGCATGCGGGTGACGCTCTCAGTGCCGATCCCGATCTTCGACCGCAATGAAGGCGGCATTTACGAGGCACAGGAATCCCTGCGCCGGGCGGAGGCGGAGGAGGCCATCGCCCGCGGTGCGCTGATCGCCCAGTTGGGGCGCGCCCACGACACCCTGAAGGCGGCCTATGACGAGGTCAGCCTGCTGCGCACCAGCACCATTCCCGGCGCGCGCAGCGCCTTCGAGGGCGTGGAGCGTGGCTACGGCGAGGGCCGCTACACGCTGCTCGAGCTGCTGGACGCCCAGTCCGCGCTCACCGATGCGTCGCTGCGCGAGCTCGACGCCCTGGTCAATTTCCACACCGCGCTCGCGACCATCGAGGGCCTGATCGGCCGGCCGGTGAACCTCAGCAAGGGAAAGACGAAATGAGCCGCACGGCGCGACGCGACCTGGCGATGCTCGTGGTCGGCCTTATGGCCGGAGCGGGCGCCATCTATGCTTTTCAGGGGCCTACGGCACCGGTGCCCGGCACGGTGGCCGCCGAAGCCGGACATGGGGCCGAACCGGGCCAAGGCGAGGGCGGCGAATCCCACGGCGAGGGCGCCGTGGAGCTGAACAACGCCAAGCTTGCAGCGGCCGGCATCGGCCTTGAGACGGCGGGACCGGAAAAGCTGCGGCAGAAGCTGCGGCTCAACGGTCTCGTGCAGACCAACCAGGAGACCGTGGTGCAGGTGACGCCGCGCTTTCCCGGCGTCGTCCGCGAGATCCGGAAGCGGATCGGCGACACGGTGCAGAAGGGCGACGTGCTCGCCGTCATCGAGAGCAACCAAAGCCTGACCACCTATGACCTGAAGTCCCCCATCGCCGGCACGGTGGTGGACCGGCAGGTGGCGTTGGGCGAATACGCCTCGGAGCAGAAGCCCGCCTTCGTGGTGGCGGACCTCTCCACCCTGTGGGTGGATCTCTCCGTCTACCGGCGCGACTTCGCCCGGGTGCGGGTCGGCGACAAGGTGGAGGTGGACCCGGACGACGGCGGCGCCCCCATTGCCGGCGAAGTGGCCTATGTCTCGCCCATCGGCGCGTCGGACACGCAGACGGCGCTCGCCCGCGTGGTGATCCCCAATGACGGCCTGCGCCTGCGCCCCGGCCTGTTCGCGGTGGGCACCATCACCCTTGCGGAGAAGCCTGTGGACCTCGCCGTGCGCCCCGGCGCGCTGCAGGCCGTCGACGGGCGCACGGTGGTGTTCGTGCGCAACGGCGACGCCTTCGAGCCGCGCGACGTGGAGATCGGCGACCGCGACGCCGAATGGGCCGAAGTGTTGTTCGGCCTGATGCCGGGGGATGTCTATGCCGCGAAGAACTCCTTCGTGGTGAAGGCCGAGCTCGCCAAGGGGAGCGCCAGCCATGAGCATTGATCTCACGCCCCGGATTGATCCTGCGCCCCAGGAGGATCTGAAGCTTTTGACCGCGCTCATCCATCCCCACCTTGAGGGACGGGTGGTGCAGGCGCTGCAGGAGCTGCCGCAATTCCCCGGCTTCACGCTGGTGGAGGTCCGCGGCCAGGGCCGCGGGCGCGGCGTCGGCGGCACCTATGTGGCGAGCGAATACGACCTCGTCTACCAGCGCCATCTGCGGCTGGAGATCGTCTGCCGCTCCAGCGAGACGGAGGCCATATCCGGCCTCATCGCCCGCGCCGGCTGGACCGGGCGGCGCGGCGACGGCGTGATGTTCGTCACCCCCGTGGAGAGCTTCGCCCGCATCCGCGAGGTGGGCGCGCCGAGCGAGACCGAGGGGGGCGCGCGATGATCGACGCCATTCTCGCCTTCTCCATCCGCCAGCGCTGGCTGGTGGTTCTGGTGTGCCTCATGGTCGGTGCGTTCGGGGCGTGGAACTTCACGCGCCTGCCCATCGATGCGGTGCCGGACATCACCAATGTCCAGGTGCAGATCAACACGTCCGCGCCCGGTTTCTCGCCGCTGGAGGTGGAGCAGCGCATCACTTTCCCCATCGAAACCGCCATGGGCGGCCTGCCGGGGCTGCAATATACGCGCTCCCTCTCCCGCTATGGCCTGTCCCAGGTCACCGTGGTGTTTGCCGATGGCACCGATATCTATTTCGCCCGCCAGCTGGTGAATGAGCGCATCCAACAGGCCAAGGACCAGCTTCCCCAAGGGGTGGAGACGGCCCCCGGGCCGATCTCCACCGGCCTCGGCGAAATCTACATGTACACGGTGGAGGCCAAGCCCGGAGCGAAGAAGCCGGATGGCACGCCTTATTCCCCCACCGAGCTTCGGACCATCCAAGACTGGATCATCAAGCCGCAGCTGCGCACCGTGCCCGGCGTGGTGGAGGTGAACACCATTGGCGGCTTCGCCCGGCAGTTCCATGTGCTGCCGGACCCGGCGCGGCTGATGGCCCACAACATCTCGTTCCGCGACGTGATGACCGCGCTCGCCGCCAACAACGCCAATGTCGGCGCCGGCTATATCGAGCGCAATGGCGAGCAATATCTGGTGCGCACGCCGGGCCAGGTGGCGAACCTGGAGGAGATCCGCGACATCGTCATCGGCAGCCGCGATGGCACGCCGATCCGCATCGGCGACATTGGCGAGGTGCGCGAGGGCCGCGAGCTGCGCACAGGCGCGGCGACGCTCAATGGCGGGGAGGTGGTGCTCGGCACCACCATGCTGCTCATTGGCGAGAACAGCCGCACCGTGGCCCAGCGGGTGGCCGCGCGCCTGGAGGACATCTCCCGCTCCCTGCCGGAGGGGGTGATTGCCCGCGCCGTTTATGACCGCGCCCATCTGGTGGAAGCCACCATCGCCACGGTGGAAAAGAACCTGCTGGAAGGCGCGCTGTTCGTGGTGGTGGTGCTGTTCGTGCTGCTCGGCAATTTCCGGGCCGCGCTCGTCACCGCCTGCGTGATCCCGCTGTCCATGATGCTCACCATCACGGGCATGGTGGAGAACAAGGTTTCCGCCAATCTCATGAGCCTCGGCGCCATAGATTTCGGCATCATCATCGATGGGGCCGTCATCATCGTGGAAAACTGCCTGCGCCTGCTGGCGGAAGAGCAGCACAAGCGCGGCCGGTTGCTGACACGCGCGGAACGTTTTCAGACCATCCTCGCCGGCTCCCGGGAAGTCATCCGCCCGAGCCTGTTCGGCACCCTCATCATCGCCGTGGTGTATCTGCCCGTGCTCACGCTGACCGGGGTGGAGGGCAAGATGTTCACGCCCATGGCGGTCACGGTGCTGATGGCGCTGGCGGCGGCGGCGGTGTTCTCCATGACGTTCGTTCCGGCGGCGGTGGCGCTGCTCGTCACCGGCAAGGTCTCCGAGCACGAGAACATCATCATGCGCACGGCGCGGCGCATTTACACGCCGCTGCTGGACGCCGCCATCAACTATCGCGCGGTGGTGGCGCTCATGGCGATGGGGCTCATCCTTGCCACCGGCGTGGCGGCCTCGCGCATGGGCGGCGAGTTCATCCCCAGCCTCGACGAGGGCGATGCCGCCATCCAGGCCCTGCGCGTGCCCGGCACCAGCCTCACCCAATCGGTGGAAATGCAGGAGGCGTTGGAAAAGCGCCTGCTCCAGGTGCCCGAGGTGAAGGAGGTGTTCGCCCGCACCGGCACGGCGGAGGTCGCCACCGACCCCATGCCCCCCTCCATCTCCGACGGCTACATCATCCTGAAGCCCCGCGCCGAGTGGCCCGATCCGCGCAAGCCCAAGGCCCAGGTGATGGCGGATATCGAGGAAGCCTCCGAGGAGGTCGCCGGCAGCAATTACGAGCTGTCCCAACCCATCCAGCTGCGCTTCAACGAGCTGATCTCTGGAATCCGCTCGGATGTGGGCGTGAAGATCTTCGGCGATGACCTCGACACCCTGTTACAGGTGGCGGGTCAGGTGGAGGCGGTCATCCGCGCCATTCCCGGAGCGGCCGATGTGAAAAGCGAGCAGGTTTCCGGCCTGCCCATGCTTACAGTATCCCTCAACCGTCCCGCCATGGCCCGCTACGGCGTGAGCGTGGCGGAGGTGCAGGAGCTGATCGAGATCGCCGTGGGCGGCCGCTCCGCGGGCGTGCTGTTCGAGGGCGACCGCCGCTTCGACATCATGGTGCGCCTGCCGGAGGAGTTGCGCACCGACATCGAGGCCCTGCGCGCTCTGCCCGTGCCCCTCCCCCCGGCGGTGGCCGACCCGGACAAGCCGCGTCCCGCGGTGTGGGCCTCGGGTGCCAATGCCCAGATCCGCTATGTGCCATTAGCCGCCATCGCCAGTCTCTCCATCTCCCCCGGCCCCAACCAGATCAGCCGGGAGAACGGCAAGCGCCGCATCGTGGTGAGCGCCAATGTGCGCGAGCGCGACCTCGGCTCGTTCGTCACCGAGGCGCAGCGTCAGGTGGCCGAGAAGGTGAAGCTGCCGGAGGGCTATTGGATCGGCTGGGGCGGGCAGTTCGAGCAACTGGTCTCCGCCACCCAGCGGCTCGCCATCGTGGTGCCCATCGCGCTCGCCCTCATCTTCCTGCTGCTGTTCATGAGCTTCGGCTCGGTGGCGGATGCTGCGCTGGTGTTCTCCGGGGTGCCTTTGGCGCTCACCGGCGGCATCGCCGCGCTGCTGCTGCGCGGGCTGCCATTGTCCATCAGCGCCGGCATCGGCTTCATCGCGCTCTCGGGCGTCGCGGTGCTGAACGGGCTCGTCATCATCGCCTTTATCCAGAAGCTGCGTGACGAAGGCCGCGACATGGTGGCCGCCGTGCGCGAGGGCGCCCTGACGCGCCTGCGGCCCGTGCTGATGACGGCGCTGGTCGCCTCCCTCGGCTTCGTGCCCATGGCGCTCGCCACCGGCGCGGGTGCCGAGGTGCAGCGGCCGCTTGCCACCGTGGTCATCGGCGGCATCGTCTCTTCCACCATCCTCACATTGCTCGTGCTGCCGGCGCTCTACGTGCTGTTCCGGCGCGAGACCAAGGCCGCCGAGACCTCGCAGGCGGCGGCGGAAAACCCAGCCTCCTGAACCTTCAAGAACGGAGACCAAGTCATGTTGAAGCCTCTCATCATCGCGGCCAGCCTTCTGGCCGCGGCCCCCGCGCTCGCCCAGGCCCCCGCCGAAAGCGGCCACGCCCACGGCGCCCAGAAGGGACCCCACGGCGGCGCGCTGGAGGATATCGCGGGCGTGCACGCCGAAATCGAGGTTTCGGGCAAGACGCTGACGGTTCATGTGCTCGACGGCGCTGGAAAGGGCGTGGACACCGCCGGCTTCACCGGCTCGGCCATGCTGGTCCTCGGCGGCGCGCGCCAGACGGTCGCGCTGAAGCCTGCGGGCGAGACCCTCGTCGGCGAGGCGGGCGCGCCCATCGCGGCCGGCACCGCCGTCACGCTGGTGCTCAAGACCGCCGCCGGAAAATCCGGCCAGGCCAAGTTCACCACCCACTAAGGAGAGGTCCCATGGCTGGAACACGCATCCTACGGCAGCGTATCGTGCTGCTCAGCACTCTCGCCGCTCTCACGCTGCCGGCAAGCGCCGCCTTTGCGCTCGACCCGCAGCCGAAGACCTACCGCGAGAAGCAGCGCCACGAGTTCCGTGACGTGCAGTTGGGTCTGTCCCATCCCGCTCCCCACGGTCGCAGCACGCTCACTAACGCGGCTGGTCGCAATGACATGAATGGGAACAAGGACAGTACGAGCATGGCTGCGCAAGACAGCCGGCCTCCGGTCGACCAGAGTCCACTACGAGGCGCGTCTCAATGAAGACGCGAGCACTCAACCGGCTGGCGCGAGCGATCAGATGAGCAGGCTGCTACGACTTGCCCTGCTGCGTCTCCTGCTCGCGGTGGGGGTGTGCCTGGCGCCGCTCGGCATCGGCGATGGCCTTTATGCGCAGCCTGTGGCCGGCGCGAGCCTGACCGATTCTGCGCATCACGAGGAACGGGATTCGTCCTCCGGGCAGCCGGTCTGCGCGCTGGTGCGGTGCGAGTGCCATGCCTGCCCGCATCTCGCCGTGACGGCGGCGTCAAGCTGGCCGGTCCGGTGGGATTCGAGGGGCATGTGGTTGCGCGGGGAGCGCATGATGAGAGGCGTCGCCCCGGAGGTGGATCCGCCTCCACCCCGAGCCTGAATGTTGAAACGACATGAACAGTTCAAGACGATATCCAACATTCGAGGTTCAATCATGAAGCGTTACGTCATCGCCCTGGGTTTCGCCCTTCTCCCGGTCGTGGCTTCGGCCGAGCCCTATTCCTCGACGCTGAGCGCAGAGGAGCAGGAGCGGCACGAATTCTTCGACGCCCAGAAGAACAACTATCCAAGCGGACGGGCCGAAAGCGGAGTGAGGCCGCCGCGGCTTCAGCCAACCGATGCCCAGAGCACCACGGGCAACTCGACGGGCAGGACGATCAGCACCGCCTCCGGCGCGCAGCAGTAATGCCGAAGGCATGAACCGAGAGGGGCGTCCTCCGCCCCTCTCACCCTTGGATGACCAACAGCTGCGAGATCAAAGCATGAGGATATTTTTGGTCTTGGCCACGCTCCTTGCGGTCACCGCAGGCGCTTCCGACGTGGCGCCGGCGTGGGCGGCAGCCAGTTCCGCCACTCAGCCGGCTCCTGCGGACCTACGGGCGCAGGCCACGGCGCACCTGAAGTTCCTCTACGCAATGTATTTTGCCATCCGGGCCTGCACGGAGGCAGCTGAGGAGCAGTCGGACCCCAGATTTAAGCCGACGCTCAGCTTCGCGGAAGCCCAGAAGGTCCTGCGCGCGGCGGACGCTTCCGCCCGTTCGGTCGGCATCGATATAGATCAGGCGTGGCTCGAGATGAGTTCCATCGGACAGGCGACTGGCGAGGCGCTGAAACATAAAACCGAAGAAAATTTCCAAAAGTGCCGACAGAGCGGAATGTTTTTCAGGACGATTACATCAAAGCTGCAAATGGCGATCAGCCAGCTCAAGGGATCGATTCCTTTGATCGAGAAGGATTTTTGATGTGTCTTCGATTATGGGTGGCTTCGCCGCCTCGCAATCCGCTTCGGAAGCTCTAACCGTCTACACGTCAAGAGCTGGAGATTTCGCGCCCGTCACGCCGGAAAGGCCTGCTCCGCTTTGGAGGGGCAGCGTGAGAGAGAGATCCCAGATGATGACACTGAGGCATCGTCTGGACATTCCGATCTCTTTGCAAAACTTGGCCGATCCGATCTGCGCCTGGATAGCGCCACGGCTCGGGGACTCGCGGGGACGCAACGACTTCATTTCTCCCACTCCCACTCCCTCTCCCTCTCCCTCTCCCTCTCCACGAAACACTCACGATGCAGTTCTTCTCCAGCAGAGGACCCCATCACGAAGACGCTGCGAATTGGTTCAATTCGGCGACGATCTGTCTTGCCTCTCTAGTAACTAGATGGGTCAGGCTCCGGCGCCCCCCCGAAAACCGGAAGACAAACTGCGGAGCGTAACAATGATTGAACCTTCAGCTCAGGGGCTGCTTTGCCCTGTCTGCCGCACCGATCTTGTCATGACCGAGCGGCAGAACGTCGAGATCGACTATTGCCCGAGATGCCGCGGAATCTGGCTTGATCGTGGAGAATTGGACAGGATTGTAGAAAGAAGCATTGCGACGGTGACGTCGAGCACGCCCACCAATGCGCCTCCGAGTTCGACGGCCGGGCAGCCCAGCGCGCCGATGCCGTGGGGGCAGACCCCAGGCGGCTATTCGCCAGCCCCAGGCGCTCACGGTTCGAAGCATCACGGTTCGAGTCACGATTCACACGGCAGTTCGCGCGAGCACGGCGGGCACAAGCGTGGTTTTCTTGGCCGCCTCTTCGATTAGCGTACGATGCGTGGGCAACGCGCCCTGTCGTGCACTTCCAAGCACTTGCCGGCGTATGTGGCGCCGGAGCTGCGGGCCGTCGTGCCAACCTTTAACGAGCAGGAGAGCGTGGAAACGCTCTCCTACGAACTCGACGCGGTGTTGGAGGACTTGGTTTGGGAAGTGAGCTTCGTCGATAACCGCCCCCTTGACGGACCAATACGAGCAGCCCTCGCGAGGTCGCGCGAGACGCGAGTGAACTGTATTTACAACATACGATATATATTCAGAACGGCAGAATGATCGTCGATCCGCCACATTCAATTATTTTCACAATCAATCTGAATAACGATATCGCTCACGAGCATTCGTCATAATGTAACGGCAGATCCACTATTTAATAACATTTTAATTTATATTTTTTAAAATCCATCTCACCAGAAAAATAAGAATTTATATAAAATTATGAAAATAAATATGATGCGACACTTACTTGTATTTGAGATGTGAAATATATACGGAAAAATATGAGGTCTCAAGAGCATGACTGAAAAGCTTCGATTGGACATTCCGATCCTGCTGCCGAAGGTGCGCGATGCTGCCGACGCCTGTGTGGCCCGGCTGATTTCCGAGCTGCAGGGACGCGAGGGCATTGCGTATGTGCATGTCGCTGCCGGAGAACCGGCCCAGCTTTGCGTTCACTACGACGCGGCGGTCATAGCTTTGTCCCGCATTCGGGAATTGGCCGAAGGTGCCGGAGCGCGCCTTACCGCACGGTTCGGCCACGCGAGCTGGCAGGTGGACGGGATTACCCACGAACGGCGCGCGCGCACCGTTGCCGAAAGCCTGCGCAGGCTGCCCGGCGTGCTGGAAGTGGAAGCGAGCGCTTCCGGCGTCGTGCGTATTGAATTCGACCGCGAGACGGCAACAGAGGATGAGATCAGAAAAGCCCTCGCTGAAATGGAAGTCACCGTAGTGGGAGACCCTGCCGCGGGGAGCCAGCATGCAAAGCTGGATTCCCGCCCTGACCACGAACACGGTGCAGGCAGTCATGAGCATGCCAACGCTAAGCATGGGGACGCAGAGGCTGAGCATGACCATGCTCATGGCGGCTTTCTCGGGCCCAATACAGAGTTGATCTTTTCCCTGGCCTGCGGCGCGCTGCTGGCGATCGGTGTTGCCATCGCAAACCTGATTACCGCTGCTCCGGGCTGGCTTCCCGACGCCTGTTTCATCGCAGCATACGTCTTCGGCGGCTTCTACACGGTGCGGGAGGCTGTGGACAACCTGCGCCTGCGCAAGTTCGAGATCGATTCCCTCATGCTCGTGGCAGCCGCAGGCGCGGCGTCGCTCGGGGCATTTGCTGAAGGTGCGCTGCTGCTCTTCCTGTTCAGTCTCGGCCATGCGCTGGAGCATTATGCCATGGGCCGCGCGAAGCAGGCCATCGCTGCGCTGGCGGAACTTGCGCCGCGAACCGCAATCGTCCGGCGCGATGGGGGAAGCATCGAACTGCCTGTCGAGGATCTCCTGATCGGCGATGTGGTGATCGTGCGACCCAACGCGCGGTTGCCAGCGGACGGCTTTGTCGTGACGGGCTCCTCCGCCATCAACCAGGCCCCGGTCACGGGTGAGAGCATTCCCGTGGACAAGCGCCCGGTAGAGGATGTGGCGGAAGCACGCGAGCGCCCGGATGCTGTTGGGGCCAGCTCGCGCGTCTTCGCTGGAACAATCAACGGCGCGGGAGCGATTGAGGTAGAGGTCACTCGCCTGTCGGAAGACACGGCGCTCGCCAAGGTCGTGAAAATGGTGAGTGAGGCGGAGACCCAAAAATCCCCGACACAACGCTTCACCGAGAAGTTTGAGCGGGTCTTCGTGCCAATAGTCCTGGGACTTGCCGTCCTGCTGCTGTTTGCGTGGGTGGTGGTGGACGAACCCTTCAGTGCCAGCTTCTACCGTGCGATGGCTGTCCTGGTTGCGGCGAGCCCCTGCGCACTCGCCATTGCCACCCCGAGTGCCGTGCTCTCGGGTGTTGCACGGGCCGCACGCGGCGGCGTGCTGGTGAAGGGAGGCGCGCCGTTGGAGAATCTCGGCTCCCTCCAAGCCATCGCTTTCGACAAGACCGGAACATTGACGGAAGGCAGACCGCAGATCACCGACGTGATCCCTGCCCCCGGTGTTTCCGTTGAGGACCTACTCATTGTGGCCGTGGCAGTAGAGGCTCTCAGCGACCATCCTCTCGCCGCTGCCATCGCCCGCGACGGGCGCAAGCGGCTCGAAGGGCGTGACATCGGTGAGGCGAGTGATCTCGAAAACCTGATCGGACGTGGGGTGACCGCGACGTTCGCTGGCCAGCGCGCATGGATCGGCAAAGCGGAGATGTTCGGGGGCGAAGGCGTGGCACCTCTGAGCCCCGTGATGGCTCAGGCGATTGAGAAGCTAAGGGAAGAAGGCCGCACCACGATGATCGTGCGGCTTGGAGACCGGGACCTGGGCGCTATCGGCCTGATGGATGCCCTGAGGCCTGAAGCAAAGTTCGCGCTGAAGCGTCTCCGCAAACTCGGCATGACGCGGATGATCATGATATCCGGCGACCACCAGAAGGTGGCGCAAGCCATCGGCCGGGATGTGGGCGTGGACGAAGCTTGGGGCGACCTGATGCCCGAAGGCAAGGTCAAGGCCGTCCAGGCGCTGCGAGATGAGGCGAAGGTCGCGATGGTCGGCGACGGAGTGAACGACGCACCGGCCATGGCCAATGCCACAGTCGGTATCGCAATGGGTGCCGCCGGCTCCGACGTAGCCTTGGAAACAGCAGATGTCGCGCTCATGGCCGATGATCTGAGGCACCTGCCTTTTGCGGTCGGGCTCAGCCGCCACACCCGCGCGATCATCCTGCAAAACGTGTTCATCAGCCTCGGCGTTGTGGCCTTGCTGGTTCCCGCAACTATTTTCGGCCTGGGCATCGGACCTGCCGTCGCAGCGCACGAAGGCTCCACGCTTGTGGTCGTATTCAATGCCTTGCGCCTGTTGAGATACAGCGATCCAGGGGACTGAATACGTATATAAAATATTGAAATACTATAATTAACGTGATAAAATTATACGCGAATCGCGTTGAAAACAGGAATATGTAAAATTATATTATATAGTAATTTTTTGTGGATGTCTGATCAATGAATAATAATCCGCCAAAAACCTCCGGGAGCATGAGACATTTACGTCATTTTATCACCGCTGCAGAGGCAGGAAGCCTTCGGCGCGCTGCGGAGGTGCTGGGTTTGCAGGAATCGACGGTCAGCCGATCGGTGCGAGACCTGGAGGATCAGCTCGGGGCCTCGTTATTTCTCCGGCACCCCAGTGGTGTGACTCTTACGTTGGCAGGACAATGCTTTCTTCACCGCGCACGTCAGGCACTTGTGCAACTTCAGAAAGGCTGGGAAGAGGTCGCGGCAATTGGACGTTCGGAAAACGGGATCTTAAGGATAGGCATTTTCTCAACCCTGGCTTCTGGTTTTATGGGAGATCTGTTTCGCGCGTATGATGTACATCATTCAAGCGTACATATCGAATTTGTTGACGCCGAGGCCAATGAACACGCTGCCTCCATTCGGAGCTTTGACATCGACGCGGCATTCGTCATCGGTCGATTCCAGTGGGCGGAATGCGACTCTCTTCATCTTTGGACCGAGACGGTCTTTATCGCCTTTCCGGAAGGCCATCCATTGACTCGCAATGAAGAGGTCACATGGCAGGATCTCGTTGATGAGAGATTTCTTGTGCGGATCGAAGGTTCAGGGGGCGAGGTGCGGGAATATCTCAGAAGGCGCTTAGCTGTTCTCGGTCGTCGCCCGCTCATCAATGCACAACGGATAGGCCGCTCCAGCTTGTTGGGACTTGTGGCGTCGGGGCGCGGGGTGGCGCCCGCCACCCAGTCTGAAACCGTGATCTCGGTCCCAGGTGTCGTCTACCGTCCTATCGCGGGCGAAACTCTACCCTTCTCGGTGCTCTTCTCGCGACGAAACGACAATCCCGCATTTCGGGCGCTGCTCAGTCTTGCTCGAAGCATGGCTCAGCACTCGGATCGAAGCTGACTGAAATGAAAAACACAATGCTTCACCGGGCTGCGCGACGTACTCTCATAAAGCCGCGGTCCGTCACAATGAAGCGCTCCAGCATGGGCACGATCAGCTTGAGCGGGTCTGCGATTGGGCTTCCTGTCTCTCCGCCCAGCACCCGTGCATAGGCGACAAGATCGCGATGCAGCTTCGCCGGCAGTTCGACGGTCACCTTCACCGGCTTCTCGTCGAGGATCTCGCTGAGCTTCAGCTTCGGCATGTCAGCCTCCATAGGGTTCGAGAACGAGGTCGCGCGTGACGATGACCCGCACCGGATATCCCGGCCGGACGGTGAGCGTCGGTGCGATGTTGAGCTGGCGCTGGACGATCTGGCGGCCAGTCTGGCTGATGCTGTCGGAAGCTCCCTCGCGTAGAGCGCTAGCGAGGTCGCTATCGCTGCCTGACGTGCCAGCACTCGCCCCGACGCTCAGGATGGTGGAGAGCGCTGCCGCCTTGAATAGCTCGCCCCAGTGATAGTCGACGCCATCTTCGAGCCCGGCATAGCCCTCAACGTCAGCTCCGGGCTGGCGCTCCAGCACGATGGAGCGGCCATTGGGGAAGATGAGGCGGTTCCAGACGAGCAGCACCCGGCGCTGTCCGAAACCTACGCCATTGTCGTACTGGCCAATGATGCGGGTGCCCTGGGGGATCAGGAGGATCCGGCCGGTCGGGCTGTCATGGACGTTCTCAGTGACCTGGGCGGTGATCTGACCCGGCAGATCGGAGCGGATGCCGGTGATCAGCGCTGCGGGAATGACCGCGCCGGCCTGCAGGCTATTGGGCGAGGCCGGAGCCGCGACGCGATCTGGCGACACGGTGCGCCGGTCGACTGCCTGGTTAAGGAAGGCGAGCTGCCGCTCCTGGGCCGTTGGTGTCGCCGCTTGCGGACCAAGGCCGAGGGATGCGAGGTCGGGGACAGACGCCGCAGTGGTCACCGAGGCCGCATCCACCTGTTGCGCCACGACGGTGCTCGCAGGCCGCGAGTTGGTCTGGGCGAACAGCCGTCCCGTCCGCGCCGCCTCGCTTTCCTGCTGCTGGCGCTGCTCATCGGGACTGAGGGCAGGATTGGGCATGCCTGCCATAGTCGGCATCGGCGGTTGCGCCGCAGTCTGCGCATTGAGGATGGGCCGGCCGAGGTCGCCGGGCAGCGGCGGCCCCAGCTTCGGGATGCTGGTGTAATCCTTCGGCAAGCCGGCGAGCCCGTCGGGCGTCGCCTTGACGTCGGTGGCGTAGAGCTCCTGGCCCGGCCCGTGGTCCTTGCGGGCCTGGAGGGCGTAGATCAGCGCGCCGCCGATCCCAAGGCCCGCGACGAGCCCCAACCCGGCCAACACCTTGCGGGAAAGGCGGGTCACCCGCGGCGGCTCCGGTCTCAGCCGCATGGCCGCAGCCGCCTCCCCCGCCAGCGGCCGAGCGCCGTCGTCGCCGGTTCGCCCCGGCCTTTTCTCCTTCCCGGGGTCGATGCCGTTCATAGGACAGGTCTCCCGTCGGTGCGGGAGATGCGCACACGCTTCTGGTCCTTGTCGGCGCCAAAGCGCAGCTCGGCTGCGGCGAAGAGGCGATCGACGATCATGTAGGTGCCGCGCACGCGATAGTTCACGAGCTCGGAGGTGTCGCCCTCGGGGCCCACCACGAAGAGCGGCGGCATCTCGCCCTGGCCGATGCCGCGCGGAAACTCGATGAACACCTGCTGGCCGTCGTCGAAGGCCCGCAGCGGCCGCCACGGCGCCCGGTCGCCCGAGACCTCGTAGCGGAAGTTCACCCGCGTGAGGTCGATGCCGGTGGCGGCGGGCTGTACCGCCTGGGCCTCGGCATTCTGACGCCGCAGGGCGATGAGCTGGTCCTGGGGATATTGCCAGGAGACCGAGGCCATGTAGGTCTTCTCGGTGGAGCGCAGCTCCATGTGATAGGTGCGCAGATTGGTGTTGATGACGAGGTTGGTGGTGAGGTCGGGCCGCGTCGGCTTCACCAGGATATGGACCTGCTTGGCAGCCCCTGCTCCGCTCTCAGTGTCGCCGATGATCCAGCGCACCGTATCGCCGGCGGCCACCGGCCCCGAGCCCACCAGTTGCTCACCGGGCTGTAGTGCGATGTCGGTGACCTGCCCAGGCGCGGCATAGACCTGATAGAGGGCACCCTCCACGAAGGGATAGACCTGCATGGAATTGATGAAGCCATTGCGTACCGGCTGAACGCGGGCGGCCGCATTGGCCTGCTTGACGCGGGCCTGCGGATCGGCCGGCTCCGGTTCCGCCTTCCCGTCCCTGCCCACCGGCTTCAATTGGCCCGGTAGAGGCAGAGGCTTCGGCAGCTCGACAATACGCACCGGCCCCGGCGGCTCGGCCTTGAAGACGGCAGGCGGTGCATCGTCATAGGCGATCTCGGGCGGCTTCTCGAAGGTGGCGCAGCCGGCGAGCGCAGACGTGCAAAGCAGCAGAAGCGGCAAGCCGGACTTACGGAAAGCCGGAAAAGAGAGGCCACGGCGCGCCGGCCTCGCGGATGTACGGATGGCAGGCGTCATTGGGCGAGCTCCTTCGACCAGTTGATGGCGTTGACGTAGATCCCGAGGGGATTGGCTCGTAGGCGCTCGGCATCCCGCGGCGCCTGCACCACGACGGTGAGGATGGCGCTCCAGCGGGCGGTGTCGGCGAGGCTGCCGTCCTGGTAACGGCGCTCAGTCCAGGCGATGCGGAAGGACTCCGGCGAGGCGCGGATCACGCTCGAGACCTCCACCACCACCTGCTGCTTGCCGACCCGGGCGAAGGGATCGTCGGCGCGGGCGTAATCGTTGAGGGCGATGGCGCCGGCCTGGGTCGTGTAGGCGTAAGCCCTCAGCCAGTTCTGCCGCACGATGACAGGATCGGCGGAGATACCGCGCACCTCCTCGATGAAGCGGGCGAGGTGGAAGGCGATCTGGGGATCGGACGGGCGGAAGTCCGCGGCGGCGGGCGCCACGGCTTGCGCCTGTCCGAGCTTGTCCACCTGCACGACCCACGGCACCACCGAGCCGCTCAGGGCCTGCCAGGCCAAGGCGCCAGAGAGGCCGGCCGAGAGGGCAAGGCAGCCGAAGGCCATGAGGCGCCAGTTCTTCGCCTGGACCCGGGCGGAACCGATGCGATTGTCCCAGACCTGAGCCGCGCGCTGATAGGGCGTCTCGGGCTCGGGTGCGCGGCCGTAATGAACCGCAGGTCGCTTGAACGGGGTCATGGACGATCGCTTTCAGAGAGGGAGATGGACGATCCGCCGCCATGGCTGTCGCCGGACCGCACCGCATGAGTGGCGGCCTGGACCCCATGGGACATCTGCTGGGAGCGCCGCATGTGCCGGGCCCAATCGGGGGCATCACTGGTGGAGGTGGCGGTCGGAGCAGGAGCGCTCGACGGCGCGGAACTCGGGCCGGCGGCGGCGGATGCCGTCTCGCCAGCTGCGTCAGCGGAGCGCCTCAGGGGAGATGTCGCTGCCGCACCGGCCGCCCTCGCCATGCCGCCAAGGCCACCTGCGACACCGGAAAGACCCGACTGGCCAGCAGCGCCGGCGCCGTACGCGGATGCCGCACTTCCAGCGAGACCCGCCCCCGCTTGTGCGGCGGCAGCGGTCGCGGAGAGTGCCGCGCCAGCCCCGCGAGCGGCGAGGCCCGCGGCACCGAGGCCTGCGAGCGCGACACCACCCGCGGCAAGCCCGGCCCCCACGGCAGCGCCGGCCCCGAGCTGGGGCGCGCCCGTGATCAGTCCCGTCGCGATTCCGGGACCGAAGATGCCGAGGCCCAAGAGCGCCAGCGCGGCCAGGACAGCGGACAGGGCCTGGCTGATGGTCGGCTGGGCATCGCCATAACTGGAGGCGAATTGGGAAAACAGCGTTGAGCCAATGCCGACGATGACGGCAAGCACCATCACTTTCACGCCCGAGGCGACGATATTGCCGAGCACCTTCTCGGCGAGGAAGGCGGTCTTGCCGAAGAAAGCGAAGGGGATGAGCACGAAGCCCACCAGCGTCGTCAGCTTGAACTCGATAAGGGTGACGAAGAGCTGCACCGCCAGGATGAAGAAGGCGATCAGGATCAGGAGCCAAGAGATCAGCAGCACGGCGATCTGCACGGCATTGACGAAGATCGCCACTGGCCCGGTGAGCTGGCTTGCCGCATCGAGCAGCGGCTGGCCGGCCGAGAGCCCCACTTCCGCAAGACGCCCCGGCCGCAGGAAGTCCGCCGTGCTGATGGTCGACCCGCCGGCCTTGAGGCCGAGCCCGGCGAAGCTCTCGAAGGCGATCTGGGCCAGGGAATTGAAGTTGCCGATGATCCAGGCGAAGAAGCCGATGGCGAGGGTCTTCTTGACCAGCCGGCGCATCACATCCTCGTCGGCACCCCAGGCCCAGAACAGGCCGGCGAGCGTGATGTCGAGGGCGATCAGAATGGAAGAGAGGCCCGTCACGTCTCCCTTGATCAGGCCGAAGCCGGAATCGATGTAGCTGGTGAAGGTGTTGAGGAAGGTGTCGATGACCCCTACGTCGTTCATCGGATCACTCCCTCAACGGACTCGCCGAAGAAGCGGCGGCGGTTCTGCTCCCAGAGCGCGGCGCAGCGCGGATCGATGGGGTCGGCCGTCTCGATCTGGGCGCAGCTCTTGAGATCTACCGACGAGACGGGCGCGATCCTCCCTCTTGCGACGACGTTGGGCTCCGGTCGTCGACCTGCGGCGGCAGCGAGCGCAGCCAGCACTGCGCCCACGAGGCCGGCGACGATGAGGGTTCGAAGCGCGGTGTCCCGGTCCATGGCCACGCCTCACTTGCCGTGGAACATGGTGACGGCGGCGGGCTGATAGCTCGACCCGGTGGAGAAGCGCCGGTAGCGCTCCTGCCCTTCCGACACCGCAGTTGCCCGCTCGGCTTCCGACAGAGCCTGCGCTCGGCCGTTGGCCGTGACCACGGCGGTGAGGTCGGAGAGCTGCTGGGCCTGGAGCGCCTGAAGCTGGTTGCCGGCCTGCATGGCCTGCAGCGCGCCGGTTGCCGCCTGGCTCTGGTCCACCAATGTGGAGGACTGCGTCCGGTTGGTGTCGAGATTGCCGACGACACCGGCCTGCACCCGCATCGCATCCTGAAGGCCGGCGAGCGTGGTCTCCCACCGCGTCTTCGCCTGGGAGACGAGTTGTGCATCCGAAGTGCTCAGGGAGACGGAGCCGTATTGACTCTGGAAGGCCTGATCGATGGCGCTGACGTCATAGGCGATCTTCTGGGCCTGCCCGAGCAGTTGCTGGGTACGCTGGGCGGACTGCTGGAGCGCGCTGAGGGAGGAGTATGGCAGACTCGCGAGGTTGCGGGCCTGGTTGATCAGCATCTGTGCTTCGTTCTGCAGGGAGGTGATCTGGTTGGTGACCTGCTGCAGCGCCCGAGCGGCCTGAAGGACGTTCTGGGCATAGTTGGAGGGGTCGTAGACGACGTACTGCGCGGCAGCCGGCGCCAGCGGGCATAAGAGGAGCGGCGCGGAGACGAGCGCCGCCCGCAAAGAGTGGCGGATCATGAGGGTGTCTCCAGATTGTCGAGGGTGGGGATGAGGTCGGCCGCCCAGCCGAGGCCGCGGTACCGCAGCCAGGCGGCGAGGAAGCCATCGCCCCCGTGCTCGGCCAACACCTGCGAGAGCGCAGCCTGGTCGGTCTTGGATGAAGTGGCGCATAAAGCGAGCGCCACCTGCGAGAGCCCGAGCTCAAAGAGGCGGTTGCCGCGCCGGGATTGGCAGTAATAGTCCCGCTTTGGCGTCGCCCGGGCGAGGATCTCGATCTGTCGGTCGTTAAGGCCGAAGCGGCGGTAGATAGCCGTGATCTGGGGTTCCACCGCCCGCTCGTTCGGGAGAAGTAGCCTGGTCTGGCTGCTCTCGATGATGGCGGGGGCGATGGCCGAGCCATCGATATCGGACAGAGACTGCGTGGCGAACACCACGCTGGCGTTCTTCTTGCGCAGGGTCTTGAGCCATTCCCGCAACTGCCCGGCGAAGCCGTGGTCATCGAGGGCGAGCCACCCCTCGTCGATGATGAGGAGGGTGGGAGACCCGTCGAGCCGGTCCTCGATGCGGTGGAAGAGATAGGAGAGCACCGCCGGGGCGGCGCTGGTGCCGATCAGCCCCTCGGTCTCGAAGGCCTGGACGGAGGCCTGCCCCAGATGTTCGGTCTCGGCATCAAGCAGCCGGCCATGGGCACCGCCGATGCAATAGGGGCGCAGCGCCTGCTTGAGGGCATTGGACTGGAGAAGGACGGCAAGGCCGGTGAGCGTCCGCTCTTCGATGGGAGCGGAGGCGAGCGAGGAGAGCGCCGACCAGATGTGCTCCTTCACCTCCGGGGCAGTGGAGACACCTTCGCGGGCGAGGATCGCCACGATCCAGTCGGCCGCCCAAGTTCGCTCGCGCAGCTCGTCCACGCGTGATAGCGGCTGGAGGGCGATGCTGTCCTCCGCGAGACCTCCACCGAGATCATGCCAGTCGCCGCCCATGGTGAGGGCCGCCGCCCGGATGCTGCCGCCGAAGTCGAAGGCGAACACCTGGGCTCCGGCATAGCGCCGGAACTGCAGCGCCATGAGTGACAGCAGCACCGACTTGCCGGCGCCGGTCGGCCCCGCCACCAACGTGTGGCCCACATCCCCCACATGGAGGGAGAAGCGGAAGGGGGTGGCGCCTTCCGTCTTGCCGTAGAACAGCGGCGGCGCGGCAAAATGCGTGTCCTGCTCGTCGCCCGCCCAGACTGCGGAGAGAGGGATCATGTGGGCGAGGTTGAGGGTGGAGACGGGCGGCTGGCGGACATTGGCGTAGACGTGTCCCGGCAGGCTGCCCAGCCAGGCCTCCACTGCATTGAGGGTCTCCACCATGGCCGTGAAGTCCCGGCCCTGGATCACCTTCTCCACCTGCCGGAGCTTCTCGTCCGCGATGCGGGGATCGGCGTCCCAGACCGTCACTGTGGCGGTGACATAGGCGATGCCGGCATGGTCGGCGCCGAGCTCCTGCAAGGCGAGATCTGCGTCCTCCGCCTTGTTGGCGGCATCCGAATCCACCAGTACCGACGCTTCGTTGGTCATCACCTCCTTAAGGATGGCGGCGATGGACTTGCGCTTGGCGAACCACTGCCGGCGGATCTTCGTGAGGAGCCTGGTGGCGTCGGTCTTGTCGAGGAGGATGGCGCGGGTTGACCAGCGATAGGGAAAGGCCAGCCGGTTGAGATCGTCGAGGATCCCGGGCGTGGTTGCCGTGGGAAAGCCGACGATAGTGAGCACGCGCAGGTGCTGGTCCCCGAGCATGGGCTCGAGCCCGCCGGTCAGTGGCTGATCGGCGAGGAGCGCGTCCAGATACATGGGCGTTTCGGGGACACGCACCCGCTGGTGCCGGGTCGAGACACATCCGTGCAGATAGGTCAGGGTCTCCGTGTCATCGAGCCAGCGACACTCAGGCATGAAGGCTTCGACCAGCCTCAGGACGCGGTCCGTGCGATCGACGAAGCCATCTAATGCTTCGCGGGGATCGACACCCTCGTCCCCACGCCCCTCATAGAGCCAGCTCTCCGCCCGCGCGGCATCCTCCGCCGGGGGGAGCCAAGCGAAGGTGAGAAAGTAGCTCGACTCGAAATGGATTCCGGCCTCGGCGAACCCGGCCTTCCGCTCGGCATCCACCAACGCGGAAGCAGGATCGGGAAACAGGCTCTCGGGATAGGCTCCCGCCTCGTGCCGCTGGGCTTCCACGAACAGTGCCCAGCCGGAGCCGAGGCGGCGGAAGGTGCTGTTGAGGCGACCCGCCACCGCCACCAGCTCAGCAGGCACCGCGGAATCGAGGTCCGGCCCGCGGAAGCGCGCGGTGCGCTGGAAGCTGCCGTCCTTGTTGAGGATGGTGCCAGGGCCGACCAGGGCCGCCCAAGGCAGATAGTCTGCGAGCCGGCTCCCGTGTCCGCGATACTCGGCAAGGTTCATCATGGTGCGTCCCCTCCTCAGACTGACAGGTGGGAGGGGATGCGCAGATGCCGGCGCACCACGTCGACGAAGAGCGGATCGCGCTTGCCAGCCCAGACGGCGGCGAGGTGGCCGATCGCCCAGAGGGCAAGGCCCACGAGCCAGAGCCGGAGCCCCAGTCCGACGGCGCCGGCGAGCGTGCCGTTGAAGATGGCCAGCGCCCGCGGCGCGCCGCCGAGCAGGATCGGCTCACTGAGCGCTCGGTGGACCGGAACGGAGAACCCCGGCACCTCGCCCGCATCGCTCGCCATCAGACCAGCGCCCCGCCGCTGAAGGAGAAGAAGGAAAGGAAGAAGCTGGAGGCGGCGAAGGCGATGGAGAGGCCGAACACGATCTGGATCAGCCGTCGGAACCCGCCCGAGGTGTCGCCGAAGGCGAGCGCCAAGCCGGTCGAGATGATGATGATCACCGCCACGATCTTGGCCACCGGCCCCTGGATGGACTCCAGGATCGACTGCAACGGTGTCTCCCACGGCATGGAAGAACCAGAGGCATGGGCAGCGG
Source organism: Xanthobacter sp. NM-25 (assembly GCF_022138605.1). Classification (GTDB taxonomy): domain Bacteria; phylum Pseudomonadota; class Alphaproteobacteria; order Rhizobiales; family Xanthobacteraceae; genus Xanthobacter. Next base: position 39,558 of record NZ_JACBFS010000010.1, read on the forward strand.
ATACCGCGCAGGCGAAGGCGACGACCACCACGGCGGTTCGCAGCAGGCGGCGATGGCGAGAGACAAAGCTTGTCTTCACAGGGAGGTTCCTTCTTCGGTGGGAGAGATCGCGGGCGAGATCCGGTAGTCACCGTCAGGGCCAAGCCCTTCGACGTGGGCGAGTTCGGTGAGCCGGCGTGCGGCACCGCGGCCCGACAGCACGGCGATCAGGTTGATGGTCTCGGCGAGCAGTGCGCGGGGGACGCTGACGACGGCTTCCTGGATGAGCTGCTCGAGCCGTCGCAGGGCGCCCATAGCGCTGCCGGCGTGAATGGTGCCGATCCCACCGGGATGGCCCGTGCCCCACGCCTTCAGCAGGTCCAGGGCTTCCGCACCGCGCACCTCGCCGATGGGAATGCGGTCCGGACGCATGCGGAGCGACGAGCGGATCAGATCCGAGAGCGAGGCGACGCCGTCCTTGGTGCGCAGAGCTACGAGATTGGGCGCAGCGCACTGAAGCTCACGTGTGTCCTCGATCAGGATGACACGCTCGGAGGTCTTGGCCACCTCGGCGAGGAGGGCATTGGTAAGGGTGGTCTTGCCGGTGGAGGTGCCGCCCGCCACCAGGATGTTGGCGCGGGATGCCACGCCCTTGCGTAGGGCCTCGGCTTGCGCCGCAGACATAATGTCGGAGGCCACGTAGTCGTCGAGCGTGAACACGGCGACGGCGGGCTTGCGGATGGCGAAGGTTGGAGCCGCTACGACGGGCGGGAGCAGTCCCTCGAAGCGTTCTCCCGTCCTGGGCAGCTCGGCGGAGAGCCGCGGGGCACCGGCATGGACCTCAGCCCCGATATGGTGCGCGACGAGGCGGATGATGCGCTCGCCGTCAGAGGGTGATAGCCGCTCGCCCGTAGCGCCGAGGCCTTCGGACAGCCGGTCAACCCAGAGGCGACCGTCCGGATTGAGCATGACCTCGACGACAGTGGGATCATCGAGAAGACGGGAGATCACCGGGCCGAGTGCGGTGCGCAACATACGCACGCCGCGCGTCAGGCCTTCCGAACTGTAAGCTGAAGCCGCCATGTCATCCCCGCCGTGGCCGGGCGCGATGCAAGGGCTTCCCGGACGGGGATGATTAAAGAAGGGGGAATTGGGGGAGATTCAACAACAGGAATGAGCCATCGCAGTGTGGCGTGAAAAGACAGGCAAAAGGGCCAATAGCTCTGACATCACCGTGGTCAGGAAAATAGCGCTGTTGACCCATAGAGGCCCCTCGACGTCGCTTGCAGCGACGTCGGCTTTGCGCCCCCATCCCGGTCGTTCGTCACCCTTATGGCTGTGCCCGAAAGCGGTCTGTGCAACTAACGTTGCCCCGCGCCCAAAGGCTTTATCTCGACGGCATTGCGATACCGGGTATGAGCAATTGCCGCGATAGCCTTATGAAATTGCCGGGCGCTGGTTTTGCGCCCGGCCTCCGCTGCGAACCTGCAGCGCTCACCAAATCGATCTGACGTTCCTGACAGAGCAGCATGATGCTGGCCTCCATCTGGTCTCGGGTAGCAGCGGTGTCGTTTGCGATTTCCTCGATGAGGTGACCCACGGTTGGAACGCATCGCCGTTCAAGGGCTTCGACCCGGTGCGGCAACTGGTCAATAATCGCCGTATTGATGTCGGCTTGGGCCTGGGCGTCGAAACCGAAGTCGAAGGCGACGCCGTCCGCCCAGTGCGGGTCAAAGCCAAGCATGTTCAGACCTGCGGTGCCGCGGTGAAGCGACGTGTTTCCCACGGTCCAGTGGCTCTCAACCATCACATTTCTCGCGGTGACGATTTTCGATAGGTGGACGAGCCACAAGTGGCGACCGGCTTGCTGCGACCTCAAAAAGAACGGCGTGAAAAACGGCGCGCCGGTCAATTGCTGGATGTCCCTCGCGAGTAGGCGAGGAATGACGTACTGATAGCCCGCTTCTCCGCGGGCTTCGATATACTCTGCAAGCTGCTGACCCTGAATACCTATTTTCGCCATGGCGCTCGCGAACGCCGGCCCCTCATTGAGGTAGGACAGCAACCAGTCGACCGCGAAGGTCAGCAACACTTCGGCCTTCGGCAAATCTCTAAGAATGGTCCGGATGGTAGCGAACTGGACTTGATTCCACCCCTTCTGGTCCAAAACGAAGAGAGACCGACCAGCGCGTTGGCGAGAACGAATTCCATTTAGGACATCTACCCACAAAGCCTCGAACTCGCCGGGGAGAATTATAATACGGCCGGAGTTAATGTCGTCGCCATAGCCCTTGTCGGTGAGGGTCTGACGCAAATAATCTACTGCATCCTTATTGGCGTCGATGAAGTAGAACTTCGCATCAAGGATCAGGGGTTTTCGCCTGCTTTCGTTGAGAAGGCGTTCGGCCCGTTTAACCGCCTCCAGGAGCACCAGTGGCGAGCCGGGACGTTCTTCCCCGAAAAGCTGATACTTGCCGCCCCCGGAAAACCCGTCGACCAATGTAATGGCGATATTGTCGATCTGGGGCTGAGAAGCGACGGTCTCAAAGTACCGATCTAGATAGGCTGCAAGCAGGTCGAGCTTGGCATTGCTATGGCACTCGATCTTCGGCGCTGATTGACCAACTACCCATCGAAAGCCGTCTTTTGCCATGCGTTGCCCCCAGATTGCGCATAACTCCACGAAAACTACCGGTTAGCAAGTGGGACTAAATCTCGGTAGTTCATCCCACGTTTGATCGCGATAGGTCCTGCCGGTGGCCTTCTTGTTCCTGCCCCCCCACTGCTTGAAGAAGAAAGCTGTACCCGCCCGACGGCAGGCGTCGTGGATCTCATCGACCCAAGTCGGGTCCATTGGGCGCGCATCAGGCCCGGACTCTCCGCCGATAATCGCCCAGTGGATGTCGAGCAGCTCAGCACCGGAGACAGATCCAATCAGTGGCTCGAAGGATACGAACCTGACCGCAGCGGGTACCTGACGGAGGCTGTCGAGGCGATGCACAACGCGACTGTCTTCGACGCTGGTGCCGAGCCAAACATTGGGGAGTACGGCGAATTCGGCCACCGATAGGACTTCCGTCATCCGCTCAGGTCGCTTGGTCAATATTTGATAGGTGTGATGTGGCGTGGCTGCCATAGTGGCCCAAACTTGTGCGATGAAATCTGCTGGCACATCAGGGTGGAAGAGATCGGACATGGAGTTGACGAAGACCTTACGGGGCCGTTTCCACGTCATGGGTATTGTCAGCGCCTGCGGGTCCAAAACAATTTGGCCCGTCCACTTTGCTCGTCCGCCGCTTTTGCGCGTGGTCCCGATGTACTTGTCCACGCCCATTGCTTCGAGCCGCGCCGCCATACGCATGGCATAGCAGTTGGTGCAACCAGCCGTAGCGATGGTACATCCCGCTACCGGGTTCCAAGTCACATCGGTCCATTCGATTGAGGTTTCGGCCATTCGAGCTGTCTCCTCTCCTCATCATGGGTCACTTGGCGTAAACAAACCATGCCAATCAGGCTTCGATGAGTCATCGGGATTTCCGCCTTTGGAAGCGTCAGGCGTCGATGCCGAGCAGAAGGTCGTCCATCTCTATAGCCTTCCCGCGGGTCTTGGTGGCACTCGTGAACCTCTGACTTCGCGGGCAGTACTGATCCTTGATCCACACTGGCATTTGTCAGGGTATTAGGTGGGGCGGGATCTACGCCCCACTTGCGGACGGCGCGTGAATTCGAACAGTCCGCTATTGATACTTCAGAACCAAAAGCGGCCAGTTAGCTACCGGCCCCCTTTTGCGGAAGGGGCCCTTGATGTTTCTCCCTCGGCCAATCAAGGCCAGAGAGAACTCACATGGGCCATTCTCAATTTGACGATGCCAGCCGCGAGCGTGCAGCTTGGAATGCCGGAAAGCTGGTCGGCACCAAGCGCCCTCTCACTCAGAAACAGATCTGGGCAATTCGATTCTTCCTCGATCGCGAAAGACGCATTCGTGACCGTGCGCTGTTCGATCTGGCCATCGACAGCAAGCTTCGCGGCTGCGACCTGGTCAAGATCAAGATCCGTGATGTGGTCGCCGGTCCGGGGATTAGGACTCGCGCGATCGTCGTCCAGCAGAAGACGGGGCGGCCCGTCCAGTTCGAGATCACCAGCGACGTGAGAGCGAGCCTGCTGGCCTGGCTGGAACGGCGCGGTGGCACCGTCGAGGATTATGCCTTTCCGAGTCGGATCGATCATTCGCACCACATGAGCACAAGGCAGTATGCTCGCCTCGTTAACGAATGGGTGACCGCGATCGGCCTGCGCCAAGAGGAGTATGGCACGCACTCGCTCCGTCGCACGAAGGCGTCCATGATCTACAAGGCGACGGGCAACATCCGCGCCATCCAGATCTTGCTCGGTCACTCCAAGATTGAGAACACCGTCCGATATCTTGGTGTCGACGTGGAGGACGCACTGCTGCTGGCAGAGCGGACAGAAATCTGACGTCGGGCGGCCATCCGAGCAGGCCCGGATGGCCGCTTTGACGCGCAGGATATGTTGCCTGCATGTCGATCTTGGGGTGGAGAGCGGGCTGGCTGCTTTTGAGGCGCCTCCGACGGCCTACCGTCACAAGCGGACGGAAAGACCAGCGCTTTTGCTGGCTCAGCTGGACCGCGCGCTAACGCAAATTTCCTGCCCTGGCGAGCCTGTCAGAAGCCTTCACAGCGCCTCCGGCCCATGATAGAACAAAACGCAAACGAATTGCGTTTCTGAGCGGAATCTGTAGCTTGCGCTCCGTGTGATTTCATTGGGGGAAAGCAATTGCAGCTCTCAGAAGAAGAGATCGAAAATCTCTCGATCGACAAGTTCATCTTTCATGTCGTTCATCATCGTAACGATGAGCCGATCTTGCTTGATGAGACGCCCATAGGGGAATTCGAGGATTTCTTCCTCGAGAGGGCGATGGAGACGTTACGAGGAAACCGGTTCACCTTCGCCGACGGTTCCATAACCAGGACACTGCTGAGGCAGGTCCTGGATGACGAAAGCCAGTTCGTACCGGTGTCAAAGACGCTCGCGCAGACATTTCACGCTGGCAGGGATAAGCGCATCAAGCCAGGCGTGATGATCTTGATGACGCTCGTCACCGGGCAGCGCAAGCTGTTGTCCGTGCTGAAATACGACCATGAAGAGGCAGTCACTTATGATATTACCGACGATGCAAAGGCGATCCTGAAGGCAATCGCGAATTCGTTCACGAAATCGGCTGACGCTCTGCAAAAGTCTGCCTTAATCGAGCTTGTCGATGGCGATGACGATGACAACATCGTTGTTGTAGACAAAACCGTTCGTCACGAGATCACCGACTTCTTCCGTGGATTTCTTGCATGCAAGCGCCTCTTCGATGACAAGCAAATGACTCAAGCTGTCGAGGAACTGGTCGTTGAGGTGGTCAAAAAGCATCAAAGCGACCTGCCGAACGATATCACGCAGAATGTGCGTGATCGGTACTACGACACGGTTCAGAAGCGCGATAAGTTCGATGCCGCCGAGTTCTTCGCAGAATTTTTCGGCGCACATGGCAGCGCTGCAGTGAGGGCCAGCTTCGACAAAGGTTTGGCCAAAAAGGGCATGGAAGGCGAGGTCTTCAAGTTCGACAAAGGTGCAGTAAAAAAGCAGCGTCCACAGAAGTATAAGACTGCTGAAGGTGTGAAGATCGATGTGCCGGAGCAGGCTTCAGATACCGTGAAAACGAAGACGACTGAAGCGGGTACCGTCATCACCATCACGACCAGCCGATTGACGAACCTATGACGCTCGATGAGATGATCGAACTCGGTGTCCTGTTTCAGCGAATGGCCGCATCGAAAGATGCGATCTTTGCCGAGACGAATTCGGTCTGCCGAGTCGATCAGGTCCCGAAAATCACCGCTGTGGACTTCAAACGGATTTCTGAATTGGCCTCAGCGCTGGCCAAGGCCAAGCGAGGAAAGCTGGCTGTGTTTGGGAGCATCAGCGGGGAAGTTGACCTCGCAAATGGGGACGTGTCGAGCATAGAGGGCGAAGCTGTTGCCGTTCGTCTGACGAAGAACATCGAAGCGGAGGCGGCGTATTTTGTCACTCGAAGAGGCTTCGAGGCCGCCCTCAGTGATGCAGAGTTCATGCGTGGCGTTCGCAAAATCTGGATCGCCGAAGACTTTTTGCCCTTTTCTACGAGATCATGCGTCTATTCGCCCTGGGGGAGCGCGATCGAACACAAGCACTTCGAAGACACCTTTGACAGCCCACGACGGTTGGTTCGGGACCAGAGCTATCTGTTGGCTCCAACTGACATCAGACCCTGGTACCTTATGATTCCAGGTGATGAGAGTTCCGGTGTTTTAGCCTCTTGGAAAGAAGCTGCCGTCAGGAACCTGATTTTTTGCCTGCCAACCGAAATTCGAGCCTCTGATGAGGCTAGACAGGTCGTGCTGAAGGGCGCCAGATCTGCCTTCGCTGATGTCGATCTCACCAAGCCGCAATCTCAGCTTTTTGACATTGTCACGGAAGCGGTCCGGTGGGTCTACGATCAACGGCGTGACACCGAGACGAAGTTCCACCTGCTCAACAACCACTTGGCGTTGTACTGGCCGGAGAAGGCCAAGTGGCCCATGGGTCTTGCAGGCGTGTTGGACCACGCGTTGGCCAGCGCTCGAGAGGCCTTTGCTTTCCACCTGCAAGACGACAGCAAGGAAGCAATCAAATCTTTAGGCGATCTCCGGAAGGCCCTGCAGGAAGACGTTGCGCGATCGCAGACAGCCACGCGCGATCTTTTGTCTGCTCTTTGGCGAGATTCAGCCATCGCGGGTGCGGCATTTGCTTTGCGTTCGGCTACAACCAACTCCTCTGCGATGAACATTGCCTCGTTGGGTGCGGCGGCTCTGCTGTTTGCGAGCTTGCTGACCACGGTGCTTTCCAATTGGCGATTTGATGTCCTCGCCAAGCAAGTGCGCGCGCAATGGCGGCAGCGCCTTTACGCCTTCATGTCCGAGAAGCAGTGGGTTGAACTGGTGATCCGACCAGTCTCTCGCGCTCGATGGGTTTATCGATTATCAGTTGTCCCGGTATTCGCAGTCTATATTGTGCTGATTGGTGCACTCTTATGGGTAGTGTATCCCGCCGAAGTGAAGGCGGTAGCGGGTTTTATCCTCGCCCTGCTGTCAGACGCTTGGCGTTCAATTGGCGACCTGTGGGATCGGTTTAAATCTGCTCCGATTTTACCGTCTTCGCCCCCATCTACACCAAAACCTTCATAAGCCTGGCCCGATATGTCCGCTCCAATATCAGACAGAACTTACGCGGATCTCCAATGACGGCCATGGGGTCGTTGACCGAACGTCCGCTTTCTCAGTTTCTCGGCCAGAACCGGACAGTCCGCTCCCGGCCCCAAACCGGCCCTTCGTCCTCACCGCAGCGAACTTCTGCTTCTGGCGCACTCCAGAGGTAATGGCAGCATCGCCCTCTCTCGCGTCAATGCGGCGGGATGCCATCCATCGGAGCGACGCGTTTTTGGGGTGGGGAGGTTGAGCCCCTCATCCGCGCGATCGAGAGTGAGAGGTTGGAGCGGATTTCCGTGACGGGTTGAGGGCAGGGAGAGAGGCTCCCGGCGCCCGTCGTGGAGTTTAGTCCCATGACTGAGGTTGAGGTTTTAGATGCGGGCCGGGAAGCGGCCGGCGGTTACAAGGTGGATGCGAGCCGCGGCGAGCGGAACGGCCGTGTGTCCTCCGAGTGGTTTTCCCGGCCGGCGGACGAGCGTTATCTGTCCCTGTCTGAGCTGTATGGCGCGGTGCGCGGTCGGTCCGACCGGAGCCGGACGCGCACCGTGGAGAGCGCCGCCATCCGCGTCGAGGCGAGCCGCGAGGTGCCAGACCGGCTGACGCTCACGCTGCCCGGGGCGGAGGCTCCGGTTGCGCCGACCCACTGGAGCTTCGGCCAGCTTGCGAGCCTCATCGGCGCGCCGGCCTCCTATCTGCGCCAGCTTCCGGCGCCGCTCGCCGGCATCAACCTGCAGCACGGCCTGCTCACGCACCGCGCCGAACAGGTGAAGACACTGGAGGTGGAGGACGGCCGCGTCGAGCTCCGGGCTGTGACCGGCCCCGACTATGGCCGCATCTATGACCATGAGCTGGTGGACGCCGTGCGCCGTATCGCCGGCAACGGCACCGGGGACACCCGTTGGAAAGTGCCTGGCGTGCTCGACTGGTCGACCGGCATCTACAATCCCCGCGTCGATATCACGAAGGACACGACCACGCTCTACGCCTCCGACCGGGACGTCTTCCTCTTCCTGGTGGACGATCTCAACCCCATCGAGGCCGGGCGGCTCCCGGACGGCTCCCCCGACCTGTTCTTCCGCGGCTTCTATTGCTGGAACTCAGAGGTGGGCGCCAAGACGTTGGGCATCGCGAGCTTCTATCTCAGGGCGGTCTGCCAGAACCGGAACCTGTGGGGCGTGGAGGATTTCGAGGAGATCACCATCCGCCACTCGAAGTATGCCGCATCCCGCTTCGCCCATCAGGCCGCGCCGGCCCTGGAGCGCTTTGCCAACTCCTCCCCCATGCCCTTCGTCAACGGCATCAGGGCGGCCCGCGAGCGCATCGTAGCGCGCAGCGACGAGGACCGCACCAAGTTCCTGCGCCGCAAGGGCTTCTCCAAGGCGGAGACGCAGAAGGTGATCGAGACCGTGCTCGCCGAGGAGGGGCGCAAGCCCGAGAGCATCTTCGACTTCGTGCAGGGCATCACCGCCGTGGCGCGGGACAAGCCGCACCAGGACGCCCGTCTCGATCTGGAGGCGCGGGCGAAGAAGCTCCTCGATCGCGCTCCCTGAGATCCGCAAAGCCGGAGATGGGGATTGCCGTGTCTCCGGCTTTGCGTTGTTCCGGATCATCGGCTTTGCGGCGCTGCCCTCAGAGGAAGAGGGTGGCGCCGTGCTTCGTGACGGGTTCGAAGTTGAGAGAGAGGTTCTCCGGCCGCCCGTCGCGGAGAAGCATCCCATGGCCACGTCCGTTCAGAAGATCACCCTTTCGTCCTCGCGGGACATCCCCTTCAACAAGCTGGTGCTCAGCCAGTCCAACGTCCGCCGGGTGAAGGCCGGCGTCTCCATCGAGGAACTCGCCGAGGACATCGCCCGGCGCGGCCTGCTCCAGGGCCTCAATGTCCGCACCGTGATCGATGCTGATGGCGTCGAGACCGGCATGTACGAGATCCCGGCCGGCGGCCGGCGCTACCGGGCGCTGGAGTTGCTGGTGAAGCGCAAGCGCCTCGCCCGGACGGCTCCCGTGCCCTGCATCCTGCGCGAAGGCGGCATTGCCGAGGAGGATTCCCTTGCCGAGAATGTCCAGCGCGCACCGCTGCACCCGCTCGACCAGTTCAGGGCGTTCCTTGCGTTGCGGGAGAAGGGCCAGTCCGAGGAGGAGATCGCGGCCGCCTTCTTCGTCTCGGTCGCAGTGGTGAAGCAGCGGTTGAAGCTCGCCTCCGTCTCGCCGAAGCTGCTCGACGTCTATGCCGAGGATGGCCTCACCCTCGACCAGCTCATGGCCTTCACCGTGTCGGGTGATCATGAGCGGCAGGAGCAGGTGCTGGAGCGTCTCGCCCAGGCTTACGACAAGCAACCCCATGCGATCCGGCGCATGATGACGGAGGGTGCGGTGCGGGCATCCGACAAGCGGGCCCGCTTCATCGGCATCGGGGCCTATGAGACGGCTGGCGGCACCGTGCTGCGCGACCTGTTCCAGGGGGACGACGGCGGCTGGCTGCAGGATGTCACCCTCGTCGATCGCATGGTGGCGGCAAAGCTCGCCATTGAGGCCGACGGGATCCGCGGCGAAGGCTGGAAGTGGATCGAGGTGGCGCCGGACTTTGCCTATGGCCACACCTACGGCCTGCGCCAGCTGCGGGGTGAGCCGACGCCCCTGACCGAGGAGGAGGAGGCAGCTCGGGCGAGGGCCCAGGCCGCATATGATCGCCTCTCCGAAGAATATGCCGATGCCGACGAGCTTCCCGAGGAGGTCGATGCGCGGCTCGGTGAGCTCGAGGCGGTGCTGGAGGCCTTTGAGACGCGCCCCCTCGCGTTCGATCCGGCGGAGGTCGGCCGCGCCGGCGCCTTCGTCAGCATCGCCCAGGACGGCAAGCTCCGGGTGGAGCGGGGATATGTCTGCCCGGAGGACGAGGTGCCGGTCGTGCAGGACGATGAAGCTCCCGCCGGGACCGATGGAGAAGACCATGCGGCCTCGGCCCCTCGTCAGGAAGCAGCCGTAGGTGATGCACCTGCGGAGCCCGAGGAAGAAGACGGCCTCGCGCCGATCTCCGATCGGCTACTTACGGAGCTGACCACCCATCGCACCCTCGGCCTGCGCCATGCCCTGGGCGAGCAGCCCGATGTCGCCTTCCTCGCTGCGGTCCACGCTCTGACGCTGAAGGCCTTCTACGTCTACGGCTCGGACAGCTGCCTTGAGCTCGACCTCAAGAGCGTGTCCTTCAACGCCCAGGCGCCGGGCCTCAACGACAGCGTTTCGGCCGAGGCCATTCGTGTCCGGCACGAAAACTGGGCCAAGGCTCTGCCCAAGGAGCCGGGCACGCTCTGGGACACCTTGAGCGGGTGGGAGCGTGACAGCCAGGCCGCCTTGTTCGCCCATGTGGTGAGCCTCTCGGTCAATGCGGTGCATGAAGCATGGAACCGCCGTCCCCGCGCCTTCGCCCATGCCGACCGGTTGGCGCAGGCGGTAGGGCTCGACATGGCGGCGGCGGGATGGAGGCCCACTGTTGACACCTTCCTCGGCCGGGTCACCAAGGCCCGCATCCTGCAGGCGGTGACCGAGGCGAAGGGGGAACGTGCAGCTGAGCGGATCGCCCACCTCAAGAAGGGCGACATGGCACGGGAGGCAGAAGCCCTCCTTGCCGACAGCGGCTGGCTCCCGGAGGCGCTGCGGAACCAGCCCTCCGACACCGCCGGCGAAGAGACGGCGGAGACCGACGGCGAAACGGCCATGGGCGAAGGGGAAGACCTCGCCGACACTGAGGAGCCCGAAGTGATCTCCTCCTCGATTGCTGCCGAATAATCCTCCCCGGGCAACCTGGCCCGCCGTCCGTGGCTCCGCGATCCCCCCATCGCGTGGCCGGACGGCGGGCTTTTCTCTTGGAGCGTCCCTATGACGGATGCTGCGCACGATCTCGCACGGCGGCTGGGGCGGCAGGCGGAGGCAGTTTGCCGCCATTATCTCTCCGCGGGTCGGCGGCAGGGGCACTATTGGCAGGTGGGCGATGCTCGCAACTCGCCCGGCCGCTCCATGTTCGTGCGGCTGACGGACAGCGTGAAAGGCCATGCCGGCAAATGGACCGATGCGGCGACGGGAGAACACGGCGATCTCCTCGACGTCATCCGGGAAAGCCGAGGTCTGCCCAACTTCAGCGACGTGGTGGCCGAGGCTCAAGCCTTTCTGCACATGCCCCGATCCTGGCAGGTCGCGGAAGCTCCCGTGTTCAGGACGAACAGCCCTTCACGTGACCCTGTCACCTCGGCATGTCGTCTCTTTGCGGCCGCAAAGCCGATTCCGGGCACAATCGTGGAGACGTATCTGCGGAAGCGCGGCATCACGGCTCTGCACGAAACCGGAAGCATGCGCTTTCACCCGCGCTGCTATTACCGCCCGGATCCACGCGAGCCCATTCAACCCCGGCCGGCCATGATCGCCGCCGTCACCGATCTCAGACAACGAGTCATGGGCATCCACCGGACATGGCTCGCTCCCGACGGATCGGACAAGGCAAGCATCGCCACGCCCCGACGTGCCATGGGCCACCTGCTGGAACATGCCGTTCGCTTCGGCAGGCCTGACAACGTTCTGGCCACCGGCGAGGGCATCGAGACCATCCTTTCCGTGCGGACCGTGCTGCCCAGCCTCCCGATGGCAGCGGCGCTCTCGGCCGCTCACCTTGCCGTCGTCGCATTCCCACCCGACCTGCGGCGGCTCTACATCGTCCGCGACAACGATCCTGCCGGCGACAGGGCACGGGACAGCCTTATCGCACGAGCGGCTTCTGCCGGGATCGAGGCCATCGTGCTCTCACCAGCTCTCGGAGACTTCAACGAGGATCTGCGCGCCTTTGGCGTCGACGCGTTGCGAGCGGGACTCCGATGTCAGCTTGCACCTGATGACGTCGGCCGCTTCATGGTGCTGAGCCCGTGAGCTGGAGCGACAGGGAGCGGGAATGCTCTGACGTCACGCTCTGATGCCCACCGTTGCTAGAGGATCCGCAGCCAGGCCTTCCAGAGGGCGATCGGCCGGCAGTCGTTCCGGACCGGCAATGGCTCCGGCCGGTGATTTTCCGGCGGCGGTGTTTCCCCACGACGCAAGCGTCGCGGGTCCCGACACACGCCTTTCCATCGCGAAGCAAAATCGCCGGCCTCCGCCATCCTCCGCTGCCGCTCCGGCCCCGCGTTTCCCGCGGGGTGCAGGTCCGTCCCGCCCGCCGGCTTCGTCGCCATGAAGGCCGCAAGGCTGCGGTCCAATCGACGGAGCCTCCCATGAGCACCGAGCACGACGAACCCCACGCCTCTTCTCCCACTGATCACCTGCTGCAGGAACTTCAGCTCTACGGCTACCGTCCCTTCGGGGACGAGCCCGATTCCCGGCCGCTTCCCGAAACTGACCGTATCACCGGCGCAATCGCCGATATCTTCGATGCGCTGATCGCGACACTGCAGGACACCCGCCTGGAGCCCGACCTTCCCGACCTCCTTTGGTCGACCGTCCATCTCTTCCACCGTGCCGCCGGCCGCATCTCCGGTACCCTCGACGACAATGAGCAGGGCCAGCGCCGTAGCCAGCAGGAGCAGGACGGCAGCGAGGTGCGCTCGGTGGAACTGGAACGTCTGATCGTCGAGGGGCAGAGCCTCATGGAGCGCCGCGATGCCTTCGAGCTGATGCGGGATGAAGCCGCCGATGCCTTCGAGCGGCACACCGGCTCAGCCTGGCGCCCACGCGCCGGATCCCTAGTGAACCATCGGCACCTGACCTCAGCTCTTATCGACAGCCGCGACTTCCTCGCCGCCCGCAGGCGGGCGGAGACCGAGGTGCTGATACCCGCAGGTCCGAAGATCGCCTTCTCCGGCGGCGACACGGTGGACCACAGGCTCATCTGGGCGAAGCTCGATCAGGTCCGCGCGAAGCACCCTGACATGGTGCTGCTGCACGGTGGCTCACCCAAGGGTGCCGAAAGGATCGCCGCCTGCTGGGCTGATGCCCGTAAGGTGCCGCAGGTCGCGTTCAAGCCCGACTGGACACGCCACGCCAAGGCCGCCCCCTTCAAGCGCAACGACCAGATGCTCTCGGTCACGCCCATCGGGGTCATCATCTTCCCCGGCACGGGCATCCAGGACAATCTCGCCGACAAGGCCCGCAAGCTCGGCATCCCCGTCTACCGGTTTGGGTCGGGCGGCGCATGAGCGCTGCCCTTCCTTCATCGTCGGAATCGGATTTCACGGTGCGTCACCGCTTTTCACGAGATTGCGGTTCCCATCATCGGTTTTCAGCGGACAAGCGAGCGGGACCACCGCTTATCACGGGTGGAGCTCAACGCGCCTCCTGAGCCCGACCATGCAGGCAAATGGCTGCACCCGGTGCTCTTCGAGCAAGAGACCACCCCCGCTTTCCTGCGCTGTTCCTTGGTCCGACCGAGGGCCTGACGCCATCAACCCGCAAGGGGTCGGCTACGCACAGCGTGCCGCCGTTGCGGCTTTGCCTCCACGGTGATTGCGGCCCGCGGCCGGACCCGTCGGGCGCCTGTCAGCGGGGGATGTTCCTCCGCTTCGAGCAGGAGCCGGACCCCATGTCCTCCACCGATGCACAGGCCTTCGCCCTCAGCCTCGCCAAGACCTTGATGGTCGTCATCGTGATCTTCCGCGCCGGTGACGGCACTCTGTCCGTTGTGCCTGCCGACGAGTTCGACGGCGACGCCTCCCAGATCATCCGTGAGATCGACCCCTTCGGGTCCTAACAGGAGTGAAACGAGACGCCTCAATCTACTTGGTTCAGGGCTCCCAGTTGGCCGATGATGAAATCAGCGCGGTCGGCAGCCGATACCCTGGGCAGGATCGTCACCTCATAGCCGAGCTTCGGAAAGGCTGCGATCAGGCGCTCATATTCGGCAATCGACGCCGACAAATCGTGCTGGCGCGCGTCATCGCCGCTGAAGATCTCTGGCCATGGGGGTGTCATAAAGACAGTGCGATTGTAGCGATGGGCATTGCAGAGCGTCTCGGAAATGGGCTCCCCGGTTGCGTATTCAAGCGCAACGGCCGCATCGACAAGCCCACGGTCAAAAAAGACCCATCCGCTCTGGGCAAGCGCCGTGGACCTGTCTTCCAGCGCCATGGCGATCGCAAGTCGCGCGAAAGCGGCCAGATCCACCCAAGGCAGATCCGATCCGCCGCCGCTGATCTGCTCGGCGACAATGCGCCGCCCTGGCTCCTCGACCACGGCAAAGCCACGGCGTGCAAGCTCGGCGATCAGTGTCGACTTGCCCCCGCCGGAGCAACCCGAAATGACGACATAACGATCCATACCCACCATCTCATTTGGCGCGGTAACGCGGTGTTTGAACTGACCCGCGGTGCACACGATCTCGGCCTTCGATCCTTGCCTCATGGGGACATCAGGCTGACCAGTGCAGCCTCGCCATACGCTCTGTCCAGCCCCTGGCGCGGGCCTTGGAGCGACACGACCCGATCAGGCAAGAGCAAATCAGCGGGGCGACATTTCCCATGTCGTCGAGGATGCGATGGCGACGGCGAAAGGATCGAGGCACGAGGCCGCGAGTGCGCAAGCATGGCAGGGCTTGGTGACAAGCTTCGCGCGGTTGCGCGCGAGCCATCGCATGGCCGGTGAGGAAAGCGTTCCACCCGTTGGTCCTGTCAGTTCGAAGCACACGCAATGGCCGGAAAATGAAGAGGTCAACACCGGTGAAGGTTGGGCCGCCTTCGTGCAGGGCCCGTGAGAGATCGCCATCTCCTCCTTATCTCCAACCGTTGATCGCGCGCACCAGCTGGCCTCTTCCATGGCCTGATCTGGCCGAAGGCCGGCTGCGCCTCGACCGCCTCTGCCGCAATGGCGGCGTCGGGCTTTCTTCCCCTGAGCGTTCCGCCCATTCCTCGCGGGACAAGAAAGTCCTCCTTGGCCATCAAGCCCCTGCCGGGGTGCGGCGGCAGTCGCCTTCCGCCCTTCGATCGCCATCGAGGCCGCAACGGTGCGGGCTCGGAAACGGAAGACGGAGATCGACAATGGCCACCATCGGCACTTTCAAGAAGATCGGCGCGAACGAGTTCACCGGCGAGATCGTCACCCTCAGCGTTCAGGCCAAAGGTGTGCGCATCGTCCCCGAGCTGCGCGCCAATGGTGAGAATGCTCCCAGCCACCGGGTCCTGGTGGGTCGGATCGAGATCGGCGCCGCCTGGTCCAAGCGCTCCAGCGAGGGGCGCGACTATCTGGGCCTCAAGCTCGACGATCCGAGCTTCAACGCCCCGATCTACGCCAACCTCTTCGACGACGAGGACGGCGACACCTTCTCGCTGATCTGGTCCCGCCCCAGCGGGCGACGCGGCGAGTGAGCCGCCCAACGCCCCGGCCGGCTCCGGCCGGGGCTCTCACTTCGAAGTCAGCAGTTGCCAACCGGTCCCGCGCTTCACTCGACCGGGTTTTCGGGGCCGCTCGGCACGTCCGCGGCGGGTCTCTTCAGCAAGGCGGCGGCGTCGAGCTCAAGGGCGCCGGCCAGGCGATCTACGACATCGATGCTGGCGTTATAGACGCTGCGCTCCAACGAGCTGATATAGGTGCGGTCGATCCCGGCTCGATGGGCGAGCTCTTCCTGCGACAGGCCTTTGGCGAGCCTCGCAGCCTTCAAATTCCGGGCGAACACCTCTCGGATCTCCATGGTCGAGAGAGCATCGCCTTGATGAGTATTTCACCACGGAGTATTCTCTACAAACGCGACCGTGGCAGTGGTGTCATTGGAAGTCGTGTAGGATTTTGGGAAGAACCCGATCTTGAGAGAAGTGGCAGGCAGACATGGTGACTGCGGCGTTCGAGGACATTGCACCGACGGGTCCCGAACTGACGGACTATGACCGGGCCCACATCAGGCTCTATGCCCGTCTGCTTGATGCAACGGCGGATGGCGCCGGCTGGGAGGAGATCGCCGCGGTGCTGTTCGGCATCGACGCGGCTCGGGAGCCCGAGCGCGCCCGTCATGTTCACGACACTCATCTTGCCCGAGCACGATGGATGGCCGCCGGCGGCTATAAAGACCTTCTCCGCAGCCCCGCCTGAGTCGACAGGGGTGATGCCGCAAGCGCATCACGCGATGCCTTTTAGCCGGCTTCTCACGCCCCTCTCAATCCCCGATTGTCTTTGCTCAATGCGCACGCCTCTGATGCGGAGACGAGTGAATGAAGCCGGACACATCGCGCTGGCGGGATAACGCCAGCTACGATTACTTCGACGACCTGTCGGTCGAAGGCCTCGCCTGGGAATGCCTGCGCCGGGACGAAGCCTATCAGGATCATTATCAGTCCATCGTGACCACCGGCACCGACGCCGAGCCGCTCCCCCGGGAGGTGGAGCAGCGCTGGGGGCTGCGATTTCGCAGCACGCCCTGCCATGAGCGCCGTCGAGCAGACCGTTTTGTGGTCTCCCATCGTCGACCCGGCCGTCGTGCTTCTTGGTCCATCGCCGGATTTCTTGGCCGGCGCACACATGAACGTCCTCGACAACGTTTCTGTGGTGCAAAGTAGCCCTGAGGGGAAGCTTGCCATCCTTGGCTTGGCCGCGCGTTCGTCCCAACTCCTTGCCTTGCCGGGCTCTGTTTCTGACGCGCCTATCGCTGCGATCATTCCGCTGGACACCGATATCGTGGGCCGCGTGGAAGCTTTATCCCGCTTTTGGCGCACCATCGAAGGTCGCCCGGCGCTCCCCGACACGCGGATGACCACACAGCAGCGACAGCGCCTGCGCGCCATGATGCTGGCCGCAGACGGACGCACTGACGGCGCCAGCTATCGCGACATCGCATTCGCTCTCTATGACCAGAGGCGCATCGCTGCCGAGCCTTGGAAGACCTCGTCGCTGCGCGATCGCGTCATCGGTCTCGTCAAGGGCGGCCGAGCGCTGATCGCCGGCGGCTATCTCAAGCTCCTGCGTCATCGTCGGCGACCATAACAGCATCGCCGAGACGTTCGGGGTGGGCATTTTACGCCCCTCAACTTCCCCATCCCTCACGACGGCCGCCCTTCGCCACCGTGATCGCCATCCGCCGCTGATGATCAGTGGCCCGATAGCGCCCACGGAGGTTCGATCCATGCGCCCCGATGCTGTCCCGCTGCCGCCGCGCTATCTGCGCACCAAGGAAGCCGCCGTCTTCCTCAGCCTCTCGCCCCGGACGCTCGAGAAGCACCGCACCTACGGAACTGGTCCCGCCTATCGCAAGCTCGGCGGACGCGTCGTCTATTCCGTCGAGGATTTGCAGGCCTGGGTGGCCCGAGGCGCCGTCACCTCCACCTCCGATCCGCGCGGCTCCATCCTGCCGGCCAAGCGTCATTCCATGTCTGGCGTCCTGCCGGGCAGCCTGGCGCGCTGAGCGGCCATTTCGTCATGGCCGCACCGCACCGCTCTCCGCAACCTGGCAGACAGCTTGAGCTCTTCCGCGCACTCCCCGGCGCCTTCGCGCCCCGCGATGCGCAGGATCTCATGGCCTATCCCTTCTTCTCCCTCGCCAAGACCCACCGTGTCGCCCCCATCGATTTTGTCTCCGGCGACATCGCGATCCGGGTCGAGGCGGTGCCCGACCATGGCATGGCCACCATCTGGGATGCGGATATCCTGATCTGGGCGGCCAGCCAGATCGTCGAAGCGCGCGACGCCGGCCTGCGCACCTCGCGCTTCATGGCCGCGACGCCCTACGAGATCCTTCGGTTCGTCGGCCGGGGCACATCGATCAGGGACTATCAGCGCCTGAAGGCCGCCCTGGACCGCCTGCAGTCCACCACAGTGTCCACCTCCATCCGCCAGAGAACGGAGGGCCGGCGCCACCGCTTCTCCTGGATCAACGAGTGGAAGGAGCGCACGGATCGGGATGGCAAGCCCGCCGGGATCGAGCTCATCGTCCCCGACTGGTTCTATTGCGCCATCGTCGAGGACGCGCTCGTCCTCACCATCGACCGGGAGTATTTCGACCTCACGGGCGGGCTGGAGCGCTGGCTCTACCGGATTGTGCGCAAGCATGGCGGGCGGCAGCGCCGGGGCTGGCGCTTCGATTTCCGCCACCTCCACCTCAAATCCGGCAGCCTCTCGCCCTTCAAGCGCTTCGCCTTCGAACTGCGCGACATCGTCCGCCGTCAGCCGTTGCCGGGCTACACCCTGTTCACGGAGGTGGAGATTGGCGGGCGGGTGCTTCTCACCTTCGAGCCGTCGGCGTCCTGTGGAAAAGCTGTGAAAGCCTTCGTGCCATCCGGAACCCGGACTGGCGTGCCATCGGGAACGGGCCTCCCGTGCCATCGGGAACCGAAACAGGTCTCAAGCCCAGGTGATGAAAATGAAAATTGCACCCCTAACTTAGAATCTAACATAGAGTCTAACCTTAAAAGGCGCGCAGGCGATGTGGATAACTGCCATCTCCCGTACGCTTCTCAAGATGATGGTCTTCCGTCTTTCCGTAAAGACGGATTTCACGCTCCCGATCCTTTGACAGCAGGAAAAGCGATGCTTGCCGACACATCGGGAGCATCCCGATGATCGTCGCGCTGCTCAACCAGAAGGGCGGCGTCGGCAAGACGACGCTCGCCCTTCATCTCGCCGGCGCGTGGGCGAGCCGCGGCCAGCGTGTCACGCTCATTGACGCGGACCCGCAGGGCTCGGCCCTGGACTGGTCGCAGCAGCGCAGCCGCGAGGGGTTGCCGCGCCTGTTCGGCGTCGTCGGCCTCGCCCGCGATACGCTGCACCGGGAAGCCCCCGAGCTGGCACGCGATGCCGACATGGTCGTCATCGACGGACCGCCCCGCGTCGCCGGCCTGATGCGCTCGGCCTTGCTCGCCGCCGATCTGGTCCTGATCCCGGTGCAGCCATCACCGCTCGATGGATGGGCGTCCGCGGAGATGCTCGCCCTCCTCAGCGAGGCGCGCATCTATCGCCCGGAGCTTGTCGCGCGCTTCGTGCTGAACCGCTGCGGCGCTCGCACCGTGCTCGCCCGCGAGACCGCCGAGACGCTGGCGGATCACGATCCGCCCGTGCTCGTGAGCACTGTCGGCCAGCGCGTCGCCTTCGCCATGTCCGCTCAGTCCGGACGGCTCGTCGGCGAGCTCGACGAGGGTGGGCCAGCAGCGCGGGAGATCATTGCGCTCTCCGCCGAGATCGCCGGCCTCGCCGGTTCGAGATCTACGCCATGACCCGGCAACGAACGCGCAAGGGCTTTGCCGCGCGTCCGGCCGATCCAGAGCACTGGATCAAGGACGCCGACACGAGGCCGGTTGGCCATGGATCAGCCGAAGCCTTCACCGCGCGGCTCACCATCGACATCACGGCCGACCTGCGCGGGCGCATCAAGATCGCCGCCTTCGGACGCGGCCAGACCGTCGCGGACATGCTCCGCGAGCTCCTCACCCGTGAATTTCCTCCCACCTCAGGAGAGGCCTCATGATGAGCACGCCGGCGCCATACTCCGTTCCCCGACCCATCGCCCCGTCACCGGCCGCGCCGACCGCAGATCCGCTCACCCATGTGGAGCTGACCTGGATCGAGAAACGGATCGAGAACTGGATCCGCTTCGGCCGGCCGGTCCATGCGCAGACCCTCGACCGCAGCCGCCGCATCGTTTCCTTCGCCCCAGGCGCCATCTTCGCGCTCGTCCGTTGGGCTGCGAACGACTTCGGCACCGTGGTGTCGCGCATCGACATCGTGCGGGCCGTGGCGCCGGGCGAGGCTTATCAGACGCTGCCCTTCGTGCGCCCCGGCGGCGAGATCCTGCTGCGCGCGGACGGCTGGCCGAAGGTGGAGAAGGTGCTCCAGCACATGGATGCCGTCGATGCCCTCGGCATCCATGGGGCCGACGTGGCCCCGGATCACTGGCGGCATGTCCACAATCGCCTGGCGGCCGGCCACGCGCTCCGAACCTACACGGTCGAGCGCCATCAGGCCTGGCTCAAGCGGCGGGAGTGCGAACAATGACCCGCTTCGGCTATGCGATGGTGACGTATTTCTCGGTGATGGGGGTCGCGGCGGCCTCCTTCGTTCCGACACCGCTGAAGCTGGTGTGGAACGTCTCCGCCAGCGCACCCATCGGGCTCTACGCCATCGAGCCGGCGCGCAGGCTCGAGGTCACGGACCTCCTCGCCATTACGCCTCCGGCGGCACTCGACCGCTTCCTGGTGGCGCGCGGCTATGTGGGGGCTGGTGTGCCGCTGATGAAGCGCGTGGCGGCGCTTCCCGGCCAGGAGGTTTGCCGGAAAGACCGCTCCATCACCGTGGATGGCGTGTCGTACGGCGAAGCATTGGAGCGCGACCGCATGGGGCGTCCGCTGCCGGTCTGGCGCGGCTGCAGGCGCATCGCCGCAGGCGAGCTCTTCCTCATGAATTTCAACGTGCCCGACAGCCTCGACGGACGCTACTTCGGGCCACTGCCGGCCAGCACCGTGATCGGCCGCGCGGTGCCGATCTACACCGACGAGGCCGGAGACGGACACTTCGCCTGGCGCGCACCGACACGCTGAGCGCGGCCGAGCAAAACCACCATCAGCTTCGAGAGGCCATCATGCTGCAGGCGGATTTGTTCCTGCGTGTCCGTCCCCCGACGGACAAATCAAAAAGAGCGCGCGCCCGCCGCGGCGCGATCGTCTTTATTCTCCTTTCCGGAATGCCTTTCGGCTGGGCGAGTGCTGCCCTGTCGGCAGAGGCTTCGGCAACACACAAGCTGCCGGTACCGAGCGAACCCTACGCGGATCTCATCGCGGAAGCGGCGGAGCGCTTCGACATTCCCTCCGTCTGGATCCGAAGCGTGATGCGCGCGGAAAGCGATGGCGCTGCGCGCGCGACATCGCCGAAGGGCGCCATGGGGCTGATGCAGATCATGCCCGAGACCTGGGCCGAACTGCGCATTCATTACGGCCTCGGCGACGATCCCTATGACCCGTACGACAACATCATGGCCGGCGCGGCTCATCTGCGGGAGCTGTTCGACCGCTACGGCAACCCCGGCTTCCTCACCGCCTACAATGCCGGGGCAGGACGCTATGATGCAGCTCGGAAGGAGCGACCCCTGCCGGCGGAGACGCGCGCCTATGTCGACAAGCTGGCGTCGGACATTGCACACCGTGAAACCGAGCACGACGCGCGGAAGCTGTCCGCTCCTCCGGCGGTCGAAGCGGCATCCTGGGCCCGGTCTTCGATCTTCGCCGTGCCGCCGATCCGGGTGCCGGCTGCAGATCCGGTGTCACCCGATCGTGCACAGCCGGTGCGTGACGTGCGCGATGTCTCGGCGATCGTTCCGCAGTCTGATGGGCTGTTCGTTGCTCGCGGCGGCACGGGAGGCGCGCCATGAGTACGGCCGCGCCTATGCGCACCCTGTCGGGCTTTCTCGTAGTGGGGCGCATGTCTGGAGAGGAGACGCAAGAAACAACCGATCGATGGCAAGAAACAACCGATCGATGGCGAGATAAAAGGGCGCAGGGTGCGCTGCGGTCGGGCGGTTGTTTTTGCTTGGGAATTTTGAGCCAAACGCACATTGCGGCGCTGTTTGGCAATGTGCGTCGAACGCTCAAGCCATTGGTCCTGTTTGCTTTCTCGCACATTGCGGGCGCGCGTCATGGCCGATGAGCATGAGTTCCGCGTCCGGCCGGGCCGCATCCGCTCCTCTCGTGCACAGCGGGCACGCCCTTTCATCGCCCAAGCCCTCGCGGCGGCCCAGAAGGCCGGCGGGCACGTCTCCCGGTCCGGCCGCATCTCCTCGGGCACCCGCTCGCGCTTCGGCCGCGGCCGGGCGGCGAGCATCGTCGCCAATCGGTTCCTCACCGGGCGCTCGCGCGTCGTGGTCATCAAGACCCGCGTGGTGCGGCACTCGGTGCGGGCTGCACCGCTCTCGGCTCACCTCTCCTATCTGCGTCGGGAGGGCGTGACCCGGGATGGGGAGAAGGCCCGCCTGTTCGGGCCGGGCGCTGAGGAGGGAGACGGCTGCGCCTTCGCGGAGCGATGCGCCGACGACAGGCACCATTTCCGCTTCATCGTCTCGCCCGAGGATGCGGCGGACATGGCCGACCTCAGGTCCTTCGCCCGCGATCTCGTCGGGCAGATGGAGAAAGACCTCGGCACGAAGCTGGACTGGGTTGGCGTCGACCACTGGAACACCGACAATCCCCACCTCCATATCCTGGTGCGAGGCCGGACAGATGACGGCCAGGATCTGGTCATCTCCCGCGACTACATCAAGGAGGGTATGCGCGCCCGCGCGCGGGACCTGATCACTCAGGAACTGGGGCTACGCACCGATCTCGACATCCACCGCGCCGTCGAGCGGCAGGTGGAGGCGGAGGGCTGGACCCAGCTCGACCGTCAGCTGCTTCGGGACCAGCGTGAGGCCGGCGTGATCGACGTGGCGCGCCATGCCGATGGCGGGCCGGACGCTTTCCTGCCGCAGAAAGTCGGCCGGCTGCGCAAGCTCGAGGCCCTCGGGCTCGCCGATGAGATCGGTCCCGGCCAGTGGGTGATCGACGAGAAGGCCGAGGCGACGCTGCGGGCCCTCGGCGAGCGGGGCGACATCATCAAGCGGATGCATCGGGCGCTCACTGCCCAAGGCATCGAGCGGGGCACGGCCAGCTATGTGCTCGCCGGCGAGAGCCTGGATGCTCCCGTCATCGGCCGTCTCGTCGATCGCGGCCTCGATGATGAGTTGAAGGGCACGGCCTATGCCGTCGTCGACGGCGTGGATGGGCGTACCCACCACATCCGGCTGCCCGACCTCGATGCGGCAGGCGACGGCGCGCCCGGCGCCATCGTGGAGCTTCGGCGGTTCGAGGACGGGCGCGGCCAGCAGCGGGTCGCGCTGGCCGTCCGCTCCGACCTTGACATCGAACGCCAGGTCACGGCTTCGGGCGCCACCTGGCTCGACCGGCAGGCGCTCAGCCGCGCGCCGGCATCGCTCTCCGAAGGCGGCTTCGGCGCCGAGGTGCGTGAGGCTATGGAACGCCGCGCCGACCATCTGGTCCGGGAGGGGTTGGCCGAGCGCCACGGCCAGCGTGTCACCTTCGCCCGGGACCTGATCGAGACTTTGCGCCGGCGGGAAGTGGACGCGCTGGGCGAGAAGCTCTCCGGGGAGACGGGGCAGCCTTTCAACCGATCAGGATCGGGACACTATGTCTCCGGCACCTATCGCCAGCGCTTCGCGCTCGCCTCTGGCCGCTTCGCCATGATCGACGACGGCCTCGGCTTCCAGCTCGTGCCCTGGACGCCGTCCCTCGAGAAGCAGCTCGGCAAGCACATCTCCGGCGTCGCCCGCTCAGACGGCGGCATCGACTGGTCCTTCGGCCGCAAGCGCGGCCTCGGCCTCTAACTTGCTAATCACTGGAGCACCGCATGTCCGCGACCAAGATCCTTTGGGGCCAGATCCTCCTTGTCCTCGCCATCGTGCTCGCCACCACCTGGGGCGCCACGCAGGTCGTGGCCTGGCGGCTGGGCTTCCAGGACCAACTGGGACCGCCCTGGTTCCTGATGGGGCCCTGGGCCGTCTACCCTCCGCCCGCTTTCTTCTGGTGGTGGTATTTTTACGACGCCTATGCGCCGGCCATCTTCGTTGAGGGGGCGATCATCGCCGCCTCGGGTGGGTTCCTGTCCATCGCCGCCGCCATCGGGCTTTCGGTGTGGCGGGCGCGGGAAGCGAAGCGCGTCGAGACCTATGGCTCCGCCCGCTGGGCCGAGCCGGACGAGATCCGGTCAGCCGGACTGCTCGGGCCCGATGGCGTGGTGCTGGGGCGCCATGGTCGGGACTATCTGCGCCATGACGGACCGGAGCACGTTTTGTGCTTCGCACCGACCCGGTCGGGCAAGGGCGTCGGCCTCGTCGTACCCTCGCTGCTCACCTGGCCCGGCTCGGCCATCGTCCACGACATCAAGGGCGAGAACTGGCAGCTCACCGCAGGCTTCCGGGCGCGGCACGGGCGGGTGTTGCTGTTCGACCCCACCAATGTGCGGTCCTCCGCCTACAATCCCCTGCTGGAGGTCCGCCGCGGGGAATGGGAGGTGCGGGACGTCCAGAACATTGCCGACATCCTGGTGGACCCGGAAGGCTCCCTGGAAAAGCGCAACCACTGGGAGAAGACCAGCCACGCCCTCCTCGTGGGCGCCATCCTCCACGTGCTCTATGCCGAGCGGGACAAGACCCTGGCCGGTGTCGCCGCCTTCCTCTCCGATCCCCGGCGGCCCATCGAGACGACGCTCGCGGCCATGATGACGACGGCGCACCTCGGGGAGGCGGGTCCCCATCCGGTGATCGCCAGCGCCGCCCGCGAGCTGCTCAACAAGTCCGAGAACGAGCGGTCCGGCGTGCTCTCCACCGCCATGTCCTTCCTTGGGCTCTATCGCGATCCCGTGGTGGCAGAGGTGACGCGGCGCTGTGATTGGCGTATCACCGACCTTGTGGCAGGTGCCCGGCCGACCACACTCTACCTCGTCGTGCCGCCGTCTGACATCAACCGGACCAAGCCGCTTATTCGGCTGATCCTGAACCAGGTTGGTCGCCGCCTCACTGAGGACCTGCAGGCGAAGGCCGGTCGCCACCGGCTTCTCCTGATGCTGGACGAGTTCCCCGCGCTCGGGCGGCTCGACTTCTTCGAGAGCGCGCTCGCCTTCATGGCGGGCTACGGGCTAAAGAGCTTCCTCATCGCCCAATCTCTGAACCAGATCGAGAAGGCCTACGGGCCGAACAACTCCATCCTCGACAACTGCCATGTGCGGGTGAGCTTCGCCACCAATGACGAGCGCACCGCCAAGCGCGTCTCCGATGCCCTCGGCACTGCCACCGAAATGAAGGCCATGAAGAACTATGCTGGCCACCGACTCTCCCCCTGGCTTGGTCACCTCATGGTCTCCCGCTCGGAGACAGCCCGTCCGCTTCTGACGCCGGGCGAAGTGATGCAGCTTCCGCCCGCCGACGAGATCGTCATGGTGGCCGGCACGCCGCCGATCCGGGCGAAGAAGGCGCGCTACTATGAGGATGAGCGGTTCAGGGAGCGGGTACTGCATCCGCCGGAGCTCTCGGCTCCTTGCGATCGCCAGACCGACGACTGGACGGTACTTCCGTTGCCCGCGCCATCGCAACTGAGCCTGATGGTCGAGGAAAGTGACGATGAGGACACAACCGGCTCGGAGCAACGGCGCCAGCCGGAGCTTGCACGAGTAGAGACGGTGGAGACGTCGCAGCAAGTGCGGAACGAGTTCGAGATCGATCTGGTCGATGAGACTGAAGACGACGTGGCCCGGACCAGTCGCATGACGGGCGTCATGCAGGGCGTCGCGCGTCAGGTCTCGCTCGATCCCAATGATGGCATGGAGCTGTGATAGCGATGACCCCACGCAAGAAGAAGGCTCAGATCTCGGTCTATCTGGATCCCGCGACGATGGGGCTGCTGGCCGACTATGCCGCGCGGCGCGGCCAGCCTCAGTCCCTGATCGCCGAGGCGGCCATCGCGTCCTTCCTGTCGCCGGACGCCGCGGAGCAGCGGGAAGCTGCAATCGCCAAGCGCCTCGATCAGTTGGACCGACGGATGGCCCGGCTGGAGCGGGACCTCGGCATCTCGGTCGAGACGCTGGCAGTGTTCGTGCGGTTCTGGCTGGCCACCACGCCGGCATTGCCTGAGCCGGCGGCCCAGGCAGCCCGAGCCAAGGCGGGGGAGCGATATGAGGCGTTCGTCGCGGCGCTGGGGCGCCGGCTCGCGAAGGGGCCGAGGCTGGCGCATGAGGTTTCTGAGGACAGCGGCGCTTATAAAACGTGAGAAAGGGGCCCTCCGCCAGAGGACTAAACCGCTGCCGCGGTAGCGGCCCTGCATGAAGGGCGGCTGGCTATTTTCGATGTGGCGCCCGGCATCCGCGGGCGGAGCATCACGGGGTTTCTCAACCTTTGGAGAGCCCCCATGGACGCTTCCGAGCATTCCACCAACACGCGGCCAGCCATCAGCCCGCTGCGGCAGCGGATGATCGAGGACATGACCATCCGCCGGTTCGGCGACCACACCAAGCGCGATTACATCCGCCAGGTCGCCGCGTTCACCGCCTTCCTCGGCCGGGCGCCGGATCAGGCCGAGCCCGAGGACCTGCGGCGCTACCAGCTGCATCTCGCCAGCCTCGGCGCCAGCTATGCCCGCATGAACCTCGCCTGCACGGCGTTGCGCTTCTTCTTCCACGTCACCCTCGGCCGGGCGGGGTTCGGCGACCGGATGGCCCGCATCCCGACGCCCGAACGACTGCCCGTGGTGCTCAGCACCGAGGAGGTGGCGCTGTTGCTCGCCCATGCGCCGAACCTCAAGTACCGGGCCGCGCTCAGCCTCGCCTATGGCTGCGGCCTACGGGTGTCGGAGGTCGCCCACTTGAAGGTCGCCGATATCGACAGCGCGCGGATGCTGATCCGCGTCGAGCAGGGCAAGGGGCGCAAGGATCGCTACGTGATGCTCGCGCCCGACCTGCTCGACCTGCTGCGTCGCTGGTGGAAGGAGCGGCGGCCGCAGGGCTGGCTGTTTCCCGGCCGCGACCCGGGCCAGCCCATCACCACCCGCCAGCTCGACCGGGCCTGCAGGACCGCCGCCTCCGCCGCCCGGCTGGACAAGCGCGTCTCCATGCACACCCTGCGGCACAGCTTCGCCACCCACCTGCTGGAGCGCAAGACCGATATCCGCGTCATCCAGGTGCTGCTCGGCCATCGCAAGCTCGACACCACGGCGGTCTATACCCGCGTCGCCCTGAAGACCTTGCGCGAGGTGGAGAGCCCGCTCTCCTTGCTGACCCCGCCGCCCCTGTGAGCCGTGCCGGTCCGTGGCGCGGCCTGCGCTGGAGGTCGCGGATATCCTGAACGCCCATGGCGATGCCTATGAGAAGGCCCACGCCGGGCATCTCAGCCGCGGCCAGTTGAAGGTGATGTCGGCGATCCGCTCCTGCCGCACGGCGGTGCTCGGCGGGCATGTGGCGCGCTGTGCCGGCTGCACCCATCTGGAGATCGCCTACAACTCCTGCCGCAACCGGCACTGCCCGAAGTGCCAGGAGGCGACCGCCCGGGACTGGCTCGCCGCCCGCCAGGCTGAACTGCTGCCGGTGCCCTATTATCATCTTGTCTTCACCCTGCCGGCCGCAATCGGCGCCATCGCCTACCAGAACAAGGCGGCGGTCTACGACCTGCTGTTCAGGGCCTCGGCCCAGACGCTCACCACCATCGCCGCCGATCCCCGGCATCTCGGCGCCCGCATCGGCATCACCGCCGTGCTCCACACCTGGGGATCTGCGCTCACCCATCATCCCCACATCCATGCTGTGGTGCCTGGCGGCGGGCTCTCGGCAGACGGCGTCCGCTGGATCTCCGGCCGGGCCCGGTTCTTCCTGCCGGTGCGGGTGCTGTCCCGCCTGTTCCGGCGGCTCTTCCTCGACGGTCTGCGCGCGCTGCATGCCGCCGGCCGGCTCGCCTTCTTCGGCGATCTCACACCACTGGCGGAGACGCCTGCCTTCGAGGTGCTGCTCGCGCCCCTGCGCCGCGCCGAGTGGGTGGTCTATGCCAAGCGCCCCTTCGCCGGCCCTGCCGCAGTGTTGGCCTATCTGTCGCGCTACACCCACCGTGTGGCGATCTCAAATAGCCGGCTCCTTGCCTTGGACGACCGCGGCGTCACCTTCCGCTGGAAGGATTACCGCGCCAGGGCCAAGGCCGCGGGCAATGGCTGGATCAAGGCCATGACGCTTCCGGCGGATGAGTTCATCCGCCGCTTCCTGCTCCATGTCCTGCCCGACGGCTTCCACCGCATCCGGCACTACGGCCTGTTCGCCAGCGCGGTACGCGCCGCCAACATCGAGAGGATCCGCGCGCTGCTGGGGCCGCAGGAGGAGAGCACGCACCCGACGCCTTCTGCTGAGCAGGAGAAAGCCGACGAGCGGCCGCGGTGCCGCTGCTGCGGTGGCCTCATGACCATCATCGAGACCTTCGCTCGCGGATCACTACCGCGGACCTGGTCCGCTGAACCCATCAGGATCGACAGCTCATGGGCACCGCGCCCGTTCCCCGGTATCAGGCTCTCGTCGCAGGCCATGCCATCTCCGGCATCGGGGCCGTGTGCGCTCTGCCATCCGCGAGGCCACTTCCATCATCATCGCGGCACCAGAAAGATGTTGCCGCCACGACGCCCCGTGCACGATTGGACTGGGTGGGTACCACCCAGTGCCTGGATATCCGCCCCTCGATCGGTATTTCCCCCGTCGACGCCCGCCTCAAATCCCCATAGCACCGCAAAGACCTCGACCGTCGCGCACGTCGGACCGCGGTTTCCTCCCCTGGGGGCTTTCCGACGCCGGCCCGCGCGCCCAGCCTCACCCTCGTGATCGGGCCGGCATCCGAAACCCTTCACAGATACAGACATTGACGAGGTGTTTAAAGCCGGACGTTGTAGGTCGATCTAATCGAGCGCAACTGCACGTTCGTCCATGCTCCGATCAGATACCAGGCCACTATCGCAATTCGCTTAATCGATCAGTGGATCAATGGCTTGAAAGGCTTTCGCGAGCGATCTCCGTTGTCGAGAAATGCTGCCCGATCCGTGCCATCCTATTGCGTTTTCGGCGCCAAGGAGGAGAAAGTCGCGCCCTTCGTTCCACAATGCATTTCGGCCCCGTGGGTCGCGTGAGCCATAGGACGGCTTTCTATAAATCAGATATCGGCTAATATGCGAGCTATAGAGGGGAGACTCTATCGCTCATGGCATGGAATTGGACGCAGCCTCATTGGCCGCATTTGACCTATGATCCGGCAGCCCTTGAACCGCTGGAGCGGCACTTCCTGCTGCTCTCCGGAGAGGTGATCGGCGCGGTCCGCCACGTGGGCGACGATGACCGCGACCTGCTGCGGATCGAGCTCCTCAGCGAGGAGGCGGTCAAGACCAGCGCGATCGAGGGTGAGGCCCTGGATCGTTTGAGCGTGCAATCCTCCCTGCGCCGGCAATTTGGCCTCGATACCGACGATCGCGCGGTGAAGCCGAGGGAACGCGGCATCGCGGAGATGATGGCTGATCTATACCGGAGTTGGGCGGATCCGCTGGACGACGATACCCTGTTCCGCTGGCACCGCATGCTCATGGCAGATAGCCGGCATCTGGAGACGATCGGCGGCTACCGTCGTCATGAAGACGCGATGCAGATCGTATCCGGTCGCTACGATCGACCGACAGTGCATTTCGAGGCGCCGCCTTCGTCCCAGGTTCCCGACGAGATGACCGCCTTTCTCACCTGGTTCAACGGCTCGGCACCGAACGGCAGCACGCCGCTACCCGCCCTCACGCGTGCCGGGATGGGACATCTCTATTTCGAGAGCATCCACCCCTTCGAGGATGGCAACGGTCGGATCGGTCGCGCCGTCGCGGAAAAGTCCCTCGCGCAGAACATTGGACAACCGACGCTGATCGCACTCGCCCATACCATCGAGCAGCACCGCAAGGCCTATTATGAACAGCTGGAGGTCTATCAGCGGACGCTCGAGATCACCGGCTGGTTGATCTACTTTGCCGAAACGATCATCGCGGCCCAGCAGACGACGCTGGGCCGCGTCGCCTTCCATATCGCTAAGACGCACTTCTACGATCGTTTCCGCGACAAGATGAACGAACGCCAGGAGAAGGTGATCACCCGGCTATTTCGTGAAGGCCCGGGCGGATTCACGGGTGGCCTGAGCGCAGAGAATTACATCGCGATCACCGGCACCTCGCGTCCGACCGCTACGCGTGACCTCCACGATCTGGTCGAGAAAGGCGCCCTGACGCGAACCGGTGAGCGCCGCTATACGCGCTACCACCTGAATCTGCCGGGAACCGCTTCGAAGCCATAGCGCCAATTCGGCTCATGTCACTCACGCGATCCAGGCATAGGCTGGCTCTTTGCTGTGCCGCGCCAGAAGCAGAAGCTCGCTGCGACCACGACGAATGGCCGGTCTGGGGCCGTCTCCGTACGGTCTGCTATCGGGTAGCGAATGCCATTTAGCTGTCGTTCTGCTCCCGACCCCATCACAGCCGTTCAGCATCCGAAAGGCGTGACCCGAAAGCGGACGTTGCAAATGGCTCGCGGTCGCGCGGTCGCGCAAGGCAAGTGGCAGACAGCATCCACGACTGTTGCTCAACTTTGAACAAGGCTCCGTCCTGAACCCGCGATCACCTGATCCGCACTCGGAAGTTCCGCTGCTGAAGGAAGGTGCTATTATTGGCGGATGAGATTGTATTCCGTACTCCTAAGGGCACATGCGGCCTCGACTCTAGGTTCGAATTGGATCGACCACGAGTCGCCGTTTCAAACGAGCCCCGACTACCGGGCCCCATGGAGCGCATAGTCCGCTTGGAAATCGACGAAATGCCGCTCGGGCTCCATCACCCTGGCGCGCTCGACTACATTGGGAGATACGTCGGGGCGGCAGCGCTTGAGCCATTGCTACGGTTCGACGATCTCCGAAAGGCTGCGCTTCCTGGCGTCCTGGTGGATGGTACTTCAACAAAAGGCGGCCTACGGCACCGGTTCCGGGTCGGTCCCCACTTTCGCTGGTCGGACGGACGTGCGCTCGGCGCGGGAGATATTGCCGAACGGCTTCGCCAAGCCCAAGCCAAGCACCCATATTGGGCCCATCATCTGCAATGGATGGATGTTATCGAGGGTCGCGGTGATACTTTGGCAATCGACACGAGGCGGCCGGTTCGCCACCTTCCCGCGCTCCTCTGTGCGGATGAACTGGGGCCGGGCTGGGGTCATCTCTGGGATTCCTGCGCGCCAAGCTTGGGGCCGTACGTCCTCGAACACGTAGACTTCTATCAATCGTGGCTCCGATTCGCCCCCAACCCTTGCTCTCCCGGCGCCTCAGAGCGACCGCACCTTGAGTTCGTTCTCCGGCGAGATGTGAGCGGCGTGCCTGACCGTTTCCTTCGCGGCGCGGTAGACGTCACCTGCAGCACCATGTTCCCACTGTCATCGTTGGCCGAGTGGTCCGGACGCTCCGAATTCCATTCCGGACCCGCGCCTATCTGGATGCAGGTTGAGTTCGGAGCAGCGCTTGATCCAGCCTTGCTGCGGCGCGACGTTCGAGCCCAGCTCTCGGCCGCGCTAGACAGGAACGCTCTTTCAGCTGCGCTTTGCGGCGGAGCGACCTCCCGCCAAAGCGTCCTAGCCACAACGCGGCCACCTGGCGCGCGTTTGAGGCCTCGAACGGCGTCTCAGCGGACCGTTCGCTCACTGCAGGACGGGCAATCTCCGGTCCGCCTTGCGTTCTACGACTATTATCCAAACCGGATAGTCGCGGAGTTTCTGCAGAGGTGTTGGGCAGAAACGCTTGACCTCGTCGTTGCGCTCGAATCGGTTCCATTCGGATCGCCTGCGGGAAGCGGTGCCGACATGCGCCTCGAGCTACGCTACCCATCTTTCCCCGACCCGATCGCCGAGCTCGAGGCTGCAATGGTGATGCTCGCCCGGGTGGGCTCGCCGGACAAAAGAATACAGGTGGCGAAACTCGCCGCAGACTATTTTTACGGCGCGGCGGGCGGCGCGAACGAATGCTTGGCTGCACTCGTAGACCTACTAGATGAGGAGGTTCCGGTGATACCTCTCGTCAATCTTCGTCACCACTGGCTTATGAACTCGCGGATAGTCGGCTTCGATCTCCCGCATCTCGCCAATTTTGACTACAAGAATCTTAGGTTCAGGAACGAAAACAACGAACAGGATGAAGCAAGTGCAGCGACCAGATAGACTAAAGCTAGCCGACCACGTCATCCTGGCACGATCCGGTGCAGATGTCCTGTTCAGCAGTGATGTCATTCTCAAGTTTCCGGACTGCTCGCCCCGCTGCGCCGAACTCGCCTTGTCCATCCGGAAAGGTCTTACCCGCGCAGAAATCGAAGCTGCGGCGGCAGAAGACTCGGAATGTGCAGAGATGGTTCACGCGCTGACACGACTGGGGTTTGTAGTACCCGAGGAAACGAACCCGTGGAACGGTGAGCCATTTGCGGCGAACTTTTCATATTTCGCAGGTATCGGGCTTGACCCGCGTGCAGCTCAAGGGGCGCTGCTCGATGCGCACGTGGTAATCCTCGGCGTTGGAGGTACGGGAACCGTAGTGCTGCAGCATCTCGTTGGTGCAGGAGTTGGGCGGTTTACACTGATCGACCCAGATGTCGTCGAGACCAAGAACCTAAACCGTCAATTCACCTTTGCCAAATGCGATGTCGGGCGCGCGAAAGTGGATGCAGCAGCTGACTACGTGCATACGCGCCTGCCGGACGCGAGGGTAGAGACACGGAGTTATTCGGTCGATCGCGCCAACAACCTTGAAGATCTTGAACTATCGCTGCCCATCGCGTTTTTCGTCAACACCGCAGACCACCCCGCGTGTGAGGTGTTGGAAGCTGTGGCCGAGTACTGCGGATCTCGGAATGTGCCTTTCCTCGGTGGCGGCTGCGGCTTTCTGGACGGACGATATGGGCCGCTGGTTCCGCCTGGCGGCGCTCCAGACTACCTCCGCTTGCAGAGGCTTGCGAGGGCTCGAGCTGCGGCGTTGGGCGCTGTCGAGGAGCCCCTGCAGCCGGTCTCCTTTGCTCCGCTCAACACGATACTCGGTGCGTTGATGGCTCGTGACATCATCGAATACTTGGCGGGTGGCGTCCCTTTCTCTTTGGGCCACAGCGTTTGGATCGACCTTCGACAGACAGCGATCTCGCGAACGCCCGCATGCGCAGAGGGAGAAGATTAGTCGTGAACAATCTTGCAAAATACAGGGAAAAGAACCGTGCGGCGTGGAACGAGGCGACGACGCTCCATCTCCGCAACCCGAACAACCCGCTGGGTCGTGTTCTCCAAGGCGGTTGCAGCCTCGCGCGCGTCGAACGCGAGGAACTCGGCGACGTGCGGGGACGCCGTTTGATCCACCTCCTGTGCAATTGCGGTCATGATACCCTTTCGCTAGCGCGCCTCGGCGCTCGCTGCACGGGGGTTGATATCGCTGACGAAGCAATCGCTGCAGCGCGCAGTGCGGCTGCAGTCCTAGGCCTGCCCGTTCGCTTTATTCGATCTGACGTCTACGATCTCGCGCTCGACGAGCACTTTGACATCGTCTACGTCGGCAAGGGCGCACTCTACTGGCTTGACGACTTCGCCGAGTTCGCTCGAATTGTCGCCCGGTTGCTCGCCCCGGGCGGCAGGGTCTACGTCTACGAAGAACATAGCCTGCTGCCATTCATGCTAGAACTCGATCCGACAGCCTATAACCCCGCTAGCGGTGACCTAAACTATTTTCACGACGTGGAGCCCACCTCGTCCGTCGGCCTCGATTACGTTGGCCTTTCCGGTGAAGGGACGAAGCGAAGCTATGAGTGGCAGTGGACGCTCGGCGACATTGTCACAGGTTTTGCGCAAGCCGGGCTCCGGATCGAGTTCCTGCACGAATGGCCGTTTATTTCGAGCTTCAAATACTGGGACTGGCTTGAGGAGCGGGAGGACGAAGGTGCGTTTCATATACCCGCGGATAAACCGCAGCTACCCTTGTCATTCTCGCTCCAAGCTCGGCGCGATTGATCACAAGGTT
Organism: Xanthobacter sp. NM-25; assembly: GCF_022138605.1. Classification (GTDB taxonomy): domain Bacteria; phylum Pseudomonadota; class Alphaproteobacteria; order Rhizobiales; family Xanthobacteraceae; genus Xanthobacter. The sequence continues at coordinate 73,372 of NZ_JACBFS010000010.1, forward strand.
TGCTGTCGCATCTAGTCTGCTTCAGTGACTCCGCACTGAACAATTGAAGTGTGGCGGCGACCGCGGAGTACGCAGAGTGAAAGCTCGCCCCAGTCCGCGCCGCCAGTCGAGAAGCCCATTCGTTGGAGAGCAACCCCTCCGCCTGAGGTGGAGCCAGCGAATTACCCAGTGTCTGCCAAAGCTCGCGCTGCCAATCCTTAAGGCGAATTGAGGCAACATCTCCGCCCTCGCGCCGAAATAAATAGCTGACAGGATTCCGCACCGCAGTCTCAATTCGGGGAAGCGCGGCAAACATTAGATGGACCTCATGGTCGATGTCGACGACGACGACGCGCGCTGTCTCGGGATTTTGGGTCGGCCGTGCATATACGTTGCTGATTTCAGCGACAACATCCACGCCCTTTACGGCTTCGATTCCTGCTTCGAAGCAGTAGACACTCCGAAAAGCCGCCAGCTCATCTTGCGATGCTCCCACGTCTTCAGCGAAGCGGCTGAGACGTTCACCGTAGCGAGAAGGCGAAATCTCCCCTGCGACGCCCTCCAGGGCGACACGATACGGAACCCCCATAATCTCTTTAAGGAAGTAGATTGAGCGGAAGAAGTGGCGGGTGAAATAGCGTATGAGTTCTGCCAAGCGAGTATAGTATTCATACGGCATGTTGGCCTGACGTATAAAGCCGAAGCCTGTGAACACGTCACCGTGCTCGGTGATGAGGTCGCGAGCCTCAACGGGGAGGTACGTTTGGAGGCTCCCGAAGGTCGGTTCGATGCGGTCGCGATGAGCCATCGTTACAGGGGCGCCTGGCAACGGCTGCAAGACGCTGACGTCGGCTGTGTATCCTCCGTGCGCGATGGCGTCGAAGACGATTTTTAGCGCCGCCTCGAGGGCGTCATCGTCCTCATTAGGATAGCCGATGATCGTGTTCGTCTCGAAAACCAAGTCGGCCTCTCGCGCGTCGCGAAAAAAACGGTACGACTTGGCGCTCGAGGTCATCTTGCGCATGTCTCGCAGGATCGCTGCGTCTCCTGCGTCCGTGCCACAGAAGAGGAAACGACAGCCTGCAGTCCGCATTCGCTTCATCAAGTCAAGCGGTACGTTGTCGGGGCGAACGGCGCACCCCCAAGAAAAACGCGTGTTGTTCTCCGCAAAATAGGCGACGAACGCATCGATGTAGCGCCTGTCATTCACAAAGTTATCGTGGATGATGTTGAAATCGCTGATGCCATAGGCCTGTGATAGCCGTTCCATCTCAGCGAGAATGGTTCCGGGCGAACGAGCGCTAAAGACATGCTTCCAGAATGGCGCTGTTGTACAGAAAGAGCACTTGTATGTGCACCCCGAGCCCACGTGCAGATCGAAAATGCGCGGGCTGGCGATGGCAAGGTAGGCCGGCACATCGACGAGGTCGTAGGCCGGGAAGGGCAGCGCGTCGATACGGACGCTCGGCGCGGATTGGACCTTGGTCCCACTCCCAACCGTGAGCATGCCCGGCACGTCCCCAAGTAGATCGAGATCGCTCTCAAGGAGGGCGAGGAGTGCGCTCTCGCCATCGGCTATGCAAAGATAATCAACGCATTCTGCAAACCGCGCCGCGACCGCTCTCGCGGTCCCATGTATTCCCGGCCCGCCCAGTACGACCCGTACCTCCGGCCGCACACGCTTCAGATATCGGCCAATAGCTAGCGCCGTTGGAAGCGTGTCCGCAAGCACGGTAATGCCGACTACCGAGGCCGGATGTTCGGCGATCCGATTGACGAACGTTGACACAGGTTCGTCAGGCGCGAAACCACAACCAATCCGGTGTTCAAACTCAAAGTCGATAATTCGGACGCTGTGGCCTGCCGCTCGAACGGCCGCAGCCACGCTCAACAGGCCGACCGGCAAGAAAAAGGGCGAGTTCCGCTCAACATTGATGAATGGACGTACAAGTGTGACAGAGCGACGATATCCGGATCTACCGCAACCGCAAACATCGGGGTGGCCGATCCCCAGGCTACTGTGGTGGTGATCAGTTGACATCAGTCAACTGTCAGCAGCGGCGAGGCCCCATCGCCTCGAAGGTAGCTGCATCGAGGGCGACAACCTCAATATCGAGGTAATCCTTCACATCAGCGCCCTCGGGGACAAACATAATCGCCTTCTTCTTCGAGCCACTTTGCTTAGAGACGGACTTGCCGCCATCCTCCTCGAGCTTAACTGAATATTGTCCAATGCTCTGGCCCGAGCGATTGTCTTCAGCCATGGCGCGCCTCCCGTTCCTTCAACCGCAACAGATTAACTCAACGGCAAGCTAGAGGCAACGCGCTTTAACATCCGATACTGCGGAGCGGGACGCACGCGAAGTCGCTAGAGGCAGGCTGATCCGGAGACCTCCTGGATTCGCTTGAGCATAGCCGATAAGATGGCGCCTCTGGGGAGGGCGGAACCGGCCCCATCCAGAACCTCCCAGGCTGCCGGTCGACACGGTCATGCGGCCGTGCGCATCTATGACGCTTCTTCCCGGCAGCCGACGGGGAAGAAGCGGCCAAGTTCACCCGTTGAGTGAATGTCCACTTTCTTAGTCACCGGCGAGAAAACTGCCCGACGGGTTTCCACCCCAAGACCGACAGGCAGGCAACGTATCCTGCGGGTCAAAGCGGTCATCCGCGCTGCCTCGGATGACCGCCCATCTTCAGATTTCCGTCCGCTCTGCCAACAGCAGTGCGTCCTCCACGTCGACACCAAGATATCGGACCGTGTTCTCAATCTTGGAGTGACCGAGCAAGATCTGGATGGCGCGGATGTTGCCCGTCGCCTTGTAGATCATGGACGCCTTCGTGCGACGGAGCGAGTGAGTGCCATACTCCTCTTGGCGCAGGCCGATCGCGGTTACCCACTCGTCCACTAAGCGAGCATACTGCCTTGTGCTCATGTGGTGCGCGTGATCGATGCGGCTCGGAAAGGCATAGTCCTCAACGGTGCCGCCGCGCCGTTCCAGCCAAACCAGCAGGCTCGCTCTCACGTCGCTGGTGATCTCGAACTGGACGGGCCGCCCCGTCTTCTGCTGGACGACGATCGCGCGAGTCCTAATCCCCGGACCGGCGACCACATCACGGATCTTGATCTTGACCAGGTCGCAGCCGCGAAGCTTGCTGTCGATGGCCAGATCGAACAGCGCACGGTCACGAATGCGTCTTTCGCGATCGAGGAAGAATCGAATTGCCCAGATCTGTTTCTGAGTGAGAGGGCGCTTGGTGCCGACCAGCTTTCCGGCATTCCAAGCTGCACGCTCGCGGCTGGCATCGTCAAATTGAGAATGGCCCATGTGAGTTCTCCCTGGCCTTGATTGGCCAAGGGAGAAACGTCGAGGGAACCTACCGCAGAGGGGCCGTTTCCGGACTGGTAGGTTTAAAGCGCAAACCTCGATGAAGGCGACTGCAGGGGCGACATTTCACCATCTCATGAGCAAAGGTCGCTAATCTCGCGTTCGACAAGCCGGAAACGCTCCCTAACCTCTTCTCCCGCATAGAAAGCGAGCATGTCGTCCTTCGTGAGGGTCCCTTCGGCGAGAAACTTGATGAGGTAGCGCTGATTGAATTCAGCAAGAAGGATGCCTTTCTCGATCTGTACGAGGATCTGCTTCATATTGTCGATATTGGCGTTGACGAGATGCTTCACCAGCGCCATGTCGCGCGCATCCTTGATCAGCCGGTTCACGATGATCTTAAGGACGTCGGTGTCGAGCTCGAGCGTCTTCGCGTTGAGGGCGATGTCGCGCGCTAGCATGTAAGCGATGGCGAGGTTGCGATAATCGCCCTTCTGGGAATCGATAATCGCGATCAGCCCGATACCGGGGAGGAATTTCAGGTCCTGGACGGTGGCGAGTATACTGTTGTCGACGAGCGAGGCGTCGAAGACGATAATTCCGGCCTGCCCCTCGCGATTGGCCTGCGCTTCAAGTAGCTGGCTCCAGGCCGTATCCGCTTTTTTGGTGAAGACATCCTTGGTCTGGATGTCACCGAGGCGGATGCTCTTGTCGAACTTGCATTCGATCGCGATCCGTTTGCCGCTGTCGCCAGCAAGATGGCAAACAATGTCGCCCGTCTTGTTTCGACGGATTGCGCCGGCACGGTCGCCGGTCAGCTCGATACGGTCGGCGAGCTTCTGGCGATTAAAAAACTCCGACAAGAAGTCGGCGATGTCGGCCTCGGCGAGCACGCCCTTCACCGCCGACCGGTAGAAAAGCTCCTTCTTCATATCGAAGATGAGCTTCAGACTTTCGAGCTCAGTCCCGAGTTCGTTCGCTGTCCGCGAGAGGAAGCTCGAGAGCCGGTCCTCCATGAGAGCCAAGACACCGATATAAAGCGCCTTGTGAAGCTGTTCGTCGCGATCGATAGCAGGAACCTTGTTGAAAAACTCGAACAGGACCTTGTTGTCGACCTCGAAGGCACCAAACTGAACGCGACTATTTTTCTGGTCAAGGCTGACAAGTGGCATATTAGACCCGGCTGTAGCGATAGTGACCTTTGATGGTCGACGCGAGGAATGTCCCCTTCGATTCGGCCTGATCGAAGGCCTGCGCAATCTGCGGCGGCACATCGTAATAATGATAGCGGGTGCTGTTGAGAAACTCGACCTCGAGCAGCAGCTGTTTTTCATCGTAGCGGATTGCGGCGATGTTTGACGAGGTGAAGGGGGCGAATTCTTGCCAGGCCATATGTGTTATTCCTTCTTGATCGGTGTGGGGACCGGGTTCTGCTGGAGCCAGGTCTCGACAAAATATTGATAGTCCGTGGCGATGTGCATTTTCAGGTTCCAACCGCCTGGCGTCATCGAATCCTCGGGCGCGGCTTCGTCACAGATCAGCGGATCCTGACTGTCGGGGCGACGATCGCGAGGCGGCGCTTGGATCATTGTCCGCATCGGAAGCCTCACCGCTTCGCCGAGAATGATAGCCTCGCCGGTGCGCAGCACTGGCAACATGCTGGTCAAACCTTCAAGGTTGTCGGAGAGCGCGCTGGTCACATGTGAGCGATCGGTGGCGTTGCTCAGGCGCATCGCAAAGAAGGTTCCGCATTGTGACAGGATCGTGGGATTGATCTCGGCCGGGCGCTGGCTGACGATCATCGCGCCGATCCCATATTTGCGCCCTTCCTTGACGATGCGCTGGGTCGCGATTGAGGCGGCGCTGCTGCCATTGTCGCCAAGATAGCTGTGCGCTTCCTCCATCACGACCAACAGCGGGCGTTCGCGTCCACCCTCCGAGAGGTTCCGCGCCCAGAAGAGACCATCGTACAGGACGCGCAAGATGCTGCCGATGATATCGTTCGTGACCGTCGAGGGAATGCCTGACAGGTCGAGGATCGTGACCGGTTTGTCACTGCCGAGCCATTGACCGACGAGGTCGGCGAGCGTCTTGGTCGTCGTGCCGTCGAGCTCGGGATGCCAATCGCCGGCCTTCAGCAGGAAGTCGTAGCGCGCGACGCGAAGCCGGGCGCCGAGCGCCTCAAGTGGCCCGCGGATGTTGAGGACGTCCGGAAGCCAATTGATCTTCTCCGGATCAGAGGCGACATTCTTGACCTTGCGAAAGCGCGGTGGGACCCCGGCCTGCGCATCCCCCACGATCTTCGCGCCCATAGGATCGCCTTCGTAGGCCCAAGTCGCCTGATCTGATGGGTTTGCGCCACCGGCGCTGAGATAGGTTCCGAACTCCCGGCAATAGAGGTCATGCCAGAGTTTGTTGAGCGAGAAAGGCACCGGGCTATCGGCGGTGATGTTGGCTGAATCGACACCGGCGACCGGCTGCGCCGTTAGGGTTGCGATCTTGGCCTCGAGTATCTGCTCGAGGATGATGTTGCGTGCTTTTCCATCGGGCGGGAGGCTTCCAAACGTCACCCGAATGAGCTCATCGAAGCTAAGCGCCCAGAAAGGGATGCACAGCCGATGCTCATTGGCGTTGCGGGCATTCGGGCTGATCTTGAAGATATTCGCTCGGTCGCCGAGTGCCTTGCCATATTCGCCGTGGAGATCGAGCACGACGATCCGCGCCGACGGGAAGCGCCTTTCATCCGACAGGACGTTCAACAGCCCAGCGACTGTCGTCGACTTGCCTGAGCCGGTCGTCCCAACGACCGCGCTGTGGCGCGTCACGAGTTTGTTGACGTCGACAAGTGCGTCAATCGACTCGCTGCCTGCAACATGACCGACCCGGACCAGATGGTTCTGCTTGCCCGACCGCCCATAGATCGCCTGGAGATCTGCCTCAGAGACGAGATGGACCTCGTCCTCGAAGGTCGGATATTGCGAGATGCCGCGCTGGAACCGGCCTGTCCTGTAGCCTTCGCCGATCAGTTGAACTGTCATCCAGCGCAGCCCGTTGGGCATCGAAAGCGCGGCCTTCTCGGGAACCGCACTGGCGCCTACCTGCGACACGATCCCATAGAGGTCGACATAGCCGATCGGAATTTTAACAAAGCTACCGATCTGGCCGATTTTATGGCCCTGACCGTGGACAAAGCTCAGGCCCGAGAAGCGGTCCGACGTCAAGGTGACGCTGACCGACGTGCCGCTGACGTCTTGGACAGTGCCGATAACTGTTGCCCGGCTGGCTACATCAGGCTGGATCATCGCTCATCCCGTCGCCGGAGAGACCACGCAACAGCGCGCCGAGCGCAGCAAAGTCGCCTAGCCGCACGGTGACCTTGTCGCCATCTTTCACGAGGATGCTGGGCGGCAGTACAAGGTCATCCGCGCCGTCGCCTGTCCAGTCACCCGGTGTGCGGCCAATGATAGCCTTGTCGAAACCCAACAGGCTCAGATTCGGGGTCGCTAGCGCACACTGGCGCGCTAGCTTGTAGCTATCTGTCTCTAGGTCACCATAAACAAAGGCAAAAACATGCGCGGTCGGGTTCGCCTCGAGACTACGGCGTATGACGTCGTTGATATGCTCGTCTGCGAAGGAATAGCCACAGATGAAGAGCAGCGACGACGGCGCGAGCATGAAGGCCTTAAGTCGATCGAGCATCGCGAGATAGGGCATCTTGCGGCTCTGGTCATATTTGAGATGCGACGGATAGATTAGATAGCTCTGCTTATCGGTCTTCTCATCGGTTCGAACGACGACCGTCTCATTCTCCAGGCGCCAGTTGAGCGAGCCATGGATTTTCCACAGCCGGGCCCACCGCGGCGGCAGCAAGCCCTCGTCCTCAACGGCGCCGAGGTCGAAGAAAGCCTTCCGGGCACCGATGAAGCCGTCGAAATAGGGCGCCGAGCTTTCCTCGAGAGCTTGCTCCATCAGCAGGTCGTAATTGGTCGTAAAGAAATGGACGGGCCGCTCACGACGGATCGAGCGACTCCAGATTGCAAGATTGTGATAAGGGCTGTCCTTTTTCGGAAGCGTACGAGTGACCTCCTTGGAGATCACCTTACAGACCTCGGAATCGAGCACTTCGAGCTCTGCTGCCGTGAGGCCTCGCACATTTCCGATGCCGGCGACGCTCGCGAATACGCGGATGCGGCTGAGGATCAGTTCAATATTGCCGCTGTTGCCGCCATCCTCCTTCACGATCTGAACGATCTTGTCCCAGCTCTTGGGGTTCGCGGGGTCCCCGCTGGACAGGGTCTTGGCAATCACCTTCGTCAGTCCAGCCACGTCCCATATCAGCGGGTCGGTGACAGTCTTCCCATCCTCCTCGCGCTCATTGACACGGATCGACAGCGGGCAGCCCGCGCCGAGGAAGAAGCCGATCGGTTTACGGTTCTGCGACAGCGCCTGCTGAATGAAGCTGATCTGTCGAACCGGATCATGTTTATGCATCTCACCCCCTAACCAGAATTCCCTCCCTGGTCCGGAATCATTGGTCCATAATCTTCTACCCGAACAGGCTGGACAAGTCGCGGCCCCGGAGAGTTACGATGAGCAAATGACTGCTTTGGGGCGCAAAGCGGACGTGGCAGCAAGGGGCAGCTATGGGTCATCTTTGCCCTTGCAAACAGGGCTACTCCCTTCGGCCCGATCGTTAGGGTTCGACAAATCCTGAAGTACAATCCCGTTGGAAGCGGAGAGGGGAGCCCCTGCTGCGGGTGCTGTGCCTGTCATTCAGAGCGGCGGGATAGCGCCCTCCTTTGCACGACGCATCCGTCACAGAGAGCGTTCAGATTAGCAACCAGGGAGCGAGAAGTGGAGGCGAGAGCTGGGCGGCGGGATGAAAGACGGAAGCTCCCGGTGCTTGTAAGGAAGACCTGATCACCGCAGCGAGGCATAGGGGGCTACCGACCTCGTGGCACGCCAGAGGCCGAGGGAGCCAGGGGCGCCAAGCCGAGCGTCTCATACACTGTCGAATTTTGGAGAAGACGGGATTCGTATGCAGTAAGGGCCGCTTTACAACCCTGCCAAGGCGGCCAATCAGCTTTCAGCGCGGGGACAAAAACGGGCGCCCCCACCCAACCGTCAAGACAACTATTAGTTGAAATGGTGCACCCGACACGATTCGAACGTGTGGCCTCCGCCTTCGGAGGGCGGCGCTCTATCCAGCTGAGCTACGGGTGCCTGCTGCTTACGCAGTGCTTACTCGGATTTCCTGCGAAAGTTAAGCTCCACGAGCCAACCCTCACAAGCCATTGAATTCAAAAACTCTTTTCTTCACACTTTGCGCATCGGCTGGCTTGACACGCGCCTTCGGAGGGCGGCGCTCTATCCAGCTGAGCTACGGGTGCGTTGGCGCAGGGCCAGCAGGTGCCTTCTTAGTCCATGCGTTCGCGTCGGGCAACAGGGCTGGAGAGGTTTCACACATTCCCGTCAACCCGGGCCGGCGCCACGCCGGCACACCCCTCCCCCGCTACGCCGAAAGTGATGCGGTGTTCGTCTTGCCAAGGCGCCGCCGGCGCGGTCCCATGGGGTCCGGGTGGATGCGGCGCCGCCCGTCCTGCCAGCGCCGCCCCCGGCACCAGAGGCGACGAGATGAGTGCGAACACCTCCTTTTTCGGCGACCTGCTCACCTCCATCGCGGAGCGTGGCCGCGCGCTGCTGGAGCGCTCCGGGCGCAATGGCGGGGCGCCGCGC
>NZ_JACBFS010000011.1 GCF_022138605.1 Xanthobacter sp. NM-25
AGGCCGCGGGCGTGCTCTCCGCGGCCTCGGCCACGGGGCGCAGGCCGGCCCAGGGATCGACCGACTGGGCGTGGGCGCCGAGCGGCAGGGTGAGGCCGGCCAACACCAGCGCGACGCCGGCGGTGGACCGCTTGCGAGCCGCGCTCATGCCGGCAGTGCGGCAGCGGAAGGCGGTCATGGTGTCGCCGGTCATGGTGTCGCCGGTCATGGTGTCGCCGGTCATGGTGTCGCCGGTCATGGGGCGGGCGCCCGCAGCAGGATCTCGATGCGCCGGTTTTCCGGGGCATTGGGATCGTCGGCCTTCTTGGGATCGCGGGCCGCCACGCCCTCGATCTTCACCACCCGCTGCTCGTCGAGCCCGCCGCGCACCAGCATGTACAGGGCCATGTGGGCGCGGGCGCTGGACAGCCGCCAGTTGTCATAGGTGTCGGACCGGAACGGACGGGCGTCCGTATGGCCACGGATGGTCACCTCGCCGGGGCGCTGGGCGAGGGTGCGGGCGATCTGCTCCATGGCGCGCACCAGCCGGCCGTCGGGGATCGCCGAACCCACCGGGAACATGGCGAAGTCGATATTGTCGGTGAGGTCGATGATGAGCCCGTCCTGGCCGGCGCGCACCTCCACCTGGGGCGCGCGGCCGCCGGGGAAGCTGCTGGCGAGGGCGCTCTTCAATTCCTTCGCCAGCGCCTGGGCGGCCGGATCGCCGGTGGCGGGGGTCGCGCCGGTCGCGCCGGTCGCGCCATTCATCTTGGCGGCGCCGGCGGCTGCGCTGTCGCTCGCCTTCTGCGGGGCCGGGGGGCCACCGGCGTCGGGCCGCCCGGCGGCGGGCGGGGCGATCTTCGAAGGGCTTGGCCGCGCCACCCGGGCCTGCAGCGCCGCCGACATCTGCCAATAGGTGGGGTCGAACGGATCGCGGTTGACGTCGCCATTGCCGGTGCCGGGCGAGCCGAGGTCGCCGGCGGTGGCGTCGGGGGTGCCGCCCGGCCGCGGGTCGGCATCCCCGGCCAGCTTGTTGAGCACCGCATAGGGGTCCTGGAAGGCGGCGCGCTCCTTGTCGCCCTGCTGGCGATCGTCGCCGGCGCCGGATTTGCGGCCGGTGGTGTTCTTCAGCGACGACATCTTCTCGCCGTCGCTGGAGGTGCCCTTGGCCTGGGTATCCTCGGGGTCGTTGAGGCCGCGCACGTCGGTGATGGAGGAGGCGAGGTCCACCGGATTGAAGTAGTTGGCGATGGCCTTGCGGGTGTCCTTGTCGGTGACGTTGATGAGCCACATGATGAGGAAGAAGGCCATCATCGCCGTCATGAAGTCCGCATGGGCCACCTTCCAGGCGCTGGAATGGTGGTCGTGCTCCTCGTCGTCATGGCGTTTGACGATGATCAGTTCGCCGTGTTCATCCTTCCCCGACACCGGCGCCTCCCTGGTTCTGGGGCCGCGCATTGCCGCCGAGCCGTTCCACCCAGGCGGCCAGCCGGGTCTCGATGATGGTGTCGTCGCAGGTGACCGTCAGGTCCGCCGCACCGGTGGCGCAGAAGCGCACCCCCGCCGGGTCGCCGAGGCTGTGGGCGAGGGCGGTCACCAGGTCCTGCGGCCCGCTGACGGTGAGCAGCGGCGCGGCGTGGCCGGCGCGCAGCATGGCGATGTGCCCTTTCATCTCCTCCAGGGCACGGGCCCGCACGGCGGCGGTCACGAATGGCGTCAGCGCCTTGCCCAGCGCATTGCCGAGCCGCGTTTCCAGGTCGGCGAAGGCGTCGGCGACGGCCGCCGCCAGGCGCTCCGCCTCGCCCTGGCACCAGGCGACGCGGGCGTCCGCCAATTGCTGGTCGAAGGCCGCCTGCAGCCGCTCGGCGTCCGCGCTGCGCGCTGCCTCGCTGGCGGCCAGGGCGGCGCGGGCCTCGGCCTCGGCCTCGCTGCGGGCCTCGTTTCGCGCCTCGTGGCGGGCGCGCGCCACCGCCTGGCGCAGGTCGTCGCCGCTGAAGCTGGGCAGGGGCGCGCGGGGCGCTTCCGCCGCCGGCCCCTCGCGACGGGGCGGGGCGGCGATGTCACGCGCCTCGCCGTCGGCGGGCAGGGCGACCCCGGACGGGCCGAAATGGGGAAGATGGCGCAGCAGCGTGTGCATGGTCATGCCCGGGCCTCCTGGTGCAGCCATTGCCGCAGGATGGCTGCCGCCTGCTCTTCATCGAACTCGACGATCTGCTCCAGCCGCTTCTGCGGCGAGCGGTTCTTGCGGCTGGTGAGATCCTCGATGAGGTTGAGGGTGTCTTCGTCGCCCTCCGCCGCCGGCGCGGCGGCGGGCGCGCCGGCCGGCTCACCCGGGCCGCCCACCGCCGGGATCTGCGGCGCCGCCAGCATGGCGGCCTCGAGGCGCGCCACATCGGCCTCGATGGCTTCCGGCTCCGGACGGGCGAGAATGGCGCGCACCGCCGGCTTCAGCCCGAACCAGATCAGCAGGCCCGCCACCACCAGGATGGTCAGTGCGTTGATCATGGTGCCGGCCTGGCGCAGCAGCAGCTCGGTCCACGGCAGCGGCGGCACCGGCTCCAGCGCGTGGCCACCATCGGCGAACGGCACCGCCACCACCTTCAGCTTGTCGCCGCGCTCCTTGTCGAAGCCGGCGGCCGAGCCCACCAGCTGCTCCACCTCATAGATCTGCTGCTCCACCGGGATCACTTCGCCACCGGGACCTGAGGGCGCGGCGAGGCGCTCCTTGTTGACCAGCACGGCAATGGAGAGGCCGCGCACCAGATAGGCGTCGCGCACGGTCTGCACGGTGCGGGTGGAGACCTCGAAATTGGTCAGTTCCTCACGGCGCGAATTGTTCTCGCTGGAATCGGTGCCGTTGTCGGAGCTGCTCTGCTGGGCGGGAATGTTCTGCTGCACCGAGGTGGAGGGTTGCTTGGTGCGGTTCTGGGTCTGGCCCAGCTCCTTCACCACCCGCACCGAGCGTTCCACCTTGGAGGCGGGGTCGAACGTGGTTTCCTGGGTGGTCACCTTGTCGGTGTCGAGCCGGGAGGTGACCGAGACCTCGAAATTGCCCATGCCGAGATAGGGGGTGAGGGTGCGGCGGATCTTCTCCTCGGTCTCCCGATTGACCTGCTGCTGCAGCGCCGCCTTCTTGCCGGTGGCGGCATTGGCGCCGTCGTCGCTGGCGGAGAGCACCGCCCCTTCGGTGTTGAGCACCGTGACATCGTCGAGCTTGAGGCCGGGCACCGCGGCCGCCACCAGGTGGCGGATGGCCTGGGCGGTGGAGGCATCCTCGGCATTCTCGGTGCGGATCACCACCGAGGCGGAGGCCTGCTGCTGGTCGCGGCGGAACGAGGCGCGATCGGGCAGCACGATGTGCACCCGCGCGGCCTTGACGCCCTTCATGGTCTGGATGGTGCGGGCGAGCTCGCCCTCCAGCGCCCGCACCCGCGTCACCTCCTGCATGAAGGAGGTGAGGCCGAAGGCGCGCACGTCGTTGAACAGCTCGTAGCCGGTGTTGGCGCTCTGCGGCAGTCCCTTCACCGCCAGCAGCATGCGGGCCTTGGCGGTGTCGGAATGGGCCACCAGCACGCTGGTGCCGTCGGCGGCCACGTCGAATGGGATGCCGGCATCCTTGAGGGCGCCGCCGATGCGGTTCACATCCTCGCGGGTGAGGTTGGAATAGAGCGGCTCGCGCTCCGGCTGGCCGAGGTAATAGGCGCCAAGGGCGATGGCGCCCACCACCACCAGGGCGATGAGACCGAGCGCGATCAGCCGGCGGGTGCCGAGATCGCGCAGGTTCTTCCACAGGAGTTCGAGCTGGTCCTTGCCGATCATCGGCTGATCTCGTCCGATTGCGCCTCGCCCCGTGGCGCAATGCGCCGCCGGAGCTGTCGAAGTGAGGATCGGGCACACGGGGCTTTGTGGCCCCGCTCATGTGCCTTGGAGCAATCTCGACGTTCAAACTTGCCTGGGCGTTGCAGACGCCGCGGCCAGAAAAAAGGCCACGCTCCGGAGGGAGGCGTGGCCAGGGGGCCGGCGCGCGCGGCCGGCTGGCAAGGAGCGCTGCAGGGAAACCCTGCAGGCCGCCCGGGGGAAAGACGCCCGCGCCGGCGACCGGCGCGGGTGGAGGGCGTATGCCCAGCTCAGCGGAACAGGCTCATGACGTTCTGCGACGAGCTGTTGGCGATGGACAGCGACTGCACCGCCAGCTGCTGCTGGGTCTGCAGGGCCTTCAGCTTGGTCGATTCCTCTTCCATGTTGGCGTCGACCAGCGAGCCGATGGAGGAGGTGTTGAGGTCGATCAGGCTCTGGGCGAAGGTCTGCTGAGACCCCAGCCGGGTCGAGGTGGTGCCGAGCGTGGTGGCGCCCTGCTGCAGCTGCTGCATGGTGGCATCCACGATCTTCACATAGGCCTGGATCTTGGCCAGGTCCGCATCGGTGTTGCCGAGGGTCGACACGTCGAAGTCGGAGATGGACTCGGTGCCGGCCGTGGCGGTGCCGCCGATGACGTACTTGGTGTCCATGAAGCCCTTCAGGCTCCCGGCCGTGGTATCCACGGCGACAGTGGCGCCGCCGGTCACGTTGGCCGCCGTGGCCACCGCCGTCACCCCCTTGTCGATGGTGGAGGAGGAGCCGGTGGCGGTGTTGCCGGTGGAGGCGTCATAGACGGTGAACGAACCGGTATCGATGGCGGTGGAGCCCACCGTCACCGTGGAGCCGGTGCGCGAGAACGACGACAAGAGGTTCTTGGTGCCGTTGAAGCCAGACGCGCTGGAGTCCACCGAGAGCCAGTTGGAGCCGTTCATCACCGTGTTGTCGGAGGTTGTCTTGATCTCGCTGACGTAGGACGCGATCTCGGTCTGCAGCTTGTTACGGTCGACGTTGGGCGAGAGCGCGGCGGTGAGGTTGTTCTTGATCTTGGACAGCGAGGAAACCACCGCGTTGACGCCGGTCGACGCCGCATCCACCGAGTTCTTGTCGAGGCTCATGGCATCCTTCACCGCGCCCAGGGCCCCGTTGTCGGAGGTGAGGGTGGTGGCGATGGACCAGTAGGCCGCACCGTCAGCCGCGGAGTTGATCCGCTTGCCGGTGGAGACGTGGGTGTTGGTGGTGTCGAGGTTGGCGTTGATGGTCCGCAGGGTCTGCAGGGCCACCATCGCGGAGTTGTTGGTGATCAGGCTGGTCATGACGAAATGTCCCTCTTGGGTTGCAAGGTCTGAGTGTCAGGGGGACATGCCGGGCTTTCACCGGCATGGCAGGGCGGCATCATGCCTTTGATCGGCCGGCCCGCTCGGGGGTCCGGCACCGGCTCGCGAGAGCCGTTCAACCTGCCATGGGACACACCCTAGCGCGCCGAGCTTGCGCGGGGCTTGCGTCCTCGTCGTCCGGGGGGCGAAAACAAAAACCCGCGCCGGAGCGCGGGTTTTGCTGCGGGCTTCTGGCGGTTTCAGAAGAACGAGCGGATCAGCCCGCTGACCAGAAGATTCCAGCCGTCGATGAGGATGAAGAACAGCACCTTGAACGGCAGGGAAATCACCGCCGGCGGCATCATCATCATGCCCATGGACATCACCAAAGTGGCGACGATCATGTCGATCACCAGGAACGGCAGCACGATGAGAAAGCCGATCTCGAAGCCGCGCCGCAGCTCGGAGATCATGAAGGCGGGAATGAGCACCCGCATGGAGATCTTCTCCTCCGCCTTGGCCGGCGTCGCCGGGGTGGCGGGGGCGGGCTTGTCCTTGCCGCCGCCGGCCTGGCGGGCGGCGAGATCGCTGAACAATTGCAGATCCTTGGCGCGCACCTGGTTCAGCATGAAGTCGCGGAACGGGTCGGCGATCTTCTCCACCGCCTCCTGTTCGCTGATGCGGTTCTCGGTCAGCGGCGCCACGCCGTCCTGCCAGGCGCGTTCGAAGGTGGGGCCCATGACATAGAAGGTCATGAACAGCGACAGGGAGATCAGCACCAGATTGGCCGGGGTGGACTGCAGGCCGAGCCCCGAGCGCAGGAATGAGAAGGCGATGACGAAGCGGGTGAAGCTCGTCACCATGATCAGCAGCCCCGGCGCCACCGACAGCACGGTGAGCAGGGCCACCATCTGCATGACGCGGCCGGCGGCGCTGCCATTGCCTTCGGGTAGCAACTGATCCAGCGAGGGCAGCTGAGGCGCAGTCTCGGCGAGCCCCGGGGCGCTCGAGGCGGCCAGCAGCGCCGTGGCGGCCAGCAGCACCGCCATGGTGTGCCGCGCCGCGCGGGCGGCCGGATGGCGGACCGGCGTCGCCTGGGCGCCGCTCATTGCACCACCAGGGACACGAGCACCAGCTCGGCCACCTTGCCCTCGGAGCGCACGCCGGCGCGGTCATTCAGATCCTCGCGCAGGTGCTGGAGCGCGCTCGGGCCCTCCAGCTGGCTGAGCGAGAGGGTGCGCACATAGGCCATCATGTCCTCGCGGATCTCGGCGGCGGTGACATCGGGATTGGCGAGGGCGCCGTTCTTGAACACCAGGGCCGCTTCGAGGCGCACGAAGGCGGAGCTCGGCGCCGCCAGGTTCACCACCACCGGCTTCAGCTCCTTCAGGGTCATGTCGCCGGCGTAGCGCAGCGGCGGGGGTGGCTCCACCTTCGGCTCGGCGGCGATCTTGGCGCTGACCACCTTCTCGACGGTGCCGGCCAGCTGGTAGCCGAGCCCGCCGCCGAGTCCCGCCGCCAGCAGGGTGAGGATGAGGAGGGCGACGATCAGGCCGCCGCCCTTCTTGGCGCCGCCGGCGTCTTTGCCGGCGTCCTTGGACGGTGAGGGGGGCATGGGTCGCGTCCTCAGAACGGCACGACGAGATCGTAGATGCGCTGGCCCCAGGCCGGCTGCTGCACATCCATCTGCCGGCCACGTCCGCCATAGGAGATGCGGGCTTCGGCGATCTTGTCGTAGGGAATGACATTGCCCGAGGAGATGTCGAGCGGGTTGACGATGCCGGCGATGTTGAGCACCCGCACCTCGTAATTCACCTTGATCTCCTGTGAGCCGCTGATCATCAGATTGCCGTCGGGCAATACTTCCGTGACCACCGCGGCGATGGACAGGCGCAGCTTTTCCGAACGGTCGATGGTGCCCTTGCCCTTGGTCTCGGTGTCGGAGCTGATGTTGAGGTTGCCGGAGGCGGCCCCCGCGTTGGCACCCTTGCCGAGGCCGGAGAGGTCGATCCCGGTGTCGAAGCCCAATTTGCTCTTGGCCTCGCGGGAGCGGTCGGTGGCATTGTCGAACTGGGCCTTGTCGTCGAGGGCGATCGACACGCGCAGCACGTCGCCCACCTTGGCCGCGCGCAGGTCGCGATACATGCTGCCGGAGCGGTTCTGGTCCCAGGTGGAACGGAAGCTGCGCACCGGCGGCTGCTGGAAGGTGGTGGGCACCGGATCTCGACGGGTGTCGAGCCCCGAGCCCACCGGGCTCAGCGAGGGGCCGAGCAGCAGGTTGTCGTGGCTGGTCTGGCAGCCGGCGAGCACCAGCGCCAGCCAGACGGGCAGGGTGGCGCGCTTCATCCCGCCTTGCCTTCCGTGTTGCGGCGGCTGAGGCCCACCATGGTGGAAGTGAGGCGGGCGGCGCGCGCCGGGTCAATCTCGTTCAGGATGGCGCTGGCCACCCGCGGGTTGAGCTTGGACAGCAGCGCCGCCGCCATGTCCTCGTTCATGGCCGACATCTGGGCGGCGGCGGCATCGGGCCGCATCTGCGAGACCACCGCCACCAGCGCCTCGTCCGCCTTTTTCAGGAAGATCTCGCGGCGCTGCAGCCAGTCCTCATATTCCTTGCGCTTGGCTTCCAGCTGCGCCACCCGCGCCTCGATGGCCTTCTCCATGGCGGACAGGGCCTCCTTCTGCCGGGTGAAGCGGGCGTCGGCGGCCGCATCGGCGATGTTGCGGCAGTATTGGGCGGCATTGGTGTCTTGAGCGGCAGCCTGGGCCGTCGCCGGGCTGGCGGCCGCGACCACCGCCTGGGCGTGGGCATCCAGCGGCGCGCCGAGCAGCAGGCCGGCGGCGAGCAGTGGGGCCGCGTGGCGGGCGGTGCGACGCAGCGCGCGGGTAGGGCCTTGAAGCAGGCCGCCGAAGGCGCCTGCGGCGAGGCCGGCCGCAGCGGCCGCAAACAAAGCGGGCAGCGTGAGGCTCATGGGGGACACTCCCTGAAAAATCACCGCCGCCGCGCGGTGCGCTGCGGCGGCGGGCAGGTCGGTTCTAGGGAGGCTGACTTGCGTGGCGCTGTCATCCCCGGCCGGGGCTGGCGCGGGGCTGACGCCTATTGGAACACCAGTTCCGCCTGCAGCGCCCCGGAGGTCTTCACCGCCTGGAGGATGGAGATGATGTCGCTGGGCTTCAGGCCGAACCGGTTGAGGCCGTTCACCAGCGTGTGCAGGTTCGTGCCATGGACGATGCCGATGGGGCCGGAGCTTTCCTGGGCATCGATCTGGGTGCGGGGCACCACCACCGTCTGGCCGTCGGAGAACGGCTCCGGCTGGGACACGATGGGGGTCTCCGTCACCTGAACCGTCAGGTTGCCCTGGGTGACGGCGAAGGTGGACACCT
Organism: Xanthobacter sp. NM-25; assembly: GCF_022138605.1. Taxonomy (GTDB): domain Bacteria; phylum Pseudomonadota; class Alphaproteobacteria; order Rhizobiales; family Xanthobacteraceae; genus Xanthobacter. The sequence continues at coordinate 8,532 of NZ_JACBFS010000011.1, forward strand.
GGACATTGCGGCCGATGACCACGGTTCCGGTGCGCTGGTCCACCACCACCTTCGCCGGCGTGTCCGGTTCCACCCGCAGCTCACCGAGCTCGGCGATGAAGCGGGCGGGATTGGCATTGGCCGGGCGCTGCACTTCCACCGTGCGCAGGTCCAGTTCCCGCGCCAGGCGCTTGCCATAACGCGCCTGCGTATAGGCGTTGATGACGTCGGACATGCTGGTGGCGGTGCGAAAGTCCGGGTTGGTGAGGGCGAGGCGGAACACGCCCAGCTCAGCGAGCTGGCCGGGGATCTGCTTTTCCACCAGGGCGCCGTTGGCGATGCGTCCGGCGGTGGGCACCCCCTGGGTGAGGGTTTCCGCCTGGCCGGTGATGGCGATGCCCGACACCAGCTGGCCCTGGGCGACGGCGTAGACGATGCCGTCGGCGCCGTTCAGCGGGGTGATGAGCAGGGTGCCGCCGCGCAGCGAGGTGGCATCGCCGAGGGAGGCGATGGTGACGTCGATGCGGGAGCCGACGGTGGCGAACGCCGGCAGCACCGCCGTCACCGCCACCGCCGCCACGTTCTTGGCCCGGAGCGAGAGGCCCTGCACATTGATGCCCATGCGGTCCAGCATGGATTGCATGGCCTGTTCGGTGAACGGCGAGTTGCGCAAGGTGTCGCCGGTGCCCTGCAGGCCGATCACCAGCCCGTAGCCCACCAATTGGTTGTCGCGTACCCCCTGCACCGACGAGATGTCCTTGATGCGGGTGAGGGCGGCGGCCGGTGTGATGGCCGCCGATGCGAGGCCGGCAATGAGGCAGAGGCCGAAGGCGAAGCGCAGCAATCGTCTCATGGCATGGGCACCCGCACCGATCCGTCGGCTTCCACCTGGCCGACGATGATCTGGCCGCTGTCCATGTTCTTGAGCCGGATGAAGGCGCCGACCGGACCGGACTCCAACGCCAGCGCATAGCCGGAGATGGCGAGCCCGCCGGCCTTGAGGTGGATCCGCGTCGCCACCCCCTTGGTCACCACGGTGGCATCGGTGATGGCATTGGTGGGCACCGGCTGGCCGGCGGGCAGGGTGCGCCGGGCCACCTTGCCGGCCAAGGCCTCTTCTCGGGCGATGATGCCGCCCCGGTCCACCAGCTCCTGCGGCACCATGCGGCTGCCGAAAGCGGCGCTCGCCAGGCTGTCGCCGGGATAGAGGGTCACTGCCGGCACCGGCACGGGAACCCCCGCCGCCATCGGCGCGGCCGCCGCGGCGGGAGGCGGCGCGGTGTCGGCCGGGGCCGCCCGTTCCGCCTCGGAGCGGGCGGTGAGGGTGGCGATGCTCTGCGCCGCCGCGCCGGCGCCGCCGAGCGGGGCCAGAAACAGGGCCACAAGCAGGGCCGTGAGGCCGGGTGCGCGGGGCATCAGCGGATGCCCTTGGAGACCACGCCGGCCATGTCGTCGGCGGCCTGGATCACCTTCGAATTCATCTCATAGGCGCGCTGTGCGGAGATGAGGGCGGTGATCTCCTTGATGGGATCGACGTTGGAGCCCTCCAGATAGCCCTGGACGATGGAGCCGAAGCCCACGTCGCCGGCCACCCCGCTCACCGCCTGGCCGGAGGCCGGCGTTTCCCGGTAGAGGTTGTCGCCCACCGGCTCCAGGCCGGAATCGTTGGCGAAGGTGGTGAGGGACAATTGGCCGAGGAGCTGCGGGCTGGTCTGTCCGGCCACCTGCGCATAGATCTGCCCGGCCTCGTTGATGACGATGCTGGAGGCGTTGCTGGGCAGGGTGAGCGAGGGGTTCACGGTATAGCCGTCGGCGGTCACCAGCTGGCCGGTGGGGCCTTTGTTGAAGCTGCCGGCGCGGGTGTAGAGGGTTTCGCCCGAGGGGCTGGTGATCTGGAACCAGCCGCGTCCGTTGAGGGCGAGGTCGAGGGGGTTGCCGGTCTGCGACAGCGGCCCCTGCAGGTGCAGGTTGCGGATGCCGATGGTGCGCACGCCGAGGCCCACCAGCGCCCCTTCCGGCACCGGCTCGGCCCCGTCCTGATTGGGTACGCCCTGGGCGCGCTCGGCCTGGTAGAGCAGATCGGTGAACTCGGCGCGGGCCCGCTTGAAGCCGGTGGTGTTGATGTTGGCGATATTGTTGGCGATCACTTCCACATTGGTCTGCTGGGCGGACATGCCGGTGGCGGCGATGGCAAGGGCGCGCATGGGTGGTTCCTCCAAGGCCGGTCAGATGGCCATCCGGCTGATTTCCTGATAGGCGGCGACCACCTTGTCGCGCACCGCGATGGCGGTCTGCAGGGTCTGCTCGGCGGACATCACCGCTTCCACCACCTGCTGCACGGACACCCGGCCCTGAATGCCGGAAATGGCCGCCGCCTCACCCGCCTTCACCGAATCCACCGCGGTGGAGGACATGCGGGCGAGCATGGTTGAGAAGTCCGCCAGGCCGCCGGCATTGGCGGCCGCGGCGGGGTCCACCTGAGTTTCGGTGCGGGCGCGGGTGACGCCGGCGGCGGCATGGCTCACCGACGAGAGGGAGAGGGGATCGATCATCACGGCGTCCTCAGCAAGTCGATGGTCATGGCGACCATCGCGCGGGCCTGCTTGATCATCTGCAGATTGGCCTCATAGCCCCGGCCGGCCTCGCGCAGGTCCGCCATTTCGATGAGCGGATTGACGTTGGGCAGCTTCACCAGGCCGTTGGCGTCGGCGGCCGGGTTGCCGGGGTCGTATTCGGTGACGAACGGCGTCTTGTCGGTGCCGGTCGACTTCACTTTCACCTGCGCCACGCCGAGCGTGCGGTCGAGTTCGGAGGCGAACGCGACGGTCTTGCGGGTGTAGGGATCGGCGCCGGGGGTGGCGCCGGTGGAGCGGGCGTTGGCGATGTTCTCCGCCACGATCCGCATGCGCGTGGACTGGGCCGCGATGCCCGAGCTGGCGATGGCGGTGGCCGCCTTCAGGGGATCGATGATCATGTCTTCACGCTCGTCAGAAGCATGCGGTGGAAGGTCCGCATGATGGTGGTGTCGAGGGAGTAGGCCCGGTTGACCTCGTCGGCCTTGAGCATCTCCGCTTCCAGGCTCACCGAATTGCCCGACAATGTGGTGCCCCAGCCGTCCTTTCCGCCCTTGGCGGCGTGGCCCTGGCGGATGGCATCGGCGGCGGGCAGCTCGAGATGGCCGCCGTCGGTGCGGGCCATGGCGAGCCGGGTCTTGTCCAGCACGGCGCTGAAGGGGGCGACGTCCATCGCCTGGTAGCCCGGCGTGTTGGCATTGGCGATGTTGCCGGCGATCGCCGCCTGGCGCAGGGTGGTCCATTGCGCGTGGCGAGATGCCAGACCAAGCAGGTAAAGGGGCTGCATGGCGATCTCCCTGGTGATGTGCGCAGCGTAGCGCGTCAATCTTGCCCGAGGCTGGAGGGCGGCGCCGGCTCAGTGGGGCGGCAGGCGGGCGGCCTCCAGGGCGCCGGCGAGCCGGCTGAGGCAGTCGTCATAGCCCTCATAGGCCTCGGTGAAGACGATGCTGGCGATCTCGATGCCCGCCGCCGTCTCGTCGAACACCATGCGGAAATAGACCCGCAGGTCCGTATGGTGCAGCTCCAGCGCGATGCTCACGGTGGGCGGGTGGCCCCAATCGGAGAAGGTGGAGGCGTGCCCGGCATAGGTGAGGGTGCCCGGCCGCAGCGAGCGCTCGGCGGAGGACACCACGAGATCCTCGATGATGGAGCGCTTGCCGGCGTTGATATAGGCGATCAGCAGCCCGGCATTGGTGAAGAACAGCTCCACCACCACCTCCCGCAGGGCGGTGGCGAGCAGGCGCTCGAACGCCATGCTCTCGAGGGCCGGGCGGGTCGACAGGTCGAGGATATGGTAATGGTCATGGGGTGCCATGGGCGCGCTTCGTGTAGATGTAGTGAAGGATCTGGGCGACCGGGCGATAGAATTCGCGCGGAATCCATTGGTCGACATGCACCGCGTCGTACATGGCGCGGGCGAGCGGACGGTCTTCGACCACCGGCACCTTGTGCTGCTCGGCGATCTCGCGGATCTTGAGGGCGACGAGGTCGGTGCCCTTGGCCACCACCAGGGGGGCGCCACCCAGCTCGCGGTCGTATTTGATGGCGATGGCGTAGTGGGTGGGATTGGCGATCACCACCGAGGCCTGCGGCACCGCCGCCATCATCCGCTGCCGGGCGCGCTCGCGGGCGACGGCGCGAATGCGCGCCTTCACCATCGGGTCGCCTTCGGACTGCTTGAACTCGTCCTTCAGCTCCTGCTTGGTCATGCGCAGCTCGGATTTCCAGTTCATGCGCGACCACACGAGGTCGGCCCCCACCAGGGCGATGGTGCCTACGCACACCGCCGACACCAGGCGGATGGCCAGGGTGAGGACAGTGGACGGCAGGGTCAGCGGATCGGAGAACATGGCATCCACCAGCTGGCGCTGCTGGCTGTAGAGCACCAGCGCGGCAATGACGCCGATGGCGGTGAGCTTGAACAGGGCCTTGCCGAATTCGATCCGCCCCTGGGTTCCCAGCAGCCGCTTCAGGCCGGCGGCGGGGGAAATGCGGTTCCATTTCGGGCTGATGCGGTCGAGCACCAGGGCAGGCACGTTCTGGAACGCAGCCGCCACCAGCCCGGCCAGCGCCAGCACCAGCACGATGGGGGTGAGGAAGCGCCCGCCGGCCATCATCACCTGCCACAGCAGGCCCACCGCATCGCTGCCGCGCTCCAGCCGGAAGCCGCCGGGGTCGTCCAGCAGCCGGGCGAGGTCGTCGGTCAGCAGCCGCACGGGGCCGCTGATGAAGAAGGCCAGCGCCGCCAAAACGCCCAGCAGCGAGGCGAACAGGGTGGCCTCCCGCGAGAACGGCACATTGCCCTTCTCGATGGCGTCGGCGATCTTCTTCTCGCTCGCCTCTTCGGTCTTGCTGTCCTTGTCGTGATCGTCAGACATGGACGCCTGCCGGGCGCCGGCGCGCCACCGCCTCAGCGCACATAGGCATCCTCCTCGGCGCCGCTGTTGAGCTCGATCTCGCCGCGGCCGGCCATGTCGAGGGCGAGATCGGTGACGGTGCGCCGCGCCTCCGCCACGTCGCGGGCGGGGGCCGGATCGGAATTGGACATCTCCTGCTCCACCATGCGCCGCACGCGGGCGCCCAGGGACTGCAGGATGATCTCGCGGAACTCCGGCTCGGTGCCCTTCAGCGCCAGCACCAGCTTGTCGTTGGGCACCTGGTCGAACAGCGCGGTGCGGGCGCGCGGGGTGAGCTTGATGATGTCGTCGAAGGTGAACAGCAGGCCCTTCAGGATCTCGGCGGACTTGGGTCGGGTGGCGGCAAGGCTCGTCAACACCGTTTCCATGTCATCGCGTTCCATCTTGTTGATGATGTCGGCCATGCGGGCGTGGGGATCGGCGCCGGCATTGCGCGAGAAGTTCATCATGAAGTCCTCGTGCACCGTGCGTTCGATCACCTGCATGGTGGCGTCGACGATGGGCTTGAAGGTGAGCATGCGGCGCAGGATGCCGTTGCGCCGCTCCTCGGGAATGAAGCTCAGCACCTTGGCGGCGCAGGCGGGGCGCACCTTCGAGAGCATCAGGGCCGCGGTCTGCGGATGCTCCTTCGCCACATAGGCGGCGAGCAGGCTTTCCGAGACGGTGGAGATGCGGTCCCAGATGGAGTGGTTGGCCGCGCCCAGCAGCTCGTTCATGATCTCGGTGATCTGCTCCGGCGGCAGCACGCCGGTGAGCAGGCGCTCCACGTCCGCTGCGGTGCCGACCAGGTTGGCGCCGGAGACGAAATGGTTCGCGAAATCCTCGATGATGCCTTCGATCTGGGTGGAGGAGACCGGCTTCAGCTCGGCGATGGAGCGGGTGACGAGCTTGATTTCTTCCGCATCGAAATGCTTGAGGATGCGGTTGGCCACGGGCGCGCCCATGGTCATCAGCAGCGCCGCCACCTTGTCGCTGCCGTGCAGGGGACGCGATTTGCTGGTGCTCGTCATCGCCATGGCGGCCTCGCTCAGCCCAGCTCGTTGCCGCCCGGCCCGACGATCTCCGTGAGAGAGACGCCGAAGCGGGAGTTGTCATCCTCCACCACCATCACTTCGCCGCGGGCGATGACGCGGCCGTTGACCACCACGTCCACCGGCTCGCCGACCCGGTGGTCCAGGGGCACCACGGCGCCGCGGCCGAGCTTCAGTAGGCTGGAGACGGGCATGGAGGCGGAGCCGAGCACCACCTGCAGCAGCACCGGGATGCGCTTGACGCTTTCCAGCCCGCGGCCGGCGCCCAGCGTCTCGGTGGGCTCGCTGGCGGTGGGGGTGAGCAGCGCCTCGTCAAGGGCGGCCTTGGCTGAGGGGCTGGCGCCCTGCGAGGTGGCGGCCTGCGAGGTGGCGCCCTGCGAGGTGGCGCCCTGGGGAGCGGCGTCGCGGAGATCGGTCTCGGTCATGGTGGGTTCCTGATGAACTGTTGCGGCCGGTCACAGGCTGTGGGCGCGGGCGCGAGCATCGAGCTCGGCGATGACGCCGTGCGCATCGTCGATGCGGCCGGCGAGCAGGGTCAGCACCTCGCGCCCGTCACTGGAGAAGGTGACGAGGGAATCGCGGGCCGCCAGCAGCGCCAGCGAGGCTTCGTCCAGCGCCCGCTCGTAATCGAGGTTGAGCCGGTCGAGCCGCGTCAGCCGCCGATGCAGCATCACGGTGCAGGTGGTGGTGGTGAGGAGAGCTGCCAGCAGCAGCATGTCAGCGGGGGAGAACATCGTCGACAAAGTCCTGGCTGGGGTTGATCTGTTCATCGAGGCGCACGACATAGGCGCCGTCGGCCTGGCCGAGCTGGCACCAGTACAAAGGCTGGTCGGCGCTCTCGAGCTTGACCTTGGTGGACGGGCTGGCGTTGAGGTGGATGACCTGCCCCACCTTCAGCGCCGCCACATCGCCCAGCTCCACCTCGCGCTCCTCCAGGATGGCGCGGACCTTGACGGAGGTGCGGTTCACCTCGTCGCGGATCTTCTGCGCCCACTTGGGGTCGCGGCTGGAGGATTCCGCATTGGCGGTGTGCGAGAGCACCCGCCGCAGCGGGGTGAGGGCCTGCTGGGGAATGAGGACGAACATCTCGCCGCCGCGGTTGAGCGCCTGCAGCAGGAATTTGGCGATCACCGCCAGGTTGTTGCGCCGGCCGATAACGGCGAAGTCCATGCGCGTTTCCTGCCGCTCGAACTGGAACGAGGTGTCGCTCACCAGCGCGAACGAGGCTTTCAGCGCCTTCGCCATCTGCTCGAACAGCAATTGGGCCACCCGGGCCTCGATGTTGGAGAAGGAGCGTTCATCCTCCACCGGCGGCTCGGAGCCGTCGGCACCGAACAGCGCCTCCACCATGGTGAAGATGAAGTCGCGGTCGAAGCCGACGATCAGCTGGCTGTCCCAGGACGGGGCCTGGAAGATGCCGGCGATGGCCATGCCCTCATAGGTTTCCAGCACGTCGCCGATGCGCCCGCTTTCGACGCTGCACAGGGAATAATAGGCCTGGGAGGCCGCGAACTGGCGCAGGCCGTCGGCGCAATGGGTCGCCATCCGGTCGAACACCACGTGCAGCATGGGCAGCCGGTCCAGGGAGAGGCCGGCCGCGTCCAGCAGCATGTCGCGGATGTCCTGGTGCTTGTGGCTCGACATGGTTCAGGCCGCCTGCTGCTGGACCGCGCCGCTGGACGAGGGCGCCGCCTGGATGGATTCGCTTTCCACTTCATCAATGCTCGGCCGCTCGCCGGCGGAGATGGTCTTGCGGCCGTGCTCCAGGGCGATGGGCGGCAGCGCGCCGTTCATGAAGGCGATGAGCGCCTGCTTGGTGATGATGAACGGCTGGCACTGCTTCTCGCGCGTCGCCTTGATCTTGGCCGACAGCGGCGTGAGGATCGCGTAGGACGAATAGATGCCCACGAAGGTGCCGATGAGCGCCGAGCCGATGTAGTGGCCCAGAATCTCCGGCGACTGGTCGATGGCGCCCATGGCCTTGACGATGCCCAGCACCGCCGCGCAGATGCCCAGCGCCGGCAGCGCCTCCGCCACCGTGGAAATGGCGCCGGCGGGCTTGGTCTTGTGCTTCTTGATGGTGGAGATCTCCTGTTCCATCAAGGCTTCGATCTCATGGGACTTGGCGTTACCGATGAGAATCAGGCGTGCATAATCGCAGATGTACTGGGTAAGCTCCTTGTCCTTCAGGATGCTGGGGAAGTGTCCGAACATCGGCGAATTCTGCGGATCGTCGATATGGGCTTCCACTTCATTGCGCGGCTTCTGGCGCATGTCGCGCATCAGCGCATAGAGAAGACTGAGAAGAGCCAGGAAATCCTTGCGCTTGGGCGAGACGCCCATGGCGGCATGCATGATGCCCGATCCCGTATCCTTGATGACCGAGATGGGGTTGGCGATGATGAACGTGCTGAGCGCGATGCCGCCGATGATGAGATATTCAAACGGCTGCCACACCACCTCCGGATGGCCGCCCATGGCCATGAAGCCGCCGAAGGTGGCGCCGAGGCCGAGTATGATGCCGATGATGACTGCCAAGACACCGTCCCCCTGACGTATCCGTGCCGCGCTCCTGACGCGGCGTTGCCCCAAGCAGTACGAGCGCAGGATTGCGCGAGGCTGCCATGGGCGATGTGCGGGGGCCGGGGGCGGTAGTTCGTGGCGGGGCAGGTTCGCGCAAGCCATCGCGCCTAGCTGTTCGGCGAGGAGGGTTGGACCCGCGTCCGACCCCGAATCCGATCCCGCGTCCTTCCTTGGCCGTTGCGGCTCCGCCCGCGCATGGAGGCTGCCGTGTCCTCGACCGTCTATGTGTCCCTGTCCGCGCAGATGGCGGCCGACAAGCGGCTCGCCACCATCGCCAACAATATCGCCAACCTGGGCACCCCCGGCTTTCGCGCGGAGGCGGTGCGGTTCGAGAGCGTCATGTCCGAGGCCGGCGGCGATAGCGTCGCTTATGTGTCGAAGGGCGAAACCTTCACCTCCCTCAAGGCCGGTTCGGTGACGCCCACCGGCAATCCCCTCGACATGGCGGTGGAGGGGGACGGCTGGTTCGCGGTGCGCACGGCCCAGGGCACCGGCTACACCCGTGACGGTCGGCTGAAGATGAGCCCGGAGGGCGAGCTGCGCACCATGGGCGGCGCGCCGATCCTCGATGCCGGCGGTGCGCCGGTGATGATCGACCCTACCGGCGGCGAGGTGCGCATCGGCGCCGATGGCGCGGTGTTCCAGGGCCGCAAGGCGGTGGCCCGGGTGGGGCTGTTCCTGCTGCCGCCGGGCGCCACCCTCACCCGCCACGACGGCGCGACGGTGATTGCCGACCAGCCCGGCACCCTGGTGCAGGACTTCACCCGCAACATGGTGCGCCAGGGCTATGTGGAAGGCGCCAATGTGGATCCGGTGCAGGAGATGACCCGCCTCATCACCCTGCAGCGGGCGTTCGAGGAGGCGGCCTCGGCGGTGTCGCAGAGCGAGGACGCCACGTCGAGCGTCATCCGCCAGCTCGGCCCCAGCTGAGCCGCGCGCCGGGAGGCTTGTGATGAACGCATTGGAACGCCTGGGCGCGGCGGTGGAAGCGGGGTTGGAGGCGTGCCCTCCGGTCCGGGTGGGGGGCGTGGTGCGGCAGGTGGCCCCCACCCATTTCGAGATCGCCGGCCTCTCCAGCCTGCTGAAGCTGGGCGAGCGCGTGGGCCTGGAGGGCGCGGGCGGCACCCGTTTCGGCGAGGTGGTGCGCATCGACGGCGCGGGCGCGGTGGTCAAGCCTTTCGATACGTCCACCGACATCGGCATCGGTGCCCGGGCCTACCGGCTCGGGCCGCTGGCGCTCAGCCCCTGCGCCGGCTGGCGCGGCCGCGTGGTCAACGCCCTCGGCCAGCCGTTGGACGGGCGGGGGCCGCTGCCGAAGGGCGAGCGGGCCATGCCGCTCGATCGCGAGCCGCCGCCCGCCATGGCACGGGGGCGGGTGCACCGTCCGCTGCGCACCGGCGTGCGGGTGGTGGATCTGTTCACGCCGCTCTGCGAAGGCCAGCGCATGGGCATTTTCGCGGGCTCCGGCGTCGGCAAGTCGACGCTGCTGTCGCTACTGGCCCGCTGCACCGGCTTCGATACGGTGGTGGTGGCGCTGGTGGGTGAGCGCGGCCGCGAGGTGCGCGAATTTCTGGAAGGGCCGCTGGCCGCCAATCGCGACCGCGCCGTGGTGGTGGTCTCCACCTCCGACGAAAGCCCGATGATGCGCCGCATGGCGCCCCAGGCGGCGCTGGCCATCGCCGAGCATTTCCGCGATGCCGGCGAGAGCGTGCTGCTGATCGTCGATTCCGTCACCCGCTACGCCCATGCCGCCCGCGATGTGGCGCTGGCGGCGGGGGAGCCGGCGGTGGCGCGGGGCTATGCCCCCAGCGTGTTTTCTACCCTGCCCAAGCTGCTCGAGCGGGCCGGGCCGGGCACAGAGGGCACCGGCGCCATCACCGGCATCTTCTCGGTGCTGGTGGATGGCGACGACCACAACGACCCGGTGGCCGATGCCATCCGCGGCACGCTGGATGGCCACATCGTGCTCGATCGCGGCATCGCGGACCAGGGCCGGTTTCCGGCGGTCAATGTGCTGGGCTCCGTGTCCCGCCTGGCCGGCGAGGTGTGGAGCCCGGCGGAGCGGGACCTGGTGCGGCGGCTGAAGGCGATGGTGGCGCGCTTCGAGGATACCCGCGACCTGCGGCTGATGGGCGGTTACCAGGCCGGGGCCGATGCCGATCTCGACCAGGCGGTGGCGGCAGTGCCGCGCATCTACGAGGCGCTGTGCCAGACCCCCGACATGGCGCCGAGCACCGATGCGTTTTCCGAGCTGGCGGCCGCCCTGCGGCCCTAGGGGCAGCCTCGCACAAGCCATCGCGCGCCAGATGAACGGTGAAGAAAATCCAAATATCCGCCGCGTGAGCGGTTCTCTGATTTGAGGAACGGGACCGATGAGCCTTTATGGAATGCTCAACACCAGCGTATCGGGCATGAACGCGCAGTCGAACCTGCTCGGGACCGTCTCCGATAACATCGCCAATTCCGGTACGGCGGGATACAAGGCGGCGGATACCGAGTTCACCTCGCTGCTGCTGCAGTCTGGAGAGACGAGCGGGGCGGAATACCAGCCCGGCGCCATCAACACCAAGGTGCGCTATGCGATCTCCCAGCAGGGCGCGCTGAACTACACTTCCTCGCCCACGGATCTTGCGGTGCAGGGCAACGGCTTCTTCGTGGTGAACGACACCGCCGGCCAAGCGCTGCTGACCCGCGCCGGCGGCTTCCATGTGGATGCCACATCCGGCAACCTTGTGAATGCCGGCGGCTACACGCTGATGGGCTATGACGTGCGCGACGGCGCCGCCGATCCGGTGCTGAACGGCACCGCCGGCCTGGTGCCGGTCAATCTCGGCAGCACCACGCTGGCGGCCAGCCCCTCCACCACCGGCACCTTTGCCGCCAACCTGCCAGCGGCGGCCGACGTCATCACCGGCGCCACCGCGGGCAGCAATGGGGCGGGCGCCACCTTCAGCGAGAAATCGTCCCTCGTCACCTATGACAATCTGGGCGGCCAGGTCACCCTCGACATCTATCTGAGCAAGACGGCGCAGAGCCCGGCCCAGTGGGAAATGGCGGTGTACAACCGCGCCGATGCCCCCGCCAGCGGCGGCTTCCCCTACGCCTCCGGCTCACTCGCCACCCAGACCCTCAGCTTCGATGCCAGCGGGCGGCTGTCGTCCAGCGGCACCGTGGACATTCCTGTGCCCAATGGGTCCACGCTCGCCCTCGACATCTCAGGCATGTCGCAGCTCGCCACCGGCTACACGCCGCTGACGGCCACCGTGAACGGCAATGCGCCGGTGTCGGCCTCCGACGTTTCGGTGGGTGCGGATGGCACCGTCTATGCGGTGGACCAGACCGGCCAGCGGGTGCAGCTGTTCAAGCTGCCGCTCGCCTATGTGGCGAGCCCGGACGAGCTCGCTCCCGTCACCGGCAACGCGTTCTCCATCTCCGAGAAATCCGGCAACCTGCAGGTGGGCTTCGCCGGTGAAGGGGGCCTTGGCGCGGTGGTTTCCGGCGCCACCGAGCAATCCAACGTGGACATGGCCTCGGAATTGACCCGCATGATCGTCGCCCAGCGCGACTACACGGCCAATTCCAAGGTGTTCCAGACCGGCGCCGAGCTGCTCGACGTGCTCATGAACCTGAAGCGCTGAGCGCTTCGCCCTGACGTTCCCGGGAAGGATCGGCCATGTCCCTGTCGCTCGCCTTCAACACCGCGCAGTCGGCGCTCGCCACCACGGCGACGCAGCTGCAGGTGTCGAGCCGCAACGTGGCGGCGGCGAACGATCCTTCCGCCGCCCGCAAGATCGCGGTGACGACCACCACACCCGATGGCTCCACGCGGGTGGTCTCCATCACCCGGGCGGCGGGCGGACAGCTGTTCGTGCGCATGCTCGCCGCCACCGCCGGCACGGCGGCCCAGCAGGCGGTGGATGAGGGGCTGACCACCCTGAGGAGCACGGTGGACGACAGCAACACCCCCACCTCGCCCGCCGCCCGCATTGGTGTGCTCGCCGATGCCCTGTCGCAGGCGGCCAACACGCCCGATGATCCCACCCTCGCGCGCCAGGTGGTGACCGGCGCGCAGGACCTCGCCGGCGCGCTCAACAGCGCCACCGCCACGGTGCAGCAGGCCCGCGGCGCCGCCGACAGCGCCATCGCCAGCTCGGTCACCCAGATCAATGATCTGCTGCGGCAGTTCCAGGTGGAGAATGCAGCGGTGGTGCGCGGGGTGTCGGCGGGCGCGGACATAACCGACACCCTCGATCGCCGCGATGCCATCCTCTCGCAATTGTCGCAGGAGATCGGCATCTCGACCGTCACCCGCGCCAACAACGACATCATGATCTACACCGATAGCGGCGCGACCCTGTTCGAGACCACGCCGCGCGCGGTGACCTTCCTGCCCACGCCGGTGATGGATGCCACCACGAGGGGGGGCGGCGTGTATGTGGACGGGGTGGCTGTGGCCGGTCCCGGCGCCACCATGCCGGTGCAGTCGGGGCGCATCGCCGGCCTGACCCAGCTGCGCGACCAGATTGCGCCCAGCTATCAGACCCAGCTGGACGAGATGGCGCGGGGCCTCATCACGGCCTTCGCGGAAGCCGACCAGAGCGGTGCCGGCGGCCCGGCCCTGGCGGGCCTGTTCACCGGCACCGACGCCGCCGTGCCCGACGGGCTGACATCGGGCCTCGCCGGTTGGCTGCGTGTCAACGCCGCCCTCGATCCGGCCCAGGGGGGCGACCCCATGCGGCTGCGCGATGGTGGCATCAATGGCGCGGCCTATCTCTACAACACCAGCGGCACCGCCAGCTTTTCCGGCCGGCTGGCGGAGCTCGGCACCGCCCTCGGGGCCCAGCAGAGCTTCGATGGGGCGAGCGGCCTGCCGGCCGCCGCCAGCCTCGACCAGCTCGCCACCGCCTCGGTCAGCTGGCTGGAGGGCGCGCGCAAGGCGAGCGCCGTGCGGCTCGACAGCGAACAGGCGGTGCTCACCAAGGCCACCACGGCCCTGTCGGCCGGTGCCGGGGTCAATCTCGACCAGGAATATGCCGCCCAGCTGGAGCTCGAACGCAGCTACCAGGCCTCCTCCAAGCTGATCGGCGTTGTCGGCCAGCTTTATGATTCCCTTTTCGCGGCAATCGGATAATGGCGATGATGAGCAATTCCATCTCCACCCTCGCCTGGACCAGTCCCGCCCGCTCGGCGTTGCCGCGCCTGCAGACGGACATCTCCAGGGCCTCCGTGGAGCTGTCCACTGGCACCAAGGCCGACATCGGCCTTGCCCTCGGTGCAGGCGTGGGCGAGAGCCTGGGTCTCAGCGTGGCCCGCGCGCGCATCGACGCGCAAATTCAGAGCAATGCCTTCGCCACCGGTATCCTCGGCCGGGCGCAGACCGTGCTTGGCCAGATCTCCGATCAGGCCAACGGCTTCCTGAAGGACCTGTTGGCCGGGCAGTCGGGCAACGCCAACGGCGCCATTCTCGCGGCCCAGGGCCGTGCCGCGCTGGCCACCTTCACCGCCAGCCTCAACACGTCCGACGGCCAGCGCTACCTGTTCGGCGGCATCAACAGCGCCCGCACGCCCATGGCCGATTATGCCGCTGGCCCCAAGGCGGCGGTGGATGCCGCCTTTGCCACCGCCTTCGGGCTCGATCCGGCCGACCCGCAGGGCGATCCCAGGGTGGGCTCCATCGCGGCCGACGACATGGCGCGCTTCCTCGACACCACTTTTGCGGATCTGTTCGCCGATCCGGCGTGGGGCGACAGCTGGTCCGCGGCCTCGAGCCAGCCGCTGACCGCGGGCATCAGCCAGGATAGCCGGGTGCGGATTTCCGCCAGCGCCAACGCGGCGCCGCTGCGGCAGCTGGCCATGGCCTTCACCATGGTCGGTGAGCTCGGCACCGCCAGCCTGTCCGACGCCGCCCGCAAGGTGGTGATGGAGAAGGCCACCGCTGTGCTGGGCGAAGCGGTGAGCGGGGTGACGGCGCTGGGCGCCGACCTCGGCGTCTCCCAGCAGCGGGTCACCGCCGCCAACGCGGCCCTGTCCCAGGCGGCGAGCCTCACCGACCGCCGCCTCAACACCCTGGTGGGGGTGGACCCCGCCGAAGCGAAGACCCGGCTCGATACGCTGACCACGCAGCTGCAGATGTCCTACGCCACCACGGCCAGGATCATGCAGCTGTCCATCATGAACTATGTGTGAGCACGAGGACGCCATGTACAAGTTCGCCTATGCGGAGATCCTCGACGAATCCGCGACCCTGAGCCGCGAACGCGAGCGCCAGGCGCTCGACCACGCGGTGGACCTGCTGGAGCGGGCCACCGGCGCCGCCGCGCCGGAGCGGCAGGCGGCGCTCCTCACGCTGCAGAAGCTGTGGAGCTTCTTCATCGCCGATCTGGCCGATGGCCATAATGAGCTGCCGCAGGCGCTCAAGGCCGATCTCGCCTCCCTGGGCCTGTGGGTGATCCAGGAGGCGGATCGCGCCCTCAACGAACAGGCCCACCCGCTGCGGGGGCTGATCGACGTCAACCGCGCCATTCGGGATGGGCTGAAATGAGCAAGACCATGCGCCTTTCGCTGCGTGCCGGGGAGAAGATCTATCTCAACGGCGCGGTGCTGCGGGCCGATCGCAAGGTGACGCTGGAGATCCTCAACGACGCGACCTTTCTTCTGGAAGGCCACGTGATGCAGGTGGAGGAGACGGCGACGCCGCTGCGCCAGCTCTATTACATCATCCAGTCCATGTTGATGGACCCGGCCCACGCGGCGGATGCCCGCGCGCTGTGCTATCGGCACCTGGCGGGCCTGTTTCAGGCCTTCTCCAATGCCTCCATGCTGATGAGCCTGGACGAGGTCGGGCGGCTGGTGACCGAGGAGCGCTGCTACGACGCCTTGCGCGCCCTGCGCGGGCTGTTCCCCCTGGAAGACGCCATCATGGGTCGCACCGGCTCGGTGCCCCCCAAGGCCGCCTAAAGGGCGGCCGGAGGGGCTGCACCTCGCTCATGACAACGCCCTGAGCGGGCTGCCGTGTTGATCATCGCCCGGCCCAAGGCCGGGCGCTTTGTTGTCTCGCTGAGGGTCCGCGCGTGTCCGCGCCCCGCTCCATGTCCCCTCTGCGCCCCTCCCTGCCCATTTGCACGACGGCCTCACGCAACCTTCGCCGGGCACAAGGGGGCAACGGAGGATTTTCCGATGACCCAGATCTCCAGCACCATGCCCGCGTCGGGGCTGACATCCAGCGCATCGACGGCGGCCACCACGTCCACCGGCTCGCCGTCCAGCGTGGACTATCGCGCGTTCCTGCAGCTCCTGGTGGCCCAGCTGCAGAACCAGGATCCCACCTCGCCGATGGATTCCACCGCCTACATGTCGCAGCTCGCCTCCTTTTCCCAGGTGGAGCAGAGCGTGGCCAGCAACGCCAAGCTGGACTCGCTTCTGGCCGCCAGCGCCCTGCAGACCGCCGACCTCGCCCTGGGCCGCACGGTGACGTCGGCCGACGGCAGTGTCAGCGGCACGGTGGCGTCGGTGCAGATCACCTCGTCCGGGCCGGTGGCGACGCTCACCAACGGGCAGAGCGTGGCGCTCGGCGCCGGCGTGACCCTGAGCTGAGCCATGAACGAGGCCGATGCGCTCGACCTCACCCACGCCGCCATTTCCACCGTGCTGGTGGCGGCCGGGCCGGCGGTGGCTGCGGCCATGCTGGTGGGCATCCTCATCGCCCTGTTCCAGGCGCTGACCCAGATCCAGGAAGTTACGCTCACCTTCATCCCGAAGATCATCGCGGTGCTGGTGGTGTCGGCCCTCACCGGCTCGTTCATGGGGGCCCAGATCATGGCCTTCACGGAGGAGCTGTACGGCCACATCGCCAACGGCTTCTGAGGGCCCCGCGATGTGCTGCGCCACGCCCGAACGAGGGAATCTGACCGATGGCCGATCTGTCCGTGATCGATGAACCGGGCGTCCGCTCGCGGCGCGACATCGGCTTCGCCATGGGCATCGTGGCGATCCTCGCGGTTCTGTTCCTGCCCATTCCGCCGGTGCTGATCGACATCGGCCTTGCTCTGTCCATCGCCCTGTCGGTGCTGATCCTGATGGTGGCGCTGTGGATCCAGAAGCCGCTGGAATTCTCCGCCTTTCCCACCGTGCTGCTGATCGCCACCCTGCTGCGGCTCGGCCTCGGGGTGGCCACCACCCGCCTCATCCTCTCCCACGGGGGGGATGGGGTGCATGCCGCCGGGCGCATCATCAACGGCTTCTCCCAACTGGTGATGAGCGGCGACTTCGTCATCGGCATCGTGGTGTTCCTGATCCTGGTGACGGTGAACTTCCTGGTCATCACCAAGGGCGCCACCCGCATCGCCGAGGTGGGGGCGCGCTTCACCCTGGATGCCATCCCCGGCAAGCAGATGGCCATCGACGCCGATCTCAACGGCGGCCTCATCGACGACAAGGAGGCGCAGCGCCGTCGCAGCGAGCTGGAGGAGGAAAGCTCCTTCTTCGGCTCCATGGACGGCGCCTCCAAATTCGTGCGCGGCGAGGCGGTGGCGAGCCTCATCACCATCGCGGTCAACATTTTCGGCGGCATCATCATCGGCGTCACCCGCCATGGCATGCCCATCGGCGATGCGGCGGACATCTTCACCCGCCTGTCGGTGGGCGATGGCCTGGTGTCGCAGATCCCGGCCCTCATCGTGTCGCTGTCCGCCGGCCTCCTGGTCTCCAAGGGCGGCACCCGGGGGCGGGCGGAAAAGGCGGTGCTGGGCCAGCTCGGCGCCTATCCGCGCGCCCTGTTCGTGGCCGCCGGCCTCATGTTCGCTTTGGCACTGGTGCCGGGCCTGCCGCTGCTGCCGTTCGCGCTGCTGGGCGGGATCATGACCTTCGTCGGCTATTCCATTCCCCGGCAGCTCGCCAGGCAGCGCGCCGAGGAAGAGGCCAAGGCCGAGGCGCAGAAGCAGGAGGCCGAGCGCGAGGCGCGCGAATCCGTCAAGGAAAGCCTGCGCACGGCGGAAATTGAGGTGTGCGTGGGCAAGCAGCTGGCGGGCCAAGTGCTGCGCGCGCCCACCGAGCTCAACCATCGCATCGGCAAGATGCGGCGCAAGTTCGCCATGCGCTATGGCTTCGTGGTGCCGGACATCCGCATGACGGAGAGCCTCGGCGTGCCGGCCAAGGGCTATCAGCTCAAGATCCACGGCACGGTGGTGAGCGTCCAGGAGCTGCGCATCGGCGAATTGCTGGTGGTGGTGGGCGATGGGCCGGCGCCGGACGTGCCCGGCGACGAGGTGCGCGAGCCGGCGTTCGGCATGAAGGCCATGTGGGTGGCGGAAGCCTATGCGGGCGAGGTGAAGCGCGAGGGCTTCGCGCCGGTGGACAATCTCACCGTGATCCTCACCCATGTCAGCGAGGTGATCGCCAACAACCTGCCGCAGCTTCTGTCCTACAAGGACATGCGCGGCCTGCTCGACCGGCTCGATCCGGAATACAAGCGCCTGATCGAAGACATCTGCCCCGCGCAGATCTCCTTCTCCGGCCTGCAGGCGGTGCTCAAGCTGCTGTTGTCGGAGCGGGTGTCCATCCGCAATCTCAACCTCATCCTGGAAGCCATCGCCGAGATCGTGCCCCACGCCCGCCGGTCCGAGCAGGTGGCCGAGCATGTGCGCATGCGCATGGCCCAGCAGATCTGCGGTGATCTCGCCGAGGGCGGGGTGCTCAACGTGCTGCGGCTGGGGTCCAAATGGGACCTGGCCTTCCACCAGGCGCTCAAGCGCGACGCCAAGGGCGAGGTGATCGAGTTCGACATCGACCCGCGCCTGGTGGAGCAGTTCGGCGCCGAGGCCGCCACCGCGGTGCGCGAGCGCATGCGCGCCGGCACCGCCTTCGTGCTGGTGACGGCGCCGGATGCCCGCCCCTATGTGCGCATGATCGTGGAGCGCATGTTCCCCTCGCTGCCGGTGCTCTCCCATGTGGAGATCGCCCGTGGTGTGGAGATCAAATCCCTGGGGGCGATCGCGTGAACCCCCTCACCGGCACCGTCATCCTCACCTGCTTCCTGGTGTTCTGCCGGATCGGCGGGTGTCTGATGCTGATGCCGGGGGTGGGCGGGCGCAACCTGCCGCCGCAGGTCCGCCTGTTTCTCGGTCTCGCGGTGGCCCTGGCCTTCGTGCCGGCCACCTATGGGCTGGTGGCGCCGCAGGTGGAGGGGGCAAGCCCGGCACGGCTGCTGGTGATGATCGCCGGCGAGGTCGGCACCGGGGCGCTGATCGGCCTTTTGGCGCGGATCTACATCCTGGCGCTGGAGACCCTGGCGAGCTTCATGGCCCAGGCGGTGGGCCTGGCCGCTATGCCGGGCCTTTCAGTGGAGGACAACGCGCCGCTGCCCACCCTCGCCACCCTGTTCACCTTCGCCGCCGTGGCGCTCATCTTCATGGCGGACCAGCATCTCGAGCTGGTGCGCGGCCTGTTCGACAGCTATCGCCGGGTGCCGCCCGGGGCGCTGTTTGGCGCGCGGCCGGCGCTGGTGGATCTGGTGGACCAGCTCACCGCCGCCTTCCTGCTCGCGCTGCGCATCGCCAGCCCGTTCATCCTCTATTCCATCCTGGTCAATTTCGCGGTGGGGCTCATCAACAAGTTCACGCCGCAGATCCCGGTGTTCTTCATCGCCGGGCCGTTCGTCACCGCCGGCGGTCTGCTGCTGCTCTATGCGAGCGTCGAGCCGCTGCTGTCCGGTTTCCTGCTGGCGTTCAGCCAGTGGCTGCGCAATGGCTGAGGGAGAGGCCCATGGATCCGCGACACCGCAAGACCGAGCGCATCCTCGCCGTGCGTGAGCAGCTGCAGCGGGCCGCCGAATGGCGCCTTGCCGAGGCGAGCCGCGAGCGGGCACGGCTGGACCAGACGCGGCAGGCCCTGTTGTCCACCCTCTCCTGTGATCTGCTCGGGCCGGTGCTGCTGGAGCATGCCGCGCGCCACCTGCAGCGGATCGCCGCCGAAAGCAGCCGGGCCGAGGCCCGCCACCAGGCGGAGCAGGCGCGGGTGCGGGAGGAAACGCTGGCCACCAAGCGGGCGGAGCGGCTGGCGACGGCGGCAGCGGCGACCGCGCGCGCCGCGGCCGAGCGCAGGCAGATGGCGGAAATCGCCGAGGCGAGTGCCCTGCGCGCCGCCGACGATGGGGATGCAAGCCTCGCATAAGCCAGCTCCGGCACCCTGATGGGGTCATCGTTCCCGCGCGTTTCAGGGAGCCTTACAGGGAGCCAGAGCATGGGCATCCGTCCCCCTTCCGATCTCGTCTTCGACGTGATGCAGGCCGCCGATGCCTCCCGTGCCCGGGCGGTGGTCGGTAAGCTGCAATCCCTGTCGCCGGGGGACGGCGCGGCTTTCGCGCGGGCGCTGGACGCCACCGAGGAGGGCGCGGCCCCCGCCGCCGCCGCCAGCGCCGCCCGAGCCGCGGCCCTCATTCCCCCGGGACTGGGCTTCTCCGGCACCACCCTCACCCATCTGCGCAACGCCCATGCCCTGAGCGAACGCGGGGCCACCGGGTTCGCCGCCGCCACGCCGGGCAGCGCCACCTTGAAGAAATTCGAGGCTATGGCGGTCTCCCGCTTCCTCGACCAGATGATGCCTGCGTCCAGCAGCATCTATGGCAGCAGCCAAGCCGGCCAGACCTGGAAAAGCCTGCTCACCGAGAAGCTCGGCGAGCGTATCGCCGATGCCGGCGGCATCGGCATCGCCCGGCGGCTGGAGCAGGCCGCGCGCGCCCATGGACCCCTCCTTGAGAAGACCGGAGCCACGGCATGAGCATCGAGTTTTTCGCCCCCCTCCTTCCCGGTGGCCGCAGCGCATCGACACCGGTGCGCACCACCCTCATCAGTGCCCTCGACCGCCTGGAGGAGGTGCTTGACGTGGAGAATGGCGCGCTTGCCGGCGGAGGCGATCTCGACATCGAGGAAATCAACCGCCGCAAGACCCGCAGCCTGCTGGAACTGAGCCGCGCCGCCCGGGCGCTGCCGCCGGGGGAGGATGCGGAACTGGCGGTGCGCGTTGGGCGCCTGAAGGACAAGCTCGACGAGAACCGCTACCTGGTCTCGGTGCAGCTTGGCGCTGCCCAGGAGGTGGGTGCGATCCTCGATACGGCGCTGCGTGAGGCGGAGTCGGACGGCACCTATTCGGCGCGGCCGGTGCGGGGCGAGACGCCGCGATGATCCGTTTCATCATCATCGGCGTGTGGGTGTGCGCGGTGGCGCTGGGGTCGAGCTATGCGGCGGCCTACTGGACCGCCGGCGCCGCCTCAAGCAAGGCGGAGGAGCCCTATCTGGCCGGTCTCGAATACCGGCGCACGCCCAACGTCACCATTCCGATGATCGTCAACGGCGGGGTGCAGGGCTATGTGCTGGCGCGGCTGGTCTACACCGCCGACGCCGCGATGCTGCGCACGCTTCCGGTGGAGCCCGTCATCTTTGTCGTCAATGCCGCTTTTGAAGAGATCTACACCAATGGCCGCGTCGAGAGCGGCAAGGTGTCGAAATACAATCTCAACGAGATGCTTCAGCGCATCAAGGTGGCAACCAATACCAGACTCAACGGCGAGGTCATTCGCGACGTTCTGGTCGATTCACTGAACTATATCGACAAGACCGACATGCGCAGCGGCGTTGGCGTGAATACGGCGTCGTCGGCCTCGCCCAAGGATCACGGAAAAGATCACAAGTCGTCCGAAGGTAAATCCGGGCACTAGGGGTGAAACATGAGAATTACAGGGAAGATATATGCCATCGTCGGTGTGCTGGGCCTGACCACGGTCGCGGTCTGCGGGGTGGCGATCTATGGGCTGAGACTGGAGACGGAGGCGAGCCAGCGGCTCGACCAGGTCTCCCAGCGCGCCTTCCTTGTCCAGAGCCTGAACGCGGGCATCACCGAGGTGGTGATGGAATCGCGTGGCATCTACATGGCCAGTGACGTCGCGCAAGTGAAGAAGTTCGCCGCCGGGCTCGAAAGGGCGCTGGGCGGCATGGAGAAGGACCTGGCGGCGCTGCGACGGCTCACCCCGCTGGCCGATCTGCGCAGCTTCGAGCAGGTGGCCGCCGGTGTGAGTGCCTTCCGCGATTTTCGCCTGGAGACGGTGCGGCTCGGCCTCGAGCAGGGGGCGGCGGCGGCCAACCTGCAGGGCAACAACGAGGCCAATCGCAACAACCGCAAGGCGCTACAGGCGTCCCTCGATCAGGTCACCGAGCAGATCCGGGCCCAGCTCGCGCCGCTGCGCGCGGAAGAGGCGCGGGTGGCGGAGTGGACCTTGTGGCTGCTGCTGACCTTCACCGGCAGCGGCCTGGTGGTGGGCATGGGCACCGCCCTGTGGATCGGCACGCGGCTGCTGAGCCGGCCGCTGGGGCAGGTCTCCACCGCCATCGGGCAGCTGGCCAGCGGCCAGCTCGCGGTGGAGCTGGCGACGCGGCGTGGCCGCGACGAGATCGGCGACCTGTGGTCCAGCACCGAGCGGCTGCAGCGCGAGCTGACGACGGCGGAAGCGGCGCGGCTGGAGCAGGAGGAGGCCGCCGGGCGCTATCAGGACGAGAAGCGAGCCAGCATGCATCAGCTGGCACAGGATTTTGACGTGGCGGTTTCCGGCGTGGTGCAGACGGTGGCCGATGCGGTGGGGGTGCTGGAGCGCAATGCCAGCGCCATGCGCCTGTCGGCCGATGACACCTCGCGGCAGTCCACGGTGGTGGCCGCCGCCGCCGAGCAGGCCACCAGCAATGTGCAGATCGCCGCCTCGGCGGCGGAAGAGCTGGCCGCCTCGGTCCGGGAGATCGGTGGTCAGGTGGCGACCGCCGCCAAGGTCGCCGCGGAGGCCACCTCCCAGGCGTCGGGCACCGCCGAGGTGGTGCGCGGCCTCGCTGTGAGCGCGGGGCGGATCGGGCAGGTGGTCAATCTGATCACCGACATTGCCGCCCAGACCAATCTCCTGGCCCTGAACGCCACCATCGAGGCGGCGCGCGCCGGCGAGGCCGGACGGGGCTTCGCCGTGGTGGCGCAGGAAGTGAAGAGCCTCGCCGAGCAGACCTCCAAGGCCACCGAGGAGATCTCGTCGCAGATCGCCGAGGTGCAGCGCGCCACTGGTGAGGTGGTGCAGGCCATCGAGGACATCACCGGCACCATCCGGCGCATCGACGACATCTCGGGGGCCATCGCCACCTCCATCGAGGAGCAGGGCACCGCCACCGGAGAGATTGCGCAGAACGTGCACCAGGCCGCCCGCGGCACCCGCGACGTCTCCACTTCCATCGCCAGCGTGAGCACCGCGGCGGCGGACACCGGTCGCGCCTCCGGGGACATCGTTCATGCGGCCAGCGATCTGTCGACCCAGGCCGAGCAGCTGCGCACCCAGGTGAGCGCCTTCATCACCCGGGTGCGGGCCGCCTGAGCGGCCTTCGTTCGGAGCGGCGGTGTGGCCTTCCCTCCATCCCGCGCTGCCGCTCCTTGGTCCCCGCGCCGCCGGATCGTTCCGGCCGGCGCGACCCTCGACGGCGCGGGGACGTCTTTTCTTGAAGCCCTGACCGGCTGCTGCGCCGCGTCTGCTCGGAGTTGAGATCATGGATGATCTTTTGCGGGAGTTCCTGACCGAGACCAACGAGAGCCTCGACGTGGCCGACGTGGAGCTGGTCAAGTTTGAGCAGGATCCCAACAATGCGGAGATCCTGAACAACATTTTTCGCCTGGTGCACACCATCAAGGGCACCTGCGGCTTCATCGGCCTGGCGCGGCTCGCCGCCCTGGCCCATGCTGCCGAAACCTTGATGGACAAGTTTCGCGAGGGGCGCCCGGTGACCACCGATGCGGTGGGGCTGGTGCTGAGCACCATCGACCGCATCAAGGTGCTGATGGCGGCCCTGGAAGACAGCGGCGGCCGGGAGCCGGACGGCAGCGACCGCGACCTCATCGCCCTGCTCGAGGCCATGGCCGCCGCCGAGCCGGAACCCGTCGCCGCGCTGCCGGAGCCTGAGCCGGAGATCGCGCCCGCGCCGCCCGCCCAGCAGCTGGAACGGGACCTGCTGCCGGGGGAGATTCCCCTCGACGAACTGGAGCGCCTGTTCCGTGAAACCGAGGTGGAACTGCCCGCCCGTGCGCCGGTTGCCGCCCCCGCTGCTGTTGCGCCTCCCGCCGCCAAGGTCCTCGACCTGCCGGCGGCAGGCAAGGCGCTCGATAAGGCGCCTGTTGGCAAGGCCCCGGCCGGCAAGCCCCAGGGTGCGGCGGCCGTTCCGCCGGCATCGCCCAAGGAGGGAGCGCCGCGGGGGGAGGAAGTGGCCCACGCCTCCGCCATCTCGGCCCAGAGCATCCGGGTCAGCGTCGGCGTGCTGGAACAGCTGATGACCATGGTGTCGGAGCTGGTGCTGACCCGCAACCAGCTGATGGAGATCGCGCGCCGGCACGAGAATTCCGAATACAAGGTGCCGCTGCAGCGCTTGTCCAACGTGACCGGCGAACTGCAGGACGCGGTCATGCGCACCCGCATGCAGCCCATTGGCAACGCCTGGCAGAAGCTGCCGCGCATCGTGCGCGATCTGGCCCAGGATCTGGGCAAGCTGATCGACCTGGAACAGATCGGCGCGGAGACGGAGCTCGACCGCCAGGTGCTGGACCAGATCAAGGATCCGCTCACCCACATGGTGCGCAATTCCGCCGACCATGGGCTGGAGAGCCCCGATGAGCGGCGCGCCGCCGGCAAGTCGGAACGGGGGCTGATCCGCCTCTCCGCCTATCACGAGGGCGGCCATGTCATCGTCGAGATCTCCGATGACGGGCGCGGCCTCAACGTGGCCCGCATCCGCACGAAGGTGATCGAGAACGGTCTCGCCGCTGAGGCCGAGGTGGCCAAGATGTCGGACGCCCAGGTGTTCCGCTACATCTTCCACGCCGGCCTCTCCACCGCCGAGAAGGTCACCAACGTTTCTGGCCGCGGCGTCGGCATGGATGTGGTGCGCTCCAACATCGAGGCCATCGGTGGCACGGTGGAGGTGCGTTCGCGGGCGGGGCAGGGCTCCACCTTCATCATCAAGATCCCGCTCACCCTCGCCATTGTGCCGGCGCTGATCGTGCGGGCGGAGGGCGAGCGGTTCGCGCTGCCGCAGAGCGCGGTGGTGGAGTTGGTGCGCGTGCAGCCCGGTTCCGACCACGCCGTGAAGTGGCTCAACGACGCGCCGGTGCTGTGCCTGCGCGACAAGCTGTTGCCCATCGTCTCCCTCGGCAGCCTGCTTGGTCTTTCGACCGGCGGCGCGGCACGGCCCACCGGTGGCAGTGATGATGCGCTGATCGTGGTCCTGAAGGTGGGCCACCAGACCTTCGGCGTGGTGGTGGACGCGGTGTCCCACACCGAGGAAATCGTGGTGAAGCCCATGTCGTCGGCGCTGCGGCAGATTCCCATGGTCTCCGGCAGCACCATTCTCGGCGACGGGCGGGTGATCATGATCGTCGATCCGGGCGGCCTCGCCCAGAGCGCCGCCGCCCGCGCGGCGGAGGCCGAGGAGGACAGCCGCGCCGCCCATGAGGAGGTGCGTCGCGCGGTCAGTGAGGAGCGCACCTCGCTGCTGCTGTTCCGCGCCGGATCGCGCAATCTCAAGGCGGTGCCCCTGGCGCTGGTGACCCGGCTGGAAGAGCTGGAAGTGGCCAGCATCGAGCGGGTCAAGGGCTATCCGGTGATCCAGTATCGCGGCGCGCTGATCCCCGTGCTCTATGCCAATGAGGAGGTGCGGCGGGCCGAGAGCGGCACCCAGCCCATGCTGGTGTTCTCCGATGACGGGCGCACCATGGGCCTGGTGGTGGACGAAATCGTCGACATCGTGGAGACGCCGTTCGATCTCCAGTTGTCGCCCTCGAACATGCCCGAGGTGCTTGGCGCCACCGTGGTTTCCGGCCAGGCCACAGAACTGCTGGACGTGGGCTTCTACATCAATGTCGCGTTCGGCGAGCGCTTCGTCCAGATGCTGCGTCCGGCGGCGCGGGCGCGGCTGTTGCTGGTGGACGACAGTTCGTTCCATCGCGACATGCTGGCCCCTGTGCTCAAGGGCAATGGCTATGAGGTGACGGCCTGCGCCTCCGCCCGCGAAGCGCTGGAACGGCTGGAGGACGAGGGCGGCTTCGACGCCATCGTCAGCGACGTGGAGCTGCCCGACATGGACGGCTTCGCCCTCGCCAGCGCCGTGCGCAGCAATCCGCGCCGGCAGAACCTGCCCATCATCGCCCTTTCCGCCGGCCGGGACCGGGACGCCATCGAGCGTGGCCGTGCCGCCGGCTTCACCGACTATGTGGCGAAGTTCGACCGCTCCGGCCTCATCGCCGCGCTGAAGGAGTTCGCCGGACACCAGGGAGCCGCCGCATGAGCGAGCTTGCACACATCGGCAAGGATGCCGCGGGTGGATCAACCCAGCAATACGTCACTGTCCGCATCGGGCCGCAATTGTTCGGGCTGCCCATCCACATGGTGCACGAGGTGTTCGTGCCCGAGGCGGTGACGCGGGTGCCCCTTTCAGCGGAGGCCATCGAGGGGGTGCTGAACCTGCGCGGGCGCATCGTCACCATGCTGAACCTGCGCCGGCTCCTGGGCCTCGACCGGCCCGAGGGGGACGGCATGGCGGTGGGCATCGAGCATCAGGGCGAGGCGTTCGGCCTGATGATCGATGACGTGGGCGAGGTGCTGGCGCTGGATGCCAACAGCCGCGAGGCCAATCCCGCCAATCTCGACGCCCGCTGGGCGGCATTGGCGGCGGGGGTGCACCGGCTCGCCGATGAACTGATGCTGATCTTGAACGTGGAACTGGTGCTGCAGCGCGCCGGCACGGCCCACGGCCTGCCCGCCGCGGTCGCCCATTAGGACGCACTGTCATGAAGACCTGTCTTGTGGTGGACGATTCCCGCCTGGTGCGGAAGGTTGCCCGCAACATCCTGGAGGGGCTGGCGTTCTGCGTGGAGGAAGCGGTCGACGGCCAGACGGCGCTCGACTTCTGCGCCCATGCCATGCCCGATGCGATCCTGCTCGACTGGCAGATGCCGGTGAAGGATGGCCTCCAATTCCTGCAGCAGCTGCGCGCCAGCGATGGCGGGGCCCTGCCGAAGGTCATCTTCTGCACCTCCATGAACGACCTGGACCACATCGCCCGGGCCATCGCGGTGGGGGCCGACGAATACATCATGAAGCCGTTCGACGCCGACATCCTGCGCGAGAAGCTGGAAGCGGTGGGCCTGGTAGGGAAGGAACCGTCATGACCTTAGCTTCGTCTTCCGGGCCCGCCGTCGCCGGCCATGCCGTGCGGGTCATGGTGGTGGATGATTCCGTGTTCGTCCGCGGCATCCTCTCGCGCTGGCTCGCCGATGATCCGCTGTTCGAGGTGGTGGCCACCCATGCCAATGGCCGGCGCGCGGTGGAGGATCTGGAGCGCGCCCAGCCGGATGTGGTCATCCTGGATCTGGAGATGCCGGAGATGGATGGCCTCACGGCGCTGCCGCTGATCCTGAAGCAGCGTCCGAGCACCATGGTGGTGGTGGCTTCCACCCTGACGCGGCGCGGCGCGGAGGTGAGCCTGAAGGCGCTTACCCTGGGTGCTGCGGATTACCTGCCGAAGCCCGACGCCGGCCGCGGCATCGCCGCCACCGACGAGTTCAAGAGCGAGCTGATCGCCAAGGTGCGCAGCCTTGGCCAGAAGGCCCTGCGCCGCAGCGGCCGGGCCCCCGTGGTGGAAACCCGGCCGGCCCCGGCCACTCCCGCGAGCCATCGTCCGGCCCCTGCGGCGCCGGCGAGCCGGGGGGCCATGCCCGAGCGGCTGCACCCCTATTCCATGTCACCTGTGACCATCCTGGCCGTGGGCAGCTCCACCGGTGGCCCGCAGGCCCTAACCCGGCTGTTCACCGCCATCGGCCCCTATCTCGAGCGCCTGCCGGTGGTGATCACCCAGCACATGCCGGCCACCTTCACCGCCATCCTCGCCGAGCATGTGAGCCGGGCAGCCGGCCGCCCGGCGGCGGAGGGGGTGGACGGCGAGCCGCTGCGGCCCGGCCATATCTATGTGGCGCCGGGCGGACGCCACATGCTGATCGAGGGCGCGGGCGGCAACGCCAAGATCCGGCTCTCCGACGGGCCGCCGGTCAATTTCTGCAAGCCGGCGGTGGATCCCATGTTCGGCTCGGTGGCCACGGCCTTCCGGCGCAACGTGCTGGCGCTGGTGCTGACCGGCATGGGCAGTGACGGGGCCAAGGGCGCGGGCGTGGTGCTGGACGCCGGCGGCAGCGTGATCGTGCAGGACGAGGAGACGTGCGTGGTGTGGGGCATGCCCGGCGCCACCGCGGCGCTGGGCAACACCTGCGAGGTGCTGGCGCTGGACGCCATCGGCCGCAAGGTGATCCGCCTGATCGAGGGGGGCGCGCGATGATCAGTGCATCGGATTATGACTTCTTCGCCGCTTTCCTGAAGCAGAGGTCCGGGCTGCAACTGAGCAACGACAAGCACTATCTGCTGGAAAGCCGCCTGGTGCCGCTGCTGCGCAAGTTCGAGCTCGCGGATTTCGCGCGGCTGGCGCAGGTGCTGCGGGAGGGAGGCTCCCCCCTCATTTCCGACGCGGTGGTGGAGGCCATGACCACCAACGAATCCCTGTTCTTCCGCGACAAGACGCCGTTCGACGACTTCACCAAGACCATGCTGCCGGCCCTGCACGCGAGCCGGGCGCCCGGTCAAAAGCTGAGAATCTGGTGCGCGGCCGCCTCCACCGGGCAGGAGCCGTATTCGCTGGCCATGCTCCTGGACGAGCACATGGCGCAGATCGGCGCGCGGCGGGTGGATATCGTCGGCACCGACCTGTCGTCCGATGTGCTGGAACGGGCCCGTGGCGGCCGCTACAACCAGTTCGAGGTGCAGCGCGGGCTGGGGGTGCAGCAGCTGCTCAAGCATTTCAGCAAGGTCGATGACTGGTGGGAGGTGAAGGCCCACCTGCGGGCCATGGTGGAGTTCCGGAAGTTCAATCTCCTGGAGCCGTACCATGGGCTGGGAACGTTCGACATCATCTTCTGCCGCAACGTGCTCATCTATTTCGATACGCCGACCAAGGCCGATATTCTCGGCCGCATGGCGCGGGTGCTGGCGCCCGATGGCTATCTGGTGCTGGGCGCCGCCGAAACGGTGATCGGCATCAGCGACGCGTTCAAGCTGCTGACCGGCCATCGCGGCACCTATGTGCACCACGCGGCGCACCACGCTGGGCACCCCGGTAAGGCTGCTGGCGCGGGTCACGGCCATGGGCACGGCGCGGGCTCTCACGCGGCGCCGGCCTCGTCGGCCCCGCGTGCCGGCCCTGCTGGTCTCAAGCCGCCGGTCAAGCAGATCGGCAGCTAGCACCGTCAAGGCGCGCCACCCCCCGGGGGGCGGCGCGCCAGGGACGGCACAAGGGGGCTCCCACAGACCAATCTTCCATGCAGCACTCAGGTGCAAAGACGATAATGGCGCCGGGCCTTGGGCCGGGCGCCATTATCGTCTTTGCATGCCGCTTGGGAGGGCCGGCGGGCGCGATCTTGCGCTGCCGGCGTGGGTGGACCGGCGCCGAGGCGCCGGTCAGGGGAAGAGATTGTCGATATCGTCCTGGGACACCACATCAATGTCGCAGGCGAGGGCCGGGCCGTTCAGCAACGCCTCGTCGCCTTCCCGCTTGAGTAGTCCGGAGGCCTGGGCCACCAGCTCGGCGCCGCCCCAGATGTCGGTCATGCGGGTCACCCGCTCCTCGATGAACACCAGCAGCTTCACCACCTTGCGGATGCGTTGGCCGGTGATGTCCTGGAAATTGCAGGCCTCGAACGTCCGGACCACTTCCGCCTGGATGGCATGGGCCATCTCCAGCTCGTCGCCGGCGAGGCGCTTGAGCAGCTGCTGGGTGAGGGTTTCGATGGTCTCCGCCGACGAGAGGATGGTCTCGGTGGCACTCTCGGTGTCGGTCACCACCGCCTCCAGCTCGCTGGTGGCGCGCAGCAGCCGCTCTCCGCGCGGGCCCTCGGTATGGAGGGTGGCGATCTCCATCTTGGTGTTGCGGATGGCGTCCTGGATGGTTTCGATGCCGGTCCACAGCACGTTGCGGTCGCGCTCGCGGTCCACGGTGGGGTCGCGCTCCTGGAACCGCACGATTTCCTGCCGGACCAGGCTGAGCTCATCAAAGATACGCGTGAGCTGCGCGTCGATGGGGGGCAAGTCCATGGGGGCCTTCTCCTGATCGGCGCCAACGACTGCCTCGATACGGAACGGTCGACGCATGGCGGACATCCAGCTCTCCTGGCGGGCGGTTTATATTTGGAATGACTTTTTGTCACTATTTTATAATCTCACTTTCAGAATTCAGGAAGATCTCTGAAAGTCTCCGCGCAAGCCTCATGCAAGCTCATGAGGTGAAAAAGGGATCGACAGGTCAGGCGCTGCTCGCGACGGGCCTGCGTGATTTCTCGCCCGCTTTCGGAGTGTGTCATGGCGGTTGATCTGACGATGCCGGTCCTCGTGGTGGACGATTACAAGACCATGGTCCGGATCATTCGTAATCTGCTGAAGCAGATTGGGTTCGAGGACGTGGATGAGGCTGCCGACGGAACCGAGGCGCTCACCAAGCTGAAGGAGCGCAGCTATGGGCTTGTGATCTCCGACTGGAACATGGAGCCGATGACCGGCTACGAGTTGTTGAAGCGGGTGCGCTCCGACGACGCCCTGAGCGCCATCCCCTTCATCATGATCACCGCAGAGGCGAAATCGGAGAACGTGATCGCCGCCAAGAAGGCCGGGGTGAGCAACTATATCGTCAAGCCATTCAATGCGCAGACCTTGAAGGGCAAGATCGATACGGTCTTCGAGGCCTGAGCGGCCTGTTCCATGCTGAAGGGATCGAGCACGCGCCGCCGGGGGCTCCGGCGAGCGCGCGTTCGCACATGCGGCGTGTGCCAAACGCGTCCCTGCCGTACCCCGATGCGCCCGAGCCGCGGCGCGTTATCTCCAGATTGGATCAAATGAAGCCGCCGGCACGGGGGCGTAAGGGGGCCTTTTGGCGCCAAAAGGCCGGCGATGGAGGAGAATCTAAGCCGAAGGTCGAGGGCGCGCGCCGATCGTGGAGGGATTTTGCGGTGATAGCCACCAGTTCGGAGCGAACGTCGATCCAGAGTGGTTATACTTGAAGTTGTCGGTGAATATCGGGTGAATTAGCGAATCTCCATCCGCAATCGAAAGCATCGGTTGCCCCGGCGCCCGGCAGTGGCGCCGCTGCGAAGCAGAGCAACGATGGAGGGACGCATGTATGTGGTGGTCGATGAGCGCGCCAGCGTGGCTGAGAGCTATGTCTCCGCGTTTTCTCGCGAAGGTTTCGCATCCCAGGGGTTCTCACACATCGAATTCCAGGACTGGATCAACACCACATCCGAGCAGGATCTCGGCGCGGTTCAGAGCTTCGTGGTGGGCGATGTCGACGGGCGGACCGGCTATCCGGACCTGATCCGCAGCCATTCCACGGCGCCGATCATCGCCCTCGAGGACGTCAAGTCCCTCGCGCAGACCCTGGAATTGTTCACCGCCGGCATCGACGACGTGGTGCGCAAGCCCGTCCACGTCAAGGAGATCATCGCCCGCGCCGATGCGGTGTGGCGGCGGGTGCGCTCGGGGGATACCTCGTCGGTGGCGGACAGCGGGCGGCTGAAGGTGTTCTTCGATGGCCGCGATCCGCAGGTGGACGGCGAGCCGCTGATGCTGCCGCGCCGCGAGCGCCACATTCTCGAATACCTGGTGAAGAACAACAAGAAGCGCGTGACGAAGACGCAGATCTTCAACACCATCTACGGCATCTTCAATGACGATGTGGATGAGAGCGTGGTCGAAGGCCACATGAGCAAGCTGCGCAAGAAGCTGCGGCTGAAGCTCGGCTACGACGTGATCGATGCCAAAAGGTATCTCGGCTACCAGTATATCGGCTGAAGCTTTTCCATGCCGGTCAGCGCGCGCCTCGCCGTTCCGCGGCGAGGCGCTTTGCGTCATGGCCCCGAGCGGCACGGGCTGCTCCCTCAACCCGGGATCGCGCGCAAGCCCGAAGTCAGCTTGCGATGATAGAGCGTTATTCGGCTCCGTTCGTTCCACGCAGAAAAAATAGCGTGCGGCGGGGATAGAACCAAACTTAGCGAAGTGCGGAGAAGGTCATGCGCCTCACGGTGAAGAATTCACTGATCGGGACGATCCTGTTGTTGCTGGCGTGTCTGGTGGGGCAAGGCGTCTTGTCCACCGCGCAGCTGGCAAGGGTGGCGGAGAATGCGGAGGAGATCAGCACCAACTGGCTGCCCAGCGTGCGCGCCCTCGGCGAAGTGAAATACGCCATGACGCGCATCCGCGTGGCGGCGGTGCGGATGCTGATGGTCCAGGATGAAAGGGAACAGGCCCAGCTGGAAGCCGTCAGCGCCCGGCTGAGCACGGAGCTCAAGACCCATCAGACCACCTATGAGCGCCTCATCAGCTCGCCGGAAGAGCAGGAGGCCTGGCGCACCGTGCTGGCGAGCTGGGCGACCTATCTGAAGGCGCAGGAGGCCTTCGTGGCGGCCAACATGGCGAAAGACCACGAGAAGACCATGGACCTCGTGGAAAAGGCATCCCGCAGCTTCGATGAGGTGGTGTCTGCTTTGCAAGTCAATATCGACATGAACAATCGGGGCGCCAACCAGGCCGCCGCCGATGCGGCGGTGAGCTATGAGACCGGCCGCTCGATGATCATCCTGGCCAGCATTCTTGCCGTTCTGGTGGGCGTGGGCGCCGCGGTGTTCGTGCTCATGGGCGTGGCGCGGCCGCTGGGCCGCATTACCGAGGCCATGGAAGCGGTGTCCGCCGGCAAGCTCGACACGGACATTCCGAACCTCGCGACCGCCAACGAGATCGGCGACATCGCCCGCACCCTGCAGGTGTTCCGCGACAGCCTGGCCGATGCGCAGAAGCTGCGCGACGAGCAGACGGTGAAGGAGCAGCAGATGGCGGAGCAGATGGTGGAGGAGCGCCGGACCATCGCCAACAGCTTCCAGGACCGCATGGGCGCCCTGGCGGACCGCTTCGCCGGGTCCTCCAGCGAGGTGGCCGATGCCGCCCGCAACCTGTCGGCCACCGCCGAGGAGACCTCGCGGCAGGCGCAGGCGGTGTCTGTGGCGGCTGAGGGCGCCTCGGACAATGTGCAGACGGTGGCGGCCTCCGCGGAGGAATTGTCCGCCTCCATCCGCGAGATGAGCGACCAGGTGTCCAATTCGGCGGAGATCGCCCGCTCGGCGGCGGAAGAAGCCGAGCGCACCAGCGAGAACATCCGCCAGCTGTCGGCGGCGGCCCAGTCCATCGGCCAGGTGCTCAACCTGATCAAGGAGATCGCCGAACGGACCAACCTCCTGGCCCTCAACGCCACCATCGAGGCGGCGCGGGCGGGGGATGCTGGCCGCGGCTTCGCCGTGGTGGCCGCCGAGGTCAAGGCGCTGGCGGCGCAGACCGCCAAGGCCACCGACGAGATCTCGCTCAAGATCGGCGAGATTCAGCAGGCGACCTCCGCCACGGTGGGGTCGATCGAGAGCATCGTCACCACCATCAACAATGTGCGCGACCTGACCGCCATCATCGCCGGCGCGGTGGAAGAGCAGCGCGCGGCCACCGGCGAGATCGCGGCCAACACCCATCGCGCCGCCCAGGGGGCCACCCAGGTGACCGGCAACATGAGCGGCGTGGGCCAGGCGGCGGGCATGACCGGCTCGGCGGCCACCCAGCTCATGAGCCTGTCGGCGGCCCTGTCCGAGCAGTCGCAGGACCTGCAGCGGGAGGTGACGAGCTTCGTGGTGTCCCTGCGCGCCGCCTGAGCGGCCTCTCACTCGAGCCAGACAAGAAGGGCCGGAGCGGTGCCACCGCTCCGGCCCTTCTTGCGTTCGCTCGCCCTGCCCGGCGAACGGTTGCGCCGCCCATGGGGGCGGCGATGTCTTCGGCAGCGGCCCGGGGGGTGTCGGGAGATCAGCGCAGGCTCTGCGCCCCGGTGGAGGGGAGTGGCGCGATCGGGGCGCCGCCCATGGCCTCGTGGGTTGGTGCGGCGCCCGTCGGTCCGGGGAGCCAGGTCAGCAGCGCCTCCAGCGGCATCTTGCGGGCGATGAGGAAGCCCTGCAGCAGGTCCACGCCCTGGGCCCGAGCGAAGGCGAGATCCTCTTCGGTCTCCACCCCCTCGGCCACCACTTTCATGGCGAGGCGGTGTCCCAGCTCCACCAGAGAGGCGAAGATGTTCCGCGCCTTGGCGGAGGTGCGCGACTGGTGCAGCAGGTCGATGTCGATCTTCAGCTCAGTGACCGGCAGGCGCGCCAATTGGAGCAGCCCGCTCTGGCGCTGGCCCACGTCGTCCAGCGACAGGCCGAAGCCGGCGAGCCGCATCTGGGCGAGGGCGATCAGCGCTTCGCTGGAGGAATCATAGATCGCATCCTCGGTGAGCTCGCACACCACGGCGGCGGGTTCGACCCCGGCGGTGCGCGCCAGCGCCGCGAAGGTGGCGCCGGCGTCGGGCTCCAGCAGGATGTCGCGCGGCAGGTTGATGTTGACCGGCCCCCCATAGCCCCGCGCCCGCCAGGCCTTGAGACCCTCCAACCCGGCGACGAAGGTATAGCGGGTAAGCCGCGCCAGCAGGCCACGGGTGCGGGTGGCCACCGTGATCATCTCCGGCACCGGCACCACGCCGATCTGCGGAATGGTGTTGCCCAGCAGCAGCTCGGCACCGGCAAAGGCGAGGGTCTGCGCGGCGACCTTGGGTTGGAAGGTGATGGGCAGAATGCCCTGGTTGAGCGCCTGTTCCATCGCCCGCACCAGCCCAAGGCTGCAAACATGGGTCTCGGCCGCGTGGCGCAGGGGCGGGCTGGCGCCGGCCCGATCGATCAACTGAAGCAGCGCCTCGGGATCGAATGGCTTCTTGAGGGTGCCGAGGATGCGCGTGCCGCGCAGCCGGGCGGCATCGGCCACCGCCTGGATGACGTCCTCGGACTGGCCGCTGAGCAGAATGACTTCCGGCGCCGGCATGGCCAGGGGGAACTGACGGATGACGGCGGCACCATCCATCTCCGGCAGCGACAGGTCGAGCAGCAGCACGTCGGTCTGTGCCAGCACCTCGGGGGTGAGCGCGCGCGGATCCCCGGCGCCGTTCACGGTGTGACCGGCGAAGGTCAGCAACTCGCCGAGATCGTCCCGCAAGGCCTCGTCATCGTCGAGGATGAACAGCCGCTGTCTCATGTCAGTGGCTTCGTGCGGGGATCGACGTCAGTCAGGCCCTTACCCACCATCTTCAACCCCGCTCGCATATTCATTGGCGTCACCCCAGCGGATGCTGGGGCCGCAGTCGGTAGGTCCAGCAGTGCCGGCGGGTCGGGGCGGTTGTCCGCTGGCGAGGCAACGGGCACCAGATCCTGCGGCTGCACATGCTACCGTGTGGATGCAGGAGAATGCAATCTCAGGTGCATTCCCGCCCTGTCGGACGGCGCAGCCCTTGGCAGAGAGCCACGTGAACCTTGCCCGAGGCTGCCGCCACAGGGGCGTTTCGATCCAGAATGGAAGTGATCCTCCTTGACCGGGAAGGCGCTTCGACGATCCATACAACCTGGGCGCGGGGGGAGCCGGTGGATATCATGGGACGCTTGCTGATCGTCGACGACGAACCGGATTATCTGGACGAACTGGCCGAGGCGCTGGAATTCGTTGGCGTCGCGTCGGTCAACGTGTCCCGGGCGGCGGCGGCGCTGGAGGCGGTGCGCGGTGATCCGCAGATCCACATGGTGCTCACCGACATCCGCATGCCGGACATGGACGGCGTGACGCTCATCGAGGCGCTGCGCGCGACCTTTCCCGAACGCCATCTCACCTTCATCGTCATGACCGGGCACGCCGCTGAAGTGGATGTGCGCCGGGCCGAGGCGGCGGGCGCTGCCGCCTGCTTTTCCAAGCCGCTCGATTTCGAGGCCCTGTGCGCGGCCATCGCCACCATGGAGGCGGCGCATGAGCAGCAATCGTGAGCCCGGAGTGGTCCAGGGCCTGTTCAATCCCGTCACCCTGTTGCTGGCGGCGCTGCTGATCCTGGTGGGCTGCCTGCCGTTCGCCGCGGCGGTGATGCTCTACACGCTGCACAGCCGGGCCGAGCTGAGCGAAGCGGAGGTGAACGCGGCGAAGACGGCGACATTGCTGCTGCGCAGCTTCGAGCAGACCATCGAGCCCATCGATTCCCTGCTGCAGAATTTCGCCAGCACCTTCGATCCCAGTTGGACGCCACAGCAGACCTATGACGTGCTCAGGGCCTATAGCCTGCCGGCCTCCATCGTCCAGGTCGCGGTGATCGACCGGGAAGGGATCATGGTCGCGAGCAATCTGGCGATGCCCGATGGCAAGCGGCTGGACCTGTCCGATCGGGAGCACTTTCGCGTGCACCGGGATCGCAACGTGGCGCATGGCGAGCTCTTCATCTCCAAGCCGGTGCTCGGGCGGGTCTCCAATACCTGGACCGTGCAGCTGACCCGGGCCCTCGATGACGGCCATGGCCATTTCGGCGGCGTCATCGTCGCGTCCTACGCAATCTCGGACTTCATCGACTTCTACAAGAAGCTGCGCGTGGAAGACGACATGCTGATCGCGCTGGTGGGCTTCGATGGCATCGTTCGGGCCCGCGCAGCGGGCCGCACCAGCTTTGGCGACGACATCTCCAAAAGCTCCGCCTTCACGCGCATCCAGGGGGTGCATGAGGCGGTCTACGAGTTCACCAGTTCACTCGATGGGATCGAGCGGGTGGGCTACATGATCAAGTCCGAGCGCTATCCCATCTTCGTCGTGGTGGCCTATTCCCTGGAATATGTGCGCGAGCAGACGCGCGATTTCCGGGCCGCCATCTGGGGCACCGCGCTGGGCCTCGCCGTGGCGTTGCTGATCCTGGTGCTTCTGGCGCGCCGCTATCTCAACATGCAGAACCGGCTCTACACCCGCGAACTGGAAGGGTTGGCGCGTCAGCGCGAGGCCGACGTTCTGGGTGCCATCAGCCGTGTGCCGGGCATCTGCGTGATGCAGGTCAACGAAGACGGGCCGACCTTGATCGGGGGGGCCGGCAGCGGGCCGCTCTCGGCGGCGCTGGGCCGCTATCTCAAGGGCGGCCGGTTCCAGGCCCTCTCCGCCGGCCTCAAGGCGCCGCTGGTGTGCAGCGAGCATCTCTCGGGCGCCGGCCAGGATCTGGAAGTGGAGATGGTGGTGGCGCCGCTGCGGACCATCGAGGCCGGCGAGCGGGCCGAGGGGGCGCGCAAGGAAGTGGTGGTGTTCGCCCTCGACCAGACCCCCCGGCGTATGGAGGAGAACCAGCTCTATCAGATGTCGAAGCTCGCCTCCCTGGGCGAGGTGGCGACGGGTCTCGCCCATGAGATCAACCAACCGCTGGGGGTGATCCGGCTGGCGGCCACCAACGCCCTCACGGGCATGAAGAAAGGGCTGCCGCCGGAGCACCTCAGCGGCAAGCTGCAGCGCATCATCCAGCAGACCGAGCGGATGAGTCGCATCATCGATCACATGCGGATCTTCGGGCGCAAGAGCGACGAGCGGCTGCAGCCAAGCGAGGCGACGGCCGCGGTGGAGGGCGCGCTGCAGGTCGTGGGCGCCCATTTCCGCCTGGACAACATCGACCTGAGCACGCGCTTCGAGCCGGCGCTGCCGGAGGTGCTGTGCCGGCAGGACCAGCTGGAGCAGGTGATCATCAACCTGCTGCAGAATGCGCGCGATGCGCTGGTGGAGCATCGCCCGGATGTGAGCGGCGCCGCCCGCCGGCGCATCCGCATCGACGTGGCGCGAGAGAGCGCGGCCACCAGCCCCGCCATGGTGCGGATCGAGGTGGCGGACAATGCCGGTGGCATTCCCGAAGGCATCATCGAACGGGTGTTCCAGCCGTTCTTCACCACCAAGCCCCCGGGCAAGGGCACCGGGCTCGGCCTGTCGGTGAGCTTCGGCATCATCCGCGATCACGGCGGCAGCCTGAGCGTGCGCAATGGCCCCGATGGCGCGGTGTTCACCATCCGCCTTCCGGCGCGGGGGGCCGATACGCCCCCTCCGTCACCGCCGGACGCGCCTCCTGCGATCCCCGCCGCGTCCGATACGCCGAGCTGAGTGCCGCGGCTCAGTGGCAGGCGACGCGGCTCAGCCGGTCGCGCCACAGGGCGGCGCCGGCGGGGGAAGGATGCAGGCCATCGAACGTCAGCGCATGGGTGGGAGCGGGCACCAGCTGCGCGCCGGTCTGCGTCGCGATCTCGCGCAGCGCAACATTCTGCCGGGCCATGTAGGCCCGGTCATAGAGGCGGTTGCGGTTCGGATAGGTCTCGTCGATGGGGTTGATCTCCACCAGGATGGGGTGGGCCGGGGCCAGCTTCGCCAGCAGCGCGAGATAGCGCTGCTTCCAGGTGTCCACGCTCTCCTTGGGCAACACCGCGTCATTGACGCCGATGGCCACCACCACCGCCTTCGGCTGGATACGGGCCACCACCGGCGGGCCATCGGAGAGCACGTCGCGGACGGTGCTGCGCGGCACGGCGGCATTGAAGACCGGCTGGCCGCACAGGCTGGCCGGTCCGGCCCCATAGGCGATGCTGTCCCCCAGCAGAACCACGGGGGCGTCACTGAAGTGGGATTCGATGGCCACTTCCGCCCGGATGGCGGTGGCGCGGGGGATCCGCTCCACCAGGATCACCGCCAGGATCACGGCAAAGAGGACGCCGCCGATGATCCCCGCCTGGACCAGCGCCGGGGGCCTGACGGTGTGGTGTCGATCGGTGCGGCCCCCGGGGGGCATGGCGCCGGCGGAAGGGGGAAGCATGGTCAAGAGCAGCCTCATCTGCAGCCTGTCGGACCCACCGTATGGCGGAAGGCGATGGGCATTGTGAGGCGTGCCGAGGGCACGGATGCGGCTGCTGCGCTGCGTTTATTTGCGAGATTGTGTCGGAGTGTTGCTCCGCGCCACATTCCCCGCTCACCGCGGCCTGTACCGCCGCGGTGAGCGGGGCGATCAGGTGGCCGGGCCCATCACCAGGTCCGGCAGCCAGGTGGCGATCTGCGGGAACACGCACATGATGATGATGCCGAGCGCCATCACCAGCACATAGGGCAGTGCGCCCCACAGGATCTGGCTGGTGGGGATCTGCGGGGCGATGGCGTTGACCACGAACAGGTTGAGGCCCACCGGCGGGGTGATGAGGCCGATTTCCATGTTGATGGTGAGGATCACCGCGAACCAATAGGGGTCGAAGCCCGAGCCCACCACGATGGGATAGAGCAGCGGCGCCGACATGACGATGATCGCCACCGGTGGCAGGAACATGCCGGCCACCAGCAGGAACACGTTGATGAGGCCCATCATCACCCAGCGGTTCACCTCCAGCGCCGCGATGGAGGCGGCCAGGGACTGGGTGATGAACAGCGACGACAAGGCGAAGGCGAACAGCTCCGCCGAGGCCATGATCATCATGATCATCACGCTCTCGCGCATGGTGGCGGAGAAGATGCCGATGATCGGCTTGGGGCGGAACAGGCGATACATGATGATCACCACGCCCAGGGTAAGGAAGGCCCCGGCGCCCGCCGCTTCCGAGGGGGTGGCCACCCCGCCGTAGAGCACATAGAGCGTGCCCAGGATGATCAGCAGGAAGGGGATCACCCGCGGCAGCGCCGAGAGCTTTTCCGCGAAGGTGAAGCGGTTCGTCACCGCGCTGAACTGCATGTTCTTGCGTTTGCAGTCGATCAGCGCCCAGGCCATGAACATGGCGGTGAGCATCAGCCCCGGCATCACCCCGGCCAGGAACAGACGGCCGATGGAGGTCTCGGTGGCGATGCCGTAGACGATCAGCGTCACCGAGGGCGGGATGAGGATGCCGAGCGTGCCGCCGGCGCAGATGGAGCCGGTGGCCACCGAGGCCGGATAGCCGCGCTTCAGCATCTCGGGAATGCCCATCTTGCCGATGGCGGCGCAGGTGGCGGGGCTGGAACCGGTCATGCCGGCGAAGATGGCGCAGGCGCCGATGTTGGACAGCACCAGCCCGCCGGGCACCCGGTTCAGCCAGCGGTCGAGGGCCTCATAGAGGTCGCGGCCGGCCGGGGTGGCGGCGATGGCCGCGCCCATCAGCACGAACATGGGGATGGAGACATAGGCGAGGTTGGCGATGCCCGCGAACATGGTCTCCGCCAGCACGTCGAACACGCCGATGCCATTGGCCACCAGCAGTCCGCCGATGGCGGCAAGGCCGAGGGCGAAGGCGATGGGCATGCCGGTGGCGAGCAAGGCCAGGAGCAGGCCGATGACCAGGGCCCCGGCGGTGGAGGGAGAAAGAGCCATCATGGGTGGACTCCGAAGCCGTCGCGGCCTTCGACGCGGCGCACGAGCTCGGCGATGTATTGCAGGGCAAGGAGCGAGAAACCCACCGGCACCGGCAGCAGCGCCGGCCACAGCAGGATGGCGGCGGCAGAGGAGGTGCGCCAGTCGTTCACCAGTGCCTCATGGAAGAAGATCAGGCTGGCGATGCTCATCGCCACGGCGAACAGGAAGCCGAACACCGCGCCGAGCAGGCCGATCCAGTACCGCACCCGGGGCGGGAACATGAGCTCGACCACGTCGACGCCCACATGGCCGCGGGTCTGCAGCACATAAGGCGCGCCGAGGAAGACGGCGGCGGTGGCGGTGAAGATGACGAAATCGGTCTGCCAGATGGTCGGCGCGCGGAACACATAGCGCAGGAAGATCATCTGGCAGATCACCAGCATGGACGACACCAGCATGAGGCCGGCGATGATGGCGGCGAGCTGGGACAGGCGGTCCACTGCGTTGAGGAACAGACGGGTCATGGAAGATCTCGTCGGGCGAGAGGATGCAGGCGTGCCAAAGGTGCGTGCCAAAGGTGCGGGCGTGCCAAGGCCACCGGGGCGCCACGGCCACCGGGCACGAGGCGCCGCCGGATGGGGCTGTGGCCATCCGGCGGCGCCTCGATCAGGTCACTGGACCGCCAGCGCTTTCTTGATCAGCTCGTCGCCGCCCTTCACCTTTTCGGCGAAGTTCTTGTAGGCGCTGTCCTGAGCCACCTTCAGCCAGGCCTCGTAATCGGCCGGCGACATTTCCACCACCTCGACGCCGGCCTTCTTGTAGGCGTCGATGAGCTTCTGGTCGCCCTTGCGGACTTCGGTGGCGAACCAGGCTTCGGCCTTCTTGCCGGCGGCCAGGATGGCCTTCTGCTGCTCCGGATTGAGGCGGTTGAACACCTGCTTGGACATCACCACCGGCTCATACATGAACCACAGAGCGTTGGCGCCGGGGGCGGTGAGGCATTTCGCCTGCTCATAGAGGCGATAGGAGACGAAGCTCTCCGACGAGGTGTTGGCGGCGTCCAGAACCCCCGTCTGCATGCCCGAATAAACCTCCGAGGAGGGCATCGAGGCGATGGAGGCGCCGGCATGGGCCAGCATCTGCTCGAACGCCGGGCCGGCGGCGCGGGTCACCTGGCCCTTGATGCTGTCGGGGCTGGTGATGCACCCCTTCTTGGAGGCGAAGCCGCCGGACAGCCAGGCATCGGCGATGACGATAGCGCCGTTCTTGTCGGCGATCGCCTTGATCTCCTGCATGAAGGGGGAGGAGTTGAGCCGCTCGGCGCGATCGAAATTGCGCACCAGGCCGGGCATCAGGGTGGCGGAGAACTGGGGCACGCGGCCGGAGGCGTAATCGAGGGGGAAGGCGGCGATGTCCAGCTGCCCCTTGGTGAGGGCGCCCCACTGCTCGTTGGGCTTGTAGAGGGAGGCGCCGGGGAACACCTGGATCTTCAGGCCCACATTGGCGGCGTCCACGTCGCGGGCGATCATCTGCACCATCTCGTCGCGGGGGTCGCCCTTGCCGCCGGGAAACTGGTGCGAGGCGCGCAGGGTGATGTCGGCGGCGCACGCCGCGCCGGCGGCGGACGACAGCGCGGTGGCGAGCGCGAAGGCGCGGCCGAGACGGCCGAGGGTGTGATTCAACATGACTGTCCTCCCATGTGGCCCATCGGGCCGGATTGGCGTTCCCTGTCCCGTGGGGGTCCCCTGTCTGGGGGCCTCTATCGGGGTCCTCGGGCCGGCCCCGGTTGATCCGGGGCTCAGGCCGTTCGCGTCAGGCGAGCGAATTCACGCGACGTTGCGATAGATGTCCTTGTAGGTGTCGCGCAAGATGTTCTTCTGCACCTTGCCCATGGTGTTGCGCGGCAGCTCGGGCACGAAGAACACCTTCTTGGGCAGCTTGAACTTGGCGAGCTTGCCGTCGAGGGCGCCGTGGATGGCCTCCTCGGTGAGGCTGGCGCCGGGCTTTGCCACCACCACGGCGGTGACGCCCTCGCCGAAGTCCGGGTGGGTGACGCCGATCACCGCGCTTTCGAGCACGCCGGGGATGGCGTCGATCTCGCTCTCCACTTCCTTCGGATAGACGTTGAAGCCGCCGGTGATCACGAGATCCTTGCCGCGGCCGACGATGTGCACATAGCCGGCGCCGTCGATCTTGCCGAGATCGCCGGTGATGAAATAGCCGTCGTGGAATTCGGAGGCGGTCTTCTCCGGCATCCGCCAATAGCCCTTGAACACGTTGGGGCCCTTTACCTCGATCATGCCGATCTCATCGGCGCCGAGGATGCGGCCGCTTTCGGGGTCGCTGACCCGCACGCTGATGCCGGGCAAGGGAAAGCCCACGGTGCCGGCGATGCGGGCGCCATCATAGGGGTTGGAGGTGTTCATGCCGGTCTCGGTCATGCCGTAGCGTTCCAGGATGGCATGGCCGGTGCGGGTCTCGAAGGCGCGGTGGGTCTCGGCCAGCAGCGGCGCCGAGCCGGAAACGAACAGCCGCATGTGGGCGGTGGCCTCGCGGGTGAGGCCGGGATTGTCCAGCAGGCGGGTGTAGAAGGTGGGCACGCCCATCATCACCGTGGGGCGATGGTCGCTCCAGCCCATCATGGCGAGGGCCTCGCCCGCATCAAACTTCGGGCAGAAGATCATGGAGGCGCCGGACAAAAGGATGATGTTGGACGCCACGAACAGCCCGTGGGTGTGGAAGATGGGCAGCGCGTGGATCAAGACGTCGTCGCCGGTGAAGCGCCAGTCATCGCGCAGCACGGCGGCGTTAGAGAGCAGGTTTTCGTGGGAGAGCATGGCCCCCTTGGCGCGGCCGGTGGTGCCGGAGGTGTAGAGGATGCCGGCGAGATCCTCCGGGCCCCGCTCCACATCCTCGAAGGCTTCCGGCTGGCCGGCGGCGGCTTCGGTGAGCGAGCCGACCCCGTCGGCGCCGAGGGTCTCGACGCAGGGCACCTTCACCTTGTCCGCCAGCGCTTTGGCCTCGGCGAGGATCTGCGGCCGGCAGACGAACACGGTCGGCTGCGCGTCGGAGAGGAAATAGTCCACCTCGTTCAAGGTGTAAGCGGTGTTGAGCGGCAGATAGACGGCGCCCGCGCGCACCGCCGCGAGATAGAGCGCCAGCGCCGGCCAGGACTTGTCCACCTGCACCGCCACCCGGTCCCCCGGCTTCACGCCGCGCGCCACCAGCAGGTTGGCGAGGCGCCCGGACAGGGCCAGGGCATCGGCATAGGTCTCGATGCCGCCATCGGGATGGATCACCAGCGCCTTGTCCATGGCGGGAATGGCATCACGGAAGGCGCGGAACAGGTGGTTGCGGCTTGGGGTCATGGATCTGGCTCAGTTGGTGGTGACGAGGGCGCGCGGGGCCCCCTCTTGGCGCAGGATGTCTTGGCGCAGGAGCTTCTTGACGGGGGCGCTGGCGACCACGTCGCCCTTGGCGGCGAAGGCCTCGTGGTTCTTCTCGATATCGGCCAGCACGTAGCGATAGTTCACCATCA
>NZ_JACBFS010000012.1 GCF_022138605.1 Xanthobacter sp. NM-25
GACCTCGTTGCCGTCGCCCACCAGCGCCTCACCCACCAGAACCTTGTCGATCTTGGCCATCGTTTCGTCCTCCCAAATGGAACCCGGGCGATGGCCGCCGGACCGGGCCGCGGGAGCCCTGCTCCCGCACGCGCCGTCGCATCCATCACCAGGCTCGGGACGACCGCCTCCGGTTCATGCGGATAGCGGTCGGCTGCCGCTTACCCTTGTTGTCAGCGCCCGGCGCACGCCGAGCCGGTTCACCGGATAGCTCGCGGAAACTACCCCAGCTGCGCGGCACCAGCAAGACGGCAGTCCGCACGCACGGCCGCCCATTCCAGCTTGTTGCAGTGCAGCAATTTCCGCTTTCACCCATGGGAAAACTGCTTTACGTTTGACCCCAACAGATCCGGGATCGGCCGGCCCAAACGCCCCGCCGGGGCGCGCGGCCGGTGGGGGGCGCCACAATGGCGTTGATCGCGGGCGTTTCGGGAGCGACAACATCCGGATGGCCAAACCCAACCCCGTGGGAAGCCTGTGTCATGTTCATCGT
The DNA here is from genome assembly GCF_022138605.1 of Xanthobacter sp. NM-25. GTDB lineage: Bacteria > Pseudomonadota > Alphaproteobacteria > Rhizobiales > Xanthobacteraceae > Xanthobacter. Next base: position 533 of record NZ_JACBFS010000012.1, read on the forward strand.
CCTTTATGCCTGCCTCATCAGCGCCCCCGCCACCTGCCGCGAGGAGCACATCAATTTCTCCATGGAAGCCGCCGCGCCCATGGCCTGCATGATCTCGTCCCAGGCCACCATCGCCCAGTGGACCAAGGCCCATCCCCAGTGGCAGGTGGGCCGCTGGAGGTGCGTGGCCGCCGACCGCCTGGGCCACGACATCTGAGCCGATCGTCCTTCCCAACGCCTCTGCCCTTGCGTCGCGGCGCGGCGCTTCCCATCCTCTGGGAGATGCGCGTGGCGCAGTTGCGGAGGAGCGGCATGAACCATTTGAAGACGGTGATCCTGCTCGCGGGGCTCACCGCTTTGTTCATGGTGGTTGGCTTCGCCCTGGGCGGGCGCAGCGGCATGATGATCGCCTTCGTCGTGGCCTCGGCCATGAACCTCTTCAGCTATTGGAACTCGGACAAGATGGTGCTGCGCATGTATGGCGCGCGCCAGGTGGATGAGGCCACCGCCCCCGAGTTCGTCGGCATGGTGCGGGAGCTGGCGCAGCGGGCGGGCCTGCCCATGCCCAAGGTCTACATCATGGACAATCCGCAGCCGAACGCCTTTGCCACCGGCCGCAACCCGCAGAACGCCGCGGTGGCCGCCACCACCGGCCTGCTGCAGTCCTTGACCCGCGACGAGGTGGCCGGCGTGATGGCGCACGAGCTGGCGCACATCAAGCATTACGACACCCTCACCATGACCATGACCGCCACCATCGCCGGCGCCATCTCCATGCTGGCGAACTTCGGCCTGTTCTTCGGCGGCGGCCACCGGGAGAATAACGGCAGCCCGTTCGGCGCCATCGGCACCATCCTCATGGCGGTGCTGGCCCCCATCGCCGCCATGATCGTGCAGATGGCCATCTCCCGCTCGCGGGAATATGAGGCGGATCGCGGGGGCGCCGAGATCTGCGGCCGGCCCATGGCGCTCGCCTCGGCGCTCGCCCGCATTTCCGGCGAGGCCCACCAGATTCCCAATTACGAGGCTGAATCCAATCCGGCCACGGCGCACATGTTCATCATCAATCCCCTCTCGGGGATGCGCATGGACAATCTGTTTTCCACCCATCCCTCGACGCAGAACCGCATCGCCGCCCTGCAGCAACTGGCCCAGCAGATGGGCCCGAGCGGCGGCCCGCGGGCGCCCGGCGGCTGGCCGACCGGCGCCCCGCGCACACCGCCCACCGGCAACGGCTCCGGCCCATGGGGCGGAGGTGCCGAGCCGCCGCGGCGCGGTCCGTGGGGATAAGGCCGCAGACACGGACGCCCCGGCCAGCGCAGATTTCCTGTCGAAGATGCCGCCCGCGCGCTGACAGGGGCGCCGCCGGCCTTTAGCTTGGCGGCCATGAGCTCCACCCCCGCCGCGACCGCCACGCACCCCGCCGACCCCGCCTCACAGACCGCTGCTGTTGCGGCGTCTGCCGCCGCTGCGCCGCGCGCCGACGACACCCGCGTCACGCCGATGATGGCGCAATATATGGAGATCAAGGCGGCCAATCCGGACAGCCTGCTGTTCTACCGGATGGGCGATTTCTACGAATTGTTCTTCGAGGATGCGGAGAAGGCCTCGCAGGCGCTGGGCATCGTGCTCACCAAGCGCGGCAAGCACCTGGGCGAGGACATCCCCATGTGCGGGGTGCCCATCGAGCGGGCCGAGGAATATCTGCACAAGCTGATCGCCCTCGGCTTCCGGGTGGCGGTGTGCGAGCAGCTGGAGGACCCGGCGCTCGCCAAGAAGCGCGGGCCCAAAAGCGTGGTGCGCCGGGATGTCACCCGCCTCGTCACCCCCGGCACCCTCACCGAGGATTCCCTGCTCGATGCCCGGCGCGAGAACGTGCTGGCCGCGGTGGCCCGGGTGCGGGCCGGCACGGCGGCGGATGATTTCGCCTATGCCCTCGCCTTCACCGACATGTCCACCGGCTCGTTCCGCGTCAGCGCCAGCAGCCGCGAAGCGCTGTCCGGCGACCTCGCCCGCATCGAGCCGGCGGAAATCCTCGTCTCCGACGCGCTGCTGGACGATGCCGAGCTGAAGGAGATGCTGCGCGGCTTTCCCGCCCTCACGCCTTTGCCGCGCCAAAACTTCGATGGTGCCGGCGCCGAAAAGCGCCTCACCGGCTTCTTCGGGGTGGCGGCGCTCGACGCCTTCGGCGCCTTCAGCCGGCCTGAGCTGATCGCCGCCGCCGCGATCGTCGCCTATGTGGAGCGCACCCAGATCGGCGCCCGCCCCGCGCTCGCCCGACCGGTGAAGGATGTGGAAGGCGGCATCATGCTCATCGATGCCGGCACCCGGGCCAATCTGGAGCTGGTGAAGACCACCTCCGGTGAGCGGCGCGGCTCCCTGCTGGGCGCGATCGACCGCACCGTCACCGCCGCCGGGGCCCGCCTGCTCGCCCGCCGCATCGCCGAGCCGCTCACCCACCTTGCCGCCATCCGCGCCCGCCACGATGCGGTGGAATATCTCGGCGACGATGGCGAGCTACGCCGCGCCCTGCGGGCCCGCCTCGCCGCCGCCCCGGACATGGCCCGCGCCCTCACCCGCCTCGCTCTGCAGCGGGGCGGCCCGCGCGACCTTGCCGCCATCCGCGACGGGCTCGATGGTGCCCTGGCGCTTACCGGCCTGTTCGGCGCGGCGCCTCCCGCCGACATCGCCGAGGCCCTCGCCATCCTGGCCCGGGTGCCGGCGGCGCTGGCGGGCGAGCTCGGCGCCGCCCTCGCCCACGAATTGCCCGCCTATCGGCGCGACGGCGGCTTCGTGCGCGCCGGCTACGACACCGAGCTCGACGCCACCCGCGCCCTGCGCGACGAAAGCCGGCGCGTGGTGGCCGCCCTGGAGCGCCGCTACGCCGAGGACACCGGCATCAAGTCGCTCAAGATCAAGCACAATGCGGTGCTCGGCTATTTCGTGGAAGTGACCGCCCAGAATGCCGACCGGCTGCGGGAGCCGCCGCATCTGGAAGTCTTCGTGCATCGTCAGACCATGGCGGGGGCGGTGCGCTTCTCCTCCGTCGAACTGTCTGAGCTGGAAAGCCGCATCGCCTCCGCCGGCGAGCGGGCTCTGGGGCTGGAGCAGGCCATTTTCGACCGTCTCGCGGCGGCGGTGGTGGATGCCGCCCAACCCATTCGTGAGGCCGCAGAGGCGCTCGCCGAGCTGGACGTGACCGCCGGCCTGGCCGAGCTCGCCAGCACCGAGCGCCATGTGCGGCCGCAGATGGAGGACGATGCGGTGTTCGCCATCACCGGCGGCCGCCATCCGGTGGTGGAACAGGCTTTGTCGCGGCACGGCGGCCCGTTCGTGCCCAATGATTGCGATCTCTCCCCGCCCGAAGGAGCCAAGGATGGCCGCATCCTGCTGGTCACCGGCCCCAACATGGCGGGTAAGTCGACTTTCCTGCGCCAGAATGCGCTGATCGCGGTGCTGGCCCAGGCCGGCGCCTTCGTGCCGGCGCGGGCGGCCCGCATCGGCGTCGTCGATCGCCTGTTCTCGCGGGTGGGCGCGGCGGATGATCTCGCCCGGGGCCGCTCGACCTTCATGGTGGAGATGGTGGAGACCGCCGCCATCCTGAACCAGGCGACGCCGCGCTCCCTGGTCATTCTCGACGAGATTGGCCGTGGCACCGCTACCTTCGACGGCATGTCCATCGCCTGGGCGAGCCTGGAGCACCTGCACGAGGTGAACCGCTGCCGGGCCCTGTTCGCCACCCATTTCCACGAGCTGACAGCCCTGTCCCAGCGCTGCAAGCGGCTGTTCAACGCCACCGTGAAGGTGACCGAATGGAAGGGCGACGTGATCTTCCTGCACGAGGTGGTGCCCGGCGCCGCCGACCGCTCCTATGGCATCCAGGTGGCCAAGCTCGCCGGCCTGCCGGCGGCGGTCATCACCCGCGCCAAGGCGGTGCTGGCGGAGCTGGAGGCGGCGGAGCGGGCCTCTCCCGCCCAGAAGCTCATCGACGACCTGCCCCTGTTCGCCGCTTTGTCGCGCCCGGCGCGGGCCGAGACGCCCCCGGCCGCGCCGGATCAGGTGGGAGAGGCGCTCGACACCCTCGATCCCGACGCCCTCAGCCCGCGGGAGGCGCTGGACGCCCTCTACCGCCTGAAGGGCCTGCGGCAGAGCACCGACGACGCATAGTGCGCGCGACGCCAGATGCACGAAGGGCGGCGTTGCCGCCGCCCTTGGAGCTGTGTTGAAGGGGTAAAACCGTCAGGCTCAGTTGGCGTTCTGCGGCGGTTCCGCCGGCGCCTCGGCCGGCTCACCCTGCTGCGGCGGGTTCTGGAGCAGCTCGCCCCAGGCCGAGAAGGCATCGTTGAAGGCCTGGTCGCCGGCCGGGCCCTTCTCGAACACGACCACCGCGCGCTTGTTGTTGGTGTAGATCACCGGCACGTCCAGCCAGGGATAGACCTGCAGCAGCGCCACATTGCGCTGCCGATCGGCCGGCGCCGGCGACAGGCCCACCAGGAACAGGGTGGGATTGACCTTCACCGAGAGCCCGGCCAGGGGCACGCCCTGGGCCTGCTGGCTCAGCTTCACCCGCACGCCGGGCACGTTGGCGATGCCGCCGAGGGCGAAGTCCTGCGGCAGCTTGAAGGCGATCTCGATGGTGTGCGAGGCCGGCAGGGTCTGATCCTGATTGCGGCGCAGCACGAACGACATGGTGATCTGCCGCTCGGGAATGGTGATCTCGCCGCGCACGCCGATATCCGGCGGCAGGCCCGGGCCGGCGGTGAAGGTTTCGGTCTTCCAGGTGACCGTGCCCTCGAAGGTCTGCGGCGGGCTGGTGCCCCCCGGGCTCTCCTCCAGCAGCACGGCGCGCTGGGTGCCCGCATTGCGGGTCGGCGCCGGGGCCCGGCGGGCGGCATCGCCACCGCTGGCCACCATGCGGTCTTCGCTCTTGGGCTGCTCGGCCGGCGCGTTCTGGCTGGCCACCGGTGCCGAAACGCCACCCTCGTGACCATCGGACAACAGGCCACGACCCACCACGGCGGCGACGATGCCACCGAGCACCACCAGTGCCACGACGGCCCACAAGGCGAAGCGCTTCCAGGAAGCGCCCTGTCGCGGCTCGCTGCCGCGCACGCTCGGCCGCACCGGCTTGCCGTCGGGCTTGCCATCGACCTTGGCCGCCTCGCGGCTGCGCACCTCGCCGCGGCGCAGGGCCGGCCGGCGGGCCGCGGCGTCCTCATCGGCCGGAGCCGGCGCATCGCCGGTGGCGACCTCCGGGTCGGACGGCGCGTCCGCTTCAACGGGCGTATCCTGATCTGGCTGCGGCGCGGCCGCCTCTTCTGCAAGGGTTTCGGCCGGTTCCTCGGCCTCGGTCGATGGCGCCGCCGGGGGCGGCTCGACCGGCTCCGGCGCGGGGGACGGGGCCTCCGCGCCCTCGGGCTTCTCATTGTCCTGAGGTGCTGCTTCCGCCTCCAGGCGGCGGATCGCCTCCTCGAGGCCGAGCCGCTCACGGGTGATCTCGCCTTCCGGCAAGGGCGGATCAACCCCGCGCAACTGCCGCAGCAGTGCCGTCCGGGCCCGGTCGAACACGGCCTTCCGAGCCTCCGCGGTGTTCTGCGGCAGGCTCGAGATGGCGCGGGCGAGAAGCGGATAATAGTCAGCCATCAGAGACTTTGCTTCACCTTGGAGGCTTCACCTGACCGGCTCCACCAGGGAGCGGCGCCGCGCAGGTTAGTCCTGGAACGGATTATGCACCAGAATCGTGTCGTCACGCTCCGGGCTGGTGGACAACACCGCCACCGGACAGCCGATGAGCTCTTCGACCCGACGCACGTACTTGACCGCCTCCGCCGGCAGATCGGCCCAGGAGCGCGCGCCCTGCGTGGAGGCCTGCCAGCCTTCCATCACCTCGTAGATGGGCTCGGCCCGCGCCTGCGCGCCGGTCTCCGCCGGAAGGTAATCGATGGCTTTGCCGTCCACCTTGTAGCCGACGCAGACTTTCAGTTCGGTAAAGCCATCGAGCACGTCGAGCTTGGTGAGCGCGATGCCGTGGATGCCGCAGGTGCGCACGGTCTGGCGCACCAGCACGGCATCGAACCAGCCGCAGCGGCGGGCGCGGCCGGTGACCACGCCGAACTCGCGGCCCTTGCTGCCCAGCATCTTGCCCACCTCATCGGTGAGCTCGGTGGGGAACGGCCCCTCGCCGACGCGGGTGGTGTAGGCCTTGGTGATGCCCAGCACATAGTCGAGCGCACCGGGACCGATACCGGTCCCGCTGGAGGCGGAGCCCGCCACCGTGTTCGACGAGGTAACGAACGGATAGGTGCCGTGATCGATGTCCAGCAGCGCCCCCTGGGCGCCCTCGAACAGGATCCGCTTGCCGTCGCGACGGGCCTTGTCCAGCAGCTCCCAGACCCGGTCCATGAACGGCAGCACCTTGGGTGCCAGCGCCAGCAGCTCGGCCACCAGGACATCGCCCTTCATCTCGTCGAGGCCGAGGCCGCGCCGCAAGGCGTTGTGATGGGTGAGCAGCCGCTCGACCTTGGCCGGCAGGGCGTCGGCGTCCACCAGGTCGATGAGGCGGATGGCGCGGCGGCCGACCTTGTCCTCATAGGCGGGGCCGATGCCGCGCTTGGTGGTGCCGATGCGGGTGCCGGAATTGCTGTTCTCGCGCAGGGCGTCGAGCTCGCGATGCAGCGGCAGAATCAGCGGGGTGGTCTCGGCGATGCGCAGACGCTCGGGCCCCACCACCACCCCCTGGGCGGCGAGCCGGGCCAATTCGTCCACCAGCGCCTGCGGATCCAGCACCACACCGTTGCCGATCACCGACAGCTTGCCCGGGCGCACCACGCCAGAGGGCAGCAGCGACAGCTTATAGGTGACGCCGTTCACCACCAGGGTATGGCCGGCATTGTGCCCGCCCTGGAACCGCACCACCACGTCGGCCTGCTCGGAGAGCCAGTCGACGATCTTACCCTTGCCTTCGTCGCCCCACTGAGAGCCGACCACGACCACATTGGCCACGCTGAATTGCCTCCCCGCGCGGCGCGGGTCACATCGGCCCGCGCGAACAAAGCAAAGCCCCGGCTTTGGTCCGGGGCGTTACTCATGCGTCTTACGAGATCGCACGGGCCGAAGCAAGGCACCGCCGCGCCGCACTGGTAGGCCGGTGCGCGCGGAGCGGGTGCCACCGGCCGGGTTGGCGCCGGTGGGTGGTTCGTGCTCTATCTTCCGCGATGAAACCTCCGCGCTCCTCGTCCGCCCCCCGCGCCGCCACCGGCGCCGCCGTTCCCGCTGGCTTCGCCGCCCGTCGCCTGGCGGTGGATGGCCTCGATCGCATCCTCCACCACAACAGCACCCTGGAAGAGGCGCTGGAGAGCGCCCCGGCGGGGCTCGATCCACGCGACCGGGCGCTGGCCTATCGCATCGTCGCCACCGCCTTGCGGCGGGCGGGCACCCTGCGCGCCGTGTTCGGACGGCTGATGGCCCGCGGCTTTCCCAAGTCGGCGCCGCGGCTGGAGGCGGTGCTGCTGGCCGGCGCCACCCAGCTGCTGTTCATGGATGTGCCCGACCACGCCGCCGTCGGCCTGAGCGTCGACATCGCCCGCGCCGATCGCTCCACCGCCGGCTTTGCCGGCCTGGTGAACGCGGTGCTGCGGCGGATCGCCTCCGACAAGACGGCCGCCCTCGACGGCATCGACCCGTTCACCGCTGATACGCCGGCATGGCTGCGCAACCGCTGGATCGGCGCCTATGGCGAGGATGGCGCACGGGCGCTCGCCGCCATGCACCAGGCCGAGCCGCCACTCGACATCACCGTGAAAGCGGATCCCGCCGCCTGGGCCGAGCGCCTCGCCGGCGAAGTGCTGCCCACCGGCACGGTGCGGGTGCTGCAGGCGGGCCCAGTGCGGGCGCTGCCCGGCTTCGCCGAGGGCGACTGGTGGGTGCAGGACGCCGCCGCGGCGCTACCGGCGCGGCTGCTCGGGCCGGTCGAGGGCCTCAAGGTGGCCGACCTCTGCGCCGCCCCCGGCGGCAAGACCGCCCAATTGGCGGCGGCCGGCGCCACGGTGACGGCGGTGGATCGCTCAGCGGCGCGGCTCAACCGGCTGGAGGAAAACCTGGCGCGACTCAAGCTGTCGGCGGAGGTGGTGGAGGCGGACACCCTGCAGTTCCAGGGCGGGCCCTATGATGCGGTGCTGCTGGACGCGCCCTGCTCGGCCACCGGCACCCTGCGCCGGCACCCCGACATTGCCCTCGCCAAGCGGCCCGGCGACATCACCGTTCTGGCGGCGCTGCAGGCCCGGCTGCTGGATCATGCGGTGGACCTGCTGAAGCCGGGCGGCCTCATCGTCTATTCCACCTGCTCCCTGGAGCCGGAGGAAGGCGAGCTGCAGATCGCCCAGCTGCTCGCCCGCCGCCAGGACGTCGCCCGCGTGCCGGTCACCGCCGCCGATGTGGAGGGCATCGCCCCGTTCATAACTCCTCAAGGGGATGTGCGCACTCTTCCCCATGACTGGATGCGCGGAGAGGCGGAACGCTCGGGGCTGGACGGCTTCTTCGCGGCCCGCCTCCGGCGCATCGGGTGACGCAGAAACCCCATTTGCACGAATGGGTTGAAGGGAATACGCCGCGGCCTTGAAGGGCCGGCGGCGCCCTCTTCGCCCCCGCGGGAGCGCTGCGACGCCCATCCGGTGATTCGCAGCTGATTCGCCGTCTGGCGCATCGCGGGAGGGGGAGGCGGTCATGTGGAACGGATTTGCGGCGCGCTTCCATCCTTTCGCGCCCGGCGCCTCGTCGCGCCCGGGGCCCCGGCTGAGGGGGGCCCAGTTGAAGGGGGCTCACGTGAATCGAGAGAGCCTCGCCGAGCGCCTGCGTCTGGCGGTGGTGGTGAGCCGGCAGTGGCTGCTGGGCCAGGCCGGCCGCGCCGGCGGCAGCCACCTCGGCCTCGCCTATGTCTCGGTTCCGGTGCCCGAGCGGCTCTTGATCGCGCCCCAGGATCTGCGCACCGGCGATGCCACCCAGGCGGCGGAAATCTATGCTGGACGCTTCGCCTTCGCCGGCAAGGTGGTGCAGCTCGATGGCCAGACCGCCTTCGAGCTGGTGCCGCCCTCGGTGGACTGGGCCGAAGCGCTGCACGGCTTCGGCTGGCTGCGCCACCTGCGCGCCGCCAACACCACCATCGCCCGGGCCAATGCCCGCGCCCTGGTGGGCGACTGGATGCGCAGCACCGGCACCGCCCGGGCCATCGCCGCCCGTCCTGAGGTCACCGCCCGGCGCATCATCTCCTGGCTCACCCAGGCGACCTTCCTGCTGCAGGACGCCGAGCTCGATTTCTATCGCCGCTTCACCCGCTCCCTGGCGCGCCAGGTGCGCCAGCTGCGCCGCGAGGCCGACCGCGCGCCCGATGGCTATCCGCGCCTGCTGGTGCTGGTGGCGCTCACCACCGCCGGCCTGTGCATGTCCGACCAGGGCCGGCTGCTGAAGGCGGCACAGCGCCGCCTCACCGAGGAGCTGGATCGGCAGATCCTGCCCGACGGCGGCCCCCTTACCCGCAACCCCGGCATGCTGATCGAGCTGCTGCTGGAACTTCTGCCGCTGCGCCAGGCCTATATGGCGCGCAACCAGCCGGCCCCCACCGCGCTGATGAACGCCATCGACCGCATGATGCCCATGCTGCGCTTCTTCCGCCATGGCGATGGCGCCTTCGCGCATTTCCATGGCATGGGCTTCACCGCGGCCGACCAGCTGGCCACCATCCTCGCCTTCGACGATGCCCGGGGCGCGCCGGTGGCCAATGCCCCCTATTCCGGCTACCAGCGGCTCGATGCCAGGGGCGTGGTGGTGATTGCCGATACCGGCCCGCCGCCGCCCCTGCCGGTGAGTTGGGAGGCGCATGCGAGCGCCCTCGCCTTCGAGCTGTCCTCCGGCCGCAGCCGCATCGTCGTCAATTGCGGCATGCCCAGCGTCAATCGCGAGCAGTGGCGCCAGGTGGCGCGGTCCACCGCCGCCCATTCCACAGCCGTGGTGGCCGACACCTCCTCCTGTCAGTTCCTCAAGGGGCCCCAGCTCACCCGACTGATGGGCGTGCCCATCGTCGACGGGCCGAAGCATGTGGAGGTGCAGCGCGGCACCCGCAACGAGGCCATCCTGCTGCGCGCCAGCCATGACGGCTATGGCACCGCCTTCGGCGTGATCCACCAGCGCTCGTGGCGGCTGGCCGCCGAAGGCAACCGGCTGGACGGCGAGGACGTGTTCCGTCCGGCGGAAGGCGCGGTGCTGGAGCCCGCACCGTTCGCCATCCGCTTCCACCTGCATCCCTCGGTCTCGGTGGAACGGCTCGACGATCCCCACACCGCCCTGCTCAGCCTGCCCACCGGCGAAGCCTGGGCGTTCGCCGCGCCGCATATTCAGCTCGGCATCGAGGAAAGCGTCTATCTGGCGGCCGCCGGCGGCCCGCGCCGCACCACCCAATTGGTGCTGGCCGGCGACGTGGCGGAGAAGAGCCGGGTCATCTGGACCTTCATGCGCACCCGCGAGGCGCATCCCGGCACCACTGGCGGTCTTGGCCGGAGCGGCAGCCGCTGAGCGGCGGCCGCGGTGCGAACTGCAGCCCCGCGCCGGGAGCGCCGCCCTGCGTGCAGGGGTGTCTCCCGCGCTGCGCGCTGGCGAGCGGCGGCCTTTAGTGATAGGCGAGCGGCACTTTCCATCACCGGAGCCGCCATCATGCCTGCCGATATCCGTCCCGTGACCCGTGCCCTGATCTCGGTGTCGGACAAGACGGGTCTCGTGCCGTTCGCCACCGCCCTCGCCGGGCATGGGGTGGAGCTGGTCTCCACCGGCGGCACCGCCAAGGCCCTCGCCGACGCCGGCCTGAAGGTGAAGGACGTGTCCGAGCTCACCGGCTTTCCCGAGATGATGGACGGCCGCGTGAAGACCCTGCACCCCAAGGTGCATGGCGGCATCCTCGCCATCCGGGACGACGCCGGCCACCAGGCCGCCATGGCCGCGCACGCCATCGCCCCCATCGATCTCGTGGTGGTGAACCTCTATCCGTTCGAGGCCACCGTCGCCCGCAAGGCCGATTTCGACGAGACCATCGAGAATATCGACATCGGCGGCCCCTCCATGATCCGCGGCGCCGCCAAGAACCACGGCGACGTGGCGGTGGTGGTGGACGCGGTGGATTACGAATCCGTCCTGCAGGAGCTCGCCGCCCATGGCGGCACCACCCTGGCCAACCGCCGGCGCCTCGCCCAGAAGGCTTATGCCCGCACCGCCGCCTATGACGCCGCCATCTCCAACTGGTTCGCCCGCGAGCTGAAGGAAGAGGCCCCGGCCTATCGGGCCATCGGCGGCAAGCTCATCGAGGCGCTGCGCTACGGCGAGAACCCGCACCAGTCGGCCGCCTTCTACGCCTCCGACGAGATCCGTCCCGGCGTCGCCACCGCCCGCCAGGTGCAGGGCAAGCAGCTCTCCTACAACAACATCAACGACACCGACGCCGCCTTCGAGGCGGTGGCCGAGTTCCATCCCGGCCGCACCGCCGCCGTGGTGATCGTGAAGCACGCCAACCCCTGCGGCGTCGCCGAGGGCGCGAGCCTCCAGGAGGCCTATCGCAAGGCGCTCGCCTGCGACCCCGTCTCGGCCTTCGGCGGCATCATCGCCGTCAACCGCACCCTGGACGCCGAGGCCGCCCGCGCCATGGTGGAGATCTTCACCGAGGTGATCGTTGCCCCCGACGCCACCGAGGAGGCCATCGCCGTGGTGGGCGCCAAGAAGAACCTGCGCCTGCTGCTCACCGGCGGCCTGCCGGACGTGCGCGCCTCCGGCCTGGTGGTGAAGACGGTGGCCGGCGGCTTCCTGGTGCAGGGCCGCGACAATATGAGCGCCGACGACCTGGAGCTGAAGGTGGTGACCAAGCGCGCCCCCACCGAGGCCGAACTGACCGACCTGCGGTTCGCCTTCCGGGTGGCCAAGCACGTGAAGTCCAACACCATCATCTATGCCAAGGACCTCGCCACCGTGGGCATTGGCGCCGGCCAGATGAGCCGGGTGGATTCCGCCCGCATCGCCGCCCGCAAGGCAGAGGACGCCGCGGCGGCCGCCGGCCTGGCGGTGCCGCTCACCAAGGGCTCGGTGGTGGCCTCCGACGCCTTCTTCCCGTTCGCCGACGGCCTGATGGCGGCGGTGGAGGCGGGCGCCACGGCGGTGATCCAGCCGGGCGGCTCCATGCGCGACGCCGAGGTGATCGCCGCCGCCGACGAAGCCGGCCTTGCCATGGTGTTCACCGGCGTGCGCCACTTCCGGCACTGAGCCCTTCGGCCCGGTTCCGGCCGGGGCCACGCTCAGCCATGCTCAGCCGCGCAGCAGCTCGTTGATGAGCTTGCGCTTGAGGTAGTTGGGGGCCTCGAAGGCGAAGGTCTCGAAATCGCGGTAGGCGGCGATCTGCGGGCGGATCTCCGCCGCCGTCGCCGGCCGCAGCGCGTCCCCTCCGGCCGGGCGGAAGGCTTCCAGGATCATGCGGAAGCGGTCGCGGCCGAGCTTGGCGGTCAGCGCCTCGCCATAGAGCCGGGCGCTCTCGGCGGTGCGCATGTGCAGCCCCACGCCATCCTGAAAGAACAGGCCCACGTCCTTGGGCAGCCAGCTGTCGATCCAGTCGGCGAACGGGGCGGCGCCGATGTTGCTGTTGTCATAGGCGCTCACCCACAGGGGGCGCGGCAGGGCGGCCAGAAGGGGCCCCATCTTGGGGGCGTCCATCCAGGTGGGGTCAGCCTCCACCGGGAAGTAAAAGCCATCGGCCCGGAACGGCAGCGGCCGGCGGGCGATGTTCGCCGACAGCTCCACCAGCGCCGCCACGTTGCGCCGCGCCTCCGGCTCGTTGCTCATGCTGGCGAGGCCGACGATGATGGAGCGGGCCCACGGCTCACGGGCGATGCGCTCCCAGTTGGGCGGGTCCTCGATGGTCTGCACGCCGAGGCCGGGGACGAAGGCGGTGCCGTTCACCACGATCCACTGCAGCAGCAACGCATGCACCCCCAGCCGCTCCCATTCCCCATAGGGGTCGAGGGAGCCGTCGTAGAGCTGCCAGACGATGCCGTCGATCAGCCCCTTGGGCGGCGGCGCCTCGCGGTTCAGCAGCCGGTCGAGGCCGAGCAGGCCGAGGGCACCGGCAGCGCCTCCCGCGACCATGAGGGCTGTGCGTCGATCCATGGCATCCTCTCGCGGCGATGCTCGTATAAGGAAACGGCGGCCGGAGACCGGCCGCCGATGAGGTGTTCAGGAAACGCACCGGACGGCGCACCGCCCGGCGCCGGTCACGCCGGCATCAGCATGAGACGGCGCTGCTGTTCCTTCATGGTCTCGGCCAGCGCCTCGGAGGTGACGATGCCGCAGCGGACCAGATACTCGCCGATCCGCCCGTCCACGTCCGGGCGATAGTGCTCCATGGCGGACTCGAACGCCTCGCGGCGCATCAGGCCCTTTTCCAGCAGCAGGTCGCCCAGCAGCGGCGGCGAGCTTGCGCCCTCGAAGCCGCGGCCGGTGCCGGCCACCAGTCTCAGGCCGTCGTTGATCTCGCTCTCGCGGGCGATGCGTTGCAGCGGCAGGTCGCCGGTGGCCACCCGCACGTCCTCCAGCGCCTTGTCGCCCAGCGGCGAGGACACCGCCACCACCAGCCGGCCCGACACGTCGCGGCCGATGGGGATGACCCGGCGGCGGACCATCACGTCCAGCGGCAGCAGGTCGCGGAACTCACGGACCAGATGCTCGGTGACGTGGGTCCGCGGCAGGTTGGCCTGATAGGCGATGGCTTCCGCCAGCGTCTCCTCGTCCAGCCAGCCGCGCGAGATGAGGATGCGGCCGAGCGGCTGCTGCTGGCCGCTCTGCAGCGCCAGTGCCTCGTCGAGATGCTCGGGCAGCACCGCCTGCCACATCAGCAGCAGCTCGCCGAGCCGCTGGCGCCGATGGGCGAAGGCCTCGCTTTCCGGGAAGTCGTGCATGGTCTTGTCCCAGACGATGCGCCGACCGAGGAAAATGTGGCCGAGGAACAGCTTCCACGCCCGCAGGGTGGCCGCGAAGTTGACGAAGTTCCCCATCACCACCCGCGGCACCGACATCACCCCCTGTTCCCAGCCATAGATGGCCGAGACGAAGTAGAAGCGCTGTGCCAGCCGCAGGGCGAAGGCGACGGCGTTGGCCGCCAGCACCGCCAACAGCCAGCCTTCCGTCGCGAAGATGGACGGATAGCGCTGGGGAATGAAGCCCAGCGCGCTGCCGAAGTAGATCACCAGGAACAGCACCGCGAGCACGTAGGCGAGCACCGTCACGATGGAGGTGACCACGCCCTTGCGATCGCGCAGCAGGAAGTACTTGTTGGCGAGCGACCCGCGCCAGCCCATGTACTGCCAGCCCTGGAAGGCGATGCCCAGGGCCCACCGCGCCTTCTGCCGGTAGGAGGTGCGGAAGGTATCGGGAAAGAACTCACGCACGCACAGCGGCATGGACAGGCGCATTTCCTTTTCCGGGCCGAAGCCGAAGAAGGTCTCGCGCTTCACCCGGTATTCCACCGGGAACCGGGCGATGATGGCCTGCATGCCGGCGGCGGAGAGACGGGCGCTGATGTCGTAATCCTCGGTCAGGCTGCCGGTGTTGAACACCTCGCCCTCGCTGTTGAGGTAGAGCACGGCGCGGCGGGAGAAACAGGTTCCCACCCCCGCCGAGGGCACCGAGCCGGCGACGCTTTCGCGCACCACCAGATCCTTGGCATGCCACTCGGCGAACTCGTCCATATAGATGCCGGCCACCATCTCCGACCAATGGCGTTCCAGCGACACCACCGGCACCTGCACCAGATCCTTGCGGGGCAGCAGGTAGTTGAAGAAGCGCAGCTCGAGCGGATGCAGCACATCCTCGCTGTCGTGCAGGATGAGGCCGGCGAACTCGGTGCCGGTCATCTGCTCGTGCTGGAAGATGGCGCGCACCACCGCGTTGAGGCAGTCGGCCTTGTTGGTGGGGCCGGGGTTGCGCAGCTCCACACGCACCAGCTGCTTGTAGCGCCGGCGCATGCGCTCCACCTCGGCGATGGTGTCGGGATCGTTGGGATAGGTCCCAACGAAGATCATGTAGCGCCGGTAATCGAGAACACTGACCATGTTCTCGATCATGGCCGCGATCACATCGGATTCCTGCCAGGCGGGGATCATGATGGCGAGCGGCTGCTCGTCCTTCTGATACAGCGCCTGGACCGAAAGCGGACGGATGAACGGTTCGACCACGAACCGCCGGTAGATCCGCCGCGTCCAGTACCACGCATCGACGAACAGGTCGTCGAGCGAGGACAGGAGGATGAGGACCGCCACCACCGCCGACGAATATTCGATGATGCGAATAACGTCGGCCAACAGGAAGGGCCAATAGAGGGACATGGTGGCAGTCCTCCGAGGGCTCAGTTACCCCGACGCCGCACGTAGGAAGCGCGCATCAGCAGCAGGAAGAACACCGCGGCGGCACCCACGCCGAGGGGCAGGCCCCATTCGGCGGAATTCTGCCACAGGCGCTGCAGGGTCGCCACCGCGCCCTCGGTCTCCGGCACGCGGACGGTGCCGGGCGCGGCGCCGGAGGCCGACACCTCGATCAAGGTGCCGTCCACGCCGACGATGGCCACGTCACCGCGCGACAGCCGCACCGCCTTCTGCGGCGTCATCGGCTTGGGGCCGATGCTCTGCCACAGGATGCCGCGGCTGCCATCGGCATGCACGGCCTGCACCAGCGCCACGTTCTTGAGGCCGGTGATGTCGAGGATGCGGGCCTTCTCGTCATTGCCGACGATCACCCGGTCGCCCTCCACATGGGCCTTGAGGTCGGCGCCCTGGGCCGGCACGTCGAGGCCGAGGAACGAGCCGCTCACCTTGAAGGGCATCCCGGGCGGGTTGACGTCGAGGGTGGAGGCGGTGCCCGGGGGCACACCGGCGGCAGCGGCCGCCCGCACCACCCGCACCACGCTGTCGCGGGCCGTGGAGAGGTAGGTGTCGGGAATGACCACACGGCCGCCGCCGGCCATGGCCGAGATCACGCCGAGGAAGTCGGCGCCGGACACCGAGCCGCCCAGCTCCAGGTTGGACGAGGGCAGGACCGCCACCGGGAAGGCCTGCGGGGTCTCGCGGCACCGGTCGCTCACCGGCTGGCGCTGGAAGGTCACCCGCAGGGTGTTGCGAGCGCCGAGCGCATAGACCGGGATGGCCGCCGAGAGGTGCTCGGGATGGCCCGTGGCGTCGAGACGCTTGGCGGCCAGCAGCACGTCGTTCAGGAACACCGCCGCCACCGGCTCGGTGGTGGAGGCGCCGGGCGCGGCGGCCACGTCGAGGTTCACGCGGTTGGGCAGGCTGGTGCCACCGGTGGCGGCGGCGAGGTCGAAATTCACCACCCAGTCGCCACGCGCCAGAACCTCCAGGTTGCCGGCCGCATTGCCGAAGGTCGACAGCGGGATGCTATCCCGCGGGGTCGGCTTGGCATCCACCGAGCGCACGGTGACGTTGCCGGCTGAGATGGAGCCGCGCCAGAAGCTGTCGAACAGCTGGGCGGCCTTGGCGCCGGCGCCGGCGCCGACGGCGATCACCGGACGGCCCGCCAGCGTCTGCAGGCTGAGCTCGTCGGTGGCCACCACCGCGTTGCCGAGGCTGGCCGACTTGCTGCGCCAGTCGTTGAACGCCGCCATGGCCGGCCCGCCCATGCGGCCCGCCAGGGCATCGAGGGCGCTGCGGATCTGGCTCAGCAGGATCGGATCGGCCACCACGATGTCGGCGCCGATGGGCGACGACGGCAGCAGCAGCAGGGCGCCCACCTCGGCCTGGTCGCGCAGGCGATAGGTGTTGGCGCCGACGAAATTGGAGAAGGGGGCGATGACCCGCAGGCTGGCGGGCACGTCGAGGCCGGACACGTCCACCTCGTCACCCACGCTGGGCAGGGTCTTCACGACGATGCGCTTGCCGGCATTCTCCACCGCGAGGCCGAGCCGCCAGGCGGTGTCGAAGCTCTCCTTGGCCAGCGTACCGCCGGCCACCAGCACCGAGCCGGCGCCGGGCATGGCGCTCCACGCGGTGGACAGGTCGCGCACGTAGGAGGCGTTGTAGGAATAGATGAGGTGGCTGGTCGGCAGCAGCTTCAGCACATTGCCGATGGCCCGCTCGTCCGAGCACAGGTCCTCGCCGATCACCGACGACCAGGCGATGCCGAACCGCAGGAAGCCGGAGGGACGCGGCTTACCGCTCACGTCGACGGTGGTGTTGGCCGTGCCCTGCTCGCCTTCGAGCCGCCGGGAGAACACCGGATTGCCGTCCACCGAGACCACCATGGTGGTCCGGCCGCCGTCGCCGCGCAGATAATCCGCATCGACCACGAACCGGGCATCGGACAGGGGCACGCCCGCGGGAACGGGAACATAAATGTCGCGCCGGGCATCCATGCCCTGGAACACCACGGGCGCGTCGACGCCGAGATCGGTGAGGGTGACCTCGCGGGTCACCATCTGATCCTGCGCGCGCTCCTGGAGGGCGGAGATGAGGGGATCTGCGGTTTGTGCAAAGGCCGCGGAACTGAGCAAGGTCAAGGCGACCAGCCCTGCGGGGATTGCGCAAGCCGCGCGACGTGCGGGATGAGGTGTCATGTCATTCTCTCACGATGCGGTGGGTTGCGGTGCAGCGGCCGGCTTGGACCGCTGCAGAACGGATGAAAACGCGGGGGTGAACTCTTCGACCGGACGGCCGAGAAGGGTGTCGACGATCCGGCGGCACGCGGCGCCGTCGCCATAGGGATTCACGCGGTTGGCGAAGCGGGCATAAGCCTCAGGATCGTCCAGCAGGCGGCTGACCGCCGCGACGATGGCGGCCCGGCCGGTGCCCACCAGTTGCACGGTGCCGGCGTCGACAGCCTCCGGGCGCTCGGTCACATCACGCATGACAAGCACCGGCTTGCCGAGGGCGGGCGCCTCTTCCTGCACGCCACCGGAATCGGTGAGCACCAGGTGGGCCCGCTGCATGAGCCGCTGGAACGGCAGATAATCGAGTGGTGCGATGAGGTGCACGTTGGCCCGGCCGGACAGCGCCTCATGCACCGGCCCGCGCACGTTGGGATTGAGGTGCACCGGATAGACGATCTCCACATCCGGCCGCTGCGACAGGTCGGCCAGCGCCTGGCAGATGTGCAGGAAGCCGGCGCCGAAATTCTCGCGGCGATGGCCGGTGACGAGGATGATCCGCTTGGCGGCGTCCAGCCCGGCGAACGGGCGATCGAGCTCCGCCCGCAGCGCCGGGTCGGCGGCGATGCGGCGCTGGGTCTCCTGCAGGGCGTCGATCACCGTGTTGCCGGTGATGATGATGCGGCCTTCCAGCTGCTCGCTCTCGAGATTGGCGCGGGAGCGGGCGGTGGGGGCGAACAGCAGGTCGCTCGCCACATCCACCACCCGGCGGTTCATCTCCTCCGGGAACGGCTGGTCGAGGTGATAGGTGCGCAGGCCCGCCTCCACATGGCCGACCGGAATGCGACGATGAAAGGCGGCGAGGGCGGCGGCCATGGCCGTGGTGGTATCTCCATGCACCAGCACCCGATCGGGGCGCTCCGCCTCCAGCACCGGGTCGAGGGCGGCAAGGGCGGCGCTGGCCAAGCCGTTGAGGCCCTGGTTGCTGGCCATGAGCTTGAGGTCGAAGTCGGGGGTGATGTCGAACAGCCGCAGCACCTGGTCCAGCATCTCGCGGTGCTGGCCGGTGACGCACACGCGCGCCGTCAAGCCCGGCTCCGCTGCCAGTACCTTGACCAGCGGGGCCATCTTGATCGCCTCGGGGCGCGTGCCGAAAACGGACAGAATTCTCAAAGGGACCGCCAATGCTGATTCGACGCGGACAAGACCAAGGCGGCCGCCGGTGTCAAGACCTGCGGGCCCAGCTTTTTGTGTCGCCAATTTGTCGAGGGCGCAAGCCAATGATGAATCTATGACTAATTTTGCGCCGCACGATGATACCGTAAACGTGTGGTAATCCCATCCTGCAGGTGCAACCGCTTCCAGAACCTTAAGCGAGGCGTGCCACAAAAGGTTACGCAACGTTAAGGTAAACCAATGGTTTATGGGGTTCGGCGTGGATCCGTGCCGGCTGTCCTACAGCCTCGGGATCACCGCCGCGGAATGTCGCCGCGCCGCGGCCCGGCGCCGCACACGCAGCGTTATCTTAATACCTCACGGGCCGCTGAGGCATCGGGGTCCGTTTCGGTGCCCCCTTAGCGGCCGGCAACCGCAGCCTTCACCAGGGCCTGCGCCTCGGGACTCCCCCACGCGGCGGGTCCGGCCAGAAAACCCAACTCGCAGCCGTTGCGGTCCACCAGCAAAGTGGTGGGCAGGCCGAAGCCGCGGCCGACGCTCCGCAGCGCCTGGAAGCTGCGGGTTTGCGGATCGGCGAAGAAGCGCAGGTGGCGAACCTGGATTTCGGCAAGAAAGCGCTGCGCCTTGTCCGGGTCGCGGGTGTCGAGATTGATGGCCACCACCTCGAAATCCGGCCCGCCGAGAACCTGCTCGAGATGATCCAGCTCCGGCATTTCCTTGCGGCAGGGCACGCACCATGTGGCCCACAGATTGACCAGGACGATGCGTCCCTTGAAATCCTCGAGGCTGCCGCTCACTCCCTTGGCGTCGGTGAAGGTGAGGTTCGGCAGCCGGCGCGGCTCGGTGGCCAGCTTGAGAGCCGCCAGCTCGCCCTTGGCCAGCCCGTCGAGGCCGCGGGCCCGCACTACGCTGGCGGCGCAGTCCGCGGTCGCCGTGTCGGGGATCGGGCCGGTGGCGGTCGCGGCCGGTTCAGCGCTGCTCTGCGCCACGGGTGCATTGCCGGAGAGGTGGTTCATCCCGTATAGGGCGAGCGCGCCGGCCGCGGCGCCCGCCAGCGTCGCCAGAGCCACCAGGCCGATGGTCCGCCGGGCCGACGCGCGCCGCGCGGAAGCGCCGCCCTGAGCCGCCGGAACAGCCCCGTTCCGGCTTTCGGTATCGGGGGACGCCTGTTCAGGTTTGGTCATCACCGGAGATCCGTCATGAGCAACAAGATGTGGGGCGGGCGCTTCACCTCCGCCCCCGATGCCATCATGGAGGAGATCAACGCCTCCATCGGCTTCGATCAGCGTCTTTACGCGCAGGACATCGCCGGCTCCAAGGCCCATGCGGCCATGCTCGCCACCCAGGGCATCATCGCTGGCGACGATGCCCAGAAGATCCAGGACGGTCTAGACACGATCCTGTCAGAGATCGAGGCCGGCAACTTCAGCTTCCGCCGCGAGCTGGAGGACATCCATATGAATGTGGAGTCCCGGCTCGCCGAGCTGATCGGCGCCAGTGCCGGCCGCCTGCACACCGCCCGCTCCCGCAACGACCAGGTGGCCACCGACTTCCGCCTGTATATGCGCGACACCATCGACGCCCTCGACGCCCAGCTGGCCGATCTGCAGCTGGCGCTGGCCGAGAAGGCGCTCGCCCACGCCGCCACGGTGATGCCCGGCTTCACCCACCTGCAGACCGCCCAGCCGGTCACCTTCGGCCACCATCTGATGGCCTATGTGGAGATGATGAACCGCGACCGCGGCCGGCTGAAGGATGCCCGCGCCCGCCTCAACGAGTGCCCCTTGGGCTCGGCGGCGCTGGCCGGCACCTCCTTCCCCATCGACCGCGAGGCCACCGCCGCTGCCCTCGGCTTCGCCCGGCCCACTGCCAATTCCCTCGACGGCGTGTCGGATCGCGACTTTGTGATGGAGACCCTGTCGGCCGCCTCCATCTGCGCCGTGCACCTCTCCCGCTTCGCCGAGGAGGTGGTGATCTGGACCTCCCCCTCGTTCGCCCTCGTCAAGCTCTCGGATGCCTTCACCACCGGCTCCTCGATCATGCCGCAGAAGCGTAATCCCGATGCGGCGGAGCTGGTGCGGGCCAAGGCCGGCCGCATCATCGGCGCCCTCACCGGTATCCTGGTGGTCATGAAGGGCCTGCCTCTGGCCTATGCCAAGGACATGCAGGAGGACAAGGAAGGTGCCTTCGACGCTCTGTCCGCGCTGTCTCTGGTGATCGCCGCGAGCGCCGGCATGGTGCGTGATCTCACCCCCGACGCCGACCGCATGAAGGCCGCTGCCGGCCAGGGCTACTCCACCGCCACGGACCTGGCCGACTGGCTGGTGCGGGCGCTCAACATCCCGTTCCGCGAAGCGCACCATATTACCGGCCGCATCGTCGGTCTCGCCGCCGACAAGGGGCTGGCGCTGGATCACGTGCCGCTGGCTGACATGAAGGCGGTGGATGCCCGCATCACCGACGACGTCTATTCCGTCCTGTCGGTGGAACGCTCGGTGGATAGCCGCATGAGCTATGGTGGCACGGCGCCGGAGCGGGTGCGGGCGCAGGCGGAACGTTGGCTGAAGCAGCTCGCCGGCGAATAAAAATAGGCGGCAAAGTTTTTCACTTTGCCGCCTCAGGTTATCACGCCACGACCCCCTCGCGACGTGAATGGCAAACCTCAACCGTTCGCCGGCGACCTCTCCGGCGAACGGATGCTATTTCTTGTTTCCCTCAGCGTCGAACTGCGCCAGGAAAGCGATCAGGTTGGCCCGTTCGGTGTCGTTCTTGACTCCGGCGAAGGCCATTTTTCCCTTGGGTGCCAGCACTTTGGGGTTGGTGATATAATTGTCGAGCGTGGCCAGGTCCCAGACCTTGCCGGCGGCGGCACCGGACTTGATGTCCTCGGAATAAGGATAGCCCTCGAAGTGCGCCCATTTGGCGCCGACGATGCCATTGAGCGGCGGGCCGACCTTGGTCTTGGCTCCGGGGCCAATGGCATGGCAGGCCATGCATTTCTTGAACACCACCTCACCCTTGGCGGGGTCACCGGTGCCCGCGGCATCCTCCGCCCGGGCCGAACCGGCGCCGGCGAGCAGCACCGCCAGGGTGCCGGCCGCAACGACGCGCGCAAAAGTCACTCTCATCGGGCTTCCTCCTTCTGGCCGGTTTGGACCGGCTCGTGTTGCGCTAGCCGCAGCTCACTGCAGCAGCAGTATTTCGCCTTCGCCGCCCACCAATCGGTTGCCGGCAAATCTTTGGGCGCGGCCGGACACGCCGCCGCCGAACAGGGCCGCCAGCTCCGGCACCCGGCGCGCCATCAGCAGCAGTGCCACGAGGTCGTGGCTGCCGGTGTCGGCGAAACCCGGCGCCAGAGATGCAGGCGCCTGGGCCAGCAGCAGCGAGCCGCGCCGCATGCCGCGCCCGGCATCGGGCCCCAGGCGGCCGGCTATAGCGACGGTGCCGGCGATGAGATCGGTCGCTGCGCCGGCGCCCGCATCACCGGCCACCAGCACCAGCCCGCCGCGCAGCCGCTCGGCGAGGCGGAGGCCCGCATTGCCGCCGACCTGAACCACACCGCCGCGCATGCCCAGCCGCTCACCGGGCAGGGCGCTGCCAAGCCCGGCACCGGCATCGCCCGCGACCTCGATGCGACCGGCCACCAGACCGGCGGCGAGGCCGTCGCCGGCATCGCCGCGCACCACCAGGCGACCACCCGTCATGCGGGCCCCGGCATCGGCGCCCACCGGGCCCTCCACCAGGATCTCACCCGCGCCGAGATCGGCGCCGACGCCATCGAGACGCGGATCGCCGCTCACCACCAGGGCGTCAGACGCGCCCGAGCTCACCTCGAACAGCTCACCCAGGGCCACCCGCTGGGCCCCGAGGAACACATCCTTGCGCGCCACCGCATCACTGCTCAGGCCGGCGAGGGCCGCCGGGGTGATGCCGGTGAGATCCAGGCGGGCGTCGAGCGGCGCCCGCAGCTTCAGCCGATAGCCGCTCATGCCTGCCCCCCTTCCAGGGTTTCTTTTGCAAGCCCGGCCGGCGCCATCAGCGCCCGGAGCTTGAAATGGAACGGGCCGAGATTGCCGCCGTAATTGCCGGCATCCACCGCCACCACCCCGGCGTCGGCGCCAAGTTCGCACACTGCGGCGATGCCCGCGCGCATACTGGCCGCCACCTCCGCTTCGCCGAGGCCGTCGATGACGATCTCCATCACGCTGCCCACTTCCGGCGGCAGAGCCGAGGGCACGAGGCCCCGCAGGGTCGGGCAATAGGCGTCGTTGCTGGAGGCGATCAGCCCCGCATATTTGGAGCCGACCTTGGAGCCCGAGCGCACCACGCCGCCGGGGAACGGCAGAACAGCGCCTTCCACCTGGGCCATGGCATCCACCGCCGCCTCCGCCGCCGCCAGGGCCGCAGGCCGGTCGCGGGCGAGAATGAGGAAGTTGCCGCCGCCCACCGCCGAGGTCACCGAGCCGGAGATCTCGTCACAGACGAATTCGCCCTCCATCACCGGCACCCGCCAGATGCGCTGATCCTCGATCTTCTTTGACACCTGGTGGCCATCGCCGAAATAACGCAGGGCCCGGCCGATAGGGATGGCCGGGCCGCCCTGAAGCCCGGCATAGCAGGCCGAGGTGGGCGAGGTGAGCACGCATTGGCCGACCCGCAGCGGCACGATCTTCTTCAGGTCTTTCAAAGACATGGCGAAGATGAGCACGCTGATGCCGGGCCGCCCGTCCGGGGTCTCGCTGGGGGCCAGCTCCCGTTCGATGGCAGCCTCGCAGCCGCAGCCGATCACCGAAGTGGCGAAGCCGGTCATGCTGGTGGCAGCGGTGCGCGCCCAGCGCGGCGTGTCGGCGGTGATGATGAGGCGGGTGCCCGCCATGGGAAAGGCTTCCGCGAAGCTGTCGCGGATCTCCACACCATTGATCTTCATGGCTGGGTCTCCACCAGCTCAGGCCCTTCGCCGTCGCGGATCTCGCCATCGGCAATCTGGAAATGGCTCGATTTGAGCCCCACCGCCTCGTCGAACCAGCGCTCCAGGCGCTTGTCCATGAGCGGGTCAGAGGGCGGATGCACCGCGAACGTGCGCCCCTTCTTGAGCGCCACCACCTCGCCATCGCGCACGACGATGTCGCCATCCTTCAGCACCAGGCGGGGCGCGGCGAACATGGCCTCGCGGTCGGGCTGCTCCACGTACAGCACCACGTCGGCACGGGCGCCGGGGCCGAGATGGCCACGATCCTTGAGGCCGAGGGTGCGGGCCGGCGCCGCCCGGGTCACCACCGCGATCTCCTCCAGCGTGTATTCGCGGGAAATCTCCGCGAGCCGGGTATGGGCGCGGGCCGCCTTGTGGATGCGCTCCAGGTGGGCATCGCGGAACGGCTTGTCCATCAGCAGCCGGATGAGGTGCGGATAGGAGGTGAACGGCCCGCCATTGGGATGATCGGTGGTGAGGTAGACCCGCCAGGGATCTTCCACCAGCAGGAACAGCTCCAGCCCGATGGCCCATTGCAGGGCGTTGACGAACGAGGTGTCGCGATAATTGAACGGCACCACGCCGCAGGCCGCATCCATCTCGATGTCCATGCCGATCCACTTCTTGGGATCGGCGATGCCATGGTTGCGATATTGCGACATCAGGTCGGCCGAGGCGGTCACCGTCTGGCCGAACATGATCTGCCCCACATCAATGGAGATGTGGGGATTGGCGTTCACCGCCTCGGCGATCTCCACCGCGCCGGAAGAGAAGCGCCGGTCGCCCTCCGTTCCATAGGAATGGAACTGGATGTGGGTGAGGTGTAGCGGGAAGCCCTCGGTGGCGCCGATGGTGGCCAGCGTGGTCTTCACATTGCCCGGCACGCCGAGATTGCAGCCGTGCAGATGGATCGGATGGGGCACGCCCAGTTCCGTCACCGCCCGCTGCAGGGTGTTGAGGATACGCCGGGGCGTGAGGCCGTAATGGGGGCCGGTTTCATCCAGGTCGAGAGCCCGGCCGTTGAACTTGAAGGCGTTGATGCCGCCCGGATTGACGATCTTGATGGCGCAGCACTGGGTGGCTTTGAGCATCCAGGCCACATAGTCGTTCACCGCCTGCTGGCCGTCCCCCTCGGCGATCATCCGCAGCAGGAAATCGTCATTGCCCAGCACCAGGAAGCCGCCGGTGTCGAGGTTCGGGATGTCGCCCATCTCCAGATGGGCGTGGCGGGCATTGGCCCCCACCACCGCCGGCTCGAAGGCGGCGGTGTAGCCCATCTGCGAATAGCGGCAGCCGGTGGCATGGGTGGTGGGCGCGGCGCGCCCGCCGCCGCAGCCGCACATCATGCCGCCGAACGGCTCCGGGAATCGCGCCCGGTCGTCGTTCATCAACAGGCGGCCGAGGTTCACCTTGCCGCCGGCGATGTGGGTGTGCAGATCGATGCCGCCGGCCAGAACCACGCAGCCCGAGGCGTCGATGATCTCGTCATTGGCCCCGGAGGGGCCGTCTGCGGCGATGATGCGGCCATCGGAGATGACGATGTCGCGCGGCGCGTCCACCACGCCGTTGGCGGGGTCGAACACCCGCCCGCCGGTGATGCGTGTGGTCATGCCGCCCTCCGCAGGCTGTCGAGAATGGCTTCCGCAGCCGCAGCCACGCTGGGCAGCTCGGCGTTACGTAGGGGAGCGAGGGGCAGGCAGACCACGGAATCCATGCGGAACACGTGGCCGAAGTGGTCCACCCCCGGCGTGCCCACCGGAATGAACACATCCGGCTCGCGGGTGAACACCGTGTCGGGATGGGCGAGGGCGATCACCGGGCCCCGTTCGAAATCCGCCGGGGCACCGGGGCGGAACGCGCTCACATGCAGCAGCAGGTCCGCATCCTTCAACGCGGTCGCGGTGGCGTAGCGATCCGGGGCATGGCGGGCGGTGCCGCCGCCGACGCTGGTGCGCAGGGGATAGCCGAACCGCCACAGCGCCGCCTGATGGGCACCGGTGATGTTGTCCCGCCCGCCGAGCGGAAACACCGCCGCGCGGGTGGTGACGCTGAGCACGTCCACGGCGCCGGCTGCGGCTTCCGCCACGGTGGCGGCGTCCCGCGTGGAGAGCACTCCCGCATTCCAGACGAACACCGAATAGGCCGCCGCCTTCAGCGGCTCCACCAGCGCCACCAGCGCCGGCGCGATACCATCCAGTTCCGGCAGGTCGGCCACGGCGCGGCCGGCGAGCAGGGCGGTGAGCGCCTGGGCCGCCAGCGCCACCTGATCGGTCGGCACCGGGATTTCCACCACCTCCTGACCGGCCAGCGCCCGCCGCGCGGCTTCGGAAAGCGCGCCGCCGATGATCACCACACGGCGCCGGCGACCGGCGACGAACAGCGGCGCGGCATCCGCGTCACCGGCAGCCGACGGCAGCAGGCGCTCGAACACATGGCCGAAGCTGAGGGTCGGATCGGGTCCGAACACCACCAGGAGATCGCACCGGTTGCGCACCTCGGCGACGGTGGTGGCGATCCAGCCGCGCCGTCCCAGCCGCTCCAGATTGGCGAACAGGCCGCCGGAGGCCTCGTGATCGAAGCTGGCGCCGCAGGTCATGGCGATGTCGAACACCCGGCGCAGGCCGTCGAGGTCGGCGCCGAGGCCACTGAAGGCGGCGGCGCGGCTGCCGCGCAGATGGCGCCCGGCGGCGGCCGCGGCCTCCGCAAGGGTGGTCTCCTGGCCGCCCACCCGCGGCGCCGGCGGCGGCTGATCCGGCCGGGCGAGCAGGCGCGCCGCCTCGGCGCACGCCTTGATGGGACGGATGGCGCGGCCGGACACGGCCACTTCGAGATCGTCACAGCCGAGGCCGCAAAAACCGCAGACCACGTCCGTCACGATGCGATCTGCATCGTCGCGGGACTCGTCGTCACTTGTCATGATGTCACCGTGCGGACAGCGCGCGGGAAGCCGGGGCGACCGCGGCCGCGCAGGCACTGGTCCCATGCTGAAACTGCAGGAAAGAACCCGACACTACGGGTGGGGCAACGAAACGGGATATGGCCATGGCACTGCCTGGATGGGAATTTAAGGACCCGATCAAGACGCCGCGGCGGTTGCCCGCTTGTCGTTGCAGTGCGCTTCGTAGCTCCGCCTCTTCTGAGGAACGGCTTCGTGCGCCATGCGTCTGTTCTTGAGAAGGAAGCTAACACAGCCCATCGGGACTTGAAAACCCGTCAGCTGTGCGGCAGATGCGAGCAATTGTTGTGCGTTGCGAAACCCGGCGGCAGGCACATCCCCCGCGTCCACGGGAATTGGGTGCGCCGCGCCCCCGTTCTCCCGCCTTCAATTGCACGCCGATCGCCGGAATTACTTAAAGCACCGCACCTCGGCCTCGGCCTGGGCGCGGCGCAGATCGGCGATGATGTCGTCATACATCTTCACGCTGCGAAACATGGACGCGCCCTGCCCCAGCCCCTGGCGCATGGACAGGATGGTCTCGGCCTGAATGTAGCGGTCATAGGGAAGCACTGAAGCCAGTGTATCCACCGAGCAGGCGCAGCGGGTCATGGCATCGCGCGTCTGGCCGTTGGCGCCCATGCAGGCCAGCACATAATCCACCCGCGCCTCGGTGGGATAATCACTGGTCTCGGCGGCCGAGACTCCCACCGGCGCCAGCGCCAGCGCCACCACAGCGATGCGTGCAAAAGCTCTATGGCTCATAGCTCAATGCCTCCTCCCACAAGCGCCCCTCGGGGACGTCGGCGGTGACCGCGATGCGGGCGATGGCGCCCGGCAGCTCCGGGGCCACGTCGAACGTGTAGGTCAGGGCCTCCAGGCCGCGCATGCGCTTGGCATTGGGATCGCCGGCAAACGGCGCCACCTTCACCTGCCAGCCCGCATAGGTGTGGCCGCCGCGGGTGATCTGCAGCGGGCTCACCTCCGCCTTGTCCCGCAGGGCGGCACGGATGGCGTTCTTGAAATAGCGCGGGTTGCCTTTCAGCAGGCCCGACAGGTCGCCCACATGATGCTCCAGGAACAGCACCAGCACGGGATTGCCGTTCACTCCCTCGAACGGACCGGCGGCGCGGTGCCGCTCGGGGCCGAAGAAGTCCACCTTCACGGTGCGCGCGCCGGGCGGCGCCTCGGCGGCGGGCTCGATCTGCAGGGTGATGCGATCGTCATAGCTGGGGCCGAGGTCGGCATTGGCCATCTTGCGGTGGTAGTCGTAGCGCAGCGTCTGGCCCGGCGTGGTGCCAGCGAGCTGCGGCGCCTCGAACAGCAGCGTCGCCGCCGCCGGCGCCGCGGTTTCGGCGGCCTGCAGCACCGAGAACGCCGGCGCGGCGACGAGGCCCGCCGCCAGCAGAAACGCGGCAACCGGCAGCGCGGCACGCCGTCCGGCGCGGCGAGGGGAACGCAGAAGGCTCATGACAGCGTCTCCGCCGGCTGCGGCGCCGGGGCGCCGCCGATGGTGCGATAGATGTAGTCGGGCGCGACACCGCCGGCCTCGGCGGTGGCCAGGGCCTCCATGCGGGCGTGGAAGGGGGAGCGCGAGCAGGCGGGATCGGTGGCGGCGGCATCCCCCAGAAGCGCCATGGCCTGGCAGCGGCAGCCGCCGAAGTCCAGCTCGCGCCGCTCGCAGCTGCGGCACGGTTCCGGCATCCAGTCGGTGCCGCGATAGGCGTTGAACGCCGGATTGTGGCGCCAGATGTCCGCGAGCCCATGCTCGCGCACGGTCCAGAATTCGAGCCCCGGGATGCTCTCCGAGGCATGGCAGGGCAGCACCTTGCCGGTGGGCGTCACGTTCAGCGTCTTGCGGCCCCAGCCGCCGGTGCAGGGCTTTGGATAGCGGGCGTAATAGTCCGGAATCACCATGTCGATGACGAGCACGCCTTCGAGCCGCCGGCGGGCCTCTTCCACCAGCGCGATGGAGCGGTCCACCTCCGCCCGCTCCGGCATCAGCGCCGCCCGGTTCACATAGGCCCAGCCATAGTATTGGGTGTGCGCCACCTCCAGCCGCTTGGCCTTGAGCGCCACCGCGAGGGCGATGATCTCCTCCACCTCGTGGATGTTGCCGCGGTGGATCACCGCGTTGAGGGTGAGTGGCAGGCCCAGTTCCACCACCCGCCGGGCAAAGGCGAGTTTCGCCACGTGGCCGCCTTTATAACCGCCGATGCGATCCGCGGTGTCGACGGTGGCGCCCTGCACGGAGAGCTGCACATGGTCGAGGCCGGCGTCGTACAAGGCGTCGATCATGGTGCCGGCACGGCCGATGCCGGATGTGATGAGGTTGGAATAGAGCCCCTCGCGGGCGCAGTGGGCGGTGAGTTCCACCAGATCCGGCCGCGCGGTGGGTTCGCCACCGGACAGATGGATGTGCAGCACGCCAAGCGCCGCCGCCTCGCTCAGAACCCGCTTCCAGGTGGCGGTGTCGAGCTCGGCGTCGCGCCGCTCCAGCTCCAGCGGGTTGGAGCAATAGGGGCAGCGCAGCGGACAGCGATGGGTCAGCTCCGCCAGCAGGCCGATGGGATGGCCCACCAGATCGGCGGCCTGCGGCGCGCGGGCCGGCGCGCTCATCGCTCGATCACCCGGCGGGCGATCAGATCGCCGATCATGGCCAGAACGTCGCCGGCGATGACCTCGCGCTTCTCGTCATATTGCGCGGCCAGGGCATCGACAATGGCGCCGCAGTCGCGCTGGCCATCCACCAGGGCCAGCACGGCGGCGGCGATGGCGTCGATGTTGAAAGCCCGTTCCGGCGCCAGCAGCACATGGCGCTGGCGCACCGCGTCGTATTTCAGCTTCACTCCGCGCGGCAGGCGCGGCACATCGGTTTCGGCGGCGATCATGGGGTCATCCCCGCCATGCCGACACCGGGCACCCAGGCCCCCGGCGCCGGCCAGCCGGGCGCCACATAGGCGAAATAGAGGGCGTCCAGCTGCGCCCACAGCACCTCGGTCTTGAAGGTCAGGGCACGCAGCACCGCCCGCTGCTGCTCCACCGTGCGCGCATGCGCCTTCACATAGTCGAGGGCGAAATCCGCATCCTTCGGCGCCTGATCGAGCCGGCGGCGGAAATAGGCCACTACCGTCTCGTTGATGAAATCGTAATGGGTGAGCATGCCGGAGATGCGCTCGGCATGGATGCCGGGCGCGAACAGCTCGGTGAGCGAGGAGGCCACCGCCTCCAGCAGGGAATGGTCCGCCACGAAGCGCACATAGGCTTCCACCGCGAATGTGGTGGCCGGCAGCGCGCCCTGCTTGGACACCACGTAATCCCGGTCGAGACCGAGGCCGTCGGTGAGGATCAGCCAGCGCTCGATGCCGCCTTGATCGGCCTCGAAACCGTCATGGTCGGTGATGCGGTGCAGCCACTCCCGGCGCAGGGTCCGGTCATCGCAGCGGCTCATGAGCGCCGCGTCCTTGCGCGGAATGGCGGACTGGTAGCAATAGCGGTTCAGCGCCCAGGCGCGCACCTGATCCTGATTGAGCGCGCCCGAGTGCAGCAGCTGATGAAACGGGTGGCGATTGTGATAGCGCTGCGCGCCCACCGTCCGCAGCGCCGCCTCCAGCCCCTCCGGCGTGTAGGGGGTGTCGACCGGTGCCGGCAGCGGCTCGCGGGAGATGTCGAATTGCAGGCTCACAGCGAGAACTCCATGCCGTCGCGGGTCACGATCCACCCCGCCGCCTCCACCGCGCTGCGCTCCGGTGAGCCATCCACGAGGGCGGGATTGGTGTTGTTGATATGGATGAAGGCCCGCCGCTTCACCGGCACATCCTCGAGCAGCGCCATGGTGCCGCCGGGCCCCGACATGGAGAGGTGGCCCATGCGCGCGCCGGTCTTCACCCCGGTGCCGGAGCGGATCATCTCATCGTCGCGGAAGAGGGTGCCGTCGAACAGCAGCAGATCGGCCCCGGCGAGGCGGGCCCGTACCTCCGCCGTCACGGCGGCGCAGCCGGGAATATAGACGAGGCGCTTGTCGGCGCAGGTGATGACGACCCCCACCGTGCCCTCGGTCTCGGCCCCGAGGACGAGCCCCGCATCCTCGCGCCACAGGGGCACCTTGCCGGGCACGGAGAACATCTCCAGCGTGAGGCCGGGCAGGGGCGAGAACGGCGCGCCGAGCGCCACCTGGCGCCGCTCCACGAAGGCCGGGTTCACCACGTCGAACACCTGGTTCTGGCCCACCAGCGCTAGGGTTTCGGCCGTGCCGAACAAGATGAAGGGCTGCGATTCCCGTAACGTCAGGAGGCCGGCGATATGGTCCACGTCGCCATTGGTCAGCAGCACGGCGGCGATAGGGGAATGGCGCTCGCCCGCACGCGGATGCAGGGCCGGGGTGGCGGCGATCTGCGCCCGCAGGTCCGGCGAGGCATTTAGCAGCAGCCAGCGATCGCCATCGGCCGACACCGCCAGGGCAGATTGGGTGCGCGGCGTGACCCGGGGATCACCCGCCCAGGCGAGGCGGCAGACTGGGCAGCGGCAATTCCATTGCGGAACGCCGCCGCCGGCCGCAGAGCCAAGAACAATGGCTTGCATGAGGGAGGTCGTGCCGAGCCCCGCGCGGGACATGGGCGCACGCACCTTGCGCGTGAGCCGCGCGCCGCATCACCGGCAAGGGTGAAAGGGGCCGTTGCCCGCCCGTTCCGGGATGCGGGCACGCACTGCTTTCAGAAGTCGGCCGGCAGATAGGCGGTGACTTCCATGCCGACGCACACTTCGCACACTTCGGGCTTCTGCCAACGCATGATGTTTCCTCCTATTAATTGAGTTCCAGATTTTCATAAGAAAATCATAAGAACCAAGCTGTAATGAGCATTCATTACAGTGACTTCAAATATTGTCCTTCATTCGCCGACCCGCAAGGGGAATTTTCACCACCCTCGACCGGGAAGATGTTGCAGCGCGCCCCCCGCAGTGCCCGTTTTGCCCGGACAGGGCCGCTCAATGGGCGCCGGCGCCCACCAGATCCAGCATGAAGCCGCGTCCGCGCACGGTGGCCACCTGAGGCCCGCCGGCGCGGCTCACCGCCGCTAGCTTGTTGCGCAGATAGCCCACATAGACATCCACCACATTGAGCGAGGCGCCGCCCTGGCTCGCCCACAGGCGATCAAAGATGTCGCCCCGCGCCACCGGCCGGTTCGGGGTCGCCATCAGCAGCGCCAGCAGCTCCGCTTCCCGCTCGGTCAGGCGCACATGGATGTCGCCGAACAGCACATGGCGGCTGGCGAGATCCAGCACCAGCCGGCCGGCGGTCAGCCGCTTGTCGTGGGCATCGCCCAGCCGGTGCATGAGATGGGCTCGCAGCCGCGCCACCAGCTCGCCGAATTCGAACGGCTTCACGATATAGTCATCGGCGCCGGCGCCCAGGCCCTCGGCGCGGTCAGCCACCTCGTCCTTGGCGCTGAGGAACAGGATGGGGCCGGAATGCCCGGCGTTCCGCAGCGCCCGGCAGACATCGATGCCGGAACCGTCGGGCAGCATGATGTCGAGCACCACAGCGCAGGGATTGTAGGCCCGGGCGGTATCGAGCGCCGCGTCGGCGCGCCCCACCACCTGCACCTCGAACCCCTCGGCAACGAGCCCGCGGCTCAGCATCGCGCCGATATCGCTGTCGTCCTCCACCACCAGAATGTTCATGTCGTCTCCTCTCCCGCCCCGGCGGCCTCGGCGCCGAAGGGCCGCGGCAGCGTGATCGTCACGCGGGTCCCCGCGCGGACGTCGCCACCGTCGTCATTGTCCCCCAGTGTGATACGTCCGCCATGCTGCGTCACCACCCATTCCGCCAGCGACAGGCCGAGCCCGAAACCGGAATGGGCGGCGCTGGCACTGCCCCGAGCAAAGCGCTGGAACAGGCCGGCGCGGGCCGCCGGGGGGATGCCGCGCCCATCGTCCGCGACCATGATGCACACCTCGCCCAGCGCTTCGTGGGCATCCACGGTGATCATCGACAGCGGCGCGCCGTGGCGCAGGGCGTTGTCGATGAGGCCCTCGATCACCTGCCGCAGCCATTCGCGATCGGCGTGCACCAGCAGGCCGGGGTCGGCCACCATGCCCGCCAGCCGCACCCCCTGCCGCTGGGCCGGCGTCTCGAAGGCGGCGATGGCCTCGGCCACCAGTGCCGCCATCGGTACATCCTGGAACACCAGCTCGATCTCGCCGCTTTCGGAGCGGGCCACCCGCAGCAGATCCTCCACGCGCCGATGCAGCCGGCCGGCCCGCTTGCGGATGGTGGCGAACACGGCGCGGGCCACCGCCTCGGGAATGGAGGGCGCACGCTGGGTGATGTCGCATTCGCCGATGATGACCGTGAGCGGCGTGCGCAACTCGTGGCTGACATCGGCGAAGAAGCGCCGGCGCGAGGCATCGATGGCGGCAAGCCGGTCATTGGCGGCGGTGAGGTCGGCGGTGCGTTCGGCCACGGTGCGCTCCAGCACGGCGCGGTCCTGCGCCACCCGGCGTTCGCGCCGCGCCAGGCGCTCTGCCATGCGGTTGAACTTCGCCATGAGCAGGCCGAGCTCGTCCCGCGGGCCAATGGCGAGGCGGGTCGCCAGCACCCCGCGCCCGATGGCCGCGGCCGCGGTGTCGATCTGCGCCAAACGGTCGAGCAGCGGCCGGGCCAGGGCCCGATAAAGCACCAGCGCCACCAGCAGCACGGTGACCGCCAGCAGCACCGCGCCGAGCTTCAGCTGTTGGGATAGGGCCCGCGCTTCCGCCCGCGCCTCGGTGACGGCGCGCCGTTCCCCCTCCACCAGCAGGGAGAGCACCGGGCCGGCGCTGGCGGCGAAGGCATTGAGGGCGCCGCGCACCTTGTCGGACCGCCGCGCCCCGTCGGGATCGGCGAGAGCGAGACCGATCTGGCGGTCCAGAAGGGCGAAATCGGCTTTCAGATGGGCGAGGAATCGCGCCCGGCCCTGGCGCGTCGCATCGGAGGGCGACAGATCCTCGGAGCTTTCGGTGGCGACGATCTCCAGCACCGCCACCACCCGCGCCCGGGCCGCTTCGAGCCGGGCGCGATCGGGGCTGGGAAAGCCCGCATCGGCGACCGCCGTGATGCCGAATTCAGACAGGCGCGCCGAGGCTTCGGTCAGGAGATCCAGGCGGCGCTGGGCAGCCACGGCGGCCTCCAGGGCGCGATCGGTCGCGCCCACCGCCACCACCACGCCACCCGCCGCGAGGGCCGCCAGGGCGGCGACGGCGGCGATCAGCGCACCCAGCTTGAACCTTATCGATGCCATGCCCCAGCTCCGCCACGCCCGCGGGCGCAGCGCCGCCGGGCGAGGCGGCACGGTGGCGGGGCAACCCGGCCATCGTCAAGCCGCCGGCCCCACATGAAAACGCCCGGGCCGTGGACCCGGGCGTTGGAAGCCGATCAGGCCTGGCCGGAGGTCTCGAGCTTCTGCGCCTCGGCCTGCATGCGCTGCTGGTAGAGCGCGGCGAAGTCCACCGGATCGATCATCAGCGGCGGGAAGCCGCCATTGCGCACCGCGTCGGCGATGATCTGACGGGCGAACGGGAAGAGGATGCGCGGGCACTCGATGAGCACCACCGGCTGCAGGCTCTGCTCGGGCACGCCCTGCACCCGGAAGATGCCGGCATAGGTGAGCTCGAAGGCGAACAGGGTATCGGCACCGACCTTGGCGCCACCCTCGATCTTGAGCTCCACCTCGAAATCACCGTTGCCGCCCGGCTTGGCGTTGACGTGAATCTGGATATTCACGTCCGGCTGGCTCGGCGGCGCAGACAGGGAGCGCGGCGCATTGGGATTCTCGAACGAGAAATCCTTGGTGTATTGCGCGAGCACGTTCAGCGACGGCGCCTGATTCGGGGTGGGGCCGCCATTCTGCGTCGCCATGCGCATCTCCATCGGTTGCAGGCTTTGATACAGTGAGCCCGAAGGCGCGCGGTTCGCTACCATGCTTTGCAGCGGTGGTTCAAGGTTGAGCACGCGGCCGCCAGCGCCCAAATTGCGTGAGAGATCACGCCCCGAGACCCGAGAGGTTGCCATGACCGACGCGCCCCAGCGCCCCGCCGCCCCCGAGGCCCAGCGCAAGCCGCTCAGCGATGCCGCCAAGCGGGCGCTGGCCGAAGCCGAGGCCCGGCGCCAGGCGGCCGATGCCACCCGCACGCCGCTGCCCAAGGAGATCAACGGCCGCGACGGGCCGGAGCCGGTGCGCTATGGCGACTGGGAAGTGGGCGGCATCGCCAGCGATTTCTGATCAGACTGGAACAAATGGGCCATCCGCCGCGCCCGGGGCATCTTGCTGGCGGCCGTTGGGTCGCGTAGTTTCCGCGAGCTATCCGGTGAACCGGCTCGGCGTGTGCCGGGCGCTGACAACAAGGGTAAGCGGCAGCCGACCGCTATCCGCATGAACCGGAGGCGGTCGTCCCGAGCCTGGTGATGGATGCGACGGTGCGTGCGGGAGCTGGGCTCCCGCGGCCCGGTCCGGCGGCCATCGCCCGGGTTCCATTTGGGAGGACGAAACGATGGCCAAGATCGACAAGGTTCTGGTGGGTGAGGCGCTGGTGGGCGACGGCAACGAGGTT
>NZ_JACBFS010000013.1 GCF_022138605.1 Xanthobacter sp. NM-25
TGCTCCAGCACCAACCGAACCGCGCGGGCACGGACCTCGGCGGAGAACTTGTTCGTCGTCTTGCTCATCGTGGCTTCAATCTCTCAGGAGTGGAAGCCTCCGACAATCCCGGCGCGGTTCAAAGCCGCAAGGTGGAACGCACCAGATCGGCGGTGGAGACGGTATTGGCCTTTGTCCGGAGAGCCACATGATCGTCGGCTACACATTGCAGCTCGATCGTGTCTTCGAGCACCAGGACGCGATCGCCAGTGGCCGCGATCTCTTGGAGCAGGGCGTTGGCGAGGGTGGTCTTTCCCGTCGACGTTCCACCGGCAATGATGATGTTCCGTCGGTCGAGAACCGAGCTCCTCAGAAACTCTGCCTGCACCTCGGTCAAGATGCCGTTGGCGACATATCGGGCCAGCGGTATGACGCCGGCGGCCCGCTTGCGGATGGCGAAGATCGGTGCGACGGCGATGGGCGGCAAGACGCCTTCGAACCTTTCACCCGTTTCCGGCAACTCGGCGGAGAGAATCGGATGCTCGCGGTTGACCTCGAGGCCGACATGGTTCGCCACGACCTTGATGATGCGGGCGGCATCCTCCGGGGAGAGGATGGCGCCCGTGGGCTCGCGGCCCGAGCCGAGCCTGTCGATCCAAAGCTTTCCGTCAGGATTGAGCATGACTTCCACGACGTCCGGATCGTCGAGCGCGGCGATGATCGCCG
Source organism: Xanthobacter sp. NM-25 (assembly GCF_022138605.1). Lineage (GTDB taxonomy): Bacteria > Pseudomonadota > Alphaproteobacteria > Rhizobiales > Xanthobacteraceae > Xanthobacter. The sequence goes on from NZ_JACBFS010000013.1 coordinate 706, forward strand.
GCCCCATGGCGCTGCGCAGCATGCGGACCTGACGATCGCTGACGATCCGGGACGGGGAGCGCGGCCTATCCGTCATGCGGCGCCGCCTCGGCATCGTGGTCTTCCGATCCGGCGGACCCCTGATCCTCGTTGTCGTCGGCCAGGCCGAAGAAGCGACCTTCATCAGGGAAGATTTCTTCATGGACCTGCCGAACGAGGCTGCCGCCACGCTGCAAGTGGCGGCCGAGTTGGTCGACGAATTGGTTGAAGCGTAGGCGCCCCTGCGCGCGAGCCGCCTTCTGATGCGTCTCTGGAAGCGGAGCTGAAACCGACAACGTGTAGCGGATGTATAGCGCCAGGGTCTCGATCAGGATGGTCTGGTCGCGTTCCAGCCGGCCGAACTGGTTCGACAGTCGGTCGAGGCGTGAGGCCAGCGCCGCCTCTCGCCGGTCGGCACCATCGGGAGAAAGATAGGAAGAGAGCGCGGCCGCGACGATCGCTGATTTCGTTTCACCTTTGAGGGCTGCAAGCTGACGCAGTCGCTTGGCATGGTCGGGCTCGATGAAGATGTTGAGACGGGTTTTGCTCATAGCGCGATCCCGTCATCGGGATCGAGCGAGGCCAGACGCGCCACGCGCCGGAACTGCCGGTCCGGTTTGGGAAGCTTACCGTCGCGTGTGACGGGGTTATCTGTCTCATCGTCGAGGACGGACAGATCGTCATCGCGACCATCATGCAGACGTATGACTTCGGCTTTGTCGAGCTCCGGGACGAGTTGATGTCCGCCTTCTACGGGCACGGCCGATGCCTGTGCGCCCGTAGAAGCGGGGAGAGAAGATTTCGACCGCGGAAGGCCGGTCCAATCGTCCGTTCGCGCTACCGGCCGATCAGCATATCCATCGTCTGAGAGAACCGGCGCCGGCAGCACGCGCGAAGTGAAATTGCTGTCGGTGAAATATCGGATCTTGGTGGCCTTGGCAGGTGGATGGCCGGAAACCATGATGACTTCTTGAGTGTCGGGAAGCTGCATGACCTCGCCGGGCGTCAGGAGCGGGCGGGCCGTCTCTTGCCGAGATACCATGAGGTGTCCCAGCCAGGGTGACAGGCGATGGCCGGCATAGTTGCGCTGGGCGCGAAGTTCCGTCGCCGTGCCGAGCGCGTCCGAAATGCGTTTGGCTGTGCGTTCGTCATTGGTCGCGAAGGCGATTCGAACGTGGCAGTTGTCGAGGATGCTGTTGTTCGGCCCGTAAGCCTTTTCGATTTGGTTGAGGCTCTGCGCGATGAGGAAGGAGCGCAGGCCGTAGCCGGCCATGAAGGCCAAGGCGCTCTCGAAGAAGTCCAGCCGGCCGAGCGCCGGAAACTCGTCGAGCATGAGAAGCAGCTTGTGCTTGCGGGCGATACCGTCCGAGCCGTCGAGGCTTTCTGTCAGCCGGCGGCCGATCTGGTTGAGGATCAAGCGAATAAGCGGCTTGGTGCGCGAAATGTCCGAAGGCGGCACGACCAGATAAAGCGAGACCGGATGATCGGCGGCGATCAAGTCGGCGATGCGCCAATCGCAGCGCGATGTGACGGTCGCGACCGTCGGGTCGCGATAGAGGCCGAGGAACGACATGGCGGTCGAGAGCACGCCGGAGCGCTCGTTCTCGCTCTTGTTCAACACCTCGCGCGCGGCGCTGGCAACGACGGGGTGCGGGCCAGGCTCCCCGAGATGCGCCGTGGTCATCATGGACCACAAGGCCCTCTCGAACGGGTGAGCCGGATCGGAGAGGAAGTTGGCCACACCGCGGAGCGTTTTGTCCTCTTCGGCGTAGAGGACATGCAAGATGGCGCCGACTAAAAGCGAATGGCTGGTCTTTTCCCAGTGATTGCGCCGCTCCAACGCACCTTCGGGATCCACCAATATGTCCGCAATGTTCTGGACATCGCGGACCTCGTGCACACCTCTGCGGACTTCCAAGAGAGGATTATAGGCAGCGCTCCTCGGGTCCGTCGGGTTGAACAGGAGGCAATGGGAGAACTGCGCGCGCCAGCCGGCGGTCAGCGTCCAATTTTCCCCCTTGATGTCATGGATGACGGCAGAATGCGGCCATGACAGCAGCGTCGGCACAACGAGCCCGACGCCCTTGCCGCTTCTCGTCGGCGCAAACGCCATGATGTGTTCGGGGCCGGCATGGCGCAGATAGGTGCTGGCCATGAGCCCGAGAAAGACGCCGGCTGGCTTTGTCAGGCCCGCCGCTGTGATGTCCGTCTTATCGGCCCAGCGGGCGGAGCCATAGGTGGTGACGAGCTTCGACTGCCGAGCTCGCCAGACGGAACCGATGATGGCGGACAGAGCGGCAATGACGCCGCTGCCGCCAGCGATCGTACCCCCCGTTTGGAAAACGTCTGGAGCATAGGCATCGTAAACATACCACCACTCGAACAACCGCCAAGGGTAGTAGATTGCCAAGTTGTCGATCAGGAACCAGGGCTCTCCAAGCCGTCGCTGGAAGCCGAGCTCAAAGGCGACCCATTGCGTGGCGGCCCAGGTGCCGGCAAGCGCGATGCCGAACACCACCAGCATCTGACCGATCAACACCTTCGTCGGTGTCATTCCCGCTCCTGCAAAAGCCGCAGTTTTCGGCCGTGCGAACGGCCGACAAGGCATAAGGCTTGTTGCTTGAAGGGGTTAAGTCAAAGACCATTCTTGCGCGCGACAGCAGCAACTATGATCTAAGTACGATCCGGCCCCACTCCTTACCATTTCTTACTACTGGCGGAAATTTAGTATTGCGGCAATGAGTCACGTAAACAATCAGAAATATCTTATGCACCAAGGTGCGTCAGAGCCAAACAGCATACAGCCATGCAATACAGTACCTGCATTCTACTTCTAGTATGTGCGGAAGGATTCTGCTCCGATAGCGATTGGTGCGGCGCACCAAAATAGGTGGCGCAAGCGGGGATGTACACCGCTTAGCTTAGAGGCCGTGTCGACATTCCCGACGTCGCATTGACTCATCCGATCGATCACGGCCCCGCGCTTCTGATCGACGTCATTGGCGCTTTCAATAAAAATTGAAAGCGCCAATGACGATAAAATTGAGCTGTGCTCAATCGCACGCTTGGCTAGGCAGCCAACGCCAGCTTTGCTCCGTCGTTCGTCATCTTGGAGCTGATATTGAACCATGCATTTGGAGAATCGGGATCGATCTGCTGGACTTTGAAGCCAAGGGCTAAGGCGGCTGCGATCAGCATTCCATTCGCGACATAACCACGCGAATGCCGTGAATCCCCGAAACGCTCAGCCTGATGTTTCAGACCATAGCTAGAAGATTTGCGGTTGATCGTCTTACGTTTGCTGAACTGCGATAGAAAGCGGCATGCTTGGATGAATTCATCGGCGGCGTGATCGCCCAGCATTGACGCTCGGTCTGCCAGGAACTCGGCCCGGCGCTCCTCAGGGGTCTTTGAGCGGCCGCGATAAACATTGTAGCCGAATTGAGTGAGGAACGGTTCCTGCGCCATCGCACGGCGAATGCCGACCTTGGCCAAAGTGCGTGCGAGCCGTCCAGGTTCGGAATCGAAACCGTGCTCCTGGAGATAGCCCAAGAAGGCTCCTTCGTTGGTGGAAACCTCGGCTGAGCCATTCGCGAGGCTCGCCCTCATGGCGGCATTGGTGTTCCACCCGAGGCCCCGAGCAAGAGCCTCGATCCTATGCGACGATTTCACCTCCGGCAGAGTCGCACGCAGCTCTGCCTTCATGTCCTCGACATCGTTTGCGGTGATTTCCAATCTCATCATCAAGTCCTCGGTTGCGGGCTCGAGCAGTTCGCCGATTACGCAGCCAGCCCAATCCGCAAGGATCGATGAGAGGTGGCATGAGGATCAATATTTAGGCCGTCTGACCCGGCGAAAGGTCGAAGGTGGCAAGCCCACGTCGAAGATGGTCATCGCGTGGCTCGGCGTCAAGGTTGACGTCAAATTCCCAGACCCTTGTGCCGCCCGAATTCCCACGAGACGCTATTGCCACGAACAACCCCAGCGACCGTCTGGCCAAGGCGCTTTTCCAGCACCGGACGCCACGGCACGAGGCTGAATCCCACGCCGTCGTCCAGCATCGCAAAGCGACCACTGGCGAGCATGACGGAGCGGCGATAGATGCCACCGACGTGTTCTCCGTCGCGCACGGCACGATGATGCAGGCCGGTCTCCTCTACGATCTTTCTGGCAGCGGTTTCGACTTCCCGATCGCGCAGCGTGGCGAGCAGATTCCGGACGAGCAACACACGCTGCCCACGCCGCTCGGCCAGGCCCTGATCGACGAGGAAGTTCTCCCGCTCGCGCATGGCCTCTCGAACGCTGGCGCCGAATCCGGTCTGCGCGAGTGCGGAGGTGTCGCCAAAGCGCTGCCGATCGAGCCAAGTCGCACCAATCGCGCGCGTCTGTCGATCAAGCGGCAGATGTGATCGAAGCTCGACATCGACACCACCAAGGCCGCGGGCATCATGAGCTTTACCGCGCTCGGCGAGGTCGGCCGGCACGCGCCAGACGCCTTCGTCCATACGGTCGACGATCCCGACCCGGCGAAGGGCTTCGAGTCGACGGACGTGTGCGGCGACGAAGCTCTCCGGATCGTATCCTGGCTTGGCTTCGGCGCGCTCCACCGCAAGATGCTGTTCGGCGCGGTAGACGCCGTCAACAGCGAGGCTGGCGATGGTCCTGTCCGCCCCGCGTTCCACTACCGCGCGCGTCTCGACGATACCGCCGATCGGAAGGGCCTCGAGATCGGCGCTCACCGAAAGCGGAACATAGTGTGCCCGGCCATCGATCCCGTCGACAACGAGATAGGCGCGATCATAGAGTTCGTCAGCCAGTCCCTTGTCGACGATGCGACCGATGACGGGCGTCTGCGATGACATCGCGTCGAGCACGACCAGCTCACGCTTCTCGCCGGACATGACGCGCTGCATGGTACGGATGATGTCGCCGCGCTCGCCCATGGCACGCAAGGCGGTTTCGGCGTCGTCGTGAAGCGCCCAGACGCAACCGCCAGTGCGGTCGGCAAGGCCCATCTCGGTGAGCCGCTGGAGCCGACCGATCATCACCGTGCGTCGGAAGCGAGCCTGGGCGTCGGGCGGCTCGCTAACCAGGTCGACAATACCCGCGTCCGCCTCATGCTGGATCATCCGGTCGACGCGGGTCCAGCGCTCCTGCTCAACCTCGCGCAACATGGAGTTGCGGATTTCCATCTCAGTGCGGGGACCGAGCCATTCGGTTGCCAGTTCACGGGCGCGGTTGCGCATGCCGTCGGCGATGTAGTCGCGGGCGATGACCAGATCCGATCCGTCATCCTGGCGACCGCGCAGTACGATATGAGTGTGAGGATTGTCGGTGTTCCAGTGATCGACCGCCACCCAATCGAGCTTGGTTCCCAGATCGGCTTCCATGCGGCCCATAAGATCGCAAGTGAAGGCTTTCAGATCGCCAAGATCGACTGCATCTTCCGGCGAGACAATGAAGCGGAACTGATGTCGGTCCTCGCGGCCGCGCTGTTCGAAAGCGGTGGTATCGGCCTTGTCCGTGCCGGGACCATAGGCGTGGGCCTTGCTGCCGTCCTTGGTCACGCCGTCGCGCTCGATATAGCGTAGATGGGTGATGGTCGAGCGCGCACCGGCCTTCTCCAGCTTGACCAAGCGGGTCTTGATGACCACGCGGCGAGAACTGTCTTGCAGGGACTGACCAGCGAACTTCGCGGCGACGTGGCCGCGGCCGAGACGGGCGCCGGAACGCGCCTGCCCGGAACGGAACGACCGGTCGCTTATCGACCCAGAATGGGAAACCGCCTTAAGAACGCGTGCGGTGAACTTCGGCGTCCTTGCTCGGCCACGCGATTTTGGTGGCGAGACCCTTGGCCGGAAGCGGTTGTCGTCACGATCTGGCATGGCGGCGCTCCCACCAATCCTGTACAAGCCCATGCGATGAAGCACGCGAAAGCTCACGCATAAACAATGGCTTGATGATTCTATAGGCACGCGGGCTCATCCGCCGCGTGCCGCCCCAACCGACGTGCAGACAAGAACTTCGGGACAGGCGCGTGCCGTCCCCTTTTATCTTGCCCTGCGCCCCCTAGCGCTCCGCATCCGTGCTTCATCGTGGCTATGGGATCACCTCTGCTGCACGTCGGAGCTGTCGCTGTCGTTTGGTTCGACGTATTCGACGCGTGGCTTGACGGTCACAAAGAGCGCGCCAGCAGATGGTCGAGAGGGGAGTGAACCGACGGTGGATTTCGTCCGCGCGTCGACCGCGAACAGTGGTGCATCCGGACCGCGGTTTGTGCGCGTCTCCGAACCCGCGAAGAGGCTCGGAACCGGGCTGCCGATGATCGATGCGAGCTTGTCGAGATAAGCACGCGTCTCATCAGGAAGCGGCACACCGAGGAGTTTGTGTTCCTCATAGCGCGCCGGCCCTGCATTGTAAGCGGCGAGGAATCCCGGCGCCCCGTAGCGATCGTACATCTCGCGCAGATAGGCAGCACCAGCGGTGATATTGTCATACGGATCGAAGGGATCGTCGCCGAGCCCGTATCGGCTGCGCATCGCCTCCCAGGTGGCGGGCATGATCTGCATCAGGCCGATCGCACCTTTCGCTGACACTACGCGCGTTTCGCCGTCACTTTCGACACCCATGACGGAGCGTATCCACTGCTCCGGAATGTCGAAACGTTGTGCCGCTTCGGCGATCTGTGCAGCCCACGGATCGGCCGATAGTTGATGGTTCGCGGGCGCTTTCTCAGGCGGCGATGAGGACGCAGGTTCCGCTCGGGCCACGGCGCCGGAAATCATCATCAGCGTACAGGTGATGATCGCTTGCATGACGCGCCGTAGAGGTGAGCGCGACGACGTTTTGCACCATGCTCCTTGTCCGAGCGCCGACAGCCTGCCACCGTCCTCGCTCCGGTCAAGGGCGAGGCGTTGCCGGCCGCAAAGCGACCGCCCCTGGCCTTCACTGCGCGCGGTGGCTGTCTGGCCAGCGATCGGGTCGGAGGGATGATCCCGTTTCCCATGGATCAGAGGGATAAGGGTCAATCCCAGTTCGCGCGACCCACACATGACATCAGGTCCGCTCATCACGCTTCGATGGGCGTGTCCAGAGCAGGTTCCAAGTCGCGTTGTCGATTTCCGACTGGAACAGGTGAGCGCGGAGCGGCTGGGTGAAGGACGGATCGTCTATGGCGAGCGACAGGTAGTCTCCGGCTCTCTCGCCGGTGCGCTTCCAACCAGCACCGGTTTCGATATCGTCGGTGGTGAAGATGCGATAGTGCGGCGCATTTTCGGCGTCCGCATTTTCAGCCGACCTGATGACCAGCTCGGCGTCGAGCGTCAGCGTCCGGATACGGCCGGTGAAGCCGTCCTTCGTCTTCTTGAAAGTCCCGATCTGCGGCATGGCACACTCCTTCTGGGGTCGGACACGAGCCGCCTATGGCTCGTCGGGAACCGGCTCTGAAGCCGGATCAATGTCGTCGTCGGTGGTCCAGATCGGAACCGCGCGACCGACGATGGAAGAGAGGGGAAGCGGGCCAAAATACCGACTGTCGAATGAGTCCGGCGCATCCCAGTTCATGAGGAAAGCGGCGTCGCTCGGGACGATGCGGCAGCCCTGCCAGACAGGCAGTGGTCGGCCACGACTGTCACGCTCACGAGCCGCCCCGTAGCGCCAGCCGTAAGCGATAATGTCGAAGCCCTCACGGCAGACGGTTTGGCCTGCGAGCGCGAGCACGCGCTTCAAGAGCGGCACGCCGCGCGGAAGATAGCCGCGGGCATCGAGGAAACCGGCGAGCGGTTCCGGCGGCATGACAATGGCAAGGTCCGTGACCGCGATCCGGTCTGCCGGCTCGACGCGATAGAGGCCGACCGGCACACTTGCCGACGCATTCCAGATGAAGCGCGGCGCGTGCCCCGACCAGACGGGTGCTGCGATCAGCAGCACACCGCTGGCTGTCATCATCAAGAAGAGGCCACGTGCCGTCATGACAACAGCTCCCGGCGACGGAGCCAGGCGTCATGCTGTTCTTGCGAATAGGCGCGCGGTGTCTCATGCACCCACAGCCTGTTGTGGACCTGCTGCCAATATTCCGGCGCGGCGTCAGTGGGGGCGACGCCGAGGGCTTCGACGGTGTCGACCGCCTTCAAGGCGCGCTCGACCTGACCCCATCCGGCGACGAAGAGCAGTATTTTCGCGCCGGGACGCACATATGGCCACATGCAGCACGTTTCACCCGGTGCAACCGCGCGCATGATGGCGAGATGGGAGAGGGTCGTGCCATAAGCGTTCGCCTCCCAGCGCAATAGCGCGAACGTGCTACCCGGAGTGAACATCGCGAGGCGTCTGCGACGATCGATCTGGCGCTCGCACACCGGTTTGCCGAAGCGCAGCCGGACATTGATGCGGTCGCGCTCGAAGACGACCAGGACGCTCGTGTAGCGGCGCGTGGTCATGCGTCTGCTCCGCCTTCGGGAAAGCGCGTTTCGAGCAGCGCGCGGATCATTTCGGCGACGGTGACGCCTTGCTTGAAGGCGGCGACCTTGACGCGGCCGCGCAGTTCCGGCGTCACGTCGATGGTAAGGCGCGCGGTGAAGATCTCGGCTTTCGCTGCCGAAGCCGGCGGCGTTGCCCGAACGGCCATTTCGACGTCGTTGCCCTGCTGTACCCAGGCATCGACTGTGGGTGCGGCGGGTTTCGCGCCGAAGGTGACGCGCTTGCCGCTCATGAGCTGCCTCCCATGATCTCGGCAGCGAGCGCGGTGATCTCCTGTGCGGCCGCGCCGCCGGGCTCCAACTCGCGGGCCAGACGGCCAGTGGCGACGCTCTCGGCGAAGATGACGCGCTGGCCAATATCGGCGGTGAGCGCGGGCAAGCCCTCCGGCAACGCGGCGCGCACGTCGCGGCCGATGATGGTGCCGACGATGCGGCGGTTGACGACGAAGGCGGCGCGGAGCTGCGGCTTGAACAGCCGCGCCTCGCCGATGAGCGCTACGATCTCGGCACTCGCCCAGACGTCATAGGGCGACGGCTGGACCGGGATCAGCACCAGGTCGGCGGCGAGGATCGAGGAACGCGCCAGCGCGGTTACGCGTGGCGGGCCGTCGATGACAACGTGATCAGCGCCGCGGGCGATGTCAGGAACTTCCGCATGCAGCGTCTCGCGGGGCAGCCCGAGAACGCCGAACAGGCGCGGCAGGCCGCTTTCCGCGCGCCGCTGCGACCAGTCAAGCGCCGAGCCTTGCGGATCGGCGTCGACGACGGCGACACGCGCGCCAGCGGCCGCCAGCTCACCGGCGAGATGGGTGGCAAGCGTCGTCTTGCCGACGCCACCCTTCTGGTTGAGGAGCGCCACGATCATGACGCGCCCTCCAAGCAGGTAGGGGCGTCATATCCGGGTATTAGTCGCCCTTGGGGGCGCGCTGGCGCGATAGGCTGAGCGACGATCGTATGGGATTTCTCATAAGCGTACTTATTCGTATAACTTGATATATAATCGTACGTTGTCAGTTTAAATTTGTCGTAATTATCAACATCGTCGCTAGATAAATAAAGAAAGTTAGATTCCATATTAGATAAGTTAGGGGGTGGCTTTTGCAAAGCGCCACAATTGCTTAACGCGCATTTGCGCCTTTGATGGCACGAGTGCCGTGCCCCCGATAGCACGAGTCCGAACGCCTTCGATAGCACGAGACTATTCACAGCCTTTCCACAGCCTCCCTTGAACGAGCGGACAGAAGCGGTGTGGCCGGCGCGAAGACGAGCAGTTCGCGGCCGTTGTCGAGCCGGTCGATGCGCAGCCGATAGCCAGGCAAGGGCTGGCGGCGCACGATGTCGCGCAAATCGCAGGCGAAGTTCGAGAAGCGCGAGAGGCTGCCCGACTTGGCATGGAGATGATGAAAATCGAAGCTCCAGCCGCCGGGCTGGCGGCCGCCATGCTTGCGCACCAGCCGGTACAGCCAGCGTTCGATGCCACCGAACAGATCGAAATAGTTGCGGTCGATGGTCAGGATCAGGGCGTTGTTGAGAATGCCTTCGTAGAACCAGTCCGGCACGATCAGCTCGATGCCGAGCGGTCGGCCTTTGGGATCGAGCCTTTCCTTCCATTCGTTGATCCAGGAAAAGCGATGCCGGCGCCGCTCGGATGGCTGGCGGATCGATGTGGCGACGGTGGTGGCTTGCAAACGGTCGAGCGCGGCCTTGAGGCGCTGATAGTCGCGGACGGATGTACCGCGGCCGATGAAGGTCAGGATTTCATAGGGGGTCGTCGCCATCAGCCGCGAGGTGCGCAGGCCGAGATCGCGGGCGTCGATGATCTGCGAGGCGGCCCAGATCAGGATGTCGGCGTCCCAGATGGTGGCCAAGCCGAACTCGGTCGGAGCCTCGACGTGGATGCGGACGTCGCCGGCCTCGAATTTGATCGGCTGGACGCGCTTCGACTTGGCGAGGGAGAAGAAGGGATAGGCCATGAGATCCTGCGAGTCGCGGGTCGCCATGTCGCCGGGGCGCGATCGGAACAGTTCGAGCTGGTCGCGCTCGGATATGCGTCTGCGCGCCGGCATGCGTTGCCGTCAGCGGGCTTGGGCGTAGCGGGGATCGGAGGTGGTGCTGCAGGCGCGCGCCTCGATCCAGGTTTCGAGGTCGTCGATCGCGTAGACGACGCGGGAGCCGAGCTTGCGGAACTTCGGTCCGCCGCCGATGACGCGCTTCTTGTTCAGTGTGTGTGGCGAGAGCTTGAGATAGGCGGCCGCTTCCTCATTGGTGAGGTAGCGGCTGGCCGGTTTGGATTCGGGACGATCCATGAAGCTGCCTCCGTCTCAGGCTGGCCGAGCGAAGCCCGGTCCAGCGGTTGGGAGGCAGCTTGGGGAAAGCCTGTCCTGCTGCGTATGGAGAATCCTGGCCGGTCGGCTTTCTCCCTCACGGGGCGGCGGCGGGCATGGGATATTCGCCGGCTCGACGCGCGGTCGCACCCCAGAGGAAACGGCGATAGCCGCCGTTCATGAGGGCGCGACCACGGTGGACGAGATAGCGGACCCTGGCGCGCAGCTCGCTGTCACCATGCCATTTCTCCTTCACGATGCGCGCGCCGAAGATCGCGATGGCGATCTCGCGCTCGCTGGCTCCGGCGAGATGACCATCGAGGGCCTGCAAGGATTGCATGGTGATGATCGGTTCGGCCGAGCCGCGCCGGCTGGCAAGCCCAGCTGGGCGGCCGGCGATCACGGCCAGCAGCTCCTTGGCCTCGCGCAAGCGGGCATCGGCCCGGTCGTCCGGTGCGATCGCGAAGGTGAAGGGCATGGTGGCGTCGAGCGCGCCGGCGATATGGACATGCCAGGAGCGGCCGCGCCGGGTGAGTTTCAGCGCGAGGCGTCCGCCGTCATGGCCGATCGCCTTGCGGCCGGGAAAGGTCCAGAAGTCGAAGACCGGTGCAGCAGCCTCCGGGTCTTCGTCCGGCACGATCGGCAGCGCAATGTCTGGATCAGGCCGCCAGAACGGCAGCGCGTCGCGCGCATCGTGTTTTGGGTTCTCGAAGAAATCGTAACCCCCAATTCTGCGCATGTGCGCTCAACGATGGACGCCGCTTCGTGCCAAAGCGGCGCCAGTCGTTCCGATAGCCGGGATTGCGCCGCAGGTGCTCCCAGGCGACAGCCGGACGGTCGAGAAAGAGGATGTAGAGATAGGCGGCGTTGGCCATCCAGTCTTGCGTGTGGGGCATGTTTCCTCCGTGTGTTTCGGAAAGCTTCTGTTCTCAAGAGCACGCACCGTGTCCCCAAAATGAGGCGGCTAAAGTTAAGGTGTCGTGCATCGTCGGGAGAGGACGATTGCAGATGGCAATTGTTCGGATAGTTGAGGCCGTTCCAATTATGACTTGCGAGCCGGGCGGAGCCCGGCGAGCCGCGGCCGTGCTGTCGAGGCGCGGCCGCGCCGCCGACCCGGATTTACGGATCGGAGGAAAATTCCGGATACGGAAAGCCGCACGGTCGATGGACCGACCGCGCGGCATCTGTGGTTATGCGGCTTTCTCCAGCAGGGTCTTTGCTTTCGCTTCCAGTTCAAGGCGACCGTCCTGATGCGCCTTCGCGCGGGCATGCGCCGTCATGCCCTGCACGAAATCGAAGATGCTTTCGGGCGGGCGACCTTCCTCCTGCAAAACCGTCTCGATGATCTTGCCGGTCTCGGCCTTGCTGAAACCGCGCTTGCGCAGGAAGCTCTCGCGGTCTTCGTCCGTACGGGCGACGATCTTCTCCCGGGCCGCCTTGATCCCGGCGACGAATGGCGCGGGCGAGGAATTAGCGAAGCTCGTCAGCGCCGGGGCCGCTTCATGGGCGAAGCGCTGCGCCGCGAACTTGCTGTGCCGAATGCTGATTTCCTCGAAACCTTCCACGCCCCAAAGGTTGCGGTTCATGCACACGGCGCGGAGATAGAAGCTCGCAATGCCGAGGGTCTTCGATCCGACTTCGCTGTTCCAGCAGTAAAAGCCCCGGAAATACAAATCCGGCTCGCCGTTCGGCAGGCGCCCGGCCTCGATGGGGTGGGTGTCGTCCACGAGGAATAAGAACACGTCGCGGTCGCTGGCATAGAGGGTGGTCGTGTCCTTCGTGATGTCCACGAAGGGATTGTGCATCATGGTCGCCCAGTCCAGCATGCCCGGCACCTTCCACATGGTGTCGCCGGTGCCGTTGCCGGCGATCTTCATGACGGCGGCGACAAGCTCATGGTCCCAGATACGGCCATAGTCCGGGCCGGTCACGGCGCGAAGCTCAACCCGTCCGTCTTCGGTTTCCAGCGTCTTCACAAGCTCGGCGCGGTGCGACAGCAAGCCGTGCTGCAGGTTGATGCCGGCGAGCGGTGCAGGAAGCTGGCGCATATAGGTGGCTGGCGCGCCGACAAGGCTGCACAACTGACCGAAGCTCCAATGGGTCGGGGCAATGGGGGCCTCCTGCCCGGGGACGATCAGCGAAAGCCGCTCCGCATCCTCCCGGCTCGCCTCCACGCGCACGGCGCGGCTCTCCACGGTGCGGGCGGTGGCGCGATCCGCGCGGACCTTCACGGCATCGTAAAGCTCGGTGAGCGACAGGAAGCGCTCATCGTCGGGGCGCGAGAACCATTCCGACGATACGCGGCCGATCCGCTCGCCGTGCGAGATGTCGACGCGAAAACCGCTGTTCACAGCTTGGCCGTGCTGGCTGCTGGCGATGATGTTCATTGTCCTGTCCTTTCCCGTAAATGCCGAAGGCATGTCCCCCGGCATGCCTTCCGGGGGCGCGTGAGCGCGCAGGGATGGGAGGGGACAAGTGCCGGCGAGCATGGCCGGGCTGCCAGGGCGAGCGGGACGGTGGCGACGATCGGCGGGATGACGGATATCGTCCGTCCTGCGAGCCGGCGGCCCTGCCATCGCGCAGGCGGCACTTGAGGGGAGAAAGGGGAAAGTCCCCCTTGGCTCCCCCGAGGATCGGCAAGGCTCCGGCCGCGGCCGATCAGGACAAAGGGAGCGCAGCTCGCCATACTCGATGCAGGCTGTGGGAACCTTCGTCAGCCCCGGCCGATGGCCGTGCGCCTCTCGCAATCGTCGCGGAGACGGGTTATATAGATCGAAATTCAATATCGAAATCAGACCTGATTTCGATGCCGTTATTCGAGGACGAGGCCATGCAGCGCGTGGAAGCCGAAATTGCCGTCAGCGTCTCCGACCTGAAGAAGAACCCGACCGCCATCGTCGACGGTGCGCGGGGCAGCGCGGTCGCGATCCTGAACCACAACCGGGTCATGGCCTATATGGTGCCAGCCGATACCTATGAGGCGATGATGGACGCGCTCGACGATCAGGCGCTCGTCGAAATCGCCAAGGCCCGCGCGAACGAGAAGGGCGTGCCGGTCAGCCTCGATGACCTATAGGCTGGAGTTCCTGCCCTCCGCGCGCAAGGAATGGGACAAGCTCGGCGCGACGCTGCGCGAGCAGTTCAAGAAGAAGCTGGCGGAGCGCGTGAGCCAACCGCATGTGCAGGCCGACGCGCTGCGCGGCATGCCGGATCATTACAAGATCAAGCTGCGCTCGGCCGGTTATCGGCTGGTCTATCGCGTCGAGGATGAAAGGGTCACGGTGGTCGTCGTCGCCGTGGGGAAGCGCGAGCATTCCGAGGTGTATGAGGCGGCGAAAAAGCGCCGTTAGGACGCTTCACAGCCGATCAGGGCAAAGGGAGCACGGCTCGCCGTATTTCCTTCGGGCGGCGGCGGACATGAACATGGCGAAGCCCCGCTTCGCGGGGCTCCCCCTGTGGCGGCCGGTGTCACTCGGCGGCGCGGCGGGACCAGATGAGTGCGAACTCACCCTCAGTCTCCGTCTCGACCAGGCTCGCATAGATCGGAGCCGGGAATGATGGATCGTCCAGCTTGACGGAGTGGTAGTCGCGGCCCTCGCGCGAGGTCTTCTTCCACGCCGCTCCGAACTCGGTGGCACCGGAGAAGATGCGGAAGTCCGGCCCCTTCTCGTTGTCGCCTTCGGCGGGGACGAATTCGACTGCCTTGACGTTGAGGCTCAGGGTCTTGACCGCGCCCTTGAAGCCCTTGGCGGTGGTGGTGAAAGTGCCGATGGTGGCCATTGCGGTGGTTCCTTCTGCTGACTGGGCCGCGCCCATCGCGGCCTCGATGGGGGTCGGCAGACCGGGGACGATCGGCCCGCAACATCCGGCGAGGACTTTTTCGCTTCGCGGTGCAAAGCCGGCCCTGGCCGGCGGCGGGAAAAAGCCGCAGGCGGCGTGTTGCGGGTTCAAGATCGAGGTGACGCCCGCGTCGCCGGTCTTCGGTCAGACCCCTGCCTATCGAGGACGTGATGGACGTGGCTTCAGACAGCTGGACCGGAGGAATCGCCCGATAGCTGGAGTCGGAACGACGCTTTCACCGCCAAGGGCTTCTCCGAAAGGGCCGGACAGGCCCTCAGCCTCACCGGCGGGGCGAAGTGATCGGTTCTCCCTGACGATCGGCCGGCGACAATGAGAGCGGGCTGAACCCTCTCGACTCCTTGCCTGCCAACGAGTTCGGGGCGGCGTGCAAGAAACGACATTGCTCCCGTGCAGGGCCGTGGCTGCCTCGCCTCCTCAAGTGCCCGGACGATACGGGCTTTCCCGGCTCCGTTCGATGCAATGCGGGCACGGTCGAGACCGACATCGGAGGGCAAGATCGTCCTCATCCCCTCCCGCCATCCCGATTTGCCGAGTGACGCCGGCCGTCACAGGGGGAGCACCGCGAAAGCGGGAGCTTCATCGTGGGAAATGCCCGCCGTCGCTGCCCCTTGCGTCAGGGATCGTTACCGAAGGCGAAGACCCGCAAGGGGCTTCGGAAGCCACCGCAGGAGGCGCGTAGAGCCCGGCCCGAAGGGCGACGCCTAGCATCTCAGAAATATAGGTGGTGAGAATGTGTTAGCGTTGTGAAAATTGCACTGATGTTCGATCATAACGTCTTTCGCTTCGCTTTACGCTTCGGCGCAATTGCAGATACTTCGCGGATGACGTCATGGGGATCGAAGCCGATCGTTTCGGCCAGCTCAAGGAACTCGACGACATCGATGCGACGGCCGCCGGATTCGATAGCGGCAACGACGGACTGGTATCGGCCGAGCGCTTCGGCCAGATCGGACTGGCTCATGCCGGCTTCCCGGCGCTTGTCGACGATGAGCTGAACCAGACGCAAATGCCTTGGCGAGCGAAGCGTTTTTTGCATATGCCCTGCCGGTCATTGACGAAACCGGCAGATCAATTAAACCGAAATACAGATAACCAGAAAATCTGGTTAGCCTTGGCACGACGGATTCCAGCATGGATTCTCGATTGTTGGCGGACCGACATCCAGCGCTAGGTCAGCTTTATCGCGTCTGGCTTGCGCGCCGTGAAGGCGCGGCCATGCCGCTGGCTGGGAATATCACCGAGCGTCTGGCCGATCTGGATGATGTGATCGTCGTGATCCGGCGCCCGTCCGAATCGGACGAGACGCTGAGGATCGAGCGCAGCGGCAAGGATGTCGATCGGCTCTATGGAGTTGCTTTGGCCGGCGAGCCCGTCGGCGGGCTCACGCCGTCGAGCGCGGATGCGGACAATGAGGCGGCCATCGTTCTCGCGTCCGGGCGCACGCTGATGATGGAAGACCAGGTGCAGGTTCCGGGTGGGTCCGCGCGCATCGTCCGGCTCTATCTGCCGTTTGCCGACGAGGCCGGTGCTGTAGCGGGCGTTGTGGTCGGCATCGTCAAGGCCGTCTGAAATCCGTTTTTGCGGATTTCAGGAAACGGAGCGATCATCATTGCATCCGTCCGGCATCCGGTGCGTCTGTAATCACGCCGCGCCGGCCTTGGTTTCAGGTGACGATTATGCCGGCATCGCCCGCTGCTCGATATAGGTTTTCATGATGGGGATCCCTGCTGTCATGCAGTCGAGGTCTCCGGCCGCGCCGAACCGGCGCGGCCGGAAAATTCTCGATGCTGTCGAGAGACTGGCCGGAACCGCCGAAGCGGCTCCGGCCGTGGGGCTCACTCGGCGGCGTGGTTGAAGGCTGCGCCGTCCTCGACCGTGCCGGTATCGTCACGATCGGTTGCGGTCGGCGCATTCAGGACCGCTCCGGCGTTAGCCTCCGGGGCATCCAGCCAAGCCGGCCGCTCGGTGCGCAGGAGCGCGGGAAGCCATCCGGTGGCAGCGACAAGCTGCTCGGCGGCTTCCGCCATGGGCTGCTTCTTCAGGCCGGTGATCCGGTCGGCGGCCTCGTCGCTGAAGGCCTCCCGCACGGCGGCGACAATGTGCGCCTTGGTTACGCGGCTGAAATAGCTCCGCGCGGTGGGGGTCCAATGTGCCGTCATGTCGAGGGCGAGCCCCGTTGCCAGCCTGTCGGCGGTCTCATGGGCGCGGGGCTTGCGCTCCCAAGGCTGCTTCACCGCATTGACGGTGAGCGAAGCACAATGCGCGAACAGCGCCAGCACGCTCGCCTGATCCAGCGCGGCGATGAAGCCCCACAGGTCCGCCACGTCGCGCGGCATATCCGCCTGCCAGCCGGCATGGCGATCCGCCAGCGCCTTCGCCGGGGCGGTGTCCTCGATGCCGTCCGCATGCCCGCCGAGATGCGGGCTGCTCGGGCGGATTTCGAGGCAGGCGGCTTCCGAGCCACGATAGAAGGTCTGCGCGGCGAGAGCATGGGTGACAGCGATCAACGCCATGTCCGGCTGCTCGCCAAGGGCGAGGCGCAGGCCGAGCGTGCGGTGGGCCGTTAGGTCGCGCACGAGAAGGTCGGACAGCGGCTTGCCCGCATCCCCGGCGTCCTCGTCCTCCACGTCGAGGGCGGAAACGCGGTTCTCGTCCTCGTCCTGCTCGCCGTCCTCGGTGGCGGCGCTTGCGTGGTCCTCGGCTTCTTCCGCTTCCGGCTTCTCATCCTCCGGGCGGATGAAGCCGCGCTCGATGCGGCCGCTGCCGTCATGGGCGAGCACAACTAAGACGCCGCCGCGCGCGATGTCGTCGGGGTCATAGGCGCGCCGCAGCGCGTCGATGCGCTCGATTTCCGCTTCAAGCTCCCCGAACCGCTCGTCCGTCTCCGGGGGAAGCTCGTCCGCGCCGTCCCATTCCTCCGACAGCCGGTTGTATTCCTCCTGCACAGAGGCATAGGCGGCGGCATCTTCCTCGGAAAGCTCCACCGGCTGCGGATAGGCGCGGCGCAGGCCGTGGGCATGGGGATAGTCGATGTGGACCGAGACCCACTTCCAGCCTTCCGCCTGAACCTCGGCGCCGATCCGCTCCAGCTTCCCGGTGACGAGCCGGTCCAGAAGCGCGGCATCATCGTAGAAGCCGCCGCGATCCTCCGTGAACAGGTCGCGCAGGATCGTGCCGCCCGCCTCGGTGTACTCCTCCGGGCCGACGAAGATCGCCCGGCGATCCGTTGCCGGAATGTGTGCCTTGGTGAGGTCGCGGCGGATGATCCACGGCTCGCGGTTGTGGGAGAGGTTCGCAAAAACCTGCTCCTGCCGCCTGTGGTCCTCGGTGATGGCGAAGGCCATCAACTGATCGAGGTTCAAGCCGCCGTCGCGGTACACCTGCAACAGCTTGGGGCTGACAGCGCCGAGCCTGAGGCGCTGGCGCACCACATGTGCCGTCACGCCGAAGCGGGCGGCGATCTCCTCCGCTCCCCACCCGCGATTTTCCGCGAGCTCGCGGAACGCCTCGAACTGGTCGGCCGGATGCATCGCCTCGCGGGTGACGTTCTCGTCAAGGCTGATCTCGTGCGGGTCATTCGCCGTGTCGATGACGCAGCGCACCGGCTCAGTCTTCTTGATCTCCTTGCGCTTGACGCGGAGAAGCTGAGCCAGCCTGCGGCCTTCGCCCACCGTCACGAAATAGCTGCCCGTGAGCTCGCCCGCCGCGTCAAGCTCGGGCTCCACGACGAGGTTTTGCAGCAGGCCCTTGACCGCGATGCTGGCGGCCAGCGCCTCGATGATCGCTTCGCTGTGCGGGGTCTTCCGCGCATTGCGCGGCGACTTCTTCAACTTGTTGAGCGGAACGAATATCTCCATGCCGCTCGCAGCGACCACGGTCGGTTCCGCATTAGTGCTCGCGCCGACTGCATCCATCTGATCCGCCGCCGCCTCGATGACGGTTTGTGCTTTCTTCGCAATCCTTGCCATTGTTCCGATCCTTTCTCCGTCAATGCCGAAGGCATGTCCCTCGACATGCCTTCCGGGGGCGCGTGAGCGCGCGGGAGTGAGGGGGGCCAATGCCGGCGAGCGGAGCTGGGCTGCGCGGCGAGCGAGACGGGATCGGATCGGTTCAGGCGGTAATTGCTGCACACCGTCTTGCGAGCGGGCGGCCCCGCTCTGTCCGCAGGCGGCGTTGGCGGGGGAGCGAGGGGAAAGTCCCCTCGCTCCCCGAGTCAGGCTGTAGGAATTAAATCGAAGCAAAATGTATTGACATTGTCATGGCAAATCTTCAATGTCCGGCTCCTGAAATAGGAGCGTTCCGATGGTGCAATCAGCCCGCTCGGAGAATGGCCGCAAACGTGATGCTGCTCGGAAAGACGATCTCATCCAGATCCGCGCCTCGGCGGGGACGAAGGCGATCCTAAGTCGGGCTGCGAACTTGCGCGGACAGAAGCTGTCAGAATTCATGCTGGACAGCGCCCGTCGGGAAGCGGAGGAAGCCATTCTCGACCAGCGTAGCTTCTTTCTTGATGATGCGGCGCATGTGGCCTTCCTCGCGCTGCTTGATGCTCCGGCCAAGCCGGCCGAGGAACTTCGTACACGGATGAAGCGCAAGCCCGTCTGGGCGCGTTGATGCCGGCCGGCAAGGGAGAGGAAAGCCAAAAGCGGCCCCAAGGACTACGCGTTGACCCTCCGGAGCGGTTGGCCGGCGATCACGATGTCGGGGCGTTCCGAAACGGCAGGCATCCGTCTCTCGATGACTGGTTGCGGGATCGAGCCCTTGCCAGTGAAGGGATGTCGGCGCGCACCTATGTGGTTTGCGACAGGGACACCCCGAAGCGCGTCGCTGGCTATTATGCCATCTCGACCGCCATGGAAGAGCGGATCGCGCTCCCGAGCGCCAAGCTGCGCCGGGGTATGCCGGAGCAAATTCCCTTGCTGCTGATCGGTCGTCTGGCAGTCGATCAAGCGTATCAGGGAATGGGGCTTGGCACCGATCTGCTCGCCGATGCGCTACGGCGCTGCTTGGCCGCGTCCGAGATCGCCGGCGTTCGAGCTGTCGTAGCTCACGCAATCGACGATGCGGCCGTGAGCTTTTACCAGCGGCACGGATTTATTCTCTCCCCGCTCGGCGAACGGACCATGATGATGCCGATCGAGACGCTACAGGGACTATTTTCGGAAGCGTGACCCTTTGCTTCACGCATCAGCTATCGTGCCGATGCGTATCCGCACCGAGGAGGCTGGGCGATCATCGCATGCGTCATGGACCGCCCAACTCGTTGTCCTGAATGTATGACGGATTGAAATCCTTCAGGGCATCGAGCGGGTCTATGGCAGGCCCCCAGATCCTCCGTCGCTCATCCTCGGCTGACGCCCAGAATTGGTCCAACGCTGCCGTGTTGGCGAAATAAGGCCATAACCTGGGATCGCCCATGATGCGGGCGAGAGCCTTGCGCGCCACAAATTCGATGACGGCTTCCTTCTTGACGAGCTCGAGTCGAGCTTCGCGATCAAACTCCTCAAGGTAAAGGTGCTCTCGGAGGTGCTCCACCTTGCTCCGTACATCGTAGATCTCGCCCATCAGCACATGATGGCGTGACCCGACAAACAACTCAGTACGGCTCTTGAACTGTTTCGATCCATAACCCGGCTGCGTTACGATCAGGCCATCGATACAGCGGGTGAACTGGTGGATCCGGTCGAGCAGCTCTCGTTGCGCCTTCGTTTCCACGAAGAGATGTCGAATCCGGTTCAGGCGCCAGCGTCCCCCGGGCACGTCGGTCGCATTGAAGGCGACCAAGTGCTCCCCAAGCTGCGCGGCGGCCTTAAGACTGGCCCCGGAAATGGAGGGATAGGGGACGATCATGCCAGGAGGTGGGAAATCCAATTCGCTGTGCTCGAAAATGCCAATCTCCCCACCCTCGCGGGCACCCGTGAGCAAATTGGGCTTGTGTGCCGGAGAAAAGAGGCAGGTCATGAGGAGGCCGACATAGAAGGACCAGACCCGACTTTGGAGTATTTGGTTCTCAGCATCGAGAACCGCTGCCTTCTTGGATTTCATGGTGCTCAATAAGAACAAGTTGCAACCGCTGATCTCCTCACAACGGACGCTCCCAAGCCATTCCTGCCATAGTGGTGGCACCTGAAAATTCGCGTCGGTCAGAAACGACAGGTTCGGCATCATAGCCCCCCGCGGGACGCCATCTTCCAAATTCACGCTCAAGCCGATAAGCGCATATTTTTCGTCGTGGCCGAGCCAATCCTCCTGCGATCGCTCATTCATTGGCGATTCCACGGTCTCGGTTTCTCTGCAGATGTGCTCGACACTGGGGTTTGCATGGGTGCGCTATATATCTCATAGAGAAACACGCCGAGCGCGACCGCTGTATTGACGGCGAGGCGCGCAACCGAGGTAGGGGGTCGGGGAGCGTCAGGCACATGTCTGAACCGCGCCGGGATTGTCGGAGGCTTCCACTCCTGAGAGATTGAAGCCACGATGAGCAAGACGACGAACAAGTTCTCCGCCGAGGTCCGTGCCCGCGCGGTTCGGTTGGTGCTGGAG
>NZ_JACBFS010000014.1 GCF_022138605.1 Xanthobacter sp. NM-25
CTTGCGGTGCTGCTCGATGGTATGGGCGAGTGCGATCAGCGTCGGTTGTCCGATATTCTGCGCGAGGGACTTTTCCGCGGCGGCGCGACCGATCCGACCGTTGCCATCCTCGAAGGGGTGGATGCTCTCGAAACAGAGATGTCCAATGCCGGCCCGGGTTAGTGCCGGCAGCGGTGTGCTACCGTTCGGTGCTGAGCGGTTGAACCAATCGAGATAGGCGCTCATCTCTTCGGGAACCTGAGACGAAGGCGGGGCCTCGAAATGCACTGTCGGCCGATCGTAACGACCGGACACGATCTGCATCGCGTCTTCATGGCGGCGATAGCCGCCGATCGTCTCCAGATGCCGGCTGTCCGCCATCAGCATGCGGTGCCAGCGGAACAGTGTGTCGGCGTCGAGAGGATTCGCCCAACTCCGGTAGAGATCCGCCATCATCTCCGCGATGCCGCGTTCCTTCGGCTTCACGGCGCGATCGTCGGTGTCGAAGCCGAATTGCCGGCGTAGGGAGGATTGCACGCTCAGACGATCCAGGGCCTCACCCTCGATCGCGCTGGTCTTGACCGCCTCCTCGCTGAGAAACTCGATCCGCAGCAGGTCGCGGTCATCGTCGCGCACATGCCGGACCGCGCCGATCATCTCACCGGAGAGCAGCAGGAAGTGCCGCTCCAGCGGTTCAAGGGCGGCTGGATCATAGGTAAAGTGAGGCCAATGGGGCTGCGTCCAATTCCATGCCATGAGCGATAGAGTCCTCCTCTATAGCTCTCATATTAGCCGATACATGATTTATAGAAAGCCACCCTATCGCTCACATGGCCCACGGGGCCGAAGTGCATTGTGGAACGAAGGGCGCGACTTTCTCCTCCCTGGCGTCGAAAACGCAATATGATGGCGCGGATCAGGGATGGGACATGGGATTCGGCGTCTTCATTCACCGCTCGGACTCGATCTACGATGACAGCCCGGCCGAGCAGTATCAATTTCCGTCGCTGTATCTCGGGCGGGTCGAGGCCTGCCTCGGCGACTGGATCGTCTATTACGAGCCTCGGAAAGTTGCGGAGACGCGCGGCTATTTCGCGATCGCCAAGGTCGAGCGGGTCGTGCCCGACCCGACGGCGCCCGGCATGTATCTGGCGCTGATCGAGCCCGGAAGCTACCTCGATTTCGTTCATCCGGTGCCGTTCAGCGATGCGGATGGTGTCATCGAGAGTGGCGTGCTGAATGAGAATGGGCGGATTTCAGGTCGCGCGCAGGCCGCCGTGCGTGCGCTCTCGCCGGCCGATTTCGATCGCATCATCCGGCTCGGGCTGGATGACAGCGAACCGTTGCTTCCGCGCGTCGACGATGACGCGCCCGTTGCCGGCTTTCGTGAAGAGCAGGCGCCGTTCGCATTCGAGCAGCCCCGGGAACGGGTCAGCATCCTTTCATCGCGGATCGTGAGGGATCGGATCTTCCGGCGGGTGGTGCTGCGCGCCTATGACGAGCGCTGCGCGATCAGCGGCCTTAAGCTCATCAATGGCGGAGGGCGGGCCGAGGTCGCCGCGGCACATATCCGACCGGTGGAGGCGAATGGACCCGACATCATCAGTAATGGGTTGGCCTTGTCGGGCACCGCGCACTGGATGTTTGATCGCGGTCTGATCAGCCTCTCGGATGATCTGGAGATTCTGATCTCCCGGCAGGCCAACGACCCCGATAGCGTGCGGGCCTTCATCAACCGGAGTGGTCGCGCCATCACGCCGAAAAAGACCCTCGAGCGACCGCATCCGCACTTCCTGAAATGGCACCGGGAACACTGCTTCAAACAGTGAAGCGGTGCCTCTACACCGCCTCCCAGACGCGGTTCAGGATCTGTGCGGCGAGCGCTGCCTTGTCCTGCGGCAGGAAGCGCCCATAGTGCTTGGCCACCATGTC
>NZ_JACBFS010000015.1 GCF_022138605.1 Xanthobacter sp. NM-25
TGAACCGCGCCGGGATTGTCGGAGGCAGTTTGGTTTGAGTCACGCGGCCAGTGCAGGTTGGTCCAGCGTGGCGTGGAATCGTGCCTCGGCTTCGGCTGGCGGGATGTTGCCGATAGGCCCCAGGATCCGCCGGTGGTTGAACCAGTCGACCCATTCCAGGGTGGCGTACTCGACGGCCTCGAAGGAACGCCATGGCCCACGCCGGTGGATCACCTCGGCCTTGTAAAGGCCGTTGATGGTTTCCGCCAGGGCGTTGTCGTAGCTGTCACCGACGCTGCCGACCGAGGGTTCGATCCCCGCGTCGGCCAGGCGTTCGGTGTACTTGATCGAGACGTATTGGACGCCCCTGTCCGAATGGTGGACCAACCCGCCGTGCTTGACCGGTCGCCGCTCATGCAAGGCCTGCTCCAGAGCATCAAGCACGAAGGCGGCATGGGCCGTGCGCGACACCCGCCAGCCGACGATGCGCCGGGCGAAGGCGTCGATGACGAAGGCCACATAGACGAACCCCTGCCAGGTGGCGACGTAGGTGAAGTCCGACAGCCACAGCATGTTCGGCCGGGGCGCATGGAACTGGCGATTGACGTGGTCCAGCGGACAGGGCGCCGTCTTGTCGCTCACCGTGGTCTTCGCCGGCTTGCCCCGGATCACGCCTCGCAGGCCCATCTCGCGCATCAGCCGTGCGACCGTGCAGCGGGCCACGATCCGGCCTTCCCGCTTGAGCTGGTGCCAAACCTTGCGCACGCCATAGACGGCGAAGTTCTCGTCGAACACCCGCCGGATCGCGATCTTCAGCGCCGTGTCCCGCCTGGCCCGTTCCGGCAGACGATCCGGATCGGTTCGCCGGGATGCATGCCGATGATAGGTGGACGGGGCGATCGGCAGGACCTGGCAGATCGGCTCGACCCCGTGCGCACCCCGATGTTCGTCGATGAAGGCGATCATGGCTTGAACCGGCGGTCGAGCTCCGCCATCGCAAAATACGCGCTGGCCTTGCGCAGGATCTCATTGGCTTGCCGCAGTTCCCGGTTCTCCCGTTCCAACGCCTTCAGCCGTTCCGCCGTCTCGCTTGGAATACCGGCCCGCGTGCCAGCTTCAACTTCGGCCTTCTTCACCCATTCGTTCAGCGTCTGGCCGGAACAGCCGATCTTCGACGCGATCGACATCACCGCCGCCCATCGCGATGGGTGATCCTTCTCATGCTCCAGCACCAACCGAACCGCGCGGGCACGGACCTCGGCGGAGAACTTGTTCGTCGTCTTGCTCATCGTGGCTTCAATCTCTCAGGAGTGGAAGCCTCCGACAATCCCGGCGCGGTTCA
>NZ_JACBFS010000016.1 GCF_022138605.1 Xanthobacter sp. NM-25
GCGCAGATGGGTCACAAGATCCTCATCGTGGGTTGCGACCCGAAGGCGGATTCCACCCGCCTGATCCTGCACGCCAAGGCCCAGGACACCATCCTGTCGCTGGCGGCCAACGCCGGCTCGGTGGAAGACCTTGAGCTCGAAGACGTGATGAAGATCGGCTTCGAAGACATCAAGTGCGTTGAGTCCGGCGGTCCGGAGCCGGGCGTGGGCTGCGCCGGCCGCGGCGTGATCACCTCCATCAACTTCCTGGAGGAGAACGGCGCCTACGAGGACATCGACTACGTGTCCTACGACGTGCTGGGCGACGTGGTGTGCGGCGGCTTCGCCATGCCCATCCGCGAGAACAAGGCCCAGGAAATCTACATCGTCATGTCCGGCGAGATGATGGCCATGTATGCGGCCAACAACATCTCCAAGGGCATTCTGAAGTATGCGAACTCCGGCGGCGTGCGCCTGGGCGGGCTGGTGTGCAACGAGCGCCAGACCGACAAGGAGCTGGAGCTGGCGGAATCGCTGGCGAAGAAGCTCGGCACCGAGCTGATCTACTTCGTGCCGCGCGACAACATCGTGCAGCACGCCGAGCTGCGCCGCATGACCGTGGTGGAGTATGCGCCCGACAGCGCCCAGGCCCAGCACTACCGGAACCTGGCGACCAAGGTGCATGCGAACAAGGGCAACGGCATCATCCCGACCCCGATCACCATGGACGAGCTGGAAGACCTGCTCATGGAGCACGGCATCATGAAGGCCGTGGACGAGAGCCAGGTCGGCAAGACCGCCGCCGAGCTCACCGCCTGATCGGCTGAC
>NZ_JACBFS010000017.1 GCF_022138605.1 Xanthobacter sp. NM-25
CGGCACCAGAGGCGACGAGATGAGTGCGAACACCTCCTTTTTCGGCGACCTGCTCACCTCCATCGCGGAGCGTGGCCGCGCGCTGCTGGAGCGCTCCGGGCGCAATGGCGGGGCGCCGCGCGCCGCATCCCTGGTGGAGCGCTGCGAGGAATTGCTCTCCGGCAAGGGCGAGGCCTCGGGCGTCGCGCTCGCCACCGAGATCCTCGAGCGCTACGGCCGCATGAAGACCGGCGAGCGCATCGCGTTCTTCGAGGCCTTGGCCGAGACCTTCGGCGTCGACCGGCCGCGGCTGGAAGCCGCCATCGATGCCTTCCAGCGCACCGGGTCGGAGGCCGCCTGCGCCAGCCTCCATGCCGCCTCCGAGCCGCGCCGCCAGGAACTGGTGCGCCGCCTCAACATGGCCCCCGGCGCCACGCTGAAACTGGTGCGCATGCGCGAGGCGCTCATGGATGCCCTGGTGCATCGCCGTGACCTTGCCGCCGTCGACCGCGACTTCGGCCACCTGTTCTCTTCCTGGTTCAACCGGGGCTTTCTCGTGCTGCGCCGCATCGACTGGTCCACCCCCGCCAACGTGCTGGAAAA
>NZ_JACBFS010000018.1 GCF_022138605.1 Xanthobacter sp. NM-25
CCAGCCAGGCGCGGAAGCCCGGGGCCGGGGAGAGGGTGACGAAGGTGGTGAGCCAGGGCATCTCGCGGGAGATCTCCTCCACCACCTGCTTGATCAGGAAGTTGCCGAAGGAGACGCCGGCGAGGCCCCGCTGGCAGTTGGAGATGGAATAGAACACCGCGGTGGTGGCTTTCGCCGGATCGAGCACCGTGCGCTTCTGGTCGAGAATGGGGGCGATGGCGTCGGGGCTGTCCTTCACCAGGGCCACTTCCACGAAGATCAGCGGCTCGTCCACCAGGGCCGGGTGGAAGAAGGCGTAGCAATGGCGGTCGGGGCTGTCGACCCGGGCGCGCAGGTCATCCCAGTCGCGGATTTCGTGCACCGCCTCATAGCGGATGATTTTTTCCAGCACGTTGGCGGGGGTGGACCAGTCGATGCGGCGCAGCACGAGAAAGCCCCGGTTGAACCAGGAAGAGAACAGGTGGCCGAAGTCGCGGTCGACGGCGGCAAGGTCACGGCGAT
>NZ_JACBFS010000001.1 GCF_022138605.1 Xanthobacter sp. NM-25
CACTGCTTCAAACAGTGAAGCGGTGCCTCTACACCGCCTCCCAGACGCGGTTCAGGATCTGTGCGGCGAGCGCTGCCTTGTCCTGCGGCAGGAAGCGCCCATAGTGCTTGGCCACCATGTCGGGCGTATCCTGGATGGCGTAGCTCGCCTGCTCATAGGAGCCGGTCTGCTTCAGGATATGGGTGGCGAGCACGTCGCGGACATTGTGTGGGCCGTGCGGCAGCAGCCCCTTGATCGCGCCGCGATCCGTATAGGGATTATGGATGCCGTAGCGCTGGATTGCGAGCCGCCAGGCCTCATAGAAGGTATTCTGGCAATAAGCGGCATCCTTGCTGGTGAGTTTCACCGTCTTCACGAACAGCGTCCCAGGATCGGCGGCATTCTTCAGCAGTGCTCTCCGGTGCCGATCGATATAGGCGTCGAGATAGTGGTAGAGCCCGCCGAGGTCCGGCAGGATCAGCCGGAACGGCTTGCTGCCGAAGAAGGACGAGTTCGCGTTCTTGAACGCGACGGAAGGAATGAACACTTCCCAGCCTCGATCGCGTTCGCACCAGCGCAGTTCGCCGCGCTTCAGTTCCGTGAGGCGACGTTCCGAGCTCGGAATGTGTCCGCGCGGGCAGACGAGGAGCTGGCGCAGGTTCTTCTGGCGTAGCCCGAGATGCAGGCCGAGCCGGAGCATCAGGAAAGCCCTCACGGCTTCAGCGGCGGCACGCGGGTAGCGCTTCTCGTCGGGTATCCGCCGCAGGATCTCCTCGGTGATCTTGCGGTACTCGCCAATGGGACTGTCAGCTTCCAGCACGACCATGATCGGCTCGAAGGGATCGCGATGGATGCGCGCGACACGTTGGACTTCCTTGGCGCGGGCAAGTCCGTGCTTGTGCATCTGCTCGCAGGCGCCGGCCCAGTCGGCGCGGATTCCAGCGATGTCCCGCTCACTGATGAGATTGGGAATGGGCTTGATCCGATCAGCGAGTTGCGGGCTCTGGCGCAGCCACCCGGTGTCGACCCGCGTCAGTGCGATGGCGATGCGCAGCATGTCGACTTCCCATGCGGTGTAGAAGCCACGCCGACGTTCGCGCCACTGGATGTACCAGTCCCAGACGATCGGAAAGACCAGAAGACCGAAGGTGAGGCTCTCCAGCGGCACGCCGAAGCCATGAACGGCCCCGCTCGGTGCCGCCGCCAGGGCGCCAAACATCAGACCCAGATGCTCGACCTTCTGCGAGGCGGTCTCCTCGCCCCAGACGCCATTGCGCTGATAGCCGAAGGCGGTCAGGGTCGTCGTCTTGAAGCGGATGAGCTCCGCCATTTCCTCGGAAAGCTCGGCAGGTGCATCGACAGCGGCGACCGCAAGCTCGGGATCGGGCAGGCTGCCATCCTCTTCCCGGCAGAAGCGATAGAGCCCGCGCGGACGCGTGGATTCGCCGAGCAGGCCGGGAAAGCGCACCGCGTAGCGCTGTCTCATCGCGGCAGCCTGGAACCGACGATATTCGGTTGATCCGGAGATGACCACGCGCTGCACCCATTCGAGGATCTCCTCCCGCTCCTTCAGCGGACGGCGATCGAAGTCGAAGGGCAGATGCCAGGCGAGGCGCCGCCGCTCGGCACGGCTTATGCCGGCAATGGTGCCGGCTGAGGTGCAGCGGTCGGTCATCGGCAGTTTCTGCCTGAAGTAGCCGAGTGGCAGGCGATAGCGCCGCTCAATGAATTCCAGCGCCGCAAGACTGCGGGCTGCACGCGGCACCTTCACGCCGCGCCGCCACATGTTGAGGGTCGTCTCGTCGACCTGGCTGGCGCTGCTCGCCAGGACGCTTGCGAGATGCTTCGAACTGTCGCCATGCCGGCGCATGTGAAGGTCCAAGGCCTCGGCGAAGGCTGCGGGATCCTCCCACGGTTTGCCGTTGCTCTGCGGAAACTCCACGATAGGCTTTGCGCGAACGCCGGGCTTCCGACGCAGCGGAGCGGGCGTCTCGGATCGCGGGTCGGCATCTGCCGACTCTGCAGGGTTACGGTGCGCGGTCGCACGAGGTGCCCGGCGAGATGCGACGCGGCTCGCCTTCCCAGAGTGGGGTCCTCCATTCTGGCGAACGTCCCGCGCCAGGGCATCGAGGCCGGGCGAGAGGACGCGTGCGGCGCGTTTGAGGTCGACATGATCGACGCCGCATGCATCCGAGATGGCGAGCCAGTCGTAGTCGTGCCCGGCCTTTGGCGGAGGCATCCGGGCGGCGAGCAGTCCGAGAAGCCAGTTCTGGAACGACGCCGCGTCGCGCGGAGACAGGATAGTGGTGACGCGCTGCTGGCAGAATTTCTCCAGCATGCGCGCGAAGGTCAGTCGGGGCATGTTTGATCAGAAGGACGCAATGGTGAGGAGGCGAATCGCCTCGGAGCGGGCAGCATTTCTCGACAACGGCGACCGCTCGCGAAAGCCCTTCCAGCCGTTGGTCCACTGATCGATTGAGCGAAGTGCTGCAGTTGGCGCAAACAGGACAGCCCCTCGTAAGGCTCACCTGAATTTATATTGCGATTTCAATCATATAATTGTTCACAGTTTCGTTCTTATCGGCACGTCGGATACCGCGAGCGGAACCCTGCTCGGTTGAGGGCGCATCTTGCAAGTTTTTTTCCGCTGCCCTTCGCTCCCCTACGATCCGCGGCCAAGTCGACATTGCAAGCCGGCCTGCCACATGACCTTCTTCACTCTCCCGGACGAACACGAAGGAGGTGTAGGACTTTGTCGATCGGTTGTGCTCCCGTGGAACCATGTCTTCGCCGTGTTCGTGATCGCGCTGATCGCGGCCCGACGCGACACATCGGACCGTGGTGGCGGGCTGGAATGGGCTCAAACGTACTTAGTGTCTCGGTGGAACCGCTACGCCGCCAACCGCGGAACAGCCCCTCCAACCAATCGCAGGAATCGGGTGTTGCAGGCCCCCGCAACCAAGATAAACCCAGCAACTCATCGAGTTCGCTGGGTTTTATTTTGCCTCAACCACCGCCGGCACCATATTCAATCCCAGGCGGTCGCCGCCTTGGGGTGCGGTTTTTGATGTCCGCATATCCGCCACCTTGGCCGTTGGAGACGTCGTCGGCCGCCTAGCCCGTGCAATACTGACAGCCCAATCGCGCACGCCCGCCGACCGGAACCAGGGGCCTCCAGCCGCCCGCATGACGCGGCGCCCACCCCAGCACGTCTGTGCCGTCTGACCTGAAGCGGATGCCCCGCTTCAGGTCAGACGGCATGTCATTCCCCCCGGCACGAAAGCAACACGGCGGCGACCACGAGGTGGCGCCGCCGCTGCGAAACGCCGATGCCTCGGCCCGCGAAACGGCACCGGTGCCCGCGCGGACGGAGAGGCCATCGGCGCGGTGTGGAGGGGCAAACAGGCTGGCCCGCACCCCCAGGCACACCATCGGAACCGCTCGCGCAATCGTCTGAGGCGGACCAATGGACACGGATCGTCCGGCCTCACGCGTGAGCACCCGGCAAGCGGCCCATCTTCGCCGATCCATCGTTGCTCACCGATGCATTACCGACACGCTCGGCTGCGATCTCTAGCCTCGAATGAAAGAGAGACGCGCCTGCGCGCAGATTCTATGCTCTTTTGGGCCGGAAGATCGCACCTTGGGAGCCGCCGGCATCCACAACCAATAAGATTATTTTTCTGTATATGTTTTCGAGAGTTGTCCATATATACCGCGATGAACGGCTCAGAGACGCCGACGCGCGCAGAGGAGTGTGCAGTATGGAGGTTCATGGTGTTGGCAACGCGGTGAGCATTGGGGGCAATGCGAAAATCGCGGGGCGAGTGATCGGCGACCACAACCATATCTTCATCCAGGATTCCAGCGCACTGAGCATGACGCTGCACGTCCGCGGCTCCCATAATCGGGTGGTCATTGGCCGTGGCTTCCGCACACGCGATCTCAACGTCAGCATTGGCAATGATGTTCCGGCGCATCGCGTTACGCTTGAAATCGGAGATCACTGCTCCACCGAGCCAAACTGCTCATTCTATCTTTACAATAGTGGAAATTCGCTCAGGATCGGCAATGCCTGCATGTTTTCAAACTCGATCATCATCCGGACTGGAGAATCCCCGCACCTGATCTTCGATGACGAGACCGGAGATTATCTGGATACGGTAGGCAACGTGACGATCGGCGACCATTCATGGATTGGCGAACGCGCCTATATCACAAAGAACGCATCCATAGCGCCTGAAACGATTGTTGCGGCATGTTCAGTGGTGACGCGACGCTTTGACGAACAGATGACGGTGCTGGCTGGCAATCCGGCCTCTGTGAAGAAGCGTGGCATCCGCTGGATTCGCAACCAGACGCTGCTTCCGAAGGACAGCAAGTTTCGGAACAGCTTCGACGCCTTCCATGCCCAGTTTTCGCCAGCGGCCTCTTCAGAATCATAAGGCCCTCCCTTCTGCAATACCCGTGTCGGGGCCTGAGAGGCTTCAAGACAGCGCCACGGCATTGCCCCGCCACCAAAGCCCGAAAGACGCGGCGCAGCAGCGCGCCTCCGATTGCCGGCTTCCATCGGCAGGACCAAGGCTGATGCTCCGCCCACCGCCACTTCACCGGCGGGCGGACGCGCGACGGACATCGGGGATGCCGCGCACCGCTGGATCTCCGGTGCCATCAGCGCTGAAGACCCCAGCGGCGCACCGTGCCGTGCTCGATGGCGCGGAACAGCACCTCCACCGCCAGCCCGATGAGGATCACCGAGACCAGGCCCGCAAACACCTTGTCCGTCAGCAGCTCATTGCGGTTACGATAGATGTACCAGCCGAGCCCGCCGGACCGGGAAGAGACGCCGAACACCAATTCAGCCGCGATCAGCGTGCGCCAGGCGAAGGCCCAGGCGATTTTCAGCCCCGACAGAAGCGAGGGCAGCGCAGCGGGAATGAGGATGAACGCGACATAGGATGGGCCCCGCAGACCGTAGTTGCGCCCCACCAGGCGCTGCGTCTCGGGCACAAGCTCAAAGCCGGTGAGGGCCGCGAGCGCGAACGGCCAAAGCACCGCGTGGACCATCACCAGCAGCAGGCTCGCCTCACCAAGGCCGAACCACAGCATGGCCAACGGCAGCAGCGCGATGGCCGGCAGCGGATTGAACATGGCCGTCAACGTCAGCAGCACCTCCTTGACGAAGGGCACTGCGATGGCGATCGAGACCAGCGCGAGCGCCAGCACGATGGCGAGAGCATAGCCCTTCAGCAGAACGCCAAGCGAAGCGACGGCGGAGGGAAACAGGTCTTCATCCCGCAGGCCGGTGATGAGTGCCCGCGCCGTGTCGGTGAAGGTGGGAAACAGCAGTGGGTTGTTCTGCCACAGCGCCGCCGCCTGCCAGAGCGCGGCCAAGGCGGCGAGGATGGCGAGGCGACGCACCAGCGTGGTTTTCCAAAGCCGATCCCACACGGTGCGGAACACCACATGGCGCGACCGCCCGCGTCCAACACCCTCGCCGGCGCGCCCGAGCGCTGCGTCGCGTGCGACCTGATCAGACATGGCGTGCTCCATCGGCGAACAGCAGATCGTGGACATGGCGGACCACGTCCTCGAAAGGTGGGGTTCCGCGTTCCGCAAGGCCGAGGCCTGAGGTGTCGAAGGTGGCGATGGTGCGCCCCGGATGCGCCGCCAGCAGATGCAGCTGGGTGCCGAGCAGCACCGCCTCGTCGATGGCGTGGGTGACGAATACCAGCGTGAAGCCCTGTTCCTGCGCCAGCGCCAGCAGGTCTTCCTGCAGGGTCCGCCGCGTGAGGGCATCGAGTGCCGCAAACGGCTCGTCCATGAGCAGAACGTCCGGCTCGGCCGCCAGAGCCCGGGCGATGGCGGCACGCTGCTTCATGCCGCCCGACAGGGTGTGTGGGTAGGCA
The DNA here is from genome assembly GCF_022138605.1 of Xanthobacter sp. NM-25. Taxonomy (GTDB): domain Bacteria; phylum Pseudomonadota; class Alphaproteobacteria; order Rhizobiales; family Xanthobacteraceae; genus Xanthobacter. The sequence goes on from NZ_JACBFS010000001.1 coordinate 5,889, forward strand.
TCAAGGGCACGGCCCAGGCCCACCCGCCTCAGCGCCCGCTCGGCACGGGCCCGCGCCTCCTTCACGCCGAGCTTGCGGGCGACACGCAACGGGAAGGCCACATTGTCCCGCACGCTTTTCCAAGGCAGGAGCTGGTCGAACTCCTGGAACACCACGATGCGATCCGGTCCCGGGCCGGAAATCGCCTTGCCGCGGATCTCCACGGCGCCGCCGGCCGGCCTGAGGAAGCCGGCGAGCGCCTTGAGGATGGAGGATTTCCCGCAGCCCGACGGGCCGAGCAACACCAGCCGCTCGCCGGAGGCCACACGGAAACTCACGTCCGTCACCGCGCGCGCCGGCCCATCGGGCCCCGGGTAATCCAGGGTGAGACTGCGCGCTTCAAGGACCGGCACCTGCGCCTGCGACCAGGGGACTGCGGGAGAGGATGCGAGGGAAGATACCGGGGAGGATGCAAGGGAGATCATGGGCATCGGCTCAGGATCCGGAATCCGCATGCAGTTCCTCAAACGTATAGTCCTTGAAGCTCCCGGGCTTGGCCTTGATGGCGCCGATGCGGTGCATGAACGCGGCAAACTTGAGGGTGCCACGCGGAACGAGCGTGTATTCGGTGTCCGGGCTGGAGAGCACGTCTTCGATGAAGGCCGGCTCGAGCTTGGATTGCTCGACCTCCACATAGATCTCGGCCGCTTCCTTCTTATGGGCCGCCACCCATTCGGTCGCCTCAAGGAAGGCCGCAAGGAAGGCTTGGTAGGTTTTGGGATTTTCCTTGCGGAATGTCTCGGTGGCATAAGCAACCGTGGGCGTGATCGGCCCACCGAAAACGTCGTAGGAGGAAAACACCTTGTGAACGTTGGGGCTCTTCAACGCCTGGTTCTGGAAGGGGGCGTTGGACAGGTGCGCGGTGATTTCCGTGCTGCCGGAGATCAGCGCGGCGGTAGCGTCCGGGTGCGGCAGGGTCACCATCAATGGATCGAGCGTCTTGGCCTTGCCGGGCCCGAACGTCTGTTCGCTGGCGAGCTGGAGAATGCGCGCCTGCACCGAGACGCCCGCCACCGGCATGGCAATCTTGTCCTTGTCGGTGAAGTCCTTGATGGTCTTCACATTGGGATTGTTGGTGAGCAGATAGTTCGGCTGCGCACCGAAGGCACCGACGATCTTCACTGCGTTCGGCGTGCTGCGTGTCTTGTCCCACAAGATGAGAAACGGCCCGATTCCGGCGGAGGCGATATCAATATTTCCGGCCAGCAAGGCATCATTGACCGCAGCGCCTCCGGACAGGCGCGTCCATTGGACATCAATATCGACGCCCAAGGCCTTTCCGTGCTTCTCGATGAGCTTTCTCTGCTTCATCACGTGGAACGGCGTGTAAAGTGTGCCGAACTGCTGTGAGATGCGCAGCAGGCCTTCCGCTCGGGCGGGAACAGCGCCGAGCGCACCGCCAAGGGCGAGGCCGAGCGCAAGGAGGCGTCCGAAAGATCGGCGGGTGGGCATGTGTGTCGTCCTTCCCTTTGGCTGATGACGGCGCCCGCGCAGTGCGTTCTCTCCGGCAACTGCGGTGGGCCCTCCGGCGCGGCGGTGGTGGCCCATGGCTGCAGGCTAGGCCGATGACCCCCATCGACCTTTTCCGAGGATGCCGGTCTATTTTATATAATGTCAATTGACTTAATCAATTATATGAGGCGCTGAAGAGTGGCAGCCGTGCACAATAAACGGAAATTCAAATTTATCATTAGATTTCAGTCTATTATGAGACGCCGGTCGATATCCGACGGCGGGGCCCCATACGCGGACTGTGGGCCGAACAGGCTCGCGCGGCCTCTGTGGGCATAAGGCGCGCGGCGCCACGACACAGGGTGGCGCGCCGGCGCTGCTCAAAACACCTCCGAGCGTTCTCGAAAGCGGCGGATTGAAAAAAGACAGGTGGGACGGCTTGACTTAGTTGATATTATCCATGGATTTTATTAACTATTGAGCGACGCGCGCCACGCTTCTCGCACCGATCGCAGTCTCTGGAGCCCCCCATGTCCCTCAACACCGCCGACTCCGCCCTGCCCGCCGCCGAGCAAGCCAATGTCTTGTGGTTCCTCCCCACCCATGGCGACGGCCATCATCTGGGCACCTCGCACAAGGCGCGGGAGGTGACCCTCGCCTATCTCAGGCAGATCGCGCAGGCCACCGACCAGCTCGGCTACTATGGCGTGCTGATCCCCACCGGCCGCTCGTGCGAGGATTCCTGGATCATCGCCTCGGCCCTGGCCGCCTTCACCGAGCGGCTGCGTTTTCTGGTGGCGGTGCGGCCTGGCCTCCTGTCCCCCGCCGTCGCCGCGCGCATGACGGCGACGCTGGATCGCATCTCCGGCGGGCGGGCGCTGATCAACGTGGTCACCGGCGGCGACCCGGTCGAGAACCGCGGCGACGGCTTCTTCTCCGACCACGCGGAGCGCTACGAGATCACCGCCGAATTCCTCGAGATATACACCCGCCTCCTGAAGGGCGAGGCGGTCACCTTCTCGGGCAAGCATCTGAAGGTGGACGGCGGCAAGCTGCTCTATCCGCCGGTGCAGCAGCCCCATCCGCCGCTGTTTTTCGGCGGCTCCTCCGCCCCCGCCCACGACGTGGCGGCCCGGCAGGTGCAGAAGTATCTCAGCTGGGGCGAGCCGCCGGCGCAGGTGGCGGGCAAGATCCGCGACATCCGTACCCGCGCCGCCGCCGTGGGGCGCGAGGTGACCTTCGGCATCCGCCTGCATGTGATCGTCCGTGACACGACCGCCGAGGCGTGGGCCGCCGCCGAAGACTTGATCCGCTATGTGGACGACAAGACCATCGCCGATGCGCAACAGGTGTTCGCGCGCATGGATTCGGAGGGCCAACGGCGGATGAGCGCGCTGCATGGCGGTCGCCGCGACCGGTTGGAAGTGACCCCCAACCTGTGGGCCGGCGTCGGCCTGGTGCGCGGCGGCGCGGGCACGGCGCTGGTGGGTGATCCGCAAACGGTGGCCGCGCGCATGAAGGAATACATGGCCATCGGCATCGATACGTTCGTGCTTTCCGGCTATCCCCACCTGGAGGAAGCCTACCGCTTCGGCGAAAGCGTCCTGCCCCTTCTGCCCCGCGCCGCCGAAACCGGCGCGCCCGGCGCCGCCGCCCCCCATCACGGACCGTTCGGCGAGATCATCGGCAACGCCATCGTCCCCGAGGAACGCCGCGCCTCGGCGTCCTGAGCCCGCCCCGCGAAGGCCAGGCACGTGGAGACGGCGCGGCCGGAACAGCCCGGCGTTCGCGAGGCATCCCCTTGTAATTAAAATAATTATGATCTGATCCGACCCCTCTCTTGTCAGTGGACGCGGCCGCCCGTTGACCTGTAGGGATGATCGGGTGAGCGGCCGCCCGATGTCGATGGCTTGGCTGCAGGCATGCATTCAGGCGAGTGTCGCGTGTCCAAGACCCTTGAGCGTGCATTTCTGCTGTATGGCCCGGAGCTGCGGGGCTATCTCAAGCAGAAGATGGGAAGCGCGCATGCCGCCGCTGACATCGCTCAAGACACCTTTGTGCGGATCGCCGAGATCCCCGCGTCCCGTGCCCCGCGCGACCTGCGGGCCTACCTCTTCCAGGTGGCGCGCAATCTCCTCATCGATCACGTGCGACAGGAAAACCGGCGACAGACCTTTCCCACTCCCTCCGAGGACTTCGCGCGGATTGCCGATGAGGCCCCCTCCGCAGAAGAAATGCTGCTGGCCCGCGAGCGGATCGCCCACCTGCGCGACGCCCTTGCCGAGCTGTCTCCACGCACCCGCGACATCTTCAGCCTCAACCGCATCGAGGGGCTGAGCTATGCCCAGGTGGCCTCCAGGCTGGGCATCTCGGAAAGCTCCGTGCAGAAGCATCTGGCCCTTGCCCTGCGGCATCTCACGGCGCGGGTGGGGCCCCCGTGAGGGGCCGTGCCTCTCGCTGCGCGGCTTGCCAAGGCTGGCACGGCCTCTTAGAGCAGCGGCACGCGACCGTGGGCGCGCGCATTGTGCCATGGGCGCGTTATGCCAAGGGCGCCCCGCGCGGAACGCGGCCGAGGGGGCTCGACACCATGGGGACACTTTAGTCGATCGGGGTGGTAGAGCGTGGACGGGGATCGAAAACGCGGCCAGGACGTGGAGGCGGACGCCGCCGAGTGGGTGATCCGCAGCAACGAGCGGCCCCTCGACGAGGCCGAGCGCGCCGCGTTTGAAGCCTGGCTTCGGCGCGATCCGGCCCACCGCACCGCATTCGAGAATGCCCACGCCACCTGGATCGGCCTCGCGGTTCTCCGTCACGAAGCGGAGGCGGGCGCCTCATCCTCTCGCCATCTGGCCGAAACGCCGATGCCCGCGTCGCCTCCCCGCGTCTCCCCGCGCCTGCGGATGGCGGCGGCCCTGGCGGCCACGCTGGCGCTGGTGCTCGGCGCGGGTGTGCTCTACCGGGTGGGCGATCCCTTCGTGGCGATGACCTCGGACTATCGCACCGCACCCGCCGAGGTCCGCACCATCACCCTCGCCGATGGCAGCACCGTCGAGCTCGGCCCCGCAAGCGCAATCTCCATTCAATTCAGCGACGACGTGCGCCAGGTCACCCTGCTGGCCGGCGATGCCTTCTTCACCGCCACACCGCGCCAGGGCCCGGAGCTCCGACCGTTCGCCGTGCGGACTCAGGGCGGCGTCACCCGCGCGCTCGGCACACGGTTCGTGATCGAGAACATGGGGCCGGAAGTGCAGGTGACGGCGGTCGAACACCGGATCGAAGTCTCGGTGAGCGATGAGCGGCAGCGTGCCTCCAGCGTCGTCCTGTCGCCCGGCGAAACGGTGGCCTATGCGCCCGAAGGCCCGCTGGGGCCGGTCCGCCACACCGACGCGGCGGGCGCCGCCGCCTGGCGCCGGGGCCTATTGGTATTCGATGCCGTGCCCCTGCGCAGCGTGGTCACCAAGCTCAATCGCTATCGCCGGGGGCGCATCGTCATCATGTCCCCCGCTCTGGCCGAGCGTCGGGTGAGCGGTGTGTTCGCTGCCGATGACCTCAACGAGGTCGTGGAGACCATCGCCACCGAGCTCAATGCCCGAACCGTGGCGGCCCCCCCCTTCGTCACCCTGCTGTTCTAAGCACGGCTGCGACGGCAAACCCCGCTGACCAAAAAAATGCGACGCGGCGTTACCGGATCCGCCGGCTCGCACGTCTTCTTCCGCGACATGGCATGGCGGAGCGTGACAACGCCCGCCGCCACAGGGGACGAGGACGGGCAGAGTCATGGCACGACGGCAGCATCATCGACGGCAGCACCGGGCGCTTTCGCCCGCCTTCCTGGTCACCGCGCTGGCCGTGCTCACCTGCCAGCCGCTCCAGGCACAGGAGGCGCGCGTTTCTGCCGGCGCCGCCAGCAATGCCCGCCTCGCCTTCAACATCCCGGCCCAGGATCTCAACCAGGCCGTTCTCGCCTTCGCCCAGCACGCCGGCGTGCGCGTGTTCTATGACACCGCCCGGCTCCGGGGGCTGCGCTCGGGCGCGGTGAGCGGCGAGCTGACCCGCGGCGAGGCGCTGTCCCGACTACTGGCTGGAACCGGTCTCGCCTATCGCTTCACCGGCGCCAGCTCGGTCACCATCCTCGCCCCCGACGCCACCGCGTCGGGCAGCGCGGAGGGCGCCATTCTCCTCGACACGCTGCAGGTGGAGAGCGACGGCACCATCGGCTTCGTCGCCACCCGCACCGACGTCGGCACCAAGACCAACACGCCGCTGATCGAGACGCCGCAGTCGGTCTCCGTGGTCACGCGCGACCAGGTGGAAACCCAGGGCGCGCAGAACGTGGTGGAAGCGCTGCGCTACACGCCGGGCGTAATCGCCGAGGTCCGGGGCTCCGCCACTCGCTATGACATGCCTTACATCCGCGGCTTCGGATCCCCGACCGACCCGATCCTGTTCCTGGACGGGCTGCGGCTGTCGCGCGGCTCAGGCTACGCCATTCCCCAGATCGATCCTTATCTGCTGGAGCGCATCGAAGTTCTGAAGGGTCCGAGCTCCATGCTGTACGGGGCCAGCACGCCGGGCGGCTTCGTCAACATGGTGAGCAAGCGCCCCACCGAAGAGACCATTCGGGAGATCGTCGTCGGGATCGGCAGCTTCGACTACTACAAGACGGCGTTCGACCTGGGTGGCGCCGCCGACCCCGAAGGCAAGCTGCTCTATCGCCTCGCCGGCGTCGCCTATACGGGCAACACTCAGGTGGACTTCACCGAGGAGCAGCGGGTATCCATCGCGCCCTCCCTCGCGTGGCGCCCCAATGACGACACGACCCTTGTCGTGCTCGCCAACTATCAGCGTGATCCGGAAGGCGGCTATTACGGTGTTCTGCCCACCGTCGGCACCGTCAGCCCCAATCCGAACGGACAGATTCCGCGCAATTTCTTTGAAGGTGATCCGAACTTCTCCGAGTTCGACCGCGAGCAGGCCAGCATCGGCTACGAGTTTGCGCACCGCTTCAACGACACCTGGTCGTTCCAGCAGAACCTGCGCTACACCCATCTCGGCGTGAGCACCGAGAGCCTGTCCACCGCAAGCCTCGCCACCAACCTCTCGACCATCAACCGCTACGCCCTCGCCACCGACGAGACGCTCGACGGCCTCGCGCTCGACAACCGGCTGGAAGCGCAGTTCGCCACCGGGCCCATCGCCCACAAGATGATCTTCGGCCTCGACTACCAGTATATGGATTGGAGCCAGGTTCAGAACTACGGCGCGGCGGCGTCCATCAATTATCTTCATCCGGTTTACGGTCTGGCGCGGCCAACAAACCTCTACACCCTGAGCGACCAGAACCAGACCATCAGCCAGACCGGCCTTTATGCGCAGGACCAGCTGCGACTGGGCAATTGGCTGCTCACCGCCGGCGGCCGCTACGACTGGGTCGACATCTCCACCACCAGCCATCTCACCGGCACGGTGACGGACCAGAACGACAGCGCCTTCAGTGGTCGGGTCGGGCTGACCTATCTATGGGAGAATGGGGTGGCGCCCTATGCCACCTTCTCCACCTCGTTTCTGCCCGTTGCCGGCACCAGCAGCACCGGCGAAGCGTTCCAGCCGACCACGGGTGAGCAATATGAGCTGGGCATCAAGTATCAGCCGGCCGGCTACAATGCCATGTTCACCGCCGCGGTGTTCGAGATCACCCAGCAGAACGTCACCACTTATGCCTCGCCGACCCTGCGCTACCAGACCGGCGAGGTGCGCTCCCGCGGCTTGGAGCTGGAGGCCAAGGCCTCCCTTTCCGAAGAGCTCAACGTCGTCGCCTCGCTGACCCTGCTCGACGCCACCATCACCCGCTCGCTGTCCGCGGACCTGGGGCAAAGCCCGGTCGCGGTGCCCGATGTCATGGCCTCCCTCTGGGCCGACTACACCTTGCGCGACGGGCCGCTCCAGGGGTTCGGCATCGGCGGCGGCGTGCGCTATGTCGGCTCGTCGGTGGGCGGCTATGTGCCGGCGGTCACCAATCCCAGCGCGGTGCCGTTCGAGGTGCCGGCCTACACGCTGGTGGACGCCATGATGAAATATGATCTGAAAGGCCTCAGCCCGCGCTTCACCGGCGCCGAATTGCAGGTGAACGCCAGCAACATCTTCGACGCCACCTATTACACCTGCCAAGCCTATAATTTCTGCAATTATGGCAAGGCGCGCACCGTGCTGGCAACGCTGCGTTACCGCTGGTGACGGGCCCGCGCGTGACCGGTCAGGCAAGCCCGCCGACGAACCTCGCGCCGCCCGTCCACGGACGGCGCGAGGCGGCGCGCATCCTCATCGCGGCCTGCGGCCTCTACCTCAGTTACGGCATGATGGCGGGCCTCGCCCAGGGGGGGCTGCCCCCGGTGCTGCGGGCGGCCGGTTTCGGCATCGCCGCCAGCGCCTGGATCCTCGCGCTCTACCTGCCGTTCGGCCTCGCCTTCCTGTGGGCGCCGGCGCTCGACCGCTGGTCCCTGCCCTGGCTGTCGCCACGGGTGGGATGGATCGTCGCCATGCAGGGGCTGGTGGTCATGGGCCTCCTCGCCATCGGGCTTGGCGCCACCCTGCCGGCGCCGGTGCTGCTGGCCCTGGCGGTGGGTATCTCGGTGGCCGCCGCCACCATGGATGTCAGCCTCGATGCCCTCACGGTGGAGGTGGTACCGGCCGGCCTGAGGCCCGCCGCCGCCGCCACCAAGCTCGCCAGCCTCGCGCTCGGTGCCATCCTTGGCGGGGGGGTATTCATCGGCCTGTTCGCGCACATCGGCTGGCTCGGCACCTTCTCGGCCCTCGCCGGCGTCGCAGCGCTGGTGACGCTGCCGAGCGTGCTGCTGCCAGCCATCGACCGCAAGGTGGACCGCGCCGGCCGCGCGGCGCCGAGCCTTTTCGCCCTGTTCCACCGCCCCGGCATGGTCCGGCGACTGCTGACCCTGTGCGCCATCTCCAGCGCCACCTTCGCCTTCACCGGGCTGAACCGCATCATGCTGGTGGACTTGGGGGTGCCGCTGGAGCGGATCGGCTGGACCGTGGGTGTGCTGGCCCCCATCGGCATGCTGGCCGCATCCGCGATGGCGGCGGCGCTCATGCGCCGATGGGGCGGCGGCGCGGCGGTGATCGCCTTCACCGCCCTTTGCCTTCTGGCCGCGGTCGCCCTGCTGGCCGGATTCGTGCTGCAACACGAAGGCATCGCCATCACCGGCGCGGTGCTGGCGGGAACCGGCGGCAGTGGCATCTTCGTGGTGTTCGCGGCGCTGTTGCTGGGATGGGCGGCCGGCCCGCAGCCAGCGACGGACTACACCACCCTGTTCGGCATCGCCCGCCTCGTCAGCACCCTCGCGGCCATCGTGGCGGGCCAAGCCGTCGCCGTCATGGGCTGGACCGCCTTCTACATCGTCATGCCACTTCTTCTGCTGGGGGTGGTGCTGGCGGCGCGCGCCGGTCGCGACGACCGGCTGCTGCGCGATCCCCCCTCTCCCTGACGAGGCCAACGATCATGACCGACGCTGCCCTGGCGCCCTCCGTGTGAACCGCAAGATAGGATGGCAGAGCCGGAGTAAGTCGGATTACGGCGGGGATAGCCGGATAAGGCATTGAAACTCGCGAACATTCGAGAGTGCCCGGCAGAAGTCTCCCGAGATTGCTGATTTGGCAGTGATCGACCTCGTTCGCAGCGCTGCGCAATGTCTCTTAGCAGTCGCCCTTAACGATGCGAGCGAGATCGGTTTGACGCTCGCAGAGCGCGAATGGTGTCATCCCCGGTTACCTTAAAGGGGTGAGACTTGCTGACATCCAACGCCTGGGCGGCGCCGTTGGGGCCGGCTTTTGAAGCCGATGAGCCATGGATTTGCGCGCACGGCGGCGCGCCACCGGGCTGAACGCACTTCGACGCATCATTGATCTCGCTGGCGCTGGTTGCAGCACTGGCGGGCGTTTGCGCGCCAGTGCGTCGTCATCCCAATACCCAGAAGAGCGCCAGGGCGCCGGCCGCCTCGCGGAGCGGGAGCGGCAACAGGAGGAGCTTGACCAGGATCAGGCCGAGGATTTGCTCTTGGCCGGATTGGCGGCCGCAGCACGCAGCACCGCGCGCTCTTGCTCGATCAAGAGCTTAACGGCTCCGAGGCGCTCGGCAGCGTCCGCACTGATCCGGTATGCCTCGCCATAGAGGCGCCCGGACACCTGCACCAGCTCTCGCGCGGAGGGCCGCGCACCTTCCTGCCGATAGAGGATCTCCACCAGCTCCCCCACTTGCCCCATGAACTCGGTGTCGATGGTAGCCGGTGTCGCCGCCACGGTGGGCTCCACCGGCTCTTCAAATGCAGCAGGCTCCCGACCCGTGATGAGCCAATCGAGTGAGGCGCCAGTCAGGCCGGAAACTGCCAGAAGGAATGAAATTTTCGGCTCGTGGGTCCCGTCCAAGTAGTTCCCGACCGTGCGCCGAGCCGTACCAGTGGCGTCTGCCAGCGCACCGATGCCCCCGAATCGTTTCGCGACGATTCGCAAGCGCTCGCCAATCTTTGCCTCTGCATCCATGCTCATTTGGGTAGCCTGGATGAGATCGCAATCAGCATGGATGCGCATCCATGCTGAAAAATGCCAATTACAATCAGTGACATGCGCCGAAAGTTGCACACATCTGCGCAACGGCAGGATGGATGCGCAAAATGCAGCTTGTCTGATGTGCAGATTTCAGCCATCTTCACCACCAGCAGCACGAATATTCGCTCGATAGTTGGCGAGCGAAGCCCCGAAAAAACCGGCCTGGCAGGGCCGGTCCTCAGGAGGGTTGAGGATGACCAAGACGGCGCCCGTCCGGTGGGACAGGCACTCGATCAAGGCCGAGGTACATCGGCGCGGGGCGACCCTGCGGGCGATCTCCGTCGCGGCCGGGCTGGAGCCTGGCGCCTGCAGCGCCGCGCTCCGGTACCGGAATATTCGCGGAGAACGCGCGCTGGCCAAATTTCTCGGCGTTGCCCCCGAGCGGATCTGGCCGGACCGCTATGCGCACCCGACACCCTGGGCCAAAACTAGCCTGAACAAGATTTGTGGCACCAGCCAAAACGACACCCCCTCCACTGACAGCGGAGTGGCCGCATGACCACGCGCCTGTCAGCCCGCCGGAATGCCGCGGACAACCGCCACCCCATCCATCTGGCCGCGCACAGGCTCGCCGAGATCCGCGCGCGCTCGCTGCAGACGCTCCTCGTGGTCGCCGCGACGCTGTTCGCCGCGACGCTCTTCTGCATCGTCGTGCTGGTGGCCCGCCGATGAGCTGGACCTCGCTCATCATCGCATACGCCGCCTTCGTACTCGGCCGCAATGGGGTCCCGCTGCTCCCGGCTGGGCTCGCCCTTGTCGTCCTCCTTGTCCTCCTCCTTTCCGTCTCCGGAGCAAACGCATGAGCGCACAGATGGAATATCTGATCTGCCACACAGCCAAGGGCACCCCGGAAGGCGTGGTCTATTTCACCGGCACGCTGCAGATGACGTCGGTCGAGGGGCCGGCCGGCCTGATCCGGGTGGCGATGACAGATCCCGGCTATTTCCGGGCGGATGCCTGGGTCGGCGAGGAGTTCCTCGCCGAAGTGCTCGCGGATGCCCTGACGCGCCAGAGCCCCGCCGCCGGCCTGCCGCATGCTCCGGTGTGGCGCGCGCTGCCGGCCGAGATCCATCTGCGGCCGCAGCCGGCGGAGCGGGTCGACCTCTCCAATTATTGCTATGGCGTCGCCGGCTCGGCGGTGCCGCAGGTCTATCACGTTCGCGGCGTCGAGATGGACCGGTGGCTGGCGGATTGGGGGGAGGTTCAAGCCGCGTTCGCGGCGGCCGGTCACAGCGCCTCCATCACCCCCATCACGCTGCCGGCCAGCGCCGAAGATTTCGTCGAGATCCTCGGGGTGATCACGAAGGCCGGCCACGATCGCTGCATGCGCCTGCAGGCGGCGATGCAGTGGCTGCTCGACAGCATGCACGATGCCGGCGAAACCCACGACCCGCAGACCAGGGCCATCTATGACAGCGTCGAGGATGCCGCGGCTGCGCTGGTCGAGGCTGGCGGCCACCTGAACTGGTACAGCCCGGCCGATGCGCGGGGCTATCGGCTGCGGGAGGCCGCCGAGGGGCTGGCCAAAGCCGCGACGCCTGGCGCCACCTCGTCGGTCGCCAACATGGGCGAGTGTATGTCGGCCAAGACCGGTGGTGTGTCCACCAAGGCGCCGAAGGAGCCCACGGGCGGCCCTTATCTCTGGGATGAGGGCGAGGTGGTGCGGGCGCTGGCGTCAGAGGGCGAGAGATCCAGTGCCAGTCGCCTTGGTAAGGCGGTCGTCGACCGCATCCGCCTAGAGGTCTGCGGCCTCAGCTCTTGCCCCCACGGGGGTCAGTGATGGTGTGGAATACACCGTTCACGGTGCCGCCCGCTGATACCAGGATCGCGTCCACAAACTCGGATCGCTCCTGGAACATTGGCAGCGCGCGCCTCTCCCTGATTAAGCCGGGCCCCGCGCGCCCGCTCACTTCCGGGGGAGGGCGAGATGATGCGCGCCATTGATCTCAGCTCCTTTGAAGGAGCCTTCAAACCGGCTGAAATCAGAACTCGACTGGATCGGGTGACGACCGTAGCCACGCGATCAGCATGGCCACCAGCGCAGCAGCCATGGCCGGGCATCGCGGCGCGCCTGCCGTTCGGCTCGGGTCTCGAAGCGGTGGCTGGCGCCAGCGCCCAACAGCGCGAAAAACCGCAGCCGGAACGGGATGACCAGCGACTCGCTCGCCTCCATGCCGAGCGCATTCCCGGCCGCGTTGTAGGCGATGGCATCCGCGATGGGTTCCACCGGCGGCTCGTCGCCGTAAATCTGCGCCAGAGTGGCATTCCACTCGGCGAGCTCTGCAGTGTCGGGCGCGACGGCGCGACGCATGGCGGCGAGCAGGTCGTAGTAGCGCCGTTGCAAGGTCTCATGGATGCGGGCACGGCCAGCAAAGTCAAAGACGAGCTGGGCAACGCCGACCACGGCCGTCGCGGCGCCGATCCACACGATGTCGAGGCCGGCCTTGCCGGCAACATCCACCATGACCGCGCCACCGAGAAGCACGGAAAGGGCCGTCGCATATCGGTTCCAGCGCTCCAGGCTCCGGCGGCGGGCGGTGTGGTACTGCGCATTGCGGACAGCGTGGAAGATGAGCTCCGGCGCGGTCAACGGTTCCATGACGGCCTCTATTTTTCGCCCGCACCTCCGCTCTTCGCGGTGGGCGCCGGGCTGGCGGGGGCTGGTTTCTGCGGGTGGGCCACTGATTGCGGTGCCGGGCGTGGCCCCATCCCCTCCGTCAGGACGATGCTCTTCGGCGCGGGGCGTGGCCCCACCGAATGGATCGAGATGTCGGCCTCGGTGAGGTGCCCGGTCACCACCTGGGTACCTGGCGTTTTCTTGTCACTCATGATCGTCTCCGTGTGCTTCTTCCGCACGGTGATGGTCGGCGCCGGCCTGCTGCAACAGGCCGGCGCCAGCACTCTGCGCGTGCAAGGTTGGCATATTCGCACGCGGCCAGAAAGCGGGCCGGCTGGGGGAGAGCCATGATGGCGCAGATCTCCCTCAGCCAGCAGGTGGAAGAGGTCGCCAGCCTGCGGACGGATGTCTATCCGCGCATGGCGCGGGTGATGAAGATCCGCGCATCCGAGCATGGTTTCCGGCTGCAGCGGATCGAGGCGGCTCACCGCTCGCTGAAGTGGCTTGCCCAGCATGAGGCGGTGATCCGCGAGCGCTGCCCGGAGCTGTTCGAGGAGGCTGCCGATGGCCGCTAGCCTCTTGGACGAAATCCGCAACCTGCGCGCGGACAACGATGCCCTGCGCGCCGAGGTAGCCTACCTCCGGGAGCTGCTGTCGCCGCCGCTGCGCACGCCGCCGGCGTGGGGGCTCGCGCGCCAAGAGGAGATCGTTACGCTCGCCCTGATCCTGCGGCCCCTGATCAGCCGCGATGCCCTCATCGCGGCGATCTACACCACCCATGGCAAGGATGAGCCGGCTGAAAAAACCATCGACGTGCTGATCTGGAAGACGCGGCGCAAGCTCGCCGCCCAGGGGGCGCATGTGGGCAATCAGCCCGGCCGGGGGTGGTTCCTGGCCGATGGCGACCGCGCACGGCTTCGCGCCGAGCTGCTCCCTGCTTCCGTGCCGGAGGTGGACTGACCATGGCGCGCCGCCGCGACACATCCACGCTCGACATCTTCTCGGACTGGGCGCCGCCGCAGGTGGCGGTGGCCCCGGCGCCGGAGGATGTGCGCGGGCCGATGGATCTGGTGATCGCGCGGCTCATCAAGCGCGCCCTGGAAGGGCGGGACCGGAGCGAGATCGCCGCCGCACTGAGCGAAGTGCTCGGCCGCACCGTCAGCCTGTCCACGCTCGATGCCTGGGCGAGCCCGGCCAAGACGAGCAACCGCATTCCGCTCGATGCCTTCGCGGCGCTGATCGAGGTGACCGACGACATGAGCCTTTTAGGATGGCTGCCGGAGCAGCACGGCTATGTGGTCGTGCCGGCCAAATATGCAGACCTGATCGAGCTGCACCTCCTTGAGGAACGCGAGGCCGAGATCGCCCGCCGCAAGGCCGCGCTGACGGCCCGCTACAAGGGGGGCGGGCGATGAAGGAATGGTTCACCGCCCGCGAGATCGCGGAGCTCAAGTTGCCGGGGCTGCCGACGACCGGGCGCAACATCAGCGAAAAGGCTGGGCGCGAAGGCTGGCCCTCCCGTGAGCGCGCCGCATCAGGCGGCGGCCGGGAATACCCCATCGCCGCGCTGCCCACGGCGGCGCGCGATGAGTATGTGCGCCGGCAGATGGGCCGGGCTGTCGCCATCCGCAGCCCGGCGAGTGTCCCCGCCGTCGCGCCCGAGGCGCCCCGCCAGAGTGTTGCCGAGCTGAAGGACTGGCAGCGGCGGATCATGGATGCGCGCCTTGTGCTGGTGCGCGAAGTATTGCGGCTGGCCCGCGTGGGCGGCAAGACGCGGGCGGTTGAACTGCTGGTTGCCGAGGGCAATGCCGGCACCCTGGCGCCCGAGCTGCAGGACGCCGTGCAGGCGGCGAGCGCCAAGAAGGGCGAGCGCGCGGCGCTTTCCGCGCGCACATTGTGGCGCTGGATCAAGGATTTCGAGGCATCCGAAGGCAAGGCTTCGGCACTGGCGCCCGCCCCCAGCCCTCGCGAGCAGGTGGTGCCGCCGGCCTGGCTCTCCGACTTCATGGATTTCTACGCCCTGCCGTCGAAACCCTCGATCACGATCGCCGCCCGTGAATGCGCGAAGGCGCGGCCGGACATTGCCTTGCCGGCGGTGCGCACCATCCAATGGACCATCGCCAAGGTGCCGGCCCTGGCCCGGGAACGGGGCCGCATGGGGCCGCGCGCGCTGCGGCAGATGAAGGCCTTCGTGCGGCGCGACGTGTCGGAGCTGTGGCCGACCGCCGTCTATGTCACGGATGGGCACACGCACCACGCCATGACGGCGCATCCCCTCACGGGCAAGCCGTTCCGGCCGGAGATCACGTCCACCATCGACGTGGTGACCCGCCGCAATGTCGGCTGGTCGGTCGGCCTTGCCGAAAACACCTTCGGGACCATCGACGCGCTTCGCCATGCCTTCGCCACGTCAGGCGTGCCGGACATCTGGTATGTGGACCGTGGTTCCGGCTTCAACAACGCCGTGTTCGACGATCGCATGTCGGGCCTGCTCGCCCGCTTCGATGTGGAGAAGCACACGGGCCTGCCCTATCGCTCGCAGGCGCGCGGCGTGATTGAGCGCCACCACCAGACCTGGATCGAGGCCGCGCGCCTTCTGCCCTCTTACGTGGGCACGGACATGGACACCGAGGCGCGCAAGCGCGTCGACAAGGCCGTCGCCGCCGATCTTGAGGCCTATGGATCAAGCCGGTTGCTGCAATCCTGGCCCGATTTCATCGCCTGGATGGGCGGTGAGGTGGCCGCCTACAATGCGCGCCCGCACAGCGCGCTGCCCAAGGTCACCGATGCCCAGGGCCGCAAGCGGCATATGTCGCCCGACGAATGCTGGGCCTCCTGGGTGGCGCAAGGGTGGGCTCCCGATATCGTCGATGCGGACGATGCGGATTTCCGCCCGCAGGAAAAGCGGCGTGTCATGCGCGCTGAAATCCAGATCTTCACCAACCGTTACTTCGCCGTCGAGTTGGAAGAGTTCCACGAGCGGGATGTGCTCGTCGCCTATGACATCCATGATGCATCGAAAGTGTGGGTTTCGACGCTAAATCAACAGTTCATCTGCGTCGCGACCTATTACGGAAATTCGGTCTCCTATTTCCCGCGCACCGTGGTTGAGCAGGCCCATGAAAAGCGCGTTGAAAACCGGCTGAAACGGGTCGAGCGCAAGCGCCTCGCGGTTGCCGAGGAAGCCCAGCCGCCGACGCTGACACTCGCCGCCTCGGGGGAAGAGCCTGCCATTGCTGCGCTGCCTGCGGCTTCGCCGATCCTCACGGTGGTGGCCGAAAACGCCCCCGCCGACCCCGCAAGGCGCCCGAACTTCGGCGATGACGTCGACATGGCGAAATGGCTGATCGCGCATGCGGATCAGATCACGGGCCACGACGCGCGCCACCTGCTCGACCGCATGCGCTCATCGACCTTCCGCCTGCGGCTGCAGGCCGATGACGTCGATCCGGCCGCCCTCACCTGCCTGCTCAAGCCCCTTTCGTCCCAGGAGAAAGCCCTTTGAGAAACGATTTCGTGGTCACGTCCAACGTCCAGAAGTTCCTGTCTGGCTACGAGCGCGTGGAAAGCCGCGCCGCGATCGAGAAATGCTTCATGACGGTGGAGGGCGACCCGGGCCGCGGCAAGACCTCGACCGCCGAGTGGTTCGCCATCCAGAATGACCTGCCGATCATCCGCGCCAAGCGCGAATGGACATCGCGGTGGATGCTGGAAGATCTCCTCGACTGCATCGGCTCCGAGCCGGACCGCACGTTCAAGGAAATGTACCGCCAAGCGGTGCGGGTGCTCGCCGGGCGCTCCGAATCGGCCCGGGCCGCCGGGGTGCCCTACGCTATCGTGATCGACGAGGCAGACCACATCGTCAGCTCGCAAAAGATGATGGAGACGCTGCGCGACATCACCGACCAGGTCGAGGTCCCGGTGATCCTGGTAGGCATGGGGCGGCTCAACAAGGCGCTGACCCGCTACAAGCAGATCTCGTCCCGCGTGTCCGCCGAGGTCTCTTTCACGGCTCTGACGCAGGAGGATACCCGGCGGCTGATCGCGGCGCGCTGCGAAAGCGAGGTCGCGGATGACCTCGCCGCGCACCTGCACAAGACGTCGAACGGCTTCGCCCGCGAGGTGTTGGAAGGCATCGGCTCGATCGAGCGTGTCGGCCGGCGCCTGGGACGGATGGTGACGCTCGCCGACATGGAGGGGCAGGTCCTCCTCACCGATCGTGTGACCGGCAAGTCGGTCACGGTGAGGGCCGACTGATGGCCCCGCGACAAATGGATGTCGTCCGGCTGCTGGAGCCGGGTCCGTGCCTGACCACGGCCGAGCTTGCGGAGCGATCAGGCTGCTCGCGGCACGATATTGGCGAGGCCTGCGGAAAGCTCGTCCGGCGTGGCTGGGTCGACCGCCTGGAGCGCGGCTGCTTCACGCTGTCGTCGGAGGGGCGCCGCGCGCTTGCCGCCGGCGAGGAGATTACCGGCGGGCCGCGCGGCCCCATCGCCGTCGCAGCCCGCCGGCCGAAGCGCAGGACCATCCGCGACAAGATGTGGTCGGCCATCCGGATGGCCAGGAAATTCGACCTCGCACGGCTCGAAGCCCTGGCGGGGGCGACGAATGCCAATGCCCGCCGCTATGTGCGCGCGCTCCAACGGGCCGGATACCTTTCGGAGCTGCGCCGGCAGCCGGGCGAGGCTGCTACGTCCAATGGTTTCAAGCGCTGGCTGCTGGTCGACGATCCCGGTGCGCTGGCGCCGATTCCGAAGCTGGACGGGCGCGTGTGGGACCCCAACCGTAAGCAGTTCAGGGGGGCGTCATGAGGCCTCCCGCAGCAGATCCCCATACGCGCATGCGGAGCGGATGGGGCAATGAGCCGCCCGACTACATCGTCGCCCTCGCGGATGCCTGCGCACTGGAAAGCCAGGCCGCTGTCGGCCGGCGCATCGGCGTTTCCGGCTCCCAGGTGTGCCAGGTGCTGGGCAACAGGTACCCCGCCAGCCTCGACGGCATTGAGCAGCGCATTCGCGGCGCCTTGATGGGGGCGACGGTGGTCTGTCGCGAGCTGGGCGAGATCGGGCGGGATCGCTGCATGAGCTGGCAGACGCGCCCACTCAGCTCTTCGTCCCCCGTAGCCTTGCGCATGCACCGCGCCTGCCGCGCGGGCTGTCCCCACTTCTCGCGCGGAAAGGACCGGCCATGAAATCCTTGAGTAGCGCCCAAGTGGCCCGCATCCGTGAGTTGGCGGTGAATGGGCTCCACGTGGATGAGATCGCCGCAGCGAGCGGTCTGTCCAAAAAGTCAGTCTATGCCGCCGCCCGGCAGGCGGGGGTCGACATCAGTGGTGCGGTCATCGTGCCCAACTGGGTGCCTTTCGACCTGGAGGAGGACTGGCGGGATCTGCGTAAGTCGATGGGCCGCACATGGGCCGACCGTGCGGTGCGCCGGCTGATGGCGGGTGGCCTATGAGCGCCGCGGCCGCGCAGCCGGGCGATGCCATGGCCGTGGCGACCCACATCATGACCAGCGGCGCACCACGGCGCGCCGCCACCGGGGTGTCTGTCGACGACATCCTCGCCATGGCGGACCGGCTCCAGGCCCTCGACGCCATCGCGCTCATGGCCGCCAACCACCTCGCGGCCCTATCGCGGGACCGCGCGACCCACTTCTTCGTCGCAGCTGATGTGCTGGCCGCCCACAACGACCTCGCCAACGCGCTGGCCGCCTACGGCTACGTGACCCTTAAAGCCCCTCTTAAAGCCCCTCTCAATCAGGAGCAGACCGATGGACACGCAGAGTGACTGCATGCGGCCCGCCGCCGCTATAGAGATCGCCTCGCCGATTATCGTCGTGCACGGCGAAGAATACATGCGCGATTCCTCCCATGCTCTCGTCCCAGTTGGAAAAGTCGACGTCATCGACAAGTTGATGGATGAAGAGGTGCGCAAGATCATCGCCTATGCCCGCGATTTGTCGGCCCAGGTCGCGCGCTTCAAAAAGCATTGCGTTGAGGATGTCAGCTCGTTCCAAGCGCTGGTCGACCAGGAGTACGGCGCGAAGATCGGCGGGAAGAAAGGCAATGTGACGCTCACCAGTTTCGACGGCACGTTGAAGGTGACGCTCAAGATGGCGGACCTGCTGGAATTCGGTCCGGAGCTGCAGTCAGCTAAGAAGCTGGTGGACGAGTGCCTCACGGAATGGGCCGCCGGCTCCTCCGAGAACCTTCGCGCGATCGTGCAGCGCGCCTTCCAGGTGGATAAGGAGGGCAAGGTCAATCGCGCCGAGCTGTTCATGTTGTTGCGCGTGGCGATCGAGGACGAACGGTGGCAGCGCGCGATGGACGCTATCCGCGACAGCATCCGGGTCGTCGGCTCCAAGGCCTATTTCCACTTCCAGGAGCGCGCAACGGCAGACGACGAGTGGAGCACCATCTCGATCCATATGGCCAAGGCGTGAGGGGGGCGGCATGACATACTTCGCCCATACAGATCGTGCCGGCGCGATCGCCGTCTCCCATCGGGTACCCACGAGTCGGCTCATCATCGTCGACGAGCCGGATGAAGCGCTGCTGCGTCGCGTGATCGGCGCAGCAGCCGATCGGGATGGGGAGACCCTGTTCGTCCCCCACTTGGCCCAGGCGGACGATAGGGAGGCTCTGGGTATCCTCATGCGCTTTCGCCGCACTGTGGCGCGGGCGCTGGCGGCCGCGTCGTGATCACGCCCGCCGACCTGTCGGCAGCCGTCAATGCGGGGGGGGTGATGAGCCGCTGGCCCTTTGGATCCCTCACCCCGCTCAAATACGGCGGGCTGCTACTCGACCCGCCCTGGTCGTACGAGATGTACGGCGCAAGCGGCTACGGCAAGGCACCCGAAGCGCACTACGAGACCATGTGCGACGACGATATCGCCGCGCTGCCGATCGGCCATCTGGCATCCGGGGACTGTCTCGTCTGGTGCTGGGTGACCTGGCCGAAGCTGCCGTCGGCGCTGCGATGCTTTTCCGCCTGGGGAGTGGCCTACAAGACAGGTGGCTCGTGGACCAAAACCACCCGCTCCGGCAAGCGCGCATTCGGGACAGGATACATCCTGCGCAGCGCGACGGAGCCATTCATCCTCGGCACCATCGGCGCGCCGCGCATCGGGTCGCGCAGCATCCGCAATCTTATCGAGTCCCCGCGCCGTGCGCACAGCCAGAAGCCGGACGAAGCCCGGCAGATGCTCGCGCAGCTGAGGCCGGAGAGCTTCTGCGCCGACCTGTTCAGCGGACCCGAGCCCTGGCCCGGACACGACACCTGGAACCCCAAGCAGCATAGGAGGGACGACGTATGACCGAGGCCGACAAGATTCGCGCCCGCATCCAAAAGCTGCGGGCGAAAGTGGTGGCATCCGGCTGCTCGGAAGCCGAGGCGCTTGCCGCAGCGGAGATGGCTGCGCGCCTGATGGCTGAGGCCGGCCTCTCCGACGCGGATGTCGATATGGTGGCGGAACGCGCCACCGAGACGACGACGCGCTCCGCCTGGCGGGCCCACATCTGTGCCTCGGTGATGCGGGCCACCAACACGCACGCGGTACTTATGGTTGCCGATCGGCAGGTGGAGTTCATCGGCCGCGCGCCGGGGCCGGAGGTGGCCGCCTATCTGTACGAGGTGCTGGTGGGCGCGGTGCTGCGGGAGGCCCGGCGCTACAAAGAGGGGGAGGAATACAAGCGCCGGCGCACCACGAAGACCCGCCGCGCGGCACTCACAGACTTCGCCAGCGGCATGGTGGTGCGCCTGCGGGCGCGGCTCCTGGAGATGTTCGCGGCCACAATCAGCGATGCGGCGCAGGCTGAGGCACTTGGTGCATGCCGCACCCGGCATACCTCGACTACTGTCATGAGCTCGAAGCTGCGGAAGCCACGTTTCGATGGAGCGGCCGCCGCGGGGTACGCCGCCGGTGGCGATGTCACAATCGCACACGGCATCGCCGGCAAGGACGTCCGCCCCCTCGCCATTGAGGGAGGTCGCTCATGATCGCGATCAGCAGCGGGCAGATTGGGGCCATCCATGCGGCCAGCAAGCGGCTTGGCCTCAATGAGGCGGAGCGGCGGGACATGATCGCGGCCGTGGCCGGGGGCAAGCGCTCCTGCCGCGAGCTGACCGCCGGCGAGGCGGTCTCGGTCATCAACCGGCTCAACGACCTTCAGGGCGGGGCCGGGGCTGCGGGGCGGGCCGATGGGCCTTACCGGGCCAAGCTGCAGGTGCTGTGGCTCAGCGCCTGGAATCTCGGGGTTGTCGAGGACAAGCGCGACACGGCGCTGCACGCCTTCGTTCGGCGCCAGACCGGGCTCGACCACAGCCGATTCCTCCATGACGCCGCAGACGCCTCCCGCGCCGTCGATGCGATCAAGGCCTGGCTCGCCCGCGCAGCCGACGTGCACTGGCCCAGCAAGGGCGGCGCCCGCGCCTCGAAGATCGCGGTGCTCGCGGCCCAACAGCGCCGCCTTGCGGCCCTCGGTGTCGACGTGCCGGCGCGCTCCATCGGCGAACTCTCCGACGCCGAGATCGATGCCGCCATCCGCACCGGTGGCGCCGCGCTTCGCCGCGCCCTCAAGCGCGTGCCGAAGGAGGATTGAATGGCCCTTCAAACCGACCTTTTCAGCGCTTCCGACCCGGTGCCGAAAATCGACAAGGGGGCTTCCCCCGCGTCCTTCGCGTGGGCGAGGCCCGAGGAACGCGGGCCCTACTGGTACGCCTCCCGCATCGGGTCGGCGCCCGGTGGCGTCACCGCACGCATCTTCCAGTCGGCCATTTCCGGGCGCCTGGTGCTGGTGATCGAGTGGCCGGCGCTGTCCGGGTTCCCGGTCTCCGAATATGTGGCCTCGGTGGATGACGGCATGGCCCGCGCCGACGAATGGCTGCCGCGGATCGCGGCGCACCTGGGAGGTGCCCATGGCTGACGCTCTGCCGACCACGCTCGACGACCTCACCCGTGAGGAGCTGCTCGCCGTCGCCAGGCGCGCGGGGCTTGCCATGCGCGTGCGCCGGGCGGATCTCCTCAGCGCGCGACATGAGAGCCTGAGCGCGGAGGCGCTTCGCTGCGAGCGCGCGGCGCAGGATGCGTGGGCCGCCTGGATGGATGCCGTCGAACAGCGGTCCCTTGCGTTCGATGCCGCACAAGCCGCGTTTCATGCCCCCCCTGCGAAATGGCGGAGCGCCGAGCGCGCCTATATCGCCGCACAGGACGAGGTCCTCCGCCTCGAAGCGTCCCGGATCTACGCGGAGCGGAAGGCGAAGCGCGCCCGCGCGGCGGAGCAAACAGCGTGGGCGGCCTGGGAGAAGGAGGCCGGTCTATGAGCCGCCCGCCGTCACCCACCGTCTCGGACCATGCGGTCCTGCGCGAGCTGGAGCGGCGCTTCGGCATTGACGTGGAGGCTGTGCGGCGCGACATCGCGACACGTGTGCGCGCGGCCGTTGCCGCCGGCGCGGTCGGCGTGGTGGCGGACGGTCTCCGCTACATCCTGCGCGGCAGCCATGTCGTCACCGTCATCCGTGGAGATCGCTCAGCCGTCGCCGAGGCTCAGCAAGCAGAGGGGGTGCGCCATGAGTGATGGCGCGCCTCCGGTCCCCGCCCACGTGGCGCCCTACGTCCGGGCGCTCGGCCTCGACAGGGCCGTTGATTTCTTGCTCGCATTTGGCGGGGCGCCCATGAGCTTTTCGATGCGCGAGCGGCAGCGGTCGCGGGCGCTGGATCTGGTTGGCTTGGATGGCGTCCAGGCCCTGCAGCGCGAGGTGGGGCGTGCCACGCGGGTGCCTCTCGCCAAGCAGTGGATCGCACAGTACCTTCACACAGCGCGTGGTCTCGGCATCCACGACATTGCGCGGCGGATGCATGCATCCGATGTGTCTGTCGCCGCCTGGGTGCGCGGCCAGAAACCGAAAAGCGGCAAGACGCCGATCGGCAACCAGCTTACGCTGCTCTGAGCCAGCCAAGCGCTTGGGGTTAGATCCCGGCGCCCGCGCACGCCATGCTTTGGCACGATCGCGCGCCCGTCGGCGCGTTGCGCCGGAGTACGTGCCCCATGGCTCGCCCATCCTTTTCGTCCCTGTGGCCCGAATATGCGCGCCTCTGGATCAACATGACGGTGCGCCCGGACAAGGCTGCCCGCGTCGATGCCGTTGCCCGCAAGATCGCCAAGAACAAGAGCCGCTACGCGACCGTCGCGGCCGCGACCGGCGTGCCGTGGTACGTGGTCGGGATCATCCACGCCATGGAGGCAGGTCTCGATTTCGGGACCCATCTGCACAATGGCGACCCGCTTTCGGCGCGCACCAAGCAGGTGCCGCGCGGCCGCCCTGTGAGCGGCGCGCCCCCCTTTAGCTGGGAGGTCAGCGCGATCGACGCGATCGACTACGACGGCCTCGACGAGGTCACCAACTGGAGCGTCGAGCGCATCGCTTACGAGCTGGAGGGCTACAACGGGTGGGGGTATCGCCTCTATCACTCCAGCGTCTTGAGCCCCTACCTGTGGAGCTATTCCAACCACTACGCCCACGGGAAGTACGCGGCTGACGGGGCGTGGGACTCTAATCTCGTTAGCGGCCAGGCGGGCGCCATGGTGCTGCTGGCGCGCCTGATGGAGCTGGACGCCCTGGTGCGCCCGCCGTGCGAGCGGGCGCTGGCTCCTCGAATGACTCTCGGTGCAGCCGAGGTCAAGGCCCTGCAGAACAACCTCCTCGCTCTGCATTTCGGCCTCGGCCCCTCGGGTGCGGATGGGATCTACGGTGCCCGGACGATGAAGGCAGTGCGCGCCGCTCAGGTGCAGCTGGGGCTGGAGCCCACCGGCGAGCCCTCGGAAGACACCTGTGATGCCATCGCCAAGGCGGTCGCGGCGCTGCCGGGCAAAACGGCGATCGGCACCGATCCTCCCACGCCGTCCGCGACGGCGCCCTCGGAAGAGACGATCAAGAGCGTGCAGCGGCGGCTGCGCGAGCTGGGTTATGCGGAGGTCGGCAATGTGGATGGTGAGGCTGGCTCTCGCACGCGCGCTGGCATCCTCGCTTTTCGCGCTGACAATGATCTGCCTCTCGACCCGACCATTACCCCGGACCTCCTGGTGGCGCTCGCCGGCGCGCAGCCGCGTGAGATCGCGGCGACCCGCGCCCTTGCCACGGTGGCCGAGGTGGCGGCCAAGGTTCCGGGCGTCACGGCCGCGCGGTCGGCGCGGCTTTGGGCGAAGGGGCAAGGCTTCGTCGCCGCCGGCTTCGCCTTCTTGGTCTGGCTGGTCGACAATATCTCGGTCGCCACCGACAAGCTCTCGCCGCTCAAGGACATGCTTGGCGCCGTGCCGCTGTGGGCCTGGGCGCTGGCCGTCGTCGGCGTCTCCTATGTCGTCTGGCGCAATTCGGGGCGGGCCGAGACGGCCACCGTCGACGCCTATCGCGACGCGCGGCTGATGTGAGGGTGGCATGCCTGAGTGGCTTAAGGAGTGGTGGCCCGCACTCGCCCTCGCGGTGCCCATGGTCTACGGCTGGCTCCTATGGGCCGCGAAGAAAGGGCTGGCCTCGCAGGACGATGTCCGCGCCGAGGCCGCCGCACGCGCCAAGGACATCAAACGCCTTGAGGACGATGTCGGCGGCAAGATTGGCGAGATCGACCGCCGCACGCTGCGGATCGAGGCCGACCTGGAGCACCTGCCGACCGCGAAGGATATGGCCGACCTGCGCCAGGAAGTGGCGCGCATCGCCGGCTCCATGGAGGGCTCGCAGCGCGAGTTGACCTCAATCTCGCGCGCCCTGACCCGTGTCGAGGATCGGCTCATCAAGGGGGACGCGGCATGAGCGGATACGCCGACGACACCGCCAGATCGCGGCGGCTCGCCACCCTCAGGGTGCTCCACGAAAACGAGGGCGCGGCGAACGAAAGCCTGCTTTTGACCTGCCTGCACCAGCTCGGATTTCGCGGCCGGCATGCCTCCGTCGAGGCGGTGGCGGCGGATCATGCCGCGCTGGAGGCCGCCGGCCTCATCGCCGTCGACTATTACCAGGGCAGAGTGAAGACGCTGGTGTTGAGCAAGAGGGGCCTCGCCTATCTCGCGCGGCGCCTCGACCCCATCCCCGGCATCGAATATCCGGACGTGGCCTGATGGCCCGGCCCTCCAAGGTCGACCGCCTGCCCGCCGAGCTGCGCGACATGATCGGCCGGCTGCGGGAGCAGGGCTGCACCATTGACGAGATCTTCGGCAAGCTGCGGGAGCTTGAGGCCGACGTGGGGCGCTCCGGGCTCGGCGAGTACATCAAGAAGTTCGACGTGGTGCGCCAGCGGCTGCACAACAGCCGCGCCGCCGCCGAGCAGATCATGGCCCGTTTCGAGGACCAGGGCACGGACGATCGCGTGGCGCGCATGAACATCGCCGCGCTCCACGCCTCGGTCATGGAGCTGATGGCGGGGGCCGATGGCGACCCGGTCACCATGGACCCCAAGAGCGCCAAGCTGCTGTCCGAGACGCTGCGCAACCTGGCGACCGCCGCCAAGTCCGACCAGGACCGTCTGCTCACGCTGAAGAAGTCGCTGGCCGAGCAGGCCCGTGCGGCCGTGGAGAAGATCGCGAGCGAGATGGATGGGGCCGCGCCGCTGGATGGCGCCGAGGTGCTGCGGAAGGTTCGCGAGGACATCTATGGGATCTTCGACGAATGACGCCCGCCGTCCCGCTCCACGGTTATCAGAAGCGCTGGCTCCAGGATAAGAGCCGATTCAAGGCGGGGATGTTCTCACGCCAGAGCGGAAAGACATTCACGACGACGCTCGAAATTGTGGATGATTGCTATGCGGCGGCGGTGCAGCGGCGTCGGAAGCTATGGGTGATCCTGTCGCGAGGCGAACGGCAGGCGCGCGAGGCCATGAATGAGGGCATCAAGCGTCACGCCGCCGCCTATCGGCTCGGCTTTGAAGCTCACGATTACGAGTGGCAGGGCGACGAGGGCAAGCACAACGCGCTCGAAGTCACCTTCCCGCATGGATCGCGCGTCATCGCGCTGCCCGCCAACCCAGACACCGCCCGCGGCTTCTCCGGCAACGTCTTCCTCGACGAGTTCGCGATCCACAAGGACTCCAAAGCCATTTGGGGCGCCCTTTACCCCATCATCTCAAAAAATGGACTGCGCTTGCGCGTGACATCCACGCCCAACGGCAAGGGCAACAAGTTTTATGAGATCATGACTGCCGCTGACGATGTGTGGTCGCGGCATGTGGTCGACATCTACCAGGCCGTAGCGGATGGACTGCCACGCAACATCAATGAGCTGCGCGCCGGGCTCGCCGACGATGACCTGTGGTCCCAGGAATATGAGCTGAAGTGGCTCGACGAGGCGAGTGCCTGGCTCTCCTACGACCTCATCTCGTCGGTCGAAGAAGATGCCGCCGGTGACCCCGCGCTTTATCAGGGCGGGCCCTGCTTCGTGGGCCGCGATATCGGCCGGCGGCATGACCTGCATGTCATATGGGTGTGGGAGCAGGTGGGTGATGTGCTCTGGTGCCGGGAGATCGTCACCCAGAAGCGCGCCACCTTCCGGGCTATGGATGACGCATTCAACGACGTGATGGAGCGCTACCGCGTCGCACGGGCCTGCATCGACCAGACCGGCATGGGCGAAAACCCGGTGGAGGACGCGCAGCGCCGCTGGGGATCGCGGGTGGAAGGGGTGCTGTTCACGCCGCCCAACAAGCTGATCCTGGCGACGGCGGGTAAGGAGCGGTTTGAGGATCGCACCGTGCGCATTCCGGCCGGCGACGTGGCCCTGCGCTCGGACCTGCACAAGCTCCGCAAGATCGCCTCGGCCACCGGCGCCCCGCGGTTCGTGGCCGAGCGCGACGATGATCATGCCGATCGTACCTGGGCGGCGTTTTTGGGCATCCATGCCGCCAGCGACCTGGTGGAGCCGGCCGGCGTCACCGTCGCGCCGTCACCGCTCGTGCGGCCCGTGGGCGGTTTTGGTCGCGGGCGGCTGATCGCCGATCGGCCGATGCATTTGTTCCGCGGGAGATGATCATGTTTGGGTGGTTTAAAGGGCTTTTCACGGGGGTAGCACCTGCGGCCGGACCCGAGCCCGCCGGTTGCTCCGTAGAGGCGTCGGGCGAGCAGGGGTGGCGTCCACTCTCGACCTCCGAGCGCGATCTCAAGCCC
Organism: Xanthobacter sp. NM-25; assembly: GCF_022138605.1. Lineage (GTDB taxonomy): Bacteria > Pseudomonadota > Alphaproteobacteria > Rhizobiales > Xanthobacteraceae > Xanthobacter. Next base: position 32,762 of record NZ_JACBFS010000001.1, read on the forward strand.
ACCACCCAGCGACGCATGCAGGAGCTGGCGCACCACGCCTGGGAGCAGCACCGCCTGGCGAACCGGTTGATCGAGCTGCCCATCGCATTCATCTTGGGGGATGGGATCCAGGTGACCTGCGAAGATGACGAGGCGCAGGCGTGGCTCGACGCCTGGTGGGGCGACCCTATCACCCGGCTCGACCTCCACCTTGAGAAGCGGGTGCGGGAGCTGGCCCTGTTTGGTGAGCAGGTCATCGTCGTCTTTACGGGGCCGGGTGGTCTCATTCGGCACGGGGCCATAGACCCCACGGCGATCACGGAGGTGATCGTCGATCCCGACAACGCCGCCCTGCCCATCGGCCTCAAGGTGCGGGACGGGAGCGGCGAGGAGCGGACCTATCGCATCATCCTCGACGGCGAGGATGTCGACCTACTGTTGTCTCCCGCGATCGCCCTACGCGCACAGATGACCGCAGGCGATTGCCATTTCTGGCGCGTGAACGACCTGCTCACGGGCCGGCGCGGCCGGTCCGACCTGTTGTCCGCAATCGACATTGCGGACGCCTACACCCAGCTCATTTTTGGTGAAGTGGAACGCGCGGCGGCGTTGCGCACGGCGATCTGGGACGTCACCCTCAACGGCGCGACGCCGGAGGAGGTCGCTAAGCGCGCCGGCGATATTGCCCCTCCGTCGCCAATGTCGGTGCGCGTGCACAACGACGCGGAAAAGTGGGAGTCGATCTCCCCCAAGCTCGAAGCCGCGGACGCCTCCGAAACCCTGCGCGTTGTACGCAATGAGGTGCTGGGTGGCGCAACCATCCCCGAGCATTGGTACGGCGGCGGCGGCGACGTCAATCGGGCGACCGCGGCTGAGATGGACGAGCCCACCTACAAAGTCTTTCGCCGCCGCCAGCTGCTGTGGCAGGCGATCATTGAGGCGGAGGCGCGACACGTCATCCGGGCGCGGCTCGCGGCCACGGGCCGGGCGACGAAGGTGCTGCCGGAATCCATGCGGCCTCGGGCGGATTTCCCGCCTATGCAATCGGTCGATGTCTCGCGCTATGCGCAGGCCCTCGCCCAGCTGGTGGCCGCGGTCGCCTCCGCTGTCGACCGCGGCCTCATGACCGAGGAGACCGCCGTCAAGCTCATTGCCGGCATCGCCGGCAAGCTCGGGGTGGAGATTGATGCGTCCGCCGAGCTGGAGGCCGCGCGCCGCGCGAAGGGGGAGCGTGAGGAGGCGGACGTGTTTCGCCAGCCACCGGCGGCCGAGGAGCGCGAGCCGGATGATGATGACGCGGCCGCGCCAGGCGCTCCGCCCACCGCATCGGGCGCGTAATGGACGACAAAGAGCGGGCCCGCCGATTCCGCCGGGAGCGTCGCGAGCAGCTGCGGCGCTCGGTGCTCATCCAGACCGACACGGTCCGCGAGGTGCTGGTGTGGCTGGAGCAGGCCCGCACCGGCATCCTTGCGGCACTGGCCGGGACTCCCTCGTCCTTCGAGAGCTGGCGCCTCGGCCATCTCTCCGTCGAGGTGCGGCGCACTATGGACCTGTTCGAGCGCGGGGCGACGGACGTGCTGACCAGGGGGCTGGACCGCGCCTGGCTGGCGGGCTCCGACCTGGTGGTGCAGCCGCTCGCGGCCGGCGGCATCGACCTGTCGGGCCAGCTGCCGGCGCTGGATGCCCGGCTGTTGATCGCCATGCGGTCGTTCCAGGCCGACCGCATCCGCGACATTTCCACCACGGCGGTCAACCGCATTAATCAAGAGATCGGACAGGCGGCGCTCGGCCTGAGGAGTCCCTTCGAGGCGGCGCGCCAGGTTGGCGAGCTGCTCGACACGTCCGCCGGCCGGGCGCGGCGGATCGTGCGCGACGAGCTGGGGACGGTCTATTCCGAGGCTGGTCAGCAGCGCATGGAGCAGGCCAAGGCAGCCGGCGTTGCCGGACTACAAAAGCAGTGGCGCCGATCCGGAAAGCTCCATGCGCGCATCACCCACGATCTTGCGGATGGGCAGATCGTGGATGTGGATCAGCCGTTTATGGTTGGCGGCCTGGAGATCCCAAAGCCGCGCGACCCCTCCATCCCGCTTGGTGAGCGGATCAACTGCGGCTGTGCCTCGCTCCCATACATGCGCCACTGGCGGGTCTCGACGCCTGGCCCGCGCCCCTACAGCGCGCAGGAGCTGGCGACCTCGCCCGCGGCGCGACAGGTGGAGGAGGTGCGCGCGGCGACACCCATCGCGTCGCAGGCGCTGTTGCCCGGCAGGAGCCGAGCATCATGAGCGCCGCCGGCATCTCCGCCGCATGGACTGCGGATCGCATCGCGTTGCGCGGGACGCCGCGGCCCTATCAACATTTCCGCGGTGCGAGTTATATTTGGGTCGGTAACCTGGTTTCGGGGCGCGCCGCTGGCGTGGGCTGCGGACGATGCACCTGAGTGCTTCGACGGTCGCCCGGCGGCGGCCTGTCCGCCTCCCCCGCGGATCGCGAGGCGAGGCCGTAGGCGGGCGTTTGATGGCGTGGGGCGGGCTAAGCACCTCACACCCTCTCTTGCCCGCCCAGCGCATTCAACGGCCCTTTAACGGCGACGCCAGCGCCCATGTGAGGGGCGGTGCCGCGTCCGCCCCTGTCTTATCGCCTCACGCCAGCTCCCCGCCAAGCGCTTGGGGACTGATCTGCCGCGTGACGCTGCCCATGATCCGGCATCATGGCGAAGGCACTCAAATCCCCGACCGCCGCCCGCTCCGCTGCGAAGCCGAGCGGCGCGGCCAGCACCACGCAGGCGACTGACGCCTCCGCTCCGACCGACGCCACGGCGCCGGTCGCCCCCATCCCTGCTGGTGACATCTCCAATCACACCCACGGGGGCGAGCCGCCGGCAGAGCGTATCGCCGGCCCCGCCGCGCAGCCCGAGCCCGACATGGGTGCGCCGGCGTCGGGTGGTTCGGAGGATGCTCCTGCCAGGCAGGGCACCCCGATCCACCGGCCGTCGGAAACGGGCGAGGCTGAGGAGGAGGCGGCTGTTGCCTCCTCCTCGGCCGATCTTGCTGCCGCCGCGCGGATGGCGCGCCGCGCTGAGATGGCTGCACGACTGGGGGAGCTGGCGGAGATTGCGGCGCGGGGCGAGGCGCCGAGCCTGTCGATCCTCGGCGGCGCTGACCAGGTGCTGAGCTGGCGGCTCGCCGAGGACGCGCTGCTCATCGTCTCCTCGGCCGGCCGTAAGTATCGGATCGACCGGGCGACCGGCGCTGTGGTGGACACCGCCACCGGCGAGGAGATGTTGTGATGGGTACCGTGGCCCATCATGTCCTGGTCGAGGGCCGATTCCTCGAGAGCGCGGCCGGCGCAGCTGCCGCGGGCGGAACCGCGGGCGCTGTGCTGGAGGCCCAGGAGGCGAACCGCTTTCGGGTTTGCATCATCCGCGCGGGCCGCAGCCTTAACGGAAACTACTATCCCGACGACGCATTGCGCGAGGGTGCTGCGCTCTTTGAGGGCGCGCGGGTGATCGTCAAGGCGGACGGCGAGCATCTGGCCTCCCGTGGCCGGGACCCGCGCGCCGTCCTGGGGCGCCTCTCCGGCGTCACCTTCGTCGCCGGCCACGAACCCGATACCGGCGCCCTCGAGGCCACCTGGGATGTGCTCGATCCGAGTGATCCCATGATCGTCCGCCTGCGTGAGGCACTCTCGCGCGGCATGGCTGACCTCTTTGGGCTCAGCATCGACGCGGGCGGCACGTTTCGCACCGTAAGTGGCGTGCGCCGCGTGGGGCGTTTTACCCGCGTCAATTCGGTCGACCTCATCGTCGAGCCCGGCGCCGGCGGGCGCGTGCTCGACGTGCTGGAGGCCGATCCCGCCCCCTCCGACCCCGTGCAGGACAAGCCGATGCGCCAGTACCTCATCGACCTTCTTCGCCGCCGCCGCCCCATGTTCTTCTCGGGGCGCGACGAGGATGCCATCACCGACGCCGAGCTGCGCGAGGCACTTGACAACGCTTTCGCCAAGGGCGGTCGCGACAATGATCAGGGTGCCGCTGGCCAGGGTGCCGCGGCGCCGGCCGGCCTCTCGCAGGCCGACCTCACCGAGGCGCTGCGCCTGGTGGAGGCGCGCCAGGCGGCGCGCGAGCAGGTCGGCCGCTCGACCTTGCCGGAGGCCGCCCGTACCCGCGTGCTGGATCTGCTGGAGGCGCGCGGCAACTATGAGCCGGAGGCGGTGACGGCCGCCATCGCGGCCGAGCAGGCGTACCTGGCTCCGTTCAGCGCGGCGGGCCGCGTGCAGGGTCTGGGCGCCGTCTCCCGTATCGAGACCGGGGAGACCCGGGCGGAGAAGACGCACGCCATGCTGGAGGCGTTTTTCGATCCCGACCACAAGGATCACCGCCATGCGCGGTCGATCAAGGCGTGTTACGTCGCCATCACCGGCGACGAGCGGGTGACCGGCCGCCTGCGCGACTGCGATCAGGCGCTGCTGCGCGAGGCTCTCGACAGCACCAGCTTCGACGCGGTGCTGGGCGACAGCATCACCCGCCGGATGGTGGCCGACTATCGCACCCCGTCCATCTATGACGTGTGGCGCCAGCTCACCGGCGCGCCGGTGCCGGTGAGCGACTTCCGGACCCAGGAGCGCACCCGCTGGGGTGGCTACGGCGACCTGCCCGCGGTCGCCGAGGGTGGCGCCTACGCGCCCGTCACCTCGCCCAGCGACGAGGTCGCCGAGTATGCCGTCTCCAAGCGTGGCGGCACCGAGTCGATCACGCTGGAGATGATCAAAAACGATGACGTCGGCGTCGTCCAGCGCATCCCCACCCGCCTCGCGCGCGCCGCAAAGCGCACGCTCGCGAAGTTCGTCCTCGATTTCCTGCGCCTGAATCCCGCCATCTACGACACCAAAGCGCTGTTCCACGTGGACCATGGCAATCTGGGGACTGCGGCGCTCTCTGCGGCGGCCCTGGCCGCCGGCCGTCTCGCCATGCTGAAACAGACCGAGGCCGGCTCCCTCGACCGTCTCGGTATCGGCCCGCGCAACCTGTGGGTGCCCTCCGACCTGGAAGAAACGGCGGCCGACCTGTTCCGCCGCAACACCAACAACGACAAGACCTTCGTCCAGAGCCTGTCACCCAACATCATCCCGGTCTGGTACTGGACGGATGCCAATGACTGGTGCCTGTCGGCCGATCCTGCCGATATCCCCACCGTGGAGCTCGGCTTCCTGGACGGGAATGAGGAGCCCGAGCTGCTTGTTCAGGACAGCCCCACCTCCGGCAGCATGTTTTCCAACGACAAGCTGACCTGGAAGATCCGCCACATCTACGGCGGCAACGTCCTCGACTTCCGCGGCCTCTATAAGTCCGTGGTGGCCTGACCATGCTCCAGGAGCTGCGGGCGCTGGTGGATGACCTGGTGCGGGACGTGGTCGGCCGCGTGGGCGAGGAGGCCCGCGACCGCGCCGTGTCCCTTGCCATCGTCCAGTACGGCAAGGATCGGCCGCGCACGCGCGTGTCCGACCTGGTCGCGCAGGATGCGCCGGTGCCCCGGCATCTGGACCTGCCCGAAGGGTGGGACGTCGAGGCCTCCATCGCCCTTACTATCGAGTATCCGGTCGGCCACGTGCCGCCACGCATCATGCCGCGTCATGCGTGGGCCGTGCTGGTCACCCCGGCCGGCCAGGTCCTTGGCCTGCCGCGGGCGATCCCGGCCGGCGCCACCTGCCGGCTGACGTGGACCTTGCCTCACGAAATCGGCGAGGACGTGGACACACTGCCGCCGGGCGACCGGGAGGCCGTGGCACAATACGCGGCCGCGGTGCTGCTCGACCAGGTGGCGGCGATGACGTCCGGCGACCACTCCAGCGTGATCCAGGCGGACGCGGTCGACCACCAGGAGGCTGGCCCGAATTACGCCGCCCGCGCGAGCACCGCCCGCCGCCGCTACCACGATCTCCTGGGGATCGACCCCAAGCGCGTCCAAGCCGCCTCCGTGACCGTCAATCCGCCGTTGCCATCCACAACGGGCGAGCATCGCCTGCTGTTCCGGAGGCGCCGCGGATGATTGAGCCTTATGTGGTCACCATCAGCGTGCGCCCGGTGGATGCCGCCCTCGCCGCCGCCCCCGATGTATTCGTCGAGGAAATGGTCCCCGCCATCGTCGAGGGTCAGATGCTCCTGGAGCGCGAGGTGCGTGAGCGCACGCCGACGTCCGGCGCCGGCACGCTGCGCGATTCCATCGGTGCGCTGCCCGTCGTCCTCGCGGCCGACAAGGTATCGGGCGCCGTTGGTACCTCGCTCGCCTATGTCCTCCCGGTCGAGCTAGGCGCGCGCCCGCACCGCCCGCCGGTCGAGCCGCTCGCCGATTGGGTCCGGCGCAAGCTCAGCAAAACAGGCAAGGAGGCCCGGGCCACCGCCTTCGCGATCGCCGCAAAGATCGCCAAGGAGGGCACGCCGGCGCACCACATGTTCGCGCAGGGCCTCGCGGCGACTCAGGGCCAGATCCAAGAGCTGCTCGCTGCTGCCGCTGATCGGGCGGTCGGGAGGATTGCTCCATGAGCGCCACCGCGATCCGTGCCGCCCTGGTGGCGCTACTGGAGGCCATCCCCGACATCGGTCGGGTGCATGCCTGGGAGCGCTTCGCCGCCACCGAAAAGGGCTTCATCGACCTCTATAGCCACGCGGGAGCGGTGCGCGGCTGGCGCGTCAATCGCGTCTCGACGCGGCGTCGCGTGCTCGCCTCCGGTCGGGTGCTGGTGACCGACCGGTGGGCGATCACGGGGATGCTTTCGCTTGTCGACGCGGCCCAGTCGGAGATCACTGCCTCGGACCTCGCCGATGCCATCATCGCCGCCGAGGTCGCGGACCCGACCCTCGGGGGTGTGGCCCGCGGCGTGGCCGTCGAGGGCGCGGCCGGCGTCCAGCTGCTCGCCATCGCGCCGGTGATGTTTGCCGGCGTGCTCTGCCATCAGGTGGCGTTGCAACTCGACACGCAGACTTTCGAGGGCGCGGCAGCAGGGGGGCTCGCGGGGGGGCTCGAAAGCATGGATGGTGCCGCAGGCCGCCTGATCGGTGCCGTGGTGGCACGCCTTCAGGGCGCGGTGCCCGCCGGCCTGCTGGCGGTGGTCGAGGGACGTCTGTCGTGGGACCGCGATGACGATCCCGCCGATCTGCCTGCCGCCATCGTGGTGCCGGTGGCGGACGAGGCGCGTCCGGAAGCGGAAACCGTCCTGTATCGCCAGCGGGTCGATCGGTCGGTGGCCGTGATCCTCATCGCGCCGGCCGGCTATTCGGCTGGCGCCGGCGCATTGGCTGCCGGTGGATTGGAAGCTCTGCGCGAGCGGGTGCGGGTGGCCTTGCTGGGCTGGGGCGACGGCCCCGACGGCCCGGTGGATATCCCGTGCCTCTATGCCGGCGGCGCACCGACCGATGCCGCGCCGGGCCTGATCGCGTGGCGCGACGTCTACACCCCCTCGCTCTACGTGGAGATGGATTGATGCCCTCCCATCCTTGGCCCGCCTCGGGCGGCTCCTACATCCGCGACCCGCAGAGCGGGCAGCTGCGGCCCAATGTCCCCGGGGTGCCCGAGGTGACCCCCGAACCCGCGCCTGCCGACGCCTCCGAGGTGCCGGCTCCCGAGCCCCAGGTCGGCAAGACCAAGACCCGCCGCCAGAACAAGGACGCCTGACCCATGGCCCTCACCGCAAAGCGCTTCGAACGCAAGCTCGCCGTCCTCGCCAAGATCGAGGCGGACTACGGCACGTCCTCGGCGCCCACCGGCGCTGCCGACGCCATGCAGATGACCGAGGTCACCCTCACTCCGCTGGCCGGCGAAGAGGAGCAGCGCGGGCTGCTGTCTCCCTATTTCGGCCACGCCGGCATCCTGTTGACGGGGGACTATGCCCAGCTGGAGGGGTCAGTCGAGGTGGCCGGCGCCGGTGCGGCGGGCACTATCCCCGCCTATGGCGCGCTGCTGCGCGCCTGCTCCATGGCGGAGGTCGTCACGCCGGATACCAGCGTGACCTATACGCCGGTCACCGCGAGCCCCGAGTCGGCGACGCTTTTCGTCAATCTGGACGGCGTCAACCACGCGCTGGTGGGTGCGCGCGGCACCTTCACCGTGGAATTCGCGACCAAGCGCATCCCGCACATCAAATTCACGTTGCGGGGGCTGCTCGGCCCCGTGGCCGATACCGCGCTGCCCGCCGCCAGCTACGCCGGCTTTATCAAGCCCGTCGTCGTCAACAAGACAAACACCGCCCTGTCGCTGTTCGGGGTGGCGCAGGTGGCGGAGAGCCTGACGCTGGACATGGCCAACACGCTGGTGACGCGCAACCTCATCGGCGAGGACTCGATCCTCATCACCGACCGGCAGAGCACTGGGACCGCCGTGGTGGAGGCGAAGCCCCTCGCGACCCAGGACTGGTTCGCCATCGCGCAGGCGCGCACTCACGGCGCGCTGGCGCTGCAGCACGGTGCCAGCGCCGGGAACATCGTCGAGATCGCCGCACCCGCGCTGGAGATTGGCCGACCCACCTATGGCGCCACCGATGGCATCCGCAATCTCTCCATCCCGCTGATGCTGTGCCGCGACAGTGGCGACGACGACTTCTCCATCGTCGTCAAGTGACCTTCCACACCGCTTAAGGACCGCTGCAATGACGAAATTCCGGATCGTTTCCGAACCCCGCTTCAGCTGGCCCGCGGTGGCCTATGTCCCGGGCGCGGCGCCCGGCCAGCCGGAGGCGCAGTCCTTCCGGTTGGACTTTGTCTATCGCGAGGACGAGGAGCTGCGCGCCGCGGAGCAGGACGCGATCGACGCGGGTGGTGACCTCGCCGCCGCGCAGAAGGCGGCCCTCCGCCTGGTGATCCGCGGCTGGGGCGACGTGGAGGGCGCCGACGGCACCGAGACCCCATACACCCCCGAGGCTCTGGAGGCCGCCCTCAAGATGCCCTGGTTCCGGAGCGCGGCGACCACGGCCTGGAATGCGGCGATGGCGACGGGCCCCAAGGCGGGAAACTGACGGCGGCGGCTCGCGCTTGGACCCTCGCAATCATGGGTCGCGAGGATCCAGGCGCGCCGGCCGCCATCGACGACGACGCCTTGCGCCAGTTCCGGGCGCTGGGCGTCCGGGTGGCTGCGGACGCGGCACCGGCGCCCGAGCTGGTGGTCGAGATCTGGCCCTGCCACGCGCGGACGTGGGCGGTCTTTGTGGCCTGCGAGCGGTGTTGGCGGGCCGTCGGCACCCTCGGTGGGCTGATCTGGCTGGGCCTCGACCTGGTCCAAGTCGCGGAGGTGGAGCGTCGGCTCGATGTCAGTGCCGACTTCCCCATGTTGCAGGCGGCCGAGACGGCCGCGCTCGTCGTGCTCAATGAGGCTCTCTGATGGCGCTCAAACTGGCGATCGACATCACTGCCGATGCAACCCGCGCCCGCAAAGGCGTTGGGGATGCCAGGGCCGCGCTCGACGATCTCGCCGCCCATGCCCAGGAGGCCGGAGCTGAGACGGCGCAGGCTATGGGCGCCGTTGATGCGGCCCTTGATGGGGTCGCCGCCACGGCACAACGGGCGGGTCGGGATGCTGCCGATGCAATGGGCGCGCAGGGGCGCGCGGCCGCCTCGGCCGCCACCTCCGTGCGGCAGCTCTCCGATGCCCTGCGCGCGGCCAACACCAACAGCCTGTCGAGCGCCAGCGCGATCAATGCGCGGCTGGGTATCGGACGTGATTTCGGCACGGCCGCCCGGGCCGCGGACATTGCGGCCTATGGCGCCGCCATGGATGACGTGCGGGCAAAGTTGGTGTCGCTCTATGCGGCCGAGCGCCAGCGCCGTCAGGCATTGGCTGAGATCTCCGATGCCGCCCGGGTCGGCGCCATCTCCGAGCGGGAGCGCGCTGCTGCGGTGCGCCTCGCGGGGGCTGCCTACGAGGCGCAGATCGCGCACATCCGGCGCATGGAGGGGGCGTTGCTCGGCCAGGCGGCCGCGGCCAAGGCGGCCACCGAAGCCATGGTCGGTCGACAGATGATCGTGCCCGACCGGGCGGCCGACATCGCCGCCTACGGGGCGGAGATGGATGCTCTGCGGCTCCGGTATAGTCCGCTTGCCGCTGCCGCCGCCGCTTACCGGGCGGAGGCGGAAAACATCAACCGCGCGCTGGCAGTCGGAGCGATCAGCCAGCAAGAGCATGCAGCGGCGATGCAGCGCACGCGAGCCGCCTACGATGCGCAGGTGGCAAGCGTCAACCGGCTCGACGCGGCCCTGAGTGCGCAGGCGGCCAATGCCAAGGCGGCCGCGCAGGCGAGCGTTGCTCGTCAGACGATCACGCCCGATCGGGCGGCCGACATTGCCGCCTATGGCGCCGCGATGGACAGCCTCAGGGCCAAGTACTCGCCCCTTTACGCGGCCCAGCGCACCTATGTGGGGCAGCTGCGCGAGATCCGCGATGCGCAGCGGGCCGGAGCGCTCTCCGCCCAGGAGGCGGCCGCCGCCATCGAGCGGACCAAGACCGCATTTGCCGCCCAGGTGCCGGTGTTGCGCGCCGCCGGCCGGTCCGGTGGTTTCAGCTGGTCGGCCCTGCGAGCCGACCAGCGCACGAACCTGTCCTACCAGGCCAATGACGTCATTGGCGGACTCCTCATGGGGCAGCCGCTCAACATGATCGCCATGCAGCAGGGACCGCAGATCGTACAGGCGCTCGGTGGTGTCGGACCCACCCTGTCCGCGATCGGCTCCGCCCTCACGCCGGTGACGTTGGGTCTCGGTGGCGTCACGGCCGCGCTCGGCCTCGGCGCCTCGGCCTGGTACAGCTACACCCGCGCCACCAAGGACGCTGCGGTCGCCGCCAGCTCCTTTGGTCGCGGCGCCGGCGTCACTGCCGGAGATATTGAGCGCAGCGCCTACACCTCCGCCGCGCCGGCCGGCCTGTCGGTGGCGGAGGCCCGCCAGGTCGCGGCCGAGCTGACCCGCACCGGACGGATCGGCTCCGATCAGTTCGCCGGTCTCATCGCGATCGCGAAGGACTTTGCCGCCACGCTTGGCTCGGACGTCACCGGTGCGGCGACCAAGCTGGGTGAGGTTTTTGCAGATCCGGCGTCCGGGGCGGACCAGCTGGCGCAGATGGCGCTGTTGGATGGAGCCACGGCCAGGCTCGCCAAGAGCCTGGCGGAACAGGGTGATGCTTCGGCGGCCTCGCAGGTGATGCTGGAGGGCCTGCGGCAGCGCCTCGCAAGCTCGGCTGATGCCACCACGGCGCTGGGCCGCGCCTGGGATGCACTTACCCGCCGGCTGAGCAATGCATGGGGCGCTGGTGGCCGCTGGATCGCCGGTGGCGACCTCCCGCTGCAACAGCAGCTGGAGCAGGCGCGCAAGGAGCTTGCCGCAACGACCCAGGGCGGCGGCGGCCTGGATCTTGGCGAGGGCTATGCGGCGCGTCTGCGCCAGCGCGTGGCGGAGCTGGAGCGCCAGCTTGCGCAGGACGCGGCGCAATCGGCCGAGCGCCAGGCTGAGGCGCGCCTGGTGCAAGCCGGCAATGCCGCTGTGGGTCTCGCGCAGCGCTCGCCCGTCAACGCGCAGCTCCAGGAGGAGGTGCGTCTGCGGGCGCAGATCCAGCGCCTGGAGGCCGGCCGCGCGGCTCCGAGTCTCTCCGCTCAGGAGCAGGGGCAGATCACCCGCGCGATCGAGGCGACTCGACATGCGCTGGACGGCCTCGCCAACGCGAAGGACCGGCAGGCGGACATTGATCGTCTCGACCTCCAGATCCAGCAGGAGCGCGACCCCGTCGAGAAATCGATCCTGGTGGCGACCCGTGAGTATCTGTCGCTGCAGGGGCAGCAGATCACGGCAGCCGATGAGGCCGCCCGCGTGGAGCGCGCGCGGCAGAAGAGCCTGTCCGACAGCGCCGCGGCCGCCAGCCTCGCAGCCCAGACGAGCCTGCGCGCCGGGCGCGACCAACTCGACCAGCTGCGCGCCGAGTTGAGCCTGATCGGGGCCACCAATGCGGAGCGCGCCCGGACCCTCGCACTGCTGCAGGCGCGCCAGCAGATCCGGGATCAGGGCATCACGGACCCCGATCAGCAGCTCGCGCTACAGCTGCAGCAACTGCAGCGCGCCGAGATGCAGTCGCGGCTGGCCAGCGGACAGGCGGCTGATCAGGCGCTCAAGGGCAGCCGCGACCAGAGCGAGCAGCTGCAAGCGGAAATCTCATTGATCGGCGCCTCCAATGCGGAGCGGGCGCGGCGCCTGGCGCTGCTCCAGGCCGAGCAGCAGATCCGTCAACAGGAGATCGATCCCAAGTCCGACCAGGCGGCCCGGATCCGCTCGGCCGCGGCGCAGAATGCCGATCTGACGACGCGCTTGGCGGCCGCCCAGGCGGCGCGGCAGCAATGGGAGGCGGGCCGCGACCAAATCGAGCAACTGCAGATGGAGGGGCAGCTGCTTGGTGCGTCGAGCGCCGCACGCGCGCAGGCCGTCGCCCTGCTCAACACCGAGCAGGCAATCCGGCGCGCGGGCATCGCCACCGGCTCGCAGGAGGCGCAGATGCTGCGCGAGCAGACCGCACGCATCGTCGAGCAGAGCCAGACCCTGGAGCGCCGCCGCGACGCCTGGCAGACCTACACCTCATCCGCCGAAAGCGCCCTCGACCGCCTCGGCGACGCGCTGGTGGAGCACGGCACCAACTGGGACGACTGGCGCGACACCATCGACGGCGTCATGGGTGACGTCGCCAAGTCGGTGGCCCGCCTTGCGATCACGAACCCCCTCAAAAATGCGCTCCTGGGCACCAATTCCGGCACCCTGGCGGACCTTGGCGGCGGCGCCTCGGGCGGCGGCCTCATCGGCTCGCTGGTGCGCGGTCTCGGTGGCGCGGCGTCTCCCGCAGCGTCGGCGGGCGGGGTTGGCGCCGCGGTCGCCGGTCTTGGCGCCGCTGGCGCCGGCGTCATCAACATCAACGCTGGCGTGGTCAACGTGGCGGGTGGCCTGCCGGGGCTCACCGGCGCCTCGGGCCTGCCGGGGATCCTGGGAGGCAGCGCCGGAGGCGGGCTCGCGTCTCTGGCGTCAATCCGCTCCGCCTACGACGCGGAGCTGGCTGACCCCGCCCTGCGCCAGCGGCTTGCCGCCATCACGCAGGCGGAGGTGGGCGGCCAGGGCGCCGAGGCTCAACTCGCCTTTGTCGAGACGCTGTTTAACCGGGGCGCCGCCCGCGGCATGAGCCTCAGCCAGGTGATCTCGGATCGCGGCTATTTCCCTTCGCAGACCTTTGCAGCGGCAGATCGGTATGCGTCGGACCCCGGCCTCGCCGATCGATATGCGGGGATTTTGGGGGCCGTGCGGGGCGGCTCCAACGTCTCGTCGTGGGCGACCGGCAATGCATCGGGGAGTGTCGGCTTCGCCGGCGGCCCGCAGACCTATGCGGCGGGCGGCGAGCGTTTTGGGGTCGAGGGGCCCGACATGTCTTGGGCCGCGCAGATGCGTCAACAGACGCAGGGCCTCTCGACGGCGCTGGGCAGCGCCACCAGCGCCACCAGCTCCTTCGGCAGCGGCCTTGGCGATGCCAGCCGCTCAGTGGCCACCTCGCTGGGCGGCGCGTCCGGACAGATCGGCACCGCGAGCACCCAGCTCGCCACCGCGACCCAGCAGACGGCTGCCTCTGCCACCGATTTCGCCGGATCGATCGGCTCGGCCATCAGCAGCCTGGTGCGCGGCATCCAGGGGGCGCTGTCCAACATCGGCGGTGGCGTCGGCAACCTGCTCAGCGGCTTCGCCGGCGGCGGCACGTCGCTCTTTGCCGCCGGCGGCATCATGACGTCGGCCGGGCCGGTGCCGCTGCGCGCCTATGCGGCCGGCGGTGTCGCCACCTCTCCGCAGTTGGCTCTTTTTGGTGAGGGGGCGACGCCGGAAGCCTATGTGCCGTTGCCCGACGGCAGGCGCATCCCTGTGCGGATGACTGGTGGCGAGGGGGCTGGGCAGGCGACGACCGTATTGGCCGGCGCCATCTCGGCGCTGGCGAGCCGTGTGGGTGGCGCCTCTGCCCCCGCCACTGCCCCTGCACAGTCGTCAGTGGCGGTGCACAACTACGGCGGCGCCCAGGTGGAGGCGCGCACGGACCCGCGCACCGGGCGCACCGATATCGTGATTGACCAGCACGTGGCCTCCTCGCTCCGGCGGACCGGATCGGCGTCTCAGCGCGCCCTGGCCGACTTTGGGGTCCATCAGGGGGTGCCCCGGCTATGAGCGTCGCTATGTGGCCAACTACCTTGCCGCAGCTGGTGCTGCTAGATGGCTACGAGGAGCAGCCGGGAGACGGGCGCCTGTTTTTCGAGCCCGAGGCTGGCCCGCCCCTGGTCCGCCCGCAAACGCAGGCCGCCGTGCAGCAGGTGGCGGCCGATCTGTGGCTCGATACGCTCGATCAGCGCGAGATCTTTCTGGACTTCTGGCGCCGCACCCTGAGTCAGGGCGCGCTGCCCTTCTGGCGGCCGGATCCGGTGCGGCACGGGGTGTCGCTGCTGGCGGCGCCTGGTGGCGCCCCGCTCCTGACGGCAGCGGGACTCCGGCTCCTGGTGAGCGCGTGGTGGCTGTGCCAGTTCGGCCGCGCCGCGCCGCGCCTGGTGCCGCTCGGCGGGACGGCATGGCGCGTCAGCACCAGCCTGCTGGTGCTGCCATGAGCCGCGAGATGACGCTCACCTTTCGCGCGGCGGCGCATGCGCAGGCTGGTGACCAGGTGCCGATCACGCTGGTGACGGTCACACACCCCTCGACCTCGGAGGTCGTGCGCTTGTCCTCTGATCCGACAGTTAATCTTCTGCGTGCCGGCCTCAGCGACACGGTGGCCTATGGCACCTTGCACAAGGGCGAGATCTACCGCAGCACCTTGATGGCGCGCGTGTGGCCCGATGACGTGGAGGGGCAACCGCCGCGCGCGCAACTGCGGTTCGCCGCTCTCACGCCAGCCTATGCGGCGGTGCTGCGCAGCATCGTGACGCCGGCTTACGTGACCGTCCGCATGGTGCTGTCGCGGACGCCCGACATCGTGCAGTGCGCTTATGACCACATGGCCACCACCTCGGCCGAGGGCGACGCCTCCACGGTCACCATCGACATGTCGCGCGAGGATTTCACCGCCGCGCCTTATCCGCCGGGGCGGATGACATCCGACCGTTTTCCGGGTCTACGCTCATGACGCGCCACTGGTCTGCTCCCTACCTGGGGCTCCCCTTCCGCCTCGGCGGCCGCGATCGCGGCGGCGTCGACTGCTATGGACTGGTGGTGCTCGCCTACACAGAGGTCCTGGGTGTCTCGCTCCCCTCTTTCACGGGGCATTACACGGACCTTGCGCGGCCCCGTGACATCCTCGCCGCACTTGATGTGGGTCGGGTCCTGTGGCGTCGCGTCGAGCGCCCGCGCGCGTGGGATGTGGCGCTGTTCGACGCGCCCTGCGGGTGTCATGTGGGCCTGATGGTCGACGCCTGGCGCATGCTGCATGTGGCGCAGCATCACGACAGTCGCATCGAGCGGGTGGATGCGCCGGCCTGGCGCGCCCGCGGACAGGGTGTCTACCGCTGGGAGGGCGCGAGGTGAGCGAGACCATCCGCGTCATCATCCTGCCCTCCATCGATCCAGCCGCGCGGCGCGTGGAAGAGGTGCCGGCCGGTCTCACGGTGGCGGCCGTGGCGGCACTGTTGTTGCCCTCCGTACCATCGGAGCTGCTGCGCGCCCACATTGTGGGGTGGCGTGATGACTATGTGCTGGAGCCGCGGGTGTGGCACCGGCTGCGGCCGTGCGCCGGCGCCACGCTCGCGCTGCAAGTGGTGCCGGGTGACAGTGGCGCGCTCCGCTCCGCCCTGCTGGTTGCCGGATCGATCGCCGCCGTCACCATCGGCGGCCCGCTGTTTGCGGGTCTCGGCGCCTTTGCGCCGATCGCGACGGCGACCCTGGGCCTCGGGATCAGTTTCGCGATCACGTCCTTGGTGCCGGTGGACACACCGTCCACCAAAAAGGATCCGGAGGTGCACGCCATTTCGGGGTTTCGCAATGAATTGCGGCCGGATGGCGTCGTGCCGGAGGTGCTGGGCACGGTGCGTTGGGCGCCGCCCTATGCGGCGACCCCAGTCACCTCGGCACGGGGCCTCAAGCGGTGGATCACCGCCGCATTTTGCTGCGGCTACGGGCCGTTGGCGATCTCCGATATCCGCATCGGTGACACCCCCATCAGCAAGTACCGCAAAGTCGAGATGGAGGTGTTGGAGGGCTATCCGACCGATGCGCCCATGAGCCTCTACTCGCGGCAGGTGGTCGAGCGGTCATTGTCCATCCAACTCACCTTTGTGGATGGGGAGGAGACCGAGTTTACCGCTCCCGACATTACGGAGTGGTCCTACGACGTCAGCTTTGCGCAGGGGCTGTACGCGGTCACGACCAAAAATGAGCCCAAGCAGATCAAAATGGGGGTGGGGATCCGCCACTGGTACCGGCCGGCCGGCTCGACCAGCGAGGAGGATTGGGTGGAGCACCTCCCCGGCGCAGCTGAACTAGTCTATGTGGCGTCCTCACTCCAGCCCGTGGTGTTCACCACGGTGGTGAGCGCGCCGGCCCGGGGGCAGTATGAGCTCAAATGGCGGCGCGCCACTCTCGATTATGACGAGATCGACTCCGAGCTCACCGGCTTTAAGGCCTGCTCCCGCTCCGATCTCACGGCCCTGCGATCCATCCGGCCCGAGTATCCCATCGCTTTTGCGGCGCCTCTCGGCCTGATCAACGTCCACATCCAGGGCACCGGGCGCCTCAACGGGATGCTGGACAGCCTCAATGCGCTCTGCTCGCGGCTGCTGCCGGATTGGGATGCGGCGACGCAGACGTGGGTGGTGCGCGCTACATCCAATCCTGCATCCATCTTCCGCCACATCTTGACCGGCCCGGTCCAGGCCTACCCGGTCGACGCGGAGACCATGCAGGCGTTGGAGGAGTGGCACGAGTGGTGTGCGGCCAAGGGGCTGACTTATGACAGGGTGCTTACCGACGAGGGCACGACGAGGGATCGGTTGCGAGAGGTGGCGGCTGCCGGCCGTGCCTCGCCGCTTGATCTTGGTGCGAGCTGGTCGGTGGCGATCGACCGCGTCCTCGATACGGTCTGCGGTCACATCACGCCGCGCAACAGCCGCGCGTTTCGCTGGCGGCGCAGCTACAGCCGGATGCCCGATGCCTGGCGGGTGAAATTCCTCGACGCGGCAAGCAATTACGAAGAGAAAGAGCGCATCGTCCCGCTGCCGCATTTCGGGGGCGGCGCCCCCGTCATCATCCAAGACCTGTCGCTGCCGGGGTACGATGACGCGGCGCTGATCTGGCGGGAGGCCCGCCGTCGCGGCTACGAGCTGCTGTTGCGCCCGGACACGTACAGCGTGGAGGTGCCGTGGGAACATCTCACCGTGACCCGTGGCGACCTGGTGGTAGTCGCCCATCCCGTGCTGCTCTCGGTCAGTGCACAGGCCCGGGTCGCTGAAACGCTTGTGATCGGCGAGCGGGTGGTGATCCGGCTTGACGAGCCTTGCTCTATGGAGGCCGACCGAAGTTATGCGGTACGCATTCGGTTGGCCGATGGGGCCAGCCTTGTGCAGCCGGTGGAGACCCATGCGGGTACCTCGGACGTGCTGCGCTGGGTCGGGGAGCTGAACGACATCGCCGTCGGCGATCTCGCCATGTTCGGCCCGGCCGGCGAGGAGGCGCTGGAGTGCGTCGTAAAATCCATAGCGGTCATCGACGATCTGGCGGCCACGCTGACGCTGGTGGACCACGCCCCCGAAATCGAGACTCTCGCCGATGCCGAAGTTGCTCCCCCGTGGTCCGGGCGGGTTGGCGAGGAGGCGGGCGCCTCGACCGTCGCGCCGGGCGTGCCGATTATCTCTGTGACCTCAGGTGACGACACCATCGTGACCGGGGGCGTGGTGGTGACCCTGGAGCCAGGCACTGGTGCCCGAGAGCCTCGCACCTATGAGGTGGATCACCGTCTGGTGGGTGGCGAGTGGGTCACACTCACCGTCGATGCATCGGCGGGCGCAGCGATCCTCACCGCTTATGGTGCCGGCGAGCAGATTGAGGTGCGCGCCCGCGCGGGCGCGGGTGACCTGTGGAGCACCTATACCGCAACCGTGACGCACACGGTGGGCGTCTATGTCACCGCAACGCTGGACGGAGTTGATCCGGTCGCCGCGGCGGACTTCGTGGTCGGCGCCTACATGCTTTCCGGCGCCACGGTGCTCCCGACCGGCATCCTGGCGCGGGAGGGCGGCGCCAAGACCGTGGTGGGCGCGACCGGCGCCGCCGAGGTGGTTGCCGCCAACGCACTTGCCTACGACTACTCGGCGGGCCGGCGGCAGCTGCGGGCAGAGGGGGCCTCCACCAACATCTTCCTTTTTTCGGCCGCGCCGACGGACCCTCAGGATATCGAGGTCGCAGCGCAGCCGTACACGATCAGCTTTTGGGGCCCGGGCTCGTTCATGCTGTCCGACGCCTATGCGGCCACGGTCACCGGCGTCGGCCTCGACGTGCGCACGATACTCACCATCACGCCCACGGCGGGCACCCTGACCTTGACCCCCGTCGGGGCGGTCAGTCGGGCGCAGATGGAGGTGGGGTCGAGCGCTACCAGCTATATCGAGACGATGGACGCTGCCGTTACGCGCGTCACCGACGTATGCCCGCTGAGTGCCGCTGCCGAGGCTCTCGTTGCCGCAGCTGGCCCAGCCACGATTGCCTTGCGGCTCACCGTTGTCGCGGGCGCCGTTAACGGCCAGATCCTCGGCTTGGATGGCGGCGGATACATCCTTTCGATCAACTCGGCCGGAGGCCTGAGCGCGTCGACACCCGTCGGAGCCGCCTCTTTCGACGCTACACCAGGCGGTTATTTCCCACGGGCGGCCGGCCTGTGCGTGGGCTGGGATGGCGATGGGACATATTGCGCCGCCAGCGGCGCGGGCGGCGCATCGAATGCCACGGCACCGTCCGGGACGATCACGGGGGTTTATCTCGGCCACGCAGCCGGGATCCCGGCCGGCGACGTCTATCTCGTTGATCAGCTGGATGTGTGGCCCATCAAGGGGTCGCCTGCCGCCATCCAGGCACAAGCTCAAGTGTACGGGTCGTGACCGCCGCCGCCGCGCGGTTGCAGTCAGAATTGGAGGGTCTCATGCGTGTCATCTACCTTGTCTTTTCAAGCCGCGCCGAAGCACTTACGGAGCTTGGTGCGCGGCTGGGGTATGTGAGTTCGGCCGAGGAGGTCGGTGGGCGCGAGCGGCTCACCGCAGGACGGTGCGACGGCGTGCGTTATGACGTCGACTTCTTGGCGGACAATGGTCGCCGCCCCGGCTCACCCGACCATGTCAATGTCCTGTGGCACGGCGCAGATGCCGCCGCGCCCGACTTCGGCGCCTACGCGGTGGATCCGGCGTCACCCTCCTGCAAGTTTGGGGGTGCGGCATGAGCGAGCCCGGCCAGTCTGTCGCCACGCTGCCGCCGGTTACGGTCGCCGTCTCGGTGCTGTGCATCGACGGTGCCCAGAGTGCCGGCCTGATCTCCATCCAGGATCTGGCGGGCCTGGTTGGGGTGGCCTCCGTAGGGGCTTACCGCGGCTATCAGACCTATGCGGAGATGGTGGGCGACCTTACCGCCCCGGCGGGCACCATCGCCGAGGTGACCAGCGGCGCGGTCGGCGATGGTGGCGCCGGACGTTATCTCAAGACCGAGGCGGGTGCAGGGGGCTGGACATATGTTGCGCCGCCTCCGTTGGTCAGCGCCGACGTCCCGGCGATCCTCGATGCCATCACTATCACCGGGAGCGGCCTGGCAAGCGGGGGAGGCTCCATCGCCGCCAACCGCACCATCGACGTGGCAGAGGCGAGTGAGGCGGACGCTGCGGCGATGATCGGCACCGGTGTCATGACCGGGCGCCGGATGGCCGCAGCCCTTGCCAACCTCGGGCGGGTGGATGTGATCCCCAATGTGGACGACTGGCGAGAGGTGGAGGTCGACGCGACGGGACGGATCGTCAAGGGGCAGATGACGGACCTCTCGTCTTGGATCGCGGTTGACGGGGATCTGGTGCGCGACCTTGACCCGACCGTGCGGCAGCACGGGGGGGATGCCCCACTGGTGGGTGATTGGCGAGAGGTGGAGGTCGATGCCACGGGACGGATCGTCACCGGCTGGCAGACTGATGGCACCTTGTGGCGCGCGGTCTCCGGCACCCTCTCCCAGGTGTCTGGGGGCAGCGCCAGCGGCGGCAGCGACAGCGTCGATTACGATTACCAATACACCACGGGCCACGCGCTCCTCAGCGCCGATGCCAACGTGGATTACATGATCATTGTGATGGGCCAGTCATGGGCGGGGGGCGCCCCCTACAGCGAGAGCGACCCCACGGTCACGACCACACCGCAGCATCCCGGCGCGGCCCTCATGTTTGATGCCGGGAGCCGTCCCCAGGGGGCACTCGTCTCGTCTTATGTGGATCTGGCGGAGTCTGTTGGTGGGTCTCCTGAGGGGCAAGAGACCGTGTGCTCTGGCATGGCCGACGTCATCATGACGACGCTGCAGGCCAATCTGGGGCGCAAGCCGCGCATCATCTGGACCACGGCGGCCCGGGATGGGACCGCCTATTACGGCGGCCCGAGCGCCTCAGACTTGGGCCTCAAGAGGGGCTCCGCGACCTACAATGAGGCCATGCGCCTGGTGCGGCGGGGATATGAGATCTCCGGCGGCTTGGGTCGCAAACTGGAGGTGCTTGCCGTCCAGCTGCACCACGGGGAGCAGGATTTTTCCGACGGACTGCCCGAGGCGCTGTACGGCCGTGCGCTGGATCAGCTCCAGATGCACCTTGAGGAGGACATCCGCAAGATTACCGGCCAGACCACCCGAGTGCGGATGTATGCGGCGCAGACCAACCGGGCCGCAAACGGGGTGATCGGCCCGCCTGGCGCCCCGGCGCTGGCGGTGCTGGCGGCGGAGGATCGCAACCCCATGATCCGCTGCGTCGGCCCGAGCTACCAGTCTCCACCGGCGTCCGACCATGCCCACCTCTTGGCGCGCGGCTATCGCTGGCTTGGGTGCCTCGACGGGCGGGCCATCGTCGATGATCTGTTTGGCCCCTACCAGCGGGCCCTGCGGGTGGTGGAGGCGTATTGGCAGACCACCACGACCATCCGCCTGCGCTACTCCAAGGCCCTGGCACTGGAGACGACGGACGATCTGGTGCTCATCTCGACCCTTGGCGCCGGCCGTGGCGTGACGTTTGCCGACGGCTCGGGGAGCCCGCCGACCGTCACCGGCATTGCGCTTGTCTCCGCCGACACAATCGAGGTCACCCTCTCCGCGGCACCGACGGGACTGCGGCCCCGGGTCTTTGTGGCGGCCTATCGCACGGAGGGGGGCTCAGGCTCCACCGAGGGGCCACGCTCGGCGATCCGATCCGCGACGGCGTTCTACACGGACACGTTGACCTCGACGGACCTCTACTACTGGGCCTGTCACGAGACCATCACCCTCCCCAACATCTGACGAGGCCCTCAATGGGTACGATCATCACGCGCCTGCCCTATGTCTCCGCCGATGCGGCGGCCCTCTCGCCGCTCGACATCACCGATGCCGAGATTGCACTCTACAACTCTGGCATGGTCTCCGCCTGGTACAGGGCGGCGGACGGCTGGGACGAGTCTGCCGGGCTCACCGATCGGATGGGGAGCACCACGCGGCTGGCCCCGGTCACGGTCGCGCCGACGCGGACGGACATGGCCGCCTATAACGGCAAGCCGGCGCTTGTCTACGGGGCGGAGGGGGCGTCATCCGGCGATATGAGGGCGGCAGGCAAGCTGCCCACCAACAGCTCGTTTACGATCGCCCTGGTGGGGCGCCACGGCCCGAGCGACAACGCCAACCTCGTGGGCAATGACAACGATGCGGGCCTCACCGTCATATCGCAGAGCAGCCTCGGGGCATTTACATTTTTGATCGGTGGCACGACGGTGCAGACCAATACGGGCACTGTCTCCAGCTACTACCGACCCTATGCGGGCGGCCCCAGCCTCGTGCTCGCGTCTTGGGACAATGACGCTAAGTCGTCATCGTTTCGGATCCAGCGTGGCGAGTATGAGCGCATCTCCACCACCGGGTTTGGCGCCGTCGTCAACACGGAGGGCACGCTGCACGTGGGTGCTGCCGGCACCGCCTCGTCGGGCCGTGTCGGGGGCGGCGACATTGCCGAGATCATGATCCTGCCTGTCGCGCTGCACGCTACCGCGCATGCGGACTTGCGTGCGACGATTGAGGACTACCTCGGCACCCGTTACGGCATCGCCGCTCCGTAACGGTTGCACTGCATCTCCGCCACAGATGGATGGCCGCCCAAGTGGCGGCCTTTTTGTTGCCTGAAAGGACACCCCAATGCAGGTTATCGAGATGCAGCGCATGTTGCAGGCGCTGGGTTATGACATCGGCCCCACCGGTGCAGACGGCGCCATCGGCCGCCGGACCACCGATGCGGTGGCGGCGTTCCAGCGAGCGGCTGGGCTTAATGTGGTCTACCCCGGCACGGTCGGCCCCAAGACCGAGGCGGCGCTCGCCGCGGCCTATGCGGCGCGGACGGGCGCCGATGTGGGCGTGAGCGCAACCCCGCTGCTGCCCTGGCTGGCTGAGGCCAAGCGGCTGCGGGGGGTCGAGGAAATCCCCGGCGCGCGCTCCAACAGCACCATCATGTCGTGGGCGCGGCGCTGACATTCGATCTTGCGCGCGCTGACATTCGATTTTGCGCGCTACACTCCGATCTCGACCCGCGGTTGTTCGACACTACGTCGTGGCCGGTGGTGTTCGCCCATTTTCCCGAACTCGGCGAGCCCGACCGCGTCGAGCGCCTGCTGAGCGGCGTGACCCGGGTGCTGGCGCAGGAAACCCCTTTCGTGATGGTCTGGATTCCACCAACGCACGACCATGACGACGAGCCCCATGCGGATGAGAAGGCCGCGACTGTCTGGCTGAAAGCGCACCGGGCTCGGCTCAATGCACACTGCCGGGGCTATCTCTATCTGGTGCGGGACGAGAAACTGGCCGCAGAGCTGGACGGCCGCATCCGCACCGTCGCCCGAATGTATGCCTTCCCCCTCCGACTTGTGCCCTCACGCGAGGCGGCCCTCGCCGCGGCAGCCCCACTGTTGCGATCGGCGCCAAGCGCCTGAGGCCACGCGCCTGAGGCCACGCGCCGCGCGGACACCCATCGCCACCGCGCGACCGCCACCCACCGGCGGCCGTGCACCCGCTCGCCCGTCGCCACGGCGCCCCCCTCCATCCAAGCGAAGCCAACGGCGCCACGCGGGCGCGCCACAGCACGCGCGCAGGCGCAAAGCGCCGCAGCACATCCTGAAATCGCCGATTGAATGGAAGGTCTCGGATCGCCAGCCGCTGTCGGATGGCAAGATGGTGCCGCGGAAGGGATTCGAACCCCCGACCCACGCATTACGAATGCGTTGCTCTACCAGCTGAGCTACCGCGGCACGCCGCTTCTCATACGGGCACCATCCGGCATTTTCAAGGGGAAGGCTGTGGACGACCCCAGCCGCGCCGCACCCTTTCGCGGGATCCGCGCGCCAGCCCTAATAGGTCAACACCGCCGGCAGGGTCTTCGCCTCCTCGATCCAGCGCGCCACCATGCTTTCCGCCGGCAGGGCGCGCACCAGCTTCTTAGTGGCGTTCACCTCGGCCATGGCCTTGGTGAGATTGGCGGGGTTGCGGGTCTTCAGCTCCTTCACCGTGTCCACGCCAGCGGCTTCCAGCAGCTCGGAATACTCCTCACCGATGCCCTTTACCCGCATCAGATCCGCCATATTGGCCCATTTGAGGATGCGCGGCGCCTCAATCCCGGTCTTCGCGGCCAGGTCCTGACGCCCCTTGGGGCTCGCGGCCGCCGCCAGCAGATCCGCCGTGGTCAGGATGCCGACCCCCTTCAGCTTCTCCGCGAAGACCGGCCCGATGCCTTCGATGTCAATGACCGGATAGGACATGTCTTTCCTCCCGAACACGCGATTCCCAAGCAAGACGCCGCTATCAGGGCACAACCTGCGTCAATTGCAAGTCACCGGGCGCCCCGACATGACACCCCGCTCACAGAACCTGCCGCAGACCGGGCACCGCGCGCACCACCGCGTCGATTTCCGCATCGCCTACGCTTTCGCGGGCATAGGCGACGATGTCGCGCACCGCCTCCTGCACCTGCGGCATGGTGAGGCCCTGCGCCATCATGCGATCGGCCACATGCATCAGCCGCGCGACACCACCGAAATGGCGTTCCGATAGCGCCGGTGCCGGCTCCTCCGGCGTGGCGGCGAGCACCTCGGGAATCCAGGGATGCGCCGCCAGCAGCGGGGCCAGCGCCTCGTGGGGCGCCTCATGACACAGGAATTTGAGCACGATGCCGACCAGGCTGCGGGCCGTGCCCGGCGAGACATCGAGGTGCTGCGTCAGTCGGGCGATCAAATCGTCCATCGGGATCTCCTTGCGCCGCATCGCATGAGAGGGGCCGCACCTTGCCGGGGGCTGTCCTGGGACGCAAGAGGCCACGGGATGGCCACGGGCTAGCCGCGGGGCAGCCGACGGACGGGCACAAGCCCCTTGCCCCTGCGCCCCCAAGCGCGCGAGAAATCTAGGAACCGATTCACCCCCAGCCGGCCGCTCGCGGCCGAGGGATGCGCCATGACACAGCCCGTTTCGAGCCCGGATATGGACGGCAAGATCTTCCTTGGCCGGCTGGAGCCCCCCACCGGCGGCAAAACGGCCAGCACCGGCGTGGTGGAAGGCGGTGAATACCTTGCTCTGCACCTTGCCAATCGCCACGGCCTGGTCACCGGCGCCACCGGAACGGGCAAGACGGTGACCCTCCAGGTGCTGGCCGAAGGCTTCTCCCGGGCCGGCGTGCCGGTGTTCGCGGCGGATGTGAAGGGCGACCTCTCGGGCATCGCAGCCATCGGCGAGGCCAAGGATTTCCTGCTGAAGCGCGCGGCCGAGGTGGGCATCACCTATCAGCCGGACAGCTTCCCGGTCATCTTCTGGGATGTGTTCGGCGAGAAGGGCCATCCCATCCGCGCCACGGTCTCGGAGATGGGTCCGCTCCTGCTGGCGCGCCTGATGGGCCTCAACGATACCCAGGAAGGCGTGCTCAACATCGCCTTCCGGCTGGCCGACGAGCAGGGCCTGCTATTGCTGGACCTCAAGGACCTGCGGGCGATGCTGGCCTATGTGGCGGAAAACGCCGCCAGCCTCACCACGCAATATGGCAATGTCTCCTCCCAGACGGTGGGGGCCATTCAGCGGCAGCTTCTGGTGCTGGAAAACCAGGGCGCCGACAAATTCTTCGGCGAGCCCGCTCTCGATATTCACGACCTGATGCGGATCGACCGCACGGGATATGGAACCATCTCGGTTCTGGCATCGGACAAACTGATGTCGTCGCCGCGGCTTTATGCATGCTTCCTGCTGTGGCTACTGTCCGAATTGTTCGAGCAGCTGCCGGAGGTGGGTGATCCGGACAAGCCGAAGCTCGTCTTTTTCTTCGATGAGGCGCACCTGCTGTTCGACGAAGCGCCCAAGATCCTACTGGAGAAAGTCGAGCAGGTGGTGAGGCTGATCCGCTCGAAGGGCGTCGGGGTCTATTTCGTCACGCAAAATCCCCTCGACGTGCCCGAAAGCGTGCTGGCGCAGCTCGGCAACCGGGTGCAGCACGCCCTGCGGGCCTTCACCCCGCGAGATCAGAAAGCGGTGAAGGCGGCCGCGGAGACTTTCCGGCCCAACCCGAAGCTGAACACCGCCCAGGTCATCATGGAGCTGGGCAAGGGCGAGGCCTTGATCTCGACCCTGGAAGGCAATGGCGTGCCGTCCGTCGTGCAGCGCACCCTGGTCCGCCCGCCGGCGGCGCGGGTCGGGCCCATCACCGAGGCGGAACGGGCGGCGGTGATGGCGCGCAGCCCCGTCGGTCATGCCTATGACACGCCGGTGGACCGCGATTCTGCCTTCGAGATGCTGCAGCGGCGCGCAGAGCAAAGGAGCACAGCTCCCGCCTCTGCCCCCGCCTCGCCCTCCGCCCCCAGCGGCGCGGCAGGCTCTGTCATCACCTCCGCCGGCGGCGGCCTGCTCGATGCGGTGCTCGGCACGGTGCTGGGGCGGCCCGAGGTTCGCACCGAGCCCCTGCCGCAGGGAAATACCCCGACGCCGCGCACGGCCGGTACCAAGTCCACCCGCAGTTCGGTGCCCAAAAGCTCCGTGCCCAAAACCGGCCGCAGCAGCACCCGCATGTCGACGACAGAAGTGGTGGTGCGGCAGGTCGCCCGCTCGGTCGCCACCCAAGTGGGCACCCAGCTGGGGCGCGCGATCCTGCGCGGAATCCTGGGCAATCTGAGCCGCTGAGCGCGGCCACCCGTTACCATATCCGGCCAAAAAGTAACACCCGACCCAGGTAGGGGGCGGTTGCCTCAGGGGTGCCGAAGAGATAATCTCCCATGTTACCGGTGCGATTGCGGGGTCGTGCTGGAGGTTCATTGATGCGTGAGCGTCGTGTGAGAACCATGACGCTCGGCGCACAGTTCATCGGAGCGCCTTATGAAGGTGTTACCCACCGCCCGCATTCTTCTCGTTGATTCCCAATCCGACCGGCGCGATGCGCTGCGGCTTGCCCTGACGGCCTTCGGCGTCGGTGCGGTTCTGGAGGCGGCCTCCACCGCCGAGGCCGCCGAGCCGCAGTTTCAGGGTGCCGTCGACGTTCTGGTCGTCCATACCGATGACCCGGATCAGGCGCCAGAGAACCCCTTTCGGGATGGCAATGGTGTGCCCACCATCCTGATCGCGGAGCTCCCCACCCAGGCGTTGATGCGCCTGGCGGCGCGCGGCGGATACGACGCAGCCGTGGGGGCGCCACTGGCCCCGCGCCTGCTGTATCGGCGGATTGGTTCGGTCATGCAGCGGGCCCGGCGCGTGGTGCGCAGCCTGGCGCCGGATGCGCCTCGCGTTGCCAGCGAGCCCGCAGCAGCCCTCGTCCCGACCAACTGAAAACGGCGGTCCCGGCGCCCCAGGCCGATCGCCGGGGCGCGCGGGAGCGCTCACAGACGGAGCACTCTCGGACAGCGCGTGCGCGTGGCATTGGGCACGTTGGATCCCGGGGGGGCGTGGCGGGGAGCCAAGGCCTGCGCGCGCGGCTTGCCGGTTTTACGACGATACGGCCGACCTGAACTCCGTATGACGGGCAGGTTCGGCCGGAACACAGGACGGGCGGGCGAGCAGCGGCCTCCCTCTCGACCTGCACCTCCGCCCTGCCCGCCCAGCTTCGAGACGTCAGTCGGAGGCCACGCTTGGCCGCTAGAGCGAGCGGGCTGGCCCGCCGGTTCTCCACCAAAGGGGAGAGCGGGGTTGAGCCGCCCCGCCTGTCGCTCATGCTTGGCTGTCATGCTTGACTGTCATGCTTGGCTGATGGCCCTTCGCCAATCATGTCTTGCCCGCCGGCGTCCCCGGCGCCAGCATCCGCCGGGAATCACGCAGGCGATGCGCGGCATCGTGGCGGCGGCAGGAGGCAAGTGATGACGGCGGTAGATGCAGCGCTACAGGCGGTGGACCAGGGGCTGGATGGGGCGCTGGAGCGGCTGTTTGCCTTTCTGCGCATTCCCTCCATCTCCACCGATCCGGCACATGCGGCGGCCTGCCAGGATGCGGCGCAATGGGTGGCGGCGGAGCTGGCGAGCCTCGACATCCCCGCCGAAGTCCACCCGACCAAGGGTCACCCGGTGGTGATCGGCCGGACCGATACCGGCGCAGCCCGCCGGGTGCTGTTCTACGGTCATTACGACGTCCAGCCGGTGGACCCGCTGAACCTGTGGCAGGATCCTCCTTTCGAGCCGCATTTCGGCGAAACCGCCGATGGCCGGCGCACCATCGTGGCCCGTGGGGCGGCGGATGATAAGGGGCAGGTGCTCACCTTCCTCGGTGCCCTGCGGGCGCTCAAGGAGAGCGGGGGCCGGCTGCCGGTGGATGTGACGATCATGCTGGAGGGCGAGGAGGAATGCGGCTCGCCGAGCCTGCCGGCGTTCCTTTCCGCCCATGCGGGTGCGCTCGGAGCGGATCTGGCGCTGGTGTGCGACACCGGCATGTGGGACCCCAAGACCCCCTCCATCACCACCTCGCTGCGGGGCATTCTCCACACCGAGCTGACCATCCACGGGGCCAATCGCGACCTGCATTCCGGCCTCTACGGGGGGGCCGCCGCCAACCCCATCCATCTCCTCTCGCGCATCCTCGCCGATGCCCATGATGCCGACGGCCGTGTGGCCATCCCGGGCTTCTACGACGAGGTCCGCGAGATGCCCGAAGCGGTGCGCGAGCGCTGGAGAAGCCTCAACCTCTCGGCCGAGGGCTTTCTCGGCCCGGTGGGTCTGTCGATTCCGGTGGGCGAGCGCGACCGCATGCTGATCGAGCAGATCCAGTCCCGCCCCACCTTCGAGGTGAACGGCATCTACGGCGGCTATATCGGCGAGGGCACCAAGACCATCATCCCGTCCAAGGCCACGGCCAAGATTTCCTTCCGCCTGGTGGCGGATCAGGACCCCGCCAAGCTGTGGGCGGCCTTTGCCGCCTTCGTCCGCGCGCGGCTGCCGGCGGATTGCACCATGGAGCTGAGCGAGGGGGACGGCGCCCGCGCCTTCCTGGTGCCGCCGGACAGCCCGGACCTCGCCAAGGCGGCGGCGGCCCTGGAACAGGAATGGGGGGTGAAGCCGGTGACCATCGGCACTGGTGGGTCGATTCCCATCGTCGGCCAGTTCAAGCAGCGGCTCGGGGTCGATACGCTGCTGATCGGCTTCGGCCTCGATGACGACCGGGTGCACGCGCCCAATGAGAAGTATGACCTCAGCTCGTTCCACAAGGGCACGCGCAGCTGGGTGCGCATTCTGAGCGCCCTGGCGTGAGGCGGCGGGGGACGCGCGAAAAAAGTTATCGCCGCTATCCCCAGACTTATCAACGGTGCAAGATTTCCCCCGGGCGGTGGGCCGGAATCCGGCCGCCTGGGGGTCTTCGGCACGGACTCTTAAGGGTCCTGTCTGCTAAACGAGGCCTCCAAGCTGTGGACTCGTGACCATGCTCGATCTTCTCGACAAAGGGGACCTCGACCCCTCCTATCGCCAGGCGCCGCACAATCTGGAAGCGGAGCAGGCGCTGCTGGGCGCCATCCTGGTCAACAACGAGGCCTTCTACCGTGTCTCCGACTTTCTGGAGCCGCGCCACTTCTTCGAGCCGCTGCACGGCAAGCTGTTCGAGATCATGGGCGCGTTGATCCGGGCCGGAAAAATCGCCACCCCGATCACCCTCAAGACCTTCCTGCCGGCTGAGCTCGACATCGGCGGCCTCACCGGCCCGCAGTACCTGGCCCGGCTGGCGGCGGAAGCCACCACCATCATCAATTCCGAGGATTACGGCCGGGCCATCTACGATCTGTCGGTGCGCCGCGACCTGATCCAGATCGGCGAGGAAATCGTCAACGAGGCCTATGACGCCGGTGTCGAAGCCTCGCCGCAGGAGCAGATCGAGCAGGCGGAAAAGCGCCTTTACGAGATCGCCGAGACCGGCCGCTACGATGGTGGCTTCCTGAAGTTCGGCGACGCGCTGCGCGAATCCGTGGACATGGCCTCCAAGGCCTTCCAGCGTGACGGGCATCTGTCGGGCATCGCCACCGCCCTCGACGACCTCGACCACCAGATGGGCGGCCTGCAGCCGTCGGATCTGATCATCCTGGCCGGCCGTCCGGCCATGGGCAAAACCTCGCTCGCCACCAACATCGCCTTCAATATCGCCGCCGCCTATCGCGGCGAGCAACGGGCCGATGGCTCCATCGAGGCGGTGTCGGGCGGCGTGGTCGGCTTCTTCTCGCTGGAAATGTCGTCGGAGCAGCTGGCCACCCGTATTCTCGCCGAGCAGGCCGAGATCGCCTCCTACAAGATCCGCCGTGGCGACATCTCCGAGGCCGAGTTCTCCAAGCTCGCCGCCGCCGCCCAGACCATGCAGTCCATTCCGCTCTATATCGACGACACCGGCGGCATCTCCATCGCCCAATTGGTGGCGCGGGCACGGCGGTTGAAGCGCCAGCGCGGGCTCGATTTCATGGTGGTGGACTATCTCCAGCTCCTGTCCGGCTCCAGCAAGTCGTCGTCGCAGAACCGGGTTCAGGAGATCACCGAGATCACCACCGGCCTGAAAGCCTTGGCGAAAGAACTGCAAGTGCCCATTATGGCGCTGTCGCAGCTCTCCCGTCAGGTGGAGAGCCGGGACGACAAGCGGCCGCAGCTGTCCGACCTGCGTGAGTCCGGCTCCATCGAGCAGGACGCCGACGTGGTCATGTTCGTGTTTCGCGAGGAGTACTATCTCAAGAGTCGCGAGCCGAAGCAGGGCACAGAGGAGTGGTTCAAGTGGGAGATCGACATGAAGGCCGCGGAGAACACGGCGGAAATCATCGTCGGCAAGCAGCGTCACGGCCCGACGGGGACGGTGAAGGTGCATTTCGAACCCCAGTTCACCCGCTTCTCGAACCTGGCGCGGGAGGATCACCTGCCGAACCGGGACTGAGCGGCACCCCCCTGCCCTCGCCCCCCACACCAGCGGAGGATCCGGAGCAGGCCGCGCGTGACGCGCGCGATGCCGGCGCCATCCTCACCATTGATCTGGCCGCCATCGCCGAGAACTGGCGCACCCTTTCCGCCCTCGCCGCCCCGGCGGAATGCGCGGCGGTGGTGAAGGCGGATGCCTATGGGCTCGGCATCGCTCAGGTGGCCCCGGTGCTGTGGCGCGCGGGGGCCCGCACCTTCTTCGTCGCCCATCTCAATGAGGCGCTCACGCTGCGCAGGCTGCTGCCCGAGGCCACCATCTACGCCCTGAACGGCCTGCTGCCGGGCACGGCGCCGCAGTTCGCCGCCCATGAGATCCGCCCGGTGCTGGGCTCGGAGCCGGAAATCGCCGAATGGAGCGCGGCCTGCCGCGACAGCGGCGTGAGCCGGCCGGCGGCCATTCATGTGGATACCGGCATGCATCGCCTGGGCATCGCCCTCGATGAGGCGGTGCGACTGGCGGAGACCATGCCCACCCTCGGCTTCAAGCCGAGCCTGATCATGAGCCATCTGGCCTGTGCCGACACCCCCGGCCATCCGCTCACCGCCCGGCAGCGGCTGGTGTTCGCCGATGTGGCGCGCCGCTTCCCGCGGGTGAAGGCCTCGCTGGCCAATTCCGCCGGCACCCTGATGGGCCGGGATTTTCGCTTCGACCTGGTGCGGCCCGGCATCTTTCTCTACGGCGGCGTCGCCATCAACGGCGTGCCACCGCTGAAGCCGGTGGTGCGGCTGGAGGCGAAGGTGATCCAGGTGCTGGATGTGGCGCGGGGGGAAACGGTGGGCTACGGCGCCACCGAGCGCCTGCAACGCGACAGCCGGCTCGCCACCGTCCATATCGGCTATGCGGATGGCTTCTTCCGCGCCGCCGGCTCCACCGACGAACGCAAGGCGGCGAAGGCCGGCGCGGTGGCCATGCTGGGCGGCCAGCCCTGCCCCCTGGTGGGGCGCATCTCCATGGATCTCGCCACCCTCGACATCACCGACCTGCCGCCCGGCACCGTCGGGCGCGGCGATCCCGCGGTGTTCCTGGGCGACGGCATCGGCGTCGATGATCTCGCCACCGCGGCGGGCACCATCGGCTATGAGGTGCTCACCAGCCTCGGCAAGCGCTACCTGCGCCGCTACGTGGGGGCGTGAGCGGGAGACGTGAGCGGACCTGACGTCGCGTCCCGGCGCCACCGGCTGGGGCGCGCGCGCCACACCGCCCCTCTATCTCCCCCACCGCGCACGCGGCCTCTCGACCTTCCCGGCGAACACCTCTAGCGTCCGCCTGTTCGTGGGGAGGCCCTCATGTCTGATCGATTCGCCTTGTCGCCGGAGCATTCCGGCCTGATTGACCGTTTCGTTTCCTCCGGCCGTTTCGACGGCCCCCATGCGGTGCTCAGCGCCGCCCTCTCGCTGCTGGAGGCCCGCGAGCGGGAGCGCAGCGAGAAGCTCAGCGCCCTGCATTCCGCCCTGGCGGCGGAGGCCGGCAAGCTGGCCTTCGACGTGGATGAGACCTTTCGCGAGATCGAGCGGCTGATCGGCTCCGGCCTCGGCGCGCCAGGCCTGCGCGAAGCCTGCTGAACGGCACGGGGCCAGCCGGATGCGGCGGCCGGCCCGGTGCCCTCACGGCAGAGCCCGCTGCTGGGCGACGAGCCTCTGGCAACGATCGACCGTGCTCATGAGCAATGCTGATGAGCAGGTCTTGATGCGTGCGTGCCGGCGGGCATCGGGGAGCGCCCCGGATGCCCCTTCGGCCCGGCGGCGGGTAGGCGCGCGCTTTGGCGCGTGATAGTTTCGGCGGGTGATGGTCTAGAGTGCGGCAGGCGAGGCGGATTCGGCCGCCCGCCCTTCGGATCTGTCATGGCCAAGCGCGACCACACCTTCGTCTGCCAATCCTGCGGCGCGGTCTATTCCCGCTGGCAGGGCAAGTGCGATGCCTGCGGCGCCTGGAACACCATTTCCGAGGAAGTCGCGGTGGTGGCCAGCGTGCCGGCCGCCCAAAGGTCCAGCCGCAAGGGCCGCGCCTTCGCGCTCGAGAGCCTGGAAGGCGGCGGCAATCCCGCGCCCCGCATGGTCTGCGGCATCGGCGAGCTCGACCGGGTGGCCGGTGGCGGCTTCGTGCCGGGCTCCATCCTGCTCATCGGCGGCGACCCCGGCATCGGCAAGTCGACCCTGCTGGTGCAGGCGTCGGCGGCGCTGTCGGCACGCGGGCTGAACGTGGTCTATGTCTCCGGCGAGGAGGCGGTGGACCAGGTGCGCATGCGCGCCCAGCGGCTCGGCCTGGCCGCCGCCAAGGTGGGGCTCGCCGCGGAAACCAACGCCGAAAACATCCTCGCCACCCTCGCCTCGGGTCCGCCGGTGCATGTGGTGGTCATCGATTCCATTCAGACCATGTGGTCGGACAGCGTGGAATCCGCGCCCGGCACGGTGACCCAGGTGCGCACCTCGGCCCAGCTGCTGGTGCGCTACGCCAAACAGACCGGCGCCTGCGTGATCCTGGTGGGCCATGTGACCAAGGATGGGCAGATCGCCGGCCCCCGGGTGGTGGAGCACATGGTGGACGCGGTGTTCTCCTTCGAGGGGGACGGCGGCCATCAGTTCCGGGTGCTGCGGGCGCAGAAGAATCGTTTCGGCCCCACCGACGAGATTGGCGTGTTCGAGATGACCGGGCGTGGCCTGCGCGAGGTGGCCAACCCCTCCGAGCTGTTCCTTTCCAACCGCGACAGCGGCGCGCCCGGCACCGCCGTCTTCGCCGGCATGGAAGGCACCCGGCCGGTGCTGGTGGAGATCCAGGCCCTGGTGGCCCCCTCCTCCCTCGGCACGCCGCGCCGGGCGGTGGTGGGCTGGGACCCCAACCGCCTCTCCATGGTGCTGGCGGTGCTGGATGCGCGCTGCGGCGTGCGCCTCGGCGGGCACGACGTCTATCTGAATGTCGCCGGCGGCCTCAGGATCGGCGAGCCGGCGGCGGATCTGGCGGTGGCGGCGGCGCTGGTCTCCTCCCTCACCGGAGCCCCGCTGCCGGCGGACGCCGTCTATTTCGGCGAGGCCAGCCTCACCGGCGCGGTGCGCCCCGTTTCCCAGGGGCCGGCCCGGCTGAAGGAGGCGGCCAAGCTCGGCTTTGCCCGCGCGGTCATTCCCGCCGGCGGCCAGGAGGGCGCCGACGGACTGGTGGAGATCGACTCCATCTCCTCCCTCGCCCAGCTGGTGGCGGGCATCGCCGCCCGCGCTCCGCGTAAGGCAGCCATGCGCAAGCCACAGGCGGACGACGCCGATGAGGATGGTCCGCGCCGGCCCGCCGGCAAGCGCGCCATCGCCGCGACCACCACCCCGTGGGATGACGAAGCGGACTGAGTTGAGATAAAGGGCAAGGGGAGGATGACGCCGACCGATGTGCGGGCTATATCACGCGCGCGGCGGCCCCACGCGGTGCGGACCCGCAGGATGAGCGCCTGTCGCCCCACACCGACCACGGACCGATGCACCGATGCCTGTCACGCTACTCGACATCATTGTCATTTCCGTGATGCTGATTTCAGGAGTCCTCGCCATGGTGCGGGGCCTGCTGCGCGAAGTCTTCAGCATCCTGTCGTGGGCGGTCGCCGCTGGCGTGACGCTCTATTTCTACAAACCGGCGCTGCCGTACGTGAAACAATATATCTCCCAGGACACCGCCGCCATGGCGGCCACCCTGGGCCTCTTGTTTCTCGGCACGCTGCTGATCGCCTCCATCATCACCGCGCGGATCTCCGACATCGTGCTCGACAGCCGAATCGGCGCGCTGGACCGCACCTTGGGCTTCGGCTTCGGCCTCGCCCGCGGCCTGCTCGTGATGGTGGTGGCTTTCATGTTCTTCAATTGGCTGGTGCCGCTCAAGAGCCAGCCGCCGTGGGTGGTGGACGCCAAATCGCGTCCGGCGCTGGAAAGCGCGGGTGACTGGCTGATGGCCCAGTTGCCGGATGACCCTGAAAACACCATCTTGAACAAGTTCAAGAAGCCACCCGCAGGTGAGGAGGGCGATGCGCCCGCCGCACCGGCAGCGGGTCAGCGTTCGCAGAACGACGGTTCGGGCCTTGGGGGCACGACCATGGCGGCAAGCACCGCCCCGGGATCCACGGCAGGGAGCGCCGGCTACCGGCGCACGGATCGCCAGGGCTTTGAGCAGCTGCTGGAAAGCACGCGCGGCACCGGCCAGTAAGGTCGCCCGAGCGGAGGTGCAGGATGGACAGGACACAGCTGGACGACATGAACGGCGCCGAAGGGAGCCACGGCTCCGACCATGGTTCCCATGCCCAGGAGCCCGGACAAGGTCGCGCCATCGACCTTGATCTCGATGGCGACCGCCTGCGCGAGGAATGCGGGGTCTTCGGCATCTATAACCACCCCCACGCCGCGGCGGTGACGGCCATTGGCCTGCACGCCCTGCAGCATCGCGGCCAGGAAGCCGCCGGCATCGTCTCCTTCGACGGCCGGCGCTTCCACTCGGAACGGCGCCTCGGCCTCGTCGGCGATGCCTTCTCCGACGGCGCGGTGATCGATCGCCTGCCGGGCGATTCCGCGATCGGCCACGTGCGCTATTCCACCACCGGTGAGACCCTGCTGCGCAATGTGCAGCCGCTGTTCGCCGAGCTCGATGCCGGCGGCTTCGCGGTGGGGCACAACGGCAACCTCACCAATGGCCTCACCCTGCGCAAGCAGCTGGTGCGGGAAGGGGCCATCACCCAGTCCACCACCGACACCGAAGTCATCCTGCATCTGGTGGCCCGCTCGCGGAAGCCGCGCTTCATCGACCGCTTCATCGACGCGATCCAGTGCCTGGAGGGCGCCTATTCCCTGGTGGCGCTCACCAACAAGAAATTGATCGGCGCCCGCGATCCCCTCGGCATCCGCCCGCTGGTGCTCGGCACCCTGGAAGGCTCGCCCATCCTCGCCTCGGAGACCTGCGCCCTCGACATCATCGGCGCGCGCTATGTGCGCGACGTGGAGAATGGCGAGGTCATCGTCATCGACGAGGACGGGCTGCAGTCGTTCAAGCCGTTCCCCGAGATGCCGGCCCGCCCCTGCATCTTCGAGTACATCTATTTCGCCCGCCCGGATTCCGTGGTGGGCGGGCGTTCCGTCTACCAGGTGCGCAAGACCTTCGGCCAGGTGCTGGCCCAGGAGAGCCCGGCCAATGCCGACGTGATCGTGCCGGTGCCGGATTCCGGCGTGCCGGCGGCCATCGGCTTCTCGCAATATTCGGGCATCCCCTACGAGCTCGGCATCATCCGCAACCACTACGTGGGCCGCACCTTCATCCAGCCCACCCAGACCATCCGCGACCAGGGTGTGCGCATGAAGCATTCCGCCAACCGCTCGGTGGTGGAAGGCAAGAGCATCGTGCTGGTGGACGACAGCCTGGTGCGCGGCACCACCTCGGTGAAGATCGTGCAGATGATGCGCGATGCCGGCGCCCGCGAGGTGCATTTCCGCATCGCATCGCCGCCCATCACCCATCCCGATTATTACGGCATCGACACGCCGGACCGGGACAAGCTGCTGGCCGCCACCCACGACCTGGAAGGCATGCGCCGCTATATCGGCGCGGATTCCCTGGCCTTCCTCACCGTGGACGGCGTCTACCGCGCCATGGGCTATGAGGGGCGCGATCCAGCCCGGCCGCAGTTCACCGACCACTGCTTCACCGGCGACTATCCCACCCCGCTGACCGACCGCTCATGCGCGGCCGGCGCACAGCAATTGTCGCTGCTCGCCGAAGCCAGCTGAGGTCTGCGCCGCGGTCGGCGACACCGGCCGCGGCGGCCCACCCCAGGGCATCGCGGGCGTGCCACGCCCTGCGCCGACAGGCCCGCACCGGCCCCGCTGACGGCCGGACGCGCGATAGCCGCGTCAAGGGGCCCCCTGACGCGGCTCTTCCTCTCTGCACCACCAACGCCCGCGGAGCTTTCATGACCGACCTCAGCCCCACCGGCGATGCCCCTGCCCTGCCGCTGGCCGACAAGGTGGCCCTCGTCACCGGCGCCACCCGGGGCATCGGCGCGGCGACCGCCCTCGCTCTGGCCAAGGCCGGCGCCCATGTGGTGGCGGTGGGCCGCACCGAAGGGGGCCTGGAGGAACTGGACGACGCCATTCAGGCCATCGGCGGCAGCGCCACCTTGGTGCCCCTCGACCTCAAGGATGGCGAAGGCATCGACCGGCTGGGCGGCGCGCTCTACCAGCGCTATGGCCGGCTCGACATCTATGTGGCCAATGCCGGCGTGCTGGGACCGCTCTCTCCCCTCGGCCACGTGCTGCCGAAGGACTGGGATGACACGGTGGCGGTGAACCTCACCGCCAACTGGCGCTGCGTGCGCTCATTCGATCCGCTGCTGCGGCTGTCCACCTGCGCGCGGGCTGTGATGATCTCCTCCGGCGCGGCCCATAAGGCCAAGGCCTATTGGGGGCCCTACGCCATCACCAAGGCGGCGCTGGAAGTGATGGCCCGCACCTGGGCGGCGGAGGCCATCAACGGCAATCTGAAGGTGAACCTCTTCAACCCCGGACCCATCCGCACCCTGATGCGGGCCAAGGCGTTTCCCGGGGAGGACCCCATGACGCTGCCGACCCCGGAAGAGGCCGCCGCCGCCATCCTGCCCCTGTGCCTGCCCGACTTCACAGAGACCGGCAAGCTCTACGACTTCCCCCAGCGCAAGCTGCTGTCCTTCCAGATGCCCGCCTGAGGCGACGCCTGCGGGCCAGGATACCTGCAACAGGCGGCCGTAGGAGAGGCGCATCCCCTCTCCCGCTTGCGGGGGAGGGTCAGGGAGGGGGCAAGCCCGCCTCATAGACGGCGACCATCGCATTTCAGCGTAGTCCGCAACGCGTAACCTTTGCCTGGTGGCGGAGCGCAACTCCCAACGATTTGCCCCCTCCCCAGCCTCACCCGCTTGCCCCCTCCCCAGCCCTCCCCCGCAAGCGGGAGAGGGAGCAGCGGCGGGACAAGCTCGGTCGGCGCATCAGCCGCATAACATGCGTTGGCGGTCGAGAGCGCCTCGCGCATTTTCGCGCAGGGTGGACACCGCTTCGCGTGAAAATGCGGGCTCGATCGCGGAGAGCGCGGTCGCCGCGATCGCGCCAGCTTCCACTGCCGCGCGGACGGGCCAAAGGCCCCGTGCCCCATCCGGCCGAAATGCCCTCTCAGCCCGCCACCCGTGCGCGGGCGGGTGCGTCGGGCTCCAGCGCGCCAAGCGTCTGATCGCCTACCCCCGCCTCACTCAGCGCGGAGCCATAGAGCACGATGCAGGGGCCGGTGGCGCCGGCGGCCACCGCCGCCTGCACCGCCTCCACCAGACGGCCGATGGGGGCGCTGACGATGTGTTCATCCGGCCGGGTGGCGGAGAAGATGGCCACCGCCGGCGTGGCGGCATCGAGCCCCGCCGGAAGGAGACGCGCCACCAGCGCCGCCAAAGTGTGGCGGGGCATATAGACCACGGTGGTGGCGCCGGGATCGCTCAGGGCCTCGAAATCGAGATCCTCGGGCAACTGGCCGTTGCGGGCATGGGCGGTGACGAACTGCAGGCGCCGCGCGTGGTCGCGATGGGTGAGGGAGGCGGCGAGCCGGCTGGCGGCCCCCTGGGCCGTGGATATGCCCGGCACCACCTCCACCGGCACGCCGGCGGCGCGGCAGGCGGCGATCTCCTCCCCGGCGCGGCCGAAGATCATGGGCTCGCCTCCCTTGAGGCGCACCACCCGGCGGCCCTCACGGGCGAGCCGCACCATCAGCGCATTGATGTCGTCCTGCTTGCAGGAGGGGCCGTAGCCGGTCTTGCCCACCAGCATCTTGCGGGCCTCGCGCCGGGCGAAATCCAGCACCTCCGGTGACACCAGCTGGTCATAGAGCACCACGTCCGCCGCCTGCAGGGCGCGCACGGCCTTGAGGGTGAGCAATTCCGGATCCCCCGGCCCCGCCCCCACCAGAACCACGGAGCCGCCGGCCGGCGCCGGCGGGGCGAGGAGTGTCGCCTGGATGTCCGCATCGGGCATCGCATGGGGTGTTGCGAGGGCACGGGCGCTGAAGCGCTCCCAGAAGGCCCGCCGCGCCGGCGCGGCCACGTCCTTGAGGCCCGCGCGCCAGCCCTTGGCGGCTTCCGCCCACGCCTTGAAACCCGCCGGCAGCAGCGCCTCGATGCGGGCGCGCACCGCCTGGGCGAACACCGGCGCCGCTCCATCGGTGGAGATGCCCACCACCAGAGGCGAGCGATTGACGATGGAACCGAAGGTGAAATCGCAGCGCGCCGGATCGTCCACCACATTGACCGGCACCCCGGCGGCGCGGGCGGCGGCGGCGAAGCGCGCGCCCTCTTCCGCATCCTCGAACGCTCCCACCGCCAGCGCGACGCCGGTCAGATCCTCAGGGGCGAATGCGCGGGGGTGCAGCGTCACCGGCCCCTGCGGCGGTGTGGCAGCCAGATGGGCGAGATCGGCGCAAGGCGCCGGCGCGAACACCTCCACCCGCGCCCCAGCGGCGGAGAGCAGTTCCGCCTTCCAGCTCGCCGCGCGGCCATGGCCGGCCACCACCACGCGCCGCCCGTTGAGGCCGAAGAACACGGGCAGGCGCGCCAGAGGCGCCATGCGGCCAGCATCGGGGGCAGACACGGCATCAGCGCCGGAAACGAGCTTTGGGGCGACCACGGGAACGCAACTCCAGTCCATGAACGGCCGACGTTTCCGCCGGCTCATTTCACAAACTAAATGAGCGCACCCGCATATTCAACGCATAAATATGTGATATTTATCATTCACATTATTATTGAGTTTAATGTGCCTCGTCCCAATTCTTCGCGGCGCGGGCCTCCACCTTCAGGGGCACCCTCAGCTCGACGGCGGGCAGCGCGGCCTGTTCCATCACCTGCTGCACCAGGGGCAGGGTCTTTTCCGCCTCGCCCTCGACCACCTCGAACACCAGTTCGTCATGCACCTGCAGCAGCATGCGGGCGGAGAGCTTGGCCTTCGCCAGGGCCGGCTCCATGCGGATCATGGCGCGGCGGATAATGTCGGCGGCAGTGCCCTGCAGCCTGGCGTTGATGGCGGCGCGCTCGTTGAACGCGCGGATGGAGGGGTTCTTGGCGGCGATGTCGGGATAGTGGCATTGCCGGCCGAACAGGGTCTCCACATAGCCGTGCTCGCGGCA
Organism: Xanthobacter sp. NM-25; assembly: GCF_022138605.1. Classification (GTDB taxonomy): domain Bacteria; phylum Pseudomonadota; class Alphaproteobacteria; order Rhizobiales; family Xanthobacteraceae; genus Xanthobacter. The sequence continues at coordinate 72,531 of NZ_JACBFS010000001.1, forward strand.
GAAGGCCTTGGTCTCTTCCATATAGTCGCGGATACCCGGGAACCGCTCGAAATACTTCTTGATGTATTGCCCCGCCTCTTCGCGGGGAATACCAAGCTGGTTGGCGAGGCCGAACGCCGAGATGCCGTAGATGATGCCGAAATTGATGGCCTTGGCCCGGCGCCGCACCTCGCTCGGCATATCCTTCACCGGCACGCCGAACATCTCGGACGCGGTCATGGCGTGGATGTCGAGCCCGTCCTGGAATGCCTGCCGCAAGGTGGGGATCTCGGCGATCTCGGCGAGCAGCCGCAGCTCGATCTGCGAATAATCCGCCGACACCAGCAGATGGCCGGGCTCCGCTACGAAGGCGCGGCGGATGCGCCGGCCCTCTTCCGTGCGCACCGGAATGTTCTGCAAATTCGGGTCCGAGGAGGACAGGCGCCCGGTGGTGGTGGCCGCCAGCGCATAGGAGGTGTGGACGCGATGGGTGTCGCGGTTCACGAAATTGGGCAGCGCATCCGTGTAGGTGGAGCGCAGCTTGGAGAGCTGGCGCCATTGCAGGATCTTCTGCGGCAGCGGGTGGCCGGTTTCCGCCAGCTCCTCCAGCACGTTGGCCTTGGTGGACCAGGCCCCCGTGGGGGTCTTGGAGCCGCCCGGCAGGCCCATCTTGCCGAACAGAATGTCGCCGATCTGCTTGGGGCTGCCCACGTTGATCTTCTCGCCGGCGAGCTCCGAAATCTCGTCCTCCACCCGGGCCGCGCCCTGGGCGAATTCCGAGGACAGGCGCGCCAGCAGCGCCTTGTCGATGGAGATGCCGCGCGCCTCCATGCGGGTGAGCACGGGGATGAGGGGCCGCTCCAGGGTCTCATAGACCGTGGTCTTGGCCTCGGCGACGAGACGCGGCTTCAGGGTCAGCCACAGGCGGAAGGTCACGTCGGCGTCTTCCGCCGCATATTGGGTGGCCGGCTCCAGGGCGATCTTGTCGAAGGTCACCTGCGCCTTGCCCTTGCCCACCACCTCGGTGAAGGCGATGGGGGTATGGCCCAGATGGAACACCGAGAGTTCATCCATGCCATGGCCGTGCAGGCCGGCATCCAGGGCGTAGGACATGCACATGGTGCATTCCACTGGCGCCACCGTGATGCCGTAGCGCGACAGCATCAGCGCGTCATACTTCACATTGTGGCCGATCTTGAGGGTGCCGGTGTCCTCCAGCAGCGGCTTGAGCACAGCAATGGCCTCGGCCAGGGGGATCTGCCCCGGCAGCAGCCCTTCGCTGAACAGGCCGTCTCCCGCCCCCACATGGGCCAGGGGAATGTAGCAGGCCACATTGGGCGCCAGCGCCAGAGACACGCCCACCAGATCCGCCGACATGGGATCGAGCGAAGTGGTCTCGGTGTCGAAGGCCACCACCCCCTGGTCCATGGCGCGGGCGCACCAGTCCTTCAGTTCGGCAAGATCGCTCACCGTGCGATAGGCGCTGCGGTCCACCGGCGTGGCGCGCGCCGCCTCGGCGCGGGCATGGGCGAGTTCCGAGGGCCTGGGCAGAATGTCCACGCCGCCACTTCTCGCCGGCGCGGCCGCCTTCTCTTTGCCCTTGGCCGCCTGCGGCGCTTCCGCCTCCGTCTCGCCGGGGGTGAACAGGCCCTGGGGGGCGAGCTTGGGGTCGGGGTCGATGGCGCCCGCATCCACCCCGAAGGCCTCCGCCACCCGGCGGGTGATGGTGGTGAATTCCATGGCCTTCAGGAAGGCCACCAGGGGCCGGGCGTCGGGCTCCTCCAGCACCAGATCGGCCAGCGGCACCTCCACCGCCACATCGCGCACCAGCTCCACCAGCTGCTTGGAGATGCGGGCGGATTCCGCATTCTCCAGCAGCGACTGGCGGCGCTTGGGCTGCTTGATCTCGGAGGCGCGGGCCAACAGCGTGTCCAGGTCGCCATATTCGTTGATGAGCTGGGCGGCGGTCTTGATGCCGATGCCGGGCACGCCAGGCACGTTGTCGGTGGAATCCCCCGCCAGGGCCTGCACATCCACCACCTTGTCCGGCGGCACGCCGAAATATTCCACCACCTCGGCTTCGCCGATGCGCCGCTCGGGCCGCGCCCCGCGCCCGCCGCTTTCGCCGGAGGCCGGGTCATACATGGCCACATGGGGGCCGATGAGCTGCATCAGGTCCTTGTCGGCGGAGACGATGAGCACCTCCGCCCCCGCCTTCACCGCCTGGTCCGCATAGGTGGCGATGAGGTCGTCGGCCTCGTAGCGCGCCTGCTCCACCGGGATGAGGCCAAACGCCCGCACCGCTTCGCGCATCAGCGGGAACTGGGGAATGAGCTCGTCCGGCGGATCGGAGCGGTTGGCCTTGTACTGGGGGTAGAGCGCCTTGCGGAACGAATCTTCCGACTTGTCGAAAATGATGGCGAGATGGGTGGGCTTGATGCCCACCGCGCCGTCGCGCACGAACTGGAACAGCTTGGTGCAGAACAGGCGCACCGCCCCGGTGGGGAGCCGGTCGGAGCGGAAATTGTACTTCCGGTCCTGGTTGATGGACTGGAAATAGGCCCGGAACACGAAGGAGGAGCCATCCACCAGAAACACGCGGTCTCCGGGCTGGATCGAGCGGGGCGAAGGGGACATGGCAACATCCATCGTGGCGCCGGGCGGCGCGGGTCAAAGCGCCCGCACGATGCCCCACCCCCGCCCCGCGAACAACCCCGCGGGGCCCGTCGTCCCCCTTCGCGGCTGGCGCGCCCTCAGTGGCCCAGCACCGCCAGCAGCAGCAGAGCGACGATGTTGGTGATCTTGATCATGGGGTTCACGGCGGGTCCCGCCGTGTCCTTGTAGGGGTCGCCCACCGTATCGCCGGTCACCGAGGCCTTGTGCGCCTCCGAGCCCTTGTAGTGGCGCACCCCGTCCTTATCCACGAAGCCATCCTCGAACGACTTCTTGGCATTGTCCCAGGCGCCGCCGCCGGAGGTCATGGAGATGGCCACGAACAGGCCGGTGACGATGACGCCGAGCAGCATGGCCCCTACCGCCGAGAAGGCCGCCGATTTGCCGGCCACCCCGCCGCCCGCCACCGCATAGATGACGAAATAGCAGACGATGGGCGACAGCACCGGCAGCAGCGAGGGGAGGATCATCTCCTTGATGGCGGCGACCGTGAGCATGTCCACGGCGCGGGAATAATCCGGCTTCTCGCTGCCGGCCATGATGCCCGGCTTCTCGCGGAACTGGCGCCGCACCTCCTCCACGATGGCCCCCGCGGCCCGGCCCACCGCCGTCATGCCCATGGCGCCGAACAGATAGGGCAGCAGCCCGCCGAACAGCAGGCCCACCACCACATAAGGGTTATCGAGGGAGAAATTGGGCGTGACGCCGAAGAAATAGGTGCCCTCGGCGGCCTGGGAGATGAAGTATTTCAGGTCCTGGTTATAGGCCGCGAACAGCACCAGGGCACCAAGGCCGGCGGAGCCGATGGCATAGCCCTTGGTGACGGCCTTGGTGGTGTTGCCCACCGCATCCAGCGCATCGGTGGACTGGCGCACTTCCTTGGGCAGGCCAGCCATCTCGGCGATGCCGCCGGCGTTGTCGGTGACCGGGCCGAACGCATCGAGGGCCACGATCATGCCCGCCAGCGCCAGCATGGTGGTGGCGGCGATGGCGATGCCGAACAGGCCGGCCAGCCCATAGGCCGCCAGGATGCCGGCGATGATGACAAGGGTGGGCAGCGCCGTCGCCTCCAGCGACACGGCAAGCCCCTGGATGATGTTGGTGCCATGCCCGGTGACCGAGGCCTGGGCGATGGAGCGGACCGGCCGATAGCCGGTGCCCGTATAATATTCGGTGATGACGACGATGGCCGCAGTGACCAGCAGGCCGACGATGCCGCACACGAACAGCGCGGTGCCCGAGAAGCTGGCTCCGTCGATGGGCCCGAAGCCGGGCAGCAGCCAGGTCACCAGCGCCAGAGCCAACACCGAGAGGCCGGCGGTGGCCAAGAGGCCGCGATAGAGCGCCCCCATGATGGAGGAGGTGGGCCCGAGCTTCACGAAGAAGGTGCCGGCGATGGAGGTGAGGATGCACACCGCGCCGATGGCCAGCGGATAGAGCTGCAAGGTGTGCAGGGTGGCCGGGGTGGCGGCGAAGAAGATGGCGGCGAGCACCATGGTGGCCACCACCGTCACCGCATAGGTCTCGAACAGGTCGGCCGCCATGCCGGCGCAGTCGCCGACATTGTCGCCCACGTTGTCGGCGATGGTGGCGGGGTTGCGCGGATCATCCTCCGGAATGCCGGCTTCCACCTTGCCGACCAGATCGCCGCCCACGTCGGCGCCCTTGGTGAAGATGCCGCCGCCGAGCCGAGCGAAGATGGAGATGAGCGAGGCGCCGAAGCCCAGCGCCACCAGCGCATCCACCACCACCCGGGCGTTGGGGGCAAAGCCGAGCAGCTGGGTGAGCACCAGGAAATAGGCGGAGACCCCGAGCAAGGCGAGGCCCGCCACCAGAAGCCCGGTGACGGCGCCAGCCTTGAAGGCGAGATCGAGCCCCCGGGCCAGGGAGAGGGTGGCCGCCTGGGCGGTGCGCACATTGGCCCGCACCGACACATTCATGCCGATGAAGCCGGCGAGCGCCGACAGAATGGCGCCGATGGCGAAGCCCGCCGCCACCAGCCAGCCCAGGAACACGCCCACCAGGACGAAGATGACGACGCCCACCACGCCGATGGTGAGATACTGGCGCTTGAGATAGGCCTGCGCCCCCTCGGCAATGGCGGCAGCGATTTCCTGCATGCGGGCGCTGCCGGCATCCGCCTCCATCAGGCTGCGGATGGCCCAGATTCCATAGGCGACCGCCAACAGGCCGCAGGCGATGATGAGCAGCAGTGCCAGCATGAGCCTCTCCCCAGCGTTTTCAGAGTCGTCATTCTTATACCTGAGAGTGTGAGAGGATTGACGACACCCGGCAAGGGACCAGCCGCGCGCTGCGGCAGAACCGCGAGCCGGAGCGCTGCAGTGCGGCAGAGGCACGGGAAGGCGGGGGCGACGAGAACATTCAGCCCACCGCACCGAGCGACCCGCTTCCGCCTCAAAAACGCCCGGCCCTTTCGCTACCCCGCCGGCGCCGGCCGGGATTGACGGGAGAGCATTGCTCCCCTAACCCCTGCGGCCTGCTCCCAACAGCCGAAGAAGTCCCCGCGCATCATGGTCGAGACCGCGCTGAAGTCGCCCCGCATCTCCTTCGTCTCCCTCGGCTGCCCCAAGGCGCTGGTGGATTCAGAGCGCATCGTCACGCGCCTCAGGGCGGAGGGCTATGAGCTCACCAAGACCCATGCGGGGGCCGATCTCGTCATCGTCAACACCTGCGGCTTCCTCGACAGCGCCAAGGCGGAAAGCCTCTCGGCCATCGGTGAGGCGCTGGCGGAGAATGGCAAGGTGGTGGTCACCGGCTGCATGGGTGCCGAGCCCGAGCAGATCACCGCCGCCCATCCCGGCGTGCTCGCCGTCACCGGGCCGCAGCAATATGAGAGCGTGCTGGCCGCCGTGCACGAAGCGGTGCCGCCCAAGCACGATCCCTTCCTCGATCTGGTGCCCGACCAGGGGGTGAAGCTCACCCCGCGCCACTATGCCTATCTGAAGATCTCGGAGGGCTGCTCCAACCGCTGCACCTTCTGTATCATCCCCAAGCTGCGCGGTGATCTCGTCTCCCGCCCGGCCGGCGAGGTGCTGCGCGAGGCGGAGAAGCTGGTGAAAGCCGGCGTGAAGGAGCTACTGGTCATCTCCCAGGACACCTCCGCCTATGGCCAGGACCTGCGCTATGCGCCGAGCCTGTGGAAGGGCGCCGAGGGCGAGAAGGAAGTGGCCACCCGCTTCCTGGACCTGGCCGCCGCGCTGGCGGATCTCGGCGCCTGGGTGCGCCTGCACTATGTCTATCCCTACCCCCATGTGGACGCGGTGATGGAGCTGATGGCGGCCGGCAAGGTGCTGCCCTATCTCGATATTCCCTTCCAGCATGCAAGCCCTACGGTGCTGCGGCGGATGAAGCGCCCGGCCTCCCAGGAGAAGACGCTGGCCCGCATCCAGGCGTGGCGCAGCGCGGTGCCGGACCTCACCTTGCGCTCCACCTTCATCGTCGGCTTCCCCGGCGAGACCGAGGCCGAGTTCCAGGAGCTGCTGGACTTCATGGAGGAAGCGGAGATCGACCGCGCCGGCGCCTTCAAGTTCGAGCCGGTGGCGGGCGCGGTGGCCAACGGCCTCGACAATCCGGTGCCCGACGAGGTGAAAGCCGAGCGCTATGATCGCTTCATGCGCACCCAGCAGAAGGTTTCCGCCCGCCGGCTGAAGCGCAAGGTGGGCACCCGCCAGCAGGTGATCATCGATGCGGTGACGCCCACCGGCGCCATCGGCCGCACCAAGGGTGATGCGCCGGACATTGACGGCACGGTGAAGGTGGCGTCGCGCCGGCCGCTGCGGGTGGGCGAGATCGCCACCGTGAAGATCGAGGCCGCCGGCCCCTACGACCTCTCCGGAACGGCCGTCGGCTTCTGACCGATTTGCCGGCGATGGCCCTCTCGCAAGAGGGGCTTGGGGTGCCTATGTTGAGGGCCCTCACCGGCGCGCGCGTCCTGGCCCGCGCCTCAAGATCCGCACAGATCTCCCGGAGCCCTCCATGCTGGAGTATCGCCCGCTCGGGCGCACCGACATCAAGGTGTCGTCTGTCGCCCTCGGAACCATGACCTTCGGCCAGCAGAATACCGAGGCCGAAGGCCATGCCCAGCTCGATTATGCGCTGGATCACGGCATCAATTTCATTGATACGGCCGAACTCTATTCCATTCCGCCGCGACGGGAGACCCAGGGCTCCACCGAGCGCATCATCGGCACCTGGCTGAAGGCGCGCGGCAATCGCGACAAGGTGGTGCTGGCCTCCAAGGCGGTGGGCCCCACCACCAACACCTGGTATCGCGCCGACGGCGCGAGGCCGCGCCTCGACGCCGCCAACATCCGCGCCGCCATCGACGGCTCGCTGCAGCGCCTTCAGACCGATTATCTCGACCTCTACCAGCTCCACTGGCCCGATCGCGCCGTGCCGATCTTCGGCAATGCGGCGCCCGCCCGCGCGCCCGGCGACGGCGCTGAAGTGCCCATCGAGGACACTCTGGCCGCCCTGGCCGAGCTGGTGAAGAGCGGCAAGGTGCGCCACATCGGCCTGTCCAACGAAACAGCCTGGGGGCTCCACGCCTTCCTGCGCGCCGCCGATGCGGGAATCGGCCCGCGGGTGGTCTCGGTGCAGAACGCCTACAACCTCATCAACCGGACCTATGAGGAAGGGCTGGCCGAGTTCCACGCCCGCGAGGGGGTGGGCCTGCTCGCCTATTCGCCCCTGGGCCAGGGCTACCTCACCGGCAAATACCAGCGGGGCGCACGGCCGGCGGGGGCGCGCAGCACCCTGTTCGATCGCGGCCAGCGCTATGAGAAGCCGGGCACCGAGGCGGCCATCGACGCCTATCTTAAGCTCGCCGCCGAAATGGGCCTGACCCCGGTGGCGCTGGCGCAGGCCTTCGTCACCTCGCGTCCGTTCGTCACCGCCACCCTCATCGGCGCCACCAGCATGGCCCAGCTCGAGGCCTGCCTCGCCGGCGCCCTCACGCCCCTGAGCGCCGACGTGCTGGCCCGCATCGACGCGCTGCACCAGATCCACGGCAATCCGGCCCCCTGAAACACGAACGCCCGCTCGGGGGACCGAGCGGGCGTTCTCGCATCTTGCGGTGCGGCCAAACGGCGGGGCTCAGCCCTCGTCGTCGTCCGAATGCTCGGGCGGGACCAGGCCCTGCAGGCCCGCGAGGAGCTCCTCCTCGGTCATGCGGTCGAGCATGACGTCGCTGTCGTCGCCCCCACCTTCGCCGGACGCGATCATGGGCGCGGCCTCGGGCTCGGGCTCATCCACCTCGGTGTATTTCTGCAGCGAGTGGATCAGATCTTCCTTGAGATCCTCGGGGCTCACCGTTTCGTCGGCGATCTCGCGCAGCGCCACCACCGGGTTCTTGTCGTTGTCACGATCGATGGTGATCTGGCTGCCCGAGGAGATCATCCGGGCGCGGTGGGCGGCGAGCAGCACCAGTTCAAACCGGTTGTCTACCTTGTCGATGCAATCTTCAACCGTGACGCGGGCCATGGGCTCGGCACTCCCTCATGCGCAAACGCGCTGGATCATAAGCCTGGGAAGAGCGGGTCGATACAACAAATCGAACCTCTGGGCAAGCCGAGGGTGCCTTTTTCGCTTGCGTTGGACCGGGCTTCGTCGGAGAAAGGCAGCGGACGGTGCGGGTTACAGCCGTTCCAGCGTTACGCCCATCCCTTTCGACCGGCGGAAATTTTATGCAGGGCCTTGAAAAGATCGCTCTTCTGATTGATGGCGCAAATCTGTACTCGGCAACCAAGGCGCTCGGCTTCGACATTGATTACAAGCGGCTGCTGAAGGAGTTCCAGAGCCGGGGCTATCTTCTGCGAGCGTTCTATTATACCACCCTGATCGAGGATCAGGAGTATTCCTCCATTCGTCCTCTGCTCGATTGGCTGGACTACAACGGCTATTCGGTGGTGACCAAGCTCGCCCGCGAATTTACCGACGCCCAGGGGCGCCGGCGGGTGCGCGGCAACATGGACATCGAGATCGCCGTGGATGCCATGGAGCTCGCCGAGCACGTGGATCACATCGTGCTGTTCTCCGGCGACGGCGACTTCCGCTCCCTGGTGGAAGCCTTGCAGCGCAAGGGCATCCGGGTGTCGGTGGTGTCCACCATCTCCACCCAGCCGCCGCTCATCGCCGACGATCTGCGCCGCCAGGCGGATGTCTTCATCGACCTCGTGGAACTGCAACCCAAGATTGGTCGCGACCCCTCCGAGCGGCAGGGCCGCATGCAGGAGACGCCCCGATTCCTGGAGCGGCGTGGCGCCACCGCGGGCACCGACAGCGACAATTGCTGAGCGGTCCCATGGCGCGCGTTCTGGAGGTGGAGCCCGCGGGCGACTGCCCGCTCTGCCCTCGCCTTGCCGGCTTTCGTGACGACTGGCGGGCGGCGGAACCGGGCTGGTTCAATGCGCCCGTGCCCACGTTCGGACCGAAGGACGCGCGGCTGCTCATCGTCGGCCTCGCCCCCGGCCTGCGCGGCGCCAACCGCACCGGGCGGCCCTTCACCGGCGATTATGCCGGCGACCTGCTCTATGCGACGCTGCTGGACTTCGGCTTCGCCACCGGCCATTACGATGCCCGACCCGACGATGGGCTGGCGCTGCAGGATGCCCGCATTGTCAACGCGGTGCGTTGCGTGCCGCCACAGAACAAGCCGACGACAGAAGAGATCCGCACCTGCCGGCGCTTCCTCACGCCCCTGTTCACCGGCATGCCGCATCTGCGCGCAGTGGTGACCCTGGGCAAGATCGCCCACGATTCCACCCTGGCGGCGCTCGGCGCCCGGGCTTCACACCTCAAGTTCGGCCACGGCGTCAGCGGCGACATCGCCGGCCTCAGGGTGTTCGCGAGCTATCATTGCTCGCGCTACAACACCAATACGGGTGTGCTGACACCGGCCATGTTCCGCGCCGTATTCCAGGACGTGCGCGCGTTCCTGGCCACCCCGGCGCGCTGAGGCGTCCTATTCTTCCCCTTCGTCCCGCGCGGCGGCGCGGGCCTGCAGATGCGCCAGCACCTGGGCCGCATTCTCGTCCGGCGGGAACACCGGATAGAAGACGTGGGAGATGGCCCCTTCGTCGATGATGAGGGTGATGCGCTTCAACAACACCGCGCCATCCACCTCGAACGTGGGCAGCCGGACCGCCTGGGCGAACTCCCGGCGATGATCGGACAGGAGCGGGAACGGCAGCTCCAGCCGCTCCACCACCTCGGCCTGATAGGGCGTGTCCTGCACCGAAAGGCCGAACACATGCTCCACGCCCACCGCCTTCAGTGCCGCATAGTGATCGCGGAAGGCGCACGACTGGGGCGTGCAGCCGCGCGCGCCGGGAATGGCATCCCAGCCATCCGGCAGGGGCTCGCCCGGCACCCCGGTGCGCGGATAGACATAGACCACCGCCCGGCCGGTGAGGGAGGACAGGTCCACCCGCTCGCCATTGGTGGCCGGCAGGCCGATGATGGGCAGTTCGAGCCCCGGCAGGTGATCGGCGGCGCCATCGTCCTGGGGCGCGGGCAAGTCATCCGGCAGCGTCTGATACTCGGCCATGGCCCCTCTCCGCACTGGTGGGGCCGCGCCAGGCGCCGGCCCGGAACAGGTGAATCAGCCGCGCTCGCGCATGAGCCGCGCCTTGTCGCGGGCCCACGAGCGCTCCTTCAGCGCCTCGCGCTTATCGTGGCTCTTGCGCCCCTTGGCCAAGGCGATCTCCACCTTGGCCCGGCCGCGCTCGTTGAAATAGATCTTCAGCGGCACCACGGTCATGCCCTCGCGCTCCACCGCATTGCCGAGCTTGGCGATCTGCCGCTTGTGCAGCAGCAATTTGCGGGGTCGGCGCGTCTCGTGGTTGAAGCGGTTGGCTTCCAGATATTCGGGAATGTAGGCGTTAAAGAGCCACATCTCGCCATTCTTCTGGGCGGCGTAGCTCTCGGCGATGGTGGCCTTGCCGGTGCGCAGGCTCTTCACCTCGGTGCCGGTGAGGGACACCCCGGCCTCGAACACTTCCTCGATGGCAAAGTCGAACCGGGCCCGCCGGTTCTCGGCGGCCACCTTGCGGGGGGCGTCTTTCTTATTGTCGCTCATGACAGGGAATGTGGCCTTCGGATGCCGCCGGCACAAGCGGCATGAGGGGGCGCCAGCCCGCAGGCTGGCGCCCGTGTGTTCAGTTGATGAGGCCGGCGTGGACCATGGCCGAATGCACCACCGCCTTGGTGGGCTCCGACACCGGCACCAGCGGCAGACGGACCTCGTCTGTCATCTTGCCCAGCAGGGTCAGGGCATATTTGGTGGGGGTTGGGTTGGTCTCCACGAACAGCGCCGAATGCAGCGGCATCAGCTTGTCCTGAATGGCGAGCGCAGTCTTGAAGTCGCCATTGAGGCAGGCATTCTGGAACTGCGCGCACAGCCGCGGCGCCACATTGGCGGTCACCGAGATGCAGCCCGCACCGCCATGGGCCATGAAACCGAGCGCGGTGGCATCCTCGCCCGAGAGCTGGACGAAGTCCGCCCCGAGCACCTGCCGCTGCAGCGACACCCGCGCCATGGAGGCGGTGGCATCCTTCACGCCCACGATGTTCTTGATCTCGAACAGGCGGGCCATGGTCTCCACCGACATGTCCACCACCGAGCGGCCGGGAATGTTGTAGATGAAGATGGGCAGGCTCACGGCGTCGGCGACAGCCTTGAAGTGGTGGTACAGGCCCTCCTGGCTGGGCTTGTTGTAATAAGGCACCACCACCAGCAGGGCGCTGGCGCCCACCTTCTCCGCATGGCGGCCGAGGGCGATGGCTTCGGCGGTGTTGTTGGAGCCGGCACCGGCGATGACCGGCACGCGGCCAGCCGCCTGCTCCACCGCCCAGGCCACCACTTGGTTGTGCTCGTCATGGGTCAGGGTCGGGCTCTCGCCCGTGGTGCCGACCGGAACCAGGCCATGGGAGCCCTCGGCGATCTGCCAGTCCACGAAGTCGCGAAACGCTTTCTCGTCCACCGCCCCATCGCGAAACGGGGTGACGAGGGCGGTGAAGGAGCCGCGGAAGGGCGACGGGGACGGGATGGGCGACATGGCGGGCGCCTTGCTTCCTAACGTTCTGGGTTGCGACACGCGATTGGACCGGAATGACGGCATCGTGATGACACCAGCGACACCCTGGGCGGGTGGCGCTCCGCACCAGCGTGGATCGCATCCCATAGCCTGTTGCGAGCGTTCCGGAAAGGCCTTCGCGCCCACAACCTCGCCAGCCGCGCTTTTGCCGCGATCTCAGATCAAGTTGCACACCCAAGGTGAGGCACACGGAACACGCGCAAGCCAGACGTGCGGGTCTGGTTAGGGTTTCGTCAAGGCCCCTCGCCCAACATGGCGGCCAAACCCGAAGCGCGCCCCGCAACGCGAGGACCCCGAATGTCGCCCTTCTCGAGCCTGATCTCCGCGAGCGCCCTGGCGATCTCCGTCGCCCTGGCTGGTGCCGCGTATGCGGCGCAGGGAACGGCCCCCACGCCGACCGCCAAACCCGCCGCCGCCAAAAGCTCCAAGACCAGCAGCACCCACGCGAAGCCGGCGCCCAAGCCGCAGCCGAAGCCGGTGGCCAGCAGCAGCAAGTCCACCAAATCCACCAGCTCCAAATCCACGAAGAGCACCGCCAAGCACGAGAGCGGCAGCAAGACCAGCAGCAAGAGCGGCTCGCGCAGCACCGTCGCCCATGTGGCCCCGCCGCGTGCGCCGACGCCGGCGCCGGCCGCGCCGGCGCTGGCCACATCGTCCTCCATTCCCTCCGGGGAGCTCGGCACCCTGCGTGCGGCCGTGAGCGCCGCCCGCAACGGGCGCGCCAGCGAAGCCATGTCGGCCGCCCGCCAGCTCGATGATCCGGTGGCGCGCAACCTCGTCACCTGGCTGGTGATCCGCCATGCGCCCAATGACCTCGGCTTCGAGAACGTCTCCGAATTCCTGCGCGCCAATCCCGGCTGGCCGACCCAATCCACCCTGCGCCGGCGTGCCGAGCGGGTGCTCTACCAGGAGAATCGTGGCCCGGAGCGGACCCGCGCCTTCTTCGCCGACCAGCCGCCGCTGACCGGCGAGGGCAAGGTGGCACTGGCCCGTGCCCTCATCGCCTCCGGCGACCGCAAGGACGCGGTGGACTGGGTGCGCGAGGCGTGGCGCGAGGACGACCTCAACGAGCTGTTTGAAAAGCAGATCATGGAGGAGTTCGGGTCCGTCCTGACCCGCACCGACCACAAGCTGCGCGCCGACCGCTTCAGCTACAAGCCGGACACCGACCGCGCCCTGCGCGCCGCCGCGCGCGCCGGCTCCGACGTCGTGGCCCTGACCAAGGCGCGCCTGGCCATCGCCCGCCGCGAGTCCAATGGCGACAAGCTGCTGGCCAACGTGCCTTTCACCCTGAACAGCGACCCGGCCTATCTGTTCGCCAAGGCGCAATTGCTGCGCCGGGCCGACAAGCCCAGCGATGCCGCCCGCGCCCTGCTGTCCGGCGCCTCCGCCCCCGAGGCCAATGCGGACCCGGACGAATGGTGGATCGAGCGGCGCCTGGTAACCCGCGAGCTGCTGGATGCGGGAGATCCGCAAACCGCCTACAAAGTGGCCGCCACGGGGGTCGCCCCCAAGGCGGACAACTACCGCGCCGAACAGCAGTTCACCGCCGGCTGGATCGCGCTGCGCTTCCTGCGGGACCCGCAGACGGCCGCCGCCCATTTCGCCCGCATCGGCCACGGCCAGAAGCACCCCATCACCTTGTCCCGCGCCGCCTACTGGCAGGCTCGGGCGGCCGAAGCCATGGGCGACAGCGGGCGCGCCCGCGCGGCATATGAGCAGGCGGCGCGCTATCCCGCCACCTATTATGGGCAGCTGGCCCGCACCCGGCTCGGCATGTCGCCGGTGGTGCTGCGCACGGCCGATGTCTCGTTCAACGACCGCAACACCTTCTCCCGCCTGGAGCCGGTGAAGGCCATCCGCATGCTCTACGCCATCGGCGAGCGCGAAATCCCCATCACCATCTATTACGACCTGGCCTGGCGGCTGGAGGATTCGGGCCAGCTGGCGCTGCTCGCCAACCTTGCCGAATCCAATGGCGATGCCCGCGGCGCCCTGGTGGTGGGCAAGGAAGCCATGGCCGAGGGCCACCCGCTGGAGCGGGAGGCGTTCCCCACCTTCGGCCTGCCCAATTACACGGCCATCGGCCATCCGGTGGACAAGGCCGCCGTTTATGCGGTGGCCCGGCAGGAAAGCCAGTTCAACCCGCGCACCCTGTCCAGCGCCAAGGCCATGGGCCTCATGCAGGTGACCCCGGCGGCCGGCCGGCAGGTGGCCAAGGTCACCGGCGCCTCCTTCAGCGAAGCGCGGCTGATGAGCGATCAGTCCTACAATGTCCAGTTCGGCGCGGCCGAGCTGGGCGAGCTGGTGGATCAGTACGACGGCAATTATGTGCTGGTGTTCGCCGCCTACAACGCCGGGCGCGGCAATGTCGCCAAGTGGATCCAGCGCTATGGCGACCCTCGCGACCCCAATGTGGACGTGGTGGACTGGGTGGAGCTGATCCCCTTCTCCGAAACGCGCAACTACGTGCAGCGGGTGATGGAGAATTACCAAGCCTACAAGGTGCGCTTCAACATTCCCTCGAAGCTGCAGATGGAAGCGGACCTGCGCGGCAGCGGCCGCTGAACCGCGCAGGCCCTCGCACGCCGCCCCAAGGCGGGCGGAGGCCCTTTCCTGGCCGTCACCATGAGCGCCGCTGCGCGCAAGATGGATGCCCTGCCCCGCACCACGCCCGCTTCAGGACACGGTGATGACCCCGCGCGACATGGTGGCGCGAAGGCGATAGCGCCGGGTGCAGGCGATGGAACCGGCGGATGGTGGCTGGACGTGAACCGGGCCACAGGGCGGGAACGCGCGCGGCCGGGAGCCTGCGCGCCGGTTACCATCTCAACGCCCTGCGCCACGGGGGTCCGCACGCATGAAATCCCCTCTCGGCGATCACCGCCCCGGCACGTGCAGTGCCGCGGTGGATGGGCCGTGGGCGCGATTCAGCCGCCGGCACCTTGCCCTGATCGCGTCACCGCGATTGGCCATGGCGCCTTAAGTCGTGCAGCATACCGGCCCCCGCCGCACCCTGGCAGGTGCGGCCGGACATCAGGCATTTAGCGAACGGCAACGGCACACCCAGTGAACCCCAGGGGGCTTTCCAGTGCCAAGCCGGGGGCCGAAGCCGGGCCTGCCCTTCGTTCAGACCGCGTCGTCCGTCGCGCCGGGCGAGGAGGCGGTCGGCGCCGACGGCCCGGGCGCGCCCTCCCCCGCCAGGGCGCGGGCCTGGTCGATCCAGTTCTCGCGTTCGATCCGGCCGGGAAAGGCGAGATAGCTGCCCACCCACGCCACCTGCTCCGGCGTCCAGGCGGCGATCTGGCGGAAGTGATAAATGCCGAGGGCGTTCAACCTCTGCTCATTCTGCGGGCCGATTCCCTTGAGCTGCTTGAGATCGTCGGCGGTGCCCTCAGGCGCGGCCAGGATCGGCGGCTTGCTCCCGGGATGGGCCGCAGTGGCCGCGGCGCCAGCGCTCCCGCCGGGCGGCGCCGGTGAAGCCGGAGGGTTGGCCCGCCTGGCCGGCGCGCCGCCGGTCAGCAGATGCCCGAACAGATCCGCCGTGCGCGCGGCGGCGGCCGCCGCCAGATCATCCGCCTTGTCCGGCTCACCCGGCAGCGCTGAAGGGCCGGCGCCCGTGGCCGGCTCTGCCGGCGCTTCGGCGGCTGCGGCCGGGGCGAGCGTCTCGACCGGACGGTCATCCTGAGCCACCGTTGGGGCGGGTGGCGGAATCGGTGGAGCATCCTCGGGCTTCGGCTCCGTGGATGCGCTGGAGCCGCCGGGCAGCGCCTCTTCCCGTGGCGGGCGCGCCTGCCGCAGCCACCAGCCGGCAATCAGGCCGAGCAGAAAGGCCCCCGCCAGCAGGATCAGCACATCTACGTTGAAAGCCGTCACCGCGCGCCTCCCGATCGCCGCCGCTTCAAGGCATAGCCTGTCACCACTCCGATGATGAACGCAACGAGAAGATGTGGCCACAAGGACAGCGCAAGATAGATCATGGCGCGTGCCCCTCCTTCACCACGAAGGCGATGCGGCGGTTCTGCGCCCGCCCAGCCTCCGTGTCGTTTGCCGCCACAGGCCGCGTCGCCCCATAGCCGATGGCCGCGAGGCGCTCGCGGGCGATGCCCGCCTCTGCCAGGACATTGGCCACCGCCTGCGCTCGGGCTTCCGACAGGCGTTGGTTGGTGGCCTCGTCACCCACCGTATCCGTATGGCCGCCGATTTCCACCACCGTGGAGGGGCAGCGTTGCAGCACATAGATCAGGTGATCCAGAATGCCGACGCTCTGCCGGTCGATCCGCGCGCTGCCGGTATCGAACAGAATGGTGCCGCGCCCCATGAGCTCCGACAGCAGGGCCTGGCACTCCTGCGCTCCCACGAGGGGGCCCGGCACTGCCACATCGAGGGCAGTCTCGGCGCTGAACGGCGGCTTGAGGCCACGCTTGAGATCCTCCTCGATCTCGCGCGCGGCTGCCCCCCGCAGCGCCGCGCCGGTGAGGCGCAGTTGCGTATCGGTAAGGGTCAGCTCGCCATTACCCATGCGGGCCAGCTGGGCGAGCCCGGTGAGCGCGGCGGGCAGAAAGCCCGCCGGCGCGCCACCGCCGACGGCCGAAAGATCGTTCACCTTCTCCTTCAGAAAGTCCCGCTCCAGCGCAACCTGCAGCGCGGCATGGGCCTTATCATCCGGGTAGAAGCCCGAAACCGTGAGGCCGTCGCGATCCCGCCGCACCGCGAAGACGTAAGGCGAGATGCGCGGCGGCTCGAGCTTGGCGGTGTTGACCGAGAAGCTGCCGGGCGTCGCCGCCACTGCCTTCATCACCGAAACGAACGCCGCCGAATCCATGGCCTCGCCAGAAAGCGAGAGTTTCGTGCCGCTCACGTCTGCCGTGCCGCTGCGCAGCTTGGCGAGCTGGGCCACCGCGAAATTCGCCTGAGCGCCCCACACATCGGGGGCGGGCCCCCCGGTCGCGACCCGCATTTCATCCTGCACGGGCACGCCGGGAAAGGCGCTGCGCACCGCATCCTGCAACAGACGCCGGGCCTCGTCCGAGGGAATGTAGCCGGTGAGGCGCACCGCATCCGCCGTGCGCTCGACGCTCCAGGTGAACGGCACCGCGCGGGGCGGCTCCACCGCGAAGCGGGTCACCTGGAAGCCCTCCGGCGGCGTGCGCCGCAGGGCGGACAGGGCATCGAACGCCTTGAAGGTCGGCGCCTGTCCCTCGATGGAGATGGCGCTGTCGGACAGGCTTGCCCGCAGCTCGGGCGCTTCGGCCAGCACCCGGCCCACATAGCGCACGGCCTTGAGCCAGAGATCTGTGCTCGGCGCACCATCGGCGAGCCGTGCGTCGTCGCGAATCTTCACCCCTGGCAGGGCGGCCGCCAGCACGCTGGCCACTTCCGCCCCCGCTTCCTCCGAGGGCACATAGCCGGTGACCCGCACCATCTCCCCCTCCCGGCTCGCCGACCAGAAGAAGGGCGAGGCCACCGGCGGCCGCACCGCGAAGCGCGCGAGCGTCATGCCCTGCGGCAGCGGCCCGCGCATGGTGGCGGCCAAGGCATCATAAGTGGCAAGATCCGGCGCCCGCCCCTCAATGGCGATGGCGCCATCGGACAGGGTGATGCGCCCCGATGGCAAGCGGTTCAGCTGCTCCAGGCCAAAGGTGACCAAGGCGGCGAAATCCCCGGGCGGGGCCCCCCGCGCGCGTACCAGGCGTTCCTGCCCCGACACCACATCTCCCGATGCCTTTGCGGCAGCGAGAATGCGCGCCAGCACATAGCGCGATGGCACATAGCCATCGAGGGCCAGCTTGCGGCCGTCTTTCACCGCGCTGAACGTGAAGGGTCGGCGCTCCGGCAACAGGGTCGTGGCATCGCGCACGGTGCGCACGCCGAACATGGTTTCCAGCGAGGTGCGCACCTTCACCCGCGCCTCTTCCGCCAGCGACTCGCCCTCGAGGGTCGCGTCGCGCCCCTCGAACCGGGCGCGCGCCCAGGATTCGCCGCTGCGCGCCAGCACCGCTTCCGCGCTCTGGGTGAGATCCGCCTCGATGGGCCCGCGCGCTGTCAGCAGGGTGAAGGCGGCGAGCACCGCCCAGGCCGCCACCCCGGCCACCAGCACCCAAGGGCGCCAGCCGCGCCGCCGCGGGCCGACCGTTCCATGGTGATTCGACAATCCCTCGCGCCCTCCACCCTCCGTCTTGCCGCCCGACGCAGCACCGGCCATCGCCTCTCGTCCCCCGCCCGCTCATCCATTCGCGTGCGGAGTTCAGCACATTTGACGGCGGTTCCGAAAGCCCGAACACGCCCGTGTGGCGAACCCTCCCCGCCTCTGTGGTGTCCAGCTGGCGCCGCCCCCGGCGTCCCCCTGTGTTCTTCCATGCGCAAAAACGAAAACGGGCCCCCGAAGGGGCCCGCTCTTGGCTGACCAGAGGTCAGACTCAGAAATCGCGCGTGGCGATCAGCAGAACCTCGCTGGCGTCCACCGAACCGCGGCTCGGACCATAGCCGGTCGCCACGTAGTCGTTCGCCTTGTTGTAGTTCCAGTCGTACTGGAGCGCGATCATGAGATTCTTGACCGGGGTGAAGCCGATATAGCCACCCACGTTGCCGTTCACGCCGCCCGAGCTGCCATACATGGCCTGCACCAGTGCGTCGTCGAAGTCATAAGAGGCGTAGCCACCGAACACCGCGGTGCTCCACTTGGCGTTCCAATTGTGCAGCAGCGAGGCCGTGACGTTCCAGCCGCTGACCTTGGTGAGACCACCCACGCCGATGAACGCATCCGGCGCGGCATACTCGCCGCTAGCATCCTGAATGCCGAGATAGGACATGGCGCCATCGGCATAAGCCGCCTGCAGATAGAGCGTGTCGCCCTCACCCAGAGTGGGCAGGTTGAACATCACGCCCGCCTGCAGCGCATAGCCCCAGCTGTCTTCGGACGACAGGGTGTTGAGCACCGTCAGGGCGCGCACCTGATGCAGCGCACCGGAGAGCTGGACCGTGCCCCACTGGCCCTCATACTTCAGGTTGCCGACGATATCCGGCACCTGCCAACCCGCCTGATAGCTGTCCAGGGCACCCGGCAGCGCCGGATCCTGAATCAGCACACCCGCGCCGCGCTCGGCCGAATCTTCCAGCGACAGCGTGGCGCTGAAGCCCTGCCCGAACTCGGCCGTGTAGGCCACCATGTTCAGCCGCGTGTCCGAACCGACGGTCGCCGGATCGGTACCCAGGACGTTGGCGTTCGCATAGAAATCGAAGAACGACTGGGTGTGACCGGCGGTCAGGCCGGCAAACTGAACATAGGCGTCCCACAGCTGGATTTCGCTCGAATTGGGCCCGTCGGACCACGCGTCGGACGTGCGCCACTTGAAGCGCGCATCGATATAGGAACGCAACACGCCATATTCCGTGGCGGTCCGGGCATCCATGATCACGCCGGCCGTGGCGATGGAATAGCTGTCGTTGTTGGTCGCCAGATAGTTGGAATAGGTGTTGTAATAGCCTTCCGCCCACACATAGCCGCCAACGCGCAGGCAGGTGTCGGTGCCCGGAATGTAGAGAAATCCCTCACCCATGGCGAGGCACTGCTTCACATAGGCCGGCGCCGCCTTGGTGGTGTAGGGCAGATCAGCAGCCAGAGCCGCGGACCCCATGAAACCCGTCGCAGCGATGCCCAGCGCAAGGCGCCCCACCCCGTTGGACAGCAAGCGACGTGAAACACAAATGGTCATCGGAACCCCCATGATACATTATATCAATTGCCGAAATGGCATATCCCCCGGGCAACAGCAAGTCGGAAATCACCTCTGCGGTGAAAACTCCTGCGGTGACCGGAGCTGAACTGCTGCCCTGCGTCCGAACGCGCCCACCGCCGGCGACTCGAGAGACACCGAGCCAGCCCCTAACGGGCCACGCGAACCGTCTTCATTTGCGATTGTGAGACACGTCGGACTGAAAAGGAATAGGTACGCCGCCACTATTGCAGCGTTCTAAAGTGTAGCAGCAGCAAAACTGCATCGCATATCTCCCAAACAAGAGACTTTTGATGCTGCAGCAAAGAAAAAGGGTCCCGGCGATATTCGCCGGGACCCTCTCCATCAACGCTTAAGCGATGATCAGAAGTTCCGCTGGACGCGGACACCACCCGACCACAGGTCGGTGGAGCCACCGTAACCGGGAGCCGCAGCGGTGTTGTAGGGCAGGCTGCCGTCGATCTTCGAGTACAGCACTTCCGCGCCGATATCGAGGTTCTTCACCGGCGACCAGATGGTGTTCGCACCCACCTGCCACACGTCAACGTCGAGATAGCCGTTGGCGGTCGCGAAGGCGGAGTCGGGAGCGTCGACGCTGGCGTAGCCGGCATAGACGGCCGAACGCAGGCCGGGGGTCCAGAAGTGACGGAACTGACCGGACACCGACCAAGCGGTCGAGGTCGAGTAGCTGCCGAAAGCGTCGGACACGGCGTCAGCCAGACGATACAGCGCATCGCCGGTGCCGTAGCCGTTCACACGACCGAGGGCCTGCGAGGTGCCGGTGGAGGAGCCGGACAGACCCACATAGTTGAGGGCGCCGTCAGCATAGGCAGCGGTGAAGAAGATCGAGTCGCCAGCGGCCAGCATGGGCAGCTTGAACTCGAGGACACCCTGGATCGCCCAACCCCACTGGTCGTTAGACGACTCGTACATGTCGATGCCGCCGAGAGCGACACGCATCTGGTGCGCAGCCGCGGACAGCTGAGCGGTACCCCAAGCCTGGCTCAGGCGCAGGTTGCCGACGATGTCGGGGATCTGGGTGCCGCCAGCGGCATCATCCGGAGCAGGAGCGGTCCAGTAGCCACCGTAGGTGGAACGGGAAGCGTTGTCTTCGAGGGCGATGGTCGCCGAGAAGCCGTTGCCGAACTCAGCGGTGTAGCCGATGAGGTTCGTCCACTTGTCCGACTTCGTGTACGGGGTGGTGTACATGAAGTTCATGCCGGAGTCGAAGAACGACGACGTATAACCGGCGGTCAGGCCCGCGAACTGGATGAACGCGCGCTCGAAGTAGATGCCCTGAGACTCACCGTTGCCAGTGGCATTGGCGGTGGTGTCAGTGGTGCTGTTGATGCCGAACCGCACGTACGAACGCAGGGTGCCGTACTCGGTCTGAGTGCGGGCGTCCATGTCGAACACGCCACGAGCACGCATGATCACGTCGCTGGTGCGGTCGGTATAGGTACCGCCGGTGATCATCGGGTTGAAGGTACCCGTCGCGTTGAAATAGGTATCGAAACGGGCATAGCCGCCGATCTTGAGGCAGGTGTCGGTGCCGGGGATGTAGAAGTAGCCAGCGCCATACGCAGCGCAGACCTTCACATACTCGACCGCCTTCGCCTTGACAGGCAGGTCGGCGGCGTGGGCTCCAGCCACCGCGACGAGACCCGCCGCGCTGCCGAGGAGAAGGCTCTTCACCATCTTCATCGTGACCTCCAAAAGTTTAATCCGAGGGAGCGAGTGCCGCTTCGCCGGTGCGACTGCACCATTGAGAGGTTCTTGCCCCGATTACCACCTACGCACTGCGCCATGTTCCGTGGCTTCAACCCGCGGTGGTCGACCGGGGACTGCCCCCCTTCGTCGCAAAGCCAACATACAAAAGGCGGAAGCGTGATCAATCAGAACAGCACCAAACTCGGGCCCTGAGGGGTGGTTTTCAGATAGGTGTTGCAAGAAGAGCACGTATTTGTGAGCGCCTACCTGAATACCTTGCCGCCCTTCACCCGCCTCCCCTTAATCAATTGTTAATAAATCATTTTCTGTCGCGCGACACGGATCGCCAGTCGGTGCGATTCAAGGCGCTGCGGGGGATGCGGGGCCGCCAGGCTGGTTCAGCGCACGCCCCCACGCCCGCGGCGCAGCGGTATTTGATAACCGCACCGCCGGGCCCCTGAGGCGCGCCTGCGGTCAGGATTCGCCCGCTTCGCCACAAATCGCGGAAGAACGGTGCCGGACGGATTCTCATCAGCTCCCTCCCCCGTCGCGTTGGGCGAGGCGCGAGACGGCAGCGCCGCAAGCATGATGTCTCAGTCGCGGTGATCAAGAGGCACACGCGGTCCTCGCCCGCCAGGCTGGCGGCCACAGCCGGTCTCGTACGGCCGCATGTGGCGGAGCTTGGCGATAGCAGGCAGATGTTCCGCCTGATGCGCCTTCCGTCAGCGGCTCGCCCGTCGGCTGACGCCCCACCGCCGCCCAACCTCCTTGCGGTCGATGCAGACGAGCTCGCCCTTGGCGCGCATCACGGTCTTAGCGCGCATCACATGGAGATGCGTGACGCGCGACGGGCGCCTGTCATCTCCAAGCATCCGGGGGCGCTGCCGCGTGCCTGACCGCACATCGATGCACCGCGACTCGTCCACATGGCGATGGTAAGAGTCCCATGTCGCCGCCGCCGTTCAGAATTCCATGCTCTGTAAGGCTGAAGGACATGGTTACCTCCGTGTCATTTGTGCGGAGCAAGGCCAGCCACCTGCACGATGCGAGAGGAAGGTGACCATGGCCCGGGGCCAATCATCGATACCGTCTGCCGTGCCAGAGCGGACGTCCCCGGTTGGGCTTCAATCCTACATCAGTGGGACAATGCTCTTGAGCGGCGATGGGCCGGCCTGGACTGACGTCTTCCTACAGGTGTTCGCTCACAATCAGGTTCAGGCGCCTTTTCTGGTTCCCGCCGTCGCGGAACCGATGATCGTCTGGGTCATGTCCGGGAGCGCCATAGTCGAAGAACGAGAGCTTGGCGGCGACTGGATGGCAAGCCGCGTGGCGTTGGGCGACTTCTTTCTCACCCGCTCGTCGACACCTTATGAAATGCGCTGGCAAGCCGAGCGAGGTCAGCCCTTCCGCGTCATGCACCTCTATGTCTCCCTGCCGCTGTTTGCGCGCGTTGCCAAAGCAATGCACGGCAAGGACAGCGCAAACGTGACACTGAAAGAGGTCTCCGGCAGCCATGACGCGACGCTCTCGCAGATCCTGAGCCTTCTCCACGGAGAACTGACAACCGATGCCGGAGCAAGCCCGCTTTATGTCGAAGGGCTGGCACAGAGCCTCGCCGTCCATCTCGTGCGTCACTACGCCATCGTCGATGGCGACACGCGCGGGCAAAGTGTGCTGCCCGGTGCAAAGCTCCGCCGCGCCATCGCCTCCATGGAGGACCGGCTGGACGAGCCGCTCGACCTCGGCCGCCTGGCGCGCGACGTCGGTCTCAGCGCATTCCATTTCAGCCGATTGTTTAAGAGAGCGACAGGCCTTCCCCCTTCGCGCTATTTCATTCGGCGGCGGGTGACCAAGGCGCAGCAACTTCTGCAGGAAACGGACGCCAGTATCATCGAAATCAGCTTGGCCGTGGGTTACTCGAGCCCCAGTCATTTCGCACAGATTTTCCGCCGCGAAACGGGTCTTTCGCCAAGCGACTATCGCGGAGCCCGCTCGGGCATCTGACCAGACCGCACGAATACAGCAAAATCCCGACAGCCCTGGCAAAGGCCCAAGAGAGAGAAGAGCCTTGGCCCTCTAGGCTTCTTCTTGTCGAAAGCGAGCCCTTCTCCAGCTTTGGAGCGGTCTCGCAAGCAACAAGGAGACAGGTCATGACGGACATCAATGGCAAGGTCGCGCTGGTGACCGGCGCGTCGAGCGGCATTGGCGCGGCAACGGCGCTTGCGCTTGCCGAAGCCGGCGTGAAGGTCGGCCTCGCGGCGAGGCGCACCGATCGGCTGGAAGAGCTGAAGGCCGATATCGCGAAGAAGGGAGGCGAGGCCCTGGTCATCGCGATGGATGTCGTCGATCCGGCTTCCGTCGAAGCCGGCGTCAAGAAGCTGGTCGATGCTTATGGCGCGATCGACATCCTCTTCAACAATGCCGGCCTGATGCCACTTTCCGACATCGACCAACTCAAGACATCCGAGTGGCTTCGCATGGTCGACGTCAATGTAAAAGGTCTTCTGAACACGACAGCAGCCGTTCTGCCGCAGATGATCCAGCAGCATTCCGGCCACATCTTCAACACGTCCTCGATCGCCGGCCGCAAGGTCTTCAAGGGCCTATCGGTCTATTGTGCGACGAAACATGCGGTGACCGCCTTTTCCGACGGCCTTCGCATGGAGATCGGCGAGAAGCACAACATTCGCGTCACCTGCATCCAGCCCGGCGCAGTGGCCACCGAGCTTTACGAGCAGATCACCGATGCGGGATACCGTCAGCAGATGGATGACCTCGCAAAGCAGATGACCTTCCTGCAAGGCGCCGACATTGCCGGAACCATCCTGTTCGCGGCTCAGGCGCCGGCCCATGTCAATGTGGCCGAACTCTTCGTCCTTCCGGTCGATCAGAGCTGGTAATGCCATCATCTGCCATCCGCCTTCCCGCTCCAAACGGGACGGCGGATGAGCGGGAAGTTGCCCCATGAAGGAAGGACCTGAACGGCCTCGGGTTCGCCGGAGGCCGCTTGGTTTGAACCAGCTCACCCGTGAGAGTCGACGTTCTCCAAGAGCATGCCGAATCGACCAGGGGGCAGCTCAGCCGCACATATCCGCCGAAAGCCGGCGATAGCGCTGGGGCAGATGCCGGAGCACGCATTTGCCCGGGAGGAAACTTCTCACAAACACCAGCTACATAAGGCAGATAGAGTGGCGGAGACGGAGGGATTCGAACCCTCGAGACCCTTTTGGGGGTCTGCTCATTTAGCAAACGAGTGCCTTCAGCCTCTCGGCCACGTCTCCGGCCCCCCTCCTATGCCGAACCCGGGTCGCATTTGCAAGGCGCCTCGGCGCCTTCCTGACCGAAATACGACTTCTCTTCCACGATCTGTGAGCCGGACAAAAGGTTGATCCGCCGCTTCAGCTCCGAGCGCTGATCGTTCAGGCGATAGACTGAGCGCGCCGCCGCCACGAAATGCGAATCGAAGCGGCCGTCGCGCTCCATCGCACGCAATTCGTCCTCCACCGCCCACAATTGCCGGTTCACCTGCAGCAGCGCCGCGGCGAGATCCGTGAAGGCGCCCTCGAGGCCATGCTGGCGCTGCAAGGCGGTCAGCTCTGCCAGCTCGTGCAGCACATGGGCCTGCTGGGCGGCCTGCGCCATGTGCGCGGCCTTCAGCTGCAGAATCGAGATCTTGTCGAACAGCTCCCCCACCGAGATGGGCGCCAGGATGAGCGGATCAGACATGGACCTCAGCCCTCCTTGGCGGTCACCAGCGGGCGCGTCGCCGCCACCACGCGAGTGAAGACCTCGCTCCAGTCCCCGGCCCGCTGCTGAGGAAACAACCGCAGGTGCGGATAGAACACAGTGTGCGCGTCGCCCAGCCCCCACCGCCATTCCGGCACCGCGCGCAACAGAACGAAGGTGAGCCGCCCCCGGGCGCCGGCCAGATGGCTCATGGATGTGTCGCAGGTGATCACCAGATCGAGATGCTGCAGCACCCCCGCCGTGTCGACGAAACTGCCATCGGCGTCGCGGCCCTCGGGCAGACGCAGCACCCGGTCGGCGAACGGCACCTGCGCCAGTTGCTCCAGGCCGGGGCCCCATTGCAGGCACACCAGTTCCACCCCCTCCATCTGCGCCAGCGGGGCAAAGGCGGCGAGCGGCACCGAGCGCCCCACATCCACCAGGGGCGAGGGATTGCCCTGCCAGCAGATGCCGATGCGGAACCGGACCGGCTCCGGCACCGGCTCAGGCGCCTCGGCGGGGCCATCCCCCTCCGTCTCGGCGGGCGGCGGCGCGGGATCACATCCCAGGGTGCGCCAGTGCGCCACCCGTTCCGGATCGGCGGTGAGATAGGGCGGCTTGGGCCAGGTGGCGGGGTCGGGCGCGATCAGGCCGGGCAGGCTCCCCATCGGCACCCAGCGCAGGCCGGGAGCGGCGAGGTCCAGTCCGTCAAGATCGCTGACCACCGACACGCGCGCATCAATGCGGCGCAGCAGCGCCACGTGGCGGGGCGCCACCAGCCAGCGGACCCGCAGGCCGCGATCGGCCAGCAGCCGCAGCAGCCGCCCGAACATGAGGTGATCCCCGAGCCCCTGCTCGCCGAGCACGATCAGCTCATCCACCGGCTCCACCCCATCCCAGCGGGCAAAGCCCAGGGGACGGAAGGACGGCGGCACCAGGGCCACGCGGCTCTCATAATCGGCCCAGCCGGCGCTCCAGCGCCCGTGGGCCAGATGCTCCGCCGCCGCGAGATAGCGCACCTGCGGATCGGAGGGATCGGCTGCCACGGCGGCGGCGAGGGCGGCGTTCGCCTGCGGTCGCCGGCCGAAATCCGCCTCGAGCATGGCCAGGGTGACCTGCGCCGGCGCAAAGCCCGGGTCGAGGGCGATGGCAGCACGGGCATCGGCCAGGGCGCCATCGCCCTCGCCGAGATCGCGGCGCGCCTCTGCCCGCTCTGCCAGCAGCGGCACACAATGGGGATCGAGGGCGATGGCGGCGTTGCAGATGGAGAGCGCCTCCCGTGGCGCCCCCTCCACCCGGGCGAGGCGCGACAGATCCGCCCGCCAGGCCAGTTCTCCCGGCGCCAGCGCCACCGCGGCCTCGAACGCGCTGCGGGCGGCGGCGCACTGCCCCAGGCCCAGTAGGCCACGGCCGCGGAACAGATGCGCTTCCGCGGCGACGGACGGCGAGCGCAGGGCCTCGTCGGCCTGCGCCACCGCATCGGTGAAGCGACCAGCCCGCAGCAGCACCTCCGCCAGACCGAGGCGGTGCTCGGGATGCCACGGCTGCATGGCGGTCAAGGCTTCGTAATCGGCGAGCGCGCGCGCCTGCGCGCCCACGTGGAGCAAGGCCGCGGCGCGGTAGGCAAGGGCTTCGGTGGCGCGGGGATCGAGCGCCAGCACCCGGTCGAACCGGGCGATAGCCTCCCCCTGGCGCCCCAGCAGGCTCAGCAGCTTGCCCGCCAGGTAATGGGCCTCGCCGAGGTCGGGGGCGCGCTGCGCTGCCGCCTCATAGGCGGCCAGCGCCTCCTCCAGCGCCCGATTGGCCTGCAGCGCGGCCCCCAGCAGCACGAAGGCATCGGCCTCACCGGGATAGCTCTCGCGGGCGCGCCGCGCCGCCGCCAGAGCTTCCTTGCTCCGCCCCGCCTGCAGAAGGGCGAAGACCAGCAGGCGCTGCACCTCGAAGGCGGGCTGGCTGCGATTGAGACGGCGATAGATCTCGATGGCGTCATCGAGCTTGCCCTGACGATGCAGTTCAGTCGCCCGACTGAACGCGGCGCGTGCATCGTGGGACATGGGCGGGCGGCTCCTGGCCTGGCGTCAATGCCGGTCGACGCCTGTCTTAGAGCACCTCAGGGTTGGAGGGAACGCCCTGGCCCCCGCAAAATGCGCAAGAGTGCTGTGGTGCCGCCGGTTCACCGCCACAACCAACCCCGGGCGCGCCTCAGCTGCGCGCCCGCTGCCCGAACAGCACCGATTGCGCGTCCTTGTCCTTGGCGAGATCGAGCTGCGCGCGCTGCTCCACATTGACGGACAGGCCGCGCTGCACCGCCGGCCGCGCCATCACCCGCTCCAGCCACCCCTTGAGATAGGGGAATTCCTCGATGTTCTGGCCCTGCTTCTCCCAGGACTTGGTCCAGCCGACGCAGGCGATGTCGGCGATGGAATAGGCCCCGGCCAGATAGTCCCGATCCTTGAGGCGTGTGTTCATCACGCCATAAAGGCGGTGCACCTCGTTGGTGTAGCGCTCGATGGCATAGGGAATCTTCTCCGGCGCATAGATGCGGAAATGATGCGCCTGGCCGGCCATGGGCCCGAGCCCGCCCATCTGCCAGAACAGCCACTGCTCCACCTCGACCCGCGCCCGCTCCTCGGTGGGATAGAACATGCCGGTCTTGCGGCCGAGGTACTGCAGAATGGCGCCCGATTCGAACACCGAGATGGGCGCGCCATCCGGCCCCTCCGGATCGACGATCGCCGGCATCTTGTTGTTCGGGGAAATGGCGAGGAATTCCGGCTTGAACTGGTCACCCTTGCCGATGTTCACCAGTCGCACATCGTAGGGAAGCCCGCACTCCTCCAGCATGATGGAGATCTTCCATCCGTTCGGCGTGGGCCAATAATAGAATTCGATGGGCTTGACCTGGGCCTGTGCCATGAATCGCTCCCCGAAACGCTGTGGTTCTGGCCGATTATGGCGGCCGCGTGGCTAGACGTAGCCACCCCGGCGCCGCTCGGCAAGAGCGGCCCGGTTGGGGCCGCCAGCGGCTGCACCCTGCCCCAAGGCGCGCTCACAGGGTGATTTTGAAGCCGAAGTGCGAGCGCGAGAAGCCCAGCTTCTCATAGAAACGATGCGCATCGACGCGCCGCATGTTCGAGGTGAGCGCCAGCGTGGCCGCGCCCGCCGCCGATGCTTCGGCCATGGCGCACTGCACCATGCGCGCGCCGAGCCCGCCGCTCCGCCGATCGGGCGCGATCTGCACCGCCTCCAGAATGGCGCGCAGAGCGCCGCGACTCGGCAGCGCGCGGGCGAGCACCAGCTGGAAGGTGCCCACCACCTGCCCATCGAGCTCCGCCACATAAAGACGGGTGGCGGGATTGGCGCAGATGGCACGGAACGCCGCCAGATAGTCTCCCGCCACGTCCGGCGCGGTGGTGTCCCCATGGCCGCCCAGATCGTCGGCGGCGAACATCGCCACCAATGCCGGCAGGTCACGCTCACCCGCCAGGCGCACGCTCAGCCGATCGGCATCGCGCGTCAGCGACACAGCGGATCGTCCGGCGACAGGGGCGTGAACTGCCAGTCGCTCCAGCGGTGCGGCGACATCAGGGGCGACCACCATTTGACCGCCATGGAGACGGTGTTGTGGTCCTCGGGCGGCAACAGCAGCTTCGGCAGGCCGTTGACGATGCCGGTAATGCGCGCGCAGCCGGTGGCGGGCCGCGGCGGCGGGCGGTATTGCGGCTCCTTCACGATCACCACACGGGCGCCGGGAATCGCCGCGCGGAGCCGGCCGGCGGAGGTGCGGTCATCGGCCACCAGGGTCGGCGACGGCCCCAGGGTGCGGCTGACCGCGGCCTGGATCTTGTAGAGCGGCTCGGCCGCCACGCAGCGCCCGCACAGGCGGGGATCGGGCCACAGGGGAATGGCCACGCGCACCGCGATCACGCCCACGCTGATGGCGAGCAGAATGCCGAGATAGGCCGGCACCCGCCCCCGCCAGCCGCCGATGCGCTCCAGCTCGGCGAACACGTAGACCGGCAGCATCAACAGGAAGACGTGGAAATAGCGATCACGCAGATTGGACGAGCTGGCCGCCAGGATGCCGATCAAGGTCACCACGAGACCGATGACGATGAGGTTGCGCAGTACCCGGCGGGCGGCGTCCCGCGCGGCATCGGCATCGACCCGCGCGCCCTCGCCGCGATTGAACGGCAGGAACACCAGGCCCGCCACCGCAATGAACGGCAGCGCATAGCCCACCAGCGCCACCACATAGCTCTGCACCACGTCATCCCAGCCGGCGGGAATACGGCCGATGGTCTGGGCGGTGGCCGCCACCACGTCCTGGTCGAGCATGCGCAACGCCAGCGCATAAACCGCCAGCGGCGCGGCGGCCACCAGCAGCGTCAGCACGATGCGCCGATCGAACAGAGCGCGGCGATAGCTGGGTTCCAGCAGGCAGGCGACGATGAGCACGCCGAGAAACGCCACGAATCCGAACTTGCCGAGGATACCCACCGCCACCCATGCCCCGAGCCCCGCATAGAGCCGCGCGCTGGGCTGCCGGACGATGGCGATCAGCGTCAGCATGGCGCCGGCGATGGCCACGATCATGACGTTGGAATGGGTGAGGATGCGGTGGCTGTGATAGCCCACCACCCACAAAGCGGAGAGGGAATACACGGCCAGCGCCTGCAGGCGTGGATCGACGATGACGCGACGTGCCACCCGGTAGACCAGCATGGCGCACGCGAACAGCAGCACATAGCGCAGGATCGCGAATGATAGCGGACCGGTGCCCACGAGCTGCTGCAGGCCGTACAGCAGCCAGTCGAAGAACGGCGGATTGCGTGGAACGTAGCTCAGCTGCAGCGACTGGACGAGATAGCTCTCGACCGCGTCGTCCACATTGATGGCCGCCTCGAAGAAGATAGCGACCAGCGCATGCAGCAGCATCCAGAGGCCGACGATCACCATGACCCCGCGCGGGCGGGCCCAGAACGGCAGGGGGGCCGTCTCACACGCGCCACCAACGTGGGGCGACGAGCTGACGGGACGTGCTTGAAGCTCATTCACGGGGACAGCGCACTCCGCGGACGTCGAAGACCGCTTCTATAGCCACCATTCATGCACGACGCTACCGCGCAACCGGCGGTGTCGCAGCGGCACGCGCTCCGCTCGCGCGCTACTGATGTGAGCGCTCCAGCCGGGCCTGCAGGAATCAGAGGGTCGCGAGAATCGCGAAGCCGGCATCAGCGGCGGGCACCGCGTCGCTCACCTCCTGCAGCGCCAGGTGATCCACCCGTGCGCCATGCGGGCCACGGCGGCAGACCTCCACCATCTGCGCCACCTGCCGCGCCTCGCCGGCGAGCAGCGCCTCCCCGGTGCCGCTGGCCCGGTTCCGCACCCAGCCGCTGAGCCCGCGGCGGCGCGCCTCGTCGGCGCACCAGGCGCGGTAGCCCACGCCCTGCACCCGCCCCCGGACGGTGACCCGCACGATGGTTCTGTCACCCTCCCCTTCCCGCGCCGCCGGCGGGTTCACGGAGTGGCCTTGGCAGGCGCGCAGGCGGCATCCGCCGGCAGCGCCTCGAACGCCGCCATGCTGCCCACCAAAGCGAAGCGCCCGTAATCGATGCGCAGGTCACCCACCACGCCATTGTCGAACAGGGAGAAGCTCATCACATAGGCCGGGCCGTCGGAGACCGCCCCCGGCTCGTAATAGCTCACCGCCACCGGATAGGAGACGTGCCCAGCCAACGCCGCCTGCGCGGCCGGCACCAGGCGGCCGTCGCCGCTGCGCGCCGCGCCGATCACCGCAAGGGTCTCGTAGACCTTGGCCGGATCGGTGGCGCCGTCATAGACCTTGGCGGCCACGGTGCGCTCCCCGGCGGCGGCCGCCGCCAGCACCCGCCGCACATGCTCCGTAGGCATGAGAATATGCCCGTCGAGGGTAACCTCGCGGTCCTGCGGCTTGGTGACGGTGACGCTCAGCCGATCCGGGGTCGGCCGCCCCACGCGGGCTTCCACCTCCTGGGTCTCGTCATCCCCCTCGGTGGTGCTGACGAAGCGATAGGCGTCGCCATCCCCCGCCTCCCATGCCTTCGACATCACCGACTGGCGGCTGGTGCCGCCCTCGCCGCCCGAGCTCTCGCTGGTCTGGCGGGTGATGGTGGTGTAGCCGGCACAGGCGTTTCCGGTGATCTCGTAATCAATGCGCCCGCGCATGTCTTCCAGCTGCCCGGTGGGCTTGGACCCGTCGAGGGTGAGGGCATAGGCCGCCCGGTGCGCCAGCAGCGCCATGGCCGCCGCCGGGCCGGTGGCGCCAAGGCTCACACCGAGCATGGCGAGGGCACAGGAAACCGCGATCCCGCGCATATGCCGCCTCATGTTCGCTCTCCCGTCTGCGCCCCGCGGGGCGGCGAAATCAAAACCAGCGCGTGCTTGCACCATGTGCGCCTATGGGCGAAGAGGAGGGCCCAATTGCGCACACCGTGTGGCAGGAGTCTCCCCCATGACATCGTCCGTTGAAAAGAAGCTCGCCGAACTCGGCATCACCCTGCCCACCCCCACGCCGCCGCTCGCCAATTATGTGCCGGTGGTGCAGACCGGCAACCTGCTGTTCATCTCCGGCCAGCTCTCCATCGACACCGCCGGCAAGCTGTTCGCCGGCAAGCTCGGCGGCGACGTCGACATCGCCACCGGCCAGGCCGCGGCCAAGGCCAGCGCCATCAATCTGCTGGCGCAGACCAAGGCCACCATCGGCGACCTCGACAAGGTGGTGCGCATCGTCAAGCTGGTGGCGTTCGTGAACTCCACGCCGGATTTCGTGGACCAGCCCAAGGTGGTCAACGGCTGCTCCGACTTCCTGGTGGAAGTGTTCGGCGACAAGGGCCGGCATGCCCGCTCGGCGGTGGGCATCGCTGCTCTGCCGATGAACGCGGCGGTGGAAGTCGAAGCCGTCATCGAAGTGGCCTGAGCCCGCGCGATGAGCGGCCTTGGCTGGCTCACCCGGCGACCGGTCGCTCATCGGGGCCTGCACGATTCGGCCGCCGGCATCATCGAGAACACCGCCTCGGCGGTGGACGCGGCGGTGGCGGCGGACTTCGCCATCGAGGTGGATCTGCAATTGTCCGCCGATGGCATCCCCATGGTGTTCCATGACGACACCCTGGATCGCCTCACCACCGCGGTGGGGCCGGTGGCGGAGCGGACCGCCACGGCGCTCGCCGCCGTTCCCTTCAAGGCCACCGCCGACCGCATGATGCCCCTGGAGGCGCTGCTGGCCCGCGTGGACGGCCGGGTGCCCCTCGTCATCGAGCTGAAGAGCGGGGCGGTGCCCGCCTTCGATCTCGCCGCCACGGTGGCGGCCCGCATCGCCGCTTATCGGGGGCAGGCCGCGCTCATGTCGTTCGATCCGCGCCTGCTGCCGGTCATCCGGCGCACCGCGCCCCGGGTGCCGCGGGGCATCGTCGCCGAGCAGGACTTCGCCGCCGATGAATGGCCCGGCCTCAGCTGGTGGCAGCGGGCGATGCTCGGCCACCTGCTGCACTGGCCAGCCTCCCATTTCCAGTTCGTGGCCTATCGGGTGGCCGATCTCGACGCCTATGCCCCGCGCGTCGCCCGCACCTTTGGCCTGCCGGTGCTCACCTGGACCGTGCGCACCCCCGCCGATCGCGCCCGCGCCGCACGCTATGCGGACCAGATGATCTTCGAGGGCTTCCGCCCCTGACCGGGTGCGACGGTCCGTCGCGCTGGTGGCGGTTCGTTGCGGCGCACACCTTTGCAGGATGCCCGACGCACGCATCCGCATCCTCTCCGCTTTGTCCGAGATCCCCGCGGCCCAGTGGGACGCCTGCGCGGCGGGCGGCGCGGCGCGGCCGGAACCGTTCGTGAGCCACGCCTTCCTCTCCGCCCTGGAGGAGACCGGATGCGCCAGCGCGCGCACCGGCTGGCACCCCCAGCATCTGGTTCTGGACGGCGCCGACGGCACGCCGGCGGCCGTCGCTCCGACCTATCTGAAAAGCCATTCCCGCGGCGAATACGTGTTCGACCAGGGCTGGGCGGATGCCTTCCAACGGGCCGGCGGCGCCTATTATCCCAAGGTCCAGGTGGCGGTGCCCTTCACGCCGGTGACCGGGCAGCGCCTGCTGGTGCGCGACACTACCGATGCCCACGCCCGCCCGGCGCTGGCGGCGGGCTTGAAGGAGCTGGTGCGGCTGCGCAGCGCCTCCTCGGCGCACGTCACCTTTCCGGTGGCGGAGGAATGGCAGCAGCTCACCGCTCTCGGCTTCCTGCCCCGCACCGATCGCCAGTTCCATTGGACCAATGCCGGCTACGGCAGCTACGACGACTTTCTCTCCGTGCTGGCCTC
This sequence comes from Xanthobacter sp. NM-25, assembly GCF_022138605.1. Lineage (GTDB taxonomy): Bacteria > Pseudomonadota > Alphaproteobacteria > Rhizobiales > Xanthobacteraceae > Xanthobacter. The sequence goes on from NZ_JACBFS010000001.1 coordinate 105,824, forward strand.
GCGCAAGCGCAAGGCGCTCAAGAAGGAGCGGCGCGAGGCGCTGGGCGACGGGCTCAGCATCGAATGGCTCACCGGCCCCGACCTGACCGAAGAGGCGTGGGACGCGTTCTTCGCCTTCTATACGGACACCGGCGACCGCAAATGGGGCTCGCCCTATCTCAACCGAGCCTTCTTCTCGGTGCTCGGCGCGCGGCTCGCCGACCAGATCCTGCTGATCATGGTGCGGCGCAACGGACGCTATGTGGCGGGCGCGCTCAATTTCATCGGCGCGCAGACACTCTATGGCCGCTACTGGGGCTGCATCGAGCAGCACCCCTTCCTGCATTTCGAGGTCTGCTACCACCAGGCCATCGACTTCGCCATCGCCCGCGGCCTGAAGGTGGTGGAGGCCGGCGCCCAGGGCGAGCACAAGCTGGCGCGCGGCTATCTGCCCGTCACCACCTATTCCGCCCATTACATCGTCCACCCGGGCCTGCGCGAGGCGGTGGCCCAGTATCTGGACCGTGAGCGCGCCTATGTAGAGGAGGACGCCGCCATTCTCACCGATCTCGGCCCGTTCCGACGCGGCAGCACGCAGGATGAACAGGATTGAGCAGGCGCACGCGCCGCGTCATGGCAGCGGCGCCACAGCCTGATGCCGAATGCGTTTTCCCCACGCGCCCACGTTGCGGGACCTCAAGGCCCATCGCTATAGTCCCGGCTCCCGCAACGAGGGGGTGGACATGACGTATTGTTGTGGAGTGCTGGTGCGCGACGGTCTGGTGCTGATTGCCGACACACGCACCAATGCAGGGCTCGACAACATCTCCACCTTCCGCAAGCTGCAGATCTTCGAGGAGCCGGGCCGCCACGTCATCGGCATCGCCTCCGCCGGCAACCTGTCGGTGACCCAGTCCGTCCTCAGCCTGCTCAACGAGGGGGTGGAGGACGAGGAGACCGGCGAGCGGCACCAACTGCGGGAAACGCGCAGCATGTTCCAGGCTGCCCAGCTGGTGGGCCGCGCCATCCGCCAAGTGCACCACATGAACGGCGTGGTGATGGAGCAGTCGAGCGCCATCAATTTCGAGGTGTCCTTCCTGCTGGGCGGGCAGATCGTCGGCGGCCCCATGCGCCTGTTCATGATCTATTCAGCGGGCAACTTCATCGAGTGCACCCAGGACACGCCCTTCCTGCAGATTGGCGAGCACAAATACGGCAAGCCGGTGCTGGATCGCGCCGTGAGCTACGAGATGGAGATCTCGGACGCCCTGAAAAGCAGCCTGATCTCCATGGACTCCACCATGCGCTCCAATCTCGGCGTCGGCCTGCCCATCGACGTGCTGGTGGTGTGCCCGGACAAGCTCCAGGCCGAGCTGAAATACCGGATCGAGCCCGGCGAGCCCTATTTCCATGATCTGCGCGAACGCTGGTCGGCCGCCCTGCGGGCCGCCCACAGCTCCATTCCGCGCCCGCCCTACATCAAGTGCGCGCAGGGCTACGCCACCCCGAAATCCGCCGAGCCGGAAGAGGCGTGAAGCGCCGCGCCTCCCCCGCCAGCAAAAAGGGCGCCCGCGGGCGCCCTTTTCTCGTTATGGCTCCACCGTATGGCCTCAGGCCTTGGGCTCCAGCTTGGCGGAGATGATCTTATCGGGATCCTTCACCGGCTCGCCACGCTTGATGGCGTCCACATTCTCCATGCCCGAGGTCACCTCACCCCAAACGGTGTACTGGCCGTCGAGGAAGCGGGCATCAGCGAAGCAGATGAAGAACTGGCTGTCGCCGGAATCCGGATTCTGCGCACGGGCCATGGAGACCGTGCCGCGCTTGTGCGGCAGGGCGTTGAACTCGGCCTTCAGCTTCTTGCCGGAGCCGCCCATGCCGGTGCCAGTGGGATCGCCGGTCTGCGCCATGAAGCCGTCGATCACGCGGTGGAACGGCACGCCGTTGTAGAAGCCGTCCGACACCAGCTCCTTGATGCGGGCCACATGACCCGGCGCCGCATCGGGGCGGAAGGCGATGGTCACCGGCCCCTTGGTGGTCTCGAGGACCAGAACCTCTTCACTCATGGCAAATTCCTTTCGATGCCTCCAGGTCCGCGTCGGGCGCGCACCCTGGCGCGCCCGTTCCGGGCGCCCATCCGAAGGCCGGCAGCGATAACCGCTCCGCCGGCGAGGTCAAGACCCGGGGTTCTTCGACATGAAGGCCCCGGCGGTCGTTCCTGGTGCGTGCCGTCGGCAACGCACCACAGGCGTCAAGCGATGTCACCTGAAGCGACGTCACTTGAAGCGACGTCACTTGAAGCGACGTCACGTGAAGCGATGTCACTTGGCGTCAGCGGCCACCTGCATCTTCACAATGCGATCGGGATTGGACACGCTGCCGTTGTTGGCGGCAGAGCCCTTCTTGATCTTGTCGATATATTCCATGCCCGACACCACTTCGCCAACCACGGTATACTGACCATTCAGGCTCGGGGTCTCGTCGAGCATGATGAAGAACTGCGAATTGGCGCTGTTGGGATTGGACGCGCGGGCCATGCCGACCACGCCGCGCTTGAACGGCACGTTGGAAAACTCCGCCGGCAGGTTCGGATACTTGGAACCGCCGGTGCCGTTGCCATACTGGCCATCACCGGTCTGCGCCATGAAGCCATCGATCACACGGTGGAACGGCACATTGTTGTAATAGCCCTCACGGCTCAGGGTCTTCAGGCGCTCGGCATGCTTGGGCGCGAGATCCGGACGCAGGGCGATCACCACCCGGCCATAGGGGGTGTCGAGATAAAGCGTGTTCTGCGGATCGGGCTTCGACTGCGCCGCCGCCGGCAGGGCGAAGGCGAGCGCGATGAGGAGGCCGGCTGCGATTCGGCCAAAGACGCGCATCATGAAGATCTCCTCGGAAAGGCCCCCTTGGGGCACGAAAGGCACGGCGCGCCTGCGACGCCGCCGCACGACGGAACTCAGCGAGAGAACTCAGCGAGAGAACTTGGTCTTGAGCCGTGCCAGCACCGCCGCCGGCACGAAGGCGGAGACATCTCCGCCCATGGCAGCGATCTGCCGGACGAGCGTGGCGGTGATGGGGCGGACCGAGGGCGAGGCCGGCAGGAACACCGTCTGCAGTGCCGGCGCCATGGCCGCGTTCATGCCGGCCATCTGCATCTCATAATCCAGGTCGGTGCCATCGCGCAGGCCACGAATGAGCAGGCTTGCCCCCACCTCGGCGGCGGTGTTGACGATCAGCCCGTCGAAGGTCACAGCCTCGATGGTGGCGCGTTCCGCCGCGGCCACCGGCCCGCACACCTCCAGCAGCATGGCGAGGCGTTCTTCGGCCGCGAACAGGGGGGCCTTGCCGGGATGGATACCCACCGCCAGAACAAGCCGGTCCACCAGCCGGCAGGCCGCCCGCACCACGTCCAGGTGACCATTGGTGAGGGGATCGAATGAACCGCCGTAGATGGCCGTCCGCGTTTCCATCAGTGCCTCCCCGCCTCGCGCGGTGTTGCCCGCCGCATGGATGCCGCCCCACACACCGCCCGGATCTGCGCGGCGGTCGCGACGCGATGTACTGGAGCCGCTTTGCTGGATGCTCTAGCCGCCCCTGCCCGCAGGCGCAACCGGCCCCACCCGGAGGCACGCCGCGGCCTAGCGCCGGCCGGCCGCCAGCAGCACGGCGGCCCCACCCACCAGAATGCCGGCGGATACCCGATCGGCGATCCGCGTGAAGCGCCCGGCCAGGGCCGCCCGGGCGCGATCCGCCGCCAGCGCCCACAGCACATCGCCAATCAGCGCGATGGCCGCGAAGATCACCGCCAGCAGCGCGATCTGCGGCACCGGATGAGCGGCATTGGTGACGAATTGCGGCAGGAACGCCGCGTGGAACAGCAGGGTCTTCGGATTGGCAAACGCCACCGCGAGCCCCCGCCCCAACGCCGCATGGGCGGATGGCGCGGAACTCGCCGGCGGTGCCCCGGCGCTGCGCCACTGGCGCACCGCGAGCCACACCAGATAGGCGGCGCCGCAATAGCGCACCAGATCGAAATGGTGGGAGAAGGCCTCCACCAGATAGGCAAGGCCCGCCGCCACCACGGCCAGCTGAGCAATGAGCCCCACATTGACCCCGGTGGCGGTGAGAATGCCCGCCCGGCGGCCATGTTTCAGGCTGGTGCCGACGATGAGAGCCACGTTCGGACCCGGCGTCATCGCCAGGGCGATGCAGGCGAGCACGAACAGCGCGAGGCTCTCCAGGGAGATCATGCCTCCGGCGCCCCCGCCTCATCGTCGCCATCGGCACTCCCCTCGACGGCGCCGTCGTCACCGGCGGTGTCCTCGCTGATGTGCTCCACCGACATGACACGTTCGCCTTCGGCGGTATCAAAGACGATGACGCCCTGGCTGGCCCGGCCGACGATGCGGATCCCGTCCACCGGGCAGCGGATGAGCTGCCCGCCATCGGTCACCAGCATGATCTGGTCCTGGTCCTCCACCGGGAAGGAGGCCACCAGCCGGCCGTTGCGCTCGTTCACCGCCATGGCGACGATGCCCTTGCCGCCGCGGCCGGTCACCCGATACTCGTAGGACGAGGTGCGCTTGCCGTAGCCATTCTCGGAGACGGTGAGGATGAACTGCTCCAGCGCCCCCATCTCCGCATAGCGCTCCTGGCCCAGCTGGCCATTGCCGCTGGCGCCCTCCTCGGCGTCCACCTCACCGGCATCGGTGGCTTCACCCCCGAGCGCGCGCCGCATCTTGATGTAGGCGAGACGCTCCTCGGCGGGGGCATCCACATGGCGGATGATGGCCATGGAGATGATATGGTCCCCCTCCTCCAGGCGGATGCCACGCACGCCGACACTGTCGCGGCCCTTGAACACCCGCACCTCGGTGACCGGAAAGCGAATGCACGCCCCCGCCGCCGTGGTGAGCAGCACGTCGTCGTCTTCCGTGCACAGGCCCACGTCGGCGATCGCCTCGCCTTCGGCGAGCTTCATGGCGATCTTGCCGTTGCGGTTCACCTGCTGGAAATCCGTGAGCGCGTTGCGCCGCACCGTGCCGCCGGTGGTGGCGAACATGATTTGCAGGCGCCCGTTCTCCCCCTCGTCCTCCGGCAGCAGCACCACCGACGTGATCCGCTCATCGGAGTCCAGCGGCAGGATATTGACCAGTGCCTTGCCACGCCCCTGCGGGGCCGCGGCGGGCAGGCGCCACACCTTCAGCTTGTAGACCTGCCCCTTGGAGGAGAAGAACAGCACCGGCGCATGGGTGGAGGCCACGAACAGGCGGGTGACGAAATCTTCGTCGCGCGTCTGCATGCCGGAGCGGCCCTTGCCGCCGCGCCGCTGCGCCCGATAGGTGGAGAGCGGCACGCGCTTGATGTAGCCGGCGTGGGAAACGGTAACCACCATCTCCTCGCGCTGGATCAGATCCTCGTCATCGAGATCGCCGAAATTCTCGATGATCTCGGTGCGGCGCGGGTTGTCGAACTCCGCCTTGATGGCGAGCAGCTCGTCGCGAATGATGCCGCGCATACGCGGCCGGCTGGCGAGGATGTCCAGATAGTCGGCGATCTCGGCCGCCAGCTTGTCCAACTCGTCGGCGATCTCGTCGCGGCCCAGCGCCGTGAGCCGTTGCAGGCGCAGATCGAGGATGGCGCGGGCCTGCTCCAATGATAGCCGATAGGTGCCGTCCGCATTGAGCTTGTGGCGGGGATCGGCGATCAGCGCGATCAGGGGTGCCATGTCCTTGGCCGGCCAGTCGCGACCCATGAGCGAGTCACGGGCGCTCGACGGGTCCGGCGCGGTACGGATGAGGCGGATGACCTCGTCGATATTGGCGACCGCGATGGCGAGGCCCACCAACACATGGGCGCGATCGCGCGCCTTGCGCAGCAAGAACTTGGTGCGGCGGCTGACCACTTCCTCGCGGAAGGCCACGAACGCCGTCAGAATGTCGTGCAGCGCCAGCACGCCCGGCTTGCCGCCCGACAGCGCCACCATGTTCACGCCGAACGACGTCTGCAGCAGGGTCTGGCGGTAGAGGTTGTTGAGCACCACGTCCGCCTGGGCGTCGCGCTTGACCTCGATCACCACCCGCAGGCCGTCGCGATCGCTCTCGTCGCGGATCTCGGAGATGCCTTCGATGCGCTTATCGCGCACCAGTTCGGCGATCTTCTCGATCATGGTCGCCTTGTTCACCTGATAGGGAATCTCGGTGACGATGAGCGCTTCGCGATCCTTGCGCAGACTCTCGATGGCCACCTTGGCACGCATCAGGATTGAGCCACGCCCGGTGAGATAGGCCTGGCGGATGCCGCTGCGACCCAGAATGAGCGCACCGGTGGGGAAATCGGGGCCCGGCAGGATATCCAGCAGCGCCTCCGGCGTCAGCGCCGGATCGTCGATCAGGGCGATCGTCGCGTCGATCACCTCGCCCAGATTATGGGGCGGAATGTTGGTGGCCATGCCGACCGCGATGCCGCCGGCGCCATTGACCAACAGATTCGGGAACTTCGCCGGCAGAACGCTCGGCTCGTGCTCGCTGCTGTCGTAGTTTTCCTGAAAGTCGACGGTCTCCTTGTCGAGATCGTCGAGCAGCGCATTGGTGACTTTTTCGAGCCGCACCTCGGTGTAGCGCATGGCGGCCGGAGCATCGCCGTCCACCGAACCGAAATTGCCCTGGCCATCCACCAGCGGCACCCGCATGGCGAAGTCCTGGGCCATGCGCACCAGCGCATCATAGACCGACTGATCACCGTGGGGATGGTATTTACCGATGACATCGCCCACCACGCGCGCCGACTTGCGGTAGGACTTATTCCACTCGTAGCCGTTCTCCGACATGGAAAACAGGATGCGGCGATGCACCGGCTTCAGGCCGTCGCGCACGTCCGGCAACGCGCGAGCGACAATGACGCTCATCGCATAGTCAAGATAGGAGCGCGACAGCTCCTCGGTGATGGAAACTGGCGTGATGTCCGAGGGCGGCTCGCCTCCGGACTTCGGCGTCTCGGGCTCGGCCAAAAGTCAACACCTTCATGGCGATTGGAGTTGTTGACTTGTAGCCGATTCACCCTCCGGACGCCAGCGAAACCCCAGCGCAAGGATTATTTTTTAACGTTGTATTTCAATATGTTATGAGGATCAGCCCGACCCTCGCGCAGACATCTTGTCCGTTTTGCGTCACAGGCCCTCGTCCGCGCATCCAATCGCGACCCGCGCAAGGCGCTCACGGCACCCCTCAGACCACCACAAGCACCTGCCGCGCCAGTCGCTGCACCCGCGACCTCAACACTCGGAGCCCCGGCGTACCACCCTCGAAGGCACCCGCAGCCACCGTCGTTGCCCGCCAGCAGACGCACCCGCCGACCCGCGACACCCCCGCCCGGCGGACACGAATGTCCGCCGTCACTCAAACGGCCAGCGCGACGCGCCGGAGCCGTTCTCAGAAGGGGATTTCGTCGTCGAGATCATTGGAAGGACGCCCACCGCCGGACGAGCCCGCCGCGCCACCGCCGGACGGACCCGAACGCCGGCCACCACCCCCGCCGTAGCCGCCGCCACCGAACCCGCCACTGCCCCCACCCATGGGGCTCTGCGCGCCGAAATCGGAGCCGCCACTGTAGTCCTCGGAGCTCTCGCCGCCGGAGCGGCCATCGAGCAGGGTAAGCTCACCGCGGAACGGCCGCAGCACCACCTCGGTGGTGTAGACGTCCCGCCCATCCTTCTCATATTTGCGGGTCTCGAGCTGCCCCTCGATATAGACCTTGGAGCCCTTCTTCAGGAACCGCTCGGCCACATTGACCAGGTTCTCGCTGTAGATGGTCACCGCATGCCATTCGGTGCGATCCTTGCGCTCGCCGGTGGCCTTGTCGCGCCAGCTCTCGGAGGTGGCGATGCGCAGGTTGCAGACACGCCCACCGCTTTGGAACGTGCGCACTTCCGGATCACGGCCGAGATTGCCGATCAGGATCACCTTGTTGACGCTGCCGGCCATCGCCCGCCTCCTTCTCCATGCGCCCACCGGAGCGGCGCCCATTCGCCGCGCACCCTAGCCGGCCCGACGCCACATGCGAGCGCCCCGCCGCGTTGTCCACTGCAAAGAGGCACTCCACAGCTGCCGGACACCACCAAGCCCCGCCAGATGTTCTACATCCGTTCTATCTCCTCCCCATGACCGCGACAAGCGTGTTTTTCCCGGCGCGCCCGAATTTTTGACTCGCACGGCACCAAAGTTCTTATTATGTTCTCTACCGCATCGCACGCACGTCGCTACATTTGGAGCATGACCATGAGCGACCACGCAGTTTGGCCGTTTGCTGCCATCGTCACGCCGGGCGATGGGGTGAGCGGCGGCAGGAATGCCGGTGGTTCTGTTCGTCTTTTCGCTGTTCTCGTCACCGCTGCAGGCGCGTGCCCGGCACGTGCGGCGGCCTTCCCCCTGCCCTGATCATCTCGCGCTGGCTCCTGGCCGCGCGTGGCTGGAATTCATGTCGGATCGCGCCTCCTCCTCGCGGACCTTGCCCGCGCTCGCAACGCCCACCCCCGATGCACCGCGGCGGGACGCCCGGACCCTCTCCATTCGCGGCGCCCGCGAACACAATCTGAAGAATGTGGATCTCGAGGTGCCACGGGACGCGCTGGTGGTGTTCACCGGCCTGTCGGGCTCCGGCAAAAGCTCGCTCGCCTTCGACACCATCTATGCGGAAGGCCAGCGCCGCTACGTGGAGAGCCTCTCGGCCTATGCACGCCAGTTCCTGGAGATGATGCAGAAGCCGGACGTGGACCAGATCGACGGCCTCTCGCCGGCCATCTCCATCGAGCAGAAGACCACCTCCAAGAACCCGCGCTCCACCGTGGGCACGGTGACCGAGATCTACGATTACATGCGCCTGTTGTGGGCGCGCACGGGCGTGCCCTACTCACCGGCCACGGGCCTGCCCATCGAGAGCCAGACCGTCTCGCAGATGGTGGACCGCACCCTCGCGCTGCCCGAGGGCGCGCGGCTGTTCATCCTCGCCCCAGTGGTGCGCGGGCGGAAGGGCGAGTATCGCAAGGAACTCGCCGAGTGGATGAAGAAGGGCTTCCAGCGGGTAAAGGTCGACGGCACCTTCTACGAGATCGCCGACGCCCCCGCCCTCGACAAGAAATTCAAGCACGACATCGACGTGGTGGTGGACCGCATCGTCGTGCGGCCCGATCTCGCCCAGCGCCTGGCCGACAGCTTCGAGACCGCCTTGGGCCTGGCCGACGGCATCGCCATTGCTGAGTTCGCCGACGAGAAGGACGAGACCGGCGCGCCGCGCCGCATCCTGTTCTCGGAGAAATTCGCCTGCCCGGTCTCCGGCTTCACCATTCCCGAGATCGAGCCGCGGCTGTTCTCCTTCAACAATCCCGTGGGCGCCTGCCCGGCGTGTGACGGCCTGGGCGTCGAGCAGACCATCGACCCCGACCTGGTGGTGCCGGACAAGATGCGCTCCTTGAAGCAGGGCGCCATCGCCCCCTGGGCCAAGTCCACCTCGCCCTATTATGGTCAGACCCTCGATGCGCTGGCCAAGCACTATCACTTCGCTCTCTCGGTGCCGTGGTGCGACCTGCCTGAAAAGGCGCAGCAGGTGCTGCTCTATGGTTCGGAGGGTGAAAAGATCACCTTCGCCTACAATGACGGCATGCGCGCCTACGAGACCGAGAAGTCCTTTGAAGGGGTGGTGCGTAACCTCGACCGACGGTGGAAGGAGACCGACAGCGACTGGGCGCGGGAAGAGATCTCCAAATATTTCTCCACCGTGCCGTGCCAGGCCTGCGGCGGCTACCGCCTGAAGCCGGAGGCGCTGGCGGTGAAGGTGGCCGGCCGGCACATCGGCGAAGCCGCCGCATTGTCGGTGAAGGCGGCGGCGCAGTGGTTCGAGGCGCTGCCCGCCGAACTCACCGCCAAGCAGAATGAGATTGCCGGCCGTATCCTCAAGGAAATCCGCGAGCGCCTGCGGTTCCTGCTGGACGTGGGACTGGAATACCTCACCCTCGCCCGCTCCTCCGGCACCCTGTCCGGCGGCGAGAGCCAGCGCATCCGCCTCGCCTCGCAGATCGGCTCCGGCCTCACCGGCGTGCTCTACGTGCTGGACGAGCCTTCCATCGGCCTGCACCAGCGCGACAACACCCGCCTGCTGGAGACGCTGAAGCACCTGCGCGATCTCGGCAACACGGTGATCGTGGTGGAGCATGACGAGGATGCCATCCTCGCCGCCGATTACGTGGTGGACGTGGGCCCCGGCGCCGGCATCCACGGCGGGCGCATCGTCGCCCAGGGCACGCCGGCGGAAATTCTCGCCAACCCCGCTTCCCTCACTGGCAAATATCTCACCGGCGCGCTCTCGGTGGGCGTGCCGGCCCGGCGTGCACCCAACCCCAAGCGCATGCTGAAGCTGGTGGGCGCGCGCGGCAACAATCTGAAGAATGTCACCGCTGAGATCCCCCTCGGCCTGTTCACCGCCATCACCGGCGTGTCGGGCGGCGGCAAGTCGACCCTGCTGCTGGATACGCTCTACAAGGCGGTGGCGCGGCGCCTCAACGGCGCCACCGAGGCGCCCGCCCCCTATGACCGGCTGGAGGGGCTGGAGCACCTCGACAAGGTGATCGACATCGATCAGTCGCCCATCGGCCGCACCCCGCGGTCGAACCCGGCCACCTACACCGGTGCCTTCACCCCCATTCGCGAGTGGTTCGCCGGCCTGCCGGAGGCCAAGGCCCGCGGCTATGGCGCCGGGCGCTTCTCCTTCAACGTGAAGGGGGGACGCTGCGAGGCGTGCCAGGGCGACGGCGTCATCAAGATCGAGATGCACTTCCTGCCGGACGTGTATGTCACCTGCGACGTCTGCAAGGGCAAGCGCTACAATCGCGAGACCCTGGAAGTCACCTTCAAGAACAAGTCCATCGCCGATGTGCTCGACATGACGGTGGAGGAAGGGGCCCAGTTCTTCAAGGCCGTGCCCTCGGTGCGGGAGAAGCTGGAGACGCTGAAGCGGGTCGGCCTCGATTATATCAAGGTGGGCCAGCAGGCCACGACCCTCTCCGGCGGTGAGGCGCAGCGGGTGAAGCTCTCCAAGGAGCTCTCCAAGCGCGCCACCGGCCGCACCCTCTACATTCTCGACGAGCCCACCACCGGCCTGCACTTCCATGATGTGAAGAAGCTGCTGGAAGTGCTGCACGAATTGGTGGAGCAGGGCAATTCGGTGGTGGTCATCGAGCACAATCTCGATGTCATCAAGACCGCCGACTGGGTGATCGACCTCGGCCCCGAAGGGGGCGATGGCGGGGGAGAGATCGTCGCCACCGGCACCCCGGAAGAGGTGGCGCGGAACCCGCGCTCCCATACCGGTCATTATCTGGCGGAGGTGCTGGCGCGCCGCCCCAATCCCGCCCCGGCGCGGAACGCCCCGGCCAGCGGACAAGGCACCAAGGCGCGCGCCGCATCCAAGCCCACATCTACCCTTGCCTCGCCCCTTGCCTCGCCCCTTGCCTCCTCCCCTGCCCCCGGCGGCGGCGCCAACGCGGGCCGGGCCCCTGATGGACCCAAGGACGCGGAAGCGGAGACACCGCCGCAGAAGAACCGCACCGCCAGGCGCCGCATCCGCGGCACCTAAGCAGTCCCGGCAACAGCAACTCGAGATTACCTCGCCTGAACACGCATCACGTGACGGGACGTCGTGCATTGCCCGGCGCCTCAACCGGTGAGAGCGCCGTCAGAGCCCGCACCGGCCCGGCGATCGTCCCGCCAGCGCGGCACCGCTGGCGTCAGTGGGCGTGGCGCCCGACATAGCAGATGAAGGACAGGCGCCAGGCGCCGTCTCTTCCGCGACGGTCAGCGAAGGACAGCCCCATCCCCGGGGAGCGCTGAGCCTGGCCGGTCCGCGTCTGCGCCCTGCGTCGATCCCGCTGTTGTGGCGCCGGCGCGCGGCTCGCGAGCTGCGGCGATGCTCCGCTTGTGCCGGTACTGCGAACATTATGCAGTGGACAGCTCCAGACCTCACCGGCACTCAAGACCAACGGAGTGTGACACAGCGCACGCCATCCCGCGAGCGGGTGACAGCGGGCGCGGGACCATCCCGATACCGTAGCGGTTCGAGATTGAAGAGCTTCTGTTTTTTTTAGAGGCCCGGCCCTTCGCCACTCGGCCCGCGTCCCGGCGTTTGCCCGTCTCCTTCGCGCGCCCGACGGCAGACGTGGGGGGGCGGCATCCAGACCAACCCATGGGTCGTAGGGCGAGAGCCGGGCTCCATTCACGGCCAGTCGATCGCACCGAAGCGGCCACCCTCGCAGCGGATGGCCGCGCAGCAAGCCGACACCTGCAATATCCACTGCGACATCCAGGGCAAAACCCGCTGCAAAACCCGCTCAGACAGGTTCGCCGCCCCCTGCGCCCGCGAACCTCTCAGCCATGCAGGGCGCAGGGTACAGCGTGCCTCATATCCGGCCATCTTCCCGAAGCTGTATGACTAAATTTTAGGCCTGCATCGCCACAAACATTTGCAAATGAAAGATTCATAAAGAGGGTCAGTTTGCTCATTCTGTATGCGGATTACGCATTGCTGCGATGCGATACCCCCCATTGGCGGCGCAGCGGGAAAGCATATGTTGCAGCTCACGAACAGGGAGGCGCCGCAAGGTCAGCCTCTCGGACATCCGAAGGAGAAGACAGATGTTCCTTTTGGGCCTTCTGGGTCGCCAGCTTCGTCGCTGGCAGGTTTATAATCGCACCGTTTCCGAGCTCTCCGAGCTGGACGACCGCAGCCTCGCCGACATCAATGTGCGTCGCAGCGAGATCCGCAGCGTGGCGCGTGAGGCCTCTCTCCACGTGGCGTGAGCCACAACAAGATCCATGGCGTGAGCCAGCTGAGAGATATGCGGATAAAGGGCGCCGCGTCCCTTGCGGAAAGCCCCTTGCGAAAAATGGCCCCGATGGGGCCATTTTTATTTTCGGCCGTGGAGCGCCGGCCCTGCGGCATCCCTGCAGCAGGGCCTCTTGCGGCGGCATCGCACTTGAAGCGGCCTTCCCGCCTGTGGCACACAGCCCATCCTGCCACATGCGGCCGATGCGCACTGCGCGCGCCGCGGCGTCGGCCATCGCCCGGCCGCGCGTGGCACCAGGAGGAGAGATGCCGATGGACCCCACCCCCACGCTCCGCGCCTCCGGCGCGCCGGTTCATGTGGTGGGCGCCGGCCTCGCCGGCTCGGAAGCCGCATGGCAGCTGGCCCAGCGCGGTGTTCCCGTCATCCTGCACGAGATGCGCCCCTCGCGCTCCACCGAGGCCCACCAGACCGACGGCTGCGCCGAGCTCGTGTGCTCGAACTCCTTCCGCTCCGATGATGCCAATGGCAACGCGGTCGGCGTGCTGCACGCGGAACTGCGCCGCGCCGGCTCACTCATCCTTGCCTCCGCCGATGCCCACCAGGTGCCGGCCGGCGGGGCGCTGGCGGTGGATCGGGAAGGCTTTTCCCGCGCCGTCACCGCGGCCCTGGAGGGCCACCCGCTGATTACGCTGGTGCGCGAGGAGCTCACCGCGCTGCCGCCGGCGGACTGGGACCAGGTGATCCTGGCCACCGGCCCTCTCACCTCGCCAGCGCTGGCGGCGGCGGTGCTGGAGAAGACCGGCGAAAGCGCCCTCGCCTTCTTCGATGCCATCGCCCCCATCATCCATTTCGATTCGATCGACATGGAGAAGGCCTGGTTCCAGTCGCGCTACGACAAGGAGGGGCCGGGCGGCACCGGCGCCGATTACATCAACTGCCCGCTGAGCGAAGAGCAATACAACGCCTTTGTGGATGCCCTCATCGCCGGCGAAAAGGTACCGCTGCGCGAGTTCGAGCAGAAGACGCCTTATTTCGACGGCTGCCTGCCCATCGAGGTAATGGCGGAGCGCGGCCGGGAGACCCTGCGCTTCGGCCCCATGAAGCCGGTGGGACTCACCAATCCGCACACCCCGGGCGTGAAGCCCTATGCCGTGGTGCAGCTGCGGCAGGACAACAAGCTCGGCACCCTCTACAACATGGTGGGCTTCCAGACGAAGCTGCGCCATGCGGAGCAGGTACGCGTCTTCCGCACCATTCCCGGCCTTGAGGGGGCGGAATTCGCCCGGCTCGGCGGCCTGCATCGCAACACCTATCTCAACTCCCCGCGCCTGCTGGATTCCACCCTGCGGCTGAAGGCCGATCCCCGGCTGCGCTTCGCCGGGCAGATCACCGGTTGCGAAGGTTATGTGGAAAGTGCCGCCGTGGGCCTTCTGGCGGGCCGCTTTGCCGCGGCAGAGCGGGCCGGCACGCCCTTCATGCCGCCGCCGGGCACCACGGCGCTGGGCGCGCTGCTCGGACATATCACCGGTGGACATATCGAGGCCGAGGGCGAAGGCCCGCGCTCGTTCCAGCCCATGAACATCAATTTCGGCCTGTTCCCGCCCCTCACCGAGGCCCCCAAGGGAGAAGGCGGAAAGCGCCTGCGCGGAGCCGAGAAGACTGCCGCAAAAAAGCGCGCCCTGGCGGCGCGGGCCCTGGCCGATGTGGCGGCGTGGCTCGACTCCACGGCCCCAGCGGCTTAAGAGGCGCAGATGGCTCGCACCGTCAGCATCGTTCCGCCCATCGAATATGGCGCCGATCCGGCCCGCTTCACCGTGGATACGGTGCTGAAGCGCGACGTGTTCTCCACTGTCGAGCGCGGCACCTGGACCGACCGTGAGGGTCGCGCATGGCCCGCCGTGCGCCGGCGCTGGAACGAGGTCTCGCCTTGGCTCGCGCCGCTCGCGCGCCAGCTCGCCACCCATGAGGTGAAGGCGCTGGAGAAGGTGACCGATACCGGCGTCACCACGCCGCTGCTCGCCGTCGGCCACCGCTTTTTGGTGCGCGGCTGGGTGGAAGGGGTGCCGCTGCAGATCGCGCGGCCCAGCGGCGACAGCCATTTCTTCCACTCGGCCCGGCAGGCGCTGCACATTCTCCATCGCGCCGGCTATGTGCACAATGACCTCGCCAAGCAGCAGAACTGGCTGCGCGGGGCCGATGGCGAAGCCTGGCTGATGGATTTCCAGCTGGCGCTGCCCATCTCCCGCCGGTGGAAGCTCGGCCGGGTGCTCGCCTATGAGGACCTGCGCCACCTGCTCAAGCACAAGCGCACCTATTGTCCCGATGAGCTGACGCCCCGCGAGAAGGCCATGCTGGCCAAGAAGAGCGTGCCCACGCGCATCTGGATGGCCACCGGCAAGAAGGTCTATCGCTTCGTCACCCGTCGCCTGCTGTCCTATTCGGATACGGAGGGGCGCGGCCCCCGGGTCACGCAGGTGGGCCCGCTCATCATCGCCGCGCTGAAGACCCACCCGGCGGTGGCCGACGCCCATATGTCCGATTTCCAGACCCTCGGCGGCAAGGTGGGGCTTTACGCCTTCGTCGAGCCCCGCGCGGCGGTGACGGTGGACGATCTCCGTGCGCACCTCGCCCAGACCCTGCCGGACCGCCCCCATCTCGACCACCTGCAGCTGGTGCCGGCTCTGCCGCGCGCTGCGGATGGAACGGTGCGCGATGATCTGCTGCTGTTGATCGCCCGCAACCAGATCGAGATGCTGGATGCCCTCGCCGGTTCCGATGCCCTGCGGGCGCAGGTGGCCGACATCGCCCGGGCGCGGCTCAATCTCACCGATCGCATCACCCGCTCCGCCGCCTGAGGACAGCACCGGCCGGCGCCCTAACCGTCCGCATTCAGACGCGGCCCCTGACCGCGCGCCGAGAGCGTGCTTGCCGAGAAGGTGCTTGCCTAGAGGGTGCTTGCCTGGAGCCAGCTGCGTCCGGTCGCGGCCCGCCGTCCGGCGCGCCACACCCCGAGCGCCCGACGCCAGCCGGCCAGCCCGGCCACCTCGCGGAACGGATCGCGGATTTTCGCCAGGGCCCTTAGGTCGCCGGTCACCAGGGACAAGGTCAGATAGGGCGGCGCCATTGCGATCCGCTCGGCGGGCGCCAAGCCATGCAGGACCGCGGCCGCCTCTCTGAAATGGTCGGCGGCGATGTCGCGCAGATCGCCCAGCGCCGCCTGCAGCTGCGGCGTCACCACGCCGCTCACCGCCCCCTCCCGATCGAGCCCATGGCGAGCCAGAAGATCAAGGGGCAGATAGCACTGCCCACGCCCCGCATGGATGGGAAACGCCCGCATCAACCCCGTGAGCGCAATGGCGACGCCGCCATGGCCCGAGGCATCCGTTGCGCGCGCCGCCTCCGCCCCGCCCAGCACCAGGGCCGAGAGCTGCAGCAGCGCCCCCGCCGTCTCCCCCGCATAGCCTTCCAGATCGCCAAGAGTCGGCATGGGATCGTCGTAGAGATCGAAGATGCGGGCATCCACCAGATTGATCAGGCTCTGCGCCGGCAGCGCAAAGCGCGTCTTCGTGTCCATCAGGGCCAGGGCCACCGGGTGGGCCTCCACAGCGCCCCGGCCCTCACCCTCGATCACCTCGCGCCACCAGGCCAGGCGCACCTCGCCGGGCAGCGGCTCGCGCACCACCTCGCGCACACGGGCGACATCGTAATTGAAGGCGTAGAGCGCCATCAGGTGCTGGCGCAGCGCGGCGGGTGCGAACAGCGCCGCGAGAAAGCGATCGCGATCCTGGCGGCGCACCAGATCCATGCAATGGGCGTAGGCCGCATCAAGCAGGGCGGTGGAGCTGGGGGAGGCTGACATTTGCGATGGATACGCCGGAAATGGCACTGCCGCCAGCTGCGGCGGCGTGGGGGGAACGACCGGGGCGCGGTCTCAGAAGCTGATCAGCGCCGCGCCCACCGGCCGGCCTTCGCCCAGCAGCACATTGTAGGTGGAGGCGGCCGAGCCGGTCGGCATCAGCTCGAACCGCAGGCCCGCATCACGCAGAAGCTGCTGCAGCGGCGCCTTGAGATGGGCCGGATCCTGCCCGGTGCCGATCAGCAGCAGCTCAAAGCGGCCCGCCTCCGCGATGATGGGGGCAAAGGCCGCCGCATCGAGATCCGCCATGCGCAGTGGCGCCCAGGGGCGAATGCCGGACGGCAGCGCCAGAAGCGAGCCGCCATGGGACATGCCGGCGAAGTGAAAGAACTTCGCCGCATAGCCATCGAAGGGCACCTGCCGTGGCAGGAACGGAACGTCCGGCCGCGACACCATGAGGTCAGCCCTTCCGCTTGCCGCCTCGTCCGCCCTTGGGCGCGGACTTGCGGCCGCTCTTGGAGGAGGCGCCGGCCGGGGCACTCACGGGAGCCGGGGCAGAGCGCCCCTCAACCACTTCTTCCGCCTCGATGAACTCGGCGGCCTCGGCCACGTTCAGCACATCCTCCGGCCCTTCCGCCACCGGCTCCGCCTTGGGCTCCGCCACGCGCGCGCGCAGGCCCAGGTGGATGAGGATGGGCGCCGCCACGAAGATGGTCGAATAGGTACCGATGACCACGCCCACCGTCATAGCCAGCGAGAAGCCGCGCAGCACCTCGCCGCCGAAGAAATAGAGGGCGAGGGTGGCGAAGAAGGTGGTGGTGGAAACGATGATGGTTCGTGAGAAGGTGGCGTTCACCGCCACATCCAGCAGCTCCGGAAGCGGCATCTTCTTGTAGCGCCGCAGCATCTCCCGGATGCGGTCATACACCACCACCGTATCATTGAGCGAATAGCCCATGATGGTGAGGATGGCGGCGATGGACGTGAGGTCGAAGTCGATGCCGAACAGGGAGTAGATCATCAAGGTGACGAAGATGTCGTGCATCGTCGTCACGATGGCGCCCACGGCGAACTGCCACTCGAAACGGAACCACAGATAGGCCAGCACCGCGACGGCGCCCAGCACCATGGCCAGAATGGACTGGCGCACCAGTTCGCCGGACACGCTCGGCCCCACCGATTCCACCCGGCGGATGGAGTAGTCCGAACCCAGCGCGCCGCGCACCTTGGCGACGATGGCCTGCTGGGCCTCGTCGGAGGTGCCGACCTCGCCGAGGCGGATCAGCACATCGCGCGGTGAACCGAACTCCTGGATCTGCACGTCGCCGACATCGAGATCGGTGAGATGCTCACGCAGAGAGGCGAGATCCGCCGCCTGCTGGCTGGACTGCGCCTCGATCAGCGTACCGCCTCGGAAATCGATACCGAGGTTGAAGCCGACGGTGGCGAACAGCAGCACCGCCACCAGCGACATGATCGCCGAGAACGGGAAGCTGTAACGGCGCAGCTTCATGAACCCGATATGGGTGTGCGCCGGAATGTAGTCGATCAAAGGCATGAGCGGCGCACCTTCAGATGGGCAGCTTGGCCGGACGCTGCCACTTCACCCACCAGGCAATCATCAGGCGGGTGAGGGTGTAGGCCGTGAACATGGTGGTCAGAAGGCCGAGGATGTAGGTGACGGCAAAGCCGCGCACCGGTCCCGAGCCTCCCATGAGGAAGAGGATGAGCGCCGTCGCAAGCGACGTGACGTTGGCATCCACGATGGTGCCGAGCGCATTCACGAAACCCTTGTCGATGGCCGAAATGGCCGCCCGACCCTCGCGGGCCTCGTCGCGGATGCGCTCGAAGATCACCACGTTGGAGTCGACCGCCATGCCGATGGTGAGCACCACGCCGGCGATGCCCGGCAGGGTCAGCGTCGCGCCCAGAACCGACTGCAGCGCGAACATGAAGGTGACATGCACCGCCAGGGCGATGAGGGCGAACAGCCCGAACAGGCCGTAGACGGCGATCATGAACACCGCCACCAGGCCGGTGGCCACATAACCCGCCACCTTCCCTGCCTCGATGGAATCGGCGCCAAGGCTCGGGCCCACGGTGCGCTCTTCCACCACCTTCAGGGGGGCCGGCAGCGCGCCGGCCCGCAGAAGGATGGCCAGGTCGTTGGCCTGCTGCACGGTGAACGCACCGGAGATCTGCCCCGAGCCGCCGAGGATGGGCTCGCGGATTACCGGCGCCGAGATCACCTGATTGTCGAGCACGATGGCGAACGGCCGGCCCACCGCATCCTGGGTGGTGGCGGCGAACCGTCGGGCGCCATTGGAATTGAAGCGGAAGCTGACGATGGGCTCACGCGAGTTCTGATCGAAGCCCGGCTGGGCATCCACCAGATCCTCGCCAGAGACGCGAACCTGCTTCTCCACCAGATAGGGCTGGCCGTCCTGCCCCTGCAGCACTTCCGAATCGGGCGGCGGGCGCCCTTCCATCGCCTGCTGCGGCGACATGGACTGGTCCACCATGCGGAAGCTGAGCTTGGCGGTCTGGCCCAGCAGCGCCTTGAGACGCTGGGGATCCTGCAGGCCGGGGACCTGGACCAGGATACGGTCCACGCCCTGGCGCTGAATGTTGGGCTCCACCGTGCCCAACTGGTCGATACGGCGGCGGATGATCTCGATGGACTGATCCACCGCGGCACGCATGCGTGCGTTGAGCCCGGCCTCGGTCAGCTGCAGGGTGATGGCCCCTTCGCTGCCCGACGACACGGTGAGATCCATCTCGCCGGTGCCACCCCCGAACAGGGTATTGGTGACCGGCGCGGCGAGCTTGCGCAGCTCCGCCAGGGCCTTGTCCGTATCGGCTGCATCGCGCAGACGCAGCGTCACCGCCGTGTCGCGGATGGCGAGGTTGCTGTAGCCGATCTTCTGATCGCGCAGCACACGCCGCACTTCATCGCGCAGCTGCTCGGCGCGCTCCTTACGGAGCGCGGCCCCATCCACCTCGAGCAGGATGTGGGAACCGCCCTGCAGATCGAGGCCGAGGGTCACACGGCTCGATGCCAGCCACGAAGGCAGGTGCTGCAGCACGCTCTGCGGCAGCACATTGGGCAGCGCGAACAGAATGCCAAGGGCGACCGTGAACAGGATCGCCACTGTCTTAAGTCGGGAGAAATGCAGCATGTCGCGCGCAATCTATAGAATCAGGACGCCGCAGCCTCGTCCTTGGCAGGCTCGCCCTTGGAGCGGACGGTGGCGATCTGCGAGCGCATCTGGCGCACGCGCACGTTGTCAGCCACCTGCAGCTCGATCTCGTTCTCGTCCACCACGCGGGCCACCTTGCCCACGAGGCCGCCGGCGGTCACCACCACGTCGCCGCGACGCAGGGCGGTCACCATCTCCTGGTGGGCCTTCGCCCGCTTCTGCTGCGGCCGCAGGATGAGGAAGTACATCACCACGAAGATCAGCAGGAACGGGGCAAGCTGAATGAGCATGTCGGCCCCGCCGCCGGCAGCCGGAGCGCCCTGGGCGAAAGCAGGCGTGATGAACATTTGCGTCCTCGTTCGTCTGTTGAAGTGAGCTGTCGAGATTGCAGCAGCGGCCCGGAACGGCCGTTTCCGCAGCGATGCCGGAAAGGCGAAGCGGCCGGACTATACCCACCGGCCTGTCGAATGCAAACGCGACCTGACGGCAATGCCCGCGATCGGCCCGCGCTGGCGGCGGTGAGCACCTCGGCCGGACCCGAAACACCCCCGCCCGATACCTTACGTTACGTCAAATCCCAAACATCCCGCCCGAAGCGGCCTTAATGGCCGGCCTGCGGCGTCACCACGTCGCGGGTGGAATCGGCGGTGTCGGAGATGTTGTTGCCCAGTTCCCGCACATGCGCCGAATAATGCTCGCGGGTGTTGGGATCCACCACCGCGACGGGCGCGGCGATGACCAGGCCGGCCGCGGTGCCCACGGTGGAGGCCGCGTCCGTGGTCATCTGCACCAGATGCTCGCCAATGCCCACGCGGGAATCCGTCATGGTCTGGCCCTGGGCAAGGCGCGCGCCGATGGACTGCACCACTTCGGGACTGGCGGCGAACTTGCCATGGTTCAGCGGATCGTCGGTGCGCAGCTTGGTCAGGTCGATAACGGTGATGTTGTTCTTCTCGAACTCGGTCCGGTAGGGCTCCTGGGTCGGGTCCACCTGGCCGATGCGCGGCACGCCGCCCCACACCCGCTTTGAGACCGCCAGGGCCTTGTCGTCCTGCGAGACGAACACCGTGAAATTGGGCCGGGGGGTGCCGAGCTCGGTGAAGATGACGCGGAACACATCGCTATCCACGTCGGGGGCCGCCAGCATCACATTCTTGATCTTGGGCAGGATACGGCCGTTGCGAATGGCCATCTGCCGCAGCGCTTCGAGGGTGACGACATTGCCCATGGAGTGGGCGAGAATGGAAATCTCCCCCACATTCGGATCCTTGGCCATGAAGGTCAGCAGGCGCTCCAGGGCATCACGGGAATAAGAGGTACTCTCCCGGTCATAACCATAGGCGAGCAGGCTGCCGCGGGAGGGCCACGTGAACAGCACCGGCGTCACGTCCGCCCCGGAATCGTGGATGATCTGGGCGAAGCGGAACACCGCATCGTCGAACCGCTGATTGTAGCCATGCACAAACACCAGCGCCTGCCGGCCCGGCGTGCGCTTGATGCGGGCGTTGAACCACTTGACCGCCTGCTCCTGGGTCAGGTCCTCAAGCCGAGTGGTCACGAAATCGGTGGCGGGATTGCCGGGAATGGACTTCGGCCATTGCACATCGCCTGCCGCACGGGTGCTATCGGGCGGAATGGAGACGTCGATCTCCATGAAGCTGGGCTTGGCCCCCCGCTCACCGGTGAACACGTCGGGTCCATCGGTGCGCTGGCGCACCGTCGCCACCGCCATGTTCACGCGCGAGGTGCCCGGCACCGCATCGGGAACCGGAATCAGCGCCCCATCCGGGCGCCCGGCGCATCCGGCCACCAGGGCCAGCACCATCATGGACGCGAACACACCACGCAGCCGAAGCGCCGAAAGCAACCGCACTGTCCCCACCTTCCGCCACCGCAGAACCTGATTGTGGATATGGCACCCACGCCGGCGCGACAATGCGCCGGAAGCGGCATTTCCTGGCCGGATTGACGATTCTTATTAAAGTGTTGCCGCCGTGCCCGCCACCAAAGGTGGAAAGCGCACCGGCATCAGCTCGCGCCGCGGCGTGCCCGACTGCTCCTTCACAACCCGCACCAGGGTCTGCACCTCATCGGCCGGCCCCAGCGGCATGATCAGCACCCCGCCAAACCGCAGCTGCTCCATCAGCGCCGGCGGCACGTCCAGCGCTGAGGCCGTGACCATGATGCGATCGTAAGGCGCGCGGGTCGACAGGCCCAACCGGCCGTCACCCACATAAGCGGCGAGATTGCGCAGTCCCAGCACCTGGAAGCGCGCCTGCGCCTCGCCCACCAGCGTACGGTATCGATCCACCGTCACCACGCGTCCAGCCAGATGGGCGAGCACCGCGGCCTGGTAGCCGGAACCGGTGCCTACCTCCAGCACCGCATGCTCGGCGGTGACATTCAGCGCCTCCGTCATGGCCGCCACCAGGCTGGGCTGCGACATGGTCTGACCGCAGCCGATGGGCAGGGCCACGTCGTCATAGGCGTGGCGGCGCAATTGCGGATCGACGAACAGCGGCCGCGGCACCAGCTCCATGGCCCGCAGCACGGACACATCCCGGATCCCGCGCTGACGCAGCCCCAAGATGAAGGCCATCCGCTCGGCCTTCTCGCCCTCGCCGTCATCAACACTCATGCAGCGCATCCGCATTCTGGCCGGAGGCATTGAAATAACAGAAAATTAAGCCATACCTCAAGTTCACTCTTAACTTTAAGTTCTTGCGCCACTTTAAGAGATCCCCCTACCCTCCCCCGCCATGCGCCCGGTTTCGCTCCACCCGCTTTTCGCGTCGCTCGACACGCTCTCCGGCATCGGCCCCAAGCTCCTGCGGCCGTTTGCGCGCCTGTTCGCGCGCGAAAACCCGCGGGTGATCGATCTTCTGCTGCACATGCCGACGCAATTCGTGGACCGACGCGCCCGTCCGACCATTGCCGAGGCCATTCCCGACACCGAAGTCACCCTCGAAGTGCATGTGGATGGGCACCAGAGTCCGCCATCTGGTAGCCGAGCACCGCATCGCACCTATGTGTCCGATGCCACGGGCGATCTGGTGGTCGTGCATTTCAAGATGGAGCGCGCCCGGCTGGAGCACATGCTGCCAGAGGGTTCGACCCGCTGGCTGTGCGGCAAGATCAGCCTTTATGACGGCATGCGGCAGATGACCCATCCGGATCGGGTGCTGGATGCCGCCGGCCTCGCCCGCCTGCCGCCGGTGGAGCAGGTCTACCCCCTGGTCGAAGGCCTGCCGGCGGGCACGCTGCGCCGCGCGATGGCCGGCGCCCTGGAGCGGGTGCCTGAGCTGCCCGAGTGGATCCCCGACACGGTCGCTGCCGCCCCGGATTGGCCCGCCTTCCGCGATGCCCTCACCCGCCTGCACCGGCCGGCGACCCCAGCCGAGGCGGTGCCCACCGGTGCGCCCTGGCGCCGGCTCGCCTTCGACGAGCTGTTCGCCCATCAGCTCACCCTTGCTCTGGTGCGGGCGCGGGAGGAGAAGGCGGGCGGGCGCGCCACCATCGGCGACGGACGGATCGCCCAGCGCATCCTCGCCGCTTTGCCCTTCGCCTTGACCGGCGCCCAGCAGCAGGCCCTCGCCGCCATCCGCGCCGACCTTGCCGCCGAGACCCGCATGCTGCGCCTGCTGCAGGGCGATGTCGGTTCGGGCAAGACGGTTGTGGCCCTGCTCGCCGCCGCCACCGCCATGGAGGCGGGCCGGCAGGCGGCGCTCATGGCACCCACGGAGATCCTCGCCCGCCAGCATGTGGAGACCATCGCGCCGCTGGCGGAAGCGGCGGGCATCACGGTGGCGGTGCTCACCGGCCGGGAGAAGGGCAAGACCCGCGCCGCCCTTCTGGCCGACATCGCCGCCGGCAGGATCGACCTGGTGGTGGGCACCCATGCGCTGATCCAGGACGATGTGGCCTTCCACGATCTTGCTTTGGCGGTGGTGGACGAGCAGCACCGATTCGGGGTGGAGCAGCGCCTGGCCCTCGCCCGCAAGGGACCGGGGGTGGACATGCTGGTGATGACCGCCACCCCCATTCCCCGCACCCTGGTGCTGACCTTGTTCGGCGACATGGATTCGTCCGAGCTGCGGGAGAAGCCTCCCGGCCGGCAGGAGGTGGACACCCGCGCCCTGCCCATGGAGCGGCTCGACGACGTGGTGGCCGCGGTGGGCCGGGCCCTGGCCAAGGGCGCCCAAGCTTATTGGATCTGCCCCCTGGTGGAGGAAAGCGAGACCTCCGACCTCACCTCGGTCACTGAGCGCTTCGACAGCCTCAAGGCCCATTTCGGAACCAAGGTGGATGTGGTGCACGGGCGCATGTCCGGCAGCGCCAAGGATGCGGCCATGGCCCGCTTTGCCGCCGGCGAGACACGCCTGCTCGTCTCCACCACGGTGATCGAGGTGGGAGTGAACGTGCCCAACGCCACCTTGATGGTGATTGAGCATGCGGAGCGGTTCGGCCTCGCCCAGCTACACCAGTTGCGCGGCCGGGTGGGCCGCGGCGAGAAGGCTTCCACCTGCCTCCTGCTCTATCGCGGCCCGTTGAGCGAAACCGCCAAGTCGCGCCTCGCCATCCTGCGCGAGAGCCAGGACGGCTTCCGGCTGGCGGAGGAGGATCTGCGTCTGCGCGGCGAAGGCGATGTGCTCGGCACACGGCAGAGCGGCATGCCCGGCTTTCGCGTCGCCCGCATGGAGTTCCATGGCGCCGAGGCCGAGGCGGCGCGCACCGCGGCCGCCGCCATCATCCGCACCGATCCCGATCTCTCGGGTCCCGCGGCGGAGGCGCTCCATACCCTTTTGCACCTTTACGAGAAGGATGCTGCGGTGCGCTTGCTCTCCGCGGGCTGAGGCGGCATGGTCCCGCCATGAGCGCCGCGCCGGGCGAACGCCCCTCCCCATCCGCCGCCGAGGGTCGCCCCGAAGCGCCCTCCAGCCGCCGGCGCATGGATCCGCGCGCGCTGCGCGCCGCCTTCTATCGCCAGGCACTGTTCGCCGCTGGCGTGGTGTTCCTGGTGATCGGCGCCATCGGCATGGTGGTGCCCATGCTGCCGGGCACGGTGTTCCTGATCCTGGCCGCCTGGTGCTTCACCCGCTCCTCGCCCCGGTTCGAAGCCTGGCTATTGAACCACCGTTATCTGGGCCCCAGCGTCGCCCGCTGGCGCGAGACCGGCGCCATTCCGCCGGTGGCCAAGCTGTTCGCTCTGTCCAGCTTCGTGGGCACCTTCGGCGGCTCCTGGTATTTCGGCGCGCCGCAGGGGGTGCTGATCTTCCTCGGCCTGCTGTTCGCCGCCCTCGCCGCCTTCATCATCACCCGCCCCAACGGGTGAGATGCAAGACCGACTCGATGCTTGAGAAATAAGCGATAATTTACTGATTTTTAACCATAATTTTCCCGCACTTCATGTGCGGGGAAAACTGAGCGCATCACCATCTGGAGCCTCACCCGACCACTGGCGTCAGACGCGGCGCCGGGGCGCGGACGCCCCGGCGCGAAAGGTCAGGCCGCCTTCTGGCTCTCCCGATCCACGATGGAGACGACGTCGGCCATGATGCGGTTGAGCTCGAAATTCTTCGGCGTATAGACCGCCGCCACGCCGAAGCCCTTGAGCTGCGCCTCGTCTTCCGGCGGGATGATGCCGCCCACCACCACCGGCACGTCGGACAGCCCTTCCGCCCGCATGCGCTCCATCACGTCCCGCACCAGCGGCACGTGGGAACCGGAGAGGATGGAGAGGCCCACCACGTGCACGCCTTCTTCGAGCGCGGCGTTCACGATTTCGGCGGGGGTCAGGCGGATGCCCTCATAGACCACCTCCATGCCGCAATCGCGGGCGCGCACGGCGATCTGTTCGGCGCCGTTGGAATGGCCATCGAGCCCCGGCTTGCCCACCAGGAATTTCAGCCGGCGGCCGAGCTTCTCGGAAACGGCGTCCACCGCGGCGCGCACCTCCTCCAGGCCCTGGGTATCGGCGCGGGCGGCGCGGCCGACGCCGGTGGGTGCGCGATATTCGCCGAACACCTCGCGCAGGCAGGTGCCCCACTCACCGGTGGTCACCCCCGCCTTGGCGCAGGCGATAGACGGATCCATGATGTTGCGGCCTTCCTGGGCCGCGCTCTTGAGGTCGGCAAGGGCGGCGGCCACCGCCTTGGCATCGCGCGCCGCGCGCCAGGCCTGCAGGCGGGCGACCTGCTCGGCCTCCACGCCTTCCGGCACGGTGAGGATGGCGCCTTCGCCGGTGGTGAGGGGCGAGGGCTCGCTCTCGGTCCAGCGGTTGACGCCGACCACCACCTGGTCGCCGCTCTCGATGGCTTCGAGCCGGCGGGTGTTGGATTCCACCAGCGCCTGCTTCATGTAGGAATTCTCGATGGCCGCGACGGCACCGCCCATGGCCTCGATGCGGGCGAGCTCGGCGCGCGCCTCCTCTTTCAGCGCTTCCACCTTGCGGGCGATCTCCGTGGAGCCGTCGAAGATGTCGCCATATTCCAGGAGGTCGGTCTCATAGGCCACCACCTGCTGCATGCGCAGCGACCATTGCTGGTCGAACGAGCGCGGCAGGCCCAGCGCCTCGTTCCAGGCCGGCAGTTGCACGGCGCGGGCACGGGCCTTCTTGGACAAGGTCACCGCCAGCATTTCCAAGAGGATGCGGTAGACGTTGTTTTCCGGCTGCTGCTCGGTGAGGCCGAGGGAGTTCACCTGCACGCCGTAGCGGAACAGCTTCTGCTTGGCGTCGGTGATGCCGTAGCGATTGACGCAGATCTCGTCCCACAGATCCACGAATGCGCGCATCTTGCACATCTCGGTGATGAAGCGCATGCCCGCATTCACGAAGAAGGAGATGCGGCCCACCACCTCGCCGAAAACGGGGCCTTCCGCCTCACCGGACTTTTTCACGGTGTCGAGGATGGCGATGGCATTGGCCAGCGCGAACGCCAGCTCCTGCACCGGCGTCGCTCCCGCCTCCTGCAGGTGATAGGAACACACGTTCATCGGGTTCCACTTGGGCAGGTTGCCGGTGGTGAAGATGATGGTGTCCTTGGTGAGACGCATGGAGGGCGCCGGCGGGAACACATAGGTGCCGCGCGAGAGATATTCCTTGATGATGTCGTTCTGGGTGGTGCCTTGCAGCTTGGTGCGGTCCGCCCCCTGCTCGTCGGCGGTGGCGATATAGAGGGAGAGCAGCCACGCCGCACAGGCATTGATGGTCATGGACGTGTTCATGTTCGCGAGCGGAATGCCCTCGAACAAGGTGCGCATGTCGCCGAGGTGGGAGATGGGCACGCCCACCTTACCCACCTCACCACGGGCGAGTGGATGGTCGCTGTCGTAGCCGGTCTGGGTGGGCAGGTCGAAGGCAACGGACAGACCCGTCTGCCCCTTGGCCAGGTTCGAGCGGTAGAGCTTGTTGGACTCCGACGCCGTCGAATGCCCCGCATAGGTGCGGAAG
The DNA here is from genome assembly GCF_022138605.1 of Xanthobacter sp. NM-25. Lineage (GTDB taxonomy): Bacteria > Pseudomonadota > Alphaproteobacteria > Rhizobiales > Xanthobacteraceae > Xanthobacter. The sequence continues at coordinate 133,144 of NZ_JACBFS010000001.1, forward strand.
AGCCAAGGCTTGTCGCGGACCACCATCCCAAATCCCCGTTGTTGGCTTCGCTCTGGAAGCGCGATTGTGCGTCGCAATGTGCGGCGCGTCGATGGGAAATTTTCCCCGTTTCTACCCTGGCCTGTATTTTCGCCGCGCCCTCACCGCTTCACCAGCGAGATAACGAACAGCAGAATCACCGCGCCAATGGTGGCGCTGATGATCTGGCCGACGAGCCCACCCACCACGAACACGTTGCCGAACAGGAAGCCGCCGATCACGGCGCCCAGGATGCCGACCGCCACATTGCCGACGAAGCCGAAGCCGTAGCCACGGAACAACTGCCCCGCCAGGAAGCCGGCGATAGCGCCGATGAGGATCATCCACAAGATGGCCATTCCATTCTCCTGCTGCCATTTGCATCAAGGCATTGATGCATTTTACACAAACAAACTTCGCCAATGAAGCCACATCGCCACGCCCTCTTCACCCTGGTCCTCGCGCTGAAAAGCGCCGGCAGAGGGCACCGATGGGATGTCGATCACCGAACGAAACCCTTGCACCACAAGGGATGAAACGCGCGCGCCGTCATCTTGTTCTCTTCCCGCCCCTCGCGGTTCCCGCGACGTTTTCGCGACGGACGCCGAAAACAGCGGGCCGCACCCAAAGGCGGGCTATCGACTTGGAATTCTTCTCTGCTACGTTGCATTGCGAGAACGACCTGGGCAATGCCCAATGGGCGGAGACCAACAGAGTCAGCGGAACACAAGAGAGGACGGGACGCTATGGGCCAGACGGCAGCTGCGGACGGTGCTGCGGTGAAGGATCTGTACGAGCTGGGTGAGATCCCCCCGCTCGGCCATGTGCCGGCGAAGATGTACGCCTGGGCCATCCGGCGGGATCGCCATGGGCCGCCAGAACAGTCCTTCCAGCTGGAGGTGGTGCCCACCTGGCAGCTCGGCGAGAACGACGTGCTGGTGTTCGTGATGGCCGCCGGCGTCAACTACAACGGCATCTGGGCGGGCCTTGGCGAACCCATCTCCGTGTTCGACGTGCACAAGGAGCCCTACCACATCGCCGGTTCCGATGCCTCGGGCATCGTCTGGGCGGTGGGCTCCAAGGTGAAGCGCTGGAAGGTGGGCGACGAAGTGGTCGTGCACTGTAACCAGGACGATGGCGACGACGAGGAGTGCAACGGCGGCGACCCGATGTTCTCCCCCTCGCAGCGCATCTGGGGCTATGAGACGCCGGACGGCTCCTTCGCCCAGTTCTGCCGGGTGCAGGCGCGCCAGCTCATGCGCCGCCCCAAGCACCTCACCTGGGAAGAGAGCGCCTGCTACACCCTCACCCTCGCCACCGCCTATCGCATGCTGTTCGGCCACCCGCCGCACACCGTGAAGCCCGGTGACTATGTGCTGGTGTGGGGCGCCTCGGGCGGCCTCGGCGTGTTCGGCGTCCAGCTCGCCGCCGCCTCCGGTGCCCATGTCATCGGCGTCATTTCCGATGAATCCAAGCGGGACTACGTGCTCGGCCTCGGCGCCAAGGGCGTGATCAACCGCAAGGAGTTCAAGTGCTGGGGCCAGCTGCCCAAGGTGAACTCGCCGGAATATAACGACTGGCTGAAGGAAGCCCGCAAGTTCGGCAAGGCCATCTGGGACATCACCGGCAAGCGCGACGTGGACATCGTGTTCGAGCACCCGGGGGAGACCACCTTCCCGGTCTCCACCCTGGTGGGCAAGCGCGGCGGCATGATCGTGTTCTGCGCCGGCACCACCGGCTTCAACATCACCTTCGACGCGCGCTATGTGTGGATGCGCCAGAAGCGCATCCAGGGCTCGCACTTCGCCCATCTCAAGCAGGCCTCCGCCGCCAATGAGTTCATCTGCGACCGGCGGGTCGATCCCTGCATGTCGGAAGTGTTCCCCTGGGATCGCATTCCCGAGGCGCACACCAAGATGTGGCAGAACAAGCATGCGCCGGGCAACATGGCCGTGCTGGTGAACTCGCCGCGGGTGGGCCTGCGCACTTTCGACGACGTCTTGGAAGCCTGCGGCAGCTGAGCCTTCCCCCAACGCACTTCAATCAAGACTGCCGCGCCTGGAGCGCGGCAGTCTTTTTTGTCCGGCCGCCGGCGTCCATGCCCGCCACCCGGTCATCACCACCGCTGATGAATTGTGTGTAAGAAACAATTTCACAGCAAGACCCGCAGCCGCTAAAGCAGAGGGGCATGGGGCATTCAGCCCTGCTCCGGGCCGGATCGGCACGGACCCCATTTGCGCCAATTCCATCGGCTGCACCGTGCCCTTGCGAAGGGCATGCGGGTCCGTGTCCCGGCACTCAACCGGCGCCGCACCTTCCGCTTTGGTCGCTCGACGCTCGCGCGCCGCGCACCCCTCGCGCGCATGGCCCTGCCCCAGCCTGTGCAGGACAGGCGCGAACATCTCGCGACATTGATCCGCGGCCCAGGCCACGGACCAAGGCCATGCCCAGGAGGACTCATGCTGGCCCGGCCGCCCCGATCGTTCCTTGCCCGGGTGACTGATGCACCCTATCTGCTGCTGGCGCTCGCCGCGCTGCTATGGGCCGGCAACATCGTGCTCGGGCGTTATGTGGCCGGGCACATTCCTCCGATAACGCTCTCCACCGTGCGCTGGATCGGCGCCACCCTCATCATCTTCCCCTTCGCGCTGCCGCAGATCCGGCGCGACCTGCCGCTGATCCGGCGCAGCCTGCCGGCGCTGACCCTGCTGGCGGGCACCGGCATCTCCACCTACAACGCCATGAGCTATTACGGCCTGCAATACACGCAGGCGGTCAATGGCCTGCTCATGCAGTCCACCGCCCCGCTGCTGGTGGGGGTGTGGAGCTTCGTGCTCTACCGCGACCGCCTCTCCATGGGCCAGGTGGCGGGCATCCTCATCTCCCTGTGCGGCGTGGTTCTCATCATCAGCCGCGGCGATATGGACACGCTGCTGCACTTCACGCCCAACATGGGCGACATCTGGATCATCGTCGCGCTGTTCGTCTACGCCTTCTACACCACCATGCTGCGCAACCGGCCGCAGCTGGGCCCGCTGTCGTTCCTCACCGTCATCATGGGCATCGGCTCCGTCCTGCTGATCCCCGCCACCCTCATCGAGCTCTCCCTCGGCAAGACGCTGGTGTTCAACCGCGAGACTCTGTCGGTGCTCGCCTATGTGATGATCGGCCCGTCCATTATCGCTTATCTCGCGTTCAACCGCGGCGTCGAACTGGTGGGCGCCAACCGCGCCGCCCCCTTCCTGCATCTGATGCCGGTGTTCGGCACCGCGCTGGCCATTCTGTTCCTGGGCGAGCAGGTGGCGTGGTTCCATTTCGGCGGCTACGCGCTGGTGATCGGCGGCATCACCCTCGCCACCCTTTCCGCCCGCAGCGGTCGCAAGAGCCCACCCACCGCAGACGAAAACGGCCCGCACTGAGGCGGGCCGTCCTGGATGGGGTGCGCGCTGAAGGCGCGCGCTTCAGAAGGTGAGCGCGCGCACCTGCACCACATGGGGCAGTTGCTGCAATTGCGGCAGCAATGCCGTCGGCACCGGCCCATCCACCGCCACCAGCGCGATGGCGTCGCCGCCCTCGCGGTCGCGGCCGAGGGCGAATGTGGCGATGTTCAGGCCCGCCGCCCCCAGCGCTCCGGCGAAACTGCCGATGAAGCCGGGCCGGTCGGAATTGGTCACATAGAGCATGGAGGGAGCGAATTCCGCTTCCATCTTGATGCCCTTGATGTCGACGATGCGCGGATGCCCGTCAGAAAAGACGGTGCCGGAAACGCCGCGTTCGTGGCGCTCGCTTGCCACCGCCAACGTGACCAGGCTTTCGTAATCGCCGCTGGCCGCCCGGGTGGTCTCCTCGATGACGATGCCCCGCTCCTTGGCCACCGCCAGCGCCGACACCGCATTCACCTCCGCCAGCACCGGCCGCAGCAGGCCGGCGACGGCGGCCGCGGTGAGCGCCTTCACCTTCTGCTCAGCGACCGCACCTTCATAGGTGATGCGCACGGTCTTGATGTCGGTATCGGTGAGCTGGCCGGCGAATGAGCCGAGCTTTTCCGCCAGGGCGATGAAGGGCTTGAGCTTGGGCGCCTCATCGGCGGTGATGGCCGGAAAGTTCACCGCGTTGGAGATGGCGCCGGTGTTGAGATAATCGCTCATCTGCTCGGCCACCTGGAGCGCCACATTCTCCTGCGCCTCGGTGGTGGCGGCGCCGAGGTGCGGCGTGCACACCACATTGTCGCGACCGAACAGCGGGCTTTCCAGCGCCGGCTCCTCCACGAACACATCGAGCGCCGCCCCCGCCACATGGCCGCTGTCGAGGGCGGCAGCGAGCGCCGCCTCATCAATGAGCCCACCACGGGCGCAATTGATGATGCGCACCCCCGGCCGGGTCCTGGCGAGGGCCTCGGCGGAGAGGATGTTGCGGGTCTTCTCCGTCAAAGGCGTGTGCAGGGTGATGAAATCGGCGCGGGCGAGCAACTCGTCCAGTTCCACCTTCTCCACCCCGAGGTCGAGGGCTCGTTCCACCGACAGGAACGGATCGAAGGCGATGGGCTTCATCTTCAGCCCCAACGCGCGATCGGCGACGATGGAGCCGATGTTGCCGCAGCCGACAATGCCTAGCGTCTTGCCGGTCAGCTCCACCCCCATGAAGCGGTTCTTTTCCCACTTTCCGGCCTGGGTGGAGGCATCCGCCGCCGGGATCTGGCGGGCGAGGGCGAACATCAGCGCCAGCGCGTGCTCGGCGGTGGTGATGGAATTGCCGAACGGCGTATTCATCACGATCACGCCTTTGGCGGTGGCCGCCGGCAGATCCACATTGTCGATGCCGATGCCGGCCCGGCCGATCACCTTCAGGCGCTGCGCCCTCGCGAGGATTTTCGGGGTGACCCGGGTGCCGGAGCGGATGGCAAGACCATCGTATTCCCCGATGATCTCGGCGAGCTTGTCTTTGTCCTTGCCGATCTCTGGCAGGTAATCGACGTCGATGCCGCGTGCCTTGAAGATCTCGATGGCGGCGGGCGACAGTTTATCGGAAATGAGAACACGGGGTGCCATGGACGGACTCCGGAAATTGCGCGGGGATATGCCGGTCCGCCCGCGCCGGCGCCGCAGGCCATGGCAGGTCCCGGCCGCTCGCAAGGAGCGGCCGTTCCCGCCTCAGGCACGGGGCCGAGCGGCGTGGCGCAGGTGCCCGGTGATCCGGACACGACCAGCATGGGACAGGAGAGGCGGCGCAGGGCCGCCTGCCCGGCAATGGGCCGGGGCTCACGCCGCCTGGGGCAGCGCAGCCTTGGCCTCGTTGAAGGCCCAGTCCAGCCAATGGGTCAGCGCTTCCACATCGGAACGCTCGACCGTGGCCCCGCACCAGATGCGCAGCCCGGGAGGGGCGTCGCGATAGGAGCCGATGTCATAGGCGATGCCGCCCTTGTCGAGACCCGAGGAGATGGCCTTGGCGAACGCCGCCTGGGCTTCCGCCGGCAGCGCCGTCACGTCGGGATCCACCACCTTGAGGCACACCGAGGTGTTGGAGCGCGTCACCGGATCGATGGCCAGGAAATCCACCCACGGGGTCACCGCAACCCATTGGGCAATGGCCTCGAAATTGCGGTTGGAGCGCTCCTGGATGGCGGGAAGGCCACCGATGTTGCGGGCCCATTTCAGGGCGTCGATATAGTCTTCCACGCACAGCATGGACGGCGTGTTGATGGTCTCGCCCACGAAGATGCCTTCGATGAGCTTGCCGCCCTTGGTGAGGCGGAAAATCTTCGGCAGCGGCCAGGCCGGCGTGTAGCTCTCGAGCCGCGCCACGGCGCGGGGCGAGAGGATGATCATGCCGTGGCCGCCTTCACCGCCCAGCACCTTCTGCCAGGAATAGGTGACCACATCGAGCTTGGCGAAGTCGAGCTTCTGGGCGAACGCAGCGGACGTGGCATCGCAGAAGGTGAGCCCTTCGCGATCGGCGGGGATCCATTCCCCGTCCGGCACCATCACGCCGGAGGTGGTGCCGTTCCACGTGAACACCACGTCGTGGCTGAAGTCCACCTGCGACAGGTCCGGCAGCGCGCCGTAATCGGCTTTGAGCACCCGCGCATTGTCGAGCTTGAGCTGCTTCACCACATCGGTGACCCAGCCTTCGCCGAAGCTCTCCCAGGCCAGCATGTCCACCGGGCGGGCGCCCAGCATGGACCACAGCGCCATCTCCACCGCGCCGGTGTCGGATGCCGGCACGATGCCGATGCGGTAGTCCGCCGGCACGTCCAGCACGTCGCGGGTGAGGTCGATGGCTTCCTTGAGCTTGACCTTGCCCACCTTGGCGCGGTGCGACCGGCCGAGGGGCGCGTCAGCAAGCGCTTCGAGCGTCCAGCCGGGACGCTTGGCGCAGGGGCCCGAGGAAAAGTTGGGGTTTTCCGGCCGCGTGACCGGAGCGGGGTTCGCCGTCATGTGATCCATCCTTACAGATGGGCGCCTCCCGTTGGGGGGAGGTGTCCCGCGGACGGCGATACGCCCGCGCACCGGAGCGCGTCAAGGGGCTGTCTCAGCGGCAGGCCTCAGGACGGCCCGCGGCACGCCGCGGCTGCGCGGCGGTCAATCGTCCTCGGCGGACTTGCGCCGCGCGCCCTTGCGCCCTTTGAAGTCGATCCTGAGCTCAGCGCGGCTGTATTTGTTGTTGCCCTCCACCAGCTGGGTGAGCATGGCCAGGAAGGCGGGGCGGAATTCCGGCGCCAGCGGCTCCAGCAGACGCTGCTGTGCGCGCGTCATGCTGGCGTACATCTGCTCCACCAGCTCGCGCCCCTCATCGGTGAGATAGGCGTTCATGGATCGGCGATCGGTCTCCGAGCGCTCGCGGCGCACCAGCCCGCGTTCCGCCAGGCGCTCCAGCACATCGGCCACGTTGGTGCGATCGATGCCGATCTCCACCCCAAGGGAGCGCTGGTCTGATCCGGAATGCTGCAGCAGGGTGCTCATCAGCCCGTATTGCACCGGGGTGATGTTGAACGCCTTGCACTCTTCCAGGAACAGCGCCGAGTGGATCTGGTGCAGTCGCCGCACCAGAAAGCCGGGCCGCCCCCAGAGGGGAACCCGCGCCTCCGCCTCGGCCGCCGCGATCTCCGCGGCATCATCACTCCCGGAGCCAGGTTCGATCGCCTTCAACGCTGTGCCTTCCTTATGCTCCGTCCGCGCGTGGCGGGCCCGCCGGCCGCATCCCACGCGACTGCCGGGCGGCAGCATAGCCCAAACCGGGTGGCCGCCGCGCTCTCGTTTCGCACCGCCTGGCTCCATCCCGGCGGAGAGCACGGGAAACGGGCCGAGAGAGGCACGATTCATGCAGTATACCGCACGATCCGCCTTCGGAAAGAAGTGGCGGCATTCAGCCTCACAGAAGTCTCTCTTTAAAACTGGAGATAAACGAGATGCGCGAAAAGTCTGCCCTTGCGCTCCTTGCCTTCGCAATAAGCTGTATGCTGACTATATTTCCGGCATCCGCCGCGGATTTGATCCGCCTTCGGCTGGATTGGACGCCGTGGGGCAATCAGGCGCCCTTCCATCTTGCCGCCCAGAAAGGCCTATTCGCCGCCAACGGCCTCGATGTGGAGATCGTGGACGGCAACGGCTCGGTGGCCACCGTGCAGATCGTCGGCAATGGTGAATATGACGTCGGCCACGCCTCTCTCGCCCCCATGGCCATCGCCCGCGCCAAGGGCCTGCCGGTGAAGGCCATCGCCGGCTTCGTGCGGCAGAATGACATCGGCCTCCTGGTGCCGAAGGACAGCGGCATCACCAAGCCCGCCGATCTCAAGGGCAAGAAGCTGGCGTTCACCGCCGGCTCGCTGGAAGCCCCCTTCCTCGACCGCTTCCTGGCCGCCGGCGGTCTCACCCGCGCCGACGTGGACCTGGTGGCGGTGGACGCCGCCGCCAAGGCCGGCACCTATATGATGGGCCGTGCCGATGGCGCCTTCTCCTCCATCCCCTTCCTGCTGGCGGTGGTGAACACGCAGCGCCCCTCCACCGCCATCCGGTTTGCCGATTACGGGCTGGAATTCCCCTCCTTCGGCCTGTTCGCCACCGAGAAGACCATCGCCGAGAAGGGCGATGCTCTGCGCCGCTTCGCCAGCGTGGTGGCCGGCACCTGGACCTATATCTTCAATGGCCATGAAGATGAGGCCATCGCGGCGATCATCGCCGCCCGCCCGCAGGCCAAGCTCAACCCCGCTGCGCTGCGCCTGCAGATCGACACGCTGAAGACCTTCGTGAGCACCCCGGCCACCGAGGGCAAGCCCATGGGCGTGATGGCGGAGAGCGATTGGGCGCAGGCGCTGAAGGTGCTGGCCGAAGGCGGCCTGGTGCCCGCCGGCCAGTCCGCCCCCGCCTATTTCACCAACGCCTTCATCGACCCCGCCCTGGTGGCCAAGGTCGCGGCTGGCGGCCAATGAGGCCGGCTGTGACCGCCGGCACGCCCGTGGCCGAACCCATCATCGTCGCGGCGGATGTGAGCAAGAGGTTCGGGGGCGCCAATGGCGTCCTCGCCCTCGACCGCATCGGCCTCAAGATCGGCGCGGGGGAATTCGTCAGCCTGCTGGGGCCCTCCGGCTGCGGCAAGAGCACCTTTCTGCGCTGCCTCGCCGGCCTCGAAACGCCCAGCACCGGCCGCCTGGAGTTCGAGGGCGAGGCCATCGCCGGCCCGCCCGCAGGGCTCGGCATCGCCTTCCAGCGCGATGCCCTTCTGGAATGGCGCACCATTCTGGAGAACGTGCTGCTGCCGGCGGATTTCGCCGGCCTGCGCAAGACCGACTTCAAGCCGAAAGCGCAGGAGCTGCTGCGCATGGTGGGGCTGGCGGATTTTGCCCAGGCCTACCCGAGCGCCCTTTCGGGCGGCATGCGCCAGCGGGCGGCCATCTGCCGCTCGCTGCTGCTCGACCCCGATCTCCTGCTCATGGACGAGCCCTTCGGCGCCCTCGATGCCCTCACCCGCGACCAGCTCAATGTGGATCTGCACCACATCTGGCAGGCCCGGCGCATGACCACCGTGTTCGTCACCCATTCCATTTCGGAGGCGGTGTTTCTCTCCACCCGCATCGTGGTGTTCTCTCCCCGCCCCGGCCGCATCGTCGAGGACGTGGTGCTGGATTTGCCGGCAGAACGGCGGCTCGCGGTGAAGGAGACACCGGAATTCCTCAGCTACACCCGGCATTTCCGGCACCTGTTCGAGACCATGGGCCTGATCCATGACTGAGCAGCCACACGCGAAGACGGGCCCGTGATTTCAATCGCTAACGGCATGGGCCGCGTTCTTTTTCGCGACGCATGCGTCTGCCTGGCAGAGGAGCTGTGATGCCCCCATCAGATCTTTTGAAAAGCGCGCTCACACCGCTCATCGGCGCCATTTCGGCGCTGGTGTTGTGGGAAGTGGTGGTGCGCGGCACCGGCGTTTCACCGATCATGGTGCCGCCCCCCTCATTGGTGCTGGCGGACATTGCCGCCGCGCCCCTGTGGTTCGCCCAGCAGACCGCCTTCACCGCCCTCATCACCCTTGCCGGCTTTGCCAGCGCGGCGGTGTTCGGCGTGCTGTTCGCGGTGCTGATCGTGGAATGGAAGCTGCTGGACCGACTGTTGTTTCCGCTGTTCGTGGCGTTCAATTCGGTGCCCAAGGTGGCGGTGGCGCCGCTGTTCATCATCTGGTTCGGCACCGGGGCACAGCCCAAGATCGCCATCTCGTTCCTGGTGGCGGTGTTTGCCATTGTCGTGGATACGGCGCTCGGCCTGCGCTCGGTGCCCCAGGACACGCTGGATCTCGCCCGGGCGCTGCGCGGATCGCGGCTCAAGGTGCTGTGGCGCATCAAGCTGCAATGCGCCCTGCCCCACATCTTCGCCGGGCTCAAGGTCACCATGTCGCTGGCGCTGGTGGGCGCCATCGTGGGCGAGTTCGTCTCCTCTCAGCAGGGGCTGGGCTATGTCATCCTCACCGCCCAGGGCATGTTCGACACCCCGCGCGTGTTCGCCGCCCTGCTGATCCTGGCGGTGTTGGGCGTCGCTTTGATCGCCGCCATCGACGTGGCCGAGCGCTTCGCTTTGCCCTGGCGCCACCGCCGGGCGGCCGACGGCCATTGAGAGGCCTCAGTGACAAAAAGGCCCGGCAATGCCGGGCCTTTTCTTTTGCCTATACGCCTGGGCAAGGGGGCGGGGGCAACGCCGTCTCGAAGGCGGCGGCTGCCGCCAGCAGCGTTGCATCGGCATTCCAGCGGCCGACCAGCTGGACCCCCAGCGGCCCGCCGTTGGCCGCCAGCCCCACCGGCAGCGCGATGGCGGGATGGCCGGTGAGATCGAACAAAGAGAGGGCCGCCGTCCACTCCGCGCGCAGTGGGCCGGCCTCCACCCCATCCACCACCAGTGGGGCGGAAAGATCGAAATCCGCGGCCACCAGCGGCGCCGAGACACAGGGCGTCAGAATGAAATCGAACCGCGTTTCCAGCAGCCCCTGCACGGCGCGAAACAGCTGTGCCCGGCCGATCTGGGCGCGGGCGAGATCGAGGGCGCTATAGGCCCGGGCCTCCCTGATGCCGGCGGCCAGGGCCGGCGAGAGCTGCGCCAGCTCGGCGTCGCCGGCGCTGGCGAAGCGAGAGGCCCAATTGGTCTGCTGCAGAGTCTTCCAGATGGGATCGGGATGGGCGAGGCCATAGGCCTCCTCCTCCACGCGTGCGCCCAGCGCCTCCAGCACCTCCGCCGCGCGCCGGGTGGTGGCCTCCACCTCGCCGGCCACCCGGCTGTTGCCGGTGCGCAGCCACAGCAGCACCCGCGCGCCCTCCAACGGGTTGTCGCCCATGGCGAAATTCGCCGGCTCAGGTGCGCCCCGCAGACTCCAGGGATCATTGGCCACCGGCCCGGACGCCACATCCAGCCCCAGTGCCAGATCCGCCACATGCCGGGCCATCAGGCCCAGGTGGATGAAGCTGCCGAAGGCATCGGGCACCCGCTCGTGCGGCACCCGGCTCAAGGTGGGCTTGAAGCCATAGACGCCGGTGGCCGCCGCCGGCAGGCGCGCCGAGCAGCCCGCATCGGTGGCAAGGGTCAGCGGCGTCACGCCGAGAGCGACACTCGCCCCCGCGCCGGCCGATGAGCCCCCACAGGTGAGCCCAGCCGCGAACGGATTGAGGGTGAGGCCCGTCAACGGCGAGAAGCCGAGCGGGGAATGGGCAAATTCCGTAGTGGTGGTCTTGCCGATGACCACCGCGCCCGCCGCCTTCAGCCGCGCCACGGCGGCGATATCGGCCTTGGCGGGGGCCGCATCGCGGAACGATGGCGCGCCCCAGCGGGTGGGCAGGCCGGCGCTGTCGAGAATGTCCTTCACCGCCACCGGCACGCCCAGCAGCGGCCCCTGCGGTGCACCGGCGGCGATGGCGGCGTCGAGCGCATCGGCGGCGGCCAGGGCGCCTTCGTCGTCGATGACCACGAAGCAGTTGCAGGCCGCCTGGGCGGCGTGGGCGCGGGCCAGGGCTTCGCTCACACTGTCGTGCACGCTGCGGGCACCGCGCGCATGGTCCTCGGCGAGGCGGGCGGCGGCTCCGGGCGTCACCGCGATATCAACGGGACGCATGGCTCACACCGGAATGCACAAAGCGTTGTCCACCAGCAGGCTGTCATAGATGCAGGTGCGCGACTTCAGCCGCAGCCCGCTCGGCGTGCGCACGAACACGTCGTCATAGCGCCCCACCTGGTGGATGGTGGCGGCAGGGCGATCGAACAGCACCTGGAACACCACATAGTCGGCGTTTGCGGTGAAGCTGCCATCGGCCGCCTCGCGCACCGAGAGATTGCTCACCATGTGCCGCAGATAGCGCGGCGCGAACATGGCCGTCTTCTCCAGAGCGAAGGCGCGATCGCGGATCATGCCGCCGTTTTCGCAATAGATGAGCCCCACCGGCAGCCCGCGATCATGGTTCTCGCGGGAAATGATGGTGTAGAACGCATCCTCGGTGAATAGCGCCGCCCAATCGGCGAGACGCTGGCTGTCCAGTGCCGCGCAATAGCGGGCGTTGAATGCGTCCACCTCGGCCTTCAGCAGCAGCGCATCGATCAGATCGTCGCGGGTTTGCGCCGGCTTTTCCATGGTCAACATCTGGCGCTCCTCACGCAATGCCCATCACATCGCGCCAATGCTTGTACATGGCGCGAATGGCGGCTTCGGAGATCAGGGTATCGGCGGTGCCCGCCTCGGTCTCGGGATCGAGCTTCACCAGGTGCTCGCCGTCCGTCACCCGCAGCATGCCATCCTGCACGAACTTGATGGCCTCGTTGTCCTCGAGGCCGAGGAAGCCGGCGGGACCCATGAGGTTGCCCTGGCGCAGGCGATGGCGGGTCATCTCCTCATCATCGCCCTCGAAGCCGAACATGGTCCACTTCATCACGAACTCATTGGGCCCGTTGGGGATAATGTGGCGGATGCCCAGCGTGTTCATCTCCCGCTGCACGATCAGGTTCGGCCAGATGGTGGCCATGGTGACCGACCAGGGGCTGTCGAACTCGTCAATGAAGTTCATGAAGCGCGGCTCTTCGAGGCTCATGCCTTCCTTGTAGGCGCGCATCTCCTTCTTCTTGTCCTCATCCACGTTGCCGGCCTCGGACTTGGCGGAGGCCATGACCCCGTGGCGGCCGCTGGGATCGGCCAGCATCAGCGACTTGTTGCCGGCCACCAGCAGGCCGAACGTCACCAGGAAGGTGTGCAGCAAGGTGGCGTGGTAGGGGTCCTTGAGGTTCTCGTGGTAGAGCTTCCAATTGCCCGGCAGCGAATGGCGGTAATGGCCGAGCAGCTTGGGCTTGCGGCCATCGAATGTGGTCTCGAATTCGTGCATCACCTCGGGGCCGAGGTAATCGGCCAGGGGCTCCATGTCTTCGGCATAGGAGGCGAAGACGACACCGCGATGGGTCTCCACCTTCAGCTGCCGCAGGCCGTGCTCCGCCGGCTTGAAGTCCTTCGGCATGCCGCCCTTGCCATCCACCCCCCGGCGGAACGGCACGCCCACCAGATTGCCCTTCAGATCATAGGACCACTGGTGATAGGGGCACACGAACTCCTTGGCGGTGCCGGACAATTCGCGGCAGAACTCGGCTGCGCGATGGGCGCAGCGGTTCTCGAACACGTGGATCGTGCCATCCTCGGCCCGCGACACCACCACCGGGGTGGGGCCGACGTTGGAGCGGATAAAATCGCCGGGATTCTCCACCTCGCATTCCAGCGCCACGAAATTCCAGGTGCGGCCATGGAAGATCCGTTCCACCTCGCGCTGGTAAATGGTCTCATCCGTGTAAACCCAATCGGGAATGATGGAGAGACCGTCCTTCGGCCATGCATACGTCTTGGCGAATTGGGCGGCAGGATCCGCGCTCATGTCGTCGTCCTCCGAAATCGCGTCTGAATTCTCGTCATCGCACGCGGCATCCAGGGTCACCGGCCGCGCGTCATGGGCGGCCCCATCGAAGGGGGCCTCGGCGTCCAGCTCCGCGCGGGCGGCGCGGATGGCGGCCGGATCGTCGACAGCGAGCACCGCCGTCACCCGCCCGCTCTGGGGGTCGAGAGTGCGATAGACCGCACCGGCGGCCGCATCTGGCCCGCTCACCACCACTGCATCGTCAGGTGCGGTGATGCCCAGCATCTGAATGTTGAAGCCGAACTGATCGCTCCAGAACCAGGGCGCCTTGGCCTCGGCCGCACCGGCCACACCGGCGATGGAGCGGCCCGCGGCCGCGCCCTGCTCTTCCGCATTCTGCCAACTCTCCAGCCGGCGCGCACGCCCCCGCAAGGGCGTGGCATGCAGGGCGCAGTCGCCGGCGGCCCAGATGCCTTCGACGCTGGTGCGCGCTTCGCCATCCACCACGATGCCGCCATCGACAGCGCAACCCGCCGCCTCGGCCAGCGCCGTCTCCGGCTCGAGGCCGACGCCGACCAGCACCACATCCGCCATCACCGGCCCGGCCGATGTGGCGATGGTGAGGTGTGCAGCCTCCTGGGTGATCCCGGTCACGGCCGTATCGCGACGGATGGAGACGCCCGCCCGCTCCGCCACCTGGCGAAACACCGCACCCAGAGGGGCCGGCAGCAAGCGGGCCATCAGCTCCGGCTCGCGCTCCAGCAGCACCACCTCCGCACCGCGCGCGACGGCGGCGGAGGCCAGTTCCAGGCCGATGAAGCCGCCGCCGATAACCGCCACCCGCCCGGCGCCCTTGAGCGCCATGGCGATCGCCTGCGCATCCTCCAGCGTCCGCAGATAATGCACCCCCGGCAGATCGCCGCCGGGCGCGGTGAGGCGCCGCGCCCGCCCGCCGGTGGCGAGCAGCAACGCGCCATAGGCGAGGGCCGCGCCATCGCTCAGCGTGACCGTACGGGCCACAGGATCGATCGCCGTGGCCCGCACCCCGAGATGCAACGTGACGCCCAGCGCCTGCGCATCGGCGGGCGACAGGCGCATGCAGCTGGCCGCATCGAACCCCTCCGCCAGGGCCGCCTTGGACAAAGGCGGCCGCTCATAAGGAGCGTGGCGCTCTTCGCCCACCAGATGGATGGGTGCCGCGAATCCCGCGGCGCGCGCCGCACGAATGGCAGCGGCAGCCGCCTGCCCCGCGCCGATAATCACCAGCGGCAGCGCTGCGGAGGCCCCCTCGGAATGCGCACCGGCGGCCGGGCATTCGGCCGCGCTATTAGGATGTATACCGCTTATTTCGAGATCCACATAGACATCCCCGCCCTCCACCTTCACGGCATAGGTTGCAAGGTCGCGGGTGAGCGGGGCGCACAGGGCCCGGCCGGTGCGGATGTCGAACACGCCCTGGTGCAGGGGGCATTCGATGGTGCCATCCTCCACCCAGCCATCCTTGAGGAACGCCAACGCATGGGTGCAGATGCCGTGGGTGGCGAACACCTCCGCGCCGAAGCGGTAGAGGGCGATCGGGGTCGCCTCCAGCTCCACACCCACCACGCCGCTGTCGCGCAATGATTCCAGGGCGGCAACCCTCTGCCAGGCCATCCCCATGCTCCAGAGTGATTTCGGATTTTACTCAGTATACTTTCTATTTGATCCAAAACAAGGCCGGCAACGGCCGACGTCAGCTTTTTCTGCCGGCAAACCAGCCTTTGAGCATCGCCTTCAGCATCTGCCACACGCTCAGGGACGCCGGCGCCTCGGCCATCGGCGCGCCGGAGAGCTGGGCGGAGAGGTTACCGGCGAAGACGCCAGCGAGGTGCCCCACCAGATTCTGCACCAGCGCCCCGCGGGAGAACTGGGCCAGCGGCCCGGCGATGCGATAGCGCAGGGTGACATCGAGAGCGCTGCCCTCCCCTTCCGGCGCCAGGGCAAAGGCAATCTCGCCCTTCACCTGCGAGCCGGACCCGCTGTCGCGGCCGGCGCCGGAGACCGTTCCGGTCTGCGCCGCATCATCGAAATCCACGGTGGCGTCACCACCGAAGGCGGCCTTGATGGGGCCGAACTTCACCACCATGCGGCCTTGCAGCGCCTTGCCATCGAAGGCGGTCACCTCGGCGCCAGGCAGGCAGCGGGCAAGCAGGTTCATGTCTTTCAACGCCGGCCACACCTGTGCGGGCGGGGCGGGAATGTGGACCCGCTGGCTCAGCGCGGTCCAGCCCTCCTTGCCGGCGGGCGCCGCCGCCCCTTCCGCCACCGAGCGGGCGAGTGCCAGCGACGGGGAGGCGGAAGCCGAAGGTGCTGGCGCCACCTCGGCCACCGCCTCCACGGGCGCCACGGCAACGGCACCCCCGCGGGCCGTCTTGCCGCAAGCGACGGAATGCACCGCATTCACGATGCCCACATAGCCGGTGCAGCGGCACAAATTGCCGCTCAACTCCTCGCGGATGGTGCGCTCGGAACAGGCCCCGAGGCGGGTGACGATATCCCGCGACGACATCAGCATGCCCGGGGTGCAGAAGCCGCACTGCAGAGCATGGTTGGCCGAGAACGCCTCGCGCAGCTCGCCCATCACCACATCGCCATCGAATCCCTCGATGGTGCGGATGTCGGCGCCGTCGCAGGCGGCGGCGGAAGCGATGCAGGAGCGCTGCGGCTTGCCATCGATGAGCACGGTGCAGGCGCCGCACACCCCCTGCTCGCAGCCCAGATGGGTGCCGGTGAGGTTGAGTTCCTCGCGCAGAAAATCGGCGAGCTGGGTGCGCGGTTCCACCTGCGCGCTCACGCGCCGGCCGTTCACCGTGAGGGTAATGGCGTTCATGCTCCCACCTCGTTCAATGCGCGCGCCACCGCCGCCCGATGCATGGCGCGGAAGCTCGCGGGATGGCCCGCCAGCGCCGCCTCCACCTCCTCATCCGCCACGCGTTCCACCGGCTCGCCCTTGAGCAGGGCGGCGGACGTTGCTTCCAGCACCACCGGCGGTGCCTCGATGGCCCCGCACACCACGCGCGCAAGGCCCGCCTCGCGATCCAGCACCACCGCGCCGATGGCCTGGGCGAATTCGCCGGTCTTGCGGCACACCTTGTGGTAGCCGGCGCGCGCGGTGGCGGAGAGCACCGGCACCTGCACCGCACTCAAAATCTCGTCGTCAGCCAGGCTGGTGGTGTAAGCGGCGATCATGAAATCGCCGAGGCGCGACAGGCGCGTTCCGCCCGCCCCAGTGATGACGAGCCGCGCATCCAGCACCGCCATGGTGGACACCCAGTCCGCCGCCGGGTCCGCATGGGCGAGGCTGCCGCCGATGGTGCCGCGGTTGCGCACCGCCCGATAGGCGATGCCATGGGCCACCCGGGCCATGAGGCCGGCGGTGACATCCGGCACCACTCCATCCTCGATCTCGCCATGGGTCCAGCCGGCGCCGATTTCCAGGTGGGTATCGCTGCGCTTCAGCGCGCGCAGCGCCTCCACCCGGCGCAGGTCCACCAGCAGGCTGGGGCGCGCCAGGCGCAGGTTGAGCATGGGGCCGAGGGAGCAGCCCCCCGACACCGCCTTCGCCCCCTCGTGCGCGCCGAGGGCGGCCACCGCATCGGGCAGGCTGGTGGCAAGGGTCAGGTCATAGGCGGCGGGCTTCATGCGGCGCTCCTGGCGGCAGCGATGGCGTCGAGCACGCGCTCGGGCGTGGCCGGGATCTCGTTCACGGTCGCCCCGAAGCCCTTCAGCGCGTCATTGATGGCGTTGACCAACGCCCCGGCCGGGGCAATGGCGCCGCCCTCCCCCACGCCCTTGATGCCGTGGGCCGAGAAGGGCGAAAGCGTCTCGGTATGGGAAATGCGCACCTTGGGCAGCTCGGTGGGGCCCGGCAGCAGATAGTCGATAAGGGTCGAGGCCAGCGGCTGGCCCTGCGCGTCGTATGTGCTTTCCTCGAACAGGGCGCTGCCGATGCCCTGGGCGACACCGCCATAGGCCTGGCCTTCGACGATCATGGGGTTCACCATGCGTCCGCAATCCTCCACCACCACATAGTCGAGGATCTCAGTGGCCCCCGTGGCCGGGTCCACCGCCACCACTGCCGCATGGGTGGCATAAGAGAACAGGCCGGTGTCGACGTCCGGCTTATAGCCTTCAGTGACCTCGAGGCCGCCGGTCTCCACCCCGTCGGGCAGCACTTCCGGCGTGAGATACCAGGCCCGCGCCACCTCCTCCAATGTCAGGGAAGCATTGCGGCCTTCCACCGCGCCATTCTCGAAGCGGATCTCTTCCGGCGCGCACTGCATGAGGTGGGCGGCGAGCAGACGCACCCGCTCCGCCAGCTTCTCCGCCGCCTTGGAGACGGCGCCGCCGGCCATGACGATGCCGCGCGAGGCATAGGCGCCGGTGGAGAAGGGCGTCGCCGCCGTATCCCCCAGCACCACCCGGATCTTCGAGACCGGCAGGGTTAGAATTTCGCTCGCCACCTGGGCGAGGGTGGTCTCCAGGCCCTGGCCGATGGTGTGGATGCCCGCCTTCACATCCGCACTGCCATCGGGATTGAGGCGGATGGTGGCCTGCTCGTAGCCCGGCACCAGGGGCGTGCCCCAGGAGGCGAATACCTTGGTGCCGTGGGCGGATTGCTCCGTATAGGTGGAAAAGCCCACGCCGATCAGGCGGCCATCGACTTCGCCCGTCTGCTGGCGGACGCGCACCGCATCGAGAGCGATCATCTCCCGGGCGGTGGCGAGGGAGGCCTGATAGTCGCCGCTGTCGTAGTATTTTTTGGTGATGTTGGTGTAGGGCATGGCGCTGGCGGGAACGAGGTTCTCCATGCGCACGTCCGCCGCCTCGCGCCCCACGGCGGCGGCGATGGCATCAATGGTGAGCTCCATGGCGAAGCACACGCCCGGCCGCGCCACGCCGCGATAGGGCGCGAAGGGCGGCTTGTTGGTGGCCACCGAATAGGTCTTGCAGCGATATTGCGGCCAAATATACGGCCCCGGCAGATTGCCGCCCGCCTGCGCCGCCTCCAGGCAGGCGCTGAACGGCCAGACCGAATAGGCCCCCACGTTCACGCACACCTCGGCATCGAGCGCGAGCAGCTTGCCCCGCTCGTCCGCATAAGCGGTGATCACATATTCATGCTCACGGGCATTGGCGCCGGCGGTGAGGTGCTCGCGCCGATCCTCGATCCAGCGGAACGGGCGCTTCAAAGTGAGAGCCAGCCACGCCACCAGCACTTCCTCGGGCTGCAGCAGGCATTTGTAGCCGAAGCCGCCGCCCACATCCGGCGGGGCGATGCGGATCTGCGCCTGCGGCAGGTTCAAGGTCTCGCTGAGGCCGGTGCGGATCATGTGCGGCACCTGGGTGGAGGTGTGCACCACCAGCTGGTTCGCCTGGAAATCCCAATAGGCCAGCACCCCCTTGCCTTCCATGGGGTGCATGCACTGGCGGGCGGTGCGAAAGCGCTTTTCGACACGGATGGGCGCTGTGCGCGCCACCTCGTCCACCCCGCCGCTGTCGAAGCTCGTCTGCAGAAAGAGATTGTCGCCCCAGGCCTCGTGCACCAGCGCGGCGCCGGCGGCGCGGCCGCTGTCGCAATCGACGATGGCGGGCAGTTCCTCGTAGTCGAACGCCACCGCTTCGCACAGATCCTCCGCCTCGGCGCGGGTGGGGGCATAGGCCATGGCGACGATCTCGCCCACGAACCGCACCTTGTCCTTCGCCAGCGGCGGGTAGGCGGACAGTTTGTAGGTGGGCAGCGTGGAGCGGGTGACGATGGCGCCGACGCCCGGCGCATCCTCCGCCGCGAACACCACGTCCTCATGCCCCTGCGGCTTCGCCACCGAGAGGATGCGGGCATGGGCCACAGGGCTGCGCAGGAAGGCGACGTCGGCGAGGCCCGGCATGCGGATATCGCCGACGAAACGGCCCCGCCCCATGAGATGGCGGGCATCCTCCTTGCGCCGGACCCGCGCGCCGATCCCTTCGCCCTTGGCGGCCGGGTGCGTGGGGTTGTCAGCGGACATCTGTGCGTCGCCGGACATCTGTGCGTCGCCGGACATGGGGCAGATCCTTTCCCGTCACATCGAGAACCGGGGCGGCGGACCGCCCCGGTTGAGCAGCTCAGGTTGCCGCAAGTCTCTCAGACTTTGCGCTCGCGGCCACTGGTCTCACGGCCACACCTTTCACGGCCACTGGCCTCACGGCCACTTGGGCGCGGAGAAGCGGAAGGTGTCGAGACGATAATCGGCGACACGCATCCAGGCGTTGGATTCGTTCAGGAAGGTCTTCCAGGGCTCGTAGATCTTCTTGAACTCGGGGTTGGAGGCCGCGATTTCGAGGAAGGTCTCGGTGGTGGCCTTGTAGACCGCCTCCATCACCGGCTGCGGAAACGCCCGCAGCTCCACGCCCGCCGCAAGAAGGCGACGCAAGGCGGCCGGGTTCTTGTTGTCGTAATCGGCGAGCATCATCTGGTTCTGCTCGGTGGCCGCCACCTCATAGGCCGCCTTGTAGGTGGGCGGCAGAGCGTCCCAGGCTTCCTTGTTCACCAGCGACGTGATCTGCGACGAACCTTCCCACCAGCCGGGGGTGTAATAGAATTTGGCCACCTTGTAGAGGCCGAGCTTTTCGTCGTCATGGGGGCCCACCCACTCCGCCGCATCGATGGTGCCGCGCTCCAGCGAGGGATAGATGTCGCCCGGCGCGATCTGCTGCGGCACCAGGCCGAGCTTGCTCATGATGCGGCCACCGAGGCCGGCGATGCGCATCTTGAGGCCCTTGAGGTCCTCGACGCTGGTGATCTCCTTGCGATACCAGCCGCCCATCTGCACGCCATTATTGCCGCAGGGGAAGGTGACCATGTTCTCCTTGCCGAACAACTCCTGGATGAGCGCCCGGCCACCGCCGAAGAAATACCAGGCGGTCTGCTGGCGGGCATTGGTGCCGAAGGCGAGGCCGCCGTCGAAGGCATAGGCGGGGTTCTTGCCGGTGAAGAAGGAGGTGAGGGTGTGGCTGCACTCCACCGTCTTGTTTTTGGTGGCATCGAACACCTGCAGCGCGCCGACGATCTCGCCGGCCGCGAACGGCGTGACCTCGAACTTGCCGCCGGTGAGCTCGCCGATGCGCTTGCACATGGCTTCGGCCGAGCCATACATGGTGTCGATGCTCTTCGGCCACGACGTGGCCATGCGCCACTTGATGCTGGGCTCGCTCTGGGCGATGGCGGGAGCCGCCACCACCGTGGCAGCGGAACCGGCGGCCACGGTGGTCAGGAATTGACGTCGCTTCATCTGAATCCCTCTCGATGGTCTTGTCGCGCGGCCGTTCAAGGCCTTGTTGTGGAAGGCAAGGTTTTATCTTTGGCGCCGTGCGTGCGGCGCCTGTTGTTGGCCGCCAAGGCGGCAGAAACTCTTGAGGTTCGGCGCGCGCCGTCCATGGTCAGAACCCCGCGCCCGGTTTCGGCAGCCCGCCGGCATCGGGCATGCCGAACGGATCATTCTTGGCTCCGCCGCCCAGGCTCGCCGGGCCGTCGAGAGCATCGAGCTGGCGCTGGGCGGCGGCCGGATCCACCGTCGAGGCCGCGCTCTTGTAGTGCATGACCAGCGATGGAAAGAGCACCACCACGCCCACCATCAGAAGCTGGACGATGACGAAGGGAATGGCGCCCCAATAGATCTGCGCGGAGGTCACCGGCTCCATGCGCCGGCGGGTGACCTTGTCGAGATACGGTACCTTCGGCGCCACCGAGCGCAGGTAGAACAGCGCGAAACCGAACGGCGGATGCATGTAGGACGTCTGCATGTTCACGCCCAGGATCACCCCCAGCCAGATCAGATCGATGCCCATCTTCTCGGCGGCCGGCGCGATCAGCGGAATGATGATGAAGGCGAGCTCAAAGAAATCCAGGAAGAAGGCCAGGAAGAAGATGAGCGTGTTGATGAACAGCAGGAAGCCGACCTGCCCACCCGGCAGGCTGGTGAGGAGATGCTCCACCCACAGATGGCCGTTGATGCCGTAGAAGGTGAGCGAGAACACCCGCGCGCCGAGCACGATGAAGATGGCGAAGGCGGAGAGCTTCGCCGTGGCCTGGGTCGCATGGGTCAGGATGGAAAGACTGAAGCGCTTCGGATTGTTCTCCAGCCGCCGCTTCAACGCCGCCAGCACGATGGCACCCACCGCGCCCATGGCGCCGCCCTCGGTCGGCGTCGCCACGCCGATGAAGATGGTGCCGAGCACCAGGAAGATCAGCAGCAGCGGGGGCACCATCACGAAGGTGATCTGCTCCGCCAGCCGCGACACCAGCCGCACCCCGGTGAAGCGCTCCACCACGCCCACCACGAACGCATAGACTGCGCCGGCCCCGACCACATCCGCCAGCACCTGCAGGGTGGCATGCCCGCTCTGGCCCGCCAGCACGTAAAGCCCCACCAGAACCGCCGTCAGCGCCGCCGAAAGCCCGATGCGCCGCGCCCCGAGGAAGCGGTTGAGCAACGCGCAGACCAGCGCCACCACGGTGCCCGCGCAGATGGAGAGGATGACGAAATCGGCACCCGCCTTCACCCCCGTCTGCTTCATGATGGCGACGGCCACCACGCCCGAGAACAGGGCCAGCAGCCCCACCTGCCAGGAACCCCGGGCCCCCGACGGCTCGCGATTGGTGATCGCTTCCGGCGGCAGGCCGGGCGCCATTTTCGGGAAGATCAGGGTCACCAGGAAGACGAACAGCGCATAGATGCCGGTGAGCACCAAGCCGGGCAGGAAGGCGCCCTCATACATGTCACCCACGGAGCGGCCCAGCTGGTCCGCCATCACGATCAGCACCAGCGAGGGTGGAATGATCTGCGCCAGCGTGCCCGAGGCGGCGATGACGCCGGAGGCCAGACGCCGGTCATAGCCATAACGCAGCATGATGGGCAGGGAGATGAGGCCCATGGAGATCACCGAGGCGGCCACCACGCCGGTGGTGGCGGCGAGCAACGCCCCCACGAAGATCACCGCATAGGCCAGGCCACCACGCACCGTGCCGAACAGCTGCCCCACCGTTTCCAGCAGGTCTTCCGCCATGCCAGAGCGCTCGAGGATGAGCCCCATGAAGGTGAAGAAGGGGATGGCCAGCAGCACTTCATTCGACATGGTGCCGAACATGCGATCCGGCAGCGCCTGCAGCAGCGGCCACGACAGCGTGATGCTGTCGGATGCATAGGGCGACAGCTCCACCGCGATGACGAAGAAGAGCAGGCCATTGGCCGCCAGCGCGAACGCGACCGGATACCCGAGCAGCATGAAGACGACGAGCGTCGCAAACATGATCGGCGCGAGATTTTGGGCAATGAACTCGATCATTGGGCGCGGGCCTGAACATCAAAAAGAGAAATGGGCAGCGAGGTCACACTCACGGGCGCAATCCTCCCTCGCTGACGCGCGGATCCACTTCCGCCAGCTCATGCAACAGGCGCTCGGCCTCGTTCTCGTGCACATCGGGCTGCCCCCCATCGGGCAGATCGCCGCGCATGATGGCGACGCGCTTGATGAGCTCGCTGATGCCCTGCAGCAGCATCAGCGCGAAGCCGAGAAGAATGATGAGCTTGGCCGGCCACAGGATGAGGCCGCCGGCATTGGGAGAATACTCACCGGATGCAAGGGAGTCTGTCACATAGGGCAGCGACAGCCATACCATCACGCCACAAAAAACGAGAAGAAAGAAGCTTATGCACAAGACCTCGACGATATTGGCGACCCGCCGACTGAACTTGCTTGCGACGATGTCGATGCGAATATGCTCGTTGAGCTGCAGGGTCCATGGCGCGCACAGCATGAAGACCACGCCGAACAGATACCATTGCAGCTCCAGCCAGGCGTTGGAGGAGACCCCGAACAGCTTCCGCACCACCGCATTCACCGAGGAGACGATGACGGCGACAAAGATCGCCCAGCACGCCACGCGCCCGACCCAGGCATTGGTCGCGTCAATCACCCGAGACGCTTTCAGCAACCCTTCCATCACGGACTCCCTTGAGGGCTCGGGATAAACAAATAATAATAATTATTCTAAACTAGAATGCGTCCGCCTGATACTTCGGCTGCGTACTCTCGAAGCACGGAAGCGCCATGCAATTCTCGAAAATCTCGCCAATTTTCTTGAAGCCAGAGACGTCGCAATGAAATCTATTGGCGTTGAACACCTGCGGCACCAGACAAACATCCGCGAGGGTCGGCGCGTCGCCGAACACGAACCGACCAGCCATGCCCCGCGCCGCCAAGGTGGCTTCAAGACCCTGAAAACCTTCCCCGATCCAGTGGCCATACCACTCGTTGCGCTCCGCCTCCGAGAGCCCCCAGCGATGACCGAGATACTTCAGCACCCGTACGTTATTCAGAGGATGAATATCGCAACAGATGATCTGGCTGACGGCGCGGACGTAAGCCCGCTCCCGCGCCCCCTGTGGCAGCAACGAGGGCTGCGGATAGGCCTCATCCAGGTATTCCATGGTCGCCATTGACTGGGTGAAGACCCCGTCGCCATCGACCAGCGCGGGCACAAGACCTTCCGGATTACGCTCCAGATATGCCGGCAACTTGTGCTCCATCTTCGGCAGGCTGACGAAATGGGGCACATAATCGAGCCCCTTGAACGCCAAAGCGATGCGCAACCGGTAGGACGCGGAAGACCGGAAAAAACCGTACAGTTCCATCAGCCAGCTCTAAAAGATCCAGGAAAGGGAAAAGGCATTGGGCCAGCGGCATGGGAGGGGAGCACACCCCTCCCGCCCCGCTCAGGCCTCGGCGGCCTTGTTCAGGATCTCTTCCGGCGTGGAGGACACGACCTGCGCATAGCGCGGAATGAACTTGCCCCCCACGATGTGCCGGATGAACGACGGCTTGATCTCCTCCGCCAGAACCTTGCGGATCCGCGCGTGTTCCTCGATGTCGGACCACTCGGCGATCAAATAGAAGCGCAGCGGATCTTCAGTATCCCGCAACAGAACACCGTCCTTCACCTGCGCCCATGATTTGTGCATGGGATTGCCTTCGGAATAGTCGAAGGCCTCGAATTCGCGAATGAATTCCTCTTCCACACCGGGCGCGATCCGGAAATCATAAATGTGGAAATAGTTGCCCTTCTTGGCGAGCGGCTCCTGCGCCATGCCCGTCCTCCTCATTGGCGTATGATGACACCGCCCCGCGGCGGAGATCATTTAATAGAGGTACACTGAACATTTTTCCTGTCAATGCGCCAAATCAAAAGTCTCAAAAATGCTAAAACAATGTGCAAAATGGCCAATCTATACGCATAGATGTGCCGCAGACTTAGCCTCCGGACCCGCATAATACACCGTACACTGATTAATTAGGGTGGCGCAGAAAGCCGCCGATGAGGCGCGCAGGAGAGGATCGTGTCGCACAGCAAAGAACACTTCCAACCCGTCGAAGACCCGGCGGGTGGCGATATCGCGGCGCTGCAGGCCGCCTTCCGCTCCGGCACCCTCGCCCCGAGCGCGCGTCTTGACCGATGTCTTACCGCCGCCCGCAGCACCCCGGCGAGCTTCATCACTTTGATGGAAGAGCGAGCCCGCGCGGAGGCCGCCGCCAGCGACGCCCGACATGCCGACGGCAAGCCGCGCGGGCCCCTGGATGGCATCGTCGTCAGCTATAAGGACATCATCGATTGCGCCGGCACGCGCACCACCGCGGGCTCCCCGCTTGGCGCCGAGAGCCAGCCGGCAGCGGCCGATGCCCCCATAGTGAGCGCGCTGACGGATGCCGGTGCCATCGCCATCGGCAAGACCAATCTCACCGAATTCGCCTTTTCGGTGCTGGGTGTGAACCCGCACTTCGGCACGCCGGACAATCCCCGGCACCCTGGCCATGTGCCCGGCGGCTCCTCCAGCGGGGCGGCGGTGGCCGTCGCCCGCGGCGCCTGCACCATCGCCGTCGGCTCCGACACCTCGGGCTCGATCCGCGTGCCGGCCGCCTTCTGTGGTCTGGCGGGCTTCAAGCCCTCCCCCGGCCGCTATCCCATGGCGGGGGTCTTTCCCCTCGCCCCGTCGCTGGACACCCTGGGCTTCCTGGCACGTCGTGCCCGCGACATCGCTCTGGTGGACGAAGTGCTGGCCGGCGATGCGGGACGGGCAACCTCCCGCGCGGCCGGCAGCGACCTGTCACGATGGCCCATCATCGTGCCCGAAGGCGTCCTCACCGAGGACCTGGAGGCCCCTGTCGCCGCGGCTTTCGAGATCGCCCTGCAGCGGATCGCGGCCGCGGGCGGCCGCATCGATCGGCGGCCGGTTCCCGCCATCGAAGCGGCGCAGATGACCTTGAGCCAGCACGGGGCGATGGTGGGATTCGAGGCGGTGAAGGTGCATGCCGCGCTGCTGGCCGCCCCCGCCCGCCTGGCCCGTATCGATCCCAACGTGCGCCAGCGGCTGCAACAGGCAGCACGACGCCCGGCCGAGGATTATGCGGCACTGGTGACGCAGCGCGCCCGGCTCGCCGCGGACCTCGCCGCCGATATCGGCGAGGCGATCCTCGTGTGCCCCACAGTGCCGCATCTGGCGCCGGAATGTGCGCCGCTGCTGTCGGATCCCGCGCGCTTCGCGGCCGTCAACCTGCGGACCCTGCGCAACACCATGCTCGGCAGCTACCTGCGCCTGCCCGGCCTGGCGCTGCCGGCCGGCCCGGCGAGCCTGCTGGCCAGCGCCGCCGAAGGTCATGATGAGCGGCTGCTGGCCATCGGGCCGGCGCTGGAAGCCGCGCTGGCGCCCCTTGAATGAGGGCTGATGAGTCTCGATCACTCAACGCGGGGAAACGGAGGGCATCCCAAGTCCGTCGAGATTCAAGAGAGATGGGTCGTCACGATACGGCCCATCGCCTCACCGCCTCCTGCCCCCGCCGGGGGGCGCCCTCCAAGCCGCAATGGGCGTGGCGCCATGCGGCCCCATGAGGAACACGCGGGCAACGCGGCACGAGCGGAGCGGCGGGCGCCGACGATCGAGGCGCCCTAGGCGTCCGCGGCCGTGTCGGAACGCTGTGCGTCGGGCGCCGCGCCGGTGGCCTCGGGCGCGGTTTCCGGGCCGGCTTCCGCCACGACGGATCCCGCCTCCGGCGGCGGAGTCGGGCCGGCGACCGTCGGGGAGGCCTCCTCCTCTTCCTTCAGCACATGGCCCAGCATGCCGCGCGCCACTTCCCGCTCGCCCATGATGATGAAATTGGCGCCGGTCTGCCGCAGGCGATCCACTTCCGCATCCGTGTGGGCACGGGCGATGATCTCGATCTGCGGATTGACCGCCCGCGCCTTCTTCAGCACCCCACTGGCCTCGAAGCCATCGGGAATGGCGAGGATGAGGCGCTTCGCCCCCTCCACATTGGCGGCGGTGATGGCCGCGGGTGAAGCGGCATTGGCGTCGATGACCTCGAAACCGCTGGCCCGCAGTTCCTCCACACGGTCCTCCTGATCCTCGATCACCAGCAACGGCAGGCCGGCGGCCTTGAGCCCATCGGCCACCAGCCTGCCGACACGCCCGTAACCGACGATCACCGTGTGGTCGCTCTTCTCGGTCACCGGCAGGGTGGGCACAGGCACGGGCTCCGCTGGCTGGTCCACAGCCTTGGCGGCCTTGGCCGCCACCTTGGTGCGAAAGCGGTCCAGGATGAGAAAAAAGAACGGATTGGCGACAATGGAGAAAATGGCCGCCGCCAGAATGAGGTCGCGCCCTTCCTTGGGCAGCAATTCGAGGCTCACCCCCAGGGCCACGAGGATGAACGAGAACTCGCCGATCTGCGCGAGCGACGCGGAGATGGTGAAAGCGGTGAGCTTGGAATAGCCGAACACCCGCACCAGCAGATAGGCCGCAAGCGACTTGCCCACCAGCACGATCGCCAGGGTGGCCAGCAGCGGCAAAGGATTGGTGAGGATGATGGTGGGATCCACCAACATGCCCACCGAGACGAAGAACAGCACCGCAAAGGCATCGCGCAGCGGCAGCGTCTCCTCGGCGGCGCGATGGGACAGTGGCGACTCGCTCAGCACCATGCCGGCGAAGAACGCCCCGAGCGCGAACGACACCCCGAACAGCTTGGCCGAGCCGAACGCCACCCCGAGCGCGATGGCCAGCACCGCCAGCCGGAACAGTTCGCGCGAGCCCACATGGGCCACCCAGTGCATGACCAGGGGAATCACCCTCCGCCCGATCACCAGCATGAAGATGACGAAGCCCGCGACCTTGCCCAGGGTGACGCCGAGGGTGGTCCACACATCCATGGGCCCGAACCACGCGCCGGCCGCGCCCACCTCCACCGACTTGCCGCCGAGCGCGCCAGACACCGCCGGCAGCAGCACCAGCGCGAGCACCATGGCGAGGTCCTCGACGATGAGCCAGCCCACCGCGATCCGGCCCTGCTCGCTCTCGATCATGCGCCGTTCCTGCAGCGCGCGCAGCAGCACCACCGTACTCGCCACCGACAGCGCGAGGCCGAACACGATGCCGCCGCCCAGGCTCCAGCCCATGGCATAGGCAAGGCCCATGCCCATCAAGGTGGCCACGCCGATCTGCAGCACGGCCCCGGGCACCGCGATGGCCTTCACCGAAAGCAGATCCCGCAGCGAGAAATGCAGGCCCACGCCGAACATGAGCAGGATGATGCCCACCTCCGCCAGCTCCACCGCGATGTGCTGGTCGGCAACGAAGCCGGGCGTGAAGGGACCGGCCATGACGCCAGCCAGAAGATAGCCCACCAGCGGCGACAGGCGCAGCCGCTGGGCCAGCGCGCCGAAGACGAAAGCCAGAACGAAAGCCCCGACGAGGGTCGCGATCAGCGGCGTATCGTGGGGCAAGCATCACCTCCGGCAGGAATGGATTGAATCAACACGGCACCACACGCACCCGTGCGCGGCGACGCCATCATGAATGGAATGATCAAAGATTAGGGAAATGAGAAGGCGGGTCCAGCATTTCCATGCGGGAGGGCGCTATGGTCGCAGGGGATTACCACCCATGCGACCAGGCCAGCATGCAAAAGGGGACGCCGCCGGCGTCCCCTGAAACACCGCACACATGTGCGGGCCCCCTTCAAACGGCATCCGTCACAGCCAGGGCTGCTCGACCGCCTTGGTGGTCTCGTAGCTGTCGATGGCCGGAGCCTTCTCCAGGGTGAGGCCGATGTCGTCCAGCCCCTCCAGCAGGCAGCGCTTGCGGAACGGATCGATCTCGAAATGGATCGTGCCGCCGTCGGGCCCGCGGATCTCCTGGGCGGCAAGGTCGACGGTCAAGGTGGCGTTGGCGCCGCGCTCGGCATCCTCGAACAGCTTCTCCAGCTCCTCCTTGGACACCACGATGGGCAGGATGCCGTTCTTGAAGCAGTTGTTGTAGAAAATGTCCGCGAACGAGGTGGAGATCACGCAGCGGATGCCGAAATCCATGAGCGCCCAGGGGGCATGCTCACGGGACGAGCCGCAGCCGAAATTGTCGCCCGCCACCAGAACCTTCGCCTTGCGATACGCGGGCTGGTTGAGAACGAAATCCGGGTTCTCCGAGCCATCTTCCTTGTAGCGCATTTCCGAGAACAGGCCGGTGCCCAGGCCGGTGCGCTTGATGGTCTTCAGATACTGCTTGGGGATGATCATGTCGGTATCGACATTGACCAGCTTCAGCGGCGCGGCCACGCCTTCCAGAACGGTGAACTTATCCATGACACGATGAGCTTTCGATGGTGTGAGCCATAAGGAGACCGGCCGGCAGCCGCCCGGCTCCGATGAAAAAATCCGTCCCTTCAGCCGCAGCGTTCGGGGAGCATGCGCTTCAGCACATCATCCTTGAACACCACATGATGCACCACCGCCGCCGCAGCATGCAGCAGCGCCAGCAGCACCAATGCGTTGGCCAGGGTTTCGTGCACCTCCTTCACGGTGCCCGCCAGGTCGCGGTTGACCGCAATCGGCGAGGGAATGGTGAACAGGGAAAAGAACGACACGGTGCCGCCCCGCAGGAAGGTCAGGTAGATGCCCACCAGCGGCGTGGCGATCAGCAGCAGATAAAGCAGCCCATGGGCGCTGGCCGAGGCGATCGCCACCGGCCGGCTGATCTGGTGCGAGGGACCGGGCACGCGCCCGAGCACGCGCACCGGGATGCGCACGGCCAGAAAGGCGATCAGCAGCAGCCCCACCGAGATATGGGTCCACCAGATCCACGCCCGTTCCGGCGTGCCGCGCGCGAAAAAGCCCTCCAGATAGGTCACGCCATAAACCACCACCACCGCCAGCACGGTGAGCCAGTGCAGGGCGCGCAGGGTGGGCGGGTAGCGGGTCAGCGTCGGATCGACAGACATCGGAAGCTCCATTTCTTTGGAGTTATTCTAATAATATGCCCCGCAGCGGACCAGGGCCTCCCGGCCGGTCAGTCGGCCTCCGCCTCCAGAGCTTCCATATCGGCGTCGGACAGGCCGAAATGGTGGCCGATCTCGTGCACCAGGACATGGCTCACCAGGTCACCCAGGGTCTCCTCATGCTCCGCCCAATAATCGAGAATGGGCCGGCGATAGAGGAACACCATGTTCGGCATCTGCCCGGTCTGGGCGAGCGCGCCACCCTGTGCTCGGCCGATCCCTTGGAACAGGCCCAGCAGATCGAACTCGCTGTCCAGCTGCATGGCGTCCAGCACCTCGTCGGTCGGGAAATCCTCTACCGCGATCACCACGTCGGCGCACAGCGCCCGAAAGCTCTCGGGCAACCGCGCGAAGGCCGCGGCGGCCAGCTCCTCCAGGTCCGCGAGCCCGGGCGCGACGCGATCCCGCCAGGGGTTGGCGGCGGGCGCCAGCGGTGTCACGCCTGACGGCGCCTGATCCGACATGAGCTGCTCCCGGCGGGTGGCCCCGCCTGTCTTGCGCCCGC
The DNA here is from genome assembly GCF_022138605.1 of Xanthobacter sp. NM-25. GTDB lineage: Bacteria > Pseudomonadota > Alphaproteobacteria > Rhizobiales > Xanthobacteraceae > Xanthobacter. The sequence goes on from NZ_JACBFS010000001.1 coordinate 163,419, forward strand.
AGATTCGGGGCTGGTGTGCGGATCCAGCGCCCGCCCCATTCGCCCGTCGCACCGCGCGCCTCACGACGGCGTGAGGCCGATGAACGGTTTCTGAACGGAGATCTTAAGAGGCGTTCAGCTGGACTTGGTTAAGGAACTCTTAATCGACTTCCGTCGTTGAACAGACAGAAAGCGACAAGGGAGAGTGACCATGCTTCGCAAGATTGCGGTCACCGGTGCGCTGGTGACCATCCTTGGAATCGCTGCGTTTTTCGCGCCCCACGAGGCCAACGCCACGATCATCTCGGGCGCTGGCGCGCTTCCCTTCTAAGGGCGCTGGATCGCGCGGGGCTTTTGCGCCCCGCATGATCACGCTGTTGTGAAGGCGCGGGCCACCACGAACGCTGGCGCGTCACCCACGTGCCACAGGCGGGCGCGGACGCCCGCCCGAGAGACGCCTGCCGAAGATCAGCCGGCCTTCGGGAACGACCGCACGTCCACGAAGTGACCGGCGATGGCCGCGGCAGCCGCCATGGCCGGCGACACCAGGTGGGTGCGCCCCTTGAAGCCCTGGCGCCCCTCGAAATTCCGGTTCGAGGTGGACGCGCAGCGCTCCTCCGGCTTCAGCCGGTCGGCATTCATGGCCAGGCACATGGAACAGCCGGGCTCGCGCCATTCAAAGCCGGCGGCGGTGAAGATCTTGTCGAGACCCTCGGCCTCCGCCTGTTCCTTCACCAGGCCCGAGCCGGGAACCACCATGGCCGACACCTTCGGATTGACCTGATGGCCGGCCACCACCGCCGCGGCCGCGCGCATGTCCTCGATGCGGCCGTTGGTGCAGGAGCCGATGAACACCCGATCGATGCCGATATCAGTGATCTTGGTGCCGGCGGTGAGCCCCATATAGGCCAGCGCCCGCTTCTTGGCGGCCCGCTTCACCTCGTCGGCGATCAGCTCCGGATCAGGCACCAGACCTTCCACGGAGATCACGTCCTCGGGGCTGGTGCCCCACGACACGATGGGCGGCAGGGCCGCGCCATCGAGACGGATCTCGCTGTCGAAATGGGCGCCCTCGTCGCTCTTCAAGGTCTGCCAATAGGCGACCGCCTTCTCCCAATCGGCGCCGGTCGGGGCTTTCGGGCGACCCATGAGATAGGCGAACGCCTTTTCATCCGGCGCCACCAGGCCGGCGCGAGCGCCGCCTTCGATGGTCATGTTGCAGACCGTCATGCGCCCTTCCATGGACAGGTCGCGGATGACGTCGCCGGCATATTCGATGACATAGCCGGTGCCACCGGCGGTGCCGATGGTGCCGATGATGGCAAGCACCACATCCTTCGCGCCCACGCCTTCGGGAAGCTTCCCGTCGACGGTGACACGCATGTTCTTCGCCTTCTTCTGGATCAGCGTCTGGGTGGCGAGCACATGCTCCACCTCCGAGGTGCCGATCCCGTGGGCGAGCGCGCCGAACGCGCCGTGGGTCGAGGTGTGGCTGTCACCGCACACAATGGTGGTGCCGGGCAGGGTGAAACCCTGCTCGGGGCCCACCACATGCACCACGCCCTGGCGCTTGTCGAAGCCGTCGTAATACTCGATGCCGAATTCCTTGGTGTTCTCGGCCAGCGCGGCGATCTGCGCGACACTCTCCGGATCGGGATTCGGCAGGGTGCGGTCGGTGGTGGGAACGTTGTGGTCGACCACGGCCAGGGTCTTGGCCGGCGCGCGCACCGGGCGACCGGCCATGCGCAGCCCCTCGAACGCCTGCGGGCTCGTCACTTCATGCACCAGATGGCGGTCGATATAGAGCAGGCAGGTGCCATCCTCCTGGCGCGCCACCACGTGGTCGTCGAAGATCTTGTCGTAGAGGGTGCGGGGGCTGCCGGCGGGTGCGGTCATGGATGTATCCTCAAAGGCTTGAGCCGAGTGGAAGGCCGGCGCGCGAAAGGGCGCCGGTCCGCATGCGAAGAACGGAGAAGGGACGCGCGTCAGCGCGCGAGCACGGCCGAGGCGGCGGTGGTGAAGCGGCCGAAGAACCGGCCCGGCAGGCGCACATGATCGGGCACCGCCGCGAATTCCATGGTGGTGCGCGCAAACGGCCCGGCGGCGCAGAAAGCGGCCCGGCTGACATTCGCGGATATGGCGCACACGTGGAGCATGGCGGGTTTGTAGCAGTTCCATGCTGTGTCGACAATCATGCGCTGCGACATGTTCCTGTCATGCTTTGCCGCGACACGGGAGCGTTGCCGGCGCATCCTCAACCGGATCAGACCGTCGGATTCGGGACCAGGCTGGGGACCAAACGGTGCAGTTCATCGCCAATTTCGACCTGCAGAACTTTCTCGACACCATCGTCAGCCTGGGCGCAGCCTTCATCTTTGGAACCCTGATCGGCGCCGAGCGGCAGTATCGCCAACGCACGGCGGGCCTGCGCACCAACGTGCTGGTGGCGGTGGGGGCGGCCGCATTCACCGATCTGGCCGCGCGCGTGGGATCCTCGCAGGATGCCATGCGGGTGGTCGCCAACGTGGTCACCGGCGTCGGCTTCCTCGGCGCCGGTGTGATCATGAAGGAAGGGCTCAACGTGCGTGGCCTGAACACGGCGGCGACCCTCTGGTGCTCGGCGGCGGTGGGCGCCTGCACCGGCGCCGACATGCTGGGCGAGGCCTTCCTCATCACCTTCATCGTCATCGCCGGCAACACCCTGCTGCGCCCCCTCGCCGCCGTCATCGACCGCATCCCCATCGACGAGCGCAGCTCGGAAGTGAGCTATGAGGTGCGCGTCTCCACCGATGCCGCCGCGGTCTCCTCCGTCCGCGATCAGCTCACCGAGGCGCTGGACGCCGCCAAATATCCCGCCGGCGACGTGGAAACCGAGACCCAGGCCGATGGCGGCGTCGACATCATCGCCAAGCTGGTCAGCACGGCCGTCGACCGGGCCGAGCTCGACGCGGTGGTGGAGGCGCTGGAGCGCCTGCCGCGGGTCACCCACGCCACGTGGGAAAGCTCCACCCAGGACTGAGCCGGAAGGCGCGCCGCAATCGCCCCCACCGGAGGCGCCGAACCTCACCCCTGCGTCAGATGGTGCAGCACGATGCCGGAGGTGGTGGCCACGTTGAGGCTGTCGAACCCCGGCGCCATGGGAATGGCCACCGTGCGCGCCCGCGCCAGCACGGTCTCCGGCAGGCCCGGCCCCTCGGTTCCGAACAGCGCTGCCACACGAGGCGGACGCACCAGCCGCGACAAGGGCTCACGCCCGGCCGGCGACAAGGCGACAACGTCGACATCCGCCGCCTCCAGTGCCGCCATCATGGCCGAGAGCGAGCCCATGCGCGCGAACGGCACGATCAGGCTCGCCCCCACCGAGACCCGGATCGCCTTGCGGTAGAGCGGATCACAACTGGCCGCATCGAGCAGCACCAGATCGGCGCCAAAGCCCGCCGCATTGCGGAAGATGCCGCCCATATTGTCGTGATTGGTGATGCCGGCCACCGCCACCACCAGGGCGCGCGGCCCCAGCGCCGCAAGCTCCTCTTCCGCGACCGGAGCCATCCGCGCGACCCCGAGGGCGAGAATGCCGCGATGGATGGGAAAGCCCACCACCCGGTCCATCACCGCCTGCGTCGCGACATAGACGGGCACCGACGCCGGGACGGCGGCGATGAGATCGGCAAGGCGCGCCGCCTGCGGTTCCGACAGCAACAGGGACGAGATGCGATGGCCGAGGGGCGTCGCCCCTTCCCGGTCGAGGCGCGGCACCAAAAGGCGCAGCACCACCTCGCCTTCCAGCATGAACCGCCCCTGCCGGCCCACCAGATCCCGCTCACGCACGGCGCGATAATCGGCGATCCGGGGGTCATCGGCATCGGTTACGGAAAACATCATCATCGCGCCGCAGGAGTTCGCAAAACTTGGAGCGCGTAGCATCCGGCGAGGCCTGCGGTCTACCCGCACCATGCAGGGCTCCGTGCCCTGCCCTCGCGCAGCTCCGGCAGCCTTCACGAAAAGCGGCCAAGACCGGCGCAATGAGAAGATCTGGCCTCATGGCAACGGCCGGAGCGCCCGGCGCGTGCACCGACGCCGCAAGGCGTGCACAAGCATGTCGACGCCACGCGGCGTTCACAATCTGGCCTCCAGAGGGGCCTAACCTCCGCGTCGGATGGAAAGGGACCGCCACCGCGCAGCGGGCGGTGCTCAGGCAGGGACGGAGAGCCGGGGATGGGCAGTGACGACAGGCGAATCGTCAGCGTCGATTTCTGGCGCGGCTTCGCCTTGCTGACGATCTTCATCAACCACGTGCCCGGCCACCTGCTGGGCCGCTACACCTTTCGAAACTTCGGGGTCTCCGACGCGGCCGAGTTGTTCGTCCTGCTGGCGGGCGTGTCCGCGGCGTTCGCCTATGTGCGTCCGTTCACGCCCGGTGCGCGGATGCGGGTGACCGCGCGCATCTGGACCCGCGCCTTCAACCTCTATGCCGCCCATCTGGCGCTGCTGCTGGTGGCGGTGGCGGTCATCGGCGGCTTCGTGGTGCAGACGGGGGATACGCGCGTCCTCACCTGGTACCATCTGGACCTCATCACCGAGGCACCGCTGGAATCGCTGGTGGGGATCGCGCTGCTCACTTTCCAGCCGGCCTATCTCAACATCCTGCCTCTTTATGTGAGCCTGCTGCTGTTGGCGCCGCTGCTGGTGGCTCTCACCCGCCGCAGTATCGCCCTCGGCCTTTCGGTGTCCCTCGCCCTGTATCTGGTGACGCAATTCGCCCACCTCGGACCACCGGTCTGGCCCGGTGCCGGCCGCTGGTCCTTCAATCCCCTGGCGTGGCAGCTTCTGTTCACCTGCGGCCTTGCCATCGGCGTGATGATCGACAGGGGCGGGGTGCGAATTGCCCATCGCGCCCTCGACGTCATTGCCCCGTCTTACCTCCTGGCGACGCTCGTCTGGGCGCAACTGTCGTTTCCCGCGTCGCTGGAAGTCTGGCCCCTGCCCGCCTTCGTCTGGGATTTCGACAAGACCAATCTCGCTCTGCCCCGTCTGCTGCACGTGCTGGCCCTTGCTTACTGCGTGGCGCGCCTGCCGGTGGAACGGTGGCTGCGCGCCAGCGCCGCGAGCGCGCCACTCACGATCATCGGCCGCCACGCGCTGCCGGTGTTCTGCCTGGGCACGGTCCTGAGCCTTGGGGCGCAAGTGTTGCGACCGCAATTCGATGGCGCCGTGTCATTCGACCTGTTAATCGTTTTCGTCGGCTTCTTTCTCCAGTGGCTGCTCGCATGGGTGCTCGAATGGCAGCAGGCCGGGCGCACGGTGGATACGTCAGCGGCGGCGCGGCTGGCACCGCGCGCCTGATGGGTCTCGTCTGCGCCATTCTTCTGGGCTTTGCCGGCCCTGGGCAGGCGGACATGTCCCGCGCCTGCCGGGTGCCGGAGATCCTGCTCACCTTCGACAGCGACCTGAAGCGCACCGAGCGCCTGGTGGACCGCTCCCAGCCGGTGCGGATCCTCCTGGTGGGCCCGCAGCCCGATCGCCTTGCCATGTCGCAGAAGAAGCGCAGCCGCCTGGAAGTGGAGTTGCGCCGGCGGCTGCCGGACATCGACTTCACCATCATCGAGGAAGGCCCTCAGGCGGGCCTCGCCAGCGAGGCGTTCCAGCGCATGCGCTCGGCCATCGAGCAGGTGGAGCCGGATCTCGTGATCTGGCAGGTGGGCACCGGCGATGCCCTGGCCGCCACCCAGCCGGAAGACTTCGCCCAGACCCTGGAGCAGGCCGCGGACTTCCTGAAAGGGCGCGACATCGACCTGGTGCTGATCGACCCGCCGTTCGTCCCCAACGTTCCGCACGAAAAGCTATACGGTCGCATCGTCGATCAGATCGACACCCTCTCCGATCAAGAGAAGATGAACGTGGTGCAGCAGTATGCGGCCACCAGCTATCTCCTCGCCCATCCCACCGCCGGCCAGCAGGAGCCGCCGCTGGATCAGAAGGGGCGCTTGTGCATGCCGGAACTGGTGGCGGAAGCCATCGTCCGCGCGGTGACGCGGTAAGGCCAGCCCCCTTCACCCCCCCTTAACCCGTTGCCGCCACACTGCCCTTCGTGAGTGAGCGTTGCGTAGGGTTGCGTCATGCGTAGTGTGATCAAGGGGGCGCCCGAACGGGCGGTGAGCCGGTCTGACGAGCGCGCCGAAAGGTTTGCGGCGTCCCCCTTGACCACAACGGATACCCCGCGCCTGCCGCTGAACCAGGTGCTGGTGGGCGACAGTATTCACGAGCTGTCGAAGCTGCCGGCCCATAGCGTCGATCTCGTCTTCGCCGATCCGCCCTACAATCTCCAGCTCGGCGGCGAGCTCAAGCGCCCGGACGAGAGCCGGGTGGATGCGGTGGACGACGCCTGGGACCAATTCGAGAGCTTCGCCGCCTATGATTCCTTCACCCGCGCCTGGCTGCTGGCGGCGCGGCGTGCGCTGAAGCCGGACGGCACCTTGTTCGTCATCGGCTCCTATCACAACATCTTCCGCGTCGGCGCGCTGATGCAGGATCTGGGCTTCTGGATCCTCAACGACATCATCTGGCGCAAGGCCAATCCCATGCCCAATTTCCGGGGCCGGCGCTTCACCAATGCCCATGAAACCCTGATCTGGGCGGCGCGCAGCCCCCAATCCAAATATACCTTCAATTACGAGGCCTTGAAGGGCGGCAACGAGGATGTGCAGGTGCGCTCCGACTGGCTGTTCCCCCTGTGTACCGGGCAGGAGCGGCTGAAGGACAAAAAGGGTCGCAAGCTGCATCCCACCCAGAAGCCGGAAGCGCTGCTGGCCCGTGTTCTGCTCTCCGCCACCAAGCCCGGCGACGTGGTGGTGGACCCCTTCTTCGGCTCCGGCACCACCGGCGCGGTGGCCAAGCGCCTGCGCCGCTCGTTCATCGGTATCGAGCGTGAAGAGGCCTATGCCGAGGCCGCCCGAGCCCGCATCGACGCGGTGGAGCCTCTGGCCGAGGAGGTGCTGATCGCACCGCCGAGCGCCCGCGAAGCGCCTCGGGTCGCCTTTTCCGCCCTGGTGGAGCGCGGCTTCGTCACACCCGGATCGGAGCTGACCGACGCCAAGGGCCGCTTCCGCGCCGTGGTGCGCGCCGATGGCACCATCGCCCTCGCCCTCGCCGGCGCCGAGCAGCCCCAGCCGGCCAAGGTCGGCTCCATCCACCGCATGGGCGCCCTCGCCCAGGGTGCCGAGGCCTGCAACGGCTGGACCTTCTGGCACGTGGAAGAGGCAGGCCGCCGCCATCCCATCGACGTGCTGCGCGCCCGGCTGCGGGCCGAGATGGGCATCGCCGCCGAATAGGTGCCCCTTTCCCACTCAGCCCGGCTTGCGCGGCGGGCGATCGGCGCGGCCGTGGGCCAGCACCTTGCGCATGAGCGAGGGCAGCGCCTCTGCCTCGAAATCCCGTGGCAAAACAAACCGCAAGCCCTTGGGCGCCACCGCGCCGGCGGGCAGGTCGGCCCGCCAGACGGTCATGTCCAGCGCGAAATGGGTGAAGACGTGCCGCACCACACCCGGCAACGCCCGCCACTGCGCGCTCACCGGAGCCGCGCCGGCCGGATCGGCGGGAATGGAGCCGCTGGAGGCCGACCAGGGCGTCGCGGGCACTTCCGTCATCTTGGCGAGCAGGCCTTTGTCCGGCCGGGTGCGCAGCAGCACCGCCCCATCCGCCCGCACCGCCAGGAAGGCGATGGCGGCACGCTCCGGCTTCGCCGCCTTCTTCGCCTTCACCGGAAACAACTGCATGGTGCCCTCGGCCCGGGCCACGCATGGATCGTGGTAGGGACACAATGCACAGGCCGGGCTCTTGGGGGTGCAGATGGTGGCGCCGAGATCCATCATCGCCTGGGCGTGGTCGCCGGGGCGGGCGGCGGGCACCAGATCGGCCGCCAGGGCCTTGATGCGCGGCTTGGCCTTGGGCAGGGCCTCCTCCACCGCATAGAGCCGCGACACCACCCGCTCGATATTGCCATCCACCGGGCTCGCCGGCAGATCGAAGGCGATGGCGGCGATGGCCGCCGCCGTATAGGGCCCGATGCCCGGCAGATCGAGCAGCGCCGCCTCCTCGGCGGGGAAGCGCCCGCCATGGCGGGCCACCACCACCTGCGCGCAGGCGTGCAGATTGCGGGCGCGGGCGTAGTAGCCGAGGCCCGCCCAGGCGGAGAGCACCTCCTCCAGCGGCGCGGCGGCGAGATGCGACACTGTGGGCCAGCGGGTGAGGAAGGCGCCGAAATAGGGCACCACGGCCTTCACCGTGGTCTGCTGCAGCATGATTTCGGACAGGAAGACGTGGTAGGGATCCGCCCGCCGGCCCTTCTCGGCCCGCCACGGCAGGCGGCGGCGATGGGTGTCGTACCAGGCGAGCAGGGCTTGCGGGTCGGGCACGCGGAGCGGCCTTGTCCCGGTGGCGGCGGCGGACGAAGATGTCATGGGCGCACAGTGGCGTTCGCCGCGCCCAAGAGCAAGGCGGTGCCACCCCTGTGCGCAACCGCCCTTGCGGCATGCTTGTTGTCCTGAATTCGAGACCCCAGACCTACCGATGACCGAGACACCCCGCCGTTCCTTCCGCCCCAAGGGGGCCCGTCCGCTGGCGGATTTCGTGGCGCCCACCATCGCCGACGTGTGCGGCAAGGCGGGCTTCTCGGTGGTGGAGGTGGTGACCCATTGGGATGAGATCGTCGGCCCGGACCTCGGCCCCCGCAGCCTGCCCCTGAAGCTGCAATGGGCCCGCGGCCACGAGACCGAGCCCGCCACCCTGGTGGTGCGGGTGGAAGGCGCCTACGCCATCGAGATGCAATATGCGGCAGCCACCGTCATGGAGCGCATCAACACCTATTTCGGCTGGCGCTGCGTCGGCCGAATCACCCTGCGCCAAGGCCCGGTGCCGCCCCGCCACAGCCGGCCGCCCGTGATGCCACCGCCGGAGCCGGACACCGTGCGCGCGGTGGAGCGGGAGATCGGCCCGTTCGAAAACGAGGCGCTCGGCGCCTCCCTGGCCAAGCTCGGCGCCCTGGTGCGCCGCGAGCGGCAAGGTTTCAAGCGTTAGGCTTCAAGCGTTGAGGGTTCGAGCGCTGGCGCTTCGTGCGCCGCGGTTGAAAAGCTGCGCCGTTGACCGAGCTGTGATCGGCCGGGGCTTTGCCGCCACACCCCGGACATGGTAGCGCGCTTGGGTCTGTGTCGGGCCCGGCTGCCAACGGGGCCGAGACACCCGCATTGTTCACGCCGGGACGGTCCTGTCCGGCGTTCCCATGGAGACGACCATGAGCCTCGATCGCCGCCGCGTCCTTGCCGGAGCCGGCGTTGCCGCCCTTCTCGCGGGCCTCGGCCTGCCGGCTTCCACCGGCGCCGCCCTCGCCCAGTCGGCCACCGAGGCCAAGGTGATGGCGCCGGCCGCCTCGCCCCTGCCCGCCAAGGTGCTGGGTAGCGATACAGCTCCGGTGACGGTGGTGGAATACGCCTCCATGACCTGCAGCCATTGCGCCGACTTCCACACCAAGACCTTCCCCGAGCTGAAGGCCAAATATGTGGACACTGGCAAGGTGCGCTTCGTTTTCCGTGAGTTCCCGTTCGATCCGGTGGCCACCGCCGCCTTCATGCTGGCCCGCTGCATGCCGGACGACAAATATTTCCCCATGGTCTCCTCTTTGTTCGAGACCCAGCGCAGCTGGGCCTACAGCAAGGATCCCGCCGCGGGCCTGCTGGCAGTGGCGCGTCAGGCCGGCATGAGCCAGGCGGACTTCGAGAAGTGCCTGTCCGACCAGGAACTGGCCAAGAAGGTGCAGGAGAGCGCCCGCTACGCCAATGCCGAGCTGGGCGTGAAGGCCACCCCCACCTTCTTCGTGAATGGCAAGGAAATGTCCGGCGCCATGAGCATCGCCGAATGGGAAAAGCAGCTGGAGCCGCTCCTCGCCGCCAAGTGAGAACCTGCCGCCTGTCATTTGGAAACGGCCCGGCGCCCCGCGCCCGGGCCGTTTTCTTTGCGGGCGCTGGCGAGCGCGCAACCGATCTGCCACCCTGCACGAGGTTTTCCGAAGGGGCGGCGTCATGGTCTTCTGGGTTCCCATCCTCGCCTGGCTGGCGGCACTGATCTGCGCCGGGCTCGCCTTTTCCCGCGCTCCGGGCCCGCGCGGCCCGGGCCTGCTAGCCGACCAGCTGCTGCGCTACATCAATCTGTTTCCGGTCGGCCTCATGGGGCTTTGGGCGGCGCTCGGCCATATCGTGTTCCCGGCGCAGAGCGCCCAGTCCATCGGCTGGGCGACGAGCCCGTTCCAGTTCGAGGTCGGGGTCGCCAACCTCGGCATCGGCCTTGCCGGCGTCATCGCCGCCTTTGCCCGGGATTGGGGCTTCCGGGCGGCTGTGGCGGTGATGACCTGCGGCTTCCTGGGTGGGGCCGCCATCGGCCATCTGGTGCAGATCTCGGAAACCGGAAACCTCGCCGCCGGCAATGCCGGCCCCATTCTTTACACCGACATTCTCACCCCCCTGGCGCTGGTGGTACTGCTGGCCCTGCGCTGGCGCGGCGGGCCGGCAAGGGCGTGAATACGCCGCAGCGCAGCACGCCGCCCGGCCGGGGTGCTATAAGGGCAGCGACGGCGCTCCGGCGCTGAGCGAGGCGCGACCGCGATGGCTGATGACGAGAGAAACCGCTTCACCGCCCGGGCCGCCCGCTATGCGCGGGTGGGCGCCAATGTGGGAGGCGTGGCCGCCCGCATCGCCGGCAGCCGGCTGATCGGCCGCGGCGATCGTGGCGATGATGCCGCGGCCATTGCCGCCGCCCTCGGCGGGCTCAAGGGCCCGCTGATGAAGGTGGCGCAGCTCATGGCCACCGTGCCGGACCTGCTGCCGCCGGAATATGCCGCGGAGCTGCGGCGCCTGCAGGCCGATGCGCCACCCATGGGCTGGTCGTTCGTGAAGCGCCGCATGAGCGCCGAGCTCGGCCGCGACTGGGAAAAGCGCTTCGCCCGCTTCGAGCACCAGCCCTCCGCCGCCGCCTCCCTCGGCCAGGTGCACAAGGCGGTGACCCTCGACGGCGAAACTGTGGCCTGCAAGCTCCAGTATCCCGACATGCAGGCGGCGGTGGAAGCCGACCTCAACCAACTGCAATTGCTGTTCTCCCTGCACCGGCGCATGGACAGCACCCTCGACACCCGGGAGATCGCCCGGGAGATCGGCGAACGGGTGCGCGAGGAGCTCGACTACCAGCGCGAAGCCCGCCATGCCGCTCTCTATGCGCTGATGCTGAAGGACGAGCCCCGTGTCCGCGTGCCCAGCGTGCGGGCCGACCTCTCCACCGGGCGGCTCCTCACCATGCAGTGGCTGGAGGGGCAGAAGATCCTGGACTTCACCCGCCACCCGCTGGACCAGCGCAACGCTTTGGCCGAAGCCCTGTTCACCGCATGGTGGCAGCCGTTCAGCCGGTTCGGGGTCATCCATGGCGACCCCCACCTGGGCAATTACACGGTCTTCACGGACGATCCCGGCCCGCCGCGCGGCATCAATCTGCTGGATTACGGCTGCATCCGCATCTTCCCGCCGCTGTTCGTCGCCGGCGTGGTGGATCTTTATCGCGGCCTCCAGACCGGCGATGAAGCGCGTGTGGTGCACGCTTATGAGACATGGGGCTTCAAGGGCCTCAATCGCGACCTGATCGCCGCCCTGAACATCTGGGCCCGCTTCATCTATGGCCCACTGTTGGACGACCGGGTCCGCACCATCGCCGATGGGGTGGCGCCGGGCCAATATGGCCGCAAGGAAGCCTTCAAGGTGCACCAGGAGCTGAAGCGCCTGGGGCCGGTGACCGTGCCGCGGGAGTTCGTGTTCATGGATCGGGCCGCGGTGGGGCTCGGCGCCGTGTTCCTGCACCTGCGGGCGCAGCTCAACTTCCATCGCCTGTTCGAGGCCGCCGTGGGCGATTTTGATGCCGGGCGGGTGGCGGTTCGGCAGATGGCGGCGCTGGCCGCCGTGGGCCTGCACTGAACGCGCGACGCCTCAGAGCGTCTTGCCCTCGATGACCAGATGGCCGTCGGCCCCGCGCTGGGCCGGCAGGGGGGCCAGCCGGCGGTGCAGATGCACCATGAAGGCGGTGCCGAACACCGGCATGATGAGGTTCAGCACCGGCACGAACAGGATCGGGGTGATCAGGAGCCCGGCGAGGAAGATGGTGGTGGCATTGGCCTGGCGCAGGGCGCGGGCCTCCTCCGCCGAGCGATAGCGCATGGCCGCCAGCTCGAAATATTCCCGGCTGATGAGATAGGCGTTGGCGATGAAGAAGATCACCACATTCACGCCGGGCACCAGCAACAGCAGCAATGCGGCAAGGTTCACCACCAGCACGATGCCGAAGAAGCGGGCCGAATAGATCAGCGCCGTCAGCACCGGCTGCGGCCGGCCGCGCGGATCGTTCGGATAGCTCTCCCCCTCCACCTTCTCGGCCACGTCGTCGAGAAACAGGCCGGCCACCAGCGAGGACACGGCCGGGACGAGATAGAAGATGCCGAACACCAACCCCAGCCCTGCCACCACCGCGAGCGTGGTCTCCACCCAGGGGTAGGACGGCACGTCGACGAAATGGGCGAGCACCGCCTCCAGGGCGATGGCCAGCACCACCAGCAGCGCCAGAGCGAGGCCGATGGACTTCAGAAGCACCCCGCGCAGCAGGGGGGAAAAGGTCTGGCGCAGGGCTTCGAGGAAGGCGGAGAGCATGGTGGCGGGCGGCTCCGAAAGGCGGCTCCCAATGACCTGTTACAGTTAGGGTGCGGCCCCCGCCACCTCAAGAGGGCGGGCCGGCGCGGGGGTGCGGCGCAGCATCGCGCGAATGAACGTTCACTCCGGCGGCAGGATCTGCTAGATCTGCCGCGAACGAACATTCGCTCCGGCCGCCCCGCAGGCGCTCAAGGATGCCGCCCCATGACCTCATCCCCCCTCGCGGACGGCGCGCCGCACCCGCCAACCGAGGCCGGCGCGCCGTCGCATGGCAGCGACGTGCCGGCGCGCCGCAGCGAGCAGCAGAAGCGCATTCTGGCCGCCGCCATGACCTGCTTCGCGCGGGAGGGCTTCCACGGCACCTCCATGCAGAAGATCTGCGCCGAAGCGGGCATGAGCCCCGGGGCGCTCTACCGTTATTTCCCCTCCAAGGAAGCGCTGATCGCGGCCATCGTCGCCGATGAGCGCAGCCAGCGGCTGCATATTCTCGACACGCTCGTGCGGGCCCCCAGCCTCATCGAGGCCCTGATGGGCTGCATGCGCGAGCTCTTGGAAGAGCCCACCCTGCCCACCGCGCAGCTCGGGCCGGAGATTATGGCCGAAGCCATCCGCAACGCCCCGCTGCGGGCCGCCATCGAGCCGTGCGAGGACGAAAGCCGCGCCCAATTGCGCGAGGCGCTGGTGAATGCCGCCGCCCGTGGGGAGATCGACCCCGCCATCGACACAGACGATCTCATGATCTTCCTGCAGATGCTGGCGGATGGCGCCATCCTGCATCACCAGTTGCACCCCGAATGGGGCGTGCCGGGCCGCCTGCCCGCTTTGACCCGGCTGCTGCAGCGCATGCTGACGCCGGTGGCGGAAGCGGAGGGGCGGCCATGAGCGCCTCACCCGGTTCCAATCCCGCGCCCGGGGATCGTTCCCCCTGTCACGGGACTGCCGTCATTTTCCCTCACCAAGCGTCAGGTTTCCCAGCCGAGGCCCCCCGCACCATGTCCGCCTTCCGCCGCTCTCTGGCCCCATCCGCCCGCGCCGCCCTGCTTGCCATGGCCGGCCTTTGGACGCCCGTTCTCGGTGTCACGGCCCCCCATGCCGAGGAAGCGGCCCCGGCGGCGCTCACCGTGTCCGTGGTCCAACCGCGCACGCAGAGCCTGGCGGAAACCCTGCTGGTGACCGGCTCGTTGCAGCCTCGCGAGGAGATCGAGGTGGGCCCGGAGGTGGAGGGCCTGCGGCTGGTCGAGATTCTGGTGGAAGCGGGAGACCGGGTGGAGAAGAACCAGGTGCTCGCGCGCCTCTCCCGCGAGGTTCTGGAGACCCAGCTGGCGCAGAACACGGCCACCGCGGCGAAAGCCCGGGCCGCAGTGGCGCAGCAGCGCGCCGCCCTCGACCAGGCCCTGGCGCAGGAGACGGAGGCGGCGGCGGCGGTGGAGCGCGCCCGCCAGTTGAGCAAGACCGGCACGGTCTCCCAGGAGACCCTGGATGTGCGCGAGCGCGCCATGAAGGTCACCACCGCCCAGGTCGCCGCCGCCCGCGAGACCCTCGCCGCGGCGGAGGCCGAAGCGGTGCTGGTGAAGGCGCAGCGGGACGAGATCGAGGTGAAGCTCAAGCGCACGGACATTCGCGCCCCGGCCGCCGGCGTCATCCTCTCGCGCGATGCGCGCCTCGGCGCCATCGCCCTTTCGGCGCGCACGGCGCCCTTATTCCGCATTTCCGAGGACGGCGCCATCGACCTCGATGCGGAAGTGCCGGAAGACGCCATGCCGCGCATGAAGACCGGGCTTGCGGCCGAAGTGACCCCGGCCGGCTTCGAGGCCCCCCTCTCCGGCACGGTGCGGCTGGTGTCGCCGGAGGTGGACAAGGCCTCGCGGCTGGGACGGATCAAGATCGCCTTGCCGGCGGATCCCCGCCTCAAGCCCGGTGCCTATGGGCGGGCGCTGGTGAACCTGGGCGCGCGCAGCGGGCTCATGGTGCCGCAATCGGCGGTGATGTTCGATGCCGACGGGGCCTTCGTGCTGCTGGTCAACGACGGCCTGATCTCGGCCCGGCGCATCACTCCTCTGCTCAAGACCCGGGGCCAGGTGCTGGTGTCCGAGGGGCTGACGGGGGCCGATCGGGTGGTGGCCCGGGCCGGCGGCTTCCTGCGGGAAGGTGACCGGGTGCGCGCCGTGGACATGCCCCTGTCGGTGGGTGAGGTGCGCTGATGGCCCTCAACATCTCCGCCTGGGCCATCCGCAAGCCCATTCCCACCCTGGTGATGTTCGTCATCCTCACCGTGCTCGGCATCGTGCATTTCCGCTCGCTGCCGGTGACGCAGATGCCCAACATCGACGTGCCCATCGTCATGGTCACCATCACCCAGACCGGCGCCGCGCCCTCGGAGCTGGAAACCCAGGTGTCGAAGAAGGTGGAGAATTCCATCGCCGGCGTCGCCGGGGTGAAGCACATCACCTCCTCCATTTCCGAGGGCACCTCGGTCACCACCATCGAATTCTATCTGGAGACCCAGGTGGATCGCGCGGTGAACGATACCCGCGACGCGGTCACCAAGATCCGCTCCGAGCTGCCGCGCTCCATCGACGAGCCGCTGATCCAGCGGGTGGACATCGAAGGCCTGCCCATCATCACCCTGGCGGTCTCCTCCCCCTCCATGAGCACCGAGGAAATCTCCTGGTTCGTGGATGACACGGTGGCCCGCGCCCTGCAGGGCGTGCGCGGCGTGGCGCAGGTGAAGCGGGAGGGGGGTGTCGACCGCGAGATCCGCGTCGCCCTCGATCCCGACCGGCTGATGGCCCTGGGCATCACCGCGGCGGAGGTGAGCCGGCAATTGCGGGCCACCAATCTCGACGTCTCCGGCGGCCGCGGCGAGGTGGGCACCCAGGAGCAATCCATCCGCACCCTGGCCGGAGCTGGCAGCGTCGATGCCCTGGGGGAGACCCGCATCGCCCTCACCAACGGGCGCTATGTGCGGCTGAAGGAGCTCGGCACCGTCACCGACGGCGCCGCCGAGCCCCGGGTGTTCGCGCGGCTCGACGGCAAGGGCGTGGTGGCCTTCGGCGTCTATCGCGCCAAGGGCTATTCGGACGTCACCGTCTATGACCTCGTGAACAGCGCGCTGGAGGAGCTGCGCGCCCAGCATCCCGACGTGACCATCACCGAGATCGACACCACGGTGCGCTACACCAAGGCGGATTACAGCTCCGCCATGCAGACCCTCATCGAGGGCGCCATCCTGGCGGTGATCGTGGTGTTCCTGTTCCTGCGGGATCTGCGCGCCACCATCATCACCACGCTGGCCATCCCGCTCTCCATCCTCCCCACCTTCTGGGTGATGGACATGCTGGGCTTCTCGTTGAACGGCGTCAGCCTGCTGGCCATCACTCTGGTGACCGGCATTCTGGTGGATGACGCCATCGTCGAGATCGAAAATATCGTCCGCCACATGCGACAGGGCATCTCGCCCTATCGCGCCGCCATCGAAGCGGCGGACGAGATCGGCCTCGCGGTGGTGGCCACCACCCTCACCATCGTCGCCGTGTTCGTGCCGGTGTCCTTCATGGGGGGCATCGCCGGCCAGTATTTCAAGCAGTTCGGCCTCACCGTTGCCATTGCCGTGCTGTTCTCGCTGGCGGTGGCGCGGCTGGTGACCCCCCTGCTCGCGGCCTATTTCCTGCGCGATACCGGCCATCGACAGTCCGGTGACGGCCGCATCATGCGCGCCTATGTGCGGCTTTTGCGCTGGTCGCTGCGGCGGCGCTTCCTCACCATTGCCGCCGGCATCGGCATCTTCATCGGCACGGTCTTTCTCTCCACCCTGCTGCCGTCGGGCTTCCTGCCCAATATCGACATCTCGCGCTCCATGCTCTCCATCGAGCTGCCGCCGGGCACCACTTTGGCGGAGACGGAACGGGTGTCCGACCAGATCACCCGGATGATGCTGGAACAGCCGGAGGTGGCGAGCGTCTACGCCACCGCCGGTGCCGGCGGCGCGGGTGCCGCCGCCATGATGGCGAGCGAGATCCGCAAGGGGCAGATCGTCATCAATCTGAAGCCACGGGCCGAGCGCAGCCAGGACCAGAAGAGCTTCGAGGCCTCCCTGCATGACCGCCTGACGGCGCTCCCCGACATGCGCTTCACCTGGAGCTCCAACGGCCAGGCGGCCCAGCGCGGCTTCCAGATGGTGCTCTCCGGCAATGACGGCGCGGCGGTGGAAAAGGCGGCCCTGGCGCTGGAAAAGGACATGCGCGACGCCGTGCCGGTGCTGACCAACGTGGTTTCCTCGGCCGCCCTCGACCGGCCGGAAATCCGCATCGTGCCCAAGCTGGACGAGGCGGCGGAGCTGGGCGTGTCGGTGGACACCATCGCCGAGACGGTGCGCATCGCCACCATCGGCGACATTTCCGCCAACCTCGCCAAATTTTCCGCCAAGGACCGGCAGATCGACATCCGGGTGCAGCTGGATGAGAAGGCCCGCACCAGCATCGCCACCTTCGATGCCCTGAAGGTGCCCACCGCCAGCGGCGGCGCGGTGCCGCTCTCGGCGGTGGCGGACATCCGGTTCGGCAAGGGCCCCACCGCCCTCGACCGCTACGACCGTGCCCGCCGGGTGGCGGTGGAGGCGGATCTGGTGGGCGACACTCCGCTCGGCACCGCCGTGGAGGCGGTGAAGGCGCTGCCCACCGCCCGCAACCTGCCCACCGGCGTCACCCTCAAGGAGGCGGGCGACGCCGAGATCATGGGCGAAGTGTTCTCCGGCTTCGCCCTGGCCATGGGCGCCGGGCTGATGCTGGTGCTGGCGGTGCTGGTGCTGCTGTTCCACGATGTGCTGCAGCCCATCACCATCCTCATTTCGCTGCCGCTGTCGGTGGGCGGGGCCTTCATCGCTCTGCTCATCACCGGCAATTCCATCTCCATGCCGGTGGTCATCGGCTTCCTGATGCTGATGGGCATCGTCACCAAGAACGCCATCCTGCTGGTGGATTTCGCCATCGAGGCCATGCGCGCCGGCACCGACCGCACGACGGCGCTGCTGGAAGCCGGGCGCAAGCGCGCCCAGCCCATCGTCATGACCACCATCGCCATGGTGGCCGGCATGGTGCCCTCGGCCCTGGCGCTCGGCGAAGGCGGCTCCTTCCGCGCGCCCATGGCCATTGCCGTCATCGGCGGCCTCATCACCTCCACGGTGCTGTCGCTGGTGTTCGTGCCGGCGGTGTTCACGGTGATGGACGATCTGAGCCACCTGCTCGGCCGGCTGTTCGGGCGCTTCGTCGGCAGCCGGGACGAGCCGGACGCGGCCGGGACCCAGCACCCCGCGCACTGAGCGACCCAAGGGGAGGTGACGAACCGCCCCTTGACTGGCGCGCGCGACTCTGTACCAATCAGTACACACAAAACTGATTGGTACAGATCATGACCTCACGTCCACCGCTGCCGCCCTTCAGCCTTGAGACCGCCACGCAGAAGGTGCGCATGGCGGAAGATGCCTGGAACACGCGGGATCCCGAGCGGGTCTCCCTCGCCTATACGCCCGACAGCCGCTGGCGGAACCGCTCCGACTTCCTGTCCGGACGCCCCGCCATCGTCGCCTTTCTCGATGCCAAGTGGCGGCGCGAGTTGGATTATCGGCTCATCAAGGAGCTCTGGGCGTTCCACGGCAACCGCATCGCCGTGCGCTTCCAATATGAGTGGCATGACGCCGAGGAGGCGTGGTTCCGCTCCTACGGCAACGAGCAATGGGAGTTCGACGAGAACGGCTTGATGCGCCGGCGCGAAGCCTCCATCAACGACGTGCCGATCCGGCTGGAGGACCGCCGCTTCCTGTGGCCGGCCGGCCCGCGTCCGGCGGATCACCCGGGCCTGACCGAGCTGGGGCTGTGATGGCGCGGATGGTGATGGAGCGGGCGGATGTCATTCCCCTCCTCGGGGAGGTGTTCCGCGCGCACGGTTTCGAGGGGGCGAGCCTTTCCGCCATCACGGCCGGCACCGGCCTCGGCAAGGGCAGCCTCTATCACTTCTTCCCGGGCGGGAAGGAGGAGATGGCGGCGGCGGTGCTTCAGGACATCGACGGCTGGTTCGAGCGCGCGGTCTTCGCGCCCTTGCGCGACGAGCCGGACGCGGCCGCGGCCATCCGGGCGAGTCTGGCGGCGGTGGAGCAGTATTTCCGCTCTGGCCGGCGGGTGTGCCTGGTCGGCGTCTTTGCTCTGGGCGAGGTGCGGGACCGGTTCGCCGATGAGGTGGAGGGCTATTTCGCCCGCTGGCGCGCCGCGCTGGCGGCGGCCCTTCAGCGGGCCGGGCGGCCGGAAGCGGAGGCCCGAGATACGGCGGAAGACGCGGTGCTGACCATCCAGGGGGCACTGGTGCTGGCCCGCGCCCTCGATGATCCGGCGGTGTTCACGCGGGCCCTGGCGCGCCTGGAGCACCGCCTCTTCGGCTGAGGACGGGACCGCGTCGCGGCCCCGTCCTCGTTCAGCCTCAGGAGGCCTTGGCCTTCTGCACCAGACGCGGGGCATAGACATGCTCCGGCCCGGGGAAGGCACGGGCCCGCACGTCCTCCGCATAGGAGGCTACCGCCTTCTCGATCTCCGGACCGAGATTGGCATACTTCTTCACGAACTTGGGCACCCGGTCGCCAAGGCCCAGCATGTCCTCCAGCACCAGCACCTGGCCATCACAGGCCGGCGAGCCGCCGATGCCGATGGTGGGCGGCGCCACCTCCTGGGTGATGCGACGGGCCAAAGGCTCAGCGATGGCTTCCAGCACCACGGCGAAGGCACCCGCCTCGGCCACCGCGCGGGCATCGTCGAGGATCACGCTCGCCTCGGCATCATCGCGGCCGCGGGCCTTGAACGAGCCGAGAGTGTTGATGGCCTGGGGCGTGAGACCCACATGGCCCATCACCGGAATGCCCCGATCCACCAGGAAGCGCACGGTCTCGGCCATGCGACGGCCGCCTTCCAGCTTCACCGCGCCGGCGCCGGTCTCCTTCAGCACCCGGGCAGCGGTGTGGAACGCCTCGGTGGGGCTCGCCTCGTAGCTGCCGAACGGCAGGTCCACGACGATCAGCGCCCGCTTGGTGCCGCGCACCACGGCGCGGCCGTGCACGATCATCATCTCCACCGTCACCGGCACGGTGGTTTCCAGGCCATGCATGACCATGCCGAGACTGTCGCCCACCAGGATCACATCCACGTGGCGGTCGAGCAGACGCGCGGTGTGAGCGTGGTAGGAGGTGAGGGAGACGATGGGATCGCCCCCCTTGCGGGCCTGGATCTCCGGCGCGGTGATGCGGCGGTTCTCTGCCTGGCTGGACATGACGTTCCTCTATGTTTTGCGACGGGCACCTTTGCCCTGTTCCCGCTACGGCCAGCGGCCGCGCCCCACCCGGATCAGATGACAGGAACACCGATCACATAAGGGTGGAACAGCAAAGCGAGAGCCGCATAGAGCACCAGCCCGCCCACGACCGCAAGAGCATCGCCGCTCCAGCCCGCCGGCGCCGCCGGCACCACCACCCCGCGCCGCTTCTGCGCGATCCGGTCATACACCGCCCAGGCCAGCACCGCGCCGAACAGCACCACCGAGGCCACGTCGCCATTGGCCAGGAGATGGGCGAAGGCCCAGGTCTTCACCGCCACCAGCAGCGGATGCTTCAGCCAACTGCGCAGATGGCTCGGCACATAAGCGGACACGGCGGCGATGCAGGCGATGAGCATCAGCAGCAGCGTGACATGCCGCAGCGCCAGCGGCGGATCCCAGAGCACGGCGGAACCGGCGGCCCGCCACAGGGCGAAGCCATAGGCCGTGAGCAGCAGCCCACTGACCGCCACCAGCGAGAAGAACGCCTTGTAGGTGCCCGCGCCCACATCGGCGATGAGCCGGGCGCGCAGGCCCCGGGCGCTCGCCACCAGATGGACACCAATGAACACCACCAGGCCCAGCAGCATCATGGCCATGAAACGCACTCCCAATGGCGCAAGCCCCGCGTCTCCAGAGCATGCCCGGCGCCGGGCGGCAAGAGCCCAGGTCGCCACAGGCCGAGACGGGGATGCGCCTCCTGGTCACGCAAGCCGCCATCACCCTCGCGGGTTGCATTATGGCTTTACCGTGGCAGTATGGCTGACGGAGGGGAAGACCATGCGCCACATGTGGACCCTGTCCCGCCACGGGATGCCGCCGCGCCACGCGCCCCACCCTGCCGTCAACCTCAGGGTGTGGATCCGCGCGCTGGCCGTCGGCCTCGTGCTGCTGGCCGGTGGCCTGTGGGGCGGCACCGCGCCCGCCCACGCCGGCGTCGTCGCCCGGATCGACCTCTCCAGCCAACGCATGGTGGTCTATGTGAACGGCGTGCCGCGCTATAACTGGCCGGTCTCCACCGCCCGGCGCGGCTATGTCACCCCCACCGGCACCTATCGCCCCCAGCGGCTCTACCGCAGCTATTATTCCCGCAAGTATGACAACTCGCCGATGCCCTACTCCATCTTCTTCCGGGGTGGCTATGCGATCCACGGCAGCTATGCGATCCGCCAGCTGGGGGCGCCGGCCTCCCATGGGTGCATCCGCCTGCACCCCAGCAACGCCGCGACTCTCTACAGCCTGGTGCAGAACTACGGCCCCCGCGACACGCTGATCCAGATCACCCGCTGACGACCGGCGGCACCTGGCGACGCGGCCGGACGCCGCCACTTACCCCTGCCCCGACAGGCATTTCGGCACGTATGTTGCACGCGCATGGCGCAAATGCGCGAAATCCTTGCCCGACGGGTCTTCTTTTCGTCGTGCACTCATGGTATCGGCCACTGCCAACTCGAAATGAGGGCTCACACTGGCGTTTGGCGCTGTGCCCCGTTCCGACATCAGACGCGATGCACTTTCGCAATCGCCATCAGGAGTTGGCCATGACTGCCCCACTCGCCCCCTCGTCCTCCCCCATCTCCGGTGGCGTTTTCCGTGAAGGGCTGACCTTCGACGACGTGCTGCTCCAGCCCGGCCCTTCCGAAGTGATGCCCGGCGAGGTGAACACGGTCACCCAGCTCACCAAGTCCATCACCCTCAACCTGCCCATCATCTCCGCCGCCATGGACACGGTGACCGAGGCCCGCCTCGCCATTGCCATGGCCCAGGCCGGCGGCCTCGGCGTCATCCATCGCAACCTCACCCCCGAGCTGCAGGCCGAGCAGGTGCGGCTGGTGAAGAAGTATGAGTCGGGCATGGTGGTGAACCCGGTCACCATCCATCCGGACGAGACCTTGTCGGACGCCCTGGCGCTCATGAAGCACTATGGCATCTCCGGCATTCCGGTGGTGGAGCGGTCCAGCGGCAACCTCCCCGGCCGGCTGGTGGGCATCCTCACCAACCGCGACGTGCGCTTCGCCCACAATCCGAACCAGCCGGTCTCCGAGCTGATGACCAAGGAACGCCTCATCACCGTGCGTGAGGGCGAGGTGAACCAGGACGCCGCCAAGCGGCTGCTGCACCAGTACCGCATCGAGAAGCTGCTGGTGGTGGATGCGGATGACCGCTGCGTCGGCCTCATCACCGTCAAGGACATCGAGAAGGCGGTGGCCTATCCCAACGCCGCCAAGGACGAGCAGGGCCGCCTGCGCGTCGCCGCCGCCACCACCGTGGGCGAGGACGGCTACGAGCGGACCGAGCGCCTGATCGACGCCGGCGTGGATCTGGTGGTGGTGGACACCGCCCACGGCCATTCCAAGAAGGTTCTGGACCAGGTCAGCCGCATCAAGCGCCTCTCCAACACCACGCAGATTCTGGCCGGCAACATCGCCACCCGCGAGGGCGCCAAGGCGCTGATCGACGCCGGCGCCGATGCGGTGAAGGTGGGCATCGGGCCCGGCTCCATCTGCACCACCCGCATCGTCGCGGGCGTCGGCGTGCCCCAGCTCACCGCGGTGATGGACGCGGTGGAAGCGGCGCTCGCCACCGGCACCCCGGTGGTGGCCGACGGCGGCATCAAGTATTCGGGCGATCTCGCCAAGGCGCTGGCCGCCGGCGCGTCTGCCGCCATGGTCGGCTCGCTGCTGGCCGGCACCGATGAGAGCCCGGGCGAGGTGTTCCTGTATCAGGGCCGCTCCTACAAGTCCTATCGCGGCATGGGCTCGGTGGGCGCCATGGCGCGCGGCTCCGCCGACCGCTATTTCCAGGCCGAGGTCCGCGACACCCTGAAGCTGGTGCCGGAAGGCATCGAGGGCCAGGTGGCCTACAAGGGCCCGGTGGGCGCGGTGCTGCACCAGCTCGCCGGCGGCCTGCGCGCCGCCATGGGCTATGTGGGCGGGCGCACCCTGCCGGAGTTCCGCGAGAAGGCGCGCTTCGTGCGCATCTCCTCGGCCGGCCTGCGGGAAAGCCACGTGCATGACGTGCTGATCACCCGCGAAAGCCCCAACTACCCGACCAGCGTGTGAGGCTTCAGCCCAGCACCAAACACAAAGGCCGGCGCACCCCGCCGGCCTTTTCTTTTCTCTTGTGAAGATCGGTTACTGCCGCGCTCGGTTACTGCCGCGCTCGGTTACTGCCGCGATCGGCTACTTGGGCGCCTCGGCGCGTTCCTGGGCCCGGAAGGCGGTGACGTATTCCACCAGGAAGGCTGTGGACCACGCCACCATCATCGGCCCGAGCAGCGACTCGAACCCGGCGATGCCGCGGAACAGCTTGCTGATGCTGAGACCATCCGGCCCCACCGTGGTGTACATGGTGAGCGAAAAATAGGTCGCGTTGCCCATATCGGAAAAGGCGCCAATGGACACGTAGCCAATGGCCCACAGGACGATCTCAAAGATGTGGATGCTGCACAGCGCCACCATGAGGCCGCTCACCACCACCGTGTCCCGCATCACGTGGTGGTTGAAGCTGCGCATTTTGAGCAGCCTGCGAATGCCAATTCGAACCACATAGAGCGCATACATGTGGACAAAGACCGTGACGACCGCCAGCACCAGGCTCACGGCGATCACGTACAGGTAATCCATAGCCACAGACATCCGTCCACGCCTCCCACGACGGTGAATCACCGGCGCAGGGTAGTGTGTTCCATGGACGAAAGGCGAATGGCGCCCCGACCCGAGGCGCCAAGGCTGGGGATGACGCGTCCCACCCACCGCTTACGGCCCGCTGCGGCGCACCGTTCTGCGATTGCCGGCGGGCGCTTTGCGCGCGGCTCCTCGCCGCTTGCTCCCCCGCTTACTTCCCCTTGGGGCGCCGCGGCGGCGTCACGTCGATCATCTCGGACTCCATGGAGGGGCGCACCTCCTGGCCCGTGCGCAGATCGAATACCTGCACGCCACCGAAGTTGGCGCGGCGCATAGAGACATTCCCGCGCCCGGTGATGAGCGCGTAGAGCCCACCGCCCAGCAGCAGGGCGGTGATGACCACACCGGCAACGATGATGAGGCCGCCAACCACGGTGAACAGGGCAAAGCCCACCAGGGCCGCCACGGCGAGGCCGGCGAAACCGCCGAACAGGGTGAGGAGCTGTCTCATGCTTCACACCCTAACGGCACATTCGGGCGGACTTGAGACCGCACGTTGAAGCCGGCGCCCACCGGCGTGCCGCTCAGAGCGCGTCGCGCAGCTGCTTCACGAAACTGGAAAGGCCGGTGAGCCGGCGACGCTTGAGCCGCTCGGCCTGCAGGATTGACCGCAGCTTCGCCAGGCTGTCCTCAACCTCGTGATTGATCAGGATGTAGTCATACTCGTCATAATGGCTGATCTCGTCGGAGGCCTTGGCCATGCGCTGGTGCACCACGTCATCGGTATCCTGCGCCCGTGACCGCAGGCGCTGCTCGAGATCGGCGGCGGTGGGCGGCAGCAGGAACACCTTCACCAGATCCTGCTGGGCGCTCTCGCCCAGTTGCTGGGTGCCCTGCCAATCGATGTCGAACAGCACGTCGCGGCCGGCGGACAGCGCCTCCTCCACCGCGCGGCGGGGCGTGCCATAGAGATTCTGGAACACGGTGGCGTGCTCCAGCAGCTCGCCCCGGTCCCGCATCTGCTCAAAGGTCGGCACGTCGACGAAGAAGTAATCCTTGCCGTCCACCTCGCCGGGGCGCGGATGCCGGGTGGTGACCGACACCGACATGGTGATGCGCGAATCCGCTTCCAGCAGGCGGCGGGACAAGGTGGTCTTGCCGGCACCCGAGGGAGAGGACAACACCAGCATCAGCCCGCGGCGGGCAAGGCCGCTGGTGGCGCCGGGCTTCCAGCCCGGCAGCGTGAAATGGGGCGAGAGGGAGGACGAGCTGGTCACGGGCGTCATTCCAGATTCTGGATCTGCTCGCGGAACTGATCCACCAGCAGCTTGAGGTCAAGGCCGATCTGCGTCAGCGTCACCGCATTGGCCTTCGAGCACAGGGTGTTCGCTTCCCGATTGAACTCCTGCGCCAGGAAATCGAGCTGGCGCCCCACCGGGCCGCCCTGGGCCAGAAGCTGCCGCGCCGCGGCCACGTGGGCGTTAAGCCGGTCCAGCTCCTCGCGCACGTCCGCCTTGGTGGCCAGCAGCACCGCCTCCTGATGCAGCCGCTCCGCATCGAGCTGGTGGGCGGAGGCATCGAGGAGCACCCGCACCTGCTCGGCAAGGCGGGTGCGGATGGCTTCCACCGTCCGCTCCGGCAGTGCCTCCGCCGTCGCCACCAAAGCGGCAATGGAGTCGAGCCGGGCAGACAGCACCGCCTCCAGCGCCTGTCCCTCGCGGGCCCGCATGGCACACAGCTCGGTCAAGGCATGATCGAACGCGGCGAGGACGGCAGCGCCGCGGGCGCGCCGTTCCGCCGCTGTCTCCTCCACCTCAGCCACCTCGACGATGCCCTTGATGCCCAGGAGCGCGTCGAGGGTGGGGGCCGGGGTGCCGAGCCGCTCGGCACTGCCACGCAGTGTCTCCAGCAAGCCTTCGAGGGCCGGCTGGTTGAGGCGGATGGACACGCTCTCTCCCTCGCGCACGGCGGTCAGATTGATCGCCACCGATCCGCGCGCCAGGACGGCGCCGGCGCGGGCCCGGATCTGCACTTCCAGATCCTCATGGCCCGGCGGCAGGCGCAGGCGCAGGTCCAGCCCCTTGCCGTTGACCGAGCGCAGTTCCCAGGAGAAACGCCACGGCCCGTCGCTGCCCGCGACCCGGGCGAAGGCCGTCATGCTGGCCAGCGGCTTGGTGCCCGCCGGGGGCTTGCGACCCGCCGGGGGCTTGGTCGCCGCGGCGGGCGGGGTGGATGAGCTCATGTGCATTCGCGCGCCAGGTGGACCGCCGCGCGCCTTCTCAATTGGCCGGGCTGGGCGTCGCGGGCGCGGCGCCATCCGGCTTGGCGGAATTGGAGCGCGTGGCCTCGATGGCGCGCCACTTGGCAACGTTCTTGTTGTGGTCGTTCAGGGTCTCGGCAAAGGCGTGGCCGCCGGTGCCGTCGGCCACGAAATAGAGATCCTTGGTGGCGGCAGGGTTGGCGACCGCCTCCAGCGCCTCGCGGCCGGGATTGGAGATGGGGCCCGGCGGCAGGCCGTCGATGGCGTAGGTATTATAGGCCGTCGGCGTGGTGATGTCGGTGCGGCTGATGGGACGGCCCAGCGTGCCCTTGCCGCCGGCGATGCCATAGATGATGGTCGGATCCGACTGCAGGCGCATGCGCTTGTTCAGGCGGTTGATGAACACCGCCGCCACCTGCGGCCGCTCCTGCGGCTCGCCGGTCTCCTTCTCCACGATGGAGGCCAGGATGATCAGCTCCTGCACATTCTTCAGCGGCAGGTTCGGCGCGCGTTTCTCCCACACCGCCTTCACCACCTTCTGCTGGGCATCCGCCATCAGCTTCAGCACCTCGTCGCGGGACATGCCGCGGTGGATGCGGTAGGTCTCCGGCAGCAGCGTGCCTTCCAGCGGCACCACCGGGGTTCCGGTCAGAAACTCATTGGCCATCAGCCGGTCCACCACCTGCTGGCTGGTGAGACCTTCGGGAATCGTCACCTGGTGCAGCACCACCTTGCCGGAGGCGATGGTGTCCACCACGCTGGCCATGGACTGGCCCGGCTTGAACAGGTATTCGCCCGCCTTCATCTTAGCGTCGCTGCGGGTGATCTTCTGGCCGAGGATGAACACCAGCCAATTGTCGATCACCCCCTCGCGCTCCAGGGATTCCGCCATGTCGCGCACGCCGGCGCCACGGGGGATGAGCACGGTCTTCTCGGCGGTGAGCGGCCCCGGGCCCTCGAACTCGTGCGCCCCATACCAGGCGGCGAGGCCGCCGCCGATGAGCACGAACAGCAGAAAGGTGAAGATGCCGCTGCCAATGGTCACCGCCGGATGACGCGCGGTGCGGGAAGGGCGTTTCGCTGCGCTCGCCTTCCGGTCCCGCCGCCGCACATGGTGAGCCGGCGCCACGCTGCGCTCGGGGCTTTCCGGCGGCGGGTTCTCAGACGTTTCCATGACAGGGCCTCCCTGGAGCCGGGTGATCGTCTCGGCCCCGGCGGGCGCGGCCGCCCGCCTTGTCGGGAACCACTGCCGTGCCGGATCAGGCCGCGTAGCGCCGGAAGATCAGCGACGCATTGGTGCCACCGAAACCAAAGGAATTGGACAGCACCGTGTCGATCTTGCGCGACTGGGCCTTCTGCGGCACCAGATCGATCGGCGTTTCCACCGAAGGATTCTCAAGATTCAGCGTCGCCGGCGCCATCTGGTCGCGGATGGCGAGCACCGAGAAGATGGCCTCGACCGCCCCGGCCGCACCCAGCAGGTGGCCGATGGACGACTTGGTGGACGACATGGCCGTCTTGCCGGCCGCATTGCCCAGCACCCGCTCCACGGCGCGCAGCTCGATCTCATCGGCCATGGTGGAAGTGCCATGGGCGTTGATGTAATCGACCTCGTCAGCGGACAGACCCGCCCGCTTCAGCGCCGCCGACATGCAGCGATAGGCGCCGTCGCCGTCCGATGACGGGGCGGTGATGTGATAGGCATCGCCCGACAGGCCATAGCCCACCAGCTCCGCATAGATGCGGGCGCCGCGAGCCTTCGCGTGCTCCAGCTCCTCCAGCACCACGACACCGGCGCCTTCGCCCATCACGAAGCCATCACGGTCCCTGTCATAGGGACGCGAGGCGCGGGTGGGCTCGTCGTTGAAGGCCGTGCAGAGCGCCTTGCAGGCGGCGAAGCCGGCGAGGGCCAGACGGTTGATGGGCGATTCGGTCCCGCCCGCCACCATCACGTCGGCATCGCCCAGGGCGATCAGCCGGCCGGCGTCGCCGATGGCGTGGGCGCCGGTGGAGCAGGCCGTGACCACCGCATGATTCGGCCCCTTGAGGCCGTGGGCGATGGAGACATAGCCGCCGGCGAGATTGATCAGCCGGCCGGGAATGAAGAAGGGAGAGATGCGGCGCGGGCCGCGCTCCTTCAGAATCAGCGACGCTTCCGCGATGCCCTCGATGCCACCGATTCCCGAACCGATGAGCACGCCCGAGGTGATCTGATCCTCATAGGTGGAGGGATGCCAGCCGGCATCATCCAGCGCCTGCTGGGCCGCAGCCATGGCGAAGACGATGAATTCGTCGACCTTGCGCTGCTCCTTGGCCTCCATCCACTGATCGGGATTATAGGTGCCGTCGGAACCGTCGCCGCGCGGGATATTCGCGGCGATCTTGCACGCGAGATCCGACACGTCGAAGTGCGTCACAGCCTTCACGCCGCTTTCGCCGGCGAGAAGGCGCTGCCACGTGGGTTCCACGCCGCAGCCCAGGGGCGTCACCATGCCGAGACCGGTGACGACGACACGTCTCATGGGAAAAACTCCGGCAGACGCTCGAAAAGCGTTCATTCAGCGTGAACCTGGAGGCGCCATGCGCACCCGGGCGACCGCCCTACCCCCGGCGCGACGGCCGCCGCAGCCGCGCACCCCGTTACGACAACGGCCGCGGGCGCCCGGCGCCGCGCGACCGCCACGTTTTTCAACGCCGGCCTCAGGCCGCGTTCTTTTCCAGGAACTTGATGGCGTCGCCCACCGTCAGGATGGTCTCGGCGGCATCGTCCGGGATCTCGCAGTTGAAGGCCTCCTCGAAGGCCATCACGAGCTCGACGGTGTCGAGGCTGTCGGCGCCGAGATCGTCGATGAAAGAGGCAGCGTCCGTCACCTTTTCAGGTTCCACGCCCAGATGTTCAGCGACAATCTTCTTCACCCGCTCGGCGATGTCACTCATCGATGCAACCCTCGTTGTTCAGATAATCCCGTTGCCGTTCGGCGGCTGGAGGTGGGCATAATGCCTTTTTTCCGCCGTGCCCAGCCCCCTCGCCCGCGTCCGGTGCATGGGCGTCGCGCCATCCACGCGGAAACTCCGCGGGAGGAGGCGCCGCGCCGCAGCTTCCTGGCGCTGCGTGGCGGATCGGCAGTGCCCACGGGCACTACGAATCCGGACCGGCTGAGCGGCTCGTATCATACTCGCGGCGCCCTGACCAGCGAGGCCGAGGCGCCGCGCGGCGCAATTCAGATCATCGCCATGCCGCCGTTGACGTGCAGCGTCTGCCCCGTGACGTAGCCCGCCTCGCTGGAGGCGAGATAGACGCAGGCGGCGGCGATGTCCTCCGGCGTGCCCAGCTTGGCCGCGGGCACCGCCTTCAGGATGCTCTCACGCTGCTTGTCATTGAGCGCATCGGTCATCGGCGTGGCGATGAAGCCCGGGGCGATGCAGTTCACGGTGATGCCGCGGGAAGCCACTTCCTGCGCCAGCGACTTCGACATGCCGATCATGCCCGCCTTGGCCGCGGCATAATTGCCCTGCCCGGCATTGCCGGTGACGCCGACGATGGAGGTGATGGAGATGATGCGGCCGGAGCGGCGGCGCATCATGGTGCGCACGGCGGCGCGGGTGAGCCGGAACACCGCCGTCAGGTTCACCGCCAGCACCTGGTCCCACGCCTCATCCGAAAGGCGCATGAAGATGTTGTCGCGGGTGATGCCGGCATTGTTGACCAGGATGTCGATATGGCCCCCCAGCGCCTCCTCAGCGCTCGGCACCAGCTTTTCCACCTCGTCCGTGTCGCCGAGATTGCAGGGCAGCACCACCACCCGCTCACCGCCCAGCTCCGCGGCCAGGGCATCGAGCGCCTCGCGGCGGGTGCCGGAAATGGCCACGGTGGCGCCCTGGGCGTGCAGGCCCTTGGCGATGGCGCCGCCAATGCCACCGGTCGCGCCGGTGACAAGGGCGGTCTTGCCGGTCAGATCGAACATGAGACCCCAGTCCTTTGGTTGGTTCCGGCGTCGTGGCCGGTTTCATATGGCTGCGCGCCCAGAGCGATGGCGCGCCCCGGATGGCCCGCGGTTCGAGCCGGCGCGATGACAGGCCAGGCCCGTCCTTGCCGGACTTGTGCCTCGTCTGCTGGCGCCGCCGCAAGCGACGATGGGGCACCTAGCCGAAATTTCGTCACCCACGGCGCCTGGGCACGGCGCGCCCGCCGCCGACGACACAGGGCCCGCGACGCGCTATCCGGACGCGCCACGGGCCGAAGCACTCAGGCCGCGGAGGCGGCGCGGACGGCGGCGATGAAGGCGGCCACGTCCTCGGGGGTGCCCACATTGCTGCTGGCGATCGAGCGATCGATGCGCTTCACCAGGCCGCACAGCACCTTGCCCGCGCCCACTTCCACCATGCGGTTGACGCCGGCGCCGGCCATGTAGATGACGCTTTCACGCCAGCGCACGGTGCCGGTCACCTGCTCCACCAGCAGCCGCACGATCTCGGCCGGGTCGGTCACCGGCGAGGCGCGCACGTTGCTCACCACCGGCACCCGGGGTGTCATCACGGTGGAGCCGGACAGCGCCACTTCCATGGCTTCCGCCGCCGGGCCCATGAGCCGGCAATGGAACGGCGCGGACACCGGCAGCAGCATCGCCTTGAGCGCGCCCTTCTCCTTGGCGATGACGATGGCGCGATCCACCGCCGCCTTGGTGCCGGACACCACCACCTGGCCGGGGGCGTTGTCGTTGGCCGCCTCGCAGACGTCGTCGCCGGCCGCTTCCGCGGCAACCGCGACGGCCTGCTCGTAATCGAGGCCAAGCAGCGCCGCCATGGCGCCCTCGCCCACCGGCACCGCCTCCTGCATGGCGCGACCGCGAATCCGCAGCAGACGCGCGGCTTCCGTCACCGTCAGCGCGCCGGCGGCGGCCAGGGCCGAATATTCGCCCAGCGAATGACCGGCCACGAAGGCGGCGTCGCGGGCGAGGTCCAGCCCGGCTTCCGTCTCCAGCACCCGCAGCGCCGCCAGCGAGACCGCCATCAACGCCGGCTGCGCGTTGGCGGTCAGGGTGAGGGTCTCCAGCGGGCCGTCCCACATCACCCGCGTCAGGCTCTCGTTGAGCGCCGCGTCGACCTCATCGAACACCGCCTTGGCGGCCGGGAAATTCTCGGCAAGGGCCTTGCCCATGCCCACCGCCTGGCTGCCCTGGCCGGGGAAGATGAAGGCAGTGTGTGACCCAGTGTGTGGCCCGTCGCTCATAGGCGGCCCTCCGCTTGGAAATTTGGGGAGCGCAGAGACACCCGGATTGTGGGCGAGTCAAGGCAGCGCCGCCGGCGCCTCCCACTCAGCCCGGCTCGGCGGGCAGCCAGCGCCGCGCCTCCGCCGGTCCGATGCGCCCATCATGCAGCGCCGATGCCACCAGCACGCCGGCGACGCCCACTTCGGCCAAAGCGTCCAGATCCGCCGCCCCGCGCACGCCCCCGGCGGCGAAGATCGCCCCGCCCGGATGACGCGCACGCACCCGGGCGAGGGCTTCGAGGTCAGGCCCCTCGCCGGAGCCGACCCGGGCCAGGGTCATCACGATCACCCGTGGCGGCCACAGGGCCGCGTCCTCATGCAGGTCGCGCGGGCCGAGCGGACCCTCCCCATTGGAATCCAAGGACAAAACCGTCGTACCTGCGGCCAGCGTCGCCCGCGCGGTGGCGACGTCGGAGAGGGTCTCGGTGCCCACCACGCTCACCCCCAATC
Source organism: Xanthobacter sp. NM-25 (assembly GCF_022138605.1). Classification (GTDB taxonomy): domain Bacteria; phylum Pseudomonadota; class Alphaproteobacteria; order Rhizobiales; family Xanthobacteraceae; genus Xanthobacter. Next base: position 195,081 of record NZ_JACBFS010000001.1, read on the forward strand.
CGGCCGCCGCGCGGGCGCGCACCGCCTCGGCCGTGGCATCGCCCGCATCCACCCACAGCTCGATGGTGGGGAAGGCGCGCCGCAGGCGGGCGATGACGGCGGCGTTGTCCCCCATTCTGGTGATGGCATCGAGATCGGCGATGTAGAGGGTGCGGAACTGAGCGAGCGAGAGAAGGCCCGCCACCACGGCCTCGGCCTCGCAAGAGGGCGCCAAGGGTGTGGACAGCGGCGCGTAGGCGGCCCGCATGCCACGGCGCGCGTGCACCACCACGCCTCCCTTGAGGTCGATAACAGGGATAAGCTGCATGCTGCCCTCTCTCACTCGCTCTCGATCCATCCCCGGCGCCGGGAAGGAGCCCCATGCGCGTTTTTATCTGCGAGTACGTGACATCCGGCGGGCTGCGCGACAAGCGCCTGCCCGAGCTGCTGCTGCCCGGCGCCAGCTTGATCCGCGACGCCCTGATCGCCGACGTGGAGGAACTGCCGGGGATCGAGATCGTCGTCGCCCATGATGATCGCCTGCCGCCCGCCGCCACCGGCAGCGTGCCGGTGGCGGCGGGACAAGATCCCTTCGCCGTCTGGTCCGAGCTCGCCCGGCACGTGGATGCGGTCTGGCCGGTGGGGCCGGAGAGCGACGGCATCCTGCAACGGATGGCGGCAACCTTCTCGCCCCTCACCCGCCGCTGCATCGCCTCTGCGCCGGACACGCTCGCCATTACCACCAGCAAGGGCGCGACGGCGCGTCACCTCGCCACGGCGGGCATCCCCTGCGTCCCCGCTTTCCCCATGGCCGCGCTGCCGACGGACCTTGCCGGGCCGCTGATTTCCAAGCCGGATCAGGGTTCCGGCTGCGCACAGGTGCACCTGTGGCCGGACCGCGCCAGCCTGCCCGCAGGCACACACCTGGTGGTGCAGCCGTTCGTGCCCGGCCCAGTGCTCGAACTGAGCGTTCTGGTGCATCCCGATGGCGCCCGGCTGCTCACCGCCAATCCCCTGGAGATCCACCATCTGGTCGGCGTGCTGGCGGTCACCGGCGCCACCGTCGGCGCCGAGCCGGACCGCAACGGCACCTTCGCCGCCCTGGCGCGGCAGGTGGTGGATGCGCTTCCGGGCCTGTCCGGCATCATCGGCATCGACGTGATCCTCACGTCGGATGGCCCCAAAGTGCTGGAGATCAATGCCCGCCCTACCCCCACCTATGCGGCGCTGCATGCCGCGCTGGGGGTGAACCCGGCCACCTTCCTACCGCAGCTGATGCGCTCGGGACGGCCGCCGGCCCTGCCCGCGTTGCCGCCGGCCCGGCCGGTGGTGCTGAAGATGCGTTGAAAGGTGTCGTGGAACACAATAGGAAGACAGAAGATTGCGCAGATGCGTGCGGCACCCGGCGGGGCCGGACTATCGCCTCACGGTGGTGGCCGGGTTCCTGGCTATGACCGCGAGCCGGCACCTGCTGTCGCGCGAGGCGTGAATGACACCTGATGATCCAGATATGCTGACCGAGAGCGCGGTCATGGCCGATCCCTCCGGGGCCCCCCGCCCACCGCGCTCCGACCGCCTGTTCCTCCGCAACCTGCCCTTCTACGCGCACCACGGCGTGCACCAGGCGGAGCAGGAGCTGGGCCAGCGATTCGTGGTGGATGTGGACTGGTGGCTGGATACCCGGCCCGCGGCCTGGGCCGACGATGAGGCCCTCACCGTCTCCTATCAGCAGGTCTTCGAGCATGTGCGCACGGTGGTCACCGATGCGCCGGTGCACCTCATCGAGACCCTGGCGGAGCGCATTGCCAGCCGGCTTCTGGACCATTTCGAGCAGATCGAGCAGGTGCGGGTGGTGGTGCACAAGCCGGGAGCGCCAGTGACCGGCGTGTTCGGCGATGTGGGCATCGAGGTCTTCCGCAGCCGCTGATGGCTGCCCTTCTAAGAGCTTGAACCGGCAAAGCCTTTGCCGTTTGCCTCCCGCCGGGTCATAACGGCGGCGGGCGGGGCGGCCGCCGGAGCTGCACGGAGAGATTGTGGTGAGTGAGATCGTGACCCTTCAGGCGTTCCTGAATCACTGGGCGGGCGCCGATGCCGGCCGGCAGGCGGTGGCGGAAGCCGTGCGCACCATCGCCACCACCGGGGTGGGCATCGCCGATCTGGTGGCCCGCGGGCCGCTCGAGGAAAGCCTCGGCAAGATCCACGGCACCGATCCCAACGGCGGTGGCGACACCCAGAAAGAGCTCGACGTCATCGCCGAAGAGCGCATCGTCGCCGCGCTGAAGGGCACCGAAGTGGCCTTCCTGGCCTCGGAGGAGAGCGAGGACCTCGTTCCCATCAATGCCACGGGACGCCTCGTGGTGGCGGTGGACCCCCTGGACGGCTCCTCCAACATCGACACCAACGTGTCGGTGGGCACCATCTATTCCATCCTACCGTATGATACCGCCACCCACGCCAATCCGGTGGATGCGGTGATGCGGCCGGGCCGCGAGCAGCTGGCGGCCGGCTTCCTGGCCTATGGGCCGGCGACCATCCTGGTGGCGACCTTCGGCGCCGGCACCCAGGTGTTCGTCTACGACCGGGACAAGCGCGAGTTCTTCCTCGCCCGGGCGGCGGTGGAGATTCCGGCGGAGACCAAGGAATACGGCGTCAACCAGTCCAACGTGCGCCAGTGGCAGGCGCCCATGAAGGCCTATCTCGCCGATTGCCTGGCCGGCAAGGAGGGCCCGCGCGGCAAGGATTTCAACATGCGCTGGGTGGGCTCCATGGTGGCCGATGCCTTCCGCATCTTCACCCGCGGCGGCGTCTATATCTATCCGGCCGACCAGCGCAAGGGCTATGAGAACGGCCGGCTGCGGCTGATCTATGAGGCCAACCCGGTGGCCTTCCTTACCGAGCAGGCCAAGGGCGGCGCCACCGACGGCAAGACCCGCATCCTGGACATCCAGCCCCACCACATCCACCAGCGCATTCCGCTGGTGTTCGGCTCCAAGGCCGAGGTGGAGAAGATCGCCTCCTATTATTGAGCGGTGCCGCGCCACGGCGCGGCCCTTTCGGGCGGGACCAACACCCGCCCACCCCTTCCTTATCGCCTGCCAGGAGCCCCGCCGTGAACCAGCCGCTGATCGCCCCGTCCATGCTCGCCTCCGATTTCTCGCGGCTCGGCGAAGAGGTGCGCAACGTGGTGAGTGCGGGGGCGGACTATATCCATCTCGATGTGATGGACGGCCATTTCGTGCCGAACCTCACCTTCGGCCCGGACATCATCAAGGCCCTGCGCCCGCACACCGACAAGGTGTTCGACGTGCATCTGATGATCTCGCCGGTGGAGCCCTATCTGGAGGCCTTCGCCGCCGCCGGCGCGGACATCATCACCGTCCACCCGGAGGCCACCGCCCATCTCGACCGCTGCCTGCAGGTGATCCGCGGCCTCGGCAAGAAGGCTGGCGTCGCGCTCAATCCGGCGACCCCTGAGAGCACGCTCGACTATGTGCTCGACAAGGTGGACCTGGTGCTGGTGATGAGCGTGAACCCGGGCTTCGGCGGCCAGGCCTTCATTCCCGCCGTCCTGCCCAAGATCACCCGCATCCGCGACATGATCCGCGGCCGCGACATCCGCCTGGAAGTGGACGGCGGCGTCAATCCGCTCACCGGCGCCCAGTGCGCCCAGGCCGGTGCGGATGTGCTGGTGGCCGGCTCCGCCGTGTTCAAGGGCGGCATCGAGGGCTACCGCACCAACATCGCCGCCATCCGCGCCGCCGCCGCCGATGCCATGGGGCTGATGGCCTGAGCTTTCGAGCCGCCCCCGCAACACCCGTTCACCTGCCCCCGTTCACCTGCCCCCGTTCGCGCCCCCTTCGGTGGCGCGGATGACGCAGCGTGCCCTCTTGACCATCTCAGGAAAAAAACGTTCGATCGTTTCCTAATCGCCACGAAGGTGCCCCCAAGAGGCGCCGGCGGAGGAAACCCATGGCTGATCCCAGCACCTACGACGCCCTGCGCCGCGCGTTCTCCTGGCGCCTTCCCGCCCGTTACAACATGGGCGTCGCCTGTGCCGATGCCCATGCCGATGGCTCCGGCAAGCCGGCCCTGATGTTCGTGGAGGAAAGCGGCGCCACCCGCACCTATTCGTTCGACGACCTCAAGGCCCTCTCCAACCGATTCGCCAACGCTTTGGTGGCCGGTGGGCTCCAGCGGGGCGATCGGGTGGCGGTGTTCCTGCCCCAGGCCCCAGAAACCGCCATCGCCCATATCGCCGCCTTCAAGGCCGGCATGATCTCGGTGCCGCTGTTCACCCTCTTCGGCGATGAAGCGCTGGAATATCGCCTTGCCGCCTCCGGCGCCCGCGCCCTCATCACCGACCTTGCCGGCCTCGCCAAGCTGGAGCGGGTGCGCGAGCGCCTGCCGGAACTCGTCCATGTCTTCGTCATCGGCGAGGATGCCGGCGCGGCCTTCGCCCGGAGCTTCGACACGGCGCTGGAGACGGCTTCTGATCGTTTCACGCCAGTGGACACCGGCCCCGATGATCCCGGCATCATCATCTTCACCTCCGGCACCACGGGGAACCCCAAGGGCGCCCTGCATGGTCACCGGGTGCTGCTGGGCCACCTGCCCTGCCTGCAGGTGATCCACCAGGACATGCCGCAGCCCGGCGACCTGCACTGGACCCCGGCCGACTGGGCCTGGATCGGCGGGCTGTTCGACGTGCTGTTCCCCACCCTGCACCTCGGCGTGCCGGTGCTGGCCCATCGGGCCCGCAAGTTCGATCCCGAGGCGGCGATGGCGCTGATGGCCACCCACGCCGTGCGCAACGTGTTCCTGCCGCCCACCGCCCTGAAGCTGCTGCGACAGGCGGATGTGCGCCATGACGGACTGAAGCTGCGGTCCCTGCTCACCGGTGGCGAGACCCTCGGGGCGGAGCTGGGCGCCTTCGTGGCCGAGCGGCTGGGGGTGGAAGCGCGGGAGATCTATGGCCAGACCGAATGCAATCTGGTGGTGGGCTCCAATTCCAATTTCTTCCCCATCCGCCCCGGCGCCATGGGCAAGCCCATGCCCGGCCATGACGTGCGCATCGTCGACGATGACGGCACCGAGCTGCCGGTGGGCGCGGAAGGCCATATCGCCATCCGCCGCGGCGACCCGGTGATGATGCTGGAATATTGGAAGAATCCGGACGCCACCGCGCAGAAATATGCGGGTGACTTCCTGCTCACCGGCGATCGCGGCAAGGCCGATGCGGACGGCTATCTGTGGTACCTCGGCCGCGCCGATGACGTGATCACCTCCGCCGGCTACCGCATCGGCCCCGGTGAGATCGAGGATTGCCTCTTGAAGCATCCGGCGGTGGCGCTGGCGGCGGTGGTCGGCGTGCCGGACCCGGTACGCACCGAGGCGGTGAAGGCCTGGCTGGTGCTCAAGCCCGGCTTCACCGGCGACGATGCCTTGGCCCGCGAGATCCAGGATCACGTCAAGGAGCGGCTGTCCGCCCACGAATATCCGCGCCAGGTGGCCTTCACCGACACTTTGCCCATGACCGCCACGGGCAAGATCCTGCGCCGCGAGCTGCGGGCCCGCGGCTGAGGGGTCTTCCGGGCGCGGGAAACAAAAACGGGGCCTTGCGGCCCCGTTCTGTCATCACTTGTTGAGGGCCGCCGCCATCGCCTCGCCGAGCCCCTTGAAGGAGATCGGCAGGATGACCGGATTGCGCGAGCCATTCTCGAACAGCAGTTCCCCCTTGCCCGCGCTGGCCTTCAGCGCCGCCACCTGCGCCGGCTCCAGCTTGAGCGAGGCAATGCAGCTCTGGCCGCAGCGCTTGTAGGTGAGCACCAGATCCGGCACGCCGCCGACCTTGAAGGTCACATTGGCCGGCAGCCAAACGCCCGGCGGCACCTGGACGATCAGATAGACCGGCCCGTCCTTGATGGCGCGCACGGCCATGTGCGCCAGAATGTTCTTGAGGTCCTCGGTCTGCAGGGTCTGCACCGCCTCGCAGGAGCGGCCTTTCGCCTCCGGCTTGCAGCGCACGGTCCAGTCGTCATGCGTCGAGGACGTTTCCGTTGGCGCAGGAGTGGCCGTCGGCGTTTCTGCGCGCGCGGGAGCACCCGCGAGAAGCGCGCCCGCCAGCGCGGCAATGGCGGCAATCCGCTTGCCCATCTGCGCCCCCTGCGGCTGAGAAGCCTGCTGCGACATGGTCTTCATCCACCCATTCCCAGTCAGCGGCCGTGCCGGCCACGTTACAGGCCCGGCATATCCGATCTGCGCGGCGTCGGGCAACACCCATTGGCCGCCTTGAGCGGCTGGCCGCGCGGACGCACGCCAGCCGCGCGAGAAGGCGCCCCTCGCCCGCGGGGGCGAGGGTTCGCACAAGATCAGTTGAAATCGTTGGCGACGGTGGCGCCGCTGATCACCGGGCCGGCGGCGACACGGAACAGCTCCAGAAGCTTCTGCAGTTCCACCGAGGAGGCATTCGACAGATAGATGATGTCGCGCTCACGCACCACGAAGCTATCGGCCAGGAAGAAGCCGGAAGCCTCCGACAGATCCAGCTGGAAGACCACCGGCACATAGGCGCTTTCCACCGGCTGCTCCGGCGTCAGCATCTCCACCACGCGCTTCGGCTCGTAGCGCAGCACGAAGATGCCCTTCACGTCGGCGCGGGTATCGATGGGCCCACCGGCGCGGGCCAGAGCCGAGGCCAGCGAGAGCTTCGTCACCGGCAGCGTCGCCTCCGTGGTCCGGCCCGCGGCGCCCATGATGAGATAGGTGCGGGGCTTGTCGGCGATATTGATGAAATCGCCGCCCTTGAGACGCACATCGGCGGTGGGCTGATTGATCAGGGCCTGCAGACGCACCGATTTGGTGGTGCCGTTGCGGGTGAGCTCCACCATGGCATTGCCGGGCGAGATCGCCGGCCCACCGGCGCGGGTCACCAGCTGCAGCAAGGTCTCGCCGGCGGCGGTGATGTTGAACTCGCCGGGCGTGCGCACGGCACCGGCAATGATCACCTTGTTGGAGAAGTTGCCCACCAGGCGCACGATGACCTGCGGCTGGATGATCCGGCTCTTGAGCTCTTCTTCCAGCATCTGACCGACCTGGCGGGTGGTCTTGCCAGAGACGTTCAAGGCACCGACCAGCGGGAACGTGATGATGCCCTGGCTGTCGATGGGCATCTCCGGCAGCGTCACCAGGGCTGCCGACTGGCCACCCGCGGTGACCGAGCTGATCCCCGAGAACACGCCACCCGAAGCCGGCTCCATCACGGTGATGGAGAGCACGTCACCCGGACCGAGCACCGGCCCGGACCCGGCGTGACCGCCCCGATCAGGACGGAAGAAGCCGCTGGTGGACATGCTGTTGTCCGGCACCTGCAGCAGCACCCGGCTCACGGCCACGTCGACCGGCACGAGACGGAAGGGAAAATCGCCGGGACTCTGGCTTTCCATCTGGATCTGGGTCGCCATCGGCCCCGATCGCGGCAGCGCGTCGCAGCCGGCGAGGCCAAAGCCTGCCGTTAGCGCCAGCACCAGGAGCGCAGGTGCGGTCCTCGAGGCATTGCCCCATGCGAGCCGGCACTTGCGGAACCAATTCAACACCATTCCCCCGGCCTTCTCGCTGACTTCAACGATCACCCAAACCCGCGCCAGAACCCAATCTCTCACGGCCCCATCCGCCACGACTCACGCCGCAGCGCACCGCGGCATCGGCCGGAGAGGACAGCCTTTAGCACGCCCCACCCGCTCGGCAAACGGCAAGGTAGCAATCGAAATCAGCGCCTTGTGGCACCTCGATCGCCTCTCACCGCACCCTCTGCCTCGATTCCGCATTATGCCGCCTGAGGATGAAGAAGCACCTACGATCTGGCGACCCCGGTACCCAAGTGGCGGCATCACGGCAATCAATCGGGTGGTGTGTCCTTGACGCAACAACGTCGCGGCACTGTATCCAACCCCTCCGCGAGCGGCGGGCGCCCGGCTCTCACAGAGCAGGTGAAGTTGTCGATGAAGTGTTAAGATTTTTCTTCACGCCGAGACCCATCAACATCTGCACGCGGTGAGAGGACGCAAGGTCAACACAACCACGACAGCGGGGCCGGGCGGCGCAGACACCGGCGGGCGGCGAAGACGACCGCCCCCCGCTCTCGCCCGCAAGAGGGGACCAGGGCACTGTGGCCGTCAGATGGGACCAGCAGGTGTGCCCGGCGCGCCAGGGCGCGTCGGGCTCACTCGACAGCTTCAGCCGATGCCTTCGCCGGCCCGATCGGCCAGGAAATGCTCGAGCCAATGGATGTCGTATTGGGCCGCGGCGATGTCCGGCGTCCGCACCAGGGTGCGGAACAGGGGCAGCGTGGTGTCGATGCCGTCCACCACGAACTCGTCCAGTGCCCGGCGCAGGCGGCGCAGGCACTCGTCCCGGGTCTTGCCGTAGACGATCAGCTTGCCCACCAGGCTGTCATAGGTGGGGGGGATCACATAGCCCTGGTAGGCGTTGGAATCCACCCGCACGCCCAGGCCACCCGGCACGTGGTAGTGAGTGATCCTGCCCGGCGAGGGCCGGAAGGTGGTGGGGTGCTCGGCATTCACCCGGCATTCGATGGCATGGCCGTCGATCGCCACATCAGCCTGGGTGAGGCCCATGGGCTCGCCTGCCGCCACGCGGATCTGCTCGTTGATGAGGTCGATGCCGGTGACCATCTCCGTCACCGGATGCTCCACCTGGATGCGGGTGTTCATCTCGATGAAATAGAAGCGGCCGTTCTCATACAGGAACTCGATGGTGCCGACGCCGAGATACTTCAGCTGCCGCATGGCGTTGGCGCAGGTCTCGCCGATCTCCGCCCGCTGCTCGGGGGTGATCACCGGCGAGGGCGCCTCCTCCCACACCTTCTGGTGGCGCCGCTGCAGGGAACAGTCGCGCTCGCCCAGATGAATGGCGTTGCCGCGGCCGTCGCCCAGCACCTGCACCTCGATATGGCGCGGGGTGGAGAGATACTTCTCCAGATAGACGGCATCGTCGCCGAACGCCGCCTTGGCCTCGATGCGGGCGGTGGAGAGGGCCTGGGACAGATCCTCCTTGCTGAGCGCCACCTTCATGCCGCGCCCGCCGCCACCGGCGGCCGCCTTCACCAGCACCGGATAGCCGATCTCTTCCGCCACCCGATGGGCCTCGGCATCGTCGCGGATGCCGCCCTCGGAACCGGGCACCACCGGAATGCCCAAGGCCTGGGCGGTCTTCTTGGCCTCGATCTTGTCGCCCATGATGCGGATGTGCTCCGCCTTGGGGCCGATGAAGCCGATATTGTGGTCGGCCAGGATCTCGGCGAAGCGGGCATTCTCGGCCAGGAAGCCATAACCCGGGTGCACCGCATCGGCGCCGGTGATCTCACAGGCGGCGAGAATGGACGGGATGTTGAGATAGCTGTCCCGCGCCGCCGGCGGGCCGATGCACACGCTCTCGTCGGCGAGCCGCACATGCATGGCGTCGGCGTCGGCGGTGGAGTGCACCGCCACGGTGGCGATGTCGAGCTCCTTGCACGCGCGCAGGATGCGCAACGCGATCTCGCCCCGGTTGGCGATGAGGATTTTCTTGAACATCAGGCCTGCCCTCGGGAAAACGCGCTCACTCGATGATCATCAGCGGCTCGCCGTATTCCACCGGCTGCGCATTGCCCACGAGGATCCGCGTCACCGTGCCCGAACGGGGCGCGGGAATGGCGTTCATGGTCTTCATGGCCTCGACGATCAGCACCGTCTGGCCTTCCCGCACGCTGGTGCCCACTTCGACGAAGTTGGCGGCGCCGGGCTCGGGCGCGAGATAGGCGGTGCCCACCATGGGCGAGGCCACGGCGCCCGGATGCTTGGAGAGGTCGGCCGGCGCCTCGGCGACGGGCGCCGCGGCCACCGGCGCGGCGGCCACGACCGGCGCCGCCGGGGCGGCGGCCACGGTGACCGGAGCCGGCGCGCGCGCGACGCGGATGCGCAGGCCTTCGTGCTCCACCTCGATCTCGGTCAGATCGCTGTCGGACAGCAGCTTGGCGATATCCTTGACGAGGTCGGTGTCGATCTGGGGTTTGGTAGGCTTCATCATGTTCCTGCTCTGCCGGCCATGGGGCCGCACGAGGGCTCTTGAGGGTTCGACAAGCCGCCGTCAGGGCGGCGGAAGATCGGCCAGGGCCGCGATGGCGAGTGCGTAGCTCTGCGGGCCGAAGCCGCAGATCACCCCACGCACCACCGGCGACAGATAGGAGTGGTGGCGGAAGGGCTCGCGGCTGAACACGTTGGACAGATGCACCTCGATGGTGGGCACGCCCACCGCCGCCACCGCATCGCGCACGGCGACAGAGGTATGGGTGTAGGCCGCCGCGTTCAGCACGATGCCTCGGGCGCCCCGCGCCGCCTGGATGAGATCCACCAGGGCGCCTTCGGAATTGGTCTGGGCGAACACCATGTCGAAGCCCAGCCGCTCGGCCGCGGCACGACACAGCGCCTCCACGTCGGCGAGGGTCGCCGCACCGTAGATGCCGGGCTCCCGGGTGCCGAGAAGATTGAGATTGGGCCCGTTCAGGACGTGGATGAGAGGGAGCATCCGCAAAACATCTGCCGCCGGCGCCACATGGCCGGGTCGGCGTCGTTATAGGGTCACGCGCCACGCAAGGAAAGGGGAGCGCGGCGCGGGCCCGTCATGGCTGGTAAACCAAGGCTGACCAGCGGGCCGGCCGATGCGCCCCGCTCGCCCGCTCCGACCGTCTCACTGGCGGCACATCACTTGGCGCCGGCCGCACCCTTGGCGTTGGCGCGGGTGGCGGCCACCGCGGCTTTGAGCTTGTCGAAGCCCACAGCGCCCACCACCACCTCGTCGCCCACCACGTAGGAGGGCGTGCCGTTGAGCGACAGCGCCTCGGCGATCTTCATGCTCTCGTCGAGGGTCGCGTTGAGCTCCGGCGAGGTGGCCTGCTTCTGCAGCAGGGCGGGATCGATGCCCACCTGCTTGGCCGCCGCCAACGCCTTGGCCCGATCCGCCTGGCCACGACCGTTCAGCAGCGCCTGATGGAAGTCCATATACTTCTCGGGCGCCACCATGCGCACCGCCACAGCCACCTGGGCGGCTTCCACCGAGCCCGGGCCAAGCACCGGGAATTCGCGCAGCACCACCTTGAGGTTCGGGTCTTCCTTGATCAGCTCCTGCAGGTCGGAGAGGGCCCGCTTGCAGTAGCCGCAATTGTAGTCGAAGAACTCCACCAGGGTGACGTCACCCTTGGGATTGCCCACCACCACGCCGCGCGGGCTCTCCAGCAACGGCTTGATCTGGCTCAGGGCCTGGTTGCGGGACTTGGCCTCGGCCTCGTTGTGGCGCGCTTCCAGCACCGCGATGGCCTCCTGCAGCACCTCGGGATTCTGCAGCAGATACTCTCGGATGACAGGCCCGAGCTCCTTCTTCTCCTCGTCGGTGAAGGCGGACGCCGGGGTGGCGGACACCAGCGCGGCCAGGGCCAGCGGGATCAGACCGGCGCGAAGGCCGAGGCGCGAGAACATGAGACTCTCCATGGAATGAATGGGTTCAGCGGTCATCGGAGCGCCCGCCCTGGGCGCTCTGCGGCGGCTTGAAGTTCACGAGGTCGTCGGCCCGGAGCCAACCGGGCGAGCCGGTGGGAAAGCGCTTGCGGGCCCGCGCCGCCAACTCACGCCCGAACTTGGCGTCGCCACTGGCGATGGCCGCGTTGGCGGCCGCCAGATCGGCATTTGCCAGATCGCCCTTGCGGCCATAGGCGATGGACAGGGAGCGCCAGGCGCCCGCTGAATTGGGATCGCGCTGAGTGGCCTGGATCAGTTCCGGAATGGCATCCTCCGGCTTGCCGCCGCTGCCGGTCTGCACCAGCGCCTGCCCCAGCATGGCCCGGATGAGCGGCGCGCCATTGGACAGGTCCACCGCCTTGCGCAGCACCGGAACCGCCTGGCCGGCGCGCCCGGCCTCCAGCAGCGCCTGGCCCTTCAACTCGTAGAAATAGGGATTGTTGGGCTGGCGGGCGATCAAGGCGTCGATCTGCGCCACCGCGCCGTTCACATTGCCGAAGCGATAGGCGGAAATGGCCCGCGCGTATTGCGCCGCCAGGGAAGCGTCGGAATAAGGATATTGGCGCGCCACCGCTTCCGGCCGCTCGGTGAAGGCGATCAGCTTGGCGCGCATCAAGTCATGCCGCTCCTGCAGCGCCGGCGGATCCTTGACGTTGTAATAGGGGCTGCTCTTGGCCAATTGCTCCAGCGCGGCGATGCGCTCGCGCGCCATGGGGTGGCTCAGCAGATAGGGGTCGATGCGCTGGCTGATGAACAGCTGGTCGTTCTGAAAGCGCTCGAACGTCTCCAGCATGCCTTTGGACGACTGCTTTGTGGCATCGAGATACCGCACCGCGGAGCGGTCTGCCGCCTGCTCCTCGCTGCGCTGGTAGGAGAGCAGCGAGCGGCGGATCATCTCCTGCGGCGCGCTCATGCCAGCGGCGGCGACATTGCCGAGATTGCGACCGTCCATGCCACTGGCCGCGCCCGCCGCCACGCCGGCGCCGGCCAGCAGCATGGCTACCACCGCCATGGTCTGGGCGCCGGCCAATTGCTGGCGCATGCGGGCCAGATGCCCGCCGGCGATGTGGCCGCTTTCGTGGGCCAGCACGCCGATGATCTGATTGGGCGTCTTCGAATCGATGAGCGCCCCGGTGTTCACGAAGATGCGGCGGCCATCGGCCACGAAGGCGTTGAAGGAGCGATCGTTGATCAGCACCACTTCCACATTCTGCTGCGCCAGCCCCGCCGCTTTCAGGATGGGCCGGGTGTAGTCGCGCAGCAAATTCTCGATTTCCGTGTCGCGGATGGTGGAAACCCGGCCCTGCCCGCCGGCTGGCTGGGCCTGCGCCGCGTGCCAGGGCAGCGCCGCCACGGCCAGTGCGGCGAGGGCCTGGCAGGCCCGTCGCCCGACAAGACGCAGGGCGTCGCCTGCAGATCGGGAGGAGATTGACACCGCCATTGTTGCCGACGCTTCGCCTCGCTGGTTCGTGGCCCCGACCCGCTCCGCGCGAGCCGGCGCCTGCCCTGATCCTCAACCGCCGCAGCCGCCGGCCACGCTCCTCGTCCCTCGTCCCACATCCCTCGTCCAGCCGCCGAAGAGCCGGGTGCACCGGGCCGCAACGCCCTGAACCCACGCGCCCCCTTGGCGAGCGGCCCCGCCCGAGCTACGAAGCGGCCGGACACTGGCGCCTTGCGGCCGCTGGGTCAACGGGCGGCCCTTCACATTGGGGCGACACCTCTTCCAAGGACCGCGAGATTACGGCGGCAGCACGGCGGCGCGCCCCGCGCGCAGTTCGACCCGAAGGATTTCCATCATGACCTCTTCTCCCGCCGGCGTTACGCCCTCACGCCGCAGCGCCGTCGCCCCCTTCATCGTCATGGACGTGATGGAGCATGCGGCGCGGTTGGAGGCGGCCGGCGCCACGGTGATGCATCTGGAGGTCGGGCAACCGGCGGCGCCGGCGCCGCTGACTGCCCGCCAGGCCGCCGCCGCCGCGCTCGAGGCCGGACAGGTGGGCTATACGGCCGCCCTCGGCATGCCGGCGCTGCGGACGCGAATCGCCGAACACTACCAATATGCCCACGGGCTCACCCTCGACCCCGAGCGGGTGGTGGTGACCAATGGGTCGTCCGGCGGCTTCATTCTCGCCTTCCTGGCCCTGTTCGAGGCGGGCGACCGGGTGGCCATTGCCGCCCCCGGCTACCCGCCCTATCGCCATGTGCTGTCCGCCCTGGGCTGCGAGCCGGTGCTGATCGAGACCCGGGCCGAGGATCGCTTCGCGCTCACCCCGGCCCAGCTCATCGAAGCCCATCGCGCCGCGCCACTGAAGGGTGTGCTGGTGGCGAGCCCCGGCAATCCCACCGGCACCATGATGGACCGGGCGGCGCTGACCGCGCTCCACGCCTGCGCCCGCGATCTCGGCATCGCCTTCGTGTCGGACGAAATCTATCACGGCCTCGATTATGCCTTCCCGGCGGTGAGCGCGGCGGAGATCGGCGAGGACGTCACCGTCATCAATTCCTTCTCCAAATATTTCTGCATGACCGGCTGGCGGGTGGGCTGGATGGTGGTGCCCCCCACCCTGGTGCGCACCATGGAGCGGCTGCAGCAGAACCTGTCCATCTCCGTGCCCACCCTGTCGCAGATCGCCGCGGCGGCAGCCTTCGACGGGCGGGCGGAGATGGACCGGGTGAAGGCGGGCTATCTGGAAAACCGGCGCATTCTCACCGAAGGCCTGCCGCAGGTCGGCCTGCGCCATTTCCTGCCCGCCGACGGCGCCTTCTACCTTTATGCCGACGTCTCCGCCTTCACCGGCGATTCCGCCGCTTTCGCCACCCGCATGCTCGATGCCGTGCACGTGGCCACCACCCCCGGCGTGGATTTCGATCCCTTCCGGGGCAAACAGTTCCTGCGCCTGTCCTATGCCGGCTCCGCCGCCGACATGCGCGAGGCGGTGGCGCGCATCGGCGCCTTCCTGCAACGCGAATAGGTTTTTCGCGGGCGATGGGCGACACAGCGCCATAGAGTTGCGCCAATTGTCGGTGAGGATCCCGTCGCATGAGCCGCCCCAACGACCAGATCGTCGAGATCACCCCGGAAGTGCTGCTGAAGGCCTACGCCTGCGGCATCTTCCCCATGGCCGAGAATGCCGACGACCCGGGGCTCTACTGGATCGAGCCCGAGCGGCGCGGCATCATCCCCCTGGATGCCTTCCGCATTTCGTCGCGGCTGGCGCGGACCGTGCGCTCGGACAAGTTCGAGGTGCGGGTCGACAGCGACTTCGAGGGCGTGATCGCCGGCTGCGCCGAACCGCAGGATGGCCGCGAGAAGACCTGGATCAACACCCGCATCCGCCGGCTTTATGGGGAATTGTTCGCGCGCGGGCGCTGCCACACGGTGGAAGCCTGGCGCGACGGCCAGCTGGTGGGCGGGCTTTATGGGGTCCGGCTCGGCGCCGCCTTCTTCGGCGAAAGCATGTTTCACCGCGAGCGGGACGCCTCCAAGGTGGCGCTGGTGCATCTGGTGGGCCGCCTCATCGCCGGCGGCTTCCGCCTGCTGGACACCCAGTTCGTGACCAGCCACCTCTCCACGTTCGGGGCCATCGAGGTGTCGCGCCGCCAGTATCACCGGCTGCTCGACCACGCCCTGGCGGCGGAGGGGGATTTCTACTGCTGGCCCGCGGGCGCCGCGGTGACCGGTTCCGGCGCCTTGCAGCCGATCAGCCACACGTCATAGATCGGGTGCTCCACCGCGTGCAGGCCGGGACTGGAGGCGAACATCCAGCCGGTGAAGATGCGCTTGGCCTCACCCTTCAGGGTCACCTCGTTCACCTCGGTGAAGGAGGTGACGTTGCGGGTCTCGTCCTCCGGGCGGGTGTAGCAGACCCGCGGGGTCACCTGCAGCGCACCGAACTGGGCGGTTTCGCCGATGGCCACATCGAACGTGGTGGTACGGCCCGTGATCTTGTCGAGGCCGGCATAGACCGCATAGCGATTGTGGATGCGCACCGACGGCGGACGCACCACCACCACATCCCCTTCCACACCCCCTGGTGCAGTGGGCACCGCCGCCGTGGCGGCCGCCGGCTGCGGCACCCGGTTGGGCAGGCGACGGGGATCGGGCGCGGTGGGCATACCGCTGCTGGGCGGCGGCGGCAGAGGCGACTGCTCGATGCCCGAACGCTGCAGCTGCGCCGCGGCCGGCGCCGCGCCCGTCACGATAGCCAGCAGGGCCAGCACTGGCAGGCCGAAAGTGCGGGCACCGTCAAAACGGGAGCGAGGAGAACGAGAGCCTTGGGACATCCGCTTCATGCTTCAGGCGCACCGCGCTGACAAAAGAATCACGGGCGCACCCGCGGCGTCATCCGGACCGGTCCGATCCCGATGACCGTTGCGACTAGCACCGACAATGCGGCCTGAACAGGGCATGGCATCCCCCTGCCCCCTGCGCCACATGCCCGGGCCCGGCCTCACTCGCCGGGCGTCCAGGCCTTGTAGTCGCCGGTCACCTTGGGCCGATGGCCGCCGGTGAGCACGGAGCCCTTGGGATGGTAGGCGGCCGGGGTGCCGGTCATGTTCGCGCGGTGGGGCTTCTGCCACGGGAACGGGGTGTAGCTCTCATCCACCGGCGGCGTGTCCACCCGATGGTGGAGCCAGCCCCACCAGCCGGGCGGCACCGAGGAGGCTTCCGCATAGCCCGGATAGATCACCCAGCGCCGCTCGAAGCCGAGAGTGGGATCGATGGCGCCACCCTTGGTGCGAAAATAGCGGTTGCCGAGCTCGTCCTGCCCCACGAACTCACCATAGCGCTTGGTCCACCACCAAGTGCCGATGGTCTGCTTGTTCCACCAGGTGAAGATGTAGGTCAGGAGAGTCTTCACGGCCCGCGCCTCGTTCCGAAATCGGGCGGAACATGCCACCTGCCCCCGCCCATGTCCACCAAAGACCACCACCAAAGACCGCCGCCCGCCTCACGGCACGAACAGCAGCAGCACATAGACCCCGAACAGAATGAGATGCACCACGCCGTTGAGGGCGTTGGTGCGCCCGGTGCCGAACGACAGGATGCACATGACGAAGGTCAGCACCATCATGGTGCGGTCCTCGTTCTCCAGGCCCAGCACCATGGGCAGCCCCAGCATCACGCTCAGCGCCGCCATGGCCGGAATGGTCAAGGCGATGGTGGCGAGCACCGAGCCGAGCGCGATGTTGAGGCTGTGCTGCAGATGATTGGCCGCCGCCGCCCGCACCGCCGTGATGCCCTCCGGCATCAACAAGAGGATGGCCACCAGCGCCCCGGTCACCGCATCGGGATCGGCCAGGGGGAACAGGGCCAGGAAATCCTCGAACGCCACCGCCACATGGTGCGACAGCGACACCACCGCCGCCAGCGACAGCAGCAGCATCACCGTCGCGATCCAGAAACGCCGCAGCGAGGGGCGTTGCTCCCCGTGCTCCGGCGGCTGGCTGGCGAAATGCTCGCGGTAGCGCACGGTCTGCATGTAGAGAAACGTGCCGTAGAGCCCCACCGCCACGAACGCCATGGTGACCAGCTGCACCGGGGAAAACTCGCCGGTGGCACCGTCATGGGTCTCACTGGGCAGCACCAG
This sequence comes from Xanthobacter sp. NM-25, assembly GCF_022138605.1. GTDB lineage: Bacteria > Pseudomonadota > Alphaproteobacteria > Rhizobiales > Xanthobacteraceae > Xanthobacter. The sequence continues at coordinate 212,218 of NZ_JACBFS010000001.1, forward strand.
CAGCAGCACCCCCAGCGCAATGATCACCGAGAGGAAGCCGGACACCCCCTGCTGCTGGATCGCCTGCTCGCGGTGCTTGAGGCTGCCCAGCAGCAGGCACAGGCCGACAATGCCGGTGGTGACGATCATGATGACCGAGAACACCGACTCGCGCGCCAGGGTGGGGTTGGCGGCGTTGTGCAGCATCATGGAGGCGATCACCGAGACCTCGATGAGCGTCACTGAAAGGGTCAGCACCAAAGTGCCGTAGGGCTGGCCAAGTCGCTCGGCCACCACGTCGGAATGGGTCACCGCCGAAAAGGCGGCGCCGCACAACAGCAGCACCGACACCACGCCGATGACGGCTTCGAGAACGCCGCTGTGCGCCGCCGCGGCCGCTTCCGGCGTCCAGGCGGCAAAGCTGGCCAGCAGGGCGGCGAACACCAGCCCCGCCAGCGGCAGCGCATACGGCGCAACGCCGGATCGGTCTCTCCCCATGTCGCCCCCCTCAGCACAGATCCGCCGGGCGTGTCCCATATGGCCGCGCAAGCTGCAAGGGCTGCCTCACAGGGCGATCCGGTGCCCCGCGGCCTTCCGCTGCGCCAGCAGGCACAGGTAGAGCGACGGCAGGGTGGCGCCGGCCAGCGCGGTGAGTTCGGCATGGTCATAGGGCGGCGACACCTCCACCACGTCGAAACCCTTGAAGTCGAGCCCGCCCAGCTGCCGCAGGCAGGCAATGACCTCGCGGCTGGTGAGGCCGCCGCAGACCGGCGTGCCGGTGCCCGGGGCGAACGCCGGATCCAGCGCGTCGATGTCGAAGGACAGATAGACCGGCGCCGACCCCACCCGCGCGGCAATCCGCGCGGCCAGGGCGGCCGGGCCGATCTCCCCCGCCGTCAGCGCGTCGATGATCTCGATGCCATAGGTTTCCGGCGCATGGGTGCGGATGCCCACCTGCACCGACCGATCGGTGCGGATCAGCCCGTCCTTCACCGCCCGGGTAATCATGGTGCCGTGATCCACCCGGTCACCGCCGTCACCCCAGGTATCCTGGTGCGCATCGAACTGGATCAAGGCGACCGGCTCGCCGAGCCGCGCCACCAGCGCCTGCAACACCGGATAGGTGAGGAAGTGGTCACCGCCGAGGGTGATGAGGTGGCTGCCGCGGGCATAATGGGCCGCCGCCTGGCTGGCGATGGCCTGGGGAATGCCGGCGGGCAGGCCGTAATCGAACACGCAGTCGCCGCCATCGGCGACATCGAGGGTGGCGAAGGGATCGAGGCCGAAGGGATAGAAGGGGTCACCATCGAGGATGGTGGAGGCGGCGCGGATGGCCCGCGGCCCAAACCGCGTGCCGGGGCGGTTCGACACTGCCACATCCAGCGGCACGCCCCACACCACCACCTCGGCGCCGCCGCCATCGCGCGCGTAGCGCCGGCGCAGGAACGAGGTGACGCCGGAATAATTGGGCTCGGTGGACTGGCCATGGCGGAAGCTCGGATCCAGGGCCCGATCCACGGGACGCGGCAGAGATGATTCGGTCATGCGGCACCTCTCGGCTCCTTCGGCCGGCGCGGGCATGATAGCGACCCGCCCCTCCAACGCCAGCGCCTTGAATCCGCGACCAGATCCACCTTGCGCCGGCCTCAGCGGATTTGAGGGTACACGCTCAACACACGGCCAGCTTGTGCCCCCTGGGATTTCATGCATGACTAGTTGTTAGCCTCAGCCCTCCAGCCGAACCGTGGTTTTTCGGCATGATCCTCCATGTCCCGACGCTTCTGATGACCGCGGCCGTGGTGTGTTGTCTGATTGCCGGCGTCCAGATGGTGTTGAAATACCGGACAAACGTGTCCGCGCTGGGCTATTGGGGAATTGCGAACGTCACCGGCGCAGCTGGCGCCTTGGTGCTGGCGCTGCGCGCCGACCTGCCCCTGGCCTTCGTGGTGGTGGTCGGCAACGGCCTGATCTATGTCTGGCTGGGCCTGCTGCTCACCGGCATCCGCGCGTTCGACGGCCAGCGCCCCCTGCTCGCCCTCTCCCTCGCGGCGGCCCTCGCCAGCACCGGCCTTCTGCTCATCTCCTACCTGATGGGCGACAATCTGGGGCAGCGCATCGTCATCGGCTCGCTGCTCATCGCCGTCTGGTGCGGCGTGGGCACGTGGATCATGCTCCAACGCCGGCCGGGCGAGATGCGCTCGCGGGCGCGGCTCACCTTCGCCCTGCTCCTGGTGCTGCTCAGCCTGTTCTATGTGGCGCGGGCGCTGGGCGTCGCCGTGGGCTGGATCATGCCCATGAATGCGTTGTCCGGGTCCGCCCAGGGCCTGGTGCTGCTCGCCTCCCTGGCCCTGGTGACGGGCTGGAACTTCGCCTCGCTCTATCTGGTGCTGGACCGGCTGGCCTCCCGCGACGACCTCACCGGCCTGCTCAATCGGCGCACCACCCTGTTGCAGGGGCGCCTGCTGCTGGAAGAGGCGCGCGCCCAGCGCCACCCCCTCTCAGTGCTGATGCTCGACCTCGACCACTTCAAGACGGTCAACGACCGCTTTGGCCACCAGGTGGGGGATGCGGTGCTGCGCCGGTTCGCCGAGGTCGCCCGCCAGAGCGTGCGGGCGCAGGATCTCATCGGCCGCATTGGCGGTGAGGAATTCTGCGTGGTGCTGCCGGGAGCCGACGGCAAGGCCGCACTGGAGATCGGCGAACGGCTGCGCACCACCGCCGAATCCGAGCTCTGGGAAGTGGATCAATGCGCCATCCGCGCGACGGTGACCGTCGGCGTTTCCACACTGGCAGCGGTGGCGCCCGATGATGCGCCATCCATCAGCGGCCTCATCAAGGAGGCGGACGACGCGCTCTATTATGCCAAGGCGGCGGGCCGGAACCGCGTGCTCAGCGCCGCCCGCCTGGCCGCCGGCCTCACCGCGTCCCTGAGCCTGTCCACGGTCGAGCGCCAGGCCGCCCGCGCCTGACGCCGCTCACCGAAGCGCGTCGAAGCCGGATGGACAGGCCGTCGCCAGCAGCCGGTTCGCCCAAGGTCCGGCTTCCCTAAGCTTGCCAAGGGGCCGCCGGTCTTGCAGGCGTCGAAGCGACACGGCCGCCATGCGGGCCCTCACGGTTCGCGTCGCTGAAACGACAGCTCTCCCCGATAGACCTCTTCGCCCTCGGCCTCGAGGACGCCATCGGCGCCGACCGGCACCGTGATCACCGACAGGTGCGCGCCCTCCATCGCCGGGACGCCCAGGGCGTGGACCAGATCGCTCTCCGCCGCCAGGCGGGCATTGAAGGTCCCCAGCAGATGGCGGCCGGCATCGCGGGTGCGCAGTTCCAGCCGGTAGACCTGCCCTGCCATGGCGGGAACGGCGCTGGCCTGCACCTCGAGCAGGCCCGCAGCCGGCTCCAGCCACACCCGCACCTCCGGCGCCCCGGACGGCGCCAGCACCGGCCGGAGGATCACCATGCGCGGCGCCGGATCGCCGCTCCAGCCCCCCTGGTGCATCATCACATCGAGAGTGATCACCACCATCACCACGGCGGCGGCCGCCGCCAGCCCGCGCAGCGCCAGCCGCCGCGACGGCCCATCGCCGCCCCTGGCGGGACGGCCCCGCAGGGCCCGCCGAGCCTGGTCGAAAGCGACCGCCGCCCGGGCGCCCAAGGCCGCTCCCACGCCCGATTTGGTCACAGCCTCGGCGGCACTTTTGGCAGCACCATCGTCCTCAATCTTGGTTGCGGCGCCGGCTACCGCGTCGACCTCCGCCTTCGCCGCCCCCTGCTCCGCCGCGGGCGCGGCGTCGCCCGGCATCGGCCCCGAGGGCGCGTCCGTGCCCTCACCATGCCAAGGGGAGAGCGACGACGCAGCGCTGACCGAGACGGTCGCCGCGCCGCCCTCCGTCCCGGTGGCCGGGGCCACGCCATCGGCCACACGCACCGCCCCCCCGCCTTCAGACACGGGCGCGATCTCCGGCCCGACGGCGGCCGGCGGCGACACGGGCGCTCCATCGCCAGGGAGAGCGGCAGTTGCGGCGGCAGTTACGGCCGCACTTGCGGCGGAGGTGCCGCCTCCATGGTGCGGCAGCGGGGGCGCAGGCGCAGAAAGGCCCTGGCCTGGAACCGGCGCATGCAGGGGCGGCGACGGATCATCGACCGCCGCCCCCTCTGCCGCCGCCCCGGCTCCGTCCGGCCCCACGGGCGCCTCGGGACGCGGCGCCTCCGGACGCTCGGCGGCAGAGCCTGCGTCCACCAGCGACGGCCGGGTGGGGCCCAAGGCGCCGGGAGGCGCGCCCTCCGGCGCCGGCGTCTCCGGACTCCCTTCAACCACAGGGCCCGGCGCGGCGGCTTCAACGGCCTCGCCTGCAACAGGCTGTTCCCGTGCGCCCCCCTCAGCGCCACCCGAGCGTTCAGGAGCGGCAAGAACCGCCGTCTGTTGTAAGCCCTGCTCTCGCCGCGCCTCCCCTTGCCCGCTCGCCTCTTGCGCGACGCTCTCTTGCATCTCCGAACCGCCGGGCGTCGTGCCAGCGTCCGCAGGCGTCTCAAGGGGGACATCCTCGGCCGGCGACAGGTCGGGGGCATCCTCAGGCCATGGCTCGGAAGCGGACGGTGTTTCGGCGCCCTCCAGGGGTGGCGGAGAATGGGGGATGCGATCGTCTGGCGGCGCATCCGCCGCCAACGCAGCGGCCAGCCGCCGGCGCAGCGCCCGGGGTGGCTCCACGCGGGCCGCTTCCCGCGGCAGCGCGCTGGCCGGAACCTTCTGCGCGCCCCCCAGCCGCGCCCGCAGCATGCGCGTGAGGCCCCGCGCGCCGGCGGGCGGTGGCGCGGCCGGCGGCGACGCCGGAACGGCCGGTCGCCCGGCCAGCCCGCGCCGCGAGACCGTGCCGGAGCGCGCGCCCGTCTCCGCCCCCGTCTCCACCCCGATGCCGCCGCCTGTCGCCGGAGGCGGCGCGGAGGCGGGCGCGGCGCCTCGGCCGGCCTGCTGCGCCCGGGCCAGATCCTGGGCGATGGCGTTCCAGATGGCCGGCGGCGGCGCGATGGGGGAGATCAATTCATGCAGGGGCGCCAGATCCCGCTCCCAGCGCCGCACCAGGCGCGCGAAGTCGGGATCGCGCTGCAGGCGGGCCCGCGCCTGGGCCCGTTCCGGTGCCTCCAGCGTCCCGATCACCAGTTCGGCGGCCAGAAGATCGTCGGCGGTCATGTGGGACGTCGCAGATGCGCGGCGATTTCCTGCGCGCTGCGCGCCAGCCAAGCCCTCACGCCCGTATCGGGAATATCGAAATAGACGCCGAGCGCATCGCGGGTCCAGCCGTCATAATAAGCGAGCAGCACCATGCGCCGACGCTCCTCCGACAGGAGCCCCAGGGCCGCCAGCACCCGCATGAGCGCCGGGCTGCGACCGGACAGGGCCAGAGGATCGGCCGCCGCGCGCCCCACCTGGAACGGCTCCCACGCATCCGGGCCACCGCGCGCCCGCACCGCATCGAGCGAGGCCGCCCGAGCCATCGCGGTCATGGCGCCGAGGGGCGCCTTCTCCCGCGACAGGCGCGCCGCTTCCACGAAGATCTGCCCATAGGCGCGCCGCAACACCTCTGAGGCGAGCCCCGGCTGGCGCACCAGGCGCAGCACCAGCCCGTACAGCTTCGGGCTGGACAGCTCATAAAGGCGTTCGCATGCGCTCAGATCACCCGCGGCAATGGCCGCCAGGAGGCCGCGCAACTCGCGATGCGGCGTCACCCGTTTGATCCCTCCCCTCCCGGACACGCCGGATCCCCGCGCCATTCAAACGCAGGCTGCGGGCGGGAGACCACAAAAAAACATGCTGCAGCGCACCGCGCTGCAGCATGCTACCTCAGAACCTCTGAATTTCGCGCGCGCAGCCCGCTCGGCGCTCAATGGCGCGGCATATCCAGCGGCCGCCAGGCGCCACGGGTGGCGCCCAATTCCGGCTTCGCGGTGCGATCGAGGCTGTCGGCGGCTTCCGCCAGCACGAGCTCCGCCTCGGCCTCGGCCAGGGTCTTGGCGGCGGCATCGCGCTGGGCGACGAGGTCATCCACCGAGCGTCGCAGGTTGTCGCGCCGCCCGCGCGAGGCCAGGGCCAGCGGGGAATAGGCGAAGTGATTGGGGTCGTTGACGCCGGTGCGTCCTTCCTCGGCGGCGATATCGCGATCGAGTTCCACGGCCATCCGCTCGAAATCGGCGATCATCGTGTCGATCTGCGCCACCCGCCGGCGCATGTCGTCGATCTGAAACTTCTTGGCGCGGATCAAGGGCTCTCGCGACTTCATCGCCATCAACTCCGGTACGCAAAGGGCAATGTCGGCCGAGCACCCCCGGCCACTCAACGCCGCCACAATGGCGTCTCACGGTTGCCCCTTTCTTACCGCCGCGCAGGAAGCTGGAGAAAAATACAACGAACCTGAAGCTCAGAAACCAATCGTTTACCGCCTTCGTTAATCATGAGGCTACGGTTCGAGCGACGCGCAAAAAGTGCCCGCTCGAAGGTCGACGAAAGGTATCGAGAAACGGGTGAACGCGGCGCGCGCCGGCGGAAAAACAGTTAAGTGCTTGGTGGAGATTCAGTCTTCCGAACCGTGCACAAATGTTTTCCCACAAGGGCTTGTCCGAGAGAATCAGGGTCTGCTACTGATTCTTCACACGTAGCGCGAATCACCCCGTCGGCCGAGCAACGAAAGTCGGCAGCGCCGCCTTTCGGGTAGTTGCGAGGAAAGGGATTGCCATGCGCGTCTTGCTCATCGAAGACGATAGTGCAACGGCCAAGGGCATCGAATTGATGCTTAAGACCGAAAACTTCAACGTCTATACGACGAGTTTCGGTGAAGAAGGCGTCGATCTCGGCAAGGTTTACGAGTACGACATCATCCTTCTCGACCTGAACTTGCCGGATATGTCCGGGTTCGAGGTGCTGCGCTCGCTGCGCGTCGCCAAGGTCAAGACCCCCATCCTGATCCTCTCGGGCCTCGCCAACACCGAGGACAAGGTGAAGGGCTTCGGCTTCGGCGCCGATGACTACCTCACCAAGCCCTTCCACAAGGACGAGATGGTGGCGCGCATCCATGCCATCGTCCGCCGATCCAAGGGCCATGCCCAGTCGGTGATCCAGACCGGCGACCTGGTGGTCAACCTCGACACCAAGACGGTGGAGGTGGAAGGCAACCGGGTGCACCTCACCGGCAAGGAATACCAGATGCTGGAGCTGCTTTCGCTCCGCAAGGGCACCACCCTCACCAAGGAGATGTTCCTCAATCATCTCTATGGGGGCATGGACGAGCCGGAACTGAAGATCATCGACGTGTTCATCTGCAAGCTGCGCAAGAAGCTGGCGAACGCATCGGCCGGCAAGAACTACATCGAGACCGTCTGGGGCCGCGGCTATGTGCTGCGCGAGCCCGTGCTGGGCGCCGAGCGGATGGCCGTCTAGGCCACCCCTTCGCCCGCGACCGCCGATCCCACGCCTCGCAGTGAGGATGCCCCGCCGTTCGGTGGGGCATTTTGCTTTGGGGCCGCCATCGGCTCGCCCCATCGCCGGTTGAAGCGCGTTCAGGCCGGCCGGGCGGTGAGGGTCACGAGATCCCCATCCTGGGCGAAGCTCACCGTGACGCCGCAGGCGCGCGCCAGCAGGCCGGCATAGAACGGCTGCACCACATGGGCATCGAGCCCGCCGGCCGGCGCCACGCCGGCGATCAGCGCCTCGACGCCGGCGGGGATGCGGGCGCTGGTGCCCCGCGCCGCGAGCTCGAACCCCATGGCCTCGCCACTGCCCAGCGGCGACACCGTCATGAGCCCGCCGCGCGGAATGGTGGTGGTGGAGATCAGCACCAGGTTCAGGAGCAGCTTGACCTTGTTCTTGGCCTGGAACTCGCGGGGCAGGCGCCAGTCGATCTTGGTGCGATCGTCCTCGATCATGCCGCGGACCACCTGCTCGGCATCGCCGAGATCGAGCTGCGCCCCGGCCGACCCGGCGGCGCCGAACGCCAGCCGGGTGAACTGGAGCCGCGCCGAGGCCTGGCGGGAACTCTTGGCGATGAGATCGAGCGCCACCTCGCGCATGTCGGCGGCGCCTTCGTCCTCCAGCACCTCGATGCCGTTGACCACCGCGCCCACCGGGCTGATGACATCGTGGCACACCCGCGAGCACAGCAAGGCCGCGAGATCGAGGGCGGAAATGACGGCGGCGTCGGCGGCCGGGGAGAGGATCGGGGCGAGCGCGTCGAATTTGGGCGCGTCGGACATGGGTCGGGCTTCCGGGCGTGCTGTGATCCCGCCATCGCGGCCGCCGCGCCGCCACCGTGGGCCGGCCCGTGGCTGCGGGGGAGACCGCATGGTGCAGGGTCGGCTCTGATACACCCGGGGACGGCCCCCTCACAAGCGTCGCCGCCATCGACAGGCCCGGCGCGAGCGGATATGACCCGGCCATGACCAGCACGTTCCCGCGCGCGCCCGCGCCCACCGACGCGCCCCTCCTCGCCGGCCTCGCCGCCGCCGCGCTGGCGGCGGGCGTCGCCATCCGCCGCATCGAAGCTCAGGGCATTGAGGCCCATGCCAAGGCGGATCTGAGCCCCGTCACCGCCGCCGACGAAGCCGCCGAGCTCATCATCTGCGCCGCCCTGGCGGAGCTGCTGCCCGGCGTGCCGGTGGTGGCCGAGGAGGCCATGTCCGCCGGCGCCCATGTGGACTGCGGCAACCGCTTCCTGCTGGTGGACCCGCTGGATGGCACCCGCGAGTTCATCTCCGGCAATGGCGAGTACACCGTCAATATCGCGCTCGTGGAAGACGGCACGCCGGTGCTCGGTGTGGTCTATGCGCCGGCCCGGGCGACCCTGTTCGCGGGCCGCCCGGGCGCGGCCTTCCGCGCCATCCGTGCGCCGGGCGCGGCGGTGAATGCGCAGGACTGGGAGTCCATCTCCTGCCGCCCCCTGCCCTCGGGCCCCATGGTGATCGCCGCCAGCCGCTCCCATGGCGACCCGGCCACCGATGCGCTCATCGCCCGCTATGACGTGGCCGAGCGCATCTCGGCCGGCTCGGCGCTGAAGTTCGGCCTGCTGGCGGAAGGCTTGGTTGATCTCTACCCCCGCCTGGGCACGGTGATGGAATGGGATTGCGCCGCCGGGCATGCGGTGATCAACGCCGCAGGCGGCCGCGTCACCCGGCCGGACGGCAGCCCCCTCACCTATGGGCATGCGAATGCCGGCTTCAAGGTGCATGGCTTCCTCGCCTGGGGCGCCGGTCAGCCTCCAGCGCCGAAGGCGGGGTGATCGCAGAGCGGAGACCGCACACCGGTCGTCGCCACCGGTTAACCCGACACTAAGCCCCGGTGCGGAAGCTCGGGCGCAGACCGGCTGCCGGCCGCGCCTTTCCCAGGTCACACTGCTGGCCATAATCGAAGGCGCGATTCGCGGCCTTTGCCGTTTCCGAAGCCCATTGCGAGATCCCCCATGCGCTTCTCATCGAGCTTCTTTTCAAGGGTTAGCCGCCGCGCCCTCCTCCGGCATCTGGCGGCCGCCGCCGTGCTGGCGACACCGCTCGCGGCCGCCGCGCCCGCCCTCGCCCAGCAGCAGCAGGCGCCGCAGAACTATTCCACCGGTGAGCTGGTGAGTCGGGGCCACTCCTTTTTCGGCAGCGTCTCGCGCGGGCTCGCCCTCAGCATCGAGAAGGCGGTCTCCCAGTGGGGCCAGCCCAATGGCTACATTCTCGGCCAGGAAGGCTCCGGCGCGTTCGTGGGTGGCCTGCGCTATGGCGAGGGCGTGCTCTATACCCGCAACGCCGGCGACCTGAAGGTCTATTGGCAGGGCCCATCGGTGGGCTGGGACTTCGGCGGCGATGGCGCCCGCACCATGATCCTGGTCTACAACCTGCGCAGCGTGCAGGACGTGTTCCGGCGCTTCGGTGGCATTTCCGGTTCGGCCTATGTGGTGGCCGGCTTCGGCATGACCGCCCTGGGCGCCGACGGCATCGTGGTGGTGCCCATCCGCTCGGGCGTGGGCGTGCGCATCGGCGCCAACCTCGGCTATCTCAAATTCACCGCGCAGCCCACCTGGAACCCCTTCTGATCCCCGCGCGCCGGCCGCCCGCGACTGATGGCAGCTGGTGCCCTGGCGCCACTCGTGCCATGAATGTGGTGCCATGAATGGCGCACCATGAATGACGGACTGCTTCGAGGCTGGAGGACCGGGCCAACATGATCGAACAGATCATGTATTTCGCGTTGGGCGCGCTGGTGGCGACGTTCGTTGCGCTGCTGGTGCTGCCGGCGGTCTGGCACCGCGCTGTGCGCCTCACCACCCGCCGGGTGGAAGCGGCGGTGCCCGTCTCCATCTTCGAGATTCAGGCGGACAAGGACCAGCAGCGGGCCTTCTTTGCCCTCAACCAGCGCCGCCTTGAACTGCAGGCCGATGCCATGCGCGAGACCATCGCCGGGCACGCCGCCACCATCGAGCACCAGCGCCAGCGCGTCGCCCAGTTGGAAGCCGCCCTGTCGGATCTGCAGCGGCAGCGCCAGCAGCTCGAAGGCACGCTGGCGGAACAGAGCGTGTTGCTGGGCGAGGTGCAGGACCAACTGGCCGACGCCCAGAGTGCCCAGATCCCTGAAACTCCGCCCCTGGCGCCGCGCCCCGGCGAGGAGCGCGAGCTGCAGGAGGCGGCCATCGCCCTTTCCATCGCCCCACTGCGGGCCGAGCAGGAGCGCCTGCAGGCGGCGGTGCTCGCCGCCGCGCCTGCGAAGACCCCTCCCGCCCATCTCAAGACCGAGCTGAAGGACGTGGCGGCGCGACTCACCGCCATGGTGGCCCGCATGGAAGGCGTCGCCTCGCCCATTCCCGCGCTGGTCGCCGACGCGCAGAGCGATGACCACGAAAGCCTGGCGGCCCGCATCCGCGACCAGCTGACCCCCGAGGCCGAAACCGAGCCGGCGGCACCGCTGGCCGCCTCCGCGTGATCGCCTCACCCCACGCCCCCGATCGCCGACCAGAGCCGCCGCGCGCACAGGCGCGCCAGGAGGCAGCAAAGACCGGTGCGATCAGCGCGCGGTCGCCACCTCCAGCTCCTCGATGCGCCGGCGCAACTGCGCCGGCAGGCCGGGGAAGCGATCGGGCGCCACGAAATCGGCGGTGACGAAAGGTGGCCCCTGGCGCTTGCCTGCGAACACCCGCGCGCCGTCCACCGTCATCACCACATCCCCCTTCTCCAGGGTGGGGTCATCGGTGATGGCCATGGTCTGCAGCCCGCCAACCTGATCGGCGGTGCAGGTGCAGCCGTCCACCAGCCGGCTGCGATAGACGAAGGCATTGGGGATCTCGGAATAGCTGCGGCCGACGTTGTCCACCGCATTGTCGATGCTGCTGGCGGCGCTGGCGGTGGTGAACACCTCCATGTGGGCTGCCGGGCACAGGGCGGCACAATAGGCCGCAGCCCCCCGGCTGCCGGGATCACGCACCCGGGCGCCGAGCGGAAAATAGCGGCCATCACAGCTGCGCACACAATAGGCGAAGGTGCCGCCGCGCGGCGTTTCCACATAGCCACCGTCATCGCCAACGGGATACTGCGGCGGCAGGCGGTCGGCGTCCGGAGTCCGGCGCTGCGGCGCGACGCCAAACAGCGCGGCGAAGAAATCAAAGGGCGATGCCGGCGGCCGATACGCGGGGGCCGCGCGGGTGGTGGCCCGCGGGCCTCCCCATTGCACCAGCCGTGGGGTGGTCCCTGCCTCCCCGCGCCCGGCGCGATGTGTGTGATCCTTGCTCTGCTGCAGGATGAAGAGGCGGCTCGCGTCCACATTCTGGGCCCGCGCCGGCCCCATCAGCAGCGCGGCCATCAAGGCCAGACATGCGCCGACAAGGCCCCCCACCCTGATCTTGGAGCGACCAAGATAAACGACACGATACACAACACGATGCCACAGGGGAGACGCATCACCCAGGGTCGATCCGGTCATGAGGCTTCCCCCCAGCGGTATGAACGCCTTCGTCCTGAAGGTCGTCGTTGGCTGAACGTCATCGACGCCAGAACCAGCTCGACCATCATGGCCGGGCGCAACCGCGCGATGACGCCCCCACCCCCGGCCTTACGCCCGCCGGCAGGGCCGGCTTCGCGCGCACGCCAGCGCCGCACTCTCTACACCGGACAACCACCGATCGTCCACGAGGCATGACCATAGGGGATGGCGCCGGGACCGCACCCGGGCTCACACGAGGGCTGACACACCGACGATGGTGCGCGAGGCGGGCGCCGCGGCGGGCGCGTCACGGGGCAGGGTCATCAAGGCCAGGGGCGGGGTCGCCACCAACAGCGCGGCGAACAGGATGGTGACCAGAGAAATCAACACTGAGCCTTGAAGCTGGCCGGTCATGGCGGGTCTCCTCTGCTACCCCTTGCCTTCGTCCTCGGCTCTCTGCCCGGCCCGCCGCGCCGTCCGCAGAGATGTTGCCAAAAGGTTGAAGACGGGGCGGCTGTTCCCGCACCAGGCCTCACGTTTTCGCGAGTACCCCGCCGGACCGATGCGATCCGACGCGGTGCTCGTCACCCTAAAAATCAGGGGATGAAGAGGGACGCCACGAGGCCCCTCAGCGCCGGCACACCTCCACCCAGCGCCAGCCACGCGGGGTGCGCACCTGTTCCCAGCGGCACCAGGGATGGCGCGGCCGACCCCAGCCGCGGGCGTAGGGCGGGACCGGGCCGCGGAACCGCGGATCCCAGACACAGCGATTGCGGTTGCAGACCCAACCCACGTTTTCGGCGGCGACATCAACGCCCCCCTGCGCCGCCGCAGCGGTCGCCGGGGTCAGCGGTGCGGCGCTCGCGCCATCCACCATCACCGCGCCGAGGCCGATGGCCGCGGCAACCCCGAGGGCGAGAATCCCAAGTCGCATGACAACTCCCCTTTGCAAGTCTCGGAACGCACCGCGCTCCCACTCGCGGGATGCAGATGACACCGGCATTCCGGCTGAATTGGGCGTCGATTGCGGCGAGACCTGAACGGTATTTTGATAATCACGTGTAGGGTTAACAAAGCGTTATCCCGCTGCATTGCAGCAACGACGACCGGTTGCGTCCGCTGCGGCGAGGCCCTGATATGGCGCCATGATCGACAAGCTCGAATATCTGATCGCCCTCGCCAGGGAACGCCACTTCGGCCGCGCCGCCGAGGCTTGCGGCGTCACCCAGCCCACCCTGTCGGCCGGCATCAAGCAGCTGGAGGACACCTTGGGCGTGCTGCTGGTGCAGCGCGGATCCCGCTTCCTCGGGTTCACTCCGGAAGGCGAGCGCACGCTGGAGTGGGCGCGGCGCATCGTCTCCGACACCCGCGCCATGCGCCAGGATATCGACGCCTTGAAGCGCGGCCTCTCCGGGCCACTGCGCATCGCCGCCATTCCCACCGCTTTGCCCATGGTGGCGGCGCTGACCACCCCGTTCCGCGCCCGCCATCCCGACGTGCGCTTCACGGTGATCTCGCGCACGTCCCTGGAGATTTTGAGCGACCTCGAAAATCTGGAGATCGACGCGGGCCTGACCTATCTCGACAACGAGCCCCTGGGCCGGGTGAACACGGTGCCGCTCTATCGCGAGCGCTACCGGCTCGTCACCTCGCCCGAGGCCCGGTTCGGCGATCGGGCGAGCGTGACCTGGGCGGAGGTGGCCGAGCTGCCTTTGGCCCTGCTCACCCCGGACATGCAGAACCGGCGCATCGTCGACGGCCTTCTGGCCACGGTCGGCGCCCGCACCCAGCCCACCCTCGAATCCAATTCCATGACGGTGCTGTTCACCCATGTGCGCACCGGCCTGTGGGCCAGCGTGATGCCGGCCATGCTGGCCGATTCCCTGGGGCTGACAGCGGTGGTGCGGGCCATTCCCATCGTCGAGCCGGACATCTCCCATTCCATCGGCCTGGTGGTGCCCCATCGCGAGCCCACCACCCCGATCATCTCCGCCCTGGTGGCGGAGGCCCGACGCATCGCCCCCAAGCTCGACCAGCAGGTGCTGGCCGACCCCGCCCTCGCTGCGATGCAATAACGCCATTCCGGAGCGCACGCCGGTACACATAGAAAAGTCCGATCGCTGGCGGCGCGCCCGCCCCTTAACGTCCATTTTGCCGCAGCTTGGAGGCTGATGGATCGGGGGGTAGCCAATGCCTCGCGCGCCGCTCCATAGAAATGTTCTATCGCAACATCCTACAGCTGCATTGATCAGCTCCGCAATTGTGACAGTCTGTTTGAAATCATCACAAGGAAGGGCCGTGTGCATACGGCTCCGGTGACGTGGGAAGGCAGACGCCCATGGCGGTCTATGAGGATTGGAGCACCGAGCGCGCGGCGCAGGTGATCGGCGAGCTTCGTCACCTGGAGGGGGCCACCATGCCCATCCTGCACGCGTTGCAGGAGACCTTCGGCTTCGTGCCCGATCCCGCCGTACCGCTGATCGCCGAGAGCCTCAACCTCTCCCGCGCCGAGGTCTATGGCGTCCTCACCTTCTATCACGACTTCCGCCGCGAGCCGCCGGGCCGGCATGTGGTGAAGCTGTGCGCCGCCGAGGCCTGCCAGTCCATGGGCGGCAAGGCGCTGGCCGATTATGCCGAGGACAAGCTCGGCGTCGCCATGGGCGAGACCTCGACTGATGGCGCCATCACCCTTGAGCCCATCTATTGTCTCGGCCTGTGCGCCTGCGCCCCCTCGGCGCTGGTGGACGGCCAGTTGGTGGGCCGCCTCGATCCGCAAGCCATCGACGAGATGGCCGACGCCTTCGCCGCCGGCAAAAGCTTCGGAGACGCCTGATGAAGTCGCCCCGCATCTTCGTCCCCAACGACGCCACCGCCATCGCCTGCGGCGCCGATCGGGTCGCCCATAAGCTGGAGAAGGGCCTCTCCGCCCGCGGCGTCACCGCCGACATCACCCGCAACGGCTCGCGCGGCCTGTTCTGGCTGGAGCCGCTGATCGAGGTGGAAACCGAGAAGGGCCGCGTCGGCTACGGACCGGTCACGCCCGGCGACGTGGAGGAACTGCTCCACGCCGGCCTGCTCCATGGCGGCGAGCATCCCCTGTGCGTCGGGCTCGTGGATGAGATCCCCTATCTCAAGAAGCAGACCCGCCTCACCTTCGCCCGCGTCGGCATCATCGATCCCCTCTCCCTCACCGATTACGAGGCCCATGGCGGCTATCGCGGCCTGAAGCGGGCACTGGAGCTGGGGCCGGCAGCGACGGTGGAAGAGGTGGTGGAAAGTGGCCTGCGCGGCCGCGGCGGCGCCGGCTTTCCCACCGGCATCAAATGGCGCACCGTCGCCGCCGCGGAGGCCGACCAGCGCTACATCGTCTGCAATGCGGACGAGGGCGACAGCGGCACCTTCGCCGACCGGCTGATCATGGAGGCGGACCCGTTCTGCCTCATCGAGGGCATGACCATCGCCGGCTTCGCGGTGGGCGCGACCCGGGGCTATGTCTACTCCCGCTCCGAATATCCGCTGTCGTTCGTGGTGATGGAAAAGGCCATCGAGAAGGCCCGCGCCGCCGGCCTCCTGGGCAAGAACATCCTCGGCTCCGGGCACGATTTCGACCTCGAGATGCGCATGGGCGCCGGCGCCTATGTGTGTGGCGAGGAGACGGCGCTCTTGGAAAGCCTGGAAGGCAAGCGCGGCCTGGTGCGCGCCAAGCCGCCGCTGCCGGCCCACAAGGGCCTGTTCCAGAAGCCCACCGTCATCAACAATCTGGTGTCGCTCGCCACCGTCCCGGTGATCCTGGACAAGGGCGGCAGCTTCTACCGCGATTTCGGCATGGGCCGCTCGCGGGGCACCATGCCCATCCAGCTGGCCGGCAACATCAAATATGGCGGCCTGTTCGAGACCGCGTTCGGCATTTCCCTCGGCGAGCTGGTCAACGATATCGGCGGCGGCACCGCCTCCGGGCGGCCGGTGCGGGCGGTGCAGGCGGGCGGGCCGCTGGGCGCCTACATGCCGGTCTCCCAATTCGACACACCGTTCGACTACGAGGCCTTTGCGGCCAAGGATGCGCTGATCGGCCATGGCGGCATCGTGGTGTTCGACGACACGGTGGACATGGCCCACATGGCCCGCTTTGCCATGGAATTCTGCGCCCACGAAAGCTGCGGCAAGTGCACCCCCTGCCGCATCGGCTCCACCCGCGGCGTCGAGACCCTCGACAAGGTGGTGACCGGCGAGAAGCGCGAGCAGAACCTCGTGCTGCTGCGCGATCTCTGCCACACCATGAAGCTCGGCTCCCTGTGCGCCTTGGGCGGCTTCACCCCCTATCCGGTGCTGAGCGCCCTCAACCATTTCCCGGAAGACTTCGGCGCCGCGCCAAGCCTGCCGGCGGCGGCGGAGTAAGGGCGATGGGCTTCGCTTTCCCCCCGTCGCCCTCCGGCTCGACCGGAGGGCCCACCAGCGCCTCCGCCGGCACCCGCGGTGTCCTGGATGCTCAGGTCAAGCCGGAGCATGACGGTGGTTTGTTGCATGGCGGCGGCTTGTTGCATGACAGCGGGGTTTGGCAGGGCGTGACGCGACGGCCAAACCGATCGCCAGCATCCGCCTTCCCACCACCGTCTCCCCTCCTCCCCCCGTCGCCCTCCGGCTTGACCGGAGGGCCCACCGCCGCCTCCGCCGGCAGCCGCGGTGTCCTGGATGCTCCGGTCAAGCCGGAGCATGACGGTGGTTTGTTGCATGACGGCGGCTTGTTGCATGACTGCGGGGTTTGGCAGGGCGTGACGCGACGGCCGCGCCGATCGCCAACATCCGCCTTTCCACCGCTGTCACCGCTCCTCCCCCCGTCGCCGCTCGCCCCCCCGTCGCCCTCCGGCTTGACCGGAGGGCCCATCGCCGCCGCAGCCGGCACCCGCAGCGCCATGGATGCTCCGGTCGAGCCGGAGCGTGACGGCGCTGCAGGGTTCGACGGCTCGACACCATTTCCGCGCCCCCGGCGCCATCGTCCTTCCTGAGAGGAACGCCCCATGTCCCTCATCTCCGACATCGACTACGGCACGCCGGTTTCCAAATCCGAGAAGCTGGTGACACTCACGATCGACGGCATGCAGGTGAGCGTGCCCGAAGGCACCTCCATCATGCGGGCGGCCATGGAGGTGGGGAACAAGATCCCCAAGCTGTGCGCCACCGACATGCTGGATGCCTTCGGCTCCTGCCGCCTGTGCCTCGTCGAGATCGAGGGCCGTAACGGGACCCCCGCCTCCTGCACCACCCCGGTGGCCGACGGCATCGTGGTGAAGACGCAGACCGAGCGGCTGAAGCAGCTGCGCAAGGGGGTGATGGAGCTCTACATCTCCGACCATCCGCTCGACTGCCTCACCTGCTCCGCCAATGGCGATTGCGAACTGCAGGAGATGGCCGGCGTGGTGGGCCTGCGCGACGTGCGCTACGGCTATGAGGGCGAGAACCACACGCATTTGGGGAAGGACGAATCCAACCCCTATTTCACCTATGAAAAATCAAAGTGCATCGTCTGCAATCGCTGCGTGCGCGCCTGCGAGGAGGTGCAGGGCACCTTCGCCTTGACCATTTCCGGCCGGGGCTTCGACAGCCGCGTGTCGCCGGGCATGAACGAGCCCTTCCTCACCTCCGAATGCGTGTCCTGCGGCGCCTGCGTGCAGTCATGCCCCACCGCGACCCTCAATGAGAAGTCCATGGTGGAAATCGGCACCCCCGAGCATGCGGTGGTGACCACCTGCGCCTATTGCGGCGTCGGCTGCGCCTTCAAGGCGGAGATGCGCGGCGACGAGCTGGTGCGCATGGTGCCCTACAAGGACGGCAAGGCGAACCGGGGCCACAGCTGCGTGAAGGGCCGCTTCGCCTATGGCTATGCCACCCACCAGGACCGCATCCTGAAGCCCATGATCCGCTCATCCATCTCCGAGCCGTGGCAGGAAGTGACCTATGAGGAAGCGATCCAATACGCCGCCTCGGAATTCAAGCGGATCCAGGAGAAGTATG
The DNA here is from genome assembly GCF_022138605.1 of Xanthobacter sp. NM-25. Lineage (GTDB taxonomy): Bacteria > Pseudomonadota > Alphaproteobacteria > Rhizobiales > Xanthobacteraceae > Xanthobacter. The sequence continues at coordinate 230,138 of NZ_JACBFS010000001.1, forward strand.
GCAAGCGCGCGGTGGGCGGCATCACCTCGTCCCGCTGCACCAATGAAGAGACCTACCTCGTTCAGAAGCTGATCCGCGGCGGCTTCGGCAACAATAATGTGGACACCTGCGCCCGGGTCTGCCACTCGCCCACCGGCTACGGCCTCTCGCAGACCTATGGCACCTCCGCCGGCACCCAGGATTTCGACAGCGTCGAACAGTCCGACGTGGTGCTGATCATCGGCGCCAACCCCACCGACGGCCACCCGGTGTTCGGCTCGCGCCTGAAGAAGCGGCTGCGCGAGGGCGCCAAGCTCATCGTGGTGGATCCGCGCCGCACCGACATCGTGCGCTCGCCCCATATCGAGGCCGCCTTCCATCTGGCGCTGAAGCCCGGCACCAACGTGGCCATCGTCACCGCGCTGGCCCATGTGATCGTCACCGAGGGCCTGGTGAACGAAGCCTTCGTGCGCGAGCGCTGCGACTGGGAGGATTTCCAGGAGTGGGCGGCGTTCGTCGCCGATGAGCGCCACTCCCCCGAGGCGGTGGAAAAATACACGAAGGTGCCGGCGGAGCTGGTGCGCGGGGCCGCCCGGCTCTATGCCACCGGCGGCAACGGGGCCATCTATTACGGCCTCGGCGTCACCGAGCACTCGCAGGGCTCCACCACGGTGATGGCCATCGCCAACCTTGCCATGGCCACCGGCAACATCGGCCGCGAGGGCGTGGGCGTGAACCCGCTGCGCGGGCAGAACAATGTGCAGGGCTCGTGCGACATGGGCTCGTTCCCCCATGAGCTGCCGGGCTATCGCCACATCTCCGACGATGCCACCCGCGCCGCATTCGAGGCCATGTGGGGCGTGCATCTCGACGACGAACCGGGCCTGCGCATTCCCAACATGTTCGATGCGGCCGTGGAGGGCACCTACAAGGGCATGTATGTGCAGGGCGAGGACATTCTGCAGTCCGATCCCGACACCAAGCATGTCTCGGCCGGCCTTGCCGCCCTGGAATGCCTGGTGGTGCAGGACCTGTTCCTGAACGAGACCGCCAATTACGCCCACGTGTTCCTGCCGGGCTGCACCTTCCTGGAAAAGGACGGCACCTTCACCAATGCGGAACGCCGCATCCAGCGGGTGCGCAAGGTGATGGCACCGAAGAACGGCTATGCCGACTGGGAAGTGACCCAGATGCTCGCCAACGCGCTGGGCTTCAAGATGGACTATGCCCATCCGGGCGCGATCATGGACGAGATCGCCGCGCTCACCCCCTCCTTCACCGGCGTAAGCTATGCCAAGCTCGACGAGCTGGGCTCGGTGCAGTGGCCCTGCAACGAGAAGGCGCCCACGGGCACCCCGGTGATGCATATCGGCGGCTTCGTGCGCGGCAAGGGCAAGTTCATGCTCACCGAATACGTGCCCACCGACGAGAAGACCGGGCCGCGCTTCCCGCTGCTGCTCACCACCGGGCGCATCCTCTCCCAATACAATGTGGGCGCCCAGACCCGGCGCACCGCGAACGTCGCCTGGCATCCGGAAGACGTGCTGGAGATCCACCCCTCCGATGCCGAGAACCGGGGCATCCACGAAGGGGATTATGTGAAGCTGGAAAGCCGCTCGGGCTCCACCTCCCTGAAGGCGGTGATCTCCGAGCGGGTGGCGCCGGGGGTGGTCTACACCACCTTCCACCACCCGGTGACCCAGGCCAACGTGGTGACCACCGACTTCTCGGACTGGGCCACCAATTGCCCGGAATACAAGGTCACCGCCGTGCAGGTCTCCCGCTCCAACGGCCCGACCCCGTGGCAGGAGGAATATGAGGACCTGAGCCGCAAGAGCCGCCGCATCGCCGCCGAAGCCGCAGAGTAGCCCGGCGCCACCCGCCCGCCCCGGGCGCAACACCACTCCCTCTCCCACCTGCGGGGGAGGGTTGGGGTGGGGGCCAGCCGGCCTCAAGCCCAGCGGGGCGGTCAGCGGAAAGGCTCCGCCCCCTCCTGCCCTCCCCCGCACGCGGGAGAGGGTTCACCGGCGGCAAGGGCGTCCGCCTCGAACACACACCACGGCCCCGATGGGCCCGACAGAGGACCCCCGACCGAAGGTCGCCAGCGTCATGACCGAGCTCCCCGCGCCCCACATCTGCGATGGTTCGCAGACGCCCCTTTCCGCGCCGCCCCCGGCGTTGCGGGTGGCGCGCGTGCAGGTGCGCGATGGCACCGTCACCACGGGCAGCCGTGCGGTGCCGGAGGAAACCCCGGTGGCCCTCACTTTCAACGGCACCACCCATGCGGTGATGATGGCGAGCCCCACCGATATCCGCGCCTTTGCGCTGGGCTTCGCCCTCACCGAGGGCATTGTTGCCAGCCCCGCCGACATCCTCTCCATCGAGGAGATCGTGGTGGAGGACGGCATCGAGGCGCGGGTGTGGATCGCCGAGGATAAAATGCGCAGCCTCTCCGCCCGCCGCCGGGCGCTGGCCGGGCCCACCGGCTGTGGCCTGTGCGGGGTGGAGAGCCTCGCCGAGGCGGTGAAGCCGGCGGCACGGGTGGAGACCGGCCCGCGCATCGCGCCCGCCGAGATCCTCGCCGCCATGGCCGCTCTCTCGCCGCGCCAGCCGCTCAACCACGAAACCCGGGCGGTGCACGCCGCCGCCTATTACGAGCCTGGCCTCGGCATTCGCGCGGTGTGCGAGGACGTGGGCCGCCACAATGCCCTCGACAAGCTGGTGGGCCGCGCGGCGCTGGAAGGCTTCACCCCGGCGCGCGGGGTGCTGCTGCTCACCAGCCGCGTCTCCATCGAGATGGTGCAGAAGGCGGCGGTGCTCGGCACCAGCATCATCGCCGCCGTCTCCGCCCCCACCGCTTTGGCGCTGCGCACGGCGGACGCGGCGGGCCTCACCCTGTGCGCCATCGTGCGTGCCGACGGCTTCGAGATCTTCACCCATGCCGGGCGCATCGCGCTCGATCCCGCCCAGGAGCGGTCCCCCGATGTCGCATAATTCCGATGAGAAGCTGGTCTATATGGCCAACCAGATCGCCACCGCCTTCGCCCAGCAGAAGCACGATGCCGCGGTCGTGGCGACCCGCACCCACATCGCCAAATTCTGGGATCCGCGCATGCGCGCCAAAATCACCGCCCACGCGGCGGCCGGCGGCGCCGGCCTCTCGCCCATCGCCAAGGAAGCGGTGGACGGCCTGCCGCCGGTGAAGGCGGCCTGAACGTCTAACGCGGCGCACCTGACGGGCCGGACCGCCGGTCCGGGCCCGCCGAATCACCGGCGATCACATCTCGCCGCCCGCTCTGGGAGACGGGCCGCACTGCGGTGGCGCCACCGCAGCGATCCGATCCGGCGACCTCACCATCGGTGCGGGGCGGGCGACCGTTTTCGCCCCTCGCCCCGAGACCTGAAGGTGCCGGCGCCGGCTCATCAGTCTTCGAGATCGATATCGAAGATGGTCATCTGGAAATGATAGCAGAGGTCGCCGTCTTCCTTGTCCTCGAAGATGACGCCAATGTCCTCGTCACCGAGCAGCACGTCGGCGGAGTCCTTCTTCTTGGGCCGTGCGACCACCTTGATCTGCGGATTACCGAACTTGTTGCGCAGATAACGCTGCACGGATTCGATGTCGTTTTTGTCCAAGAGGGCCTCCTGAAGTCGGACCGCCGCCTTATGGCCGTGCAGCCGGGCGCATTCAAGGCAGGACGGCGCACAAATCCCAGTTATCAGTGCGCCGGCGTCGTCTTTGCGCTCAGATATCGGCGCCGGCGAAGATGAAGCTGTCCTCGAACATCTGGTCCATGGAGCGCGAGGGCTCCACGCAACCCACCTCGCCCACCACCTTGGCCGGGATGCCGGCCACCGTGGTGTTGCGCGGCACCGGCTTCAGCACCACCGAGCCGGCGGCGACGCGGGCGCAACGGCCCACCTCGATATTGCCCAGCACCTTGGCGCCGGCGCCGATGAGCACGCCCCGGCGGATCTTGGGATGGCGATCGCCGGTCTCCTTGCCGGTGCCGCCCAGCGTCACCCCCTGAAGGATGGACACGTCGTCCTCGATCACCGCCGTCATGCCGATGACCACCCCGGTGGCATGATCGAAGAAGATGCCGCGCCCCATGGGCACCTGCGGGTGAATATCCACCCCGTAGACGGATGAGGCCCGGCTCTGCAGGTAGAGCGCCAGATCCAGCTGGCCGCGCTGCCACAGCCAGTGGGCCAGACGATGGGTCTGGATAGCGTGGAAACCCTTGAAATACAGCACCGGATCCAGCGCCCGCGTGGCCGCCGGGTCGCGATCCACCACCGCCATCACGTCCGCGCGCAGCGCCTGGGAGATGCTCTTGTCGTCGGTGGTCGCCTCCAGATAGGCCGCCTGCAGCACCGGCGCAGGCACGTCGGGATGATCCAGGCGACTGGCGATGCGCTGGCCGATGGCCGCCTCGAGGCTCGGCTGCCCGAGGATGGCGCCGGTGAGGAAGGCAGCCATCACCGGCTCGCGACCTACCACGTCCTCCGCCTCGGCCCGCACCCGCGCCCACACGGGATCCACCACGTCGTGCCAGCGATCCGCCGGCGCCTTGGTGAGCCGCACCGTGCTGGTGTCCATCTCGATGGACGGCGTAACGGGGCTCACGGCCTGATCCTGAAGCTGTGCGGGCGAAACCGGCACCGGTGTCTGCGCCATGCCTGCCTCCTTCAATCTGGTCATCCGGCAGCGCCGGGAAATCCCCTCTCTTTTAGCACATGCCGCAGCGCCGCGAGAGGGGCATCGCGGGTGCGCCGTGCTCAGGGCCGCCGCTTCAGGAAGTCGAGCACGCCCTGCTTGAACACCTTGTCGCCCACCGCCGGGTTGTGGTCGCGGTTGGGAATGTCCAGCACTTCGCCATCGGGCAGCAGCTCCACCAGCGGCCGGGGATCGCCCGCCACCTGGTCGCGGGTGCCCACCGCCACCAGCACCGGCTGGAAGATGCGCGCCACCTCGTCCCGGCTCAGCACCTGGCGCGAGCCGCGGATGCAGGCGGCCAGCGCCCGCAGGTCCTGCCTGTTGGCATCGGCGAAGGTGCGGAACATGCGGCCCATGGGGTCGGCGATGGCTTCCACGCTCGGCGCCTCCATGGCATCGGCGATGGATTGGGGCAGGCCCACACCGTCCACCAGATGGATGCCGAGCCCGCCCAGCACCAGGGAGCGCACCGCATCCGGAAACAGCAGCGCCATATAGGCCCCGACGCGCGCGCCCATGGAATAGCCGATCACGTCGGCGCGGGGGATGTGGAGGTGATCCAGCAGCCGCTTGGCATCCTCCGCCATGCGGGCGGTGTTGTAGAGGCCCGGCTCATAGACCTTGCCGGACGCCCCATGACCGCGATGGTCGAAGCAGATCACCCGATAGCCGGCGCCCTTCAGGGTCGTCATCCAGGACGGGCCGACCCAGTTGATCTCCTTGTTGGAGGCAAAGCCGTGGATGAGCAGCACCGGATCGCCGGCGCCCTCGTCGAGATAGGCGATGTCGATGCCATCGGAATTGAAATGGGGCATGGCGTTCTTTCGCGCGGGCCGTCTGCACACGGGTGTGCGGCCTGCCGGGGCGTGGGGAGGTGCGGGAACCTAGAACCGCGGCGCCGGGCTGCCAACCCCCGCCGTCATCGCCGCGGCGTGGCGCGCATCCCGCGCCGCCAGGGCCATCGCGCCATCGAGGGCCCGCTGCACCCGGACGAAGACCTGATCCGCGTCGCCGTCCACCCCGTCGCGTCCCTGCGAAACGGCCCCGTTGGCCGGCGACGGCCGGAGGCGGATGTCCCGTGCATCAAGACGGTGCCCGGAGTGCACGGCCTTGCGGCGGCGCCCGCCCCGCCAGAGGCGACGGGCGCAGGCGACGCAGAAGCCGTTCAGCGTGGACACCAGCACATAGGCGTAGGCCATGAGAACGAAGGCCCAGCCCACCAGCTTCAGCAGCGCCCCGGTCACCACCAAGGCGCCCCGGCCGAGAGTTTTCACGATAGCCAGGGTCTGGCCGCCCTTGGCCTCGGCGAGGCGGGCGAGACGGCGAAGGTCGCCGCCATTTTCCGCCACTTTCAGGCCGTCCAGCGCGGTGCGGGTGCCGGCCTTGGCCTGCACCGTGGCGACATCTTCCACCATCCGCCCCAGCCGGCCCATGCGCTCGCCCCGCACCACGCTCTTGAGCGCGGCGGCGTCCACCGGCGCGGTCCCGCTGGCCAGCCGGCGCACGGCGGCGAGATCCACGCTGTCGCGCACCGCCCGGCCGATACTGCGGGCAAGGCCTGCGGAAAGCATGCCGGCCCGCTTGGCCCCCTTCAGCAGCGTCACCCCCGCCCGTGCCGGCAGGCCGGCACCGAGGGTGGCATAGGTGCCGGCGCTCAAGGCGAGGCCGGCAGCGGAGAGGCCGAGAATCAGTTCGTCGGGGTCCTCGCCACGGGCCAGCTTCAGCCCCTCGCGGGAGGCATCGCGCAGATCGCCCCATAAAGTGAGATCACCCACCGCTGCGCCGGCAAGGCCCGCCGCATCCTCCGGGGTGCCGGTGATGAAGCCGCCGCCGAACGCCTTGGCGCTGCGCCACGCCTGAGCGGTGCCACTGTTGGCAGCGGCCACCTGCGCCCGCAGCTCGGGGGAAAGAACCACCCCACGGGCGTCCGCCAGTTCCACGAAGGAGGCGGCGAGCGCCCCGTCATCGGCGGCCAGAGCATCCGCAATGGCGCGGCTTGCCGCCGCTGTATCGAAGCCGGCAAGGCCGAGATCCGCCAGGGTAGCCGGATCATCATGGGCCGCGATCAGCCGCACGCTGCTCTTCGCCACCGGTAACAGCCAGGGCGCCGCGCCGATGAGGCTGGCGAGAACGGTGAACAGGGCGAACAGGCGCAACATCCCGCCCATCTAGCGGCGGATTGTGGCGAGAGGGCGTGGCAACGAGCATGACGCCGCTAGGGGGCCACCAGCATGCGACACAACTTATTTGATTAAGTAACAAGAATCACATTTTATAGTTGCACAACCAATTGGGGAAACGTGAACCATGGACAGTTGCAGAGACGCAAAAGGCGATCTTTGGGAGGTCTATTCCAGCGCGACGGGATGGCGCTGGCGCCGCACGGCATCGAATGGCCGCGTGGTCGGCGCTTCCACCGAAGGCTATGCACACAAAGCTGATTGCATCGCCAATGCGCGTCGTAACGGGATGACCTGTAATCCCGCCTGAACGGTGTCCGCCCCCGGAAGGCCCCCCGGGGCGACGACTGCCCGACGGGTCCGTCTGTGCGTGGGCTGAGCAGCGGCTCGTGTGCACACAGCCGAGGTGTGCGCCACAAGCTCGCCGCTTCACGCGGCGAGCCCCTTGGCCAGCTCCAGGGCCTGGCGCTCGAACAGGCGGCGATAGAGGCCGCCTTCGATCTGCACCAAAGCGTCGTGGTCGCCTTCCTCGACGATGCGCCCCTTGTCGAACACCAGCAGCCGATCAAGGGCGCGCACGGTGGAGAGGCGGTGGGCGATGACCAGGGTGGTGCGGCCCACCATCAGCCGCTCCATGGCCTGCTGAATCAGCGCTTCCGATTCCGAATCGAGGCTGGAGGTGGCCTCGTCCAGGATCAGGATGGGGGCATCCGCCAGGAAGGCGCGGGCCAACGCCACCCGCTGGCGCTCGCCGCCGGAGAGCTTCACTCCGCGCTCGCCCACCAGCGTGCCATAGCCCCGCGGCAGCCGGTCGATGAAGCCCGAGGCATTGGCGAGCTCCGCCGCCCGGCGGATCTCGGCGAACGCGGCCTCCGGCCGGGCATAAGCGATGTTCTCCGCCAGCGAACGATGGAACAGGATGGGCTCCTGCTGCACCACCGCGATGGCGCGCCGCAGGGAGCCCTGGGTGACCGATCGCACATCCTGGCCATCCACGCTCACCCGCCCGTCGGTGACGTCGTAGAGCCGCTGGATGAGCTTCACGAAGGTGGTCTTGCCGGAGCCCGAATGACCCACGAGGCCCACCCGCTCGCCGGCATCAATGGTCACAGACAGGTCGCGATAGAGCGGCGTCGTGTGGCCACCATAATGGAAGGTCACGTGCTCGAACGCGATCCGGCCTTCGCTGACGCGGGCCGGTACAGCATCCTTGCCGTCGGCGACGCCCACCGGCTGGTGATGCAGGCCCACCAATTCCTCCAGGTCGTTCACTGAGCGCTGGAGATTGTGCACATGCATGCCGATGTCGCGCAGATAGGAATGCACCACGAAATAGGTGGTGAGCACATAAGCCACGTCGCCCGGGCTCGCCTCCCCCCGCCACCACAGCACCAGCACCGCACCGATGATGGCGGCGCGCAGCGCCAGGAGCGCCACCAATTGAAGGGTGCCGGCCCAGGTGCCGGCCATCCAGGTGCGCCGGGTGCGACCGCGCCATTTGTCGAGCACGCGGGACAGGCGCGCCTCCTCCCGCGCCTCGGCGCCGAAGCCCTTCACCACCGTGTTGCAGCCCACCGCATCGGCCAGCACGCCGCCCATGCGGGTGTCCCAGCTGTTGGAGAGCCGCGCCCGCGACGCCACCATGTGCACGGACAGCACCAGGGTGAGGCCGACGAAACCGACCGCCCCGACCGCCACGATCAGCCCCATCACCGGCCAGAACCAGCCCAGCAGCACCGCCGAGCCCACCAGCGCCACCACCGAGGGCAACAGCGCCACCAGCAGGGTGTCGTCCAGAAGGTCGAGCGACCACATGCCGCGCGAGATCTTGCGCACGGTGGAGCCGGCGAAGCTGTTGGCATGCCAGTCGGCGGAGAAGCGCTGCACCCGGGCGAATGCCTCGGCGGCGATGTCCGCCATAGAACCCAGGGTGAGGCGCACGATGGCCATGAACGACAGGTGCCGGGCCACCAGCATCACCGCGCCCAGTACCAGCATGACGAGGAAGGCGTCGACCGCCGCCGCGCGGGCCTGATCCCGCGTCAGCGCGGTCGATGCCACCGCCTCCACCAGCCGTCCGGCGAACACCGGCACCAGCACTTCGGCGAGGGTGGAGACCAGCACCGCGCTGCCGGTGGCGACGATGAGCCCCGGACGCCGGCGCCAATGGCGCCACAGGAAGGCGAGGACCGCACCGGCCTGGTTCCGGCCCCGGCTCTTGGACCGGCTCTTGGACCGCCTTTTGGAGAAGAGAAGCGACATGACCAAATCCGGCAGCGCCCGCGGCGCCCACCGGCCCTGATGAGGTCGCGCGCGAACACTGCGACGGCGCGACCTGTGGAATGAAAAACCGATGGAGCGGAAAGACGGCGCAGCGACGACAAGCGGGACCGCGACGACCCGGGCGGGAAACCAGCGACGGGCTTTTCCAACGTGCGAGCGATCAACTGCGGGCTATCGGCCTCGAGCGATCCGTCTCACCCTGCGCCCATCATGCCGGCTGGCGATGGGACGCCACCGGCACGTTCGCACGCGCCAAAAGGGCGCGGATCGAGGAGAGCGCGACGGAAGAGAGGACGATACGGGCATGCGGCATGGATCCATCCTCCCTTGCTGCGTGGAACGTAAGTGGCAAGGCTAACTGAGCGCGCCGTGCTCTTCAACCCCGGCGCCATCCGCATGGCGCATCCGCGCCCGGTGCGCCCGCGGGCCCCCTTTCATCCGTGCGGCTCAGGGGGTAAGGTCGCGCCGGCTTTCTAGATCCTTTACAGGCAGGACCATGGCGGACACCGGCATTCCTCATTTCTGCAACGACCTCGGCCTCACGGTCATCGAGGTGGGCAGCAAGGAGTTCATGTGCATCGGCGCGAAGCCGCCGTTCGACCATCCGCACATCTTCCTGGATCTCGGCGATGACACCGAGAAGGTGTGCCCCTATTGCTCCACCCTCTACCGCTACAATCCGGCCCTTGCCGCCGGCGCCGCCCAGCCGGCGGCGTGTGTGTGGCATGATGAGGGCGACGCTCATGAGGGCGACGCGCGCTCTGCCGCCTGAACCATCAGCCGGCCCGAGCCGGCGGTCGTGACCATGACAGATCCCATTCCCTTTCGCCCCCGGCCGAAGACCGCCGCCCGCAGCGCGGTGGTGGTGGGGGGCGGCATTGGCGGCCTCGCCTGTGCCCTCACCTTGCGGCGGGCAGGGCTCGCCGTTCAGGTGGTCGAGCGGGCGAAGAAGCTGCGCGAGGTAGGCGCCGGCCTCCAGCTCACGCCCAACGCCACGCGAATCATCCGGGATCTCGGGCTTCTCGATCGCCTCCAGGAGGTGGCGGTGGCGCCGCTGGCGCTGGAGGTGCGCGACGGGCGCAGCGGCGCGCCGCTGACGCGGGCGGACTATGCGCCCGCCGCCAGCCGCTTCGGCGCTCCCTTCCTGGTGGTGCACCGGGCCGATCTGCAGAACCTGCTGGCGGAAGCCGCCCGGGAAGCCGGCTGCGCCATCGCCCTCGGGGCCGATCTCACCAGTGTGGAGCCCGCCTTCGGCAGCGTGCGCGCGGTGGTGAACCAAGGCGGCGATCTCATCGCCCACGGCGCCGACATCCTGGTGGGGGCCGATGGCGTGCGCTCGGCGGTGCGGGCCCATATGGGGGCCATGGCGGCGCCGGTATTCGCCCATCGTGTCGCCTATCGCGCCACGGTGAACCTGCCCGCCGGCTATCCCTCCGAGGTGCGGCTCTATCTCGGGCGCAACGCCCATCTGGTGTGCTATCCGGTGAAGGGCGGCACCACCTTGAATCTCGTCGCCATCGTCCACGAGCCCCAGCCGGTGGCGCGCTGGAACGCGCCGGGCGACAGCGCCGCGGTGCACGCGGCATTCGCCGGCTGGGCCCCCGAGGTCCGCGAGCTGTTGAAGAGCGCCCCGCACTTCCTGTGCTGGGGCCTCTACGATATCGACCCGCTGCCGCGCTGGAGCTCGGGCCGGGTGACCCTGCTGGGCGACGCCGCCCACGCCATGCTGCCATTCCTCGCCCAGGGCGCCGCCCAGGCCATCGAGGATTCAGCGGCGCTGGCCGCGGCCCTTTCCGCCCATGGCGATGCCGGCGCCGCGCTGAAGGCCTATGAGGCGGCCCGCCGCAGCCGCACCGCCCGCATCCAGCGCGAGGCGCGGCGCAACGGCATCATCTACCACCTCTCCGGCCCGCCGCGCTTTGCCCGCGATCTGGTGATCCGCCGGCAGGGCAACGCTTTGCTCGACCGCTACGATTGGATTTACGCCGCCTGACGCCGCCGCTCACACCGCCGCGCCCACCAGATGGCCGATGACGGCGGTGACCGCCATGGCGAGCGCGCCCCAGAAGGCCACCCGCACCGTCGGCTTGAGCACGCTCGCCCCGCCCATCTTCGCGCCCACCGCACCCAGCACCGCCAGCAGCACCAGCGACACCACCGAGATGACGATGGCCTGCAGATGATGGGGCGTCACCGCCGCGGCGATGATCGGCACGATGGCGCCGCCGGAGAAGGTGGCGGCAGAGGTGAGCGCCGCCTGGATCGGGCGGGCAGCCACCACCTCGGAAATGCCCAGTTCGTCGCGGGCATGGGCGCCCAGCGCATCCTTGGCCATGAGTTGCTCGGCCACCTGCAGGGCCAGATCCGGCGCGACACCCCGCTCCACATAGATGGCCGCAAGTTCACGCTTCTCATGCTCGGGCATGGTGGCGAGCTCGCGCCGCTCGCGGGCGAGATCCGCCTCTTCCGTATCGGCCTGGGAGCTCACTGAGACGTATTCGCCGGCGGCCATGGACATGGCGCCGGCGACGATGCCCGCGATGCCCGCCACCAGCACCTCTTCCGCCGAATTGGCGGCGGAGGCGACGCCCACCATGAGGCTGGCAGTGGAGATGATGCCATCATTGGCGCCGAGCACGGCGGCGCGCAGCCAGCCGATGCGATCCACCAGATGGCGTTCGGAATGGGGATGGTGCGGGTTCACGCAAAGCCTCTAAATGATCGCCGGAACAGACCCTTCCTGCACACGGGCGCTGACAGCCGTACGACACTTTAGAGGAATTTCAAACTAGGAGACGCGACTCCGAAAGCGATCCCGATCATGGGGCGCGTCGAGATCCAGCAGCGGGCCGAGGGGCACGATGCCGGTGGGGTTGATGGTCTTGTGGCTCTCGTAATAGTGCCGCTTGATATGGGTGAAATTCACCGTGGGGCGGATTTCCGGGCGCTGGTAGAGCGCGCGCAGGTAGCTGGATAGGCTCGGATAATCGGCGATGCGGCGGATGTTGCACTTGAAGTGCCCCACATAGACCGCATCGAACCGCACCAGGGTGGTGAACAGGCGGATGTCCGCCTCGGTGAAGGCATCGCCGGCCAGATAGGCCTGGCCGGCCAGGATCTCCTCCAGGGCATCGAGCCGGCGGAACAGCACGCCCACCGCCTCCTCATAGGCGGCCTGGGTGGTGGCGAAGCCGGCCTTGTAGACGCCGTTGTTCACCTCGTCATAGACCACCGTATTGATGGCATCGATGGCCGGGCGCAGGGGCTCGGGATAGTAATCGTCCGTCACATCGGTGAACGCCGAGAAGGCGCTGTTGAACATGCGGATGATCTCCGCCGATTCATTGCTGACGAAGGTGGCCCGCTCTTTGTCCCACAGTACCGGCACGGTGACGCGGCCAGTATAAGTGGGGTCGGCGGCGGTGTAGATCTCATGCAGCCGGGTCTTGCCCAGCAGCGGTTCAGGCGCATCGAAGGTCCAGCCCTCGCTCCCCATGAAAGGATCGACCACGCTGACCGAAATCACCGCGTCGAGCTTCTTCAGCGCCCGCATGATCAAGGTGCGGTGCGCCCAGGGGCAGGCCAGCGAGACATAGAGGTGATAGCGGCCGGCCGCGGCGGGAAAGCCGCCCTCCCCGGTCGGGCCCGAGGCGCCGTCGGCGGTGATGAAGTTGCGGAAGCGGGAGGCCTGCCGCTGGAACCGGCCACCGGTGGCCGCGGTGTCGTACCATTGGTCGTGCCAGACGCCGTCGACGAGAAGGCCCATGCGCGTTCCTCCGCTGACCGGTGAAGCCTGCGCTCCTCTTGCCCCGCCAGCGCGCGGCTGGCCAGCCCCACGGCGGAAAAGCCCGCTTGCAGCGATGCAGAAACCCGCGCGCCCCTCAGGCGCCGCGCGAGGTTCCCTCCGTCGGCGCCTCCAGCGGGCGGGCAGAGGCCGGCAGGCCGAAGACCGTATCAAATGCCAGGTTGAAGCTGAATCCGTAGACGACGAAGAAGGCTACCAGGCCAATATCGTAGACCAGGGCTTCCAGCAGGGACACGTCGAGCCACCAGGCCATCAGCGGCACCAGCAGCAGCACCAGGCCGAGCTCGAACCCCAGCGCATGGGCCACGCGGCGTCGAAAGCTGCGGCCACGCACGCTCTGTCGCCGCTCCCAGGCTTCAAACACGCTGTTGAAGGCGAAATTCCAGACCATGGCGATGGTGGAGCTGGCAATGGCCACCCCCACCGTCTGGTCCACCTCATGACCGGCGAACACGGCAAGGCCGAGGCTGACGAACACCACCCCGACCGCCTCGAACAGGACGACATAAAGGGTGCGGCGGATGAGTGGTGACATGCTCTCCGTGGTCCACTGAAGCGACAGTGCCGGCACCCTATGCGAAGCGGCCACCGCGCCGCAACGCCGCGTTGCGCGCGGAAAAGGCGCCGTCGGCCCGCACGGGGGAACCACAGCCGCTGGACCCGGGCCGGCCGCCATGCTATCGGCGCTGCGTGTCCGGAGAGAGATAGCGGGCAGGACAGCAGAGATGGGCGTGCGGCTGCAGCGACGACGATAGGATGTGACGTGCCTTTCGCGCGCGATCGCGCCTTTTCGCCTGGCGCCCTTTCGCAAGCCTCCACCCGCCCCTTCGCCCCGTGTGCGCCCGCCCCGCGACCCGTCCGGCCTTTGTCCGGCGCCTCCGGCGATCGCACCGCCTGAGATCAGATTCCCGGCCCCATGACCGAACTTCCGCTCACCATCGCCCTTGAGACACCCAACGACGATACGGCCATCGACCGGCTGCATGCGCGCACCTTCGGCCCCGGCCGGTTCGCCCGCACCGCCTTCCGCATCCGCGAGCAGGTGGGGCACGCCCGCGCGCTCTCCTTCACGGCGCGGGTGGGCACCATGCTGGTGGGCTCGGTGCGGCTCACGGCCGTGCATATCGGCAGCACACCCGCCCTGCTGCTGGGCCCGTTGACGGTGGAGCCGCCGTTTCAATCGGTAGGGATCGGCGCGCGGCTGATGGATGCCGCCCTCACCGCCGCCCGCGCCGCCGGCCACCGGCTGGTGATCCTGGTGGGGGACGAGCCCTATTATGCCCGCTTCGGCTTCAAGCGGGTGCCCCCCGGCGCCGTCACCCTGCCCGGCCCGGTGGACCCCGCCCGCCTGCTGGTGGCGGAACTGGTGGAGGGCGCCTTCGCCGGGGTCTCCGGCCAAGTGAATGGTTAAAGCTGAACGGTTGAAACGGAGTTCGGCCCTCAGCCGATCCGCGCCAGCAGCAGCGCCGCCAGGGCGAGGTCGGAAACCATGGCAATGGTCTCCTTGCCGTTGCGCGCCTTGACGGTCGCATGCTGCAGGCCGGCGAGACCGAAGAACAGCGCGCCGGTGACGGCCGCCGGCACGGTGAAGGCGGGCGAGACCACCGAGAGAAGCGCCAACAAGGCGATGGACGTGTTGGCGAAGCCCAGTTCGCGGATCACCACCCGCGCGCGCGGATCCGCAATATCGAGCAGGCGCGCGGTGAAGTCCGGCTGGGCCATCTGCTTCAGCCCCGCCAGCAGCAGCCGCACGCCGATGCCGAAGACCACGAACCAGCCGAGCGCCACCGCCGCCGGCGCCCCGCCCCCCACCGCCAGCTCAAGCACGGTGGCCAGCAGCGGTAGCGCCAGCATGGTCAGCACGATGACAGCGAGATACATCCGCCCCCTCCATTCGGTATGACCATGCCCGGCGCGGGGCTCAGCCCAGCCCGCCCTTGATGCGGGCGTTGAGCTCGGCGGCGTTGCGCACCTTCAGCTTGCGCATCAGGCGCAGGCGATGACCTTCCACCGTGCGCGGTGACAGGCCCATCAGCTTGGCGATCTCCTTGGAGGTGCGCCCGCGCGCCACGTGGCAGGCCACATCCCGCTCCCGCCGCGACAGGGCGCCATCGAGATGGGCCGGGGTCGGCAGCTCGGTGAAGCTCCAGACCGCCCGCGCCAGAGGGTCGGCCGGGGTCAAGGTGCGACCCGCCACCCGGCACCAGAATAATTCACCGTCGCTGCGCCGCATGAAGCGCTCGTCGACGAACTGCCCGCGGTCCCGCAGCGGCGCCATCCAGCGGTCCACCACATCGGCAAAGGTATCCACCGATGGGTAGATCTGCACCAGGGAGCGGCCGATGAGCGCATCCGCCGCATGGCCGAACAAAAGGGCGAAGGCGCCATTGCAAGCCTGAATGATGCGGTGGCGCGACAAGGCGAGGGCCACCGGGGCCTCCAGGAAACCAATCGCGAGATCCTGATCGTCGCCGCTCATGCTCCCCCCATCGCATCACGTAATTTTACGCATTGCCGCGGCCCTGTCACCCGGGCTTTGCTGGCGGCACACAATACGCGACGCCGGACCACCGGCGCGCCCTCAGGCAGGAAACGGGGAGCATCGCTCCCCCCGGGAAGGATCCATGACGCCACAGCGCTGCGGCCGCATTGCCGCCCCCCGCCCTTCTTGCGCCCATCTGGCCCGGCCTGCGCGATGAACGTCGCCCGCTGGCTGCTCGCAAGCGCCCATCTCCACCCTGAAGCCCCGGCCCTGCTGTGCGGCACCACCGTGGAGGCGGACTACGCCACTTTCGCCCGGCGCGCCGCCGCTATCGCCCGCGCGCTCACCACCACCTACGGCGTGGCGCCCGGCGACCGCATCGGCGTGTTCATGACCAACCGCACCCGCTACCTGGAATGCCTGTATGGCATCTGGTGGGCGGGCGCGGCAGCGGTGCCGGTGAACGCCAAACTGCACGGCCGCGAGGCCGCCTGGATCTTCGCCAATGCGGAAACCCGCCTCGCCTTCGCCGCCGACCACACGCTCGAGGCGCTGGCCGAGGTGGCCGAAAGCGAGAGCCTGCCGCAGCTCGTGGATGTGGACAGCGCGGAATTCGAGGCCATGCGCACGCTCGTCAATGGCCCTCTCGGCGAACCCTGTCCGCGGGAGGCCGACGATCTCGCCTGGCTGTTCTACACCTCCGGCACCACCGGCCGTCCCAAGGGGGTGATGCTGAGCCACGGCAACATGGTGGCCATGTCGCTCGCCTATCTCGCCGATGTGGACACGGCGCGGCCCGAGGATGCCATCGTCTATGCCGCCCCCATGTCCCATGGGGCGGGGCTCTACAATTTCATCCATGTGCGGGTGGCCGCCCGCCACGTGGTGCCCGCCTCCGGCGGGTTCGATGCGGATGAGGTGCTCGATCTCGGCCACGCGCTGGGCAACCTCACCTTCTTCGCCGCCCCCACCATCGTCCGCCGCCTCACCGATGCGGCCAAGAAGCGGGGCGAGACCGGCACCGGCATCAAGACCATCATCTATGGCGGGGCGCCCATGTATCTGGCCGATCTCGAAGAGGCCATCGCCGTCATGGGCCAGCGCTTCGTGCAGATCTATGGCCAGGGCGAAAGCCCCATGACCATCACCGCCCTCGCCCGCGCCTTCCATGCCGACACGGCGACCCCCACCGGCCGCGCCCGCCTCGCCTCGGTGGGCACGGCGCAGAGCGTGGTGGAGGTGCGCATCGCCGACGCCAGCGGCGCGCCGGTGCCGGCCGGCGAGACCGGCGAGATCCTGGTGAAGGGATCGCCCGTGATGCTCGGCTACTGGCGCAACCCCAAGGCCACGGCCGATGCCATCCGCGACGGCTGGCTGTTCACCGGCGACCTCGGCCGGCTGGATGGCGACGGCTTCCTCACCCTCACCGACCGCTCCAAGGACGTGATCATCTCCGGCGGCACCAACATCTACCCGCGCGAGGTGGAAGAGGCGCTGTTGACCCATCCGGCGGTCAGCGAGGTCTGCGTGGTGGGCGAGCCGGACCCGGAATGGGGCGAGAATGTCGTCGCTTATGTGGTGACCGCCCCCGGCGCCGATGTGTCCGACACCGAGCTCGACGCCCATTGCCTCGCCCACATCGCCCGCTTCAAGCGCCCCAAGCGCTACGAGCGGCGCGAGGAACTGCCCAAGAGCAATTACGGCAAGATCCTCAAGACCGTGCTGCGGGCCGAGATCGCCGCCCGCGGCACAGCCTCTTGAGACCAATGACGCGCGTCGCGAAACGGCGCGCCGCCACGCCTGGAGACACGGGCGGGCACGAACCATCAGGAGGAGAACATCATGGGAGAGCGGCTATCCGGCAAGGTGGCGCTGGTGGTCGGCGCGGGCTCGGCAGGGCCTGGCTGGGGCAATGGCAAGGCGACCGCCGTGCTGTTCGCCCGCGAGGGCGCCAAGGTCTTCTGCGTGGATCGCAACCCGGACGCGGCGGCGGAAACCGTCGAGATCATCCGCTCCGAGGGCGGCGAGGCGGAAGCCTTTCAGGCGGATGTGGGAAAGCATGAGGACATCGCGGCTTTCGTGGCCGCCTGCGCGGCGCGCTTCGGGCGCATCGACGTGCTCGACAACAATGTGGGCCTGGCCGAAGTGGGCGGCGTGGTGGAGCTGCCGGAGGAGACCTGGGACCGCATGTTCCAGATCAACCTCAAGAGCTGCTTCCTGGCCATGAAGCATGTCATTCCGATCATGGAGCGCCAGGGCGGCGGCTCCATCATCAACATCTCGTCCATCGCCTCTCTGCGCTACACCGGCGTGCCCTACGCCACCTATTACGCCACCAAGGCGGCCATGAACCACCTCTCGCGCACCACCGCGGTGGAATATGCGCCCAAGCATATCCGCGTGAACTGCGTGATGCCCGGCCTCATGAAGACGCCCATGGTGGAGGTCTCCGCCGGGCTCGCCAAGAGCTATGCGGGGGGCGACGTGGAGGCCATGTGGAAGGCCCGCGACGCGCAGGTGCCCATGGGCCACATGGGCACCGCATGGGATGTGGCCCACGCGGCTTTGTTCCTGGCCAGCGATGAATCCAAATACGTCACCGGGCTCGATCTGGTGGTGGATGGCGGCGTCACCTTGAAAATGGCCTGAGATGCAGTAACAGTTGTCCCTATCGGGAGGAATAATATGAAAATGCGTTCTCTGCTGCTGGCAGCAGCACTCTGCGGCCTCGCCACTTCCACTGTGCGGGCTGATGACAGCACTGTGAAACTCGGCGTCCTCAATGATATGTCCGGGCTTTATGCCGACATTTCCGGGCCCGGCTCGGTGGTGGCCGCGCAGATGGCCGCCGATGATTTCATGGCCAAGAACAAGGGCTTCAAGGTCGAGGTGGTGGGCGCCGACCACCAGAACAAGCCGGATGTCGGCTCGGCCATCGCCCGCAAGTGGTACGACCAGGACGGCGTGGACGCCATCATGGACGTGACCACCTCGTCGGTGGCGCTGGCGGTGAGCGATGTCACGCGCGAGAAGAACAAGGTGTTCATCATCTCCGGCGGCGGCTCGTCCGACCTCACCGGCGCCAAGTGCTCGCCCAACAACGTGCACTGGACCTATGACACCTGGGCGCTGGCCAACGGCACCGGCGCCGCTCTGACCCGCCAAGGCGGAACGCCCTGGTTCTTCATCGTCGCCGACTACGCCTTCGGCGCGGCGCTGGAGCGCGACGCCTCCGCCGCCGTGAAGAAGGCCGGCGGCACCGTGAAGGGTGCGGTCAAGCATCCGCTGAGCGCCACGGATTTCTCCTCCTTCCTGCTGCAGGCGCAGTCGTCCGGCGCCAAGGTGA
This sequence comes from Xanthobacter sp. NM-25, assembly GCF_022138605.1. GTDB lineage: Bacteria > Pseudomonadota > Alphaproteobacteria > Rhizobiales > Xanthobacteraceae > Xanthobacter. The sequence continues at coordinate 248,933 of NZ_JACBFS010000001.1, forward strand.
TCGGCCTCGCCAATGCCGGCTCTGACCTCATCAACGCCATCAAGCAGGCCTCTGAATTCGGCATCACCGAAGGCGGCCAGTCCCTGGCCGGTCTGCTGATCTTCTCGGCCGACGTGAAGGCCATGGGCCTCCAGGCGGCCCAGGGACTGCTGCTCACCGAAGCCTTCTATTGGGACCTGAACGACGACACCCGCGCCTTCTCCAAGCGCTTCGCTGACAAGTTCAATGGCAAGATGCCCACCTCCACCCAGGCCGGCGTCTATTCCAGCGCCATGCACTATCTGAACGCCATCAAGGACGCCAAGACCAAGGATGCCCCGAAGGTGATGGCGCAGATGCGCACGACCCCCATCGACGATCCGCTGTTCGGCAAGGGCGAGGTGCGCATCGACGGCCGCGCGACCCATCCCATGTATCTGTTCAAGGTGAAGAAGCCGTCGGACTCGAAGGGCCCTTGGGACCTCTATGAGCTGGTGGCCACCATTCCCGCCGACGAAGCCTTCCGGCCGCTGGCCGATGGCGGCTGCCCGCTGGTGACCCAGGCCAAATAAGGAAGATGGGCACGTAACAAAGCGGCCAACGAAAAAGCGGCCTCTGCCCCTTTGCTGCCCGGCGGACCCGGGACCTCCAGGCCCTCCCTTGTGGAGGGCCTTTTCGTCTTCGCAACAAAGAGATGATCGAAAATATTCAGCCTGGCGGGCGATGCGGCCGATAGGCGTCAGACACAGCTTTTGATATAGATTTATCCATCGCACTATCCTTGCGGGAGGCTGCTTTGCGGATCCTGGTCACGATTGCGCTGCTCGGTCTTGGTCTCCATGCCGCCCATGCGGACATCATACCCGCCTCACAACCCTGGAGCGTGGCGCCACCGTTCGCGCCGGGGGCGGATAACGGAAAGCCGCTCTCCGCCAATAAGGCGCTGAGCGGCGCGGCCTGCGTGACCGGAACGCCCCATTGCCTCGCCGTCAACGACGAAGGCCGCTTCGCCCAATTCTTCACCCTTGGCACCGGCACCATCACCCCCGGCGCCATCATCGGCCTGCTGCCGGCCGTGATTAATAATGGCAAGCAGAAGGAGCTCGATGCGGAGGGCGTCGCCTACGTCCCACCCGAACAGCCCGGCGCGCCCGGCCATTACTACGTCACCGGGTCCCACGGCCTGTCCCGCGGCGGCAAGCTGCAGACCTCTCGCTTCTTCGTGCTGCGTTTCCCAGTGGATGCGGCGACCGGCCAGCCGACCTTCGCCTTTAGCGCCGACACCGCGGCCCCGGAGATCGCCCGCACCGACCGCCTGCGCGCGGCGCTGCGCGCCCTGCCGAAGGTGGGGCGCTTTGCCGAGGAACAGCTGAACGAGAACGGCATAACCATCGAAGGATTGACGGTTGTGGGCCGCACCGCGCTGTTCGGCCTGCGCAGCCCGTGCATCGACCGCCACGCCTTCGTGGTCCAGGTGCCCCTCGCCGGGCTGTTCGACGCCACAACCCCGCTCGCGACCTCCGCCACCCCCTTGGCCCTGGGCGACAATGCCGGCATCCGTGATCTGGCGCGCGTGAGAGACGGCGTGCTCATCCTCAGCGGACGCAGTGATGACCAGCGCAGTGAGCGCGCCGAGCGCAGCGGGGCCTGCGGCCGACCGGGCGCCCGCCCGCTGCCGGCGGTGTGGTTCTGGAGCGGCGTCGCGGGCGACCCTGCCAAGCCCCTCGGCACCCTGCCCGGGGTCTCCGACGACATGGCGGCGGAAACCCTGCTCGTCCTCAGCGAAGACGAGACCTCCTATCGGGTCCTGGTGCTGTTCGACGGCAAGGCCGATGGTGCGCCGGCCGAATTCATCATCAAGAAATAGAAAAGAAAAACGCCCGGCGCGTGTGACACGCCGGGCGCCTCTCGTTTCATCGGCCTTGGCGATCCCCGCGCGCCCCGATCAGGCCCGGCGAGGTCTGCCCATGCCGCATCCGCTCACTCAGCGGCTTCGGCTCACTCCGCGGCTTCCACCTGGGAGCGGCCACGGGCCTGCCGGTCGCGCTTCAGCAGCTCGGCCACCAGGAACGCGGTCTCGATGGCCTGCTCCGCGTTAAGGCGCGGATCGCAATACGTATGATAGCGATCGCGCAGCCCCTCGTCGGTGATGGCGCGGGCGCCGCCGGTGCATTCGGTGACATCCTTGCCGGTCATCTCCAGATGCACGCCGCCGGGATAGGTGCCCTCGGCCGCATGCACGTCGAAGAAGGCGCGGATTTCTGCCTGCACCCGGTCGAACGGCCGGGTCTTGTAGCCGGACGCCGCCTTGATGGTGTTGCCGTGCATGGGATCGCACGACCACACTACGGTGCGGCCTTCCTTCTCAACCGCCCGCACCAGAGCCGGCAGATGGTCGCCCACCTTGTCCGCGCCGAAGCGGCAGATCAGGGTGATGCGGCCGGCCTCATTGTCGGGCTGGAGGATGTCCAAGAGGCGGATGAGGCCCTCCGGCGTCAGCGACGGGCCGCATTTGATGCCGATGGGATTCCGAATACCGCGGAAATACTCCACGTGCGCATGGTCCGGCTGGCGGGTGCGATCGCCGATCCACAGCATGTGGCCGGAGGTGGCGTACCAGTCGCCGGAGGTGGAATCGACCCGGGTCAAGGCCTGCTCATAACCCAACAGGAGCGCCTCGTGGCTCGTGAAGAAATCCGTGGAGCTCAATTCGGGATGGCTCTTCGGATCGATCCCGCAGGCGCGCATGAAGTCCAGCGCCTCGGTGATGCGGTTCGCCAGTTCCTGGTAGCGGGAGGACTGGGGCGAATCTTTCACGAACCCCAGCATCCAAGCATGGGCGTTGGCGAGGTTGGCATAGCCGCCATTGGCGAAGGCGCGCAGCAGGTTCAGCGTCGCCGCGCCCTGGCGGTAGGCCTCGAGCTGGCGGCGCGGATCCGGCACGCGGGCCGCTTCCGTGAAGGCGATGTCGTTGATGATGTCGCCGCGATAGCTGGGCAGCGTCACCCCGTCCACGGTCTCCAGGTCGGAGGAGCGCGGCTTGGCGAACTGACCGGCGATGCGGCCCACCTTCACCACCGGCGAGGAGCCGGCGAACGTCAGCACCACCGCCATCTGCAGGAAGACGCGGAAGAAATCGCGGATGTTGTCGGCCGAGTGCTCCTCGAAGCTCTCGGCGCAATCGCCGCCCTGCAGCAGGAAGGCGTCGCCCTGCGCCACACGGGCGAGCTCGGCCTTCAGCTTGCGCGCCTCACCGGCGAACACGAGCGGCGGATAGGAGGCGAGCTTCGCCTCGACTTCGGAGAGGACCACCTTGTCCGGATACTCGGGCATCTGGACGCCAGGATAAAATCGCCAGGAATCCGGACGCCAGCCTTCGGCGCGGCGGGGAGCCTGGGCGCCAGAGAGAGGTGCGGATTGCGGGCGGGTCACCATTTGACTCTCCATCTGTTCCCCGGTGAGGGACTGCCCCTCGCCGGACCCGGGCTGGCGTTCCTCTTGTGTTCGCCCAGCCGGAAGGCGGGCTTATACACGAACAGCATGACTTCCGGAAGGCAGCGGGGGCCGCCATAAACCTAGGATCGATGCTGCATTGCGCAACCCCCACCACGGCATCAGGGCCACCACGCACGCCAACCCTTCTCAATCCCGCCGCCTTCGCCTATGAGTGTGCGCCCCGGACCTGGGTCTGCCGGGCCCCTTCCCTGCCTGAGTGTCTGTTGCGGGACACCTCTTCCCCGAGTGCGTCATGTCCCATCCCGACCGCGCCGGCTCCCGCTCGGCTCCCGGCTTTGTCGAGTTCGTCGCCCTCATCGCCTTGATGATGGGGATCACCGCCTTTTCCATCGACAATCTGCTGCCGGCCTTCGGCGAGATCCAAAGCCACTTCTCCCTCACCAACCCCAATGACGTGCAGATGGCGGTCTATGCCTATCTCATCGGCATCGGCCTCGGACAGTTCTTCTACGGCTCGTGGTCGGACGTGGTGGGGCGCCGACCGGTGCTGATGGTGGGCCTGGCTTTGTATCTGGCGGGCGGCGTCATGGCGCTGCTCACCGACGACTTCACCTGGCTCATCGTCGCCCGGGTCATCCAGGGCCTGGGGGCCGGCTCGCCGCGGGTGCTGGCGGTGGCCATCGTGCGCGATCGCTTCGAGGGACGGGAGATGGCGCGCATCATGTCGCTCGCTATGATGGTGTTCCTGGCGGTGCCGATCCTCGCCCCGGCGCTGGGTAGCGCCATCCTGCTGTTCGGCAGCTGGCGCCACATCTTCGTGGCCATGGTGGGCCTCGCCCTGCTGCTCGGCCTGTGGTTCGGCCTGCGCATGCCGGAAACGCTGCATCCGGACTATCGCATGCCGTTCTCGCTGCGGGCCATCTTCTCGGGCCTCAAGCTCACGGTCACCACCCGCCGGTCCATCGGCTATTCCACCGCCATGGGGCTGATGATGGGCTGCCTCATGTCCTATGTGGGCTCGGCCTCACAGGTGTTCCAAACCGATGTCTACAAGCTCGGCCACCTGTTTCCCATCGTCTTCGCGGCGGTGGCGGGGGTGATGGCGCTGGCGTCCCTTGTCAACGCCATGCTGGTGCGGCGCATCGGCATGCGCCGGCTGTCCCATGGCGGCATCTGCGGCTTTCTGCTGACCTCGGTGCTGCTGGTGATCGCGGCGGCCAGCTATGACGGCCACCCGCCGGTGGTGCTGTTCTGCGTCCTGATCGGCATCAGCCAGTTCCTGTTCGCGCTGACGGTGCCGAACTTCAACTCCATGGCCATGGAGCCGCTGGGGCCGGTGGCGGGCACCGCCTCGTCGTTCATCGGCAGCTACACCACCCTGATTGCCGCCTGGCTCGCCCTCATGTCCGGCCGCGCCTTCGACGGCACAGTCATGCCGCTCTGCCTCACCTATCTGATCCTGTGCGGCCTCGCCCTCGTGGCCGTCCTGTGGTCGGAGCGCTGGCGCCTGTTCGCCCACGCCTGAGACGCCGGCCTGAGACGCCGGATCGTGCATGTCGGCGGCCCGCGCAGCGCGCGCCGCCGACGCGTGGTTCAGCGCGCCTTGGTGCGCATGGTCACCAGCTCTTCCGCCGCGGTGGGATGCACGGCGACGGTGCGGTCGAAATCGGCCTTGGTGGCGCCCATGCCGAGGGCGATGCCGGCGAGCTGGATCATCTCCGCCGCCCCCTCGCCGACGATGTGGCAACCGAGCACCTTGTCGGTCTCGCCATCCACCAGCAGCTTCATGAACATGCGGGTTTGCCGGCCGGACAGGGTGGCCTTCATGGGCCGGAACTCGGACTTGTAGACATCCACCGGACGGCCGGCCGCGCGGGCTGCCTCCTCGGTCAGGCCCACGGTGCCGATCTCCGGCTCGGAGAAGACGGCGGTGGGGATCAGGCTGTGGTCCACCGTCCACGGCTTGTTGCCGAACACCGTATCGGCAAAAGCATGGCCCTCGCGGATCGCCACCGGGGTGAGGTTCACCCGGTTGGTGACGTCGCCCACCGCATAGATGGAGGGCACCGAGGAGCGGGACTGATCGTCCACCACCACCGCGCCCACCTTGTCGAGGGCGACGCCCGCCGCCTCCAGGCCGAGATTGCGGCTGTTGGGCAGCCGGCCGATCGCCAGCATCACCTCGTCCACCTCCACCGTGGAGCCGTCGGACAGGCTCACCTTCTTGCCGCCGCCCTCCAGCTCCGGCTCGATGGCATTGAGCGACAAGCCCGGCAGCAGGCGGATGCCGGCGGCGGTCATCTCGTGCATCAGATGGGCGCGCACCTCGTCGTCGAAGCCGCGCAGCACGCCCTGGCTGCGGTAGACGAGAGAGACCTCGGCCCCCAGCGCCCGGAACAGGCAGGCGAACTCGACGCCGATATAACCGGCGCCCTGGATCAGGATGCGGGCCGGAAAGCGGGGCAGGTTGAAGGCCTCATTGGAGGTGATGGCCAGTTCGGCGCCGGGAATGGCCGGCCCCAGGGCCGGCTGGCCGCCGGTGGCCAGAAGGATGTATTTCGCGCTCACCTCCTCGCCGGTGGAGACGATCCGCACCGTGTGGGCATCCACCACCACCGCCCGGGACGCGACAGTCTCGACCCCGGCGCCTTCCGCATTGCGCTGGTAGATCCCCTCGAGACGGGCGATCTCCTTGTCCTTGTTGGCGATCAGGGTGAGCCAGTCGAATTCGACACCGCTCACCCGCCAGCCGAATCCGGCCATGTCTTCCAGGTCGTGGGCGTAGCGGCCGGCGTAGACGAACAGCTTCTTGGGCACGCAGCCCCGGATCACGCAGGTGCCGCCGAAGCGATACTCCTCCGCCATCATCACCTTGGCGCCATGCTGGGCGGCGATCCGCGCCGCGCGCACACCGCCCGAGCCTCCCCCGATGACGAACAGATCCACCTCTTTGCGAGACATCGCGCTCCACCTTCTCGGCCGACAGGGTGCGCCCAAACAAGTCTGCCCGCCGCCTCACGTCAAGCCATGGGAGAACGAAGCCGCCGCTGCGCTCGCCGCACCCTTGACGCCGCAGCCCCCTTGCCTCGGCCGCGGCTGGGGTGGTCTAAGGCAGGCGATAACAACACCACGAGTGGCGAACCATGGCCGATGACATCCCTCCCCTGGCCCTGCGGCGCGCGGGGCGGACGGCGGACGGCCAGCGGTTCCGTCTGCCCCTGCTGCTGCGGCTCACCAGCCTCGCCCGCCCGGCCATCGTCGTGATGACCCTGCGCGGGGCGACGATGCCCCTGCGTGGCCATTTCGAGGGCGCCACGCACGCCCCCGTTCGCCTGGAGCCCGATGCGCTCAATCTGGTTGAGGTACCGGCCGGCGCGCGCGGATTGGTGCTGGTGGAGGCGGGCACGGCGCAGCCCGGCTTCTATCCCATCCGCGGCCAGTTTCCGCTCGGCCGCCTGCTGCTGAAGCTGCAGGCATTCCTGCGCGGCCGTCTCGACCCGCGCAAAGGCGCCACGGGCAAAGGCGCCACGGGTCTCGCCGCGCGCTGGCGCACCGCCGCCGACGCCGCCCGCCACCTGGGCCTGCTGCTGGCCGCCAAGCTCGCCAGCTCGCCGCTCCAGCGCGCCCTCGACCAAGCCTCCTATCAAGCCTATCGCGACCGCTTCGTGGAGGATTTCACCACGGTGCCGGCGGCTGCCGACGCGCCGCCCTTGGTGTTCATCTCGCTGGCCGGGGCCCGCGACGATGTCGCCGCCTGCGCGCGGGCACTGCGGGCCCAGACCGATTCCGCCTTCCTCTGGCTGCTGGCGGTGCCGGCGGACCGGCCCGACGCCGAGCGGGCCGCCCTCAATGATCTGGTGGCGGGCATCGGCCGGCTGGTGCCGTTCCAGGGCGATCCGGTGGCGGGCCTGCGGGCAGCGCTGGCCGATGCGACGTCCGACGATGCCCTGGTGTGCCTGCTCGATCCCGTGGGCCACCCCACCCGCGATGCGGTGGCGCTGGTGCGCGATGCCTTCGCCAGCTGCCCCGACTGCCAGCTGCTCTACACCGACGAGGAGCGGCTCGACCCCGAGGGCCGGCCGCTGGAAGGCGTGTTCAAGCCCGCCTTCAACCGCCACCTGCTGGAAGCCTGGCCCTATTTCGGCGCCCTCACGGTGCTGCGCCTGGCCCGCCTGCGGGACACCGGCCTGCGCGCCGCCTTTGGCGACGCGGTCATCTACGACGCGCTGCTGCGCTATCTCGACGGCGTGGACGGCGCCGCCATCCGCCACCTGCCGCGCATCGCCTATGCCCGGCCCGACACTGCGCCCGGGTTCGCCGACGCGACCAGCGCAGCCGCGGCCGCCGAAGCCCTGGTGGACCACCTGGGCGTGCCGGTGGAGACCACCGCGGATGGCCGCTTCCTGGCCCCCCGCTTCCCGGTTCCGGAACCGGCTCCCAAGGTCTCCATCGTCATTCCCACCCGTGATCGCGCGGACCTCATGGGCATGACCTTGCGCACGCTCATCGCCAACACGCGCTATCGCAATTTCGAGATCATCATCGTCGACAACGGCTCCGTGGAGCCCGAGACCTTCGCGCTGTTCCGCGAGATCGAGGCCCTGTGGCCGGCCACACGGGTGGTGCGCGACGACGGGGACTTCAACTATCCCCGCATCTGCAACGCCGGCGTCGCGGTGATGACCGGCGACCTGCTGCTGCTGCTGAACAACGACATCGAGGTGATCGACGGCGGCTGGCTCGACGAGATGGTGGCGCTGATCTCCCGCAGCGACCATGGGGTGGATACCGGTGTGGTGGGCGCCAAGCTGCTCTATCCCGATCGCACCATTCAGCATGGCGGGGTCGTTGTCGGCCTGTTCGGCTATGCCTCCCACTGGTTCGCCCATTGCCCGCCGGAAACGGCGGGGCTGGAAGGCCGCCTGCTGGTGCGGCAGAACCTGTCCGCCGTCACCGGCGCCTGCCTGCTCATCCGCAAGGCGGTGTGGGACGAGATCGGCCCGCTGGATGCCGAGCGCTTCGCCGAGGACTGCAACGACATCGACCTGTGCATGCGCGCCCGCGCCGCCGGCCACGGGGTGATCTTCACCCCCTTCGCGCTGATGATCCACCACGAATCCGCCTCGCGGGGCTCTTCCCGCACGGCCGAGCACCGGGCCCGGCTCAAGGCGCAACAGGCCCGTTTCGACGCCATCTGGCACGCCGGGCAGCGGGTCGACCCCCATTACAACCCCAACCTCAGCCGGCGCAACCTGTTCGCGGCCCTGGCCGAGCGCCCGGACGGCCCGCGCAGCGCCCGCACCGACGCGGTGCGCTGAGCAGCAAAAAAAGGGCGCGCCCGCAGGACGCGCCCTCGTTCCGGTTGATCTGCGCGCCGGCCGAGCCGGCTGCGATCACAGATCGAAGCCCTTCTTCTTCATCTCGGCGCGCACCCGCTCCACGGCCTCTGCATTCACCTGGGCACCCCAGCCCTGAATGCCCTGCACCGCCTGCTGGACGATGGCCGGCCGATCCGCCACCAGCTTCTTGCCGGTGGGGGTGCGATAGAAGGCCAACGCCTCCTTCAGCTCGCTTTCCGAGAAGCGCGCCGCATAGGCACTGGCGAGGATCTGCAGGATCTCCGGCTGGCGCTTCTCGAACTCCGGCCGCAGCGCGATGGCCACATCGCGCAGCTGCTTGGCGAGATCGGGATTGGTGGAGAGGAACGACAGCGCTGCCCCATCCACGATATTGGCGATCACGCCGTCGAAGGCCCGGGCCTCCCCATTGGCCATCACCAGATCCTTGGCGAGAGCCATCTGGGCCGCGCTTGGCGCCGCCGCCTGCTGCGCCCAGGCGGACGAGGCCCCGAATGAAGCACCCGCAAGGACCGACACCGAAACGGCCGCCGCCACGAACGCGCCGACGCCCCGATGGGCGAATCTGGAAATGCGCATCATCTTCTCCGAAAAACCCGAGACTTCATCCACCGGGGCCGCCTCACGCGCCCTGGCGATCCAGCACGACCACCCCATCGGGGCCGGCCAGGATCGCCCTGGTTGCGAGACCAAGGAACAATCCGTGCTCCACCACGCCAGGCACTTCCGCGATGGCGCGCGCAAGCGCGGCGGGATCTGGAATGCGCCCAAGGTGAGCATCCAGCAGCAGGTGCCCTTGATCGGTGACGAAAGAATGGCCGTCGCGATCCTTGCGCGTGCGCAATTCACCGGTGCAGCCCACCGAGCGGATCGCCTCCTCGAGGCTGCGGCCGATGGAGGTGAGGCCGAAATCGACCACCTCGATGGGCAGCGGGAAGCGGCCCAGCATGTCGACCTTCTTGGAATAATCGGCGATGACGATCATCTCCTTGGCCGCCCGCGCCACGATCTTCTCGCGCAGCAGCGCCCCGCCCCCGCCCTTCACCAGGGCGAGATCGGGCCCGATTTCGTCAGCGCCGTCCACACACAGATCCAGGGCGCCCACCTCGTCCAGGGTGCCGATCGGCACGCCGAGCTCCACCGCCTGGGCGAGGGTCTGCTCGGAGGTGGGCACACCGATGACGTTGAGGCCGGCATAGACCTTCTGGGCCAGCAGCTCCACGAAATGGCGCGCCGTGGAACCGGTGCCGAGGCCGAGGCGCATCCCATCGGTGACATAGTCGAGGGCGCGGGCCGCAGCGCGGCGCTTGAAGTCTTCGGCTTGGACCATCGGGAGTTTCCGTTGTGGCGCTCAAGGATGGGAGGGGCGCGCACCCCGCGCCGGGTGCAACGCCTCTTGTGTCCTTCCGCGTCTAACCCCCTTCGCCGCCGCCGACAAGCGCCCTGACGCCACGTCGCCGGCAGCCGCGCCGCCCGATCCGGCCCTCAGCGGGCCTGCGGCGTGCACAGGATGGTGGTCTGCAGCTTGCCATCCGGCCCCGGCAGATCGCGCACGTAGCAGATGCTCATCTCACCGCTCTTGGCATTGACGCGGAACACCCCGGTCTCGCCGCGATAGTTGGTGGACACCAGGCTGTAGCGGCCCGGTGCCTGCGGCCCGGCGCCCGGCCCCCGGGCAAAGCAGCGGGTGACGCCCACGGCGCTGCCCTCCGGCCGCTCGAACTGGCAGGCGGACATCTCTCCGGTCTTGCGATCCACCCCATAGACGCGGTTGGCGTCCGCCGAGGGCGGCGCCGCAAAATCATAAGCGCCGAACGCCTGCGCGCGGGCCGCCCCGGCCGCCGACACCAGGGCGAGCCCGGCCACCGCCGCCACCATCACGGCGCGCGCCCCGCCCTTCCTTATCCCTCGAACGGCAATGACTGGCCCCGAGCCCGGCTTCACGTGCATCTGCATCTCCATCTCGCTTGTCGCAGCCTCCGTCCTGGCATGCCCTCTGGCCGCGCCTTGTGGCCGCAGGTGCGCCTGCGGAGGCGACGCTGGCGCTGAAAAACGGCAGGATTGAAGCGGGCCACCCGCGCCCCCATTCAACAGCACAGCCGAGGAACGTCCCGTTGTCCGCCCTATCGACCCCTGACCTATCGACCCCTGACCTGTCGAAGCCTGCCCTCACCGCCCGCGCACCGCGCCCGGTGATCGCCTTCGATCTCGACGGCACCCTCGTGGATACCGCGCCCGATCTGCTCAACACCCTCGATGTCATCCTGGCCGCGCGCGGCCTGCCGCCGGTGGACCGCGCCGAGGCCCGCAACATGATCGGCGGCGGCGCCCGCGTCCTCATTCAGCGTGCCCTCGCCCGCGATGCCGTTACCGTGTCCGACGCGGAGCTGGCCGACATGAACCGGCAGTTCCTCGCCCATTACAGCGCCCATATCGCCGACGAATCCCAACCCTTTCCCGGACTGCTGCCGGCCCTGGACCGGCTCGCGGAGGCAGGCGCGCAGCTCTGCGTATGCACCAACAAGCTGGAGCACCTCGCCCGTCAGCTCCTGGAGGCGCTCGACCTCACGAAACGGTTTGCGGTGATCACCGGCGCCGACACCTATGCCAAGGCCAAGCCCGATCCGCTGCCCCTGCTCTCCACCATCGCCGCCGCCGGCGGCGTACCCGCTCAGGCGGTGATGGTGGGGGACAGCATCACCGATGTGCGCACCGCCCGCGCCACCGGCGTGCCGGTGGTGGCGGTGTCGTTCGGCTATACGGACATTCCCCCGCCGGAACTCGGCGCGGACCAGCTCATTCACCATTTTACCGAGCTGGAGCAAGCCATTGAGGCCACTCTGCCAGCCTCAGCCACCTGACGGCGCGGTGCCAGCCTGTGGATGAATGGGGGGCTGGGGCGCATTCTCCACAGCCTCCCTTGACACAGCAATCGCCCCGCCCTACACAGCCGACCTCCGCGACGGAATGGGCGATTAGCTCAGCGGGAGAGCACTCCCTTCACACGGGAGGGGTCGCAGGTTCAATCCCTGCATCGCCCACCATTCCGCGCCGAACCTCAGCCTCCCACAACAGAATGCTTGCACCGAGCTCGCGGCAGATCACGCGCGTATTGCGCTTGTGTTGTCGCGCCCGACGTGCCCTGGCGGGGGCGCTCCCAGGCTGGAGCGCTCCGCGTTGCGTCCGGAAAGGGCCGACGTGCGCCTCAGGAGGCGGGCTGGCTGGCGTTCTGCGCGGCCCCATCAGGCGCCGTTGCGGTGGTCGCCGGGACACCTCCGTCCGTCAGGCGGCCTGCTTCCGCCTGCTCCGCCTCGCGCATCACCACCCGGTTGCGACCGCCGCCCTTGGCCTCGTAGAGCGCCTCGTCGGCCGCCCGCAGCAGGGGAGCGATGCGGTCGCCGGGCTTCACCTCGGCGCAGGTCGCCCCGATGCTCACGGTGGGGCTGGCATAGTGGCCACCACCCGCGTGGATGCGCAGGCCCTCCACATTGGTGCGAATCTGCTCAGCCAGGTACGCCGTGCCCTCCCTCCCGGTGGCCGGCAGCAGGACAACGAATTCCTCGCCCCCAAAGCGCGCCGCGAAATCTCCAGGCCGGCGGATGGATCTTTGAATCTGCTGGGCAATCTGGACCAGCACCTCGTCGCCGAAGGGGTGGCCCCAACTGTCGTTGATCCGCTTGAAGTGGTCCACGTCGATCACCAGCACGGCGAGCGGCTTTTTCTCCCGGGCCGCGCGCCGCAATTCCGTCTCCGCCGCCATCCCGAAGCCGCGCCGGTTGGGCAGGCCGGTGAGGCTGTCGTTCAGTGCCATCACCGACAATTGCTCTTCCATGTCATAACTCTCGAGCAAGGCTCGCTTGAGATTGACGACCACGCAGATCAACAGCGCACAGATCAGCACGGTCAAGGCGGAAAGAATGATGGCTTGTACAGACCAGGCCCTGAGCGCGTCATTGAGGGACACGCCAACCACGAGAATGAGAGGAAAGCTGCCGACTTTCTGACTGAAATAAGCTCGTTTCTCGCCATCTATGACAGAATAACTAATGAAGCTCTCTCCGGTATGGGCAAGGATCTTCCGGAATACAGGAGAATTGGCGAGATTGACGCCGGCGTAACCGTCACCATCGCCCCATGGGCTGCGGAACACGATGGTTCCGTCGGTGCGCACCAGCGTCACCACGCTGGCCGGCCCCAGATCCACCTTGCCAAACAGGGAGCGGAAGTAGGACAGGCGAATGGTGGCCATCACCAGGCCATCGAAGCGCCCGTCGGGCCCCGAGAGACGCCGGCTGATGGCAATGCTCGGGTCGCCTCCGCGCACGCGGCTGGCGAAGGGACGGCTGATGAAGCGGGGCACGTTTCCATCCCGCTGCGCCAGAAAATAATCCCGATCGGACAGATCCAATGGCCGCGCCTGCGCCGCGCCCGAATCGAACCGCACCTGCCCGTCGGGACCAATCACCAGCATGGAACCGAGAAACTCGGCGCTGGCGGCCCGATCGAACAGCAGCATCTGGCGGGTGTGCGGCGGCAGCTCATCGAGCCCCGGCTCACGCAGCGCATCCTCCAGGCCGCTGAGGGAGAGTTCGACGATGGTGAGATTGCGCTCGATGCTCCCGGCGAAGGTCGCCAGGACATTCTCACCCGCGCGGGTGGCATCGCGCAGCGCATCGGTGCGCGAGCGCCAGAGCGCATAGGCTTGAACGGCGACGATCAGGAAGATGATGATCGCGGTGAGACCACCGATTGCCGGGCCCCGGGCCAACTGCCGCAGAAGTCCGATTGACACTCACCGCCCCTCCCGCATCACATGCGCGCCCACGATAAAGACGAACATTGGTGCGCACCAATCACGCCGGCGTCAATGGAGAGGGCGCCCTGCGCGCCAAAATCCGCGGGAGCGACCGAGTGAACCTTAGGGAAACACCGCCAAGCGGAACCGCTCCCACAGCCGCGGCGAGACGCCACAGACCAGCAGCTTACCTCCGGTCCGGGCGCTGAGGAACAGGTCGCCCCGGGCAAAGGCTAAGCCCTCCTTCGCCCAATGGACCTGAAAACGGGTGGCGCCCTCCGCGCTCCCCTCCCCGCGCGGCGCCAGTTCGCGGCTCGCGGTCTGCTGCAGGTACACCCGTGTGGCACCGAGGGTGACGACGAAACGGGCACAATCCCCATCCAGCTCAAGCTGCACGGGATGCTGCAGGGCGCTCAGAGGGCCCGTCATGGTCTGGCAGGTGCCCCGATAGGCATCAAAGACCAACCAGGCCCCATCATGGGTGGTGATCGCCACCTTGCGCCCCTGCATCTCCGCGGCCTGGCTCATGGCCAACACATATCGTGTGGGGTTTTCCTCGGTTGCCGCGAGCGCGGCGATGCCCTGCGCGGCGCGTTCCACGTGTCCCGCCGCCGCATCGAGCCCCACCAGCGCCCAACACAGCTCGGGATTCCACTCCGCCACCCAAGGATGGAGCTGTGGCAAGCCGGCCAGGCGGCGCAGCAGGCCCGGCGTGCCGCGTTTTTCCACAAAGGCCACGAGCCGGCGGATGCGCACCGGGCTCCGCCGACGCACCATGCGGCCAAGCTGGCGCAAGCCGGCGAGATCACCTGACCGCAGCAGGCGCACCATGGCCTGCAGATTGTCGGTGCCGGCAAAGGCCTTGGACACGTGATGGCCGAGACTGGGCACGTTGATCACCTGCACCTGCGGCGCCAGCGCGGCGATCTTCTCTGTGTGGAAGCGATCGCGCCGATCGCCATGGTCCGAAAACAGCGCCACCTGCCCCGCCACATCCGCACCCACGATGCCCATGCCGCGCATGGCCGGCAGAAAGTGACGCTGCCAGCCGGGATCATGCCCATCGCATTCGGCGCGGTCGATGGACCATTGCGGACACAGCGCCAGCACCGCCGTCGCCTCCAGGCGGGCGGAGAATTTGATGGCGGCATAGGCCCCCATGGAGGTGCCGTAGGTGATGCGCTCCGCAAAGGGCGCCAGATAGGGCTCGGCCTGCGCGATGGCCGCACTGACGCTCTCGGGCGGATACCAGTTGCCACTCTTGGCCATGAAGCCGAGACACGCCCAGCCGAGCTTGACCACCGGCCCCTTGGCGAAAAAAGCACGGCCATTGGCCAGCCCGATCAGATCGCCAAAGGTGATCAGCGCGAAATCCGAGGCACCCGGGTGCCACACCGCCACCAGATGGTCGTCCTCATAGATGATGCGGCTTGGATCTGCGTCATCGCCGCGCGCCCTGGCCATCATCATGCCGCCTCACCATCCCGCCTCAGCATCGCGCCTCAGCATCCCTTGCCCGCTGCGGCTCAGTTGAGCGCGCCCAGCGGGCGAATGAAATCGAGAAAGGCGTCCACATCCACCTCGCAATGTCCATCCTTGCGCGGATTGACCAGATAGGCGCCATAGGCCGCGCCATACATCTGTGCGGTACGCAGATAACTCGGGCGCATCCAGGTGGTGGGCATGATCTCCACCAGGCACTGCATCGGCGCTGCGAAGATGGCGTTGGCCAGCCCCTGACCGTGGGGTCCGACGATGCAGCGGGCCTGCCGAAAGAAGGCGATCTGCTCGGCATAGGTGAACTGCCCGGGGTCGATGGACACATAGCCGAACGTCGCCAGCCGGCTTTCGAGTTCGGCTTCGTTGACGATCTTGCGGCGCCGCGCGAGCGCGCGGGACACATAAATCCGCTCGGCGCCGGAACTGGGCAGATCCACGCAGCCGCTGAGGAACGCGGCGGTCCGGCGATAAAGATCGCTCGGCCGCTTGAGCCGGCTTCCGTCGGGCGAATACAACAGCCGCTCGAAGCTGTAGGTGGCACCGCCGAACGGCAGGATCTTGCCGCGGTCGAAACCCAGCATCTCGAGAAACGCGATGATGCGCTCATCCAGATTGCTCATGAGCAGGTGCACCTGCGCGCGCGCATCCGCGTCGCACAGATCCAGGCTCAAAAGCAGGGACGACAGCGGCTGGCGGATGAAATGGTCGAAATTCGACCACCCCTGCAGCACGATGGTGGTGCCGGCAATGTGCTGAACAGGCTCCGGGCCCTTCACCAGCAGATCGTCCACGAAAGCAGTGATGCGCGCCACGTCCTTGGAGGCCAGAACCGCGGTTTCACGCTCAAGATATTTGCGCCCGACCCGATAGAACGTGCTCTCTCCCAGCACATAGAGAATGGAGGGCGACACGAACACGCCACGGGCCTGGCGCGCCTCCAGCACGAAATCGCGCCCCGGGGCGTAACCTGACGGGTTCAGATCCAGAAAATCGTTGTAGCTGCCCTCGTAGCGGCTGGCCTCCGAGGGCGTGCCCACCTTGCCGAAGCAGCCGACCGGCGCGACATCCGCCGCCCGCGCGGTATAATGAACCCTCAGCTTGGGATCGCGGGTCTCGATGATACAGGCGGCGGGCTCCACATCGGATCCCCAGCGGATCGGTCGCCACGTGGCGGCGCGCGTGCCCATGCTCAAACCCTGCTCAATGACCTGTCGTACGCCGGAAGCGCTCGTGCGAAGCAAACCTTCAGCCCCCTTCCGGTGGAACCGCTCTGACCGCGAGCCAAACACCGGCGAAAAGACGCGCCACGCCCAAGAAGAAGCAGGCATCCCGGGCGCCGGCCCCGGCTGCAGCGGCGAGCTAGCTATCATCGGCTGATGGCTCAGTCAACCACCACCCCATGGTTGAAGCGTAATCGACGACATGCATTTACATAGATCAGACAGAATAACGACGCATATAAGCATCGAATACTGAAAAAATTCAGCCTACGGGCATGAACGACCTGCAACATGCCCTCTTCCGATCCGCGCCGACCTCCTGTCCATCCGCACACAGGCACCTGCCGCCCATTCAGCGTTGCAGGATCTTGTGATCCCGCCGCATGACATCGACGATGAAGTCGATCAGCGCCCGGATCCGCGGCACCGACTGCAGATCCTGGTGCACCACCAGCCACCAGTCGCGGGACAGATTGATGTCCTGCGGCAGAAGGCGGACGAGCAGCGGATCCCTCTCGCCCATGAAATGGGGCAGCATGACGAGGCCCGCACCCTCTTGGGCTGCCGCCTGCTGGGCAATCAGGCTGGTCGAGGCGAAACGGGTACGCGGCGCCTCGATCACATCCGGCAGCCAGCGGACGTGAGGAACGGCGATGAGTTCGTCCACATAGGTGATGAAGGTGTGGGCCGCGAGGTCCTCTATGGTCTGCGGTGTCCCGGCCTGCTCCAGATAAGAGCGCGCGCCATAAAGGCCGACACCGAACTGCCCCACCCGCCGCACCATTAGCCGACCGCGCTGCGGATTGATCATGTTGATCGAGATGTCGGCCTCTCGCTCCGACAGATTGAGGATGTGCTGAGCATTGACGAGCTGCACCGTCAGATTTGGATGCTGCCGCACGAACTCGCTGAGGCGGCCGGCCAGATAGCTGCTGCCGAAGCCCTCCATGGTGGACACCCGCACCACGCCACTCAGCTCCCGCGCGGCATCGGTGGCGTCGCGGGCGATGTCATCCCCGTGCTCTTCCATCCGCCGCGCGATGGCGAAGATGCGCTCGCCATCCAATGTGAGCTGGAGCGTGCGGCCGTTGCGCACCAGGAGGCGCACCCCGATGGACGCTTCCAGCGCGGCGATGCGGCGGCGGATGGTGGTGGCGTCCACCCTGAGCGCGCGCGCCGCCGGCGCGGTGCCCCGGCCGCGCGCCACCTCCAGAAAGGTCTGTAGATCGGTCCAGTCGAACCGCTTCAAGCCGGTCGCCATGGCGCACTCCACATAACGGCGAAAACGCCCGCATAAAATGCATAATTATCCATAGAACAGCATATTTGCACGACTTATCTTTTCTGAACCCAGCGGTCTCCTGGCCTGCCACACGCGACCAGGACCGAAGGTAAGGATGTTGCGTCGGCGCGCACCCGTCGCCAACGGCAACACCCACCCGCAATACCGCGCACATGAAAGTGGATAGCTCTGTTATCCGCTCAATTTGGTTTATCTATACTATACTAAATAAATGAAGTGGCGAATATTTAGACATATGATGCCAATCATTTCGTCTTTAATGCGAATATTCTCTGAATATAGTGGGCCGCATCACTGGAGACCCTGTCGATGACCCCCTGGCATCCCAGCCGCCGATCCGTTCTGCTTGGAACCGCAGCCGCCGCCACTGCCGGCCTGTTTGCCGCGCCCCGGCGCGTGCAGGCCGCCGCGGGTGAGCCCATTCGCATCGGGCACCAATGCGATGTGACGGGCGGCCTCGCCAGCTCGGGCTACTGGCACCGCAAGACCATCAATGTTGCGGCCGACTGGTTCAACGCCAATGGCGGCTTCGGCGGCCGGCCCATCGAGATCGTCGGCATCGACACCGAGACCAAGGTGGATGTCGGCATCGCCCGGCTGCGCCAGCTGATCCAGGATCAGAAGGTGGACTTCGTCGTCGGCTCGCAGCAGGGCGGCATCGCCCTCGCCAGCACCACCATCGTGCGGGACGAAGGGGTGCCCTACATGTCCATGAGCCGCAGCGACGGCGTCACCGAGGGCTCGGGCAACCCCTTCGTCTTCCGGCTGATCGTGAACACCCGCCAGACCGACCTCGCCGCCGCCAAGGCCATGGCGGGCATGGTCGGCAAGAAGTGGGCGGTGCTTTATGCCGACTATGTCTGGGGTCAGTCCCACAACACCGCCTGGAGCGAGGCCATGGCCGCGGCCGGCGGCGAGGTGGTGCAGTCCATTGCTTTGCCCCTGAACAGCAACGACCCCATCTCCTACATCTCCAAGCTCGATCGCTCGGCGGAGGGCATCTTCGTGGCGCTGATCGGCACCGATCTGCCAAAAGCGTTCGTGGCGTTGCCGCAGCTCGGCTTCACCCGCAAGCCCATTGTCACCGCCGACTTCGTCTTTGGCGCCTTCGACCCTCTCAGCAACGGGAAATATGTGGAAGGCGTCTGGGGCATCGACACCCTGCCCTGGGAGCTGGCCGACAAGGACACCCCCGCCCTCAAGGCGTTCCGCGAACGCCTCGGCATCGATACCAACGGCCGCGAGGTGGGCACCGGCCGCAATGTGGCCATGGGCGAGACCTGGCCGGTCTGGGAAAGCCTCTCGGTGCTGAAACTGGCGGTGGAAGGGGCGAACTGGAAGGGGCGCGACGACACCCCTGCCCTCATCAGGTTTATCGAAGCCAACCCCACGCACGCCGAAAGCGACCTGTTCCCACAAGGCCCGCTCTATCTGCGCCCGCAGGACCACCAGGCCTTTCCGGAAATCGACCTGCTGCAGATCGAACAGGGGCGCATCCGCACCCGCCGCGTGCTGCCGGCCGACGCCGGCCTCTACCCCACCAAGATGAACCTTGCAGCCGGCTGAGGTCATGAGCGCATCCGCCACCACCAGCCAGGGTCCGGGCGGCACGCCGCCCGCCCTCCTGCCCGCCCTCCTGGAGATCCGCGAGCTGACCAAATCCTTCGGCGCACACAGCGTGCTGAAGGGGGTCGATCTCAAGGTCGGAACCAACACGGTGCACGCCATCATCGGCCCCAATGGCGCCGGCAAGACCACCCTGGTGAATGTCATCACCGGGGTGCACCGCCCCTCCGGCGGCGCCATCGCCTTTGCCGGCGAGGACGTGACCGAGCTCGAGGTCCATCACCGCGCCCGGCGCGGGCTGGCGCGCACCTTCCAGATCACCAACCTGTTCGGCGACCTCACCGCGCGGGAGAACGTGGAGGTGGCGCTGGCGGGCACGCGGCGCCACCGCTTCGCACGGCTTGACGCCGCCGAGCGTGCCGAGGCCGAGGCGACCACCGCCGTGGGTCTCCTCGCATCGGTCGGCCTTCAATGGGCGGCGACGGTGAAGGCCGATGTCCTCTCCCACGGCGACCAGCGGCTGCTGGAGGTGGCCGTGGCGCTGGCGGCACGCCCGCGCCTCCTATTGCTGGACGAGCCGAGCGCCGGCATGAGCCCGGCGGAAACCCGCGCCTTCATCGGCCTCGTCAACGCGCGCCTGCGCGGCAAGGTCACCATCGTCCTCATCGAGCACGACATGGCGGTGGTGATGGGGACCGCCGACCGCATCTGCGTGCTCGCCGACGGCGCCGTGCTCGCTGATGGCGCGCCACAGGACATCATGCAGAACCCCTTCGTGAGGGAGGCCTATCTTGGCCGCGCTTGAGCTTCGCCACCTGAATGCCTTCTACGGCAAGGCCCATATCCTCCAGGGCGTGGACCTGGCACTGGAGCCCGGCACGGTGGTGGGCGTCATCGGCCGTAATGGCGCCGGCAAGACCACGCTCTTGCGCGCCATCATGGGCCTCCAGGCGCGGGTGGAGGGCGAGCTCGAGCTGTTCGGCGCGCCCCTCACCGGCCTTGCTGCCGATGCCCGCGCACGCGCCGGCCTCGCCCTCATGTCCCAGGACATGCGGGTATTTCCGGAGCTGACGGTGGAAGAGAACTGCCGCGCCGCCGCCGCCACCGTGCGGGAGCCCCTGCCGCTGGAACAGGTGCTGGAGGTGATCCCGGAGCTGAAGCCCCACTGGCGCCGGGCCGCGGGTCGTCTCAGCGGCGGCCAGCAGCAGCTCGTCGCCATCGCCCGCAATCTCACCGTGCGCTGCCGGGTTCTGATGCTCGACGAGCCCACCGAAGGCCTGATGCCCTCCATCGTCACGCGCATCGGCGAGATCGTGCGCCGGCTCGCCGAGAGCCAGGTGGCGGTGCTTCTGGTGGAGCAGAACGTGGAGCTCACCTTCGCCATCTCCACCCGCATCCACATCCTGGAGAAGGGCCGCTTCGTGGCCGAAGGCACGCCGCGGGAGATCGTCTCCGGCGGCCTCCTGGAGCGCTATCTGGGCGTCAGCGACGCGCCCCACTGAGCCCTCATCCTCCCTTTCCCGCGGCTCTGCCGAAGGACGCTGTCTCAAATGGCTTTCGACCAGATTCTCTTCGAGCTCCTGAACGGGGTGGTATGGGGGCTGATCCTCTCCATCATCGCCCTCGGGCTCGGCCTCATCTACGGCCTCATGGGCATCATCAACCTGGCCCATGGTTCGCTCTACATGGCGGGGGCCATGTGCGCCGCCCTTCTCATCAACCGCGCCGGGCTCGATTTCTGGCTGGTGCTGCCCATCGCCGCCGTGGCCGTGGGCCTGCTGACCCTGGCCTTGAACACCGCCATCTTCGAGCGGGTATTGCACCGCGACCCGGCGGTGGGCCTGCTGGCCACGGCCGGCGTGTTCCTGACCCTCGACAATACGGTGCTCGCCCTTGCCGGCGCCGATCCGCAGAGCGTCATGCCTCCCATCTTCGACGTGCTGGAATTCGCCGGCATCTATTATCCGGTCTACCGCCTGGTGGCGGCCGGGATCGCGCTGCTGACGCTCATCGCCGTCGCCTTGTTCCTGCGCTTCACCCGCTACGGGCTGTGGATGCGCGCCGTGCCCCAAGCCCGGGACCTCGCGGCCGTCACCGGCATCCCGATCCTGAAGGTCAATGCCATCACCGCGGCCCTCGCCGGGCTCACGGCCGGCCTGGCCGGCGCCCTCGCCACCCCCATCAGTGGCGCCCATTTTCAGATGGGCCTGTCGGTCATCGCCGCCTGCTTCATCGTCGTGGTCATCGGTGGCATGGGCAATCTGTGGGGCGCGGTGGTGGTGGCCATCGCGCTGGGGCTGATCCGCGGCCTCTACAGCACCGTGCTCAGCCCCACCTGGTCCGAGGTCGCGGCCTTCTCGACGCTGCTCTGCGTCATCTACTTCAAGCCCAACGGCATCTTCGGGAGACGCTGACCATGCACCGCAACGCGATCTCCACCCTCGTCAACGCCCTCCAGGCCGCCGCCGTCGGGCTGCTGCTCCTGGCGCCCCTCCTGGCGGGTGACTATTGGCGGTTCTTTTTCTTCCAGATGGTGGTGATGGCCTATCTCGCCATCGGCTTCGACCTGTCCTACAGCTATGCGCGCATCCTCAGCTTCATGCATGCGCTGTTCTTCGGGCTCGGGGCCTATCTGGCGGTGCCGCTGGTCTCCGCAGCGCCCTGGTCGCTGCCCGCGACCCTCTTCGTCGCTACGGCGGCGGCCGGTCTCGCCGGGCTGGTGAGCGGGGCAGTGCTGGTGCGGATGGAAAACCACAACCCCACCATCGCCACCGTCATCCTGTCCTCCATCGTCCTGCTGGCCGCCAATTCCATGACCAGCGTGACCGGCGGGGAGGACGGCCTCATCATCCATGCTCGCACCATCGGCTTTCTGGGGCTGGAGATCGGCATGGGGCCGACCATGGCGCTCTATTACCTGGCGGCCATTCCCCTGGTCGCCCTGGTGGTGGGGCGGCTCCTGCTCCAGCGCACGGAAACCTGGATGCTGGTGCGCGCGGTGGCGCAGAACGAGACCCGCGCCCGCCAGCTCGGCTTCGACGCGCGGGCCTGGCGGCTCATCCTGTTCGCGGCAAGCGCCGCCATCGCCGGACTCGGCGGGGTCTTCTACGCGCTGATGATGCAGCATGTAAGCACGTCGAGCCTCGAGGTCGGCCTCTCCATCAACGCCATCCTCTATGCAGCCATCGGCGGTCTTGGCACCGCCTTCGGACCGCTGGTGGGCGTGCTGCTGATCTATCCCATTACCGAAGTGATCTCGCTCTACTTCATCTACGTGCCGATCCTGGTAGGCCTGGTGCTCATCATCGTCTCGCTGTTCTTTGGGCGCGGAGTGATCGGCACCCTGCGCAGCCTGGAAGACCAGACGGACCACCCCCGCGCGCCCGACAACCCGGCCCCTGAGGCTATGACCCATGACGAGGCGGCCGCTGGCGCACCGAGCCGCTGAGCGCCCCGCCCCTGTTCCCTTTCAACCTAAGAGGCAGAGATGAACCCGACCATGGACGATGAGGTACCGATGACCTTCAAGGGGGGCGCCCTCAGCCCCCAGAAAGAGATCGTGCGCAAGTTCTACAAGGACATGTGGGACCATGCGGACGTGAGCCTGATCCCTGAAATCTTCCACCCCGACTTCACCTTCCGCGGCTCACTGGGGCCGACTGTCGTCGGCCACGCGCAGTTCGCCGATTATGTACGCTGGGTCACCGCGTGCCTCGACAACTATACTTCGGACATCTTCGTGATGATCGAGGAGGGCGCGAAGGTTTCCGCCAAGCTGCGCTTTCACGGCATCCATCGCCAATCCATGTTCGGCCACGCGGCCAGTGGCCGGCACGTATGGTGGAACGGCGCGCCCATCTTCACCTTCGAGGGGCCTCTCGTGCGTGATCTGTGGGTGCTGGGCGATGTTTATGGCCTCATCAACCGAATTGAGGACAATGCGCTGGCCGAGCCGGAATTCCGGACCGTCGCATAAGCCGCAAGCTGGGCCGGAAGCGTCCGCAGCCAGGGAGGAACAGCATGTCGGGCCATCACGAGCACGACCAGGACCACCATGACCACCACGAAGGCAGCTCGCTGTCCGAGATGGACCTGAGGGTCCGGGCGCTGGAGACGCTGCTGGTGGAGAAGGGCTATGTGGACCCGGAGGCCCTCGACCGCATCATCGAGAGCTACGAAACCCGTATCGGCCCGCGCAACGGCGCGCGGGTCGTGGCCACCGCCTGGCTCGATCCGGACTTCATGGCCTTCCTGCGCCGGGACGCCTCGGCCGCCATCGCCTCGCTCGGCTATGGCGGCCGGCAGGGCGAGACCATGGTGGCGCTGGAGAACACCGACAGCGTGCACAACATGGTCGTGTGCACCTTGTGCTCCTGCTACCCCTGGCCGGTGCTGGGCCTGCCGCCGGCCTGGTACAAAAGCGCCGCCTACCGCTCCCGCGTGGTCATCGACCCGCGCGGCGTGCTGGCGGATTTCGGCGTGAGCCTGCCGGCCGAAAAGCAGATCCGGGTGTGGGATTCCACCGCCGAGGTGCGCTACCTCGTCATCCCGCAGCGGCCGGCCGGCACCGAGGGCTGGGCGCATGACGCGCTCGCGGCGATCGTCACGCGCGATTCCATGATCGGCACCGGCCTCGTCACCCTGCCGGGCGCGAAGGCATGAACGGCGCCCACGATCTCGGCGGCATGGAGGGCTTCGGCCCGGTCATACCCGACCCCACGCACACCCCGTTCCATGCCCGATGGGAGCGCCGCGTGCTCGCCAACACCCTCGCCTGCATGGCCATGGGCGTGTGGAACATCGACGCCATGCGCGCCAGCCGGGAGAACCTGCCGCCATCGGAATACCTCACCTCGTCCTACTACGAAATCTGGTTCAAGGGCCTCGTCTCCCGCCTCATCCAGGAGGGGCTCGTGACCGCGACCGAGGTGGAAAGCGGCGTCGCCATGGAGCCGGGTCGGCCGATGCCCAACGTCTTCACCGCCGACAAGGTGGCGCCGGCGCTCGCGGCCGGCTCGCAATACACCCGCGATCCGGACCGCCCTGCCGCTTTTGCCGTCGGCGCACCGGTTCGCACCCGCGAGATGAACCCCTCGCACCACACGCGCCTGCCCCGATATGCACGCGGCAAGGCCGGGGTGATCGCCGCCGTGCGCGGCTTCTTCGTGTTCGCCGATGCCAATGCGCAAGGCCTCGGGCCCCAGCCCCAATGGCTTTACACGGTCCGCTTTGCGGGCCGCGAGCTGTGGGGCGCGGATGCCGATCCCACCCTGTCGGTCACCATCGAAGCCTGGGAGAGCTATCTTGAACCTCTCGCCTGATCCCCTCTCCCCCGCCGGCCTGCCGACCGAAGGGCCGATCTTCCAGGAGCCCTGGGAGGCTCGGGTGTTCGCGCTCGCCGTCTCCCTCAGCCGGTCCGGCCTCTTCACATGGCCGGAATGGACCGAGGCGCTGGTGGCACGCACCAAGGCCTCACCATGCGGCGAGGCCACCTACGACGTGTGGCTCGACACGCTCGAAGGCCTCCTCATCACCAAGGCGGCCGCCAGCCGCGGCCTCATCGACATGCTGCGCGACGCCTGGCAGGCCGCGGCGGAGGCGACGCCCCACGGGCAGCCCATTACCCTGGCGCCGGAGCTGCTCGCATCCCTGGCACCATCTCGAAGCGAACCGTAATGTCCGACGGCCTGTGCTTCCTCCCCGCCACCGCCTTGGCCGACGGTTACCGCGCCGGACGGCTCTCGCCGGTGGCGGTCACGGAGGCCCACCTCGCCCGCATTGCCGCGCTTGATCCCATCATCCATGCCTTCACCGAGGTGTTCGTCGACGAGGCGCGGGCGGCAGCCCGGGCCGCCGCCGACCGCTACGCCGCCGATGCCCCGCTCGGGCCGCTCGATGGCGTTCCCGTCGCGATCAAGGACCTGATCGAGATCGCGGGCAAGGCCTGTGCGGCCGGCTCCGCCACCCGGCGGGGATGGATCGCCCGAACGACCGCGCCGGCGGTCACGCGACTTGAGGCGGCGGGGGCCGTCATCCTGGGGAAGACCCATACGGTCGAGTTCGCCCTCGGTGGCTGGGGCACCAACGCCCATCTGGGCAGCCCGCGCAACCCTTGGGTATCGCAGGAGCCCTTCACCGCGGGCGGCTCCTCCAGCGGTTCGGCAGCGGCGGTCGCGGCGCGCATGGCGACCCTCGCCATCGGCACCGATACTGGCGGCTCCGTTCGTGTACCTGCCGGCTTCAACGGCCTCGTCGGCTTGAAGACCACGCCCGGCCGCATCAGCCTCGAAGGCGTGGTGCCGCTGAGCCCCTCCCTCGACACGGTGGGCCCCATCGCCCGCACCGTCGCCGATGCCGCCCTGCTCTATGACGTGCTGCGTGATACGCCGCCGCCGGTGCCCACCGTCGACCTGCTCGCCCGCGGTATTGCGGGCATGACCCTCGGTCGGGTCGGGTCGGCGGAGCTCGATGGGGTCGATGCCGAGATCACAGCCCGTTATCTTGAGGCGCTGCGCGCGCTGGAAGCACGGGGCGCACGCATCGTCACCCCCAGTTTACCCCGGCCACTGGCGGACTATCAGCGCGATTCAGAAATCATGATGGCCGAGGCCTATGCCCTCTACGGCACGCTGGCCGAGGATCCGGCATCCCCCATGGATCCCGCCGTGCGCGCCCGGGTGCTGACCGGACGCCTCCCCGCGCAGGACTATATCCGCGCACGGTGGCGGGCGGAGGCGGACAAGCGTGCCATGCTCGCCGCCATAGCGGGCTGTGATGCCCTGCTGGCGCCAACGGCGCGCACCCTGCCCATTCCCCTCAGCGCCGTGGACGAGACGACGACATCGGCAACCCTCGCCCGCTTCGTCAACCAGATCGGCTTCTGCGCCCTGGCGGTGCCCAGCGGCATGGCCGCGTCGGGCCTTCCCACCTCCCTGCAGATCGTCTGCCGGCCGGACGACGAGCCGACCGCCCTCGCCATCGGTCGGGCCTGCGAAGCTGCGATCCCCTTCGCCCACAACCTCCCGAGCCTGGCTCTGCTCCAACCGGCCTGATCGCCTCAGAAAACGGAACCGGTGACCGGCCAGGCGACCGGCGCCCGGCGGGGTGGGCATGGGCGGCGTGGGCATGGCATGCCGGATCACCCGCGCGCGGCCCCTTGGGTCGGAACACGGAAACGCCCCAGCGGGCATCCAGCCCGTTCGGCGCTGAGGGCCCGACACGCCCCGACATTCATTTTTTGGATATGAAACACTTTGGCTGGGGGACCAGGATTCGAACCTGGATTAACGGAGTCAGAGGCCCCGTCAATGCAATGACTTCGCTTTGCTTTTTCTCCGACTAGGGGAAAAGCAGGTGCTGACAAATCAATGGGTTAGAAAAGCTTTCCCGACACCATTTAGCGGACAGCGCACGTCGGCTTTGTCGGCGAGAAGAGAGGCACAATGATGCCTGCCCCTTCTCTGTCTCCCCTTGCGTTCGACCTTGCGCGCCGTATTGACGCAGCGTTGACGCCTGAGGCGCTCGACACTGCCGCACGGGACATCTGGCGTCACGCGGGCGATCTGACTGACGCTGAATTGGAAATGCTGGACGCTCGTGTCCAGGCACGGAGGGCAGCACCTCGCCCCACCAGCATGGCCGCTCCCCTGCAGCCTGCCCGCTTGCTGAGTCGCTTCAGACCTCGCCGGCGGCAGTGCTCTCCCGATCGGGAAGCATCACGGGAGCGCCGGCGCATGCTCGCGCGAGCCGGCCGGATGCCTCCGACGATCCGCGGCAAGTTCACAGAGGGAGAGGCGGCAGCGCTCACGGTCGTGGCAGACGAGGTGAAGCGCTGCGGCGTGTGCGACCTCCCCCTGGATAAGGTCGCGGCTCTTGCGGGGTGCAGTCGCACCACGGTGCAGAACGCCCTGCGCGAAGCCCACCGCCTTGGCCTCATCAACCTGACCCATCGTCCGCAGCGTGGCCGCAAGAGCCTCACCAACCTGATCACCATCGCTTCGGGCGAGTGGCTGACGTGGATCAAGCGCGGGCCAGCTGCGTCCAAGGCGATAGGGTTCAAACTTCTCACGGCAGCCAAAAATGTGAACCCCACGAAGAGCACAACAGATGAAAAGAAGGCCTTCAATGAAAGAAGCAATCGCGGCCAGCAGGTGCCAAGGAGACAGACCGCGCAGCGCGGCAGAGGGCGTGCAGGACATGCGGAATGAAGCGGCAATGCTGGCGGCGCTCCGAAGCGCCTGGAAGCACGCCTCACCCTCCATTCGTGAGTGGTTCCTTCAAGAGGTCGGGCCCACCCCCTTGCCGCCGTCGCACCTGCGCGCGCTGCGCGTCATCGCAGCTGAGGTTCGTCGCCATGGTGCGTGCTTCTTGTCAGCGGTCGAGGTGGGCCGGCGCGCGGATTGCAGCGCGTCGTCGGTGCGGCGTGCGATCTCGACGGCGCGCGGGCCTGAAATGCTGATGGTGGAGCCGCGCAGTTCGAAAACCGAAGGCGCGTTGCCAAACCGCATCCACATCGGATCCGAGGCATTCATCGCCTGGATCGAGCGTGCCGGAGAAGCCTGAAGGCGACTCGCGTCGGTGCATCAGGCCTCCACCCCGGGGGGTGGTCCGCGACTTCCCCTCGGGCCCTCCGGACCAGTGGGGCCGGTTCGCGCGCGATGGGGGCTGTATGGACCTTTTTCCATGTTCGTCAGCGGGTTAGATCCGCCTTCTACGCGCGGCGGTGGTCTGGTGACGGGGCGAGGTGTCCGAAGTTGTCCAAAGTAGCCATCTGGTGACGGCCGGGCGGAAGGCGCAAAAAATGAAGGATGAAGAACCCCTTCGCCTTCCTCCGCCCCAACCGGGCCGCCGAGCGCAAGTCGCTGGCGCTACCGGATGCCGAGTTGCTGACGCTGTTCGGCGCCTCCGGCCCGACCGCCGCGGGCGTCAATGTCGGCCCGGGCAGCGCGCTCACCGTGCCCGCCGTGGCCTGCGCGGTGCGGGCCATCTCGGAAGCCTGCGCCACCCTCGACGTGAAGGTGGTGGGCCCTGCCGCCGACGGCGCGGCGGAGGTGACGGACCATCCGGCGGCGGCGCTCCTGCGCGAGGCGGTGAACGACTGGACCTGCGGTTTCGAGTTCCTCCGCGACCTGGTGGCCCAAGCCCTCACCCACGATGCCGGCGGGCTGGCCTGGGTGAACAAGCTGGACCGCAAGCCGGTGGAGATCATCCACTATGCCCCCGGCTTCATGTCCGCCGGGTATGACGCCAACGGCACCGGCGAGCCGCTCTATCGCCTGCAGGGCAGCCCCCTGCCGTCCGGCGACGTGATCCACCTGCGCTCGCCCTTCGGCCGGTCCCCGCTCTCCCTGGCCCGGGAGAGCATCGGCCTCGCGCTCACCCTCGACGCCCATGCCGCCCGCCTGTTCGGCAACGGCGCCCGCCCCAGCGGCGTGCTCACCGTGAAAGGCAAGTCCAGCCCCGACGCCATCCGCAAGATCCGCGAGGCGTGGCACCTCGCCCACGGCGGCACCAATTCCGGCAAGACCGCCATCATTGAGGGCGAGACCGAGTATGCGCCGCTGACCATGACCAGCGTGGATGCCCAGTTCCTGGAGCTGACCCGCTTCCAGGTGCTGCAGATCGCCCGCGCCTTCCGCGTGCCGGTGACCATGCTGCAGGACCTGGAGCGCGCCACATGGTCGAACATGGAACAGGCCGGCCGCGAGTTCCTGGTCTATTGCCTGGAACCCTGGTTGCGGGCGCTGGAAGGGGCCCTGCGCCGGGCGCTGTTCTCGCCTGAGGAGCGCGCCGCCGGCCTGCGCATCGTCTTCGACCGCGACGACCTCACCCGGGCGGACATCGGCGCCCGGGCCGCCGCCTATTCCTCGCTCATCGCCGCCCGGGTGCTCAACCCCAACGAGGCGCGGGCCTGGGAGGGCCTGCCGCCCTATGCCGGCGGCGGCACCTTCGCCAACCCCCACACCAGCACCACCCTGCCGGCGGGGGCCGCGGCGCCGCAGGAGGAACAGCCCTGATGGAACATGTCTTCCTTCAAACCAAGATCCTTGCCGACGCGGCCGGCGCCATCGAAGGCCTCGCCTGGCCGTTCGGCACGCCGGACCGGGTGGGCGACGTCATCGAGCCGGGCGCCTTCGCCAACGCGCGCCTGCCCCTGCCCATGCTGTTCGGCCACGATCCGAACGACCCGGTGGGCGCCTGGACCGAGGCGGCGGAGACGCCGGAGGGCCTGCGCCTCAAGGGTCGCCTGCTGGTGGAGGACGTGGCGCGCGCCCGCGAGGTGCACGCCTTGGTGAAGGCCGGCGCGGTGCGCGGCCTCTCCATCGGCTTTCTCATCTCCAAGGCGATGCCCCGCCGGGGCGGCGGACGCACCATCGCCGCCGTCGATCTGTTCGAGTGCTCCCTTGTCACCACACCCGCGCATCCCGGCGCGCAGGTGACATCCGCCAAGTCGGCAGCGTCCGCGCTCGCCATCGCCGGGGCCCTTCACCGCGCCGCACTGGCGATCAGCAAGAGGTAATCCATGTTCCACACGCCCCATGCGCCCGCCGGCGCCCCCGTCTTCAAGGCCGATCCCGAGGACCCCGCGTCGGTGGTCACGGCCGCCCTCGACGCCTTCAAGGGCGAGGTCATCACCCGCCTCGACAAGGTGGAAGCCCGTCTGGAGAAGGTGGAAGCGCGCCAGGGCGGCAGCGCCGAAGCTCCCAAGGGCGACGCTCCCGCCAGCGAAACCAAGGCCCTCGGCACCCGTCTCGACAAGATTGAGGCCCGCCTGAACCGCCCCGCCGGCGGCGGCCCTCCCGGGAGCGAGCCGACGCTGGAGCGCAAGGCCTTCGGTGCCTATCTGCGGGCCGGCGCCGCCGCGCCCGCGGAGCACCTGAAAGCCCTCACCGTCTCGTCTGACCCCCAGGGCGGCTATCTCGCCCCGGCTGAGCTTTCCAGCGAGTTCATCCGCGACCTGGTGGAGTTCTCCCCCATCCGGGCCCTCGCAAGCGTCCGGGCCACCGCGGCGCCGAGCGTGGTCTATCCCAAGCGCACCGGCATCACGAATGCCAAGTGGAAGGGCGAGACCCAGGCCAGCGAGGCGAGCGAACCCGGCTTCGGTCAGATCGAAATCCCGGTGAAGGAGGTGAACACCTATGTGGACATCTCCAACGCTTTGCTGGCAGACAGCGCCGGCCAGGCGGATGCCGAGGTGCGCCTCGCCTTGGCCGAGGACTTCGGCCAGAAGGAGGGGGCGGCCTTCGTCGGCGGTGACGGCGTGCTGGAGCCCATGGGCCTGCTCTCCGACCCCAGCGTGGCGAGCCTCGCCAACGGCCACGCCACGAACCTGTCGGCCGATGCCCTCATCTCGCTGATGTACGCCCTGCCGGCGACCTACCGTCAGCGCGGCACCTGGCTCGTGAGTGGCACTACCCTCGCGGCCATCCGCAAGCTGAAGGATGGGCAGAACAACTATCTGTGGCAGCCGAGCTATCAGGCCGGCCAGCCCGAGACCATCCTCGGCCGCCCGGTGGCGGAGGCGGTGGACATGCCCGAGGTGGAAGAGGACGGCTTCCCGGTGCTGTTCGGCGACTTCGCCACCGCCTTCCGCATCGTCGACCGGGTGGGCCTGTCCATCCTGGTCAATCCCTACATCCGCGCCACCGAGGGCATCACCCGCATCCACGCCACCCGCCGGGTGGGTGCGGCCGTGGTGCAGCCCAAGGCCCTGCGCAAGCTGAAGATGGCCGTCTGAGGAGGCCCAAACCATGCGTGACCTTGCATCGAACATCGCCGTCCGCCCCGTCATCGCCCCGGTGGTGGTGGCCGACGACACGCCGGCCGTGGGTGCCGTGATCGACCGGCTTGGCTTCGAGGGCCTCGCCTATGTGATCGCCGCCGGCACCCTGGCCGATGCCGACGCCACCTTCGCGGTGCAGCTCGAGGAAAGCGACGCTTCCGGCTCCGGCTTCACCGCCGTGGCGGATGCCGACCTGATCGGCACCGAGGCGGCGGCCGGCTTCACCTTCGCCGACGACGGCGCGGTGCGGAAGCTCGGCTACATCGGCCACAAGCGCTACACGCGCCTGACCATCACGCCCACCGGCAACAGTGGCAGCGCCCCCGTCTGTGCCGTCGCCGTGCTGGGGCATGCGGCGCGCCGTCCGGTGTCCTGAGGTTCGGCACGGGCGCCGCAGTCCTGAGGGCCCGTAGCGGCCGGCCCGACATCGGAAAGCCCGCCTCCCTGGCGCCCCCCAGCTCTCTTGCCGGGAAAATCGGGGGTCAAGGCGGGCAAGGTCGCGAGCACCAGCGGTTTCCACTCCTGCCGCCAAGGGCTCACCCGGGGGAGGCCACGCCAGGCGCGGGCCTCCCCTTTCCATCGGAGATGCACATGGCGACACGTCCACCCCGGATCTGTTCTTGCGGCTGCGGCGCCGTGCTGCGTGATGGCGAGCGCTGCCCGATCCAAACCGCGCGCAAGAAGGCCCTTGAGCGCGCCAATGAGGCCCGGCGCCCCTCCGCCCGCGCCCGTGGCTACACCTCCAAATGGGAGAAGGAATCGAAGGCCTTCCTCGCTTTGCCGGGCCATGAGCGGTGCGTGCATTGCGGTGCCCCGGCGACGCTGGTGGACCACAAGGTGGCCCACAAGGGCGACATGAAGCTGTTCTGGAGCCGCAGCAACTGGCAGCCCAGCTGCGGGCGCTGCAACCGCGCCAAGGCCATCCGCGAGGAAGGCGGGTTCGGCCGTCCCATCAAGACCGGAGCGCCCGCATGACCGAAACCCTCGACATCCTGCCCCTCGCCGATTTCAAGGCCCATGCGCGCCTCGACCACGACGACGAAGACACCGACCTTGTCCGCTTGATCGAAACGGCCCGCGGCTTCGTGGAAGGCTGGTGCGGCCCCTTGGATGACTTCGCCGACGGCGTTCCCGCGCCCCTGGTGCATGCCATGAAGCTCTATGCCACGCACCTCTATGAGAACCGGGAAGCCACCCTGGTGGGCAGCTCCGGTGACGAGATGCCCCTCGGCTTCTTCGACCTCATCGACCCGCACCGCCTGCGGGCGTTCTGAAGGAGGCCCGTCATGAAAGGCCGCAAGGCAGACATCCCCGTTGCCGATGAACCCCTGCCCGCGGGCGTGCCGGAGCCGCCCGAATGGCTCACCGCCGATGCGCGGGCCGAATGGGTGCGGGTGCTGCCGGTGCTGTTCACCGAGCGGCGCACCATCACCGCCACTGATCTCGCCATCTTCGCCAATTACTGCACCGCCATCGGCCAGGTGGCCGAGGCCAACCGCATCCTGGCCGAAGAGGGCCTCACCTTCACCGGCCCCAGCGGGCCGAAGCGGCATCCCGCCATCGCCATCCGCTCGGACGGCATGACCCAGGCCCGCCAGATGGCGGCGGAACTCGGCCTCACCCCGGCCAGCCGCGGCCGGCCGGCGATCAAGAGCGGGGGCGGCGACGACCTCTTCAGCGGCGGGCTGTTCAGTGACCTCGGGCTCAACTGACCAGCACGCGGCTGACCCGATCCCCGACCCGTTCGGCTATGGCGAGCGGGCGGTCCGGTTCCTGCGCGCCCTGCGCCATCCCAAGAGCCGCGTCGCCGGCCGCGCCTTCCAGCTCGATCCCTGGCAGGAAGACATCGTCCGGCGCATCTATGGCCCCTGTGATGACGACGGCTCGCGCATCGTCAAGACCGTGGTGCTTCTCCTGCCGCGCGGCAACCGCAAGACCTCTCTCTGTGCCGCCCTCGCTCTGCTCCACACCTTCGGCCCGGAACGGGTGCCCGGCGGCGAGGTCATCTCGGCAGCCTCCGACCGCAAGCAGGCCCGCATTGCCTTCGAGGAAGCCCGCGGCATTATCGAAACCACGCCACCGCTGAAGGCCATAACCGCACCCCAGGAATACAAGAACCGGCTGGTGAACACGAAATGGCGCAGCTTCTATGAGGCCATTTCCTGCGATGCCGGCACCCAGCACGGCCGCACCCCGGCCTTCGTGCTCGCCGACGAGCTGCACGCCTGGAAGAAGCGCGACCTGTGGGACGTGCTCAAATCCGGCCTGGTGAAGACCAGGGGCTCGCTGCTCATCGTCGCCACCACCGCCGGGCGGGGACAGGAGAACCTCGCCTTCGATATCGTCGATGATGCCCGCAAGGTGGCGCGGGGCGAGGTGAAGGACCCGTCCATTCTGCCGGTCCTCTGTGAGGCCTCCAAGGATGACGATTGGCGCGACGAAGCGCTGTGGCACAGGGTGAACCCCGGCTTGGCCCATGGCTATCCCGACCTTGCGGGCCTGCGCCAGCTCGCGAGCGAGGGCGAGCGGCGGCCGGGCGACCGCGACGCCTTCCGGCAACTGAACCTCAATGTGTGGCTGGACCACTCCGCCGACCCGTTCGTGGACATGGGCGTTTATGACGAGGGCGCGGGCCCGGTGGATCTGGAAGCCCTACGGGACGCGCCATGCTGGCTCGGCGTCGATCTGTCGTCCAATGGCGACCTCACCTGTGTGGTGGCCGCCTGGCGCGACGGGGAGGACGGTTATGTGGTGCATCCCTGGTTCTTCTGCCCCGCCGACAATCTGCTCCTGCGCGCCGACCGCGACGGGGTGCCCTACCCCACCTGGGCAGAGCGCGGCTTCATCACCCCGACGCCCGGCAATGTGGTGGACTTCCGCCAGGTGGAAGACACCATCCGCGAGCTTTGCGAGCGCTTCCAGGTGCAGGAGATCGCCTTTGATCCCTACCTTGCCCGCAACATGATGATGAACCTTGCCGACGATGGCCTGCCCGCCGTCGAGATGCGGCAGAACTGGGCGACCATGGCCCCGGCGGTGAAGGAGCTGGAACGGGCCATCATCGGCCGGCGGCTCACCCATGGCGGCCACCCGGTGTTGCGCTGGAACGTCGACAATGTGGCGGTCCACACCGACACCGCCGGCAACCGCGTCTTCCACAAGGGCAAGAGCCGCGACCGCATCGACGGCGCCGTCGCCACTGCCATGGCCATCAGCCGCGCCGCCGCCGGAGCGGGTGGCTCTATCTATGATAGCGAGGAATGGTCGGCCGAGATGATGGTGATGTGAAAATATCATATATTTCAAATATATGCATCATATGAGACGGGCTATTGCCTTCCCAATTTTTGGGTACGTGTTTCAATGAATTGAAAAATCTAACCCGACTGCATCGGGTCACCAGGGCCGATCTCCTTTCAGAGCGGCAACGAATCTAGTACTCATGGTTGCAAAAGCTCCATTGAGGTCCGACGGTGCCAAAGCTCCAACGAATTAGAGACCCATTGCACGACCTTATCGAATTCGACACATCCGATTTCGAGCAAATGATATGGTCTGCCATCGATTCCGATGAATTCCAGAGATTGCGCAGGATAAAGCAACTTGGATTTTCTGAGCTTGTATATCCAGGCGCGTCGCACACTCGATTTATACATTGTATCGGCGTATTTCACACATCGAGACAATTATCATCCCACGTAAAGCACATACTTGGAAGTGAGTTTGACGAACATCGTGCGCAAGTATCTATGGCAGCGGCACTTGTGCATGACTTAGGTCACGGCCCATTTAGCCACGCGTTTGAAGATGCCATAAAAGAGATAGATAGAAATAAATTAAGAAAAACAAAAAAACATGAACTATGGACAGGCGACATTATATCTGGAGACACCAGCGTCGGGAATGTGATTGAAACTAATTTTGGAAGTTCATTTAGATCAGATGTTGCGTCTTTATTAACGACAGAGCCAAGAGATATATATTCGTCTATTGTATCTAGTCAATTTGATGCCGATCGACTTGACTATATAAGGCGCGATAGATTGATGACAGGAACTCAACATGGAGGATTTGATTATTCCTGGCTGCTCGCGAATCTGGAAGTAGACACGATTACATTATCAACAGATAATGAACGATTTGCTGAGGTGCAAAGCCTTGTGCTCGGCAACAAAGCGCTGCAAGCTGCAGAGGCTTATGTTCTCGGTTTGTTTCAAATGTACTTTGCTGTATATTTTCATAAGGCGACGCGGTCAGCAGAGAAAATGCTCACTGCCATTCTCTGCCACCTGGGCGATCTGTGCGAGAGGGAAGAGTGGGAGAGTGTCGGGCTACCAGAAAACAACCCGCTTGTGGCATTTCTCCGCGAGCGCTCTTTGAAGACCTATCTTGCATTGGACGATTTTGTGATATGGGCCGCGCTGGGTGTTATATCAAGTAGCAGCGATTCAGAATGCGCGCATTTGGCTCAACGTTTACGAAGCAGGAAGTTATACAAGGCTATTGACGTAGGGACTGCCTTTGCCGGGAGGGATGATTCGGTCGTCAGGTTCAAGGCGGCCCTAAAGAAGGCAAAAGACTCAAATGAGATTGATAAATTTTCCGTGTTCGAAGACGAGCCATCCCGAGATCCCTACAAAAGGAGGGGGTACGAGGGGATGGAAGCGCTTCAGAAAGTGCTGATTCGCCGCGAAGATGGAAGCTCATATGAGGATTTGTCAAATCGCTCAGAAGTGGTCAAGGCACTTAGTAAAAAGTCTGTATATCGTGTGTACGTGCGAGACGCAGAGGCAAAAGAAAAGATCTGGAAAATGATAGAGGGTATGAAAAATGGTCAACGCCCCTGAAGCAATCGCTGAAGTTGTATCCCTTAACGGGGGGAAGATTGTTGGCCGGACGAGGTTGCAGAAGACTCTCTATTTTCTAGAAGTTGCGCATTTAGGGTATGGATTTGATTACGATTATTACCATTATGGCCCCTATAGCGAAGAGGTAGCAACCTCTGCCCGCGATGCTGAAGTCTTGCAGATTCTTAATGTGGATTGGCGAAGCACCGCCGATGGCATAGAGTATGCAGTATATACGGCGCCAATTGTCGGCATTGAAGAGCCTGAGTCGCAGCAAAAGCGCGCGATCTTGGGCAAGCTCGCATCGGTTGATTCAATTACCCTTGAGCTCGCAGCCACAGCGAACTTCCTCGAAAGGAATGGTTTTGCGGCTGATCCCTGGGCGGAAACAGCCATTCGGAAGCCATCTAAAGCTACGCCAAAGAGGATTGAAAAGGCGAAAGCGCTGCTGGCGGATCTCGGTTCATTTTTGGTTTAAACTGCCATAGGAACAGCTTATATTTCCGAAATGATTGGCTAATTCAAATATTGTGTTTTCGGAGGACTGTTTATTAGGATGGTCGCGTGAGGAAATCTTACTCTTAGATCCGCTTATGGACGCTCGCCCACGCAACGATTACGTCTCAAGCGTTTGTTCTCGCCTCTCTGAGCGTCTCACCATCGGACATACGGCCGGGCAGAGAAGGCACGCGCGCGAGGAAGCTCCCGCCATCCTCTTCGGCCAGCGGTCGATGACGACGCGACACACACAATGCGTCACCGCCCCGTTTCCACTGCCTCAAGCCCACCATCTCGCGGTGGACTTGAGGCGCACCGCACGAACGTGAGCACAACCGCTCGAGCCTACGGCAATTAGCCCTCAAGCCGCGCGCGTGTCGGGACGTGTCTGATCGCGCCGGCCTGCCAGGATGCCATTGATGGAGATATCCTCATCCAACGCATCCCAATGCAGACCGCTGGGGCTGATGAAATAGTCTGCGCGCTGTTCCAGGGCCCCGCGAAGCAGGCGCGGGAACCACACCAGCGGAACGCCGATGGTCCGCCCATCCTCAAGCGCGCCCCACATCTATACATCATCAAACCAGACAAAGGTCGCCCTAGCCGAAATGTCCATGCCTTCCTTCGAATAGAAATGGAAGCGGAAGCCCTCGGCGCGGAAAACGACAGACGTTGTCTATGCCATCAGAAACGACGAGGGCGCGCTGAAACGACTTCGTCCGGCGCGCCCTGCCATCGCGAGATGGTCTTTCAAGCCCGATGAACGGGAACGCTCATTCTCCTGCCGGGAGATGCTTGCCGTGATGCTGCGCCGCCTCACGGCGGGCACGCAAACCGACCACCACCCCGAACGCTGCAATGGCGGCGGGCAGGATGACAAGCGCAAACCATTGAATGCTAGTCATCGGAAAGGCCCTTCAACACACCGGATGCCCCATAATGTAGGCTGAAAGCCGCGCCGATCCAAGTGGCGCAGCCCGTGGCCATGATCAGCAAAGACGGCAGCGCATCCTCTGGTCCGTAATAGGCCGCGGCCATTGGGGCCAGAAAACCAACCGTGAGGCACGCGGTGGATGCTCTGTCCAACGCATTCGCCAACAGCTTCAAACGTTCGTCTCGCACCCTGCTCATTCAGCCGGCGCCTTCCGCAGCCGCACACCGGCCCCGCCGCCATTCTCGGGGATGAACTCGACGCCGGCGGCTTCCAGGGCATGCTGGATCGCCTCGACCGTGCGGGGAAGCAATACCTCTCCCCTCTCCAGCCGGCTCACTGTGTCGACTGAAACGCCAGCAGCCTTCGCGAGATCGCGCACTCCCCAGCCCACAGCGGCTCTCGCCATGCGGCATTGAACAGCCAACATCGTGACAGTGTCCTGATTTCCTATTGACGTACTGACGATGTACAGTTATCAGTACGATGCACTGAAATCAGTTCTACCACAGGAGCACGCGCATGGGCACCCATGTCCGCGAACGGGAGACGCTTGCCAACTGCGGCCTGCCTTTCAAAGCCGCCGCCGCCCGCTTCGTTGCGGGCGCAACGCGCACGAACGGGGAGATGCACTGATGTCGATCATCCCCAAGCGCCACACCCTCCTCACCGATCGCCGCAATTTCCTGGTTCGGGCCCTCGGCTTCACGGCAGCGGGCGCCACGCTTGCGGTGCCCGTGGTAGCGATGGAAACCCCGGAAGAACGTATCCGCCACCACATGAAGGGCCTGCAGGAAGCCTTCGCCGACTATTACGGCGCGGATATGCCGATCACGCCCACCTTCAGCGGCACGACACCGGAGATGATGCAGCGAGGCCCCCACATGGCTGCCTATGCCATCGTTCGCGCCGGCCCCCGACTCTATCCCAATGCCAGGACCTTCTACGGCGTCGATGATGGCCCTCTCTTCGCGGAGGATCGCTGAAATGGGCAAGAGCATCCGCACCTTCGAGATGGTGGAGACAAGCCGCTTCCGCGCCCGCGTCGCCGCAGCCATCGAAAGCTTGGTGGACCTCCTCGACAGCTTGGAGGACGACCCGGACCTTGAGCCCGACAATGACGACGAGCCCAGCCTCAGCTGGGAAGGAGGACAACCGGGCCGATACTTCCCCGAGGGCTCACCGGGCGTCGGCATTGTTCGGTACGATGATGCTGACCGGGAGCGAGACGCTGGGGATGGGCCTGAAGGCCCAGACGCCGATCGCGAGTTCACTTCGCTGGAGCGTCATGGCAGCGGCTTCGTCTATTCCGGCCCGGACGATTGCGAAATGAACGGCGATGAGGACGACGACGACGGCGATACAGAGCCAAGCCTTGGCTGGGTGACCCGCGAGAACGGAGGGACGTATTGCGGGGTGTGCTCGGACCGCGAGCAAGATGCGCGGTGACGGATCTTGGCATTCAGAGAATGCCACTGTTGCACCGCGGCTAAAATTCAAAACGTAGCCCTTCCAACGATTTTTGAATCGTGGTAGACACTACGTATGGCAACGATCGTTCCCAGCCTCAACCTCTTTCGCCCTGCTGAGGCAGAGGCCGTCACCGGCCTTTCCACGGCAATGCAGCGCGACTATCGGCACCGCGGCTTTCTCCCGAGCTTTACCGGACACGCCCGCTTCAATGTGTTCGACCTTGCGGAGATGTACGCACTCAAGCAGCTGTCCGACCACGGATTTGGGCCGGACACGTTCGGAAGTTCCGCGAAGATCGTAGCGAGGGGGCTTGTCTATCATGCCCTCAAGTTTGCGGATGCGTATGAGGGTGAAGCACAGGACATCGAAAGGTTCTGCGTCGAATCAAATACGCCGGAAGAGAAAGTATTTTCCGATTGCGGACTCGACACTGATTTTCGCCGTTACCTCGTCATTTGGTCGTGGTCATTTCCCCACAATGAACACGAATTCACAGACGATCTCAATCGTTCATTCTCCGAAGACATGAAGGGAAACAAGGCGTTTCTTCAGCAAAGCGGTCCAGTTACAGTATACAATTTAAAATATATGGGCGTGCAATTCCTCGCACAGCGTCTTGAAGGCAAGGCATTCGTCCGACTTTCCCGTCGCGGCGACTGACGCAATGACCATGCCGAATGAAAATCGCCCCCTGAAGACCGCAAAGCAGATCGCCCACGAGCTGGGCGTCTGCGAGCGCACCGTAACCCGGATGGTCCGCAAGGGCATTCTCCCCGCCACCAAGGGCGGCTGTGGCGGACGCACAAGCCCGCTGATCCTTGAGCGCGAAGCGCTGAAAAACCTCAACCGCAAGAAAGGATGACCTCATGGCGCGCCGTCCCGTGCCCTTCAAGCAAGCCGATGTCGCCCGCGCCGTGAAGGGCGTTGCATCTGCCGGTGAGAAGGTGTCGCGCGTTGAGATCGATCCGGCCGGAAAGATCACGATCATTACCGCCGAGGCCACTTCCGCCCCGGCGGCCACGTCCTTTGATAAATGGATGAACAATCGTGGCTCGCGTTAGGCTCAAGGGCCTGAACTCCAAGCGCAAGGTGCTCGCTGATGGCACCCTGAAGACCTACTGGTATGCCTGGAAGGGCGGCCCGCGCCTGCCCGGTAAGCCGGGTGATCCGAAGTTCATGGACGCGTACAACGAGGCGGTTTCGCGCAAGCATCAGCCGCCGGCTGGCGTGATGCTCTCCATTCTTTCGGCCTATCAGCAGAGCGACGATTTCCGCCAGCTCGCCGAGCGCACCCGCTTCGACTATGTGCGCCAAATCAAGAAGATCGAGGCCGAGTTCATCGACTTTCCTCTCTCCGCGCTCGCCGACCGTCGCAGCCGCGCCGTCTTCATGGAATGGCGCGACCAGCTCGCCGCCAATTCCCGCCGACAGGCGGATTATGCTTGGAGCGTGCTGGCCCGCATTCTGTCATGGGCACATGACCGGGGCCTGGTGGTGGCCAACCCCTGCACCCGTGGCGGGCGCCTCTATCGTGGCTCACGTGCGGAGAACGTCTGGACGGCCTATGACGAGGCGCAGTTCATGCAGCACGCGCCGGCCCATCCCCGTCTGGCCTTCATGCTCGCCCTGTGGACGGGGCAGCGCCAGGGGGACCTCCTGTCCTTGGTGTGGTCCGCCTATGACGGGGGGAAGATCCGCCTTCGTCAGAACAAGACCGGCGCGCGCGTCGTCATCCCCGTTGGCGCGCCGCTGAAGGCGTTGCTTGACTCCGCGCCGCGTCGCAGCCCGGTCATGCTGGTGACATTGGAGGGGAAGCCTTGGACGCCGGACGGCTTTCGCGTCTCGTGGCGCAAGGCCTGCACGAAAGCCGGCATCGTGGGCCTCACTTTCAACGATTTGCGCGGCACCGCTGTCACGCGCCTAGCGCTCGCTGGCTGCACTGAAGCGGAAATCGCCACCCTCACCGGGCACAGCCTGCGCGACGTGCGCTCGATCCTCGACGCGCACTACCTCGCCCGCGATCCGGCCTTGGCCGAGAGCGCAATCAGGAAGCTCGAAACGAGAACGAAAATTCCCGACTGAGCGTCCGACCAACGCATTTTGTTCTGTTCTGAGAAAGAGAAAAGCGTAGCGAAATCAATTGGCTGGGGGACCTGGATTCGAACCAGGATTAACGGAGTCAGAGTCCGCGGTTCTACCGTTGAACTATCCCCCACCATTTGGCTCCGGATCGCGCTTCGGCGGCGGGCCAATTGGCTAGCTCCTCATGAGGAGGAGGGCTCTATACGCAATCCTCCGCAGCCGGTCTAGCCCCTTTTGACGTCATCCACAGGCCAGCTGCCTGCTTCACGCATTCGGCGCCCGCAATGGTGCTATGCACAAATCCATCTGTTGCATTGCACGCAAGAGGCCTATCTCAAAGTCAACAGATGGAGATGACGATGGCTTCCGTAACCGCCGACATGGCGAACATTCATCATCATGGGTTCCTGGCGCGTATCGGCACCGCAATGGTGGAGTTCTTTGGTGCGGTTGCCGAAGCTCGGCGCATGGCTGACCGCTACGAAGAC
This sequence comes from Xanthobacter sp. NM-25, assembly GCF_022138605.1. Classification (GTDB taxonomy): domain Bacteria; phylum Pseudomonadota; class Alphaproteobacteria; order Rhizobiales; family Xanthobacteraceae; genus Xanthobacter. The sequence goes on from NZ_JACBFS010000001.1 coordinate 290,210, forward strand.
TTGGCGCATCTGAGCAACAGCGAGCTGGAGCAGATGGGCCTGAAGCAGGAAGACATTCCGCAGGTCGTCGTTTTCGGTCATCATTGACGGTAGCTGTGGTGTTCCACTTCCGGGGCCATGTCCCGGAAGACCACAGCACGGGATCTATAATAGGTGGCGCCGATGTGCTTCACCCGTTGATAGCCTGCTCTTTATCGTTTCCTCCCAGTGCCTCATCCCGCCACCTTCGGTGCGCGGGATTTTCTTTGGCCGCAACGGCCCAGTTGCAACGGCCCAGTTGACGCCTATTCGACCCGCACCATGACACTGTCGGTCAGCCCGGCGGCGTCGATCACGGTGAGCCGTGCGAAGCCCTTGCCACGGGGCGTCCAGAACAGCACCCGGCGCTGGCTGGCCGCTGCAACCGGGCGTCCGTCGAGCAGCAAGGTCAGCGGCAGAACGCCCCCCTCCACCTTCACCACCAGCCCGTCGACGTCACGCCCCGCCGCGGCGCCGTCCGCATCCTGGGAGAGGCGAGCGCCCTCCGGCGGATAGACCAGTTGCAGGCCCCCCCCGCGGCCATCGCTGGCAAAGTGCCGCTGCGGCGGCGGCAGGCGCGGATTGGCGGCCACCACGGCGCCGCGCGGGGCCAGCGCCAGCGGCGCCGGGCGGCGAACGATACGCGCGAAGGCATCGAACAGCAGCGGCGCGGCGGCGGCCCGCCCGGTGAGGTCGGCCACCGGCTGTCCATCGGGCCGCCCCACCCACACCGCCACGGTGCGCCGGCCGTCGAAGCCCACCGCCCACGAATCCCGGTAGCCGTAAGAGGTGCCGGTCTTGAAGGCGATCCGTCCACCGAGCGCGTTCTCGGGCGCCGGGGTTCCGAGCAGGCACTGGCCGACGTACCAGGCGGCCACCTCGCCCACCAGTTCCGCCCGCCGCGGCGCTGCCAGCGCCCCCTCGTCCAGCCGGTAGACCAGCGGATGCGCCGTTCCCCCGCGCGCCAGGCTGGCATAGAGCATAGCGAGATCCACCAGGCGGATGCCGACGCCACCGAGCCCCATGGGCAGCCCTGGGGCGGCGCCCGGCGGCAGTTCCAGATGGGCGCCGGCCTCGCCCAACCGGCTTGCCAATCGCTGCGGCCCCACCGCATCCAGCAGGCGCACGGCGGGAACGTTGAGGGACAATTGCAGCGCCTTGCGCACCGACAGCGTGCCCTGGAATCCGCGGTCGAAATTCTCCGGCCGCCACGCCCCGAACCGCACCGGCCGATCCTCGATAAGGGTTTCGGGGTGGGCGATGCCGTCATCGAAGGCGAGGGCATAGATGAAGGGTTTCAAGGTGGAGCCGGGCGAACGCACGGCGCGGGCGAGATCCACCTCGCCGGCCCGCGTGCGATCGGTGAAATCAGCACCCGCCACATAGGCCCGCACCTCGGCGCTGGCGTTGTCCACCACCACCATGGCCGCCGACAGGCCCCGGCCCAGCGCCGCCGTCCGCTCCCGCACCAGGCTTTCGAGCCGCTCCTGCAAGCCACCGTCCAGCGCCAGGTGATGCCGGGACAGGGTGGGCCGCGCTGCCACCATGTCCTCGGCCAGATGCGGCGCCCGCTGCGGCATGGGCCGGCGCGCCCGGGGCACCGGCTCGGCCTTCGCCACCCGCACCTCATCGGCGGAGAGCACCCCTTCGCGCAGCAGGCGCTCCAGCACCCGGTCGCGGGCGGCGCGGGCGCGCTCGGGATGCCGGTCGGGCCGGCGCGCCTCCGGCGCCTGGGGCAGCGCCACCAGCAGCGCCATTTCCCCCAGCGTGAGCCGCCGGGGCTCCTTGCCGAAATAGGTCAGGGTCGCCGCGCGGATGCCCTCGATATTGCCGCCGTAGGGCGCAAGGGTGAGGTAGAGAGTGAGAATCTCCGCCTTCGACAGCCGCGCCTCCAGCTCCAGCGCCCGGCGCATCTGGGCGAGCTTGGCGGCGAGGGTGCGCGGCCGCGGCGGCTCCAGCAGGCGCGCCACCTGCATGGTGAGGGTGGATCCGCCGGACACCACCCGCGCCGCCCCCAGCCCCTGCCCCGCTGCCCGCAGGAGCGCCAGGGGATCAACGCCGCCATGGCGAAAGAAGCGTTTGTCCTCATAGGCTTCGAGCAGGGCGAGAAAGCGCGGGTCCACCGCGTCGACGGTGGCGGCGAAACGCCAGCGCCCATCAGGCAGAGCGAACGGGCGCAGCAATTGGCCATCCCGGTCCACCACCTCGCGCGCCACCTCCGGCTGCGGCGCGCGCGGCGCGGCGGCCCGCACCCCGGCAAGGCCGGCGACGCCCGCCCCCACCGCGCAGGCAGCGACGATGAACGCGATGCCAGCCCCCCGCGCCACAGCGCCGTGGCGCACCGGGTCGGCGGACCGAGGCACACCCGAGGGGGGTGGACACGACGGGCTCATCGCGCCGCTCCCACCTCCACCATGCCGGTGCCGGTGCGGGCAAAACGATCGGGGCGGTACATATCCTCCACCACCGCCGGAGGATGGGCATAGCGGCCCGGCGAGACCGCGCGCACCACATAGGCCACCACGAACGGCGCATCCCCTTCCTGGCGGGTGACGGCGGCGACGAAGCGGTCGTCGCGGAACTCCACGTGGCTGGTTTCGCTGGTCTCATCGAGCCAGGCGAAACCGCCATCGGCGCCCCCCTGCACCAGGCTGGGATTCTCGATCTCGAAGCCGGCCGGCAGATAGTCCACCAGCAGGATGTCGGCCAAGGCGCTTTCGGTCTCCTCCACCTTGAGGACCACGGCGAAGCGTTGGTTCTGCGCCGCCTTGGCGGGATCGGCGGGCTTGCCGTCGAGGCTGTAGTAGCGCCGCTCCAGGCTGAAGCCATGGGCGGTGGCAGGTTCGGGCGCCACCGGCGCGCCGAGCACGGAGACCACCACCTTCACCGGTTCCGCCCCGGTGTTGCGAAGGGTCACCGTGCCGGCATCCAGGTCCGCCCGAGACAGGGTGCGGCCGAACACGCCGTGCTCCACCGCGCCGTTCACCTCTAGCGTCATGGCCTTGGCGCGCTCCACCAGGGACGCCGCCGCCAGCACCATCCAGGCATTCTCCTGGGTGGAGGTGCGCCCGGTCACGCTCCGCGCCGCGTCGACCCGGGCCAGGGCGCGGCTGGCGTCCTGGGCGAAGCCGGCCTCGCGGGCCAGCACGGTGAGGGCGGCCGCATCACGCAGCAGCGATCCGAAATCCGCCCGCCCGGCCACGGGCGCGACCGGCGTCGCCGGCAGGCCGCCGAGGGCGGTGTTGAACACCCGCTCCGCCCGGGTGCGGTCGCCCAGCAGGGCCAGCGCGGCACCCACCTGCCCCTGAGCCAAAGGCGACGACAGATCCTTCAGTCGGGTATCGGCGAGATAGCGCAGATCGCCCAGCGGAGCCCGGCCGTTGCGCGCCAGCACGTAGAGGGCATAGGCCACCCCCTCGCCGGAGGACTGCATATTGGCCCCGGCCATGTTGACCACGTTGCGCAGGCGATCAAGGGCGAGGGCGAAGGCCTGGTCCGGCACCGCATAGCCCTTCTCCTTCGCCCGCGTCAGGAAATCCGCCACATAGGCGTCGAGCCAGGCATCATCGCCGCCCGCCGCCCACAGGCCGAATGAGCCGTCCGAGCCCTGGCGCGCCATCAGCCGCGTGATGGAATCGCGGATGCGCCCGCCGGCGTCGGGATCGCTGGCGCGGCCCACCAGCGCCGACAGCTCGTTGAAGGAGAGCAGCGGCAGCGCCCGGCTGGTGATCTGCTCGGAGCAGCCATAGGGATAGCGATCGAGGGCGGCCAGCAGGGCCGGCACATCAAGGGCACTGTCGGGGCTCACGCTCACCGCCACCGCGCCGGTGCCGGGCAGCACATCGCCCAGCAGGGCCTTGGACAGGGTGAGGCTCTCCCCCGGCGCAAGGCTGCGCACCGTGCGCCGCTCGATCTCCGGATAGGCCGGGCGCACGGTGAAGGCGAAGCGGCGCACCAGGTCCACCCCATGCCCGCTCAACCGCACATCGACATGCGCCGGGCCGACGCTTTGGCCTTCCACCGGCAGCCGCAGGGTCTGCCGCTGCTTTTCCCCGAGGCTCACCGCCGGTGCCGGCGCGGTGATGCGCGCGCCACCGCTGGCCGTCACGTCCAAGGCATAGGTGCCGGCCGGCGCCTCCACATTGGTGAGGTCCAGGGTGAGGGTGGAACGATCCCCAGCGGCAAGGAAGCGCGGCAGCGTGGCAAGCACCACCACCTTGTCGCGCACCACCACGTCGGTGGCGGCATGGCCGAGCTTCTCCGCGCTCCAGGCCATGGCCATCAGCCGCACGGTGCCGTCGAAGGCGGGGATGGGGAAGGTGACGAGGGCGGTGCCATCGGCCGCCACCGGCACGATGCCCGAGAACAGGGCGAGGGGCGCCTGGGTGGGCGGGCTCGCCTGCAGCGCCTGCTCCATGCCGTCGCCGCCCGAGCGCAGCCGCCCGCTGTTGCCCTGCATGCCATCGATGAGAGCGCCATAAAGGTCGCGGATCTCGCTGGAGAGCCGCCGTTGGCCGAAGATCACGTCATCGGGCGCGGGAGTCTTGAAACCGGTGAGGTTCAAGATGCCCACATCCACCGCCGCAATGGTGATGAAGGCACGGCCGCCGGGCTCCACTCCGCTCACCCGCACCGGCACCGCAAGATCGGCATCGGGCCGCATCTGCGCCGGCGGGGTCAGCTCCACCTGCAAGGTGCGCTCGGCTCGATCCACCGAGAACCAGGCGAGGCCGATGGCGCGGCCGGGCATGCGGCCCGCCGCCACGTCCAGCGGCCGGTGCATGAAGGCCACCAGGTAGGCCCCCGGCCCCCAGCTCGGGTCGGCGGTAAAGCTCACCCCGTTGGCGCCGGCCCGCACCGGCAGCGTCTGCTGCGCCAGCAGGCCCTCGTTCACCACCATGACGGTGGCGGTGCCGGCAGTGCGGGCGGTGAGGGTCGCCTTTACCGTATCGCCGCTGCGATAGGCGGAGCGATCCAGACTGAGCTCCAGCTTGTCCGGGGTGTCGGCGGTGCCGTCGCCACCGAAGCCGGCATCGAAATAGAAGCTCGTCAGCGGCAGGCCGTCGCCAGTGAGATCAAGCCGGTAGCGGCCATAGGTGGTGGGCACGGTCAGGCGCGCGGGTCCGCCCGCCACCGCATCCATCTGCCCCTCGCCAACCCGGCTGACGATCTTGACCGGCTCGTAATCCCACGAGCCGCCAACCTTGTACCATTGGTAGCGGGTCTCCAGCCGCGACAGGCGCCACGTGAGGCCGGGCGCCGCCAGCAGGGTATCGTCGACGCCCGCCACCACCACGTCGAAGCTGGCGGGCTCGCCCTCGCGCACGCGATCGGAGAACAGCGGCTTCACGCCAATCACGCTGCCGGCGGGCGCCACCGGCAGCACCAGGGTGCGCTGGACCGCGCGGCCCCCCGCCTCCACCAGCCGCACCAGCGCCTGCATCTCCAGCGGCCGGTCGGTGCGCGGCAGGTCGCCGGTGGTCAGCCGCAGGGTGGAGCGGCCGGTGGCATCGGTGCGGGGCGTCTCCGCCACCGGCTGGCGATCGGCCAGCACCTCGTCATCCCCATTGCCGAAGCGATAGCCGTCGAAGCCCTTGCGCGCGCTGGCCAGGCGGATCTCCGTCTCGGCCTCCACATCGAGGGCGGCGGCGGGTGCGCCGAACAGGAAGCGCCCTTCCAGCAGCACCTCCACCGGCCGGCCACGGGACACCTGAGGGGCACCGGTGGAGAGGGTGAATTCCACCCGGTCCGGCACATAGTCTTCCACCAGGAAGGCGGTCTCGCCGATGGCCGCCGCCTTGGGGTCGCTGAACGCCTTCACCCGCCAGGTGCCGGTCATGGCGCCCTTCAGCAGGTCGAGATCCACCACCCGCCCGCCGGCGGCGCGCGGGTTGAGCACCAGCCGGCGATCCTCCACCCCATCCGGCCGCTGCAGCACCAGGGTCACCGGCACGTCGGAGGCGCGGCCCTGGGCATCGCGCAGCAGCGCGGTGAGATGCACCGTCTCGCCGGAACGGTAGACCCCACGCTCGGAGGTCAGGAACGCATCGAGGGCGCGCGGCGCCTCGCGCCCGGCCACACCCCGGTCAGTCAGATCGAAGGCGCTGTCCTTGAGCGAAAGGAAGGCATAGTCGCCGGCCGTGGTACGGGCGATCACCACCTCCGGCTCCAGCCCCGCGGCCCCGCGCGACAGGCCGGGGTCGAAGCGGGCATAGCCGGCGGCGTCGGTGGTCACCTCCCCCAGCACCTCATTGGAGCGCGCCACCAGTTGCAGGCGGGCACCGGCCATCGGCTCGGCACTGCTGAGCGCCCGCACCAGCACATGCACGCCATCCTGACCCGACAAGGCGGTCAGGCCGAGGTCGGAGACGATGAACCATTGGGTCGCCTCGGCGCCATAATCGTCCTCACCCAGCTCGTGCTCGGGCTTGGCGGTCATGACATAGACGCCCGGCAGCAGCGGCCCGACCGCCTCGGTGATGGGCACCGCCGTGGTGACATCGGTATTGAGCGGGCTGTCCACCTCCAGCACCCCGGAATAGACGGTAATGGCGCTGCCATCGGCCAGCCGCTCGCGCACATAGCTGTCGAGCCCCTGGCGGAAATCTCCCTGCAGCGCCGTGGGCACCAGGGCCCGATCGCCGATGCGCAGGATGTTGACCGCCACCGCCCGTGTGTTCACCGACACCAGCGGAATGCCTTTCTGGCCGGTGCGCGGCAGCACATAATTGCGGCCGGTAAAATGCACGCCGGGCCGGCGATCACGCACATAGATGGAGAGTTCGGTGGGGCGGCGGGTGCGTTCGCCATTGGCGGCGGGCACGCCGGGCCGCACATTCAGCGTGTAATGCTCACCATGCGTGAGCCCCTCCACGCAGATCTGCCGCGCCTCTGAGGTGAGGGCCGGCTTATCGCGATCGCGCACCTGCAGGAAGGGCGAGAAATCCGTCGCCGGCGCCAGGTCATCGGAAAACTGCACGCACACGCGGGGCGCGGCGGCATCGGATTCCACCGTGTAATCCACCAGCCGAAAGCCGTGCTCGTCGCGCAGCTTGTCATAGAACGCCCGCTCCTCCGGTGTGTCGCGCAGGGCGAGCGCCGTCTTCATGGTCTCGAGCGCCGCGCTCCACAGGCCCCGCGCCGCATATTGGCGGGCCAGGAAGGCCAGCGCCTCCGCCTCGCCGGCGCGGGTCGGGGCGCGGCGATAGGCGATGTAGGCAGCGGCAAACGCGTTGTCGGTGAAGGCGCTGCCGTCTTCCGTGTCGGTGGGGCGGATGGCCGCCAACGACCGGGCGAGGCGCATCCACACCGTGGCATCCTGCGGCGTCGCCAGGGCCAGGGCGGCATAGGCCGCGGCGGCGGAACGGGCATCGTTGCGCTGGAAGGCCTGGTCCGCCTCCCGCCGGGCCCGCTCCAGCGGCACCGCGAGCGGCCGGGCCTCGCGCCGCAGCTGACGCTCGTAACGTCTGGCGCCAGTGACCAGGTCGCTCCGCTGGAAGGTCTTGGCGCCGGCGGGCTCCGCCGGTGCCATGGTCGCCGGCGCCGGGCGCGGCACCGGCGGGCGCTGCGGCTGGGCCCAGGCAAGGCCGGCCATCCAGCTGGATGCGACCACGCAGCCGACCGCCAGAACGCCCGTGAGCAGGCCCTTCATCGCCCGGGCACGCCGGCGCCCTTCAGCCTTCGCGAGACGACGTTCCATGGCCCCTCCCTCGACGCGATGCGCCGTGGCTTGGAGGGTCTGCGCGCGGGCGGTGGTCCGGGCAAGGGTGCGATGGTCGTGCGGGTTTAGGGCACTTCCGGCACATGGGCTCCGCGCTGCGCGTCATCCCCTCATGTCATCAGAAATGGCTCACCGGCACCGGCTCACCGCATCCCGCGACGAACCGGCCCGACCCCGCGCCGTCATCTAGGCGCAAGGCGCGTCGCTCGCCAAGGGGGAATCGTTCCCTCGCGGAATTTCGCTGCCGCTCAGGTTGGATCGGGCAGGAGCACGTGGGTCCGCAGCAAATGGATGCGGCGCCGGCCGATGCGCGATGCCAGCCGCCGTTCCGCCCGCACCCCTGCAGGATGTCCGCCCAGCCGCTCGTAATGCTTGCGGGAAATGAGCAGGCCCTGGGGGGGCTGGGGCAGCCCCAGCAGCGCCAGCCGCGCCGCCGCCATGGCCTCGCCCAGCCGCGGGCGCAGGCCATAGCCATCCACAGCCAGGCGGAAGGTGGCGGCCACCCGCTCGGACTGCCCGCGACGCTCTGCGGTTTCGATGAAATTGGCCACCTCGCGCACCCAGCCTTCTTCCAGCAGAGACTGGGGGGCGAGAAACAGCAGCCAGCGCCCGCGCGACTGGGCAGCGCCCTGCTTCAGCCGCACGCCCACGTCGCTCACCGTATGCAGAAAGGTGCAACCTGCCGCATCGGCGATGGCGGCGGTGTCGTCGGTGGAGCCGTTGTCCACCAGCGCCACATCCCGCAGCACGCCGGCCGTGACCCCCGGAACGAGGGCCGACAACACCGGCACCAGCTGGCGTTCGGAATTGTGCGTGGCGATGACGACCGACAGCAAGGACAAGGGCTCCGCAACTTTGTGACAGCTATATCTCCTGTGCATGGCAACGTCGATGCCGCAATGCAACCGAAGGGGCGTGAAACCGTACCGGAATGGCGCAAAATCACCGCTCTGCGACCCCAGCCCTGCGCCATTCGCCCATCATCACAGCCAAAAGCCACTTATTTGCATACACGCAATCTGTAATTGCATGGCCCGTCAGCTGCCTCGCCCTGGCCTCGGCGATGTGGCAAGCCCTCGGGTGAGGGTGCCGCCGTGAGATTCGCGTCCTCCAAGCCATGCCGGAAAGCCGCTATGAAATCGTCCGACACGTCCATCCTCATTGTCCCCGGCTGGAACGATTCCGATGCCGATCACTGGCAGAGCCGTTGGGAAAGCCGGCTGACCACCGCCACCCGCGTGCGCCAGGCGGATTTCTCCCAGCCGAGCCGCACGGCCTGGACGCAGGCCGTGGTGGAGGCGGTGGCCGCGGCGCCGCGGCCGGTGGTGATCGTCGCCCACTCGCTCGGCGTCACCACCCTCGCCCATGCCGCGCCCCTGCTGCCGGCCGGCAAGGTCGTGGGGGCCTTCCTGGTGGCACCGCCGGACCTGGAGGCCGAGCCGCGCAACCCGCTGTTCGCCAGCTTCGTCCCCATGCCGCGCCAGCCCCTGCCCTTTCCCAGCGTTGTGGTAGCGAGCCGCACCGACCCCTATTGCAGCTACGAGGCGGCCGAAAAGTTGGCTGCAGCCTGGGGCGGCGAGCTGGTGGATGCCGGCGATGCCGGCCACATCAATGGCGGTGCCGGATTCGGCCCCTGGCCGGAAGGCTCCATGCGGTTCATGGGCTTGCTGCAATCCCTCCGCTAGGCGCGGCGGCGTTAACAACCTTTTAACCGTTTTTGTGGACCGCGCCCGCGTTTGCCGCTACCTCTTGCGCCATTGGACAGCGAGCAGGAGCCGTCATGCGGGCACCAGAGGCCATGGTCGACAATCCGAAGGCCCCCGCCACGCCCGACCACCCCTCACGCCACCCGTCGAACGGCCTGCGTGCCGCACCCGCCGTGCTGCGCACCGGCATGCTGTTGATGAGCCTTGCGCTCGCCGCATGCCAGACCGACGGAGCCGGGATGTCCGCCAACGGCGCGCTTGCCTTCGACTCCATCGACGGACCGCCCAAGGCCACGTTCGACAAGCTAGTGGGCCACTTGTCCGATGAGGCCCAGAGCCGGCAGGTGAAGGTGGCCTCACGGGAGGACCAGGGCGCCTATCGCGTCAAGGGCTACCTGTCCATGCACGTGGAACGGGGCAAGGCGAGCTGCGCCTATGCCTGGGATGTCTACGACCCCGGCAAGACCCGTGTGGTGCGCATCACCGGCGAGGAAAAGGGCGCGTCGACAAAGGGTTCCGCCAATTGGTCGGCGTGTGACGACGCGGTTCTGGCCCGCATCGCCGATCGCTCGATGGCCGATTTCGCGCAGGCGCTCGGCGTCGGAGGCAGCACCGCCCCGGCGGCCCAGCCGGCGCCGGTGGAAACCGCCGCGACAGCCGCGCCGGCGGCAACGGGTGCCGACGCGGCACCGGCAGCGTCGGCCGCCACAGCCACCGGGCCGGTGGCTGATGCAACCGCAGCGCTGGCCCCTTCCTCACCGGCCGCACTTGCCTATGCAGCTCAGTGAACTGGACCTTTACAAGGTCCGAACGAGGCGCCTATCAGAGCGTCCCAAGCCTTGAGAGACCCGCAACGCCGGGGCGGAGCGTCAGATGTCAGCGGAAAATGGTCCTATGAAGCTCGTCGCGGGCAATTCCAACCGCGCGCTCGCGGAAGCTATTGCCGCCTATCTCGCGACCCCCCTCACCAAAGCGGTGGTGCGGCGCTTCGCGGACATGGAGATCTTCGTCGAGATCCAGGAAAACGTGCGCGGCCAGGACGTGTTCGTCCTCCAGTCCACCTCGTTCCCCACCAATGATCACCTGATGGAGCTGTTGATCATCATCGACGCGCTCCGCCGCGCCTCGGCCAAGCGCATCACCGCGGTGCTGCCGTATTTCGGCTACGCCCGCCAGGATCGCAAACCCGGCCCGCGCACCCCCATTTCCGCCAAGCTGGTCGCCAATCTCATCACCCACGCCGGCGCTGACCGCGTGATGACCCTCGACCTCCACGCCGGGCAGATCCAGGGCTTCTTCGACATCCCCACCGACAATCTCTATTCCGCCCCGGTGATGGTGCGCGACATCAAGGAGCGGTTCGAGCTCTCCAACCTCATGGTGGTGTCGCCCGACGTAGGCGGCGTGGTGCGCGCCCGCGCCCTGGCCAAGCGCATCGACGCCCAGCTCGCCATCGTCGACAAGCGCCGCGAGCGCCCCGGCGAGAGCGAGGTGATGAACGTCATCGGTAATGTGGAAGGCCGCTCCTGCATCCTGGTGGACGACATCGTGGATTCCGGCGGCACCCTGGTGAACGCCGCCGAGGCGCTGCTCGCGCGTGGAGCCAAGGAAGTCACCGCCTACATCACCCATGGCGTGCTCTCCGGCGGCGCGGTGGCCCGCATCACCGCATCCAAGCTCAAGGAATTGGTGATCACCGATTCCATCCTGCCGACCGAAGCGGTCCGGGTGGCCCGCAACATCCGCGTGCTCTCCATCGCCGGCCTCATCGGCGAGGCGGTGGCGCGGACCGCCCATGAGGAATCGGTCTCCAGCCTGTTCGACTGAGCCGACGACACCGCGCAAGGCTGCCCCACGCTAAACCTCCGCCCTCCGGCGGAGGTTTTCTTTTGTCCGCGCCTCTCCGATGCGACGCGGCAGCGGCTCAGCCCGCTTCCGCCCAGGGCGCGGCGGCCAGGCGCGCGGCCAGGAAATCCACCACCACCGTGACCCGCGCCGGCTTCAGGCCACCCGGAGGCAGCAGAATGCTGAGATCCACGTCCGGCATCGACCAGCCGGACAATGCCCGTTCGAGCCGACCAGCCGCCAGATCCTGCCACACCATGAATTCCGGCTGCACGGCGATGCCCTGCCCCGCCAGCAGCATGGGCGTCAGCGCGTCGGCATTGTTGGCGCGCAGCGGCCCCGAAGGCGTCACCGTCTCGACCTCGCCGGCGGCATTCACGAAGCGCCAGCGGTCCGGGGCGGGCAGATAGGCATAGCCCAGGCAGCGATAGCTGTTCAGATCGCGGGGATGCTCCGGCCGCCCGGCGCGGGCGAAATAGGCCGGGGCCCCCACCAGCATGCGCCGTACGGTGCAGATGCGCCGCATCTTCAGGCTTGAGGCCGGCAGGCTGGCAATGCGCAGTGCCAGATCGAACCCGTCCGCCAACAGGTCCACCTGCGCATCGGCCAGATGCAGGTCGATGGAGAGCTTGGGAAAGATCTCCAGCAACTCCGGCAACAGCGGCGCCACGTGGCGCAGGCCGAACGACATGGGAGCCGCCAGCCGCACCACCCCCTGCGGCTCCACGGATTGGGAGAGGGCCTCGGCCTCCGCCGCCTCCGCTTCCGCCAGCAGTCGCCCGGCGCTCACCGCAGCGGCCCGCCCGGCGGCGGTCAGCGAGAGATGGCGCGCGGTGCGGTTCAGCAGGCGGGTGCCAAGCCGCAGTTCCAGGCGGCCGATGGCCTTGGAAACCGTCCCCTTGGAGAGGTTGAGATCGGCCGCGGCGCGGGCGAACGAGCCCACTTCGACAACCTTGGCGAAGATCGCCCAGGCTTCGAGATCCGGCAGGCGCTGTGGGATAGAAATGGAAACCATGGGTTTCGATTGTTTCCACTTTTGGCCCACGAGATCAATGCCATATTCCCTCCATGTCCAACGGGACCGGAAGCGCTGCCCGCGCCCTTGTGCGGGAACGCCGGCCGGGAGGAGTTCACCCCATGATCGACCTGCGTCCCTTCTCGCGTCTCGGCGGCGCCGACCACGGCTGGCTCGATACGAAGCACCATTTCTCGTTCGCGGATTATTTCGACCCCAACCGCGTGCACTGGGGCAATCTGCGGGTGTGGAACGATGACGACATCGCCCCTGGCACCGGCTTCCCGCTGCATCCCCACCGCGACATGGAGATCATCACCTATGTGCGCGAAGGGGCCATCACCCACCAGGATGACCATGGCAATCGCGGCCGCACCGAGGCCGGCGATGTGCAGGTCATGAGCGCCGGCACGGGCATTCGCCACTCGGAGTATAATCTGGAGAAAGGTCCCACCAAGATCTTCCAGATCTGGATCATCCCCGAGACCCGCGGCGGCGCGCCGCGATGGGACGCCCGGCCCTTCCCGAAGGGCGAGCGCTCCGGCCGGTTCGTCACTCTGGCGAGCGGCCGCGACGGCGACGCCGACGACGCCCTGATGATCCGCGCCGACGCGCGCCTCGTGGCCGCCACCCTCAAGGCCGGCGAGAGCGCGGTCTATGAGCCGGAGGCCGGCCGCCACCTTTATCTGGTGCCCGCCCGCGGATCTGTGGAGGTCAACGGCACGCCGGTGGCGGAGCGGGATGGCGCCGCCATCCGTGACGAGGCGCGGATCGAGGTGAAGGCGCTTGAGGATGCGGAAGTCATCCTGGTGGACGCCGCCTGACGACCTGCGAAAGACCCACACACAAAAACGGCCGGTGAGTGATCTCACCGGCCGTTCGTCGTGAACGCGAACCGTCTCCCGCAGGCCGATCCCTCTCAGTCCTCCGGACCGTCGGCGGTGGCGAGGGCCAGCTGGTCCGTGGCATCGGGTATCCGGCCCGACAACGCCGCGTTCAGCTGGTCGCGATCCAGGTCCTTCTCCCAGCCCGCCACCACGATGGTGGCCACCGCATTGCCGACGAAATTGGTGAGTGCGCGGCATTCCGACATGAAGCGATCAATGCCGAGAATCAGCGCCATGCCTTCCACCGGCACCGAGGGCACCACCGAAAGGGTGGCGGCCAGGGTGATGAAGCCGGCACCGGTGATGCCCGCCGCGCCCTTGGACGACAGCATGGCCACCAGCAGCAGCAGCAGCTGATCCCAGAGCGACAGCTGGATGCCCACCGCCTGGGCGATGAACAGCGAGGCCAGCGTCATATAGATGTTGGTGCCATCGAGGTTGAACGAATAGCCGGTGGGAATGACAAGCCCCACCACCGACTTACCGCAGCCGGCCCGCTCCATCTTCTCCATAAGGCTCGGCAGCGCCGCCTCGGAAGAAGAGGTGCCCAGCACCAGCAGCAGCTCCTCGCGGATGTAGCGCAGCAGCGCGAAGATGGAGAAGCCGTTGTAGCGCGCCACCAGCCCCAGCACGCCCACCACGAAAATGATGGAGGTGAAGTAGAACGTGGCGATCAGGAAGGCGAGATTCGCCACCGAGCCGATGCCGTACTTGCCGATGGTGAAGGCCATGGCGCCAAACGCGCCGATGGGCGCCGCCTTCATCAAGATCGCCACCAGCCGGAACATGGCCTGGGCCGCCGACTGCAGCACCGTCATGACCGGCTCGCCGCGCTCACCGATGCCGCCAAGCGCGATGCCGAACAGCACCGAGAAGAACAGCACCTGCAGGATGTCGCCCGAGGCCAGCGCGCTCACCGGCGTGTTGGGGATGATGCCCATCAGGAAGCCGATGATGGACTGGTCGTGGGCCTTGGCGGCGTAGCCGGCCACCGCCTTGTGGTCGAGGGTCGCCGGATCGATGTTGAGGCCGGCGCCGGGTTGAATCGTATTGCCGACGATCAGGCCGATGATCAGCGCCAGGGTGGAGAAGGTGAGGAAGTAGATCATGGCCTTGCCGGCCACGCGCCCCACCTTGCCGAGATCGCGCATACCGGCGATGCCGGTCACCACCGTCAGGAAGATGACCGGCGCGATGACCATCTTCACCAGCTTGATGAAGGCGTCGCCCAGCGGCTTCATGTCCGCGCCGAGGCTTGGATAGAAGTGGCCGAGCAGAATGCCCGCGCCGATGGCGACGAGGACCTGCACATAGAGATGCTGATGGAGCCTGCGGGGCGCAGCAGGCGCCGCCGCCGGGAGCACTGGGGCCATGGACCGTTTCCTCCGCCAGCCGCGTCGCACCTCTTATGTCGGGGGGCGTCGCAGCAGGATGGGTTGCGCAACGCTCGCGGGGGGGATTGCCTGCGAGCACCGCGCTTTCGCAAGCCCCATGCCATGCGCCGGCCGGTGGCGCGCCACCGATAAGCCATTGAAAAAACGTTAACACCGCGAGGGTGGCGCCAGCAGCCTCGACTTTTCGTGTGGCCTGCCGCACAACTCGCCCCTCCTGCCGTGCGGAAATCCGCACATTTTGGATGTGCCCACGTGATGTTCTTTCGGTTTCGATCCGCCGGGCACGCCCTGGCCGCGCCGGGCACGGGCCGGGCCAGCCGGTGGACGCGCCTGCGCCCGGCGCTCGGCTTCATCGCGGTAGCGCTGGTGGCGCTGGTGGGCCTCGACCGGCTGGCGGTCTATGGGGCCGAGCGCCTGGCGCTGGCGCGGGTGCACGGGGAAGGCGTCTTCGCCGCCGACCTGCGCGTGGCCGCACTGCGGGCGGAGATCGAGAAGCAGCGCACCCTGCCGGTGGTGCTGGCGCAGGATCCGGACGTGCATGCGGCCCTGGACCACGGCGACGCCGCCAGCATCCAGGCCCTCGACAACAAGCTGCGGGCCCTCGCCACCGCCACCCGCACCGGCGTCATCTACCTGCTCGATCCCCACGGGCTGTGCATCTCGGCCAGCAATGCCGGCACCCCCATGAGCTTCGTGGGTTCGGATTATTCCTTCCGCCCCTATTTCGTGCGGGCCATGGCCGAGGGGGCGGCGGAGCATTTCGCCTTCGGCACCGTGAGCCTTCATCCCGGCCTCTACCTGACCCGGCGGGTGGACGGACCCGACGGCCCTCTCGGGGTGCTGGTGGTGAAGGCCGAGTTCGACGAGATGGAGAACGACTGGCGGCGGCTGCCCCTGCCGGCCCCCACCTTCGTGACCGACAACCATTCCATCGTCCTCATCACCAGCGAGCCGGCCTGGCGGTTCAGAGCACTGGGGCCGCTCGCCCCGGCGGAGAAAGCGGCGCTGCGCAACAGCCTCCAGTTCGGCGAGGCGCCGCTGGATCCGCTCCCCCTGCAGCCAGGCCCCGAGGGCGCCGACACCGTGCGCACCACCCTGCCCGGCGCCCGCACGGCCCAGACCTTCGTGGAAACCGAGGCGGCGGTGCCCACCACCGGCTGGACCCTGCACGTGCTCTCCCCCACCGCGCCGGCGCTGGCCCTCGCCGCCACCGCCACCCGCTCGCTGGCGCTGCTGCTGGGCGTGGTCGGCTTCGGCACCGCCGGCCTGGTCCTCACCCGGCGCCACCAGCTCAAGGGAGAGAAGGCCCGGGGCGCCGCGGCCCGCCGGGAGCTAGAGGAACGGGTGGCCACCCGCACCGCCGAGCTGCAGGATGCCAACGAGCAGCTGCGCGCCGAAATGGCTGAGCGGCGCCGCGCCCGCATCGCCCTGGAGGTGCTCCAGGACGAGCTGGCCCAGGCCTCAAAGCTGGCGGTGCTGGGCCAGATCGCCGCCAGCATCGCCCATGAGGTGAACCAGCCTCTGGCGGCCATCCGCGTGTTCGCCGACAACGCCGGCACCTTTCTCGACCAGCACCAGCCCGACGCCGCCCGGGCCAATCTCACCACCATCGCCGCCCTCACCGAGCGCATCGGCACCATCACCCAGGAGCTGCGCGCCTTCGCCCGCAAGCGCGCCCGCGACGTGGGGCCGGTGGAGGTGGAGGCGGCCATCAACGGAGCCCTGCTGCTCATGGGCTACCGCCTGCGCCAGCAGGACATCAGCTTGAGCGTGAAGGTGAACCCGCCCGAGCTTCAGGTGCGCGCCGATCGCGCCCGGCTGGAGCAGGTGTTCGTCAATCTCCTGCAGAATGCCGCCGAGGCGCTCACCGGACAGCCGCACGGCAACATCCACATCAGCGCCGGGCGGGTGGGCGGCGATGTGCGCATCGTGGTGGCGGACGACGGCGCGGGCCTGCCCGCGGAAGTGATGGAAGCGCTGTTCCTGCCTTTCACCACCACCAAGCCCAATGGGCTCGGGCTGGGCCTAGTGATCTGCCAGGACATCATCCGCGAATTCGGCGGCGCCATCACCGTTGAAAACGACCACGGCGCCCGCTTCACCCTCACCCTGCCGGAGGCCCGCTAATGGACGTCGCCTTCATCGATGACGACGAGGTGCTGCGGGCGGCCAATGTCCAGGCGCTGATGCTGGCGGGCCTCACGGTAGCGGCCTATGGCTCGGCCGAGGCGGCACTGGCCGAGCTCGATGCGGATTTCCCCGGCGTGGTGGTGAGCGACGTGCGGATGCCGCGCATGGACGGGCTCACTTTGTTCCAGAAGCTGAAGCGCCTGGATGGCGACCTGCCGGTGATCCTCATCACCGGCCATGGCGACATCGCCATGGCGGTGGAGGCGATGCGCGAGGGCGCCTATGACTTCGTCGCCAAGCCCTACCCCATGGAGCGGCTGCTGAGCGCTGTGCGCCATGCCCTCGAAAAGCGGCGTCTGGTGCTGGAGAACCGCGAACTGAGGCGACAGGCAGAGGCGGCCAGCGCCGACCTGCCGCTGCTCGGCATCGGTCCGGCCATGGACCGGCTGCGGCAGGTGCTGCGCCAGCTCGCCGACGCGGATGTCGATGTCCTGGTGGAAGGCGAAACCGGCACCGGCAAGGAAGTGGTGGCGCACACGCTGCACCGCTGGAGCCGGCGTGCCGGCCAGCATCTGGTGGCGGTGAATTGCGGCGCCCTGCCCGAGGCGATGATCGAGAGCGAATTGTTCGGACACGAGGCCGGCGCCTTCACCGGCGCGGTGAAGAAGCGTGTGGGGCGCATCGAGCACGCCAGTGGCGGCACCTTGTTCCTGGACGAGATCGAGGCCATGTCGCCGGCGCTGCAGGTGAAGCTGCTGCGGGTGCTGGAGGCGCGCGAGGTGCAGCCGCTCGGCACCAATGAGATCCGGCCGGTGAACCTGCGGGTGGTGGCGGCATCGAAGGTCGACCTGATCGACCTGGTGCGGAAGGGGGATTTCCGGGAGGATCTCTATTACCGCCTGCACGTGGCGGCCGTGCACGTGCCGCCCCTGCGCGAGCGGCGGGAGGATCTGCCGGTGCTGTTCGGCCATTTCCTCGGCCAGGCGGCCCAGCGCTTCGGTCGCGAGCCGCCGGCGCTCACGGCGGCGGTGCGTCACCATCTGGACACCCACAGTTGGCCCGGCAATGTGCGCGAGCTGGCTCATTTCGCCGAGCGCGTGGCCCTCGGCCTGCCCGGTCCGCGCAGCGCCCCACCGCCGGCGGACGCAGACCTCGCCAGTCCGTTGCCCTTGCCGGAGCGCGTGGAGGCATTCGAGGCGGCGGAGATCCGCGCCGCCCTGTCGGCCACCCGGGGCGACGTGCAGGCGGCGGTGCGCACCCTCGGGATTCCACGCAAGACGTTCTATGACAAGCTGCGCCGGCATGACATCGACCAGGCCAGCTACCGGCACGACCGCTGACGGCACCTGGGCCGGTGGCACGCCCGGCCCAGGTTCGAGCGGCATTTCGAGCCAGGTGGATAGCGGCGCGGCGACGAGACGGCGCTCATTCCATGCGCGAGCGCCTTTTCACGGCTGTCCGGACCACCCGAAAGGCCTCAGGCGTCGGTCTCCTCGCCCCGCGGGGTTTCCACCTCACCCGTGTGCTGCAGCCACAGCATCACCAGCCAGCACAGGCAGGCCCACGCCGCGCCCAGCATCCAGCCGCCGAGCACGTCGGTGGGCCAATGCACGCCCAGATAGATGCGGCTGACGCCGACGATCACCGTCAGGGTGGCGGCCACCGCCAGCAGGAACACCTTGACCCGGGTTCGCGCCTGGGTGCGCGCCAGCAGCGCGCCGAGAGTGAGATAGACCACGGCGGAGAGCATGGCGTGGCCGCTGGGGAAGCTCTGGGTGTAGACCGCCACCCCGTGCGGCACCAGATCCGGCCGCGGCCGATCGAAGCCCCACTTCATCACCTGCGACAGCGCCGTTCCACCGGCCACCGACACCGCCACCAGCAGCGCTGCGTGGCGCTTGCCGGTCATCATCAGGAACGCCAGCACCACCAAAGTGAGGAGGGTCAGCACCCCGGTCGAGCCCAGGGCGGTGAAGTCCCGCATCATCTCTTCGAACCAGGGCGGGCCGAGGGGATCGGAAAGGTTGTTGGGATCGCGCAGCGCCAGCAGGATCGAGCGATCGAGGCTCCCCGCGTCCCCTTCCAGCACCTCGTCCGCCACCTTGACGAAGGCGTAGAGCGCGCAGGCAATGAAGCCCAGGGTCGCCAGCGTCATGCGCTCCATGTGGCTCACCGAGGCGAGCAACGGGCCGAGCACGGGGATGGATTCGAGGCGGCGGCGGCCGCGGGTGATCAGCGAAGTCATGCGCCCAGGGTTGGCGCGCGCCGACGCCGCCGTCAACAGGGCCGATGCGTGCCGCCAGCCTTTGCCCCGCGCTTTTCCAGACCGATGCGGACACGGCGCCACATACCCTTAGGTCAGAAACCAAAAGGCGCGGCGCACCCTGATCGTCCACCCACCCTCGCGACGCTCGCCCTTGCGGCGTGTGCCTGCAGCTGCCATGTGGGCCCCATGACCGCCCGCGCCACGCCCATCGCCCTTTATATCGACGCCGATGCCTGCCCGGTGAAAGCGGAGGCCTACAAGGTGGCCTGGCGCCACGGCATTCGCGCCCATGTCGTGGCCAACACGGCGATCGCGGTGCCCCAGGATCCACTGATCCTTCGCGTCGTGGTGCCGAGCGGCCCCGATGCCGCTGACGATTATATCGCTGAGCGGGTCTGTCGCGGCGACGTGGTGGTGACCGCCGACGTGCCCCTGGCCGACCGCTGCGTGAAGGCCGGCGCCGATGTGATTAGCCCCACCGGTCGCCCCTTCACCCGCGATTCCATCGGCATGGCCCTGGCCACGCGCAATCTGATGGAAGATCTGCGCGGTGCCGGACTTGCCACCAGTGGGCCGCCCCCCTTCTCCGCGCGCGACCGCTCCACATTCCTGGAGAAGCTCGATCTCGCCATCGTCCGCCTCAAGCGCGCCGGCTTCCAGACCGGCCTGTGAGAACCAGCGACAGCGCCCCTCCGCACGCCGCTGCCCACAGGATCTGCGCTGAGGGTTTGCCACGATGAAGCCGCATGGATAGGTTACGCGCCCACTGCCGGTACGCCGGCACTTTGTAGCCGCGGACCGCCGATGACCGATATTTTTCACGAAATCCAGGAAGACCTGCGCCGCGAGCGCCTGCGCAAGCTGTGGGACCGGTTCGGGGCCCTCATCATTGCCGCGGTGGTGCTCGTCATCGTCGCTGCGGGAGCCTGGAGCGGCTATCGCTATTGGCGCACCCAGCAGGCCATCGCCGCCGGCGCGGAATTCCAGCAGGCGGTCACCCTTGCCGATGCCGGCAAGTTCGCCGAGGCCGAAGCCGCCTTCGAGACCATCGCCAAGACCGGCCCCGAGGGCTACCGCGCCATCGCCGCCTTCCGTGCCGCCGGTGCCGCCGCCGCCCGCGACCCGGCAGCCGGCGTTGCCGCGTTCGATGCCATCGCCGCCAACCGCAGTGTGGAGCCGCTGCTGCGCGACATGGCCCAGCTGCGCGCGGGCATGATTCTGCTCGACACCGCCGATCTCGGCGAGGTGAAGAAGCGGGTGGGCGACCTGGCCGCCGGCACCGGCGCCCTGCGCAATTCCGCCCGTGAGGTTCTGGCCCTCGCCCAGCTCAAGGCCGGCGATTCCGCCGCCGCCTACAAGACCGCCACCGACATTACCGAGGATGCCGGCAGCGCGCCGGGCGTGCGCTCGCGCGCCGACCTGATCCGCCGCATCACCGCCGAGGCCGCAGCGCCCGCCGCACCTGCTACCGCGCCCGCCACTACCGGCGGCACCGCGTCCAAGGATGCTGCGCCCGAGGATGGTGCGTCGAAGGCTGCTGCACCGGCGACGGCTCCGGCCGCGCCTGCTTCACCGATGCCCGCCGCGACGACGCCCGCCGCGACGATGCCTGCCGCGCCGCCTGCGGCCCAGTAAGAGAGGCCCGCCATGAAGTCGTCATCCGGCCTGCTGCGACCACTGCGTCTGGCACTCGTCCTCGGTCTCGCCCTCACCGCCACCGGCTGCGAGACCCTGGAGAAGTTCAATCCCTTCGAGGAGAAGGAAAAGCCCCTGCCCGGCGAGCGCCATGCGGTGTTCCCGACCGGGGTGCCCGGTGTCGACTATTCAACAGGCCCCGGCCAGCCCACCAACGCCAACGCCCCCATTGATCTGCCTGCCCCGTCGGCATCCGGCGCGACCTCCTCGCGCTGACCCTGTGCCGACGTCGGCGATGGCCCTGCTTTTGAGCCTCTTTCCATGAGCTTTACCCTGGCCATCGTCGGCCGCCCCAATGTGGGCAAGTCCACCCTGTTCAACCGCCTCGTGGGCAAGAAGCTCGCGCTGGTGGACGATCGTCCTGGCGTCACCCGCGACCGCCGCGAAGGCGAGGCCCATCTGGGCGATCTCACCTTCCGCATCGTCGATACCGCCGGCCTGGAAGAGGCGAGCGCCGCCAGCCTCGAGGGCCGCATGCGGGCCCAGACCGAGGCGGCCATCGGCGATGCCGATGCCATCTTGTTCCTCATCGACGCCCGGGTGGGGCTCACCCCCACCGACCGGGCCTTCGCCAGCCTGGTGCGCCGCTCCGGCAAGCCCACCATCCTGGTCGCCAACAAGAGTGAGGGACGCGGTGGCGAGGCGGGTGCGATCGAGGCCTTCGCTTTGGGCCTGGGTGAGCCGGTGCCGTTCTCCGCCGAGCATGGCGAAGGCCTGTCTGACCTCTACGACGCCATCTGCGCCGCTCTGCCAGAGCAGACCAAGCTGCCGGAAGACGAGGACGAGGACGAAGAGGCGGATGCCGGCGAGGCCGATGACGGCGCGCCCAAGCGTCCCATCAAGGTGGCGGTGCTGGGGCGGCCCAATGCCGGCAAGTCCACCCTCATCAACCGCCTGCTGGGCGAGGATCGCCTGCTCACCGGCCCGGAAGCCGGCATCACCCGCGATTCCATCGCCGTGGAGGTGACGTTCCACGGCACCCGGCTGGAGGTGTTCGACACCGCCGGCCTGCGCAAGCGCGCCCGCATCGACGACAAGCTGGAGAAGCTCTCCGCCGCCGATGCCCTGCGGGCCATGAAGTTCGCCGAGGTGGTGGTGGTGCTGATCGACGCCACCCGCCCGTTCGAGGAACAGGACCTGCGCATTGCCGATCTGGTGGCGCGCGAAGGCCGCGCCGTGGTGATCGGCTACAACAAGTCGGACCTCATCGCCCGTGGCGGCCTCGCCACCCGGCTGCGGGAGGAAGCGGACCACCTGTTGCCGCAGCTGCGGGGCGTACCCATCGTGGCGCTCTCGGGCCTCACCGGGCATGGCCTCGACAAGCTGGTGGAAGCCATCGCCCAGGCCCACAAGGTGTGGAACAAGCGCGTCGCCACCAACCCGCTCAACCGCTTCCTGCAGCAGATCGTCGACAACCACCCGCCGCCGGCGGTGTCGGGACGCCGCGTGAAGTTGCGCTACATGACCCAGCCGAAGGCCCGCCCGCCATCGTTCGTGCT
Source organism: Xanthobacter sp. NM-25 (assembly GCF_022138605.1). GTDB lineage: Bacteria > Pseudomonadota > Alphaproteobacteria > Rhizobiales > Xanthobacteraceae > Xanthobacter. Next base: position 312,385 of record NZ_JACBFS010000001.1, read on the forward strand.
GTTCTGCTCACGGGCCGATGCGCTTCCGGAAAGCTATATCCGCTACATCACCAATGCCCTGCGGGAAACCTTCAATCTGCCGGGCGTGCCGATCCGCCTGACCCTGCGCCAGAAGGACAATCCCTACGCCGACTGAGCCGTGTCTGCAGCGGCGCGGCCGCAAGGGCCTCCTTCAGGGCACCGCAAGGGCATGATGGGTGGCGAATGGAGAGACGGCATTAAGCTCTCGACGGCATAATCGCGCGGATTTCGCCCCTGCGGAGACCGCTTGATGTCCGTCGATTCGCCGTCCGTGCCTGCGCCCTCCAGCCGTCCGAAGCTGGCGCACGGCTTCAGCCGCCGCCGCTTTCTGCAGCTCGGCATGGCGCTGAGCGGCGGCGTCGCCCTCGACGCCCTGTGGCCGGTACAGGCCGCTGATGATCCGGACCTCGCCGCCATCGCCGCCCTCAAGCCGGGCCAGTATGTCTGGCATCCCGAGCGGGCGCCGGAGGGCTTCGTGGCGGTGGTGGTGAACCTCGACGATCAGCGCGCCTATGTCTATCGCAACGGCGTGCGCATCGGCGTGTCCACGGTCTCCACCGGTCGCGAGGGGCACGACACGCCCACCGGCGTGTTCACCATCCTCGGCAAGGATGCCGATCACCACTCCTCCATCTACAACAACGCCTCCATGCCGTTCACCGAGCGCCTGACCTGGTCGGGCGTGGCGCTGCATGCGGGCGGCCTGCCGGGCTATCCCTCCTCCCACGGCTGCGTTCACCTGCCGCTCGCCTTCGCCAAGGAGCTGTTCTCCATCACCCATGTGGGCACGCCGGTGATCATCGCCGACAACCACACCGCGCCGCAGGATGTGCTTCATCCCGGCCTCATCATGAGCGAAGGGCTGGAGCAGGAGCTGGCGGTGAATGCCACCGGCGCCGGCGCGCCGGAGGACATGGCGGCGGCCGAGACCGCGGTCGCCATGGTGGCGAGCGCCGCCGACAAGTCCCTCACCGTGCTGCGGGGCGGCCAGGTGGTGCTGCAGGGCCCCATCGCCATCTCTGATCCGAGCGCGCCCCTGGGCAATGTGGTCTATGTGCTGGCCAGCCGCGATGGCACCCCGCGCTGGAGCGCCATTTCCTACGAAGGCAACGCCGCGCCCGCCGGAGAGGCCGCGCAGGCGCTGGCCCGCATCACCGTGGATCCCTCCATCAACCGCCAGGTGGCGAGCCTCATGCACCCTGGCGCCACCTTGCTGGTCACCGATCTTCCGGCCCATCCGGGCACCCGCACCGGCCGCGATTTCGTGGTGCTCACCCACAAGATGGTGAGCTGAGCATGGCGCCAGCCTCGCCCGGCCGCCTCCGGCGCGCCCTGCGGCTCGGCGCCGCCACGCTGGCGACGCTGCTGGCGACGGGCGCCCACGCCGAGCAGGCGCCGCCCGCCAAGGAATTGTTCGGACGCGCCCGGGCGCCCGCCAGCGAATTCCTGCCGGAAGCCATCGGCTTCTACTCCAAGGGATGCCTGGCCGGTGGCGAGGCCCTGGCCATCACCGGGCCGGAGGCCAAGGGGCCCCTGTGGCAGGTCATGCGGCTTTCGCGCCATCGCAATTTCGGCCACCCGCAGTTGATCGCCTTCCTCGAACGGTTCGCCCAGAAGGTGCCCCAGGTCTCGGGCTGGAGTGGAATCCTTGTCGGCGACATGTCGCAGCCGCGTGGCGGCCCCATGCTCACCGGCCATGCCTCCCACCAGATCGGCCTCGATGCCGACATCTGGCTCACCCCCAGCCCCGGCCGCGTCCTGACCACCGAAGAGCGGGAGAAGATCTCCGCCACCATGATGGTGCGCGCCGACCGGCGCGACATTAACCCGGCGAACTGGCGCCCGGACCATTGGAAGGTGATCCGCGCCGCCGCCACCGATCCCGGCGTCGAGCGCATCTTCGTCAACGCCGCCATCAAGAAGGCGCTGTGCCGGGATGCTTCGGGTGATCGCGCCTGGCTCGCCAAGGTGCGCCCCTATTGGGGTCACGACTACCACATGCACGTGCGCCTGGCCTGCCCCACCGGCAATGCCGACTGCCGGCCCCAAGAGGCGCCGCCCCCCGGTGACGGCTGCGGCAGTGAACTCGACTGGTGGTTTTCCGACGCGGTGCTGCACCCCAAGCCCGACAAGGAACCCGCAAAGCCCAAACCGCCTTTAACGCTCAAGGACCTGCCGCCCGCATGCGCGGTGGTCCTCAACGGGAAATAGGGCCAAAACGCCAACCAGGGAGCCCGCCATGGCCGACCTCTCCGATCTCTTCCCGGGCTTTGCCTCCCATTATGTGGAAACCAAGGCCGGCCGCATCTTTCTGAGGCAGGGGGGCGAGGGGCCGCCGCTGCTGCTGCTGCACGGCTACCCCGAGAGCCATGTGATGTGGCACCAGGTGGCGCAGCGCCTTGCCGAGCACTTCACCCTGGTGATCCCCGACCTGCCCGGCTACGGCTGGAGCGCGGCGCCGGAACCGGGCCCGGACCATTTCCCTTATGCCAAAAGGGCGATGGCGGCGGCCATGGTGGAGCTGATGGAGCATCTCGGCTTCGCCCATTTCAACCTCATGGGCCATGACCGCGGCGCCCGGGTGGGCTACCGCCTCGGCCTCGACAATCCGGGCCGGCTCGACCGCCTGGTGCTGCTCGACATCGCCCCCACCTACATCATGTGGCACAAGATGGACCGGGCGCGGGCGCTGCAGGTCTATCACTGGTCGTTCCTCGCCCAGCCGGCACCGCTGCCGGAGAAGCTGATCTCCAGCCGATCCGATTTCTATCTCGAATGGACGCTGGCGAGCTGGACAGCCACAAAAGACCTCTCCGCTTTCGACGCCCGCGCCCTCGCCTATTACCGGGCCGCCTACGCCTCGCCGGACCGGCTCCATGCCATGTGTGCGGATTATCGCGCCGGCGCCACCCTCGATCTCGCCCATGACGAGGCCGACATCGCTGCCGGCCGCACCCTCTCCTGCCCCACGTTCCTTGCCTGGGGAGAGGCGGGCATTCCCGGACGCGGCGCCAATCCGCTGGATGCCTGGCGGGTGCTGGCGCCGGAGGTGACTGGGGCCGCGGTGCCCGGGGGCCACTTCATGTGCGAGGAGGCCCCCGGCCCCACCCTTGATACGGTGCTGCCGTTCCTCACCAAAGCTTGACGGCATCACCAGCCATCGGCATTGCCTAGGGTCAATGTCGATGGCTGGCGCGCCGACCTAGAATGGCAGCCTGAGTTCCGTCTTTCCGATTTCTGCCGACCACTCCCCCAAGATCGCTCCCAAGAAACGCTCCCAAGAAACGTTCCCAAGAGTCGCACCTAAGGATCGCACCCATGGCCATCGGCGATGCGCTCAACGTCCGCGCCCGTGCTCCCCTCCGCCTCGGCCTTGCCGGGGGCGGCACCGATCTGTCGCCGTATTGCGACGAGTTCGGCGGCAATGTGCTGAATGCCACCATCGACCGCTTCGCCTATGCGCATGTTCGCACCAACCGCATCGGCGCGCTGGTGCTGCGCGCCCGGGACGTGGGCACCGAAGAGGTGCTGGAGCCGAGCCTGGATCACCCCATCCGCGAGGGATTGATCCTGCATCGCGCCGTCTACACGCACATGATGCGGACCTATTGTGACGGGGTGGCGCTGCCGCTCACCATGTCCACCACCATCGACGTGCCGGCCGGTTCCGGGCTCGGCGCCTCCTCGGCGCTGGTGGTGGCCTTGATCGAGGCGTTCCGCTACGCGCTCCACCTACCGCTGGGCCCTTATGACGTGGCGCGCCTCGCCTTCGAGATCGAGCGCGAGCATCTCGGCCTTGCCGGCGGCCGGCAGGATCAGTATTCGGCCGCCTTCGGTGGGGTGAACTTCATCGAATTCCTGCCGTCCGATCGGGTCATCGTCAATCCACTGCGTATTCGCCGTGAGTTCCTGAACGAGTTCGAGGCCTCCCTGGTGATCTGCTTTACCGGCCAGTCGCGCCAGTCGGAGACCATCATCAAGGAACAGGTGGCCGGCCTGAAGCAGATGGACACCAAGACCGTCGAGAACATGCACAAGCTGAAGCAGGACGCCATCGAGATGAAGCTCGCGCTGCTGCGCGGCGACATTCGCGGCACCGCCGAGATCCTCGGCCGCTCCTGGGCCGCCAAGAAGGCCACCGCCGCCGGCGTCGCCACCGCGGCCGTGGACCGGTTGTATGACGAGGCGATGGCGGCGGATGCGTGGGCCGGCAAGGTTTCCGGCGCTGGCGGCGGCGGCTTCCTGATGTTCCTGACCGACCCGGAGAACGCCTATCGCCTCAAGCAGGTGCTGAACGCCGCCGGCGGCCAGGCCAGTTCGGTGAAGTTCACCTTCGAGGGCGCCGAAGGCTGGCCGATCTGCCTGTGACCGGCGGCACGCGAAAGAAGGGGTGGGGATCGTGGTGAAGCAGTGTGTCATTCTCCTCGGTGGTCTCGGCACGCGCCTCGGCGCGCTCACCGCCGATACGCCCAAACCCCTGCTTCCGGTGGGTGACATTCCCTTCGTCGAGGTCCTGATCGCCGAGGCGCGCCGGCGCGGCTTCACCCATTTCCTGCTGCTCGCCGGCCACCGCGCCGAGGTGGTGCGGGACTATATCGACAGCACCGACGTACGCGGCCGCTTCGATGCCACGGTGGAGATCGCGGTGGAGACCACCCCGCTCGGCACCGGCGGCGCCCTGGTGAACGCCCTGCCGCTGCTGGACGACACCTTCCTGCTGCTCAACGGCGACACCTGGTTCGACTTCAACTGGCTGGATCTGGTGGCCACCACCCTCGACCACGGTGCCGATTTCGGCATGGCGCTGCGGCTGGTGGAGCAGCCGGACCGCTATGAGACCATCGTTCTGGAAGGCGCGCGGGTGCGCGCGGTGCGGCCGCGCGCGGCCGGGCTGGCGCGGGCGCTCATCAATGGCGGCGTCTATGTGCTGCGCCGCGCCTGCCTGGAGCGGCTCGCCATGCCCTCTTCGCTGGAGGCGGACCTGCTGCCCGCCCTGGTGGCGGAGGGGCGCATGGCCGGCGTCTCCTATGACGGCTTCTTCATCGACATCGGCATTCCTGAGACCTATGCGGCCGCCCAGACCTCCGTGCCAGCGCAGCGCTGCCGGCCGGCGGTGTTCCTCGATCGTGACGGCGTGCTGAACGTGGACACCGGCTATGTCCACGCGCCGGAGGACTTCACCTGGATCCCCGGCGCCAAGGCGGCGGTGAAGCGCTTCAACGACCTCGGCTATTACACCTTCGTCGTCACCAACCAGGCGGGTGTCGCCCGCGGCTATTATGACGAGGCGCAGGTGGGGCGCCTGCATGCCTGGATGCAGGAGGAGCTGCGCGCGGTCGGCGCCTCCATCGACGACTGGCGCTACTGCCCCTACCACCCGGAAGGCACGGTGGAGCGCTACCGGCAGGTCCATGATTGGCGCAAGCCCGCGCCGGGCATGCTGCTGGACCTCTTGGCCCACTGGCCTGTGGACCGCGCCCATGCTTTGCTGATCGGCGACAAGGGCTCGGATCTCGAGGCGGCCACCGGTGCCGGCGTCCCCGGCCATCTGTTCACCGGCGGCAACCTGCTGACATTCGTTGAAGGACTGCACCCCGGCGCCGCCCACCCGGCCCCCAACCGCTGAAGGCCTGCCCGATGTCCACCGTCGTCGCCTCGTCTGCCGTGGCCAGCCTGGCCGACCTCGCCGCCGATGCCCGCGGCTGGCTGCTGGATGTGGCGGCGCCGCTCTGGTCCACCCGCGGCCACCTGCCCAAGGGCCTGTTCGTGGAGCGCCTGTCGCGCACCGGCGAACCCGATGACGCCCCGCGCCGGCTGTTCGTGCAGGCGCGCGATGTCTATTCGTTCGGCGAGATCGGCCGGCTCGGCTGGAACGGGCCCTGGCGCGCGCTCGCCAACGCGACGGTGGATTATCTGCTCGCCCATGGCCGGCGCGAGGATGGCCTGTTCATCCATTCCTTCACCACCGACGGTGCGGTTCATGACGCCCGCGCCGACCTCTACGACCAGGCGTTCATGCTGTTCTGCCTCGGCCACGCCTCCAAGGCGCTGGATCGCCCGGACCTGCTCGACGTGGCGGACGCGCATTATGCGGTGCTCGCGGCGACCCATGCCCACCCCGCCGGCGGCTTCGTGGAACGGGACATTCCGCGCCCGTTCCGCCACCAGAACCCGCACATGCATTTCTTCGAGGCCTTCTCGGCTCTGTATGTGCTGAGCGGCCGGCCGCAATGGAAGGCCCGCGCCGAGGCCATGGCCGGGCTGTGCCGCGACCATTTCATCGACCCGGCGAGCGGCGCGCTGCTCGAATATTTCACCGACGACCTCGCGCCGGCCCCCGGGCTGGACGGCACTCTGGTGGAGCCGGGCCACTGCTTTGAATGGGCGTGGCTGTTCGAGGGGCTGGAGCTGTGGGGCTGGCCCGGCGCCGCCGGCATCTCCGATCGCCTCACCGCCTTCGGCCGCACCTTCGGCATCGACCCCGTGCGCAATGTCGCCATCAACGAGGTGACCACCGCCGGCACCGTGCACAAGGCCACCGCCCGGCTCTGGCCGCAGACCGAGCGCCTCAAGGCGGCGCTGGCCCGCCTGCGCCGGCTCGGCACCGCCGCCGAGGCCGAGGAAGCGCGGCGCGCCTATACCGGCCTCAAGCTCTATCTCGACATGCCGGTGCCCGGCACCTGGCAGGATGTGTCCAATCCCGATAGCAGCTGGGTGGAGATGCCGGCGCCCGGCTCCTCGCTCTATCACATCACCTGCGCCATGGCGGAGCTGATCGACACGGTGGACGGCCGCCCCTGAGGCGCGCCGTCAGCGGTGGTCGGCCAGAGCCTGAAAGACTACCGGGCGACCATAGAAGCGGGTGGCGATCTGCCCCGCGCGGGCCGGATCGCCGGTGGTGAGGAACACCCGCCGCCCGCTGCCGGTGGCGGCAAAGTCGGGATGGCGCTCCAGATAGGCCAGAAGGCTGCGCGCGGTGACCTCGGGCTGCGACAGGATGCGGGTCGTTGCCGGCAGGGCCGCGCGGAACAGCGGCTCGATCAGCGGATAATGGGTGCAGCCCAGGATGCACACATCGGGCAGCCGGCCATGCATCTGTGCCGCCAGCTGCCCCACATAGGCCTCCACCGCCGCGCGCAGCACCGGCTCGGGTGCATCGGCCTCGATCAGCGGCACCAGATCCGGACAGGCCTGCTGCCAGACGTCGACATGGGCGGTGCGTTTGTGGATCTCGCCGGCGAACGCGCCACTCTCCACCGTATGGCGGGTGGCGAACACGGCGACGGCCACCTGCGCGGCGGCGGGCGGGCGCAGCACCGGCGCGGCATCGGCCACCCAGGGCACCCCGGTCACCTCCTCGACCACCGGCACGATAACCCCGAGCACCCGGTGATGCGGATGGGCGCGTGGCAGCCAATTGCGCTGCAGACGGCGCAGGCCGTGGGCGGCAGCGGTGTTGCAGGCCAGGATCACCAGCCGGCAATTGGCCTCGAACAGCCGCTGCACCCCTTGCACGGTGAGGGCGTAGATGTCCCCCGCCGCGCGGTCCCCATAGGGCGCGTTGGCGTGGTCGCCGAGATAGACGAGATCATGGGCCGGCAGCGCCCGATCGAGGGCGCGCATCACCGTGAGGCCGCCACTGCCGGAATCGAAGATGCCGATGGCCACGCTCAGAACACCCCGGGGCCGGCCATGCCTTTGGTGATGGTGAGGAGCATGATCCGCAAGTCCAGCCAGATCGACCAGTTCTCGATGTAATAGAGATCCAGCGCCAGCCGGCGCTCGGCCTTCTCCACCGACTGGATGGGCCCGCGCGACCCGTTGATCTGGGCCCAGCCGGTGATGCCGGGCTTCACGCGGTAGCGTGAAACATATTGCTGGATCGCCTCATAGACCACGTTCGGCGACACCAGCATATTGGGCACGTGGGGCCGCGGGCCGACGATGGACATGTCGCCCTTGAGCACGTTCAGGAGCTGCGGCAGCTCATCGATGGAGGAGGCCCGCAGGAAGCGCCCGACGCGGGTGATGCGGGGACTGTCGCGGCTGGTGCCGGCCGAGCCGTCATCCGTCAGGTCCACGGTCATGGAGCGGAACTTGTAGACCATGAAGACCTTGTTGTTGCGACCCACGCGCGGCTGCTTGAACAGGATGGGACCGGGCGATTCCAGCTTGATGGCAAGGGCCGCCGCCAGCAGGATCGGCGAGGTGATGAGGAGGCCGATCGTGGCGACCACATAGTCCTCGATCGCCTTCATGAGGCCCAGGGAGCCCTTGAAGGGCTGCTGCTGCACCTGCAGCGCCGGCTCGCCCGCCACCATGGTCAGGTTGGCATAGTTCAGCGAGAAGCTGCGCGGATCGAGCTCGACGATGACATCGACGGCAATCTGGTGCAGCTGGCTCACCACGGCACTGATGGCCGCCGGCTCGGCCCACGACTTGGTGACCACCACCATGTCGACGTGCTCGTCCTTGGCGTATTCGAGCAGCTGCGCGATGCCGCCGCGCTCCGGCGGATAGGGTTTGCCGGTGATCTCGGAGAGCACGGGGACGCCGTCGCCCTCCGTCCCGCCGTCATCGGTGAAGATGCCGACGAAGGACATGAGGCCCTTGGCGCCTTCCTCCTCCTCGTAGCGATCCACCAGCGCGCGCGCCCGGTCGCGCTCACCGAGCACCGCCACGTGGCGCCGCAGCACCGCCTTGCGGCGGACCAGCACCATGCCGAGCCGCACCAGCACCAGGCGGCCGAACAGCAGCGCCGCAGCGGTGACCGCGCCCCAGCCCATGAGGGCCTTGAAGTTCGTCGCCTCGGTCGGAATGAGCGCGTAATAGCAGACGCCGACCACGAAGCCGGCCGGCACGCCGCCCACCACCACGTGGCCGATCTGCCGCCGCAGGCGCGAATAATGCTCAACCCGGTAAGCCCGTCCGAACTGCAGGATCTGCACGAAACTGAAGATGCCGATCAGCCACAGAATGCCGATCTGGCTCCAGGACAGGAAATCCCACGCCACATGCGCGATGATCGCCGCCAGGAGCGACATGACCACATCGCACACGATAACGAAGCGATTGATGAGCCCGTGGGTCCAACGTGTCATAGTTGTGATGTCCAGCCCGCCCAACCGTCTGTGCGATGGTGCTTTATGGTCAACTTCTGCTTAATCGGCGCTGGAGCGTCAAGGGTAACCGGCCACTCACTTTAAGCTTTGCTTAACGCGACGGGACGCGGCGGCGCCGGTCCGGCGCTGGACGCCTCCGGCGCGAAGGTTCACACTCGCGCTGTCCACGGGCGACATTTGCCGCAGGACAGGTTTTCAGCATCCATTTTGTCGAATGACGGATTTTCACCATGTACAACAAGCGCCTTGAAGCATTGCGCAGCAATCCAGGCGGGGATTGGATCCCGGCTGATCTTGAGATCACCGCCTCCCAATATGCCGTGAAATTTCGCAAGGTCACGGGAACTCATGTGGTCTTCACCCATCCCTCGGTGCCCAATTGCGTCGCCGTGCCGATGAAGAAGAAGATCCGGCCCGCCCATGTGCGGGCTTTCGTCGAGATGATCGACCGCATGGACGAGATGGACCAATGAGCGACCTCAACACATATCCCCACGATCTGGCCCCCCTGCCGGCCGATGAGGGCGGTGGCTTCATTGTGCGCTTTCCCGACATTCCCGGCTGCCTGGGTGTCGGTGATACGCCAGACGACGCCATGGCGGACGGCCTCGAGGCCCTGTTCGCCTGCATCGATGCGCTGAAGGCGGCCGACCGCGAGCCGCCCGCGCCATCCGCCCGCTGACCCGTCAGCCGCCGTCGGGGTGACGCCTCTCCGCCTGCTCCTCCAGCCAGGCGGACACCGTGTCCAACAACCGGATCGCCGCCGGCAACTGGGCATGGGCCTGCTGTTGCGCCGGCGTCTGCGGCTCCAGCGTCCGCCACCAGACGATGAAGCGCTCGATCAGCGCGCGCCCCGGAACCTGTCCAAAAGCAAGGCCGGGAAAGGCCTGGAGACCGAACGCTGCCTCCACGTCGGCCAAGCGCGCCGCCACATAGGCCCGGTCATCGTCGCCGAGGGGAAATGGCGTCTGCGGAGCGCGCCGCACCATGCGCACCTCGCTCAATTCCGGAATGTAATCCACCTTCGTCACACAGGCCCCTTCTCTGCCAGACCCCGCTCCCATGGCGCCAGTCCGCGCCGGCGGCGGCCCGGCGCCGGCGCGGACTGGCGCGCGGCCGCATTCTTGCACGTTTGATGCCATGCACTGCGCCAGCGACACTAGGGGTGCCGTCGCCACCCGCATCCTGGAAGCCCTGCGGCGGGCCGCGATGGAGCGCGCGTGCTCTAAGGGGGCGGATGCCCTGTTCGGGCAGCGCGACCTCCCCTTCCCGCGCCGATTCGACACGATCGTGCGCGTGTTCCCTCGGCGCACCGCCCCTGCGCTGCGCCGCCATGGCGCGCACGGCTACGACGAGCCCGCGCCGCTCCTGGGGCCCGCCGGCCGCCGACCGGCGACCACTTTCGCCACCACCCGCGCGGAGGCGGAGCCGTTCATTGACCGGGCGGGCCTGCACCCATGACGACCCCCGCGCTCCAACCCGCCCCCACGCTGTCGGCCCCGGCGCACACCGACGCCACCGCCATCCATGCCGTACCGGCCCGGCTCCGGCCCTGGGGCTTCGAGGTGCTGGTGCTGCGCGAATTCCGACCAGCCGATGCCCCGCCCGCCTTCGCGCGGATCGAGCAGCACCTGCTCCGCGCGCCCGAGCGGCTCAATCGCCACGGTGTGTCCTTCGCGTTGGCACTGCGCCCGGAGATCGTCTCCGCCCTGACCGGCCTGGTCGGCCGCCCCTCCCAGCGTGACGCGGCGGACCGGCCCATCCGCAATCCCCTCTGGCCCGCCCTCACCTGGCAGGCGCGTCCGTACGACTGGCCCGATGGCACGCGCACCACCGAATGGTGGGCTCAAGCGCGATTCCCCACGTTCGCCCCCTGGGACGCCCTTCGTCGCCAGTTCGCCCCGGCGCTCGCGGGGCACGGCGCCCCATGCCCGTCACCATCCCCGGAGCCGCAGCCATGAGCCCCCCCTCGAACGCCGCCCCGCCCGCGCCGACCGCCGCGTCATCGCCAGCCACCATCGCCTGCCCGCATTGCAACGGGGCCAACGCCGCCGGGACCGATCTTCTGGCAACCTTTCGGAGCATGCGCTGCAGCCACTGCGGCAGCCCGCTCTTCACCGGCACTCCGCTGACCCTGACCGCCGCCAATTTCGACGCCCATACCGCCGCCGACGGCCTGCCGCTGCTGGTCGACTTCTGGGCGTCGTGGTGCGGCCCCTGCAAGAGCATGGCGCCGGTGTTCGACCGCCTCGCCGCCGAATTCGAGCCCCATGTGCGCTTCGCCAAGGTGGACACCGACAGCGAAGGCGATCTGGCCACCGCCTTCCGCATCCGGACCATCCCCACGCTGAGCCTCGTCCATGATCGCCGGGAGGTGGCACGCATCGCCGGCGCGCTGTTTGCCGGTGATCTGCGCCGCTGGCTCTATGGCGCCCTGTCCGAAGCGACAGGCACCGAGGCCGCGACGGGCTGACTCAGCCGATCCCCCTCCACCCTTTTTGCCCCATGGGAGTTGCCCCAATGACCACGACCGTTGCCGAGACCCGCGCCATCATGAAGGAAGCGGACTTCGATTTTCCCGTGGATACCGTCTGGCGCGCGCTCACCGATTCCGAGTGGCTCGCCGTCTGGTTCTTTCCCAACGACATCCAGCCCGTGGCCGGGCACCGGTTCACCATCTGGGGCCGGCCCATCGAGCGCTGGGACGGCGAGTTCCAATGCCAGGTGAAGGAGGTACAGGCCCAGCATCTCATTTCCTTCCGCTGGAGCGGCGGCCATGAGGAGCTCAAGGGCTTCGGCCATTATATCGACACCACCGTCACCTGGCGGCTGGCCGCGACCGAAGCCGGCACCCACTTCACCTTCCTGCACGAAGGCTTCGCCACTGATGCCGGCACCGATGCGGTGTTCGAGGTGATGTCCAAGGGGGCTGAGAGCGTGTTGCGCACCCTCGCCAAGCGCCTGCCCGACCTCGTGACCCACGGCGCCTGAACGCGCTTCGGTCCGCAAACGAAAAAGGGCCGCCCTGGGGCGGCCCTTTTCCATTCTCACGCGCTGCGGATCACTCCGCGGGGCCAGCCGGCTCGCTGGGCGCCGGCGCTTCCGCCGGGCCCTCCACGAGCGCCACCGGGGCTTCCGTCTGCTCGTCGCGGGTGGCGACGATGAGATCGTCCCGCGAGTTCGCGACGGCCCGCAGCTTGTTCATCTGCGCGCCCGTGCCCGCCGGGATCAGCCGGCCGACGATGACGTTCTCCTTGAGGCCTTCCAGCGGGTCCACCTTGCCGTTCACGGCAGCTTCGGTGAGCACGCGAGTGGTCTCCTGGAACGAGGCCGCCGAGAAGAACGAGCGGGTCTGCAGCGAGGCCTTGGTGATACCCAGCAGTACCGGGTGACCGGTGGCCGGCTTCTTGGCTTCTTCCGCCGCCTTCTCGTTCGCCTCGATGAACTCGATACGGTCCACCTGCTCGCCGTCTAGGAAGTCGGTCTCGCCGGCGTCGTCGATCTCGACCTTCTGCAGCATGTTCCGGACGATCACCTCAATGTGCTTGTCATTGATGGTCACGCCCTGCAGCCGGTAGACCTCCTGGATTTCGTTGACGAGGAAGGCCGCAAGCTCTTCCACGCCCTTGATCGCCAGAATGTCGTGCGGCGCCGGATTGCCGTCGACGATGAAATCGCCCTTCTCCACCACGTCGCCGTCCTGGAGATGGATGTGCTTGCCCTTCGGGATCAGGTACTCGACCGGATCTCCACCCTCGGTCGGCTCGATGGAGAGCCGACGCTTGTTCTTGTAGTCGCGGCCGAAGCGGATGGTGCCGGAGATCTCGGCGATGATCGCCGCATCCTTCGGACGCCGGGCCTCGAACAGCTCCGCCACCCGCGGCAGACCGCCGGTGATGTCGCGGGTCTTGGCGCTTTCCATCGGCACGCGGGCCACCGCATCACCAGCCTTGATGTGCTGGTTGGGGTCCGTCGAGATGATGGCCTCAACCGGCAGCGCGTAGCGGGCGTCACCGCCGCGCGGCAGCTTCGAGACCTTGCCATCCGGCCCCTTGATGAGGATCGCCGGACGCAGCTCCGGCCCACGGCCCGAGCGGCTGTCGGTCACAACGCGCTTGGCGATACCGGTCGATTCGTCGACCGTCTCGTTCATGGACGCGCCTTCCACCAGATCCTCGAAGGCCACCGTCCCGTCCACCTCGGTGAGGATCGGACGGGTGTAGGGGTCCCACTCGGCGATGCGCTGGCCGCGCTTGATGGTGTCGCCCTCGTCCACCTTGAGTCGGGCGCCGTACTGGATGCGGTTCACCGCGCGCTCGGTGCCGTCGAGATCGACGATCACCACGGCGAGGTTGCGGCTCATCACCACGAGGTCGCCATCCGAGTTCCGTGCCACGTTGCGGTTGCGGATGCGGACGGTGCCCTCGAAGTTGCTTTCCACATAGGAGCTGTCCGCGAGGGTCGCGGCGCCGCCGATGTGGAAGGTGCGCATGGTGAGCTGGGTGCCCGGCTCGCCGATGGACTGGGCGGCGATGACGCCGACCGCCTCACCCATGTTGACCGGCGTGCCGCGGGCGAGGTCGCGCCCATAGCAGGTGGCGCACACACCGTTGCGCGTCTCGCAAGTCAGCACCGACCGGATCTTGATCTCCTGGATGCTGGACTTGTTGATCTGCGCGATGTGGTGCTCCTCGATCATGGTGCCCTTGGGCACCAGCACGGTGCCGGTGGCCGGCTCCACCACGTCTTCCGCCGCGGTACGGCCGAGCACGCGGGACGCCAGCGACGCCACGATCTGGCCCGCGTCGAGGATGGCGCGCATGTGGATTCCCTTGTCCGAGCCGCAATCGCGCTCGGTGATGATGGAATCCTGCGCCACGTCCACCAGACGGCGGGTGAGGTAGCCCGAGTTCGCGGTCTTCAAGGCGGTGTCGGCCAGGCCCTTACGGGCGCCGTGGGTGGAGTTGAAGTACTCCATCACGGTCAGGCCTTCCTTGAAGTTCGAGATGATCGGGCTCTCGATGATCTCGCCGGAGGGCTTCGCCATCAGTCCGCGCATGGCGGCCAGCTGACGCATCTGGGTCGGCGACCCACGGGCACCGGAGTGGCTCATCATATAGATGGAGTTGATCGGCTTCTCGCGGCCGGTCTCCGGGTCCTTCTTCACCGAGGAGATTTCCTTCATCATCTCTTCGGCGATGCGGTCGGTGCACTTGCCCCAGCAATCGACGACCTTGTTGTACTTCTCACCCTGGGTGATCAGGCCGTCGTTATACTGCTGCTCGTATTCCTTGGTGAGGGCACGCGCCTCTTCCACCAGGTCCCACTTCTTCTTCGGCACCACCATGTCGTCCTTGCCGAACGAAATGCCGGCGCGGAAGGCGTTGTAGAAGCCGAGCGACATGATGCGGTCGCAAAAGATCACGCTCTCCTTCTGACCGCAGTGGCGATACACCGTGTCGATCATGTTGGAGATTTCCTTCTTCGTCATCAGCTTATTGACGACGTCGAAGGTGATCTTGGGGTCGCGGGGGAGCAATTCGGCGATCTTCATGCGACCGGGAGTGGTCTCATAGATCTTAGAATATTCTTTGCCCTCGGCATTCACGCCGATGTAGCGGCCCTTGATCTTCGTGTGCAACGTGATCGACTTGGCGTTCAGCGCATGGTCGATCTCCGCCATGGTGGCGAACGCCATGCCCTCGCCGGGCTCCTTCTCCCGCATCAGCGAGAGATAATAGAGGCCGAGCACGATGTCCTGAGACGGCACGATGATCGGCTGACCATTGGCCGGGTGCAGGATGTTGTTGGTGGACATCATCAGCACGCGCGCTTCCAGCTGGGCCTCAAGGCTCAGCGGAACGTGCACGGCCATCTGGTCACCGTCGAAGTCGGCGTTGAAGGCCGAACACACCAGCGGATGCAGCTGGATCGCCTTGCCTTCGATCAGCACCGGCTCGAAGGCCTGGATGCCCAAGCGGTGCAGCGTCGGCGCGCGGTTCAGCATCACCGGGTGCTCGCGGATGACCTCGTCGAGGATATCCCAAACCTCAGGACGCTCCTTCTCCACCAGCTTCTTGGCCTGCTTCACCGTGGCCGAGTGGCCCTTGGCGTCGAGGCGCGAGTAGATGAACGGCTTGAACAGCTCCAGCGCCATCTTCTTGGGCAGGCCGCACTGGTGCAGCTTCAGCTCCGGGCCCACCACGATGACCGAACGGCCGGAATAGTCGACGCGCTTGCCGAGCAGGTTCTGGCGGAACCGGCCCTGCTTGCCCTTGAGCATGTCGGCCAGAGACTTCAGCGGCCGCTTGTTGGCGCCGGTGATGACGCGGCCACGACGCCCGTTGTCGAACAGGGCATCCACCGCCTCCTGAAGCATGCGCTTCTCGTTGCGGATGATGATGTCCGGCGCGCGCAGCTCGATCAGCCGCTTGAGGCGGTTGTTGCGGTTGATGACGCGACGATACAGATCGTTGAGGTCGGAGGTCGCGAAGCGGCCACCGTCCAGCGGAACCAGCGGACGCAGGTCCGGCGGAATGAC
Source organism: Xanthobacter sp. NM-25 (assembly GCF_022138605.1). Classification (GTDB taxonomy): domain Bacteria; phylum Pseudomonadota; class Alphaproteobacteria; order Rhizobiales; family Xanthobacteraceae; genus Xanthobacter. The sequence goes on from NZ_JACBFS010000001.1 coordinate 328,069, forward strand.
CGGCACATGCGTGAGGATCATCCACTCCGGCTTGTTGCCGGAAAGCTGGAAGGCCTCGACGATCTTCAGCCGCTTGGCCAGCTTCTTGGGCTTCAGCTCGGTGGTGGCCTCGGCGATCTCCTGGCGCAGATCGGCGGCGATCTTCTCCAGGTCCATGGAGCGCAGCAGCTCACGGATGGCCTCGGCGCCGATCAGCGCCGTGAAGTTGCTCTCGCCATACTCGTCCTGAGCGCGCAGATACTCTTCTTCCGAGAGCAGCTGGCGATACTTGAGCTTGGTGGTGCCCGGCTCGATCACCACGAAATACTCAAAGTACAGGATGCGCTCGAGATCCTTAAGGGTCATGTCGAGCAGCAGGCCGATGCGCGAGGGCAGCGACTTCAGGAACCAGATGTGAGCCACCGGGGCGGCGAGCTCAATGTGCCCCATGCGCTCGCGCCGCACCCGCGACAGCGTGACTTCGACGCCGCACTTCTCGCAGATGATGCCCTTATACTTCATGCGCTTGTACTTGCCGCACAAGCACTCATAGTCCTTGATGGGACCGAAGATGCGGGCGCAGAACAAGCCGTCACGCTCGGGCTTGAACGTGCGGTAGTTGATGGTCTCCGGCTTCTTGATCTCACCGTAGGACCAGGACTTGATCTTTTCCGGGCTCGCGATCGAGATGCGGATCTGATTGAAGCTCGGGGCCGGAACGGTCGGATTGAAGACGTTCAGGACTTCCTGGTTCATAAGCTGGCTCCCAAACGAAGTGGGCCTTGTCTCGTAAAGCCTGGCCGGCACGATCGCCGGTCAGGCCGTCCGCCGGGGGGCGGAGCGACGGGGGCGAGCCCCCGTCAGGTGTTCTCGAGATCGACGTTGAGGCCGAGCGAGCGCATTTCCTTCACGAGCACGTTGAAGCTCTCGGGAATACCGCTCTCGAACGTGTCCTCGCCACGCACGATGGCCTCATAGACCTTGGTGCGGCCAGCCACGTCGTCCGACTTCACGGTCAGCATCTCCTGCAGCGTATAGGCGGCGCCGTAGGCTTCGAGAGCCCACACCTCCATTTCGCCGAAGCGCTGGCCACCGAACTGCGCCTTGCCGCCCAGCGGCTGCTGGGTCACCAGCGAGTAGGGACCGATCGAACGGGCGTGGATCTTGTCGTCGACCAGGTGGTGGAGCTTAAGCATGTAGATGTAGCCCACCGTGACCTTACGATCGAACGGCTCGCCCGTGCGCCCGTCGAACAGGGTCGACTGGCCCGACGGATCGAGACCCGCCATCTCCAGCGAATGCTCGATGTCGTCTTCGTGGGCCCCGTCGAACACCGGGGTCGCGATCGGCACACCCTTGCGGAGGTTCTCGCCCAGCTCGGGCAATTCCTCGTCCTTGAGGGCATCGATCTCCGGCTTGCCGTAGATGGTCTCAAGCCGCGAGCGCAGAGGCTTCAGGTCCTGGTTGCCGTAATAGGCTTCCACCGCCGCCGCCACCTGCTTGCCGAGCCCGGCGCAGGCCCAGCCCAGATGCGTCTCAAGGATCTGTCCGACGTTCATGCGCGAGGGCACGCCCAGCGGGTTCAGCACGATGTCGACATTGGTGCCGTCCTCCAGGAACGGCATGTCTTCCACCGGCACGATCCGCGAGACCACGCCCTTGTTGCCATGGCGGCCGGCCATCTTGTCGCCCGGCTGGATCTTGCGCTTCACCGCGACGAAGACCTTCACCATCTTCATCACGCCGGGCGGCAGTTCGTCACCGCGCTGCAGCTTCTCCACCTTATCGAGGAAGCGCTGCTCAAGACGCTTCTTCGACTCGTCATACTGCGCGCGGATGGCCTCCAGCTCGCTCATGATGGCGTCGTCCGCCACAGCGAACAGCCACCACTGCGACCGCGGGAACTCGCCGAGGACATCGCGGGTCACCACGCTGTCCTTCTTGAAGCCCTTGGGGCCGGCGATGGCGGTCCTGCCGTCGAGGATCTCGGTGAGACGGCCGTAGACGTTGCGGTCCAGGATCGCCTGCTCGTCGTCGCGGTCCTTGGCGAGCCGCTCGATCTCCTCGCGCTCGATGGCCAGCGCACGCTCGTCCTTGTCCACGCCATGGCGGTTGAACACCCGGACCTCGACGATGGTTCCCTTGGTGCCGGGGGGCAGCCGCAGGGAGGTATCGCGCACGTCCGCCGCCTTCTCGCCGAAGATGGCGCGCAGCAGCTTCTCTTCCGGGGTCATCGGGCTCTCGCCCTTGGGGGTGATCTTGCCCACCAGGATGTCGCCGGCGTTCACCTCGGCGCCGATGTAGACGATGCCCGCCTCGTCGAGATTCTTCAGCGCCTCTTCCGAGACGTTGGGAATATCGCGGGTGATTTCCTCCGGCCCAAGCTTGGTATCGCGGGCCATGCACTCGAACTCCTCGAGATGGATCGAGGTGAACACGTCGTCCTTGACGATGTTCTCGGAGAGCAGGATGGAGTCTTCGTAATTGTAGCCGTTCCACGGCATGAACGCGACCAGCACGTTCCGGCCGAGCGCCAGATCGCCCAGCTCGGTGGACGGGCCATCGGCGATGATGTCGCCCTTACGCACCTGGTCGCCCACCCGCACCAGCGGACGCTGGTTGATGCAGGTGGACTGGTTGGAGCGCTGGAACTTCATCAGCCGATAGATGTCCACGCCCGACTTGGACGGGTCCGGTTCCTCGGTGGCACGGATCACGATACGGGTGGCGTCCACCTGATCAATGATGCCGGTGCGGCGCGCGGCGATGGCCGCACCCGAGTCGCGGGCGACCACGGCTTCCATGCCGGTGCCCACCAGCGGCGCCTGCGAGCGCACCAGAGGCACAGCCTGACGCTGCATGTTCGAGCCCATGAGCGCGCGGTTCGCGTCATCGTTCTCAAGGAACGGGATGAGCGCCGCCGCCACCGAAACCAGCTGCTTCGGCGACACGTCCATGAAGTCCACACGGTCCGGGGAGACCATCAGCACGTCGCCGGCGTGGCGGCAGATGATGAGGTCCTCGGTGAACTTGCCGTCGGTATCGAGGGGCACGTTCGCCTGGGCGACGTAGTACTTCCCCTCCTCCATGGCCGACAGATAAACCACCTCGTCGGTGACCTTGCTGTCCACCACCCGGCGATAGGGCGCCTCGATGAAGCCGTACTTATTCACGCGGGCGAAGGTCGCCAGCGAGTTGATGAGGCCGATATTCGGGCCTTCCGGCGTCTCGATGGGGCAGATGCGGCCGTAGTGGGTCGGGTGCACGTCGCGCACTTCGAAGCCGGCACGCTCACGGGTCAGACCGCCCGGGCCCAGGGCCGAGAGACGCCGCTTGTGGGTGATCTCGGAGAGCGGGTTGGTCTGGTCCATAAACTGCGACAGCTGCGAGGAGCCGAAGAACTCGCGCACCGCAGCCGCCACCGGCTTGGCGTTGATGAGGTCCTGCGGCATCACGGTGTCGATGTCGACGGACGACATGCGCTCCTTGATGGCGCGCTCCATCCGCAGCAGGCCGACGCGGTACTGGTTCTCCATGAGCTCGCCCACGGAGCGCACGCGGCGGTTGCCCAGGTGGTCGATGTCGTCGATCTCGCCCTTGCCATCGCGCAGCTCCACCAGCGTCTTGATGACGGCGAGGATGTCCTCGCGGCGCAGCACGCGCACGGTGTCGGGGCAATCGAGGTCGAGGCGCATGTTCATCTTCACGCGACCCACGGCGGAGAGGTCGTAGCGCTCCGCATCGAAGAACAGCGAATGGAACATGGCCTGCGCCGAATCGATGGTCGGCGGCTCACCGGGGCGCATCACGCGGTAGATGTCGAAGAGCGCATCCTCGCGGGTCACGTTCTTGTCGGCCGCCAGGGTGTTACGGATATAAGCGCCGGTATTGACGTGGTCGATGTCGAGGATCGGGATCTCGTCGTAACCGAGCTCCTCAAGCTGCTTGAGGTTCTTCTCGGTCAGCTCATCACCGGCCTCCAGATGGATCTCGCCGGTCTGCAGATCCACCAGATCCTCGGCCACATACTGGCCCACCATCTCCTCGTCGGAGATCTTGAGGGCCTTGAGGCCCTTCTCGGCCAGCTGACGGGCGGCGCGGACGGTGAGCTTCTTGCCCGCCTCCAGCACCACTTCGCCGGTGTCCGCGTCGATCAGATCGGCAACGGCCTTGTAGCCCTTCATCCGCTTGGGATCGAACGGCATGCGCCAAGCGCCCTTGTCGCGGGAGAACTGGATCTTCTCATAGAAGGTATCCAGGATCTCTTCAGCGTCGAGGCCGAGGGCCAGCAGCAGGCTGGTGACCGGAATCTTGCGGCGCCGGTCGATGCGCGCATAGACGATGTCCTTGGCGTCGAACTCGATGTCGAGCCAGGAGCCGCGATAGGGAATGATGCGGGCCGCGAACAGCAGCTTGCCCGAAGAGTGGGTCTTGCCCTTGTCGTGGTCGAAGAACACGCCCGGCGAGCGGTGCATCTGCGAGACGATGACGCGCTCCGTGCCGTTGACGATGAACGTGCCGTTCATGGTCATCAGCGGAATGTCGCCGGTGTAGACGTCCTGTTCCTTGATGTCCTTGACCGACTTGGCGCCGGTATCCGGATCCACATCGAACACGATCAGGCGCAGCGTGACCTTCAGCGGGGCGGCAAAGGTCATGCCACGCTGGCGGCACTCGTCCACGTCATATTTCGGCGGCTCGAACTCGTAGCGCACGAATTCGAGCATCGATGCGCCAGAGAAATCGGAGATGGGGAATACAGACTTGAACACCGCCTGCAGGCCGTCGTCGTCGCGCCCGCCCTTGGGTTCCTCAATCTGAAGGAACTGGTCGTAGGATGCCTTCTGAACCTCGATGAGGTTCGGCATCTCAGCCACTTCCTTGATCTTCCCGAAGAACTTGCGGATCCGCTTACGACCGGTGAACGTTTGCGCCATCTCGATCCTCGTCCGTCCAGGTCCCATTCGGGCCGGCACCCTGCTTTGAGGGCTCGCCGCGCCGGCACCGGAACCACTTCACCGTCGGCCTGAAGAGGTGGGGGCGCGCACGCCATCCCTCTCCAGCGCCATGACGGCTCTCCCGGCCGCCGGGGATTTGCCCACCGGCGGCCGGGAGAACCGTCTCTCTCACTCCATCGCCCTGACCACCGGCCCGGACGACCCCTTCCGAAAGCGCTCCGGGCCGAGGCCCGGAGCGCGAACGTCAAAGGCTCACTTGAGCTCGACCTTGGCGCCAGCCTTCTCGAGCTGGGCCTTAAGCTTCTCAGCCTCGTCCTTGGCCACGCCTTCCTTGACGGGCTTCGGAGCGCCTTCCACCAGATCCTTGGCCTCCTTCAGGCCGAGACCGGTGATGGCGCGCACTTCCTTGATGACCTCGATCTTCTTGTCGCCGGCGGAAGCCAGGACAACGGTGAACTCGGTCTGCTCTTCCACCGCGGCGGCAGCAACGCCAGCGCCGGGAGCGGCAGCCACGGCCACGGCGGCAGCGGCGGAGACGCCCCACTTCTCTTCGAGGAGCTTCGCGAGCTCGGCGGCCTCGAGCACGGTGAGGGCGGAGAGCTCGTCAACGAGCTTGGTCAGGTCAGCCATGGGATTCTTCCTTAAGAGATAGGTTCGATTTCGAGATTTGCGAGATCAGGCCGCCACGGATGCGCATCCGGGCCGCCCGGGCCTCACGCAGCTTCGTCCTGTTTGGCATAAGCCCCGAACACGCGGGCGAGCTTCGCCGCCGGCGCGGTGGAGAGCTGGGCGATCTTGGTCGCCGGGGCCTGGATGAGGCCAACCAGCTTCGCGCGCAGTTCGTCCAGAGACGGCATGGTGGCAAGCGCCTTCACACCATCTGCATTCAGGGGCGTGGTGCCCATCGCACCACCAAGGATCACGAACTTGTCGTTGGCCTTGGCGAACTCGACAGCAACCTTCGGCGCCACCACCGGATCGCTCGAATAAGCGATCAAGGTCGGTCCCTTGAGAAGGGACGCCACATGGGCGACGTCGGAGCCTTCCAGAGCGATCTTGGCGAGGCGGTTCTTGGCCACCTTCACGGTCGCACCCTCAGCCTTCATCTGCCGACGAAGTTTCGACATCTGGGCCACGGTGAGACCGGAATAGTGGGCGACCACGACGACGGAAGTGGTCTTGAACACTTCCGTGAGCGTCGTGACGAGCTCTTGTTTTTCCGCTCGATCCACGTCTGGCTCTCTTTAAGCCTGTGGCGGAACGCCACTCCTTGCGGAGCGAAATTCCACCGGTTGCGCCTTGCCGCCCGTTGCGGCCGACCCGTTCTAGAACGGCATGCCGACCGCAGCGCGCGGCGCTCATGCCCTGTCCCCTCGGATCCCGACGAAGCTCGAGGCTCGACATGGAACACAAGGCGCTGGTTCGAACCGATCTCTTCAGTGACCGCCACAGCGACCACCGACCTGAATTCCGGTTTTCCCCGTCTATGCGGGCTCCCGCCACCCGACACCAAGCCGGGCCATGAGATTTAAACCGATGCCGACCTTGCGGCGACACCGACACCTGCAGTCTCGGACAGGACCTTCGACCGTCTCGCGAGAGATTCCGTTAAGAATCACCATCGAGACAGACGATAAGGCCGGGCGGGCGAACCCTCCCAGCCCTTCCACCCGGTCAAGGGGGAAGCTCAAATCCTCTTCCCGCCGGCATGCCGGCTAGGAAACAGCCCATATAATGCCTCGGGCCCCGCTTGTCACGTCCCTTGGCACATTTTTCGCTAACCGCCGCCCGCCCCTCTCGGTGCGGCGACGGCGCGTGCCCGGCGCGAAGGCCCGGCACGCCGATCAAACGACCGAGGCCGCAGCGCATGGAACGCTGCGGCCTCAGGCCCGACTTGGTGTGCCGATCAGGCGGTCAGCACGGTGGAGGGCTCCACCTTGATGCCCGGGCCCATGGTGGACGACACGGCGATGCGCTGCACATAGGTGCCCTTGGCGCCGGTCGGCTTGGCCTTGACCACCGCATCCGCGAAAGCGCGGATGTTCTCGGCGAGCTTCTCGGTGGAGAAGGAGGCCTTGCCCACGCCGGCGTGGATGATGCCGGCCTTCTCCACGCGGAACTCCACCGCGCCGCCCTTCGCAGCGCCAACGGCGCCCTTCACGTCCATGGTGACGGTGCCGACCTTGGGGTTCGGCATCAGGCCGCGCGGGCCGAGCACCTTACCCAGACGACCGACCAGCGGCATCAGGTCCGGGGTGGCGATGCAGCGATCGAAATCGATGGTGCCGCCCTGGATGGTCTCCAGCAGGTCCTCGGCGCCCACGATGTCGGCGCCCGCCGCCTTGGCCTCGTCGGCCTTGGCGCCACGGGCGAACACGGCCACCCGCACGGTCCGGCCGGAGCCGTTCGGCAGGTTGCACACGCCACGCACCATCTGGTCCGCGTGGCGGGGATCGACGCCGAGATTCATCGCGACCTCGATGGTCTCGTCGAACTTGGCGGTGGACCGCTCCTTCAGGAGCGCGATGGCCTCGTCGAGCCCGTAGAGCTTGACGTGGTCGATGCCTTCATGCGCGGCACGGATGCGCTTGCCCTGATTTGCCATGGCGCTCACCCCTGAACCTCAAGGCCCATGGACCGGGCCGAACCTTCGATCATCTGAACGGCCGCCTCGACGGAGTCACAGTTCAGATCCTTCATCTTCTTCTCGGCGATCTCCGCGAGCTGAGCGCGGGTGACCTTGCCGGCGAAGCCGCCCTTGCCGGGGGTCTTCGAACCGGAGCCGGGCTTCTTCTTGGTGTCGAGGCCAGCGGCCTTCTTCAGGAAGTAGGAGACCGGCGGAGTCTTCATCTCGAAGGTGAAGGAACGATCCTGGTAGGCGGTGATCACCACCGGGATGGGCATGCCCTTTTCCATCTGGGCGGTCTGCGCGTTGAACGCCTTGCAGAACTCCATGATGTTGAGACCGCGCTGACCCAGCGCGGGACCAATCGGCGGGGCCGGATTGGCGCTGCCGGCGGGCACCTGCAGCTTGATGAAACCTGCAATTTTCTTCGCCATTTCAACTTCTCCCAACTAAGCCGGACGCCGGCAGAAGCCAGCGCGACAGGGATGCGTGGTGCGGTTCGCGGCGCGCTTGGCGAGACGCGCCATCCCCTCCCACGCTGGCACCCCCGAAGGGACGCCGACTTGCGACTTGCGCCGCATCCAGCCGCACCGAAGCACGGCCGAAACTGGATCAGGCGACCTTCTCAACCTGATTGAATTCGAGCTCCACCGGCGTCGCGCGGCCGAAGATGGACACCGCCACCTTGAGACGCGAGCGGGTGTCGTCCACCTCTTCCACGATGCCGTTGAAGGACGCGAACGGACCATCGGCGACCTTCACCGTCTCGCCCACCTCGAACGAAATGGAGGGCTTCGGCCGCTCAATGCCTTCCTGCACCTGCTGCAGGATGCGCATGGCCTCGCCCTCGGAGATCGGCATGGGCTTGTTGTCGGCACCCAGGAAGCCGGTGACCTTCGGGGTGTTCTTGATGAGATGGAAGGCCTCGTCGGTGAGGTCCATCTTCACCAGCACATAGCCGGGGAAGAACTTGCGCTCCGTATCGACCTTCCGGCCGCGGCGCACCTCCACCACCTTTTCGGTCGGCACCATGATCTGCTCGAACAGATCGGTGAGACCCCGCTGCTCCGCCTGCTCGCGAATCGAGTCAGCGACCTTCTTCTCGAAGTTGGAATAAGCGTGAACGATGTACCAGCGCTTCGCCATGGTTGCCTCCCTTCCGCCTCACTGCCCAAGAGTGAGGAGCGTGGAGACGCCAAAACGAATGACCTGATCGACGACCAGGAAAAAGATGGCGGCGAGAAACACCATGGCGAACACCATGGCGGTGGTGATCAGCGTCTCGCGCCGGCTCGGCCAGGTCACCTTCGCCGTTTCGGCACGGACCTGCTGAAAGAACTCGACAGGACTGTTCTTCGCCATGTGCCACAGGACGGCTCCTTGAGGCATGCCCCGGTGACCGCCACCTCTCCCTGTTCGATGGTGGCAGGCCCGATTGCGCCGCACACCTTCGCCAAACCCAATAGCCCTCAGGGCCCGATTTCGGAAGGCCGCGAACGCTGAACCGAACCGGGTTGAAGGAAAATCGATCCGATCGCGGGCCAATGCCCCGGGCGTGGATCATTCCCTGAACCGCCGCGCTGCCCACCACCCACCGGAACCCTGTTCCGGAAAATGGCAGGAGTGGAGGGACTCGAACCCCCAACCCCCGGTTTTGGAGACCGGTGCTCTAACCAGTTGAGCTACACTCCTAGGCCGGCCCTCGTCTGCGCGGCCTGTAAGGCGCTGCATTCGAGGGTAAAGCCCACCGCGCCGGGAAGCGACCCAGCGCATCGGTGACGTGTCTTTAGAGGGATGCGGATCGCCTGTAAAGGGGATCGCGTCGCCGCATCGGCGCCATCCCCAGGCGCGCGCCGGCAAAGTCGCGCCACTCAAGGCGCCGGGACGGCCGGCCGGCGGCGCGGCGAGGTCGCGGCATCGGCCTCACCCAGGGTACAGGCGCGATTCGCCCCCGTTCCGGGCGCATTCTCGAACACACAGGGCGGGCCCGGCGGCTGGCCGCACACGCGCTCCAGATTCTTGAAACTGACACATCGCCCGTCCGGACCACGATAGCCCGGCCCGCCCTTGCAGCCGCAGCCCTGGCAGGATGGCCGCTCCGGGCAGCGCGTCTCCGCCGCGGCCGGCGCCGCCAGCGAAACACCGCCGCAAAAGAAAAGGGCGGCGCACAGGCGCCGCCCCTTCCCAATGCCAAAGGTGAACCGGAGGCCCACCGCGAGGCCTCACTCGATGATGGAGGCCACCACGCCGGCGCCGACGGTACGACCGCCTTCACGGATGGCGAAGCGCAGCTTCTCTTCCATGGCGATCGGCACGATCAGCGCCACGTCCATGGACACGTTATCGCCGGGCATCACCATCTCGGTGCCTTCCGGCAGGGTGCACACGCCGGTCACGTCCGTGGTGCGGAAGTAGAACTGCGGGCGGTAGTTGGTGAAGAACGGCGTGTGACGACCGCCCTCTTCCTTGGTCAGGATGTAGGCTTCGGCCTTGAACTTGGTGTGGGGCTTCACCGAGCCGGGCTTGCACACCACCTGGCCACGCTCCACGTCCTCGCGCTTGGTACCACGCAGCAGGATGCCGACGTTGTCACCGGCCTGACCCTGGTCGAGCAGCTTGCGGAACATTTCGACGCCGGTCACCGTGGTCTTCACGGTGGGACGGATGCCGACGATTTCCACTTCCTCGCCGACCTTGATGATGCCGCGCTCCACGCGACCGGTCACAACGGTGCCACGGCCGGAGATCGAGAACACGTCCTCGATCGGCATCAGGAACGGCAGGTCCACAGGACGCTCCGGCTGCGGGATGTAGGCGTCGACCTGGGTCATGAGCTCCAGGACGGCGTCACGGCCGAGCACGGGGTCGCCGTTCTCGAGGGCCACCAGGGCCGAGCCGCGCACGATCGGGATGTCGTCGCCGGGGAAGTCGTACTTGGAGAGGAGCTCACGCACCTCCATCTCGACCAGCTCCAGCAGCTCCGGATCGTCGACCATGTCGCACTTGTTCAGGAACACCACCAGGGCCGGCACGCCGACCTGACGGGCGAGCAGGATGTGCTCGCGGGTCTGCGGCATCGGGCCGTCGGCGGCGGACACCACCAGGATCGCGCCGTCCATCTGGGCCGCGCCGGTGATCATGTTCTTCACATAGTCGGCGTGCCCGGGGCAGTCGACGTGCGCGTAGTGGCGGTTCTGGGTCTCATACTCCACGTGGGCGGTGGAGATGGTGATGCCGCGGGCCTTCTCTTCCGGCGCCTTGTCGATCTGGTCGTAGGCGGTGAAGGTGGCGCCGCCGGTCTCGGCCAGAACCTTGGTGATCGCAGCGGTCAGCGAGGTCTTGCCATGGTCAACGTGACCAATGGTGCCGATGTTGCAGTGCGGCTTCGAACGGTTAAACTTCTCTTTGGCCATCGTTCTCTCTCACTCGGTCGGGCGCCCGCGCGGGCCGCAAAAAAAGCCGCCGTGGGATAGGTGGTTTCGCGCGCGGATGCAAGAGCCCCGCGTCGCCGGGCCTGCGCCTATCGCGCGAATCAGGAAAAGAATGGAGCGGGTGAAGGGAATCGAACCCTCGTATTCAGCTTGGAAGGCTGCTGCTCTACCATTGAGCTACACCCGCTTAACCGGGAACGAGGCCCGAAACCGAACGCTCGTCGCCCCGGCTTCTGTCTTTCGGATTGACGGGTGGTGGAGGGGGTTGGATTCGAACCAACGTAGGCAGAGCCAACGGATTTACAGTCCGTCCCCTTTAACCACTCGGGCACCCCTCCGCCCCGTCATCGCATTGGATCGACCAAAGGCCACTCCACTGCAACTCCGCTATGTGAGCCAGTGTGTCGCAACCGCGATCTCGCAAGGAGCGGGCACTGGCTGGGACGGCGACGAGCTGGCTCAAACCGCCGTCCGAGGAGCGGCTTTATGTAAGCCAGCCGGCCGCAAGTCAACCGCAAATCGCCGCCGGTGGAGAAGCCTGTGGACGACGCCGGAAGGCTCCTGGCCTGCTGCCGGCACGCAGGCGGGAAGCGTCAACGACGCAGTCGCCCCGGCCCACCGGCATGGGTCCTCTCGCGTCGGCCCTCTCGCGTCTGCCCTCTTTGCCTCTGCCCTCTTGCGCCGTGCGCCCGGCTCTGACAAAGCCTCGCTCATGTCCGATCCATCGTCTTCCCGCCCCCCGCGTGGCCCTGGCGGCCGCCGCCCGTTTGCCGGCAAGTTCGGCGGCAAGCCCCACGCCGCGCCCGGCGGCCGTGGTCGCTCCGGCAGGGGCGGGGCCCCGACCTGGGCGGGCGAGGACGATGTCGCCCTGCTCTATGGTTGGCACACAGTGGCCGAGGCGCTCGCCAATCCGCAGCGCCGCTTCCGCAAGATCCTCGCCACCGAGAATGCGGTGAACCGCCTGGCCGAATCCAACCTCCCGCTACCCGTCGCGCCCGAGATCGTGCGGCCTTCGGAGATCGACAAGCTGCTCGGGCCCGATGCGGTGCACCAGGGGCTGCTGGCGGAGGTGGACCACCTGCCCTCCCCCCGGCTCAAGGACATCGCCAAGACCGACCTGGTGCTGGTGCTCGACCAGATCACCGACCCCCACAATGTGGGGGCCATCGTGCGCTCGGCGGCGGCGTTCGCGGTCTCCGCCATCGTCACCACCGCGCGGCACAGCCCCGCCGCCACCGGCGTGCTCGCCAAGAGCGCGTCCGGCGGGCTTGAGCATGTGCCCATCTGCCTGGTGCAGAATCTCGCCCGCGCCCTCAACGAGCTCAAGGACAACGGCATGCTGGTGGTGGGGCTCGACAGCGAGGGCGCGGCCGATCTCGCTGACACGCCGCTGCGGGCGCCCCTCGCCCTGGTGCTGGGCGCCGAGGGCAAGGGCCTGCGTCAGCTCACCCGCGAGACATGCGATGTGCTGGCGCGAATCGATCTGCCCGGCGTCATCAAGAGCCTCAACGTCTCCAATGCCGCCGCCCTGTCGCTCGGCATGGCGCGCCAGGCCCTGCGGAGCCGCTGAGAGGCGCACAAGCGCCCCCTCGATACCGCCACCCTCCCGTTGCGGCATTGCACCTAAGACCAATAGACTATCGTCGTAGCGCCATTCTTTCGCCAGAATGGTGACCAGGCGCAAAAGCGCCCTGCGCCGCCGAACCACACGCCAAAATAGTGGAAAGGTGAGCCAACTGAGGAACGCCCCGTCACCGGCGCCCTCGTGGCGCGCGGATGTATTGACATGGCCCGACGTCGGCCCGCTGCGGCAGTGCACAGCCTGGCTCAAGCCTCGCGCCGAAAGATGCGCGTGGTACCGACGTGGGAGGACATGTCCATGAGCATCACGACCGCGACAGCGGCCGCACCGCCGCGCCCCATGACCCGCGAGGAGAAGAAGGTCATCTTCGCCTCGTCACTGGGCACCGTCTTTGAGTGGTATGATTTTTATCTTTACGGGTCACTGGCCGCCATCATCGGCGCGCAATTCTTCTCGGCCTATCCGCCGGGCACCCGTGACATCTTCGCATTGCTGGCCTTCGCCGCCGGCTTTCTGGTTCGCCCCTTCGGCGCGCTGGTCTTCGGCCGGCTGGGGGATCTCGTCGGGCGCAAATACACCTTCCTCGTCACCATTCTGATCATGGGCCTGTCGACCTTCATCGTCGGCATCCTGCCCAATGCCGCCTCCATCGGCATCGCCGCACCGGTCATCCTGATCGCGCTGCGCCTGCTGCAGGGCTTGGCCCTCGGCGGCGAATATGGTGGCGCCGCCACCTATGTGGCCGAACACGCCCCCCATGGGCGGCGCGGCTTCTACACCTCGTGGATCCAGACCACGGCCACCCTCGGCCTGTTCCTGTCGCTGATCGTCATCCTGTTCACCCGCACGCTGACCGGAGAGGAAGCATTCCGCACCTGGGGCTGGCGCGTGCCATTCCTGGTGTCGGTGCTGCTGCTGGGCGTCTCGGTGTGGATCCGACTGCAACTGTCCGAATCACCGACCTTCAAGCGCATGAAGGAAGAAGGCACCACTTCCAAGGCGCCGCTGTCGGAGGCGTTCGGCCATTGGGGCAACCTCAAGATCGTGCTGATCGCCTTGTTCGGCCTCGTCGCCGGCCAGGGCGTCGTCTGGTACACGGGCCAGTTCTACGCCCTGTTCTTCCTGCAGAGCATTCTGAAGGTGGACGGTTATACCTCCAACCTGCTGATCGCGTGGTCGCTGGTGTTCGGCACGGGCTTCTTCGTGTTCTTTGGCTGGCTGTCGGACAAGATCGGCCGCAAGCCCATCATCCTGGCCGGCTGCCTGGTGGCGGCGGCGAGCTATTTCCCGCTGTTCAACCTCATCACCACCTATGCCAATCCGCCGCTGGAACGGGCGGTGCAGACGGTGCGGGTGAGCGTGGTGGCCAGTCCCGGCGAATGCGGCTCCCTCTTCAATCCGGTGGGCACCCGCATCTATTCGGCGCCGTGCGATCTCGCCCGTGACTTCCTGGCGAAAGCGGGCGTGAAGTACGCCACCACCGCGGCCCCCGCCGGCACGCCGGTAGAGTTGAGGATCAACAATGAGGTGGTGCCCTACGGGCCCGACTTCGCCAAGACCGCCAGCGCCGCCCTGCAGGCGGCGGGCTATCCCACCACCGCCACCAATAAAGAGGTCGTGAAGATGGCGCATCCGTTCGACATCTTCCGCCCACAGGTGGCGGCGGTGATCGGACTGCTGTTCATCCTGGTGCTGTTCGTGACCATGGTCTACGGGCCGATCGCGGCGGCGCTGGTGGAGCTCTTCCCTGCCCGCATCCGCTACACCTCCATGTCGCTGCCCTATCACATCGGCAACGGCTGGTTCGGCGGCCTGCTGCCGGCCACCTCCTTCGCCATGGTGGCCGCCACCGGCGATATCTACTACGGCCTGTGGTACCCGATCGTGATCGCGCTGATGACCTTCGTCATCGGCCTCCTGTTCATGCCGGAGACCAAGGATCGCAACATCGATCACTGGCACTGACAGCCGCAGCGCCGGTCTGACCTGTTCCGGAAACGGCCCCGCCCCGCGCGGGGCCGTTTTCATCCGTCGGTGAGACATGACCGGCCATGGGACGTGAACCACCATGGGACACGCCAGTCCCGGTCTTGTTCCCGCCGGGCACCGCTGCTAGAGCTTTGGACGATCCGAGGCCAGCCTGGCTCACCGGAATGCCGGCTTAGCACAGCGGTAGTGCAGCGGTTTTGTAAACCGAAGGTCGGGGGTTCGATCCCCTCAGCCGGCACCATTTTCACCCTCTGAGGGCGGCGTTGAAACGGTTGTCGGAAGGCGCGGCCTGCGCCACTCCGCGGTTCCCGACCGGCCGACGCCGGATCTGCCAAGATGAATGCGCGGTGACACAATCACGAGGTCACGACATTCGCGCGGCGCGACCGTAGATACGTCTGTCAGCTGCATCAAGACCGCTCAAGATCCGGTTTCGACTATGACTCGTGTTGATTCGCCCGACGAGGACGCTACGTTACCTGCTCAGGGGCGGGAGACGGGCCTGGTGGGCGGGCAGATCAATCGACAGCGGCGGCGAACCAGTCACACGGGGCGCAGGCCCGTATTACTCGCGACCGCGAGCCTGGGTGCGGGGCTTCTCACCCTCTCGCCCGTGGGTGCGCTGGCGGCCGACGAAAGCGCCTATATTCCGCTGCACATGGATTTCGACAGCCAGTCCGCCAGCGTGGCGGTCTCGGTGGGCGGCGGAGCGCAAACCCAGGTTCTGCTGGATACCGGGTCCAATGGCCTGCGGCTCAACTCCACTTCGGTGGGGCCGGATGTGACGGTTTCCGATATCACCATCACCTATGGCTATGGCTCCGGGCTGCAGCTCGAAGGCCGGCTCGCCTATGCGAACGTCACCTTCACCGAGGCCGTCACCCCGGACGGCGCGGCGCTGACCATCGCAGCGCCCATCGCCATCCAATATGTGACCCATTGCAACGGCTCCACGGACCTTACAGCCTGCCATTGGCCGACCGGCACCACCGGCATCATGGGCGTGGGCTATGAGAACCTCGGCAGCGGCGCCAACGATCTGCCGTTCAACCCCTTGGCGCAACTGCCGGGAAACTTCGCCAGCGGCTTCATCGTCCAGGGCTGGAACACGGCCGATGCGGTGCTCACGGTGGGCCTCACCGCGGAGAACACCGCGGGCTTCATCTTCGAGCCCCTCGACCCGTCGACCACCTCATCGCCACCGGCGGGCACCAAGGCCTGGAACACCACGGTCGCCACCTGCTTTCAGGTGAATGGGGCGACGCCCATCTGCGACAAGGCCCTGCTCGACACCGGCCAGACGGTGGGTCATTTCAATGGCGCGGTGGATCCTGCCATTCTCTCGCCCGATGGCCGCATCGCGCCGGGCAACAGCGTTGCCGTCCAGGTCGGCTCCTTGCCCACCCTGGTCATCACCACGTCCGACGCGGAAAATGGTGACAGCTACGACGTCACCTCGGAGACGCGCGGCAATACCGGCCAGCTTATCTATCAATACTACACCATCGCCTTCGATGCGGTGAACGGGCGCCTGGGCTTCGCCCCCCTCATGAGCCTCATCTACGGCGACTTCTACCCGGACAGCGATGCCGACTGCGGCGCCGCCGGCACATCGGTGGGCCTTGATGCCACCTTGCACCTGAAGGATGGCTTCACCAGTTCCCGCCCCTTCCTGCTGGGTTCCGACGCCGTCCTTCATGTGGAGGACGGGGCCACGGCGGCGCTCTCCGGCACCCTTTCCGGCGGCAACGGCCTGTGGGTGGAAGGGCCCGGCACCCTGGTTCTTCAAGGGCTGAATACCTATAGCGGCGGCACCCTCGTCGCCCACGGGACTTTGAACGTCACCGGCGACGGCGCGCTCGGCGCAGCCGGCGAAGGGGTCTGGCTGGAGGGCGCCACCCTTGGCACCACTACAGGCTTCGCCAGTCCGGACCGCGCGCTCCACATCGGCACGGCGGGCGGCACGCTGCGGTCCGGAGGCAGCGCCACCTGGGGCGGGACCATCTCGGGCGACGGCACCCTGCATGTGAGCAGCGGCACCTGGGCCTTCACCGGCAGCGGGGCCACCGATGGCGGCTTCCATGTAGATGACGGCGCGACGCTTGCCGTCACCGGCGACTTTTCATCCGCCCATGTGCAGATCCATGCCGGCGCCACCCTCATGGGCACCGGAGAGGTGGGCGCCACTGAGGTGGCCGGCACCCTCGCGCCCGGCGCGTCCATCGGCACCCTGAAAGTCGATGGCGACCTGGCCCTCACCTCCGGCGCCATCCTGGCCATCGAGCTCAGTACCGCCGGCGCCAGCGACAAGGTGGAGGCCAAGGGCGCCATCACCGTCGACGACGCCGAGCTGTCGCTCGCCCTGGCGGCGGGCGCCGCGCCGTCGCTCGAGCGTTTCACCCTGCTGACCTCGGAGACGGCCGTGGGCGGCTCCGGCTTCAGCGCCATCAGCGGCCCCTTCGGCGGGCTCTATCCGTTCCTCGAGGCCCAGGTGGACATCGACGCGCGCACGCTCGTCGTGGACATCACGCGCAATGACGTACCCTTCACCACCGCCGCCGCGACGGGCAACCAGCGATCGGTGGCCGGGGCGCTGGACCGGCTGCCTGACGCCACGCCGGTGGCACAGGATGTGGCGGTGCTGACGGCCCCCCAGGCACGCCGCGCCTTCACCGCGCTCTCCGGCGAGATCCATGCCGCGACGCCCACGGTGCTGCTCAACCAGAGCACCACCCTGCGGCGAGCGATCCTCGATCATGCCCGCCTGGGCGACGCCGCAGTGCCGACGGCGGAGCGCGTTCCGCTCTCCTATGCCGCCGCCCCCATCACCAGCCCCATCACCCGGGCCCTGGCGACACCCGCCCGGCCCCCGGAAGCGCAGAGCGCCTTCTGGGCCGAAGCGTTCGGCGACACCGGCTCCATCGGCGCCACCCTCAACACCGCCAGCATCAGCACCCGCAATGCCGGCCTGCTGGTGGGCTATGACCGCACCTTCTCGGGCGGCTGGCGGTTCGGCGTGGCGGCGGGCTACAGCGGCGCCAGCTACACGGCGGGGTCCCTCGCCTCGTCCGGCTCGGCCGACAGCTATCACGTCGGGGCCTATGGCGCGCTTGGCTCTGGCCCCTGGTCTCTCACCCTCGGCGGCCTCATGAGCTGGAGCGACCTGTCCACCACCCGCAACGTGGTGTTTCCCGGGCTCACCAGCGTCGCCAATTCCGATTCCGATGCCCGCACCGGGCAGGCCTTCGGCGAGGTGACCTATGATATGATCCTCGGCCAGCTGGGCCTCGCGCCGTTCGCCGGGCTTGCCTATGTGAACGTGGACATGTCCGCGTTCCAGGAAACGGGCGGCGTGGCGGCGCTGCATGGCTTCGGCGGCCAGACCGGCGTCACCTCTTCCACCCTGGGGGCACGCGCCGCCGTGCCCCTCCCCCTGTGGGGCCTGCCGGTAGAGGTGGTGGGGCTGCTCGCCTGGCAGCACGCCTTCGGCGATGTGGAGCCGGTGGCCACCCTCGGCTTCGGGGCGGGGCTGGCCCCATTCACCGTCGCCGGCGCCCCCGTTGCCGAAGATGCCGCCTTGGTAGAGGCCGGCATTCGGCTGCGCCCCAGCGCGACCGCCAGCCTGCGGCTGACCTATTCCGGCCAGTTGGCCGCCGGCACCACCATCAACGCGGTGGAGGGCGGCTTCACGCTGCAGTTCTGAGCCGGCCGCTCAGCGCGCCGGCTGCGCCAGCAGGCGCAGGGCATTGGCGGTCACCAGCACGGTGGCGCCGGTGTCGGCCAGGATGGCTGGCCAGAGGCCGGTGATGCCGGCAATGGTGGTCACCAGGAACACCGCCTTCAGCCCCAGGGCGATGGTGATGTTCTGGCGGATATTGCCCATGGTCCGCCGCGACAGCGCGACCATGGCGGCGATGTCCTTCACCCGGCTGTGCAGCACCGCCGCATCCGCCGTCTCCAGCGCCACGTCAGTGCCACCGCCCATGGCGATGCCCACGTCGGCGGCGGCCAGCGCCGGTGCGTCGTTGATGCCGTCGCCCACCTTGGCCACCACCGCGCCGGTGGCTTTCAGATCATTCACGATCTTCTGCTTGTCCTGCGGCAGGAGGCCGGCCTTGACCTCGATCCCCAGAGCCTCGCCCACGGCGGTGGCGGTGCGCACATTGTCGCCGGTCAGCATGAGGGTGCGGATCCCCAAGGCCTTCAGCGCCTTGAGCCCCTCCAAGGCATCGGCGCGCGGCTCGTCGCGCAGCGCGATGGCGCCGGCGATGGCCCCATCGGCCACCAGCAGCGACACCGTCTTTCCCGCATCATTGAGCTCCGCAATGCGCGCGTCCAGCGCCGCGCCAAGCGGCACCATGTCGGCGACGCTGGCCGGCGAGCCGAGGAACAGCGTGCGCCCCGCCACCTGCGCGCTCACACCCTTGCCGCCCAGCGCCCGCGCATCGGTCGCCGGCGCCAATTGCAGGCCGTCGGCGGCGGCGCGGTCCAGAATGGCGGTGGCGAGGGGATGGGTGGAGCCGGTCTCCAGCGCCGCCGCGCCCGCCAGCACCTCCGCTTCGCTCCAGGCGAGGGGGATGATGTCGGTGACCTGCGGCCGGCCGGCGGTGAGGGTGCCGGTCTTGTCGAGGCACACCACATTCACCTTGCCCACCTGTTCCAGCACCGCGCCGCCCTTCAGCAGCAGGCCGCGCCGGGCACCGGCGGACAGGCCGGCGGCGATGGCCGCCGGAGTGGAGATGACGAGGGCGCACGGACAGCCGATGAGCAGGATGGCGAGGCCCTTATAGACCCACTCATCCCAGCTGCCGCCGAAGGCCAAGGGCGGCACCACCGCCACCAGCGCCGCCACCACCACCACGGCGGGGGTGTAATAGCGGGCGAAACGATCGATGAAGCGCTCGGTGGGCGCGCGCGCCTCCTGCGCTTCCTCCACCAGCTTCACCACCCGGGCAATGGTGTTGTCGGCGGCCGCGGCGGTCACGCGCACGGACAGCGCCGCCTCGCCATTCACCGTGCCGGCGAATACCGAAGCGCCGGGCCCCTTGAGGACCGGCACGCTCTCGCCGGTGACGGGGCTTTCATCGATGCCGCTCTCGCCGGCCAGGATCAGCCCATCGGCCGGCACCCTCTCGCCGGGGCGCACATGCACCACCTCGCCCACGGCGAGGCGCTCGGCGGGCACCTCCTTCAAGGCGCCATCCCGCTCCACCAGGGCGGTCTTGGGCACCAGAGCGGTGAGCGCGCGGATGCCGTCGCGGGCGCGGCCGGCCGCCACCCCTTCCAAGAGTTCGCCCACCAGGAACAGGAACACCACCGCCGCCGCCTCTTCGGCCGCGCCCAGCACCACGGCGCCGAGGGCGGCCACGGTCATCAGCATCTCGATGGTGAAGGGCATGCCGTTCATCGCCGCCGCGAAGGCCCGGCGGGCGATGGGCACGAGGCCCACCAGCATGGCGGCGATGAACAGGGCATTGTGCGCACCGCCCTGCAACTGCGGCAGCACCAGCCCGGCGATGAAGGCGACCCCCAGGGCGGCGCCACTCGCCAGCGTCAGGCGCGCCTTGGCGCTGCGCCAGAAGCTGCCCGGCGCCGTCTCGGCCTCTTCCGCCCCGTGGTCGTGGCCCGAATGATCATGCGCCGCGTGATCATGGTTCGCATGATCATAGCCGGGATGGTCGTGAGCGGGGTCATGCGTGTGATGATCATGGTCATGGCCGCAGCAGGACGCTTTTTCGGCCGGCGCGGCGCCGGAGGCGGCGGGCGCGATCTCATAGCCCATGGGCTTCAGGCGCGGGGCGAGAACCGACAGGTCTGCCTCCGCCGTGTGGCGGATCACCAGGGTGCCGGCGGTGACCGAGACATTCACCTCGTCGACGCCGTCGATGCGCCGGGCCACACCCTCGATTTTAGTGGCGCACGCGGCGCAATCCATGCCCGTGACACGGAACCGGCTCTGAACCTGCGGAGCGGTCATGACGAAACCTTCCTCGCACTGCCTTTCATTCTCACCAAGGGCACCCTAAATCCTCTAGTGACTAGAGGAGCAAGCCCCGTGTCCCCTGCCGAGAGCATTCCCCCCTGCGATCTTCTGTCCATCGGCGCGGCAGCCCGGGCCAGCGGGGTGAAAGTGCCCACCATCCGCTTCTACGAAGAGGCGGGCCTGTTGCCGCCTCTGCCGCGCACCGACGGCAACCGCCGGCTCTACGATACGGCGCAGGTGCAGCGGCTCGCCTTCATCCGCCATGCCCGTGAGCTGGGCTTCGACCTCGATGCCATCCGCGCCCTGCTGCAGTTGCAGGGCCATCCCGACCAGTCGTGCGCCGAGGTGGACGCCATCGCCCGCGCGCGGCTCACCGAGGTGCGCCGGCGCATCGCCGCGCTGAAGGCCCTGGAGGCGGAGCTCGACCTCATGGTGCGCGCCTGCGACCACGGCCGCATCGGCGACTGCCGGGTGATCGAAACCCTGGCCGATCACACCCACTGCCGTTTCCACACGGAGACGGATGAGCGCCCCGCGCCGCCGCCCCACGCGCCTCAGACCCGACCACCGCAGGCGACGCCGAAACGGCGAGCGCCGCGCTGACCCATTCGCGAGACGCCGGTCCCGGCACCGTCACCCCTCCCCACGCGACAGGCCGCACCTGTCGCGACGAACTCAAGGCTTATCCATGGCTGCTCTGTCCATCCTCGATCTGGTGCGGGTGCGCATTGATGCCGATGCCCGCGACGCCCTCGACAATGCCCGTGACCTCGCCGCCCATGCCGAAAAGTGGGGCTATCGCCGCTTCTGGGTGGCGGAGCATCACAACATGCCGGGTATCGCCTCCGCCGCCACCTCGGTGGTGATCGGCCATATCGCCGCCGGCACACACACCATCCGCGTGGGCGCCGGGGGCATCATGCTGCCCAACCATGCGCCCATGATCATCGCCGAGCAGTTCGGCACCCTGGCCCGCCTGTTCCCGGGCCGTATCGATCTCGGCCTCGGCCGCGCGCCGGGCACCGACCAGACCACCCTGCGCGCCCTGCGCCGCTCCTATGCCGATGCCGAGCGCTTCCCCCAGGATGTGCTGGAATTGCAGGCCTATTTCCGCCCCGTCCAGCCCGGCCAGAGCTTGCAGGCGGTGCCGGCGGCGGGCACCGAGGTGCCATTGTGGATTCTCGGCTCCTCCACCTTCGGTGCCTATCTCGCCGCCCAGCTCGGCCTGCCCTACGCCTTCGCCTCCCATTTCGCGCCGGACCAGCTGATGGACGCGCTGGCGGTCTATCGCGAGCGCTTCAAGCCCTCGGCGGTGCTGGACAAGCCCTATGCCATGGCCGGCATCAACGTGATCGCCGCGGAGAGCGATGCGGAGGCCCGCCGGCTCGCCACCACCCAGCAGATGTCCTTCACCAACATCTTCCGCGGCGCCCGCGGCCTCAGCCAGCCGCCCATCGACGACATCGAGACCTATTGGAGCCCCATGGAAAAGGCCCAGGCCATGCGCATGCTGGCGCGCACCGTGGTGGGCGGCCCCGCGACCGTGCGCGAAGGCCTCTCCGCCTTCATCGCCGAGACCGGGGTGGATGAGGTGATGGTGGTGTCGGACATCTACGACCCCATCCTGCGGCTGCGCGCGTTCGAGATCATCGCCGGCCTCGGCCTCGACACCGGGGTGACCCCGCCGGTGTAGGCTCGATCGACATCCAGAACAGCCCGGTTGTTCCGGGGCGCTTTCCCTCTCCCGCTTGCGGGAGAGGGAGCGGCGCATGAGACCCACTGTGGTGAAGGGACGGTGCGCCCTCCCCACTGCGGAAGCTCTATGGCTTCAAAGCCCCCTCCCGCCGGCGTGCTTCTTGCTTGCGCGCGGTGGCGGGAGCGTGCGGCATGAAGACATTTCTCGACTGGTCGGCTTACGACACCTACGGCATTGGCGATGCCTACTCCGGAATTCCTGCAACCGGAGGCAATTACGCCAAGGCGGTGGCGGTGTGCATGCACAGCCGCGATTGTCGCAATACCGGCAAAGGAGTGATGTGCCCGTCGTACCGCATCACCGGCGACACGGCCCATTCCACCGAGGCGCGGGTGGCCGCCTTCAAGGCCGCCCTCAACGACGGCTCCGGCGCCACCGCCTTCGCCGATCCCCGGCTCGATGCGGCCATGGACCTGTGCGTCTCCTGCAAGGCCTGCAAGAAGGAATGCCCGAGCACCGTGGACATGACGCTCATCAAGACCGAATACCTCGCCCAGCGGCACGAGATCAAAGGCGTGCCCACCCGCACCCGCCTGTTCGGCGGGGTGCCCGAATGGACCGGCCGGCATCGCCGCCTGCTGCGCGCCGCCGTCCGTCTGCGCAACCGCTGGCGGCTCGCCGCCGGGGTGGCCGAAAGGTGGCTCGGCATCACCGCCCGCCGGCCCATTCCCGAGCCCAGCCCCCGCCCGTTCACCCCGGCCCCGACCCTCGCCGCCGACGCGGCGCCGCGCGGCGAGGTGATCCTGTTCGTGGACACCTTCTGCCACCATTTCGATCCGGAAGTGGCGGCCGCCGCCCAGAACGTGCTGGAGACCGCCGGCTATCGTGTGCGCATCGCCCGCCCCGCCGCCGACGATGCCGAACCCGACCGGTCCCTGTGCTGCGGGCGCACCTATCTCACCACCGGCATGGTGGAGAAGGCCCGCGGCGAAGCGAAGCGCGTGCTCGCCGCCTTCCGGAACGAGATCGCCGCCAAGACCCCCATCATCGGCCTCGAACCCTCCTGCCTGCTATCGCTGCGCGACGAGCTCTACAGCCTGGGCCTCGGCCCGCAGGTGGGGGATCTGGGCAAACAGCTCTATCTGCTGGAGGAGTTCCTCTCCCGCGAACATCAGAACAAGGGCCTGCGGCTGGATCTAAAGCCCCTCGACCTGCCCCGGGCCCTGCTGCACGGCCACTGCCACCAGAAAGCCTTCGGGGTGATGAAGGCGACCCGCAAGGTGCTGTCCTGGATCCCCGGCTTCTCCTATGACATCGTCGAGACCAGCTGCTGCGGCATGGCCGGATCGTTCGGCCTGGAGGCGGAGCATTATGACGCCTCCATGCGGATGGCAGAGCTGGCGCTCTTGCCAGCCGTGCGCGCCGCCGGCGACGAGACCCCGCTGATTGCCAACGGCTTTTCCTGCCGCCACCAGATCGAGCACGGCACCGGCCGCAAGGCCCGCCACATCGCCCTCCTGCTCCAGGACGCCCTCGCCCATCCGCTGCGCTGAACTCTCGCTGCGTCAGGCACTTGCCGTGGGCGGGCAGCGCCGGCGATCCATGCCGGATGGCGATGAGTCCCATCTCCACAATCCATTTGATGGATCGGCCGCCCCGGACCATGGTGCCCCCGATGGCGTCGGCGGTGGCCGTGCCGGCGGCGCTTGGGACCACAGCCGGAGAGGATGCAGCCCATGCAGATTGGATTGCAGGTCGGGTTCATCGGGTTGGGCCAGATGGGTTCGGGCATGGCCCGCAACCTCATGAAGGCCGGCCATACCGTCACCGTCTTCAACCGCACCCCGGCCAAGGCCGAGGCCCTGGTGGCCGAGGGGGCGCGCCGCGCCGCCACCGTCGCCGATGCCTGCCGGGGCGCCGCGGTGGTGACCATGTTGGCCCACGATGCGGCCGCCGAAGAGGTGGTGTTCGGCGCCGAAGGGCTGCTCGCCACTTTGCCCAAGGGCGCCGTGCACGTCTCCGCCAGCACCATCTCCGTCGCCTTGTCGGAGCGGCTCGCCGCCGCCCACGCGGCCGCCGGCCAGCTCTATCTCTCCGCCCCGGTGTTCGGCCGGCCCGACGTGGCGGCCGCGGGCAACCTGTTCGTGGTGGCCGCCGGCGCGACAGCGGCGCTCGATGCCGCCCAGCCGCTGCTCGACGCCATGGGCCAGAAAACCTTCGTGGTGGCGCAGGAGCCGAGCCGCGCCAATCTCATCAAGCTTTCCGGCAATTTCCTCATCGCCTGCGTCATCGAATCCCTCGGCGAGGCGATGGCGCTGGTGGGCAAGGCGGGGCTCGACAAGACCCAATATCTGGAGCTGCTCACCACCACCTTGTTCGGCGCGCCGGTCTACAAGAATTACGGCCGCCTGCTGGCGGAGCCCGGCGACGCGCCGGTGGGCTTTGCCGCGCCGCTCGGCCTCAAGGACATCAAGCTGGCGCTCGCCGCCGCCGAGGCGCTGGAAGTGCCGCTGCCTCTGGCGAGCCTGCTGCGCGACCGCTTCCTCACCCTGCTCGCCACCGGCGGCGCCGATCAGGACTGGTCCGCAATCGGCCGCCTCGCCGCCCGCGATTCCGGGCAACCCTGATCCCGTCCTGACCCACAAGGAGACATTGCCATGGAGCAAATCGAGATCGGCACCAGCGGCCTCGCCACCTCCCGCATCGGCCTCGGCACCTGGGCCATCGGCGGCTGGATGTGGGGCGGCTCCGACGAGAAGGACGCCATCGCCACCATCCGCTCCGCCGTGGAGCGCGGCATCACCTTGATCGACACCGCCCCGGTCTATGGCTTCGGCCGTTCGGAAGAGATCGTCGGCAAGGCGCTCACCGGCGGGCTCAGGGACAAGGTGCAGATCGCCACCAAGGTCGGCCTTGCCTGGGCCGACGGCAAGGTGTTCCGCGACAGCCGGCCGGCCCGCATCCGCGCCGAGATCGAAGACTCCCTGCGCCGGCTCGGCACCGATGTCATCGACCTTTATCAGGTGCATTGGCCGGATCTGGAGACGCCGTTCGAGGACACCGCCCGCACCCTGGACGCCCTGCGCCAGGAGGGGAAGATCCGCGCCATCGGCGTCTCCAATTACGCGCCGGCGCAGATGGAGGCCTTCCGCGCGGTGGCGCAGCTCGATGCGGTGCAACCGCCTTACAATCTGTTCGAGCGGGAGATCGAGGCGGATGTGCTGCCCTATGCGACGCGCACCGGCCTCACCGTGCTCAGCTATGGCGCCTTGTGCCGGGGTTTGCTCTCCGGTCGCATGAGCGCCACCACCACCTTCGAGGGCGACGACCTACGCAAGGTGGACCCCAAGTTCACCCCGCCGCGCTTTGCCCAATATCTCGCGGCGGTGGAGGAGCTGAAGGCGCTGGCCAAGGTGCGCTATGGCAAATCGGTGCTGGCACTGGCCCTGCGCTGGGTGCTGGACCAGGGGCCGACCATCGCCTTGTGGGGTGCCCGCCACCCCGGCCAGTTGGACCCGGTGGGTGACGTGGATGGCTTCCATATCGACGCCGACACCAAGGCTGAGATCGACACCATCCTGGCCCGCACGGTGACCGATCCCGTCTCCCCGGCCTTCATGGCGCCGCCCACCCGGCGCCCCGCCGGCACCCCCTGAGGCTCAGCCGCCCCGCATCAAGCGGGGCGGCGCCCTCAATGGCTCTGGTCCACCAGGCGGAAGGCCCGGGCCAGCACTTCCCCATTGTCCTCCTGCAGCCGGGCCATGTGGGCCAGCTCCTCGCCGATGGCATCGGCGAGCACCGCGGCGGCGGGGGATGTGGGGCGCGGCGGCAGTGGCAGGCCCGCGCGCTCCGCCGGTGTCGCTGCCACATAGACGGCAAGCGCCTCCAAGGCGGCGGCGTCGTCGGGCGGCAGGGCGGGCCACCCGCCCCCGGCATAGGTGGTCACGTGATCGCAAATCCGCTCGGCCACGGCGATCAGCGGAAACCAGGCGGCCGCCTCGGTGCTTGCGGGCGGCGGCTCCATGGCCGCCGTGCGCAGGTGGCCCCGCATGTCCGCCAGCTGGCCATAGGCCTGCCAGCGATATGCGGCGAGGCTCGCCGCCGAGGCCGCCGGCTTCAGCGCGCAGGCGGCGCGCAGATAATCAGCCAACGCACTCTTCGCGCCCTGGAAGGTCTTGGCCAGATGCCGGGATTGGGTGCGGGGCCATAGGAAATAGCCGAACACCAGAACGATGAGGCCACCGATCGCGGT
Organism: Xanthobacter sp. NM-25; assembly: GCF_022138605.1. Classification (GTDB taxonomy): domain Bacteria; phylum Pseudomonadota; class Alphaproteobacteria; order Rhizobiales; family Xanthobacteraceae; genus Xanthobacter. Next base: position 354,565 of record NZ_JACBFS010000001.1, read on the forward strand.
GTCCACAACGCGCTGCACGGCATAATCCACGTTGCGCGGCCCGGGTTCGATAATGTCCACCAGCAGCAACACCAGCGGCGTCAGCGCCACCGCCTGCACCACATAGGAATAGCGCTTGGCCCAGGGCAGCACCGCCGCGAACAGCGCCAGCACCAGCACGATGCCCTGGCCCTTGGGCACCAACAGCAGGGCCGCCACCCCGAGCGCCGCGCCTCCCATGGTGCCGACGGTACGCAGCACGGCCCGGGCGAAGATGGAGCCCAGATCCGGCTTCATCACGAGCGCGACGGTCAGCGGAATCCAGAACCAGTGGTTTTCGCGATCCAGCCAGTGCGCTGCATAGGCGAGGCCCATGCACAGGCCCAGCGCCAGCGCCGCACGGACCGCATCGGCGCCGGGCGCGAGCCGACCCAGCCAGCCGCTCCAATCGTGTCGGGCCGGGGCGCCGGAAGGGGGCGCCACCGGCCCGCCATCCGCCCGGCCGACCACGGCCTCCACCAGATCCTCCGCCGCCGCAATCAACCGATCGCCGCCGGAACGGCGCGCACCGTCATCGCCCGCGGCACCGGCAAGCAGCACGTCACGCGCACGGAGTAGCGTGGTGCGATCGGCGGTGGCCATCAGCGCGGCGAACACCGCGTCGCAGCGCTGCACCAGCACCGCCAGATGATCGGCGGCGCTGCTGCGGCCGACATTGCCCGACTGCACCTCCATCATCACCGTGGTGAGGCCACGATAGGCATCGGTGACCTGTGTGCGGGCGGCTTCCACGCGGCTGGCGTCCTCCCGCTCACCGGCGAGCGCTGCGGCCAGTTGCGCGAGCGCGCGCAGCGCCGCGGTCGTCGCCTGGTGCTGCGGGCGCTCCCGCGCCACCAGCGCCTGCACGCCCAGCGCCGCCACATAGAACACGACGCCGACGAGGTAGAGCAGGCTCAGCCGCCAGTAGGGCCCGATATCGGGAACACCGATGGCGATGGAGGCCAGCAGCAAAGCCTGCATGACGCCAATGGACCAGACCGCGCCATAGCTGCTGAGCAGGCCCGCCACCACGCCGAGAACGGCCATCGCCGCCACCACCGCGCCCCAGGGCAGAACGGTGAGATAGCCGGCCAGAAAGCCCAGCGCGCCGATGACGCCGGACAGCACCAGGAAGCGGGCGGAGAAGCGGTAGCCGCCGACAGGCTCGCCCGCCGTCATCATCAGCGCTGACAGGGACACCCACATGCCCGTGGTGGTGGCATCGAAAGCATAGCCCAGGGAGAACGGCAAACCGATGCAGAACGCCGCCCGAATCGCCTTGCCCCAGAGCCACGGCGCCGGCTTGCTCCGCGCCAGTTCCCTCAGCCATGACCCCGGATGCGAAAACCCGCGGCTCTTGTCCTCCGCCGCCGTGGCGGCCCGTTCTGCGTCCATCCCTGCCCTCTACGCGCTGCAGCCGAACCCAGAGGTTATATGAAACCATGCGCCTTGTCCCCGCGCCGGGGCGATCACCCATGGATGAGCACAAAAAACCCGGCTGGCACAAGCCAGCCGGGCCATCACACGCGCGAATGCGCGGACCGCGCCTATTCGGCGGCGCTCACATAGAGCTTGCCGCCTTCGGCCAGGAACTCCTCCGATTTCTGTCGCATGCCCTCGGCCACCACATCGGCGGTGAGTGCCGGATCCATGCCTTCCAGGGCCTTGGCTTCGGCACGCAGCTCCTGGGTGATCTTCATGGAGCAGAACTTCGGCCCACACATGGAGCAGAAGTGCGCCACCTTGTGGGCGTCCTTGGGCAGGGTCTCGTCGTGGAACTTCTGCGCCGTGTCCGGATCGAGGCCCAGGTGGAACTGGTCCTGCCAGCGGAAATCGAACCGGGCCCGGCTCACCGCATCGTCGCGGATCTGCGCCGCCGGGTGGCCCTTGGCGAGATCGGCGGCGTGGGCGGCGATCTTGTAGGTGATGACGCCGGTCTTCACGTCGTCGCGGTCGGGCAGGCCCAGGTGCTCCTTGGGCGTCACATAGCAAAGCATGGCGCAGCCGAACCAGCCGATCATGGCGGCGCCGATGCCCGAGGTGATGTGGTCATAGCCAGGCGCGATATCGGTGGTGAGCGGGCCCAAGGTGTAGAACGGCGCCTCGCCGCAGGCCTTGAGCTGCTTGTCCATATTGGCCTTGATCTTGTTCATGGGCACGTGGCCCGGTCCCTCGATCATCACCTGGCAGCCCTTGTCCCACGCCACGGTGGCGAGCTCGCCCAGGGTCTCCAGCTCGGCGAACTGGGCGGCATCGTTGGCATCGGCGATGGAGCCGGGGCGCAGGCCGTCGCCCAGAGAGAACGACACGTCATAGGCCCGCATGATGTCGCAGATCTCGTCGAACCGCTCGTAGAGGAACGATTCCCGGTGCCCGGCGAGGCACCAGCGCGCCATGATGGAGCCACCGCGGCTGACGATGCCGGTGGTGCGCCGGGCGGTCAACGGCACATGGGCGAGCCGCACGCCGGCATGGATGGTGAAATAGTCGATGCCCTGCTCAGCCTGCTCGATGAGTGTATCCTTGAACACCTCCCAATCGAGCTTGAGCGGATCGCCGCCCACCTTCTCCAGCGCCTGATAGATGGGCACCGTGCCGATCGGCACCGGCGAGTTGCGCACGATCCACGAGCGGATGTTGTGGATGTTGCGGCCGGTGGAGAGGTCCATCACCGTATCGGCGCCCCAGCGGATGGCCCACACCATCTTTTCCACCTCGTCGGCGGCGGAGGAGGTGACGGCCGAATTGCCGATGTTGGCGTTGATCTTCACCAGGAAATTGCGGCCGATGATCATCGGCTCGATTTCGGTGTGGTTGATGTTGGCGGGGATGATGGCCCGCCCGCGCGCGATCTCGGAGCGCACGAACTCGGGGGTCACGAAGGCCGGCACCTCGGCGCCAAAGGTCTCGCCGTGGGCCAGCGCTTCTTCAGCCCGCTCCAACTGCTCGGCCCGGCACAGGTTCTCGCGGTGCGCGGCGAAGATCATCTCCTCGGTGATGATGCCGGCGCGGGCGAACTCATATTGGGTCACCATCTGGCCCGGCGCGGCACGGCGCACCACCCGCGTGGCGGGACAGGCCGCCACCAGGCGGTCGCCGGCAAAGCCGTTGTCCTCGGGCTTCACCTCCCGAGGGGTGACCACCTCATAACCGCGCTTGGCGATCCAGGCGTCGCGCTGGCCCTGGATGCCCTGTTCCAGATTGATGCGCGGATCGCATTCCGTATAGGGGCCCGAGGAATCATAGACCCGCACCGGGGCTTCGGCGGGATCGGACAAGGCAATCTCGCGCAGGGGCACCTGTATATCGGCCTGGCCGGGGACCTCCACATAGACCTTCCGCGAGCCCATGATGGGGCCGGTGGTGACGGTCTTGGGATCACCCGTGTGCAACTGGTTCGGATCGACGGCTGTATTCATGGCGCATCCTCTCTGACACGAGCGATCCGCACTCGATTGGGGCAGATTGGGTGCCGGCGCGCGACAACGCGCGAATGCCGCAGGTTCCCGTCCCTCCGCCGGTATGAGCCGGATCAGGTTCAAGGGTCAGGGCGGCGCGCCCAATCTCAGCCCCCGAACTCGGGGCCCCCCTCGGAACGCTGCAACTGTCAGGGGCTGGCGCGGCTTTGTCAATGTGGGCGTAGGGGAAGCTGCCCAAGTCCGGGGCCTTGACCCATTGCCGGTGCAGGGCTCAAACACAAGCCGGGCGCGCCGGGCCGCGTCCGCCAGCGCGCGAGGACATTTCATGGACGTGAAGACCTTCGACATTCCCGATGTGAAGCTCGTGACACCGAAGCGGTTCGGGGACCATCGCGGCTTTTTCAGTGAGACGTGGAGTGATCGCGCCTTCCGCGCCGAAGTGGCCGACATGGGCTTCGTGCAGGACAACCACTCACTCTCGGCCCAGAAGGGCACACTGCGCGGCCTGCATTATCAGAAGCCCCCGACCGCCCAGGGCAAGCTGGTGCGCGTGGTGCGCGGCGCCATCTTCGACGTGGCCGTGGACATCCGCCATGGCTCCCCCACCTTCGGCCGCCACGTAGCGGTGACCTTGGATGCGGTCACCGGCGCCCAATTGTGGGTTCCGCCCGGCTTCCTGCATGCGTTCTGCACGCTGGAGGAGAATTGCGAGGTGGTCTACAAGGTGACCGACTATTACAGCGCCGCCGATGATGGCGGCGTCGCCTGGGACGATCCCGATATCGGCATCGCCTGGCCGGTCGCCGCCGCGGAGGTGGTGCTTTCCGACAAGGACCGCAAGCATCCCCGGCTGAAGGACCTGCCGCCGCTGTTCCGCTACGGCTGAGCCGCGCGCACCGACGCTTCCCGTGGACCGGCGCCCCGCGCCGGTCTAGCCGCCGAAGGCGAGGATCGCGCCCACCAGCAGGGCCTCGCCTACCAGCACCCCGACGAACACCGAGCGGCGCGTGAGCATGAAGGCGAGCACGCCGCCCGCCACCGCCGCCAGGCGCACCGCCAGCGGCACCACCTGCAGCGGCGCGGCGGGATCGAACAGCAGGCGCGCCACCACCGCCGCCAGCAGCGCCGCGGCCACCGCCTTCACCCACAGAAAGACCTCGCTACCCGCCTCCACCCGGCGGCCAGCCAACACCGCCAGGGTGCGCCACACCTCGGTGGGCAAGAACCCCACCAGCACGACGATGAGGATGGCGGCGCCCTCGCCCAGCTGCCAGCTCATGCGCGCCCCCGTCGCAGCCGGCCGGCCACATAAGCCAGCGAACCGCCCCCGACCCCGGCGATGAGCAGATCAAGCCCGCCATCGAGGCCAAGAGCGAAAGGCATGATGAGGAAGCCCGCCGCCAGCGCCAGCCAATCGGTGAACCCCACCGCATTGCGCACCATCAGCACCGAGAACGACAACGGCGTGAGGAAGAGGAAGGCCGCCGCAATGGGTCCCGGCAGGCTGCCGGCGATGAGATAGCCCACGGCGGTGCCGGTGACGCTCACCGACAGCAGCATGTTGCCGAGGCCCAGGGTGAACGGCACCCGGGCTTCCCCGGGCAGATGGGGCAGCAGGCGCAGGCCCTCCAGCCACAGGGTCATGGCCACATAATGGGAGCAGAGGAGCTCGGCGAACACGTTGCGACGCGGCCCGCGCATATAGGGCGCCACCGAGACCACCATGGGCAGCAGCCGCATGGACGACAGGCCGATGGCCAGCGCCAGGGCCGGCAGCGCCGTGCCGGCCACCAGCCCTCCCACCAGAATGACCTGCGCCGGCAGGGCCCAGATGAGCAGGGTGGACAACAGACCCGCACCGAGCGGAAAATTCACCCCCTGCAGCAGCGCGCCAAAGCCCGTGTAGCTGGCGAACAGCACCAGCGCCGGCACTGAGATGCCGTGGCGCATGCCATTCAAGAACCAGCCCGGCGCCGAGCGGTGGCGCGGGCCCGGATGGGGCGCGGAAGACGGCGGCTCAGGGGAGGAAATCAGGCTGGACATCTCGGGTCTTGGCGACAGCTGAAAACAAATGGAGGAGAGGCCTCGTAAGGGAGCCATATCATTTACATGGGAGTGCCGACAGGCACACTTTGCGCAGAGCTGGCCACGCCCGCCATGCAGCCGACCGGCGCGCGCCGAACCGGATGTTGCCGCAGGGGCGTGGCTCGGCCATCCTTGGCATTCTCGCTCGAATCGGTCGCCTGCCCGTGCTTTGCCTCGACTTTCCCTATCGCGACCCGTTCGCCGTCTTCCACGCCTTTGCCGACGCTCCCTTCTGCGCGTTCCTCGACAGCGCCGCCACGGGGGACGCCCGCGCCCGCTATTCCTACATCGTTGCAGACCCCTATGGGGTGATCACCGCCGATGCCGCGGGCACGCGGATCGACGGCCGCGCGGTGCCGACGGACCCGTTCGCGGCGCTCGCCGCCGCCCTACGGATTCCCGCATCGGCCCGCCCGGTCGACGGGCCCGTGCCCTTCCTGGGCGGCGCGGTGGGCTTCCTCGGCTACGAACTCGGCCGCCACCTGGAGCGGCTGCCCCCGCCCCGTGCGGGTCATCCGCCGATCCCCGAAATGGCCATCGGCCTTTATGACGTGGTGCTGGCGTTCGACCACCAGCAGCAGCGCGCCTGGCTTTTGTCCAGCGGCCTGCCGGAAACGACGGCGGACGCCCGCGCCCGGCGCGCCGAAGCCCGCGCCGAAGCCATGATGGCCCGTCTCCAGTCCGCGCCCCTGGCCACACCGGCACCCGACTGGTCGGTGACCGCGGATTTCACGCCCGACCAGCCCCGCGCTGCGGTGGAAGCGTCGATCCAGCGGGTCATCGACGCCATTTATGCCGGAGACATCTTCCAGGCCAATCTCACCCAGCAGATGCGCGCACCCGTACCCGCAGGCCTGGACGACCTCACCCTCTATGCCCGCCTGCGCGCCACCAGCCCGACGCCGTTCGCCGCCTTCCTACGCTGCGGCACCGATTTCGCCGTGCTCAGCGCCTCGCCGGAACGCTTCCTGAGCTTGAGCGCCGACGGCCGGGTGGAGACCCGCCCCATCAAGGGCACCCGCCGGCGCGCCGCCGATCCGCAGGCCGACCAGGCCCTCGCCGCCGCCCTGCAGCGCTCGGTGAAGGACCGCGCGGAAAACCTGATGATCGTCGACCTCATGCGCAACGATCTCTCCCGCGTGAGCGTGGTGGGCAGTGTGAAGGTGCCGGCGCTGTGCGCGCTGGAAACCTTCTCCAGCGTCCATCATCTGGTTTCGGTGGTGGAAAGCCGGCTGAAGCCGGGGCTGGGGCCGGTGGATCTGCTCACCGCCTGCTTCCCCGGCGGCTCCATCACTGGCGCCCCGAAGATCCGCGCCATGGAGATCATTCATGAGCTGGAGCCGTTTCCGCGCGGCGTCTATTGCGGCTCCATCGCCTGGATCGGCTTCAACGGCGCCATGGATTCCTCCATCGTCATCCGCACCATCACCCGTGCGGGCGAGACCCTGCTGGCCCATGCGGGGGGCGGCATCGTCGCCGATTCCGACCCGGCCGACGAATATGAGGAAAGCCTCGTGAAGCTCGCCCCCATGCGGCGCGCCCTGTCCGGAGAGCGGCCATGAAGCTGTTCCTCAACGGCGCCCTGATAAACCCCGAAGAGGCCCATATCGCCCCCGGCGATCGCGGCTTCACCCTGGGCGACGGCCTGTTCGAGACCCTGCGGGTGCGGGGCGGCTTCCTGCGCCGCCTGCCGGCGCACCTCGCCCGCCTCACCCGCGGCGCCGCGGTGCTGGGCCTGCCCCTGCCGGCGCTGGATTTCGGCGCGGCGCTGGAACAGGTGCGCGCCGCAAACGGCCTCGACAACGGGGTGCTGCGCCTGACGGTGACACGGGGTAGCGGGCCACGCGGGGTGCTGCCGCCCGTGGAGCCGCACCCCACCGTGCTCATCACCGCCGCCCCCATGACGGAGCCGCCACCGCCGGCGCGGCTCATCATCGCCAGCGTCACCCGCCGCAACGAGCGCTCGCCGCTGGCGCAGGTGAAATCGCTCAATTATCTCGACAATATCCTCGCCCGCCAGGAAGCGGCGCGGGCCGGCGCCGATGACGCGCTGCTGCTCAATACCCAGGAGCGCCTGGCCGAAAGCAGCATCGCCAACCTGTTCGCGGTGATCGACGGGCGGCTCGTCACCCCGCCCCTGTCGGAGGGCGCCCTGCCCGGCATCATGCGTGCCGCGGTGAAGGCGCAGGGCGCCGAGGAACGGCCGCTGACGGCCGCCGATCTCGCCCTGGCCGACGAGATCTTCCTCACGTCCAGCCTCGGCATCCGTCCGGTGGCGCATCTCGCCGGCCGCGACTACAGCCTTTTCCCCGTGGCCGAGCGCCTCTCCGCCCACCTGGGGGAAGGGTGACCACGCCCCCCACATTGACGACCCCACGGCTGCTGTTGCGCCCGTGGCGGGACGCCGATCGCGACGCCCTATGGGCCATGCAATCCGATCCGCAGGTGATGGAATTCCTGATGCCGGTGGCGGACCGGGCTGCCAGCGACGCGGTTGCCGATCGCATTGCCCGCCATTTCGCCGATCACGGCTTCGGCCTTTGGGTGGTGGAGGTGCCGGGGGTGACCGCGTTCGCCGGCTATACCGGCCTGGTGCACGTGCCCTATGCGGCGCATTTCACCCCCGCCATCGAGGTGGGCTGGCGCTTCCTGCGCCATTCGTGGGGCCACGGCTACGCCACCGAGGCCGCCCGCGCCTGCCTCGGCTTCGGCTTTGAGAGGCTCGGGCTGGAGGAGATCGTCGCCATCACCGTGCCCAGCAATCGCCGCTCACGGGCGGTCATGGAACGGCTGGGGATGACCCACGATCCGCGCGACGATTTCGACATGCCCACCGTGCCCGTCGGCCATCCGCTGCGCCACCACGTGCTCTACCGCATGAGCCGCGAGGCGCCGGAGCCCGACGCCAGCGCGGCGCCGCACGATCAGCGCAGACCGGTGCCTGCGCCATAGGGAATACGCATCGCGCTGCGTTTATGCCGTTCCTTGATCTCCGCGATACCGTTCAACATCACCCGCAACCCGTCCAGCGCATCTATCTCCTTCTCCGTCAGCGGCTTCTGGGGATGGAAATGGGTGACGAGCACCGCCAGCGCATCATTGATGCGGCCGAGCTGGGTGCCATAGCTGCCCACCTCATCCAGCACCTGCTCTTCCACCTCCGGAGCCTTCGACGACCCGAGGTTGATGTTGATGAAACCGATCTGGTTGCCCACCGCCGCGAGATTGGAGGTGAGCAAGCGAAAGAACTGGGTCACGTCGCCGGACAACGGCAGCTTGAACGTCGCCATCTGCGCCTCTCTGAGATCCATACCCGCGAGTGTCTCAGATGCCGGGCCGAATGCAACCTGTGAGAGAAATGCCAGATCCGCGCGGGTGATCCCGTCCGTCAGGTGGCAACACCGCGATCGCAACGAAAAGGGGCGGCCGAAGCCGCCCCGATCCCACCTTTTGTGCGTTCTCGCGCCGCCCTCAGGCCTTCACCAGCGGCTGCTTGGGACCCGACTTCGGACCAGATTTCGGGCCAGATTTCGGCCCCGACTTCGGACCGGAACCGGCCTTGGGCGCCGCCTTGGCTGCAGCCGCCGGCTTGCGGCGCGCCGCCCGCTTGGGCTCGTCGGTGATCTTCTCCGGCTTGGGCGTGACCGGCCCTTCCGGGAACTGGAAGCCGAGCTTGGACTCCTGGCCCTCGCCCTCCACCACCACCCGCACGTGCCCGCCGTGCTTCAGGGCGCCGAACAGCACCATATCGGCGAGCGGGGTCTTGATGTGCTCCTGGATCACCCGCGCCATGGGCCGGGCACCCATCTGCTCATCGTAGCCGCGCTCCACCAGCCAGCGGCCGGCATCGTCCGACAGCTCGATGGTGACGTTGCGGTCGGCCAGCTGCGCCTCCAGCTGGAGAACGAACTTCTCCACCACCTGGGTGATGACCTCGGTGGGCAGATGGCCGAACGGGATCACTGCATCGAGCCGGTTACGGAACTCCGGCGCGAAGGTGCGGTTGATGGCCTCGCTGTCGTCCCCCTCCCGCTTGGTGCGGGTGAAGCCGTAGGCGGGCTTGGAGAGATCGGCCGCACCCGCATTGGTGGTCATGATGAGAATGACGTTGCGGAAGTCGATCTGCTTGCCATTGTGGTCGGTCAGCTTCCCGTGGTCCATCACCTGCAGCAGGATGTTGAAGAGGTCCGGATGGGCCTTTTCAATCTCGTCCAGCAGCAGCACGCAGTGCGGGTTCTGGTCCACCCCGTCGGTGAGCAGGCCACCCTGGTCGAAGCCCACATAGCCGGGAGGCGCGCCGATGAGGCGGCTCACGGTGTGGCGCTCCATATATTCGGACATGTCGAAGCGCAGCAGCGGCACCCCCAGAATGGAGGCGAGCTGCTTGGCCACTTCCGTCTTGCCGACACCGGTGGGGCCGGAGAACAGATAGTTGCCGATGGGCTTCTCCGGCTCGCGCAGGCCCGCCCGGGCGAGCTTGATGGAGGCCGCCAGCGCATCGATGGCCTTGTCCTGGCCGAACACCACGCGCTTCAAGGTGGTCTGCAGATTGGCCAGCACCTCGGCGTCGTCCTTGGAGACGGACTTGGGTGGAATCCGCGCCATGGTGGCGATGGTCGCCTCGATCTCCTTGAGGCCGATGGTCTTCTTGCGCTTGGCCTCGGGCAGCAGCATCTGCGCCGCGCCGCTCTCGTCGATCACGTCGATGGCCTTGTCAGGCAGCTTGCGATCATGGATGTAGCGGGCGGACAGCTCCACCGCCGCCTTGATGGCCTCGGTGGTGTAGCGCAGCTTGTGATAGTCCTCGAAGCAGGGCTTCAACCCCTTCAGGATCTCGATGGCGTCGGCCACGGAGGGCTCGGCCACGTCGATCTTCTGGAAGCGACGAACCAGCGCCCGGTCCTTCTCGAAATACTGGCGGTATTCCTTGTAGGTGGTCGAGCCCATGCAGCGCAGGGAGCCGGAGGCCAGCGCCGGCTTCAGCAGGTTGGAGGCATCCATCGCCCCGCCCGAGGTCGCACCGGCGCCGATCACCGTATGGATCTCATCGATGAACATGATGGCGTTGGGATAGGCCTCGATCTCCTTCACCACCTGCTTGAGGCGCTCCTCGAAGTCACCGCGATAGCGGGTGCCGGCGAGCAGCGCGCCCATGTCGAGGGCGAACACCGTGGCGGTGGCGAGCACCTCCGGCACATTGCCTTCGTTGATGCGCTTGGCCAGGCCCTCGGCGATGGCGGTCTTGCCGACACCGGGATCACCCACGAACAGCGGGTTGTTCTTCTGCCGGCGGCACAGCACCTGGATGGTGCGCTGGATCTCGGCGTCACGGCCGATCAGCGGATCCACCTTACCCTCGTGCGCCTTCTTGTTGAGGTTCACGCAATAGGCTTCGAGGGCATCGGCCTTCTTCTGCTTGTCGTCGCCGGACTTGGTCTCCGTCTCCTCGTCGGCGCCGCGGGCGGGCCGGCTCTCGGACATGCCGGAGCGCTTGGCGATGCCGTGGGAGATGTAATTGACCGCGTCATAGCGCGTCATGTCCTGCTCCTGCAGGAAATAGGCGGCATGGCTCTCGCGCTCGGCGAAGATGGCCACCAGCACGTTGGCGCCGGTCACCTCCTCGCGGCCCGAGGACTGCACATGGATCACCGCCCGCTGGATGACCCGCTGGAAACCGGCCGTGGGCTTGGAATCGTCCGAGCCCGACTGAACGAGGTTCTCCAGCTCGGCATCCACATACTCGACGAGGTTGCGGCGCAGCTTGTCCATGTCGACGTTGCAGGCCCGCATGACGGCGGCGGCATCCTGGTCATCGACAAGGGAGAGCAGAAGATGCTCCAAGGTGGCGTATTCGTGGTGGCGTTCGTTGGCGAGGGCCAGAGCGCGATGAAGCGACTGCTCGAGGCTGCGAGAGAATGTAGGCATCGACACCTCTTCCGCGCATCACCCGCGGATCTGCGGAGGGGCCGCAGACCTCGAAGGCATGTGCACCATTCATACAAACTTCGTACTGGATGCCGCAGTGCGCAAGTCCCCCGATGCGGATCGCCGCATCACCGTTGCGAAATCCGCCCCTGCGACCTCCCCTTCCGCCACCGATTGCAACAGACGAGGCTTGCGCCAAGCCGTGCGCTGAGCCTTGCTCCAACCCTTGCGTCAAGCCGAGGTCAGGCGCTCACTTTTTTTCCATCACGCACTGGAGCGGGTGCTGGTGCTTGCGGGCGAAATCCATCACCTGCGTCACCTTGGTCTCGGCCACCTCATAGGTGAACACGCCGCACTCCCCCACGCCGTGGTGGTGGACATGGAGCATGATGCGGTTGGCCTCATCCTGATTCTTGTTGAAGAACCGCTGCAGCACATGCACCACGAAATCCATCGGAGTGTAGTCGTCGTTGATGAGCAGCACCCGATAGAGGCTCGGCCGCTTGGTCTGCGGCTTGGTGCGGGTGATAACGGCGGTGCCGCTGCCATCGCGGCGGGTGTTGTCCGGCCCCGCCATGGTGGGTCCCCGCGGCGTGGTGGCCCGGGGCGCTGGAGAAGCAAGGGGGCCGGCAATGGCCACCGAAGAAAAAAGAAAAGTGGTGTCGTGCATCATGTCCGTCGCGGCCTGGCCCGCAGCACCGGCCCGGGGGCGGCGCTTCAGCGCAATCCATTCCCTGCAATAATAAGAAAGGGAGCTGTCCGCTGCCAGTGCTGCACGGCACCGCACTGCGAATCCTCCCGCCGGCAGCGGCGCGGGAATGGCGCCGAAAGCATGCGGCACTCTTGATGTCGCAACGGAAAAGGCCCGACGCAAGGTCGGGCCTCTTGAACTTTCGTCCCTCGGCGCAGGGGCAGGTTGAACGCCGGAGGAAGACAGCCGGAGCGCGAAAGGCTCAGCTCTTGACCTTGCTCAGAGCGGTCTCGAAGGGCTTGTAGGCCTCCTTCGCCAGCTCGGTATAGAGCTCGCCGATCTTGGTGGCCTGGGCGACCGCGCCCTCATAGGCCGACTTCAGATAGGTCTGCTGAATTTCGATGGCCTGATCCAGCGACTTGGCGCCGAGCAGCTTCTCAAGGGCGGCGGTGCCCTGCTCGAAGGAGCTCTTGGTGTAATCGGCCACTTCGACCGCGATCGCCTGGGCGCTCTTCGAGAGCAGGCCGAAGCTCTTCATCGCGTTCTCGATATTGTCCTTGCTGAGCTGCTGGAGCTCTTCCGTGCTCTGCACCATGGGTGTCCTCATTCCTTTGCGCCGGCGCAAGGCCGGACCTGCCATTTCCGAGCGGGCGGGCTCTCCGTCTCGCCCGAAGTTAAGAATATGCACCGCAGCATAGATGTCAACAAAATTTGTGCACTGCACAAAAGGCCGAGACACGCCCTGTCCGCGCCGGATTCACGCCTTGGTAACTCCGACTTCTTAGGCTTCCTTTCAGGTCGCTTTACCCTGCCCCTCATGTTGCCGTGCAACCTCCCGGCAAGCCGCGTATGGGCAAATGAGGCGCAGGGCTGGGCCGAGTGAGCGACCGACGATACGGGGCAATGTTCATGCGTACAGCTTCCGCGAGCCTTTCGCTCCTCACCAAGACCGTCGCCATGGCGGTGCTCGCAGGCTTTGTCTTTTCGGCCACCACGGCCGATGCCAAGCCGCGCAAGCGCGCGCAGATCGAGCGCTCCAAGGAGCGGGGCAAGAGCAAGCCGCGCAAGGTGGTCAGCCGTTCCGCCCCTTCCAGTGCAGAAACGAGCCGCTGGCATTATGGTTCCGCCGCCATCGTGGTGGATGCCAACACCGGCCGCGTGCTCTACGAGCAGGACGCCGACGCCCTGCGCCATCCGGCCTCGGTTACCAAGGTGATGACCCTCTACATGCTGTTCGAGCAGCTGGAGAACGGCCGCCTCAAGCTCACCAGCCAGTTGCCGGTCTCCTCCAAGGCCGCCGCTCAGTCGCCGTCCAAGCTCGGCCTGCGCCCCGGCTCCAGCATCGAGGTGGAGGATGCCATCAAGGCGGTGGTGACCCGCTCCGCCAATGACGTGGCGGTGGTGATCGCCGAGGCCATCGGCGGCACCGAGAGCAATTTCGCCGAGATGATGACCGCCAAGGCGCGGGCGCTCGGCATGGAGCGCACCACCTATCGCAACGCCTCCGGCCTCCCCAACCCCAACCAGCTCACCACCGCCCGAGACCTGTCCATCCTCGGCCGGGCGATCCAGGATCGCTTCCCCAAGCAATACCGTTACTTCGCCACCCGCACTTTCTATTATCGGGGCGAAGCCATCGGCAATCACAACCGCCTGCTCGGTCGCATGGAAGGCGTGGACGGCATCAAGACCGGCTACACCAACGCCTCGGGCTTCAACCTCCTGACCTCCCTCAAGGATGACAACCGCTATCTGATCGGCGTGGTGCTCGGCGGCCGGACTGCCTCTTCCCGCGACGCCCGCATGCGCGACATCCTGAACGACAACCTGCCGCGCGCCTATGCCGGCGGGCGCACCGTTCCGAAGATCACCGAGAACGGCAATCGCCTGGCTTTCAATGCGCCGCTGCCCCAGCCGGTGGAGCGCGAAGCGATCCCGGCCCACGAGGTGGCACCGCTGCCGAAGCCCGCCCTGGCGGTGTTCAGCGACGATCCGGAGATCACCGCCTCGCTCGCGGCCCGCGCCAAGTCGGGCTCGGTGGAGCCCATCAAGCCGGTGGCGGTGAAGACCGTGTCCATCCAGCGGCAGGTCGCCGTTGCGGCGCCGCCGCCGCAGGCCGCCGCAGCCTCCGCCAACGCCGCGGGCCGCGGCTTTGCCATGCCGGCCGGAGTGCTCGGCTATCTCGGCCCGTCGGATGCCAGCGCTTCGCCCGCGACCCAAGCGGCGACCCAAGCGGCACAAGGCCGCGCACGGGGCCGTGCCCCGGCGCCCACGCCGGCGCCGGCCCGCACGGAAGTGGCCATGCTTGATGAGGCAGATGGCGGCAAGGACGACTCCCGTTTCATCCCGCAGCAGCGCCCGGCGGATCTCGCCACCCGCGCCGCCCAGGTGGCCTCGCAGGAGCCCGCACGCAGCCAGCCGCGCACCATCACGGAACGGCCAGTGCAGGTGGCCTCCATCGCCCCCGTGAGCCTGCCGGCGCCGCGCCCGCAGCCCGCGGCCGTGCGCAGCGGCTGGAAGATCCAGATTGGCGCCTTCGATGCCGAGAGCCAGGCTCGCGCCCGTCTCGACCTCGCGCAGAACAAGGCCAAGTCCCTGCTGGGCAACGCCGATCCCTATACGGAGAAGGTCACCAAAGGAAACTCCGCGCTCTATCGGGCCCGTTTCGCCGGGCTCGACAAGAAGAGCGCCGAGGCGGCCTGCCGTTTACTACAGCGTAACGCCTTCGCCTGCATGACTATCCGGAACTGAACGTCACGCAGGAGAATCAGCGATGTCTGCGCAGGATCACATCCTTGGCCTGATTGATCCGCGCGGCCAGATAGCTGGAGCCCCCGGCATCGGGGTGGACCTTCTTCATGAGCGCATGGTGGGTGGCGCGCACCGTCGCGGCATCCGCACCCGGCTGAAGCCCAAGGACCTCGTAGGCTTCCTGTTCGGTCATCGGGCCGCTGCTCGCCGCACCGCCCATCTGCCCGCCACCCGCGTCAGCCTGAGCGTCTTCACGCCAAGCGGGCGCCCGGCGGTCGAGATAAGCTTCGAGTAGGGCCAGGGACTGCGCGTCGCACACCGCGCGCAACGACAACAAGGTGGGCAGGTCCAGCTGTTCGAGGCTGCTGCCCGCATGGGGGCCCGCCACCACCCGCCCGCTCAAGGTTCCCCTGGCGTGGTCCAGCTCCATCTCGAACCAGGCGGACCGGACCTGAGACGTCTTCGGCGTCCGGCGGGACCGGAACAGGCCGCCGAGCCAGCCACCAATCCCACCGGGATCGAGCCGCCCCAGCAGCGCCAGCCCCACCGCCGCCAGCGGGATCGCCGCGCCCACCCGGCCCAGCGCCAGGGCGCCGGCAGCCCCCAGCAGCGCCGCATAAGCGAGGGTCCGCATCAGCATCTCGGCCAGCACCTTCGGATCGGCCTTGGTCCACACCTTG
Source organism: Xanthobacter sp. NM-25 (assembly GCF_022138605.1). Classification (GTDB taxonomy): domain Bacteria; phylum Pseudomonadota; class Alphaproteobacteria; order Rhizobiales; family Xanthobacteraceae; genus Xanthobacter. The sequence continues at coordinate 370,134 of NZ_JACBFS010000001.1, forward strand.
AGGCCGTAAAGGCCGATGGCCAGCAGCAGCGCGCCGGCGATAAGACTGATCACATCAAGCTCCTGCGCCGGCCCCACTTCGAGCCGGTCATCGACAGCCATAGCAGGCCGTGCCGCCCCGACGAAGGCACGCAGCGCGGCTGCATTGTCGCGTCACCGGACGAGGCTAGGGCTTCGACAAGGCCGTCAGCAGGCGCCGGGCCTCCGCATCGCCGCGCGCTTCCAGGGCGCGTGTGCCACCGGCCGCATAGGCGGCCACCGCCGACAGCAGCGCCCGCAACTGCGCGCCGGCGCGGGCGTCGAACTGGCAATAGGCGCCGCCCGTCACCCGCGCCAGGCCCCGAAAGGCGCGCTCCACCCGAAGGTCGCGCCCCTCCTGGAACATGAACAGGCGCACGCCGCGCAAGGCGAGCTGCCCGGCCGCCGCATGCAGGGCATCCTCGTCCTCTTCCAGTGCATCGCCGATGAAGACCGCGGCCTTGAGCCCGGAGCGCTCCGCCTCCTTGCCCAGATGGCCGAGCACCCGGTGGATCTGCGTCAGCCCGCCTTCACAGCTGATGCGCCCCATCAGCCGGCGCAGGGTGGCCGCATCGCCCACAAACGGCGAGGCCCGGCACTCGTCATGGCCGCGGTAATAGATGATCTGCATGGCGAGGCCGCCATGCTCAGCGGCGGCGGCGAACATGTCCGCCTGGATCTCGCAGGCCAGCGACCAGGTGGGCTGACGCGAGGCGGTGGCATCCAGGGCGAAGGCCAGCCGCCCCTCCCCCGCGCGCCCCCGCACCGGCGCCCGGCTCTTCACATCGGCCAGGAAGCGGGCGATGTCGGCGCCGCTGGAGGGCTGCGGCGGCGCGGTGCCCGGCCGGGTCGAAAGACCGGCCGCCGTCTTGTCGTCTGCGCGCGCCATGCTGCCTCGCCCTTCCTCTCGTGAACCGTCGCCAACACACGGACCATAGGGCCTGCCGCAGCCGGAACCAAGAAAGCGCCCAAGGCCCCCCGATGCCCGGGCATGCGCCGGGCAGCGGGTGCCGCTTCCCTCGCGCCGCCTCCCGATCTAGGGTCCGGCCCGCTTGAAGCGCGGGGAGTCGCGAGAACATGACCAACAAGCCGGCAGTGGTGGAAACGGTTCGGGATCTCCGGGCCACGGTGGCGGCGTTTCGCGCTGATGGCGCCCGCATCGCCCTGGTGCCCACCATGGGGGCGCTGCACGCGGGCCACATGGCGCTGGTGCGCCAGGCCAAGGAGCTGGTGGAAAAGGTGGTGGTTTCGGTGTTCGTGAACCCCACCCAGTTCGGCCCCAATGAGGATTTCTCGCGCTATCCGCGCACCTTTGAGGCGGATCTCGCCAAGCTCACCGAGATGGGCGTGGACGTGGTCTATGCCCCCTCCCCCGCCGAGATGTATCCGGACGGCTTCTGCAGCAAGATCAGCCTTGCCGGCCCGGCCGAGGGGCTGGAGAGCGATTTCCGTCCCACCTTCTTCGCCGGCGTCGCCACCGTGGTGGGCAAGCTGTTCATCCAGTGCCGGCCGGACATCGCCACCTTCGGCGAGAAGGACTATCAGCAGCTGAAGGTGGTCACCCGCCTGTCCCGCGATCTCGACCTCGGGGTGGAGATCGTGCCGGTCGCCACCACCCGCGAGGCGGACGGCCTCGCCCTGTCCTCCCGCAACGCCTACCTCTCTGCCGACGAGCGGGCCACGGCGCCGGTGATCCACGATGCCCTGAAGCATGCCGCCCTCAACATCGCCGGCGGCACCACGCCCGATGCGGCGGTGGCCAAGGCGGCGGAGACCATCGCCGCCAAGGGGCTGAAGGTGGATTATGTGGTGGCCCGCCACGCCGAGACCCTGGCCCCGCTTACCGGCGCCATGGACGAGCCCATCCGTCTACTGGCGGCGGCCTGGCTGGGCAAGACCCGGCTCATCGACAACATGCCGGCCTGATCTTTCGCGCCCAGGTCACGGAGCGCCGATACAGGCGGATGCACTGTGCCTGGCCGTCTGGGCGCAGCTTCAAGCCCGCCCCGACGCACCCGCCACCCCGATGGCCGCGGTCGGAAGGAGTCCGCGCCGGCGTGCACCGGAGGCCGTTCCAAACAGCCTCCGGCCTGTCGCGCGCGGCCAGCGCTGGCATGGAGCGGCACCAAGGCCGTTTTGCCTCAGTCGTCGAACAGATGGTCGGCGGCGGTGATCAGGCCGATATCCGGATTGGCCGCGCAATACTCGCCCAGCCGCTCGGCGTTCTTGGTGAATGTGTCGGTGTCGATCACCGGCGGAGCGTCGCCATCTTTGTAATAGGCATCGAGCCAGGTCAGGATCACCATGATGGTGGTCTTGTCGCTGGTGACGAACTGCCGACAGGTCATGGTCGACAGATCCCATTTCTCAGCAAATGCGGGAGTGGAGATGCAAACGGCCGCGGCCAGCATCGCTGGCGCCAGGATGGCAGGGCACTTCATGATGGGCACCCGTGAGCAGCACTCATGTCGCCGATGACGACTGCGACATCCTGACGCTACCACAGCCTGAAAGACGCCGCCACGGCTGCCCCCGCCGTCCCGCCTGCTTCGGATCGGCCCGATCTCGGCATCGGCGACGGCGCCGGCCCGTCCGGTCGGCGCGGGGCACGCGGCGGCGAACACGGCCGCCCAGCGCAGAACGTTCAGTGCAGGATCTGGCTCAGGAACAGCTTGGTGCGCTCGTGCTGCGGGTTCGAGAAGAAGGCGTTGGGCTCGTTCATCTCGATGATCTGGCCGGCGTCCATGAAGATCACCCGATTGGCCACCTGCCGGGCGAAGCCCATCTCATGGGTCACGCACAGCATGGTCATGCCGTCCTGGGCCAGCTCCACCATGGTGTCCAGCACCTCCTTCACCATTTCCGGGTCGAGCGCCGAGGTGGGCTCATCGAACAGCATGATACGCGGGCGCATGCACAGGGCGCGGGCGATGGCCACGCGCTGCTGCTGGCCGCCGGAAAGCTGGCCGGGATACTTGTTGGCCTGGTGGGGGATCTTCACCTTCTCGAGGAAGTGCATGGCCAGCGCCTCGGCTTCCTTCTTCGGCATCTTGCGCACCCACATGGGGGCGAGCGTGCAATTCTCCAGAATGGTGAGATGGGGGAACAGGTTGAAGTGCTGGAAGCACATCCCCACCTCGCGCCGCACCTCGTCGATGCGCTTCAGATCGTCGGTGAGCTCGATGCCGTCGACGATAATACGCCCCTTCTGGTGCTCCTCCAGCCGGTTGATGCAGCGGATGAGGGTGGACTTGCCGGAACCGGATGGCCCGCAGATGACGAGCCGCTCACCGCGGGTGACGGTGAGGTTCACGTCGCGCAACACATGGAACTCGCCATACCATTTGTTCACGCCCACCAGCTCGATGGCCACTTTCGGGGCGTCGGCTTCAGTCTTGGCGATCATCGGATCTTTGGCGATCATCGGATCGGTGCTCATGGCCTGCGGCCCTTTCAGTGACGTTGGGCCCGATCGAGACGCTTCTCGAGCGCCATCGAATAGCGGGACATGCCGAAGCAGAAGACGAAATAGATGAGACCGGCGAAGCCGAAGCCCGTGAACAGGGTGGTCGGCGTCGCCCAATTGGGATCGGTGAAGGCGGCCCGCATGGCGCCGAGCAGATCGAAGATGGAGACGATCAACACCAGCGTCGTGTCCTTGAACAGGCCGATGAAGTTGTTGACGATGCCCGGGATCACCAGCTTCAGCGCCTGCGGCAGCACCACGAGGCGCATCATCGGCCCATAGCGCAGGCCCACCGCCATGGCCCCCTCATACTGGCCCTTGGGAATGGCCTGCAGGCCGCCGCGCACCACCTCCGCCATATAGGCCGAGGCGAAGAGCGCGACACCCACCAGGGCCCGCAACAGGCCATCGATGGTCATGCCGTCGGGCAGGAACAGGGGCAGCATGTAGGTGGCGAAGAACAGCACGGTGATGACCGGCACGCCGCGCCAGAACTCGATGAAGAGGATGGAGCAGATCTTCACCAGCGGCACCGAGGAGCGCCGCCCCAGCGCCAGCAGGATGCCGAAGGGCAGCGACACGGTGATGCCGCTCACGGCGATCACCAGCGTCACCAGCAGGCCGCCCCACAGGCGGGTTTCCACCGGCTCCAGGCCGAAGTTCACATCCACCGCCAGCAGCACCAGCGCCAGCGGCACCATGATGGTCGCCACGGTCCGCACGGCGCCGCGCACCGCATCGGGCCCCGCCACCACCCGCGCGATGCCGCCGGCCAGCGCCGCCAGCAGCACGCTGGAGAGGACATAATCGGTCCAGAACACCCACGACACGCTCACGCCCGGCGCCACACGCGGGAACAGCGCATCGAAGCCGAGATAGCCGAGCAGGAAGTGGCGCAGCTGGAAATTGCCGCCGGTGAGCAGCACGAACGCCACCACCGGATAGACGCCGAAGAAGGCGATGGCGTTGAGGCGCTTGTAGGGCACCTGCTGCAGAACCAGCGGCAGCAGCAGCAGGGCGCCGAGGGCATAGACCACATTGACCCGCCAGCGCTCACCCGCGGGGTAGAAGCCATAGATGAGTTGGTTGATCTTGGCCCAGATGAACGGCCAGCAGGCCCCCACCGGGTGGCCCACGTCGGCGGGCAGGCAAGCGGTGCGGTTGGTGCCGCTCCATACCGCGTCCACCAAGAAGAACTGCACCAGCGGCGGCACCACCACATAGAGCAGCCACAGGCCGAACAGGGTGAGCAGCACCTGGGGCACCGTGCCCAGAAGGTGCGCGCGCACCCAGCGCACCGGGCCGCGATCGGAAACCGGCGGCGGCTCCGGCTCGCGGAATGTGGAGGAGACGAAGATGGTTTCGCTGGTCATGCTACCGCTCCACCAGCGCGACGCGCTTGTTGTACCAGCCCATGATGAGCGAGGTGACAATCGAGATCGCCAGATAGACCGCCATGGTCATGGCGATGATCTCGATGGCCTGTCCGGTCTGGTTGAGGGTAGTGCCGGCGAAGATGGCGAACAGGTCCGGATAGCCCACCGCCACGCCCAGCGATGAATTCTTGGTGAGGTTCAGATACTGGCTGGTGAGGGGCGGCACGATTACCCGCATGGCCTGCGGAATGATGACGAGGCGCAAGGTGGGCCCGGTGCGCAGCCCCAGCGAATGGGCGGCCTCGCTCTGTCCCTTCGAGACCGCGAGAATGCCCGAGCGCACGATCTCGGCGATGAAGCCGGCCGTGTAGGTGGACAGGGCCAGCAGCAGCGCCACGAATTCGGGGATGACCGAAAGTCCGCCCTGGAAGTTGAAGCCGCGCAGGTGTGGCACATCCATGTGAACCGGAAAGCCCACCAGCGCCGCGGCGATCAGCGGCAGCACGATGATCAGGCCGAGGGACGACCAGAACACCGGAAACTGCGCACCCGTGGCCTCCCGCCGCTTGCGGGCCCAGCGGGCGATAAGGAAGCTGACCACCAGCGCCAGCACCAGGGCGGCCAGGATCAGCCCAGAGCCCTCGCCGAAGATGGGCTTGGGCATCATCAGCCCGCGGTTGTTGATGAACACCGCCGGGGCGCCCAGGTCCGCGGCGAAGGCGCTGAGGGGCGCGCCGAGAAAGCCAAGGCCGATGGCCGACAGACCGGAGCCGAGGGCACCAAACAGCGGCTGCAGCCCCACACCCCAGCTCTGCCGCGGCGTGGGCAGGGCCGCCAGCACCGCCAGATACCAGAACAGGATCTGGAACAGAGGCGGCAGGTTGCGGGTGACCTCCACGTAAGCAGAGGCCAGCGCCTTGATCACCACATTCTTGGAAAGGCGCGCCACGCCCACCAGGAAGCCGAGGATGGTGGCGAGGATGACGCCAAGGAAGGCGACCAGCAGGGTGTTCAGCAGGCCGACCAGGAAGGCCCGCCCATAGCTCATGTTCTCATTATAGGGAATGAGCGTCTGGCTGATGGCGAAGCCGGCGCGGTCTTCAAGAAAGCCGAAGCCCGAGGCGATGCCGAGCCGCGACAGGTTGCCCTGCGCATTGGCATAGAAGGACCACACAAGCCAGACGAGAACGAGCCCGAGCACGATCTGAATAACAGATGAGCGGAGCTTCGGATCCGTCCACGACCAACGCCGCCGCCCGAGGGCGGGGTCAGAGAGGCGAGCATCCGACATGAAACCCTCGAAGGTGCGGAAGCTCTTCGGCTTCCAATTCTTATTTTATGCAATTTTTATGCTGTGGAAGCGGGCACACCGGCGCCCGCTTCCTTTTCGGTGAGGAAATGCCGCGCCTCAGCGCACCGGCATGCCGTACTGGATGCCGCCGTGGTTCCACAGATTGTTGAGGCCGCGCTCGATGCCGAGCGGCGTCGAGGGACCCACGTTGCGGTCGTAGATCTCGCCGTAGTTACCGGTGGCTTTCACGATCCGCACCACCCAGTCCGCGGTGAGGCCGATACCCTCGCCATACTTGCCGTCGGTGCCCAGCAACCGCTTCACTTCCGGATTGGCGGAATTGACCATCTCACCCACGTTCTTGGAGGTGACACCCAGTTCCTCCGCATCGAGCAGGGCGAAATAGGTCCACTTCACGAGATCGAACCACTGGTCGTCGCCATGGCGCACCAGCGGGCCGAGGGGCTCCTTGGAGATGGTCTCGGGCAGCAGCACGTGGTCGGCGGGATTGGTGAGCTTGAGGCGCACCGCCGCGAGCTGGGACTTGTCGGAGGTGAACACGTCGCATCGGCCCGACTCATAGGCCTTCACGGTCTCGTCGAGGGTCGCGAAGGCGATCACTTCGCGATACTTCATGTTGTTGGCGCGGAAATAGTCGCCCACGTTCAGCTCGTTGGAGGTGCCCGTCTGCACGCAGATGGAGGCGCCCTCCAGCTCCTTGGAGCCCTTCAGCCCCAGCGACTTGCGCACCAGGAAGCCCTGGCCGTCATAGTAAGTGACGCCGGCGAAGTTGAAGCCCAGCGTGGTGTCGCGCGACATGGTCCAGGTGGTGTTGCGCGACAGGAGGTCGATGGCGCCGGAGGTGAGGGCCGTGAAGCGGTCCTTGGCCGACAGGGGGGTGAATTTCACCTTGGTGGGATCGTTGAAGATCGCCGCCGCCACCGCGCGGCAGAAATCCACGTCGAATCCGGTCCATTCATTTTTGTCGTTCGGCGAGGAGAAGCCCGGCAGGCCCTGTGACACGCCGCAGTTGAGCGCGCCCCGTGCCTTGACCTCGTCGAGGGTGGAGGCATGAGCCACACCGACCAGGGACAGGAGGCCGGCGGCTGCGAGGAGGATGCGTTTCACGGAAGGTTCCTTCTTTGGATAAATCCGAGCCCACTGCCGGGCGGACCTTCCCGCTGCGGTGAAGGCTCGACGCCGCGGCCCGAGACGTCTATCCCGCCCATCACAAACCGATGTTGCGGTACGGTCAATAGCGACGCACGGCTTATCCGGGACTTATGACAGGAGCTCGAAATGGCGGATGGACACGACGGGATCGACACGGCAGGGTTGAAGACTGCCACCCAGCTGGTCCTCCTTGGCCGCGATCCCCAGCGCTTCGACGGCTTCGTCAACACGCCGGTGGTGCGCGGCTCCACCGTCCTGTCCGCCAGCTATGACGATCTCATCCACCACCGCGGCCGCTACAGCTATGGCCGGCGCGGCAATCCCACCACCGAGGGTTTCGAGGCGGCTCTGCAGGCCATCGAGGGCAGCGACGGCGTCGCCCTCACCCCCTCGGGCCTGTCCGCCTGCTCCATCGCTTTGCTCTCGGTGCTGAACGCCGGCGACCACCTCTTGATGGTGGACACCGCCTATCGCCCCACCCGCACGGTGTGCGACACGGTGCTGAAGCGCATGGGCGTGGAGACCACCTATTACGATCCTTTGATCGGCGCCGGCATCGAAAGCCTCATCCGCGACAACACCAGGGCCATCTTCCTGGAGGCCCCGGGCTCGCAGAGCTTCGAGATGCAGGATGTGCCCGCCATCACCGCGGTGGCGCGGGCGCGCGGCGTCGCCACCCTTATCGACAACACCTGGGCGACGCCGGTGTTCTTCAAGCCGCACGCGGCCGGGGTCGACATCTCCATCCAGGCCGGCACCAAATATATCGGCGGCCACGCGGACCTGAACCTCGGCACCATCTCGGCGGTGGGGCCGGCCTGGAAGAAGGTCATCACCACCCACGGCAACCTGGGCATCACCATTTCGCCGGACGATGCGGCGCTCGGCGCGCGCGGGCTGCGCACCCTGGCGGTGCGGCTCGCCCATCACCAGCAGGCGGCGCTGGAGATGGCGCAATGGCTGCAAGGCCGGCCCGAGGTCTCCCGGGTGCTGCACCCGGCGCTGCCTTCCGATCCCGGCCATGCCATCTGGAAGCGGGACTTCACCGGCGCCTCGGGCCTGTTCAGCCTCATCCTGAACCCGGTGCCGGAGCAGGCGGTGGCGGCCTTCTTCGATTCCCTGAAGCTGTTCGGCATGGGCTATTCCTGGGGCGGCTTTGAGAGCCTCGCCATCCCGTTCGATTGCAGCGACTACCGCACCGCCACGGCGTGGAATGTGGAAGGCCCGGCGGTGCGCCTGCATATCGGCCTCGAGGACACGACCGACCTGAAGGCGGACCTCGACCAGGCCTTCGCCAAGATGCGCGCCGCCGCCTGAGGCCTGGCCATGATCGTCCGCGAGCGTCCCGGCCTGGTACGCCTGTTCCTGATTCTGAGGGGCTCCGTGCTGCAGCGGATCTTCCCGCAGGTGCTTGTGGTGATGGCGCTTTCGACGGTGGTGGTGTTCGCCCACGGGCGGGCACCGGGGGCCTTCCCCACCTTCAGCGGCGCCCCCTTCGCCTTGCTGGGCATCGCCCTGTCGGTGTTCCTCGGTTTCTCCAACAATGCCTGCTACGACCGCTGGTGGGAGGCCCGCAAAGCCTGGGGCGCGCTGGTCGCCGCCTTGCGTGACCTCACCCGCCGCACGCTGCTGCTGGAGCATTACGGGCCGGATGCCGCCGCCGCGCGGTGGCGGCTGATCGACCTCGCCATCGCCTTCCCCCATGCGCTGGTGGCCCACCTGCGCCCCGGCGCCGCCGCCACATCGCTAGACCGGGTAATGCCCGCCGGCCTCGCGGCGGCGATGGCCGCCAGCCCCAATCCGCCCGAGCGGCTGCTGCGCGAGATGGGCGAGACCCTGGCCCGCCTGCGCGCCCGGAATGTGCTGTCCGACGTGGAATACCGCGCCATCGACGATGTGGTGGCGCGAATGAATGATGTTCTGGCCGCCTGCGAGCGCATCAAGAGCACGCCGGTGCCGTTCGGCTACCTGCTGCTGCTCCATCGCACCGCCTATCTGTTCTGCTTCCTGCTGCCGTTCGGCTTCGCCGACGTGCTGGGCTGGGGCACGCCGGTGGCCACGGCCCTCGTCGCCTACACCTTCTTCGGCCTCGATGCGCTGGGCAGCGAACTGGAGGAGCCGTTCGGCACCCTGCCCAATGACCTGCCCATCGCGGCGCTCGCCACGGCCATGGAGATCGGCCTGCGGGAGGCCCGGGGTGAGAGCGACCTGCCGGCGCTGCCGCAGCCGGTGGACCACATCCTGCATTGACGTTGCACGCGCATAAGGGACAACGGCCCGCGCAGCGGCTGCTGTACGGGCCGTAGATCATGTGCCAGTGAATGAGAAGAGCTCAGGTCACCGCCCGGGCCGCCCGCCGCTCGCGCAGGGCGAACTGCAGGTTGCGGATATAGATGAAGGTGCTCAGCGCCTGGCCGGCGATGAACACCGGATCACGCCGATAGAGGGCATAGACCAGGAGCAGGGTGCCGCCACCCAGCGAGAAGGTCCAGAAGGCGAACGGAATCACCGAGCGCTGGGCCCGTTCCGAGGCGATCCACTGCACCACGAAGCGCATGGTGAACATGAACTGGGCCACCAGGCCCAGCACCGTCCACCAGTCGAACTGCTCCACGAACACCTCGTGGAAGTACCGGACGATCTCCGAGAGGTAATAGACCATCTCAGCCGTGCTCCACCACGCGGGGCATGCGGCGGCGGCGAATGAGCCACCACACCCCGATGAGATCAGCCATGCCCACCCACAGGCGGTTCCAGAAACCGTATTTGGAGACGCCGTGCCAGCGTTCGCGATCCACCACCTGCACGGTGCGGATCTCATAGCCCTCGCGCCGCACCAGCGCCGACATGAAGCGGTGCAGCCCGTCGAACATGGGCAGCCGCAGGTGCACGTCGCGCCGCACCACCTTCAGGCCGCAGCCGGTATCGCGGTTGCCGTCATTGAGCAGCGCCCGGCGCACCGCGTTGGCGAGGCGGGACTGGAAGCGCTTGAAGGCGGTGTCCTTGCGGCCCTGCCGCTCGCCCTGCACCATGCCGACGATGGGACCGCCGGCATCGATCACCCGCACCATCTCCGGCAGATAGGCGGGATTGTTCTGGCCATCACCGTCGAGCAGCAGCAGCAGTTCGCCCCGCGCCGCCCAGGCGCCCGTGTCCAGGCCCGCGGACTTCCCGCAGGAGGTCTCATGCACGAAGATGCGCATGTAGGGGCGGCTCGCGGCCGCCACCCGCAGCGCGGCCAGGGTGCCATCGGACGAGCCGTCGTCGACGAAAATCAGCTCAAAGGGCTCGAACGACAGCGCCTGATCGATCTCATCGATCAGCGGCGCCACATTCTCCGCCTCATCCCGAACGGCGATGATCACCGAGAGGCGGGGGACGACAGCGGTACTTGGATCAGCGGAGGTCACGATCTCGCCTCTTCAAGGGATACGGGAGAGCGGCGGCACCAGGGCAGCAGCAGGCCGAGCCGCCGCGCCGAGGGCCCCGCCATGGGGGCGATACACCCTTCGGCGTCCACCTGGAACACCAGCCGGCGTGCGGCAAATACCTTTACCATCCACAGCACGAACACGCAGGCCACCACGCCCCCGGCGATCACATCGCTGGGGAAATGGGAGCCGAGCACCACCCGGGTCGCCGCCACCACCACCGCCAGCGCCAACAGCGCGCGCCGGGCCCGCGGGTAGAGCGCACCGAAGGCGACAGCCGTCGCGAACACGGTGGTTGCATGACCCGAGGGAAATGACGCGAACGTGGATTTCCACGCCAGCCAGTGGAACGTCAACTGCGGATATTCCCCCGGCAGGTGCCACGCCGCATAGGGACGGGCCCGCCCGAGCAGCCGCTTCACCACGGTCACCAGCAGTCCCACCCCGGCGATGGACAGGAACAGGAAGCCCAGGCGAGCGATCACCGCGCTGGCGACGCGGCGGCCCATGTCGTCCAGGGTGCCGCGCAGCGCCAGCACATAGGCCAGCAGGAGCCCGAGCGGCCACAGCACTACCCCGCCGAGGCCAAGGTCGGTCAGCCGCTCCGCCACCACCAGTACGGGCGCCGCCAGCCGGCTGCGCAGCCCCGCCACCAGCGGATCGACCAGCAGCATCGCCGCCACCACCAGTCCTATCCCCACCGCCAGGCCCGCCAGAATTTCCGGCCAGCCGGCCCGCACCACCCGCGGCGCCGGCACCCGGTGCGCCGGGCGGCGCAACAGATAGGCCAGCCCCGAGACGAGCCCAGCCACCACGGCGCGGCCGCCCTCGATCACCCGTGCGGCGGCCTGCCCGCTCGTGGCGCTCACCGGGCCGGCTCCATGGAGCGGTAGACGGTGATGCTGATGGGTCGCCCGCCGTTGTAGGTGAAGCCCTCCACGGTGGCGATGGCGCGGTACTTCAGATCAAGCTCCGCTGCCCGCCTCTGGAATGGCTTCTCGAATTTCTGGCCGATGAAGGCCAAAGCGCAACCGCCCTGCTTCAGCAGATCGGCCGAGGCGGCGGCCGAGGTGTAGCGGATGTCCGTTCCCACCAGGAAGACGAGGCTCGGCTCCTGATAGGGGATGGAGGCAATATTGCCGGCCGGGCACCCGCTCTCGGCGGCGATGGCGGCCAGCCGCTCGGAGATCCATACCGCCCGCATCTGCGGCAGCAGCAGCTGATAGACTGTGAAATAGAGCACCAAGGCCGCGCAGGCGGCGGTCAGGAACGCCCCTTCGGGCCCGGCTCCCGGAAGCGCGCGCGCAGCCAGCACCGCCAGCAGCACCGCCACCAGCAGCAACGGCCAGGCGGCGAGGCCGAAGGCGAAGCCGCTGCCCAGCACCACATAGCCGCCGCCCAGCACCACCGCCAGCACGCCGGCGAGGATGGGCCATAGCCACACCAGGCCCGCCAGCCGACTGCCGACCTTGGCGAGGCTGTTCTTCTCGATCGCCAGCACCGCCAGGATGGCGAGGCCCGGATAGAGCGGCAGCACATAATGGGGCAGCTTGGTGGCCGCCAGCTCGAAAGCGATCCAGGCGGGCACCACCCAGGCCAGCAGGAAGCGCACCCGTGGCGCGCGCCACATGCGCCAGGCGAAAGGCACCGCCATGGCCACCAGCACGATGGCCGGCCAGAAAGTGCCCCACACCGCCAGGAGATAGGTGCCGGGGGGGCCCCAATGTCCCTCTTGGCCTTCCGTCACCTTGCCCAGCATGTCGACGCCCACCGCGTGCTGGTAGAAGGCGCCGTCGGTGACGATGTAAATGGCGATGAACCACGGCAGCACCAGCAGCAGGCACCACAGCAGACCCACCAATGGCTTCAGTGGCTTGAGGAAGCGGCCGGAGCGCTCGGTGATGGCGAGCGCCAGCACCGCCAGGCCCACGAACAGCGGCCCCATGGGCCCCTTCACCAGGATGCTGGCAGCCATGGCGGTCCAGAAAATGGCCGCCAGGCCCCAGTCTCCCACCCGGGGATTGGGCGGCCGCAGATAGGCCCGGGCCAGCGCGCCGAAGGCGGCGACGATGGTGAACAGCAGCACCGCATCGGTCTTGGCGAGGCGCGCCTCGACCCCCAGCAGCACGCAGGTGGCCATCATCAGGCCGGCCAGCAGCGCCCCGCGCCGGGTGACGAACACCAGCGCCGTCCAATAGGTGAGCAGCACCGCGCCGATGGCGGCGATCAGCGAGGGAAGGCGGTAGAAGGCAATGGAGGTGCGCGCGGAAGGGCCCACCACGGCCTCACCCAGCTTCACGGAAGCGGCCTGCAGCCAGTGGATGCCCACCGGCTTCTTGTGGCGCGCCTGCACGTGGAAGCGGATGTCCACGTAATTGCCGCTCTCCAGCATCTGCTTGGTGGCCTGGGCGAAGCGCGCCTCGTCCCGGTCGATGGGCGACAGCGAGAACAGCCCCGGCAGGAAGGCCAGCAGTGCCACCACCACCAGCACGAAGCAGGCACGCCCGTGGCTGGTGGCGGCGAGATCCAGCGCCCGCGGCAGACGGTGCGGAAGGTCGAGGACGGACGCCCGGCCCTTATGGGGGGCGGGCTCTGAGATGGCCATGCTTGTGGTCGGACCCGGTTGAATTGGGCGCGGACAATAACAGAAAGCCCCGCCCCGGAAAGACCCGACCCGACCGCAGGAAGGTGCCCCCGCCCCGCCTCACGCCATCGACCCGTGCCAGCGGCACCTCGTGGCAAAGGAACAGGGCAAAGGAAAGGCGCGAATTGCCACGGCGCCCGCCCCTGCGGACAGCCGCGGCCCGCCGCCTCGACGCGCCGCGCCGCGACCCGGCACCGGGCCTATTTGGTTAGGATCAGCTTGTTCTGGGCGGTGAGCCGCAGCTGATAGGTCTGGTCGCCATGGGCGATGGTGATGAGCCGGCCGGCCACGAACAGGTCGCGGCTGTCGAGCTGGGTATCCACCATCGGAATGGCCCGCACCGGGCCGGAACCGCCGCCCGACCACCCCTCGCCCATGGGCTGAGCGTCTGACCAGGCGGCGCGGAGATATTCTTGCTTGGTCATTTTTGAATCACTCCAGATCACTGATTGCCATGAACCGCAGTATTCAAGCTTCATTCGGCTACTTTAGAAGCATTCAATATTACAGTCTTCAGCCGTATTGTTTGGATAATACGTGCTGTCGCGTGGATCAACATGGCATGCGACGATATGGAGACATTCTCAATCACGCGGGCATCGCGCACCGGCCGCAAGCGCCCCGCTTAACCCCTCACCAGCGCAGCAGGCGCGCGCCCAGCACCGCCCCCAGCGCCCCCACCGCGCCGATGGCAAGGGTGTACCAGACGGCCACGAACAACGGCGAATCGTCCGGGCAATGGGCGGCGTAGAAGAACGCGCCGATGGCGCCGGCGAGCAGCCCCGCCACCAGCCCGGCCACCGGCGCCTGGGCGGGGGCGCCGCGCCGCAGCGCCCAGAGCGCCAGCGCCAGCGGCGCCAACGACAGGCCCGGCACCGCCACCAGGCACACCGCCCAATTGGTGCCCACCAGCCGCGCCTGCCAGCCGGTGGCCGGCACGCTCAGCAGTTCCACCACCACCGCGCCGACCAGCAGCACCGCCGGCAGCCACAAAAGCCGCAGCGCGCGCAGGTGATCGGCACCCGGGCGCGACAGCACCAAAGCCAGGCGTGCCGCCGTCACCACAAGGCTTGCGGTGACCGCGAACTTGAACAGGAAGCGTGGCGATGCCAGCGCCGCCGCGAAATCAGGACGGGGCCCCAAAGTGAGCAGCAGCGCCACCGCCGCCAGCAGCCCGCCGGCGATCACCGCGCCGATGAGGCCCGCCACCAGTGACGGCCCATGGGGGCGGGCATCGGCGGCGAGAGCCAGGATCAGGTCGTCGGTCTTCATGGCTTGGCTCCTCCATAGGCCGCGGCGAGACGCTTCAGCGCGCGGTGCAGTGCCACCCGCACCGCCCCCTCGCTCATGGCCAGGCGCTGGCCGGCTTCCCGCGCGCTCGCCCCCGAGAGATAGACCGCCTCCACCACCGCGCGCTCGCGGTCGGACAGGCTCTGGGTGAGGCGGGCCACATCGCGTTCCGCCAACCCCGCCTCGGCCGGCTCCGGGGCGGCCACCTCCTCCAGCACCGAGTCCAGGGCGTCGAGGGGCACCTCGGCGCGACGCCCCTGGCGGCGCAGCACATCGAGCGCCTTGTGGCGGGTGATAGCCCATACCCAGGGCATCAATGGCGTGCTGCGGTCCCAGGTCTGCCGCTTCAGATGAATGGCAAGCAGGGTCTCCTGCACCACATCCTCGATCTCGCCCGAGCCCTGTCCGGCGCGTGCGAGCATGCGTTGCGCCACGCGCCGCAGCACCGGCGCGAGTTCGCTGAGCAGGCGATGGTAGGCCGCCGTGTCGCCGTCCAGTCCGGCACACATGAGCTGGGCCCAGTCCTCGCGCATGGAAGCGACGATGTTCACCTCCCCTGTTCGCGCGCCGGCGCACCGACGTTACAGCCGCCCGCAGAATTTCCGACGATCGCCGCCGATGCGAACACAGGCGCGTGATGCCGGTAACGCCGCCCCCGGTGGCCGCGAAGTGCGGATGAGGTCGCGATGGACGCGGCCTTTCTCACACGGAGCAATCCCATGAAGCCTGTCGCCACCCTCGCCATCCTTGGCAGCCTGGCCGCCACCCTCGCCGCCGTCTCCACCCCCGCCGCCGCCCAGGAGGCGGGCAAGGAGAAGTGCTTCGGCGTCGCCCTCAAGGGCCAGAACGATTGCGCCGCCGGTCCCGGCACCACCTGCGCCGGCACCGCCAAGATGGACTATCAGGGCAATGCCTGGAAGCTGGTGCCGGCGGGCACCTGCACCACCCTCAAGACCCCCCACGGCATGGGCTCCCTCACCCCCATCAAGTCCTGACCCCGGCGGCCGCGTCCGGCCGCCGCGCCGCCACCATCCGGGCGCCCCGCGGCCCGGGTGGTGGCCGGCGCACACCGTGTCACAGGAGAGCCCCATGCCCGCGCATCCGCCCCGTCACGACGTCGCCGTTGGCGCGCTGCCCGCCGGCCCCGGCGTCGGCTACAAGCCGCAGCATTTCGCGGCCATCACCGCCGCCGCCCAGCCGCTCGCCTTCTTCGAGGTGCACGCAGAAAACTACATGGGGGACGGGGGCCGCCCCCATGCGGACCTGACGCGGCTGCACCAGGATTATGCCGTGTCCATCCACGGCGTCGGCCTTGGCCTCGGCGGCAGCGCGCCGCTGGATGCGGCCCACCTCGCCCGTCTGGTGCGGCTGTGTGATCGCCACCAGCCGGAGCGTTTCTCCGAGCACCTGGCCTGGGCCGGCCACGACGGACTCTTCCTCAATGATCTGCTGCCCCTGCCCTACACGCCCGAGCGGCTCGATCAGGTGGTGGCCCATGTGGACCAGTTGCAGGAGGCGCTCCGCCGCCAGATCCTGCTGGAGAACCCGGCCACCTATCTCACCTTCGCCGAAAGCACGATCCCCGAGCCCGAGTTCCTCGGCGAGATCGCCCGCCGCACCGGCTGCGGCCTGCTGCTGGATGTGAACAACCTGTTCGTCTCCGCCACCAATCACGCCCTGAGCCCGCAGGCGCTGCTGCGGGCCTTTCCCCTCGCGCCGGTGGGCGAGATCCACCTGGCGGGCCACGCCTCTGCCACCAGCGCGGGCCCGGCACCGCTGCTGCTGGATGCCCATGGCGGGGTGGTTGCAGATCCCGTCTGGGCACTTTTCGAGACCGTCATCGCCCGCACGGGTCCACTGCCCACGCTGATCGAATGGGACAATGACGTCCCCGCCTGGCCCGTCCTGCGGGCCGAGGCCGAGCGTGCCGGCGCGGTGCTCGCCCGGTGCCGGAAGGCGGCTTGAGATGACCGCGCCCGCCCTGCCCCCGCAAACCGGCGATGCCGCCTTCGCCCACGCCTGCCTCACCCCCGCGGCGCCGCCGCCCCAAGGCCTGCGCGCCGCAGGGGGCGATCCCGTGGCCCGGCGCTTCGCCATTCACCGCACCACCGTGCGCGTCACCCTGATTGATGCCCTGGCGGTGGCGTTTCCGGTGGTGCGGGCGCTGGTGGGCGACGCCTATTTCGTCGCCGCCGCCGGCGCTTTCGTGGCGCACAACCCGCCACGCTCACCGGTGCTGGCGCATTACGGCCAGGAGTTTCCCGAGCATCTGGCGCAGCTTCCGGGCACCGCGCCGCTGCCCTATCTGCCCGACGTGGCGCGCCTGGAACGGCTGATGATCGAGGCCTATCACGCCGCCGATGCCCGCGCCGCGTGCCGAGCCGACCTCGCGGCCGAGACCCTCGCCGCCGCCGCCACCCTGCCTCTGGCCCGCCATCCCGCCACCCGCTGGCTGCGCTCGCCCTGGCCGGTGGTCACCCTGTGGCGCATGAACAGCGGCCACCTGCCACTGCGCCCGCTGGACCAGTGGACCGCCGAGGCGGCCCTGGTCACCCGGCCGGAGCTGGACGTGGAACTGTCGCTGCTCCCCCCGCACGGCGAGCGGCTGCTGGAGGAGCTGGCGACGCCGCGCACGCTCGGCGCCCTGGCGGAGCGGCTCGCGGCACCGGCGGATCTCGCCACCGTGCTGCCCCCGCTGCTCGATCGGGGGGCCCTCACCTGGCCAACCACAAGCCAACCGCGACCGGGAGGTGCCTCGTGATGACCACACTGCCCCTGTCCCGCTTCTGGGATGATGTCCTGGCGCTGGGCGCCCGCATCTTTCCCGCCGGCGTCTTCTTTCAGTCGGGCCTCACCAAGCTCGACGCCAACGGACACGTCTCCGACAGCGCCATCTACCTGTTCCGGGAAGAGTATCGCCTGCCGCTGCTGGACCCCACCTGGGCCGCCCACATGGCGAGCGCCGCCGAGCTCGGCCTGCCGGTGCTGCTGGTGGCCGGGCTCGCCACCCGGCCCGCCGCCTTCGCCCTGCTGGTAATGACCCTGATCATCGAGATCTTCGTCTATCCCGATGCCTGGCCCACCCACGGCACCTGGGCCACCTTGTTCCTGCTGCTGGTGCTGCGCGGCCCCGGCCGGCTCTCCCTCGACCACCTGCTCGCGCGCTGGTGGGCCCGGCGCCGTGAGGCGGCCGGCGAGCCGCGCCCCTAGCCGCCGTGGGCGAGGGCGCAGCCGCTGGCCGCGGTGAGGCCGTTGGGCGCGCCCCAATCGTTCTGCGGCAGGTTCGCATAGGGCCCGTCATAGACCTGCTTCTGCTTGGCGAACTGGGTCACCTGGCCCGTAGCGGGATCGAAATCGATGATCCAGAAATAGTCGTAGGTAGCCCCCGGCCAGGAGGCCAGGGCACCGGGCACATCCTTCAGCCCCAGCAGCCCATAGAGGGTGGAGGGGGCTTCCGGCCGATGGCCCGAGGCCTTTGCGCCATCCTTGTGCCCGCCGCCCTTGTGTGCCCCCTCTGTCTGGCCGCTGTCATGGGGAGCATCGCCGTGGGCCTTCGCCGCCCCGGCGGCCGGGGCCTTCTCCTTCTTGGCGATGTGGTCGTGCTCCCAGGTGATGACCACGGTGCTGCCGTTCCAGATCGGGTCGGCGAGCAGGTTCTGAACCAACTGCCCGGTCCGCACGTCGATGGTGTCATCCAGCGCCTGGGCGCTGCCGCCGGGCAGGCTCGAATAGATGGTCACCGGCATGGCCCACGACATGGCCGAGGGTGAGATGGTCTCCAGCGTGTGCAGGGTGACGGCGAAGAATGCCTTGGGCGTCTCGCCGGGGCGAAACAGGCTTTGGGTCGCGCTCTTGCCGAGATAGCGCGCCGCCAGCGCCTGGGCCCGTTCGGCGCCGGTCGCGCACAGGCGATAGGCATCCTGCTTCTCGCCGTGGCGCAGCAGGATGATGCGGGCCGGGGCCGCCATAGCCGCCGTGGTGGCGAGCCCGAACACACCCGCAAGCGCCGCGACAGCAAGGCCCGTGCGGCCCCTGGCAAGCCTTCCGACAGCCGCGCCGCGACCCTCCACCGTGCGCATCGTCATCCCCCATCTCCCCAGAATCGAAGCCGGAGAGCAACTTAACGACTGGCCGCACCACACGCAGC
The DNA here is from genome assembly GCF_022138605.1 of Xanthobacter sp. NM-25. Classification (GTDB taxonomy): domain Bacteria; phylum Pseudomonadota; class Alphaproteobacteria; order Rhizobiales; family Xanthobacteraceae; genus Xanthobacter. Next base: position 388,969 of record NZ_JACBFS010000001.1, read on the forward strand.
GTCAATTTCAGGACCCATCGCCCCATCACCCCCGTTGCGGCAAGGCCCTTCACACTCCGGCGCGAACGTGCTTCAAGGCGAGCAGTCAAGTGCAAGGTCCGGATTGGAGGCGGGGCACGTCCATGCTCACTATCAGGTTGGCATCCAGCGCTCGGGCCATGATGCTGCTGACAGGCCTCACCGGCCTGAGCGCCGTGGCCGTGGCGCAGAACTCGCGCCCCCACGTGGTCATCACCCCGCGCGTCATCCAGCTGCCGGTCATTCCCCAGGGCAATTACCTCGATCCGGGCCCTGGTCCGGCGATCCGCCCCGACGTGAAGATCGGCAACGACCGCAACATGAACTACGCCTTCCCGCCGGATCTCACCGGCGGCTGGGGCGGTGGCCCGCCCGGCGATCCCACCAACAACGGCTCCTGGAGCCCGCTCGCCGGTAACACGCCGAGCTTCTGAGGGTTTGCCGCCTAGCAGCTCCCTTTTGCTGAGCAGAACAGGGGCGCGATGAAAACCCTGTTTCTGCCCGGCGCCGGCGCCAGCGCGGACTTCTGGAAACCGGTGGCCCGGTGCGCCGGGATCGAGGGGGTGTTCCTCTCCTGGCCCGGGCTCGGCCATGAGCCGGCCCGCGCTGATGTGAGCGGCCTCGACGACCTGGTGGCGCTGGTTCTGCGGGAGATGGACGAGCCCGTCCATATGGTCGCCCAGTCCATGGGTGGGCTGATCGCCGTCAAGGCCGCCCTGGCGGCGCCGCACCGGCTGGCGCGACTGGTGCTCACCGCCACCTCTGGCGGCATTCCGACCACCCCGCTCGGCGCCATCGACTGGCGACCGGACTATTACCGCACCTATCCTAGCGCCGCGCGCTGGCTCGCCTCCGCCGGCGCCGACCTCTCCGCACAGATCGCGACCCTGCGCACGCCAACCCTGCTGCTGTGGGGGGATCGTGATGCCATCAGCCCGCTGCCGGTGGGTGAGCGGCTGGCCGCCCTGCTGCCCGATTCGCGGCTGCATGTGGTGGCCGGCGGCGACCATGACCTGGCGCAGACCCATGTGGAGGAGGTCGCGGCGCAGGTTCGCGCCCACCTCGTCCCCGGCTCCTGACATCGCGGACAGGGCGAAGCCGCGGGCAAAAAGAAAACGGCGGGGACATCCCCGCCGTTTCCAAACATCCGGTCTGAACCGCTCGTCCGCGCTCAGCGCTTGGAGAACTGGAACGAACGACGCGCCTTGGCCCGGCCGTACTTCTTGCGCTCGACCACGCGGCTGTCGCGGGTGAGGAAGCCGCCCTTCTTGAGGGGGGAGCGCAGTTCCGGCTCGTAATAGGTGAGCGCCTTGGAGATGCCGTGACGCACCGCACCGGCCTGGCCGGAGAGGCCGCCGCCGGCCACCGTGCACACCACGTCATACTGGCCTTCACGGGCCGCGGCCTGGAACGGCTGGTTGATCATCAGACGCAGCACGGGACGGGCGAAATACACCTCGATATCCCGGTCGTTGACGGTGATCTTGCCGGTGCCGGGGCGAACCCACACGCGGGCCACGGCGTCCTTGCGCTTGCCGGTGGCATAGGCGCGGCCGAACTTGTCCAGCTTCTGGACATGCACGGGAGCAGAGGACTCCTCGGTGGCGATGGACGCAGCGCCGAGGGCGTCGAGGGACTGGAGAACCTCGGCCATGTCAGTTCCTCACGTTCTTACGGTTGAGAGCCGCCACGTCGAGAGCGACCGGCTGCTGGGCCTCGTGCGGGTGGGACGGGCCCTTGTAGACACGCAGGTTGCCGAGGATCTTGCGGCCGAGCGGGCCGCGGGCGAGCATGCGCTCCACCGCCTTCTCGATGACCCGCTCCGGGAAGCGGCCTTCGAGGATGAACTTGGCGGTGCGCTCCTTGATGCCACCCGGGAAGCCGGTGTGGTGGTAGTAGGCCTTCTGGTCCTTCTTGCGCCCGGTGAACACCACCTTCTCCGCGTTCACGACGATGACGTTGTCACCGCAGTCCACGTGGGGGGTGTAGATGGGCAGATGCTTGCCCTTCAGGCGCATGGCGATGATGGTCGCGAGACGGCCCACTACGAGGCCGCTGGCGTCGATCACCACCCACTTCTTTTCGATATCGGCGGGTTTGGCCGAATACGTCTTCATGGGTCGGTTTCCGATTATAAAGGCCGGCCCAGACGGCAGGTCCAAGAACCCACCCCACGCTCCGGCGATGTAGGCGGCTTGTAGCGGACCCCCAAAGGCGCGTCAACGTCATTGCGCCACAATTTATATATGAATATCAATTACTTAGAAAAATGGTAATTTAACACCATCAAAAAAGTGCCGGAAATTCGGAGGGTTCCGCCCTCCCTTGCCGTTCGACCACCGCAGACCTCCGCTCAGGCCCCGACTTGCGGCCGGGCGGGCGTGGCGGTGTCCACTGCCGGGCGGGCATAGGTGGAGAGGGTGACGCGGTTTCGACCGCTCTGCTTGGCGATGTAGAGAGCGGCATCCGCATCGGCGAACAGCTCGTCCTGCGGCCGCCCGCCATCGGCGCACGCGGCCACACCGACCGACAAAGTGGCGTGAACTTCGCCTTCCGGCAGAGTGATGATCAGCGCTTCAAAGGCCCGGCGAATGCGTTCGGCCACCACCTCGGCCTGCCCGAGCGCCGCGTGGGGCAGGCGGCAGACGAACTCCTCGCCCCCCAGCCGAAAAGCCTGATCGCTGCGGCGGATGCAGCGTTCAATGGCCCGCGCCGCCTCCACCAGCACCGCGTCGCCCACGTGATGGCCAAAGCCGTCGTTGATCTTCTTGAAGTGGTCGATGTCGATCACCAGCAGGGCATAGGGCGCCTGGCTCTCAGCGCCGGCGGCATCGAAGGCGCGCCGGTTCAGCAGCCCGGTCAATTGGTCGTGCAGGGCCAATTGGTGATACTGCTCCGCCACCCGCTCGCGCGAGAGGGAGACCATCAGAATGGTCACCGCCAGCGCCACCAGCAGCACCGCCAGATTATAGGCGATGGCCGCCCAGGCTTCCGTCGGGCCCAGCCCCAGGGGGGCCGGCAGGACCGGCGCATAAAGATGGCTGACCACCTGGAATACGGCGTTCGCCCCGAGAATCGCCGCCAGCGCCGCCCGCGAGGGCAGCGGCTCTTCCTGCCGGCCGCGCCAGAACTCATAAGCGGCCAGCCCGTTGAACGCGCCGATGACCAGGCCGCGCACCACCGAGCTGACATAAGCCTCGGGGGCGCCGGGGGCGCCGATGCCCGGCAGCAGGCACCACACGGCGATGACCGCCACGACCGGCAGCAGCACCCCGCGATGACCGTTGAACACGCGCGCCGCCTGCCACACGGCGCCATAGGCCAGCATGATCAGCACCACGGCCAGCCGCGGCGCCAGAACATCCGGCAAGGCATCGTGGCCGGCGCTGGCGCCCGCCGCCAGCAGGCCGAAGACGAACGGCAGGCACCACCACAGCAGCCCGCCGGTGCGCGATTGCCAGAACCAGTAGAACAGAAACAGGCTCCCCAGGACGGCGAGCGCGACGCCATTCCAGATGATGAGGGTTTGGATGTCGATCATGGTAACAGCAGCGAGAGGTGCGGGCAGCGCGTCCGTTCTAGACCTTCGCGCGGCGTTCCGGAATGGAGTAAGTCGCCACGCAATGAGCCACGAGGTCGCGGTCGGACGCACCGCGGATGCCCACATCCCCCACCGCCAGCCGTTTCCCCAGCTTGATCAGCCGGGCATCGGCGAAGATGGCACCCGGTTCCGGCTTGCGCAGGAAATTGATGTTCAGGCTGGTGGTGACCGCCAGTGCCACGGGCCCGATCCGCGCCAGCAGGGCCACATAAACCGCGATGTCGGCCAGCGCCATCAGGGCGGGCCCGGAAACGGTGCCGCCCGGGCGCAGATGCTCGTCCGCCGCATCGAGCCGCACGGTCACGAGGTCGGTGCCCACCCGCTCGATGTGGTGGGCGCGCCCGGGGCCGAAGGCCTGGGGAAACTCGACGTGGAGAAACCGCTCCATCGCCGCCTGGCTCATCGCCGCCTGCGCCACCCCTGCGTCCATGCCCGTCATCCCTCGCCTCCCCATCGCTGCCCCACCATGCCGGCTTATATGCCGGCCGAGCTTTGGCTCGCGCCGCGCTTGCGCATAGAATGCCGCGAACCAAGAGCAAACGCAGCACCACCGGGAGAAGATCGCCCATGCCCGTTCCCACCGCCGCCCACGCCGAGACCTCTTCCACCCCGGAAGCCGTGCTCAAGACGGAGCTTCGGGACGGCGTCGCCACGCTCACCCTGGCCCGCCCGCAGGCGCGCAACAGCCTGTCGGAAGCCATGATGGCGGCCCTCACAGGGGCGTTGGCGGAGATCGCCCGGGACGACGCCGTCCGCGCCGTGGTGCTCACCGCCGAGGGGCCGGTGTTCTCCGCCGGCCATGATCTCAAGGAGATCCAGGGTCATCGCGGCGATGCCGATCGGGGCCGCGCCTATTTCGAGGACGTGCTGAAGCGCTGCTCCACGCTCATGACCGCCATCGTGCGGCTGCCGCAGCCGGTGATCGCAGCGGTGGAAGGTATGGCCACCGCGGCCGGCTGCCAGTTGGTGGCGAGCTGCGATCTGGCGGTGGCCGGCGCGGATGCCCGCTTCTGCACGCCCGGCGTCAATATCGGCCTGTTCTGCCACACCCCCATGGTGGCCCTGACGCGCAACCTCGCGCCCAAGCACGCGCTGGAAATGCTGCTGCTGGGCGAATGGGTGCTGGCGGAGGATGCCTATCGCATGGGCCTGGTGAACCGGGTGGTGGAGCGGGGCGCCGCCGTCACCGCCGCCACCGAGCTCGCCGGGCGCATCGCCGCCAAGTCACAGGTGCCGGTGAAGCTCGGCAAGGCCGCCTTCTACGCCCAGGCCGAAATGGGGCTCGACGACGCTTATGCCTATGCCTCGCGGGTCATGACCGAGAACATGCTGGCCCGCGACGCGGACGAAGGCATTTCGGCGGTGCTCGCCAAGCGCGCGCCGCAGTGGGAGGACCGCTGAGGCGGCGCGGTTAACCTTCTCTCAACCATAAATCGGCTCTTCTGCCAGGAGAGGCCCCAGCACTGCGCCGGGGCAACGGCAGGACAAACCCCATGGTCCCGCGCATCACGGTCCCGAAGCTCCCCCAAGGAGTTGGCGCCCGGTGGTCCCGCCTGGTCGCGACGCCCCACCGGGTGGGCGGCTTTGGCGCGGGCGCGGCGGTGCTGGCGGCACTGGCGCTGGCCAGCGCCCTGCCACCTCGCTTCTCGGCCACCGCCGCCGTGACCTTCGATGTGGGTGCGCAGCCCCCGGCCGCGATGGTGAAGGGCATCAGCCAGGTTCTGGCCTCGCGCGAGATGGCGCGGGATGTGATGGGCCACCTGTCCGCCGCCGATGTGGCGCGGCTCGCGGCGGGCGACAGCCTGTTCGCCGCAGCCGCCGAATCCGATGCGAAGACCCTCGCCGACGAGGCGGCGCGGCGCACCGTCCAGGCGGTGGAGATCTCCGCCCAGGACGGCGGGCGCACCCTGCGCATCTCGGTATCGACCCCAACCCCCAATCTGGCGGCCCGCCTGGCCAATGCCTATGTCACCGCCGCCGTCGACCTCAATGCGGGCACCCGGGCCACCAGCGGGGCCGGCGCCGGCCGGCTCCCGGGATTGAGCGCGGGAATACCCGCCACACCGCGCCTTGTTCCCGATCTGCCGGGGCCGGTGTCCCTGGCGCTGCTGGCCGCCGCCATCGGCACCTTCGGCCTGGGCCGTCGCCGGCGACGGGAGCCGCCGCGGCAGGGGCGCCTCAATCCGTCCGACCTGCCCCGCGAGCTTTCCAGCCACCATCGCATCAGCTGGCTCGATGGCACCGAGAGCCGTGGCCTGCCCATCGCCGATGCGGTGCCGCTGCTGGTGCCCCATGCCCGGGCGGTGCCGTCGGCCGCCGCCGGGCGCATTCGCGGGCGCCTGCTGCTCGTCACATCCGATGGCCTGCCCGAGCCCGCCAATGCCTGCGCCACCACCCTCGCCCGCCGGCTGGCGGATGAGGCCGGCGTGGTGCTGGTGGTGCTGGGCCACACCGGCAACGGCACCGAGATGCTGGCCGATCTCGGCTGCGAGGTCAGCGCGCCGGGCATGCGCGAGCTGCTGCTCGGGCGCGCCCGCTTCGGCGAGACCCTGCATCGCGATCCCCACTCCCGCGCCCACATCATCCCACCCGGTCATCTGCCCCCCGGCAGCACCAATGCCATGGGCCTCGACCCGGCCAGCGCCAGCCCCCTGGCGGCGGTGCTGGAGGCGCTGCGGCACACCTATGATTATGTGGTGGTGGCCAATCCGCCCCTGGTGGCCGACGACACGGCCTTGCCCAGCCTCGACCCGCTGGTGGTCTGCCTGCACGCGGACAGCGCCCCGGCGACAGCGGCGGTGGAGAGTTTCGACGCCCTGGCCCGGATGCGCTTCTCGCGGGTGGTGATGCTGCGCCACGAGACCGGCGAGCCGCCGGCGGATGCCCCGCTGGGCGACGATCTCCTCGTCGCGGCGCCGATCACCGGCCCCCTGCCGATGCCCAGCCCCGCGCCCACGGCGGACGCCGAAAGCGCACCGGCGGAACCGGCGCATATGGAAGACGAGCCGCTGCCGGCCCTGCGCGGCGCCGCCTGAACCTTCAGGCCTTGCGGTCGGGCCGCTCCATCCACGAGATGAGCACGCCGGCGGGCAGCACCCACAGGCTGCCCAGCAGCACGTAGCACACGGTCTGCAGCGCCCAGTGCAGTTCGGTGACCCGGCCTTGCGCCAGTGCCATGGCGCCAAGGGCCCACACCACCACCAGAGCCAGCATCAGCACGGTGCCGATGAGCTTGCGAACGCGCTGGGGCATGGTCGCGGGGCCTCCTGTTCCATGGACGATCGCGCGCCTTGTGGCGCGCCGCTCCCGCCCTCTATAACGGATTGGCCGCGAGAGCCACGGCAGAATGGCCCGCCGGCGGGAGAGAACGCCATGCTCCAGCCCAGTGGACCCGTCGCGGGGCCGCGTGACGCCGCGCGATCAGAGACGCCATCGGCCGATGCGCTGCGGCCGGTGCGGCTGTGGCTTTATGCGGTCGCGGCCCTCATCATCGCCATGGTGGTGGTGGGCGGCGCCACCCGTCTCACCGAATCCGGCCTCTCCATCACCGAATGGAAGCCGGTGACCGGCGCCCTGCCGCCCTTGTCCCCGGCCGAGTGGCAGGCCGAGTTCGAGAAATACAAGGCCATTCCCCAATACCAGATCCTCAACCAGGGCATGGGGCTCGCCGCGTTCCAGCGGATCTATTGGTGGGAATGGGGGCATCGGCTGCTGGGGCGGCTGATCGGCGCCGCCTTCCTGCTGCCGTTCCTCTATTTCGCTGCCCGCGGGCTGCTGCGCGGCCGCCTGCTGCGGCGCTGCCTCGGCCTGTTTCTGCTCGGCGGCCTGCAGGGCGCGGTGGGGTGGTGGATGGTGGCTTCCGGCCTCACCCTGCGCACCTCGGTGAGCCAGTATCGGCTCGCCGTACACCTCACCCTCGCCTGCCTGATCCTGGCGGCCGTTGTCGCGGTCGCCCGCAGCCTCACGCCCCGGGCCGCCCTGCCCCCGGTCGCCACGCGCGTGCGCTGGGGGGCGCTGGCGCTACTCGCTCTGGTGCTGGTGCAGATCTTCGCCGGCGGACTGGTGGCGGGGCTCGATGCCGGCATGGCCTTCAACACCTGGCCGCTCATGGACGGGCGCCTCATCCCGCCCCTCGACCAGTTGGCGCCGCAGCGGCCCGGCTGGGTCAATCTGTTCGAAAACCCGTTCACCGTGCAGTTCGATCACCGCATGATCGCCTATGCGCTGTGGGGCTTCAGCCTCGTGCACGCGCTCGATGCCGGCCGCGCCGATCCCCGCGCCGCCCGTGGCGCCTGGCTTTTGTTTGCGCTGGTGAGCGTGCAGGCGGGGCTCGGCATCGCGACCCTGCTGCTGATGGTGCCGCTGCCGGTGGCCCTCGCCCATCAGCTGGGCGCGACCCTGGTGCTCGGCGCCGCCGCCATCCATGCCACGGATCTTGCGGCCCGCCGCCCGGAGGAGGCCGGCGTGCCCCTGCTGCGCGTTCAGCGCAGCAGATAGGCGACCACCGGGGCCATCATCACGTTGAACAGCCCCGCCAGCACCATCACCAGGCCGGCGATGGAGCCTTCCTCGCCCCCGATCTGGTGCGCCTTGGCGACGCCGGCGCCATGGGCGCCCATGCCGAACAGCGCGCCCCGCGCCAATGTGGAGCGCAGCGGCATCACCTTCAGCAGGATCTCGCCCAGCGCCGCGCCGACCACGCCGGTGAGCACCACGAACACCGCCGTGAGATCGGGAATGCCGCCGATGTCATCGGACACCGCCATGGCGAACGGGGTCGAGGTGGAGCGCGGCATCAGGCTGAGCTGCACCGTGTGGGAAAGGCCGAGCCAGGAGGCCATGAAGAAGGCGGCCACCATGGCGATGGACGAGCCCACCAGCACCCCCAAAAGCAGCACCGGCCAATGGCGCAAAATCATCGCCCGCTGCTCGTAGATGGGAATGGCGAAGGCCACCGTGGCCGGGCCCAGCATCAGCACCAGCCAATGGGTGGAGCGGATGTAGTCGGCGTAGCGCGCATGGAGGCTGAGGGCGATGAGCCCCACCATGATGGGCGTCAGCAGCAGGGGCGAGGTCCACCAGAACCGCCAGCGACGGCCGATGACCCGGGCGATGAGGTAGCAGCCGATGGTGACTGCCGACCACAGAAGGGTGGCTTCGAAGGGATCAAGCGCCGGCATGATGTGCCTCCCGCCGGGCGCGCCAGCGGTAGCACAGGTCCACCGTCAGCGCCGTGCCGCCCATCACCAGAACCGTGCCCACCAGGATGACGGCGACGATCTTGAGGCCGAGCAGGCCGACGAATTCATGATGGTCCAGCACCGCCATGACCGCCGGCACGAAGAACAGCAGCATCTCGGCGATCAGCCAGTAAGCACCACGCCGCACCGCCGCCGGGCGGATCCAGCCGCTGGCGAGCAACGCCAGCACCACCACCATGCCGACAATGCCGCCGGGCAGCGGCAGTTGCGCCAGCCGGACGATGGCCTCGCCCAGCATCCAGAACAATGCGAGCACGACGATCTGCAGCAGCCCCGAGCGATGGAGCACAGAACGGAAATAAAGGGCGCTGCGCCGGAACGCGCGCGCGGGAGCGGGCATTTTGGTAAACATGGTGGGCACCTCCAGTGCCGACACCGCTAAGATAGTCACGCCCCGACTATAATGAAAATGAATTGACTGAATTCAATTCATTCCATATAGGCATCTTATGGAATTGCGGACGCTCCGGGCCTTTGTCGAGGTGGTGCGCCAAGGGGGCTTCTCCCAGGCGGCCAAGGTGGTGTTCGCCACCCAGCCCACCATTTCCAAGGCCGTGAAGCAGCTGGAGGACGAGCTGGGCGTGCCGCTGCTGGACCGCATCGGCCACAAAAGCATGCTCACCACCGCCGGCGAGATCGTCTATCGCCGCGCCCTGACCATGCTGGCGGAGCGGGATGATCTGGTGGCCGAGCTCGCCGATCTGCGCGGACTGAAGACCGGCTCGCTGCGGCTCGGCCTGCCGCCGCTGGGGGCCAGCACCCTGTTCGCGCCGCTGTTCGCCGTCTATCGCGCCCGCTATCCGGGCATCGACATCCGCCTCACCGAGCAGGGCTCCAAGCGGCTGGAAGAGATCGTGCTGGCGGGCGAGGTGGAGCTGGCCGGCTCGCTGCTGCCCACCACCGACGATTTCGATTTCCAGCCGGTGCGCTGCGAGCCGCTGATGGTGGTGATGCCCAAGGACCACCCCTTGGCGGGTCAGGAGCGCATCGGCATCGGCGCCCTCTCCGCCTCGCCCTTCATCCTGTTCGAGCGCGGCTTCGCCCTTAATCGGGTGCTGGTGGACGCCTGCGAGCGCAACGGCTTCGCCCCCACGGTGGCGGCGCGCAGCGGGCAGATCGACTTCATCGTGGAATTGGTGGGCGCGCGGCTCGGCATCGCCTTCCTGCCGCAGACCATCGCCCGGCAGCGCAGCACCCCGGCGGTGAAGCTGGTGCTGCTGGACGAGCCCGGCACCCAATGGCACATGGCCCTGGTGTGGCGGCGCGGCGGCTATCTCTCCCACGCGGCGCGGGCGTGGGTGGAACTCACCCGGGAGATCTATGGGGCAGAGGGGGGAAGCGGCATGCCCGCGACCCCGGCGCCGTAACCGGGCCCTGCGGGGCGGCTGAAGGCGTCGCACGCAGCCGGCGCTGATGCCGGCCAGATCGGTGCGAACCGACCGCAGGCGCGCCTGCGGTCGGAACCGGTTTCAGACGATCAGGCCCAGCGGACCTCGACGATCTCGAACGAACGGGCGCCCTTGGGGGTCACCACCTCGACGGAGGAGCCCTTCTGCTTGCCGATCAGGGCCCGGGCCATGGGCGAGGAAATGGAGATGCGGCCAGCCTTGGCATCCGCCTCGCTGTCGCCGACGATCTGCCAGACCCTCTCTTCTTCCGTATCCTCATCCACCAGGGTGACGGTGGCGCCGAACTTGACGATATCGCCGGAGAGCTTGGACACGTCGATAACCTCGGCGCGGGACAGCTTGTCCTCCAGCTCGGCAACGCGCCCTTCGTTCAGCGACTGCTGCTCCTTGGCGGCATGATATTCCGCGTTCTCCGACAGGTCGCCGTGGGCGCGCGCCTCGGAAATCGCGGCGATGATCCGCGGACGCTCCACCTGCTGGCGCTGCTTCAACTCCTGCACAAGGGCATCATAGCCCCCGGCGGTCATGGGAATCTTCTCCATGGGTCCTTTCAAGACCTCCCGAAACTGATCAACGCGCGGCCGGCCGCTCGACGGCCCGCCACGCCTGAAATGCACCGTCACCGCAAAACGCACGACGCGCGGCACGGCTCCTCGTGCCCGCCCCTGCGCGCCCGCCGCCAATGGCGTGCTCCGCAAGGGTGATCGCACGACGCAAATGCGCGGGGACGTAATCCCCGCGCGTTCCATCACGCCGTCAGCGGACGGCGGCGCTGCTCCGCGCGAGAGGGTTGTGATCGGCGTGGAAATAATCCTGGAGCGGACGCACCTTCAGGTCGCCCCCCACATAGGCCTTGATCCCCTGCGCCGCCGCGACGGCACCTGACAGCGTGGTGTAATACGGCACTTTCTGCAAGAGGGCGGCCCGCCGGAGCGAGCGGCTATCCGCAAGAGCCTGGGCACCCTCGGTGGTATTGAACACCAGTTGCACCTCGCCATTCTTGATGGCGTCGACGATGTGCGGTCGGCCTTCCAGCACCTTGTTGATCTTGCTGGCGGTCACCCCATGCTCCTCGAGGAAGCGCTGGGTGCCCGAGGTGGCGATCACCTTGAAGCCCAGCTCCTGCAGCATCTTCACCGACGGCAGGATGCGGGCCTTGTCCTGCTCCCGCACCGAGACGAACACCGTGCCGGACTTGGGCACCTTGGTGCCGCCCCCCAGCTGGCTCTTGGCGAAGGCCACGCCGAAGTCGGTATCGAGCCCCATCACCTCGCCGGTGGAGCGCATCTCCGGGCCTAGCACCGTATCGACGCCGGGGAAGCGGGCGAACGGGAACACCGCCTCCTTGATGGCGATGTGGTCGAACACCGGCGGCTTGAGATGGAAGCTCTCGAGCTTCTCGCCGGTCATCACCCGCGCCGCGATCTTGGCGATGGGCAGGCCCACCACCTTGGCCACGAACGGCACCGTGCGCGAGGCGCGCGGGTTCACCTCGAGGACGTAGATGTCGTCGTCCTTGATGGCATACTGCACGTTCATGAGGCCGCCGACGCCCAGCGCCAGGGCCATGGCCGCGGTCTGCGCCTTCAGCTCGTCCAGGATCTTCGGGCTCAGCGAATAGGCCGGCAGCGAGCAGGCACTGTCACCCGAGTGGATGCCGGCCTCCTCGATATGCTCCATGATGCCGGCAACGAACACGTCCTTGCCGTCACACAGAGCGTCGACGTCCACCTCGATGGCATCCGACAGATAGCGGTCGAACAGCAGCGGGTTCTTGCCCAGCACGGTGTTGATCTGGCCGGTCTTGTCGTTGGGATAGCGCGCCTTGATCTCCTGGGGCACCAGGCCCGGCAGGGTCTCCAGCAGGTAATCGCCGAGCTGGCTGTCCTCGCGGATGATCTGCATGGCCCGGCCGCCCAGCACGTAGGAGGGGCGCACCACCATGGGATAGCCGAGCTCGGAGGCCACCAGCCGCGCCTGCTCCACCGAATAGGCGATGCCGTTGGCCGGCTGGCGGATGTTGAGCCGCTCCAGCAGGTGCTTGAACCGGTCGCGATCCTCGGCGAGATCGATGGCGTCGGGCGAGGTACCGAGGATCGGCACATTGGCCGCCTCCAGCGCCTTGGCGAGCTTCAGCGGGGTCTGCCCACCGAACTGCACGATGACACCCTTCAAGGTGCCGTTGGTGCGTTCGCGGTCGAGCAGTTCCAGCACGTCCTCGGCGGTCAGCGGCTCGAAATAGAGCCGGTCCGAGGTGTCGTAATCAGTGGAGACGGTCTCCGGGTTGCAGTTGACCATGATGGCCTCGTAGCCGACGTCCTTGAGGGCGAAGGCCGCGTGGCAGCAGCAATAGTCGAACTCGATGCCCTGGCCGATGCGGTTGGGACCGCCACCCAGGATCACCACCTTCTCCCGGTTCGAGGGGCGCGCCTCATCGGCGGGCACGCCGGCGAACGGCGCCTCGTAGGACGAGTACATGTAGGCGGTGGGCGAAGCGAACTCAGCGGCGCAGGTGTCGATGCGCTTATAGACCGGGCGCACGTCGAGCGCGTGGCGCTGGGCGCGGACATCGGCTTCATGCCGCCCGCTCAGGGTGGCGAGGCGGGCATCGGAAAAGCCCATGCTCTTCAGGCCCCGGAAGGCGCCGGCCGTGGTGGGCAGGCCGAACTTGCGCACCTTCTCCTCGGCATCGACGATGGCACGGATCTCGCCCAGGAACCAGGGGTCGATCTTGCAGGCCGCATGGATCTGCTCATTGGTGAGGCCGAGGCGCATGGCCTGGGCCACATAGAGCAGCCGGTCGGGGGTCGGGGTGCCCAGCGCCGCGCGGATGGCGTTCTTGTCGTCGCCCAGGCCGAGGCCCTCGATCTCGATGTCGTCGAGGCCGCTGAGGCCGGTTTCCAGCGAGCGCAGGGCCTTCTGCAGGGATTCCGGGAAGGTGCGGCCGATGGCCATGGCCTCGCCCACCGACTTCATGGCGGTGGTGAGGGTCGGCTCGGCGCCGGGGAACTTCTCGAAGGCGAAGCGCGGCACCTTCGTCACCACATAATCGATGGTGGGCTCGAAGGAGGCCGGCGTCGCGCCGCCGGTGATGTCGTTGGCGATCTCGTCCAGGGTGTAGCCCACGGCGAGGCGCGCGGCGACCTTGGCGATGGGGAAGCCGGTGGCCTTGGAGGCCAGCGCCGAGGAGCGCGACACCCGCGGGTTCATCTCGATGACGATCAGCCGACCATCCTCGGGATTGACCGCGAACTGCACGTTGGAGCCGCCGGTTTCCACCCCGATCTCGCGCAGCACCGCCAGCGAGGCGTCGCGCATGATCTGGTATTCCTTGTCGGTCAGCGTCAGCGCCGGGGCCACCGTGATGGAATCACCGGTGTGCACGCCCATGGGGTCGATGTTCTCGATGGAGCAGATGATGATGCAGTTGTCCGCCTTGTCGCGGACCACCTCCATCTCATACTCCTTCCAGCCGAGCACACTCTCTTCCACCAGCACCTCGTTGGTGGGGGAGGCATCGATGCCGCGCTCGATGATCTCGATGAACTCCGTCTTGTTGTAGGCAATGCCGCCGCCGGTGCCGCCCATGGTGAAGGACGGGCGGATGATGGCGGGCAGCCCCACCTCCTCCAGCGCTTCCAGCGCCTGGGGCAGGGTCTTGATCTGCCGCGACTTGGGGGTCGACAGGCCGATCTTGGTCATGGCCTCGCGGAACAGCTCGCGATCCTCGGCCTTGTCGATGGCTTCGGCGGTGGCGCCGATCATCTCGACGTCGAACTTCTCCAGCGTGCCCATCTTCTTGAGCGAGAGCGCGCAGTTGAGCGCGGTCTGCCCGCCCATGGTCGGCAGCAGAGCGAAGCCCTTGGAACGGTCGCCGCGCTCCTTCTCGATGATCTTGGTGACGATCTCGGCGGTGATGGGCTCGATATAGGTGGCATCCGCCATGTCCGGATCGGTCATGATGGTTGCCGGGTTGGAATTGACCAGAACGACCCGGTACCCCTCCTCCTTCAGCGCCTTCACCGCCTGGGTGCCGGAATAGTCGAATTCACACGCCTGGCCGATGACGATCGGGCCGGCGCCGATGATGAGGATGGTCTCGAGATCTGTGCGTTTCGGCATGTCGCTTTAGCGCTCTGGCTCATCTTGGCCCCCGCATGCGGCGCGACCCGACGCCACCGGGCGCGGACGCAACATGCTTCAGGCGCAAAAAAAGGGCCGCGGGTCACGCGCCCCCTGCAGGATGGCACCTGCCGCAGGGCGACAGATACGGCTCAAGCCGGCGAGACCCGCGAAAAATCGCGCGTGCCGGCTCTTAGATGGGCTTCCTTAGACCATAATTCCGGGCGACGGAAGACGCCTTGCCCGCTCCTCACGCATGAGAGCCTCCCGTGGTGTTCACAAGTCCGGTGGCCGCGCTCCGCAACGGCATCCGCCGCTACCGCCCCCTGCTGCGGCAGATCCTGTCCTTCGGCTGGGTGGGGCTGGTGGCCACCGGCGCCCATTTCGCCACCCTCGCCTTCACCGTGGAACGCGGCATCGCTGGCCCGGTGACCGGCTCGGTCATGGGCTCGCTGGTGGGCGCAGTGGTGTCCTACGTGCTGAACCGGCTGTTCACCTTCGATTCCACCCGCTCCCACGCGGGGGCCGTGCCGCGATTCGCGGTGGTCGCCCTGGGCGCCTTCGTCCTCAACGCGGTGCTGATGGATCTTCTGGTGCACCGGCTCGGCGTCTATTACCTGGCCGCCCAGGTGGTCGCCACCGGCATCACCCTCATCTGGACCTTCTCCGGCTACCGCATCTGGGCATTCGCCGATCGCTCGCTCCACCGCGGCTGAGGCGCTTCAGCGGTAGTTGATCCAGAACAGGCCGACGGTGGGATTGGCCGCCCGCAGCTTGGCATCGCGCGACGACACCCGGCGCGGACCGGACAGCGGGCCGAGGGCGGCATCCCTCACGGTGGCGGGCAGCGCGAGCTGCAGCCCGACCCGACAGCCGCCACCGATATTGCCAAGCCGGCCGCCCTGCCAATCGGCCACCACGCCGCCGTTCTCACCGCCGAAACCCTGGATGCGGAACGGGCCACCATTGGCCTTCTCCACATCCGCGAGCGAGGTGCCGATGCCGATGCCGTTGACGCTCCAGGCGCTCTCCTCGGTGAAGGAAATGCGGCGGGGCGCGGCCATGGCACCGGGATCCTTCCAGGCGATTTCCATGGCGAGCCCGGGATCATTGGGTAGCACGATGAGGCCGGGGGAGGTGCTGCCATCGGGCGAGGTGATGGTGCCGGTGGCCACGTTCGCCTGGCCAAAATCGGCGGCGAGGTTCACCGCCGTCGTGTCGGGCGCGAACGGCCCGGTGCACTGGAACTGGCGCGGCCCGGCGGTGGGCTTGGGAATGGCGACGATGGTTTCAGAGTAATCGCCGAACGCATCGCTCTGCTTGACGACGCCGGTGCCCCAGCTGTCGGGCGAGCCCTGGCAGGCGGCCAGACCAAGCGCGCCGCCCGCAAGCAGCATCAGGACGCGAAGGCGAACGGGGCGACACAGGTCCATGACGGGCCTCGGGCAGGCGGTGGGATGAACGGCGCGTCGGCACCGCCGGCGAGAGGCCAGCGGCGCCTTGCGAGGTTCATAGCCGGTTCCGCATCCGGCGGCCAGCGGCGCCCGCCCCCGCCTACTCCGCCACCAGCTCAGGCACCCCCGCCCACCACGCCTCCACCTCAGACAGGTGCGCCGGCACCACGCGGGCCATATCGCCGACGAAATCGCCCCACTCCCCCGAGACTGACGGGGACACCGACGTCAGCACCGAGAATTCCGCCGCCACCGCCGCATAGAAAGCCGAAGTCAGGCCGCGCCCCTCCGCCTCCTGCCGGCCAAACTTGGAGAGGATGACGACCGTATCCGCCGCCGCGCCACCCTCCGCGCTCCGGGCGGCGATGGCCGTCTCGACCCCGGCGCAGGCCGCTGCCAGCCCCTCGGGATCCAGACTGCAGCCGGCCGCGCCCGGCCCCAGGTCCTGATGCAGGCGATGGGTGTCGCCGGTGGCGAGATCGAGCAGCATGATGTCATGATGGGAGACACCCGGCGCCATGTCCTCCACCACGCCCAGCACCCGCACGCCCGCCGCCTTCAGCCGTTCCGCCGCGGCGATGAGGAGATGCTGGATCTCCTCCCGGTCACCGCCCTGGACGGCAAGAATCGTGGGTCTGTGCGGCATCTCCGCCATGGCGCGCTCTCAGCTTCAAACGGTTCCGGTAGGGCACCGGCTGGCCCATGCGCCGCCCTCGCCCCTCCGCGACCTATATATAAGCAACAATAGCACTCTCAATCCAAGCCCGATGGCTGGGACCAACCGCCGCGTTGCGCGGCATGGGCGCCACCTGCCCAAACGGTAGGCAGATTTCGTCCCATCCTCGCCACAGATCGTCCCTAAGCAGGACCGAATCGAGGAGGTATCCCACCCCGTGACACGCGCCTTCCGCCTCGCCGCCGCCTGCGCGGCCGGCCTTCTCTGCGCCGGCCTCGCCGCCCTGCCCGCCCTTGCGAAGCCACAGCATGGCCCGAAGCCGCAGCATGACCCCATGATGCTGCATCTGAGCCCGGCCACCCGCGTGGAACAGCGCTGCAACGCCCGCGCCATGGGGGAGATCCAGCGCCAGCACCAGGGCATGCGCCCCGATGAGCTGGTCGCCTATGCCTTCGCCGACACCAAGGTGGGGGCCGACACGGTCTCGGCTCCCGGCGCCGCCGTGCGCAGCGCCGGCCATTGGTACCGCCTTTCCTATCGCTGCCAGACCTCCGCCGACGGCATGGACATCCGGTCGTTCAGCTATGAGTTGGGAAAAGAGGTGCCGCGGGCCGACTGGTCGGCCCATTATCTCGTCCCCTGAGGCGCGGATCCCAGCGCGGGCTCAGTGCAGATCCTGGGTGTAGACGAACTTCGGCATGTGCCAGTTGAAGCGCAGGGCAAGCAGGCGCAAGGCGAGGCCGGCCAGCATCGCGCCGATCATCAGCGGCTCATGCGGCAGGCCCAGCGCCCCGCCGCCCACATAGAGGCCGCCGGTGACGATGGACACGGTGGCATAGAGCTCGGCCCGGAACAGCAGGGGCACGTCGGCACACAGAACGTCCCGCAGCACGCCGCCGACGCAGCCGGTGATCATGCCCGAGGCGATGACGATGATGACCGGCATGCCGAGCCCGAGGGCGATGTTGCAGCCGATGATGCTGAACACCACCAGCCCCACCGCATCCAGGAACAGGAACAGGTAGCGCAGGTGATGCATGTAGCGGGCGATGATGATGGTGGCGAGCGCCGCGCCCGAGGTGATGAGCAGATAGGAGGGATGCTCGATCCAGGTGAGCGGATGGCGCCCCAGCAGCACATCACGCACCGAGCCGCCACCCAGCGCGGTGATGGAGCCCAGCAGGCACACCCCCACCCAATCCATCTGCCGCCGCCCCGCCGCCAGCGCCGCCGTCATGGCTTCGGCGACGATGGCGATGACGTAGAGGATCTTGAAGAGCAGCGCCGTTTCCATGTCCCCGCCTCCCGCCTGTTCTCCCTCGGCTGGGACTACCATAGGGTTGGAACTCGCGGCCAGCACAACGCCGCCGGCGCGGACCAGGCCATGAGCGCACCGCCGGATCCCACAGCGGCCTTCCCCCAGGCTCCGTCGACATTCAACACAGAGGAATGTGGAGGGGGGCTAGATCGGGCCAGAACAGATGGGTGGTCGAGCATCGCCCGCGCCACGGGTGGTGAAGCTCGAGCGAGCCCGACGCTACCCCTTGCGGCGGCCGCCCTTGCGATAGCCCTTGGTGCCGGGATCGGGGCGGGGGCCGGGGCGGAAGCTGTCCTCAGTCAGGGGCACGGCGCGATCGGAGCCGGGGCCCATGTCGTCCAGGGAGGGCTTATGGGCCCGGGAGGCCGAACGCGGCGCGCTATAGGGCGTCTGGGTTTCCGCCAGCCCTTCCAGCGCCGCCTCAAGCTTGGTCTTCGCGCGCGACGGACGCGGCCCGGCGGAAGGGGCGTCTCCAGCCTCCGAGGCCGCCATGGGCGTCTCCGGCGGCGGCAGGCGGGCGGAGCGGGGCCCGGTGGCCGTGCCCGTCACCCGCGGCGCTTCTGGTGGCGCTTCTGGCGCGGCCCGGCCCGCGGACGCGGCTCCGCCCTTTGTCCCCATCTTGCCACCCATCTTGCCACCGCTGCGGGCACGCCCCTTCGCGTTCCCTTTGGCGGCGGTTTCCGGCGGCAGATTGGCGGCGGTGCCGTATTTGCGCGGCCCGCGATAGCCGCCGGTGCGGTCGTCCACCGCTTCCTGCCGCGCCATGGGATCGTCGGCGACGGCGAGCTCGGTGGCCTCCAGGCGGCGGATCTCGTCGCGCAGGCGGGCGGCGGTCTCGAAATCGAGATCGGCGGCGGCGGCGCGCATGCGCTTTTCCAGATCGGCGATGACGCTCTTGAGGTTGTGGCCGAAGGCCGCCCCCTCCTCCATCACCCCCGTATCCACCTGCACGTGATCGCGCTCATAGACCGAGTTGAGAATGTCGCCGATGGCCTTCTTCACGCTCTCGGGCGTGATGCCGTGCTCCAGATTATAGGCCATCTGCTTCTCGCGGCGGCGGGTGGTCTCCGCCATGGCGCGGCTCATGGAGCCGGTGATCTGGTCCGCATAAAGGATCACCCGGCCATCCACGTTGCGCGCCGCGCGGCCGATGGTCTGCACCAGCGAGGTTTCCGACCTGAGGAAGCCCTCCTTGTCGGCATCGAGAATGGCCACCAGCCCGCATTCGGGAATGTCGAGGCCCTCGCGCAGCAGGTTGATGCCGATCAGCGCGTCGAAGGCGCCCAGCCGCAGGTCGCGAATGATCTCGATGCGCTCGATGGTGTCGATGTCCGAGTGCATGTAGCGCACGCGGATACCATTCTCATGGAGATATTCGGTGAGGTCCTCGGCCATGCGCTTGGTGAGCACGGTGACCAAGGTGCGATAGCCCTTGGCCGCCGCCGCCCGCACCTCGCCCAGGAGGTCGTCCACCTGGCTGCGCGCCGGGCGCACCTCCACCGGCGGATCGACGAGGCCGGTGGGGCGGATGACCTGCTCCACGAACACACCGCCGGTCTGGTCCATCTCCCAGGGGCCGGGGGTGGCGGAGACATGCACCGTCTGCGGCCGCATGGCCTCCCATTCCTCGAACCGCAGAGGGCGGTTGTCCATGCAGCTGGGCAGGCGGAAGCCGTACTCCGCCAGCGTCGCCTTGCGGCGGAAGTCGCCGCGATACATGGCGCCGATCTGCGGCACGGTCACATGGCTCTCGTCGATGAAGACGAGGGCATTGTCCGGCACGTATTCGAACAAAGTGGGCGGCGGCTCGCCGGGCTTGCGGCCGGTGAGCCAGCGGGAATAATTCTCGATGCCGGCGCACGAGCCGGTGGCCTCCATCATCTCCAAATCGTAGCGGGTGCGCTGCTCCAGCCGCTGGGCTTCCAAGAGGCGGCCCATCTTGTAGAGTTCCTCCAGGCGCACCTTCAGCTCGGCCTTGATGCCGGTGATGGCCTGGATGAGGGTCGGGCGCGGTGTCACATAATGGGAGGCGGCGTAGACGCGCACGCTCTTCATGTCGCCGCTCTTCTGGCCGGTGAGCGGGTCGAACTCGGCGATGCTCTCGATCTCGTCGCCGAACAAAGAGACGCGCCAGGCGCGGTCCTCATAGTGGGCGGGGAAGATTTCCACCACGTCGCCCCGCACCCGGAAGGTACCGCGGGCGAAATCCGACTGGATGCGCTTGTATTGCAGGGCCACCAGATCGGCCAGAAGCGCGCGCTGGTCGATGCGCTCGCCCACCTTCAGATCGAAGGTCATGGCCGAATAGGTTTCCACCGAGCCGATACCGTAGATGCACGAGACCGAGGCGACGATGATCACGTCATCACGCTCCAGCAGCGCGCGGGTGGCCGCATGGCGCATGCGGTCGATCTGCTCGTTAATGGAAGATTCCTTCTCGATATAGGTATCCGTCCGGGGCACATAGGCTTCCGGCTGGTAATAATCGTAGTAGGAAACGAAATATTCCACCGCATTGTCGGGGAAGAAGCTCTTGAACTCACCATAGAGCTGGGCCGCCAGCGTCTTGTTGGGGGCGAGCACGATGGCCGGGCGCTGCAGCTGCTCGATCACCTTGGCCATGGTGAAGGTCTTGCCCGAGCCGGTGACACCCAGCAGCACCTGGTCGCGCTCCCCGGCGCTCGCCTGGGCGCACAATTCGGCGATGGCCTGGGGCTGGTCGCCGGAGGGGGTGAACGCGCTTTTCATGGTGAAGGCGACGCCGCCCTCGGACTTTTCCGGGCGCGGCGGGCGGTGGGGCACCCAGGTCTGGCCGTTGACCTCCGGCCGGCCGTTCTCGATCAGGCTGGCCAGCGCCTGCACGGTGGCGGAGGCGCCGCCCGATTCGAAATCCATGGCGAGGTCCCCGGGCTCCAGCCCGAGGGACTCGGAGAGGGACTTGGCGAGGGCGGGATCGAGCGCCTGCTGGGGCGCCGGCTCGAAATGACGCTGCGAACGCTCACCGAGCTTTCCGGGACGGGATGCTTTGGCCATGGCGGGAATATGGGCGGCTCCGGCGCCTTCGAAAAGCCCCTGCCTCGTAATCGCTCCCCTCGCCCTCTCAATCAGCTTCCCGAAGGCGACCTCAGGATTGGAACGAAGGAAAACACCAGCCCCTCGCCGGAGAAGCCGAGATCCAGGGTACGTGAGAAGGTTGATTTGATAGTGGGCTCAATCTTGCTCAGCCGCGCGGACACAGAGGCGTCCGAGGCCGCGGCCTGCTTACGCCGAAACACAATGTCGCCAACGTATGTGGCCTGCACCTGATAGATGCCGAAAGCTCTGTTGCGATCGACGGCCGCGCGACAACGACGATCCCGCATCATGCCCTCGAACACCGTCTGCGCCGCAGCTTCCGAGATGGCATATTTGCTGACATGCGTCAGTTTGTACTCGTAGTAATCGGAGACATTGCCA
This sequence comes from Xanthobacter sp. NM-25, assembly GCF_022138605.1. Classification (GTDB taxonomy): domain Bacteria; phylum Pseudomonadota; class Alphaproteobacteria; order Rhizobiales; family Xanthobacteraceae; genus Xanthobacter. The sequence goes on from NZ_JACBFS010000001.1 coordinate 410,284, forward strand.
GAGAGGCCTAAAGACACCAGTTTCGTGGACACTCCTCCCAGTTCACCCTGCAGCCGAGCGTCAAAGAGCAAATTGATATCCGCTACAGGGTCGGCCTTGGGATTGGCGACGCCGAAAGCCGAGAGATCAGGGCGAGTATCACAAAGAGGCTCAAGAGCAGTAGGGACATCCCGCCGATTTGTAGGGGCCTCTGCCGCATAATAGATCGAGCCAACATAAATCCCTCGTTGCGGAGGCACCAGTTCGCGCGCACCAAACGATGGGCCACGATCCGTGATGCAACCTCCCAGCAACAGCGACAAGCCCACTCCCACGATGGCTCGCTTCAACATGGTGCCCCCAGAAATACAATTTCTGGTTATATCTTGTATTATATGCAACTAGAGTCAACATCGCGGTTCGCGAAATAGTGATCGCGGCTCACGCGGCCCTGGCGCTCCAACGGCCCCCCTTTCCTCATGCCCAACTACATCCTAGGAAGAGGAGACCTCACTGCGCTTAGGAACAGCGCCACGATGCCCGCCCTCGCCTCCCTGCTGCCGCCGCAGATTGCCCCGTTCGTGCTGCTCATCGCCTCGAACGTGTTCATGACCTTTGCCTGGTATGGGCACCTGAAATTCAAATCGGCGCCGCTGTTCCTGGTCATCGTCACCAGCTGGGGCATCGCCTTTTTTGAATATTGCCTGGCGGTGCCCGCCAACCGGCTCGGCTCCGAGGTCTATTCGGCGGCGCAGCTGAAGACCGCCCAGGAGGTCATCACCCTGGTGGTGTTCGCCGTATTCTCGGCGCTCTATCTGAAGGAGCCGCTGGGCTGGAACCATCTGGTGGGGTTCGCCTTCATCGCCGCCGGCGCCTATTTCATCTTCCACAAATTCTGAGAGGTCAGCCGGCCTGCGCCGCCAGGGTCGCGGCCATGGCGTTGTGGGCGCGGGTCACCGCCGGCAGGTCGATGGTCGCGAGCCGGCCATCGCGCACCACCACCGCGCCGTTGATGACGCTCAGCGCCACCTGCTGCGGGGCGCAGAAGATCAGCGCCGCCACCGGATCGTGCAGCGCTCCGGCATAAGCGGGCGCGCTCATGTCGAAGGCGACAAAATCCGCCGCCATGTCGGGGGCGAGGGCGCCGATGTCGTCGCGGCCGAGCAGGCGGGCGCCGCCCAGGGTGGCCATCTCCAGCGCCTGGCGGGCGGTGAGGGCATCGGGCCCGAAGGCGGCACGCTGCAGCAAGAGGGCCTGGCGCGCCTCCCCCAGCATGTGGCCGCCGTCGTTGGATGCGGAGCCGTCCACCCCGAGCCCCACGGGAATGCCCTCGGCCCGGAACCGTTTCACCGGCGCGATGCCGGAGCCGAGCCGCATGTTGGAGCACGGGCAATGGGCGATGCCGGTGCCGGTGGCCGCGAACAATGCGATGCCGGGATCATCCAGCTTCACGCAGTGGGCGTGCCACACATCCGGCCCCACCCAGCCCAATTCCCGCACATAATCCGTGGGGCTCTTGCCGAAGGTCTTGAAAGAAAAGGCGATGTCGCTGTCGTTCTCGGCCAGGTGGGTGTGCAGCCGCAGCCCCTCGCGGCGGGCCAGTACCGCCGTTTCGCGCATGAGATCCTCGCTCACGGTGAAGGGGGAGCAGGGGGCCAGCACCACCCGCAGCATGGAGAAACGGGCGGGGTCGTGATAGGCGTCGATCAGCCGCCGCGTGTCGGCCATCACGAAGCCCTCGTCCTCCACCACCCGGTCGGGCGGCAGTCCGCCTTGGCTCTCGCCCACGCTCATGGCCCCGCGGGCCGCATGAAAGCGCATGCCGATGCGCCGCGCGGCACGGATGGAATCATCGAGCCGCACCCCGTTGGGGTAGATGTAGAGATGATCCGACGAGGTGGTGCAGCCCGAAAGGATCAGCTCGGCCATGGCGGTGAGGGTGGCGGTCTCCACCATCTGCGGCGTCAGGCCCGCCCACAGGGCATAGAGCGCCCGCAGCCAGCCGAACAATTCGCTGTCCTGGGCCGCCGGCACCGCCCGGGTGAGGCTCTGCACCATGTGATGGTGGGTGTTGACGAGGCCCGGCAGCACCACATGGCCGGTAAGGTCGATCACCTCGTCGGCGCTGGCCGGCAGCTCATGGGCCGGCCCCACCGCGACGATGCGGCCATCCTCCACATAAAGCCCGCCGCCGGGAATCTCGCGGCGCGCGCCATCCATGGTCACCAGCACCAGGGCATTCTTGGCGAGCAGGGTTTTGGCAAGCAGGTTTTTGGCAAGCAGGTTTTTGGCGGGAGAGGTGGGGGCCATGGCAACCCTTGCGGACCTGCGCCGCGCCCAGATGGCGGCGGACGATCCTAGGGCGCAGCCCCGCTTACGCCAACCTGCCGCCTCACTTGTCGGCCACCGGCACCACGCGCAGGATCTCGCCATCCTCGGCATCGGTCGCCAGCCACAGGGCGCCGTCAGGGCCCTGCCGCACATCGCGAATGCGCTTACCCAGGGGCAGACGCTCCTCCCCCAGCACCACGCTACCGCGCAGCTTGACTTCCACCAGCGCTTCACCGGCCAGGGCGCCGATGAAGAGATGTCCCTTGAAGGTCGGCAACAGGTCCGCCGTGTAAAAGGCCGCACCCGAGGGAGCGATGGACGGATCCCAATAGAACAGTGGCTGCTCCATGCCCACCTTCTCGGTTCCCTCGCCGATCTTGGCGCCGGAATAATCCCGTCCGTAGCTGATGACCGGCCAGCCATAGTTCAGGCCCGGCCGCGGCGCATTCACCTCGTCGCCGCCCCGCGCGCCGTGCTCCACCGTCCAAAGCTGGCCGCTCGCCGGCTCAATGGCGGCGCCCTGAACGTTGCGGTGGCCGTAGCTGTAGATTTCCGGCCGGGCGCCGGAGCGGTTGCGCAAGGGGTTGTCGGCGGGAATGCTGCCGTCTGTGTTGATGCGGACGATCTTGCCCACGGTGGTGGAGAGGTCCTGCGCCCGCGTGCGCAAGTCGAACCGGTCGCCGAGCGTGACGAACAAGGTGCCGTCGGGCGCGAACGCCAGCCGCGAGCCGAAATGGTTGCGGCCGGTCCAGGCCGGCTCCTGGCGGAAGATGACGCTCAGGTCGCGCAGCTGGGTGGCATCGGGCGAGAGCCAGGCGCGGGCCACCGCCGTGGCGGCCATGCGCCCGCCGCGCGGCTCCGCATAGCTCAGATAGATGTAGCGGTTGCGCGCGAAGTCTGGATCGAGCGCCACATCCAGGAGGCCGCCCTGCCCCTCGGCCACCACCTCGGGCACGCCGCTCACGGTGGCAATGATCTTGCCCCATTGATCCAGCAGCCGCAGCCGCCCGGGGCGTTCGGTCACCAACAGGCGGCCGTCCGGCAGGAATGCCATGGCCCAGGGATGGTCGAGGCCGGAGGCGAATGGCACCACCCGCACCCGCGCGCCGGCGAACGGCTGGGCCGCCGAAACGCCGCTTGCCTGAGCCGCAGCCGGCAGCGGCGCAGCCGCTCCAACAGTGAGCACCAGCAGGGCGACCGCCAGCGCGGCGATTTTTTGAACAGAACCGCAAGAAGCGCCAGAACCGTCCTTGCCCCTTCGCGACACGCCGATGCCCTCAGCGCCGGCGGGCGCGCACGCGCGCATGGCGCAGGGTCGCGCGGGTGGCCACAAGCAGCAGTCCGCCGATCACCGCAACCCCTGCGAGGGTGGCCGAATGGTCGATCACGCCACGCACCAGCAGCCCCGCGGCGGCCGCCCGCTCGACGCTGAGCACCACCGCCACGGCGCCGATGGCCATCATGAGCGCCACAGTGAGCGCCGCCTGCGCCAAAGCGTCGCCGGCCTTGTGGGCCCGCACCGCGCGGGCCAGCGTATCGGGATCGGCCGCCGAGCGGGTGCCGATCTCCGCGTCGAGCCACGTCGCCGAGCGCGGCAGATCGAAGCCTTCCCCGTGGCCCTGTCCGTGGCCCTGAAGGCCGTGCGAGGACGCGGCAAAACCTGCAACCCGGGGACGATGGGCAATGACCGGCTTGGACATGATGCTCTCACCAAGATGAATCGTGGCTACGCAACGTTCAGTTCGACGAATCAGTTCCGCCGACACAACGGAAGGTCGCGGAAGACTATGGCTGCGCTGCGGCCGCGACAGCGCACACCATGGCAACATCATGACGGCTGCTCACGCCATCGCGAGTTCTCCCCGCTATGCCGCCGCGACAGTTGGGCGCCAGGCCATGTCCACATGCCCGGCGTCCGCCGCCACCCGCGCGAGCCAGGCCCGCACCCGGGGGAAGGTCGCGAGGCTGAAATCGCCCTCTTCCGCCACGTGGGTGTGGGCGTAGAGTGCCAGATCGGCGATGGTGAGCCGGTCGGCGGCGAAGAAATCATGGCCAGCCAGATGGCGTTCCATGATGCTGAGCGCCGCATAGCCCTCCTCCATCCAGCGGTCCACGTCATGGGTGCGCAGCTCGCGGCCGCCGCGCACCTGGGTCAGCCAGAACCGGGCCGCGGCAATGCCGGGCTCATGGCTGTTCTGCTCGAAGAACATCCAGCGCAGCGTCTCGGCCCGATCGAACAGGTCGTCGGGCAGAAACCGCGACCCCTCGGCCAGATAGAACAGGATGGCGTTGGATTCGGCGAGCAGGCGCCCGTCCGCCTCCAGCAGCGGAACCCGTCCTTCGGGGTTCATGGCGAGAAACTCCGGCGTGCGGTGCTCGCCGGCGAAAATGTTCACCTCCATCAGGTGAAACGGCTGCCGCAGCTTCGCCAGCAGCAGCCGCACCTTGTAGGAATTCCCCGACGATTGCGTCGAATAGAGCTTCAGCACGCCCAATCTCCCAGCGCCCGCATCGCGTCACATCCGGCCCTTGCAGGGGCATGTGGCGGCCCCGGAAGGTCGCCGCAAGGGGGAACGCCGGAGTGAGGCCCGCGGCGGGGCATCAAAGCGGCCCCGCGGCGATCCATCACCGGACCGCCCCCCTTTCATTCATGATCATTGCTTGTTCCGCTGCGCGCGCTGAACTAGTGTCCGCCCGCGCCGGCCTGAGCCCGGCGTTTCATCGTGTCCCACCTTGCGCCCTGAGCCGCCGCGGATCCGCCGCCGCGGGCGGGCGCGTCCGGAGCCGCCGGCCATGAGCCTGATCTCGTCCGCCCTGAAGCGTATCAACCCCTCCCCCACCATCGCCATCTCCAACAAGGCGCGGGAGCTGAAGGCGTCGGGCCGGGATATCATCGCGCTGTCGGCGGGCGAGCCGGACTTCGACACGCCGGAGAACATCAAGGAAGCGGCCATCGCCGCCATCCGCCGTGGCGAGACCAAGTACACCGCCGTCGACGGCATCCCGCAGCTGAAGGCGGCCATCTGCCGCAAGTTCAAGCGCGACAACGACCTCGACTACAAGCCCTCGCAGGTCTCGGTGGGCACCGGCGGCAAGCAGGTGCTGTTCAACGCCCTGGTGGCCACCGTGGACGCCGGCGACGAAGTGATCATCCCGGCCCCCTACTGGGTGAGCTATCCGGATATCGTGCAGTTCTGCGGCGGCACCCCGGTGCCGGCGATGACCCGCCTGGAAGACAATTTCAAGCTGCGCCCCGAGGTGCTGGAAGCGGCCATCACGCCCAAGACCAAGTGGCTGATCTTCAACTCGCCCTCCAACCCCTCGGGCGCCGCTTATACCCATGACGAGCTGAAGGCCCTCACCGACGTGCTGCTAAAGCACCCGCACGTGTGGATCCTCACCGACGACATGTATGAGCACCTGGTCTATGACGACTTCAAGTTCGTCACCCCGGCCCAGGTGGAGCCCAAGCTCTACGACCGCACGCTGACCATGAACGGCGTCTCCAAGGCCTATTGCATGACCGGCTGGCGGATCGGCTACGCCGCCGGCCCCGAGGCGCTCATCAAGGCCATGGGCACCCTGCAGTCGCAGTCCACCTCGAATCCCTCCTCCATCGCCCAGTGGGCGGCGGTCGAGGCCCTCGACGGCCCTCAGGACTTCATCGCCGCGAACAACGCGATCTTCAAGGAACGTCGCGACCTCGTCGTGGCCATGCTCAACCAGGCCAAGGGCCTCACCTGCCCCAAGCCGGAAGGCGCCTTCTACGTGTTCCCCTCCTGCGCGGGCACCATCGGCAAGACCACGACCAACGGCGTAAAGATCACCAGCGACGAGGATTTCGCCACCCAGCTCCTGGAAGCCGAGGGCGTGGCCGTGGTGCACGGCTCGGCGTTCGGCCTGGGCCCGGCGTTCCGCATCTCCTACGCCACCGCCACCTCCGAGCTGGAGGATGCCTGCCGCCGCATTCAGCGGTTCTGCGGCAACCTCGTCTGACCCAAAGAGCACGGCGGCCGGAAAAGGAACTGACCCTTCCTTAGAAGCGTTGGCGCGGCAGCAAAGTCTGAGCTATGGCATTGCTGTCGTCTGGCGCTGGACGGAATTCCGCCGGCTTCCCTAGGAGGAACGACATCATGAAGACTGTTTTCAAGGCTGGCCTTGCCGCGGCTGCGCTGCTGGCCATCGGTGCCGTGCCTGCGTCCGCCCAGTCGCGCGTGCAGGTGGGCACGCTGAGCTGCACCCTGTCGCCGAACGTGAGCTTCATCATCGGCTCGATCCGCGACATGTCCTGCAGCTTCAAGCCGCGCCATGGCCGCACCCGCAGCTATGAAGGCACCGTGCGCCGCTTCGGCCTCGACATCGGCGTGAGCGGCAAGGGCGTGCTCGCCTGGGCCGTGTTCGCTCCGAGCTCGAACATCCGTCCGGAGACCCTGCGCGGCTCCTACGTCGGCGCGTCGGCCAATGCCGCCATCGGTGCGGGCCTTGGCGCCAACGTGCTGGTGGGTGGCAACAACAACACCATCGCCCTGCAGCCGCTGTCGGTGGAAGCCCAGACCGGTATCAACCTCGGCCTGACCGTTTCGGACCTGACCCTGCGTTGATCCGAATCGATGCAGCCGGAAGCGTGATTCGCGCCCGCGTGTCGCCTTTTCGGCTGCGTCCGCCCGCTGGAATGCCCTTGCGCCGCGCGGTGCTCTTGGTCCGCGTCCACACGCGCGCCGGAGGTCGGGTTGTGTCCGCAGTCGACCGCTGCTCTGCTCGCTCGACGGAAGGGACATGACAGCACCACCCGCAAGATGCTCCAACCTTCCAACTCACACCTCTTATGGGGGATCCCATGCGTCTCAAGTCCGGCCTCATCGGCCTTGCCGCCATCGCTGCCGCTGCCGCCACGCCCGCCGCCGCGGAAACGCCGAAGGTCCAGATCGGCGTGCTGGTGTGCAATGTCGCCCCGTCGGTGGGCTTCGTGCTCGGCTCGGTGCGTGACCTCACCTGCGAGCTGCGCAGCGCCCGCACCATGCCCTACACCGTGAAGGGCAACTACAAGGGCACCGTGTCGCGCTTCGGCATCGACATCGGCGTGACCTCCGCCAACGTGCTGGCCTGGGGCGTGTTCGCTCCCTCCGTGGACGCCGGCCCCGGCGCCCTCGCCGGCACTTATGTGGGTGTGTCCGCCAATGCCGCCTGGGCCATCGGCGGTGGCGTGAACGTGCTGCTCGGCGGTTCCCACCAGACCGTCGCCCTGCAGCCGCTGTCGTTCGAAGGCATGACCGGCGCCGCCGTGGCTGCCGGCGTCGCCGACATGAAGCTGGAGCAGGTGGCTGCGCCGAAGGCGAAGATCACCAAATGACCTGAAAGTCGTGCACAATGCGGTGAGGAGCTGTTCATGATGCCTTTTCACCCCATGATGCGCGCCGGCCTTATCGGCGCCTGCACGACATTCGCTTTGGCTACGGGCGCCGGCGCACAGCCGGCGCCCGCTGGCGCCTCGACGGCCCCGGGCCAAACGCAGGCGCTGCCGCAGATGAATGTGGACCCGCCGCCTTCCCCGGGCGCGGGCGGCCTGCAGATGCCGAGCGTATCGGCCGGGCTCCTGGAGTGCCGCGGCGATTTCGCCACCGCCACCGGCTTCGGCTCCAGCAGGAAAGTGCGCTGCGAGTTCCGCCCCTCCATGGGCCAGAATCACTATTACATCGGCACCCTGGAGCGCACCGGCCTCGATATCGGCGTCTCCGATCAGGGCAGCATGCTGTGGGGCGTCTTCGCCACGTCGCCCAACATCGATCGCGGCGCGCTGGCGGGGACCTATGTGGGCTTCACCTCCGGCTTCGCGCTCGGCCCGGGCTTCTCGGCCAATATTCTGGCCGCCAAGGACGCCACCCGGCAGATCACACTGCAACCGCTCAGCATTTCGTCCGACAGCGGCCTGAGCCTGTCCATCGCCAGCGCCACCCTGACCCTGGAGCCGTCCACCGCCCTCATCGCCGGCGATCCGCCGCCCTCGCGACGCTGAGATCCGCCGCCTGCTGGCGAAGCTGTGACCGGTCACACGCCGCTGTGACTTGCCGGCGCCGCATGGGGCCCGGATCCTCCCCAGCCATCGACGCCGGTTTTTCGCCGGTGGGCGGGGATGAACGGGACGCGGAGATTTCTCATGCATGTGCGGCGTTGGCGCGGCTGGTCCCTGCCGGAATCGGCAGCGACCCCGGAGGCGCTCTATCTATCCCGGCGCGATCTCATGGCCACGGGAACCGCCCTTCTCGGCGCGGCGACCCTCGCCGGCGGTGCGGCCCACGCCGCGGGCGCCCCCTCCGCAGACGGGGCGGCTCTTTACCCCGCGCAGCGCAATCCGAAATTCACCCTCGATCGTCCGCTGACGCCGGAGGCGCGCGCGTCAACGGTCAATAATTACTACGAATTCAGCTACGCGAAGAACGTCGCCCCCGCCATGGGCCGCTTTGAGCGGCATCCCTGGCGGATCGTCGTCGATGGCCTCGTGGAGGCACCCCAGGAGTTCGATTTCGACGATCTTCTGAAGAAGGTGCAATTGGAGGAGCGGCTGTATCGTCACCGCTGCGTCGAGGCCTGGTCCATGGCCATTCCGTGGACGGGATTTCCCATGAAGACGTTGGTGGATCTGGCAAAACCCACGAGCGGCGCCCGGTTCATCAAGCTCGAGGCGTTCCGCAACCCGAAGGTTGCGCCGAACCAGAAGGACTTCCGTTACCCCTGGCCCTATGTGGAGGGGCTGACCCTGGCCGAGGCGCAGAACGACCTCGCCTTCCTGGTGACCGGGGCCTACGGCAAGCCCGCCCCCAACCAGTTCGGCGCGCCCCTGCGGCTCGCCCTGCCGTGGAAATACGGTTTCAAATCCATCAAGGGCATCGTGCGCTTCACCTTTACCGACACCCAGCCGGTGAGCTTCTGGGAAGAGGTGCAGGGATCGGAATATGGCTTCTGGGCCAATGTGAACCCCAAGGTGCCCCACCCCCGCTGGAGCCAGGCGAGCGAGGAGGACATCGCCACCGGCGAGCGCCGCCCCACCCTGCTCTACAACGGCTACGGCGAATATGTGGCCGGCCTTTATGCCGGGCGCGAGAAAGAGCGCATCTGGTTCTAGCCTTCCGCCCCGCCGCGGTGCTCGGGCTCGGCATATCCCTGGGGGGCATCCCCCGCCTCGAACGGCGCATCCACAGCAACGAAGGTGTCCGGATAAAAGCCGTTGAAGCGCGTGCGCAGCGACAGGGAATAGGCGCCCATGTGGCCGATCTCGATCCAATCCCCGGTGTCCACGCTCGCCGGGAGGAAGAAGGGACGCGAGAGCACATCCACGCTGTCGCAGGTGGCGCCATAGATGCGGAACGGCTCGATGGCCTGCGCCCGCCCCGGGCGCCGCCGCCGGGCGGGATCGGGAATATGGCGCACCGGCAGGAGAATCTTGCCGGTCCAGGAGTCTGAAAGCGACGCCCAGATGCCGTCGTTGATGTAGAGGCGTTGGCCCTTCTTCAACAGAACCCGCACGATGACGGAAAACGCGCGTGCAACGATCACCCGCCCCGGCTCCGCCACCAACGGCATGCCCGAGAAACCATGCCGTTCGACAGCGCCCATGAGACCGGCGACAATCTCCGGCAAGGAGGGCAGGCTCTGTGGTTGGCCGGCCTCCGCCCGCCGGGGGTCGCGGGCATAGGCGGCGGGAAAGCCACCGCCCACGTCGAGACCCGCGATAGGAACGCGCGCCGCCTCACGCACCTCGGCCGCCAGGGCCACCGCCCGCTCGTAAGTCCCGGGGTCCTCCACCTGGCTGCCCACGTGGAAGCACAGGCCGCAGCGCAGACCAACGCCGTGGATCCGCTGCAGCAGCTCCGCCGCATGGCCCGGCGCCGCCCCGAACTTGCGGGAGAGCTCATAGGCCGCCTCGCCCTTGGTGGCGAGGCGCACGAACAAGGTGAGGTCTTCCGGATCGAGATCCAGCGCCCGCACGATGCGCAGGACCTTGGCCACCTCGTCCTCGTGATCGAGGGCCATGGTGCGGATGCCATATTGCTCCAATGCCAGCCGGATGTCGGACTGGGCCTTCACCGGGTGCATGTAGAGCAACTCGGCCCCCGGCGCGGCGGCCCGGGCCGCCGCGAATTCCGCCGGGCTCGCCACATCGAACGCGGCCAGCCCGGCATCGGCCAGGGCATCGAGAACCATGGGCTCGCCGTTGGTCTTCACGGCATAAGCGGTCTTGCCTGGAAAGGCGGACAGGAAGGCCTGGGCATCGGCCCGCAGCACCGCGGGGCGAAAGCAATAGACCGGATGATCCGGCCGCAGCTCCAGCGCCGCAGCGCGGCCGGTGGCGAAGCGGGGCAGCACGGCGGCCGGCTCCGGGCGTTCGTTCCGATCGGCGGCGACGCGAAATGGCGGCATAGGCGGTCCTCACACGTTCCTCGGCAGCGCAGCCAGCCGCTGTGGACTGGTGGCGGCAACCTCCTGACTAGCCCAGCTTTCGGGCAGCGGCGCGACAGACACCCGCCCCGCTCGACAGGGTGGGCGCCAAGGCGTGACATTTTCTTAAGACCTGTGGCTCCGCTGCGCTTGACCGATCGGTTCGCTCGCCCCATCGTCCGCCGGAACGTCCGGCTGGCCCGGCATCGACATCGTTGAGTGGAGAGGACTATGGGTGATCGGACGCGCACTGTGAACGCCACGGCGAAGCGTTCGGGCTCCGCGCCTGCCGCCAACGGCACCCGGCGCATGGCGCGCTGGGCCGCCGCCGCGACGGCCGCGCTCGCCCTGTGCGCCGTGGCGCCACGCGCCGAGGCCGCCAACTGGCTGGAAATGAACTTCTGGCTGTCCGGCCCCAACTATACCGGCCAGATTCCCGCCTGCGACGAGCCCTCCGCCCTCAATCTCATCGCTCAGCGTTTCGCCGAGACGGAGCGCCAGTATTGGTCGTCGAATCTCGCCATCACCGAGTTTTCGCAGCCGAAAGAGATCGCCTTCCGCCCCTGGGGGCCGGAATATCTGCCGCGCCGCTATTGCAAGGGCACCGTCTACACCAACGACGCCCGCAAGCGCGCCATCTACTATTCCATCGTCGAGGACGGCGGCTTCATCGGCGCCAGCTGGGGCGTCCAGTGGTGCATCGTCGGCCTTGATCGCAACTATGCCGATGCGCCGTCCTGCAAGATGGCGCAGCCGTGAGGCTATGGTCGGCGTGGCGCCGGGCCGCCGCTGAGCGCGCAGGCGCGCCCGCGGCCCCGATACCACAGGCCTGCCGCGTCCCAAGCCTCGTTCCAAGCCTCGTTCCAGCACGGCGTCGCTCCGTACCCTTCTGGCGGACGCTGCGCACGGTCGTCCTGGCGTTGGCGACGACGCTTGCACCAGGCATCACCACTCTCGCGCACGCCCAGTCGAACACGCCGGGCGCGTTCGACTTCTATGTGCTCTCCTTGAGCTGGTCGCCCACCTATTGTGAGTCGCGGGGCAGCCGTGCCGCCAACGAGGCGCAATGCGCGGCGGCCCGGCCCTACGCCTTTGTGGTGCATGGCCTGTGGCCGCAATATGAGCAGGGCGCCCCGCAATATTGCCAGGTTCCGCCGCCCTACGTGCCCAACCCTCTGGTGCGGTCGATGCTGGACATCATGCCGAGCCGGGGCCTCGTCATTCACGAATGGAAGAAGCACGGCACCTGCTCCGGTCTCGATGCCGGCGGCTATTTCAACGCCATCCGCGCCGCCCGCGCCAAGGTGACGATCCCCGCCGAATTCACCCATCTCGACGACTACCGTATGGTGTCCCCCAGCGCACTGGAGGCCGCCTTCCGCGCCGCCAACCCGGGGCTGCAACCGGACATGATCGCGGTCGACTGCGACCGGCGTCGGCTGCGTGAGGTACGGATCTGCATGAGCAAGTCGTTCAGCTTCCGCCCCTGCCCGGAGGTGGACCGGCGCACCTGCCGGCTCGACAAGATGGTGATGCCGCCCGTGCGCGGCGGCCGATGAGCCCCGACAGACTGCGCAGGATTCCATGAATTATCGTCACGCCTTCCACGCGGGCAATCCGGCCGACGTGATGAAGCATGCGCTGCTGGCCCGTGTGCTGGCCTATCTGACCAAGAAGGATGCCCCCTTCCGCGTGCTGGACACCCACGCCGGCGCCGGCATCTACGACCTCGACGGCGCCAACGCCCAGCGCACCCTGGAGGCCGACAGCGGCATCGAAGCGCTGCTGGCCGCGCCGTTGCCGGAGAAGGCCGCGGCGCTGCTCGCCCCCTATCTCGACACGGTGCGGGCCCTGCGCGCCGAGGGGCGCCGCCTTTATCCCGGCTCGCCGGCGCTGGCGCTGGCGCTGTCCCGGCCGCAGGATCGCTTCCTGTTCTGCGAGCTGCACAAGGAAGAGCGAGCCAAGCTCGAAAAGCGCATCGGCGACGATGCCCGCGCCAAGATCCTGCCGCAGGACGGCTATCAGGCCCTGTCCGCGCATCTGCCCCCGCGGGAACGGCGCGGCCTGGTGCTGGTGGATCCCCCCTTCGAGGAGGAGGGCGAATTCCACCGCATGGTGGAAGGGCTGAAGGCCGCCCATGCGCGCTTCGCCACCGGCATCTTCATGCTCTGGTATCCCATCAAGAATCTGCGGGCGGTGGACCAGTTCCGCCGCGAGGTGGCCCATCTCGGCATGCCCAAGACGCTGCGGGTGGAGCTGGATTTCGCCGAGGTGCGCAGCCTCGACACCCTGTCCGGCAGCGGCCTCATCATCGTGAACCCGCCCTTCACCCTGGCCGATGAGGCCCGCACCATCCTCACCGCCATCGCCCCCTTGATGGCCCGTGACGGCAAGGGCCGCGCCCGCGTCTCCTGGCTCACCGCCGAGCGCTGACCGGCCCGCGCTTTTGCCATTCAACCAAAGGCGAAAATGCTCTAGGCAGAATCGCCCTTCCTCAAGCCGGATGCCCCCAGATGCGCCTGCGCTATTCCCTCACCTCTCCGTTCGCCCGCAAGGCGCGGCTCGCCGCTGCCGTGCTGGGCCTGCCGCTGGAGCTGGAACTGGCCGACACGCTCAATCCCGACGACACGCTGCGCCGCCAGAACCCGCTCGGCAAGATCCCGACTCTCCTCACCGAGGACGGCGACTGCCTCTATGATTCCCGCGTCATCCTGGCCTATCTCGACATGGTGGCCGGCGGCGGCAAGCTGATCCCGCTGGAGCCCAAGGCCCGCATCGCCGCCATGAAGGCGGAAGCGCTGGCCGACGGGCTCATGGATGCCGGCGTGCTGGTGCTCTACGAAGGCCGCTTCCGCCCCGAGGAAAAGCACGACGCCAAGTGGCTCGCCCACCAGCGGGACAAGATGGCCCGCGCGCTCGAGGCCCTGGAAGCGGCGCCGCCCGCCGCCGATGGCCCCATCAGCGCGGCGGACATCACGCTGGCCTGCGCCCTCGGCTTCCTGGATTTCCGCTTCGGCGGGGAATGGCGGGCCGCCCATCCCCGGCTGGTGGCCTGGCAGACCGCCTTTGCCGCCCGCTGTCCGTCCTTCGAAGAGACCGCCCCGCACTGATCGGAGCGCATGAGATGAAAAAAGGCCGGCGGAGCAGCTCCGCCGGCCTTTTTATTTGGGTGATCGCGGCGTCACGCTCCGACGCGGGGCACCGGCACCAGGAGGCCGCGACGCTGCAGCTCCGCATAGGTCAGATCCAGCACCCGCCAGACGATGGCCACCAGTTCGTCGGCCTCGGCATGGGTGAGGGTGAAGGGTGGAGCCAGGATCATGCCGTCGCGCACGGCACGCATCACCAGCCCCTCGCGGAAGGAGAAATCCCGGCAGATGAGGCCCACCGTGCCCTCCTCGGCGGCGAAGGCGGCGCGGCTCGCCCTGTCGGGGGTCAGCTCCAGCGCACCGATGAGCCCCACCATGCGCGCCTCGCCCACCAGGGGGTGATCGGCAAGTTTCAGCCAACGCTCCTGGAGATAGGGGCCGATGTCGAACTTCACCCGCTCGACCAGCTTTTCCTCATGCATGATCTTGAGGTTGGCGAGCGCCGCCGCGCAGCCGCCGGGATGGCCGGAATAGGTGTAGCCGTGGTTGAATTCACCGCCGTTGGCGATGAAGCCCTCGGCCACCTTATCGCCGACGATCACGCCGCCGAGAGGGAAATAGCCGGAGGTGACGCCCTTGGCGAAGGTGAGGAGGTCCGGCTTCACGCCCATGAACTGGCTGCCGAACCATTCGCCGGTGCGTCCGAAACCGCAGATGACCTCGTCGCAGACCAGCAGCACGTCGCGCTCCCGGCAGATCTTCTCCACCGCCGGCCAGTAGCTGTCCGGAGGAATGATCACGCCGCCGGCGCCCTGGATGGGCTCGCCGATGAAAGCGGCCACATTCTCCGGCCCCGCCTCGTCGATGGCGCGGGCCACCTCATTGGCGGCGAACAGGCCGAATTCGTCCCGGTCCATGGTGCCGCCCTCGGCCCACCAATAGGGCTGCTGCACATGGATGATGTCGGGAATGGGCAGGCCGCCCTGGGCATGCATGGGCGCCATGCCGCCCAGCGACGCGCCGCCCATGGTGGAGCCGTGATAGGCATTCTTGCGGGAGATGAAGATGGTTTTCTGCGGCCGGCCCATAGCCGCCCAATAATGCCGCACCAGCCGCAGCACCGTATCCACCGCCTCCGAGCCGCCGGAGGTGAAGAACACCCGGCTCATGCCCTCCGGCGCCACCCCGGCGATGGCGGCAGCAAGCTCGGCGGCGGCGGGATGGGTGGTTTTGAAGAAGGTGTTGTAATAGTCGAGCTGGCTCAACTGAGTGGCGATGGCCTCGACGATCGCCTTGCGGCCGTGGCCGATCTGCGAGCACCACAGGCCGCTCATGCCGTCCAGGATCTTGTTGCCCTCGCTGTCGAAGACATAGGCCCCTTCCGCCCGGGTAATGACCCGGACCCCTTCGGCATTGAGCGCCTTGGTATCCGAGAACGGGTGCAGATGGTGCGCGGCGTCGAGCGCACGCCAATGGGCTGTCGAGTTGGACAGGGGGGCCGATGACACGATGGAGGCTCTCCAGAGACGAGCCGCACCGGGCAGACCGGGCCTTGCAAACGCAAATCCCGGCACGCCCACGGCACGGAGGGGCGGTATGAAGGATCCGTTCCGCGCCCTGCACCGTTGGAGCGGCAGCGCGCGGCGCAGACCTCCTGCACCTCAGAAGAGGTGAATTCCCATGTCCCGTCAAGAAAGGTGAAACGGCCGCTGGCCCCGCCCTGAGGCGCCCGTTGCACCCCCGGCTGCCGCCCCGAGAGGGACGCGCTAGCAGATTGGAAAATCAGAACATCCCTTTACCTTGGTGCAGGCTCGTGCGATGCCTGCCAAGCTCGTCCTTAGCCTTTGTCCGTGAGCGTCCTCTGCCGTGTCCGTCACCGTTCCTTCCCCCGCGATGGTCCCGCCTGCGGCGCGTGACGGCGCCCCTGCCCTGCCCGTGCGGGTGGTCGTCTTTGGAGGGCACAGCGCCACCTGGAACCAGACCCTCGCGGCTGGTGGGGTGGCGTGGAGCAAAGTGTCCGGCCTGGTGGACGTGATCACCATCAGAGGTTCGCACCGGCCACTCCCGCCTCCGCGCGACGACCTGCGCACCGTCGTCTTGCCGGTGATGGAAAGACATCTGCTGGCTTGCCCGCGGGATCAGCATCATGGCTTGCTCCCCCAGCCCCACGCGGTCCGCACCCTGGCCGACAAGAGCGCGTTTGCGGCCTATGTGATCCGTGAAGGCCTGGAGCGCTACTGCCCGGAAATATTCGCCTCCATCGAGGCCGCCCGGATGCCCTGCACCATCAAGCGGCTCGATCTGAATTCCGGTACCGGTGTCGAGATGGCAACCTCGCAGGCGCAGCTGGAGCGCTTTGCCGCGCGCCCGCCGTGGGCGGGCTTTCCTGTCCTGCTACAGGCCTATGTCCCACATACGCAGGAGTATGTGACGCATGCGGTCTGCCGCGAGGGCCGCATTCTGCTGCATCGAACCTATCGAATGACCCTGAAGAAGGACGTCCTCATCCGTCGTCCCAATTGCACGCAGACCTGCCAGTCCGTCACCCTGACGCAGGCGCAACTGTCGATGCTGGAGAGCTTCCTGCTTCCCCTGCGCTTCAGCGGCCCGTGCAACTTCGACTATGTCATTCGCGAGGATGGCACGGTCTGCGTGTTCGAGATCAACCCTCGGCTCGGAGGGTCGTTGATGGCGGCACAGAACCAGCAGGACCTGGCGGACACTCTGGCCGCCATTGTCCAACATGCTGAGCCGCTTGTGGAAGTCGACGCACGCCTTGCCATGTAACGCCGGCGCTGCATCTGGCGGTTTCCGAGACCTCCCCGCATGCTCTAGTCTGGCGCGCAGGGATACAGCACCGGAAAAGAAAGGCCGTTCCGCATGGAACCGGATTTTTGGCGCACGCGCTGGCTCAATAACCAGATCGGCTTTCACGAAGGCACGCCCAATGCCTTTCTCACCGAACATTTCGACCGCCTCACCCTGGCGCCGGGCGCGCGGGTGTTCGTGCCCCTGTGCGGCAAGACGCGGGACATCGCCTGGCTGCTCGCGCGCGGCTTCCAGGTGGTCGGCGCGGAGCTGAGCCCCATTGCGGTGGAGCAGTTGTTCGACGAGCTGGGCGTCCCCCCGGTGGTCACCGCCTCCGGCCCGCTGACCCGCTACAGCGGCCCCGCCATCGACATCTATCAGGGCGACATCTTCGACCTCGACCAGGCCACGCTGGGCCCGGTCGACGCCGTCTATGACCGCGCGGCGCTGGTGGCGCTGCCCGAAGCCATGCGCCGGCGCTATGCCGGGCACCTGGCCGAGATCACCGGTTCGGCCCCGCAGCTGCTGCTGTGCTTCACCTACGACCAGTCATTGGTGCCCGGCCCGCCGTTCTCCGTGTCACCGGAGGAGACCCACGCCCTCTATGCGGACAGCTACAAGGTCTCGCTTCTGGCCAGTACACCGCTCGCCGGCGGCCTGAAGGGGAAATATGACGCGCTGGAACACGCCTGGCTCCTCCGCCGCCCCTGAATCTGGCGCGGGCCGCTCCGAAGCGGCCCGCGTGGGTGTCACAAACGCGTCCAGACGGTTTTGAGGTCTGAGTATTTCTCCAGCGCGTGCAGCGACTTGTCGCGACCAAAGCCAGACTGCTTCACGCCACCGAAGGGCGTGGTGATATCGTCCGCATCGAAGCAGTTCACATAGACCACGCCAGCCTTGAAGCGCCGCGCCACCTTGTGGGCGGCGCCGAGATCGCCGCTCCACACCGATGCACCCAGGCCATAGATGGTGCCGTTGGCGATCTCCACCGCCTGATCCAGGCCATCGAAGCCGATGACGGATAGTACCGGGCCGAAAATCTCCTGCTGGGCGAGAGCCGACTTGGGCGCCACCCCATCGAACACGGTCGGCGCCACGAACGCCCCGCCGGTTTCCTCCAGCATGGCGGCACCGCCGGTGACCAGGCGCGCGCCCTCGCCAAGGCCGCGATCGATGGCCGCCAGGATGCGCTCCTGATGCTGGCGGCTGACCACCGCCCCGGCGCGGCTGGTCGACAGCAGTGGATCGCCCGGCATCCAGCGCGGCGCCAGGGCCGCGACCCGCGCCACGAGGTCATCGCGAATGCGATTGTCCACCAGCAGACGGGAGGCTGCCGTGCACATCTCCCCTTGATTGAAGAAGATGCCGGACGCCACCGCTTCGGCAACGGCATCGAGATCCGGCACGTCGTGGGCCACCACGAAGGCGGTCTTGCCACCGCATTCGAGCCCGACCCGCTTCAGATTGCTCTCGGCGGAATAGCGCATGAAAAGCTTGCCCACCTCGGTGGAGCCGGTGAAGGCGATGGCGTCCACATCCATGTGGAGCCCCAGCGCCTTGCCCGCCTCGGCACCAAGACCCGGCACCACGTTGAACACGCCATCCGGCAGCCCGGCCGCCTGGGCGAGCTCGGCGAGTCGCAAGGCAGTGAGGGGGGATTCCTCCGCCGGCTTCAGCACCACCGAATTGCCCATGGCCAAGGCCGGCGCCACCTTCCAGGCGGCCATGATCATGGGGAAATTCCAGGGCGTCACGCAGCCCACCACCCCCAGCGGCTCGCGCAGGATGAGCGCGAGATTATCACTGGTGGTGGGCGCCACCTCCCCATAGATCTTGTCGCAGCACTCGCCGTAATAGGCGAAGCAGTCGGCGGTGGCGCGCACGTCGATGGCCCGGGCATCCGCAATGGGTTTGCCCATGTTGAGGGTCTCGGTGAGCGCCAGCTCATCCCCATGAGCCCGGATCAGCTCGGCGAACCGCAGCAGGGTGCGCTTGCGCTCCAGCGGGCGCTGGCCGGCCCAGCGCCGGTCCTCGAACGCCCGACGGGCGGCGCCCACCGCGCGGTCGATGTCGGCGTGGTCACAGGCCGCCACGTCCGCCAGGTGTCGTCCGGTGGCCGGATTGACCGCGGCAAAGGTGCGGCCGGACTGCGCCGGCGCAAACCGCCCGTCGATGAACACGTCAGTCCGGAACGATGGATGGGCTGGAGAGGGGGATTCGACCGACGCCGACATGATCACTCCTGGACCAATCACTGCTGAGCCACAACGCGGGCCGCCCGAAGCCTCGCGCGCCGGCCCCGGCGCCGTCAAGACACGGCCCGAGCCACTGGCGCCAGCGGGCCAAGGAGGAAGGCGCCGCCAGTCCTTTCAGGCGCGCGCTTCGCTCACCGCTGCGGCGCCGTAGGGTCGCCGTCCTCGTCCTCTTCCGCCGTCACCGGAATGGCATAGGCGCCGGAGAGCCAGCGGTTGAGGTCGATGTCGGCGCACCGCTTGGAGCAGAACGGACGATACTTCTCCACCGCTGGCTTGCCGCAGATCGGGCAGGGCTTGGTGCGTGGCACGTCGGCCGCCTCGTTGTCGTTGGCCCCCTTCATTGCGCACGCTCCACCCAGCCGGCGCGAACCGGATAGCCTTCACCGGCCAGCAATTGAATCGTCTCGATCAGCGGCAGGCCGACCACGCTCGTGTAGGAGCCCACCAGCTTCACCACGAAGCTGCCGGCAATGCCCTGGATCGCGTACCCTCCGGCCTTGCCGCGCCACTCGCCACACGCCAGATAATCGTCCATCTCCTCCCGCGAGAGGCGCTTGAAGCGAACGCGGGTCTCCACCAGCCGGCTGTGATCACGGCCCTTCGCATCGACCACGCAGACGCCGGTGTACACCCGATGGGTGCGCCCCGACAGCAGCCGCAGGCAGTCGCGCGCCTCGTCCTGCAGATCGGGCTTGGGCAGAATGCGCCGGCCCACCGCCACCACCGTATCCGCGGCAAGCACCAACGCCTCCATACCGGCCTCGCGGGCACGGGCGGCCACCACCTTGCCCTTCTCCAGTGCCAGGCGCTGCGCCAGGCGCCGTGGCAGCTCCCCGCGCTCCGGGCTCTCATCCAGCTCCGCCGGCATGAGCAGGTCCGGCTCGATGCCGGCCTGGTTGAGCAGTGCGAGCCTGCGCGGCGAGCCGGACGCCAGGACGAGCTTCAATTGATCCGTCACAACCATCTCCCCATGCGGCCGGCGAGGCCGGCGCAAGTGGGCGGCACGCTACTGGAAACGAGGCGGCGTGTGAACGCCGCAGATGACAAAGGGGCGGAGCCGCCTGCCAGCCAGAACCCAGTCGGCACGGCCCCTCACGCCGGCCGCCGCGGGTCTTCCGCTGCAGAGCGCGGATCGGGGGCCACCAGCGGGAGCTCCAGCGTGAAGCACGTGCCACGGGACAGGCCCGCAACAGGGCTCTCGACGGAGATCCGCCCGCCCAGCAGATCGGTCACGATCTGATGCACGATGTGCAATCCGAGTCCGGTGCCGCCGCGCCCCCGCGCCGTGGTGAAGAAGGGCTCGAAGATGCGCGGCAGGATCTCCGCGGGAATGCCGACGCCATCGTCGCGGATCTCGATGGTCACCGCCGTCCGCCCTTTGCGCACGGCGCGCAGGTGCATCGTGCCGTGCCGGCCTTCCGGAAAGGCGTGCTTGAGCGTGTTGTTGAGCAGATTGGAGATCACCTGCGATAGGGGGCCGGGATAGCTGTCCATCTCCACGCCGGGTTCCAGCTCGAGATGCAGCGCGATGCCTTCGCTCGGCGACCATCGGCGCAGACGCGGGTCGGCATCGAGCACCGTCTCCGCGAGGTCCATCTTGCGCCGCGCCACCGTGGCGCGATCGACCGCCACCTGCTTGAAGCGGCGGACCAGCTCCGAGCAGCGCTGGATGGCGTCGCGGGCGAGACTGATATTGCCGTGGCTGGCACCGACGAAATCCGTCAGGTCGGAGCGACGGAGCCCCTCGACCATGCGCCGCTCCAGATGGCTCAGGTCTTCATCCGCCTTGCTCAGGGTCAAGGTGGCACTACCCAGCGGGGTGTTCAGCTCATGCGCCACCCCCGCCACCATCAGGCCCAGGGAGGACAGGCGCTCGGCACGGGCGATCTCCTGCTGCACCTCCTGCAGGTGCCGGTTGGCATCACGCAGATCCGCATTGGCCGCCACCAGCGCCCGCCGGTGGCTGGCCTCCCGCTCCAGGCTCCCGGCCAGGCGCACGCCAATCACCAGCATCATCACCGCGAATACCACTGCCATCACCGACAGCAGGATCTTGGCCTCGAGTTCCTGCCATTCCGCATGGGCCTCATTCATGCGCACCGCCACGTAAAGGGTGGTGCCAGGCCCGGCAATGGTCGACGCTTCGCCGGCGGTGATCAGCCGGTTGCCAAAAGTGACACGGCGGAACAGCCAGTAATGGGATCCCTGCTGCCACTGTCCGTGAGGCTCGGCCTGCATGGACTGCCACAGTTCCGGCAGATCCCTGAAGACACTGCCGCGATCCCCCGGTCGCTGCCACGCCCAGTCGTCCTCCGCCGAGGGCCCACGGATCCAATAGCCATCGGAATTGATCAGGAACAGGGAAAGCGCGGGCTCGTCGCCGGCGATCTTCTGGATCCGTGCGAGCAGGCTGGCCATGGCATAGTTAATGATGACGATGCCCCGCCGCACGCCATAGGGCACCACCGGCGTCGCCACGCGCAGCATGGGCTTGAACGGCTGCTCGACCACGCCGTGCTCCACGTTGAGGTCGATGGCAGAGAAATAGACCGCCTTGGCCGGCAGATCACGGCTGTCCTTGAAATAGGGGCGATCCGCCTTGTCCTGAAGCTCACCGAGGGAGACGATGCCCACCGCCCCGGCCGCCCGATCCACCCGCAGCCGCTCCAGACCCGCCTCGTCCAGCCACCGCACCTGGTCATAATCCGGAGAGGAGGACGCGAAGCTGGCGAAGATGCGTCCGCCGATGCCTTCGGGCGTCAGATCCTGCGGAGGAAGCTGCACCGCGATCGAGCTGAGAAACAGGATATCCCGCCCCAGCCGATCGAGCACGCGCTGGATGATGTCGTCGACGCTGCGCAGCAGATCCTGCCCCCGCGCCGTGCGGGCCTCCCGGGGGCCCTCCTCCACCTGCCACCACAACAAAGGGAAGGCGAGGCCGATGAGAACGGCCCACGGCAGCAGAAACAGCCCAATGCGCTTGCGCTGCCGGAGCAGCAGGGAGATCACGCCGGCCGACCAGCCGATCAGCTCCCGGGCCACGGCCTCAATCCGCCCGGGGCGCGCCGCACTCGCCCCATGGTTTTCGCCCTCGCGAGGGGCCAAAGAGACTCCGGACAGCTCGCCACGCTCAGGAATGTTCGTCACCAGAGCCCCCGCTGCAATACCACCGGTCTGGCGGGGCGCGCGGCGCAGGAGCGCCGCCATTTGCCCGCCCAGCCGCCACCCGCTCTCTCCTTGGCCGCCCGGTAGGGCCACCAGATCCGCCCCCTATGCCGCGAGCCGCTTGAGCAGCGCGCCCAGGCTGTCCGGCCGGCCGAACAGATAGCCCTGGGCCAGGCCGCATCCGTTCTGCCGCAACCACTGCGCCTGTGCCTCGGTCTCCACGCCCTCGGCCAGCACCACCATATTCATGCGGGCCCCCAGGCGCACCATCATTTCAGTAATACTATTGTCCTCTTCCGCATCATCCAAGCGGGCCACAAAGCTACGATCAATTTTTAGCTTTGTCGGCCGCAACGATCGAAGCAATGTCAGAGACGAATACCCCGTTCCGAAATCGTCTATGGCCAACGGAAAGCCGGATGCAGTGAGCTGGTCGAGAATTCCACGCGCGAACTTCTGCTCCTGGACGGCGATGGACTCCGTAATCTCCAGCTCAATGGTGGGAGGCGCCACCCCAAACTCACTGCAGCTGGTTGCAACTTCGGCCGCGAAGACCTCGCGATCGAGCTGGCGCGGCGACACATTGACGGCCAACACGAGATCGAAGCCTTCGGCCATCAGCCGCGCCTGCGCCTCGCATGCCTTACGCAAAATGCGCTGCCCCAGCGGCACGATGAGTCCATTGGCTTCCGCCAGGGGAATGAACTGCCCCGGTGGAATGACCGTGCCATCGGGCTGCGTCCAGCGCGCCAGCACCTCGGCGCCCACGATCTGCCCCGTGCTGAGGTCCACCTGGGGCTGGAACACCACCGAGATCTCGTCCCGCTGCAGGGCCCTGTAGAGGTCGCGGGAGCGGGAGAAGCGGCGCTGCACCTCCTCATCGAGATCCGGCTCGTAGCTCAGCGTCCGCTCGCCGCCGAGCAGGGTCGCGCGCTTCAGCAGCAGCAGGCCGGTGGCCAGCGCGTTCTGCGCCGAACCGTGCACCTGGTCGAGATCGAGGCGCGCGGAATCCACCCCGATGAAGGGCGCGTCATCCACCGCCGCCCCCATCTCGACACCGCTGAGCAATTCGGCACGGATGGCATCCGCGGGCCCGAGCACCGCAAAAGTATCCTCGTAAAGGCGCGCCAGCATGCAGGGCGCCGGAAACAGGTCGGCGAGCCGCGCCGCCACGTTCTTCAGCATCAGATTGCCCTGCTCGACACCCAGCGCCACGCAGCTCTGCGCATACTGGTCCAGCTCCAGGAGCAGCAGCACACGGTTGCGCGGCACCGGCAGATCCAGCGCCGCCTCCAACGCCCGACGCAGGGCATTGCCGTTGGGGATGTTCAGCAGTTGATCCTGATAGGCAAGATGATCCAGGCGGCTGGCCAGGGCGACGTTGACCAGACCGGTGTTGATGTTGGAGGTGAAGACGCCGAGCAGCTCCCGCTCGGTGTCGTCCAACGGCCGGCCGGTCGCCAGATAGGCGGCGGCGTGATCGTGCTCCAGCTCGGTGCCCGCCAGGAAGATCACCTGGCTGTCGTCGCACGCCAGGGATTGGCGGGACGACAGCGCCTCGTGGAGCAGCCCGCGGATCCCGTCATCCTCCAACGCCTCCAACGGCTGGCCGACCGCCTCCTGGAACCGCCCGGCGGAACCGATGATGCGCGCGACACCCGGCTCGCCACTGTCGCCACGCACGCAGACGATCCCATCCGCCTGCACCCCGAACAGGGTGGCGAGCTGCAGGATCATGCGGCAGGCGAAATCCTGGAAGCCCGTAGCCCGGGCCAGCGAGTTGCTGGCTTCAACGATGCCCTGCAAGCCGCGGCGGGCGCGGTTGAGCGCGCGGATCTGCTCCCAGGTGCGCAGATTGCTCACCAGGATGGAATGGAGCCGCGCGTTGCTGAGATCCGTCTTCAGCCAATAATCAGAAATGTCGAACTGTTCGAGGGACATCTGCATGGGCGCCATGCCCGGCTGGCCGGTCAGCAGAATGATGCGGATCTCCGCATTGCCCATGACCTCCCGGATGGTCCGCACGAGCCGCAGGCCGGCGTCGTCGGTTTCCATCACCACATCAAGCAGCACCAGGGCGACATCGCTGCGCTCGGACAGAACCTTGGCCGCCTGCCCGGCCGAATTGGCCGAAAGGAAAACCACCTCCGCGTCGCGGTAGCGAAATCGCGTCAAGGACTGACGCAGCGAGCGTTGAAACAGCTCGTCGTCGTCGACACTCAGGATCACGAAGGAGGGTTTCACGTGACAGCTGACACAGGGGTCGACGCGAGCCTCATCCGAGAATTCGAAAAAGTCGTCCTCCTGATCTCGAGCGCCAGTTCGGACGACGTCACCCGTATGCATGCTCGACCTCCCTCGTACGACGAAAGGCCCCCGCTGCGACAAAATGACTATTTTCTACAACCTAAAGCGCAATTTCGGTTTGAATCAACCGGTTTCTTCTGCGAGCGCTTCCGGCGGCACAGCCCTGCGTGGGGATCTACTTTAGTCTAGACCCTACGGGATACCTCCGTCGAGTCCATCGCGGCAATCAAGCCTTCAAAGCTGGCGAGAGAGTGCACCGGTCGAAAATCGTCCACATGGGGTCGCATGGCGGCGATGCCCTGCGCCTTCGGCGCGAAGCCCTCGAATCGCAACAGCGGGTTGAGCCACACCAACCGTCGGCAATTGCGCTGCAAGCAGGCCATTTCCTCGGACAGGCACCCGTCGGGTTCGCGCTCCAATCCGTCGCTGAACAGAAGAACCACGGGCCCCTGCGCCATGAGCCGCCGCGACCAGCGGCGATTGAACTGGTGGAGATTGGCGCTGATGCGCGTGCCCCCCGCCCAGTCGGACGCCGCCCGCGCCACCGCCGCCAGGGCGGCTTCCGGGTCCCGCCGGGCGAGCGCCCGCGTCACCGGGGTCAGCCGGGTGCCGAACAGGAAGGTCGCCACCGGCCTGCGTTCACCCAGCGCGTGGAGGAAATGCAGGATGGGTTGCGAATAATCGGCCATGGAGCCGGAGATATCCACCAGCGCCACCACCGGCACCGGCTTCACCCGCGCCCGCAGCCACCGCAGCGGCAGCACGGCGCCGCCCGTTGCCGGCGCCTGGCGGAGCATGGCCCGCAGATCGAGCCGCCGGCCCCGCGCCGCCGGCACGAGGCGACGGCTCGGCACCGTCTCCACCGGCAGCCGCAAGGCGGCGATGCGGCGGCGGGCCTCGGCCATCTCCTGCGCGCTCATGGCGGCGAAATCCTTGGTGCGCAATACGTCCTCGCTAGAGGCGAGGCGCCGCGCCTCGATCTCCAGCCGCTCTTCCCGAGGCGGTGCCGTGGGCGCGCCTCCCTGAAGCAGCGCCTCCTCCACCCGCCGCAGAATGGTCTCCCGCCGCCCGCCCGAAAGCGGCACCGCCGCCGGCGACAGCAGTGCCATGAGCTTGTCCTCTCGTCCCCGCCGGCGCCAGAACAGGCGGAAGGCCTGGTGGAACACCGGCATATCCTCATGGCGCGAGACGAACAGCGCGTGCAGGGTCCAGTAGAAATCCGCCCGGTCGCCGATGCCACCGGCGGCCACCGCCTCCACCGCATCCACCACCCGGCCCGGCCCCACCTTGAGGCCGGCGGCGCGCAGGGCGCGGCCGAAATAGGCGATATTGTCGGCGAGCCGCCCGGCTGCCGCAGCCGCAGGCTCCATGGCTACTGCGTCTCCATGGTTATTCCGCCGCCCGCACGGCGCGGCGCGCCTCTTCGATCAGCCGCTCGATGCGCCCCGCGTCGGTCTTGGCGATGTCGTCCTGATATTTGAGCAGCACGCCCAGCGTATCGCCCACCTGGCCGGGATCGAGGGCGACGGCGTCGAGCTCCACCAGTGCCGAGGCCCAGTCGAGGGTTTCCGCCACCCCCGGCACCTTAAACAGATCATCTTTCCGCAGCGCCTGCACAAACGCCACTACCTCCCGCGACAAGGTGGCGCCCACACCCGGCAGGCGGGCGCGCAGAATGGCGAGTTCCCGCTCGGCATCGGGATAATCCACCCAGTGATAGAGGCAGCGCCGCTTCAGGGCATCGTGGATCTCGCGGGTGCGGTTGGAGGTGAGGAGGATGATGGGCGGTGCCGGCGCCTTCACCGTGCCGATCTCCGGAATGGTCACCTGGAAATCGGCCAGCACCTCCAGCAGGAAGGCCTCGAACGCCGCATCGGTGCGGTCGAGCTCGTCCACCAGCAGCACCGGCGGGCCTTCGGGATGCGGCTCCAGGGCCTCCAGCAGCGGCCGGCGCAGCAGATAGCGCTCGGAAAACACATCCGCCGCCATGGCGCCCTTGTCGCTTTCACCCGCCGCCTCAGCGAGGCGGATGGCGATCATCTGCGCCGCATAATTCCATTCATAGACGGCGGCGGACTGGTCGAGCCCCTCATAGCACTGCAGGCGGATCAGCCGGCGCCCCAGCGCCGTGGCCAGGGTCTTCGCCACCTCAGTCTTGCCGACGCCCGCCTCTCCTTCCAGCAGCAGCGGCCGGCCCATGCGCAAGGCGAGGAACAGCACGGTGGCGAGCGGCCGGTCGGCCACATAGCCGGCGCCGCGCAGCAGGCCGATGGTGGCGTCGATGGAGGCGGGAGCGGTTGCTGTCATGACATCAACTTAACCAGAGGCCGGAAGGAACTCGGCGCGACTAGAGGCAAACGGAGGCGTCCCCCTTCGCCGGCCTCCGCGAACGCGGCCTCAGCGGGCCGCCTTCTCCACCGCGCGCTGGGCCATCACCTTCACCAATTGGGCGCGATAGGCGGCGCTGCCGTGCAGATCGCTCATCAGTTCGTCCGGATCGGGAGTAAGAGTGTCGAGGACCTGAGGACTGAAATCGGAGGTGAGCGCCTCCCCCGCCTCGGTCCAGAGGAACACACCCGACTGGCCGGCCCCGGTGACCGCCACCCGCACCTCGGCGGCGGTCTTGGCGACGAACACCCCGGCCATGGCATAGCGCGAGGCGGGGTTGCGGAACTTCATGTAGGCGGCACACTCTACCTGCGGGAAATCCACCCGGGTGATGATCTCGCCCTCCTCCAGCGCGGTCTCGAACAGGCCCCGGAAATAGTCGCCGGCGGGGATCTCGCGCCGGTCGGTCACCACGATCGCATTGAGGGCCAGCACCGCGGCCGGATAATCGGCGGTGGGATCGTCATTGGCGAGGGAACCGCCAAGGGTCCCGCGATTGCGCACCGCCACGTCGCCAATGCCGCCGGCCAGGTCCGCCAGCGCCGGGATGACCTCACGCACAACCGGGGATGACGCAACCTCCACATGGCGGGTCATGGCGCCGATGGCGAGGCCTTCGGCGGTGCGGGTGATGCCGACGAGGCCAGGAATGCGCGAGAGATCGACCAGCGCGCTCGGCTGGGCGAGCCGCTGCTTCAGGGTGGGGAGGAGGGTCTGCCCGCCGGCGAGCAGCTTGGCCTCGCCATCGGCGGCGAGCGCACCCACCGCGTCGGACAGCGCCTCGGGGCGCTGATAGGTGAAGGCGAACATGGGCTCCTCCTATTCCGCGGCGGCGCGCGCGGCGCGAGCCTGGATGATCTCCCACACCCGCGCCGGAGTGGCCGGCATGGGCACCTCCTCGGTGCCAAGGGCCTGGGTGAGGGCGTTGATGACGGCAGCCGGGGCGGCGATGGCGCCGGCCTCGCCGCAGCCCTTGATGCCGAGCGGATTGGACGGGCAGCGGGTCTGCGTCATTCCCACCTGGAATGCCGGCAGGTCGCCGGCCCGGGGCATGGTGTAGTCCATGTAGGAGCCGGTCACGAGCTGACCGTCGGCGTCATAGACCACCCCTTCCAGCAGCGCCTGCCCCACCCCCTGGGCGATGCCGCCATGGACCTGGCCTTCGACGATCATGGGATTGATGACCACCCCGAAATCGTCCACCGCCGTGAAGTTCACGATGGTGGTGACGCCGGTCAGCGGGTCCACCTCCAACTCGCAGACATGGCAGCCGGCGGGGAAGGTGAAATTGGTGGGGTCGTAGAACGCCCCCTCCTTCAGCCCCGGCTCGATCTCCGAGGTGGGGAATTTGTGCGCCACATAGGCGTTGAGGGCCACCTCGGCGAAGGCCAGCGACCGGTCGGTGCCGGCCACGGTGAAGCGGCCGTCCTTGAACTCGATGTCCCCTTCGGAGGCTTCCAGCATGTAGGCAGCGATCTTCTTCGCCTTGGCCTCCACCTTGTCGAGGGCCCGGGAGATGGCCGACATGCCGACCGCGCCGGAGCGCGAGCCGTAGGTGCCCATGCCGAACTGCACCTTGTCGGTGTCGCCATGCACCACGCTCACCTGCTCGATGGGAATGCCGAGCCGGGCGGACACCAGCTGGGCGAAAGTGGTCTCATGGCCCTGGCCATGGCTGTGGGAGCCGGTGAGCACCTCCACATTGCCGGTGGGGTTCACCCGCACCTCGGCGCTCTCCCACAGCCCCACCCCAGCCCCGAGGGAGCCGACCGCCGCCGAGGGGGCGATGCCGCAGGCCTCGATATAATTGGACAGGCCGATGCCCCGGAGCTTGCCGCGCCGCGCCGCTTCCGCCTGGCGGACAGGAAAGCCGGCGTAATCCGAGAACTCCAGCGCCTTGTCGAGGGCGGCGCCATAGTCGCCGGCGTCATAATTCATGATGACCGGGGTCTGGTGGGGAAAGGCGGTGATGAAGTTGCGGCGGCGGAATTGGGCGGAATCCTGCCCCAGCTCCCGCGCCGCCTTCTCGACGATGCGCTCCACCAGGAAGGTGGCCTCCGGCCGGCCGGCGCCGCGATAGGCATCCACCGGCGCGGTGGTGGTGTAGAGCGCATCCACCTCGCAATAGATGGCCGGGATGTCGTATTGGCCCGAGAGCAGGGTTGCGTAGAGATAGGTGGGAATGGACGAGGCGAAGGTGGAGAGATAGGCGCCCATATTGGCGCGGGTGTGCACCCTGAGGCCAAGGATCTTGCCCTCGGCATCGAGCGCCAGCTCGGCATGGGTGCGGTGGTCGCGGCCATGGGCATCGGAGAGAAAGGCCTCCGAGCGGTCGGAGGTCCATTTCACCGGCCGCCCCACCCGCCGCGACGCCCAGGCGCAGACCGTCTCTTCCGCATAGATGAAGATCTTGGAGCCGAAGCCGCCGCCCACATCTGGGGCGATGACCCGGAGCTTATGCTCGGGGGCGATGCCGACGAAGGCGGAGAGCACCAGCCGCGCCACATGGGGGTTCTGGCTGGTGGTCCACAGGGTATAGGCCTCGTCACCGCTGTCATAGTCGCCGATGGCGGCGCGCGGCTCCATGGGGTTGGGCGCGAGGCGGTTGTTGACGAGGTCGATGGTGGTCACATGGGCGGCACGGGCAAAGGCGGCCTCGGTGGCGGCCTTGTCGCCCAGCTCCCACTCGAACGCCGTATTGGCCGGCGCGCAGTCGTGGATCTGCGCGCCCTCCCGGGCATGGGCGAGATCGGCCACCGCGGGCAGCTCCTCATAATCCACCGCGATGGCAGCGGCGGCGTCCTTGGCGGCGTTGAGGCTTTCGGCGATCACCACCGCCACGTGGTCGCCCACATAGCGCACCTTGTCCTTCGCCAGGGCCGGATGGGACCCCATCTTCATGGGGCTGCCGTCCTTGGAATGGATCATCCAGCCGCAAATGAGATCGCCGATGCCATCGGCGGCAAGATCAGCGCCGGTGAGGATGTCCACCACCCCCGGCATGGCCTTGGCCGCGGCGATGTCGAGCCCGCGAATGGCGGCATGGGCGAAGGGTGAGCGCAGGAAATAGGCGTAGGCCTGGCCGGGGCGGTCGAGATCGTCGGTGTAACGGCCCTTGCCGGTGATGAAGCGGTGGTCTTCCTTGCGGCGCACCGCAGCGCCGATGGGCGTGATGGTGGCGGTGCTCATGGCATCCTCCCGAGGCGCCCGGCCCGGACGGCTGGCGCGGCAAAGCTGAGGTCTTAGGGGGCCACGCGACACAGCGCGCCGGCCCGCTGGAACGCGCGCGGCTATTCGGCGGCGAGATCGCGCGGGGCGCCCATGGCCTGCGCACCGGCGGTGATGGCCCTGACGATGTTGTGGTAGCCGGTGCAGCGGCACAAATTGCCGTCGAGATTGTCGCGGATGGTCGGCTCGTCGAGGCCGGGGCCGAAGCGCGCCACCAGATCCACCGCGCTCATGATCATGCCCGGGGTGCAGAAGCCGCACTGCAGGCCGTGATGCTCGCGGAACGCCTCCTGCATGGGATGCAGGGTGGTGCCCTGGGCAAGGCCCTCGATAGTGGTCACCGCGCGGCCATCCGCCTGCACCGCAAGGGTGGTGCAGGATTTCACCGCCTCGCCATCGAGATGCACCACGCAGGCGCCGCACTGGCTGGTGTCGCAGCCCACATGGGTGCCGGTGAGATCGAGCGCCTCGCGCAGGAACTGGACCAAGAGGGTGCGCGGCTCCACCACGGCGGAAACGGCGCGTCCGTTCACCGTGAGCGAGATGGCGATGGTGGCAGAAGCATTGTGACGGGCCTGGGCAGAATCCTGGGTCTGCACAGAAACGTGCGCCTGGGTCATTCCTCACCTCCGCGGGGTCGAAGCCCCTTTTGCGGCACGGAGTTGGTCTCCGCGTCCGCCTCCGGCGTGTCGCCGGACTGAAGTGAACCCAGTGTGCGGCCGCAGGCAGCGCGCGGTCAAGCGGCGCCTGCGGCCAGGATCGGGACGGCGTTCAACCCACCTTGCGGTCGTCGTCCGGCGGTTCGTCGGCCATGAGCGACGGCTCGGCGGCCTCTTCGGTGGCGATGGCCTCCAGCATGTCCCCCTTGGCCGCCCGGCGGCCGGCGATGACGCCCACCACCACCAATTGGAAGAAGTGATAGATCATGATGGGGGTGATGATGAGAGAAAGCTGCGGCGAGGTGCCGAACATCACCTTGGCGATGGGCAGGCCGGTGGCCAGAGATTTCTTGGAGCCGCAGAACAGCACCGCCGTGGTGTCGGGATGGTTGAAGCCCACCAGCCGGCAAAACACGTCCAGGAGCGCATAGACCACGAAGAACAGCGCGGCCGCGCCGACGATGATCTCGATGATGATGGCCGGGCTCTGGCCGCTCCACACGCCGGCGACGACGCTGTCGCAGAAGGCGTTGTAGACGATGGCGAGAATGACCACCCGGTCCGCCACCTTCACGATCACCTTGTGCTTTTCCACGAAGGAGAGCAGCAGCGGCCGCACCAATTGGCCGGCCACCAGCGGCAGAATGACGATGATGACCAGCTTCAGAATCACGTCGCCCAGCGCCATGGAGCCGCCGGTGGCGTGGAGATACCAAGCCATCAGCAGCGGCGTCACGAACACGCCGATGAGGCTGGAGATGGAGGCGTTGAAGATGGCCACCGCCACATTGCCCTTGGCGAGCGAGGTCATCGCCACCGAGGACGAGACGGTGGAGGGCAGCGCCGCCAGGAAAAAGAAGCCGATGCCCACCTCTTCCGGCATCAGCCGCGAGATGAGCGGCATGGCCAGCACCACCACCAGCGGAAACAGCGCGAAGGTGGCGAGCTGCACGACGATGTGGAGCTTCCAGCGGGTGGCGCTCTCCAGCAGCCGGCGTGTGGCCAGCGAGATGCCGTAGAGGAAGAAAATGAGGCCGATACCCCAGGTGGCGGCGCTGTCGGCATGCAGCACGCCGCCGGTCGTCCCCGGCTCCGGCCAGAGCAGGGCGAGAACAACGACAGCGACAAGGGCGGGCAGGAACGGATCGATTTTCAGGCGCTTGAACATGGTCCCGGGGCAGCAGGCGTGAATGTCATGGACCCTGGACCGTTTCGCCACCTACGGCCACAGCGAAGTTCTGGAAGAACGTGTCGGCCATTTTTTTCGCTGCCCCGGCCACCAGACGCTGTCCGAGCTGAGCCAGCTTTCCACCGATCTGTGCTTCGGCGGTATAGTCCAACTTGGTCCCTGAATCCGTCTCGGTCAACCGCACCTGGGCGCCGCCCTTGGCGAATCCGGCAACGCCGCCCTCCCCTTCCCCAGAAATCCGGTAGCTTTCAGGCGGCATCAGATCGCTCAATATGACCGTGCCTTTGAACTTGGCCTTCACCGGCCCGATCTTGGCCACCACCAGGGCTTTCAATTCGCTGCCGGACACCTGCTCCAGTTCCTCACAGCCGGGAATGCAGGCTTTCAGCGTGTCGATGCTGTTCAACGCCGCCCACACCGCCGCGCGGGGGGCCGGAATCTCGACGCTCCCATTCATTTCCAGGGCCATGGCGCTCCTCCATCCGCGTCTTGAGACGCTGTCATGGCAGCATGGTGCGCGCTCACGTGCGGGGCGTGAAGATGTTCGTGCGCTGTTCGCACGAGAATTGTCACTCCGGCCGGGCCGGGTTATGAGTCGATAAAAGAGCTTCGCCCAAACATCGTGCAGGATGAATTTGTAGGCGCAGCCACCAGACAAGAGGGGTCCAGCGGCGGATGGATATCTTCCTCCAGCAGCTCATCAACGGATTGACCCTTGGGTCGATCTACGGCCTGATCGCCATTGGTTACACCATGGTGTTCGGCATCATCGGCATGGTGAATTTCGCGCACGGCGACGTATTCATGGTGAGCGCCTTCATCGGCCTCATCTGCGTGCTGCTGCTCACCACCGTGGTCGGCATCAGCTCCATCTTCCTGGTGCTCGCCATCACGCTGGTGGTGGCCATGCTGTTCACCGGCCTCACCAGCTGGGCCATCGAGCGGGTGGCCTACCGCCCCCTGCGGGGCTCGTTCCGCCTAGCGCCGATGATCTCGGCCATCGGCATGTCCATCTTCCTGTCCAACTTCGTGCAGGTGGCCCAGGGCCCGCGCAACAAGCCGTTGCCGCCGCTGGTGCCGGACGTGATCGTGCTGATGGAGCGCAACGGCTACCAAGTCACCCTCGCCTACAAGCAGATCATCATCATGGCGGTCACCGCCGGCCTGCTGTTCGGCTTCTGGTGGCTGGTGCAGAAAACGCCTCTGGGGCGGGCCCAGCGCGCCTGTGAGCAGGACCGCAAGATGGCGGCGCTGCTCGGCATCAATGTCGACCGCACCATCTCCCTCACCTTCGTCATCGGTGCCGCGCTCGCCGCCGTCGCCGGGGTGATGTACCTGATGTATTATGGGGTGGTGAACTTCGCCGATGGCTTCGTGCCGGGGGTGAAGGCCTTCACCGCGGCGGTGCTGGGCGGCATCGGCTCGCTGCCCGGGGCCGTGCTCGGCGGCCTTCTCATCGGCCTCATCGAGACTTTTTGGTCCGCCTACTTCTCCATTGAATACAAGGATGTAGCGGCCTTTTCCATCCTTGTGGTGGTGCTCATCTTCATGCCCCAGGGCCTGCTGGGCCGGCCGGAAGTGGAGAAGGTGTGATGGCGGCGCCGCACGCCTCCGACCTCTGGGAAGATGACGATAAGGCGCCGCAAGTGACAATCCCCCCCGTGGCCCCCACGCCCCGGGAGGCGGCGCTGCTGCCGGCGCTGAAGGACGCGGTGGCCAGTGGCATCATCACCGGGCTCCTGCTGTTGCCCCTGGTGGGCTTCCGCGCCACCGAAAGCGGCTCCGGGCCACTCACCCTCACCTATCGCTTCGGCCTGGTGGCCGTGCTGGCGGCGGTGGTGGCGGGGCTCCGGCTGGTGCTGAACCTCACCGTGTGGCATCCGGACCGCCGGCGCGCGGGCAAATCCAGTTCGCCGCTCGCCATCCGGCTGCGTGCGGGCGTGGCGCCATTGCTCAAGCCCGCCTTCTTCGCCCTCGCCCTCGCCTATCCCTTCCTCGCCATCCTGCTGTCCGGCGGCCTTTCCCCCAGCCGCTATTGGGTGGATCTCGGCATCTACATCCTCACCTATGTGATGCTCGGCTGGGGCCTCAACATCGTGGTGGGCCTCGCCGGCCTTCTCGACCTCGGCTACGTGGCGTTCTACGCAGTGGGCGCCTACACCTTCGCACTGCTCTCCACCTCAGTGCCGCTCAACGCCTTCTTCGATGCCCATGTGGCGGAAGGCTTCTGGGCCTCCTGGTCGTTCTGGGTGTGCCTGCCGGTGGCGGGCATCCTTGCCGGCCTGTGGGGGGTCATCCTGGGCTTTCCGGTGCTGCGGCTGCGCGGCGATTATCTCGCTATCGTCACTTTGGCTTTCGGCGAGATCATCCGTCTGGTGCTCATCAACTGGGTGTCGCTCACCAATGGCGGCGCCGGGATTTCCTCAATCCCGCCCGTGACCTTCTTCGGCATGTCGTTCGACCGGGACGACACCGGCTTTGCCGCGGTGTTCGGGCTGTCCTTCAGCCCCATGCACCGGATGATCTTCCTCTATTTCATCATCCTGGGCCTCGCCGCGCTCACGGCGCTGGCCACCATCCGGCTGCGGCAGATGCCGGTGGGTCGGGCCTGGGAGGCGCTGCGCGAGGACGAGATCGCCTGTCGCTCGCTTGGCATCAACACCACCTTGACCAAGCTCACCGCCTTCGCCACCGGCGCCATGTTCGGCGGCTTCGCCGGCGCCTTCTTCGCGGTGCGGGTGCGATTCGTCTCGCCGGAGAGCTTCACCTTCATGGAATCGGCGGTGATCCTCGCCATCGTGGTGCTGGGTGGCATGGGCTCGCAGATGGGGGTGGCCGCGGCGGCGGTGCTGCTCATCGGCGGCATGGAGATGCTGCGCAACCTCACCTTCCTGAAATCGGACTTCCTGTTCGGCTCGGATTTCGACCCCGCCCTCTACCGCATGCTGATCTTCGGCTTTGCCATGGTGGCGGTGATGGTGTGGCGCCCGCGGGGCCTCGTCGCGACCCGCATGCCGACCATTTTCTTCAAGACGCGCAGGGCGGTGTCCGGATCTCTGGTGAAGGAGGGGCACGGCTGATGAATGCGCTCGCCCCCCATTGGGATCGCGACCCAATCCTCAAGGTCGACCACCTGTCCATGCGCTTCGGCGGCCTTGTCGCCGTGGGCGACGTCACCTTCCGCGCCGGCCGCGGCGAGGTCACCGCCGTCATCGGCCCCAACGGCGCCGGCAAGACCACGGTATTCAACTGCATCACCGGCTTCTACAAGCCCTCCACCGGGCGCCTCGCTTTGATGCACGGGGGGCCGGCAAGCGACGATGAGCTCGATGCCCTCACCACCGGCGGCCTGGCCTGGAGCCGCACCGTCAACGGCGCCACCTACCTGCTGGAGCGCCTGCCGGACCACAAGGTCTCCGCCCGCGCCAAAGTGGCCCGCACCTTCCAGAACATCCGCCTGTTCTCGGGCATGACGGTGCTGGAAAACCTGCTGGTGGCGCAGCACATGTCGCTGACCCAGGCCGGGCTTCTCAACCCCGCGGCGCTGTTCAACCTGCCGTCCTGGCGGCGGCAGCAGAAGGAGGCGGTGGAGCACGCCCTTTACTGGCTGGAGCGCATCCATCTCACCGCCCGCGCCGATGATCCCGCTGGCGACCTGCCCTATGGCGACCAGCGGCGCCTGGAGATCGCCCGCGCCATGTGCACGCGGCCGGCACTGTTGTGCCTCGACGAGCCGGCGGCCGGCCTCAACCCGCGCGAATCCGCCGAGCTCAATGCCCTGCTGCTTGGCATCCGCAAGGACCACCAGACCTCGATCCTGCTCATCGAGCACGACATGAGCGTGGTGATGGAGATTTCCGACCACGTGGTGGTCCTCGAATATGGCCGCAAGATCGCCGACGGCACGCCAGAGGCGGTGCGCAACGATCCCAAGGTCATCGCCTCTTATCTCGGGGTGGAGGACGAAGCCGAGGCCGAAGCCGAAATGGGAGCCCCCGCATGAGCGCGCCGCTGCTGGCCGTGCGGGGGGTCGAGACCTTCTACGGCAACATCATGGCCCTGAAGGGCGTCGACATGGACGTCAACGAGGGGGAAATCGTCACCCTCATCGGCGCCAATGGCGCCGGCAAGTCCACGCTGATGATGACCATCTGCGGCGCGCCCCAGGCGCGGGCGGGCGCGGTCACCTTCGCGGGGAAGGACATCACTCGCCTGCCCACCCACGAGATCATGCGGCTCAAGATCGCCCAGTCGCCGGAAGGCCGGCGGATCTTCCCGCGCATGACCGTCTACGAGAATCTGCAGATGGGCGCCGCGGTGGAAGGCGGCACCCATTTCGAGGCGGATCTCGAACGCATGTTCGAGATGTTTCCCCGCCTCAAGGAGCGCATCGGCCAGCGCGGCGGCACCCTCTCCGGTGGCGAGCAGCAGATGCTGGCCATCGCCCGCGCCCTCATGAGCCGGCCGCGCCTGCTGCTTCTGGACGAGCCCTCCCTCGGCCTCGCGCCACTGGTGGTGCGGCAGATCTTCGAGGCCATCCGAACCCTCAACCAGACCGAGGGGCTGACCGTGTTCCTGGTGGAGCAGAACGCCTATCATGCGCTGAAGCTCGCCCATCGCGGCTATGTGATGGTCAACGGGCGCATCACCCTGTCCGGCACCGGCACCGAGCTTCTGGCCCGGCCAGAGGTGCGGGCCGCCTATCTTGAGGGAGGCCGCTGACATGACCCATGATCCGGGCCGCCCGTCCTCGCCGCTGCTGATCGGCCCCCTGGTGCTGCTGGTGGTGCTGGCGCTGGCCGTCGCGGTGGCGCCTGCCGTGCTGATGGGCCCCTCGCTGGGCGACTTCCTGCTGGTTTCGCTGATCCTCGGGGGAGGCGCCGCCTGGCTGACCGGCAAGGCGGTGGCCCGGGGCTGGGGCTCGCTGCTCCACCTGCTGGTCTACTGCATCCTGCTGGCCGCCGCGGTGCGCTTCGCGCATTTCGCTCTGTTCGAAGACGCGCTGTTCGAACCTTTGACCTCCCTGGTGGAGGTGCTGTTCCTGATCGCGATCGCGACGCTCGGCTTCCGGGCGGTGCGCAAGCAGCAGATGAGTGTTCAATATGGGTGGATGTTCGCACCCTCCGGCTTTCTGAGCTGGCGCCGCCAGGCGGGCGGCAGCGCGCCCGAGGTTGCCGGTTGAAGTTCTGGGGTCCTGGACCGCGGCACAACGGGTGCCCGGCCCAGCAGCATCGGATCGCGGGTCGATCCGCTATACGAGGGGAGAGATCAGATGAGGAAGCTCTTGTTGGCGTCGCTGGCGCTGGGCGCCGGCCTCGCCCTGGCGGGACAGGCCAGCGCCCAGGTGAAAATCGGCGTCGGCGGTCCCATGACCGGGTCGAACGCTGCCTTCGGCGCCCAGCTGAAGACCGGCGCCGAGCAGGCGGTGGAGGACATCAACGCCTCCGGCGGTATTCTCGGCAAGAAGATCGAACTCCTGGTCGGTGACGATGCCGGCAAGCCCGAGCAGGGCAAGTCCGCCGCCAACAAATTCATCTCCGACGGCGCGACCTTCGTGATCGGTCACTTCAACTCGGGCGTCTCCATCCCGACCTCGACCGATTACGAGGAAGCCGGCGTGCTGCAGATCAGCCCGGCGTCCACCAACCCGACCTTCACCGAGCGCAAGATGTGGAACACGTTCCGCACCTGCGGCCGCGACGACCAGCAGGGCTCGGTGGCCGGCGACTACATCGTGAAGAACTTCAAGGGCAAGAAGGTCGCCATCGTCCACGACAAGACCCCGTACGGCAAGGGTCTCGCGGACGAGACCCAGAAGGCCATGAACAAGGGCGGCATGAAGGAAGTGCTCTACGAGGGCATCAACCCCGGTGAGAAGGACTATTCGGCCCTCGTCTCCAAGCTGAAGGCCAATGGCGTCGATCTCATCTATTTCGGCGGCCTGCATCCGGAAGCCGGCCTGATCGTGCGGCAGATGCGCGACCAGGGCATGAAGACCGTGCTCTTCTCCGGCGATGGCATCACCGACAAGGAGTTCTGGACCATCGCCGGCCCCGGCGCCGAAGGTACACTGATGACCTTCGGCCCCGATCCGCGCAACAACCCGGCCGCCAAGGACATCGTCGCCGCCTTCAAGGCCAAGGGCGTCGATCCGGAAGGCTATGTGCTCTACTCCTACGCGGCCGCCCAGGTGATCAAGCAGGCGGCGGAAGCGGCCAAGTCCCTCGACCCCAAGAAGGTGGCGGACAAGATCCACTCCGGCATGACCTTCGAGACCGTGCTCGGCCCGCTCGCCTTCGACAAGAAGGGCGACATCACCAAGCTCGACTACGTGGTCTATGAGTGGAAGGACGGCAGCTACAAGCAGCTGTGACCAGCCCGGGCGTAGCGCCTGGTCCCATCAGGAAGCCCGCGCTCCGGCGCGGGCTTTTTGTTTACTCAGCCGAGCGTGGAGAGCACCGGGAAGGTCTCGATCAGCCAGTAGCTGGCATGAGCGATCCAGCCGGACATGAAGGCGATGCCGGTGAGCACCAGCAGCGCGCCCATCACCTTCTCCACCACCGGCAGCATCTTGCGCACATGCTTCAGGCTGGCCAGGAACGGCCGCACCGCCATGGCCGCCAGCAGGAACGGCACGCCGAGGCCGAGGGAATAAGTGGCGAGCAGCAGAGCGCCCTTGGAGACGGTCGCCTCGGAACCGGCCACGGCAAGGATGGCTCCCAGCACCGGCCCCAGGCAGGGGGTCCAGCCGAAGGCGAAGGCGAGGCCCATGACAAAGGCCCCCCACAGGCCGGACGGCTCGTTCACGTGTGGCCGGGCGGTGCGATGCAGGAGATGGATCTTGAACACGCCCAGGAAGTTGAGGCCCATGACCAGAATGGCGAGGCCCGCCACCATGGACAGAATATCGAGATGGGCCCGCAGCAGGTCGCCGAGGGCCGAAGCCCCCGCCCCCAGCAGCACGAACACCACGGTGAAGCCGCTGACGAACAGGGCTGCGCCCACCATGGCGCGGCGGCCCACCTCCTTCACCGGCTCGTCGCCCGCCAGATCATCCAGCGTGCTGCCGCCGAGAAAGCACAGATAGGGCGGCACCAGCGGCAGCACGCATGGCGACACGAAGCTCACGAGGCCGGCCAGAAAGGCGGCGGGAAGGGTAACGTCGGTCATGGAACCCTGACGCAGGACGAAAACGACATGTGGCGCCCGTCATGGGCCGCCCGGGCGGCCGCGGCAAGCCGCACATCGCCGCGCTCGCCCGCTTGTGAGCGGCGCCGGGCGCAGTTCCCGTCCCCAAGGCAGGCGGCAAAGATGGCCGCAGCCCATTCCCTCGACGCGACAAAGCACTCTAAAACAGTGCCGATGGAGGGACCCGATGCGCAACCTCATTACCGATGTCGCGGGCCTGAAGGTGGGCCATGCCGAGCATCTCGCCCATGCCACCGGCGTCACGGTGGTGGTGTGCGACGCCCCCACCGTCGCGGCCGTTGACGTGCGCGGCGGCGGTCCCGGCACGCGGGAGACCGACCTGCTGGCGCCCGTCGCCACCGTGGATGGAGTCGACGCCGTGGTGTTGTCCGGCGGCTCGGCCTTCGGCCTGGATGCGGCGGCGGGCGTCATGGGCGCCCTCGCGGCCCAGGGGCGCGGGTTCGCCGTGGGCGATGCGCGGGTGCCCATCGTTCCCGCCGCGGTGATGTTCGATCTCCTCAACGGTGGCGACAAATCCTGGGGCGAGGATCCGCCCTATCGGGCGCTGGGGCGCGCCGCGGTGGCCGCCGCCGGGCTCGACGTGCCGCTCGGCAGCGTCGGCGCCGGGCTCGGCGCCACCACCGCCACCGTCAAGGGCGGGCTCGGCTCGGCCTCGGCGGTGCTGGCCTCGGGCCATGTGGTGGGCGCCATCGTGGCGGTCAATGCAGTGGGTTCCCCGCTGTTCGGCCCCGGTCCCCACTTCCGAGCCGCGCCCTACGAGCGCGATGGCGAGTTCGGCGGCCTCGGCCTGCCCGGACGCATCCCCGACGAAGCCCTGGCGCCCGCCCTCAAGGGGCACCTGCCACGTACCGCCACCACCATCGCCGTTGTCGCCTGCGATGCGATCCTCAGCAAGGCACAGACCCAGCGTCTTGCCGTCATGGCTCAGGATGGGCTCGCCCTGTCGCTGTTCCCCATCCACACCCCGCTCGACGGGGACTGCGTATTCGCCCTCGCCACCGGCCGCCGCGCCCTGGCGGAGCCGGTGGTGGACCTGACCCGTCTTGGCGCATGCGCAGCCACGGTGCTGGCGCGGGCGGTGGCGCGGGCGGTATTCACCGCCAAGGCGCTGCCGGTCCCCAATGCCCAGCCCAGCTGGCGGGACCTCTATGGTGCGCCCGCCGCCACCCTCCAGCCCTGAAAGAAAATTCATGAGCGAGACCCGTTCCGCCGTTCCGCCGAGCGCCGCTCCAGGCCCGGGTTCGACTTCCGCGCCCAAGACGCGCACCCGGCGCCGGCCGCCGGACAATCCCGGTCTCGGCGGAGCCCTGATGGTGGTCTTCTGGTGCGCCTGCGGCATCACCGCTTTGCCGCTGGCCGGGCTATTCGCTCTGGTGGCCAACACCGGCGTGTCGGGCGCCTCCTGGGCGCTGACCGAAGCCTTCGCCGGCGCGAC
Organism: Xanthobacter sp. NM-25; assembly: GCF_022138605.1. Taxonomy (GTDB): domain Bacteria; phylum Pseudomonadota; class Alphaproteobacteria; order Rhizobiales; family Xanthobacteraceae; genus Xanthobacter. Next base: position 450,759 of record NZ_JACBFS010000001.1, read on the forward strand.
CCTGCAGGCCCATGTGTTGCGCCTCGGCCTTTGGCCGCAGCTGGTGCTGTTCGCCTGGGGCATTAGCTTCGTGGTGCTGACGGTGATGCGCGCGCGCATCACGCTGATGGTGGCGCCGGTTGTGCTGGCGGCCTGGGTGGCGGTGAGCGCCTATTGTCAGTTCGCCATGCGCGCGGCCATGGCACCGGACGGCGCCACCCTGGCCGATTTCGCAGCGCTGACGCCCGGCATCCTGGCCCAGGTGGTGGCGACCGCCGCCCTGTTCGGCTACTTCCGCGACGGCGCCCGCCCGAAGGCCTATTACAACCGCGGCTGAGGCGCACCGACCGGGCGGGCGGCTGCCGGCCGTCCGCCCCGCCGCTTTACAGAAAGCGACGCGCGGAAAACGGCTTGGGATCGGTGAAGGGGGTGTCCCCGGCCATCATCTGTGCCAGCAGCAGACCGGTGACGGGCCCCAGCGTGAGCCCCCAATGACCGTGGCCCACGGCCAGATGAAGGCCCGCCAGGCCCGGGGCCGGGCCGATGATGGGCTTGGAATCGGGCAGTGCGGGCCGCCGCCCCAGCCATGGCTCGCTCTCGCGCACCGCACCGAGGGGCAGCAGCTCCCGCGCCATGGGAATGTCCTGCTCCACCTGCCGCGGGGTCGGCGCCGCATCGCGCCCGGCGAACTCCACACCGGTGGTGAGGCGAATGCCATAGCGGGTGTTCTGCAAGGCATAGCCGCCGGCTACGTCGACCACCGCCCGCCCCAGCTGCAGGCCCTGTTCAGGCGCCAGATGCACGTGATAGCCGCGCTTGGAGATCAACGGCAGCTGGATGCCGAGCGGCGCCAAAAGGTCGAGGCTCCAGGGGCCGAGACACACCACCGCCTCCTCCGCGTCCACCGGCCCTTCTGCGGTTTCGGCCCGCCAGCGCGGACCAGCACGCCGCAGGCTGCGCGCATCCCCTGAAAGCAGCAGTCCCCCGCGCCGCTCGAACAGCGCCGCATAGGCCTTCACGAGGCCGCCGGGGTCGGAGCAATTATCGCAATCGTGCCAATGAATGGCATGGGTGAAGCGTGGACGCAGCGCCGGCTCCAGGGCCAGGGCCCCGGCGGTGTCGTGCACCGTGTAGGCCACCTTCAAATCATCGGCGAGCGCGCGTTCGGCGGTCGTGGCGGCGAACAGCGCCGGCGTGCGGTAGAGCTTCAGCCATCCGGTGGGGGCCAACAGATCCATGGCCCCGGCTGGCTCCGCCAGAAGGTGGTGCTCGGCGCGGGCACGGGCCAACAGGGGCCGCAGCTCCCGCGCGGTGGTGACGAGCGCTGCCGGCGCCGATTTCTGGAAATAGGCCCATAGCCAGGGCGCCAGGGCCGGCAGATCCGCGAGGTGGTAATTGCTTTCCGGCGCCTGCTTCAGCGCGTGGCGCAGCAACACCAGAGGATCGTGCGGGAAGGCCACGGGAAACAGCGCACTGCCTTCGATGCAGCCGGCGTTGCCGAACGAGGTCCCTTCCCCCGGCGGCGCGTGATCCATGAGCACCGCCGACAATCCCCGCGCCTGCAGATGCAGGGCGACGCTGACCCCGATGATTCCCGCGCCCAGGACGACCACATCGCAACGCGCCATGTTCGGTGGCTCCTCTCGCCGACACCACCGATCTTACATCATTCCCCCCAATCTTCGACCGCGCGCGCCGCCAGCGCGGCGCCCCTCACCGGCGCCCGCGGCGTCGCGACCACGCCACGGCCAGGCTGACCGCCACCAGCGTCGTCGCCAACCCATACCAAGTAAGGGCATATTCCAGATGGCGGTTGGGAAAGACGAGGCGCGTCGCGCCCCCGCGCGGCCACCCCCCGGGCGCAACTGGGGCGTCCTGATCAATGATGAAGGGGGCGGCATCGATGAGCCCGCGGGCAGCGGCGATGGAACCGGGATCGCGCCGATAGAAGGCATTGCCGGCCTCGTCATTGGCCGGCACGAACCAGCTGGCGGCCTCGGGCATGCGCAGCAGCCCGACCACTTCCGCCTCACCCGCGATCTGGCCATCGGCGCGCGCATGCGGATCACGCAGAGCCAAAGGAACGAAGCCGCGATTGATGAGAAGCGGAGGACCATCGGCGCGCATCAGGGGAGTGATCACCAGATACCCGGCGCCGCGCGGCTCCGGCTCGTCCGAGCCGCGCACGGTATAGACGAGGGCTTCGCGGGCGTGATCGAACACGCCGCGCGCCCGAACGTGGCGATATTCATCCCGCTCCCGGGTCAATTGCGGCCATTCCCGTGGCGCCGGAACGGGAGCGGGTTCGGCATGGGCGCGGGCCTCCACCTGCGCCAGCAGGTCCTCCTTCCAGGCCCGCCGCTGCAATTGCCAGGTGCCGAGACCGATCAGCACGGCGAGCGCCACCCCCACCGCCAGCAGCGCCACCAGTGCGCGCCCTGTGGCCCACGGGGCGGACAGCGTGGCGAGGCGCAACGGCAGCCCCCCCGGGTGGCCCGTCCCCTCGCCCCGATCCAGCCGATCCAGCGGTAGCGACGACCGACGGCTCATGGCACGCGACGGTCGAGCTGCCCCTCGGCCGCCTTGTTGCGATACTGCAGCGCCACCATGAGCCCCTTCAGCGGGCGCAACAGGCCGAGGGTGAGCACGAGGATGGCGGGTATCCAAAGTGCCGCGTGCACCCAAAGGGGCGGCTCGAACGCCGCCTCCACCCAGAAGGCCAGCGCCACCACCACGAAACCGCCGATGAGGATGACGAACACCGCCGGCCCGTCGCCGGCATCGGCGAAACCATAGTCGAGCCCGCACACGTCGCATCGGGGCGCCAGATCCAGGAAGCCGCGGAAGAGGTGGCCCCGACCACAACGCGGGCAATGACCCATGAGCCCCGCGCCGAGCGGGGAGATGACGTCATGGGGAGAATGGCGCGCCATGGTCTAGCCTCCGCTTCGTGCCCGCGCTTCCTGCCTCCGGCTCCGTCAGTGGGCGGACGCGCCCACCGACCCCCACACATAGATGAACACGAACAGGAACAGCCACACCACGTCGACGAAGTGCCAGTACCAAGCCGCCGCCTCCAGGCCGAAATGCCGCTCCGGCCGAAAATCTCCCAGATAGGCGCGCAGCAGGCACACCGCCAGGAACACGGTGCCGACGATCACATGGAAACCATGGAAGCCGGTGGCCATGAAGAAGGTGGAACCATAGATGTTTCCGGCGAAGGCGAAGTGTGCGTGCCAATATTCGTAGACCTGGCAAAAAGTGAACAGCACACCCAGCCCCACCGTGGACCACAGGCCCAGCCGCAACCCGTCACGGTCGCCTTCGATCAGCGCATGGTGCGCCCAGGTGAGGGTGGTGGCGGAGGTCAGCAGGATCAGTGTGTTGAGCAGCGGCAGGTGCCAGGGGTCCAGCGTCTCGATGCCCTGCGGCGGCCAGACCCCGCCGGTGACCTCCGCGCGCTGGAAATTGATCGCCTCCCCGGCGAACAGGGAGGCATCGAAGAAGGCCCAGAACCAGGCGACGAAGAACATCACCTCCGAGGCGATGAAGAGAATGGTGCCATAGCGCAGGCCCAGATCCACCACCTGAGTGTGGAAGCCCCGGTAGCCTTCCAGGATCACGTCCCGCCACCAGCCGAACATGGTGTAGAGCACGCCCAGCAACCCGGCCAGCATGACAAGGCTGGTGCCCCCGTGCAGCCACACCACCGCGCCGCCGGTGAGCAGCAGGGCCGAGACCGAGCCGATGATCGGCCACGGGCTCGGAGGAACCATATGGTAATCGTGCGTCTTGACGTGTGCCTCGGCCATGGTGGCGGCCTCCTTCTTGTGCCGTCAACGGCATCGATCTTGGCGTTCTCTCTCCCGTCCCATCCAAGAACGGCGCCGACCCGGGACGGGGATCGGCGCCCTGCGGGCGGCTAAAGCTGCGCCGCTCCCGCCGTCCGGCCCGCCGCCCGCTGGGCCTGCGGCTTGGCCGGGAAAAAGGTGTAGGACAAGGTGATGGCGGGCAGCGCCTTCAGGTCAGGATCGTCCAGAATGGACGGGTCCACATAGAAGACCACCGGCATGTCGGCGCGCTCGCCAGCTCCCAGATGCTGCTCCTCGAAACAGAAGCACTGCAGCTTCACGAAATAGGCCCCCGCCTGGGGTGGGGAGACGTTGTAGGTGGCATTGGCGGCGGTCGCGGCCGTAGAGGTGTTGCGGGTGGTGTAATGGGCCAGGCTGGTGGCGCCGATCTTCACCGACATCTCCCGCTGATCCGGGGTGAACGACCAGGGCAGGCCCGCTGCCACGTTGGCATCGAAGCGGATGACGATCTGCCGCTCGCTCACGGCCGCCGGCGCCGCGACCCCGACCCGGGTGCTGCCGCCGAAACCGGTCAGGGAGCAGAACGCCGCGTAAAGCGGGACCGAGGCATAGGTGACCCCGACCATGGCACCGATGAATGCCAGGCAGCACAGCGCCACGAGCCGCCGCCGGCCCCGATCCCCCGATATTGGCGCCTGCCGAGCCATCGCTCTCTCCTTACAAGGGGCGGACCAGCACGCCGGGGCCGAGCTTCACCAGGGTGACCACGTAGAACAGCACCGCCAGCAGCCCCAGGGTGAGAGCGATGGCCAGACTGCGCGCGCGGCGGCTGCGCAATTGCTCCGGCGTCAGCACCACCCCCGGCTCGGCACCGGTGGGGCGCAGCGGCACCACCGGTGCGACCGTCCGGGCGGCGGGGAGGCCCCGCGCGCGGCTGCGATCGACCGCCGGCGGCGGCATGGCACGGTTGCCCTTGGTGTGTCCGCGTCGCGTCACCACAAACCTCCCGTCGAGACCGGCCCCATGAGCGCCTCCGCCAGCAAGGTGGCGAACAGCGCGAAGAGGTAGAGAATGGAAAAGCCGAACAGGCCCTTGGCCGCCTTCACCGCTGCCTCGCCCTCGCGCAGGCGGAACACCCGCAGCGCCCGCGTCACCATCAGCCCGCCGCACAGCAGTGCCACCGCGCCATAAAGGGGGCCGGCAAAGCCCAGCACCGCGGGGCTGGCCGCCAGCGGCACCAGGAACAGGGTGTAAAGCAGGATCTGCAGCCGGGTCTGGTCCGGCCCGGCCACCACGGGCAGCATGGGAACGCCGGCCCGGGCGTAGTCATCGGCGCGAAACAGCGCCAGCGACCAGAAATGCGGCGGTGTCCAGAAGAAGATGATGGCCACCAGCAACACCGGCTCCAGGGAGACGCTGTCCGCCGCAGCCGCCCAGGCCACCAGTGGCGGCAACGCCCCCGCCGCGCCGCCAATGACGATGTTCTGCGGCGTGGTCCGCTTCAGCCACATGCTGTAGATGACCACATAGAAGAAGATGGTGAAGGCCAGAAGGCCGGCGGCAAGGGCATTGACCACCAGCCCCAGCACCCCCACCGAAAAGGCGGAGAGGGTGAGGCCGAACGCCAGAGCCTCGCGCGGTGCGATCCGGCCGGCGGGAATGGGGCGGCCAGCGGTGCGCGCCATCACCGCATCGATATCCGCATCCCACCACATGTTGAGCGCGCCGGCCGCGCCCGCCCCCACCGCGATGCACAGCAGCGCCGTGAAACCGAGCACCGGATGTAAGTCACCCGGCGCCCGCAGCAGCCCCACCAGGGCGGTGAACACCACCAGCGACATGACCCGTGGCTTGAGCAGAGCGATGAAGTCGCGCGGCGTCGCCACGCCCTGCCCCATCTCCCCGGTGAATCCGGAGCGGGTCACATGTCCCAGGCTCGCATCCACGTCGCTCATGATGGCGCCCTTTCGCGTTCGACACCCTTAAGCCGGAGGCAACCCGAAGGCGGCGCTCGCCGCCCTCGGCCGCCCTCACTTGATCCGCGGCAGCACCTCGAACTGGTGGAATGGCGGCGGTGACGACAAGGTCCATTCCAGGGTGGTCGCGCCCACGCCCCAGGGGTTGTTGCCCGCCTTCTCCTTGCGCAGGAAAGCCAGTGTGGTGCCGGTGAGGAAGATCAGCACCGCGCATCCCGAGATGTAGGAGCCGATGGACGAGACGAAGTTCCAGGGCGCGAAGGCGTCGGGATAATCCGCATAGCGGCGCGGCATGCCGGCGAGCCCGAGGAAATGTTGCGGAAAGAAGACCAGGTTGACGCCGACGAACGTCACCCAGAAATGCAGCTTGCCCCAGAATTCCGGGATCATGTAGCCAAACATCTTCGGGAACCAATAGTACCAGCCGGCGAAGATGGCGAACACCGCCCCCAGCGACAGCACATAATGGAAGTGGGCCACCACATAATAGGTGTCGTGCAGCGACCGGTCGATGCCCGCATTGGACAGAACGACACCGGTCACGCCCCCTACGGTGAACAGGAAGATGAAGCCGATCGCCCACAGCATGGGGGTGCGGAACTGGATGGATCCGCCCCACATGGTGGCGATCCACGAGAAGATCTTCACGCCAGTAGGCACCGCGATGATCATGGTCGCGGCCACGAAATACGATTGGGTTCCGGCGGACAGGCCCACCGTATACATGTGGTGCGCCCACACCACGAACCCGACCACGCCGATGGCCACCATGGCGTAGGCCATGCCCAGATAGCCGAACACCGGCTTGCGGGCGAAAGTCGCCACGATATGGGAGACGATGCCGAAGCCCGGCAGGATGAGGATGTAGACTTCCGGATGGCCGAAGAACCAGAACAGATGCTGGAACAGGATGGGATCACCCCCGCCCGCCGGATCGAAGAAGGTGGTGCCGAAGTTGCGGTCGGTGAGCAGCATGGTGATGGCGCCCGCCAGCACCGGCAGCGACAGCAGCAGCAGGAAGCCGGTGACCAGCTGCGACCACACGAACAGCGGCATCTTGTGCAGCGTCATGCCGGGTGCGCGCATGTTGAAGATGGTGGTGATGAGGTTGATGGCGCCGAGCAACGACGACACGCCGGCCAGATGCAGGGCGAAGATCAGCAGATCCATGGCCGGCCCGGGGTGTCCGACCTTGGATGACAAAGGCGGATAGATGGTCCAGCCGCCGCCGAAGCCGTTGGAGCCCGGGGCCCCCTCCACGAACAGGGAGGAAATGGCCAGGATGAAGGCCGGCGGCAGCAGCCAGAAGGCGATGTTGTTGATGCGCGGAAAGGCGGTATCCGGCGCGCCGATCATCAGCGGAACGAAATAATTGCCATAGCCGCCAATCAGCGCCGGCATCACCATGAAAAAGATCATGATGAGGCCATGGGCCGTGGTGAAGACATTGAAAATCTGCGGATCGGCAAAGATCTGCATGCCCGGCTGCTGCAGTTCCATGCGGATGGCGATGGAAAGCGCGCCGCCCATGACCCCCGCCACGATGGCGAAGATCAGGTACATGAGGCCGATGTCCTTGTGATTGGTCGAGAACAGCCAACGCCGCCATCCGGTGGGGATGGGCGCGTGATCGACGGCGGAAACGGCCTCGCTAACCATGCCCGTGGTCCTTTTCTTGGATCCGTCTCTCTCACCGGCTTCAACGCCGGTGGTGGCAAGGGCTGTCGGAGTTCTGCCGCCCCGATCAAGCCCCTGCTCCCTCTGGTCCGGGCCGCCGGCGGCCGCCCGGGAAACGTGTCGAACCGGCGAGCCTAGCGCGCGTCGGCGAGCTGCCCGACGGCATCCTCGGCGGAGGCGAAGCGCCCCTTGGCGCTGGCCAGCCACGCCTCGTAATCCTGCGCGTTGAGGGCGCGGACGGCGATCGGCATGAAGGCGTGATCCCGCCCGCACAATTCCGAACACTGGCCGTAATAGACGCCCTCTTTGGTGACCTTGAACCAGGTCTCGTTCAGCCGCCCGGGCAGGGCATCGATCTTGATGCCGAACGATGGCACGGCGAACGAATGGATCACGTCGGCGGCGGTCACCTGAACGCGGATCACCTTGTCGACGGGAACCACCAGCTCATTGTCGACGGTCAGCAGCCGGGGCTGCCCGGGCTTCAGGTCCTTGTCGGCCACCAGCATGGAGTCGAAGCCGAAGCCGCCATCATCCGGATATTCGTAGGACCAATACCATTGGTGCCCCACCGCCTTCACAGTGAGATCCGCCGTCGGCACCTTGAGTTCCAGATGCAGCAGGCGGAACGAGGGGATGGCGATGGCCACCAGGATCATCACCGGCACCACGGTCCAGGCCACCTCGATCAAGGTATTGTGGCTGGTGCGCGAGGGCGTGGGATTGGCCTTCTCGTTGAAGCGCAGCACCACGATGGCGAGCAGCACCAGAACGAACAGCACGATGGATGTGATGATCACCAGCAAGAAGCTGTTGAACGACCGGATACTCTCCATGACGGGCGTGGCTGCGCCCTGCAGATTCATCTGCCACGGAGAGGGTTGACCCGTCCCGGCGAAAGCCGCCGGAGCGGCGAACAGCACCGCGGAAAAACTCGACGCGGCGCAGACGGCTGTGCCGATGCGCGACATCATCTCGAACGCCTCTTCCCTGGCTCGGCTCGTCAGTGCCGATGTCCGTTCCGGCTTTCACCGCAATTCGTCGGCTTTTGCCGATCTGAGGTCAGGCTGCCACGTTCCCCGGCGATCATCAAACACAATCACCTCCACGCGGCCCAGAACTGGAGCGTCGCTGCAATGCGACACTCTGCCCCTCTCTCCCGCGGCCCTCCGTCGCCATTTCCGCTGGCAGGCGCAGCCTCGTAAAAATTGTTCCAGATCAATTCTATGCCGCCGCCGCGCCCCCGCGCCGGTTCGCCGACCACGGTCCGGGGGCCGCGGCCACATGAGACAATTCACCGCAGGTTAGGCGGATATCCGCCCGTATCGCCATGGCGGCGTCCATGGGCGATCCCGGAGACGCCGGCGGGGGCGAAGGGCGGAACGGCACCGGAATCGCCCCATTGTTGACAGGAACGCCTGAGCATTAAGGCAATCGTTGCGAAATCCCGCTATTCGAGAGGAGCCCGGCCCCCGGGCGCGCTGCTCGTCGCTTCCGGAGTCGTGTTGATGGTCGTGTCGTCCCGTGGTGTCCTCCTTTTTCCGGCCCTCATTGGCGGCGCCGGACGGCCGGGGACGCCGGCGCGTCTCCAGCGCCTGCTCGGACTGGCCCTTCTGGCCATCGCCGCGCTCGGCGCCACATGCCTCGCGCCCCGCTCGGCTGCGGCGCAGGGCGTGGTGAAGTCCGTGCACGGCGAGTGGCAGATCCGCTGCGATACGCCGCCCGGCGCCCAGAGCGAGCAATGCGTGCTGCTGCAGTCGGTGCAGGCCGAGGATCGGCCGAATGTCGGCCTCACGGTGATCGTGCTGAAGACCGCTGACCAGAAGAACCGGCTGCTCCGCGTGCTGGCGCCGCTCGGCGTGCTGCTGCCGGCGGGGCTCGGCCTCAAGGTCGACGACCAGGACGTGGGCCGCACCCCGTTCGTGCGCTGCCTGCCCAATGGCTGCGTGGCCGAGGTGGTGATGGATGACACCCTCATCTCGCGCCTCAAGAGCGGCAAACAGGCCACCTTCATCATCTTCCAGACCCCGGAAGAAGGCATCGGCGTGCCGCTGAGCCTCGACGGCTTCGGCCCGGGCTTCGACACGCTGAAGTGATCTGCAGCGTGGCCGTTGTGCCGCACTGCTCCGCGGATTGCTCCCTGCCCTGCACATGCCGCACCGTCGGCACGGTTTGAACACGCTTTGATGGACAAAACGCCCCTCATAGAGCGGGGCGTTTCGTGAAGGCGTCGCTGGACGGGTGACGCAGGAGATCTGGGGATGCACGGCGAAGATCATGCGCTGTTCATGGCAGCGCTCGCGTTTCTCACCGCCGCCGTGATCTCGGTTCCCCTCGCCAAGCGCCTCGGCTTCTCCCCGGTGGTCGGCTATCTCCTGGTGGGCATCGCCATCGGCCCGGTCGGGCTCAATGTGGCCGACCCCACGGTGGTCTCCACCGTCGCCGAACTCGGCGTGGTGATGCTGCTGTTTCTGATCGGCCTGGAATTGAAGCCCTCACGGCTCTTGTCCATGGGCCGCTATATTTTCGGCCTCGGCACCGCGCAATTGCTGCTGAGCGCGCTCGGCTTCTCGCTCCTCGCCTATTTCGAATTCGGATTCGGACTGGCCGCAGCGGTGGTCAGCGGCCTCGCCCTATCGGTGTCCGGGACCGCCATCGCCCTCCAACTCCTCAATGAGCGCGGCGATTTCAACACGCCCTACGGACAGCGTACCTTCTCCATCCTGCTGTTCCAGGACATCGCGGTGGTGCCGCTGCTCGCCCTTGTGCCGCTGCTCGCGCCGGGGGAAAGCAAGCTCGCCCAGGACCCGCTGATCGCGCTCATGCGCGCCGGCACCGCCATCGCCGCCATCGCCGTCATCGTGGTGGCGGGGCGCTATCTGCTCAATCCTCTGTTCCGGGTGCTGGCCCGCTCCGGCGCCCGGGAGGCGATGACGGCGGCGGCGCTGCTGGTGGTGCTGGGGGCGGCGGGCCTGATGCAGGCGGCCGGCATGTCCATGGCGCTGGGCGCGTTCCTCGCCGGGCTGCTGCTGTCGGAAAGCACCTTCCGTCATGAGCTCGAAGCCAATGTGGATGCCTTCCGCGGCCTGCTGCTGGCCATGTTCTTCATGAGCGTCGGCATGTCGCTCAACGTGGCGGTGGTGGTGCAGAACGTGGGGCTGCTGCTGTTCGGCACCGCGCTGGTGGCGGTGGTGAAGTGCGTCGTGGTGTTCAGCGTGTTCCGCGCCGATGCCATCGGCGGCCAGCAATCGCTGCTGGCCTCAGTGGCGCTGCTGCCGGCCGGCGAGTTCGCCTTCGTGCTGTTTCCTCTCAGCCTGTCCAACGGCATATTGACGCCGGCCCAAGCCGATCTGCTGATCGCCCTGGCCGCCTTGTCCATGATCCTTGGTCCGCTGCTGTTCGCCGGCATCAGCCTGATGTTGCCCCGCTTCGGCACCCCGGCCCCCGAGCCGGAACCCGACGACTTTTCCGATGCCGACGGCTCGGTGCTGGTAATCGGCTTCGGCCGGTTCGGCCAGATCGTGTCCCAATGTCTGCTGGCGGAAGGGATCGGCGTGACCATCATCGACAACGACGTGGAGATGATCCAGAGCGCCGGCCGCTTCGGCGTGCACATCTATTATGGCGACGGCACCCGGCCCGAAGTGCTGCGCGCCGCCGGCGCCGACACCTGCAAGGTGATCTGCGTGTGCGTGGACGACAAGGGAGACGCCAACCGAATCGTCGAGGTGGTGAAGGCCACCATGCCCGGCGCCAAGCTGTTCGTGCGCAGCTTCGATCGCATCCATTCCATGGAGCTGCTGCGGATGGGGGTGGCGTTCGAGATCCGCGAGACGCTCGAATCGGCCCTCACCTTCGGCAATCGCACCTTGCGCGCGCTGGGCGTCGCCGCCGAGGCAGCGAGCGCCCGCATCGATGATGTGCGCACCCGCGATCGCGCCCGGCTGGAGCGGCAGATGCAGGAAGGCATTTTTGCCGCACCGGAGCTGGTGCGGGGCCACAAGGTGGAGCCCGAGCCGCTGACCACCCCCGGCAAGCCGGCCCGGCCGCTCAATGCCGAGGCGCAGGACATCCTCACCCACGAGACCGAATTCTCCGGCTGACGGCCCCCTTTCCGATCCTGTCGTGATTTCGGTGACATGATGGCTTAAGCTCCCTCACAAGCGCCTAACGGGTAAGTGACGCACGCCGCACCTTGTGGTCCTCTGCACGGGTCGCATGAGCGGTGGCGAACCGGCGGCAGCGCGCGACAAGAGCCCGCGGCAGACGGGCCGAACGGAGCCCATGGCTCCGCGCATCTGAGGAAACGGACGACTGGCGGGTCCAGGAGGGTGGCGCAGCCGACCCACCGAACCCGGGCGGAGGTGGCGATGGATCATTTTGTGGAGCTGCTGCGCGCCGCTCAGGGGGGACACGGGATGGAGAACCTGGCACGGGTCTACGGGCTGTCCACACAGCAGGCGCAGGCCATCGCGGACGCGATGATGCCGGCCTTCGCGGACGGCTTCCGCCACATCACCCAGTCGCCCGAGGCCATGGCATCGCTGATGGCGCTGATGCTCAGCGGCCCCTACGGCACCTATTACAACCAGGGGGCGCCGACGCCTTCGGCGCCGTTTCCCGGCACCAGCTACACGCCGCCGCCGACACCGGATCTCAACCAGGCCGGCACCGATGCGCTCAACACGGTGTTCGGCTCATCCGAGGTGAGCCGCGCCGTGGCCAGCCATGTGGCGGCCACCACCGGCCTCGGCATCGCCATGGTGCGGCAGATCATGCCGGCCTACGCCAGCCTCGTGGTGGGTGGACTGGCCAAGTCCCTCGCCGCCTCCGGCGCGCTGCAATCCATGACCGCCGCCATGCTGAGCCGGCTGCCCATCGGCGAGCCGGCCACGCGGCCGGCGCCCATCTCCTCGGGCAACCCCTGGATCGACGCCTTCATGGCATTCTCCACCACCAGCGCCAACACCCGGCCGCAGAGCAGCGGCAACCCGTGGGCCGACGCCTTCGCGCAGATGATGTTCCAGCAGGCGCAGCCCCCCGCCGCGGCGCGGCCCGCGTCATCGGGCAACGCCTGGCAGGATGTGGTGAATGCCATGGCCAACACCATGGCCCAGGCCGGTGGGCAGGCCGCCAACGCCATGAGCCAGCAGTTCGGGCAGCAGCTTGGACAGCAGATGAACCCGCAGCCGGCACCGGCCATGGCACAACCGGCCCATGCCGGTGGGACCCCGCGCATGGGCACCGCGCCGGACCTGATGAACAATCCGCTGCAGCCCTTCCAGGAATTCTTCGCCCGCATGTTCGCCCAGGGCTTTCCCCCGGCGTTTCCCGGCCTGACGGCGGGCGAGCGCCCGCCCTACTCCTTCCCCGAATTCTGGCTCGACCTCATCAACCGGACCCCCTCCGCCCGCGCCCCAGAAGCGGAAATCCTGCCGCCCGAGAAGCCGCGCCTCGTGAAAGGCAAGGATGGTGGGCAGTAGCCGCCGGGCGAGCATCAGCAGAGCCCACATAAAAGGACCCGCGCCGGTTGCGGTCGGCGCGGGTCCAGGAGCGGCGGGTTCGAGGGGTCTACCCGCCGAAGAGGATCGGGTTCAGCGGCCCGCGCGGGCCCACTGGCTCAGGCGCTGGGCCACGCGGCGCTCGGTGCTGCGCAGCACCAGAACCCGGGTGGGGTCTGCACCGAGGGGCTCCGCCGCAGCGTCGCGCAGGTCGGCGCGGGTGATGCCGATGTCGCGCAGCATATGATCGTCCAGCCCCGCGAGTTGCGAGATCACGCGGCGATGCTCGAGCGTCCGGCGCAGATTGACCACAGCTTTGGCCCCCTGACGCACGCCGGCCACCGCCAGCATGACGAGGGTGGCCAGCGCCCCTCCCACGGGGGCGGTCATGATCCTGCGGGTTTCGCCATAAACGCTCATGTTCATCTCCGTTGCCGGGACTGCGGATGGGCCTCCTTTCCTGGGCCTGCAGGTGGCGTTTCAACCACCCGATTTCGCATCGCATCACGTCGGCGCGCTCTTTGTGGCGCGCCCCGATAAATCACGCTAGCGAATGTTATTCATTCCTCATATCATTCTGCGTGATGAATGAGCGCCCCGAAGAGACGCCATAACAGCCGTTGAAACGCCCGGTGAAATCGCCATGACCGTCCTGCTCGATCCCGACCAGTTGCGCACCTTCGTCGCCATCGCCGAAACCGGCAGCTTCACCCGCGCGGCAGAGGTGGTGCACAAGACCCAGTCGGCGGTGTCCATGCAGATGAAGCGGCTGGAAGACCGGGTGGGCCGGCCCATCTTCACCCGCGACGGCCGCGCCTCGCGCCTCACGGAAGATGGCGAGCGCCTGCTCGATTATGCGCGGCGGATCGTGAAGCTGAATCTCGAAGCCATCGGCTCGTTCACTGATACCGCCCTCTCCGGCCGCGTGTGCCTGGGCGTGCCGGACGATTACGCCGACCGCTACCTGCCGGACATCATGGCCCGCTTCTGGCGCACCCATCCTTCGGTGGAGCTCACCGTGCTGTGCGAGCCCTCCAGCGATCTGGTGCAGCGCATCGCCACCGGCGCCGTCGACATCGCCATCATCACCGCCACCGAGATCACCGCGCGCAATGCCCATGTGATCCGCCGCGAGCGGCTGCTGTGGGTGTCCTCGGCGCGCCATGCCATCCACCTGGAAACGCCGGTGCCCCTGGCGCTGGGCCGGCCCACCTGCCAGTGGCGCGACATTGCGGTGGCCCGCCTCGCCGCCGCCGGGCGGCCCCATCGCATTCTCTATACCAGCCCCAATTCCGGCGCCGTGGCGGCGGCGGTGCTGGCGGGGCTGGCGGTCTCGGTGTTCCCCGAATCGGCGCTGCGGCCAGGCATGCGGGTGCTGGGCACCGCCGATGGCTACCCGCCCCTGCCGCCCTGCGACATCGGCCTGCTCCGCAACCGCCACGAGCCCTCGCCCCTGGCCGATGCGCTGGCCCAGCACGTCATTCAGGGCCTCGACAATCTGAATGAGGCGGAAGCCGCCCAATAGAGCATTTTCGAGCGAAGTGGATACCGGTTCGCGTGAAGAAAATGCGAGAGGTCAATGGGAGAGAGCATGTCATCGTTTCCATGAAGCGATGACATGCTCTCGCGGCGAGCCGCGACCCCGCTTGCGCGCCGCGACAAACGGCGGGAGTGTCGCTCCCCGCCCTGACGTGCGCGAGACAACGATGACGAACGCTCCGGCCCTGATCTGGTTTCGCGACGATCTGCGCCTGTCGGACAATCCCGCCCTTAACCACGCTTGCGCCGAAGGCCGGCCGGTGGCGGCGCTGTTCGTGCTTGACGAGGACAGCCCGGGCCTGCGCCCGCTCGGTGGCGCGGCCCGCTGGTGGCTGGCCGGCGCCCTGCGCCAGCTGGCCCATGATCTCCACCAGATGGGCCTGCCCCTGATCCTGCGGCGCGGCCCGGCGGCGGAAGTGGTGCCCCAGGTGGCGGGCGCCCTGGACGCCGGGCTCATCACCCTCAACCAGCGACCCGGAGCCGCAGCCGCTGCCGTGGATGCGGAGGTGGCCGCCCGGCTGCGGACCGCCGGGCGCAAGGTGCAGATGTTCAACGGGCGGCTGCTGCATCCGCCCGGCACGGTGCATGGCACCAGCGGCCGGCTGCCCCGCACCTTCGCCGCCTTCCAGCGGGCGGCCCGCCAGCTGCCGGCGCCGGGCCAGCCGCTGCCGGCACCGCCCCATCCCGTCGCTGCCGACCTTTCCGGTGCGGCGGATACGCTGGACACTGATCTCCTCGCCACATTGGACAGCTGGGGCCTCGAGCCGGAGCATCCGGACTGGGCCGGGGGCCTGCGGCGCACCTGGCGGCCCGGCGCCGCGGCGGCGGAGACCCGCCTCGCCGATTTCATCGCCGAAGGGCTGCGCGGCTATGGCGAAGGCCGGGACCGGCCGGCAGCGCCGCACATCTCGCGCCTCTCCCCCTATCTCAGGTTCGGCGAGATCTCGCCACGCCAGATCCTGGCGGCGGTGACCCATGCGCAGGCCGCCGGCGATGTGCCCGGCGCCGACGCGGAGAAATTCATCAGCGAGCTCTATTGGCGCGAGTTCAGCCACCATCTGCTGGAGGCCGAGCCGGACATCACTTTGCGCAACATCCAGCCGGCGCTCGACCATTTCCCCTGGCGCGAGGCCCCCGGCGAGCTGAAGGCCTGGCAGCGCGGCCGCACCGGCTATCCGCTGGTGGATGCCGGCATGCGCGAATTGTGGCAGACCGGCTTCATGCACAATCGGGTGCGCATGGTGGTGGCCTCGTTCCTCGCCAAGCACCTGTTGATCGACTGGCGGGCCGGCGAAGCCTGGTTCTGGGACACGCTGGTGGACGCCTGCCCCGCCAACAATCCGGCGAGCTGGCAATGGGTGGCGGGCACCGGGCTTGATGCTGCGCCGTATTTCCGCATCTTCAATCCGGTGCTGCAGGGCGAGAAATTCGACCCGGACGGCGCCTATGTGCGCCGCTTCGTGCCCGAGCTCGCCGATCTGCCCGCGAGCGTGCTGCACAAGCCCTGGGCCGCCGACGCCGCCACCCTCCGCCGGGCCGGCGTCACCCTCGGCACCACCTATCCCAAGCCCATCGTGGACCACGCGGCAGCACGGGAGCGCGCATTGCGCGCGCTTAAATCCACACAAAATTGATGGATCTTATTTCTTGATATACATCCGATTTGCGGATTATATGAAACCCACGTTTGATTGAAGGATTTATCCATCATGATCCGCAATGGCCTCGTGGAATCCATTGGCAACACCCCGTTGATCCGCTTGAAGCGTGCCTCCGAGGCAACCGGCTGCGACATTCTTGCCAAGGCCGAATTCCTCAATCCCGGCCAGTCGGTGAAGGACCGCGCGGCGCTCGGCATCATCACCGATGCCATCGCCAAGGGCACCCTGCGGCCCGGCGGCGTCATCGTCGAGGGCACCGCCGGCAATACCGGCATCGGCCTTGCCCTGGTGGCGGCGCCGTTCGGCTTTCGCACCGTCATCGTCATTCCCGAGACCCAGTCCCAGGAAAAGAAGGACATGCTGAAGCTCGCCGGCGCCACCTTGGTGGAAGTGCCGGCGGCCCCCTATTCCAGCCCCAACAATTACGTGAAATATTCCGGCCGCCTCGCCGAGGCCCTGGCCAAGACCGAGCCCAATGGCGCCATCTGGGCCAACCAGTTCGACAATGTGGCCAACCGCCAGGCCCATATCGACACCACCGGCCCGGAAATCTTTGCCCAGACCGATGGCAAGGTGGACGGCTTCATCTGCGCGGTGGGCTCCGGCGGCACTCTCGCCGGTATCGCCATCGCCCTGAAGGAGCGCAACACAGCCATCCAGATCGGCCTCGCTGATCCGCCCGGGGCAGCGCTCTATTCCTATTACACCACCGGCACCCTTCACGCCGAAGGCTCGTCCATCACCGAGGGCATCGGCCAGGGCCGCATCACGGCCAATCTGGAGGGCGCGCCCATCGACACCGCTTTCCAGATCCCCGACACGGAATCCGTGCCGATCGTGTTCGACCTTCTGGAACACGAGGGCCTGTGCGTGGGCGGCTCGTCCGGCGTCAACGTGGCCGGGGCCATCCGCCTCGCCCGTGAGATGGGGCCGGGGCACACCATCGTCACCATCCTCGCCGATTACGGCACCCGCTATCAGTCCAAGCTGTTCAACCCGGAGTTCCTGCGCAGCAAGGCGCTGCCGGTGCCGGCCTGGCTGGAGCGCAAGATCGAGGTGCCCGACGTCACACTGTGACGCGCCACCGCCCGCTTGTGGATGACGCGCCCGGCCCCCTCCGCTCCGACGGCGGATGGGGCATAACGGGGCGACAGGAGGATCCGCCATGCCCGATAGCCCGACGTTCGTTTCCACGGAGTGGCTCGCCGCCAACCTGAGCTCGCCGGACCTGGTGGTGGTGGACGCCTCCTGGTTCATGCCGGATGCCGGCCGCAGCGGCGCCAGCGAATTCCTCGAACGGCACATTCCCGGCGCGGTGTTCTTCGACATCGACGCCATCGCTGATCATTCCACCGATCTGCCCCACATGCTGCCGGACCCGCACGCCTTCGCCCAGGCGGTGGGGGCGCTGGGCATCGGCGACGGCCATCGCATCGTCGTCTATGACAGCCTCGGCCTGTTCTCGGCGCCGCGGGTGTGGTGGACCTTCCGGGTGTTCGGCGCCGCCGACGTCGCCATCCTCGACGGCGGCCTTGCCAAATGGCTGGCCGAGGATCGGCCCACCGCGCAGGGCCCCGCCACCCGCCCGCCAGCGACCTTCACCGCCCGCCTCGACCATTCCATGGTGGCCGACATCAACAGCGTCGACCGGGCCCTCACCAGCGGCTCCGCCCAGCTGCTGGACGCCCGCCAGGACACCCGCTTCCGCGGCGAGGTGCCGGAGCCCCGTGCCGGCCTGCGCTCCGGCCACATGCCCGGCGCCTTCAACCTGCCCTGGGGCCAACTGGTGGACAACGGCCGCCTGAAGCCGGCGGACGAGGTGCGCGCCATCGTCGCCGAGACCGGGCTCGACCTGTCGAAGCCGGTGATCACCACCTGCGGCTCGGGCGTCTCGGCGGCCATCCTGTGGGTAGCGCTGGAGCGCATCGGCAAGCGGCCCCAGGCGCTTTACGACGGCTCCTGGACCGAATGGGGCGCCAGCGACAAGCCCGTCGCCGTCGGCTGACGCCGGCCAGATTCAGCGCTCAGGATCCTGTGGCGCTGCGCCGGCGCGGCCGCGGTGCCAGGGGGCGTTCGCACGACGCAGTTGGCCGGTGAGCCATACCTCATCCTCCGCCGACACCGGCTGCGCCCCTTGCGGGCGCAGCAGCAGTACGGTGGCCGGCGCAGGGGTGGATGCAGCCCCGGCTCCAGGGAAGGCCTCGACCCTGAGCCGCCAGGCAGCAGCCAATTCCCGGACCTCAGCAACCGTCAGGCGCTGCATCGCATGGCGATCGGCCCCTGCCGCCGGCAGTACCGCCACCACCGGGCGCCGACGGGCCATCGCCGCCAGACGCCGCAGCGCCACGCGCGGATCGGCCATGGCCTGCAGATTGACCGGACTGACCACCACCCGCAGCCCCAGCCGGCGGCGGAACAGACGCGCCAGCAGAAGCCGCCGCACCAAGCCGTGCTGTGCGACAGCCCACCCTCGCAGATGCCACATGGCCCGTGCACCGAACCGACGTTCCAGCAACCGGCGCTCATCCCGCGACAGCTGGGCCAAGGCCCGCTGCATCCCCAGATTTCGGGCCAAAGCCGCATCCAGGCGGTAGCCCACCGCCAGCAACCTCTGCAAAGGCGCCCCATACCAGGATGCACGGGCCGGCGGGGGCGCAGCGCTGGCCTCAGCGATCCGCGTGGCCATCTCCGCGCCGTCGTCCTGGCGCACCAGGCCACGCTCGAGCACATGGGCCACCAGCCCCCGCACCCGGAGCGGATCGGGAGCCGGCGGCACACCCGCCGCCAGCACCCGCGCCACATCGGCCGCATCGTCGAGGTCGATGGTGAGGCCCTTGCGGCCGTAATAGGGCTCTCCCCAAGCGATCACCGGCAAACCGACCATCAACGCTTCCAGGCCCACATTGGACGAATGCAGCGCCACCGCCTGGCAATGGGGAAAGATATCGTGGATGGACAGGCCGGCCGCGAGAAACACCCGTTCCGAGCCGGACACCTCCGGAATCGGATCCGGATTGCGCGGATGCGGCTTGAAAATCACCCGCCAGGGGGCCGGCAGCCCGGCGAGGACCGCCCGATAGATGGCGCCAAGGTCGTCGTATTCACGCAGGCTCACCGCAATGGTGGCATCGAACGGCACCTGCCCCGGAACGAACACCACCGGTCCCGGCTCCTGCCCCAGCCAGGTGCTGAGGGCGGCCAGCGCCCGCGGATCGGTGGTCTGCGCATATTTGGAGAGGCGTTGGGCGCGCCAGGCGCGCACGAAATCATCGGCCCGCGCAAGCGCGGCCGCATCCGCCGGCACCCCCAGCTCCCGCCAGCTGCGATCAATGCGGCAGGCGCCACGAAAGAAGTGTGGCGCGAAGGCATCCACGAAATGGTAGCCGGGAAAGAAGGGACTTTCCCAATAGACATACGGCAGCTGCAGATGGGCCGCCATGACGGCCAGCAGCCGCGAGACCACTTCGCCCCCATGGGGCACGAACACAACGTCCGGCGCGAGTTCGGCCATCAGCGCGGCGGCGCGGGCAGCGGTGCCGCGCATCTGCTGGTTCCAGGCCGACTCCGTGATGAGGTTATCGATTCGGGCATCGCCAATGGCGAGGTTGTGGGCGGAAAGATCGATGAGATCCGGCGCGAATCCAAAGCGCCGCGCAAAGGCAAAGGCCGACACTCTTGGCGCCCGATCGAAGCCGCCGTCCAACAGCGCCCGCGCTCCTGGGGAGTCCGCCGGTTGCTGGAGATCCGGCCAGAACGGGACCAGCATCGGCTGGAAGCCCGCCCGCTCCACCGTGCGGGCCAGTTGCACCCCATTGGTGTAGGATTCCTCTCCCGCCATCCGGAAGATGAGCGCTCGCCGTGCCCCGTCCTCGACCATCCTCACGCTCTCACCAGCCGCCGCCATCCGCCCATGCGCGGAAGAAGATGCTCAGCATATAGGCGGTTCACGCGCGCATGCCCAATGCCTTGCACGCGCCCCTTGTGCTTTTGCAGTGCGGGATGGGGATGCCGCGACCGCCAAATCAGGCTATCACCGGCAGGATGGACCCACGGGTTCGCCCGCGCGGGAGATGGGGCTGCCGGCAAGGGTGGGAAGGTCGTATAGGGACGTGATGCAGTCATCTCCTCTTCGCGAACGTGCACGGGCGCTCGGCGCCATCCCGCTGGTGTGGGCAGCGGCGACACGCGAGCAGAGCGCAGTGAACCTCGGCGACGCCTTGAGCCCGGTCATGGTGGCGCTGCTCTCCAGCCTGCCGGTGGCGCATACCGGCCATGATGCCAAGGTGCCGCGCATGGCGGCGGTGGGCACCATCGGCCACATGCTGCGCAATGGAGACGTGACCGTGTGGGGCACCGGATGCTCGCCGCACGCCAATCCCCACCGCGCCGCCGGCGAAGCCCACGAAGCCTTCCAGCCCGCTGCCAACACGCGCTACCGGGTGCACGCCACCCGCGGTCCCGTTTCGCGCGCCCTGTTCGGGGAGGCCGCCGCGGTCAGCCCCGCGGTGTTCGGGGATCCGGTGTGGCTGCTGCCGCAATTCTACCGGCCGCCGATCGAGAAAAAATGGGATCTGGGAGTCATCGTCCACCTCTCCGAGCTCAAGGACAAGGGGCTGAACGCCCCGGTGCGGCGCGAACTGACGCGCTACCATCTCCCCGATGAACTGGTGGAGCACGTCCACATCATCCGCACCCGCACGCCGATCTCCGCCGACAGCCTCAAGGCCCGGCTCGACGAGATCCTGGCCTGCCGGCGCATCGTCTCCACCAGCCTGCACGGCATGGTGTTCGCGGAGAGCTACGGTATTCCCTGTCTGTATTTCGCGCCCCGCGGCCGCCAGCAGGGCCTCATCGAACGCCCGCTCGACCCCGAAGACGGCAACGACCTGCGCATCACGGATCTGTATCAGGGCCTCGGCCTCAGCCGCCTGCCGGTCTATGTGCAGGCGCGGAACCGCGCCACCGACTGGAGGGCGCTGATGGCTGCCATCGATCGCGCGTGGACCCCAAAAGCCTTCAACTATGAACCGCTGCTTTCGGCCTTTCCGTTCGACGTGACACCCCTGCACCCCCGGCCGGGCGAGACCATTTTCGAGCACCCGCTGATCCGCGACCTGCCGTTCCGACCGGCCGATGCCGCCGCGAGCGCCCGAACCGGGACGCCACGCCTGCGCCAACTGGCGGCACGGCTGCTCAAGCCCGCCACCCGCGGCCGCACAGCCCGCCCGGCCGGGGCCGACCGTCCTCCCTCCACGGGTGAGCCATGACCATGCAAGAGCGCACCGGGAGCACCGGGCAGAACCGCACCGTGATGCTCGACGGCTATAACCTGGCCATCGAGAAGGGCACCGGCGTCGCCACCTATGCCCGCAACCTCAGCTATGCGTGCGGCACCTCGGGCTACCGCACCGAGATTCTCTACGGCAAACCCATCGCGCCGACGCAGGACCCGTTCTTTCGCGAGGTCGCCTTTTTCGCCAACCAGGGCGAGAAGCCACGGCCGCTCACGGCCCTGCGGCGCGACATCGAAAGCCTCACCACCTTTTTCCTCAATCCGAAGGCGCTTGAGATCCCGATCACCGGCAAAGTGATCATCGACCAGTTCGCCAACCAGATGCCGCACTTCGACACCATCTGGAACGCGCCCAACCTGTTCGATCGCGCCTTCACCCTCTATTACGCCTACCGGATGTTCAGCACCGTGGCCGGCACCACCACGCCGGACATCATGCATTGGACCTATCCCCTACCCATCCGGCTGAAGGGGACGAAGAACATCTACACCTTTCACGATCTGGTTCCGCTGCGCCTGCCGTACACGACGTTGGATAACCGCGCCTACTACTTTAGCCTGATGAAGCGGCTACTGAAGCAGGCGGACCATATCGTCACAGTTTCCGAATCGTCCAAGCGCGATATTGTCGATATATTCGGATACCCGGAAGAGAAGATCACGAACACCTATCAATCTGTCTTCCTACCGAAATCCATTACGGAGAAAACAGACGATGCGGTGCGCCAGGAGGTCGAGGGCATCTTCAACCTCCCCTACAAGGGCTATTTCCTGTTTTTCGGGGCCATCGAGCCGAAGAAGAATGTGGGGCGCCTCATCGAAGGATACCTGTCGAGCCAGGTGCAGGAGCCACTTGTTCTTGTGGGCAAGCCGGCCTGGAAGGCGGAGCGGGAACTGCAGGTGCTCGGCGAAACCTCCCACGGCGATCGGGTAAGACGGTTCGCGTACACGTCGTTCCCGTTTCTCACCAGCCTGATCCGCGGCGCCAAGGCCGTGCTGTTTCCCTCGCTCTACGAGGGCTTCGGCCTGCCGGTTCTCGAATCGATGCTGCTGGGCACCCCGGTGCTGAGCTCCAATTGCGCCTCCATCCCGGAGATCACCGCCGGGGCCGCCCTGCTGGTCGACCCCTATGATACCCGCGCCATCGCGGAAGGCATCCAGACCCTGTCCAGCAACGCGGACCTGCTGCGCGATCTTGGTGTCCGCGGCCGCCAGCAAGCCGGGAACTTCTCGCCGGAGCGCTACCGCGATCGTGTGTCCGCGCTCTACGACCGCTTGCTGGAGCCCACGATGTGAGGTTTCTTGATACCACAAAAGGGTGCAGTGCAGCGGACACTATGTGCCGGAGGGGCTGTTTGTGTTACCAAAGGTCCGCAGACTGATGTGAAATGAGCATTCCTCGGCGTCGGCAGCTGCACGGTTGCATGCCTTGAAACCGGGCTGCGCGGGTTGTACGAGAGGAATCGCTGGGCAAGGTGTTTCGGCAAGGGGGCGACGGATCATAGAGGGGGCCCACGTCATGGAGTGGCCAGCAGACGTCTGGTTGCTGCATTCGAACGCCTTCTCGCGGTCCCCGTACCCCAGAACGCAAGGGAGGGCGGGCGCAGTCAGTCGACCGGAACATTGGGCGATATCCGGTTGCATGTCGCATTCGACGAACGGCGCGCGCCGTGTCGGACGTCGATCTCCTCGCACATCTACGGAGCCGTTCGCTGAATGCGCGCCGTGATGGCCGGCCCTGGAGGGGCCGGGCGTGAAACGGCAGCATGGCGCCACCGCCAGCACCAGGGACAGTTGAAGACCACAGTGTTCGCAGGCCAGACCGGCGGACGGGTGGATCTTGGGACCATGAGCGTCGGGCCTGACGGATCCGGGCCGAAGAGGGAATGAATGACGAACCGCATCAGCCGCGTTCAGACGCCGATGCCTGAGACCGGATTGAACCACGCCGCCGCCATCATGGGCTACGCTTGCCGGTTGCCGGGTGCCCCGACGGTGGACGCTTTCTGGTCCTTGCTGCGTGCACGGCAATGTGCGGTCACCGAGATCGACCCGGATCGCTGGGCCAAAGAGCGGTTCCTTCATCCCCATCCCGGCGAGCCCGGGCGCACCTATACCTTCGCGGCCGGCGTGCTGCCGGATATCTACGCCTTCGATCCCGGCGCCTTCGGCCTGTCGCCGCGCGAGGTGGAGCAGGTGGACCCTCAGCAGCGCATTCTGCTGGAGTTGACGCGCGAGGCGTTCGAGAACGCCAACATGCCGCTGTCGGAGCTCGAGGGCGAACGGGTCGGCGTGTTCGTGGGAGCGTCCTCGCTTGATTATTCCGTGCGGTTCGCGGCGGACGTGAGTTCCGTCGATCCGCATTTCGTGACCGGCAATGCCCTGTCGATCATCTCCAACCGCATCTCGTTCGCCTTCGGCTTCACCGGGCCGAGCCTGACCATCGACACCGCCTGTTCGTCCTCGCTCGTCGCATTCGATCGCGCGGTGCGCGCCATCGAGAGCGGGGAAGTGGACGTCGCGGTGGTCGCCGGCGTCAACATCCTGGCTGCGCCTTACAATTTCGTCGGCTTCGCGCGGGCCGGCATGCTTTCGCCCACCGGTCGCTGTCGCCCCTTCTCCGCCCAGGCGGATGGCTATGTGCGCTCGGAAGGGGCGGTGGTGATGGTGCTGCGGCGCCTCGCCTCGGCCACCCAGGCGCTGCAGGCGCCGCGCGCGGTGGTGATGGGCACGGGCACCAATTCCGACGGGCGGACGGTCGGCATCGCCCTGCCCAATTCCGACGCCCAGCGGGCCCTCATCGAAACCGTCTATGCCGCGCGTGGCATCGATCCGGAGCGCCTCGCCTTCGTGGAGGCGCACGGCACCGGCACGCGGGTGGGCGATCCGGCGGAAGCCAACGCCATCGGCAACGCCATCGGCCTGCGGCGCAGCACGCCGTTACCCATCGGCTCGGTCAAGTCCAACCTCGGCCATCTGGAGCCGGCCTCGGGCCTCGCCGGACTGCTCAAGGCTTTGCTCGCGCTGGAACATCGGCTGTTGCCCGCGTCGCTGCATCTGCACGAGCCCAACGAGACCATCCCCTTCGCCGCCCTGAACCTCGCGCCGGCGCAGGAGGAAGTGCCCCTCACCGTAGACACGGCCGACCTAGCTGCCGTCTCGTCGTTCGGCTTCGGCGGAACCAATGCCCATGCCGTGGTACGCCGTCCCCGCGCCGATGAGCTGCCGCCCGCGGCCGCTGCCGTTGGGGAAGAACCCGGACCGCAGGCGCTGCTGCTGTCCGCATCCAGCCGCCAGTCTCTGGTCGAGCTCGCCAGCGCCTATGCGCAGGCGCTCGCGCAGGGGGCCGATGGCGCCCGCCTCGCCCATGCCACCGCCTATGGCCGCTCCCTGCTGCCGCACCGGCTGGCGGTGCCGCTGAGCGGCGGTGTTCCGGCAGCGGAAGCGTTGCGCCGCTTTGCCGCCGAGCAGCCTGAGCCGGGCATCGCCAGCGGCATCGCCGACCGGCCCCAGAAGATCGCCTTCGTCTTCGCCGGCAACGGCGGCCAGCATGTGGGGATGGGCCGCGCGGCCTATCTCGCCAATGCGTCGTTCCGGGCCTCGATCCAGCGCATCGACGCGCTGTTCGCGCCGCTGGCGGGCTGGTCTCTTGCCGACGCCATCACCGCGCCGGCAAGCCAGGAGCGCCTGAATGCCACCGAGGTGGCGCAGCCGCTGCTGTTCGCCATCGGCGTCGGCATCGCCGAGGTGCTGATGGCGCATGGCTGCCAGCCCTGCGCCATTCTCGGCCACAGCGTGGGCGAGATCCCCGCCGCTTATGTGGCCGGCGCCCTCGACCTCAAGGAGGCCGTGGAGCTGATCTACTGGCGCTCGAAGCTGCAGGAGGCCACCCGCGGCTCCGGCAGCATGGCGGTGTTGATGGCCGCGCCGGATGACGCCGCGCCGCTGCTGACCAAGGATGTGGTCATCGCCGCCATCAACAGCCCAAGCGTGGTCACCATTGCCGGGCCGAGCGCCGAGGTGGACGCCATCCTGCGCCGCGCCCGCAAGGCCGGCATCGCCGGCAAGCGCATGGACCTGGATTATCCCTTCCATTCGCCGCTGATGGCACCGGTGGAAGCGCCCCTGAAGGAGGCCCTTGCGGGGCTTCACCCACGCACCGGCGCCCTGCCCTATTTCTCCACCGTTACCGGCGCCCGCTTCGACACCGCGGGCCTCGACGCCGACTATTGGTGGCACAATGTGCGCGAGCCGGTGCGCTTCGCCGAGGCGGTGACCCAGGCGGCGGAGCAGGAAAAGGCCGACATCTTCCTGGAAATCGGCCCGCGGCCGGTGCTGACCGGGCACATGCGCGAGACCCTGGAGCCCCTGCTGGGCGCGCAGGTGGTGCTGAGCACGCTGCAGGAAAAAGCCCCCGCCCATCGCGACCCGGTGCTGCACACGCTCCTGTCCTGCGCGGTGGAAGGTGCCCCGTTCGACCGCGGCAGCCTGTTCGGAGCGCGTCGCCCGCTCGGCGCCATCCAATTGCCGCTCACCCCATGGCAGCGCCAGACCATCGTTGTCCCACCGACCACCGAGGCGGTGGACACTGGCGGCAGCCGCCCGCTGCATCCGTTGCTCGGCGGTCGCCTGAAGGCAGATTCACGCGAGTGGAGCGGCCTGCTGGATGCCCAGCTTGTGCCCTATCTCGCCGATCACAAGGTCAATGACACCGTTGTCGTCCCCGGCACGGCCCTCGCCGAGATGGCGCTGGCCGCCGGCCGCGAACTGTTCGGCGAGGGTCCATTGGCGCTGGAGGAGTTCGATATCCTCCATGCCCTCACCCTCAATGACGAGGGCGCCCGGGAAACCCTGGTGCGGGTCAGCGCCGGCGGCGAGGTGGAAATCCTGAGCCGGCCGCGCTTCACGGTCGATTGGAGCCTCCACGCGCGCGGCCATATCGGCCCTTCCGCCTCTACGCGGGCGGCGAAAACCCTTGCCGCCCGGGCGGATGACCAGGGCATGCGCTGCCTCGCGGCCGAAGACCTCTACGCCGCCGCGGCGCTCATGGGGCTGAACTACGGCCCCCAGTTCCGCCTGGTCACCAGCGCCGAGGCGCGGCACGGGCGCATCTCCCTCACCCTGGCGCCGGAAGCGGCGGACCAGGGGGCCTACCGGCTGCCCCACGTGCTGCACCCCACGGTACTGGACGCCAGCCTGCACGGCCTGCTGCTGGCGGTGGACGAACAGGCGTTCGCCGAGCACCGGGTGTATCTGCCGGCGCGCTTCGGCGCGCTCCACGTGTTTGGCGGCGGACCGGTGGTGCGGGCGGAGCTCGAAGTGGTGCGCGCCAGCCGCCGCTCCCTGCTGCTCGACATTCAGCTGTTCGATGCCGACGACGTGCTTGTCGCCCGGCTGGATCATGCCCGCCTGCGGGCAGCGGTGTTGTCCAACCAGGCGGCGCTGGAGACCGATTACCGCCAGCATCTGGAGCGCCTGCCCCAGCCGATCGCGCAGGTGGCGGTGGTGGAGGCGGCCGAGGCCGCCTTCGCGGCGCTCGACCAGGATGACGTGGCAAGCAGCGATGATTTCATTCTGCTCTCCGCTTTCGCCACGGCACTCGCCCATGAGGCGGTGACCGCGGTCCAGAGCGCCGCGGGCGCCACGGGCGAGATCGATCCGGAGACGCTGGTCAGCGACGGGTACGTCGCCGACGAGAGCCGCGCGCTGCTGCTGACCCTGCTCCACATACTGGCCGCCGCCGGACTCGCCCAGCGGCAGGGGCAGATCTGGAGCGTCAACGCCGATTCCGGCCTGCCCGCCAGCGCCTCCATTCTCGGTGAGGTGCTTGCAGATTGTCCCGATCGCGCCGCCGAGGTCACCCTTGGCGCCCGTCTGGCCGAGGCCCTGGCCGATACCCTGCGCAGCGGCGCTCCGCTCGCCCTGACCGCCGCGCTGGTGGATCATTGGCAGACCGCATCCCCCGCTGCGCGCGCCCTGGAAACCGTGGCCCGGACGGTGGTGGACGCCATCGGCAACGACGCGGAGCCGCCGCGGGTGCTGGTGGTGGAACGCCACGGCGCCCTCGCGCTGTCGTTGCTGCCGCTCGCCGAACGCGGCCTCATTCGCCTTGCGGTGGACGGCGCCGACACGGCCACCCGCGAAGCCCTGGCCGCGCGCCATCCCGCCCTCGCCCCGCTTCTGGCAGCCTCCGGGGAGGCCGCCCCCGGGCATGACCTGGTGCTGTGCGCCGACCTCTATGGTCTCATTGCCGATAACGAGGCCCTGGCGACGCGGCTGGGGACGCTGGTGACGCCCGGTGGTGTGCTGTGCGCGCTGCAGATCCAGGCCAATCCCCTGGCCACCCTGCTGGCCGCCGCCGACCATGACGGGACCTCGCCCATCGCCCCCATCGCCGAGACCGCCCGGCGACTGGCCTCGCGGGGCTTCCTGGCCATCAAGACCAGCCGTGCCGGCACGCCGCGCGCGCCGGTGGAAGCCCTCATGGCCCGCGCGCCGCTGCCGGACGAGGAGGTTCCCGCCGCCGCGACAGCGCCGCTGGCCCGGAGCATCGAGGAGCTGCTCACCCTGTCCGGCGCAAGCCTGGCGGTGACGCTGCGGGGGCAGGATGCACAACCCCAGGCGCACCTGCTGGACGCGGCCACCGCACCGGCCGATTGGGAGGCGCCCCTGTCGCCGGCGGAAGGCACCCGCACCCTGATCGTGCATCCGCTGATGCCGGCACCGACCCCCGACGCCATGGCCGACGCCTTGCTGCGCGCCACCCAGCTGCTGGAACGGGTGCGGGCGGCCGGCGCCGGAGCCGAGGTCTGGTTCCTCACCCGTGGCGGCGCCCCGGTAGAGGGCAGCCCCGAGGCAAGCGCGGCGTGGGGCTTCGGCCGTGTCGCCATGAATGAGTTCGCCGACATCGACCTGCGCTTGCTCGACCTGGCACCCGCGCTTGACGCGGCCACCGCCGGCGCCAGCCTGGCGGCGCTGATGATCGCGCCGCCGGACGAGCGCGAGCTCAGCGCCGATGACACCGGCCTCCAGGCCGTGCGCACCACCATTGGCCCTGAGGCCGCGGCCACGCGCGCGTCGACGGCGTCCTCCGGCGCCGATCACATGGCGCTGCTGGAGGCGCGCCCTGGCTCCATGGATCGCCTGACCTGGATCGGCGTCCCCCGGCGCACCCTTGCCGCCGGCGAAGTCGAGATCGAGGTGGCGGCCAGCGCCCTCAATTTCCGCGACGTCATGTTCGCCCAAGGGGTGATCGGTGACGAGATGCTGGAGAATGGATTCACCGGCCCCTCCCTCGGCTTCGAGTGCGCCGGCACCATCTCCCGCGTGGGCCCCGAGGTGCACGGTGTGCGCGTCGGCGACCGGGTGATGGCCTTTGCCTCCGCCGCCTTCGCCTCCCATGTGGTCATCCGCGGCGACCTGGTGCTGCCGGTGCCGGAGCGGGTGGACCTGAAGGCCGCCGCCACCATTCCCGTGGCGTTCCTTACCGCTTGGTATGGGCTCGTCACCCAGGCACGCCTGCGCCGGGACGAGTGGGTGCTCATCCATGGCGCGGCTGGCGGTGTCGGCCTCGCGGCGCTGCAGATCGCCAAATGGCTCGGTGCCCGCATCGTGGCCACCGCCGGCACCCCCGAAAAGCGCGCGCTGGCGCGGCTGGCGGGGGCGGACCTGGTGTTTGACTCCCGCTCCCTGAGCTTCGTCGACGACATCCGCGCCAGCATCGGTGGGGTGGATGTGGTGCTCAATTCGCTGGCCGGCGAAGCCATGGCCCGCAGCATCACCGTGCTGAAGCCGTTCGGCCGGTTCGTGGAGCTGGGCAAGCGCGACTACATCGGCAACACCGAGATCGGCCTGCGCCCGTTCGCCCGCAACCTGTCCTATTTCGGCGTCGACACCGACCAGCTCATCGCCGCGCGCCCCGATGCCCTGAACGAGCTTTTCGCCGATCTCATCGGACGGTTTGCCGACGGCACTTTCACACCGCTGCCCTATCGCGAGTTCCCGGCGGTGGAAGCGCCGGAGGCGTTCCGCCTCATGCAGGGCGCGGGGCATGTGGGCAAGATTCTGCTGACGCCGCCACTGGCGCCACCGCCACTGGCGGCCCCGGCGCCCGCCTTCCGGGCGGCGGCGGATGGGGTGCACGTGGTGGTCGGCGGCACCGGCGGGTTTGGCTTCGAGACCGCCCTGTGGCTGGCGGAACATGGGGCCACCGCTCTGGTGGTGGCCTCCCGCTCCGGCGCGCTGGCCCCGGAGGCCGCCGCGCGGGTGGCGGCCCTGTCGGCGCGCGGCATCACCGTGGAGGTGGCCCGGCTCGACGTGCGCGATGCCGCCGCCTGCCAGGCCTTCATCGACGATCTCGTGGCCCGCTTCGGCCGGGTGGCCGGGCTCGTCCACACCGCCATGGTGCTGGACGACGGCCTGTTGCGCGATCTCGACCGCGCCCGCATGCTCAAGGTGCTGGAGCCGAAGATGGACGGCGCCAGCCATCTCGACGCCGCCACGCGCAATCTCGACCTCGATTATTTCGTGATGTTCTCCTCGGCCACCACCCTGGTGGGCAATCCCGGGCAGGGCAATTACGTGGCCGCCAACGCCTTCCTGGAGGGCGTGGCCCGGCGCCGTCGCGCGGCCGGCCGCGCAGGGCTGGCGGTGGCCTGGGGCGCCATCGCCGATGTGGGCGTGCTGGCGCGCGAGACCGCCATCAACGAAAAGCTCAAGCGGCGGATCGGGCGCCATGCCATGACCGCCGCCACCGCCCTCGGCCACCTGGGCCAATTGCTGGCCCTGCCGGCGGCCGAGCAGCCCGCGGTGGTCACCTGCTCCTATATCGACTGGGCCAGCGCCGGTGAGCTCCGCGTGGTGAAGGCGCCGACCTTCTCCGGGCTGATGACCGGTGGCGGCGAGCGCAGCATGGGGCAGACCTCCGACCTGGAGCACCTGATCGCCGGGCAGAGCGATCAGGCCGCCCGGCTCACCATCGCCCGCCTGCTGGCGGAGGAGATCGGCAAAATCCTGCGCCTGCCCCACGAGAGCATCGACCTCACCCGGCCGCTCACGGACATCGGCATGGATTCGCTGATGAGCCTGGAGCTCGACATGGAGGTGCAGCGGCGCTTCGGTGTGGAGCTGCCGGTGCTCGCCCTCGGCGCGGGCTCCACCCTCATGGACGTGGCCGAGAAGGTGCTCCAGCGGGTGCGTGGTGCCGAGGATATGGAGGGCGACGCCGCCGCCCAGGTGATCGCCGAGGCAGGCATCATGGAAAAACACGTCAATCTCGACCTCGACGCCGCCACCCTGGAGCGGTTGAGCGCCAAGGTCGTCAGTGAACGCGAGCACGCGGGAGAAGGCCTGCTGTGACGACGTCCCCTCCCTCCGGCCGGATGGCGGCCGATACCAAGGCGGCCCTGCTCTCGCGCATGCGCCAGACCGGCGCCCCCGCCGCTGCACCGGCCGAACGGCACTACGACACGGCCTTCTCCACCCTGCCGGGCTTCGAGCAATTGAAGCTCATGCGCGCCGCCACCGGTGCTTTCGGCATTCCCAGCCCGTTCTTCCGCAGCCATGACGGGCGCGCGGGCGCCACCAGCATCATCGACGGCAAGGAGGTGATCAACTTCGCCTCCTACGACTATCTCGGCCTCAACGGCGCCCCGGAAGTGCTGGCGGCGGCCCGGGAGGGAGTGGAGGCGTTCGGCTGCTCGGTATCGGCAAGCCGGGTGGTGGCGGGGGAGCGCGGTTTTCATCGGGAGTTCGAACAGGAACTCGCCGCGCTCTATGGCGCCGATGATGCCATTGTCTATGTCAGTGGCCACGCCGCCAACGTGGCCACCATCAGCACCCTGGTGGGCCCGCGCGACGTGGTGTTCCACGATGAGCTGATGCACAACAGCGCCATCGTCGGCGCCCAGCTGTCCCGCGCCCATCGGCGCTGGTTCCCCCACAACGACCTCGATGCACTCGAGACCCTGCTGGCGGCGGAGCGGGGGAACTTCGGCCGCGCGCTGATCGTGGTCGAGGGCAATTACTCCATGGACGGCGACACCGCCGACCTCGCCCGTCTGGTCGAGCTAAAGCGGCGCTTTGGCGCCTGGCTCATGGTGGATGAGGCGCACAGCCTCGGGGTCCTCGGCGCGCGCGGCCACGGCCTGTTCGAGAAGACCGGTGTCGACCCCAAGGCCGTGGACATCTGGATGGGCACCCTGTCCAAAACCCTGGCCAGCTGCGGCGGCTACATCGCCGGCGCCCAGGACTTGGTGGACTATCTCAAGCTGTCGGCCCCCGGCTTCGTCTATTCGGTGGGCCTGTCGGCCCCCGCGACACTGTCGGCGCTGAGCGCGCTGCGCCTGCTGCAGCGGGAGCCGGAACGGGTGGCGCGCCTCCAGGCCAATACCGCCCGCTTCATCGCCGGCGCCCAGGCGGCCGGCCTCGATACGGGACAGGCGGAAGGCTACGCCATCGTTCCGGTGATCGTCGGCGATTCGCTGAAAGCGGCGGTGCTGTCCAATCGGATGCTGGAGCGGGGGGTCAATGTGCTGCCCATCATCCACCCGGCGGTGCCGAACAAGGCGGCGCGCCTGCGCTTCTTCGTGACATCCGAGCACACGCAGGAGCAGATTGACGCCACTATTGCAATCTTGACGCAGGAATTGAACGAGACCGGCGCCTTCATCCAGAGGTTGGCCTCGTCAGGGCTCGGCGACATGCTAGAAAGCGCTGCCGAGCTCGGCAAAGTGTGACCGAATGGAAACAGACGCCAGCATCGTGCCCGAGGCGGTTGCGGAGCATTCGTTTCGCGGCGCAATATGGATCGGACCCACTTTAAGGGTTCGTTCATCAGGACGGGCGCAAGACACACGACCTCGGGGGTCGATGCGATGAAGATTCTGCTGGACATCACCCGCCTGTTGCGGCGCTCGGGTCAGATGACCCCCACGGGCATCGACCGGGTGGAGCTGGCCTATGCGAAGCACCTGATCGCGCATTACCCCGACAGCTCCACCTTTGTCGGGCGGTTTCGCTCGCGGGTGTGGCAGCTCAATCCCTCAGCCGTCCCCTATTTCGTGAACACCCTGGCCGCGCGCTGGGACCTCTCCAATGCCCTGGTGACGCGGAACGAGCTGCGCCGGCTGGAGGAGTTCCTGAACCTGCGCCGCGGCGCCATGGCCCATCCCCCGGGCCCGCACGTGCCGCGCAAGGAGATGCCGGAGATCCTCTCCGCCCTGCCCTCCCTGCTGTCGCCCATCAACATTCTGCCCGGGCTGTTCCGCCGTCCCATCGCCAAAGGCGCGGTCTATCTCAACGTCTCCCATGAAGGGCTGAATTCCCCCGGCCGGATTGAGCGGCTGGTACGGACCTTCGACTGGAAGCCCATCTACCTGGTGCACGACCTCATCCCCGTGACCCACCCCGAATATGTGCGCCCCGGAGACGAAGCCAAGCACACCCAGCGCATGAAGACGGTGCTGAACTCGGCCTCGGCGGTCATCTACAATTCCGCTCACACCGAGCGGATGATGAACAGCTTCGCCATGTCCACCGACATGAAGCCGGCGCGCGGCATCGTCAGCCTGCTGGGGGTGGAGGAGAAGTTCCAGAAGGGGCAGGAGCGCGCCGCCGACCTGCCGCCGGTGGGCGGCGACCCCTATTTCGTGGTGGTGGGCACCATCGAGCCGCGCAAGAACCATCTGCTGCTGCTCAACCTGTGGCGCCATCTGGTGGAGCGGCACGGGGCGAAGGCCCCCAAGCTGGTGATCGTCGGCCGGCGCGGCTGGGAAAACGAGAACATCATCGATGTCATCGACCGCTGCAGCAATCTCAAGCAGCACCTGATCGAATGCAATCGCCTACCCGACTGGCAGCTGACGCGGCTGCTGTCCGGGGCCCGGGCCGTGCTGTTCCCCTCCTTCGCCGAAGGCTATGGCCTGCCCCTGGCTGAGGCGCTGTCCCTGCGCGTACCGGTGATCTGTTCCAATCTCGAGGTGTTCCAGGACATCGCCGGGAACATTCCCTACTATCTCGACCCCATCGACGGCATGAGCTGGCTGAAGGTCATCGAGGACTTCGCCCTGCCGGACTCCTCGCTGCGCCAGGCGCAGATGGCCAAGATCGATCGCTTTGCGGCCCCCACCTGGCAGCAGCACTTCGATGCGGTCGATGAACTGATCGCCGATGTGGCCCAGCCCCGCCCGGCGCCCCATCAGCAGTTGCTGTCGACCATCCGGCGCAAGATCTCGTTGAGGCCGGCGGGCGAACACTCGCTCGAAGCGGCTGGAGCCGAGGATCTCATCGGCGCCCGGCTGCCGCACTCGACCACGATATAATCCGTGCGGGCATCGGCCGCGAGCTGTCCGAAACCAGGCAGCAGCGGCGCGTGGTCTCCGTAAAACACCAGCAGCGAATGCTCCGTGTGGGCGTCGAGCGACGCCGCCATGGACGCCAGCAGGGCATCCGCATTGGCGATGTGCTGGCAGTATTGCTCCACCGGATCATCGGTCGCCGTCAGCCGGCCGGGGCCATAGGGGTCGTGCGCCTCCATGGTCACCGTCATCATGTACAAAGGCTGTTTCCGCCGGCGCGCCTCCAGCAGTTCCGCCTCCATGCGCGCGCCCACCGCCCGATCCGCCACATAGGGACCGAAGCGTTCGGCCCCGGCGAAGTCCGCCTCCGAGAGGAAGCGGCCGTAGCCGAGTGCCGGAATGGCGCGGGCACGGCCGAAGAAGTGCCGATCGTAGGGGTGCATGAACACCGTATCCCACCCGGCCCGGGCCAAGTCCGCCGGCAAGGCATGACCGGCGAAGCGATGCGGTCGCAGATAAGGGTGGAAGCGATCCACCCCCTGGGCGGTGAACGGCAGGCCGGTGGCGAGGGCGAACTCCGGCCGCAGCGTATAGGCCCCGTAGCAGGGCACCAGCAGCCGGCCATGGGCGAGCGCACGGCCCTTCAGGCCATCGAAGGCGGGCAGCAGCACCCGGCCGCCATGGCGGCGCAGGTCATAAAAGGATTCCGACTGGATGACGACCACCGCATCCAGAGGCACCGACGCGGCGGGGCGAGGCGGGGACGCGGGGACGGCTGCGGCCCGAGGTGCGGGCGGCGGCAGGGCACGCAGCGCCACGGCGGACACCAGCAGGGAGGGCATCAGCCCCAGGCGCGCCACGAAATCGTGTGCCGGCTCGTGGGCCACCGCAGCCTGCGCGCGGGTCGCCAGCCCCAGGACCCACCGCGGCCACCCGTAGGCCGCCAGCACCAGCAGGGCGAGGCCTGCCGCCAGCGCCGCCTGCAGCGCTCCGCTTAAGGATCGCGGCTCGAGCTGCATCCAGGTGACGATCAGAGCGACGAGCCCCAACGCCACCGCCGCCACGCCCAACGTCTTGCGCCAGCCGAGGTAGAACAGCTCGGGATGGCGGACCAGATGGGTGATGAAGGCGAGATCTGTGATCACGAGGGGTTCGGTGAGGTGCCGCCGCTTCTCCCCGGAAATCACCAGGAACACCGCGGTGGTGATGGCGGCGGCGGTAGCGGCGAACGCGGCGCGCGCGGACAGCGCCAGCCAGAACAGGAACAGCAGCGAATAGGCGCAGCCGCGCAGCACCAGATGTGCATCGCGCCGGATCGCCACCGCGCCGCGCCCCACCGCCCAGCGATCGAGCCCCTCGCAGACCAACACGGCCATCACCCAGGCAACGCCCGTGATCGCCCCGCTCCCAGCCATCATATCCCCACCATCGTGGCCAGCCCCGGCCACCTTCGCACCAGGCCGGACCGACGACTCACCGAGACCACCATCATGCCGCACCCCTGCGTCTTCTTCACAAGCGCCCGGCGCGTCGGTCTCCACTGTTCACACGCGTGCGACCACGCCATAGCCTTATGCTGCACCGCCAAATGAAATTGAAGCTAGGCGTTTATATGGTATGCCTCGTGCAACCGCTCGGCATTCATGACTCGCTATTCAGTCGACCCGGCACGCTGGAAATGGAGAAAGGGCGTTCATGTCGGTTTTCATCCCGCCATTTCCCCCTCGGCCTGAGAAGGCCCTGTCCATTGTGGAGATGTTGCGCCGCGGATCGACAAACTTCATCAGCATTTTCGAAGAAAGTGCCTTCGTGCATCAGACCATGTCCCTGCAGGTCCTGACGCGCCAAGTGTTCATTTGCAATAGTCCCGAAAGCATCAACGAAGCCTTTGTCGAGAAGGCCGCAAATTTCGAGCGCAAGAGCCCACAGATCCGCTCCGGCCTTACACCGCTGATCGGCGATGCCCTCGCCATCAGCGATGGCCCGGCGTGGGCACAGCGGCGCGCGCTGGTGGAGGGCGTGCTGAGCGCCAGCCGCACACAGGCGCTGCTGCCCGAGGTACTCGCCATCCTCGACGCCGTAACCGCCGACTGGCCGCAGGGCCCGCAGGCGCAGGACATCGACATGCTGGACGCCACGGCGACGCTGTCCGCGCGCATCATCGGCGGGCTGCTGTTCGGCCCGAGCTTCGGCGCTGCCGAGGCGGCGGCCATCCGCGCCGCTATCGCCGACTATCAGAAGCATACCGACCGCAGCGACCTGCCCCTGCTGCTCGGGCTGCCCAGCTGGAAACCCTTCCGCCAGAACACGCCGATCCTCCGCAGCGCCGGCGCGGTCCACGCCCTGTTCGAGCGCCTGCTGGCGGCAAGCCTGGACAGTGGCAGCGGCCTTGCCTGCGTCCTACGCGACAGCGGGCAACTGGATCCCACAGCCCTGCGCAACGAACTGATCTCACTCTATCTCGGAGGCGACGACACCGTCGGTGCGCTGCTCGCCTGGGTGTTCTATCTGGTGTCTCAGGCGCGCGACGTGGAGGCGCGCCTGGAGGAAGAGCTTTACGCCTTCGTCGGCCCGCAGCTGAAGCCGGCGGAGGAGCTGGCCCGCTTGCCCTTCGTACGCGCCATCCTCTGCGAGGCGGCACGGCTTTATCCACCGGTGCCGATGTTCGCCCGCCAGGCACAGGCGGCCGACGAGATCAACAAGCGGAAGATCTCGGCCGGAGCGCTGGTGGTCGTCATCCCCTGGCTGCTGCACCGCCACCGCAACCTGTGGCACGAGCCGGATCTGTTTCAGCCGGAGCGCTTTCTGCCGAATGCCCGCCGGAAGCTGCGAGAGAATGCATTCGTGGCTTTTTCCATCGGCCCTCGGGCCTGCCCCGGTGCCGCCCTTGGCCTGGCCGAAGCCGCCGTCTGCGTTGCCGCGCTCAGCCACCGCTATCAGTTCCGGCTCAAGCCCGGCACCGTGGTCGAGCCGGTGTGCCACCACACCCTGCGACCGAGCCCGGGGCTGCCGATGCGGGTTCAGCGCCGCGTGCTGCCCACCGGAGTGCGCGTGCCGGCGCCGCGCGCCTCGTGAAGAGGCCGGCCACACCGCCCGCAGGTGGCGAAACTGCGCGACGAGAGCGACGCCGGTGCAGGGCGAGGGACAACAGGGGAGTGGGAAGCGATGGTTGGCGTGCTGATCGCGCTCGTCGTGCTGGGGGTGATCGTCAGCGTGCTGTCCGTGTTCACCGCGGCGCGCAAGCTGTTGTGGCTGCACCTGCCCACCGAGCCGGCGAGCGCGCGGGTCTCGGTGATCCTGCCGCTGACCGGGCCGGCGCCCCACCTGCCGCACCTGCTCGCCCGACTGGCAGCGCAGACGCTGCGTCCCCGCCGGCTGATCGTCGTGGTGGAATCACAGGATGACCCGGCCTGCGCCGCTGCTCGCGCCGCCGCGCCGGACGCAGGTTTTCCGGTGGAGATCGTGATTGCGGGACCCGCCGTCGACCAGGCCCAGAAATGCCATAACCAGCAGGCCGCGCTACGCCATATCGACGCGCATGACGAGATCATTGTCTGCATGGATGGCGACATCCGCCCCCATCCCACCTGGCTGTCAGCCCTGGTAGCCCCTATTCGCAACGAGGACTTCGACCTGGTCACCGGGCACCGATGGCAGCAGGTGGCGGCGCCGCGGCTTGGCGCACATCTCATCGCCGCTATCGACCGGGCCGTGACCCTGACCCCGCGCCTCGATCGCGACAGCACGCGGGTGGTGTGGGGCGGCAGCATGGCCATTTCCGTGGCGGCGGCGGCGCGCATGGATTTCGCGGGCAGTCTCGACCATACCTTGTCCGATGACCTGTCCATTGTCACCAGAGCAGCGGAAGCGGAGCTGCGCGTGGTCACCCGTGGCGCCCTGTTCATTGCCTCGCCGTCGGATGCGCGCCTGGGCCCGGCCTGGCGCTTCGCGCGCCGGCAATATCAGATCTGCCACATCTACCGACCCTGGCTCTGGCGGCTGGCCCTGACCCTGATTGGCACGCGCCTTCTGGCGTGGATCGCGGCGACGGCGCTGCTGGGTATGGGGCATCCGTTCGGCGTCGCGATCGTGCTGCTCTGCGGCCTGGGGCTTGCCAAGCAATATCTGGTTGCGCGGGTCGCCGACCGGGTCGGCATTGCCGATCCTGCGGCGGTTCGCCTCGGCCAACTGGCGCTTGGCGTGATACAACCCGTAACCGACGTGTTCCACGCCAGCGTCATCCTGGCGGCGGTATGGACGCGGCACGTGCGCTGGGGCCATGTGCTTTATGAAGTCCAGGCTCCCGACCGTATCCGGGTGAAGGAGAGGCGGCCATTCACACCTTGATCCGCGCCTGCGCCGGCGCCTTCGGGCGGATCCCCTTCGCGGCCAAGATCGCCGGGCGGTTCCTGGGCGATCCCATGCCGCTGCTCGGCAACAAGCCGCTGGAAGGCTGGCAGACGGTGTTCCGCCTGCCCTATCGCCAGCTGGCCGTGGTCAACGACAACGCCACCGCCGAAACGGTAATGCTCGACCGTGCCGGCACGTTCCCAAAGAGCGCCGTCGTCTACACCCTGCTGCGCCCGCTGATCGGCGAAGGGGTGTTCGGGCAGCCGGGCGGCGACACGGTGAAGGAAACGCGGCGGCTTCTGGCACGCGCACTGGCGGCCATTCCGCCCGAGCACATCGCCGAGGTTACCCGCGCCGTGACCCTCGAATATCTGGAGGGCTGGCTGCAGAACCCCGGCGCGCCGGCGCCGGTGGGGGTGGACCTGTCGCGCCTCACCGTGGATGTGGTCTCCATCTGCACCCTGGGCCGGCGCTTCTCGGCAGCGGAATCGCTGCGATTCACCGAGCTCTTCTCGCTCTATCACCAGCGTTCCAAGGCCACCTTGCTGATGCTGGCCCATGACGACCCGAAGGTGCGCGCGCGCATCATCGCCGAGCTGGAACTGGCGGAGATCGGCGCGGACATGCGCGCCCTCATCCGCCAGTGCTTCCTTGCGGCGCCCCTCGCCCATGGGCCGGGCGCCGCCCCGGGCATCTTCGCCAAGGCCCTGGCCGATTCCGGCTTCGCCGCTCCGGGCCAGGACGATCGGGCCCTCGACGAGATCGCGGTGATGCTGCTCGCCGGCCACGAAACCACCGCCTCGACCCTGAGCTGGCTGCTTCACACCCTGGCCCAGGATCCGCAGATGCAGGAGAGCGCCGCCGCCGCGCTCCGAGGCGAAACGGGCCGGCGCAAGCGCTTTTCCGGTCACAGCGGTGCGGAGGTGGGGTTTGCGCTCACCCAGGAGGCGCTGCGCCTTTATCCGCCCATCGGCTTCTTCCTGCGCGAGAACCGCAAGGACGTGGAGCTGGAAACGCGCACCCTGCCGAAGGACAATTTCGTCGTGGTGGCGCCACGCGCCCTGCATCGCCATCGCCGATACTGGAAGCGCCCGGACGATTTCTATCCCGAGCGCTGGCTGGACAAGCCGGAGCCACCGGCCCGTACCGCGTTCATCCCCTTCGGCATGGGGGCGCGGGTGTGTCCCGGGGCGCAGTTCGCCAATATCGAGATGGCGGAAATCACGCGGCTTCTGCTGACCCGCGCCCGCTTCGCCTTGACAGCGGGTCCCGCGCCACGTCCTCTCGGCAACCTGACGTCGCGGCCCGAGCCCGACATCGTGCTGACGGTGACCCCCCGCCCGCCGATTGCCGACCCAGCAGAACGGAGCTGAACGCCTCGTGTCCACCACGCCCGCATCCGATTCCAGCCTCGCCGGCGCCCTGCCCTGCCCGATCACCGGCGCGCCGCCGGTCCGTCGCATTCAGACCATGTCCAAAAGCCTGATGCAGGACATCTGGAAGTATGGCCAGGGCGTGGATGTCAGCGCCCTGTTCAAGGACGTCAAAGGCTTCAGCCTCTACGAATCGCCCACCGGCCTCGTCTATTTCGACCCCATGGTGGTGGGCGACGGCGCCTTCTACAGCAGCTATTACGACAAGTGGGAGGTGCACAAGGCGTTGACCTTCCGCTGGCAGACCCGGGTCGACTTCCTGCGCACCGCGACCTATGTGCCCGAGGGCGCCAAGGTCATCGACATCGGCTGCGGGCCCGGCATCTTCCGCAATCACGTGAAGCATGCCCGCTATACCGGTCTCGACCCCTATGCCAGCCCGGACGTGGACGACGTGGTCATCCGCGAGACGCTGGAGCATCACGCCTCCAGCAATCCCGGCGCCTATGACGTGGCGGTGTGCTTTCACGTGGTGGAGCACGTGCCCGATCCGCTGCGCCATGTGCAGCTGATGGCGCAGCTGGTGCGGCCCGGCGGCCTCGTCATCCTGGCGGCGCCGCTGTTCCCCTCGCCCCTGACCGAGATCCCCAACCTGCCCATCAACATGCCGCCCCACCACGTCACCTGGTGGAACCCGCGGGCCTTCTCGGCGCTGGCGCAGAAGGTGGGGCTTGAGGTGGTGGAGGCGTCCGAGCTGCCGCCCTCGCCGCATCAGATCTTTTTTTTCTGGCTGCACAAGCTGTTGTTCCGGCGCACCTCGGATTCTCCCGATGAGCGGTATTTCGCCCATCGCTGGGCGTGGCATGCCAGCATCGCGCTGGCCTATCTGGGCTCGCAGGCCGTCGGCCGGTTCATGCCCATGCCTTCCACCGCCCGTCCGGTAGACGCCTACCTTGTCGCACGAAAGGTCTAACCCATTGGCGGGAGACGGGACCACGCGCGATAGTGTATAGCAGCAGCGCTCAACGAAGAGGGACGCGGTGCCATGCGGGTTTTGGTGACGGGAGGCGCGGGCTTCATCGGCTCTGCCGTGGTGCGGCACGTGATGGGGCTGGGCCACGAGGTGCTCACCTTCGACAAGCTCACCTATGCCGGCAATCTCGCATCCCTCGCGCCGGTGGCGGACAATCCGCGCCACCGCTTTGTGCAGGCGGACATCTGCGATGCCGATGCGGTGCGCACCGCCCTTGAGAGCTTCAAGCCCGACCTGGTGATGCACCTCGCCGCGGAATCGCACGTGGATCGGTCCATCGATGGCCCCCGGGCGTTCGTCGACACCAACATCGTCGGCACTTTCATCCTCTTGCAGGAGGCCCTGGCCTATTGGCGCGGCCTGCAAGGCTCGGCCAAGGAGGCGTTCCGCTTCCACCACATCTCCACCGACGAGGTGTTCGGCAGCCTCGGGCCGGAGGGGCTGTTCCGGGAAGACACCCCCTATCAGCCCAACTCGCCCTATTCCGCGTCCAAGGCCGCTTCCGACCATCTGGTCCGCGCCTGGCACCACACCTATGGGCTGCCGGCGGTGATGTCCAACTGCTCCAACAATTACGGGCCTTACCACTTCCCGGAGAAGCTGATTCCGCTGGTCGTTCTCAATGCCCTGGATGGCGCGCCGCTGCCCATCTATGGCACTGGCGAGAACGTGCGCGACTGGCTTTACGTGGAGGACCACGCCGAGGCCCTGTTCCTCATCGCCACCCAGGGACGTCCCGGCGAGAGCTACAACGTGGGCGGCGCCAGCGAGCGCCGCAACATCGACGTGGTGCGCACCATCTGCGCCGCGCTGGATGAGCGGGTGCCGGATCCGCGCGGTCCCCGCGAGCGGTTGATCACCTTCGTCGCCGACCGCCCCGGCCATGACGCGCGCTACGCCATCGACTTCTCCAAGCTGAACCGCGAGCTCGGCTGGTCGCCCCGGCACACCTTCGAGAGCGGTATCGCCGACACGGTGCAGTGGTATCTCGACCATCGTCCCTGGTGGGAGCCGCTGCGCCAGCGCTACCAGGGCCAGCGGCTTGGCCTCGCCCCCGTGGAAAAGGCATCCTGATGCACATCCTGCTGCTCGGCGCCGGCGGCCAGCTCGGCCGCGAGATCTCCGACCATGCCGCCAAGCAGGGCCTGTCCCTGACCGGCCTCACCCATGCTGACCTCGACATCAGCGATCCGGTGGCCGTGGCCCGCGCGCTGGAATCCCACCGCCCCGATGTGGTGGTGAATGCCGCCGCCTACACCGCCGTCGACAAGGCGGAGAGCGAGCCGGAACTCGCCGCGCGCATCAACGCATTCGCGCCAGCCCACATCGCCGAGCGCTGCGCGCGCTATCGCACGCCGCTGATCCACGTCTCGACCGATTACGTGTTCGACGGCACCAAGCCCACGCCCTATGTGGAGCAGGACCCGG
Organism: Xanthobacter sp. NM-25; assembly: GCF_022138605.1. Taxonomy (GTDB): domain Bacteria; phylum Pseudomonadota; class Alphaproteobacteria; order Rhizobiales; family Xanthobacteraceae; genus Xanthobacter. The sequence goes on from NZ_JACBFS010000001.1 coordinate 492,677, forward strand.
TGGCGCCCCTCGGCGTCTACGGGCGCACCAAGGCGGCCGGCGAGGCGGCGGTCCGCTCGGCGATGGAGCGGCACATCATCGTGCGCACCTCCTGGGTCTATGGCGCCTACGGCGCCAATTTCCTCAAGACCGTGCTGCGGCTTGCCCGCGAACGGGATCGCCTCACCATCGTCGCCGATCAGATCGGCTGCCCGACGGCCACGCACGATCTGGCCGAAGCGCTGCTCGCCGCCGCCCGGGCGGCGGCCACCGGCGGCGCCCGCTGGGGCACCTATCACTTCGCCGGCGACGGTGCGACCACCTGGCACGGCTTCGCCAGTGAGATCGTCCGCGTGGCGGCGCCGAAGCTCGGCCGCCATCCGGAGGTGGCGCCGATCACTACCGCCGACTATCCCACCCCCGCCCAGCGGCCGGCCAATTCCCAGCTCGCCAGCGACCTCTTCCATCGCAGCTTCGGCCTGCGCGCGGCGCCGTGGCAGCAGCGTGTTCAGGAGGTGGTGGAGCGGCTGCTGGCGGAGACCCCCGTTTCCGCCTGACGGACCTTCGGCTCCCCGCGCTGATCGACATCACCGTGGGCCCAACTGGTCCCGCCGTGCCGGCTGCGGCTGGTCCTTTTGTGCACTGCGCGCATCCTGTAGGGTGCCCCCGTTTCTGTCCGAGCCACGGCTGAGGTCCACCATGGACCCGTGCGGGCTCGCCGCGTCGGATTTCGAGATGAGCAGCAATTTCAACGAAGAGACCATCACCAGCGTCCATCATTGGACCGACAACCTCTTCACCTTCACCTGCACCCGTGATCCGGGCCTGCGCTTTCTGAACGGCCAGTTCACCATGATCGGCCTGATGCTGGACGGCCGCCCGCTGCTGCGCGCCTATTCCATGGCCAGCGCCAATTACGAGGAAGAGCTGCAGTTCTTCTCCATCAAGGTGCAGAACGGCCCCCTCACCTCGCGGCTGCAGCATCTGAAAGTGGGCGACAAGATCCTGGTCGGCCGCAAGCCCACCGGCACGCTCATTCAAGATAACCTGCTGCCCGGCAAGCGCCTTTACCTGCTCTCCACCGGCACCGGCCTCGCGCCGTTCCTCTCGGTGACCAAGGATCCGGACGCCTACGAGCGGTTCGAGAAGATCATTCTCATCCACGGCACCCGTACCGTGGCCGAGCTCGCCTATGAGGACTTCTTCACCAACGAGCTGCCGAACAACGAGTTCATCGGCGAAGAGGTGAAGAAGAAGCTCATCTACTACCCCACGGTTACCCGCGAGCCGTTCCGCAACCAGGGGCGCCTCACCGATCTCATCACCTCCGGCAAGCTCTTCGCCGATATTGGCCTGCCGGTGATGTCGCCGGCCGAGGATCGCCTCATGCTCTGCGGCAGCCCGCAGATGCTGAAGGACATGGTGGCCATTCTGGAAGAGCGCGGCTTTCAGGAAGGCAGCCAGTCGGCGCCGGGTCACTATGTGATCGAGAAGGCGTTCGTGGAGCGCTGAGGCGAGGCCGCGGTCGCCCAAAGGGTCGCGGCTCTATGGCCGCGCCGCCCATCCTCGCTTAGTCTGCATCCGAGGCGTCGATGTTCGGGGCCGCTTTTCCGCGGCCGATGTTCGGCCGGGGTCGCACGCGGGGGCGCGGGACGACACGGGCATGTTCGATGCGGTGATCATCGGAGGCGGACCGGCCGGGGCCTCCTGCGCCCTGTGGCTCAAGATGCTGGGATTCCGCCCCTGCCTCATCGAGCGCCGGTCTGCCCTCGGTGGTTTGCAGAACGACAATCCCTATCCCAACGAGTGGATCGCCTCGGTCATGGGCAAGACCGGATATGAGGTGGCCCATGACCTTGATGCCCACCTCACGAGCCATAGCATCGTCTGCCGCCGGGGCGAAGCGGTGGCCAGCCTCGAGGTGGTGGCGGGCGGCTTCCGCGTCACCACAGAGAACGGCGCCCTGATCCTGGCACGCACCGCGGTGCTGGCGAGCGGCGTGCGACCGGTGAAGGGCGGCCTTTCGGCGTCTGAGCAGGTGCTCATCGGTCCCGGCCGCACCATGTTCAATGCCGCGTTTGAAGGGCAGCACGTGGCCATCCTCGGCGGCGGCGACAATGCCTTCGAGAACTACATCTTCGTGCGCAAGCGCGGCGCCACGACGGTGCACATCTACGCCCGCACCATCCGCGCACGTCGCGAATTCCTGGAGAAGGTGCCGGCCAGCGACGTGCGCCTCGGCCCCTATGCGGTGGAACCGGAAACGCCGGCGGTCGCCGACCGGGCCTATGACCGCCTGGTGGTGCTCTATGGCTGGGAGCCCTACCTGCCCTATGCGCGGGATCTCGAACTCGCCCGCACGCCGCGCGGTTTCGTGGAGACCGATGCCGCGTGTCAGACCTCCATCCCCAACCTCTATGCCATCGGCGAGCTGGCGCAGCGCATGCACCCGTGCTGCGTGACCTCCATGGCCGACGGCATCGTTGCCGCCAAGGCGATTCAACGCACACTGGAGGAGGATGCCGTCGCCCGCTTCGTGGATCGGGTGCGGGGTGCCGTCACCGCACCGTAACCGTGAAGGTCTCTTAAATCACTCTCCCGGCAGGGGTTCCAGGCGGCCCAGCGGTGCGCACCCAAGGCCTCGGGCCGGCGCGGCGGGCGGTGGTGTCGACAGCGCCTGCGCCACCTCCGGCCGGCGCAGCAGCGCCGCGGCGGCGGCATAGATGGCGCTGGGCTCGCTGACCGGCACATGGGCCACATCCGCCACCACCCGCGCCGGGCGCGGTGACAGCACCACGATCCGATCGGCGAGGCGGACCGCCTCGGCGATGTCATGGGTCACGAACAACACCGCTGTTCCCGCCCGCTCCACCTCCTGGCGCACCAGACCCTGCAGGTCCTGGCGCAGCCCCACATCCAGCGCCGAGAACGGCTCGTCCATCAGCACCAGCTGCGGCGCCACGGCCAGCGCCCGGGCGATGGCGACGCGCTGCTGCATGCCACCGGACAGGGCGGACGGCCGCTTGTCGAGATCCGCCGGAGCGAAGCCGAAGCGCGTGAGAATGTCGTTGGCCATGCCCCGCCGCGCGGCACGGGCAACGCCCCGGGCCTTGAGCCCAAAGGCGGCGTTGTCCCGCGCATCCGCCCACGGCAGCAGGCGGGGCTCCTGAAACACCATGGCGATGTCCTCGAAGCCATTGGCCAGACGGCCGGCGCTCGGCCGTTCGGCCTTGGCGGCAAGACGCAGCAACGTGGTCTTGCCGCAGCCAGAACGGCCCAGGATGACCACCAGTTCGCCGGGCCGGACCTCCAGCGAAATGCGATCCAGCACCACCCCATCGGCATAAGCGAGGCGCACCTCATCGAATGCGAGCATGGTCAGCCCCCTGCCGCCGCGAGCACCTGCGGCCGGTCGCTGCGCGCCGCCTGCCAGCCCCGCAGCGGCGCCAGCAGAATCGCATCGGCGCACAGCAGCACCACCACCACGAGCACGATCCAGGCCATGGTCTGGGCGAGGTCGAGATAGGCCCGCGCATTGGCGATACCTCCCCCGACCCCATCAGCACCGCTCAACACCTCGGCCATCACCGCCACCTTGAAGGAGAAGGCCAGCGCGGTCGCCAGCGCCGGCACCAACTGCCCCGCCAGCGCCGGCAGAATGAGATCCGTGGTGCGCTGCCACAGCGGCGCCCGGTACACCCGGGCCATTTCCTCCAGCCGGGGATCGCGGCTGCGCACCCCGTGCATCGCCGCCAGGAACACGATGGGTGCCGCGGTCACCGCCACCGTGAAGGCCGGCGCGGCGCCGCCGGGGCCGAACCACAAGAGCGCCAGAACCACCCAGGCGATGGGGGGCGTGCCCAGAATCATGATCAGAACCGGCGTCGCCATGGCGCCCACCGGCATCACCAGCCCCCCGGCGAGGCCGAGCAGCAGCCCCACCGCGCCGCCCACCGCGAAGCCGCCCAGCGCGTGGCCCGCGGTGGCCAGCAGCGCCGGCAGCGCCGCCCCCTCCACGATCAAGGCCCACAGGGCGCGCCCCGTCTCCTGGAGCGAGGGCAGCACGAAGGGGCCGAGGGCGTGGAAGCCCCACTGCCAGGCGGCCGCCAGCAGCGCCACCCCGAACGCGCCCCAGCCCCACCGTGCCATCTTGCCTGCATGGGCCGGCATGGCGGCCCCCTCACATGCTCAGATAGAAATCGTCCGGCGGCAGCTTGCCGCCGAGCGCTTCCGGCTGCATGGCCAGAATGGTCTCGTAGAACGCCACCAGGCCCGCCTGCAGTTGCTTGGCGCCATCCGCCACCACATTGAAATGGGAAAGGGAGGCGGAGAAAACCGGTGCCTTCATCCCCATCTGGGCCTGCGCCAGCTCACCGGCGGGGCCGGGATTGGCGAGCACCCAGTCGCGGGCCGGACCAAGGCCCGCGCGCAGCGCTGCCATGACCTCCGGATTGTCCTCGATCAGCTTCTCATGCACCGCGACACCGGCCATGGGCAGGCCCAGGCCGTGATGCTGCGCACGCCAGACGTCCTGCAGGTTCACCGCGCGATAGAGCGGGCGGCCCGCCTGCTTCGCCATCATGATGGCGGCCGTGGCCGGCGGCTCCGACAGGACGGCCGTGGTGACCCGCCCGGCGGCCAGCATCTGCGCCGCCTCCATCGAGGTCTGCACATAGGTGAGCTTCACATCCTTGTCGGGATCCATGCCGGCGCCCTTCAGGCAGGCCCGAAACACCAGATCCGGCATATCGTTGCGGAAGAAGCCGAGCACGTCCTTGCCGGCGAGATCCTTGATATCCTTGATATTCGGGTCGGCGCTGACCACCGTCAGATGACCCATGGACAAGATGCACAGCAGCTTGAGCGGCAGGCCGCGATTGGCGAGATTGGCCGGCACATGGGTGGGCGTGGTGAACAGGCGGGTACGACCGGATACGATGGCGGCGCGCAGGTCATCCGTATCGCGCCACAGCCGAAAGGTGGCACCAGGGGCCGCCGCAGCGAGGCCGCCAGAGGCCATCAGCCGCGCCAGCACCACGGTCGAGCCATTCGGGGCACCGAGCACCTCGAGGCCGGTCGCCGGCGCCGCGAAGGCCCGGCCCAGCCCGGACCCGGCGATTCCACAGCTCGCTGCGGCGAGCGTGCCCAGCATCTTCCGGCGCGAAAGCAAAGCTTGCATGAACCAACCTCATGAAATGGCGGGCGGGCCGCGCTCCACCCATGTTATATTCAATGAAATATAGCTGCGCCCATTCCGGTCTTTTCCGCAAGCGCACACAGGCGGCGGCGCCGCGACCAAGCGGCGCATTGGCGGCCTCGCCTTTTGCCGCGCGCAATGGCAGCATGCCGCGCGATTGGCCAGAACATCGGACACGACAGCGCAAGGGGGGCGACATGGCGGCACTGAGGGACCGACTGCGATTTGTGATGGTGCTGCTGGCACTCGCCACGCCGGCCCTGGCGGGCGCGGCATCGGCCCAGACCCTCGACCGCATCGCCGCCGACAAGACCATTCGCATCGGCTATCGCCACTTCGCCCCGCCCTATTCCTATGCCGCCAGCACCGGCAAGCCGGCGGGCTTCATTGTCGATCTGTGCCGGGAGGTGGCGGCCAACGTGCAGCGGGCCCTCAAGCTGCCGAAGCTGAACATCGAATATGTCGAGGTCTCCGCCGAGAATCGGTTCCAGGCGGTGCACGACGGCAAGATAGACGTGCTGTGCGAGCCCAGCTCCATGACCATGTCGCGGCGGGCGCTGGTGGATTTCTCCTTGCCCACGTTTCTCGATGGCGCCGGCGTCGTCACCCGCGGCAAGCCGGTGAAGGGGCTCGAAGAGCTGGAGGGGCGCAAGGTGGGGGTGCTGAAGGGCACCACCACCGAGGAGACGCTGCGCTCCACCCTGGCGCAGATGCGGGTGAAGGCGGACGTGGTGGCGGTTTCCGACCATCCGGAGGGCCTGCGCCAGCTCGCCGATGGCAAGCTCGATGCCTATTTCGGCGACCGCGGCATCCTGCACTACCTCATCACCAACAGCCCCTATGCCGGCAGTCTGGCCCTGTCGGACCAGTATTTCACTTTCGAGACCTATGCCCTGGCCCTGCCCCGGGGTGACCAGGCGTTTCGTCTGCTGGTGGACAGCACCCTGGCCGATCTCTACCGCAGCGAGCAGATCCGCCAGATCTATGCCCGCACCTTCGGCGAATTCCCGCCGGACCAATTCCTCAACGCCCTATTCGTGATCAACGGCGTGCCGAAATAGCAGAGGGTTTCCGCTCTCCCCTGCGGCACCGCCTTTTCCCCTTCATGCAATCGTGCCAAGGGGAGGCGACTGATCCGCACACGGAACGCACATGAACACGCTCGACGCTGAAGGCCTGCTGACCGCCTGGTCCTTCGACGGCAAGGGGGCCGGAACGCGCATCGGCTGGCATGAGATCCTGCGCACGCCCATCGCCGAGGGCGGCTTCCTGTGGCTTCACTTCCGCCACATCGAGCGGGCCGACCAAGTCTGGCTGCGGCAGACCAGCGGCGTGGATCCCTCCGCCGTGGAGGCCCTGGTGGAATCGGAGGCGCGGCCGCGCTGCGCAGTGTTCGCCGATGGCGCCCTGCTCTCCCTGCGCGGCATCAATCTGCAACGCAATGCACTGCCCGAGGAGCTGATCACCGTCCACCTGTGGGTGGATGCGCGCCGCATCATCTCCGTGCAGCACGAACCCCTGTCGGCCATTGCCGATTATGAGGACATGCTCAAGCGCGGCCGTTGCCCGCGCAGCCAGGGCGAGTTCATCGCCGAACTGTCCATGCGGCTGGTGGACCGGCTCGATGCGGTGGTGAACAGCCTGATCGACGAGGCGGATGAGCTCGAGGATGCGGTTCAGTCCGCGGAGAGTTCCGAGCTGCTGCGCCAGGTTGCGGTGCTGCGGCGGGTGGCCATCAAGCTGCGGCGCCACATCGCCCCGCAGCGGGAGGCGCTCAACCATTTCTCGCTGGAAGACGACGACTGGCTGGGCCCCAAGGACCGCAACCGCATCCGCGATGCGGCCGACCGCGTCACCCGCTTCACCGAGGAGCTGGACAGCGTGCGCGAGCGCGCCGCCGTGATCCGCGACCAGATGGTGGACCGGCGCGCCGAGCAGATGAATCAATCCATGCTGGTTCTGGCGGTGGTCACCGTGGTGTTCGCCCCGCTCACCCTCATCTCCGGCATGTTCGGCATGAACGTGGGCGGCATTCCCGGCTCCACGGATGGCGAAGGCTTCTGGATCGTCAGCGTGATCCTGCTGGGGCTCGGCGGCTTCTTCCTGTGGGCATTCCGCCGCCTGCGCTGGATCTGAGCGATCCGCCCAGCGGCCTCGGGCCGCCGGCTACTGACCGGCGGCGAACACGCTGGGGAAGGGCCGGCCGCGCACATCGAACACGCGGGCGTAGGTGACGCCATCGCGCTCGATCTTCACCAGCACCGGCGCCTTGACGTCGGCGCAATAGAACTCGCCCAGCGCCAGATAGAAGTCGGCATGCCGGCTGTCATAGGTGGTCTCGTAGCGCGGGCCCAACTCGGCAGCGGCGGCGAAATAGGGCCCACACACGGCCACCCGCAGCTTGCGCCCCTGCGGCAGGGTCCGCGTGTGCGCATCCACATATTCATCAAGCTCTTCAGTGGCCTGCTTGAACGCCAGGCCCCAATAATCGAGCATGAACATTTTCTGGGCGCCGCGGATACCACCGATGATGTGGTTGTAATAGGTATATTCGTAAGGGTGCAATTTGAAGAAGTTGGCGGCCGGGAACAGCACTCCGACCACGAAGACGCTTGCCAGCGCGCCGCGGCCCACGGCGCTGCGGCTCGGCTGCCACGCCCCCAGATGGACACGCACCAGACCCGGCAGCGCCTCGGCCTTGCGCCACAGCCACGCGGCGGCGAGGCTGGCCAGCACCGCCAGAGCCGGCGACACGAACACGAAATGGCGGATGCCGTTGTAGACCACCGGCCGGGTCGTCACCACCAGAGCGATCGGGAACAGGGCGGCCATCACCACCAGAATGAGCCGCGCGCGGCGCGCCGGCGTGTCGTGGCCGGCGAACACCGCCACCACAGACCCCACCGCTCCGGCCACGGCCAGCCCCAGGAACAGCTCCGGCATCTGCACCGAGAATAGGGTCGGCACATAGCTGCGCGGCATGTCGGGCACGAGGATCGGCCGCCCCTCGAACATCTCACGCCACGGCACTTCCCAGAACTTCGAGTAATATTTCAACGCCAGGAAGGGATTGTCCGGCTGGGCCACGCCCCACGGCCACACCATGCCGAGCACGAAGTAGGCGAGCGGCAGCCCCAGCGCCAGCAGCAGCACAAACCGCCCCATACGCGCGGCGCTGGCCCGCAGACCCTGACTGCGCCACTCGCTCACGAACACGAAGGCCAGGGCCAGGGCGAGATAGATCACCGTCATCCCCCCCACCACCCGCGTGCCCACCGCGAGGCCGGCGAAAATGCCGAACAGAGTCACCGTGCGCGGCGTGGGATTGGGGAACTCATCAAACGCGCGAACCGCCGCATAGATCAGGCCGATGACCGCCACAGCGAAGGGAATGTCCTTCGCGTTCATGAACATATGGCCATAGTAGAGGGGACAGATGGCGAGCAAGGCGATGGCCGCGAAACCCGCCACCGGGCCCGCCAGACGCCGGGCGAGCCGCCACACCACCACGAAGCCCGCCAGCCCCACCGCCGCCCCCAGGAAGCGCCGGATGTCGAACACATCGAACGGCAGGACCTTGGCCAGCATGTCGGCGATCACGTCGAAGCCGCCGCCGTAATAGTAGAGGTTGACGAAGGAGAAGACCTTCCGGTCGGTCAGCCCGGACGCGAAATAGTTGTAGAGTAGGCTGCCGTATTGGGAATGGGTGAAATCATCCCAGCCGAGCCCGTAGTCGGCGAAGGTGAATGCGGCAATGGCCGCGAGCACCAGCAGCAAAGCGATGGAACAGGCATCAGCGCGCGCACCCGGCCGCCGGCTGTTAAGCAGCACCCACATGGACGGAGGACCCCAAAACGAGACACCTGAACTGAGCGCCCATCCGCCGCCGTCCCTATCCCACCACCACCTGCGGCACGCCGCAGGGTCGCGTCTCGGGTCCGTCTCGCGAAGGAGAGCGCACATAAGATCGGCTAACTTGGAACTGCAACAAGATTATGCCGGGGGTGGCCCAAATTGCGGTTTTTTACGTCCGCGAACGCGGCATTTGCTCCAATCTGGAAGGGTATTGCTACTGCTGCTCAATGGCAGGTGAGAAAAAGACGCAACCCAGGCGGTTATTGCATCGCACGCCATGACTCCGGCGGGTCCCGAGGGGATCGAGGCCAAAAAAACGCCCCGGCCGATGGCCGGGGCGTTTCATTCCACGTCGGCCGGGATCAGACGGCCTTTGCGTACAGCTCCGCCACATACTCCCAGTTGACCAGCTGGTCGACGAACGCCTTGAGGTAGTCGGGCCGCCGGTTGCGGTAGTCGATGTAGTAGGAGTGCTCCCACACGTCGACGCCGAGGATCGGGGTCGCGCCGTGCACCAGCGGGTTCTCGCCATTGGCGGTCTTGGAGACCTCGAGCTTGCCGTCCTTCACGGACAGCCAGGCCCAGCCGGAGCCGAACTGGGTGGTGCCGGCGGCGACGAAGTCTTCCTTGAACTTCTCGACCGAGCCGATGTCCTCGATGATCTTCTTCTCGAGCTCACCGGGAATGGCGCCGCCACCGTTGGGCTTCATCCAGTTCCAGAAGTGCAGGTGGTTGTAGTGCTGGCCGGCATTGTTGAAGAGCCCGGCATTCTTGCCGAACGAGCCTTTCACGATCTCCTCAAGGGATTTCCCTTCAAATTCAGTTCCCTTTAAGAGATTATTGCCATTATTCACATAAGCGAGGTGGTGCTTGTCGTGGTGGTACTCGAGGGTCTCCCGCGACATGAAGGGGGCGAGAGAGTCATAGGAGTACGGCAGGTCGGGCAGCGTAAAGGACATGAAACATCTCCGCAAACGATCCGGCGACAGGCTCGACGCAAGGGCCCCATGTCGGTTTGGTCGGCAGGTGCAGAGCGTCCGAGCTGGGACCTAGATAGGGCCGGGCCGGTCTCCAAACAACCTTGATCTCGCCAATTTTGTGGGCGCCACCACGCCTATGCATACGATGCGTCCCCATTGGGGTATGGGGGCGCCTTCCGGGCGCGAGCCGCGCCATGCCGGTTCAGTGAAATGGGGTAGCGGGATGTGGTGGTTTTTAGTCCTTCTCGGTGTGCTGATCACGCTATCCGGCGTCTCGGTGATCGCCCTCGGCGTCTCCATCTTCATCTCCACCTTCGGCAACACGCTGATCACGACGGGTGCGGTTGCGGCATCCGGCGGCTTGGTCATCATCGCCATGGGCCTGGTGCTGCGACAGATGGAGCGCCTGTCCCAGCGCATCGAGACCGCTATCGCCCGCGGCCGCGGCGGCGCGCCCGATATGGATGAGGAGATGGAGGACGAACCTGCCCTCGCGCCCCAGATCCCCATGGACGACGCGATGGAGCCCGCCATCGAGGAGGCGCCGCCGGCCGAGCCGGTGCGCACCGTGAGCCGCGAACCCCAGCGCCGCGCCCCCGCGCTCTCGGTGGAAGACCTGCTGCCGCCCGAAGCCACCTCGGCTCCCCCGCAGGAGCCCCAGCCCCGCCGCGCTCCGCCGGCCCGTCCGGTGGAGGCCCCGGTGGCCGATCCCATGCTCGACGCGCGCCGGGCGCACCTTGCCCGCCGTGGCGAGGCACCGCCGCGGCCGACGCCCGAACCGGCCCTGCCGCCCCTGCCCCGCACCGGCTATGAGCCGCCGCCCCGGACGGGCGAACCAAAGCCCGCCGCACCGGCGGTCGAAGCCGAGCCGGCACCCGAGGAGCCGCGCATCCTCAAATCCGGCATCGTCGGCGGCATGGCCTATACGCTCTATTCGGATGGGTCGATTCAGGCCGAGCTGCCCGATGGCGTGGTGCGCTTCGCCTCGCTGCAGGAACTGCGCGACCACGTGGCGCGCACCCAGTAGGTGCGCGAGACGGCGGGCGCCAGAGGTCGCCCGCCGAGCCTGATTCAACGGGCGTGTCCTGATGAGCCGGGTCGCAGCCGCGCAGCGCCAGCGGCCGCCATGCGAGACGCCGATCGGCCACAGGCTCGTTCGCGGCGGGGAGTCATTCAAACGACCAGAACCGAAGCGACCCGGGCCCTGGTGTGGGCGGCGGGGATCGAACCCGCACGCCTAAAGGCGAGGGATTTTAAGTCCCTTGCGTCTACCAGTTTCGCCACGCCCACAACGCGGCGCGCATCAGCGCGCTGGGCTTCTTAGCGGGTCTGCCGCGCCGCGCCAACTGCGCGATGGGTCGTCCCGCCTCAGGCGTCGCCAACCGCAGACGCATCCGCCGGCACCAGCGAGACGGACTCGCCGCAGCCACAGGCGGAAACCTGATTCGGATTGTTGAACACGAACTGAGCCGCGAGCTTGTCCTCCTTGAAGTCCATCTCGGTGCCCAGCAGAAACAGTAACGCCTTGGAATCAATCACGACGCGCACACCTTTTTCCTCCACGACGGTATCCAAAGGCGCGATCTCGTTCGTATACTCCATCGTGTATGACATGCCGGCGCAGCCACCATTGGCCACACCGAGCCGCACGGCCGCACCCGCCTCCTGCTGCGACAGAATCTCGTGCAGGCGCGCAGCTGCGGCCTCGGTGATGCTCAGAACAGCAGGACGCGCACGCGTCTTCGCAGAAGGAGGGGAAGTGTCACTCATGATGCAACTCCGGCCGGCGCCCAGGCGATGCGAGCGCGGATCTTCACCTAAATGGTGGATGTGGGCGCCACCCACAAGGCGCAGAGTAACGATGCCCGCCAATCCTTGGCCTCTTCGCCTGTGGCATATGGTCAAGTTTTAGCTTTAAAACTAGAACGTTAGGCTCCCGTTCCGGCGGGAGTCTCCGCTTCCGTGCAGTTCCCCTCTCCCGAAGGGACCGACCTCCCGGCGCTCCATGATCGTACACAGCCAAATTCTTCGCCTGACCATCGCCTATGCGATAGGCGCCACCATTTGGCTGCTGCTGTCCGACGTGCTGCTGACCGTGTTCGTCTGCCCCCGCGTTGCCGGAACCGTTGCGCCTTACACCAACGGTGTGTTCATCGCCATCACCTCGGTTCTGCTGTTTTTCACCCTCGAACGCATCGCCAAGGCGGGGCCGGGAGCCAGGAGCTTTCAACTGCGGGTGCTGCCGATCCTCGTGATCACCATTCTGCTCAGCATCGGCGTCCTGCTCACCATTACCTACACTTACCGGGTCACGGCGCAGCGCCTGCTGGTCGACAACCAGCGCTATCTGCAGAGCCTCACCGACATCCAGCTGCGCGCGCTTGAACGCCAGCGGGAGCAGGCCTTCGGCACCACCCACGCCATCGCGATCGCCCCCGAGATCGTCCAGCTTGTGAAGCTTTTACGAGCGTCCGCCAGCACTAACAATGAAAAGTTGCAGGCGCAAGCCCGCGCGATGCTCGCCGATGATGCCAAGAGCTTCGGCTTCACCGCGTTGCAACTGTTCGATCCCCAGGGCCGCCGGCTGAGCGCCAGCGCCGAGGGCTCCACCATTCCACCCGAGCTGCCCACGCTGCTGGCGCAGATGCGGCGCGACCGCCAGCCGACCTTCGTGCCGCTGTGGACCGCCGCCGATCTCGACACCCATCACGGCATTCTGGTCCCGATCCTGGCGCCGCCCGAGCAGGGCGGTGGGCTGGAAGGCGCGCTGCTGAGCGAGAACGCGGCCTCCGACTTCCTCTACCCGACCCTCGCCATCGGCATGCGGGGCTCGCGCTCCACCGATGTGTTCATGATGCGGCCAGTGGAAAACAAGGGGTGGCTGATCACCACGCCGCAACGCCACAGCGGAGCGCAGCCGCTCACCACCCCCATTGATCCGCACATCTACGATTTCGCCAGCGTCACCACGGATCAGGACCCGCCCCATGTGGGCCGCGACCATCTCGGCGATCGGGTGCTGGCCATCCGGCGGGCGGTCCCTGGCACACCGGTGGAAATCGTCGCGAAGATCAGCACCGATGAGGTACTCAGCTCCGCCCGCACCATCGCCGCCCTGTCGGCGGCGGTCTCCGGGCTCGCGGTACTGTTGGCCTTCGCCATCGGCGCGGCGGTCAACGAAACCATCAAGCGGCGCGCCTCGAGCCGCATGATCGCGCAGGCGCGGGCGCTCAGCCAGGCGGAGACGCGGTTTCGCGCCACTTTCGAGCAGGCGGCCGTGGGCATCGCCCATGTGGGCCTCGATGACCGGTTCCTGCGGGTGAACGGCACCTTGTGCACCATGCTCGGCTATTCGCGGACGGAGCTGGAGGGCATGCCCTGCTCCCAGGTGCGCGTTGGTGAGGATGCCGCGGAAGTGGTGGAGGGCCGCGCCCGGCTGCTCGGGGGCGGCGTCACCAATGTGCAGATGGAGAAACGCTACCTGCGCAAGAACGGATCCAGCCTCTGGATGACCTGCACCACCTCCCTGGCCCGCGACGACAATGGCGCACCGGATTACTTCATCATGGTGGGGCAGGACATTTCCGAGCGCCGGGCCCAGGACAGCGCACTGAAGGAGAGCCAGCAGCGGTTCGAGCTGGCGGTCCGCAGCACCGAGGAAGGTGTGTGGGACTGGAGCCGCCACAGCGGACACCTCTACATCTCACCCCGCGGGCGCGTGCTGCTGGGCCTCGGCCCCGACGAACCCATCGATCTCAGGGCTCTCTGGGCGTCCCTCATCCATCATGATGATCGCGATCGCTTCCGCGAGGCCTGGCGCAAGCTCAGCTCCGGTGCATCGCAGCAGTTCGAGATCGATCTGCGCATCCGGCACAAGGACCAGACCTACCATGAATTCACCCTGCGCGGCTTTGCCAGCCACGGTGACGACGGGCATGTGGATCGCTTGGTGGGCATGCTGGCGGACGTGACCGAACGCAAGCAGACCGAACGGCGCCTGAGCTTGGCGGCCGCCGTATTCATGAACTCCCATGAAGGCTTCGTGGTCACCGACCTCGACGGGGTGATCTCCACCGTCAACCCCTCCTTCACCCGCATCACCGGCTACACGGAAGCGGAGGTGGTGGGCCAGAACATGCGCCTCATGCGCTCGGGCCGCCACGACGGCGCCTTCTACCGCGCCATGTGGCACGCCATCCTCGATGAGGGCAGCTGGCAGGGGGAGGTCTGGAACCGGCGCAAGAACGGCGAGGTGTTCCTGCAGCAGCTGATGATCAGCACCGTCATCGACAGCGCCGGCAAGCCGCAGAACTACATCGGCGCCTTCCACGACATCACCGAGATCAAACGCTCCGAATTCGAGCTGGATCACATCGCCCATTACGATCCGCTGACGGATCTGCCCAACCGCACGCTCCTGGCTTCGCTGCTCGATCATGCGGTGAACCGGCCCACCGCCCATTGCGCGGTGCTGTGCGTGGACCTCGACCGCTTCAAGACGGTGAACGAGAGTTTCGGCCACATGGCCGGCGACCAGGTGCTGCGCATGTGCGCGGAACGCCTGCGCCTCGTCATCGGCGCCCGCGCCAGCGTCGGCCGCTATGGAGCCGACGAATTCCTGGTGATCGTCGAGGATCTGAAGTCGCCCGAGGAGGCGGGCACCATCGCCCGCGACATCATCAACACCCTCGCCGAGCCCTACCTGTTCCCCGACGGCACCGAGGTCTATGTGGGCGCCAGCGTCGGCATCAGCCTTTATCCGGAGGACGCGGACAGCGCCCAGCATCTGGTGCAGCATGCCAATTCCGCGCTGTTCGAGGCCAAGGACAACGGCCGGGGCACCTCCAGCTTCTATACCCAGGCGCTGACCCAGGCGGCCAAGAGCCGGATCGAGATGGAGACCGAGCTGCGCCGGGCGCTGGTGCGCGAGGAGTTCGAGCTGCACTACCAGCCCTGCGTCGACCTCGCCAGCCGGCGGATCCTCGGGGTGGAAGCGCTGGTGCGCTGGCGCCACCCCACCCACGGCCTCATCATGCCGGATCGTTTCATTCCGCTGGCGGAAGAGACCGGCCTCATCGTTCAGCTCGGCGACTGGGTGCTGGAGCAGGCGTGCCGGCAGATGGTCGCCTGGCTGGAGAACGGCACGGTCTGTGACTATGTGGCGGTCAATCTCTCGCCGCGCCAGTTCAGCCGCGACACCTTGTGTGGACGCATCGAGGAAGTGCTCGCGCGCACCGGGCTCGACGCCGAGCACCTAGAAGTTGAAATCACCGAAAGCATGCTGTTCGAGGCCCGCGCCGCCGCCGAGCAGAAGTGTCAGCAATTGGCCGACATGGGGGTGCGCATCGCCCTCGACGACTTCGGAACCGGTTATTCGTCGCTCGGCTATCTGAAGCGCTTCCCCATCGCCAAGCTGAAGATCGACCGCAGCTTCGTGCGCGACCTGCCGCAATCGGCGGCCGACGGCGAGATCACAGTGGCCATCATCGCCGTCGCCAAGGCCCTGGGGCTGGAGGTGGTGGCCGAAGGCATCGAGACCCCGGAACAATTCGACTTCCTGCGGGATCGCAATTGCGACCTCGGCCAGGGCTACCTGTTCAGCCGCCCCCGGCCGGCGGAGGAGTTGGAGCGTCTGTTTGCCCGCAAGGTCGTGCCGTCGGCGCTCTGATCCCGAAGCGGCCGCGAACCGCGAGCGGGGCGCGCTTGGTGGTTCGTTGCCCGGTTGTTCGGTGCTCAGTAGTTCGGCCACAGACCGGGGCTGGCGACTTCCACCAGATGTCCGTCCGGATCCCGGAAATAGAGGCTCTCCCCGCCCCCGGGCCAGACCACTTCACCCTCAATGGGCACCTGGTGGCAGGCGAGATGCCGGCGCCAGGGGGCGACATGTGCCACCGCGAAGGCGAAATGGACCCGCCCAGAGCCGTCATGGGGCGGGATGACGCCCCCGAACGGCAGGCCGATGGGGCTGTCGCTCTGGCCGCGACGAAACAGCAGCAGCACCGTTCCGCCCACGGGATAGGCGATGAAGCGGGCATCCGCCCGCATCGGCACGAGGCCGATCACATGTTCGTAAAAATGCGCCGCGCGCGCGAGATCGTCCACGTAGAGACCGGTCTCCAGCACCCGTCCGGGCGGTGGCGGCCGGTCCATGGCATCACCACAGATTGAGCGTGGCGCGAGCCTCATCCGACATGCGGCTCTGCTCCCACGGCGGATCGAAGGTGATGTCCACCTTCACGCCGGAGATCCCCGGCACCGCGCAGATGGCATTTTCCACCATGCCCGGCAGCTCGGCGGCGGCGGGGCAATTGGGGGTGGTGAGGGTCATTTCCACGGCGACCGACCGGTCGTCGGCAATGTCGACCTTGTAGATGAGGCCAAGCTCGTAGATGTCCACCGGGATCTCGGGGTCGAACACCGTCTTCAGGGCGGCAACGATGCCATCGGTCAGCTGCGTCAGCTCCGCCTCGGGAATGGCCGAGTGGATCAGCGGCTGGTTGTTGGTGGCCTCGGTGGCGTTGGTCTGGGTCATGCGAACACGTCCTGTGCCGTGGGCCCGGCGCCGGTATGGCGGGCTGCGGTCAAACGGGTAACGGTGTAACGGCCTTGGGCCCGACGGCCTTGGGAGCTAGGCACCAGGGTCCGCCGGCCCCCTCCGGCCCACCAGAGGCGGGGCACGCACGGGACATCGACGGATCGACGCGGTTCATATCGGGCGAAAGGGCGCGCCATGCAATGGTGTCGTGCCCTCTGCCCTTGCGTTTTCGCGCCGCAGCGTGAACGGCGCCGCCGGTTCCAGGCCCCACCACCGCTCAATCGGCCAATGGACGGTGCTACGGAAACCGCCATGGCGCCACACTCACCCGGCTCGCAGCGCGAGCCATGCGGTGAGGCGCGCCGTGATCGCCTCCCGCATCTCGGCATCCGCCACGAACTCCACCGCCTCGCCGGCAAAGGCCTGGATCAGCAGCATCTCGGCCTCTTTCTCCGGCAGCCCGCGCGACATCAGATAGAACAGCGTGGTGTCGTCCAGCGCGCCGGCGGTGGCGCCGTGGCCGCACTGCACGTCGTCGGCGAAAATCTCCAGCTCCGGCTTGTTGTCCATCTCCGCATCGTCGGAGAGCAGCAGCGCCTGGCTCATCATACGCCCGTCGGTCTTCTGCGCATCGGGCCGCACGATGATCTTGCCCTGGAACACGCCCCGGGCACGGTCCGCCAGCACCGTCTTGAACAGCTCGCGGCTCTCGCAGCGCGCCACCGCATGGTCGACGAACAAGGTCACATCCGCGTGCCGCGCCCCCGCCAGGAGGCTGGCGCCGCGCACGCCCATGTGGCTGTCATGGCCGGCGAAGCGGCCATAAACCGTAAGCCGCGACAGAGCCGCGCCCAGAGTGAGCACGAACAGGTCGTAATGGGTCTCGCGCCCCAGGGTGGTGGCGAGGGTGCCCAGGTGGGTGGCCGCCTCGCCTTCCGCCTGCACCCGCACATGATCCACCCGCGCGCCGTCGCCCAGCCGCAGCTCGATCACCGCATTGTCGAGATAGGCGCGCTCGGCGGGGCCCTCGAAACGCTCGATCAGCCGGAGCGCGGCCCCATCCTCCACCACCACCAGGATCCGCGTGAAGATGCAGCCCGGCTCGGCGCCGGAAAACAGCTGGGCGATCTCCACCGCCTGCGGAATCTGCGCGCCGGCGGCCACGTGCAGGATGATGCCCTCACCCAGAAAGCCGGTGTTGAGCGCCAGTGCCGCATCATATTGCGCCGGCCCGTCGCTGGCGATCAGCTCCAGCAGCGGGTGATCAGCCGCGATGGCGTCGGCCAGCGACAGCAGCGTCAGCCCCGGCGGCAGATCGGACGGCAGCGTCTGCGGACGACCATTGACAAGGGTGACGCGCAGCGCCTCCACAAAAGCCGATGGCGCCGCCGGCTCTGCCGCATCACCGGCCAGCGGCGACACGCCGCGCAGCGCCGCGCGCAGATCCGTATAATGCCAGTCCTCCACCCGCCGGGTCGGCAGTCCATTGTCGGCAAAGGCGGCCCGGGCCTCCTGGCGCAGATCGTTCAGGCGCGCGGAGCCAAGGGGGGGTGCAGCGAGACGGGCGTCGAGCATGTCGATCAGGCTCTGCTCAGCCGCGGTCCGCACCGGACGAAGATTGGCGTTCATCGGCGCCCCCTCACGCTGCGTCCTGGCTGTAGGCGGCATAGCCGGTCTCTTCCAGCTCCAGCGCCAGCTCCTTGCCGCCGGTGCGGACGATGCGGCCCGCGGCGAACACATGCACCACATCGGGCACAATGTAATCGAGCAGGCGCTGATAATGGGTGATGACCAGGAAGGCGCGGTCCGCCGCGCGCAGGCCATTCACCCCATCCGCCACCACCTTGAGGGCGTCGATGTCGAGGCCGGAATCCGCTTCATCGAGAACGCACAGCTTCGGCTCCAGAAGCGCCATCTGCAGGATCTCGTTGCGCTTCTTCTCGCCGCCGGAGAAGCCGACATTCACGCCCCGGCGCAGCATCTCCTGGGAAATGCCCAGAAGCGGCGCCTTTTCCTTCACCAGGCGGAGGAAGTCGGGGGTGGAGATCTCCTCCTCACCGCGGGTGCGGCGCTGGGCGTTGAGGGCGGAGCGCAGGAACGTCATGTTGGCGACGCCGGGCACTTCCACCGGATACTGGAAGGCGAGGAAGATGCCGGCGGCCGCCCGCTGGTCTGCGGACAGGGCCAACAGGTCCTCGCCCAGGAAGGTCACCGACCCCTGCGTCACCTCATAGCCGGGCTTGCCAGACAGCACGTAGGACAGGGTGGACTTGCCGGAGCCGTTGGGCCCCATGATGGCATGCACCTCGCCAGCCGGGATGGTGAGGTCGAGCCCCTTGATGATCTCCTTGTCGCCGATGCGGGCGTGCAGGTTCTTGATCTCGAGCATTGCTGTGTCCGTTGGTGCGCACCGGCCGGGCCGGGCGAAAAATCGAGACGCGCAGGGCATGGCCCGCGCGCGGGTCCGGGCGTGTCAGCCCACCGAGCCTTCCAGGCTCACCGCAATGAGCTTCTGGGCTTCCACCGCAAACTCCATGGGCAGTTGCTGGAGCACATCGCGCACGAAGCCGTTGACGATGAGCGCCACCGCCTCCTCCTGCGAGAGGCCCCGCTGCAGGCAGTAGAACAGCTGGTCGTCGGAGATCTTGGAGGTGGTGGCCTCGTGCTCGAACACGGCGGAGGCGTTCTTCGCCTCCATATAGGGCACCGTATGGGCGCCGCAGGTGTCGCCGATCAGCAGCGAATCGCAATTGGTGAAGTTGCGCGCGCCGGTGGCCTTGCGATGGGCGGAAACGAGGCCGCGATAGGTGTTGTTGGAACGACCCGCCGAGATGCCCTTGGAGATGATGCGGCTCGACGTGTTCTTGCCCAGATGCACCATCTTGGTGCCCGAATCCACCTGCTGGTGCCCGTTGGAAATGGCAATGGAATAGAACTCGCCGCGGGAATTGTCGCCGCGCAGGATGCAGCTCGGATATTTCCAGGTGATGGCCGATCCGGTCTCCACCTGGGTCCAGGAGATCTTGGAATTGTCGCCGCGGCAGTCGCCCCGCTTGGTGACGAAATTGTAGATGCCGCCCTTGCCGTCCTTGTCGCCGGGATACCAGTTCTGGACGGTGGAATATTTGATCTCCGCATCCTTGAGCGCCACCAGTTCCACCACGGCGGCGTGCAGCTGGTTTTCATCGCGCTGGGGCGCGGTGCAGCCTTCAAGATAGCTCACATAGGCGCCCTCGTCGGCGATGATGAGGGTGCGCTCGAACTGGCCGGTATTGCGCTCGTTGATACGGAAGTAGGTGGACAGTTCCATGGGGCAGCGCACCCCCTTCGGCACATAGACGAAGGAGCCGTCGGAGAAGACCGCCGCATTGAGCGTCGCATAGAAATTGTCGGAGGCCGGCACCACCGAGCCCAGATACTGACGCACCAGGTCCGGATGCTCGCGCAGGGCTTCCGAGATTGAGCAGAAGATCACTCCCGCCTTGGCCAGCTCCGCCTTGAAGGTGGTGGCCACCGAGACGCTGTCGAACACCGCGTCCACCGCCACCCGCGAGCCGGAAGCGCCCTCGATGCCCAGCAGAGCGTCGCGCTCGCGCAGCGGAATGCCCAGCTTCTCATAGGTCTTGAGAATCTCGGGGTCGATCTCGTCCACCGATTGCGGCGCCCGCTTGGGCTGCGCGAAATAGTAATAGTCCTGGAAATCGATCTGCGGATAGCTCACCCGCGCCCAGGTGGGCTCTTGCAGGCCCAGCCAGCGGCGATAGGCGTCGAGCCGCCACGCCAGCATCCATTCCGGCTCGCCCTTCTTGGCGGAGATATAGCGCACCGTGTCCTCGGACAGGCCCTTGGGCGCCTTCTCGCTCTCGATATCGGTGACGAACCCGTACTTGTACTGATCGACGTCTATCGCGCGGACCTGCGCGACGGTCTCCTGAACGGCAGACATGCCTTCGTCTCCTCTCCCACGCGGGGTCAAGGCCCGCGGGTCAAGTCCTCAAGCCGCTTGTGTGGTGCGGCCTCTCACCTGCGGCACGACCTTTTGCAAGGCCTCAACCGCTCTATCCACATCCTCCTCACGGCTCGACCAGCCGAATGACAGGCGGATGGCACCGGCGGCGCGCTCCGCATCCACCCCCATCGCCTGCAGCACGTGAGACGGCCCCACCTTCCCCGAAGAGCAGGCCGAGCCGGCACTGACGCTTATGTGGGCGAGATCGAGCGCAATCACCAGTGTTTCCGCGCGAACACCCGAAAAAGCCAGCATTGAGGTATTTGGCAACCTCTCCACCGCTGCTCCCACCACCGAGGCACCGGGGATCGCCGCCAGCACCGCCTCTTCCAGCCGATTGCGGGCAGCCGCCAGCCGGGCCACATCCGCCCGGGTCGCCGCGATTTCCGCAGCGGCGCCGAAACCGAGGATGGCCGCCACATTCTCCGTGCCGCCGCGGCGATTGCGCTCCTGGCCGCCCCCGGCCACCAGCGGGTGCACGCGGAAATCCGCATCAGCCGCCACCAGCGCGCCGGCTCCTTGCGGACCGCCGATCTTGTGGGCGGACAGCGCCAGCAGGTCCACATCGAGCGCCGCCATGTCCAGCGGCAGCCGGCCGGCGGCCTGAACGGCGTCACAGAACATCACCCCATCATAGGCATGCGCCAGGCGGCCCGCCTGGGCCACCGGCTGCAGCACGCCGGTCTCGTTGTTCGCCGCCATCAGCGCCACCAGCGCCCGCCGGCCGGCGTCGCGGTGATGGCGCAGCCGCGCCTCCAACGCATCGAGGTCGAGGCGGCCGGCCACGTCCACCGGCACCTGCTCCATCAGGCCGAAGCGATGGCCCCTGAGCACCGCGGGATGTTCCACCGCGCTGGCCAGCAGCACGTCGCACGGGCGGGCGCGGCCGGCGAATTCCAGCTCCGGGTGCAGGGCAAGGGCGATGGCCTCGGTGGCGCCGGAGGTGAACACCACCCCGCGGCTCGCCCCACCCACCAGCCGCGCCACCGCGCCCCGGGCACGTTCCAGCAACGCCCGCGCCTGCCGCCCCTCGCCATGCACGGACGAGGGGTTGCCCGGCGCGTCCAGTACCGAGAGCACCGCCTGCCGCGCCTGCGGCAGCAGCGGGCTGGTGGCGTTGTGATCCAGATAGACCCGCGCGCTGGCGGCCTGCGCCTCACCCATTTCCGTCTCGATCCACCCTCAGCAGCTCCGCCCCACGCCTGGGGCGGGAGACTTGCAATTGCCAGCAATCTCAGCCATAGGTCAAATTCCAACTGTTCCTGCCCGTTGCCCCGTTGGCGCAAAATCCACACCCGCGACGCTGGATCCGGAACATATTAGAATGATTACAAAATGATGGGTTGAGCCCGTCATGAAGTCAAGACGCTCAGCGTACGGCACCGTCCGCAGCGGGAGCGTCGACCCGATAGCTTTCTGAACGCCATGGCGTTTTCCGGAAGCGGCTCCGGTGGCCGGGCGCCCGCAGCGCCCCCAGCGGATCCCCCGGGGACGGCCCGCCGTCGGCGGACAGACTCCATGAGATCGCCACCCAGAGGTTGCGGACGTCCATGCCAGAAGTCATCTTCCCCGGCGAAAAGGGGCGCCTTGAAGGCCGCTACCAGCCCGCCAAGACCCGCAATGCCCCCATCGCCATCATTCTTCATCCCCATCCGCAATTCGGCGGAACGATGAACAATCCGGTGGTGTACAACCTGTACTACCAGTTCGTGAACCGGGGCTTCTCGGTCCTGCGCTTCAATTTCCGCGGTGTCGGCCGCTCCCAGGGCTCGTTCGACCACGGCCAGGGCGAGCTGTCGGACGCCGCCGCGGCCCTCGACTGGGCGCAGTCGGTGAACCCGGATGCCCGCGCCTGCTGGATCGCCGGCTTCTCCTTCGGCGCCTGGATCGGCATGCAGCTTTTGATGCGCCGGCCCGAGGTGGAGGGCTTCATCTCCATCGCCGCGCCGGCCAATCTTTACGACTTCTCCTTCCTTGCCCCCTGCCCCTCGTCCGGCCTGTTCGTGCATGGCGACAAGGATGCGGTGGTGCCCACCTCGGCGGTGGCCACCCTGGTGGAGAAGCTCAAGACGCAGAAGGGCATCGTCATCGAGCAGCAGGTGGTGCCCGGCGCCAACCACTTCTTCGATGGCAAGACCGAGGAGCTGATGGGCGTGGTCGGGACCTATCTCGACAAGCGCCTGCCCGGCACCCGCAGCACCAGCGCCGCCTGACGGCGCCTCCATCGCCTTTCAAAAAGCCCGCGCCTTCCCCTCGAAGGCGCGGGCTTTTTGCTGCCTCAGCCGGCGTCCACATCCTGCCCCCGCGCCACATGCGCGAGCTCAGGCTCATCCTTCATGTAGCGATCGAAGGTCTGCTGATCGAGGCGCCCGCGCACCGCCAGCGCGAACATGGCGCCGCCGAACACCACCAGCAGCGCCATGTCGACGCCGAAGGGGATCACCCCAAGCCCGCCGAAGCCCCCTAGGGCCGAAAACAGCCCCATGCCCCCGAGATAGGGCACGAGCCAGCGGGCCTCCTTGAGATCGAGGCCGGAAAGGCCGTGATGGCCGGCGCGGGCGAGGAACACCAGCAGCCCCACCAGCAGGCAGACCCCGAGCCGCCAGACGATGGGCCAGCCGCTCCAATAGATGATGAGCGTGGCGATGATGAAGGCGAGCGCGGCCACCGGCACCACCGCCGGCACCCGCATGGGACGCCGCGCCGTGGGGAGCAGGTGGCGCAGGGCCACCACCGCCACCGGCCCCACCAGGAACGACAGGATGATCGCCGAGGAATTGAGCTGCACCACCTCGCGGAAGGGCAGAAGCACGAACACCAAAGCAGAGACCACGAAGTTCAGCAGCAGCGCCGGCAGGGGCACGCCGCGCTCCGAAACGCCGGTGAAGGCCTTGGCGAAGAAGCCGTTCTCCGCCAGAGCGAAAGCGAGGCGCGCGTTGGAGCCCACCGCCACCAGGCCGCCGGCGAACGGCCCCAGCACCGCCCCGGCATTGAGCAGGCTCACCAGCCATACGAGGCCCAGCGCCGCGGCGAGCGCCCCCAGCGGCCCGAAATCGCCCGGCAGCGCCAGTTGCGCCCAGCCATTGGCCAGATCGCTCGGGAACAGGGCGCCGGTGAAGGCCACCTGGATGCCGCCATAGACCACGAAGGCGATCACCAGGGAGAGGATCAGCGCCGTCGGAATGGTGAAGCCGGGGTTCTTCACCTCCCCCGCCATGTCGATGGCGTGGCGAAAGCCGATGTAGGAAAAGGCGATGCCGCCCGATGAGACCGCCGCCAACACGCCGGCCACGCCAAACGGGAAAAACCCGCCCTGGGCCGTGAAATTGGCGGTCTCGAAGCGCGAGCCCATCAGGGCGGCCATGATGATGAAGGGAATGGCGAGCTTGAGCCAGGTGATGGCGGTGTTGACCCGGGCAAAGACCTGCACGCCGAAGGCGTTGATGAGCGTGAACAAGGCCATGAGCCCCATGGCCACCGCCACCCCGCCCCAGGAGAGCTTGCCGCTGCCGGGTGCCGAATAGAGCCAGCTCAGGTGGGGCGCGAGATAATGCAGCATCGCCTCCACCTCGATGGGGGCGGTGGTGTTGTAGCCCACCCAGGCGCTCCACCCCATGGCCATGGCCACCACGTTGCCGTGGCTGAACTGCGGCACCCGGGCGATGCCGCCGGCCACTGGCAGCATGGCCGAGATTTCAGCGAAGGTGAGGGCCAGCAGCAGCATGGCGATGCCACCCACCAGCCAGGCGATGAGCGCCGCCGGGCCCGCGTGCTGCGCCGCCAGCAGCGGCGCGAACAGCCAGCCCGACCCGATGATGCCGCTGACCGCGACGAAGGTCAGGCCGATGAGGCCGATCTCCCGCTTGAGCTTGCCCATGACCTTCCACGCCCCTGATGCGACCGCTTCCGCCCTGGCTAAGCTTAGGCCGCAAACACCGCGCTCGCATCTGCCGCGAAGCGCCTGGCGCAGGAAATCAATCGCCAGCCGCCGACGCGGAAGGCGCGAAGCGCACGCCACCGGTGAGCGGACGGGGCACGCCGGTGGTGCCGGGGAAGGTCAGCGGCAGGCCCCGCGCGGCGCGGGCCGCCAGATAGCCGAAGGCGTGGGCCTCCAGCGCATCGCCGTCCCACCCCACCGCCGCCGCCGTGTGCACCGGCACGCCGAGCCGAGCCGCCAGCAGCGCGCACAGGGTGGGATTGCGGGCGCCGCCGCCGGCGACGATCCATTGGCGCGGCGGCACCGCCACATGCTCCAGCACCTTGGCGACGCTGGCCGCCGTCAGCGCCGTGAGGGTCGCGGCCCCATCCTCCACCGAGAGGCTCTCCAGCCCGCCGCGAGCGGCCACATAGGCGCGAAAGGCATTGCGATCGAGGGACTTGGGTGGCGGCAGGCGGAAGAAGGGATGCTCCAGCACCGCCGCCACCGCCGCCTCATCCACCCGCCCCCGCGCGGCGCAGGCGCCATCGGCATCGAAAGGCGCGCCGGTGCGGGCCGACATGAAGTCATCCAGAAGGGCATTGCCCGGCCCAGTGTCGCAGGCCATCTGCGGCAGCCCGTCCTCTCCCACGATCGTGACGTTGGCGACGCCACCCACATTAAGGATGGCCAGCGGCCGGGGCCCACCGAGCCGGGCCGCCAAGGCGGCGTGGAACACCGGCACCAGCGGCGCCCCCTCCCCGCCGGCGGCCACGTCGGCGGCGCGGAAATCGGCCATCACCGGCACCCCGAGGGCATTGGCGAGCCGCTGGCCCTCGCCGATCTGCACGGTGAGCCCGGCATCGGGGCGGTGAATCACCGTCTGGCCGTGGAAGCCGACGAGGTCGAGGTCCGACGGCGACAGGCGCAGGGGCGTCAGCAACGCCCGCACCGCCTCGGCGTGCAGATCGGTGATGCGCTGCTCGGCCGCCCGCAGCACGCCGGGGCGGTCGGTGCGGGCGTTCACCCCGTGGGCATCTTCCAGCGCCTGGCGCAGCTGCGCCCGGGTCGACGCGTCATAGGGCAGCGTCTGGGCGGCGCCCAGCCAGAAGATCGCCTCCCCGTCAGTCTCGATCAGTGCCGCGTCGACGCCGTCCAAGGAGGTGCCGCTCATCAAGCCGACCACACGCATCTGCCTGTTCCGTTCCCTGTCGCGGTCCGTTCCGGGACCGCCGGCCTGTTGCCCGATGCAAACCGGCGCCGGACCTGATACACCAGCGCACCTTTCCACCTTGCCAACACACCGGGCCCTTCAGACCCGCAGAACGAAAACCAGATCCCTGATGACCGCTCCCGCCTTCCGCTCCGACTTCCTGCGCACGCTCTCCGAGCGCGGCTACATCCACCAGTGCTCGGACCTCGAGCGCCTCGATGCCAAGGCGGCGGAAGGGCCCATCACCGCATATATCGGCTTCGATGCCACCGCATCGAGCCTGCATGCGGGGCATCTGCTCTCCATCATGATGTTGCGCACCCTGCAGCGCACCGGGCACAACCCCATCGCCCTCATGGGCGGCGGCACCACCAAGATCGGCGATCCGTCCGGCAAGGACACCCAACGCCAGATGCTCACCGATGCGCAGATCAACGGCAATATCGCCTCGATCCGCAAGGTGTTCGCCCGCTTCCTCGATTTCGAGGGCGGCGCCATCATGGCCAACAATGCCGATTGGCTGGACGAGCTGAAATACATCCCGCTGCTGCGGGAAGTCGGGCCCCACTTCACCATCAACCGCATGCTCACGTTCGATTCCGTGAAGCTGCGCCTGGATCGTGAGCAGCCGCTCACCTTCCTCGAATTCAACTACATGATCCTGCAGGCCTATGACTTCGTGGAGCTCGCCAAGCGCCACGGCTGCATCCTGCAGATGGGCGGCTCCGACCAGTGGGGCAATATCGTCAACGGCATGGAGCTCGGCCGCCGCATGCACGGCGCCGACCTGTTCGCCCTCACCACCCCGCTGCTCACCACCTCGTCCGGCGCCAAGATGGGCAAGACCGCCGGCGGTGCCGTGTGGCTCGATGCGGAGCTGCTGAGCCCCTACGAATACTGGCAGTACTGGCGCAATGCCGGTGACGCGGACGTGGAGCGCTTCCTGAAGCTGTTCACCGAGCTGCCGCTGGACGAGATCGCCCGCCTTGCCGCTTTGAAGGACCAGGAAATCAACCTCGCCAAGGAAGTGCTGGCCACCGAGGCGACCGCCCTCCTGCATGGCCGCGCGGCCGCCGAGCAGGCCCGCGACACCGCCCGCACCACCTTCGAGCAGGGCGCGCTGGATGTGAACCTGCCGACGGTGGAGGTGCCGGCGGCGGAGCTGGATGGCCTTGCGGTGGCCAATGCCTTCGTGCGCGCCGGCCTGGTGGCTTCCACCAGCGAGGCGCGGCGGCAGATCAAGGGCGGCGGCCTGAAAGTGAACGATGCGGCCATCAGCGACGAAAAGGCAGTGCTCGCCCAGGGCGATCTCACCGCCGAAGGGGTAATCAAGCTGTCGCTCGGCAAGAAGAAGCACGTGCTCCTGAAGCCGGTCTGATCCGGCTGCCGCAGCGCCTCCCGCGCCCCGCCCGCCTCACCGGCTCGGCGGGGTGTCGTTTGTGCCGCGGAATTCGAAGATCTTGCGCAGGAAGCCCGGGGCCACGGCCGAGATGGGATTGATGCGCAAGGTCGGCGCGCTCATGGAGCCCACCACCTCGAAGGTCACGCCCAGCAGTCCCTCGTTGGGGCCACCGCCCAGGAACATGCCGATCACCGGCAGCTTGGAGAACATGTTGTTGAGGGCATAGGCCGGCACGAAGGTGCCGCGCATGGAAATGCGGTTGGCGGCGAAATCCAGCAGCCCGTCGAACGTCACGCCCGCCGAGGTGCCCCAGATGGCGCCATCCTTGAACGACACCTTGCCCGGCGAGCGAACGAACTGGGCCTCGGCCTTCTCGAAGGCGGCGGAGCCGTCGACGATCTTGCCGGAGGAATCCCGCGCCGCGCTGGACAGCTGGCTGAGCCCGGGCTCGCCCTTCACGAAGAAGTTCCGCACATGCAGCACGCCTTCCTGCGGGGCGCTGTCGCTGCGGGGCGGATCCACCACCAGCCAGGCATCGCCGCCCTGGAGCTTGGCGTAGACATCCAGGAAGCGCAGCAGCGCCCCGGCATCGGTGGTGGCCACCTGGAGCGCCTTGGGCTTGCCCTGCCAGGGCCGCATCTGCCCGCCCACGGTGCCCTCGCGCCCCACCTTGGCGCTGAGGCTGAAATTGTCGATCTGCACGCCCCGGCGGGCCACGAAAAGATCGAGCTGACGCAGCACCTCACCATTGTTCCCGGTCAGCGCGCCAATCTTGGCATCCACATCCACGTCGGGAATCTTCGGCGAGCGACGGCCGTTGGCGGCGGCCGCCCCATTGCCGGTGGCCGGTGTCGGCGGGCTCATGATGCTTTTCATGATGCCACGCGCATCCATCACCTCCCCGGTGATGTGGATCTTCAGCACGTCGCCGGACTTGTCCGCCTTCAGCGCCGCCTTGTCACCGTCGGAAAGCTGAAAGATGGGGAACTGAGCCGCCAGCAGATCCCCTTCGTCGGACAGCTCAAGGGAACCCTTCAACAGCGTTCCCGACCCCTCCATCACCAGGTCGGCGAGGCGCACGGTGGTGCCCTTGTCGTTGACCACGAAGCGGGCCTTGAGCGGCTTGCCGGCGGGCTTCGACAGGCCGGGGATCAGGTCGGCGATGCGGACGTTGGTGAGATCCAGCTCGATGGAGGCCTGGGTATCCTTGTTGTTGGTGGTGCCCACCAGCCGCACGCCCACGGTGCCGAAAATGCCGGGAATATCCACCCCGAGGCGGGTGCGGGCGGCATTGTCCAGATTGGCGCTGACCCGGATGTCGGCGTCGGCCACGTCCTTCTTCTTCTCATATTCAAAGGCGATGGGGGCGCCACCCAGCTTGCCGTCGCCGCGCAGCAAAATGCCCGCCGGTGAAGCGAATACCTGCACCGTGGCGCCTTCCAGCCGCTGCGCCTTGAACACCTTGTCGACCCCGAAGTCCGTCAGGGTCGCCTCCAGCGAATAGTCCAGGTCCTCCGGCAGCGGCACCTTGCGGAAGGTCATGTGGAGCTGCAGCAGGGCGGAGAACTTGCCGCGGGTGGTCGAGGGATCGAAGGCCGTGCCGGTGGGGCCCTTGAGGGGCTCCATGCCCAGCACCTCGATGGCGGCGTCGGCAGGCCCGGCGAAGCGCACGGAGATCTGCGCCGAAGGCTCCCGGGGGAAATAGTCCGGCATGAACATCACGCCGTCGCTGACGGCGATCTTGCGGTCCCGCGGGGTCACCATGGTGCCGTCCGGCATATCGATCCGGACCGTGCGGCCGGTCACCAGAATGGCGAGGCTGGCGTCGCTCACCGCCGGCAGCCCTTTCACCGGCCGCAGCGACACGCCCTTGCCGTTGATGGTGAAGCGCACGCTGTCCTCGGGCAGCGGCACTTGTTTCTGGCCGATGAGGTCGAGCGGCATATCGACCGCCAGGGTGATACCGTCGGCCATGCCGCCGGAGACATTCTCGATGGCGAACTGGCGGGCCGGCGGGGCAATGGACACCGGCCAGAACCGCTTCACCGTGGCCACCGGCATGGGCGAGGCGACCCCGTTGAACTTGAGGCTCGGAACGGCGATGCCGAAATCGAGCGCGGCAGTGAAGGAGAAGGAGCCGGCCTTGCTGCCCAGAAGGCCCCGATCCACGTTCAGCCGGTGCGCCACCGTATCGTAGGCGCCCGCCACCATCACCTGCTCGATGACGAGGGCGGGCTCGCTCATCTCCGGCCCCTTGAGCACCACCTCGGCGGCGCCGAGCTCGAACGGCCAGGGCTCGCGGGCGTGGGCGGGAACGGTGATCTCCCCCTTGAGCGCCACCTTGTTCTCGTTCTTCACCGCGACGATGGGATCGACCACGATGATGCGCCGCTGAGGATCGAGATGGGCCACAAGCCGCGCCGAATCGATCATGAAGCGCTCGGTGGGCTCCTCGCCATTCCCGATGGCGCCGGCACCGAGGTCGATCTCGGCCGATGCCGCCAGAAGATCGCCATTCAACCCGAGCCGGGCGGAGAACGTCGCGTCCAGCGGCGTGTCCATATAGAAGCGCCGATGATCCTGGCTGAAGGCCTGGACCAGGTCGCGGGTCGACACGTCGTTGATGGTGAGAGTCACCGACCGCTCGCCATCCTTGGCCGGAGCGATGCGCGCCACCGCGGTGGAGATGCCCTGCGGGCCCTGGGAGGTGAAGGTGAGCACCGCCCCGCCGGCCGGCGGCCGCGCCAGCCGGATGGAAATGTGCTGGAAGGTGATCCGCCGGCCCGAGCTCTCGTTCTCGACGATGAGCGAACCGTCCTTGAGCCCCACATCGGCAAGGGCGCCGCCGTCGAACCCCACCGCGTCGAGATCCTGCAGCCAGCGGGCGAGGAAGGCGAGGCGCAGCGGATCCACGTCCGCCATAGGATCGGCCGCAGGGTCCGCGACGGTCGGGCCCGCCGGCGGTGCGGCGGCGGGCGCGGCAGACGAGCCGCTCGGCCCGGCCTGCCCCGCCTGCCCGCCAGCGGGCGCGGTGGCAGTCGCCGCGGCACGGGCGCGCGCCGTCGACAGCGGCTTGGCGCCGCGCCCGGTGGCGACCGCCAGATCACCCGAGGCGCCGATGCGCACGGTCATTTCGGCACCGATCAGATCCACCCGGCGGGCCCGCGGCATCAGCGACAGCAGGGAACCTTCGAGCTCGACCTCAGCGCTGGGGGCACTGGCCACCAGATCTCCATCGGCGCCATAGACCTTGATGTCGTGCACCACCAACGTGGTGGCGCCGCCGGTGGCGGTCTCCACGGTGGTCGCGCCGATGGAGACCTTGTGCCCGCCACCGATGCGGTCTTCGAGTGCCTGCTCGATATAGGGTGTCGCCACATTGGCGGTGACGGTGCCGGTGGCAATGAGGGCATAGAGCACGAGCGCGGCGACACCGGCCAGGGCGATGGCGATGAGAACGATGCTGGCGCACACCCGCGCGACGCGCCCGCGCGGCACCAGCGCGCCCATCAGGCTGCGGATGCGCGCATGCCGGGGCTTGCGCCGCGGCGGTACGGGCGTCGATCCCGTCTCGTCCATCCCCCTGAGGTCCTCCCGCAACTCTGAACGCCCGATCCACGGCCTGTTCGAGGCGAACCGCGCCTGCGCCCCCGCGCCGATTCGCCCCCGTCCGCCAGATGGAGCCTAATCTCCCCATCGGCCGTAAAGATGAGGTGGATCAAACTGCACTCAGCATACCGCCACGCGCAACAAGAGGCTTATCATTTCCCGGTTCTGCCCCCTGGCTGTATGGCGGGGAAGACGTCGAAAGGAAGGCGGATGAGCAAGATTCCAGAAGTTGGCACGAAAGCACCGGCATTCCGCCTCAAACGGGACGGTGGCGGCGAGGTCTCGCTGTCCGATTTCGCCGGTCGCAAGCTGGTGCTGTATTTCTATCCGAAGGCGAATACGTCCGGCTGCACCAAGGAGGCCATTGCCTTCAATGGCCTCAAGGCCGCCTTCGCCGCCACCGACACCGACATCCTGGGCGTCTCGGCCGATCCGGTGAAGGCCCAGGACAGCTTCAAGGCGAAGCATGACCTCGCCTTCCCCCTCGGCTCGGACGAAACCCATGCCATGCTGGAAGCCTATGGCGTGTGGGGCGAGAAGAGCCTCTACGGCCGCAAGTTCATGGGCATCACCCGGGCCACCCTGCTGATCGGCCGCGACGGCACCATCGCCCAGG
Source organism: Xanthobacter sp. NM-25 (assembly GCF_022138605.1). Taxonomy (GTDB): domain Bacteria; phylum Pseudomonadota; class Alphaproteobacteria; order Rhizobiales; family Xanthobacteraceae; genus Xanthobacter. The sequence goes on from NZ_JACBFS010000001.1 coordinate 523,988, forward strand.
TGTGGCCGAAGGTGAAGGTGGACGGCCACGCCGAGGCGGTGCTCAAGGCGGCGCAGGCTCTCGCCTGACATGATCCGCGCGCGGTGGCCGCTCAGGCCACCGCGATGTTCTGCGGCAGGATGAACGGGCCCGGCGGCGCCACCCCCACCCGCACCGTCACCCCGAATGCACGATGCAGCACCGCGTCGGTGAGCACCTCGGCCACCGTGCCTTCCGCCACCACGCCCCCATGGGCGAGCACCACCATGCGGTCGGCCACCATGGCGGCGAGGTTGAGGTCGTGCAGCACCGCCAGCACCCCGCCGCCGGCATCCGCATGGGCCCGGGCGATGCGCAGCACCACCAATTGGTGGGCGAGATCCAGGCTGGCGGTGGGCTCGTCCAGGAACAGATAGGACGGCCCGGCCCCGGTGCCGCATTCGAGCTGGGCCAGCACGCGGGCCAATTGCACCCGCTGGCGCTCGCCGCCGGACAGGCTGTCATAGCGCCGCTCGGCGAAGCCCGGCAGGTCCACCTGCTGCAGCAGGTGGGCGATACGAGCGGCACCACCGGCGCCCCCCATCAGCCCCACCGAGATCACCTCGCCGACGCTGAAGGCGAATGCCACCTCCGCCGCCTGGGGCAGCACCGCGCGGCGGCGCGCCAGATCCAGCGGCGCCATGTGATGGATGTCGGTGCCGTCCAGCGTCACCTGCCCGCCGGCCAGCCGCTGCTCGCCGGACAGCGCCTTGAGCAAAGTGGACTTGCCGGCGCCGTTGGGCCCCACCAGCACGGTGACCGCGCCGGGCTGAATGGCGAGGTCGACGCCGTCGAGCAGCAGCCGCCCGCCAGCCGTCACCTTCACCCCCTGGCCGCGATAAATGCCCTGAACACTTGGCATGGCTTCACCCCACGAATGCGCGGCGGCGCAGCAGCAGCCACAGGAAGAACGGCGCGCCCACCAGAGCGGTGACCACGCCGAGCGGCAGCTCGGCCGGCGCCGCCAGCATGCGGGCGAGAATGTCGGCCCCCAGCAGCACCGCCACCCCCAGCAGCGCCGAGGCGGGCAGCAGCACCCGGTGGGCCGGCCCCAGGGCGAGCCGTGCCAGATGGGGGACCACGAGGCCGATGAAACCGACCACGCCGGCGGCCGCCACCGAGGCGCCGACGCCGGCGGCGACCCCGATGATGGCATAGCGCTTCAGCCGCTCGACGCCGATGCCCACATGGAACGCCTCCGCCTCGCCCAGCGCCAGGGCATCGAGCCCGCGCGCCAGCAGCGGCGCCGCGGCAATGAGGGCGATGACGAACGGCGCGGCCAACCCCACCTTGATCCAGGTGGCGCCGCCGAGGCTCCCCATGGTCCAGAACAGGAATTCGCGGGTCTGCTGCTCGGAGGCCATGAACACCATGACGCCGGTGCCGGCGCTGGCCAGCGCGCCGAGCGCCAGGCCGGCAAACAGCAGGGTGGCCACCGAGGTGCGCCCGTCGCGGGTGGCCAGCCGGCCGATCACCAGCGTGGTCACCAGCCCGCCCAGAAAGGCCGCCAACGGCAGGCCCAGGAGCTGGAGCGACGCAGGCAAAAGCGCGCCCAGGGCGCCACCGAACACCACCCAGGCCACCGCAGCCAGCGCCGCGCCGGGGGCGACGCCAATCAGACCCGGATCCGCCAGGGCATTGCGGAACACCCCCTGCATCACCGCCCCGGCCACCGCCGTGCCGGCGCCCACCAGCGCCCCGAGCACCGCCCGCGGCAGCCGCACATCCATGATGACGATGCGCTCGCGCACCAGCCCGCCGGCGGGCGCCCCGGTGAGGGCATCCCACAAGACGGTGATGGCCCGCCCCGGCGGGATGGCGAACGGCCCGATGGCGAGCGCTCCCAGGAAGGCGAGGGCTGCCAGCACCGCAAATAGAATGAGCCCGGCCACCACCGGGCGGGACGCGGCCCGCGGCGCCAGAGCGAGGGCCGGGTTTGCCGGTTCCGCGCTCATTCGTCCGGCTCCGCCGCCCAGGGCCGCGCCGGAAGAGCAGGAATGGCTGCATCGCGATGCAGCACCACGGCGAGATCCCGCACCGCCTGGGGCGCCCGCGGGCCGAAGCCGAGCAGATAGGAGCCGGGCAGAACCACCAGCCGGTTATCGCGGGCAGCCGGCGTGGTCTTGAAGGCCGGCAGCGCGAACACACTCTCGGCATCGAACACCTGGCCGCCACCGCGCATCACCACCACCGCGTCGGGATCGGCGGCCATGGCGGCCTCATCCACCGCCGGCTTGTAGCCCTTGATGCCGGCCATGGCGTTGGTGACGCCGGCAAGCTTGAACATGGCATCGGCGCTGGTGTCGTGCCCGCCCACCACGGCCGTGCCGTTGCCGACGGAGAGGACGAACACCGCGCGCGGATGATCCTTCAGCGCCGCGACCGCAGTGCCGACAGCCGCGAAATCGGCGCGCACCGCATCGGCCAGGGCCTTGCCCTTCTCCGGCTCGCCGACGGCGGCCGCCACCGCCTCAATCTTGCGCACCACCCCCTCGGCATCATGGGCATCGGGGATGATCACCACCGGAACCGAGGCATTCTCCAGCACGTCCAGCGTGGAGCGCGGACCCGCGCCCTCCATGGCGAGGATGACACTGGGCGCCACGGAGAGCACCCCCTCCGGCGCCAGGGTGCGCGAATAGCCCACATTGGGCAGCGCGCGGGCGGCGGCGGGGTAGCGGCTGGTCTGGTCCACCGCGACTACCCGGTCCCCCAGCCCCAGAGCGAACAGGATCTCGGTGACGGCACCGCCGATGGACAGGATGCGGGAGGCGTCCTTCACCTCCACCGTCCGGCCCTGCCCATCCACCACGGTGGCCGCCCATGCGGAACCGGAGAGGGAAACGGCGCCAGCCACAAACATCGCGCCCACCAAAGACAGCAGACGCCGCACAGACTTCGAATTAGAATACTTAAAATCTATCATTCGCCTGTCATTCGATTCGGCATGACTCCATTTTATAGAGTCATTCAAATTTTAACCATGCCTCATTGCGATGCAAATCGCACACACATCCATGGAATTGTTCCCGTCGATTGGCAACAAAAATGAAAATTACTTGACCACAATGTGGCGGCGCGATAGCCGAAAGAAGCGGGCAGAAGGTGCCTGCGTACGCCAGCATCGCCCTGCGCGAGCCAGCCCCGACATCATGAGTGGAGAGCGACATGGCGCGCGGGGCGTTCCGGCGACACCCTTCTTTTGGTTTTCAGGCGTCCCTGATGGGTGGCGTCGCGGCTGCGGCGCTGATGTTGGCGACGGGCAGCAGCGCCCTGGCGCAAACCGCCCCTGCCGCCGACGGCAGCGACGGCATCATCAGCCTCGATGCCATCACGGTCGCCCCGACCCTGACGGAGGAGCGGGCGGTGGACGCCCTCGCCGGCGTTAGCGTGGTGACCCTCGAAGACCTGAACCTGCTGCTGCCGTCCACCACCCAGCAGGTGTTCACCGGCATGCCGGGCACCACCGTGCTGCAGAACGGCAACTCCACCCAGGCCTCCATCAACATCCGCGGCCTGCAGGATTTCGGCCGCGTCGCGGTGATCCTCGACGGCGCCCGCCAGAACTTCACCCAGCTCGGCGATAACGACGGCGCCGGCTCCTTCTTCCTGGAGCCCGCTTTGCTCTCGACGGTGGACGTGGTGCGCGGCCCGGTGGCCAACATCTACGGGTCCGGCGCCATCGGCGGCGTGGTGAGCTTCCAGACCAAGGACGTGGCGGACGTGGTGAAGCCCGGCCAGACCTGGGGCATGGAGACCACCGGCGAGTTCGGCTCCAACGGCCCCATGGGCTTTGGCTCGGCCTTCGTCGGCACCCATATCGGCCAGAATGTGGACCTGTTCTTCGGCGGCACCGTGCGCGCCCAGTCGGAATATTCCGATGGTGACGGCGACGTGGTGCCCGGCACCGCCTACAACACCTGGACCGGCCTTGCGAAACTGACCGTGCGCCCGGCCGATTTCCACGAGGTGAAGCTCACCGCTCTCAACCTCGACACCTCCTACACCACCTCCAACACCTGGCCGGCGGCGTCGACCACTACCCAGTATGGCACCGACGTCACCAACCGCACGGTCACCGCGAGCTACAATTACTCAAACCCTGACAACAACATCATCGATTGGCGCTCGACCGCCTATTGGAACCAGGTGAAGCAGGACCAGACCAAGGTGGCGGGCACCTGCTCCAACACCACCGGCTGCGTGGGCGATCCGCGCTCCTTCACCATCGACACCCTCGGCTTCGACGTGAACAACACGTCTCGCGCCACCTTCGGCTCGGTGAAGAACGCCTTCACCATCGGCGGCGACTATTTCCACGACGAGGTGTCCAACGAGGACAATTACGGCTTCGGCGCCGGCTACAATCCGTCGGGCGAGCGCTCCGTGGGCGGCGCCTTCGTGCAGTGGAAGGCCGACTGGACCTCCTGGCTGCAGACCATCGCCGCCGTCCGCTACGACGCCTACGACCTGTCCAGCGACACCGCCGAGGGCACCAGCGGCGATCGCTTCTCGCCGAAGATCACGGTGGGTGTCTCGCCGTTCGAGTGGATCACCTTCTACGCCACCTATGCGGAAGGCTACCGCGCCCCCTCCGTCACCGAGGCGCTGGTGAACGGCGAGCATCCGTCCGTGAGCCCGTATTTCTCCTTCGGCTTCCTGCCCAATGCGAACCTCAAGGCCGAGGTGGGCAAGAACAAGGAAATCGGCGTCAACGTGAAGTATGACGACCTGTTCATGAAGGGCGACAAGGTCCGCGCCAAGGCGAACCTGTATCGCAACGATGTCGATGACTATATCGAGATCGATTACATGACCTCGGCCGCCGCAAGCTGCGCCGCTGCGGGCTGGACCCTGTGCTACCAGTATCAGAACGTGGCCCAGGCCCAGCTCGAAGGCTTCGAGTTCGAGAGCATGTATGACACGGGCCTGTGGTTCGTCGGCTTCAATGCCACCGTCTCATCCGGCGACAACAAGACCACCGGCGAGCCTCTGACCTCGGTGATGCCGAACAACGTGGCCACCACCGTGGGCACCCGGCTGTTCGACAAGCGGCTCACCATGTCGGTGCGCTGGCAGTGGGTGGCGGCCAAGAACCTGGAGGACCTGCCCTCCAGCAGCGCCCTGGAGCCCACCCCGAGCTTCAACCTGGTCAATGCCTATATGAGCTACCAGGCCAATGAATGGGTGACCGCCCAGTTCGCCCTGGAGAACCTCCTGAACGAGCAATACACCCAGTATCAGCAGTTCGTGCCCTCCGCCGGCATCACCTTCAAGGCCGGGTTGAAGGTCACGCTGGGTGGCGACACAATTGCGGCGGCAACACCTGCGAAAATCGTCAAGTAGCCCCGCGGCGCGGTCGGCCCCATTTTTCAGCACGGAGTGACATCATGTTCATTGCCACCAACCGGTTCAAAGTGAAGCACGGTTCGGAAGCCGCTTTTGAGAAGATCTGGCGCGAGCGCGACACCTACATCGCCTCCGTCCCCGGCTTCGTCGCCTTTGATCTGTGCCGCGGCCCGGAGCGGGAGGATCACACCCTCTACATCTCCCACACCGTGTGGGCCGCCAAGGCCGATTTCGAGGCCTGGACCAAGTCGGATGCCTTCCGCCTCGCCCACCGGAACGCCGGCGCCAGCAGCAACAGCGTGAACTACATCGGTGGTCCCGAGTTCGAGGGCTTCGAGTCCGTCGTCTCCCTGCCCCCCGGCGAAAAGGCGGCCTGAGCCAGCCTGCGCTGACGTTTTCATCGTGCCTCCGCCCGGTACGCTTGTCGTACCGGGCTTTTTTTCGTCCCGGCTCCCGCCTTTCCCCCGGGCCGCGCCCGCACTACCCTCACCCCATTGCCCGTGCCCCGTTGCCGCTCCCTCAGGATTGGACGCCATGACCGCCTATGCCGACCTCGCCGCCCATTTCGGCCGCGCTTCCGCCCTGTCCAACGCCATCGGCATCCTGCACTGGGACAGCGATACGCTGATGCCCAAGGGCGCGGCCGGCACCCGCGCCGACAGCCTCGCCCTGCTGCGGGTGCTGCACCACGGCATGGTGACCGATCCGCGCATCGGCGACTGGCTGCCGGCGGCGGAAGCGGACAATGCCCTCGGTGCTTGGGAGCGCGCCAATCTGCGCGAGATCCACCGCCTGTGGACGGTGGAGACCGCGTTGCCGGCGGATCTGGTGGAAGCCTCCAGCCAGGCGGTGTCCCGCTGCGAGATGGCCTGGCGCACTGCCCGCGCCGAAGCCGATTTCGGCAGCCTCCTGCCGCTGCTGGAAGAGGTGCTGCGGCTGCAGCGGGAGATCGGCACCGCCAAGGGCGAGAAGCTCGGCCTCTCCCCCTATGACGCTCTGCTCAACGATTATGAGCCCGGCGGCCACTCCGCCCGCATCGACGCCCTGTTCGACGACCTCGCCGCCTTCCTGCCCGGCTTCACCGAACAGGTGCTGGAGATCCAGGCGCGCCGGCCGGCGCTGATGGAGCCGGAAGGGCCGTTCCCGGTGGAGGCCCAGCGGGCGCTGGGCCTGGAGATGATGAAGGTGGTGGGCTTCGATTTCGACCGCGGCCGGCTCGATGTCTCCACCCATCCCTTCTGCGGTGGCGCCGACAACGACGTGCGCATCACCACCCGCTATGACGAGGCGGATTTCTCCAGCGCCCTCATGGGGGTGCTGCACGAGACCGGACACGCCCTCTACGAGCAGGGGCGGCCCGCCGCCTATCTCAACCAGCCGGTGGGCCAGGCCCGCTCCATGAGCGTGCATGAAAGCCAATCGCTGCTGATGGAAATGCAGGCCTGCCGCAGCCGCGAATTCATCACCTTCGCCGCCCCGCGCATGCAGGCGGCATTCGGTGGCACCGGCCCGGCCTGGGGGGCGGACAATCTGTGGCGGCTCTACACCAAGGTCTCCCGCGGCTTCATCCGGGTGGATGCGGACGAGGTGACCTACCCGGCCCATGTCATCCTGCGCTATCGGCTGGAAAAGGCGCTGATCGGCGGCGACATGGCCCTCAAGGACCTGCCCGGCGCCTGGGCCGAGGGCATGCGCGATCTGCTCGGCGTGGTGCCGCCCGATGATCGGCTGGGGTGCCTGCAGGATATCCATTGGCCGAGCGGCGGCTGGGGCTATTTCCCCACCTATACGCTGGGGGCCATGACCGCCGCACAGTTGTTCGATGCCGCCTGCCGGGCCGATGCGGACATCCTCCCCGGGCTGGCGACAGGCCAGTTCTCCCCGCTGCTCGCCTGGCTGCGGACCCATGTCCACAGCCAGGGCTCGCTTCTGGAGACCGACGATCTGCTGACCCGCGCCACCGGACGGCCGCTGGACGCGAGTGTGTTCAAGGCGCACCTGACGCGCCGCTACGCCACGGCGCCATAGGCGGCGGGGAGCCGAGCGGCAGAGCGCGCCGCGCCTTATTGCGGCGAGGGCGGGGTCTCGCGCAGCAGGCGCTTGAAGCGCGCTTCTTCCTCGGGTGTCAGTGCCGCCTGGGCGGCGACCGCCGCCTGCCGGCGCCGGCGGAAGGCGAGGATGGACGCCACCGCACCGATGATCAGCACCGCGAAAGGAGCAACCCACAGCAAGGCATTGCTCCAGGATAAACGCGGCCGCAGCAGCACGAACTCGCCGTAGCGCGACACCAGATAGTCGAGCACCTGCTGGTCGCTGTCACCGGCCACCAGGCGCTCGCGCACCAGCACGCGCAGATCATGGGCCAGGGGCGCGTCGGAATCGTCGATGGACTGGTTCTGGCACACCAGGCAGCGCAGTTCGGACGAGAGGGTACGGGCCCGCCCTTCCAGCGCCGGATCCTTCAGCATCTCGTCGGGCTGCACCGCGCCGGCCGGCAGCCCGCTGCCCAGCATGACGAGGGCGCAGGCGAGGACCAGCAGCAGGCGGTGGAGGGCGCGCGGCATCATCATCACTCCGCGGGAACCGGGGTGGCGCGGCGCCGCGCCGGCTTGGGCGCGCCGACGCGCAGCCGGCGATCGGCGAGCGAGAGGGCGCCGCCCAGGGCCATCACCACCGCCCCCAGCCAGATCAGCGTCACATTGGGCTTGTAGGTAGCGCGCACCGACATGCCACCATCGGGCATCTCCTCGCCCATGCTCACATAGAGCTGGCTGAAGCCGAAGGTGCGGATGCCCGCCTCGGTGGTGGCCATCTGCCGGGCGGAGAACATGCGCCGCGACGCCTCGATGACCCCTTCGGGCGCGCCATTGTTGCGGATGGAGAATACCGCCGTGCGCGCGCTGAAATTGGGACCGGTGCGATTTTCCAGACGCTCGAACGTGAGGTCGCGGGTACCGATGGTGATGTGGTCGCCCGGCTTCACCGAAACGATCTTCTCATAGCTCCAGGCGGTGCCGCAGACGATGCCCAGGAGGCAGACGCCGACACCGAAATGGGCCACCGCAGTGCCATAGGCGGAGCGGGGCACGCCGGCGAGCCGCGCCAGCGCCACCTTGGCTCGCACCCGGCCGAGGCCGGCGCGCTCCATGATGTCGGTGAGGGCGCCCAGCATGATGAACACCGCAAGCCCCACCCCCAGCGGCGCCGCCACCGGCCCGCCGTCGCTGGCCGCCGCGGTCACCACCGCCGCCACCACGGCAAGGCCCGCCGCCAGCATCAGGCGCTGGGCCACGCCCAAGAGGTCGCCGCGCTTCCAGGCCAGCAACGGGCCGAACGGAATGGCGAACACCAGGGGCAGCATCAGACCACCGAAGGTGAGATTGAAATAGGGCGGCCCCACCGTGATCTTGGCGCCGGTCACCGCCTCCAGCGCCAGCGGATAGAGGGTGCCCACCAGCACCGCCGCCGTGGCCGCGGTGAGGAACAGATTGTTCATCACCAGGGCGCCTTCGCGCGAGACCGGCGCGAACAGGCCGCCCTGCTTCAGCTCCGATGCGCGCAGCGCGAACAGGGTGAAGCCGCCGGCGATGAAGAAGGTGAGGATGGCGAGGATGAATACGCCCCGCGCCGGATCGGTGGCGAAGGCGTGCACCGAGGTGAGCACGCCGGACCGCACCAGGAAGGTCCCCATTAGCGACAGCGAGAAGGCGAGGATGGCAAGCAGGATCGTCCAGACCTTCAGGGCGTCGCGCTTTTCCATCACCACCGCGGAATGCAGCAGCGCGGTTGCGGCCAGCCACGGCATCAGCGAGGCATTTTCCACCGGATCCCAGAACCACCAGCCGCCCCAGCCCAGTTCGTAATAGGCCCAGTAAGAGCCCATGGCGATGCCGAGGGTGAGGAACACCCAGGCGGCGAGCGTCCATGGCCGCACCCAGCGTGCCCAGGCCGCATCGATGCGGCCTTCGATCAAGGCGGCGATGGCGAAGGCGAAGGAGATGGAGAGCCCCACATAGCCGAGGTAGAGCAGCGGCGGATGAATGGCGAGGCCGGGATCCTGCAGGATGGGGTTGAGGTCGCGCCCCTCGGCGGGCGGCGGCATCATCCGCAGGAACGGATTGGAGGTGAACAGGATGAAGGAGAGGAAGGCGGCGCCGATCAGCCCCTGCACCGCCAGCACATGAGCTTTGAGCCGATCCGGCAGATTGCCGCCGAACACCGCCACGCAGGCGCCGAAGGCTGCCAGCACGAACACCCACAAGAGCATGGAGCCCTCGTGATTGCCCCATGTGGACGTGATCTTGTAGATCAGCGGCATGCGCGAGTGCGAGTTCTCCACCACGTTGATCACGGTGAAGTCGGAGGTCACGTAGAGCTGCACCAGGGCGCCGAAGGCGAAGGTGATGAAGCCCAGGAAACCCACCGCGATGTAGGAACCGGTGCCCATCAGCACCGGATCGCCGCGCCGCGCCCCCCAGGCGGGCAGGATCACCTGCAGCAGCGCCAGCACGAAGGCGAGGGCGAGGGCATATTGGCCAAGTTCTGCGATCACGGCGGTCAGCTCCCCGGGTTGGCGGCGCGGGCGGGCACCACGGTGCCGTTCTCGCCTTCCTTCCACACCCCCTGCTTCTTCAGGGCGTCGGCCACCTCGCGTGGCATGTAGCGCTCGTCATGCTTGGCGAGCACGCTGTCGGCGCGGAAGCTGCCATCCGCCTGCAAGGCGCCCTCGGCCACCACGCCCTGCCCTTCGCGGAACAGGTCTGGCAGGATGCCGGAATAGGCCACCTTCACCCCCGCATTGCCATCGGTGACGATGAACGTGGTCAGCGTGCCGCTCTTATTGACGCTGCCGGTCTCCACCAGCCCCCCCAGGCGCAGGCGAGCACCCGGAGGCACCTGCTGCTGCGCCACCTCGGTGGGGGTGCGGAAGAACACGATGGTGTCATTGAGCGCCGACAGGATGAGCCCGGCGGCGAGCGCCAGCACGCCCAGTCCGGCGGCGATGAGCACGAGGCGACGGCCCTTGCGCGTCATGGTCTCTCCTTCCGAGAGCGCCGCGCCTTATCACCGGCAGCGGATCCGCTCCACCTGATCCTCATCGCAGGCCCTGCGGCCGACCGCCTCCGGTGGCCCCGCGCGCCTGCGCCAACCCGTCGCCCTCAATCGCCGAGGGCGAGATCCTTGCTGGCCGCATCGATGCGGGCCACCGCCTCGGCATTGCCGCCGAACTGCGCCCGCGCCGACTGCAGCGCGCCCTTGGCCTTGTCCGGCTCGCCGAGCACCTTGAAGGCCCGCGCCAGGCGCAGCCAGCCCTCGAGATCGTCGGGGCTCTCCTTCAGGCGATCCTCCAGACGCTGCACCATACCGCGAATCATGGCGCTTCTGTCGCCGGTCGACATGGAGGCGGCGTTGGCCACGTCCTCGGCGCTGGGCCCGGGCGCCGGACCGGCGGCCGAGCCCGAAGCCGGCGCCACGCCGGCGCCCTGCACCCGGGCCAGCGCCTTGCGCAGCTGCGGCAGATAGGGAGCATCGGCCGGCGCGCGCGCCACCATCTCGCTCCAGATCCGCGCCGCATCGGCACCGCGGCCATCCTGCTCGGCGGCCAGGCCCAGGAAATAATTGGCCCGCGGGTCGGTGGGCTCGCGACGCACCGCATCCTGGAACGCTGCGGCCGCGTCGGCGGTGACGATGCCGTTGGCGGCGAGCACCAGCGCTTCCCCCAACGCCGACTGCAGCTCGGCGGACGGGCCCTGGATGCGGATCAGCTGTCCATAGGCGCGGGCTGCGTCATCGGGCTGACCGAGCCGCAGATAGATGGGCGCCAGCACCTCGTAGCCCTGGCTGTCATCGGGGTGCGCGGCCAGATGCTCCTCCACCCGGCGCACCAGGATCGCCACGTCGCCGCGATCCGGCGAGGCGGCCATGCGCTCGGCGAGGGGGGCGCCCGGCAGGCCGGGGGAGCCGATGTAGAGATAAAGACCGGCGCCGAGCAGCGGCACCAGCACCAGCGCCAGCACCGCCGCCGCCCGCCGGCGTCCATCGGTGGGCGAGGCGGCGGGCTCCGGGTCGGCGGCGCGGGCGGTATCGGCGGCGAGCATGCGGCGGGCCACCTCGGCGCGGGCCGCCTCGGCCTGCTCGGTGGCCAGCCGGCCGCTGTCGCGATCGCGGTCGATTTCCGCCAACTGGTCACGATAGACGGCGAGATCCGCCTCGCGCTCGCCCTTGAGGGGGCGGGCACGGCTGAGCGGCCACAGCACCGCCAGGGCAGCGAGCGCCGTCATGAGCGCGAACACGGCGAACAGGGACGTGGACATCATGGATGTAGCCGTTAGCCGGCCTGTGCGCGAAAGCAAAGGCCACATCGGGTCCCAGCGGCGCCGAGCCGCAGGGGCGCCGCGAGTTGTGATCGACTTTGCACCGTCGTTCCGGTAGATGGCCGTCGAGAGGCCCGGGGTGCCCGGCGGCATCCCGCTCCGGCTTCGGCCTCATGCTCCGCACAGAAGGGACCGGCGATGGGACTGTTCGATAATATGGTGGGCGGCGTGCTCAACAACATGCTGTCGCAGGCCGGTAATTCCGAAGGCCTCGGCAACCTGCTGAAGTCGGCCATGAACGGCCCCATGGCCGGCGCCATCACCCAGGCGCTGCCCGGCCTCCTGGATCAGGCCCTCGCCAAGACCCCCTATGGCAATCTCGAAGGCCTGCTGGCGCAGCTCAATGCCTCCGGCCTCGGCGAGCAGGTGGCGAGCTGGCTGTCGAGCGGCCCCAATGCGCCGGTGAGCGCCGAGCAGATCGTCACCGCACTGGGCGACACCCAGCTCGGCCAGATGGCCGCCGGCCTCGGCCTGTCGGCGGACAGCCTGCCGAATCTCCTCTCTCAATACCTCCCCACCCTCATCGACAAGCTGAGCCCCGACGGCGTGCTCAAGGATCCGGCGGCCTGAGGCCGGGACGGTGCGAACCGCCAGGCGCGACCGGGCGAGCTGTCGCGCGGCTCGCGCCCGGCGGGGCTTCAGGCTATCGTAGCCGCCAGCGGCGGGGCTCATCGCCCGGCGACGCCCGTCACGGGGGGCGGCACGGGCGCGGGGATCGCGAAATCGCCACCTTCGAGGCGCGGCAGATGATGGGACGATCTTTTCCGGCACGGACACGGCCACACCCGGCCGCGCGCGGCCGTAAATGCTGAGCCAGATGCCGTGACCGAGCCCCGGCGCCCCTCCTTTCTCGCCCGGCTGCGCCATGCGCTGCTGGATTTCGACGCGCTGCTCGATTCGTCGCTGTTCACCCTGGGCAGCCGCACCCGGCGCGCATTGTCGGCCTATGCGGCGTTCACCGAACGCTTCAACCTCACCGGCGCCAGCCGCTTCTTCGCTGGCCTCGCCTCCGAGGCGTTCACCCTGGGCACGGTGGGCGCCGTGGTCCTGCTCGCCCTCGCCATTCCCGCTTTCCACGAGACCTCCGACGACTGGCTGAAGCGCACCGAGCTCGCCGTCACCTTCCTCGATCGCTATGGCAACGTCATCGGCGAGCGCGGGGTGAAGCAGAATGATACCGTGCCGCTGGACGAAATCCCCGACAATCTCATCAAGGCGACGCTGGCCACCGAGGACCGCCGCTTCTACGAGCATTGGGGCATCGACCTCTCCGGCACCCTGCGCGCATTGGTCACCAACGCGCGGGCCGGCGGCGTGCGGCAGGGCGGCTCCTCGCTCTCCCAGCAGCTCGCCAAGAACCTGTTCCTGAACAACGAGCGCACCCTGGAGCGCAAGATCAAGGAGGCGTTCCTGGCCATCTGGCTGGAAGCGCGGCTCACCAAGAGCCAGATCCTGAAGCTCTATCTCGACCGCGCCTATCTCGGCGGCGGCGCCTATGGAGTGGATGCGGCGGCCCGCTATTATTTCGGCAAATCGGTGCGGGAGGTGAATCTGGCCGAGGCGGCCATGCTCGCCGGCCTGTTCAAGGCGCCCTCCAAATATGCCCCGCACGTGAACCTGCCGGCGGCCCGCGCCCGCGCCTCCACCGTGCTCGACAATCTGGTGGAAGCCGGCTTCATGACCGAGGGCCAGGTGTTCGGCGCCCGGCGCAATCCCGCCACCCCGGTGGATCGCCGCGACGAAGCGGTGCCCGAATATTATCTCGATTACGCCTTCGGCGAGGTGAAGAAGCTGGTGGACCAGCTGCCCGCCTCGGTCACCGAGCGCAACTTCGTCGTGCGCACTGGCCTCGATCCCAATATCCAGAAGGTGTCGGAAGCCGCCATCGACCAGTCGCTGCGGGAATTCGGGCGCGACTACAAGGTCACCCAGGGCGGCATCGTGGTGATGGAGCCCAACGGCACCGTGCGCGCCATGGTGGGCGGGCGGGACTATGGCGAGAGCCAGTTCAACCGGGCAACCGATGCCCTGCGCCAGCCCGGCTCCTCGTTCAAGCCGTTCGTCTACACCGTCGCCCTGATGAACGGCTTCAAGCCGTCCACCATCGTCCAGGATGCCCCCATCTGTCTCGGCAACTGGTGCCCGCAGAACTACGGTCGCTCCTACATGGGCTCCATCACCCTGCAGACGGCGCTGCAGCATTCGCTGAACACGGTGGCGGTGCGGCTGGCGGAGAAGTTCGGACGCAAGAAGATCGTCGATCTCGCCCATAAGATGGGCCTGCGCACGCCGCTGCCCATCTCCGCTCCGCTGCCGCTCGGTGCCGCCGAGGTGACGCTGGTGGACATGGTGACCGCCTATTCGGTGTTCGCCAATGGCGGGCACTCCGTCTACCCCCATGCGGTGGTGGAGATGCGCATCGGCAATGGCGACGTGGTCTGGCGCTTCGACCACGATGCACCGGCACCGGTGCAGATCATTCCCCGGCCGCAGCTGGTCGACATCAACTCCATGCTGAACAACGTGGTGGAAAATGGCACCGGCCGCCGTGCCCGGCTGGTGAACGCCAAGGTGGCGGGCAAGACCGGCACCACCAATGCCTATCGCGACGCCTGGTTCATGGGCTTCACCGGCAATTACGTGGCCGGCGTCTGGTTCGGCAATGACGACTACGCATCCATGAACAAGATGACCGGCGGCGCCCTGCCGGCCATGACCTGGCAGAAGGTGATGGCCTATGCCCACCAGGGCATCGAGATCAAGCCGATCCCCGGGGTCTCCTCGCCGATCCCCAAGCTCGATCCGGCGCCGGCGCCCATCGAGGTGCCGGGATTGGCCAGCGCGATGCGCCCGCTCACCCTCTCGCCCAAGGCGGCGAGCCAGCTGGCCCAGCTGGAGCGCCTGATGAAGGATGCGGAGGCGGCGAAAGCGACGCCGGCGCCAGCGCCCGGAAGCCGGTTGCCCCCGGCGGGCGCGCCTTTGCCGCCAGCCAAGCCGGTGCGGACCGGCGCCGCGACGGACACGTCGCGCAGCTGAGCCCTGCGTCGTCCACGGCCAGATGGCGTCAGTTGACGATGCTGACGGACACGGTGCGGCCCGCCACCACCTTCACGTCGTCGGGCACCGCATCGATGCTCACCCGCACCGGCACCCGCTGGGCGAGGCGCACCCAGCTGAAGGTGGGGTTCACATTGGCCAGCAGATTGGCGGAATCGGTGCGGTCACGATCCTCAATGGCGGCGGCGATGCTCACCACGTGCCCCTCGATGGGGGTCGACGCACCCATGAGCCGCATCACAGCCCGATCCCCCACATGGATGCGATCGAGCTTGGTTTCCTCGAAATAGCCTTGCACGTGGTAGCTGTCATCATCCACCAGGGCCGTCACCGCCTGCCCCGCCGCCACATAGTTGCCGGGCTGCAGCGTGAAATTGGTGATGACGCCATTGACCGGGGCGCGCACCTGCGAGCGGTCCAGGTTCAGCCGCGCCAGATCGCGATCGGCCCGGGCTTTCTGGGCAGCCGCCTCGGCCTGGGCGGCAGCGGTGGTCACCTCCTCCATCTTCTGGCGGCTCACGGCGGTCTCGGTGAGCTGGCGATAGCGGTCGAGATCGCGCTGCGCCTGCCGCTGCACCGCCTCGGCGCTGGCCACTGCGGCCTCGGCCTGCTCCAGCGCCAGCTTGAAGCGCGTGCCGTCGATGGCGAACAGGAGGTCACCTTTCTTCACATGGGCATTGTCGGTGACGCTCACCCGCTCCACCAGGCCCGAGACGTCCGGCGCCACCCGCACCACATCGGCGCGGATGCGGCCATCCCGGGTCCAGGGGGCGTCCATGTAATAGAGCCACAGGCCGTGGGCGACGACGCCGGCCGCGCACACGAGGGCAAGGGTGGGTAGGAACCGGCCGAGGCGGGACAGAAACGGGTTCATCGTCAGATCCGATGCATCAGGAAGGTGAGGCCGCCGAGGCAGATGACGAACAGCGCCACATCCGCCAGCGGCGGATGCCACAGCAGGCGATAGAGACCGGCCCGGGACAGCAGCCGGCGCAGCAGCCCCTGGACCGCCAGCGCCAGCACCGCGGCGACCAGCAGTTCGGGCACGAACAGGCCGTAGAGATCGAGATCGCCGCTCATGTGGCAAGGCTCCAGGTGACGGCGGGCGCGAGTTGCGGATCCGGCGCGGCAAGGCCGGGCAGCAGGCCGTGCCGCAGCCCCACCAGGGCCCGCAGCGCGGTGACCACGGGCGGCGACGCCTGCGACCCCTGCGCCAGCAGGCGAATGGTGGTGTCGAGCGCAGCGGCGAGGCCCGGGTCCGCGACCCGCGCCGTCTCGCGCTGGCGGAAGTGGCGCCGAAGGGCCTCGAGCAGAGCCTCCACCTGCTGCCGCGGCGCCGCAGGAAGCTGCCCGCGCACCCGTTGCAGATCAGCCATGTTGAGCCCCATCCGCAGGTCCACCAGCGCCTGCTCGGGATGCGGCGCCTCCCCCGTGGGCAGGGCCACCAGCCGCTGCACCATGAGGCCGAAGCGATCCACCAGCCGCCGCACCAGGGCCGCGGTGTCGCGACCGCCCTGCCCCCCGGCCATGCCGGCGAGATCGCGGCTGTTGGCACGACGCAGCCGGGCGACGCTCTGCTCGACGCCCATGGCGGTGAGGACGGCCGCGGTGAGGGTGGCGATGACCATGCCCACCAGGGACGCGGCACTGGCATTGATCAGCGCCGCCAGGTCCAGGTGAAGGCGCGTGTCGAGCATGGTCACCAGGGGCATGTTCACGCACATGAGAAAGCCCAGGGGCCCATGCCGGGGGGTCGCCATCAACGCGCCGAACACCAGCAGGAACGGCGCCATGAGCAGCACCAGCTCGGTGAAACTGTCGGCGAGCGGCAGCAGCGTGAAGGCGAACAGGCCCACGGCGATGGTCGCCAGGAGGGTATAGCGGGCAAACAGCCGCATCACCGGCACCGGATTGTCCATGACGGCGAACAGGGAGAAGAAGATGGCGGCCATCTGGGCGGCGCCGCTGCCCTCGCTCCAGCCGGTGGCGATCCACAGGGCGCAGCACATCAGAATGCTGATGCCCACGGCCAGCCCGGCGAGGGCGGCCAGCGGCACGTCCACATGCAGCTGCGGATCGCCGGCATAACGGGCGATGACGGCACGGAACCGGGGGGCACGAGCGCGGCCGTCGCGCAGATCGGCCCGCAGCATCCGGGCATTGGCCCACACCTCCACCAGCTCGCGCAGGCGATCCAGCACCGTGGCAACCAGAAGTCCGCGCCAGGCGCCGGCAGCAGCCTCCGGCCGCAGCGCCTCGGCCAGGACCTCCAGGCGCGCGCGCAGCGCGTCGGCCGGCGGAAGCGGCGCGGCGCAATCGCTGGCGATCCACTCGGCGATGTCGCCCATGAGCGCGTCGAGGCGTGGATCGAGCGGGCCGCCCGCGCGCAAAGCGGCAAGGCGGTCCTCGAGCCCGGACAGGATGGGCAGCAGCGCCGTCATGTGCTGCTGCAATTCCCGCACCTGGCCAGCCAGATGCCGCAGCTCAGAGGTGTCGTAAGGCAGATGGGTGGTGAGAGCGAGCATCTCCACCGTATCGGTGGCGAGCCGTCGGCGATCGCGGGCGGAAGCCTGCGGCTCGGGCCGCGGCGCGAGCACGTCGCCGGCCCAGCGGCCGGCATCGGCCAGCCAGCCGTCGAGCCGCGCCGTAAGCAACGGGCCGAGATGGCGCGGCGCCACCACCCGGCTCACCAGGGCCCCGCAGACGATGCCCACGATGATCTCCTGGGTGCGCGACAGGGCGACATCGAACACCGTCTCCGGAGCGGTCACCGCCATGAAGGCGATAATGGCGGCGCTGTAGCCGGCCAGCATGGCCACATAGCTGCGCGGCGTGCGATCCAGCAGGGAGATGAACAGGCACCCCCCCACCCACGCGGCGAGCGCGAGGCACAGGAGCTCCGGCACCGCCACCAGGTTCGGCACCATCACCACCGCGGCGCCGGCACCGAGCACCGTGCCCATCACCCGGTACACCGCCTTGGCGGTGACCGCGGCCGCCAGCGGCTGCATGACGATGTAGGCGGTGGCCATGGCCCAATAGGGCTTCGACAGATCGAGGCTGAGGGCCACCCACAAGGCCAGAACCGCGGCCAGGAACGCCTTCAGCGAGAACATGAGCTCGTGGCGGCCGATGCCGAAGGGCGCGGCGCTCACGTGCCGCGCTCCGGGCTCAAGGCGCGCTCCAGCTTGCTGAGGCCCTGGACCGTGGCGGACACTTCCGCGTCGGTGAGCTCGCTGAACAGCCGCGTGCGCAGCGCGGCGATCGTGGCTTCGATCCGCTCCACCTGGGCCCGCCCCTGCGGGGTCAGCCGCAGCAGCTTGGCGCGGCGGTCGGTGGGATCCTCGCGGCGGGTCACCAGGCCCTCCGCCACCAGCATCTCGACGATCCGCACCAGAGAAGGCCCCTCCAGGCCCAGCTCGTCGGCAATGGTACCCTGGCGCAGGTCGTCGCCGAGGCGCGAGAGCACCAGCAGCGGCAAAGCGGTGGCCTGGGAGAGGCCGTTCTCGGCCAGCGCCTGGTCGATCGCGCGCCGCCAATAGCGCGCCACGCGGGTGACGAGCTGGCCGAAGATGAGGCGATCGGGTCGGGGAGCCATATGTGGAGACATGAGTTTCGATAACATCACAATAGATAATATGCAACCTATTAGGATGTAACTCACCGCCCGGGAGCCGCCGGCACGCGCTCCCCCATGATGGATCAGTTGCCGCGCCCGCCCCGGTCCCGCCAGGCCTTGGGCGAGACGCCGAAGGCGCGCTTGAAGGCGGTGGCGAAATTGGCGGCGGAGCCATAGCCGGCCACATAGGCCGCCTGAGCCACCGTCAGCCCTTCGGCGGTAAGGCCGTCGCGGGCGCGCTCCAGCTTGCGCCGGCGCACATAGTCGAACACCGTCGTGCCGAACGCGGCGCGGAAGGCCCGCTGCAGCGAATTCACGCTCATCCCCGCCTCGCGCGCGATCTCGTCGAGGCTGAGGTCCAGATGCAGCTGCGCCTCGATGAAATCATGCACCGCCCACATGCGTTGCCGCTCACGCGGGCGAGCGGCCGCCGCGCTCTCCAGCAGCGGCGCCCCCAGGGCGGCGAGGCTCTCGCCCACCAGCTCCATGGCGCGGCTCTCCACATAGAGCCCCGCCAGCAGCGGACCATACTGGGGCGGCGCCAGGATCTGCTCGGCCAGGGCCAGCATGTGCGCGCTGGGCCGCCACTGGGCGCAGGCGCGATGGTCCTGCGCGAACGCCAGCACGGCACGGTGGGCGACATCATCGCGCTGCACCTGCTCCAGCCAGCCCGCCGGAATGAAGAGATTCACTTTGCGCACCCGGGTGCCCCGCCGGCCGTGGCGCACGAACAGATCGGGCTCGGCCCGCGCCATCAGCGAGCCGGCCATCCCGTCCGCCACCCCCAGATGGAGGCCACGGCCGCCGATCTGAATGTCGGCCTCCCCCTCCAGGAACAGGCTGACGGTGAGGCCGGCGCCATGCACCACCCGGGTCGTGGTGTCATGCAGGTCGCGGGCATCGGTGGCGTGCAGCACCAGGCCGGAGCGCAGCGGGCCGAGCACATAGCGGCCGCGCAGCAACGCCCCGTCGGCGCCCAGCTTCGGCGTGACCACGCGGAAATCGCGCCCGGTCAGGCGCGAGAGAGCCGCGATGTCCGACTGACGCACCAGGGCCGTGCGCGCGGCACCGGTCGCGGGCGCGATCGGCGCCGGCGCCGATGGGCGCGAGGACGAGGGCGCGTCGGGATCACTCATGATCCGACAAGAGGCAGTCCGCAGGCCCCTGTCAAGGCCGCACCATTCCATTGAATTTAGTATTATTCCAAAATTAGAACTGAAGACTACGCCATTGGCCAACACGAATTTTGTCATTGACCACTCGAATTCAAAGGGGATGATGATTTCGCAAACACATTCTCCGCTCCGGCAAAGCCCTTCCGTCTGGAGGTGGCGGGAAGCTCTCCGGTAAAAGAACCCCACGAGCCGCGGCAGGCCGAGAGACACCGGCGCCACGCCCGGCGCATTTCAGGCGGCACTTGCGCGAAGTGGGGATTTTCATGATGGCATTTGAGCGAACCTCAGCGATGCGGCTGGCCCACCTCATGTCCGGCACGGTTCTGTCGGGCGCGCTGTTCTCGGGCCCGCTGTTCTCGGGCACACTCTTGTCGCGCTGCGTGCTCTCCGGCGTCGCCCTGGGCCTGCTGACCGCCCTGCCGGCACAGGCGCAGGAGGCCGGCGCCAACGCCATCGCCCTCGACACCGTGCAAGTGCAGGAGGAGAAGAAGCTGCAGCAGGAGGTGTTCACCGAAGGGCTGGACACCTACACCGCCAACGTCACCACCATCGGCGTCGGCAGCCCCACCCCGGTGCGCGAGATTCCGCAATCCATCTCGACCGTGACGCGCCAGCGCATGGACGATCAAAACTTCACCCAGCTCGAAGATGCCATGCGCCACACCACCGGCATGGTGGTGCTCTCCAACGACCCGGGGCGCTCCTCCATCTTCTCGCGCGGGTTCGAGATCGACACGCTGCTGGTGAACAACCTGCCGGCACCGCTCTCCTCCATCCTCGGCACCCAGCCGGACCTCTTCATCTTCGATCGGGTGGACGTGCTGAAGGGGCCGGCGGGCCTGTTCTACGGGGGCTCGGCGGGCAACAACGCCGGGCCCGGCGGCATCATCAACGGCACGCTGAAGCCGGCGCTGGCCAAGCCCTTCATCACCTCCACCCTCGATTACGGCTCATGGGACTTCGTGCGCGCCGAGGTGGACGCCGGCGGCAAGCTGAACGAGGCCGGCACCGTGCGCGCCCGCATCGGCGGCGCCTTCCAGAACCGCAACAGCTTTGTGGACGTGAACGAGAACCAGGTCTGGGTCGGCTATGGCGCCCTTGACTTCGACCTGACGGAAGACACCACCCTCTCGCTCTATGCCTGGCACCAGGAACGGGACATCCTGCCCTTCAACGGCCTGCCGGCCATCAACCTCGGCAATGGCACCGGGCAGCTCCTGAACGTGCCCCGCTCCACCTTCATCGGCGCCGGCTGGAACCGCTTCAACAACGAGACCACCGACTATCTGATGGAGCTGAAGCACGACCTCGACAATGGCGGCGAGGCCAAGGCCTCGCTGCGCTATTCCGATCGCGACATCGACTACAAATACGCCTATAGCGGCTCGGCGCTGCGCACCACACCGGGCGCCCTCGGCGATTTCACCATGCGCTACACGGCGGCGCAGGTGTCTGAAACCTCCTTCTCCGGCGATGCCCACGTGGCCACCCCGTTCGAACTGTTCGGCCAGAGCCACAGCCTGACCGTCGGCGCCGATTTCCGCCTGGTGGACCAGACCCAGCTGTCGCCCACCTCCACCAGCATTGCCGGCACCTACAACCTCTATAATTTCAATCCCTGGGCAGTGGCCGAGCCGACCACGGTGTACAATCAGCAGAGCGTCACCGATCCGACCCAGTACGGCCTCTACGCCCAGACCAAGATCAACCCGTTCGACCGGCTGCACGTGCTGCTGGGTGGCCGCTTCTCCTGGTACGACTCCACGTCCACGGTCACCGTCGCCAATGCCGGCGCCATCACACAGACCCGCTCCTCGGTGGATGTGGACGGCAATTTCCTGCCCTATGTCGGCCTCGTCCTGGACGTCACCAAGGACGTGTCGTTCTACGGCAGCTACACCAAGACCTTCGTGCCACAGACCGAGCTCGATGCCGCCGGCACCGCGCTGCAGCCGCGCGAGGGCTTCCAGTATGAAGGCGGCGTGAAGGGCTCCTTCTTCAACGGCGCCCTCAACGCCTCCGCCGCCGCCTTCCTGATCCGCGACAACAATCGGGCGCTCTCCACCGACACCGCCAATGTGTATGTCGCGTCCGGCGAGGTCGAGGTGAAGGGCTATGAGCTGGAGGTGAGCGGCAAGCCGGCGCCGGGCTGGGAGATCTATGCCGGCTACACCTACACCGACACCCAATATCTCACCGCCACCGCGGCCCAGCTGCTCGCCGGGTTCAGCACCTACACGCCGCGCAACAACTATAATCTGTGGGCCAAATATGAAGTCCAGGACGGGCCGCTGCAGGGCCTGCATCTGGCTGGCGGGTTGAAGATCCTCTCCAGCTTCTATACGAAGTCGGCCGGCGTGAAGCTTACGGCTGATGGCTATACGGTGGTCGATGGACAGATCGGCTACAAATTCAACGACAATTGGCTCGCGACCTTCACGGTCACGAACATCTTCGACGAAGTCTATTACCAGCGTGTCGGCTCGGTCTCCGTGTTCAATTTCTACGGCGAGCCACGCGGCTACTGGCTGAAGGTGAAGGCAAGCTATTGACCATTCCCCTGCTCTCGCGTCTGGCGCGCAGCGCCGCCGTGGCCACCGGCATCCTCACCAGCGCGCTCGCCAGCCTCACCGGCACCGGGCCCGCCACAGCGGGGCCGGTGGTGCTGCCCATTCCCAGGAATTGCAGCTCACCTCCAAGGCCGGCCTGCCCTATCGCATCTTCATCGCCCTGCCCACCGAGCCGCCGCCACGCGGCGGCTATCCCGTGCTCTATGTGCTCGATGGCAATGCGGTGGCCGGCACCCTGTCCGATCTCTCGCGGACCCAGGGTGGGGCCATGGGCGGCCTGCTGGAGCCGGCCATTCTGGTGGCCATCGGCTATCCCGGCGATCTCGCCATCAACATGCGGCGCCGGGCCCGCGACCTCACGCCGGTGCCGGCGACGGCCGGCAGCGGCACCTATCTCAAGGCGGAGGACACCGGCGCGGCGGATGCCTTCCTCGCCTTCATCGAGGATGAGCTGAAGCCCGCGCTCACCGCCTCCTTTCCCATCGACACCGCCCGCCAGGGCCTGATGGGGCATTCGTTCGGCGGCCTGTTCACCCTGCATGTGCTGTTCACGCGGCCCCAGGCCTTCTCCACCTACATCGCCGCCAGCCCCTCCATCTGGTGGGCCGACGGCGCCATCCTGAAGGAGGCGGCGGCCTTCTGCGCGCATCCCCCGCAGAACCATCCGCGACTGCTGCTGACGGTGGGCGCCTATGAGCAGGAGCTGCACCCCGCCCTGCGCGCCGCGCCCGATGCCCCCGCCAGGGCTCGTCGCATGGCCGCGCGCCGCATGGTGGACGCCGCCCGTGAACTGGAGGCGCGCATCGCCGCCATTCCCGGCCGGCCAGTCGAGGTGCAGTTGGAGGTCCTCCCGGGCCAGACCCATGGCTCGGCCGCCCCTTATGCGCTGCTGCGAGGCCTGCAGTTCTTTCTTGGTCCCGAAAGCAGGGAGAAGCCGCTGTGAGCGGAACGCCAACCGGTCGCTATCGCGGCATGCGCGAACTCGAGGTGCGGCGGGCGGAGCAGGTGACGCCGCATATGCGGCGCGTGGTGCTGGGCGGCGCGGAGCTGGCCGGCTTCGGCAGCGGCCCCAACATCAAGCTGCTGATTCCGCCGCCGGGGCTGGCCACACCGCAATGGCCCATGCCAGACAAGGACGGCGGCGCCATCTGGCCGCCCGCCCCTTTCCGTCCCGTGCCGCGCACCTATTCCGTGCGCCGCTTCGACGCCGCGCGCGGCGAGCTCTGGGTGGATTTCGCGCTGCATGAGGCGGGCGGGCCCGGTGCCGATTTCGCGCGCCGCGCCCGTCGTGGCGATCTGGTGGGGGTCGGTGGTCCCGGTGGACGAACCCTGCCGCCGGCGGATCACGTTCTGCTGGCCGGAGACCAGACCGGACTGCCGTCCATCGCCGCCATCCTGGAAGAGCTGCCGGCCCATGTGCGCGGCCATGCGTTTCTGGAGGTGGCCGAAGCAGCCGATGCGCAGCCGCTGGAGGGACCGGCCGGGGTGCAGATCACCTATCTGTATCGCGATGGCGCGGCCCCCGGCACCACCGATCTGCTGGAAGCGGCGGTGCGGGGCACGCATGGCATCGGCGGCCCGGGCTGGGCCGCCTGGGTGGCCACCGAATCCACCGCCGCCCGCGCCCTGCGGGGGCACCTGCGGGCCGATCGCAACATGGCCGCGGCCATGCTCGCGGTCGCCGGCTATTGGAAGCGCGGCATGAGCGAGCCCGCCTATCACGCCGCTCATGATCATGAGCATGATCATGAGCACGACGACCACAAGACCGGTGACGCACGCGCCACGGCCGCCGGCGCCTGAGGCCAGGCGCCGGCGGCGGCGCGATCAGTTGTCGTCGGGATGGGGCACGTCGTCCAGCACCTGGTTGGTGCAGCTGTAGGCCCCATCCGGCTCATCGAAGGCCGAACGGGTGAGGAATGCGCAGCGCGAGCCCTCCGCCGCCGCCAGCCACGACACCAGCCGGTGGGCGATCGCCGCCGCATAGGCGCTGTCGTCGACCACCTTGAAGGCGGCATCGGCCGGCAGCTGCGGGCCGCTCTTCTTCGCCGTCTTCAGGTCGGTGACGGTGGGAATGAGGGACATGGTGTCGCCCGCATCGGTGGCGGTCACGAGGGGCAGGATGGACAGGTTGAACTGATCCCACCCCCCCTTCTCCACCCGGCTCGCCTCGGTGTCCGCCGTCACCGTGGCGTTGAACACCGGCATGCCGTTGGCACCCTTGGTGACACTGACCCCGGTGAGCTTGAACTTGCGTCCGCCGATGCCCGCGCCATCGGCGGCAAGGCCGGAATAGAGCCGGTTCAGGGCGCCTTCCAGATAGGTCTTCAGCTTGGCATCGGACACCGCGGCGCCATCGGCCAGCCGGGTGCGCGGTACCACCGCGAGCGCGGTCTCGGAGCAGCCGTTGGGCAGGGCCACCGCCGCCACGGCGGCGTCGCCGCGCAGGGTCTTGGCGAGCTCGGCCTCGGCGCCGACCGGCACCACGACATCCACCGTGAGGTCGTCGTCATCACCCTTGGCGGCCAGCCGCAGGCGACTCCACAGATCCTTGAGCTTCATGGTGCCGGTGCCGTGGGTCATGCTCGACACCGGCACGTTGAGGTCGCCCAGCGCGGCCGGGGCCACCGGGGTGGCGTGCAGGGCGCTGGCGCGCAGCACCACCGACAGCCCGCCATAGATCTGGCCGCACCAACTCTCGTCCAGATGCTGCAGGGCCAGGGCCGGCGCGGAAAAATCACCGGCCGGGCGGAACAGGTTCACCGGATCGACCCCACCGAGGTTGATGGTCTCGTCCCAGATCTGATGCAGGCCGCGCTCGTCCTCGGTGAAGGCGAGGTCATAGGCCTCGTTGCCGCTGCCCACGGTGAGCTTCAGCACGCCGTCGGTGAGGGTGCCGGACACCGGCACCGGCGCGCGCGGATCACCGGCGGGCGGCGCCAGGGTGCCACTCACTTTGCCGGCATTGATATCGAGGGTGGCGATGCCCACCCGATAGGGCTCGAAGAAGGGCAGCCCGAGCGCCATGTAATGCTCGGCGGCCGCCGCCGGGGCGCTGAACGTCGCGCCGGCCAGCAGGCCGGCCAGGGCCGCCGCGACGATGCGGGGTGCGGACGATCGCGGCACCGGCATCTGTGGCATGAGGCGTCTCGACATGATGGGCTCCCTCTGGTGCGCCGTTTCCAGCATGACGCGGCGGGCCTTGCCCGCACTGCGCGTCGTGGTGTCTGTTCCTGCCGGAAACCGGTTGCAGATGCTTTAACGCACCCTCCCGCATAAGAGCCGAGCCACCGCCTTCCCCCTCCTGCCGCGAGGCCCCGATGACCCTGCTCCCCACCGCCCCCCGCACCCTCGCCGTCCGCACCCCCGATGAACTCGACATCCGGGTGCAGGAATGGGGAGCGGGCAGCGGGCCCGAGCTGCTGTTCATCCACGGCTTCTCCCAATGCGGCCTGTGCTGGGCGCAGCAGACCGGCGCCGAGGTCCTGGCTCCATTCCGCAGGGTCACCTATGATTTTCGGGGCCATGGCGGCTCCGACAAGCCGCTCGACCCTGCCGCCTACAGGGATG
Organism: Xanthobacter sp. NM-25; assembly: GCF_022138605.1. Classification (GTDB taxonomy): domain Bacteria; phylum Pseudomonadota; class Alphaproteobacteria; order Rhizobiales; family Xanthobacteraceae; genus Xanthobacter. The sequence goes on from NZ_JACBFS010000001.1 coordinate 549,720, forward strand.
GCCGCCTGTGGGCGGACGAGCTGGCAGCGGTGATCCGCGCCGCGGGCCTCAGCCGCCCGGTGCTGGTGGGCTGGTCCTACGCCGGGCGCATCATCGGCGACTATCTCCTGCATCACGGCACCGCCGACATCGCCGGCATCGTGTTCGTGGATGCCGCCACCCACAATGCGCGGGAGTTCTACGGCACCTGCAACCGGCTGATGCGGCAGATGTGCTCGGCCGACCTCGCGGATAACATCGCCGCCACCCGCACCTTTCTCCGTCGCTGCTTCGCCGCCGAGCAGCCCCGGGAGCTGATGGAAACCCTGCTGGCCTTCAATATGGTGGTGCCCGCCCAGGTGCGCGCCAACCTGTTCGATCGCACCGCCGATTACGACGCGGTGCTGCGGGCGCTGGATGTGCCGGTGCTGGTGACCCAGGGCACCCATGACGAGGTGGTGGCGCCGGCCATGGCCCACTTCCTCGCCGAGATCATCCCCGGCGCGCGCCTCGCCCTGTTCGAGGGCGTGGGCCACGCCCCGTTCCTGGAGGCGCCGGAGGCCTTCAATGGCGCGCTGCTGCACTTCCTGAACACGGATGTGGCCGGCGATTGAGGGCGCCAGGCGCCATCACACTCGCGTGCACCGGGGAACGCCGATGCCACAAAGAAGTTGCAGGCATGCCCCATTTGTGGCGACAACGTGAAGTCGCACACGCGGGGGCGGTGCGTGTCGCTGAGACCGGCCAGCTTTCCGGCTGGCCCTTGAGACGAGACCGAACGCCATGATGCATGTGACGAAGCTGCTGCGGAACGTCTTGCGGCGCCCCTCTCTGATCGCCGCCGCAACGGCCTCCGCTTTCCTGCTGGCCGCTCCGGCCCAGGCCGACGACCGCTTTCCCTTCGATCCGTTCAACCTCAACAAGCTGTTCAACACCAACTCCGCCGACGTGGGGATGGTGAGCGGCTCCTCGCCCATCCCGCGCCAGTCGGTGGCATTCGATTCCAAGTATCGCCCCGGCACCATCGTCATCCGCACCTCGGAGCGGCGGCTCTATTATGTGACGGCGCCGGGCCAGGCCATCCGCTATGGCGTGGGGGTTGGTCGCGACGGCTTCCGTTGGTCCGGGGTGAAGACTGTGAGCGCCAAGCGCGAATGGCCGGGCTGGACCCCGCCGCCGCAGATGCTCAAGCGCCGCCCGGACCTGCCGCGCTACATGCCCGGCGGTATCGACAACCCGCTCGGCGCCCGCGCCATGTATCTGGGCTCCAGCCTCTACCGCATCCACGGCTCCAACGAGCCGGAGACCATCGGCCAGGCGGTGTCCTCCGGCTGCATCCGCATGACCAATGACGATGTGGTGGACCTCTACAATCGGGTGCGGGTGGGCGCCACCGTCTACGTCCAGCGCTGAACGCGCGCCCTCCGGAACGCAAAAAGCCCGGGCCTGAGGCCCGGGCTTTCGTCTGCAGTGCAGAGGATACGAGATCAGAGCGCGGCGAGATTGGCCGCTTTGCTCTTGCCCCGGTTGTCGGGGACGACGTCGAAAGACACCTTCTGCCCGTCGTTCAGGCCGTACATGCCGGAACGCTCCACATCGGAGATGTGGACGAACACGTCCGGACCGCCCTCATCCTGCTGGATGAAGCCGAAGCCCTTCTGGGCATTAAAGAATTTCACAGTTCCCGTGGCCATGACAGGCCTCCTTGCTCAGGCTCGGCGTGCGAGCCCGGCGTTGGCGCGGGGCCATGAACGGCCCGGCGCTGCCAACGCCCGGTGCAGGACAATCCGAAGAAGGAAGGCTTTTGTGTCGTGGCCCGAAGGAAACGAGAGAAAGCAGGCCGAACGACGAACTGTCCCAGTCGGTCCGCTCCTCCGCGCATATCGAAAAATGCAAGCGGAGGAACGAACACCCTTGCCACAGCGAGATCGGAGTACATCCGTCCGTCTCCCGCACGCGCTGAAAACGCGCGTTGCGACTGGGTTGAGTGGGATATAGGGACCAACTGCGGCGTTTCAAGGGCAAGAGTGAAAGATCTTGCACAAAGATCACCGGCGGGGGCCCCGCCGGTGAATCCGTGTCGTTCAGTGCTGTCCCGCCTTGGCGACGAAGGAGCCGTCGAAGGTCTTGGACAGGTCCACATTGGCCGCCTTGAGCTCGGGATCGAACTCCACCAGCATGCCCAGGGCATTCTTCATGCCGTCCTCGGGAATGACGCCGGTGAGCGAATACATGGGCATGGAGTTCTTCACCGCCGCCATATAGAGCGCCTTGTCGCCCAGCAGATATTCCTGCGGCACCACCTCGGCCACCTGCTCCGGGGTCGCGGTCTTCAGCCATTCCAGCGCCTTGTGGAAGGCATTGACCAGCTTCTGGGTGGTGACGGGATTCTGGGTGGCGAAATCGCGCTTCAGATACAGCACCGCCGCCGGGTTGGCGCCGCCGAAGATCGCGGTGCTGCCCTCCTCGGTGCGGCTGTCGGCCAGCACCACCACGTCGCCGTCGGTCTCCAGCTTGGTGATGACTGGGTCAAGATTGGCCATGGCGTCGATGCCGCCGTGCTTCATCTGCGCCACCGCGGAGGCGCCGCCGCCGACACCCACGAACGACACGTCCTCGGGCTTCAGGCCGTCCTTGGCGAGCAGGAAGTTGACGAAGAAGTTGGTGGAGGAGCCGGGCGCGGTCACGCCCACCTTCTTGCCCTTCAGGTCCTTCACGCTCTTGATGCCACTGTCCTTGCCGGCCACCAGCACGATGCCGGGGAAGCGGCCGAGCTCGATCACCGCGGCGATGTCCTGGCCCTTGGCCTGCATGCGGATGGTGTGCTCATAGGCCCCCGTCACCGCATCCACCGAGCCGCCCACCAGCGCCTGCAGCGACTTGGAACCGCCGCCGAAATCGTTGATGGAGACGTCGAGTCCCTCGTCCTTGAAGAAGCCCTTCCGCTCGGCGACGGTCAGCGGCAGGTAATAGAGCAGCGGCTTGCCGCCGACGCCGATGGTCACCTGCGGCTTCTCCGCCTGCTGCGCCGCCGCCGGCGCCGCAAAGGTGGCCGCCAATCCCGCCAGCGCCAGCACGCCGGCCGTCATCGTCTTGAACACACCCATGGGTTTCCTCCCCCTCATTGGGCCGTGGCGGGCGCGGGACGCCACACCAACAGCCGTTTTTCAATGGCGCTCACCAGCGTATCAATCAGGATCACGAAGATGGACAGAACCAGCATGCCCGAGAACACGCCGGTGACGTCGAACACCCCTTCCGCCTGGTGGATGCGATAGCCGAGCCCCGCCGCCGAGCCGAGATATTCGCCCACCACCGCGCCCACCAGCGCAAAGCCGACGGCGGTGTGGAGCGAGGAGAACATCCAGGTGAGCGCGGAGGGCCAGAACACGTGCCGCATGAGCTGGCGCTCGCTCATGCCCAGCATGCGGGCATTGGCCAGCAGGGTCGGGCTCACTTCCTTCACGCCCTGATAGACGTTGAAGAAGACGATGAAGAACACCAGCGTCACCCCCAGCGCCACCTTGGACCAGATGCCAAGGCCGAGCCACAAGGCGAAGATGGGGGCCAGCACCACCCGTGGCAGCGCATTGGCCATCTTCACATAAGGATCGAACACCGCCGCCAGCACTGCTTTGCGGGCAAACCAGAAGCCGATGAGCACGCCGCCGGCCGCGCCGATGAAGAAGGCCAGCAGGGTTTCGAGCAAAGTGATGCCCAGGTGATACCAGATGGCCCCCGAATAGAAATCCGCCCAGGTGCGGGCGAACACCGCCCCCGGCGTGGAGAAGAAGAACGGGTCCAGCACATAGAACGGCTTGGCGGAGAGGGACGGCAGGTTCCACTTCACCGTGGCGCCCACATGCCACAGGCCGATGAGCACCACCGCGACCAGGAGCTGCAGGGCCAGGAGAGACCACCGATTGCGCGTCATGCCCCCTGCTCCGCCGATTCGGATTGCTTGTAGCCCTTCACCACTTCTTCCTTCAGCGCCGCCCAGATCTCCCGGTGCAGCTGGTGGAACACCGGATCGAGCCGCACGTCGATGTCGCGGGGACGGGGAATGGGCACCCGCCATTCGCCGATGATGCGGGCCGCCGGCCCGGCGCCCATGATGACCACACGGTCGGCCAGCGCGATGGCCTCCTCCAGGTCATGGGTCACGAACAGCACCGCCTTACGGTCGGCGCTCCACAGGTCCAGCAGCAAATTGCCCATGATCTGCCGGGTCTGGGCGTCGAGCGGGCCGAACGGCTCGTCCATGAGCAGGATCTTGGGGTGGCGGATCAGCACCTGGGCGAGGCCCACGCGCTTCCTCTGGCCGCCCGAGAGCATGTGCGGATAGCGATCGGCAAAGGCGGAAAGGCCCACCCGCGCCAGCCATTTGCGGGCCTCGGCCCGCGCCTCGTCCTTGGGGGTGCCGACAATGTCGAGGCCGATGGCCACGTTCTCCACCGCCGTCTTCCAGGGAAACAGCGCTTCCGCCTGGAACAGGTAGCCGGCCTTGCGATTGAGCCCCGAGAGCGGCTCACCGAAGATGGAGACGCGGCCGAACGCCGGCGTCAGCAGCCCGGCGGTGGCGTTGAGCAGAGTGGACTTGCCGCAGCCGGTGGGGCCGACGATGGCCACGAACTCGCCATCGGCGATGTCGAGGCTGGCCTGATCCACGGCAATGAAAGGCGCACCGCCGGGCTTGGCATTGGGAAAAGCAATGCGCACCCCCTCCAGGGACACGGCGCATGGCGCCGCATCCGCCTGCGTGCGGATCGCGTTGACGACTGGCGACACCCTTTCCTCCCTCGCCCTTCCGGCGGTTATCCGTCCGGTCCAGTGGGGCCGCGCCCCTGTAGCGCGCTGTTACGGCGACACCTTTGGGGCAGCATGATTGGCCCATTCGGACCGGGGCGCGCAACCTAGCGGGGGCCGGGCAGGAGAAGCAAGCATCTCAGCTGTGGAGGACGCTCAAAGGGGCCCGGCAGGGTGCTCTCAGGCCGGGTCGCGATCTGGCAGCGCCACCAGGAGCAGCACGCCGAGCACCGCCATGTAGATGCGGAACGCGCTCTCCTGGCCGTTCCAGTCATGGGATTGCCACATGGCGAAATACTCGCCCGCCACCACCATGAAGCCGAAGAACCAGAGCAGGAAGGCGAGGCTGGCGCCCAGATAGACGAAGCGCTTGGCGCGCTCGAAGGCCGGCGCGGGCGCCTTGAGGGTGCGCAGCAGCTGCACGGCGCCCAGCGCCAACAGCAGGCCGGACAGCGCCTCGGCGGCGATGATGGCGGCATAGGCCGCCTGCCACAGGCGCGGATCGGTGATGGCCCGGCCCATCAGCGCGTTGCCGGGAAAGGTGGTGTCCATGCTCAGCACATGGGACACGAAGGCATAGTTCGAGGCGTAATCGGTCAGGTTGCCGTAGGCCACCAGCAGCGCATAGGCCGCCAGCGCCGCCACCAGCACCACCTTGGTCAAGCGTAGTTCCATCCCCGCCTCCCCCGTCTTCCACTGCCGCGCGCCCGCAAGATAACGCAAAGCAAGACAACGCGAGCAAGACAACGCAAGCAGGGGTGCGCGGACGCCGTGGTCCGCGACACCCTAACCGGACGGGCCGGGAACAGGCTCGCTCAGCGCCGCCGGAAATTCTGCTGACGACGGGCGCCGGGAGGCGGACCAGACCCTTCGGCCTTGTGACGGAAGTTGATGCGACCGCGATCGAGATCGTACGGCGACATCTCCACGACCACCCGATCACCTTCGATGGTGCGGATGCGGTTCTTCTTCATCTTGCCGGCCGCGTAGGCCAGGATCTGATGGTCGTTGTCCAGACGCACGCGGAAGTTGCCATCGGGCAGCACTTCCGTCACGGTTCCCTCGAACTCCAGCAGTTCTTCCTTCGCCATATAGACTCGTCTCCAATGGCCCCGTTGGGGCAAACGTGGCGGGCTTATGTCACGAATCCGCGCATCGGCCCATAGGTGAGATGTCCGGGCGGCAGCTTTTTCCGCCGGCCCGGACCCCAGCAATCACCGTGCCGGGCGCTTGGCGCCGCCGCCCTGCGGCGGGTTGCGCTGGCCCGATCGGTTCGACACGGCCTTCATGAAGCCGATGCCGCCCATCTCTCCACCGGAGGAACGGGCGTCGTCGCCACGGCCGGCGCTCCGCCCTTCCGAGCGGGGCTGCTGCGGGCGGGCGCCGTGGGGCCGCGCCTCACGGGCGGGGCCCGCCTTGCGGGCATCACGGCCGGCGCCGGCCGCATCGGCGCGGGCATCCTTGCCGCGACCACCGGCGGGCGCCCCCTCGCGGCGGGTCGCCCCGTCGCGCTCGGCGCGCTGGCCGTTGCCGCGGTTGTCGTCGCTGCGGCGGCCCTCGCCGGCGGGGCGCTGCCCCGTCCCGCGCGCGCCACCGGAGCGCTGACCGCCCGGACGCTGACCATTGGGACGCCCGGCGCCCCGCGGCCCGCGACGCTGCTCGCGCGGCTCATCCACCAGAGCGGTGGTGATCGGCTCGCCCTCCGGCACCGCGAAGGTGGCCGCCGACCCGCGCCGATCCTCGGACGGGATCTGCATCTTGATCAGCCGCTCGATGGACCGCAGATACGCGCGCTCTTCCTGGTCACAGAACGAGATGGCGATGCCTTCCCGTCCCGCCCGGGCGGTGCGGCCGATACGGTGCACATAGCTTTCCGGCACGTTCGGCAGGTCAAAATTGATGACGTGGCTGACGCCGGTAACGTCGATGCCGCGGGCGGCGATGTCGGTGGCCACCAGGGTGCGCACGGTGCCTTCACGGAAGGCGGCCAGCACGCGGTCACGCTGGTTCTGCGACTTGTTGCCGTGGATCGCCTCAGCGGCGAGGCCCACCTTGGCGAGCACGCGCACCACCTTGTCGGCGCCGTGCTTGGTGCGAGCGAACACCAGGGCGCGGTCGATCTGCTCCTTGGAGAGCACCTCGGCCAGCAGCTGCGCCTTGTTGGACTTGTCCACCAGGATCACCCGCTGATCGACGCGATCGGCGGTCTTGGCCACCGGCGTCACCGCCACGCGCACGGGCTCGTGCAGCATGGAGCCTGCGAGATCGGAGATGGCCGGCGGCATGGTGGCCGAGAAGAACAGCGAGTGGCGCTTCTGCGGCAGCCGCTTGACGATGGCACGGATGGCATGGACGAAGCCCATGTCCAGCATCTGGTCCGCCTCGTCGAGCACGAACACTTCCACCTGGTCGAGCCGCACGGCGTTGTTCTCGACCAGATCCTGCAGCCGCCCGGGGGTGGCCACCAGCACGTCGACCCCACGCGCCAGGGCGCGGATCTGCCGGCCCATGGGCACGCCGCCGATGGCGAGCGCCACCGAGATGCGGCTGTGGCGACCGAACTTCTCGAAATTGTCGACGATCTGGCCCGACAGCTCACGGGTGGGCGAGAGCACCAGGGCCCGCGCGCTGCGCGGCTCCGGGCGGCGCCCATGGCGCACCAGGCGATCGAGGATGGGCAGGGCGAAGGCGGCGGTCTTTCCGGTGCCCGTCTGGGCAATGCCGATGAGGTCGCGGCCGGCGAGAATCTGGGGAATGGCTTCGGCCTGAATAGGCGTCGGCGTCACGTGCTGTTCTTCAGTGAGGGCACGGACGATGGGCTCGGCGAGGCCGAGAGCAGAAAAAGAGGTCAAGCTCTGTCTTTCATGGGCGAACGGCATCGCGCGCGGCCGAAAGCGGCCGCGAACACGCGGTTCGCGGGATCTTCGACATCCCGCGTGGCCAGGGGTGTCCAATCGAAAACATTGAATTCGGGCAAAGCCGCCTGCGACACTTCGAGGAGAAGCTCCGAGCGGTCTCCGCTACGCGGCCCGAAAGCGCCGGCATCACAGTGTGGGGCGAAAACGTCGCCACCCGATGCCGGGCTACGGCAGCGCATATGACGCATTCCCATGACGATTTCAAGGCAGCCGCAGCCAGCCCCCGCGCTTTTTTAGACCAAACGGTGCCACCGCACGTTTTTTCGCCGCAGTGGGCGCGCAGACACCGCCCTGCCGGCGCCGCCGCCGGATGTCTCCTTGACCCCGCGCGCGCGCCGCCCCACATGGCGGGCGGAGGCCCCATGTTCGACCCGCAGACCCTGATCGACCTGACCGTCAGCTTCGTGAAGGAGCATCAGCACCTGGCGCCGGCTGTGGTGTTCGGGCTCGCCTTTGGCGAGTCCCTGGCGCTCATCTCCTTCTTCATCCCGGCGACGGTGCTGCTGCTGGCCATCGGCGCCTTGATCGAAGCCTCGGGCCTGCACTTCTTCCCCATCTGGCTGGCCGCCGCCGCCGGCGCCTCGCTGGGCGATGCCGTCTCCTATTGGTTCGGCTTCCACTATAAGGAACGGGCGAAGACCTTCTGGCCACTCTCGCGTCGGCCCGACCTGGTGGTGCGGGCGGAGGATTTCTTCCACCGCTTCGGAGTCTGGGGCGTGGCCGTGGGCCGCTTCTTCGGCCCCGTGCGCGCGGTGGTGCCGCTGGTCGCCGGGGTGCTGGCCATGCGCCAGAGCCATTTCCAGATCGCCAACGTCGCGAGTGCGGGGCTCTGGGCCTTCGCCATGCTGGCGCCCGGCGCCCTGGCCCTGAAATGGATGGGGCTCGCCTGAGGCCCAACCCCAGCCCTTCAATCCCCTCACCGACACCCACGCCCGCGACACCCCTGTCGCGGGCGTTTTGCCGCGCCAGCCACCGATGCGCGAGGCGCCAGAAACAGGCGCTAGCCTCGCCCCCAGCAGCGCGACCCGCGGGGGTCTGAAACGCCTACCGCAGTGCGGCATCAGCAACCTTGTCTCACTAGCCTATCCTATATATGAAAGAACATACCAAAAGGGGGATCATTGCCATGATGAATTTTGCCTTCCCGCGGCGCGGCCTGGTTTTGGGCCTGCTGGTTGCGTCCGCTTTCGTCGGCACCGCCCGGGCGGAACAGCCCGTCGCGGCCACCACCGCCGCCAGCGCCACCGTCACCACCTTCGCCGCCGCCAGCCTCACCAATGCCTTCCAGGACATCGGCAAGGCCTACGAGGCCATGGGCAAGCCGAATGTGAGATTTTCGTTTGCCGCCTCCTCCGCCCTGGCCAAGCAGATGGAAGCGGGTGCGCCGGCCTCCATCTTCGCCTCCGCTGACATCAAGTGGATGGACTATGTGGAGAAGAAGGACCTCATCATTCCCTCCTCGCGGGTGGTGCCCATCGGCAACGCGCTGGTGCTGATCGCCCCCGCCGACAAGGCCAAGCCGGTGACCATCACCAAGGGCATGGACATCGAGGCGCTGCTGGGTCCCAACGGCCGCATCGCCACCGGCCTCGTCGACAGCGTGCCGGCGGGCATCTACACCAAGACCGCCTTCACCAACCTCGGTGTCTGGGACAAGGTGGCGCCCCGCATCGTCGGCGCCGAGAGCGTGCGCGCCGCCCTCGCCCTGGTGGAGCGTGGCGAGGTGCCCTATGGCGTCGTCTACGCCACCGATGCCGCCATCGCCAAGAATGTAAAGGTGGTTGCCGTGTTCCCGGCCGACAGCCACCCGCCGGTGGAATATCCGTTCGCCCTGGTGAAGGGTCAGGACACCCCCGAGGCCAAGGCCTTCTTCGCCTTCCTGACCAGCCCCGAGGCCAAGGACATCTACAAGAAGTACGGCTTCGTCGTGAAATGAGTGATGCCATCGGGTCCGGCCGCTTGGCCGGACCCGAGCGCGGCGCCGCCCGCCGCTTGGCCGACGGACGTGAGCTGCCGCATTTGCCGGAGCGGGGCATTACGCATCGCCTCGACGCTCCGTTCGGTTTAGAATTTTTGTGACATTGCTGGCCGGATTTTTCTCATGCTGCTGACACCGGATGAATGGACAGCGGTGGTTCTGAGCCTGAGGGTGGCGTTCTGGGCCACCGTCTGGAGCATGCCGCCGGCCATCTTCGTGGGCTGGATTCTCTCGCGCGTCGAGTTTCCCGGCAAAGGCCTGTTCGACGGCATCGTCCACCTGCCCCTGGTGCTGCCCAAGGTCGTGGTCGGCTATATCCTGCTCATCACTCTGGGGACCCGCGGCTATCTCGGCCAATATCTGTACGACTGGTTCGGCATCAGCCTCATGTTCACCACCGCCGGCGCCACCGTGGCCGCCGCCGTGGTGAGCTTTCCGCTCTCCGTCAATGCCATCCGCCTCGCCATAGACGGGGTTGATAAGGGCATTGAGACGGCGGCCCGCACCCTGGGCGCCAGCAAGCTCGACGCCTTCTTCACCGTGACGCTGCCGCTGATGCTGCCGGGTATCCTGTCCGGCGCGCTGATCTCCCTGGCCTCCGCCTTGGGCGAGTTCGGCGCCACCATCACCTTCGTGTCGAACGTGGAAGGCCAGACCCGCACCATACCGCTCGCCATCTACAGCGCCACCCATATGCCCGACGGTGACGCCATGGCCCTGCGGCTCACGGCGGTGTCCGTGGTCCTGGCCCTCGGCGCCCTGATCCTGGCGGAAATGGCCGATCGGCGCATCAAGATTGCATTGGGGCGGATATGATCGAGATCGACGTCAGCCTCACCCGCAGCACCGGCTTCAGCCTGGAAGCCCACTTCAGCGCCCCCGGCATGGGCGTCACCGCCCTGTTCGGCCGCTCCGGCTCGGGCAAGACCACCATCATCCAGGTGGTGGCCGGCTCGGTGAAGCCGGACAAGGGGCGAATCCAGGTGGGTGACGAGGTCTTCTTCGATTCCGCCAAGGGCATCGACCTGCCCATCGAGAAGCGCCGCGTGGGCTATGTGTTCCAGGATGCGCGCCTGTTCCCCCACCTCAGTGTGGAGAACAACCTGCGCTACGGCCAGCGGCGCGCCCGGCACGACCAGTCGATCGGTTTCGATGCGGTGGTGGACATGCTGGGCATCAAGCCGCTGCTGAAGCGGCGGCCGCACACCCTTTCCGGCGGCGAGCGCCAGCGCGTGGCCATCGGCCGGGCGCTGCTGGCCCAGCCGCGCCTGCTGCTGATGGACGAGCCCCTCGCCTCCCTCGACGAGATGCGCAAGGCGGAGATCCTGCCCTATCTGGAGCGGCTGCGCGACGACCTGCGCCTGCCCATCCTTTATGTCAGCCACTCCATCGACGAGGTGCTGCGCCTGTCCGACGTGGTGGCGGCGGTGCAGAACGGCACGGTGATCGCCGCCGGCCCCCTGTCCGAGGTGCTATCACGGCGCGAATTGCTGCCGGTGCTGGGGCGGTTCGATCTCGGCACCATCTTCGAGTGCAAGGTGAAGAGCCACGACATCAGCCTCGCCCTGTCCACCATCACCTTCGCCGACGGCGAATTGCGGGTGCCACTGGTGGATCGCCCGCCGGGTGCGCCGGTGCGGGCCCGCATCCGCTCGCGCGACGTGGCGCTCTCCCTGTCCCGGCCCATCGACGTTTCGGTGACCAACCGCCTGTCCGGCGTCATCCGCGACATCCGCCGCGAGGAGGGGCCTTATGCCGATGTGGCGGTGGAATTACCGCACAAAGGTCTGCTGCATGCCCTCGTCACTGTCGAAAGCGTGGAACGGCTCGCCCTCGAGCCCGGCATGCCGGTCTGGGCGATGATCAAGGCGGTCGCCGTGGACAGCCGCTCGCCCCATTTCGAGGCGCGCGACGAGCCTTTCACCCCGCCTTCGCATTCAGCGGCGCCGGGTCTGCGTCTCGTGTCTGCCCGCTCTCTGCCGCAAGAGAGCTCGTGAGCTCATCCAGCGAGCTGCGCACCGCCTTGGCGGCCTGCCGCTCCATGGCCCGATAGAGGGCGATGACGCGCTCGCCGAAGGCGGTGACCTCGGTGCCGGCGCCCCGCCGGCCGGGATAGGTGAGGATCACCTTCTGCTCGAACATGTGGTCGAGTTCATCCACCAGCAGCCAGGCCCGGCGATAGCTCATGCCGATGGCCTTCGCCGCGGCGAGGATGGAGCGATGCTCGCGGATGGCCTCCAAGAGCCGGATCTTGCCGGGGCCCAGCCGGCGGCCATCCGGAAAATCCACGCGCAGAAACAGGCGCGATGAAGAGTCCTGGGTCACGGTGTCTCCTCTGCGTGCGGGCGGCGCCGGCGATCGGGCCGCGCCATCTGCGGAGCGCCGGCCGACGGCCCAGGCGCTGCTCCCACATAGCGCGAATCCACCATTCACGCCACCAAAGGCCGACTTCCGAAGTGGGAGGCTCGCCAGAGGATGCCCACCACGCGTTGCCCGCGCCATCGAGACGAGGCGAACATGTCGCGGCGCGGGTTGCCGGGGGCACTCCCGCGCCGGCGGGCAGCTCAGGCCCGCGCGGGGCGGCCCAGCTGCTTGGCCCGGGCAATCCGCGTGTTGACGATGCTCGACAGCGCGACGATCACCGCAACCGTCGCCAGATAGGCGATCACCTGCATGCCGGTCGGCTCAGCGCGGTAGCCCACCAGGGTGCGCAGAACCCGTCCCACCGCGCCGTCATCGGCGAGCAGCCAGCTGGTATTCCAGACCGGATCCGCCAGCGACTGGATGAAGCCGGCATCCTGCAGGATGCCCACCACCTGGGCCGACAGGCCCGCGGCCAGCAGGGTGATGACCGCGGCGGTCACCTTGAAGAGGTATTTCAGCGGCACCGCCACCAGGCCGCGATACAGCACGAACGCCACCACGGCGCCGGCCGCCAGCCCGAGCAAGCCGCCGATCAGCACGTTGGGGACGGTTTCCATGCCGGTGGACATGATGCCATAGACGAACAGCACGATCTCCGCGCCCTCGCGCAGCACCGCCATGCCCACCACCACCGCCAAAGCGGTGAGCGGCTTGCGGCCTTCCTGCACATCCTTGCCGATGGCCTGCATCTGAATGACCATCTCGCGGCCGTGGCTCGCCATCCACACCACGGTCCACACCAGCATCACCACCGCCACCGCGAGGATGCCGGCGTTGAGCACCTCCTGGCCGGACCCGTCGAACAGATTGGAGATGCGCTCGGCGAAGATGGCGAGCAGGGCCGAGCCGAGCACGCCGCCCAGAACGCCGGCGCTGATCCACAGGCCGCGGCCGTGGATGCCTTCGGAGGCGGCCAGCACCACGCCGATGACGATGCCCGCTTCCAGCACTTCACGAAACACGACGAGGAGGGCCGCCAACATCACAGATCTCCCATTCACGCCGCGCCGCGATGAAGCAACTGGGCCTCGGCATCTGCTCACCGCAGGCCCGACACCGGAACCCGCGGCTGGAAATTTCAGTTTAGAAATACTCAAAAAAGGTCGGAGCCCAAGGATTGGCGACGCCTTTGGCGCCTCAAGCCGTGGTTCCAGCAGACAAGTCCCTACACCCACCCCTGCCGACTGTCATCCGCGGCCCCATTTATTAGAATCTATCCAGACTTGTGCGCCGCTGCCGCCCGGCGCGCGGCAGCGGCGGACGCGGGCCTGCCCGCAAGCGCTTGCGGCGCATTTGCGCCCCCCGCAGCGGAGCAATGGCGCCATCCGCAGCAGCAGCCAGCATGCAGTTTTGCTTGGCCACGCGACTCTTTTGCTACAAATGACCCAGCGAGAGCTTTCCGTAGAACGATTCCATTATTTGGACAGCGCCTTGCGCCCGGCGCGCCCGCCTGCCTAATCTGCCGCCGGGTTCACGGGTTGTCGTTCGCCCTATCGTTTATGCCATGTTCCAATGAGGAGAAGAGGTTGATGCGCGCGCACTGGATTGCCGGCGCGGTCGCCGCCGTGGTGAGCTTTGCGCCCCCGGCGTTTGCCGACGCGCCGAAGGCCCGCGATGTGATCACCCATTATGCCGATCTCGCTCACGTGATGTACGATGCCTCGTACGCCACGGCGAAGGAGATGCAGCAGGCCATCGACGCCTTCGTCGCGGCGCCCAGCGCCGAGACCCAGCAGAAGGCCAAGGACGCCTGGAAGAGCGCGCGCACCTTCTACCAGCAGACCGAGGCGTTCCGCTTCGGCAACAAGATCGTCGACGACTGGGAAGGCAACGTGAACGCCTGGCCGCTCGATGAAGGTCTCATCGATTACGTGGACAAGGCCAAGTATGGCGACACCTCCGATGAGAATCCGCTCTACACCGCCAATGTGATCGCCTCCAAGTCCATCCGCATCGGCAAGAAGACGGTGGACGTCACCAAGATCACGCCGAAGCTGCTGCATGATCTCAACACCGCCGGCGGCGTCGAGGCCAATGTGGGCTCCGGCTGGCACGCCATCGAGTTCCTGCTGTGGGGCCAGGACCTGAACGGCACCGGCCCGGGCGCCGGCGTCCGCTCCTGGACCGACTATGACCTCAAGGCCTGCACCAACGGCAATTGCGATCGTCGCGGCCAGTATCTCAAGGTCGCCACCCAGACCCTGGTGGACGATCTCAAGGAGATGTCCGACTCGTGGGCGCCCAAGGGCGCGGCCCGCAAGGCGCTCCTGAAGAAGAAGGACAACGCGGGCCTTGCCACCATCTTCACCGGCCTCGGCTCGCTCTCCTATGGCGAGCTCGCCGGCGAGCGGATGAAGCTCGGCCTCATCCTGCACGATCCCGAGGAAGAGCACGACTGCTTCTCGGACAACACCCACAACTCCCATTATTACGACGAAGTGGGCATCCGCGACGTCTATTACGGCCGCTTCACCAAGCCCGATGGCAGCGCTGTCACCGGCCCCTCGGTGGCCGACCTGATCCGCGCCGCCGACCCCAAGGTCGCCGACGAGATCGACCAGAAGTCCGACGCGGCGCTGGCGGCCCTCAAGGCCATCAAGGACACGGCGGATTCCGGCGAGATGGCCTACGACCAGATGCTCGGCGAGGGCAATGAGAAGGGCGCCAAGCTCATCCAGGCCGGCGTCGATGCCCTGGTGGCCCAGGCCCACGCCATCGAGCGCGGGGTGGCTGTGCTGAAGCTCCAGATCAAGATGGAGGGCTCCGCCAGCCTCGACGACCCCTCCTCGGTCGGTCAGAAGTGAGGCGGGCGCGCCCGTCGCGAAAGTGAGGCTGAAGCCATGATCTCGCGTCGTGCGTTGATCTCACGTCGTGCGTTGATCTTGGGAGGGGCTGCGGCGGGCGCCGCGGCCCTGGCCGCCCCCTCCGCCCTTGGCGAGGGTCTCCCCGAGGCCGTGGACACCCTGCCCCCGGACGCGCCCCAGCGGCACCTGTCGCTGGTGGCGGCGGAAACCGAGGTGCCCCTGCTGGGGGCGGGCAAGCCCGCCACGTCCCGCTTCTGTGCCTACAACACCACCCCGTTCCTCACCCTGCGCGCGCCCCAGGGCACGCGGCTGATGGTGGATTTCGAGAACCGGCTGCCGGACCCCACCACCGTGCATTGGCACGGCATCCGCGGCCCCTATATTTTCGATGGGGTCGCCCCCATCACCCAGCCCACGGTGCCGCCCGGCGGCCGCTTCGCCTATAACGTGCCGCTACCGGACCCCGGCTTTTATTTCTTCCATCCCCATTGCGACGAAACCGGCCAGGTGGGCCGCGGCCTCGTCGGCCTCCTGTTCGTGGAGGACCCAGCCGACCGCAAGCTCGGCTTCGACCTGGAGCACATCATCGCGGTGAAGGACTGGCGCCTCGACGAGGCCGGTCGCTTCCTCACCATGTTCACCGATGAAGGCGCCTCCACCGCCGGCAGCTTCGGCACCGTGCGCGCGGTTAATGGCTCGCCCATCCCGCCCCGGGTGGAAGCCCCCGCCTATGGCGACGTGCGGGTGCGCACCATCGTCGCCGATGCCACCCGCGTCATCGATTTCGGCTGTGACGTGGACGAGGCGGCGGTGATCGCCTGCGATGGCCAGGCCACCAGGCCCTTCCTGCTCAACGACGCGCCCGACAATGTGTGGCGCATGGGCCCGGCCATGCGGGTTGACGTGCATGTGCGCATGCCCGGACCAGGCCAGGAAGTGAAGATCTACGATTACCGCACCGCCGAGCCCTATCTGCTCACCACCCTGGTGGCGGTGGACAAGGGCCGGAAGAAGACCGCCTTCAAGCCCAAGGCCCTGCCGGTGCCGAAGGAGTTGCCGCTGCCGGACATCGCCGGGGCGAGCCATCTCGACTTTCTGGTGCAGACCTCGGCGGGCGCCACCGCCATCGCCCCGCCGCTGCCGCCGGACGATCCCCTCGCCAAGGCGCTCATCGAGTCCCGGTGCGTGGGCGACAAGACCTTCTGGGCCATCAACCGCACCTCCTGGGGGGCCGGCGCCGACCTGCGGCTGCCGCCGCCGCTGAACGTGCTGAAGGCCGGGCAGAGCTATGTCCTGTCCATCACCAACGTCACCAAGCACGTGCACCCCATGCATCTGCACGGGCATGTGTTCAAGGTGCTGTCATCATCGAAGAAGAAGACCCTGCCGCAGTTTCTCGCCGACACGGTGATCGTCGAGCCCAACGAGACCGTGGACATCGCCTTCAAGGCGGCCAGCGGCAATTGGGTGTTCCACTGCCACATTCTGGAACACATGGATTCCGGCCTCATGGGCTGGTTCCGGGTGGCATGATGGGTGGGCGCCTTCGGCCCCGCGGCGCCGCGGCGCTGGTGCTGACGCTGCTGCTGGGGATGACCCCGGCGCTGGCGCTGGATTCCCTCGACGTGCATATCGGCAAGGCGCTGTTCAAACGTCCCTGGGTGCCGGCGCCCTCCTCCACCACGGCGGATGACGGCCTCGGCCCGCTGTTCGATGCCCGCTCCTGCGCCTCCTGCCATCCCGCCAGCGGGCGGGCCCGCGCGGTGTTCGATGCCCGGGGGCAGCTGGACGGGCGCGGCGTCATCGTCATGATCGGCCAGGCGGACGGGTCCGCCGATCCGGTCTATGGCCGCCGGCTGCAGATCGATGCGGTGCCCGGGCTCCCCCCCGAAGGCATCATTGCCACAACCGACACCCCCCTGCCCGACGGGCGGCGCCAACGGGCGCCACGGCTCGACGCGCTGGCCTACGGCCCGCTCGATGCCAAGAGCGGCCTGTCGCTGCGGGTGGCGCCGGACATGCACGGGCGCGGCGCCATGGCGGCGGTGTCCGATGCCACCCTCATGGCACTGGAGGCGGAGCAGGCCCAAGGCCGCGATGGCGTGCGCGGGCTAGCCCGCCGCATTCCCCAGCCCGACGGCAGCGTCCGTATCGGCCGGTTCGGCTGGAAGGCGGGCCAGCCCGATCTCGCCAGCCAGAGCGCCGAGGCGTTCTTCCTCGACATGGGCATGTCCAATTCGCACCACCCCTCGCCCGCCGGCGACTGCACGCCGGCGCAGGCCGCGTGCCTGGCGGCGCCGCACGGCGCCCGCGCGCCGGGCACCGACGGCAGCCCGGGCCTGGAGATCGGCGACGCGGTGCTGAACCGCGTGGTGGCCTATGTGGCGTCGCTGCCGGTGCCCGCCCCCCGCCCTCTGTCGGACGCGAGCCTGGAACATGGCGCAGCGCTGTTCGCCAGCAGCGGCTGCGCCGCCTGCCATCGCCCGGAACTGCCCACCGCCGATGGCGGTCGGGCCCGCCTGTTCTCCGACCTGCTGCTGCACGACATGGGGCCCGACCTCGGCGACACCATGCCGGAGCCGGGGGTCGGCGCGTCCCAGTGGCGCACCGCGCCGCTGGCGGGTGTGTCGCAGGCCCTCGCCCATGATACGGGTCTGCTGCACGACGGCCGCGCCCGCACGGTGGCCGAGGCGGTGCGCTGGCATGGGGGCGAGGCTGCCGCCGCCGCGGCCCGCTTCCAGTCCCTGCCCGCGCGCCAGCAAGCTATATTGTTGAAGTACGTTTCATCCCTCTAGATGTCGGAAGACGGTGTCGCATGCTTGAGATGATTGCCCGCCCAGCCTTCGCCACGGCGCGCAAGGTGCTCACCCGGCTCGGTGCAGCCACCACCCTGCTGGCGCTCGCCGGCCTGCCGCTCCCCGCATCGGCCGCCGATGCCAAGCTCAATGCGGTGCCCATCCTCGAAACCTGGCTGCTGCCGCGCTATGACGCCCTCGCCAGCGCCGCCGATGCCCAGAAGGCCGCCTGGACCAGCTTCTGCGCCAAGCCCGATGCCGCCGGCGTGCCGGCCCTGAAGGCGGCCTATGGCAAGACCGCGGATGCCTGGAACGCGGTGGAGTTCATCACCTTCGGCCCCATCAGCCAGAACCTGCGGGCCGACCGCTTCAGCTTCTTCCCAGACCGTCGCAACGGCATCGCCCGCGGCATGGCGGACGTGATCGCCGATGCCGACGCCGGCCGCCTCTCCCCCGAGCGCTTCGACCAGACCAGCGCCGCGGTGCAGGGCCTGCCGGCGCTGGAGCGGCTGCTGTTCGACAAGGAGGCGGAGACGGCGCTGGTGTCCGGCGCCGAGGCCGAGCGGCGCTGCGCCTTCGGCCGTGCCATCGCCACCAACCTGTCCACCATCGCCCATGATGTGCGGGGCGCCTGGGGTGATCGCAGCACCGGCCTGCTGGCCGCCCTGGCCGCCGGCAAGGGCGACCCGGCCCTGTTCCCCGATGCGGCGGCGCTGCCGGGCATGATCCTCACCGATCTCTCCGGCGCCTTCCAGCGGGTCACCGACACCAAGCTGCTGCCGGTTCTGGGCGCCGGGCCCGATGCGGCCAAGCCGGCCCTGGCCGACAGCTGGCGCTCCGGCCGCTCCGGCCGGGTGGTGGCCAACATGGTCAAGAGCGCCGACGATCTCCTGCGCGCCGTCGCCACCCAGATGCCGAGCCGACCGCAATATGTGGTGAACAAAGCCGCCGGTGCCGCCGACGCGGCCGCCGACAAGCTGCCGGCCGACCTCGGCACCGCCGCCGAGACCGCCGCCGGCGCCGCCGCCCTGCAGGCCGACATCAAGACCTTCAAGGCCGCCCAGCTCACCGTCTACCGGCCGATGGCCTCCTACTTCGGCATTTCCCTCGGCTTCAACGCCCTGGATGGCGACTGAGCCGATGCCGACGCGCCGGCACCATGATCCGCACCGGGCCGATTGACCCGCACCCCCTCGCCCTGCGGGAGACCCGTTCATGAGCCTTCTTTCTCGACGCAGCTTCACCCTCGGTGCCCTGCTCACCCTGCCGGCGTGGACACAGCTGGGCGCCGCCGAGGCGCGCGGCCCCACCGGCGGCTGGCTCTCCACCGCCGGCATCGACGACGGCTTCGCCGCCGTCTGCGTGGATGCCGCGAACACCGCCGATGTCCGCGCCCCGGCGCCGGCCCGCCTGCACGGGGTGGAAGCCAGCCCCACCGGTCCGCTGGCGGTGGCGGTGGGGCGGCGGCCCGGCCACGTGGCGGTGGTGTTCCGCTGGGACCAGGGCGGCGCCCCCGTCTCCACCTTCACCCCCGGCGCCGGGCGGGTGTTCTCCGGCCATGGCCGCTTCACGCCCGATGGGCGTTTCTTCCTGACCAACGAGATCGAGCGGCCGCAGGACGCGGACGGGCGGCGCACCATGGGCCGGGGCATCATCGCCCGGCGCGACGTGGCCGGAGGCTTCGCCATCATCGAGGAATGGCCGACCCAGGGCGACGGACCGCACGACCTGCTGCGCTCCGGCGACATGCTGGTGGTGGCCAATGGCGGCATCGAGCCTCACACGCCCGAAGCGCGGGCTGCGGAGGTCACCGGCTCCTCCATCACCGTGCTCGACCCCGCCTCCGGCGGCCAGCGCGGCGAGGGCCGCCTGTCGGACGACCTTGCCAGCCTGTCCCTGCGCCATCTGGCGCGCGACGGCGCGCGGAGCACGGTGGTGGCGGCGCAGGACCTGCTCAATGACGGCGTCGCCCGGCCGCTGCTGTTCGGCATCTATGCCGATGGCGCGCTGCGGCCCTTCGATGCCCCGGAGACCGCCTGGCGGGAGCTGCGCGGCTATGTGGGCTCGGTGGCCTATGATGCCTCGGGGCGCTATGTCGCCTGTTCCTCGCCGCGGGGCGGCCGGGTGGGGGTGTGGCGCGCCGACGGACGCTACATCGGCATGGTGCCGCTGGTGGACGGCTGCAGCCTCGCGTCCACCTATGAGGCCGGCACCTTCATCGCCGCCAGCGGCTATGGCGAGGTCATCCGCATCGCCGCCCATGACGACGGCGTCGGCATCACCGGCCGGCGCACCGGCGGCCCGCGGTTCGACAATCACATGGTGCGGATCGGCTGACCCGGCCCCGCGTGCAATCTGCAGACGCCTGACATGACCGCGGCTTTGTGCTCATGTTCCGTGTCGGCATCATGCCGGCGTGAGAGACAAGAGGTCGAACCATGAAATGGGTCGTTCTGGTGGGCAGCGTGCGCAAGGGATCCTTCAACGCGGCCGTCGCCCGCGCGCTCGCCGGCATCGCGCCCGAGGGCGTGAGCGTGGAGCTGCTGCCCTCCATCGCACAACTGCCCATCTATGACGGCGACATCGAAGCCGCCGGCATTCCCGACAGCGTCGCCCAGCTCGCCACCACCGTCGCCGCCGCTGATGCGCTGGTGATCGTCACACCTGAGTATAACTACTCGATTCCCGGCGGCCTCAAGAACGCCATCGACTGGCTGTCGCGGGTGCCCACCAAGCCGCTGAAGGGCAAGCCGGCCCTCATCCAGTCCGCCTCCATGGGCGTCATCGGCGGCGCCCGGGCCCAGTATCACCTGCGCCAGGTGTTGGTATGCCTCGACATGGCGGTGATGAACGTGCCCGAGGTGATGGTGGGCGGCGTCCACACCAAGGTCACCGACGGCGTGCTCACCGATCAGGGCACCTTGTCCTTCATCGAGGGGCAGCTGGCGGCATTCCACGACTTCGTGCGCAAGCACAAGCTGGCTGAAGGGGCCTGAGGCCCCCGTCCCGCGCCCACGGGGGATTGCAATCCCCCGTGGGCTCCGCCAGCATGCGTTCCCGAAAAGCGAGGCCGGTGCCAGCCGGAACCTCCATGCGCCGCAACCAAGACGGCGCCCCCGGGAAGGACATGCCGAATGCAGGGATTCGACCGGCGCGACGGGACTGTCGCGCCCGCTCATGGCCACGCCCCGGCCACCGCTTATGATGGGGCCGGCCTTCAGACCACCCCATCGACCGCCCCACCCGCCGCCAGCCTCCATTCCAGCGCCGCGCCCCCCTGGCAGGGCCCGCCGACGGCCCTGACGCGCCTCGCCGGCCGCATGGAGACCGTGCTCGGCCGCATGGTGGAGATCCCGGTGGCGCTGCTGGTGGCGGCGGAGATCGTCATCCTGTTCGCCGGCGTGCTGTCCCGCTACGTCTGGCACAGCCCGCTGATCTGGTCCGACGAGCTCGCCTCCATCCTGTTCCTGTGGCTCGCCATGCTGGGCGCGGCGGTGGCGTTCCGCCGCGGCGAGCACATGCGCATGAACATCGTCGCCGGCATGGTGGGACCGCAGGGCCGCGCCCTGCTGGAGGTGTGCGCGATCACCTTCGCCTTCGCCTTCTGCCTCATGGTGCTGCCCCATGCGCTGGACTATGCGGAGGAGGAAGCCT
This sequence comes from Xanthobacter sp. NM-25, assembly GCF_022138605.1. GTDB lineage: Bacteria > Pseudomonadota > Alphaproteobacteria > Rhizobiales > Xanthobacteraceae > Xanthobacter. The sequence continues at coordinate 571,078 of NZ_JACBFS010000001.1, forward strand.
TCATCCGCACCCCGGCCCTGGACCTTGAGAATTCCTGGCGGGCCAGCGCCCTCGCCACCGGCCTCGCGCTGATGGTGGCGTTCGCGGTGCTCAAGCTCGTGAAGCTGGGCCGGCCGCTGCTGGTGGCGCAGGCGCTGCTCGTCACCTGTGCCATCATCGCCGGCTTCTGGCTGCTGGGGCCGAGCCTGAAAGGGCTTGGCAACTACAACCTCCTCATCTTCTTCGTCGGCGTGGTGGCGGTGTGCGTGCTCGCCGGGGTGCCCATCGCCTTCTCTTTCGGCCTGGCCACCTTCGGCTATCTGGCGCTCACCACCCGCACCCCCATGCTGACCCTGGTGGGCCGTATGGACGAGGGCATGAGCCACCTCATTCTGCTGGCGGTGCCGCTGTTCGTGTTCCTCGGCCAGCTCATCGAGATGACCGGCATGGCCAAGGCCATGGTGGCCTTTCTCGCCAGCCTGCTGGGCCATGTGCGCGGCGGCCTGCATTATGTGCTGGTGGGGGCCATGTATCTGGTCTCCGGCATCTCCGGCGCCAAGGCGGCGGACATGGCGGCGGTGGCCCCGGTGCTGTTCCCGGAAATGAAGGCGCGCGGCGCCAAGGAGGGCGACCTGGTGGCCCTGCTCTCGGCCACCGGCGCCCAGACCGAGACCATTCCCCCCTCCATCGTGCTCATCACCATCGGCTCGGTCACCGGCGTCTCCATCGCCGCTCTGTTCACCGGCGGCCTGCTGCCCGGCCTGGTGCTGGCGGTGACCCTGTGCCTGGTGGTGTGGTCGCGCTACCGGCACGAGGATCTGAGCCATGTGAAGAAGGCGGCCTGGGGCGAAATCGGCCGGGCCTTCGTCATCTCCGTGCCGGCGCTGGCGCTGCCGTTCGTGATCCGCGCGGCGGTGATCGAGGGGGTGGCCACCGCCACCGAGGTCTCCACCATCGGCATCGCCTATTCGGTGCTGGTGGGCCTCTTCGTCTATCGCCGGTTCGCGTGGCGGCGGCTTGTGCCCATGCTGGTGGAGACCGCCTCCCTGTCGGGCGCCATCTTGCTCATCATCGGCACCGCCACCGCCATGGCCTGGGGGCTCACCCAATCGGGCTTCTCGCGGGCGCTGGCCGACACCATGACCCATTTGCCGGGCGGCGCCATCACCTTCATGGCGGTGTCGGTGCTGGCCTTCATCGTGCTCGGCTCGCTGCTGGAGGGCATTCCCGCCATCGTGCTGTTCGGGCCGCTCTTGTTCCCCATCGCCCGGGCGGTGGGCATCCACGAGGTGCATTATGCCATGGTGGTGATCCTCGCCATGGGCATCGGCCTGTTCGCCCCGCCATTCGGGGTTGGCTATTACGCCGCCTGCGCCATTGGCCGGGTGGACCCGGTGGCCGGCATGCGCCCCATCCTCGCCTATCTCGTCGCTCTGTTCCTGGGCCTGGTGGTGGTCGCCGCCGTGCCCTGGTTCTCCATCGGCTTCCTGTGATCCCCAACATGAGAGACATGCCATGACGCGCGCCGCCATCGTGGGCTTTGCCCATTCCCCCTTCGGCAAGCTGGAGGATCCCGACACCGAGGCCCTCATGGGCCGCGTCACCGGCGCCGCTTTGGAGCATGCCGGCATCACCCCCGATCAGGTGGATGGCATCTTCGTCGGCGTGTTCAACGCCGGCTTCCAGAAGCAGGATTTCCAGGGCGCCATGCCGGCCCTGTCCGTGCCCGAGCTCGGCCCGGTGCCGGCGGTGCGGTTCGAGAATGCCTGCGCCACCGGATCGGCCGCCATCAATGGCGCCCTCGATTTCATCGAAAGCGGGCGCGGCCGCATCGCTTTGGTGGTGGGCGCGGAGAAGATGACCGCCAAGCCCAATGCGGAGGTGGGCGACATCCTGCTCAACGCCTCCTATCGCAAGGAAGAGGCGGATATCGCCGGCGGCTTTGCCGGGGTATTCGGCCGCATCACCGAGAACTACTTCCAGCGCTATGGCGACCGCTCGGCGGAGATCGCCCACATCGCCGCCAAGAACCACAGAAACGGCATGGCCAACCCGTTCGCCCAATTCCGCAAGGATCTCGGCTTCGAGTTCTGCAACACGGTGTCGGAGAAGAACCCCCTGGTGGCCGGGCCGCTGCGCCGCACCGACTGCTCGCTGGTGTCCGACGGCGCCGCCGCCCTCGTCATCGCCGATGAGGAAACCGCCCGCACCATGGCCCGCGCGGTGGCGTTCCGCGCCCGCGCCCAGGCCAACGACATCATGCCCATGTCGCGGCGCGATCCCATCGCCTTCGACGGTGCCCGCCGGGCCTGGGCCAAGGCCCTGGCCGACGCCGAGATGACCCTCGACGACCTGAGCCTGGTGGAAACCCACGACTGCTTCACCATTGCCGAATTGATCGAATACGAAGCCATGGGCCTCACCGCGCCGGGCGAAGGCTACAAGGCCATCCGCGAAGGCTGGACCCAGAAGGATGGCAAGCTGCCGGTGAATCCCTCCGGCGGGCTGAAGGCCAAGGGCCACCCCATCGGCGCCACCGGCGTGTCCATGCATGTGCTGGGCGCCATGCAGCTTCTGGGCGAAGCCGGCGACATGCAGATCAAGGATGCCGACACGGTGGGTATCTTCAACATGGGCGGCGCGGCGGTGGCCAATTACGTGTCGATCCTGGAACGGCTGAAGTGAGCCCCGCCCGCCGATAGCCGGCACCGCTTGGAGCGAAAACCCTGGCGCCGTCCCCGCTCCAAGAGCGAGGGACGTCGACAGGGGCGATCGCGACACATGCGCATGGAGCCGGAAGCCGCTCCGGTCAGACCTCGCCGCCGAGCCCCGGGGTCATCAAAGCAAAACGGCCCCGATGAAACATCGGGGCCGTTAATCTGAGGGGACAGGGGCCTCGCCCCCGCGCCCTGCAGCCACTCAGGCGGCCGCCACCAGGCCTCCGGCGTCGGTGACCCGGCGCTGGTGATATGGGGTGTCGCCGAACATCAGCTCAATCATGGCGAGGCGCCGGAAGTAATGGGCGCCGATATATTCCATGGTCATGCCGATGCCGCCGTGCAGCTGCACCGCGGTTTGCCCGACAAAGCGCGCCGAGCGGTTGATCTGCACCTTGGCGGCGGAGAGCGCCACGCGACGCTCGTCCGCGTCCTCGGCCGCCACCATCATGCCCCCGTAGAGCGCCATGGAGCGGGCCTGTTCCAGGGCGACGAACATGTCCACCGCCTTGTGCTGGAGCGACTGGAAGGCGCCGATGGCCACTCCGAACTGCTTGCGGGTCTTGAGATACTCCACCGTGAGATCGGTGAGCGCCTCCATCAGGCCCACCGCCTCGGCACAGACCGCGGCAATGGCGCCTTCCACCACCCGCTCCACCACCGGCAGGCCGCCATCCACGGCGCCGAGCACGGCATCGGCGGGCACGAACACGTCGGCCAGCACCACATCCGCCGCGCGCCCGCCATCCTGGGTGGGATAAGCGGTGAGCGAGACGCCCGCCGCATCCAAGGGCACCACGAACAGGGTGATGCCGGCGGCGTCGCGGCGGGCGCCGGCGGTGCGGGCGCTGACCACCAGGGTCTTCGCCGCATCGGCATTCAGCACCACGCTCTTGCGGCCATCGAGGCGGAAGCCGCCGTCCACCGCCCGGGCGGTGGTGGCCACGTCATTGAGATCGTAGCGGGCCTGCAATTCGGAATGGGCGAAGGCGAGGCGGGCCGAACCGTCGATCAGCCCCGGCAACAGCGCCGCGCGCTGGGCCTCGGTGCCGGCAAGCCGCACCGCGCCGCCACCGAGGATGACGCTGGCGAGGTAGGGCTCCGGCGCCAGCGCCCGGCCCAGCGCCTCCATCACCACCAGGGTCTCCACCGGTCCGCCGCCGAAGCCGCCATCGGCCTCCGCGAACGGCAGGCCGAGCAGGCCGAGCTCCGCCAGCTCCGCCCATTTCGCTTCCGCAAAGCCCAGGGGCTCGGCGCGGGCGGCGTCCAACGCCTCGATGCCCGCGTAGGTGTCGGCAGCCCAGCGCTGGGCGGTATCCTTGAGCAGGGACTGCTCGTCCGTGAGATCGAAATCCATCAGTTTCTCCTCACAGGCCGAGGATCGCCTTGGCGATCACATTGTGCTGGATCTCGTTGGACCCGCCATAGATGGACACCTTGCGGGTGTTGAAATAGACCGGCGCGGCGGTATCGGCCCAGGCGAACAGCGCCTCGGCGTCATTGTGGCCGGCCTCCGCGCGACCGGAGGCCAGCGCCTGCGGCCCAGCCAGCTCCAGCAGCAGCTCGGTCGTCGCCTGCTGCAGTTCCGAGCCCTTGATCTTCAGGATGGAGGAGGCCGGATCGGGCTTGGTGGGATCGCGCGTCGCCTGCGCCGCCACCACCCGCATCTGGGTGATCTCCAGCGCCTTCAGCTCGATCTCGACGGAGGCGAGACGGGAGCGGAAGTCGAGATCGTCCCACATGGTGCCGGCCCCGGCGGGGGCCGACTTGGCAAGCCGCTTGATGCGGGCGATGCGCTCCTTGGACATGCCGATGCGGGCGATGCCGGTGCGCTCGTTGGCGAGCAGGAACTTGGCATAGTCCCAGCCCTTATTCTCCTCGCCGACAAGGTTCTCCACCGGCACCTTCACGCTATCGAGGAACACCTCGTTCACCTCGTGCCGGCCGTCGATGGTGATGATGGGGCGCACGGTGACGCCCGGGCTCTTCATGTCGATGAGGATGAAGGAGATGCCCGCCTGCTTCTTGGCGGCGGGATCGGTGCGGGCGAGGCAGAACATCCAGTCGGCATACTGGCCAAGCGTGGTCCAGGTCTTCTGCCCGTCGATGATGTAATGGTCGCCCTCGCGCACCGCGCGGGTCTTGAGGGAGGCGAGGTCGGAACCGGCGCCGGGCTCGGAGAAGCCCTGGCACCACCAGTCCTCGAGGCTCTTGATGCGCGGCAGGAAGCGCGCCTTCTGCGCCTCGTTACCAAAGGTGGCGATCACCGGGCCCACCATGTGGCAGTTGAACTGCAGCGGCAGCGGCACCGCCGCCTGCATCAGCTCTTCCATGAAGATGTAGCGCTCAACGGCGCTCCAGTTCTGGCCGCCATGTTCCACCGGCCAGTGGGGCACGGCCCAGCCCTTGTCGTTCAGAATGCGCTGGGAGGACACATAGTCTTCCCGCGCCATCTTGCGGCCCTCGGAGACCTTGGCGCGGATCTCGGCGGGAATTTCGGTGCGGAAGAAGGTGCGCACCTCCTCGCGGAAGGCCACCTCTTCGGGGGTGAAGCGCAGATCCATGGCTCAGGCCTCCGGGTTGATTTCGATGAGGCCCGCGGCCCCCATGCCGCCGGCGATGCACATGGTGACCACCGCATAGCGCACGCCGCGCCGCCGGCCTTCCAGCACCGCATGGCCCACCAGGCGCGCCCCGCTCATGCCGAACGGATGGCCCACCGAGATGGCGCCGCCGTTGACGTTGCAGATCTCAGGATCGATGCCCAGCGTGTCGCGGCAATAGACCGACTGGGAGGCGAACGCCTCGTTCAGCTCCCACAGGCCGATGTCGGAGACCTTGAGGCCCTGGCGCGCCAGCAGCCGCGGCACCGCGTGCACCGGGCCGATGCCCATCTCGTCCGGCTCGCAGCCGGCGGTGGCATAGCCGCGGAAGATGCCGAGCACCGGCGCGCCGATGCGCGCCGCCTCGGTGGAGGACATGAGCACCGAGGCGGAGGCGCCATCGGAGAGCTGGGAGGCATTGCCGGCGGTCACGAATTCGCCCTCGCCGCGCACCGGCTTCAGCTTGGAAAGGCCCTCCAGGGTGGTCTCGGGCCGGTTGCCCTCGTCCTTGGCGAGGGTCACCGTTTCGCGGCGGGTCTCGCCGGTGTCCTTGTTGGTCAGCTCCTTCTCGACGGTGATCGGAACGATCTCATTGTCGAACACGCCAGACGCCTGGGCGGCGGCGGTGCGCTGCTGGCTGGCGAAGGAGAATTCATCCTGCGCCGCGCGGGTGACGCCATAGCGCTTGGCCACCGTGTCGCCGGTCTCGATCATGGAGACGTAGACGTCGGGCTTGTGGGCGGAAAGCCAGTCGTTGCGATAGAGCTCGCGATTGACCGGCTGCACCAGCGAGATGGATTCGACGCCCCCCGCCACGGCCACCGGCACGCCATCCATGACGATGCGCTTGGCGGCGTGGGCGATGGCCTCCAGGCCCGAGGCGCAGAAGCGGCTCACGGTGACGCCGGTGGCGGTCACCGGAATGCCGGCCACCAGCGCCCCGTGGCGGGCGACGTTGCCGCCGGTGGCCCCTTCCGGATAGCCGCAGCCCATGACCACTTCTTCCACGCTGGCCGGATCCACCGCGCCGCGGGCCAGGGCATGGCGGATGGCGTGGGCGGCCATGTCCGCCCCCTTGGTGATGTTGAGGGCTCCCCGCTGCGCCTTGCCGATGGGCGTGCGCGCGGTGGAGACGATGACGGCATCGACCATGAACGCTTCCTCGTCTTGATTTCAGTGTGTTTCGGGAGTGGTGCGGGCGATGGCGGCGGCGGCCGCGGCCTCGACGTCGGCGGCGACTTCCGCCATCAGCACCTTGGGCAGGAGCTTGCCCACCGGGCTGCGCGGCAGCGCCTCGCGGAATTCGAGGGCCCGCGGCATCTCGTGCCGGCCCAGGCGATCGGCCAGGAAGGTGGTGAGCTCGTCCAGCGTGAAGGGCGCCGCCCCCGCCTTCAGCTTCACATAGGCCTTGGCGGACTGGCCGCGATAGGCATCCGGCACGCCGATGACGATGACTTCCTCCACCGCCGGGTGCTCGTAGATGGCGTTCTCCACCGCCGCCGGATAGACGTTGAAGCCGGACGAGATGATCATGTTCTTGCGCCGGTCGACGATCTCGAACAGACCTTCCTCGTCCATGCGCCCCATGTCGCCGGTGAGGAACCAGCCGTCGTGGAAGGCGCCGGCGGTGCCCGCCGGATCGTCGAGATAGCCCTTGAACACGTTGGGGCCACGGATGGCGATCTCGCCCACCTCGCCCACCGGCAGGGTGCGGGCGGGGTCATCCATGGCGACGATGCGCAGGGCGAGGCCCGGCAGCGGCACGCCGATGAGGCCGGGCCGGCGCGGCACCCGCTCCGGCACCCGCGAGCCCGCCGGCGCCGTCTCGGTCATGCCCCAGCCATTGTTGAGCTGGAGGCCGACGAGCCGTTCGATGCGCGCCTGCACCTCGAACGGCAGCGGCGCGCCGCCGGAGACGCAGGATTTCAGCGACGAGAAATCCACCGCCTCCACCCCCGGCCGGTTCAAAAGCGCCACCCACATGGTGGGCACGCCGGAGAACTGGCTGGCCTTCAGCGCGCTCACGTCGTGGATCAGCGTCTCCACGTCGAACCGCTGGCGCAGCAGGATCTCGTTGCCGTCGCGCAGGTGGCGCAGCAGCACGGTGGTGAGGGCGTAGATGTGGAACAGGGGCAGCACCGCGATGATGCGCTCCTGGCCTGCCACCAGCGGCCGCCCACCATCGCGCCACAGCCGGTACATGGCGACGGCGGCGGTGAGGTTGCCGTGGCTCAGCATGGCCGCCTTGGGCAGTCCGGTGGTGCCGCCGGTGAATTGCAGCACGGCGATGTCGTCCACCGCCGGCAGGGGCGCGGTCAGCGGCGCATCCCGCGGCACGGCGCCAAGGTCGCGGACGCCGGGCTGGTCGGGCATGGGCAGAGCGGGCACCTCGCCGGCGCCGAAGCGGGCGTCGTCCCCCACCAGCACCGTGTCGACGACGCCTTCGGCCAGCATCTCCAGCGCGTGCGGCAGGAAGCCGGGCAGATTGGTGGTGATGAGCCGCCGCGCGCCGGTGACCTTCAGTTTGTGGACGATCTCCCGGCGCGCATCGAGCGCCGAGATGTGCACCACCCTGGCGCCCAGCCGGGTCAAGGCGAAGAAGGCGAGCGGGTGATAGGGCGTGTTCGGCAGCAGCAGGGCCACATTGTCCCCGAGCCCCACGCCCTCGGCGGCAAAGCCGCTGGCGAGGCGCTCCACCTCCCGGGCCAGGGCGCCATAGGTGATCTTGGCGCCGCGGAAATCCAGGGCCGGCTTGTCGGCCCCGGCGGCAACGCCGGCCGCCAGCAGCTCCGGCAGGGTGGTGATGTCGAGCGGCGCCGCCCAGTCGCAGACGTCCGGGAAATGCGCCTGCCAGGGCATCGCCTCCGCCCCGGCGCCGGGTGTTCCGGGGGCCTTCGCCCCTTCACCGGCCATCACGCCGCATCCCGGGCGGCGAAGGAGCCGGCGCCGGCGGCGAGCTGGCGCAGCAGGGCGCAGGGGGCGAGGCTCGCGTCGCCGGTCTCGGCCGCGAAGCGCTCCAGCCCGGCAACGATGGTCGCCAGCCCCACCTCCTCGGCCCATTGCATGGGGCCGCCGGTGAAGGCCGGCCAGTTGTAGCCGTTGACCCAGATGATATCGATGTCGCCGGAGCGGGCGGCGATCCCCTCTTCCAGGATCTTCGCCCCCTCGTTGACCATGGGATAGAACAGCCGGGCGAGGATTTCGTCGGGCGTGAAGCTGCGCCGGGCGATGCCGCGCGCCGCCGCCAGGGCGCCGATGAGCGCCTCGGTCTCCGGGTCCCGCGCGCCGGCGCGCGCGCCGTCCGGGTAGAGATAGAAGCCGCGGCCGGTCTTCTGGCCGAATCGGCCCTGCTCGGCCAGGGCATCGGCCACCGGCGCGTTCACCGCCTTGTCTCCGGCCGCCTTGCGGGCGCGCCAGCCGATGTCGAGGCCGGCCAGGTCCGCCATGGCGAACGGCCCCATGCGGAAGCCGAAATCGGTCACCGCCGCATCCACCTCATGGGGCAGCGCGCCGGCCAGCAGCAGGCGCTCGGCCGCCTCGGTGCGCTTGGCCAGCATGCGGTTGCCGACGAAGCCGTAGCACACGCCCACCACCACCGGCAGCTTGCCGAGGGTGCGGCCGAGCCCCATGGCGGTCACCAGAACGTCAGGCGCAGTCTGCGCCCCGCGCACCACTTCCAGCAGACGCATCACATTGGCCGGGCTGAAAAAATGCAGCCCCACCACATCCTGTGGCCGCCCGGTGGTGGCGGCGATGGCGTCCACGTCCAGATAAGAGGTGTTGGTAGCGAGGATGGTGCCGGGCTTCGTCAGCCTGTCGAGGGCGCCGAAGATCTCGGCCTTGACCCCCATGTCCTCGAACACGGCTTCCACCACGATGTCGGCATCGGCGGCAGCCTCGAGCCCCACCGCCGGCAGGATGCGCGACAGGCGCTCGGCCATGGCCTCCGCCGTGAGGGACCCGCGCTTCACCGAGGTTTCGTAATTGGCGCGGATGCGGGCCATGCCGACCTCCAGCGCCTCCGGCTTCACCTCGATCAGGGTGACCGGAATGCCGGCCTGGGCGAAGCACATGGCGATGCCGCCGCCCATGGTGCCGGCGCCGATCACCGCCGCCTTGGCGATGGGCCGCGCCTTCACCTCCTTGCCGATGCCGGGAATGCGCGCCGCCTCGCGCTCGGCGAAGAAGATATGGCGCAGGGCCCGGGCGCTCGGATCATTGACCAGAGCGGAAAAGCGGGCCCGCTCCACGGCGAGCGCCTCAGTGAACGGCTGATCGAGACAAGCCCGCACCGCGTCGATGAGGGCCGGCACATTGGGCACCCGGCCGGCGCGCTTCAGGGCGGCGGCGGCCGCCGCCTCGAAGGCGGCCCGATCCTCGGGGCTGAACTTGTCGGCCCGCGCACGGGTCTTGGTCCAGCCGCCGGCCGCCGCGAGGCGCACCGCCAACGCGATGGCGGCGGCCAGAAGATCACCTTCGGCGATCTCGTCGACCATGCCGAGGGCCAGGGCCTTGCGCGCGTCCACCGGATCCCCGGAGGACATGAGGGCAAAGGCCGGCCCCGCGCCGATGATGCGGGGCAGGCGCTGGGTGCCGCCGGCGCCGGGGATGAGCCCCAGCTTGATCTCGGGCAGGCCCAGCTTGGCGCCGGGCGCCGCCACCCGCCCATGACAGGCGAGAGCCAGCTCCAGGCCACCGCCCAAGGCCGCGCCATTGAGGGCGGCCACCACCGGCTTGGCGCAATCCTCGATCACCGCCACCACCTCGGGCAGCGACGGCGGCAGCGGCGGCTTGCCGAATTCGGAGATGTCGGCACCGGCCACAAACACCTTGCCCTCCGCCGCCAGCACCAGCGCGCGCACGGCGGAATCGGCGACGGCCGCGGCCACCGCCTCGACCAGGCCGGAACGAACGGCGACGCCCAGCGCATTGACGGGCGGATTGACGATGGTGAGCACGGCAACGCCGTCGGTGATCGCAGTATGGACCGAAGCCATCTTCCCTCCCCATGAATTCTGCATTGCGGAATTATGATCTGCAGTTTTCAAAGACGTGCCCCGCCGAACCCAGACTTGTCAAGGCCACAGACGGGCACAAGATGGTGCCATAGTACGATATGATATAAAAATGTTCCGACCTGCAGAATTCTAATCTGCAGAATTGACACCGCCGGTGTGACCATGCCATGCATCTCGGGCACCGCGGCACGCCAAAGCCGGGGCAAACAGAACGCGGGAGACACCTGCGCGATCGGGAGGAACTTCAGTGGCGGCTTGGTCCGTCACCCGGTGCATCGCCACCGGCCCTCATCCCATCGCCGGATCACCGCAGGAGGCGGACACCTCGGCCCCCGGCCGTGCGCGTTCGCCTTCCACTGCAGCAAGGGAGGCGGCCGCCACCGGAACCCCGGACGGCACCGGCTCCCGGCGTCGGACACGCTCTGGGAGGAAATTCATGGTCCGCAAGACACTCGCGTCCGCGACGTTCGCTCTCGCCCTGGCGGCGGGCAGCGCCGGCGCCCACGCCGAGGACGCCCCGAAAACCTTCACCATCGGGGCCCACATGCCGCTCACCGGCACGCTGGCGCGCTCCGGGCAGGCCTTCGACGAGGGCATGCAGGTGGCGGTGAAGATGTGCAATGCCATCTCCCCCAAGTACAAGGTGAAGGTCGAGGTCATCGACGACGAGAGCACGCCGGCGAAGGCGGTTTCCGCGGTCGAGAAGCTGGCCTCGAGCGGCGCCGTCGCCATCATCGGCGGCTACGGCTCCAACATCGTCGGCCCCGCCTCCGATGCATCCGACAAGCTGGGCAAGACCTACATCACCGCCGGCGCGGTCAGCGACGAGCTTACCGCCCGCGGGCTGAAGACCTTCTTCCGCATCAACAACAATGCCGGTTACGAACGGGGCATTGCCACGCTTCTCACCGATCTGAAGCCGAAGTCGGTGTCCATCATCGCCTCCACCAAGGAGGCGCCGGCGCTGCTGGCGGCAGGCCTCGACAAGGACCTCACGGCGGCCGGCATCAAGGTGACGGTGCACAAGTTCGATCCCGCCATCACCGATTTCAAGCCGATCATCAACAAGATCAAGCTGCAGGATAAGCCGGACATCATCATGATGTCGGCCTATGAGAACGACTATGTGGGCATCATCCGCGCCGCCAAGGTGCTGAAGCCCAACGTGAAGCTGATCGTCGGCACCTGGTCGCTGGCGACCCCCAAGATGTACACCGAATTCCCCGACCTCATGGGCAATGTGGTGGGCACCTCGTTCCTGCCGTTCCCGGTCGAGGTGAAGAGCGAGGAAGGCCAGACCTTCGCAAAGCTCTACAAGGAGATGTACAAGAAGGACATCGAGTATCTCTCCACCTTGAGCTTCGTGGAAACCATGGTGCTGTGCGACGGCATCTTCCGCGCCGCCGAGGCCGGCACCCTCGAAAGCGGCGGCCTGTCGGACGAGATGCGCAAGACCGACCGCGACAGCCTGCTCGGCCGCATCCAGTTCGACCAGACCGGCGACAACCCCAACTTCTCCCTCTCCATGGGCCAGCACCGCGACGGCAAGATCGTGCTGGTGTCGCCCAAGTCCGCCGCCACCGGCGAGATCGTCTACCCGGGCCTGCCCTGGTGACGTCCCTGCCGCGGGCCCATCCGTGCCCGCGGCCCCGCCCCCTTCCCCGACAGCTTGTGCTCCCGTCGAGGTGACATGACCGAACTCGTTCTGCAGGCGCTGTTTTCCGGCGTGCTGATCGGCGGCGTCTATGCGCTGGTGGCGCTCGGCCTCGCCCTCGCCTTCGGCGCTATGCGCATTATCAACCTGGCCCATGGCGAACTGGTGCTGCTGGCCGCCTACATGGCCTATCTGGTGGAATCCCGCACCGGGCTCGACCCCTATTTCGCCATTCCCCTGGCCCTGATCGTGGTCGGCGTGGCGAGCTGGATCCTGTTCCTGCTGGTGGACCGCATCAAGGACCACCGGGAGCTCAACTCCCTCATCCTCACCTTCGCCATTGGCATCATTCTCACCAATGCCATCCTGCTGCTGTTCGCCAGCGATGTGCGCACCACCAGCTCCGCCTTCCTGCAGGATGCGGTGTCGTTCGGCGACGTCTACGCCATGCGCGGCGAGCTGATCGCCTTCGTCCTGGCGCTGGTGCTCATGGGCGTGCTGTGGTGGTGGCTCAAGTCCAGCTGGTACGGGCGCGCGGTGCGCGCGGTGTCGTCCAATCGCGGCGCCGCCCAGCTCATGGGCATCAACCCCACCCGCATCGAAACCGTGTCGTTCCTGGTGGCCGGCGCCCTCGCATCGTTCGCCGGCATCGCCCTCTACACCATGAGCGTGGTGCAGCCGGCCACCGGCCATGCGCTCACCGTGAAGGCCTTCATCATCACCGTGCTGGCCGGCGTCGGCTCCATCCCCGGGGTGTTCCTGGGCGCGGTGCTGCTGGGCCTCACCGAGGCGCTCACCGTCACGTTCGCCAGCTCCGCCCTGCAGGAACTCGCCGGCATGGTGCTGTTCCTGCTCGTTCTGTTCTTCATGCCGAACGGCCTGTTCGGCGCGCGCGCCCGCCGCGGCTGAAAGGCGAGCCATGAGCCACTCTGCATCCCATCCCGCCGCCGGTTCCCCAGCCGGTTCCTCCACCGCCCGAGGCATCGCCCTCGGCGCCGGCCTCCTGGTGCTCGCGCTAGTGCCCCTCATGGTGGGCGCCAGCCCCTACATGCTGGGCCTTCTGATCTCCGCCCTGATCCTCGCCGGCCTTGCCTTGTCGTGGGCGCTGCTGGGCAATCTCGGCGGCATGGTCTCGTTCGGCCACGCCGCCTTCTTCGGCGTCGGCGCCTATGCCTCCGCCCTGCTGGCGGCCCGGCTCAACGTGCCGGTGCTGCTCGCCATTCCCATCGGCGGGCTGTTCGCCACCCTCTCCTCCCTCGCCATGCTGCCGGCGCTGCGATTGTCCGGGCCCTATTTCGCCCTGGCCATCCTCGCCTACGCGCAGATCTTCCGCATTCTCGCCACCGAGCTCGACTGGCTCACCGGCGGCGCCGCCGGCCTGCAGCGCTTCCCCAGCCTGCCCACCGTGTTCGGCCTCGACCTGTCCGAGCGCGCCGGCAGCTATGTGCTGGTTCTGGCCTGCGTGGTGCTGTTCGCGCTGGTCTATGTCGTCATCCGCCGCAGCCACGTGGGCACCGCCCTGCGCGCCATCGCCGAGAGCGAGGACGCCACCCGGGTGGTGGGCGTGAACGCCACCGTGCTGAAGACCTGGATGCTGCTGCTCTCCGCCTTCATCGCCGGCGTGTTCGGGGCCCTCAATGCCCACATCATCGGCTTTCTCGAACCCGATTATGCCTTCTCCGGCATCTGGAGCGTCATGCCCATCATCGCCGCGGTGTTCGGCGGATACCGCACCGTGCTCGGCCCCATCGTCGGGGCGGTGGTGATCTATCTGTTCGACCAGGTGGTGGCCAAGAGCCTGATCCCGGTGGGGCACCAGATCCTGCTCGGCATCGTGCTGGCGGTGATGGTGCTGGTGGCCCCCAACGGGCTCTCCGGCCTCGTCGCCCGCCTCTTCCCCCGCTCGGAGAAGCACCATGCTGAAGCTTGACGCCGTCACCGTCCGCTTCGGCGGCCTCACCGCCCTCTCGGACGTCTCCTTCGAGATCCCTCAGGGCGAGATCCTCGGCCTCGTCGGCCCCAATGGCGCCGGCAAGACCACCTTGTTCAACTCCATCTCGGGCCTGGTGAAGGCCCGGGGCCAGATCACCTTCGATGGCAAAAACGTCATCCGGCTACCGCTCCATCGCCGGGCGCGGGTGGGCATCGGCCGCACCTTCCAGATCCCCCAGCCCATGCACCATCTCTCGGTGCGGGAAAATCTCGCGGTGGCTCAAGTGTTTGGCGCCGGGCGCTACGACCCCAAGCGGATCGACGAGATCCTCACGGTGATGGAACTCTCCCACAAGGCCGACGCGGACGCCGCCTCCGCCCTCGCCCTGCAGGAGCTGAAGCGGCTGGAGATCGCCAAGGCCCTCGCCACCGAGCCCAAGCTGCTCCTCCTCGACGAGGTGCTGGCCGGCCTGGAGAGCAACGCCAAGCGCACATTCATGTTGAAGCTCAGGGAGTTGCACCGCCTGTTCGGGCTCACCATCGTGATCGTCGAGCACGACATCGAGACGATCTCGGAACTGTGCACCCGCGCCGTGGTGCTGAACTTCGGCCAGCTCATCGCCGACGGCACACCGGCCGAGGTGTTCGCCAATCCGGCGGTGATGGAAAGCTACACGGGGACCGCCCATGCTTGAGACCCGCAACCTCACCTCCGGCTATGGCGCCATCACCGTGCTGTGGGATGTGAACCTCACCTTCCGCGAAGGTGCGCTGACCGCCATCGTCGGCCCCAACGGCGCCGGAAAAACCACGCTGCTGCGGACGCTTACGGGCCTCCTGCCCTATCAGGGCGAGATCCTGCTGGGCGGCCAGCCGCTCAAGGGCAAGACCTGGGATCTCGCCGCGCAGGGCATCGTCATGGTCCCGGAAGGCCGGCTGGTGTTCCGCGACATGTCGGTGGAGGAAAACCTCTATCTGGGCGCCTATCCGGAGCGCTGCCGGGCCGACCTCGCCACCAATCTGGAGCGCATGTACACTTTCTTCCCCCGCCTCAAGGAGCGCCGCCACCAACTGGCCGGCTCGCTCTCCGGCGGCGAGGCGCAGATGGTGGCCATGGGCCGCGGGCTGATGGCGAAACCCCGCATCCTGCTCATCGACGAGCCTTCCCTGGGCCTCGCCCCGGTGATCGTCAACGAGGTGTTCGACATCATCCGCAAGCTGAAGGGTGAGGGCACCACCATCATCCTCATCGAGCAGAACACCCGCATGGCCTTGTCGGTGGCCGATGATCTCCACCTGATGCGCTCGGGCAAGGTGGTGATGTCGGAGCCCGCCGCCGGCGTCGACATCGACCGCCTCCACGACCTCTATTTCGCGCGGGAGGGACAGGCCCAGTGAGCACCGCGGAAAGCCGCCTGCCGCCGGCGCTGCGCGGCACCCTGTCCCTGCCCGTCATCGCCTCGCCCATGTTCATCCTCTCCGGTCCGGAGCTGGTGATCGCCGAGTGCCTGGCCGGCGTGGTCGGCGCCTTTCCCGCCCTCAACGCCCGCGCCCCGGAGACGCTCGACGACTGGCTCCGGCGCATTAAGACGGAACTTGCCGCCGCCCGCGCCCTGGACCCCACCCGGCGCATCGCGCCGTTCGCGGTCAACCAGATCGTCCATGCCTCCAACGACCGGCTGGCCCAGGACATGGAGACCTGCGTCGCCCATGAGGTGCCGCTGATCATCACCTCCCTGCGCGCCCCCGGCGAGGTGGTGCGCCAGGCCCATTCCTATGGCGGCGTGGTGTTCCATGACGTGACCACCGTGCGCCATGCGGAAAAGGCGCTGGAAGCGGGGGTGGATGGCCTCATCCTGGTGTGCGCGGGCGCCGGCGGCCATGCCGGCACCCTCAGCCCGTTCGCCCTGCTCAGCGAGGTGCGGCGCTTCTATGACGGCCCCATCGCTCTGGCCGGCGCCATCACCACCGGCGACGGCATCCTGGCGGCCCAGGCGCTGGGGGCCGACCTCGCTTATATGGGCACCCGCTTTATCGCCACCGCCGAATCCCGCGCGGTGCCCGCCTACAAGGAGATGATCGCCGGCTCGGCGGCCTCCGACATCCTCTACTCCCCCTTCTTCACCGGCGTTCCGGGGAACTACCTGAAGCCCTCGGTGGTCGCCGCCGGCCTCGACCCCGAGGCCTTGCCCCATGGGGACAAGAGCGCCATGAATTTCGGCTCGGGCCGGGTGAAGGCCTGGCGCGACGTGTGGGGGGCCGGCCAGGGGGTGGGCACCATATCCGACGCGCCGCCGGTGGCGAATATGGTCGCCCGCCTGGTGGACGAATATGCGCAGGCCCGCCAGCGCCTTGCCACCACGGCCGCAGCCTACGCGACCTGAAACACTTATCCCCAGCACCCAAACTCCAGGCGACGCGGCAGACGTCGCCGGAAACCACAGGAGACGCCCATGGCCCCGAGCCTCGTCATCAGCGATCCGCACCCGCGCGTACGCCAGCTCACCATCTCCCGCCCCGAGCGGCGCAACGCGCTCGATCGCGCGACCTATGGCGCCCTTGGCGCGGCGCTGAGCGCGGCGGCGGACGACGACGACGTGGGCGCGGTAGTGCTCACCGGCGCCCAGGGCTGCTTCACCGCCGGCAATGACCTTGCTGATTTCCAGGACACCTCGGACACTGGCGAGCCCAGCGCCGGGCTCACCTATCTCGGCGTGCTCTCCACCTTCCCCAAGCCCGTCATCGCGGCGGTCGAAGGCTTCGCGGTGGGCATCGGCACCACCATGCTGCTGCATTGCGATCTCGCCTATGCCGGTGGCGGCGCCCGCTTCCGGCTGCCGTTCGTCAATCTCGGCCTGTGCCCGGAAGGCGCCTCGAGCTATCTGCTGCCGCGGGTGGCGGGCACCAAGAAGGCAGCCGAGCTGCTGCTGCTGGGCGAGCTGTTCGGCGCCGAGACCGCCCGCGAGGCCGGCATCGTCAATGCCGTCACCGCCGAAGGCGGAGCGCTCGATCTCGCCTTGGAGAAAGCGCGCGCCCTGGCGGTGCTGCCGGCGGAATCGCTCATCGCCACCAAGCGCCTGCTGCGGGCAGCGACGGCCGCCCCGGTGACGCAGGCGCTGCACCTGGAGGCGGAGAGCTTCCATGCCCTGCGGCGCGGCCCGGCCGCCCAGGCGGCATTCGCGGCGTTCTTCAAGAAACAGCCATGAGTGGGGCCAGCGCGCCGAATCCACGATAATGGAGCCCGAGCAGCGGCCCCGCGCCGCCCGGCACGCCCCGGCACGCGGCGACACTGAGGTTTTCGCCATGACCCGGAATGAAACACCGGCCGACATCGAGGCCGACAGCGACGGCAAGGACGACCGTCACTTCATCACCGCCCTGGCCCGCGGCCTGGAGGTGCTTGCCTGCTTCAAGCGCGGCGAGACCTTCCTGGCCAATCACGAGATTGCCGAGCGCTGCAAGCTGCCGCGCTCCACGGTGTCGCGCCTCACCTACACGCTGACCAAGATGGGCTACCTGCACTTCGTGGAGGAGGTGGGCAAATATCGGCTCGGCACCCAATTGGTGGCGCTGAGCACAGTGGCCCTGGGCGGCCTCGATGTGCGCCAGATCGCCCGTCCGGCGATGCGGGACCTCGCCAATTTCTCCAGCGCCACCGTGGGGCTGGCGGTGCGGGACCGGCTGTCCATGCGCTATGTGGAATCGCTGCGGGGCCCGGCCGCCATCTCCCTCAATATCGATGTGGGCGTGCGCATGTCCATCGCCCGCTCGTCCATCGGCCGCGCGTTCATCGCCGTGCTGAACGAGGCGGAACGGGCGCCGCTGTTCGAGGAGCTGCGCATGCTCGATCCGTTGGCCTGGCCGCAGGTGCGCGACAGCCTCCACAAGGCCATGGACGATTATGCGAGGCTCGGGGTGTGCTGCTCGTTCGGCGACTGGCAGGAAAGCGTCAGCGCCATCGCCGTGGGCTTCCGGCCCGGCGGTGGCCTGCCGCCCATGGCCATCAATTGCGGTGCGCCCACCGTCATCTCTCCCCCCCAGTTCCTGCTCGACGAGGTGCGCCCGCGCCTGATCGAGATGGTGCGCCGCCTGGACGGCGTAATGGGGGCCTGAAGCCCGCCGCCCCTGAAGCGCCCCGTGAAGCGCGCGTTGAAGCGCCCCTTGTAGCGCCCGTTGGAGTTGCCGTTGATGACCCACACCCCCTCCACCCCGGATGCCGACCTGCCATTGGCCGGCGTGCGCGTGCTCGACCTGTCGCGCATCCTCGCCGGCCCCTGGTGCGCCATGGTGCTGGGCGATCTCGGCGCCGACGTGATCAAGGTGGAGCACCCCGGCCGCGGCGACGACACCCGCGACTGGGGCCTGAGAACCGGCACCAGCAACACCTCCTATTTCGACAGCGTCAATCGCAACAAGCGTTCCATCGGCATCGATCTCGCCACCGCCGAAGGGGTCGCCCTGGTGAAGGCGATGGCGCGCGAGGCCGACGTGGTGGTGCAGAATTTCAAGACCGGAGGCGCCGACAAGCTGGGCCTCGGCTATGCCGATCTCTGCGCCGTGAACCCCCGCCTCATCTATTGCTCCATCGCCGGCTACGGCTCCGATGGCCCAGAGGCGACGCGGCCCGGATACGACCTCGTGGTTCAGGGCGAGGCGGGGCTGATGGCGCTCAATGGCGAGGCCAGCCAGCCGCCGCTGAAATTCGGCGTCGCTGCTGTCGATCTCTTCACCGGCCAATATGCGGCCCAGGCGGTGCTGGCGGCGCTCTACCAGCGCGAGCGCACCGGGCGCGGCCGCCAGATCGAGCTGGCGCTCTTTGACTGCGGGCTCACCCTCACCAGCTATTACGGCCTGGAGGCTCTGGCCCAGCGGCAGGACCCGCCGCGCTATGGCAATGCTCACCCCTCCATCGTGCCCTATGGCGTGTTCCAGGCCGGCGATGGCCCGCTGGTGCTGACGGTGGGCAACAATGCCCAGTTCAAGCGCTTCTGCGAGGTCATCCTCGATCGTCCAGACCTACCGGCGGACCCACGTTTCGCCACCAATCTGGAACGCTCGCGCAACCGGGCGGCACTGCTGCCGATCCTGGAAGCGGAGCTTCTGAAGCATCGCCGCGCCGATCTGCTGGCGGCGCTGAAGGCCGCCGGCATCCCTGGCGGCGAGGTGCTGGGGCTGCTGGAGGCGCTCACCTCGGCGCGGGCCGAGGCCGCCGGCATGGTGGTCAGCGGCACCGCCGACACCGGGCAGCCGCGCCATGTGCTGGCGCCGCCCTACCGCATGGACGGGCAGCGCATGCCGGTGCGCCGCATGCCCCCCGCCCTGGCCGGCGACACCGCCGCCGTGCTCGGCGCGGAGCTGGGCCAGTCGCCCGAACAACTGGCCCAATTGCAGGCCCGCTCCGTCGTCCGCTGAGGCGGCAAAAGACGTTGTCCCGGCACGATCGGCTATCGTGCCGGGACTCCGGATCGCCGCCGACCGTCCCCCGAACCGGATCGCGACGATCATCCGTGACCGCCGCCTAGCCCAGCTCGGAGCCGACGCGACCAGCCCGGCGCCGCATCAGCGCCATGCCCACCGCCGTCAGCACCAGCACCAGCGCACCGGCGAGCTCGGTCTGCCGGATCGGCACCATCAGCAGCACCGCACCCACCAGCACCGCGCCACGCTCCAGCGTGCCGATGGTGCCCACCCGGTAGATGTAGCCTTCCACCGCGCAGCACAGGAGCACGGTCGCCACCACCGCGGTGCCCACCGAGACGACAATGTTGAAGACATCCCCCTGCAGCAGCAGACCCGGGTTGTAGACGAACATGAAGGGCAGGATGAACAGCACCAGCCCCAGCCGCATGGAGGCGAACCCCGTCTCCAGCCCGCGCGCCCCGGCGATCTGCGCAGCGGCGATGGAGGCCAGGGCCACCGGCGGCGTGATGTAGGAGAGCATGCCCCAATAGAGCACGAACAGGTGCGCGCCCAAGGGGTTGAGCCCGAGCCCCACCAGCGCCGGGGCCAGCACCGTGGCGAGGAAGATGTAGCAGGCGCTGACCGTCATCCCCATACCCAGCACGAAGCTGGTGAGCGCGCCGAGCAACAGCAGCAGCAGCACGTTGTTGCCGCCATAGAGCACCAGCTCGCGAGAGAAGGCGCTGCCCACCCCGGTCATGGCCAGCGACCCGACGATCAGGCCGATGCCGCACAGGGTCGCCACCAGATAGGCGATGTTGCCGGTCACATCGAGCAGCAGCTCGCGCACGGTGCGCAGCGGCAGCACGCGGCGGGTGGCCACCATGCCCAGCACCAGCATGATCGCCGTGGCGTAATAGGCGGCGCGATCGGGGCTGGAGACGAACAGGAGCACCACCAGCACCACCAGCGACGCCAGATGGTGCCAGCCGCCCCGCACCGTGGCCAGCAGCCTCGGCAGTTGGTCGCGCCCCACCCCGCGGATGCCGGTGCGTGCGGCGAACACATCGGCCTGGATGAACAGCGCCAGGTAATAGAGCAGCGAGGGCACCACCGCCGCCACCACGATGGTGGTGTAGGAGGTGTCGAGGAACGAGGCCATGATGAAGGCCACCGCCCCCATCACCGGCGGCATCAAAGTACCCCCGGTGGAGGCGCAGGCTTCCATCGCCGCGGCATAGGTGGGGGGATAGCCGGCCCGCTTCATGGCCGGAATGGTCAAGCGCCCGGTGGTGAGCACGTTGGAGATGACGCTGCCCGACAGCGAGCCGAACAAAGCGGAGGAGAGCACTGCCACCTTGGCCGGTCCGCCGCGGCTGCGGCCCATGAGGGCCATGGACAGATCCATGAAGAACTGCCCGCCGCCCATGACGCTGAGCACCGAGCCGAAGATGATGAAGCCCACCAGGGCATCGGCCACCACCCGCAACGGCATGCCGATGACGCTCTCCGCGCCCATCACATGGGCGGCCAGCGTTTCGGACAGGTTGAGCTGCGTGCCCCACAGAAAGCCGGGCATGGAGCCGGCGAACAGGGGATAGGCCGCGAACACCACGCAGATGGCGAGCAGCACCAGGCCGCCGGTGCGGCGCACCGCCTCCAGCGCCAGCAGCACCACGATGGCGCACACCGCCACGGCGAACGGCGGGGCCACCACCTCCCAGCCGCTGGTGATGATGGTTTCCGCCTCGAACGCCAGATAGCCACCGGTGAGCAAGGCGAGGACCGCGCAACCCCAGTCGAACGGCGTCACGTCGCCATCGCTGCCCCGGGCCGGCTGCAGCAGGAAGGCCGCCGCCAGGAACAGGCTCACGAGGACGTAATAATACCGGTTGGCGAGCAACGGCAGCACGCCGGCGATTTCAAGATTGAAGCTCTGCGCCGTGATGATGGCGAGGCCGGCGCCGCCAAGCAGCAGTAGCGCCGCCTTGACGGCACCGCGGACCCGTGGGGCCGGCGTGACCTCGGCCGCGGCGGCACGGACCTGCCCATTCTGGGATGGATCGGACATGGGGGTTCCTCCTGGACACACCCGTGCCGCGCGCGGCACGGGCCGGACCGCAAAGCTCAGTTCAGATGCTGCTTGCGATAGGTGTCCCAGAAGGCGGGCCAATCGGCATCGGCAACCTTCTTCTCGGCGGCCAGGGTGCGCGCGGTGCTCCAGGCGGCGCGCACCGCTTCGAGCCGGGCCAGGCGGGCCGTGTTCCAGGCCTCGTCCCGGTCCGTCCACACGCCGATCTCCTTCAGATAGCGGATGGCGCCGGAATGGAACGGCGCGTCCGACGGCGCGGTGCCGGCATCGGCGAGGCGCCACCCGGGCATGGCATTGGTGGCGCCGGAATAAAGGCCATAGGTCTTGTCCAGGGCCTTGAGGAACTCATAGACGTCCTCGTCCGAAGCGTTGGCATAGACGGAGATCATCGGGTAGCGCACGGCGAACAGCTCCGCCGGCTTCTCCGGCGACAAGCCGGCGCCGGCGGTGGCCGTCACGGGCGCGAAGAAGTCGGCCACCGAGGTGATCGCCTTCCAGCCCGCCGCATTGTCCTTCGGCAACGGCACCCAGGCGATGCCCCGCTGGGACTCCAGCTCGTAGAGCGCCGCCGCGGTGGGCGTGGTGCCGGCCACGTCGGCCTGGCCGTTCACCAGCGCCTGCAGCGCCGCGCCATAGGACGGCACCTCCACCACATGCACGTCGTCCCAGGTCAGCCCGCCGAAGGCCAGCATGGCCTCTACCTTGATGTTGATGGACGGGTTGGCCTTGATGCGCGGCACCCGTTTGCCACGCACGTCGGCGACGCTCTTGATGCCGCTGTCGGCAGCGGTGGCGAGGCCGAAGGTGGACGGGCGCCCCGCCAGCACCCGCAGATCCTGCGGACCCCAATCGGCGGCGGCAAAATCATAGGTGCCTTCGGTGGCGAAATAGAGCTCGTCGGCCAGCCACCCATATTGCGCGCGGCCGGTCTTGAGCGGCAGCAGGCGGGCGATGGAGGTGCCCGAGGGCATCAGCCGCACCCGCGTGCCATAGGCCTTGCCGAAGGCATCGGCGATGGCGGACGCTTCCACGAAGCCGCTGGAGCCCACGTCATAGGTGGCCCACACCATGCTCGACGGCAGCTTCGGCTCCGCCGCGCCCGCGGCACCCGCGCTGACGGCAAGCCCGATCGACAGGGCAAGCGCCCTGACATTGAAGTGCTTCATCATGTCCTCCCGACATCTGATCTGAATTGGCGTGATCAGTTCTGGTGGGTCCGTTGGCGCGGCACCACACCGTGTTGCGTCAGTTCTTCCGCCTCTTTCGCCTCGATCCCGGCCTCGGCCAGGATCTCCGCCGTCTGCGCACCGAAACCCGGCGGCGGACGGCGATAACTCGCCGCCGAGCGGCTGAGCCGGATCGGCGCCGCGAGGCCGCGATAGGCCCCCATTTCCACCACCATGCGCCGATGGGCCGTATGGGGATGGGCCAGGGCCTCGGCCACATCAAGAATGGCGCCGGCGGGCACGCCGGCGGCGATGAGGCGGGTGGCGAGTTCTTCCCCGTCGAACGCCGCCAGCGCGGCTTCCAGCGCGCCCTTCAGCGCCGCCCGGTTCTCCACCCGCGCGCCATTGGTGAGAAAGCGCGGATCCGTCGCGAGGTCAGGCGCGCCGATGGTGGCGCACAGCTTGCGGAACTGCCGGTCGTTGCCCACGGCGAGATAGATGGGGCGGGTGCCGGTGGCATAGGTGGAATAGGGCGCGATATTGGGATGGTCGTTGCCGGTGCGCTGCGGCAGCCGGCCGGAGAGGAAATAGTTCGCCGCATGGGGATGGAGCAGCGACAGGGCGGAGTCGAACAAGGTCGCCTCCACCGATTGGCCGCGCCCCGTCTGCACCCGGTTCTGCAGGGCAAGGAGAATGCCGAGAGCGGCGTTGAGCCCCGTCACCATATCCACCACCGGCAGGCCGACGCGGGTGGGCTCGCCACCGGCCACGCCATTGACGCTCATGATGCCGCCCATGGCCTGCAACACCGCATCGTAGCCCGGCAGCCCGCCAAGCGGGCCATCGGCGCCGAAGCCGCTCACCCGGCAGTGGATGAGGCGGGGAAAACGCGCGGCCAGAACCTCCTCATAGCCCAGCCCCCACTTCTCCAGGGTGCCGGTCTTGAAATTCTCCACCAGCACATCGGCCCCCTCCAGCAGCCGCAGCAGCACCTCGCGGCCAGCCGGCTGGGTGAGATCGAGGGCCATGGAGCGCTTGTTGCGGTTGACCCCGAGGAAATAGGAGGCTGTGCCATCGAGAAAGGGCGGGCCCCATTCCCGCGTCTCGTCGCCGCCCGGCGGCTCGATCTTGATAATGTCGGCGCCATGGTCACCGAGGATCTGGGTGGCGAAGGGGCCGCCGAGCACACGGCTCAGATCCACCACCTTCAGGCCGGCAAGGGCGCCGGTGGCGGGCGCAGCGGCGCTTTCCAGCGCCTCGATCGGGGCGTGGGCACTCATTCCGCCGCCTCCCGCGCGAGGGATTGGGCGTCGCCGATCAGGAGCTCGATCTCGGCGGCCTCGTCCGCGACGCGCCGCAGCGGATCGCTCGGCATCAGCTTGTGCCGCAGCACCGCGCCGGCGATGGCCTGGCGCAGGCCGGACCGGGCGTTGGTCTGGGCCTCAATGCGAGCGTTTTCCCAGCTCAGCACCGTGGCCGAGGTGGCGTTGTAGACAGCGGTCGCCGCCTCCCGCACCTGCGCCTCACGGCTCTTGTCGTGGGCGACCGCATGCAGCAAATCCACCGCCGCCTTCACCCGGTCGGCAAGGCCGTCCGGCAGACGCTGGGGACCGATCTCCCGCTGCAATTCATCAAGATAGCCGGAGAGCGCCTCCAGGGCGCCTTCGCGGCGGGTGGCGCGGGCCACGTCGAGGGCGACGATATTGCTGGTGCCCTCCCAGATGGACCCGAGATGGGCATCGCGCAGCACCCGGGCATCGGACCATTCCTCGATATAGCCGCAGCCCCCGCGCACCTCCATGGCATCCCCCGCCACCTTGCGGGCATCGCGGCAGGTGCGGAACTTGATCAGCGGCGTGAGGATGCGCAGCACCTTGGCCATGCGGGCATCGCCCGCGTCGGCCGCCTCCAGCACCCGGGCGGTGTGGAACACCATGGAGCGACCCTGCTCGGCGGTGACCTGCATCTTGGCCAATTGGCGCCGCATCAGCGGCAGGTCCGAAAGGCGCGCGCCGAAGGCGGTGCGGTTGCGGGCAACGAACAGCGCCTCGTTCACCGAGCGGCGCATCAGGCCCGCCGACCGCACGCCATTGGCGAGGCGCGACATGTTGATCATGTCGGTCATCTGCTTGAAGCCGGAATTGGGCTCGCCCACCAGATAGGCTTCCGCCCCCTCCAGCATGATCTCGCCAGAGGCCATGGAACGGGTGCCGAGCTTGTCCTTCAGCCGCAGGATCCGATAGGCGTTGCGCCGCCCGTCCGGGAGATGGCGGGGCAGCAGGAACAGGGACAGCCCGCGGGTGCCGGCTCCCGCCCCCTCGGGACGCGCCAGCACCATGCCGAGCGCGGCATCGGGATTGGAGCAGAACCACTTGTCGCCATAGAGGCGCCACACCCCGTCCTCGAGGCGCGCGGTGCACTCAATGGCCCCCACGTCGGAGCCGGCCACCTGCTCGGTCATGAACATGGAGCCCTGGGCCAGGGTCTCCAGATCTTGGCTGGTCAGCGCCTCGAAATAGCGCGACACCAGTTCCGGCGCGCCAAACTTCACCAGGGTGCGGGTGAGGGAGTCCGTCATGCTGAGGGGGCAGCACAGGCCGAACTCCGCCTGCACGAACAGATAGACCAGCGCATATTTCACCAGCGGCGGCAGCTTGTCCGGCGCCCCGAACACTCCCGGGCGATGGGACATGGCGGCCAGGCCGAAATCGCCGAAGGCCACCTGCTCCAGCTCCACATAGGCCGGATGCTTCACCACGCGCTCGTCGGCGACCCCATTGCGGGCGCGAATGACGAGGCTGGGCGGGTTCTTGTCGGCGGTCAGCGCCAGCTGCTCCAGCCGGTCGCCCACCAGCGCGCCCATGCGCTCCAGGCGCGGCAGCACCCGCTCCAGCATCTCGGGGGCGAGATAGACCCGCAGCAGATCGAGAAAACCGGGATCCGCATGAAACACATTCATGCCGGCACTGTCGGGGATGTTGCGGTGAACCGCAGCGGCCATGTCGTCCTCCCTGTCCGCCGAGTGTCTCGGTCGTGGTGCATTGGGGGGAGGATCAGCGCCTTGCGATTTGAAATCCAATATTGAGTTTGTATTCTGTGATAGCGAAATAGCTATGGATGGAGCCGATGGCCATCACCTTTCGGCAGTTGCAGCACTTCCTGGTGCTGTCCGAGCAGCTCCATTTCGGGCGCGCTGCCCGTGCCCTCCACATCTCCCAGCCGCCCCTGAGCGCCAGCCTCAAGCAGCTGGAGGAGCATCTGGGCTTCCAGCTCATCGAGCGCACCAGCAAGTCGGTGCGCCTCACCCCGGCCGGGGCGGTGTTCGCCAGCCACGCCGCGCGCATCCTCGGCCAGTTGCAGGCGGCCCAGGAGGTCGCCGGCCAGACCGCGCGGGGCACCGTGGGCAAGCTGACCGTGGCGTTCGTGCCCTCCATGCTCTACCGCCGCCTGCCGGTGCTGCTGAAGGGGTTCCAGGATCGCTTTCCGCAGGTGGAGCTGCACCTGCAGGAGATGAACTCCACCCGGCAGATCGAGCAGATCCTCAATCACAAGGTCGACGTGGGCTTCGTGCACGCGACGCCGTTTCCCGACACGGTGGCGACCCTGTCCCTGGAGGTGGAGCGGCTGGTGTGCTGCCTGCCTTTACGTCACCGGCTCGCCGGCCGCAGCCGGCTCTCGCTCCGGGAACTGGCAGGCGAGAAGATCCTGGTGTTCGCCCGCGACTTCGCCGCCCACTACCATGATCGGATCGTCGGCCTGCTGCGGGCGGCCCATGTGGAGCCGCACCTCAACTACCACATCCAGCACTGGTTCACGGTGGTGGCGCTGGTGAGCCAGGGCATGGGCGTCTCCATCGTGCCGCGCTCCCTCAGCACCAGCCATTTCGCCGATGTGGCCTATGTGGAACTGGACGAGGCCACCGCCGCCCACGAGGTGGCCCTCGCCTGGCGCGCCGATGGCGCCACCGATGCCTGCCGCGCCTTCGTGGCCAGCATCCGCGAGCAGTACCGACCCCTGCCCACCGAGCCCTGACAGGCGCCACGAAATGGCCGGGAAGCGGGTGCCTGCTCGCCGTCGCAGAAGGGGCGCGCCATGTCGCGGCCGCCCCCCGCGCGCCGGGATAGCGAGGATTGAAGCGCGGATGCTATTCACAGATACCACCACCCGATTCATCGTGCGCAGCGCCCCATCGGCCTGCGCGCGCCCCTGATGCCGGCCTGCTCCGCCCATGACCCTCATCACCACCATCCTGATCCTGCTGCTTGGTGTCGTCATCTCCGGCTCGCTCACCCGCGCGCTGCCCATTCCGGTGCCCCTGCCCCTGGTGCAGATCGCCCTCGGGTTCGCGGTGGCGGCGGTCGCCGACCTCGGGGTGGAGCTGCAGCCCGACATCTTCTTCCTGCTGTTCCTGCCACCGCTGCTGTTCCTGGACGGCTGGCGCATCCCAAAGGAAGGCCTGCTGAAGGACAAGGGCGCCATCATCGAGCTGGCATTCGGCCTGGTGGTGTTCACGGTGCTGGGCGTCGGGCTGTTCATCCATTGGATGATCCCCGCCATGCCGCTGGCGGTGGCGTTCGCGCTCGCCGCCATCCTCTCGCCCACCGACCCCATCGCCGTGTCCGCCATCGCCGCCCGCGTGCCCATCCCCAAGCGGCTCATGCACATCCTGGAAGGGGAATCCCTGCTCAACGATGCATCCGGCCTCGTGTGCATGCGGTTCGCGGTGGCGGCGGCGCTCACCGGCGCGTTTTCCCTGTTCGAGGCGGCCGGCACCTTCCTGTGGCTCGCCGCCGGCGGCATCGCCATCGGTGCGGCGGTCACCCTTGGCGTGACCATGACCAAGAACTGGATCTCGCGGCGTCTCGGCGAGGAGACCGGCGCCCAGATCCTCATCAGCCTGTTGATCCCGTTCGCCGCGTATCTCCTGGCGGAGCACCTGCACTGCTCTGGCATTCTCGCCGCCGTCTCCGCCGGCATCACCATGAGCTATGTGGAGCAGAGCGGCCAGGCGCTCGCCATCACCCGGGTCCAGCGCAGCGCCGTGTGGGACATGGTGCAGTTCGCCGCCAATGGCGTCATCTTCGTGCTGCTGGGTGAGCAACTGCCCTCCATTATCGCCGGCGCCGCCCGGGTGGTGCGCGAGGCGGGCCATCACGAGCCCATCTGGCTGGTGGTGTATGTGGTGGCCATCAACGTTGCCCTGGCGGCCCTGCGCTTCATCTGGGCCTGGGTCTCGCTGCGCTTCACGCTCTACCGCGCCGCCCAGCGGGGCATGCCCATGGAGCGGCCCAGCTGGCGGCTGGTGGCGGTGACGGCGCTGGCCGGCGTGCGCGGCGCCATCACCCTTGCCGGCGTGCTCACCTTGCCCATCTTCATGAACGACGGCTCGTTCTTCCCCGCCCGCGACCTCGCCATCTTCCTCGCCGCCGGCGTCATCATCGTCTCGCTGGTGGCGGCCTCCATCGGCCTGCCGATCCTGTTGAAGGGGCTGCAGCTGCCCGCGGAACCCACCCACCAGAAGGCCGAGGACCGGGCCCGGGTGGCCGCCGCCCAGGCCGCCATCAAGGCCATCGAGCAGGCCCAGCACGAGCTGGGCGAAGGCCGTCCCGATGCCGACCTGTACACCGAGGTCGGCGCCCGGGTCATGGACCTCTACCGCCAGCGCATCGACGGTCATTCCCGCACCGGGGCCGACGGCGATCGCTTCCGCACCGCCGAGAAGATCGAGCAGGACCTGCGCCTGGCGGCCCTCAGGGCCGAGCGGGTGGAATTCTATCGCCGCGGGCGCTCCAACCTGTTGTCCGACGAGATGGTGCGCAAGCTGGTGCGCGAGATCGATTTGGTGGAAGCCAAAATGATCTCCGACTGAGCTCAGCCCGCGCCCACGGCGCGGGACACGCTCACCAGATGCTCCCCCATCCACTGCGTGGCCGGCCCCAACGCATCGCGCACCCGGCGCACCACGCACATGGGCAGGCTCACCGCGGTGGCGCGCCCGTCCCAATCCTGCGGCGTGAGCCGCACCAAGGTTCCATCGGCGAGATCCGCAGCCACCAGGTGCAGCGGCATGCTGCCATAGCCCAGCCCCGCCCGCAGCATGGCGTGCTTGGCGCCCAGGTCGGCGATGCGCCACGTCTGAGTGGCGTGCACCCCCTGGTCGCGCGCGCCGCCGGGCCCCGAACGCTCGGTCAGCACCAACTGCACGTGATCCCGCAACACCTCGGCCGGGATGGCGCCCAGGCGCTGCGCCAGCGGATGGGAAGGCGCGGCCACCAGCGCCAGCTCCACGTCCAGCAGCGGCATCCGCGCCAGGCTCTCCACGTCGCGCGGCGCCGCCACCACGATGCCGAGGTTACAGACCCCGTCCATGACCAGTTGCGCGCTGGCGGAGAGGGTTTCCACGTAAAGCCGGGTCTGCACCGTGGGGAAATGGGCGCGGAAGCCTTTCAGCGCCTCCAACAGCACCGTCATGGGAAACATGGCATCCACCACCAGGGTCAGCTCCGCCTCGAGCCCACCGGCGATGCCACGGGCCTCCATGCGGAAGGCGCCCACCGCCTCGGCGATCCGCCGCGCCCGCGGCAGCAATGCCCGCCCCGCCTCGGTGAGCGCCGGCCGGTATTCGGCCCGGTCGAACAGCGCCGCGCCGGTCTGGTCCTCCAGGCGCCGGACCGCATAGGTGACCGCCGACTGGGCCCGGTTCAACGCCCGGGCGGCGGCCGAGAAGCTGCCGGTGTCCACCACCGCGAGAAACACCTGGATCTGGTCGAGGGTCAGGCCATCCATGAGACCATCTAAATTTCAGATCATGATGCTCTAAACTTTCCCAGTTTTTTCCGAGAAAGGCCAGTCCCATATTCCCCTCACGACAGCGGCCCCATAGGCCGCGTCACGAGAAAGGGACACGCCATGTCCACATCTTCCGCAACCACCGCGCGCCGGTGGCCCACCCTGTTCATCGCCCACGGCGGCGGCCCCTGGCCGTTCATGGCCAAGTCGCCCGATCCGGCGGCGCGCTGGGACGGGTTGGAGGCCTATCTGCGCGGTCTCGACGGCGCCCTCGGCGGCCGGCCCAAGGCGGTTCTGGTGATCTCGGGACATTGGGAGGAGAACAAGCCGACGGTCAACATCGGCGCCCATCCCGGGATGCTGTTCGACTATTACGGCTTTCCCGCCGACACCTACCGCCTCAGCTACCCGGCGCCGGGCGCGCCGGAGCTGGCGGCGCGGGTGCGGCAGGTGCTGGAAGGGGCCGGTATCGCCACCGGTGAGGAAACCACCCGCGGCTACGACCACGGCGTGTTCGTGCCCTTCATGCTCATCTATCCGCAGGCGGACGTGCCGCTGGTGCAGCTCTCCCTGGCCCACAGTCTCGATCCGAAGGCCCATCTCGCCCTCGGCCGGGCGCTGGCGCCGCTTCGGGATGAGGGGGTGCTGATCGTCGGCAGCGGCATGAGCTTCCACAATCTGCGCGCCTTCTTCACCCCCGATCGGCGGGTGAGCGATGCGGCCGAGGCGTTCGACAGCTGGCTGACCACGGCTGTGGAGGAGGAGCCCGCCCGCCGCGACGCGGCGCTCGCCGCCTGGGCGTCAGCCCCGGGCGCCCTCATGAGCCATCCGCGCAGCGAACATCTGGTGCCGCTGTTCGTGGCCGCCGGGGCGGCGGGAACCGATGCCGGACACCGGGTCTTCCACGACCATATCTTCGGCAAGGCCTATTCGGGCTTCCAGTTCGGCTGAGCGCCCGCCGCACGGCCCATCCACTTCCCCTCACCCTGACGGCGAGCAGGGCGTGAGCGGGCAGGCCCTCTCGCCGAGACAAGGACCAAGACTATGCTTTCCAACGACTTCTTTGAAACCTGGAGCCCCCGCCTTCTGTCGGTGCTGCGCATCGTGGCGGCGCTGCTGTTCCTCTCCCACGGCACGGCCAAGCTGTTCGGCTTTCCCCATGTGGCCATGTTCGACGGCGTGACCATCGGCTCGCTGTTCGGCCTCGCCGGCATCATCGAGATCGTCGGCGGCGTGCTGCTGGCGCTGGGCCTGTTCACGCGCCCGGTGGCCTTCATCCTGTCCGGCCAGATGGCGGTGGCCTATTTCATGATGCACGCGCCGCAGAACTTCTTCCCGCTGCTGAACGGCGGTGAGCTGGCGGCCCTCTACAGCTTCCTGTTCCTGTATTTCGCCGTTGCGGGCGGCGGCGCCTGGAGCCTCGACAAGCTGCGCTCCGCCACCGCCTGAGGCATCTGCGTCTCACAAGAAGGCCGCCCTGGCTGAGCCGGGGCGGCCTTCTTCGTTTGCGATCGGCGCGGCAGCGCGGAGCGGGAATCTCACGCGGTGCGGAACATCATGTCCATACGGGTCTCGCTGGCGCGGCGGATGTGGGCGCGCGCGGCCTCCTCCGCCCGCTCCGGCGCATGGGCGACGATGGCGTCCAGAATGCCCCGGTGCTCCTCCAGCGCCGCCGGCGAGCGGCCCTCCGCCTCGAAGGTGGTGCCCGGCAGCAGGGTCAGGGCATCGGAGAGCTGGGCCAGGGCCTGCGACAGGTAGCGGTTGCGCGCCGCCTCGTAGATGGCCTGGTGGAACAGGCGGTTGAAACGGCCGGTCTCGGCCGGGTCGTCCAGCACCTCGGCGCTCTGATCCAGCAGATCACCCATGGCCTTGATCTCGGACGGCGAGGCATATTGAGCCGCGCTGGACGCGGCCGCCCCCTCCAGCACCGCGCGCAGAAAGTAGATTTCCCGCACCTGCTGCATGCTGAACTGGGACACGGCGAGGCCCCGCCCCGGCACCAGTTCCAGGAGGCCGTCGGCGGTGATGCGCCGGATGGCCTCGCGAATGGGGGTCCGGCTCACCCGGAAATGCTCGGCGAGGTCGGCCTCGCGCAGCCGCTGGCCCGGCTGGAACTCGCCCGAGCGGATGGCCTCGCGGATCCGCTGATACGCGAACTCCGCGCGGGAAAGGTTGCTGTCGGAAGGCTCGTCCATGGTCTTTTGCCGTCGTATCCGCATGCCGCGACCGCATCCGCGGCACGTCGTATTCGCGCGTATACTGCGACTGTTCGCGGGCGGCACCAAGGCCTGTCTTCCCGCGCGTCCGCGCCCTCGTGTCGCGGCGCCGCCCGCGCGGCCACACCGCGGCCCCTCGGCCGGCGCTTGGATTTCGTGCAGGGTGCGCCTTCCACCGGCCCCTCACAAGCCCCGGCGCTCACGCGGCCGAAGCTACCCTTGCGTCACACCACCCGACGCGCCACGGGCGTGATCGACGGCTAGGGTCCCAGCCATACCCCCATCGCATGGATGGCGCATCGGCTCCCCTTTTCATGTCTTGGAAGGATGGGCTGCGAGCCCTTCATCCCACCCGTCGGAGCCGCTATAGGTCAGCGCCAGCTGCGCCGCCCCGACGCGGCCCGCTCCAAGACCTTCCAAGGAGGCTCCCATGACTGCCGCGCCCTATCCCGACGTCCAGCTCCATATCGATGGCGTGTGGCGTGATGCCGAAGGGTCCCGCCGCATTCCGGTGCTGAACCCGGCCACCGAGGAAGAGATCGGTACCGTCGCCCACGCCTCCATCAACGACCTCGACGCGGCGCTGGAGGCCACCACCCGCGGCTTTGCGGTGTGGCGCAACATCTCCGCTTATGAGCGCTCCAAGCTCATGCGCAAGGCCGCCGACATCCTGCGTGAGCGCGCCGACACCATCGCCCGGCTGATGACCCTGGAGCAGGGCAAGCCGCTCCCCGAGGCGCGCATGGAGACCCTGGCCGCCGCCGACATCATCGACTGGTTCGCCGAGGAAGGCCGTCGGGCCTATGGCCGCGTGGTGCCGGCCCGCGCGCCGGGCATCTACCAGCTGGTCATCAAGGAGCCCGTGGGCCCGGTGGCCGCCTTCACCCCCTGGAACTTCCCCATCAACCAGGTGGTGCGCAAGCTGTGCGGCGCGCTGGCGGCCGGCTGCTCCATCATCGTCAAGGCGCCCGAGGAGACCCCGGCCTCCCCGGCCGAGCTGATCCGCGCCTTTGTCGATGCCGGCGTGCCCAAGGGCGTGATCGGCCTCGTCTACGGCGTGCCGGCGGAAATCAGCGAATACCTCATTCCGCACCCGGTGATCCGCAAGATCACCTTCACCGGCTCCACCCCGGTGGGCAAGCAGCTGGCGGCGCTGGCCGGCGCCCACATGAAGCGGGCGACCATGGAACTCGGCGGCCATTCACCGGTGATCGTGTTCGAGGATGCCGACGTGAAGGCCGCCGCCAAGCAGATCGCCACCGCCAAGTTCCGCAATGCCGGTCAGGTCTGCGTCTCCCCCACCCGCTACCTGGTGCAGGAAAAGGTGTATGAGGAGTTCGTGGACGCCTTCGTGGCGGTGGCCAAGCAGGTGAAGGTGGGCAACGGCCTCGATGCCGACACCACCATGGGCCCGCTCGCCAACGCCCGCCGCATCCCAGCCATGGAGGCGCTCATCGCCGATGCCCGCCAGCAGGGCGCGACGGTGGCCACCGGCGGCGCCCGCATCGGCAACAAGGGCTATTTCTTCGAGCCCACCGTGGTCACCGGCGTGACCCGCGAAATGCGCATGATGAACGAGGAGCCGTTCGGCCCGCTCGCCATGATGCTGCCCTTCTCCGACTTCGACGAGGCCGTCACCGAGGCCAACCGCCTGCCCTACGGCCTTGCCTCCTACGCCTACACCCGCTCCGCCAAGACCGCCAATGCGGTGGCCAATGCGGTGGAAGCCGGCATGATGACGATCAACCACCTGGGCCTGGCCCTGCCGGAGGTGCCGTTCGGCGGCATCAAGGATTCCGGCTATGGCTCCGAGGGCGGTTCGGAGGCCATCGAGGCCTATCTGAACCCCAAGTTCGTCTCCCAGGCCGGCGTCTGAGCCTGCGGGCGCATCCGGGAGCGTCCCCCACCCCACATGAAGACGGCGGCCATGACGGCCGCCGTTTTTTTCGTTTCAGCTCCCGGGTCCCTATGGGTGCCTCAGCCGTCCAGCCGGTCCGTATCGGGGGCGATGCCTCTGGAGGTGGGCGCGCCATCGTCCAGTGCCGCCAGGTGCGCGACCACCAGCGGCCGGTAGCGGGTCATTCCCTTGTATTCCGCCAGGTCCGGATGGAGGTCCCGCAGCACCCGGTGCAGGCGCCGCCGCCATTTCGGCACTCGGGCGATATCGCTCACCGAGGTGAGATAGCAGCGGATGCCGAACAGGATGGCGTTGGAGCGCGGCAGCCGGAACAGGGTCTGCAGCTCCACCCGCAGATGAACCTTTTCGGCCACGTTGTCGGCGGTCACCGTGGTGCGGTCCGGACCCCACACCGGGTAGTTCTCCGGCGAGGTGTCGAGCCGCGGGTTGATGGTCATGGTCCAGTTGAGGCGGCGCACCGGCTGGCCATACTGCAGCCGCAGCAGATACTTCAGGGCGCGGTCGAACACCCCCCGGTCATGCGCCACCCCGGGCACCGGCCCATGCCATTCATGGAAGCTCATGCCGATGTTGAATTCCAGCGACCAGTCCGCCTGGGTGGTCACCATGCCACCGTCGACGAACAGATTGTCCTCGCGCTGATCCTGCAGCGTGAAGTCGCCCTGCACCTGACGGGTGATGTATTCAAACGGCGTGCAGGGCAGCGTTTCCGGCTTACCGAAGGTGAAGGTCTGGTGCAGGCCGAGAGGACGGTTGACCCAGGTCCACACGTCCCCCGCCTTGGACAGGGTGAAATGCGCGGGATAGTCCGCCGCCAGGCTCTCCATGATGAGCTCCAGCGTATCCCATTGCGCCGCCATCATATGGGGCAGCACCTGACAGCGCTTGGGGTCCTCCTTGAGCACCCGCTCGCGCTCCCGGCACTCGCCCACATAATGCTCATCGATGTCGAACACCGCCTGGAAGGCGGGGGTGGCACCTCCCTTCACATGAGGCTCGATGTTGACCGAATACATGTATTCATCTTCGGGGAACGGAAAGGGAAAGCGCAGAATGTCTTCCGGCGACTTCTTATAAGTGAAGGTGTCGCGGAAGGTTTCGGCGGGCTTGAACTGCACGGTCATCGGATCCCTCCACGGTTCACAGGTCGAGCACGAGGCGCGGCCCGCGGGCACGCGACACGCACGGCATGATGAGGGCGCCGGCCGCCTTCTCCGCATCGGAAAGGAAGTCGTCGCGGTGGTCCACCTCGCCCTCCTCCACCCGCGTCACGCATTCGCCGCAGGCGCCCCCCCGGCACAGGCAGCGCGCAGCCACGCCGGCCGCCTCGATCGCCTCCAAAAGGGTCTGGTTCTCGCCCACCATCACCTCCATGCCCGAGCGGGTGAGGACCGCCTTGAACGGCAGGCCGCCGGCAGCTGCGCCGAAGCTCTCCTTGTGCACACTGCCCCTGGGCCAGCCGAGGGCGAGCGCGGTGGTGCCCACCGCATCCATCAGGCTATGCGGCCCGCAGGTGTAGACATGGCTGCCGAGCGGCTGGCGCGACAGCAGCCCGGCGAGATCGAACGCCGCCCGGCCACCCCCATGCACGCGGATGTCGGCATCGACCGCATAGGGCGCCAGCAGGCGCTCGAACACCGGCACCTCCTCGGGGGAGGACAGATGGTGCAGCTCGAACCGGGCGCCCCGGGCCTGCAGTTCCGCCAGAAAGGACAGCATGGGCGTGATGCCGATGCCGCCGGCGATGAGCACGTGTTTGCGGGCGGTGGCCGCGAGCGGGAACAGGCTCACCGGCGGCGCCATCTCCAGCACGTCGCCGGCCGCCACATGGGCATGCAGGAAGGCCGAGCCACCGCGCGACTGCGCCACCTTGCGGACGATGATCTCGTAACGCCCACGCGCCCCGGGGGGCGAGACCAGCGAATAGGCATTCTTCATCACCCGCGCGCCATCGCGCAGGGTCAGCATCACATGCCCGCCCGCCGGCGCGGTGGGAAAGGCGCCCCCATGGGCCGGCTCGAAGGCGAAACGCTTGAGGGTGGGCGCCAGCGCGGTAATCTCGCGCACCCGCACAGGGATGGTTCCGGTCATCGGTAGATCTCCTCGGACGGCGGCACCTCGCCGGGCACCTCGGCATCGATCTGCACGGCCATGAAGGCGGCGAGACGCTTGGAGAAGTGATCGCGCACGAACAGCGACGCGCCGCAGCCGGCACAGGTGACGATGGAGGCGGTGATGCCTTCCGAGACGGTGCGGCAGTGAACGCAGAAGATCCGCCGGGCCTGCGGCCCCATCTGGGCGAATTGCATCTCCTGGCGGGTGAGGCCCGCCACCGCGCCGATGTTGAACACATCCCACAGAAACGGCTCGGTGCCGGCCGCGCACAGGCGCAGCCCCATGGTCTCGCGCGCCAGGCGCTCCTCCAGGGCCGAGAACAGCTGGCGGGCGGAGCGGAATGGCCGCACGGCCCCCGCAGCCTCGTCCATCACCGGCGCGCCAGGCACCGTGCTGGCATGGGCCACGGTCCATGTCTCGAAGGCGGAGGGGTCAACCCCCTCCGCCATCAGCTCGTCCGGAAGGCCGGCCCCTTCCACCACCAGCAGCGCGTGGCGCGCGGCCGGATCACCGGTGATCTTTCCGTAGGCGGGGCGGCTCTTGATCCCTTGGTCGCTCATCTCGTTCCCGTTCAGTAGACCGCGATGGAATGGGCGACGATGACCACCACCGCGCCCACGAGGAGCGCCAGGTAGGGCAGCAGCCCGGCGCGGGTTCCGGCCCCCGTTTCCGCCTTGAGGTGCATGTCTTCCAGCATGGCCGCCGGGAACTGGCCCTTGTCGGTCACGTAGTGGCGGAAGGCGAACACCGGCAGAATGAGGGCCGAGCACACGAGACCCGTCACCAGCGTGCCCGCGCCCCAGATGTCCGCGCCCATGCCGAGCAGGGCGAGGTTCACATATGCGAGCAGCGTGCCGAGACCGAGCAGCCAGCCGGGCGCCTTGTAGGGCCGCGCCCAGGACGGACGATCGATGCGATGGATCCAGGTGGCGTTGAGATTGAGGAAGTTGAACAGAATGTAGCAGACATTGGAGATGGCCAGGACAAAGACGTAGTCCGACATCATCAGCAGCACGAGATTGAAGGCGAGATCGGTCCACATGGCCCGGGTGGGCGCGCCGTTCTCGTTCACGTGCGACAAATACTTGGGCAGCCAGCCGTCCACCGAGGCCTGATAGAGGGTGCGCGAGGACCCGGCCATGGAGGTGATGATGGCCAGCATCAGGGCGAAGATCAGCATCACCACGATGACGGTGTGCACCAATGCCCCACCCTTGATCATGCTCGCCATGGCGCTCGCCACGCCCATGCCGGAATAGATGTCGGCATTGAGGATGCCATCATAGACGGCAGGGGTGACGATATTGCCCTGGGCATCGATCACCGCCGGCGTCACCATGTGGCCGAGGCCGAGCACGCCCTGGAAGGCGATAGGCACCAGGGTGAAGACGAAGATGCACAGCAGCCCCGAATAGAGGATCGCCTTGAAGGTATCCGTCTTCGGGTCCTTGAACTCGCGCGTGTAACAAACCGCGGTCTCGAACGCATAGGTGGACCACGCGGCGATGAACAGGCCGCCGGCCATCAGCGTGATGCCCGCCATGTTCCACTCACCCGCCACCACCTGGCCGGTGCCATCCTTGGCCAGCGGCGCGAACGGACCGAGGTTCGCCAGCAGCACATCACCGGTGACCAGCGGCACGAGGCCGATGAGGATGAGGGGCAGCAGCGCCGCCACCCCCAGGATGACCTGCACCCGCGCCGTCTGGCTGATGCCGCGATGCTGGATGGCGAAAGCCACCAGCAACAGCGCCGCCCCCAGGAAGAAGGTGGCGTTCACCCGCAAGGTGAGGCCGCTCTTCAGCCAATTGAGATCAAGCAGGGTCAACGACCAGCTGTTGATGGCGGCATCGGCCGGAAACAGGATGGAGAGCACATAGCCGGCGGCAAGGCCGGAACCGATGGAGAGCACCGGCGACCAGGCGAGCCAGTTGCACCAGACCGAGAACGGCGCCAGGAGCTTGGAATAGCGCACCCAGGCCACCGCGCCATAAACCGAGGCGCCGCCGGACTTGTGCGGAAACAGCCCGGCAATTTCCGCATAGGAAAATGCCTGTATGAAGCCGAACAGGATGGAGACGCTCCACACCACCCAGGCAGGCGCGCCCACGGTGGC
This sequence comes from Xanthobacter sp. NM-25, assembly GCF_022138605.1. GTDB lineage: Bacteria > Pseudomonadota > Alphaproteobacteria > Rhizobiales > Xanthobacteraceae > Xanthobacter. The sequence goes on from NZ_JACBFS010000001.1 coordinate 608,793, forward strand.
GCCGATGGCGCCGATGGAAAACAGCACCAGCGCTGGAACGCCGCTGGCAATCCAGAATGCACCGGTCCAACTGATCTTGCGCTGGAGCGAGCCGGCGTCTGCCGACGGCTCCCCTTCAACCGCGGTTATGGTCATGTTTGATCCCCTCTTGATTGCGGGGAGTTTCTCCATAAGAAAAATTATTGTCAATGACGATATACATCTGACGCGAAGTCAGAGCGAGCATATTTTTTGCTCACATCGGCGCACATTCGGTGCGCACACAGATGAAAGCACACGCAATACATGCGTCAGAAAGACTGACCAAGTTGATCCAGCCTTACGCGCATGTGCCAGCGCCCCCGCGCGGCACTGGCCGGGCGGGGGTGAGCTTTCAAACGGGCCAGACGCCGGGCTCAGGCGCGCACGCGCGTCTTCTGCGGATCGAAGTGGGGAAACGGCACCACCTGCGCGCCGATCCGCTTCTGCAGCCCGTCGAGCTTGCCGATCTCCAGCCGGGTGCCCACCTCTGCCGCCGCCACGTCCACCCGGGCGAGCGCGATGCTCGCCTTGAGGATGGGCGAGCGGGTGGCGCTGGTGACGACCCCCACCTGCGCCCGGCCATTGTAGAGCGGATCGCCGTGGCCCACCGCCTCGTTCCCGTCGATCACGAGGCCCACCATCTTGCGCGCGGGATGCGCCTTCCGCCGCGCCAGCGCCTCCCGGCCCACGAAGTCCTCGTCCTTGTTGGCCACCGCAAAGCCGATGCCGGCCTCGTACGGGTCGGTCTGATCGCAGAAATCATAGCCCGCGAAGACGAGGCCCGCCTCGATGCGCAGCATGTCGAGGGCATCGAGGCCGAGCGGCTTCAGGCCTTTGGGCGCGCCCGCAGCCCACACCGCGTCCCAGACGGCGGCAGCGTCCTGCGGATGACACCAGATCTCGAACCCGAGCTCGCCCGTGTAGCCGGTGCGGGAGACCACCAGCGCCGGCCCCATGGGTCCGCCGAGCCGCGCCACAGCGAAGCGAAACCACTTCAGCTCCGCAATGGCCGGCTGGGTCGGCGCCGTCCAGATCACTTCCGAGAGGATCTCCCGCGAGAGCGGACCCTGCACGGCGATATTGTGCAATTGGTCAGTGGAGGATTTCACGAAGACCCTGAGGCCCCATTCCGCCGCGTTGTCGCGCAGCCACTTGCCGGTGAATTCCTCGCCGCACACCACGCGGAAATTGGCCGGCCCCAGCCGAAACACGGTGGCATCGTCGATCATGCCGCCATGGTCGTAGCACAGGGCCGTATAGACCACCTGCCCGACCGCGAGCTTGCGCATGTCGCGGGTCACCGTGCGCTGCAGCAGCAGCTCCGCATCCGGGCCCGTGACCTCGAATTTGCGCAGCGGCGAGAGGTCCATGATGGCCGCGCGCTCCCGGCAGGCCCAATATTCCGCCACCGGCCCCTCGCCGGTGAAACAGGTGGGCAGCCAGAAGCCGCGATACTCCACGAAATTGCGGGTCTTCTCAGCCACCCGCGGATGAAAAGCGGTCTCGCGCGTCAAACGCGGCTCGGCATCGGCGGTCATGCGGAAGGCGGTTCCCCTGGAAAAGTGCGCGGCACCATCATAGACGCGCACATGAATGTCGGTGGGCTCCCAGCCATTGGCGGGGTCGATGTCGTCCGCGCAGGACGAGGTGGCGCAGACGAGATCGGTCAGCGCCCGGAGCAGCACATAATCCCCCGGCCGCGACCAGGGCTCGTCCATGGTGAGCGCGTTGGCGTGGTCGATGCCGGTATTGTAGAAGAAATTGATGGCCGGCCAGCCCCGCTTCGGCCGCACGCCCAAAGGCGCCAGCACCACATTGAAATTGTCGGAGCAATTGGCGTGGCCGGGATAGCCCATGTCTTCATAATATTTGGCCGAGCAGGCCAGGGCGAACGTATCGTGCCGTCCCACCGTGTCACGGATCACCTCCACCAGCGGGATCTGTCGCTCGTCATAATATTTCGAGTGCAGGCCCGGCCCGGGATAGGCGGCGCCCATCAGCGTCCGCGTGGTGGTGGCGTCGAGGCCGAATTCCTCTCCCCGCACGAGCCCCGCCGCATCGAACGCGAGGAAATCGGAGCACTGGCGCCCGGCCACGTCGATGATCTGGATATAGTCGCCGGCCTTGACCCGATAGGCCTTGGCCTGCGCCGCCGGCACCCGCAGGTCCAGGATCACCGGCGCCAACGCGGGCGGCAGCGGCACCGGCGTGCCCGGCCCGCGCGCGATGCGCAGATGCAGCTCGGTGGGCGGGGTCTGCTGGTCCGGCGCCATGGGCGTCCCCGGTGCCGACACCACCAGGAGCAGCGCAACCGGGGCGGTGAAGCTGAGTGCGGCACCCGGCGCCGTGCCATCGGCCAGCACCAGGTGGCCAGGATGCGCCCGCGGATCCACGCCGCGCTCCGCCAGCACGCGCGCCACGTCGTCGGCCCCTTCTCCGCCACCCTGGCCGGCCAATGCCGCGCCGAGCGTCACCGTGCCGTCGGCCCCGAGCCCGAGCAGCGCTCCGGCAGCCATGCCATCGCAGGCGATGGGAAACAGCAGCGCCGGCTGGCCGCCCTCCGGATCGACCAGGGTGACATGATCGCCGGCGGCGAGCTCCACCACGCGGCAACCGCCGCCGCGCACCACCAGGTACTGGCCCGCAGACGCCCCCGCCGGGGCACCGATGGCAGAGGACGACACAAGAGGCACATTCATCACGATCCCATTTCGGCAGCGGGCCCATTGGCCCCGAGAAGGCGGCTCACGCAGCCGCCGCCAGCAGGCGATAGCGGCCGCGGTAGTACAGCAGGGGAGCGTCGTCGCCCTCGGCATGCATGTGCACCACGCGGCCCACGAAGATGATGTGGTCGCCCCCGTCGTAATGCGCGTAGGGCACGCACTCGAAGGTGGCATGGGCGGCGGTGAGCCGGGGCGCGCCGCTTCGGCCCGGATGCCAGTCGGTGCCGGCGAATTTGTCCTCTCCCGCCCGGGCGAAGCGGTTGGAAAGCTCCTGCTGGCTCTCCAGCAGGATGTTCACCGAATAGGCCTTCACCTGCTCCAGCCGGGCCAGGGAATTCAGGGTGCGGGCCATGCAGAACAGGATCAGCGGCGGATCGAGCGAGACGGCGGAGAAGGAATTCACCGTCACCCCCATCAGCCCCTCGTCGTCGCCGGCCATCACCACGGCGATGCCGGTGGCGAAACGGCCCAGCGCGTTGCGCAGCTCACGCGGATCAAGACCGGCGTCCAGATCAATCGTCGAAGTCGTCACCGTCGGCATGGGCAATGCTCTCTCGCAGCGGATAAGGACACGCCGCCCGCCCCACCGCCGCGCGTGGCGTGCGCGAGCGGCGGGACCGGCGGCGGTGTGCCGTTCAGGCCACCTTGGCGGTGGTCTGCACCTCGGCGAGCAGCTTTTCAGCGAAAGCGCGCTTTTCCAGATCGTCCATCTTCTTGATCTCGTTATTGAGAACACGCGTATTGATGGACTTGTTCCAGTAATCGAGGCTCTCGAACCCCAGCAAGGAGGCCTTGCCGACGAACTGGCGCAGCACCTCGTTGGTGGGCCCCATCACCCAGCCGGCCTTGCCATCGCGCAGATAGCGCTCGATCTGCAGGGCTGGGCGATAGCCGGTGCCACCGGTGGCATGCAGCATCTTGTCGACCACGTGGGCGACATTCTTGGATGCGGTGAACTTCACCTGCCACAGCCAGTGCAGCAGCGCCGAGCGCGGCAAGGCATTCACATCCTCATGGATCGACCAGTCGCAATTGCCGGTCACCTGGTCGAGCGCCGCCGCCATCTGGAAATCGAAGGCCCGGCAGGTGTTGGTGTCCATGATCGCCTCTCCCACATAATCCTGGATGGTGGGGTAGTCGGCGACACGCATGCCCACGTCATTGTGGGTCTTGCGGGTGGTGTGGCGCTTGGCGATGTCGATCACCGCCAGGGAGATACCGTTCCAGCAGGCGGAAGACAGGGTGAGGAAGAAGGGGTCCACCACCTCGTCATTGGACTTGGCGCCATCGCCGATGGGGCCCACCAGAGCCTCCTTGGGCAACACCGCGTTCTCGATCATGATGGGACCGGACTGGTTGCCGCGCAGACCCAGTCCATCCCATTCCGAGGGATTGGACTTCACCTCGTCCTTGGTGACGAGGAAGCACGACAGATCCGAATAGTCACCGGCGAAACCAGGGCTGGTGGTCTGGATGATGTACCAGTCGGCAAAGCCGCCGGAGGTGGTCCAGGAGGCCTTCTTGGTCACCTTCCAGCCATCGCCATGGGCTTCGGCCTTGGAGGAGATGGGATACCAGAAGTGCGAGCCGGTCTCGGGATCCGAATAGGACAGGGTGCCGATCAGCACGTCCGTGTCGAGCCGCTTCAGAATATCGGTGAGAATGAGGTTGTCGTGGTGCCGCAGCAGGGCGGCGGCGGTGGCGCCGAGGTGCATGGTGTAGCACATGGCGGTGGACGGACAGCCGTAGCGGGCGATGGTTTCCACCACCATGGCGGCACAGACATGGTTCTCACCGAGCCCGCCCAGCGCCTTGGGAACATTGAGGCCGAGCAGCCCCAGCGACGCCAGGGCCTCGAAATTCTTGCGCGGGTAGATGTATTTCGCGTCGCTTTCGATGGCATTGGCCCGCAACGTCTTCTCACACAGCGCGATGAGCTTGGATTGCAGCTCCTTCTGCGCCGGCGTCAGCAACCATTGCGGATCCCACTCGAAGCCGAGACCCCAAAAGTCTTCCCCACCCCACTTCTTGACATCGGACATGACATGAGCTCCGCCAGGCCGGCCCCCGACCGGACCAGACCGCTGTTGCGCCTTTCGCGACCCGTTCCCCTCAGTGAACTTTTTTGACGCCGCGGAAACACAGTGCCATCGAACGCTTCATGTGCAAGCCCATTGATTGAGCAAGTATTGACCAATTATGGGGCATTTCCTGTTCTGCAATGTTCAGAGACATACGAAGCGATCAAAGCGTATGCAGCAAAACAGAAATTTTCTTATCACGAAAATCAATTGACACAAAATGAGCGTGCTTTCAGGATGCGCCAGCGTCGCGACCGGCGGCGGGCGACCGGAACAGAAACGCCGGAGCGGCGGACAAGATCAGGCCCGCGGGGCCGGCAAGAGGGGATGAGGATGACTGAAACCGTTTGGCGCCAATCCGTTCTCAACGGGCGTCACCGCGAGCTCGGGTCCAAGCTCGAGGAATCCTGGAACAACATGGCGATTCCGCAGCATTATGCGACCTGCCCCGATGAGGAGACGGTGGCGGTGCGCACCCGTGCCGGCCTGATCGACGTTTCGGCGCTCAAGATCATCCACGTCACCGGCAAGGACGCGCTCGCCTTCCTCAACGCGCTGGTGACCGCCGATCTCGCCAAGGTGCCGGCCGGCCGCTCCATGATCGCTTCCATCGTCAATGACGACGGCGGCCTGATCGACGACGTGCTGGTTTATGTGGACGGGCCAGAGACCTTCCGCCTCTCCCATGGCGGCGGCGCCCTCGAAGAGGCCCTGCCGGTGGTGGCGAAGGGCTTCGACGTCTCCTATCAGCGCGACGACGATGTGCACATCCTCTCCCTGCAGGGGCCGAAGGCGCTCGACATCCTCGCCCCCCATACGCCCATGGATCTGAAGGCGCTGCCCTACTTCGGACATGGCAAGACCACCCTGTTCGGGGTGCCGGTCTCCCTCGCCCGGGGCGGCTATTCGGCCGAGCGCGGCTATGAAGTGTTCTGTGCCGCCAAGGATGCGGTGGCCCTGTGGGATCAGATTCTCGAAGCCGGAAAGCCGTTCGGTGCCATGGCCGTCTCGTGGGATTGCCTGGACATCGTTCGGGTGGAGGGTGCCCTGCTCTTCTTCCCGTTCGACATGCCCCATGCCGACACCACGCCCTGGGAAGTCCTCATGGACTGGTCCGTCGACCTCAACAAACCCTCCTTCCGGGGCAAGGAAGCGCTGATCCGCCGCAAGGGCACCGAGCGCACCCATCAGGCGGGCATGGAGGTGCTGGCTGCCACGGCGGTGACTCCCGGCGCCAAGATCCTTCGTGATGGTGTCGAGGTGGGCGTGGTGAACTCCGTCACCTACAGCCGCTACCTGATGAAGTCGCTGGCCCTGGTGTCCCTGAAGCCGGAGGCCACCGCGCTCGGCACCGCCCTCACCGTCGCTGACGGCGCGGCACGGCTTGAAGCCAATGTGGTGCGCACGCCCTTCTACGACCCCATGCGCCTGCGCACCCATCCCCTGGATGAGCGCGACTGAGCATCCGCTCAGCGCAACGCGGCCACGATGGCATCGAGCCCGTCGGTCAGCGCCGCCGGGCCGGGCTGCAGAATGAGCGGCGACTTGATCTCGGTGATGCGGCTGTGCCGCACCGCCGGGATCTCGCTCCAGCCCGGTCGCGCGCGGATCCGCTCGGGCACCACCTTCTTGCCGCACCAGGAGGCGAGGATCACATCCGGTGCGGCGGCGATCACCGCCTGCGACGTCACGCAGCGATCCTTGGCCGCCGGCGCGCCGGAGCGATCGGCAAACACATCGCACCCGCCGGCGATGGTGATGAGCTCCGAGACCCAGCCGATGGCGCTGAGCAGCGGCTCGTCCCATTCCTCGAAATAGACCCGAGGCCGTGGCCCCGGCGGCACCGCCGCGGCGATGGCGTCCAGACGTCGCTCATAGCTGGCGACCAGGTGTTCCGCCCGCGCCCGCGCGTCCACCAGCGCGCCCAGAAGCCGGATCATGGCCAGGATGCCGGCGATGTCCCGCTGGTTGAAGGCGTGCACCGCCACCCCGGCCCGCACCAGATCGGCGCAGATCTCAGCCTGCATGTCGGAGAACGTGAGCACCAGATCCGGCGCCAGCGCCACGATCTTCGGCAGGTCTGCGGAAGTGAAGGCGGACACCCGCGGCTTTTCCCGCCGCACCCGTGGCGGGCGGACCGCATAGCCCGATACGCCGACGATGCGATGGTCCTCTCCCAACAGATAAAGCGTCTCCACCGTTTCCTCGGTGAGACAGACGATCCGCTCGGGAGGAAAGCGACGCATGGAGCCTCCTTGGGGCGCCCCGGGGTTGCCGCGGTGCACGCCCGTGCTAACCTGCCGGCGATGACGCAAGGATCTTCCTGGTGGCAGGGGGCGGTGATCTACCAGATCTATCCGCGCTCCTTCAAGGACACCTCCGCCGACGGTGTCGGCGATCTCGAGGGCATCGTCGCAGCACTCGATCATGTGGTGGATCTCGGGGTGGACGCCCTGTGGATCTCCCCGTTCCAGAAATCCCCCATGCGGGACTTCGGATACGACGTCGAGGACTATCTCGCGGTGGATCCCCTGTTCGGCACCGTGGACGACGTGAAGCAGATCATCGCCGAAGCCCACAAGCGGGGCCTCAAGGTGCTGATGGACCAGGTGCTCAGCCACACCTCGGACCAGCACCCCTGGTTCCGCGAGAGCCGCGCCTCGCGCACCAATGCCAGGGCGGACTGGTATGTGTGGGCCGACCCCAAGGCCGACGGCACCGCCCCCAGCAACTGGCTCTCCCTGTTCGGTGGCCCCTCCTGGCAGTGGGAGCCGCGACGCGGCCAGTATTATCTGCACAACTTCCTGGGCAGCCAGCCGGACCTCAACTTTCACAATCCCGAGGTCCAGGATGCCCTGCTCGACATGTGCCGCTTCTGGTTCGACATCGGCGTGGATGGTTTCCGGCTCGATGCCTGCACCTTCTATTTCCATGACCGGCTGCTGACCGACAATCCACCCGCCGTCGACCGCGAGCCGCCTGGGCTGCTGCGCTTCAATCCTTATACGCTGCAGGCCCACATTCATGACGTGGACCAGCCGGAGACCCTCGGCTTCATGGCCCGCCTGCGCACCCTTGCCGAGAGCTACGACGGCCGGGTTCTGCTGGGCGAGTTGAACCAGATCGACGGCGTGCGCCTGCACAAGGCCTATACGGCGCCAGGGCGGCTGCAACTGGCCTATGGCTTCTTCCTGCTGAATGCCGAGCACGTGGATGGTGCGGTGCTCGGCGACCTGGTGGCCGAGTTGGGCGATCATCCCGGAGACGGCTGGCCGTGCTGGGCGCTCGACAACCATGACGTCATGCGCGCCGTCTCGCGGCTGCGGCAAGGCGCCCACCACCCCGGCTTCACCATCACCCTGCTCGCCGCCCTCTCCTGCCTGCGGGGCGCCCTATGCCTCTACCAGGGCAGCGAGCTCGCCCTGCCCCAGGCCGAAGTGCCGTTCGAGCGGCTGCGCGACCCCTATGGACGCGAATTCTACCCGGCCTATCAGGGACGCGACGGGGCCCGCACCCCCATGCCGTGGCAGGCCGACGCGCCCCATTGCGGCTTCAGCTCGGTGGAGCCCTGGCTACCCATCCCCGACGCCCACCGCCAGATGGCGGTGTCACAGCAGCTGCGCGAGCCCGGCTCGCCCCTCAATCGCCTGCGCCGGTTCCTCGCCTGGCGTCGGACACAGCCGGCCCTGCGCGGCACCTATGAGAAGATCCACGCGGCCGACGGTGGTCTCCTCGTCGTCGAGCGGCGGAGCTACGAAACCCATCAGGATGGGGTCCTGTGCCTTTTCAACCTTGCTGACGAGATCCGCGAGGTGCCCCTGGCGGATCTCCCCATGGGTGAGGATCTGACCGGCCACGGCTTCGGAGGGCTGCGGCTGGAGCACACCCTGCAGCTGCCCCCATGGAGCGCGCATTTCACGGCGCTGACCTGACGCACCGCCGCCGGCCTTGGCTCCAACATCCGGCGAGCAACTGGCCTCACCATCGAAAACCAGTTTGGCGGGACGGCAGGCAGCATCGGGCCGAGATCTCGTCCACGCGCCCAGCCGTCACGCGCCGACACTGCCGCCGCTCGAGCGCGACGCATTTTTCTCTTACACCACCATGACTTGCAGACCTGTTCCACGGACCGCCCGCCCCCCTTCCAGGGACGGCTGCGCGCCTTCCGCCAGCGGTATGGAGGTAATATAGAGCCGCCGCAACATTTGCCAAGGTAGACTTACGTTTAGCAACCCACAGATAAATGCCACAAACAAGGCGTTATACAACCAAAACGGAACGTCTTTTCGTTCCTGCGCATGTTGAACATTGCTATAGAGAAGCCATGTTCGCTGAGCACAGTGCTCAACCCGAGAATCGGACGCAGCAGCGGCTGATGATCAAATGCCCCGCGCGCCGCGCGGCACAGATACCCGTGCCAAGCCCTGACCGGCATGGGGAAGCGGGCCGGATGGTGGACCCCCCATGACACCGTCCGGCCCGTGCTTCATTGTGCATCTCGAGCCCGCCAGCCTCACGCATCACCGCAGCACAACCACCTGCCGGATCCCGCAATAGGCGCCAGACCCATACGGCCCTATGCCTCCGGTTCGGCGCCGCCGCTCAGGGTCCGCTTGGCGATGGCATAGCCTTCCGCCTGGTTGTTGCGGATCGCGAGATCGGAGAAATCATAGTCGCGGCTCGCGTGCTCACCGCTCTGGCCGGTGCGCACAATGCGGGTGATGGAGCTGTTGGCGCCATCGCCCATGAGCTGGATATAGGCCGGAATGCGCTTGATCTTGGCCGCTTCCGCATCGTCCAGGAAGCTCACCACATAGTCCACCAGCTTCCGATAGAGCTCGATCTTTTCCCGATAGTGCAGATCGCTCTGCACCCGCTCCGAATAGACGATCTCGTCGCGCCGGGCGAACACTTCCATCATGTTGGCCGGCAAGGCCCGCTTGCCCGAGAACAGATCGACGATGAAGACCCGCTTGCCATCAGGACCGCACCGCTCCAGCAGTAGATCCAGCGGCGAATTGCTGATGATACCGCCATCCCAATAGGCCTTGCCGTCAATGACAGTCCACGGAAACCCCGGCGGCAGGCTGCCGCTGGCGAGCACATGATCCGGCGTCAGATCATCCACATAACTATCGAAGACCTCCAAAGTGGCCGTCGTTACGTCGACAGCACTCATCAGAAGGCGGACCGGACTGTCCTTCAACGTTTTGAAGTCCACATATTTGCTCAACAGCGCGCGCATGGGCGAGGTGTCGTAATAGCTGGTCCAGTTGATCGGCCAGTCCCCCGGCCCCTTGGGTGGCATCACCCAGCGCGGGGTGAAGAAATTGGGCACGCCCAGCGACAAAATCTTGGTGGTGGCCGCGGCCCGTCGCAGATCCTCATAGGCCAGCTCCGGCGTGGTGACCGAGAGATCCGCCCAGAACGATTGCAGCGCTTCGGACGCATGGCCTGGATTGCCGGCAATCACCGCCCCGTTGAGGGCGCCGATAGAAACCCCGGCGACGATGTCGGGGAAGATCCCCCCCTCCTCCAGGGCCTTCACCACACCGCATTCAAATGCGCCAAGGGCGCCGCCCCCCTGCAGGATGAGGGCGGTCTGGGTGGGGATGTGGTCGAGCACGAAGCCCGGCTCCCGCAGGCGCTCCTTCACTGCGCCGAGCGCCACGCGATAGCGTATCAACCCTTCCGCCACCCGGATCTCATCCGGCGGCCGCCCCACTGAGAACAGCGCGCGCGGCACATCGCCCTTGAGATAGAATAAAGCGAACGAGCCCTTCTCCAGCGAGCCGCGGGTGATCCAGTTGTCCGCTTCCTCGGGCGATCCCAGCACGTTGAAGCCGATGTCCCCCACCTCGCAGAAGAAGTACGACACCTCGTCATAGCGCAGCCGCCGCCCCAGCATGTTGCGGGCGACCAGGCGGCCCTGCTTCTGGGCATTGTCCCAATGCTGCAAATGCCGGCGCCGTGCGAACACCGGATCATAGAAGGTGGTGACGTCGCCGGCGGCGAACACGGTCGGGACATTGGTGCGCAACTGGGCGTCGGCCACCACATATCCCTCGTCATCCAGGCTGATGCCGCTGCCCTTGAGGAAGTCGGTGGCCGGCGTGACGCCGATTGACACCACCACCAGGTCGCAGGGCACCAGCTGGCCGCCGATGGTGGCCACCTGTTCCACATGCCCACAGCCGCGCACCGCCGCCACCTGCTCGTTGAGCAGCAAGGTGGCGCCCCGCGATTCGGCATAACGCTCGAAATATTGCGACAGGCGCGGCGCCTCCAGATGCGGCAAGAGGCGGGGTCCCCGTTCGATGATGGTCACCTGCAGGCCCGCAGCCAGCAGCGACATGGCAATCTCGAGCCCGAGATAGCTCCCGCCCAGCACCACCGCCCGCTTGGCCTCGGACATGGCGCCGCGAATCGCCTCCGCATCGGAGCGTTGGCGCAGGCTGAACACGCCCGGCAGGTTGGCGCCGGGCGCCTTCAACGCCAGCGGCTTGGCCCCGGTGGCGATGAGCAACTGGCCATAGCCGATCTTTTCGCCCGTGCGGGTGACCACCACCTGGCGGGCCGCGTCCACCCGGTCCACGTGGGCACCCAGCACCAGATCGATGCCATTCTCCTCATAGAAGCTCATCGGATGGATGAGCAGGCGCTCATCCCCGTCGTCGCCGAGCAGCAGATGCTTGGAGAGGGCCGGGTGATGATAGGGCGGCACATCCTCCGCCGAGAGCATCATCACCGAGCCGGTGGCGCCCTCCGCCCTCAGGGTGGAGGCGGCGGCGGCGCTGGCGATGCCACCGCCAAGCAGCAGGAAATCGGCGTAGCGCGTGGCGCCGGTCTGGACCGCCTCAGGGGCGAGTGTGCCTGCGTTCATGCCATCTCCTCGCCGGCAGGCGTGATTGCCGTGCGCCCCGGCCTCTGGTGCGCTTCATGGCCCACCATAACGCAGCCTTCATGACGCGCGGCCGAAAAAGGTCACCCCGGCGACCCGGGCGGGGTCCGGCACAAACGAAAAAGCCCGCCCCGGCGCACCGGGGCGGGCTTTCAGGTGGCACTCCGGCCGAGACGACGCGCCGCCTCAGCCCGCCTTCTTGGTCCCGTAGTATTTCACGATGGCGATGATCTCACCGACGATGCCGCGGCGGAACAGGGACACGGCGGCGACGAAGATGACGCCCTGGATCACCAGCACCCACTCGCCGAGCCCGGCGAGATAGTTCTGCATGGTGACGATGACCGCCGCACCCACCACCGGGCCGAGGATGGTGCCCATGCCGCCCACCAGCGTCATCAGCACCACCTCGCCGGACATCTGCCAGGCGACGTCGGTGAGTGAAGCGAGCTGGAACACCATCACCTTGGTGGAGCCGGCAAGGCCCGCCAGCGCCGCCGAAAGCACGAAGGCCAGCAGCTTGTACTGGTTGGCCCGATAGCCCAGCGAGATGGCGCGCGGCTCATTCTCGCGGATCGCCTTCAGCACCTGGCCGAACGGCGAATGGATGGTGCGGTAGATGACCAGGAAGCCGAACAGGAAGATGGCCAGCACCATGTAGTAGAGGTGGATGTCCTGGCTGATGTCGATGAAGCCGAACAGCGGCCGGCGCGGCACCGATTGCAGGCCGTCCTCGCCGCCGGTGAAGGGCGCCTGGAGGCAGAAGAAGAAGAACATCTGCGCCAGCGCCAGGGTCACCATGGCGAAATAGATGCCCTGGCGGCGGATCGCCAGCAGCCCGGTGACGAAACCCAGCACCGCGGCGAACAGCACCCCGGAGAGGATGCCGAGCTCGGGGGTGAAGCCCAGCACCTTCACGGTGTGGGCGCAGATATAGGCCGAGCCGCCGAAGAACATGGCATGCCCGAACGACAGCAGCCCGGTGTAGCCCAGCATCAGGTTGAACGCGCACGCGAACAGCGCGAAGCACATCACCTTCATAAGGAACACAGGATAGACGCCGAACGGCGCCACCAGCAGCACGGCGACGGCCAGAATGCCGAGCACCGTCATCACCGAGGAGGACGCGGGCGCGGCGGCGGCCGGCAGGGTGGAGGAGGAAGAAGAGCTCATGGATGCCGCCTCACTTCGCGGTGCCGAACAGGCCGGCGGGCTTCACCATGAGCACGATGGCCATGATGACGAAGATCACCGTGGAGGAGGCCTCCGGGTAGAACACCTTGGTCAGGCCCTCCACCACACCGAGGCCGAAGCCGGTGACGATGGCGCCCATGATGGAGCCCATGCCGCCGATGACCACCACAGCGAACACCACGATGATGAGGTTGGAGCCCATGGTCGGGCTCACCTGGTAGGCGGGCGCGGCCAGCACACCGGCGAGCGCCGCAAGGCCGACACCGAAGCCGTAGGTGAGCGTGATCATGCGCGGCACGTCGATGCCGAAGGCCTGCACCAGGTCCGGCCGCTCGGTGGCGGCGCGCAGATAGGAGCCGAGCTTGGTGCGCTCGATCACGAACCAGGTGACAAGGCAGACCACCAGCGAGGCCACCACCACGAAGGCGCGGTAGTTGGGCAGGAACATGAAGCCGAGGTTGGTGCCGCCGGGCAGCGGATTGTTGTAGGGCAGGCCCGACGAGCCGTACTGCCGGCGGAACAGCCCCTCGATGATGAGGGCGAGGCCGAAGGTGAGCAAGAGGCCGTACAAGTGATCGAGACTGTACAATCGTCGCAACAGCACGCGCTCGATCACCATGCCGATGATGGCGACGATGATGGGCGAGAGCACCAATGCGCCCCAGAACGGAATGCCGAGATAGTTCAGCAGCATCCACGCCCCGAAGGCGCCCATCATGTACTGGGCGCCATGGGCGAAGTTGATGACGTTCAAAAGGCCGAAGATCACCGCGAGCCCGAGGCTCAGCATGGCGTAGAAGGCGCCGTTGATCAGCCCGAGCAGCAATTGCCCGAACAGCGCTTGGGGGGGAATGCCGAGGAGCTCGAACATTTGGGATCCGTCTCAATCAGGAGAGGCGGACCGATCCTGCCGCGCGGGCGGGATCGGTCCGTTTCGGGAGTGGGTCAGCCCTTCTTGACCAGCGGGCAGTCGCTCTCGCTCAGGGGCCGGAAGGCCTCGTTGGCGGGAATGGTGGCCTTGAGGGTGTAGTAATCCCACGGGCCCTTGGATTCGGACGGCTTCTTCACCTCATAAAGGAACATGGGGTGAATGTGCCGGCCGTCGATGCGCACCTCGCCCTTGCCGAACAGCGGGTCGTCGGTGGGCAGCTTCTTCATCTCCGCCACCACCGCGGCGCCGTCCTTGGCACTCTTGAGGGCCTCGACGGCCTTCAGATAGTGCAGCACGCCGGAATAGACGCCGGCCTGCACCATGGTGGGCCGCTTGCCGCCATTGGCCTTGGCGAACTCATCGGCGAACTTGCGGTTGGCGTCGGTCTGGTCCCAGTACCAGGCGCCGGTGAGGTTCAGCCCCTGCGCCGTCTTCAGGCCCAGGGAATGCACGTCGGTGAGGAAGATGAGCAGGCCAGCAAGCTTCTGGCCGCCATCGACGATGCCGTATTCCGACGCCTGCTTGATGGAGTTGATGGTGTCGCCGCCGGCATTGGCGAGGCCGACGATCTTGGCCTTGGAGCTCTGCGCCTGCAGCAGGAAGGAGGAGAAGTCCGCATTGTTGAGCGGCACCTTCACCGAGCCCACCACCTTGCCGCCGTTCTCCGTCACCACCTTGGAGGTGTCGCGCTCCAGCGCGTGGCCGAAGGCATAGTCGGCGGTGAGGAAGAACCAGGTGTCGCCCCCGTTCTTCACGATCGCCTTGCCGGTGCCGTTGGCGAGCGCCCAGGTGTCGTAGGTCCAGTGCACGGTGTTGGGCGTGCAGGCCTTGCCGGTGAGGTCCGAGGTGGCCGCGCCGGAATTGATGAAGACCTTGTTCTTTTCCTTGGTGACGCCGGACACCGCCAAGGCCACGCCGGAATTGGGCGTGTCGACGATCATGTCCACGCCATCGATGTCATACCACTGACGGGCGATGGAGGTGCCGACATCGGCCTTATTCTGGTGGTCGGCGAAGATGACATCCACCTTCAGGCCCTTGGCGGCGGCGCCGAAATCCTCGACCGCCTTCTTGGCGGCCCAGACCGAGCCCTGGCCACCCAGGTCGGCATAGAGGCCGGACTGGTCGTTGAGCACGCCGATCTTGACCGGAACCGGGTCGGCAGCCTGGGCCGCGCCGATACCGACGAGGCTCGAGGCCGCCAGAAAAATAGCAGCAAGACGCATGATGTTTCCTCCCGGCCGGACGTTGCCGGCCTTTTCTCTGTCAGGAACCGAAGTCTTCAGACGCCGAGAAGGGCTTCGAGACGCGCCGCGTTTTCTGCGATCTTGTCGTTTTCCACCATGTCCACCACACGGCCGTGCTCCACAACATAGTGGCGGTCCGCGACGGTGGAGGCGAAATGGAAGTTCTGTTCCACCAGAAGCACCGTGAACCCCTTCTTCTTGAGGTCGCGGATGATCTGGCCGATATGCTGCACGATCACCGGTGCAAGGCCTTCGGAAGGCTCGTCCAGGAGCAGGAGCTTGGCCCCCGTGCGCAGGATGCGGGCGATGGCCAGCATCTGCTGCTCGCCGCCCGAGAGCTTCGTGCCCTGGCTGTTGCGCCGCTCCTCCAGGCGCGGGAACAGCTCGTGGATCTCGTCCACGGAAAGGCCGCCCGGCAGCACCACCGGCGGCAGCAGCAGGTTTTCCCGCACCGAGAGCGAGGAGAAGATGCCGCGTTCTTCGGGACAGATGGCGATGCCGAGGCGGGCGATCTTGTTGGGCGCGAGGCCCACCGTCTCGGTGCCTTCATAGCGGATCGAGCCGGCGCGCTTGCGCAGAAGGCCCATGATCGCCCGCATGGTGGTGGTCTTGCCGGCGCCGTTACGGCCGAGAAGGGTCACCACCTCTCCGGGGCGGACATCGAAGGTCATGCCGTGCAGCACATGGCTTTCGCCATAATGGCCGTGCAGGTCCTTGACGCTGAGCAGGGGCGCCTTGGGGGGAACGTCGAGGGAAGCCTGGGTCTCAGCCATCTCAATGCGCTCCATGTCCGGTGCCCATATAGGCTTCGACCACCTGCGGATTCTTGGAGACTTCCGCATAGGGCCCTTCGGTGAGGATCTCACCGCGGGCCAGCACGGTGATCATGTCGGACAGGTCCGCCACCACCGAAAGATTGTGCTCCACCATCAGGATGGTGCGCTTGGCCGACACCCTTTTGATGAGCTCCGCCGTGCGGGCGATGTCCTCACGCCCCATGCCGGAGGTCGGCTCGTCGAGCAGCAACATTTCCGGATCGAGCGCCAGGGTGGTGGCGATCTCCAGCGCCCGCTTGCGGCCGTAGGGCAATTCCACCGCCAGATGCTGGGCATAGGAGGTGAGATCCACATCCTCCAGCAGCGCCATGGCGCGATCGTTCAGCGCGTTCAGCGAGGCCTCGGACTGCCAGAAGCGGAACGAGTTGCCGAGCGGACGCTGCAACGCAATGCGCACATTCTCCAGCACCGACAGGTGCGGGAAGGTGGCCGAGATCTGGAACGAGCGGACCATGCCCATCCGCGCCACATCCGCCGGCGGCGTGCGCGTGATGTCGCGCCCGTTCAGGCGGATGGTCCCCCGGGTGGGGTCCAGAAATTTCGTGATCAGATTGAAGCAGGTGGTCTTGCCGGCACCATTCGGCCCGATGAGGGCATGAATCGTGTGACGACGGATCTTGAGATTCACGTTCTTGACGGCCGCGAACCCCTTGAACTCCTTGGTAAGACCTGATGCTTCAACGATGTAGGGCACGTCTGAGACAGTGTCCATGACCGATGGGCGCCCTCATTGTCTGGGCCTTGGGGGCGCATGGCGCTCACCCGCGGCGATTTCCTCCGGATCGGCACTTTTGCAGTGCACTTGATCTTGCGACGCACCCTAACCACGGGGCGAGAGGCGCGTCAATCAGACCAGAAGTTGCGACGAGCTCAACCTCTAGCGCATACCTCATAGCACAAAAAGGAATAGAACGAGCGTACGCTCGGAAGATTTTTTCCACCCCGCGCCAGAACCCATCGGCGCGGGGTGGAACGGCCTTACGGGTGCCTCGCCTGGCTGTGATACGCGAGATTGGGGCGCATGTCCGTCGCCGCAGCGATCCTATTGGACATATTGAAGAATCCGGTGACTGCACCAATGTCCCAGATGTCGCGCTCGGAGAAGCCCGCGGCACGCAGGACGGCGCGGTCCGCCTCCTCGATCTCATGCGGACGTTCGGTGAGCTTCACGGCGAAATCCAGCATGGCTCGCTGGCGGGGCTCGAGCCGGGCGGCGCGATAATTCATCACCATCTGCTCGCCGAGAACCGGATCGCCGGACAGCTGCCGCACGGCCGCGCCATGGGCGGTGAGACAGTAATAGCAGCGGTTCACGCTCGACACCGCCACCGCGATCATCTCCCGCTCCAGCTTCGACAGGCCGGAGGGGGCCAGCATCAGATCGTTATACATGGCGGAGAACGCGCCGAGCTTCGCCATGTCGAATGCATAGGCCTGCAGCACGTTGGGAACGAAGCCGAGCTTCTCCTGGCATTTGTTGAAATAGGCCTCGGTCGCCGCGTCGAAGGGCGCCGGCGGAAGGGGCAGCGCGATGGCCGGCTGATCATCGGCCAGATGCGCCGCAGCGGCGGGAGACGCCGCCCGTTTCGCGGGCGTGCTGGTTTTTTCAGCGGTTGCGCTTTTGGACTTCCCGGCGCGGGAAGACGACTTCACTTTGAGCACCATGAGCGTTGCCTCGTCATCGTTGCGTCGTGGCCTTGTCCCCGAATGCCCGGGCAGTGGCGCACCGCACACACGGCACGGATGACAGCGAGCGGGGGCGTCCATTCGGGGAGTAGCCATGACCATTCAAGGCCTTCAAGCTGCCGAAACGCCGAGCGACCTGCAAGCGCGCATCGGCGCCATCGCCGCCCTGGTGGACGAGACGGCGCCGCAGGTGCCCCCCGCCTTCACCCACACCTTCCTGGACGCCCTCGCCCCCGAAGATCTCGCCCCCGGCGACCGGCCGCCGCTCGACCCGGCCTTCGTGGCCGAACGGATCGCGCAGGCCTGGACCCATCTGGCCCGCCGGCCGCGCGGCGTGAGCGACCTCACCTTGACGCCTGCCCAAGCCGGGGACCGCGCCCTCACAGTGATCGAGGCGGTGAACGATGACATGTCGTTCCTGTTCGATTCCCTGGCGAGCGAGCTGGCGGAGCGGCAGATCGAGGTGCAGCTCGCCGCCCACCCCATCTTTCACGTCATCCGCGATGCCGCCGGGCAGGTCACCGGCGTTGCGGCACCCCACGCCCGCGAAGACCGCGAGAGCCTCATCCACCTGGAAGTCCCGGCCCTCAACCCGGCAACCGCGGCGGACGTGACCGCGAGCCTCGCCGCGACCCTCGCCGATGTGCAGCGCGTCAATGCCGACTTTCATGCCATGCGCGATCGGGTGAGCGCCCTCGCCACCCAGCTCCAGGCGTCGCTGCCCGACATCGACCCGCGGCGCAGTGCCGAGGCGTCCGACCTGCTGACCTGGCTGACCGCCAACAATTTCATTTTCCTCGGCCTCATTCACGCGCAGGTGACCCCGGACGGCGGCCTGGCCACGGAGCCGGAGAGCGGCCTTGGGCTGCTGCGCGATGCTGCGGTCCGCGCTGAGGTCGCGGACACGGTGAGCCCGGCCGACGCCCACGCCTTCCTGGGCAGCCCCCAGCTCGTCACCTTCACCAAATCCACCCTGCGCGCCCGGGTGCATCGCCGCAGCGCCATGGACGACATCGCCATCAAGACCATCGGGCCCGATGGCGCGGTCACCGGCGTGCTGCGCATTCTCGGGCTGCTCGCCTCCACCGCCTATGTCCATTCGGTGCAGGATATTCCCGAGCTGCGCCGCAAGGCGGAAATGGTGATCAGCGGCGCCGGCCTGGAGCCGGACAGCCATTCCGCCCGCGCCCTGGAGATGGTGCTGGAGACCTATCCGCGCGACGATTTCTTCCAGCTCGACAGCGCCACCCTGGCCCGCCACGCACGGGCCATTCTCACCCTCTACGATCGCCCGCGGGTGCGGGTCCTGCCGGCCCTGGACCGCTTCGACCGGTTCGCCTCCATTCTCGTCTATGTGCCCAAGGAGCGCTTCGACAGCGCCGTGCGCGATCGCATTGCCGCGCTGCTGGTGGAGGCTTTTGACGGCACCACGGCGGCGCTCACCGAGACGTTTCTCACCGGAACCCCGCTGACGCGCATGCATGTCACCATCGCGCGCCGCCCCGGGCCCACGCCGCAGGTGGACATTGCGGATCTGGAGCGGCGGATCATCGAGGCCACCCAATCCTGGAGCGAGCGGCTGGCCGCCGCCCTGCCTGGCGCCGTCGCCACCCGCCCGGGCCTGGCGGGCGAAGACCCGCAAGCCCTCGCCTGGCGCTATGGCCGCGCCTTCGGCGTGGGCTACATGGATGCGTTCGATGTGACGACCGCGGTGGCGGACATCGAGCGGCTGGAGCGCCTTTCCCCCGAGCGGCCCATCGCCATCGATTTCTATCGCCGGGCCGGCGACAGCCCGGCCCGCATCGGTCTGCGTCTGTTGTCCTATGGCGCGCCGCTGGCGCTCTCCATCCGCGTGCCCATGCTGCAGAACATGGGCCTCAAGGCCATCAACGAGCGCACCTACCGCATCCAGCCCCGGGCCGACGATGGCGCCTTCTCCAGCGATGCCGACACCGGCGACATGGCGCGGAGCTGGCTGCACGACATGACGCTGGAGCGTGCCGACGGCGGCACCATCGCCATGGCCGGCTCGGAGGAACGCCTGGAGGATGGCCTCAACGCGGTGCTGCGCGGCGCCGCCGACAATGACGGCTTCAACGCCTTGGTGCTGGACGCCGGCCTGTCGTGGCGCGAGGCGGTGCTGGTGCGGACCCTGGCGCGCTATCTGCGCCAGGCGGGCCTGCCCTTCAGTCTCGACTACATGTGGCGCACCCTGGCTCGCCACGAGACCATCGCCCGCGATATCGTCGCGCTGTTCCACGCCCGCTTCGATCCCATGCTGGAGCCGGCGGCGGCGGCGCGCGAGGCCCGTGAGGCGCCCCCGCGCGAGCGGCTCGCCAGCGCACTCGCCGCCGTCTCCAGCCTCGATGAGGATCGGATCCTACGGCGCCTGGTCAATCTGGTCGATGCCGCCGTGCGCACCACCTTCTACCAGCGCGACGCCGAGGAGCGCCCGCGCGAGGCGGTGGCGCTGAAGTTCGAGAGCGCGCGCGTGGAGGGGCTACCCCTGCCCCGGCCGCTTTATGAGGTGTTCGTCCACGCGCCACGCATCGAAGGTGTGCACCTGCGCTTCGGCAAGGTGGCGCGCGGTGGCCTGCGATGGTCCGATCGCCCGCAGGATTTCCGCACCGAGATCCTGGGCCTCGTGAAAGCGCAGCAGGTCAAGAACGCGGTCATCGTGCCGGTGGGCGCCAAGGGCGGCTTCGTGCCCCGGCAACTGCCCGCCGACGGCAGCCGCGAGGCGACGCTGGCGGCCGGAACCGCCGCCTATGAGGTCTTCGTTTCCGCGCTGCTCGATCTCACCGACAATCTGAAGGCCGGCGCCGTGGTGCCACCCGCCGACACGGTCCGCCTGGATGGCGACGACCCCTATCTGGTGGTCGCCGCCGACAAGGGCACCGCCACCTTCTCCGACACCGCCAACGCCATTTCCGCCCGGCACGGCTTCTGGCTGGGCGATGCCTTCGCCTCCGGCGGCTCGGTGGGGTACGACCACAAGGCCATGGGCATCACCGCTCGCGGCGCCTGGGAGGCGGTGAAGCGCCATTTTCGGGAAATGGACATCGACATTCAGACCACGCCGGTGACGGTGATCGGCGTGGGCGACATGTCCGGCGACGTGTTCGGCAACGGCATGCTGCTGTCGTCCGCCATCAAACTCGTCGCCGCGTTCGATCACCGCCACATCTTCCTCGACCCCGATCCCGACCCGGTCCGCGCCCATGGGGAGCGGCAGCGGCTGTTCAACCTGCCCCGCTCCTCCTGGGCAGATTATGATCCTGCCCTCATCTCGCCCGGTGGCGGGGTATTCGCGCGCACGGCCAAGAGCATTCCGGTGTCGGGCGAGGTGCAGGCCCTGCTCCGCTTCCCCAAGCCCCACGCTACGCCGCCGGAGCTCATCAACGCCATCCTCAAGGCGTCGGCCGATCTCCTGTTCTTCGGCGGCATCGGCACCTATGTGCGTGCGTCCGGCGAGAGCGACGCGGCGGCGGGCGACCGCGCCAACGACGCGGTGCGCGTCAGCGCCGATGAGTTGAACGTGAAGGTGATCGGCGAAGGCGCCAACCTGGGCATGACCCAGCGCAGCCGCATCGAGGCGGCCCGCCGCGGCATCCGCCTCAACACCGATGCCATCGACAATTCGGCCGGCGTCAACACGTCCGACGTGGAGGTGAACATCAAGATCGCCCTCGCCCATCCCCTGGAGAGCGGCGCCCTCACGGCGCCGGCGCGGGCGGCGCTGCTGAAGGAGATGACCGACGACGTGGCGCAGCTGGTGCTGCGCAACAACTATGAGCAGACCCTCGCCCTCTCCCTCGCCCAGCGCGCCGGCGCGGCGGACCTGCCATTCCAGCAGCGGCTCATGCAGATGCTGGAAGCCCGTGGCGCCCTCGACCGCGCGGTGGAGGCGCTGCCCTCCGACAGCGAGATCGCCGACCGCCACTCGCGCGGTGAATTCCTCAGCCGGCCGGAACTCGCGGTGCTGCTGGCCTATGCGAAGCTGACCCTCGACGCCGACTTGACCGGCTCAAGCGTACCGGATGATCCCTATCTGGCGCGCGAGCTGATCACCTATTTCCCGCCGCAGATCGAAGCGCGCTTCCCCGCGGCCATCACCCACCACCGGCTGCGGCGCGAGATCATCGCCACGGCCCTTTCCAACGCCATCGTCAACCTGTGCGGTCCCTCGGCGCTTGCCCGCATCACCGACCAGACCGGAGCGGACGCGGCGGCCATCGCCCGCGCCTTCGCGGCAGTGCGCGACAGCTACCAGGTGCCGGCGCTGCTCGCCGCCATCGACGCGCTCGACAACAAGGTGTCCGGCGCGGCCCAGCTCGCCCTCTATGCGGGCGTCCAGGACCTGGTGCTCGGCCGCATCATTTGGTTCCTCGGCAATGTCTCGTTCGCCGATGGCATCGCCGCCGTGGTGGAGCGCTATCGCGCCGGCATCCAGGCGGTGGCGACGGCGCTGGACGAGAGCCTGCCCGAGGCCTGGCGCCTGCTGCGGCAGACCCGCATCACCGAGCTCACCACCCAGAATGTGCCGGAGGACCTCGCCCGGCGCATCGCCTCCAGCCAGGCGCTGGCGGCGGCGGCCGACATCGCCCTGCTGGCGCACACCAGCGGACGGCCGATTCCCGACGTGGCGAGCACCTTCTTCGCCGCAGGCCGCTATTTCGACGTCGACGACCTGGTGATGCAGGCCCGCAGCATCGTCGCTCCGGACTATTACGACCGCCTCGCCCTCGACCGCGCACTGGCGCAGCTCGAGAGCTTCCTGCGGCGCATCTGCGGCGAGATCCTCGCCTCCGGCGGGTCCGGCGAGGCGGCGCTCGAAGCCTATGTGAGCCGCCACCGGGACGCGGTGGAACGCATGCGCGCCACGGTGAAGGACATCGCCGCCTCGGGCCTCAGCCTGTCGAAGCTGACCCTGGCGGCGAGCCTGTTGGGAGACCTGATCCGAACCTGAAGCGGATCAGTAGCCGACGGTGAAACGGCGGCGGACGTGGGCCGGGGTCTCGATCTCGTCCAGCATCGCCACCGCGAAGTCTTCACCGGAAATGGCGCTGCGGCCGTCGGCCGCCACCAGCAACTGGTCGGTGCCCAGCCGGAAGGTGCCGGTGCGGGTGCCGGGCTCAAAGAAGAACGAGGGCGAGATGAAGGTCCATTCCAACTCGCTCTCGCCCTTCAACGCCGCCAGGAAGTCGAGACCTGGCCGGGCGTAGGGGCGCCACGCCTCCAGAAAGTCCGGCGTGTCGATCACCAGCACCCCCGGGGCGGCTTCCAGGCTGCCGGCACCGCCGACCACCAGCAGCCGCTTGATGCCGGCGGCCTTCACCGCCCCCACCAGTTGCGGTTCCGACAGGGTCTGGAAGTGCAGCGCGCTCACCACAACGTCATGGCCGCGCAGCCGATCCGCGAGGCGCCCCGCCTCCGCCTCTGCCGCCACGTCGGCGGCCACCTTCGTCAGCGCCGGATGATCGGCCAGGCCCTCGGGCTTGCGCGCGATGCCGGTGACCTGATGGCCCCGGGCCAGAGCCTCGGCGACGATGCGCGATCCAGCCATGCCGGTGGCGCCGAGAACGACGATCTTCATGCGATACTCCCGTTGGAGCGCGGCCGGCTGGCACGCGCAGATAAGCCCGGTGCGCGTGACACGCCCGCGCGCTTGGCGGTTCCTTTCCGGAACCATATGCTCAAAACGAACCTGGTTTGAAGAAGGCATCTTCCCCGCACCAGGGCACATGGGAGGAACCGATGACCGCGCCCTCGCGCCGCGCACCCGCAGGCCGCGCCCCGAAAGCCCCGGCGCCGGAGATTCCATCGCCGCAGGTGCTGACGCCACAGGTGCTGACGCCACAGGTGCTGGCGAGCGCGGTGCCCTGCCCCACCCGTCATGTGCTGGACCGCATCGGCGATGCCTGGAGCGTGCTGGTGGTGCTGAATCTCACCGCCGGCCCGTGTCGTTTCAACGCCCTGCGCCGGCAGATCGGGCCCATCTCGCAGCGCATGCTCACCGTCACCCTGCGCCATCTGGAGCGCGACGGCCTGGTGGCGCGCACGGTCTTTCCGACCACGCCGCCCCAGGTTCAATATGCGCTGACGCCCCTTGGCCGCTCACTGGCGGACGTGGTGGAGGTGCTGAACCGCTGGGCGTTCGACAATGCGCAGGCCATCACCGCGGCCCGCGCCCGCTTCGATGGCGAACCGGAGGCCACAGGGCCCCGGTGAGCCGCCGGCCCCTCACACCGGCGCCTCGGCCTCGACCTGCCATCCGGCGACCGTGGCGAGCTCCTCATCCAGGCGGTCCACCTCCACGCTGCCGCGACCGGTGAAGACCCGCCCGGCGCCGCCGTCCACCGAGAGCCAATCGCCCTCCCGCAGCACCGTCTCACCCACGAGGGCACAGCCGCGATCCACGTCCACCACGAGGTCGCGGCAGCCGGCCACGCAGGGCTTGCCCATCTGCCGCGCCACCAACGCCGCATGGGCGGTGCGGCCCCCCACGGCGGTGACGATGCCGGCGGAGACCGAGAAGCCCGCCACATCGGAGGTGGAGGTGTCCGGGCGCACCAGGATCACCGGCTCATGCCCGTCGGCATAGCGCTGGGCGCTCTGCGAGGAGAAGGCCACGCGCCCCACCGCCACCCCGGCCGACGCGCCGGTGCCCGTGGTCAGTGGGGTGCCGACACCGGTCAGGCGGCGTTCCACCAGGCTCGCCGGATCAAGGCCCGCGAGGCGCGCCACACCTTCCGCCGGCGCGATGAGGCCGCCGCGCACCAGGTCGATGGCGATCCGCAGGGCTGCCCGGGGGGTGCGCTTGGCAGAACGGGTCTGCAGCATCCACAGCCGGCCATCTTCAATGGTGAATTCCACGTCCTGCACATCGCGGAAGGCCCGTTCCAGGGTGACCAGGACATCACGCAGCTGGCGACCCGCCTCGGGCACGACGCGCATCAAAGCGTCTTCGGTCTGCGGCGAGCGGCTGCCGGAAACCACGTCTTCCCCCTGCGCCTCGAACAGCACATCGATCACCGGTACCGCGGCCCCCGTGGAGGGATCGCGCGAGAAGGCGACCCCCGAGCCGGAGGTGAGCCCCCGGTTGCCGAACACCATGGCCTGCACGGTTACCGCCGTGCCCTGCAGATGCTCCAGGTGTTCCAACTGGCGATAGGTCCGCGCCCGCTCGCCCATCCAGGAGCCATAGACGGCCTGCGCCGCGGCCTCCAGCTGGGCCACCGGCTCGGCGGGAATGGGATTGCCGTCGTCGTCGAGCGCCTCCACATAGGCCCGGGCGAGCCGCTCCAGGGCCTCTCCGTCCAGCTCCTCCACGCACCGCGCGCCCTCGCCCGCCAGCACCGATGCCCGCGGCGCATCCAGCACCCCCGGCGGCACCCCCAGCACCACGGTGCAGAAGCTCTCGAGGAAGCGGCGCCGACAGTCCCAGGCGAAGCGGGGATTGCCGGTGCTGCGGATCAATCCACGCACGGCGCTGGCGGTGCAGCCCACATCCAGCACCGTATCCAGCATGCCGGGCATGGAGCGGGCGGCGCCCGAGCGCACCGAGACCAATAGCGGCCGCCGCCGGTCCCCCAGGGTGCGGCCGGTGGCCTGCTCAAGGAAAGCAATGCCTTCCGCCAGCCCGGCCCGCAGCTTCTGCCGCGCATCCGCGTCGCCACGCACAATGGCCGCGCACAGGCTGACCGGCAGCACGAAAGCCGACGGCACCGGCAGGCCGAGGGCCGCCATCTGCGCCAGATTGGCCGCCTTCGCCCCCACCACATCCGCCGAGGGCAGCGGGCCGGCCGCGCCGGCGCCAATTCGCACGATCTTCATGGCAAGGCGTCCTATTTGGTGAGGTCGGCGAGAACCTGGGCATGCAGCAGGTGCCCGAAACCGGCCAGCTGATCGGTGCTGCGCTCCAGGGCGCGGGCGAGCTCCAGGGCGGCCAGGGCCGCCCGGAGATCGAAATCGCCGCGCAGCACCTGCGTGGTCACCGCGCGCTCGGCCACGTCGCCCTCATGCTCGATCTCGATCAGCCGGCCGAACGCCGCCAGCGCCGCCTCGCTGTCGATGCGGCTGCCCTCGGGAATTTCGGCGGTGGCGGCAACGCCCATGGCCGCCGCCTCGGTGCCCGCCACCGCAAGCCGGGCGAGGTGCCCGAGCGCCGCCAGCAACGCCCCGTCGAGCCCCTGCGGCGCCAGGGAAGCGATGAAGGCGGCCTGCTCCAGATCGTCGATCGCTTCCTCAATGCGGTTGACCAGTTGCGCCACCGCCGGATCCGCATCAAGCCGGGCGATCTCCCCGCGGGCTTCCAGGGCGATGCGATCCGCCTTCTGCTCAATGGCCCGGGCGCGGCGCGCCAGCTCGTCCGCATCACTGCCACGGCCGGCGGCCAGATCGTCCACGTGCTGGGCAATGGCCACGGCTACCTCGCGGGCGAGGCCGGCCTGGCGGATCACCACATCCAGCAGGGCCGTATCCACGCGCTCCAGCCGGCCGACCAGCTCAGCTTCGATGCGGTCACGCGCCAGCCGCAGTGCGCTGCCGTCCAACAGAGCCTCGGCGGAGATGCGCAGCACCGCTTCCAGGAACGAGACCGCGGCCTCGCGCCCCAGCACCCCGTCGAGCCGCTCGCCGAAGCCGATACGGGTGGGTGCGGCATGGTGCACGGCGGCCGCCACCAACTCGCTGCCGCCCATTTCAAGAAAGCCGCGATGACCGATGCGGTTGCGCGCCGCCCATTGCAGAATGCGCACCGCATCCGCCTTCGGCACCCAGGACCTCAGGGTCTTGCGCGCCTTGTTCCAATCAATGAGGAACACCAGCGCGGCGCCGAGCGCTTCAAGAAATGCTTCGCGCGCCACCCGGTCCGTATCGGTCAGCCGCCCGGTCACCAGGAAGAACACGCCGCCCTCGGCGAGCCCCTCCACGCTCTTGGTGCCGAGACCGCTCCACTGGGCGGGAAAATCATCGAAACACGCCACGAAGAACTTGGCTCGCGCACGATGAACATCCGAATAGGTGACGGTGATGGTGTCCGCCTCTTGCGTGATCACCACCACATGGGCATCGGTTTCGCCGATATCGTTCTGAATGGTGAGGCGATCGCCCGCGCGGGTGGCTACCGTGGCGAGGCCCGGGTGATCGAACTTGAGCCGCCGCGTGGCTTCCACCCCCCGCATGAAGGCTTCCACCGCCGGCCGGTCTTCGGCCTTGAGGCCATAGACATGCGCCCCCGCCAGGACCTCCTCGGCATGGCTGGCCGCCAGCCGGTTCAGATCCTTGTGCAGGTCCATGATCAGGCGGTGCAGGCTGTCGCGCCCCTCCGCAGAAAGGCTGGTGAGGGCCAGGATGTCCGCCGGCGCAAGGGCATCGCCGGAGCCGAGCGCGGTGCCCGCGCGCAAGGCTTCGAGCCGCCGGGCGGCCGTCGCGCCCGCATCTCCTGCCCCCGCATCTCCTGCCCCCGCATCGCCTGCCCCCGCATCGCCTGCGCCCGCATCGCCTGCACCGACCGCGTGGATCATGGCTTCGACATCCGCCCAGATCCCGGCACCAAGCGCCCCGAGACCCGGCGCGGTGACCTTGCCGGCAACCAACGTTGCATGGCCCGCCAGGGCCTCCATCGCCGCCACGTCCAGCCCCACCGCCCGGCATTCCTCGCCCAGGTCGAACGGCGCCACGCCCGATCCGTGCCCCCCGGTGGCCGAGGCCGCCCGCCGTCCGACCTCCTGCAGCATGCTGAGACGCGCCTTGACGCGATCGTTCGCCCGCAACCCGTCCGCGATGAGCGAAGGCAGCAGAACCTCCGCATTGCCAAGCTCTTCAACGATCTGAGACTTCATGGAACCCTCCCGACCGCGAATTTCACTAGCACGGCAAGAGAGTTATTTGTCTATAAATTTTAAGTACACGCCACACGACATGTCATAAAAGCGTCATATGCTACAGTTTAATGAATTTTATTATTTTATAGAAATAAAAGACATCCGCCACAGGAGCGGCAACAGCAAGCACATGCCGCCGCCCGGTCACCGCGGACCTCCACGCGCACCGTCACACCAGCGCCCGAAGGCCACGGACGACGGCCTGGTGCGGGAAAGCAACGGGAATCAAGGAGGATCGAGGCGGATCCGCATGGAGGCTAGGAGACGCGACGCGCGCCTTCCGGCTGATCGGAGTGGATCCGCACGCAATTGCGACCACTGTTCTTCGCCGCGTACATGGCCTGATCGGCGCGGGCGAACACCTGCTGTGGCGCGAGCGCTTCCAGCGCCCGGGCAACACCGATGGAGGCCCCAACCGCGAAGACCTGGCCGCCGTGCCGCATTGGGGCGGTGAGCGCCGCCAGGGCCGAGCGGACGCGGCTTTCCAAGGCACTCTCCAGCTGCGGCACCTCCATGAGCACCGCGAATTCGTCGCCGCCGATGCGGGCGATCAGCTCCGCCCCGGCGAGCTCCCGTTGCAGGCGGCGCGCCACTTCCACCAGGCAGGCATCGCCGGCCGAATGGCCATAGGTATCATTAACCGCCTTGAAGCCATCGAGATCGATCAACACCAGCGCCCTCTGCCGCGCACCAGCCAGACCGGGACGCCCGAGGCTGCGCTCGAACATGGCCCGGTTGGCAAGACCCGTGAGCGCGTCCCGCTCGGCGGTTACGCGCAGCTGCTCCAGCAGAATATGCTCCTGGGTAATGTCCTGCTTGAGGCCGAAAATCCGCACCGGCGCACCGTCTTCGACCTCAACCTCAGCGGTGAGGCGAATCCATTTCGGCGTCCCACCGGCAGCCCGCACACGCACCTCCAGGCTGAAGCCGCTGCAACGGTCGATGGCCTGCTGCCGCAGCTCCTCCATCTCCCGCCGCGAAGCGGGGTCGTAAAGGGCAAGAATCAGCTCCCGGGTCACCAGGCTGCCACGCGGCAGTTCGAACATGTCATAGACGCCATCGGTCCAGGTGAGACGCGAGGTGGCGAGATCACATTCCCACACGCCGATCTGCGCCTGCGCGGACGCGCGCTCATACATCTTCTTGTAGCGCAGCTCCGATGCCGCCCGTGCCCGCGCCTCGGCGGTGGCGCGCACCAGATCGGCTCCCAGACGGGCCACCGCATCCTCGCCCCGCTGGTAGCCGATCAGCGCCGCGAGCACCCGGCCGGCATCCTCCAGCCGCGCCAGATCCTCGCGCCCGAGCTGGCGCGGCACCGTATCGACAATGCACAGTGCACCAAGGGCGGTTCCGGACGCCGCGATCAACGGCACGCTGGCAAAAAAACGGAGCGAGGCGGGAGCCAATCCCCGCAACCCCTCACTGAACTTTCCGCTGGTCGCGAGATCGGCGATCGTCAGCCGCTGGCGCACCGCCGCGGCCATGCGCAGCAGCTCCGGCACCACAGACACGCGGCGACAAACGGGAGGAACACCTGGCTCCACACACAACAACGGCTGCCCGGGGCGGGCCAGCAGCACCTGGGGCACCTGCATCATGTGGGCGATGAGCGCCAGCTGGAGCTCGACCTCGCACCCGGAAACGGCCAGCGTCCGCGGGGGAACAAACGGCTGCATCAACGGCAGACCTCACGCATGATCAAAAGGCCCCGGCTCTTCGCTGGGAACCAACCGACCGCCGCCACGCCCCTGACACGCGCTCAGGCCATGAAACATTTTCATCCGCCCCCGATTAACATAGTGTCAAACAAGCATTCATTCAAGAAGAGAGCAAAAAGAGTGACGACACACGAGCAACAGCCTCAGGATGTGAAAACAATTGTGATAGGACCAAAAAAAGACACTTGCCCCGACCGCCACCGCTGCTGTCAGAATGGCTATAGAGATGCGTATGCCGATGCCGTCTGAGGCGTCAGACCGCGCCAGCCGGCGCGCCATCTTCGCCTGGATCCTGTTCGATCCGGCATGCCAGCCCTATTTCACCCTCATCACCACGTTCGTCTTCGCGCCGTATTTCGCCACGGCGGTAGCGGCGACACCGGCCGAAGGGCAGGCGCTCTGGGGCTTCGCCACCGGCGCCGCAGGCCTCGTGATCGCCCTGTGCTCGCCAGTGCTCGGCGCCATCGCCGACGCCTCTGGTCGCCGCAAGCCCTGGATCGTGCTGTTCGGCGCCATGCTCATGGGGGGTGCATCGCTGCTGTGGTTCGCCACGCCGGGGGACGCAAGCCGCATCCCCCTGATCCTGGCCGCGTTCGCCATCGGCACCATCGGCGTCGAGTTCGCCACCGTCTTCAATAACGCCATGATGCCGTCCCTGGTGCCGGCGGAGAAGCTCGGGCGCCTGTCCGGCACGGGCTGGGCCATGGGCTATCTCGGCGGCCTCGTCTCGCTGGCGATCATGCTCGGCTTCTTCGCCACCCAGCCGGACAGCGGCCTCACCCTCCTCGGCACGCCACCCGCCTTCGGCCTTGATGCGGCGAGCCGTGAAGGCGATCGCCTGTCCGGCCCCTTCACCGCCTTGTGGTTCGCCCTGCTCGTCTGGCCGCTGCTGCTCCTGGTACCGGATCCGCCCGCGGGGCTCCCACCGGGCGCCGCGATCAAGGTGGGCCTCGGCAATATCCGGGCGCTGCTGCCCCGCCTGCGGGCCCGCCCCACCCTCGCCCGCTTCCTCATCGCCAACATGCTTTACGCGGATGGTCTGGTGGCGCTGTTCGCCTTCGGGGGCATCTACGCCGCCGGCGTGTTCGGCTGGGGCGCCACCCAGATCGGCCTTTTTGGCATCGCCCTCACCATCACCGGCACCATCGGCGCGCTGGCGGGCGGGAGGCTGGACGACCGCCTGGGGGCCCGCACGGTCATCCGCGGCGCCCTGGCCTGCCTGATCCTCTCCTGTGTCGGCCTGTTGTCCCTGTCGCGGGACGCGCTGCTGTTCGGGCTGGTGCCCACAGCGCCGGCGCATGGGCTGTTCGCCACGCTGCCGGAGCGGTTCTATCTCGGCCTCGGCCTCCTCATCGGCCTGGTGGCCGGCCCGCTCCAGGCGGCCTCGCGCACCCTGCTGGTGCGGCTCGCGCCCGAGGCCCATCTCGCCGAGTGCTTCGGGCTGTTCGCCCTGTCCGGCAAGATTACCTCATTCGCCGCCCCCACCAGCGTCGCCATCGTCACCGCGGCAACCGGCAGCCAGAGGGCCGGCGTGGCGGTGCTGCTGGCCTTCTTCAGCGCCGGCGCACTCCTGATGCGACGCCAGGAGCCTCAGCGAGAAGGGGGTGGTGATTGACGGCCGCCGACTCGGCGGCATCGACCGCCTGCTTGCACCGGCCCGGATCCTCAGCCAAGGATGTCCAGTCTTTGCATCAGCCACTTGAGCCTGTCATGACGCTGCGCCCCATCCGATTTGATCCCAAGCCGCCGGTGGACCCCACGTCGGCGACGACCGTTCATGAGTGGTATCAGGATCGAACCGGCGCCTTCTCGGCGGGATTCTGGGCGTCGCAGGCCTCGACCCTGGCGGTGAAGTATGACGAGGATGAATTCTGCATGCTGCTGGAGGGCACGGTGGAGCTGACCGATGCCTCGGGGCACACGGAGACCTTCACCGCCGGCGACGCTTTCGTCATCCCCTCCGGCTTCACCGGCACCTGGAAAAGTGTCACCGCCGTGCGTAAGTTCTACGTGGTGCACTTGCCGAAGCCGACCGCCGACTGAACCGCCCCGCCCTGTCAGCGCAACCCCGGTCCGCGCACGAGGCCCTCGCCTTTGGCCGGGGCTGGTGCCATTTTGTTCTCTTCACAGAATCATGGGGCCATTGAGTCGACCGTTTTGAGCATGCCCTCCGATCCCTTCCGCAATGCCGGCGCGCCGGCTCCCGAGCTTCCGGCGCCGCGTCCCGGCGGCATCGCCGCGCGGGCGCGCGCCGCCATGGCGCCACCGGCAGCCGCCCCCGTGCCCTATCTCGACGGGCTCAATCCGGAGCAGCGGGCGGCGGTGGAAACCCTGGAGGGCCCGCTGCTGGTGCTGGCCGGTGCCGGCACCGGCAAGACCCGCGTGCTCACCACCCGCATCGCCCACATCCTGGCCACGGGCCGCGCCTATCCCTCGCAGATCCTGGCGGTGACCTTCACCAACAAGGCCGCGCGGGAGATGAAGGAGCGCATCGCCTCCATGGTGGGCGACCAGGTGGAAGGCATGCCCTGGCTCGGCACCTTCCATGCCATCGGCGTGCGGATCCTGCGGCGCCACCACGAGCTGGTGGGGCTGAAGAGCGGCTTCACCATTCTCGATACCGACGACCAGATCCGGCTGATGAAGCAGCAGCTGGCGGCGGAAGGCATCGACGAGAAGCGCTGGCCCGCCCGGCTGCTGGCCGCCACCATCGATGGCTGGAAGAACCGCGGCCTGTCCCCCAGGGACGTGCCCGCCGGCGAGGGCGCGGTGTTTGCCAATGGCAAGGGCGCGGCTCTTTACGCCGCCTACCAGGCCCGGCTGAAGGCGCTGAACGCGGTGGATTTCGGCGATCTGCTGTTGGAAGGCATCCGCCTGTTCCGCGAAAATCCCGATGTGCTCGCCGAATACCACCGCAAGTTCAAATATCTGCTGGTGGACGAGTACCAGGACACCAACGTCGCCCAATATCTGTGGCTGCGGCTTCTGGCCCAGGGCTCGCGCAACGTGTGCTGCGTGGGCGACGACGACCAGTCCATCTATGGCTGGCGCGGCGCCGAGGTGGACAACATCCTGCGCTTCGAGAGCGATTTTCCCGGCGCCACGGTGATCCGGCTGGAGCGCAACTATCGCTCCACCGGCCATATCCTGGCGGCGGCGTCCCACCTCATCGCCCACAACGAGGGGCGGCTCGGCAAGACCCTGTTCTCGGAAGGGGAGGATGGCGAGCGCGTCACCGTCACCGGCGCATGGGATTCCGGCGAGGAGGCCCGCGCCATCGGCGAGGAGATCGAGGCCCTGCAGCGGGCGGGCCATGCCCTCTCGCAGATCGCCATCCTGGTGCGCGCTTCGTTCCAGATGCGCGAGTTTGAAGACCGCTTCATCACGCTGGGGCTCAATTACAAGGTCATAGGCGGCCCGCGCTTCTATGAACGGGCGGAAATCCGCGATGCGCTGGCCTATCTGCGCTGCGTGAACTCCACCTCTGACGACCTCGCCTTCGAGCGCATCGTCAACGTGCCCAAGCGCGGCATTGGCGACGCCACCCTCAAGCAGATCCACGATGTCGCCCGCGCTGCCGGCGTGCCGCTGCAGGAGGCGGCCCGGGTGCTGACCGAGAGCGAGGAGCTGAAGCCCAAGGTGCGTGCCACCCTGCGCGGGCTGATGGAGGCGTTCGAACGCTGGCGCGAGCAGGCGCGCGTGTTGTCCCACACCGAGATGGCCGAGATCGTGCTCGACGAGAGCGGCTATACGGAGATGTGGCAGAAGGACCGCTCCGCCGAGGCTGCCGGCCGGCTGGAAAACCTGAAGGAGCTGGTGCGCTCCATGGAGCCGTTCGAGAATCTCGGCGGCTTCCTGGAGCACATCTCCCTTGTGATGGATACCGAGCAGGGCGCCGGCGAGGATGCGGTGCAGGTGATGACCCTGCATTCCGCCAAGGGCCTGGAGTTCGACACCGTCTTCCTCCCCGGCTGGGAGGAAGGCCTGTTCCCCCATCAGCGGGCCCTCGACGAGCAGGGCAAGGCGGGATTGGAGGAAGAGCGGCGGCTCGCTTATGTGGGCATCACCCGCGCGCGGGCCTCCGCCCGCATCTATTTCGCCTCCAACCGGCGCATTCACGGCCTGTGGAATTCCACGGTGCCGAGCCGCTTTCTGGACGAGTTGCCCGATGCCCATGTGCAGGTGGAGGAAAGCCGCGGCGGCTCCGGCTGGGGCGGCTCCAGCTATGGCGGCAGCTATGGGGCGAGCCGCTTCGACCGCGCCGGGGCGAGCCCCTTCTCGGGCTCGTCCTATGGCACCCCCGGCTGGCAGCGCGCCCAGAACCAGCGCAACGAGACGGAGGGCGGTTCTGGCGAGCGCAATGGCCGCTACAACGGGGGCCAGAACTGGGGGAGCGAGCGGCGTGGACCGAAGGTGATCGAGGGCACCCTGCTCGCCACCTCCACCACATCGAGCTCGGCCTTCACGACCGGCGAGCGGGTGTTCCACATCAAGTTCGGCTATGGCGAGGTGACCGGCATCGACGGCAACAAGCTCACCGTGCTGTTCGACAAGGCCGGCGAAAAGCGGGTGATCGAGACCTTCGTCGAGAAGGTTTAAGCCCCGCGCGCCGATGCTGTCGAAAAGGCGCGGAAGAGAGGCGCCGCCGCCGCGCGACAACTTGCGTTCACCGGGCGGAGATGGCTAGATCGACTTGGGCGTTGCAGCGGCAGCCACGCTCGCCTTGCAGCGCGACGCCCACCCGGTGGCGCGCACGAAATGGTTTTCCGCGCGCCCGGCTCGGCGGTGCCGCGGCCAGATGCGCAGCACCCATGCCTTTCGTCAACATCATGCTCCTGATCATCGGTCTGGTGCTTTACGTGGCCGCCATGCTGGGCCTGTTCCGCTGGCGGAACACCCTCGGCATTGGCACGTTCTTCTGCGCGCTCGGCAGCATCCATTTCATGGAGACCTATCTGGCGGCGAGCTTCTATGTCGCCCTGCCGCTGGGCGCCTCCCTCTCGCCGGGCTCGGTGGTGATGTTCTCGGGCAAGCTGGCGCTGCTGCTGCTGGTCTATATCCGCGAGGATGCGCAGGTGGCGCGCCAGCCCATTTATGGGCTGCTGTTCGGCAATCTCTTCCTCATCGCATTCGTCACGGTGCTGCGCCTGCACCGTGACGTGGGCGGACTGGCGGGTAGCGGCGAGCTCTCCTTTCTCGATCAGCTCGGTGGGCTGATGCTGTGGGGCACGGCGCTGCTGTTCCTCGACTGCATCGCCATGATCCTGCTTTACGAGCGCATCTCGCGGCCATTGCGACGCCTTCCGTTCCTGGCCATCTGGCTGACCCTGGCCTGTGTGCTCACCTTTGATCAGGCTGGCTTCTTCGCCATGCTGCATCTCGCCTTCGACGTGCCCTTCTCGGCGGGGATCGGCGGCTGGCTCGGCAAGCTGGCGGCGGCGGGATTGTGCGCGGCCATGCTGCTGTTCTACCTGGACCGGTTTGAGATGCGGGCTGACGGCCCGCCGCGCCGTCTGTCGGATGTTTTCGACATCCTGACGTATCGACAACGCTTCGAAGAGCTGACCCGCGCATCGCGCCGTGACCCACTGACCCAGTTGCTGCATCGCGGCCAACTGGAGCCGCTCGGCCGCGATCTCCTCGCGGTTTCGGCCACCACCAATCGACCGATGAGCCTGTTGCTCATCGACATCGACAATTTCAAGACGGTGAACGACCGCCACGGCCATCCGGTGGGAGACGCGGTGCTGCGCATCGTCGCCGACGCCATGACCGACGCCCTGCGCCAGTCCGATTATGTGGTGCGATATGGTGGCGACGAGTTCGTGGCATTCGCGCCCGGCGTCTCGCACCTGCAGGCCTTGCGCCTCGCCACCATGCTGCGGGAGCGGATCGCTCTGTTGTCCCTGCCCCCACATGTGGAGCCGCTCACCCTGTCCATTGGCGTCGCCACCGCCCCGCAGGATGCCGACACCATCAGCGGCCTGCTGACGGTGGCCGACCAGCGGCTCTATGCCTCCAAGGGCAGCGGACGCAACACGGTGACCGGCGCATTCGACTCCTGAGCGCGGCGTTCGGCCGGTTCGCATGCGTTTTTCATTGAAAGGGGAAAAGCCTCTCGGCTATGGAACCGCAACGGCGCCGGCATCCGTCGACGCGCCACATCATCAACGCTGCAGTCTCGCAGCGCTTTAGTCTCGCGCCGCCCTGCCGGGCCCGTGGCACCCGCCGCCGGCGGGCAGCCAGCACAACATATGGGCGGCCCCACCGGCGCATCGCTGCCGCGGGCCGCGTGATCCGGATATCGCTTCCATGCTCGAAGGCCTGCCTCCCAACGACGCCAGCCACGTGATGCGCGTCGCCGCCCCCCGCGCCTCCGCGCAGCGGATCGCCGATCTCATTTCAGAGACCTTCGATCCGGCCGAGGTGGCGGTGGCCAATTTCGAGCGCGGCGAAGACGACTGGGTGGTGGAGGTGTTCGCCGGCGAGGCGTTCGACGCCGATCGCCTGCGCGAATTGGTGGGCTTTGCCGCCGGCCCGGAGCTGGCCGCGGCCACCACCTTTTCAGCGGTGGAACAGAAGGACTGGGTGGCCGCCAGCCTGGAAGGACTGGCGCCGGTGAAGGTCGGCCCCTTCATGGTGCACGGGTCCCATGACCGCGGCCGGGTCCGGGGCAGCACCATCGGCATCGAGATCGAGGCGGCGCTGGCCTTCGGCACAGGGCACCATGGCACGACCCAGGGCTGCCTCGCCGCCATTGCCGATGTGGCCCGCCGGGCCTGCCCGGCGCGCGTGCTCGATATCGGCACCGGCACCGGGGTGCTGGCCATTGCGGCCGCCCGCCGCTTCCACACCCAGGTGGTGGCCAGCGATATCGACATCATCGCCGTGCGCACCGCCCGGGCCAATGCCCGTGCCAACCACGCGGGCACCGGCATCACCATGCTCCACGCCGCCGGCGCGGATGCCGCGTCCATCGCCGCGGGCGGTCCCTACGATCTGATCCTGGCGAATATTCTGTTGCCGCCGCTCAAGCGGCTGGCGCGGCCGCTGCGCAACCTGCTGGCCCCGGGCGGGCACATCGTGCTGTCGGGCCTGCTGGTGAGCCAGGTGCCGGCCGCCCTCGCCGCCTACCGCAGCCAGGGGCTTTATCTGGTCAAGCAGCGCCACATCGAAGGCTGGGCGACGCTGGAACTCTCCGCCGACGGCGCCGGCCGGCTCTGAAGCGGCGCCCGCGCGACGCCATCGCAGGCAACCGACGCCGGGTCGTAACCGATCCGGCGCGGGATCACATCGCCTGAAATATCCAAAGCATCAGCCCTCAGGCCAAAGCGCCCGCAGGGCCTGCCGCTGCGACTTGTGCTGCGACTTGCGCATGCGGCTTCGCACAGCCGCCACGTCGCGCCCGCAGTGCCGCACCGTGCGCGCCCGGACACCGTCCGCGCGCCACCCTGCGCACACCATTCCGAGCGCGCCTGCGCCAGGTGCCCTTCAGACCAGCGGACCCGCGGGACGGCCGGCCAGATAACGCGCCAGCTCCTTCTCAGCCTGCTCGGTCCGCGCGGCGATCACCGTGTCCAGCAGGCGCGCGAAGAAGCCCCGCGCCGGGCGGGCGTGGGCGGGCACACCCATGGCATGGGACGCCAAAAGGGTCTTTTCGGGATAGGTAGCAGCACTCATGGATGCCTCCTGTACCGGGCCATGTCGGCCGTGATGCGATGCAATATATGCTGCATTGCACCAGAAACGGAACAGATAGGTAAGCATAGCTGCCCTGCATTGCGCGCAATGAAGGCACGCCCCCGTGCCTCCGCCCGATGCAGAGTTCCACGAACCTTTGATTTTCGGAGATTGGCGGCGCATTGCCGAAAAAAACGGCGCCGTTGATGCGGGGGATACGCGCCCCCGCGTTCGGTGTCAATCCGGCGCGCCTCAGCAGCGCGCCATCATCGAGACCCGCCGCCCCACGCCATCTGGAGAGGGCAGCCCGGCATGGGCGGCCCGCATCATGGCGATGCGCTCCAGCACCTCGTCGGGAAACGGCGTGACCCGGCGCGACTTGAGGTCCACATGGACCGCGATCTGCTCGCAGGTGGCCGAGCTCCAGCCTTCGGAGGCATGGTGCAGGGTCTGGTAGAGATGGATGCGCTTCTCATCGTAATCCATCAGCCGCAAGGTCACCCGCACCGGGCTTTCGGGGGTGATCTCCCGCAGGTAGCGTACATGCGCCTCGGCGGTGAAGAAGGAGGCGCCACGCTGCTGCGCATATTGCTGGCCAAGGCCGAGCAGGGTCAGCGCCTCGCTCGCCGCATGGTCGAAGATGAGTTCATAATAGGCCATCTTCAGGTGGCCGTTATAGTCGATCCACGCCCGGTCCACCTGCATGGGAGACGAGACGAACGGGGCGAAGAAGACGGGTTCGAAGTCGATCAGGTCCAGCATGACACTCGTGCCCTGTCATGAGGAACGCGCACACCCGCCCCCGCGCGCGGGGCGGCGCGTTCACCGGTTGCCATTGAGGATCTTTTGGATCGGCCCTGCCGATCCCGTCGAGCGGTCCAAGGGGTCGGACGTGCTCTGTGCCTATTCACTGTGCCGCGAGATGCGGCATTCGTCACCACCGAAATGGATCGAAACTAGCCGCCGCGCCGAATCGGAAATAACACTGTCAAATTCAAAAGCATGGGAAACGGCCTTCTCATACCGTTTCGACACCCCTCCGAATCGCCAGACGCGTCCGGAGCGCGACAACAAAGTTAAGGAACAGTAAATGCTTCCCGCAGACGCGAAACCCGAGGCCCCCTCACGGAATCGTGTTATTTCCGCCACAGAGGAACTGAAAAGCGCGCTCGATCACAAGGTCGTGACAAACCCGACCGTTCGCGCGCAGCATGCCAATGTGACCACTTATCTGCCCAATGAACCGGCCGATCTGGTGGTGTTTGCGGAAAGCACGCAGGATGTGCAGACAGTGGTCCGCATCTGCGCGCGGCATGGCGTTCCGGTCATTCCCTGGGGTGCGGGCACCTCGCTGGAAGGCCATGTGAACGCGCCGCGCGGCGGCGTCTGTGTGGACCTGTCGCGCATGAACCGCATCCTGGCGGTGAACACCGCCGACCTCGATTGCGTCATCGAGCCGGGGGTCACGCGCAAGCGCCTCAATGAGGACCTGCGCGACCAGGGCCTGTTCTTCCCCATCGATCCCGGCGCCGATGCCTCCCTCGGCGGCATGGTCTCCACCCGCGCCTCGGGCACCAACGCGGTGCGCTACGGCACCATGAAGGACAATGTGCTGTCGCTGAAGGTGGTGACCGCCGACGGCGAGGTCGTCACCACCGCCACCCGTGCCCGCAAATCCTCCGCCGGCTATGATCTCACTCGCCTGTTCGTGGGCGCCGAGGGCACCCTCGGCATCATCACCGAGATCACCTTGAAGCTCTACGGCATCCCGGAGGCGATCTCCGCCGCCGTCTGCCCCTTCCCCAGCGTCGAGGCCGCCTGCGACACGGTCATCGCCACCATCCAGAACGGCATTCCGGTGGCCCGCATCGAGCTTCTGGACG
Source organism: Xanthobacter sp. NM-25 (assembly GCF_022138605.1). Classification (GTDB taxonomy): domain Bacteria; phylum Pseudomonadota; class Alphaproteobacteria; order Rhizobiales; family Xanthobacteraceae; genus Xanthobacter. The sequence goes on from NZ_JACBFS010000001.1 coordinate 647,581, forward strand.
AGGTGCAGGTGAAGGCCTCCAACGCCTATGCCAAGCTCGACCTGCAGGAGACCCCCACCCTGTTCCTGGAATTCCACGGCACCGAGGCAGGCGTGGCCGAGCAGGCCGAGCGGTTCGGGGCGCTGGCGGCGGAATTCGGCGGCGGCCCGGCCGCCTTCGCCCGCCATCCCGAGGATCGCAGCCGGCTGTGGCAGGCCCGGCATGATGCCTACTGGTCGGTCCTGCCCCTGCGCCCCGGCGCCAAGGCGGTGGCCACCGACGTCTGCGTGCCCATCTCGCGCCTGGCCGATTGCGTCATGGAAACCAAGCGCGACATCGAGGACATGGGGCTCATCGCACCCATCGTCGGCCATGTGGGCGACGGCAACTTCCACACCACCCTGATGGTGGACGTGGAGGACCCCGACGACCTCGCCAAGGCCAAGCACTATATGAGCAGGCTGGTGGAGCGGGCGCTGGCCATGGGCGGCACCTCGACCGGCGAGCACGGCGTGGGCCAGGGCAAGATGAAATATATGGAAGCCGAGCACGGCGCCCCGGCGCTGGCCGCCATGGCCGCCATCAAGCGGGCCCTCGACCCGCACAACATCATGAATCCGGGCAAGATCGTCGTCGTCTGATCGCAATCGCGCCCCATAGCTGAACACCCGTAGGGGCGGCCCGGACGGACCGCCGGCGGACTTTCCAGGAGACAGGCGTGCAGGGCATCCTCATCAGCCTCGCCACAGTGGTGACCCTCGCCATCGTCAGCGCCTTCGCGGCACCGCTGGTGGTGGACTGGAACGCCTGGCGCGGCCCGTTCGAGCGCGAGATCGCCCGCACCCTGGGCATTCCAGTGGTGATCCGCGGCGCCATCGATGCCGAACTGCTCCCGGCCCCCCGCCTGACCCTGCACGACGTGACCCTGGGCGATGTGGTCTCCACCGGTGGCACGGTGCGGGAATTCGAGGCCGAGCTCTCCCTCGGCGGGCTGCTGCGCGGCCAGGTGGAGGCCACCGGCCTCACCCTGGTCAATCCCCGCATGCGGTTGGTGCTCGACAGCAACGGCCGGGTGGTGGTGCCCACCGGCGCCGGCGGCGGCAGCGATGTGGCCATCGCCCGGCTGGAGGTGCGCGACGGTACCCTGGACCTGCTGGACCGCGCCTCGGACCGCACCCTCACCCTCACCGACATGGATCTCAAGGGCGAGGCCAAGTCCCTGTCCGGTCCCTTCCGCCTCGACGGCGAGGTGGAGGCGGATGGCGCCCGTTTCAATCTGCGCTCGACCCTTGCCAAGCTCGACGACAAGGGCGAAGGCCGCCTGCGGCTGATCCTCGACGGGCGCAACCGTCCCTATACGGTGGATCTCGACGGCGCCTTCGGCACCGCCGATGCCCTGCCCCGTTTCGACGGCCGCGCCAGCCTCACCCGCAAGGGCGCCGGCGGGCTCGAATCCTGGCAGTTGGCGGGCCACGTGAAGGCCTCCACCGAGCAGGTGCTGGCCGACAATTTCGCCCTCGCCCTCGGCGGCGATGCCACCCCGGCCCAGCTCAGCGGCTCCGCCCGCCTCACCCTGGGCCGCGCGGTGGCGCTCGATGCGGTGTTGAACGCCCGCAGCCTGGATCTCGACACCCTCGCGGCCACCGCTGGCGCGGAGGGCGGCAAGCCGGCGGTGATCCGGCCGGCCGAGGTGCTGCACCGCAGCCTGGCGGTGCTGGCGGGGCTGCCGGCGCCGGACATGGCCTCGCGGCTGGGCCTCTCCATCGAGCAATTGGTGCTCGGTGGCACGGTGGTGCGCGATGTGCGCCTGGATCTCAGTGGCGGGCAAAGCGGCTGGCGGGTGGACACCGCCGAGGCGCAACTGCCGGGCAAGGCCGCACTGCGCGCGTCCGGGGCCCCCACCAGCGCCCCCAGTGGCGGCGGCTTCAGCGGCGAGATGGCGCTGAGCGCCGAGGATCCGGCCGATTTCCTGCGCTGGGCCGCTCCCGAAGCCCCGCGCGAGCTGGCGAGCGTCCTGAAGGGGCCCGCCCGCATCGAAACCAGGCTGCAGCTGGCGCCGCAGCGCATCGCCCTCGACGGGCTCGATGCGCATTTCGATCGCAGCCGGCTGCAGGGCAGCCTCGCGGCGGCGCTGCCGCCCAACGCAGGCCCCAAGCTCGACCTCAACCTCGCCATGACCGGCTTCGCCATCGACCCCATGGTGGCGGCGCTGCAGCAGGCGGCCACCGCCGTGGGCGGCGGCGCCGACGCCACGCTGGTGCTGGACGGGCGCGACCTCACCCTGGCCGAGCAGCCGCTGCGCCATCTCACGCTGGAGGCCAGCGCCACCGGTGGCAACTGGCGGGTGAAGCGGGTGGTGCTGGAGGATCTCGGCGGCATCCACCTGGAAGGGGCGGGTTGGATGGAGAATTTCTCCACCACGCCCCGCGGCGAGTTCAACCTGGTGGTGAACGGCGGCAAGGCGGATGGCCTGGTGCCGGTGGCCCGTTTGGTGGCCGGGCCACGCACCGCCGACGTGATCGCCAAGCTCACCCCGGTGGGGGCCCCGGTGAAGCTCTCCACCAGCGTGGTCTGGCGCGAGGCCGGCGGCCGCAGCATCACCAGCGATGGCAGCCTGGGCCTGCTGTCCGGTCGCATCGCCTTCACCCGCACCAGCGAGGGGGTGCCGCTGGCCATCGCCCTCTCCGCGGACAGCCCGGACACGGCCAGGGTGCTGGGCGCCCTTGGCCTCGAAGGGCTCAATCCCAAGCTCGGCGCCGGCCACCTGGACTTCAACCTCGACCCCTTCACCGCCGACGACGGCCAGTTGCGGCTGCAGCTCGCCACCAGTGCCCTCACCATCGCCGGCGAGGGCCAGGCGCGCATCGTCAACGGGCAGTTGGTGCCCGATCTGAAGCTGCGTGCCGATGGGCCGGACCTGGGCCGGGTGCTGCCGCAGGTGGCGGCCGCCGCCGACAACGCGCCGATGCCGACGGCGCTCGCCTTCTCCCTCGGCCGGTCCGGCAATGCCTGGCGGTTCGCCGGCCTGCAGGGATCGGTGGGGGGTGCGCCCCTCAGCGGCGCGCTGGAGCTGGAACCGGGGGCGGTGCCACGGCTCACCGGCCAGCTCGCCCTCGACCGCGTGTCCGTCCCGGCCCTGGCGAGCCTGTTTGCCGCGCGGACGGCCAGCGACAGCACCGGAACCTGGAGCAATGCCCGCCTGCTGCCGGCGGCCGTGAGCGGCGTCGCCCTCGGCATCGACATCACCGCCCCCCGCCTCGAGCTCATCGGCCCGCTGGCGTTGAGCGAGGGACGCCTGCGCCTCGGCAGCGATGGCACCGGCGTGGATCTGCACGACATCTCCGGCGGCTTCGGCGGCGGGCAGGTGGCGGCCACCCTCCGGGTGCGGCGTCAGAATGACGTGGCCCAGGCGGAAGGCCGGCTGAGCCTGGACAAGGTGCAGAACGCGGCGCTGGCCGCCCTGGCCGGGGCGCGCAACGCGCCGGCCGGCACCACCAGCCTCGCCGTCGATCTCGGCGGCAGCGGCCGCAGCGTGCTGCAGCTGGTGCAGAATCTCTCCGGCCAAGGCACCATCAGCGGGCGCGACCTGCAAATCGCGGCCGCCGATCCCGCCGCGCTGCGCACGGTTCTGGCCGAAACCGCCGCTCTGCCCACGCCACCCGATGAACGGCAGACCAGCCAGTTGTTCGATCGCGCCCTGGCCCGCGGCCCGCTACTGCTGCCCACGGCCGAGTCCACCTTCAGCGTGGTGAACGGCCTCGCCAAGCTCTCGCCGACGCGGATCACCCTCGGCGACGTGCGCCTGGGCCTGTCCGGCAGCCTTGACCTTCCCCGCCTGCTGGCGGAGGCGAGCATCGACTTCGAGACCGAGGGCGGCCCCGGGCCCGCCGCCAGCGGGACCCTGGGCTGGAGCGGGCCCATCGCCGGACCGGAGCGGCGGATCCGGGCCACCGGCCTCACCAGCGCCATCGCCATGCGGGCCATCGAGCGCGAAACCCAGCGCCTGGAGCAGCAGCGCGCACCGGCGGCCACGCCGACCCCGGCGGCGGTCCCGGCGGCGCCTCGGATCGTTCCGCCCGTCGCCGCGCCCACGGCCTTGCCGCCGGTCGTGGCTCCCGCGCCGGCACCGGCCACCGCGCCGCAAGCTGCGCGTCCATCGGCCCGCGATCCCAGGCTCATCGAGCGGCGGGAGATTCCGGCCCCGACGATTCCCGCCCCGAGCTTTGGCACATCCACGGGCACGCTCGCGCCCAGCGCCGGCGGCGGCACCGCGCCATCGGCGCAGACCCGTCCTCCCGAGCCGCGACAGGACCAGCCCCCGGCCGCACCGCCGGCGACGGCACAACAGCCGGCCACGCCGCCGCGGGCCGCCCTGCCGCGCGTCCCTGCGGCCACCGCCGCACCGGCAGCGGCGCCCGAGACCCCGCGGGCGTCACGGCCGGACACGAGGCGGGACCCGCAAGCGGAAACCGCCAGCCGCGCCGCGCCACCGGCCGAAGTCCGTCGCCCGGCGCCGGCCACCACGCGGCGCCCGCCTGAACGGCTGCCCGCTTATGTGGTTCCCCCACCGCTGCCGCTGGAGCCCACCTTGCCGCCCACCCGTGGCTTCGGCGAAGTGCCGCGCCCGCCGGGACTGGTGGGAGACTGACCGCCGCATCGTGAGCGGTCACGATGCGGGAGAGAGGTGATCCCGCAGCCGGCTCCGTCAGCGGCGCGACAGGGTGATGTAGGTGAAGGGCGCGGTGTCCTTCGGCCCCTGGGCGGGGCCCTCCCGCGCGTCTTCGCGCCAGCCGGCGCGGTCGAAATCGGGAAACCGCACATCCCCCGGCGGCGCCGCATGCACCTGCGTCAGGTGCAGGGTCCGGGCCAGCGGCAGGGTGTCCGCAAACACCCGGCTGCCGCCGATCACCATGGCCTCACCAGCGGCCAAGGCCTGTGCCACATCGGCCGCGGCCGCGAGAGCGGCGGGCAGGTCCGCCACCTTCACCACCCCTTCGGGCACGGCAAAAGCCGGATCGGCGCTGATGACGATGGAGGTGCGGCCCGGCAGCGGCTTGCCGATGGACTGGAAGGTGCGCCGGCCCATGATCAGCGGCTTGCCCCAGGTCAGCGCCCGGAACCGCTTGAGATCAGAAGACAGATGCCACGGCATCGTCCCCTCATGGCCGATCACCCCATTCTCCGCGACAGCGACAATGAGCGCCAGCGGCACCGGCGCGATCATGGGGTCGACAGGCGCGGTCATGGCTGGCTCCTCAGGCGTTCGAGCACGGTTTCGGCAGCGGCGCGGCCCGACAGGTGAGCCCCATGGGCGGTGGAGAAAGCCGGCCCACCCAGCGCTTCACCGGCAAAGAGCACCCGCGTGCCAAGCCCCTGGTGCAGCCACGGGCGCAGGTGGCCGGCACCGGGCAGCGCGCAGGAATAGGCGCCACCGATATAAGGCGCATGGGTCCAGTTGGTGACCCGGGCCCGCCGCACACGGCCGCGCAGCCCGGCGCCGAACGCCTGGGCCAAGGCCGAGGTGGCGAAATCCACCATCGCCCCCTCGCCGGCCGCCACCAGCGCCGCCGCCTCCGGGCCGGCGATATGCACCACCGCCGCCGGCGCGCCACCGGGGCGCAGCAGCGCCGACACCGCAAGCCGCTGCGGGCGGTCGGTATCGAAGGCATCGAGACCGGTGCGCGGGGGAACACCGAAGACATCATCGTCGAACAGGAGGGCGATCTTTTCCGCGCAGCCGAGGGGCAGCGCCGCGAACGCCTCGCCCAGCTCCGGCGGCAGGCTCGGAGTGAAGGCCAGCTGGCCCCGCGCCACCACGGCGGTGGAGACCGCGACGATGGCGAAGCGCGCCGTCAATGTGCCGCGCGGGGTCTCCAGCCGCAGCCGCCGTCCGCCGTGATCGAGCCGCGTCACCGGGCAATCGAGGGTCACCGGCAGGGTGCCGGCATGGGCCTGGATCAGGGCGCCATAGCCGTCGAGCACCGGCCAATTGTCATCGGTATCGTGGTAGCGGCTGTAGTCGAGGGTGGAGATGCGCTCCGGCGCGGCGGCAGACATCAGGGCGAGCCAATGCCGCGCCAGCGGCAGCCAAGGGCCGAGCGGCCGCAGAGCCTCCACCGCCGCCACGTCCCGGCCGGCCCGCCCGGCCGCCGTCACCGCATCCATGGCCGCATCCACCGCCGCCTGAGCGGCCGTGGCCTCGTCCGCCGTGGCGAAACGGGCGCCCAGATGCAGCAGCCGCTGCCGCCGCGCCGGCCCGTCCGCATCGAACCGGAAACCGAGGCGCCGCGCGATGGGGACGAAGGGATTGGCGCGGGCGTCGTGCAGCCAATGACAGCCGAGATCGAACGGGGTGCCCAGGGTCTCGCGATCGGTGGCGGCGCGGCCACCGATGACCGACGCGGCTTCCAGGATGCGGAAGTCGACCCCCGCCGCCGCCAGGCTCGCGCCGGCGGCCAGCCCCGCGGCGCCCGCGCCAATCACCGCCACATCGGTTTCGCAGGTCACCGCTCGCGCTCCGCAAGGCGGGACACGGACAAACGTCGCCGCCGGTTCACCATGCCGGGCGCCTCGCGGCCATGGGCGCGAGCGTGCCTACTTCTTGTTGCGGAAGACGTCGAGCTGCACCACCTGGGCGCCGCTGGCGGGACGCTCAGCATCGGCGCCGCCGGCCTCATGGGGCTCGCCGGCTGCATCGCCGCTCACCTTCGCGGCGGACACCGCCGGCTCCGATGCGGCGCCACGCGACGGCTGCTTCAGCACCGTCGGCTTGCTGCCGGCCGGCCCGGTCGCGGCGTCATCGGCGGCCTCCTCGGGCTCATCGCCATTCCCCTCGTCCGGGGTCGCCAGCTCGAACTGGAGACCGAACTTCACGGACGGATCGAAGAAGCCCTTCAAGGCGGAGAACGGCACCAGCAGCTTCTCGGGAATGCCGCCAAACGACAGCCCCACCTCGAACGCCACATCGGAGACGATGAGGTCCCAAAACTGGTGCTGGAGCACAATGGTCATCTCTTCCGGATACTTCTCGCGCATGCGCTGCGAGAGCCGCACGCCCGGGGCGCGGGTGTCGAAGGAGACGTAGAAATGATGGTCGCCCGGCAGGCCATCCTTGGCCACATCCTGGAGCACGCGCCGCACCACGGAGCGCAGCGCTTCCTGAGCGAGAAGATCGTAGCGGATGTGATCGACCGACATGTGTCCGCTTGAGCCTTGTCCCAGCCGGACAAACAGATTCGCGCCGGCCATCTCGCCCCACGGACATCGCACCCCGAAGAGATCGCGCCCGAAGGACGTCGCGCCGAGAGCGGAGACGGAAAGCCTGACCCCTCCGCCGATCCGGCTGCGCCGGCGGAAAGTGGAGGCTTCTGTTGCCAGGTGCCTCCGAACCCCGCCTATCCAGAGCTACCCGGTAGGACTTTTATTTTGGTCTTTCAAACCGCTCACGCGGCCTGAGCAACCGGAGCATAGTTGTCGTTGGCAACTATAAGTTTAGCCCGATAACGGTGGTACAATGCCGAGCGAAAGACTGACCTTTACACCCTCGTCGATCCTATTTCGCCCCCGCCGGAACCCAACCGCTGGAGACAGGCTCCGCTGATGGGCTCGGGTGGAGGCGCCGGGTACCGCCCCCGGGTCCGAATGGTTTATTTCGACATCCATTTATCGCCATATCCGGCTTGCGCCGGCGCGCCGAATATAAGCACCCGCCCCGGCCGAGGAAAGGGGCGGCCCGCACAAAGTGGGGCGCACCCGGCGCCACACCCTGGGAAATTGCCGTTCCTAAGGCTCCGAAAGGGGGTGGAGATCCCGCACCATGCCTTTCAGGCGCTCGTCCAGCACGTGGGTATAGATCTGGGTTGTGGATACATCCGCATGACCCAGCAGGGTCTGCACCACCCTGAGGTCGGCGCCATGGGCCAGGAGGTGGCTGGCGAAGGCGTGGCGCAGCACGTGGGGCGACAGGCGGGCGGGATCGAGCCCGGCTGCCAGGGCCAGGCCCTTGAGGTCCCGCGCCGCTTGCTGGCGGCTCACCTGGCCGCTCTCGCCGGATGAGGGAAACAGCCAGCGAGAGGCTTCGAGGCCGGCCGCCTTGCGGGCGTCCAGCCAGGCGCTCATGGCCGCCTTGGCGGGCGCCGAAAGGGGCACCAGCCGCTCCTTGCGCCCCTTGCCCATGACCATGATGGCATCGGACCGGGCGCGGGCGGCGCTGGCTGGCAAGGTGATGAGCTCGGAAATGCGCAGCCCGCTCGCATAGAGCAGCTCGATGATGCACACCACGCGCAGGCGCCGCAGCGCCTCCCCGCGCCGGGCCGCCGGCCGTTCGGCCGGAACGCCGTCCGCCTCCGGCTCCACCGGACCGGCTGTGACCGGCACCTCGGCGGCGCGGGCGTGGGCGGTTTCGATGAGCCGCGTCACCTCCGCCACCGTCAGCACCTTGGGCAGCGGGCGGCCGCGCTTGGGGCCTTCCAGCACGGCGGCGGGATCATCCTCCCGGTGGCCTTCCGCGAACAGGAAGCGATAGAATTGGCGGATGGCCGAGAGGCGGCGGGCAATGGTGGTGCCCTTGAAGCCGCGGAGATCGAGATCGGCCAGATAGGCCCGCACGGCGGCGGTGTCGGCCTCCGCCAGACAGCCGCCGCGCGTGGCCACGAAGGCCCCGAAATCGTCCAGGTCGCGCCGATAGGCATCGAGCGTGTGCCGGCTGGCGCCCCGCTCCACCGCCTGCATGTCGAGGAACAATGCGAGCGGGCCGGAGGCGCTCATTTGCCGATGCGCTCCGGTGGCACGGTGAAGGAGATGTCGCGGGGCTGCGGCTCGACCATGGTGGCGAGCGCCCACAGGGCGCCGTAGCCAAGGCCGGCGAGGATGGCCAGCACCACGATCAATCGAAACAAGGTGGGCACTGCGGTTTCCCCTGCGCCACGGAATCGCTCAGTTCAAGCGTCAGGAGGAGAGGTGCCATGCCTGCCGGTCGGGTTCAACCGCATTGCCCGCCCTGCGCGCCGATGCTAGAGCCCGAACATGGCCGGCGGAACGCCTTCATGCCGGCAGCTTTCATCGGACAGGCGCGGCGCGCGGCGACCCCAGGCTCGGGATCCGCCGGGCCGGAGCCTAAGGACCGTGCGGGTGCAGTCGGAAAACATCGTGCCGCCAGCAAAGGACATGCGAACCATGAGCGCGGGGCAAGCGCACGGCCACCCGGATCATCCCGCCCCCCGGGATGTCCTGGCGCTTCTGGGCACGCGCTCGGTGGTGCTGGTGGGCATGCCCGGCGCCGGCAAGTCCTCGGTCGGCCGCCGTCTCGCCAAGCGCCTCGGACTGGCGTTCGTGGATGCGGACGAGGAGATCGAACGCGCCGCCTGCATGAGCATTCCGGAAATCTTCGCGCGCCGCGGCGAAGCCGAGTTCCGCGAAGGCGAAAAGCGCGTGGTGGCGCGGCTGCTGCAGTCCGGCCCTATGGTCATCGCCACCGGTGGCGGGGCCTTCATGAACGCGGAAACCCGCGCCAACGTAGCCGCCAAAGGCGTCTCGGTGTGGTTGCGAGCAGACCTCGCCACCCTGCTCAAGCGCGTCAAGAAACGCACCGACCGGCCGCTGCTCGCCCAGGGCGACCCTGCCGCCAAGCTCGCCCAGTTGCTCGCCCAGCGCGGCCCCACCTATGCCGAGGCCGACCTCGCCGTCGATTCGCGTGACGTGGTGCACGAAGTGGTGGTCGACGAGGTGGTGGCGGCGCTGGCCCGGCATCTCGCGGCGCCAGACCAAGGACCCTCCATGACCAGCCCCTCCCTTTCCGCCGTGTCCTCTTTCCCGGTCGGCGCCCAGCGCAGCACGGTGCGGGTGGACCTGGCCGGCAGGCCCTATGAAATCCTCATCGGTCCCGGGCTGCTGAGCGAGACGGGCCTGCACATCAAGGCCCTGCGCAAGGGGGCGCGGGTGGCCATCGTCACCGATCGCAACGTGGCGGCGGCGGGCCACCTCGCCACCATGGAAGCCTCCCTTGCGGAAGCCGGCATCGAGCACACCGCCATCGTGGTGGAGCCGGGCGAGAAGACCAAGTGCTGGGCCGGCCTGCAGCAGGTGGTGGAAGGGCTGATCTCCGCCCGCATCGAGCGGCGCGACCTGGTGCTGGCGCTGGGCGGCGGCGTGGTGGGCGATCTCGCCGGCTTCTCCGCCTCGGTGCTGCGGCGCGGGGTGGATGTGGTGCAGGCGCCGACCACCCTGCTCAGCCAGGTGGATTCCTCGGTGGGCGGCAAGACCGGCATCAACTCGCCCCAGGGCAAGAACCTGGTGGGCACCTTCCACCAGCCGGTGCTGGTGCTGGCCGATACCGCCGCCCTCGACACCCTGCCCGGCCGCGAGGTGAAGGCGGGCTATGCCGAGGTGGTCAAATACGGCCTTTTGGGCGACCGCCCGCTGTTCGACTGGCTGGAGCAACACGCCCCGGCGGTGCTCGGCGGCGGGCCAGAGCGGATCGAGGCGGTGGCGGCGAGCTGCCTTGCCAAGGCCGCCGTGGTGGCCCGCGACGAAAAGGAAACCGGCGACCGGGCGCTGCTGAACCTCGGCCACACCTTCGGCCACGCGCTGGAGGCGGGCGCCGGCTTCTCCGATCGCCTGCTGCATGGCGAGGGCGTGGCCATCGGCATGGCCCTCGCCTTCGCCTTTTCCGCCAAGCTCGGCCTGTGCCCCGGCCAGGACGTGACGCGGGTGGTGCGGCACCTGGAGGCCGTGGGTCTGCCCACCCGGATCGCCGACGTGCCCGGCGACCTGCCCGATACCGACGGGCTGATGCAGCTCATCGCCCAGGACAAGAAGGTGAGCCGTGGCGCTTTGACCTTCATCCTGGTGCGCGGCATCGGCGAAGCCTTCGTCGCCAAAGATGTGGATCCCGCCGCCGTGCGCGCCTTCCTCGCCGCGGTGCGCTGACGGGCGTCAGATCTTCAGGAAAGCCGCGGCGGCTTCCCGCACCCGCGCGAGCTGGGTGAACACGCCCATGTGCGTGCCGCCCTCCAGGGGCACGAGCCGGGCGCCGGCAATGGCCTCGGTCACCGCGCGGGCATGGGCGAACGGCACGATGCCATCCCTTGTGCCGTGCAGCGCCAGCAGCGGCGCCGCCACGCCATCGGCACAGCTCGCCGGCAAGGTGGCGAACTGGGCCACATCGCTCAGCGTGCCCGGCATGCGCCCGGCCATATCCAGGCAGGAGCTGAGCAGCAGCGCCGCCAGCAGCGGCCCGGCCGCCGGATCCGCCAGCACCCGCGTGCGCTCCGCCCCGTCGGGCACGAAGCCCTGCGCCGCCCAATGGGGCCAGCGCCGCACCACGAAGGCCGGCACCCGGTTGAGCCCCGGCAGGCGGGAGAACACCTCCGACCGTTCCAGCCCCACCCGCGAGGCGGGCGGCGCCACCAGCCGGCCGGTGCAGGCGCTCACCAGCACCAGCCCCCGGCAGCGCGCGGGATAAAGCCGCGCGAAGGCGAGGGCCGAAGGCCCGCCGCCGGAGAAGGCCGCCAGGAACGCGCTGTCCAGCCCCATCTGGTCCAGCAGTGCGGCGTAGGCATGAGCCTGCGCTTCGGCGGTGACACCGGTGGCAAGGGGGGAGCCAGGATAGCCCGGGCGGGCGATGGAGATGATGCGCCAGCCCGCCCAGTCAGGCAGCAAGGCCCGGGCCAGCAGCCACGACTGGTCAAGGCCGCCCATGATGCCGTGCAGCGCCAAGAGCGGCACCCCCTCCCCCTCGACCGTGCAGGCGAGGGCGCCGCCGGGGGTGGCGACCATGCGCGGGGTGGGGATGGCCGCCAAGAGGCGCTCCGCCGCCAGTGCCACGGGATGCATGGGCGCTCTCCTTCTGCGCTCGGGCGCGGGTCGCGCCCTTAGAGCGGTGCGAGAGTGCCGCGATTCGCCGTCTGTGGAACCGGCGCGGTATGGCGCAGGGCGAGCCGCCGCAGCACCGCCACCGCCTCCGCCGGCGGGCGCTGCTCGATGCGGCGATAGGCACGGCCATCGGCGGTGCGCCACACCATGCCCCGGTCCGCCATCTCCCGCCGTAGCAAAGCGTGATCGGCAAACAGGTGGCGGGCGTTGAGACGATCGTTGATCTCCCGCTCGGTCAAGGTCTCGCCCGCCGGCAGCGTGGACCACAGGGTCCACAGGCACAGGCGCCGCCAGCTCTCCTTGCCCGGCCAGCGGGTAAGCCGACCCTGCGGATCGAACAGGCCGGCGACCCGATCCACCCGCTTCAGATCAACGGGATCGGCGGCTGGCACGGGCGCAGGCTCGGCGGGCCCGCCCTCGGCAAGGGCGCGGAAATGCTGGAAATTGCGGTGGCCGCTCGCCCGGGCGAGCATGTTGAGCATCTCGAGATGGCTCGGCAGGTGATCACAGGCGGCAAGCTGGCCCCGCAGCGCGCGCGCCAAAGCGGAAATATCGTTTGCCGCAAAGGCAAAGACCGGTCTGGACATGACTTATCCTCGACAATGCGCCGCATTCCGATGAGGAGGTCGAGGGTCACCGGCTTGCGACGGGCGCAGGATAAGCGTTCGGTCTGAATTGAGACGCGCCGGCCTCAACACGAGACGGACGACGCGGCAGGTTTAGCTCCCCTTGCGGGGCGGTGACGCCTGGGTGAACTGCGGACCCTGCCGCCCGTTTAGCCCAGACGCCGGCGCACCTCAACTCAGAAGTGCTTTTCCGGCCAGAGGCACAGATCGGCGATGAGGCAGCGGCCGCACTCCGGCTGGCGCGCCTTGCAGATGTAGCGGCCGTGCAGGATCAGCCAGTGATGGGCGTGGAGCTTGAAGCGATCGGGAATGCGCGCCTCCAGCGCCTCCTCCACCGCCAGCGGGGTGGCGCCGGGAGCAAGGCCGGTGCGGTTGGCCACCCGGAACAGATGGGTGTCGACGGCGATGGTGGGCTCTCCGAAGGCAATGTTCAGCACCACGTTGGCGGTCTTGCGGCCCACCCCGGGCAGGCTCTCCAGCGCCTCGCGATCGCGCGGCACGTCGCCGTGGAAGCGCTCCAGCAGCAGGCGGGAGAGCTCCACCACATTCTTCGCCTTGTTCTTGTAGAGGCCGAGGGTGCGGATGAAATGCGCCACCTTCTCCTCCCCCAACGCCACCATGGCGGCGGGGGTGGAGGCGGCGGCGAACAGGCCCTTGGTGGCCTTGTTCACCCCGGAATCGGTGGCCTGGGCAGAGAGCACCACCGCCACCAGCAGGGTGTAGGGATCGCTGTGATCCAGTTCGCCCTTGGGCTCGGGATTTGCGGCCTCGAAGCGGGAGAAGGCCTCGGTGATCTCGGCGGCGCTCCAGCCGGTCACCGTCTTGCCGTAGGCGGCCGCCGCCGCATTGGCCACCGCCTTGTTGCGCCGGGCCGGCGGCTCGGGGGGCGCGGCTGCCGCGCGCCGCTTGCTCGCCTTGCCTTTGGCATCTGTCGCCTTGCGGCCGGGCTTTTTAGGAGCGGGGGGAGTGAGCAGTTCGGCCAGGGGATCGAAAGCCTCCGGCGCGGCTTCTGAAGCAACCTGGGCACGTGGCTTGGTGGTGCCCTTGGTCGCTCCCTTGGCTGTCGCCTTGGGCGAGACCTTGGGCGAGACTTTCGGCGCGGCGGGCGGGCGCGGGGCTGGCATCTTTCGCGGCATTTTTCCCCTATACTGCGCTCCCATGAGCGACGCCACCGATCCGAGCCGCGACGCATCTGAGACCACCGCCGATGACCCGGTGGTCTATGCGGTGACGCTCGCGCCCCATCGCTCCCTCTCCCCGCGTGGCTTCCTTCTGGTGATGGGCACCATCGCGGTGGTGAGCTTCGGCTCCGGCGCCCTGTTCGTGGCCATGGGGGCGTGGCCGGTGTTCGGCTTCTTCGGGCTCGACGTGCTGGTGCTCTATCTCGCCTTCCGCTCCAGCTTCCGCTCGGCACGGGCGCGGGAATATATCCGCGTCACCGCCAGCGCGATCGAGATCCGCGACGTCTCGGCCAAGGGCCGCACCAGCGTGGTGCGCCTCAACCCGTTCTGGACCCGCATCGCCCGCCGCGATGATGATGAGCTCGGCACCCTGGAACTCGCCCTGGTGTGCGGCCCCCGCCAGGTGCCGGTGGGTCGCTGCCTCGGCCCCATCGAGAAGGGCCGGCTCGCGGGCGAGCTCACCGCCGCTTTGAACCACGTGAAGAAAGGCGTGGTCCGCAGCCGGTTCTGAGCCCCTCAGGCGGCGTGGAGCCGGGCCAAGGCAGGGGCGAAGAACGGCTCGGCGATCATCTCTTCGGCCAGAGTGCGGATCTCCCGCGCCAGATCGTCCACCAAAGCGCTGCGCGGCACCCAGCTCGGCCGGATGAAGCCGTAGCGCAGGTCCAGTGCCGGCTTGAAGCGCTTGAGCACCAGCCCGCTGACCCCGCTCGACTGGGCCACGAACGGATCGGCGATGCAGCAGCCGAGATTGAGCGAGGCCAATTGGCAGGCGATGACGCCGTTGCGCGCCTCGATGCGGATATTGGCCTTGCGCCCGGTGCGGTGGGAGAGACTCTCCAGGTGCCGGCCCAGCAGCGAGCGGGGATGGGTGGAGATGATGTCGTGCTGGATGAGGTCCTCATAGGTCACCACCTCCAGCGCGGCGAGCGGGTGGCTCGGGTGCAGCGCCGCCACCGCCTTCACGGTCAACAGGGGCTCGATCTCATAGGCCCCGGTCTTGAGCGGCAGCACCACCACGCCGAGGTCGAAGGCCTCCGCCTCCATCCAGGTGTCGATATCGAGGCGCACCCGGGAATCCACCTGGGCGGTCAGGCCCGGGTGCCTGGCCATCATCCGCGCCAGCGCCTGGTTGATGAGGCCGTGGGAGATGAAGGGCGAGGAGAGGATGCGCACGTGATCGCGCCGGCCGCCACGGATCTGGGCTGCGAAGCGGTCCAGCTCGTCCTGGGCGGTCAGCAGTTGGTCCACCTGCTGGTAGAAGCGCCGACCCTCGGCGGTGAGGCTGAGGCTGCGGCCGCGCCGGTCGAAGATCGCAAAACCCGCCTCGTCCTCCAGCGCCGAGAGCAGGCGGCTCACCTGCGGCGCCGTCTTCAGCAGCCGATCCGCCGCCCGGGCCACCGAGCCACACTCCACGAATGCCCGCAGCGCCTCCAATCCCCGAACGTTCATGGTCGCTCCAAACCGTGCTAAAAACGCAAATATCGTTGAGAATTTTGAATTTGACGCAAGTATCACATTTTCGCAATCGTGAGCGGCAAGATCTCCCTGGACAGAGCTGATGCGCGTTTCTTCTTCAAAGCCCGCCTGGAACCAGTCTCCCGCCGACTATCTCGCCGGCCGGCCCGCCGTTCATACCCTCCCGAAGACGCCCCTCTCGCGCTACGTGACCATGCGCGACGGCTGCCGCCTGGCGGTGGATGTGCATCTGCCCGACGGCGATGCCGCCACCCCGCGCCCGGCGCTGCTGCTGTTCACCCCCTATTACCGGCGCTTCGCCCTCGCCGCCGGGTCCACCGCCGAGCCCAACCCGAACACCGGCAAGTTCCGGGATTTCTTCGTGCCGCGCGGCTATGCGGTGGTGATCATCGACGTGCGCGGCACCGGCGCCAGCTTCGGCACCCGCGATGGCTTCCGCTCGCCGGCCGAGCGCCTCGACAGCGCCGAGGTGGCCGATTGGGTGATCGGCCAGCCCTGGTCCAGCGGCATCGTCGGCGCCACCGGCATTTCCTATCTGGGCGCGGCGTCGGACTTCCTCGCCTCCACCGGCCATCCGGCGGTGAAGGCCATCGCTCCCCTGTTCTCGGTCTGGGATACCTATTCTGACAATTATTACCCCGGCGGCCTGCAGTGCGCCTCGCTGACACAGACCTATGACCGCCTGATGTTCGGTCTCGACCAGGACCGGCGCGACCTGCTCAAGGAATTCAAATATTACGCCGATCCCGATTTCCGCGGCCCGCAGCCGGTGGATGAGGATGAGGACGGCACCCTGCTTGCCGCGGCGCTCGCCGAGCATGCGGGCAATTTCCGCCAGACCGAATTCATGGCCGACCTGCGCTACCGGGAAGAGGGCCTGCCCTACGATCCCGCCTATTCCAGCGCCTCCTTCAGCCCCTATACCTATGCCGCCGGCGTGAAGAGTGATGTGGCGGTGCTGTCGGTTTCCGGCTGGATGGACGGGGCCGGCTATGCCAACGGCGCCATCGCCCGCTTCCTGAACCTCAAGGACAATCCCCGCCACCTGCTGCTCGGCCCCTGGGACCACGGCGCGCGCATCGACGTTTCCCCCTGGCGCGCCGACGAGACCCCGGTGTTCCCCTGGATGGCGGAGGTGCTGCGCTTCTTCGACACCTATCTCATGGGCGCCGACACCGGCCTCAAGGACGAAGCGCCGATCCATTTCTACGCGTTGCACGAGGAAGCCTGGCACGCCGCCGACCAGTGGCCGCCCTATGGCGCCGACCTGGTGCTCGCCGGCAGCGAGAGCGGCACGCTCAGTGCGACCGCTGTCGAGGGGACCCGCAGCTATCGGGTGGACCCGAACCTCGGCACCGGCCACGAGACCCGCTACGAGCGCATCGCCGGCCACGATTCCCGCAATTATTACTGCGACTGGCAGGGCCGCACCGCCCGCATGCTGAGCTGGGACAGCGCCCCGCTCCTCGCCCCCCTCGACCTCGCCGGCCATGCCCGGCTCGATCTCCGCTTCCGCCTGGATGCGCCCGACGCCGCTCTGTTCGTCTACCTCACCGAGGTGGAAGCGGACGGCACCGAGCGCTATGTGACGGAAGGCCTCCTGCGTGCCCTGCACCGGGCCGAGGCCACGCCCCCCGCCGGCCAGGCCACCGCCTGGCCCTGGCGCACCTTCCGCCGTGCCGACGCGCAGCCGGTGGTGCCGGGAGAACAGATGAGCGTGCGCATTCCCCTGCTGCCCACCGGCTGGCAGCTGAAGGCCGGCAGCCGGCTGCGCCTCTCCATTGCCGGCGCCGATGCCGACCATTTCGGCAAGGTGCCCCATGGCCGGCCGCCGGTGATCACAGTGGATCTTGCCGGCACCCGCCTGCACCTGCCCGCCCGCGACATCGCCGGCCGCCTGCCCACCGGGACCGACGACCGCGCCGGCGCTCAGCTTTCCGAAGCCCTCGGCGCCATCCAGGCGGCGAGCGGGGCGACGGTGGCCACCGCCCTCGCCTACCGGGGCGACCGCGCGGTGCGCATCGCCACCAGCCACGCCGCCTTCCCGGTGGGCGCGGCCAAGCGCTTCGCCGATGCCCCCGCCATGGCGCAGATGAAGGCGGAAGGCGCCTCCCAATTGTTCGATGGTGCGGCCGCCCTGGAGCGCATGTTCGGCGACTGGAGCGCCATTGCCGCGCTCGGCTGCGATGCGGTGCTCAACCTGCCGGTGCGCGCCGGCGATGGCCGGCTGGTGGGCCAGATCAACCTGCTCGGCCCCACCGGCGCCTTCTCCGGGGCGGACCTTGCGGTCCTGACCGGCCTGGCGAAGGCTGCGGCCGCCGCCTTCACCCCTCTCGACACCGGCGCGGAGGCCGCATGAGCCCGGGACGGCTGCTCTACCGCGGCGGCATCATCGCCGCTTATGTGCTGATGCTGGCGCCGGTGGCCGCCCTCGTGGCCATCTCGTTCTTCCGCGACGAGATCGTCTCCTTTCCGCCGTCGGGCTTCACGCTCCATTGGTATGCCAATGGCTTCGCCCGCTCGGAATTCATGTCCGGCTTCATCGTCTCGGCCAAGGTTGCGGTGCTGGCCTGCCTTATCGGCGTGCCGGCGGGCACCGCCGCCGCCCTCGGCATCGCCCGCTCGAACCTGCCGTTCAAGGGCGCCTTCACCACCTTCATGCTGTCGCCGCTGATCGTGCCCGGCATCGTCGCCGGCACCGCGCTTTATCTCACGTTCCTGATGGCGCAGAACCGGCTCGACATGGACATCACCGGCACCCTCGGCGGCCTCGTCGCTGCCCATGTGCTGCTGGCCATTCCGTGGACCGTGCGGGTGGTCACCGCCAGCCTCCAGGGCCTCGATGGCGCAGTGGAGGAAGCCGCCGCCAATCTCGGCGCCCGCCCCTGGCAGGTGTTCTGGCGGGTCACCCTGCCCATGCTGCGCCCGGGCATCGTGGCGGCGGTGATGTTCTCCTTCATCCAGAGCTTCGAGAATCTGGAGCTGACCTTGCTGCTGGTGGGCCCCGGCATGTCCACGCTGCCCATTGAAATGATCAATTACCTCGAATTCCGCATGGACCCGACCCTGGCGGCCGTCGCCACCGTGCAGGTGGTGCTCATCGCCGCGCTGATGCTGATAACCGACCGCTTCGTGAAGCTGTCCCGGGTGGTGTGAGAGCAGGAAAGAGCGAACAGATGGCCGCACTCGACATCCAGGGGCTGGAAAAGACCTACGCCAACGGCTTCACCGCCGTGGCCGGCCTCGACCTCAAGATCGGCAAGGGCGAACTGGTGTCCCTGCTCGGCCCCTCGGGCTGCGGCAAGACCACCACCCTGCGCATGGTGGCCGGCTTCATCGACCCCACCGCCGGGCGCATCACCATCGAGGGCCGCGAGGTGACGCACCTGCCCGCCCACGCCCGCGACACCGGCATGGTGTTCCAGTCCTACGCCCTGTTTCCCCATATGAGCGTGGCGCAGAACGTCGCCTTCGGCCTGGAGATGCGCAAGGTGGGCCGGGCCGAGC
Organism: Xanthobacter sp. NM-25; assembly: GCF_022138605.1. Classification (GTDB taxonomy): domain Bacteria; phylum Pseudomonadota; class Alphaproteobacteria; order Rhizobiales; family Xanthobacteraceae; genus Xanthobacter. The sequence goes on from NZ_JACBFS010000001.1 coordinate 666,221, forward strand.
GGGAGGCGCGCACGGTGGAGGCGCTGAAGCGGGTGCAGCTCGACCATCTGGCAGAGCGCTATCCCCGCCAGCTCTCCGGCGGCCAGCAGCAGCGGGTGGCCCTGGCCCGCGCTCTGGTGGTGAATCCCGCCGTGTTCCTGCTCGACGAGCCCTTGTCCAACCTCGATGCCAAGCTGCGCGGCGAGGTGCGCTCGGAAATCCGCGCCCTGCAGCAGGCCCTCGGCCTCACCACCCTGATGGTGACCCACGACCAGGAAGAGGCCCTCACCATGTCCGACCGGCTGGTGGTGATGGAGGGCGGCCGGGTGCGCCAGGCCGGCACCGCCGAGGACCTCTACGAGCGCCCGGCCGATGCCTTCGTGGCGAATTTCGTGGGCCGCTCCAACCTCATCCGCGGCCGCCTGGCCGAGGGCGCCTTTGAGGCGGCCTCCGGCACCCGGCTCGCCTGCGTCCCGGGCGGCGCCGGCACCGGCCCGCTGGTGTTCGCCCTGCGGCCCGAACGCATCGGCCTGTCCGTGGGCGACGACGCCACCGGCGAGCCCGCGGTGCTGAAGGAGATCCTCTATCTGGGCGCCCAGACCGAATATGTGGTCGCCCTGGGCGCCGAGCGCCTCACCGTCATCCGCCCCACCCCCGCCGCCGGCGATCCGCTGCACGCGGCCCGCCCGGGCGACGGGGTGCGCGCCCGCTGGACCCCCGAGCACGTGCGGCTGCTGCCGGACACCTGACCCATTTCCAATAACAAGCCTGCCAGAGGACGATGAACATGACGGACACCTTTAGACTGACCCGCCGCGCCCTCCTTGCCGCCGGCGCCGGCGCCGCCCTCACCCCGGCCTTCTCCGCCTCGCGCCTGATGGCCGCCGAGGCCAATGAGGTGGTGGTGGGCACCTGGGGCGGCGACTTCGGCAACACGCTGAAGATGGCGGTGGACGACGCCATCATGAAGCCCATGGGCTACACGGTGCTGCAGGAGATTTCCGGCCCGGTGCCCCGCCGCACCAAGATCCTGGCCGAGCGCATGAACCGCCGCGGCAGCCTGGACGTGGCCTGCCTCGCCGATTTCGACACCTATGCCGCCAGCGCCGTGGGCGCGCTGGCCGACGTGACCCGCGAGCGGGTGCCCAACAGCGCCCATGTGCTGCCCTTCCTCCGGAAGAGCTATGCGATTCCGCAGATCTATTCGGCGCACACCATCGTCTACAACAAGGAGATGATCCCGACCCCGCCGGCTTCCATCCAGGAACTGTGGAACCCCAAGTACAAGGGCAAGATCGGCCTGTCGGACTTCCTCTACACCACCAACATGGCCTATGCGGCCATGGCCAATGGCGGCTCCATGTCGGACTTCGGCCCCGCCAAGAAGGGGCTGGAGGCCTGGAAAGCGCTCGACGCCAAGGTGCTGGCCTCCACCGAGGCGGTGGGCGCGGCGCTCAAATCCGGTGAGATCTGGATGACCATCATCGCCGCCGCCCGCGGCTACATGTGGAGCCAGCAGGGCATTCCGGTGGGCTGGTCCATCGCCGAGGAAGGCGCCTTCCCCACCACCTATGAAGCCTGCGTGCCGAAGAACGCCCGCAATCTCGACGGCGGCTTCGTCTACCTCAACGCCATGCTGGATCCCTCCGCGCAGACCGCCTTCTCCAAGAAGATGGGCTATCTGCCCACGGTGACCAACGCCAAGCTCGATCCCGATCTGGAAAAGCTCATCGGCTTCACCGAGGCCCAGCAGCAGCGGCTGTGGACGCCGGATCTCAGCTACATCATGAAGAACCAGGCCCAGCTGCTCGACACCTGGAACCGCGATTTCAAGGGCTGACCCATGGCAGCGCTCGTCCTTCCCGCCGGCCTTCTGGTTCTTCTCCTTCTGGGCGCGCCCATGGCGCTGATGGCGCGGTATTCCTTCAATACCTATGACCCGCTCTATCTGATGCAGGAGGCCTTCACCTGGGCCAACTACACCAAGGCGGTGACGGACGAGTTCTATCGCGACATCCTCTTCACCACCTTGTGGGTGTCGCTTCTGTCCACCTTCATCACCACCCTGCTCGCCTTCGGGCCGGCCTATTGGCTGGCCCGGATGGAGAGTTCGTGGAAGAGCAAGCTCACCATCCTCACCCTGTTTCCCCTGCTGGTGGGCGGGGTGGTGCGCTCGGCCGGCTATATCGCTTTGCTCGGCAATGAGGGCGCCATCAATGCGGCGCTGCGCGGGCTTGGGCTCATCTCCCACCCCATCGCCATGCTCTACACGCCGTTCGCGGTGGTGGTGGGCATCGTCGGCGTGGTGCTGCCCTATATGGTGCTGACCCTCGCCGCGGTGATCGAGGGCATCCCCCGCCAGGCGGAGGAAGCCGCCGCCAATCTCGGCGCCCGGCCCAGTACCGTCTTCTTCCGCGTGCTGCTGCCACTCTCCCTGCCGGGCGTGCTGGCCGGGGCGACGCTGGTGTTCATCTTGTGCATGAACGCCTATGCCACTCCGGTGCTGCTGGGTGGCCCCAAGTTCCACATGATGGCGCCAGCGGTCTACGACCAGTTCACCCGCGTCAGCAACTGGCCGTTCGGCGCGGCGCTGGCCTTCATCCTGCTGGTGGTGACCATCCTCATGACCAGCATCGGCAGCCTCCTGATCGGCCGCCGCGCCCGCCCGGCGTGAGGGCGGGCGCCGCATCCGCCTCAGGATGGATGCGGCGCTCAGCCATGACACCCCTCAGCCTTTGAGCTTCTGCAGGGCCTTGGCGCAGCCCACCGAGATGTCGTTGGGGTGTCCCTTGAGGCATTTCAGCATCCGTCCCTCGCCCAGCGGGACACCCGCGCACAGCCGCTCGATGTCGGCTTTGCAATACTTGACCAATTCGTTCTGCTGCGCCTGGGCACCGCCCGCAACCAGCACGCCCGCCAGAATGGCACCCGCCGCCAGGATCGAACGCATTCTCGTTCCCTCCGCTGTCATCGTGAGACTGCGAGCTTGCCATGATCGCCGCCGGCCCGAGCACCGGCACAATTTGACCGCAATACCCGGTGTCCTCCACCACAGCGGCGCGGCTTGACACCAACGGGGAGACTGTCAGTCTCGTCCCTCACGGGAGGCTGGGCCGCCCCAAGCTCCGGGAGCGAGCATGATCAAGCGCCGCGACCTGCTCAAAGCATCCGCCGTCCTGCCCGTCGCCGCCGGCTGCGGCGCGGCCTCCGCCCAGAGCGTGGGCGACGCCGGCCTGCAGGAGATGACGGCGCGGATCAGCGCGGCCCTGTTCGCGTCCGACGGGCTCGCCATTCCCGTCCCCGACACCCCCACCCCATCCGCCTTCGCCAAGGGGCTCGACCGCACCCTCGTGCTGGGCGGTGGTGGCGAATATTATGTCGCCTGGTATTGCGGCTTCTTCCACGGTTTGCTCGAGCTCGGCTTAGATCCGGGCGCAATGGCCGAAATGGTGGTCGGCACCTCGGCCGGCGCCTATGCGGGTTCCGCGCTCACCTCCGGCCACTTCCAGCGCCTGCGGGTCGAGTTCGACTTCTTCGGCGATTTCCCGAGCCTGTTCGCCCGCCTCGCCCCGGTCGCCACGCCGAATGCCAGCCAGAAGCGCGCGCAGGAGATCAATTTCAGCGTCAAGAACGGGGAGCCCGAGACCATCCGCGCCATCGGCCACGCTGCGCTTGCCGCCGACAACAAGGTGAATGGCGACGCCGTGGAGCGCCTCGCCTGGCTGCTCACCGGCGACAGCCGCAGCGGCTGGCCAGCGGCGCGGATGTTCACCACCGCCAACGACTGCTACACCGGCGAGCGTCTGGTGGTGCACCAGGACGTGGCGCGGAAGAACAACATTCCCCTCGCCCACGCCACCGGCGCCAGTTCGTCCCTGCCCGGCATCATCGGCCCCACCCTGCTCGGCCAGCGCTATTGCATGGATGGCGGCATCGCCAAGAGCTGGGCCCATACCGACCTCGTCGCCGGATCGAAGCGCGCCCTGGTCATCACCCTGACCAATGGCTATGAGGGCAGCCTTCTCAGCGGCATCCCCCACAACATCCACGATGAGATCAAGGCCCTGGAGGCCACCGGCACCAAGACCATGCTGATCATCGCTGGCACCCCGCCCGGCATCAGCCTGCTCGACCCGAAGCAGATCGCCCCCGCCATCAAGGCCGGCTACGATCGCGCCACGGTCGAGGCGCCGAAGATCCGCGCCTTCTGGGCCTAGCCTCCCGCATCGTCTTCAGGATCCGCCGCGCGGCCTGCACGCCGGCCCCCGCGCATGAGCCGTTCCGGCATGGGGCTGTCGTGGAACAGGCCCCACCGCCCGACACGGTAATATATAACCGTTAACCCGATGGAAACCTCCCTCCGCCAGACCTTCAGGAAGGCGGCGAGGTGACCGAGGCCGTGCCAGGCACGGTCACATGGATGGACACCAAGCAGAAGGAGACGCCGCAATGCGGATATTTGTGCCCCTGATCTCAGCGATTGCCATCGCTTCTCTCATGCCGGTCGCGGCGTTGGCCCAGCAGCCGCCACAGCAGAACCAGAGGCCGTCGCAGCAGGGTCCAGCGAAGAAGCAGCAACAGGGCGCCCCTAAAAGCACGTCTAAGAACACGCACGGCGGTGGGCAGCGCAAGGCGCCGGCCGGCAAGCCCGACCAGGCTCATACGGGACAGCCGGCACAGAAGCAGCCCGCAGCCCGGCCGCCCCAGAACGCGCCGGGCCATCACTCTCAGGGGCCCGGTCATGGCACCAACGACTGGCGGCGGCAGGGCGGCAGGTTGCCCGATGGTCGTGGCCGCGTGGTGAGCGACTATTCCCGCTACCACCTGGCGCCGCCCCCTGCAGGCTATCGTTGGGTGCAGGACGGCAACGATTTTCTGCTCGCCGCAGCGGCCACCGGCATCATCACCAGCATCATCATCGGCAGCCAGAACTGAAGTTGCGGCGGACCGGCGCGGGCCACAGGCGGCGCCGGTCCCCTCAAGGCCAGGCAGGGAGCCACAGATCAGGCGCTAGCGGCGCAATGCGCCACGCCTTTCTGTACACCCTGATGTTCGGGGAAATTATCAACCACGGTATCGTGGTGGAGCCGAGGGGAATCGAACCCCTGACCTCTGCAGTGCGATTGCAGCGCTCTCCCATCTGAGCTACGGCCCCGATCCATGGGAGGCGCCATTTAGGGTTTGCCTCCCCTCACTGTCAAGCGCGCGGCGATGGGTTTTCCACATCGTCGCGCGCGGTCCGCCGGCTAGCCGTGCGGCGCCTGTTCGGGTGCGGGCTTGTCGCCGCGCAGGGCCACGTAAATGGCCGGAATCACCAGCACCGTCAGCGCCGTCGAGGACAGGAGCCCAAAGAACAGCGAGATGGCGAGCCCCTGAAAGATGGGGTCGGTGAGGATCACCGCCGCGCCGATCATCGCCGCCAAAGCGGTGAGCAGGATCGGCTTGAAGCGGATGGCGCCCGCCTCCAGCAGCACCTCCTTCAGCGGCCGGCCCGGGGTACGGGCATGGCGGATGAAGTCCACCAGCAGGATCGAGTTGCGCACGATGATGCCGGCGAGCGCGATGAACCCGATCATGGACGGGGCCGAGAACGGCGCGTTGAACAGCCAGTGCCCCGCCAGGATGCCGATGAAGGTCAAGGGAATGGGGGTCAGGATCACCAGCGGCAGCTTGAACGAGCCGAACTGCGCCACCACCAGGATATAGATGCCCAGGATGGCGACGCCGAACGCCCCGCCCATGTCGCGGAAGGTCACCCAGGTCACCTCCCACTCGCCATCCCACAACAGGGTCGGCTGGCTCTCGTCCGCCGGCTGGCCATGCAGCGCGATCTTCGGCTTGGGCAGATCGCCCCAGTCCATGGCATCGAGGGCCTTGGAAACGGCGATCATGCCGTAGACGGGCGCCTCGTAGGCACCGGCGAGATCCGCCGTCACCATCTCCGCCGCCCGCCCGTTGTGGCGGAAGATGGGATAGGAGGACGGCTCGCGGGTGACATTCACCACATCCCCCAGCTCCATCACCCCGCGGCCGCCGGGCAGCGCATTGGCGGGCACCGGCGTCGACAGGCTGCGCGGGCTCACCTGCCGGTCGGCCTTGGAGAGGGAGAGGCGGATCGGAATGGGCGGGCGCCCTTCCCCGCGATGGGAATAGCCCACCGTGGTGCCACCGTAGAAGGCGCGGATGGCGTCATAAACGTCGCCCTGCTCCACCTTGTAGAATTCGAGATTGTCCTGGTCGATGGCAAGCCGCACCCGCTGCGAGAGCGTGCCGTAGCTGTCATCCACATCGACGATGAAGGGCACGCTCTCAAAGGCCTCGCGCACCTTGGCGGCCACCGCGCGGCGGGTCTTGGCATCCGGCCCGTAGATCTCCGCCAGAAGGGTGGCGAGCACCGGCGGCCCCGGCGGCGGCTCCACCACCTTGAGGGCACTGCCCGCCGGCAGCGGGATCGCCTTCAGCCGCTCGCGCAGCTCCAAGGCGATGTCGTGGCTGGTGCGATGGCGATCACCCTTGGGGGTGAGGTTCACCTGAATATCGCCCTGGCGTGGCGCGCTGCGCAGATTGTAATGGCGCACCAGGCCGTTGAAATTGAAGGGCGAAGCGGTGCCGGCATAGGTCTGGAACGAGACCACCTCCGGCACGCTGGCAAGCAGGTCCACCATCTGCTGCAGGGTGCGGTTGGTGTCTTCCACCGAGGCGCCCTGGGGCAGGTCCAGCACCACGTTGAGCTCGGTCTTGTTGTCGAACGGCAAGAGCTTCACCGTGACATGCTCGGTGTAGAACAGCGACAGGGAGGCCAGCGTCACCGCGCCCACCACCAGCAGGAAGGTCCAGGCGCGGGCCTTGGTGCGCAGGATGGGCTCGGCCACCTTCACATAGAAATGCCCGAGCTTGCCGCCTCCCGCCCCCTCATGGGCATGGGCCACCGCCGCCTTGGAGCTGGCCACCTTCAGCATCAACCAGGGGGTGAGCACCACCGCGACGAAGAAGGAGAACACCATGGCCGCCGAGGCATTGGCGGGGATGGGGCTCATATAGGGCCCCATCATGCCGGAGACGAACAGCATGGGCAGCAGCGCCGCCACCACCGTCAGGGTGGCGACGATGGTGGGGTTGCCCACCTCGGCCACCGCCAGCACGGCGGATTCGTCGCGCTTGCGGCCGTCCTTCATGGCCCAGTGGCGGGCGATGTTCTCGATGATGACGATGGCATCATCCACCAGGATGCCGATGGAGAAGATGAGCGCGAACAGGCTCACCCGGTTCAGGGTGTAGCCCATGAGCCGCGAGGCGAACAACGTGAGCAGGATGGTGGAGGGGATGACCACCGCCACCACCAGCGCCTCGCGCCAACCGATGGCCACCCCCACCAGAAGCACGATGGAGACGGTGGCGAGGCCGAGATGCAGCAGCAGCTCGTTGGCCTTCTCGTTGGCGCTCTCGCCGTAATTGCGGGTGATGCTCATCTCCACATCGGCGGGCACCATCTGGCCGCTGATCTGGTCGAGGCGCTTGAGCACCTCCTCGGCGATCAGCACCGCATTGGTGCCGGGCCTCTTGGCGATGGCGAGGGACACCGCCGGCACCCGCATCAGCGCGTCGCCGCCGGGCCCCTTGCGCACGTCGAACACGCGGGTGTCGTTGGGCTCGGTGGCCAGCGTCACGGTAGCGACATCGCGCACATAGACGGGGCGACCGTCGCGGGCGGTGAGCAGCAGGTTGCCGATCTCGGTGGGGGTCTGCAGGGTCTGGCCGGCCACCAGGGTGCGCTGCTGGCCCTTCTCCCGCACCGTGCCCGCCTGGAACGAGCGGTTGGCGCCGTCGATCTTGGCCGAAAGCTGGGCCAAAGTGATGCCATAGAGGGAGAGCTTCTCCGGATCAGGCTCGACCCGGATCTCCTCCGGCTGGTCGCCGACGATATAGGTCAGGCCGATGTCGGGAAGCTTGGCGATCTCCACCTGCAGCTCGCGGGCGATGCGGGTGAGGCCGTTGGCGGTCCAGCGGGCGGCGGCATCGGGCTTGGGGGTCAGCGTCACCACCAGGATCGCCACGTCGTCGATGGAGCGGCCGACGATCAGCGGCTCGGGAATGCCCACCGGCATGCGATCGTAATTGGCGCGGATCTTCTCGTGCACGCGCAGGATGGCGGCATCGGGATTGGTGCCCACCAGGAAGCGGGCGGTGACGAGCACGCCATCATCATTGGTGTTGGAATAGACGTGCTCCACCCCGTCGATGCTCTTGACGATGGTCTCCAGCGGCTCGGTGACGAGCTTCACCGCATCCTCGGCCTTCAGGCCGTTGGCCTCGATGTGGATATCCACCATCGGCACCGAGATCTGCGGCTCTTCCTCGCGCGGCAGGGTGACGAGGGCGATGATGCCGAAGGCGAAGGCCGCCATCAGCAGCAGCGGCGTCAGAGGCGAGGTGATGAAGATGCGGGTGAGGGTGCCGGCGATGCCGAGCTTGACCGGCGCCGGCGTTGGATTGTCCAGGCTCACGGCAGCACCACCTTGTCACCATCGGAAAGGCCGGTGAGCACCTCCACCCGGGGCTCGCCGTTCTCCGCGAAGCGCTCGCCCAGCACCACGGCCACGTCGAGCGGCCCCTGGGGCGCCTGGATGCGCACATAATCCACCCCGTGGCGGGTGGTGACCGCCGCCGGCGGCACCGCCAGCACGGCGCGGTTGCCAATCTCGATCCACACCAGGGTGCGCTCATTGACGAAATAATCGCCGAGCCCGGCCACATCCACGTCGGCCATCACCCGGCCGCCGGTGATCTCCGGATAGACTTTCACGATGCGCCCCGCCCGGGCGGTCTCGATGCTGCCGGCGGTCTGGGGCGAGATGCCGCGCCCGCCAATGCGCACGGTGCCGCCTTCTCGAATGTTGGCCGCGTAGCGCTCGGGCAGCGACAGCCGCAGATAATATTGGCCAGAGGCGATACGGGCGATCACGTCGCCCGCCAGCACCACCGAGCCGGGGGTCACCGGCACCGTCAGCACGCGCCCATCGGCGGGGGCCAGCACCGCGCCTTCGCGCACCCGCTGCACCACCACCGCGCGGTCGGCCTCGGCGGCGGCCACCTGGTTGGCCGCCACATCGAACTGGGTCTTGGCGGTATCCACCCGGCTCTGGCTGGCGACGCCCTTGGCCAGCAGCTGCTGGGCGCGGTCCAGCTCGGTCTTGGCGTTTTCGAGCTGGGAATTCAGCTCCTTGATCTTGGCCTCGGCCGCGTTGAGGGTGAGGGCGAGCTTGTCGTCCACCACCAAAGCGATCTCGTCGCCCTCCTTCACCTCGCTGCCCTCGGTGACCTTCACCTCGCGCACGGTGCCGCCGATGCGGGCGCGCGCCGGCACGATGGTGCGGCTTTCCACCTCGCCGAACACCGCCTTCATCTCGGGGATATCCTGGCTGCGCACCAGAAACAGCGCGCGCTCGGCCGGGCCGGTGACCAGCCTGGCCGGCGGTGCGGTTTCGGCGCGCAGGGGCAAGGCGCCGGCGAGCAGCGCCGCGGCGAGGACGGGCGCGAAGGTGCGGAAACGAGGCATCATGCTCTTTCTCCGGCGGCGCGCGGCCACCGCTGCGGACAGGCCGGGATCAGGAAAAGGCGCAGCCGACCTTGAGGCCGAGCTTCTTGAAAATCATGGCCGCCGGGCAGAAACCGGTGACCGACGCCTGCATGAGGTTCACGCCCACGAAGGCGGTGAGCCACAGCCAATAGGGGGAGACGAACACCCCGAGCGCCAGGGACAGAAGCACCATGAACCCGGCGAACATCATCACCGCACGATCAACCGACATCTCTTCATCCTCCATCCCGCCACACCGCCCGGGGGCGACCCGCGACCCGGCGGCCCGGGCTCTCAATTCCGACATGCTTGCAGGGCATGCCCCCGCGTCGGACGCCGGACGGACGGTCCGCGACCTCAGTTGCAGATAACATTCAGATATCATAAATTCAAGATCATGAATGTAGAAGAGATGATCCCGGCATCGGAGCGGGCGGCGGAGCTCATGCGCTCCCTGTCCCACCCTCAGCGCCTCCTGGTGCTCTGCGCCCTGGGCCGCGATGAGAAGTCCGTTGCCGAGCTCCGTGAGCTTCTGGGTATCGAGCAGGTGCCCATGTCGCAGCAGCTCATGCGCCTGCGCGCGGATGGTCTGGTGGAGGCGCGGCGCGAAGGCACCAGCGTCTTCTACCACATCGCCCGGCCGGAGGTTCTGCAAGTGGTGGAAGCGCTGCATGACGCATTCTGCGGCCGCCCCGGCTGCGCCGAGCCCGCGTGACACCCACGCAGGAGCGAATCACCGCACCGCTCGCGATTCCGCCAAGCAGCCAGCCCCCGGCGTCACCTGCCAGGCACGACATGCGAAACTGAACGGAGAAGATTAAAACGGAGAGGGGCGGGTCGCATTCCCACGCGGCAAAAGACGACGCGGAGAGGACCGGATCACCACCGGATCAGCTCAACTCAGTGCACCCGGGTGGGCGCTGAGCGTATCAGGGGATTTTATAAGGGGAGACTTGGTGGAGCCAGGCGGAATCGAACCGCCGACCTCTTGAATGCCATTCAAGCGCTCTCCCAACTGAGCTATGGCCCCACCGGAGTGCAGGCTTGATGCCACGCACGAACCGAAAGATCCAGATCTTCCTGCACCCTCAAGAGAGTTATCCAGAAGATCTCAACAGCCTTGCAAAACGACGAAAGTCATCGCCTGCCAAGCCAAAACAGCGCGCCGAACGAATACACGTTCCGGCAGATCTCAACCTGTGGACAAACCCGCTTGGGAGGCGGGCGACCGCAGATCTACGATCGGAAATTTGGTGGAGCCAGGCGGAATCGAACCGCCGACCTCTTGAATGCCATTCAAGCGCTCTCCCAACTGAGCTATGGCCCCACTGCGCCGCGGGCTGGCACTAAACTTTCCCGAAAACCTAAGTTTTGAGAAAGGCTTAGTGCAACGGGAGGTCCCGCGGCGGGGTGCCCGGCGACTCATGTCCGCCGAGCGAGAGCGGCCTTAAAGCACAGGCCGCTTCCGACTTCAAGTCTCTTCGTCGTCCTCGCGACCCTCGCCGATGAGGTCGCTCACATCGTCGCCGTCGTCCTCGTCTTCCTCCAGGAAGGCGTCGTCATCGCCGGCCTCGATATCGTCGTCCACATCCACGTCGCTGCCAGTCGTCACCTTGGCCGAAGCGGTCTTCTCCGCATCGGCCTCTTCCAGGCTGATCACCTCGGCGTCGGGCACTTCAGTCTCGTGCTCGTCGCTCTCGGTGGCCTCGGTACGGCTGGCTCCGCGCGCGGCGGGCTCGAAATAGGACCGCGGATAAGATTCGCCTGTAAAGGGCGAAACCACCGGGTCCTTGTTCAGGTCGTAAAACTTGCGCCCCGTAACAGGACAGATGCGCTTGGTGCCGAGTTCAGGCTTCGCCACGGCAAAGATCCTCGGTAGGGCTGTAAATGGAGCGTGCTCCATTGGAGCCTTGCCGGGTCAGTGTCAAGGCCCCAGCGCCGATCTCGACGGATCGGCCGCGTGGCAGCGCCCCGCCGGCTGTGTTAGACGGACCCCCACATCCGCACTCCGAGGGCGCACGAAGCAGCCGTGCCTGCCCCTCCGTCCGAGGTTTCGATCCCATGTCCGGCGCGCCGCTGAGCTCCTCCGCCCCCACGCCCTCCGGCCATCATGCCGCACCACAGCCGGCCACCGCCCGTCGCGGCGGGCCGCTGGCCGGCACCGTCCGGGTGCCTGGCGACAAATCGGTCTCTCACCGCGCCCTCATCTTTGGCCTGTTCGCCCACGGCCGCACCACCATCACCGGCCTGCTGGAAGGCGAAGACGTGCTCAACACCGCCGCCGCCTGCCGCGCCCTGGGGGCCGGCGTGGAGCGCCTGGGCGACGGCCATTGGCAAGTGGACGGCGTCGGTGCCAACGGCCTCTCCACACCGGCGGCACCGCTGGATTTCGGCAATTCGGGCACCGGCGTGCGGCTGATGATGGGCGCGGTGGCCGGCCAGGACGTGACCGCCACGTTCGATGGTGACGCCAGCCTGCGCCGTCGGCCTATGAAGCGGGTGCTGGATCCCCTCACCGCCATGGGCGCCGAGGTGGTGAGCGCCGCCGAGGGCGGCCGCCTGCCCCTCACCCTGAAAGGCCATTCGGGCCTCGCCGCCAGCACCTACACGACCCCCGTGCCCTCCGCCCAGGTCAAGTCGGCGGTGCTGCTCGCCGGCCTCGGGGCCGATGGCGAGACGGTGGTGATCGAGCAGGAAGCCACCCGCGACCACACCGAGCGCATGCTGGCGCATTTCGGCGCCACCGTGAGCGTGACGCCCCATGGCGCCCACGGGCGGCGCATCGCCCTCCGGGGCCGTCCGCATCTGGTGGCGGCGCCGGTGGACGTGCCGGCGGATCCCTCCTCGGCGGCCTTCCCGCTGGTGGCGGCGCTGCTGGTGCCCGGCTCCGACGTCGTGCTGACCGATCTCATGATGAATCCGCTGCGCACCGGCCTCGTCACCACCCTGCAGGAGATGGGGGCCGACATCGCCATCCTGAACCCGCGCACCGAGGGCGGCGAGACGGTGGCGGACCTGCGGGTGCGCCACACCCGCCTCAAGGGTGTGGAGGTCCCGGCCGAACGGGCGCCGGCCATGATCGACGAATATCCCATCCTCGCGGTGGCGGCGGCATGCGCCGAAGGCGACACCATCATGCGCGGGCTTGCCGAGCTGCGGGTGAAGGAGAGCGACCGGCTGGCCGCGGTGGCGGACGGCCTTGCCGCCTGTGGCATTGTCCACCGGGTGGAGGGCGATGATCTCATCGTCACCGGCAGCGCCGCGGTCCCCGGCGGCGGTCCGGTGAAGACCCACATGGATCACCGCATCGCCATGTCGTTCCTGGTGCTGGGGCTGGTGGCCGAACAGGGCGTCAGCGTCGACGACGTGGCCTTCATCGCCACCTCTTTCCCCAGCTTTCTGCCCATGATGCGTGGCCTTGGCGCGCAGATCGACTGACCACCCATGATTATCGCTATCGACGGTCCCGCCGCATCCGGCAAAGGCACCCTGGCCCGGCGACTCGCCGCCCATTACGGCCTGCCCCATCTGGACACCGGGCTGCTCTATCGTGCCGTGGGGGCCCGCTGCCTCGCGGCTGGCAACCTGGGCCAGGCGGATGCGGCGGCCGAGGCGGCCCGCACCCTGGATGTCTCCCAGCTCGATCCCGAGCACCTGCGCTCAGCCCCCATCGGCGAGGCGGCCTCGGTGGTGGCGGCGGTGCCGCAGGTGCGGGCGGCGCTGCTCGATCTGCAGCGGCGTTTTGCAGCCCACCCCCGCGGCGCGGTGCTGGACGGACGCGACATCGGCTCCATCATCTGCCCCGATGCCGACGCCAAACTGTTCGTCACCGCCACCCCGCACGTGCGGGCGGAGCGGCGCTATCGGGAGCTGGCGGGGCGCGGCGAAGCGATCACCTTCGAGAGCGTGCTGGACGACATCCGCCGGCGTGATGCGCGGGATTCCGGGCGCGCCTCGGCGCCGCTGGTGAAAGCCGGAGATGCCATGGAGCTGGACACCTCCAACCTCGGCATCGAAGAGGCCTACAGCGCGGCTTTGGAGCTGGTGGAACAGCGCCTGGGCGGACGCTGAGACCGCGCCACCGACACCCCATCCCAGCACTGAAAGTCTTCAGGCCCCGGACGGCGTTTCGGCCTGTGGCGCACTGTCCCGATGGCGACGGGTGCGCCAGGGCATCGCCAGGAAGGCGAGATCGTCCAGCATGCCCAGGAGCTTGCCGCCCCGGGTCAATTGCTCATCGAGGGCCGCCATGGTGCGGCCGAGGCCGGGATCGTCATCGGCCAGCCACACGTCCAGCACGCGCGCGAACAGCAGCGCCAGACCCTTGGCCCGGATGGCGCCGGCCGCCCCGGTGCAGTCGATGCCCGCCGCCGCCAGCATCCAGCGCTGCGAGCGCTCGGACAGCCGCAGCAGCCGGGCGGCCAGCAGCGGATCGCGCTTCGCGGAGCGCATGAGGGTGCGCACCGCATCACGATGGGGCTCCAGCGCGTCGAGACGCCGCATCAGCACCTCGAACAGACGCTCCTTGGGCCCCTCTTCCGAAAGCTCATCCGAATCCGGCCCGCCTTCCGCCAGCACCTTGCGATCGGTGACGCGGAAGAAGCTCGCCAGCAGGTCGTCGGTGGAGGAGAAGGAAGCCCGCATCTCGCCGAGCGCCACGCCACAGCGCGCCGCCACCTCGGCAAGATCGATCCGTGCCAGCGGCCGTTCCGCCAGCAGCTCCAGGAAACCGCGCAGGCACGCCTCGCGGGACATCTCCGAGGTCATGGCGTCACTCCTGAAACCGGGCCGCCACGCAAGGCGGGCCCGGGCTCTTGTCCATCGCTCACCGGCGCCGGGCCGAACCCGCGCACCGGCAAAGGTCGGCCTCAGCCGGCCAATTCTTTGCCCCGGCGGGTGGCGGCCGCAACCGCTTCTTCCATCAGCGGGCCGAAGCCGCGGGTCTCGTGCATGAGAACCGCCAGCGCCGCCGCGGTGGTTCCACCCGGAGACGTGACATTCTGCCGCAAGGTGGCGGCAGGCAGCGGCGAATCATCCAGCAGCGCGCCGGAGCCGGCCACGGTAGCGCGGGCGATGCGGGCGGCGAGATCCGCCGGCAGACCCGCGGCAAGGCCGGCCTCCGCCAGCACCTCGGCCAGCAGGAACACATAGGCCGGCCCGGAACCGGACACGGCGGTGGCCGCATCCATCAGTTCCTCATCCGCCACCCATTCAACGATGCCGATGGCACCGAGCAGGGTCGCGGCGAGATCGCGGTCGGCGGCGGAAACCGTGGCGCTCGGGACCGCCACGCTCACACCACGGCCGATGGCGGCCGGCGTATTGGGAATGGCGCGCACCAGCGGCGTGCCTTCGGGAAAGAAGCCGGAGAGGAAGGACAGGGTGCGCCCGGCCATGATGGACACCACCAGGGTGCCCGGCTTCACCACCGGTGAAACCTGAGGCAGCGCATCGGGCGCCACCTGCGGCTTCACCGCCAGCAGCACCACCGCCGGCGCCGCGATCTGATGCAGGGGCGGGTTCACCGCCACGCCCCTGGCCTTGAGGCGCGCAGCGGCATCGACGGGCAGATTCGGATCCAGCACCACCGCGAGATGGGCCGGCAAGCCCAGGTTGAGCCAGCCGTCCAGCATAGCTCCGCCCATCTTGCCCGCGCCCAGCAGCACCACCGGGCCCGACAGATCCTTCAACTCCACATCACTCATGATCGCCTCGCAAACGGGCGCGCCCCGGCGCGCCTCGAACCGAGGCCCAGATTTACGTCACGCCCGCGCCAGGGGAAACCCGCGCGGGACGTTTTCGCGCCGCCGCCGCGCCGTCAGGCCTCGCCCACGGTCTCGAACAAGGCGGTGTCCATGGCCTCGCGGGCGGTCTTGCCGGCCCACACCACGAACTGGAAGGCGGGGTAATAGCGCTCCACCGCATCGAGGGCGGCATCGACGATGGCCTCGCACTGGCGGTCGGAAGCGGTGGCGCCACCGGTCAGCACCAGCGCGTGGCGGAACATGATGACCCCCTCCTGGGCCCAGATGTCGAAATGGCCCAGCCACATCTGCTCATTGATGAGCGCCAGCAGCTTCACCACCTCAGCGCGGCGGTTCTCCGGCACCTTGAAATCGAACGCGCAGGCGAGATGCAGGGCCTCCAGCTCGTCCATCCACTGCACCGAGACATGGCAATCGGTCCAACGGCTGGCGAGCGCCAGGGTGATCTCGTCCTCGTCGGAGCGCTCGAAGGACCAGTCGTGAACAGCGGCGAGCTGCTCCATCAGGTCCACGGGGTTCGCCGGCGCTTCGGCTTCGATGTCGATGAGAGACATGGCCTCGACCTCGCGGTGTCTGGAACGCGGACAGGGTCGGACGGCACCGGGGCAATGTCACCAGAGGCCGGAACAGCCAAAGGCGGGGCAGCACCACGTGCCACACGTCGATGCAGTCTCCGGATGTGTGCATTCAGAAGCACGAACCGGCTCCCGCACCAGGCGAAGCTACGCCCCGTCGCCATCACCCCGCGACGAACCGGCTCCGAATCGCCCTGAAAATCAGTATATCGCGGGTCAAGATTGCCCCGCTACGACAGATTGTGTGCACGCTTTGAGCATGCACACGAAACAGGCGCGCAGGCGCCCCACCTCATGGCTGGGCGGTGCCGCCGAAGCTCTCGTCATACGGCTGCGCGGGGGTCTCGGTGGGGCTGACGCCCAGCTTGGCCTCGAGCGCGGCGATTCGCGCGGCGAGGCGCTCATTCTCCTCCCGCGCGGCGGCGGCCATGTCCTTCACGGCCTCAAATTCCTCGCGCTTGACGAGGTCCATGTCACGCAGGAAGCGCTCCAGCTGCGAGCGCATCACGGTTTCCGCCTCGCGGCGCACGCCTTGCGCGACACCGGCGGCATCGTTCACGAGGCGAGCCATCTCGTCGAAAATGCGGCCCGTGGTCTGGGTCATGACTATCTCCTTCGGCGGTCGATGCCGCTTGCAGCAGAACATGGCGAGGGGCGCCGGCAGACGCAAGGCCGAACGGCGTCGCCCCCACCGGTCCGTGCGGCACCTTGACGGCGGCGGCCCGGCCGCGCCACATGCCGCCCGCCTTCCGGCGCCGGCGCGCTCCATCCGGGATACCTCATCTGATGCTCGCCCTGCCCTTTCCCACCATCGACCCCGTGCTGATCCATGTGGGGCCGCTCGCCATCCGCTGGTACGCCCTCGCTTATATCGCCGGCCTGGTGCTCGGCTGGCAGCTGGGCCGCTGGCTGGTGGCGCGCCCCGCTCTGTGGGGCGGCACCTCGCCCATGCGGCCGCAGGATCTGGACGACGCTCTGTTCTGGGCCACCCTGGGCGTCATCCTGGGCGGGCGCATCGGCTATGTGCTGTTCTACAATCCGGCCTATTTCGCCGCCCATCCCGGCGACATCATCGCCGTCTGGAAGGGCGGCATGTCGTTCCACGGCGGCCTCACTGGCACCATCCTCGGCCTCATCCTCTTCGCCCGCGCCCGCGGCATCCGCATTCTTTCCCTGCTCGACGTGGCGGGCGTGGTGGCGCCCCTCGGCCTGCTGTTCGGCCGCATCGCCAATTTCATCAATTCGGAGCTGTGGGGCCGGCCCGCCGACGTGCCGTGGGCCGTCGTCTTCCCCAATGGCGGCGACCTGCCCCGCCATCCCAGCCAGCTGTACGAGGCCGGGCTCGAAGGAGTGTTGTTGTTCCTCATCATGCTGGTTGCGGTGCGCCTGGGCGCCCTGAAGCGGCCCGGGCTCGCCGCCGGCATCTTCGGCATGGGCTACGGCTGCGGGCGCATCATCGGCGAGTTCTTCCGCGAGCCGGACGTGCAGCTCGGCTATCTCGCCTTCGGCACCACCATGGGCATGTGGCTCTCGGTGCCGGTGGTGCTCGCCGGCGCCGGCCTCGTGGCTTATGCCCTGAAGCGCAAGGCCAAGGCGTGACCAGCCCGCTGGCGGCGGAGATCCGCGCCCTCATCGCCGCCGAGGGGCCGCTGCCGGTGAGCCGCTACATGGCGCTGTGCCTCGGCCATCCCCGCTACGGCTATTACATGACCCGCGACCCGCTCGGGGCCAAGGGCGACTTCACCACCGCCCCCGAGATCAGCCAGATGTTCGGCGAGCTTTTGGGCCTGTGGGCGGTGGCCCTGTGGCAGCAGATGGGCGCGCCCTCCGCTTTCAGCCTGGTGGAGCTCGGCCCCGGGCGCGGCACCCTGATGGCCGACGCCCTGCGGGCGGCGCGGCTGCTGCCCGCCTTCGGCGCCGCTGCCCGCGTGCATCTGGTGGAGACGAGCCCGGTGCTGCGCGCCGCCCAGCAGCGCACCCTGGACGCGTGCGGCGTCCCCCTCGCCTGGCACGGGCGCATCGAGGACTTGCCCGAAGGCCCCGCCATCGTGCTCGCCAACGAATTCTTCGATGCCCTGCCCGTCGATCAATATGTGCGGGCCGCCGATGGCTGGCACGAGCGCCGGGTGGGCCTTGATGCGGACGGCGCCCTCAGCTTCGGCCTCGACCCGCGCCCCTCGCCCCTGGCGGACGCTTTTGCGGCGTCCGCCGCGCCCGATGGGGCCGTGCTGGAACGCATGGACCCCGGCCCCGCCCTCGCCCTCGCCGCCCATCTCGCCCGCCATGGCGGCGCCGCGCTGGTGATTGATTACGGCCATGCGGGTGGCTTCGGCGATACCCTGCAGGCGCTCTCCCATCACCGCTTCGCCGATCCGCTGGCCGATCCCGGCGGCGCCGATCTCACGGCCCATGTGGATTTTGCCGCCCTCGCCCGCGTCGCCCTCGGCCAGGGGCTCGCCGCCTTTGGTCCCCTCGGCCAGGGGGATTTCCTCATCCGCCTCGGCCTCGGCGCACGGGCGGAACGGCTGATGCGGGAGGCGGAGCCAGCCGGGCAGGACGCCATCGAGGCCGCCGCCCTGCGCCTCGCCGGCAGCGGACCGGGACAGATGGGAGAGCTGTTCAAGGTGCTGGCCCTCAGTGCGCCCACCGTGGGCGTGCCCCCCGGCTTCGACCCGAGCGAGCGGCGCGGCCGCTGAGGCCCCGGGAAAAACGCGCCAGTCCCCTGCCCCCTCTGCCTCTCGTTAAGGAAAAGGCGTACAGGATCACCGAACGGAGCGGGCGCCGGAACGCGCACGCCGACGGATGGTGATGGGGATGACGATGAAGATCGAGGCCGCCTCTCTCAAGGGCTTGCCCGGCATCCGCCATGGCTTCTTCACCCGCCAGGGCGGGGTTTCCTCGGGCCTTTACGCCAGCCTCAACGGCGGCATGGGCTCCCGAGACGACCCCGCAGCGGTGGCCGAGAACCGCGCCCGCATGGCGGCGGAGATCGGTGTCGCGCCGGAGAAACTCCTGGCCTGCTGGCAGGTGCATTCCGCCGATGCGGTGCTCGCCACCACCCCCTGGACCCGGGACGATGCCCCCAAGGCGGACGCCATTGTCACCGCCACCATGGGCCTCGGCGCCGCAGTCTCCATCGCCGATTGCGGGCCGGTGCTGTTTGCCGACGCCGAGGCGCGGGTGGTCGCCGCCGCCCATTCGGGCTGGAAGGGGGCGCTCGGCGGCGTCATCGGCGCCACCGTGGCGCAGATGGAGAGCCAGGGTGCACGGCGCGGCGCCATCCGGGCGGTCATCGGTCCGCTGATCCGCCAGTCGAGCTACGAGGTGGGGGAGGATTTCGTCACCCGCTTCCTCAGCGTCGAACGAACCTATGCCCGCTTCTTCGCCCCGGCGGACCGCCCCCACCACGCCTGGTTCGACCTGCCGAGCTTCATCCGCTTCCGGCTGGAGGAAGCCGGCGTCGGCTTCATCGAGGACCTGGGGCTGGACACCTATACCGACCCGACGCGCTTCTATTCCTTCCGCCGCGCCACCCACCGCGGCGAAGCCGATTACGGCCGGCTGATCGCCGCCATCGCTCTGGCCCCCGAGGCGGCATGATGGGTCTGCGTCCTGTCCGGCCACGGCGCGTGGCCTTCGCCCTGCTGGCGGTGGTGGGGCTGAGCGCCCCGGCCATGGCCCTGGATTTCGCCGACGGGCTGATGGGCGGCCCCGATGTGTGGGCGGTGGCGGGCGTACCACCGGGCGATGCGCTGAACCTGCGGACGGAACCATCCGCCAAAAGCCCGATCCTCGCGCGGTTCGCCAACGGCACCCTTCTCACCAACCAGGGCTGCGTGCTGCGCGGCCGCCAGCGCTGGTGCAAAGTGAGCCGCCACGCGCCGCCGCCGGGCCAGCCGGCACCGGCGGTGGGCTGGGTGAATGGCCGCTACCTGCGCGAGGCCAGCTTCTGAGAGCACCGCTTTGAGGCCGCGCGCGCCTGGGTTACCAATAAGGTGATCCGGGACCTTGCCCACGACTTGGCCCTTGCCTCAAGACGTTGCCCATGAGCGGCTCATGAACGCCATCACCTCGTTGAAGTCCTATTTCATTGGCCGGGTCGCCAGCCTCGGCGCGCCGGTCTACGCCCGGGCCTCGCAGATCGTGGTGCCGGCCGACGACCCACACGACGAATGGGCGGACCACGCCCACGATCACGATCCGGCCGAGGGCCAGTCGTTCGTGATCGATTATGAGGACCATGCCGGCAATCTCAGCCACCGGCGCATTTCGGTCTGGGCGGTGCAGCGCAATGTGGAGGGCGTGCCCATCCTGCTGGCCCGCTGCCACGAGCGGCAGGCGGCCCGCGCGTTCCGGGTGGACCGCATCAAGGCCGTGAGCGATTTCGACGGGACCCGGCGCGAGCCGCTCAGCCGGTTCTTCCTGGACACCTTCGGCTTCACCTGGCCGCAGGATGCCATCCGCGTGCCGCCCGCGGAGCCGGCGGCGCCCCGCTGGGATCGCGTCCGCACCATCGTCAACGGTTCCGGCGTGGTGCTGCTGGTGGCCCTGGCGGTGGCCGATGGCGAGCTGGGGGCGGCGGAAATGGAGGAGATCCAGTTCTTCTGCGAGCGCGCCTGTGCCGCAGCTGACCTTGACCTCACCGGCGGCGAGCGTGAGCGCCTTGCCGCCTATCTCGGCCGCCTGCGGCCCACGCCGGAAAGCGTGGAGGCGGCGCTGGACACCCTGATGGCGGGGGATCGCGCCGCCATCGGCCCGTTGCTCAAAGCCGGCCTCAAGGTGATTGCCGCCGATGGGACCCTCAAGGAGCAGGAGGCGGTGCTGCTTGACCAGTTCTGCCACAGCCTGACCGGCCAGGGGCTGCTCTGAGGCGGCACAAATCTCGAGCTGCAGCGTTGTCCTCACGGATCAACCACGTGAGGACACCCGATGCCGCATTCCATCGTCCGCCCTGTTGCGCTGCTCCCGCTGCTGGTGATGGCGGCGCTCGCCGCAGCTCCCCGCGTCGCCTCCGCCGCGCCGGAGAAGGCGCCGGCAGCACCCGCCCCGGCCAGCCCGCAGCCCACAGCGGAAGCGGTGGCCCGCGAACAGGCCCTCGCCGCCGAACAGGCGCGGCATGTGGCGGATTGCAAGGCCCATGCACTGACCCGGCTGAAGGCGCAATCGCCCTCCATCGACGACATCTTCATCGACATGGACGGGCTCACCATCGCCAAGGGCGACCTGAAGGTCGGCAACACCCCCATCGACACGGTGATCATGGGCGAGGCCTATATCCAGCGCGACCGTAGCGACAAGGTGCACCGCTTCCTGTGCCTCACCGGTGCCGGGGGCGAGGTGTTGATGACCTTCTTCACCGAGCAATGACGCGGCCCCGCCGATTGCGACCAAAGTGCAGCAACAACCGGGCATTGACGGGGCACCCCCGGCTCGCCTAGGTTCGCCGGCGACGGTACTCCTCCCCGGAGGAATAAAAGGGAATGCGGTGCGAGGCGCTTGGCGCTTCTATTCCGCGGCTGCCCCCGCAACTGTAAGCGGCGAGTTTTCCGCAGCAACGCCACTGGGCACTCGGGGCCTGGGAAGGCAGCGGAAAATGGTGACCCGCGAGCCAGGAGACCTGCCGTCGACCGTGGTCACACGCGAGCTCGTCGGGCGGGGTGTTCCGATAGTGGGAGTGTTTCGGGTCAGGCGGCTGCGGCCGGCAACACGAAAGCCCTCGTTCGCGGTGACGTGCCACAGGCGTCCCGCCCGAGGTTGCAATGCTTGTCGTTTCGCCGTCTGCCACAGTGCCTGTTCGCCGCCCTCATCTGTCGTCCCGCGCCCTGAACCTGTCCGTAAGCCTGTCCGTGAGCCTCTTGGCTCTGGCCGCGGCCACGCCGGCCCTGGCGCAATCTGCCGACACCACCGGCACCGATGCCAGCCAGATCGAATTGCCCGACGTGGTGGTGAGCGCCACCGGCATCCCCACGCCGCTGCGCGAAGTGGCGAGCTCGGTGACTGTCATCACTGCTGAAGACCTGGCCAACACCCAGCAGCGTTCGGTGGCCGATGCGCTCGAATCGGTGCCCGGTCTCAATGTGGTGCAGACCGGAGGCCCCGGCGGGCTGACCTCCATCTTCATGCGCGGCACCAATTCCAATCACGTGAAGATGCTGCTCGACGGTGTCGACATCGGCGACCCCTCGGCCCCCAACGGCGCCTTCGACCTTGGCACCCTCTACACCAATGACTTCGCCCGCATGGAGGTGCTGCGCGGCCCGCAGTCCGGCCTTTATGGCTCGGACGCCATCGGCGGCGTCATTTCCATGACCACCCAGCGTGGCGAGGGCCCGGCCAAGGCCAGCGGCTATGTGGAAGCCGGCTCGCTCGGCACCTTCAACCAGGTGGCGAGCCTCAGCGGCGGCTATAACAACATCGGCTATGCCTTCAACGTCGGCCATTTCGCCAGCACGTCGATCCCGGTGACACCGGCCAACATCGCCCTGCCGGGCGAGCCCATCAACAACAACGCCAACGACAACTGGACCTATTCGGCCCGCCTCGATGCGGACGTGAGCGACAGTTTCTCGGTGAATGTGGTGGCGCGCTACATCGAGAGCCAGCTCGCCTACACCTCGGACCTCTACAACTACAGCACCGGCACCGGCTATCCCGCCCCCATGCAGGACACCAGCTATGGCCGCTTCTTCATCGGCAAGGCCGAGGGCCTGTGGAAGACCTTCGACGACCGGCTGGTGAGCACCTTCGGGGTATCCGCCACCGATTACAGCCGCACCAATGCCAGCCCCTATCCCGACAATGCCAGCACCTATGACGGCGACCGGCAAACCTATTACTGGCGCTCCAACTACACCTTCCTGCCCGGGCAGAACCTGCTCGCCGGCATCGAGCGCTATAATGAGAGCATGACCAGCGAAAGCGCCTGGTCCGCCATGGACGCGAACACCGGCGATACCGCCGGCTATCTGGAGCTGCAATCGGCCTTCGCCGAGCGCTTCTTCGTCGCCGCCAATGTGCGCTACGACAGCAATGACGATTTCGGCGATCACACCACCTGGCGCATCGCCCCGGCCCTGCTGTTTCCGGAAACCGGAACCAAGCTGAAGATGACCTACGGCACCGCCTTCAAGGCGCCGACCCTCTACCAGCTCTATGCCCCCTATTACGGCAATCCCGACCTGTCGCCGGAAGAAAGCACCGGCTGGGACGCCGGCTTCGAGCAGATGCTGTGGAGCGACCGGGTGGGCTTCGGTGCCACCTATTTCCACAATGACATCACCAACCTGATCGTCACCACCTACGACGCGGCAACCTACAGCTACAATTACGCCAACCTTTCCAGCGCCACGAGCCAAGGCGTGGAAGCCTATCTGGCCCTGAAGATCACCGATCGCCTCTCGGTGCGGACCGACTACACCTACACCAGCACCATCGGCTATTTCCCCTCCGGCGGCTCGTTCGGCGTGAGCTGCGCGCCGCGCGATGCCACCTCCTGCTATCCGCTGCGGCGGCCCAGCAACAAGGTGAGCGTGGGCGTGAACTGGCAGCCCATCGACCCGCTCACGGTCTCGGCCACCCTGGTCTATCTCTCCGACTGGTGGGACGTGGACCGCACCACCTTCGCCGTGGTGCGCCAGCCCGGCTACACCATCGTCAACCTCGCGGCGAACTACACCGTCAACCAGAACGTCGCGGTGTTCGGGCGGATCGACAACCTGTTCAACGAATCCTATGAGAACCCCAATGGTTGGCTGGCTCCAGGCTTCAGTGCCTTCGCCGGCCTGCGGCTGACCTATTGAGGGGGCGGACCCGCGCATGGACCACGACCAGAGGGCGCGACAGGCACGTGGGAGGCCCGCTCCGGCGGGCGGCCGGCGGCCGTTCGCCCCGGCGCGGCGGGTGCTGGGCGCCGCTATCCTCGCCCTTGGCCTCGCTCTCGGCCTCGCTCTCGGCCTCGCCGCCGGGAACGGGACGGCGCGCGGCGGTGAGCCTGCGGCGGACACCGCGCCGCGCCGCATCGTCTCGCTGAACCTGTGCGCCGATGAGCTGGTGCTGCGCCTCGTGCCGAAGGAGCGCGTGTTGTCCGTCACCCGCCTCGCCGCCGATCCGGTCGGTTCCACGGTGGCCGATCTGGCGACCGGGGTGCCGGCCAATCGGGGGCTGGCGGAAGAGGTGGTGCCCCTTGGCCCCGATCTGGTGATCGCCGGCGCCTTCACCACCCGCAATACGGTAGCAATGCTGCACCGCTTCGGCATTCCGGTGATGGAGCTTACCATTCCCCAGAATCTGGACGAGGCCTACGCGCAGATCCGCCTGGTGGCGCAGCGTCTGGGCGTGCCGGAGCGGGGCGAGGCCATGGTCGGCGAGATCGAGGCGGCCCTGGCGGCCGCGCCGCCCGCCCCCGCTCGCCCACCGCGCGCGGTGGTGATGCGCCCCAACGGCTTCACCGTAGGTCGCGACACCCTGGCCGACGACCTCATGCGGCGGGCCGGGCTCGACAATGTGGCCGCCCGCCTCTCGCCGGACAAACTCGGCCAGCTCTCCCTGGAAGAGATCGTCACCGCCAGGCCCGACGTGCTGGTGGTGGATGACGAGCCCGATGCCCCGCCCTCCCTGGCGCGCGAGATGATGGCCCACCCCGCGGTGGTGGATGCCATGGCCGCCGGCCGCATCGCCTCGGTGCCGACTCGGCTGTGGGCCTGCGTGGGGCCGCAGCTGGGCGAGGCCTTCATTCGCCTCTCCCGCGCCGCCCACGGCGCAGCGGTGGCGGTGGCACCCGCTCCATCGCCGGTGCGGACGCCGTGACGCGCGCCTCCTCGCCCATGACCGTCGCGGCGCCGCCGCACGCCTGGCCGCTGCCCCTGCTGGTGGGAGGTCTCGCCGCCCTGGTGCTGGCCCTGTTCGCCCTGTCGCTGGCCGTCGGCTACGCCCCACTCGACTGGCCGGCCGCCCTGCGCGAACTGATGGCCGGCCAGCGCGGCCTGTCCGCCCTGGTGCTGCTGGAACTGCGGCTGCCGCGCGCCCTGCTGGGGGTGATGGTGGGCTTCAGCCTCGGCCTCACCGGCGCCGCGCTGCAGGGGCTGATGCGCAACCCCCTGGCCGATCCCGGCGTGGTGGGCGTGTCCGGTGCCGCGGCCCTGGGCGCGGTGACCGCCTTCTATTTCGGCGCCGCCGCCCTGTTTCCCCTGGCCCTGCCGCTGGGAGGCCTGGTGGGCGCCGGGCTGGCCACGGCGGTGCTGCTGGCGCTGGCCCGCAACGGCGCCTCCACCACCGTGCTGATTCTCGCGGGCATCGCCGTCAACAGCCTCGCCGGCGCCCTCACCGCCCTCGCCCTCAACCTGTCCACCAGCCCCTATGCCACGCTCGAAATCGTGTTCTGGCTCATGGGCTCTTTGGCCGATCGCAGCCTTGACCACGTGCTGCTGGTGCTGCCCTTCATCACCGTCGGCACCGCCCTGGTGCTGGCCACCGCGCGCGGGCTCGATGCGCTGACCCTGGGCGAGGAGACCGCCGAAAGCCTCGGCTTCTCCCTGCGCCGGCTGCGGCTGCTGGCCATCGCCGGAACCGCCGCCATGGTGGGCGCGGCGGTCTCGGTATCGGGAACCATCGGCTTCGTCGGCCTGGTGGTGCCGCATCTGCTGCGACCGCTGGTGGGTCACCGGCCGGGCCGGCTGCTGCTGGTGAGCGGCCTGGCCGGCGCCGCGCTCACCCTTGGCGCCGACATTCTGGTGCGGCTCCTGCCCACGCGACCCGAGCTGAAGCTCGGCGTGGTGACGGCTCTGGTGGGCGCACCGTTCTTCCTGCTGCTGCTGCGGCGCCTGGGCACGGAGCGCGAATGATCATCGGTGCCGAAGGCATCACCGTCCAGCGGGGCGGCCGCGCCATCCTCGACCGGGTGGACATCACCGCCGAGCCCGGCCGGGTGCTGGGCCTGCTGGGCCCCAACGGCGCCGGCAAGACCACCCTGCTGCGGGTGATGGCCGGTCTCGAGCCGCCGCAGGGCGGCCAGCTCACCTATGATGGCACCCCCGCCGCCGAGATGGATCGGCGGGCCATGGGTCGGCGCCTCGCCTATCTCGCACAGGACGGGCGCATCCACTGGCCGATGACCGTGGCCCATGTGGTGGGGCTCGGCCGGCTGCCCCACGGCACCAGCCCGGCCGAGAACGCGGCGGCGGTGACCCGCGCCATGGCCGCCTGCGATGTCACGGCGTTGGCCACCCGCACCACCGGCAGCCTTTCCGGCGGCGAGCGGGTGCGGGTGCTGCTCGCCCGTGCCCTGGCGGTGGAAGGTGAAGCGCTGCTGGCCGACGAGCCGGTGGCGGCCCTCGACCCCTATCACCAACTGCATGTGATGGAGCTGTTGCGCCAGCAGGCGCGCCAGGGGCACACCGTAGTGGTGGTGCTGCACGACCTGACGCTGGCCGCCCGCTTCTGCGATACGCTGGCCCTGCTGCGCGAGGGCCGCATGCTGACCCGGGGCACACCGGAGCAGGTGCTGACCCCCGTGGCGCTGGAAGCGGCCTATGGCGTTCATGTGGAGACCGGCGAGCGCCACGGCCAGCGCTTCATTCTGCCCTGGTCCCGGCGGGACGCGCCCTCTTTGGAGGCGCCCCACCCCGACACATCGAGCTGAAGCCCGGCGCCGTCGCCCGGCGCCGGGCCTGGGCCCTCAGTGGGCCATCAGCACCGGCACGGTCATGGACGACAGGATCTCGCGGGTCACCCCGCCGAGCACCATCTCCTTGAGCCGGGAATGACCATAGCCGCCCATCACCACCAGATCGGCGCCCTGGTCGGACACCTCATTGAGGATGACCGAGGCGATGGGCTCGGAGCCGGATACCGGCAGGCGGCGCACCTTCGCATCCAGATTGTGGCGGGCGAGGTGGCGGGCCACTTCCAGCCCTTCCTCATCCACTTCCTCGGTGCTGTCGGTGACCACCCGGAAGATCTCGACGCTCTTGGTGCGGTGCAGCAGCGGCAGGGCCTCGGCGAGCGCACGGGCGGCGGCGCGGCCGCCATCCCAGGCCACCACCGTGTGCTCGGCGGAAAAGCCCTTCTGCTGCACATACGGCACCATCAGCACGGAGCGGCCGGCTTCCAGAAGCACCGTTTCCGCCAGGACTTCCTCCGGTCCCGGCTTGTCGGGATCGGGCTGGCCCACCACCGTGAGGTCGAACAGGCGGGACATGCGGGCGAAGCTGTTGGCGGCCACCCCGAGCGAAGCGGAGATGGAGCGGGTCTCGTGCGGCACGCCGGCCGCATCGGCGAGAGCGCGGAAGGTCTCCGCGGCTTTCTCCGCCGAGGCCTGGTTCTCCAGCACCTGGGCATCGATGAAGTCGGTGGGCAGGGCGCCCATGTAGAAGGGCGGAACGTCGATCTCGTAAGCCACCGAAAGCCCGGTCAGGTGCGCGCCGAACTCCTTGGCGAGGCTCACGGCATATTCCAGGGCAGCGTCCTTTTCGACGCCTTGCGCCAGGTTGACCAGAATGTCACGAATCATGAACGAAGGCCCTCGTTAAGCCGTTTCACCGTCGCGACATTACCCTAAACTCGCCCAAAGTCTCATGTCTTGATGTAGCGCAAGCGCGCCGAAGCCCCGTGTTCCACGCGGAGGGTGCCGCGACGCCGGGTCCGCAGGGTCCGAGGCGGCGCGGCCATCCTGGGGGAAGACAGCCGCGCCGCTGACACGGCCTGGTGGGGTATGACCGTGCTGCAAGGACAAGGCCCCAAGGGACCGACAGGTTCCCACGCCATGAAGAAAATTCCGTACACTTTCTCCCCGGCCGGACTTACACCCGTTCCTCCCGCCGCCAGCTGCGACAGTGGCCGAGCCATGACACCCGATCTGAGCATTGTCGTCCCCCTTTATAACGAGGCCGCCGGCCTCGGGGCCTTCCACCAGCGGCTGTGCCGGGCCGCCCAGGCCGAGGCCGACGCCCGAAGGCTGCGGCTGGAGATCGTCTATGTGGACGACGGCAGCCGGGACGGCAGCGCCGAGGTGGCGCGCGGCCTGCCCGCCGCGGGGGTGGATGTCCAGGTGGTGGCCCTGTCGCGCAATTTCGGCAAGGAAGCCGCGCTGATGGCCGGGCTCGACCACGCCCGCGGCGACGCCATCCTGTTCATGGACGGAGATGGGCAGCACCCGCCGGAGATGATCGCGACCTTTCTGCGCCTCTGGAAGGACGAGGGGTATGACGTGGCCTATGCGGTGAAGGCGAACCGCATGGATGAGCCGTTCGCCCGCCGCACCTTCGTGCGCATGTTCTATTGGTTGCTCAATTATGGCGCAGCCAGCACCATTCCCGAGGACGGAGCCGACTTCCGCATCCTGTCGCCACGGGCCGCCGCGGCGCTGCGGCGGATGCCCGAGCGCAACCGCTTCTTCAAGGGCCTGTCGAGCTGGGTGGGCTTCCGGCAGGTGGCAGTGCCCTACCAGCCCGAAGCCCGCGCCCACGGCACCAGCTCCTTCAATTTCCTGCGCCTGCTCGGCCTGTCCATGGAGGCGCTGACCTCGTTCTCGCCGGCGCCCCTGCGGCTCGCCGCCCTCACCGGCGCCATGCTCGCCGGCCTCGCCCTGTTCTACGGCCTGTGGATCGTGCTCGAACGCCTCATCTGGGGCATCCCGCTGCCGGGCTATCCGTCGCTGGTGGTGGGCGTCATGGTCATCGGCGGCGCCCAGCTGCTGGTCATGGGGCTGGTGGGCGAGTACATCGCCCGCATCTTGTCGGAGATCAAAGCGCGCCCGGTCTATTTCGTCGCCGAGCACATGCTCCATGAGGCGAGCCGAGGTGAGGCCGATGCCGCCCCGCTCACCGGGGAAGGCCACGCCGCAGCGCCGCTGGATCGCGAGCTGGGAGCCGCCCGGTGAAGAGCATCACCATCTGCGCCGACGATTATGCCATCGCCCCCGGCGTCTCCGCCGCCATCCGCCGGCTGATCGACGAGCGGCGCATCAACGCCACCTCGGTCATGACCCTGTTTCCGGATCTGGCGCCTGAGGCAGCCGCGCTCGATGCGGTGGCGGGCAGCGCCGCGGTGAGCGTCGGCCTTCACCTCACCCTCACCGGCGGCTATGCCCCGCTGGCGGCGGGAACCGGCAACGGGACCCTGCCGGGACTGAACGACCTTATCCTCCAAGCCTTCACCCGCCGCCTCGACACCCGCGCCGTAGCGGCGGAGGTGGAAGCGCAGTTCCTGGCCTTCGAGGCCGCCTTCGGCCGGCCGCCCAGCCATGTGGACGGCCACCAGCATGTGCACGTCCTGCCGGGGGTGCGCCCGGCGGTGCTGGCGGCCACCCGACGTCACGCCCCCAATGCCTGGCTGCGGGACGTGACCCCGGCCCCGGCGGCGCTCCATGGACTGGACCTCAAGGGCCGGCTCATCGGCCTGTTCGGGCGCGGCTTCGCGCGGGATGCGGCGCGTCTGGGCCTGGCCACCAACACTGGCTTCGCCGGCGCCTATGACTTCAGCGCCGACCATGATTTCGCGACCCTGCTCACCCATTTTCTCAGCGGCGTGCCCGATGGCGCGGTGGTGATGGTGCATCCCGGCCATGTGGATGATCCGTTGACCGCCCGCGACCCCGTCACCCATCAGCGCGAAGTGGAATTCGAGGTGCTGCACGGCCCGCAATTGCCGGAGATCCTCGCCGAGACACAGACCCGCCTGTTCTGACCCCAGCCATCGGCTCCCGCAGCGCAGGCGGTAAAGCGCCCGCGCGCGGTTCCAGGCTCACACCGGCTGCAGCTGCGGCGCGGTGGCCGGGCGCAGCAGGCGCGGCGCGCTCTCGCCATCGAGATGCAGCACCCGGTCGTGCAGCCCCACCAGGGTGCTGCGGTGGCCGATGGAGATGAAGGTGGCCTTGGGCAGGCGCGCCCGCAGCAGGTGATAGAGGCCGGCTTCCGACGCCTCATCGAGGGCGGAGGTGGCTTCGTCCAGCAGCAGCACGTCCGGCGCCTCCAGAAGGGCACGGGCCACGGACAGTCGCTGCTGCTCGCCCAGGGAGAGCACATGGGGCCACAGCGCCGTCTCCTCCAGGCGCGGCACCAGAGCGCCGAGCCCCACCGCCTCCAGCACCTCGACGGCCTTGTCGCGCGGCAAGGTTTCAGCGGCGCCGGGATAGGCGAGCGCGGCATCGAGCCGGCCCACTGGCACATAGGGCTTTTGCGGCAGCACCATCACCTTCTGCCCGGCCTTGCGGGCGATGCGCCCCTTGCCATGGGGCCAGATGCCCGCCACCGCCCGTAGCAGGGTGCTCTTGCCCGCCCCCGAGGGGCCGGTGATGAGCACGCATTCGCCGTGGCCGATCTCCAGTTCGCCGGTGGCGATCAGCGGCGCCCCGCCGGGCAGGCGCACCTCCAGTTGCGACAGGCCGAGGGCGGGCCCCTCCTCATGGGTGGCGGCGGTGAAGGCGGGCGCCTGCGCCTGGGTGCGGGCCGCCACCATGGCCGCCTCGAAGCCGGTGAGCCGCTGCACCACCGAGGCCCATTCCGCCAGCGACACATAGCTCGACACGAAAAAGGAGAAGGAACCCTGCACCGAGCCGAAGGCGGATGCGGTCTGCATCAATTGCCCAAGCTGGATCTGGCCGGCGAAGTAAGCCGGTGCCACCACCACATAAGGGAAGATCGTCGAGATCTGATTGTAGCCGGCCGTGAACCAGGTGAGACGCTTCTGCGCCTTCATGAGATCGAAGAAATTGCCCCACACCCGGGTGAAGCGGCCTTCGAGCTTGCGATCCTCCGCGGCCTCGCCGTGCAGCAGGGCGATCTGCTCGCCATTCTCGCGCACCCGCACGAGATCCACGCGGAAATCCGCCTCGTAGCGCTGCTGGTCATAATTGAGCCGCACCAGCGGCCGGCCGATGAGATGGGCGATCCAGGTGCCGGCCATGGCATAGACCAGCGCCGCCCAGAACAGATAACCGGGCACCGAGAGATCATGGCCGAACAGGCTGAAGGCGAGCGGGCCGGACAGGTTCCACAGGATCACCGAGAAGGAGATCAGTGACACGATGGTGCCGAGCAGGCCGACGCCGACGCCGATGGTGCGCCCGACGAACAATTGCACATCCTCGGCGATGCGCTGGTCGGGGTTGTCGGCGCTGTCGCCGGCGAGGCGCAGGCGATAGTGCACCTCGTCGCTCAGCCAGGCGTGGAGATAGCGCTGGGTGAGCCAGCGCCGCCAGCGGATCTCGAGCCACTGCTTGAGATAGACCTGATACACCGCCACGAAGATGGCCCCGGCGGCAATGGCGCAGAACACCAGGAGTTGCGTCTTGAAGGCCGGAAAGTCCTTTTCCTGGATGGCATTGTAGAAGGCGACGTTCCACTCGTTCAGCAGCACCGTGGCAAAGACCCAGGCGAGCTCCAGCGCGATCACCGCCGCCAGCAGGCCAATGGCGATCCAGCGCTCCTCACTCTTGAAATAGGGCACGGCAAGGCGACGGATGTCGCCGAGAAGGGACAGAAGGGCGCGCACCGGCATCGTCTCCGCAAGGGGTCCGCTCGCCTTGTGACGCCTCGAACCTGACCGCACCATGGCGGCCACATGAACGATTGGAAAGGTGGCGCTGGGGAAGGCGGAAGCGATGCGCGCCGCCCCTTACAGACAGAATTGAAATTTCTGTCTGTAAGGCATAAAAATACAGACAGTTTCTCAAGATCCGTCTGTAACCATGAAACCCATCCCGCTCCCGCTGCAGACCCTTTACGCGGAACTGGCGCAGCAGCTCCAGGCCAGCATGGAGCGCCCTGCCTCGCTCTATCATCGCGAGATCAAGGGCATGTCCTATGTCTATGGCAAGCGGCCGGTCGGCAGCGTGCGGCGCGACATTTTCATCGGCCGCGCCGATGATCCCCTCGTGGTGGCACGGGTGGCCCTCATCGAAGAGGAGAATGCGCGGGCGGCGGAGCGGCGGCAGATCGTCTCCACCCTCCGGCGCGCCCATGTGCCCGCCCCGGTGCAGGCTCTCTCGCAGGTGCTCGATACCATGAGCGACGCCGGCCTGCTCCGGCAGGCGGTCCTGGTCGGCACGGCCGCCTATCAATGCTATCCGGCCCCCCTGGGGCACAGGCTGCCCGCCGCCGGTCTCATCTCCCAGGACGAGGACCCTGCTACCGCCAGCCTCGCCGTCATGGCGGACGAGGCGGGAGAGACGATGGAGACCATCCTGAAACGGGCGGATCCGACCTTTCGCGGCGTTCCCGGCCTCGATCCGGCGGCGCTGCCGTCTCATTTCCGATCCGCTTCAGGCTTCGTGGTGGACCTGCTGACGCCGCAACGCCGACGGACGGACACCAACCCGATGGCGCTCCCGGCCCTGGCCGCAGGCGCCGTGCCGCTCCAGCATCTCGACTGGCTGATTGCCGATCCCATGCCCGCGGCGGTCCTCTACCGCAGCGGCATCGCCGTGCGGATTCCCCAACCGGCGCGCTTCGCCGTGCATAAGCTGATCATCGCCCAGAAGCGCGGAGGCGACACCACCAAGCGCCGCAAGGACCTTGCCCAGGCCGAGGCCCTGATCACCGCGCTGAAGAGCGCCGATCCCTTCGCCTTGTCCGATGCCTTCGAGGACGCCGCGGCCAAGGGAACCACCGGCTGGGAGCGCCCCATGGTGCGCTCCCTCACCGAACTCGGACTCACGCCCGCGCACCTCGTGGCCTGAGCCGGAGCTCAGGCCTTCTTCACGAACTCGGTGCGCAGCACCAAGCCCTTCACCTTCTCGACCTTGCAGTCGATCTCCTCGGGATCGCCGGTGAGGCGGATGCCCTTCACCAGGGTGCCGCGCTTCAGGGTCACAGACGTGCCCTTCACCTTGAGATCCTTGATGAGGGTGACGTTGTCACCGTCCTTCAGCACGGCGCCATTGGCGTCGCGCACCTCGATGTCGGACATGTCTGCTCCTTCAGCGCCCGCCCGCTCAGACCTCCTTCGCCATATCGCGCAGGCGGAACTTCTGGATCTTGCCGGTGGAGGTCTTCGGGATGGGCTCGAACACGATGTAGCGGGGGCACTTGTAACCGGCGAGGTGGGTCTTGCAATGGGCAAGGAGTTCCTCCGCCGTGGCGCTCATGCCGTCGCGCAGTTCCACGAACGCCACCGGGGTCTCGCCCCACTTCTCGTCGGGCTTGGCCACCACCGCCGCCGCGCTCACCGCCGGATGCTTGTAAAGGGCATCTTCCACCTCGATGGAGGAGATGTTCTCGCCGCCGGAAATGATGATGTCCTTGGAGCGGTCCTTGAGCTGCACGTAGCCATCGGGATGCTTCACCCCAAGGTCGCCCGAGTGGAACCAGCCGCCGGCGAAGGCGGCATCGGTGGCGGTGGGGTTCTTGAGATAGCCCTTCATCACCGTATTGCCGCGGAACATCACCTCGCCCATGGTCGCGCCGTCGGCCGGCACCGGCTGCATGGTCTCGGGATCGAGCACGTCGAGAGCTTCCAGCGCCGCATAGCGCACGCCCTGGCGCGCCTTCTTCATGGCCCGCTCGGCGGCGGGCAGCGCATCCCATTCCTCGTGCCAGTCGTTCACCACCGACGGGCCATAGACCTCGGTGAGGCCGTAGACGTGCACCACGTTGAAGCCGGCATCCTGCATGGCGGCCAGCACCGCTTCCGGCGGCGGGGCCGCGGCGGTGATGAATTCCACCTTGCCCGGCAGCGGCCGCTTGTCGGCCTCCGGCGCGCCGAGCAGGGTCGACATGACGATGGGCGCGCCGCACATGTGGGTGACGCCATAATCGGCGATGGCATCGAACATGGCCTTCGCCCGCACCTGCCGCAGGCACACGTGGGTGCCCGCCACCAGGGTGATGGACCAGGGGAAGCACCAGCCGTTGCAGTGGAACATGGGCAGCGTCCACAGATAGACGGGGTGCTTGCCCAGCGCGCAGGTCACCGCATTGCCCACCGCCAAGAGGTGAGCGCCACGATGGTGGTAGACCACGCCCTTGGGATCGCCGGTGGTGCCGGAGGTGTAGTTGAGGGCGATGGCGTCCCACTCGTCAGCGGGCCCGGTCCAGGCGAATTCCGGATCGCCGGTCTCCAGGAAGGCCTCATATTCGGTGCCGCCGATGAGGTCGCCCTTGCCGGTATATTCCGGGTCGTCATAGTCGATGACGATGGGCTTCTTCACCGCCATGGCGAGGGCCGCCTTCATCACCGGCGAGAACTCGCGATCGGTGATCAGCACCTTGGCCTCGCCATGGTCGATGGTGAAGGCGAGAATGGCGGCATCGAGCCGGGTGTTGAGGGAGTTCAGCACCGCCCCGGTCATGGGCACGCCGTAGTGGGCTTCCAGCATGGCCGGCGCATTGGGCAACATCACCGCCACCGTGTCGCCCTTGCCCACGCCCAGCTTGGTGAGCGCCGAGGCGAGCCGCCGGCTGCGATCATAGAATTCGCGATAGGTGCGGCGGGTGGAGCCATGGATGATGGCGGTGCGATCGGGGAACACCCGCGCCGCCCGTTCGAGGAAGCCAAGCGGGGTCAGCGGCTGGTAATTCGCCTGATTGCGGTCGAGATGCAGGTCGTAGATGCTACCGGCCATGGAACTCCCCATCATCCTTATCGCTCCCGGCCACGTGACGGGCACGGGAGACCAGCCAACAATGCCCGTTCGACGGGCAAGAACCTAGCAGGGCTTAAGGGAGGCGCAATCCAAGGCCAAGATAGAACAAGGCGTTTATCCATCCAACCAAGGTCGTACGCAGTTATGCGTACTTGCTCTGTAAAATAACGATCGGCACTAACCACACCAACGATTATGCCGACGAGGGAGACGTCCATGGGTGAGATGAGCAGCAGCCGCTACGGCGAAACCTATGCCCGCTGGCGCGAAGATCCGTCCGCTTTCTGGGGCGAGGCGGCCAGGAAGATCGACTGGACGACCCCGGCCACCAAGGTCTTCGATCCCGATGCCGGCGTCTATGGCCGCTGGTTCGAGGGCGCCACCGGCAACACCTGCTTCAATGCGGTGGACCGCCACGTGGCCGCCGGCCGCGGCGATCAGCCCGCCATCATCTATGACAGCCCCGTGACAGATACCAAGCGCTCGCTCACCTATGCCGAGCTGAAGCGCGACGTGGAGACCCTGGCGGCGGTGCTGCGCGACCTCGGTGTGACCAAGGGCGATCGCGTGCTCGTCTACATGCCCATGGTGCCCGAGGCCCTGGTGGGCATGCTGGCCTGCGCCCGCATCGGCGCCATCCATTCGGTGGTGTTCGGCGGGTTCGCCGCCAAGGAGCTCGCCACCCGCATCGAGGATGCCGAGCCCAAGGTCATCCTGGCCGCCTCCTGCGGCATCGAGCCGAACCGGGTCGTACCCTATAAGCCCCTGCTCGACCTTGCCATTTCCATGTCGGCGGTGAAGCCGGAGCATTGCGTGGTGCTGCAGCGCCCGCAGGGCCCGGCGAGCCTCAGCGAAGGCCGCGACATCGACTGGATGGAGGCCTGCAACGACGCGATCCAGGCTGGCCGCACCGCCCCTTGCGTGGACGTGGCGGCCACCGATCCCCTCTACATCCTCTATACCTCCGGCACCACGGGCAAGCCGAAGGGCGTGGTGCGCGACACCGGCGGCCACATGGTGGCGCTCACCTGGACCATGGAGAATCTCTACGGCATCAAGCCCGGCGAGGTGTTCTGGGCGGCCTCCGACATCGGCTGGGTGGTGGGCCATTCCTATATTGTCTATGCCCCGCTTTTGGCCGGCTGCACCACCCTCGTCTACGAGGGCAAGCCGGTGGGCACGCCTGACCCCGGCGCCTTCTGGCGGGTGGTGGAGGAGCACAAGGTGGTGGCCCTGTTCACCGCCCCCACCGCGCTGCGGGCCATCAAGAAGGAAGACCCGGACTGCACCTTCAAGACCGGGCGCGACATGAGCCACTTCCGCACCCTGTTCCTGGCCGGCGAGCGGGCCGATCCGGACACGGTGCAATGGGCCGAGGACAAGCTGGGCGTGCCGGTGGTGGACCATTGGTGGCAGACCGAAACCGGCTGGGCCATCGCCGCCAATCCGGTGGGCCTCGGCCTTCTGCCCATCAAGCTCGGCTCGCCCACCGTGCCCATGCCCGGCTTCGACGTGCAGATCGTGGACGAGGCGGCCAAGCCGGTACCGGCCGGCACCATGGGCTCCATCGTGGTGAAGCTGCCGCTGCCTCCCGGCTGCCTGCCCACCCTGTGGCAGCAGGACGAGCGCTTCAGGGAAAGCTACCTCGCCGACTATCCCGGCTACTACAAGACCGCCGACGCCGGCTTCATGGATGACGACGGCTATGTGTTCGTCATGGGCCGCACCGACGACATCATCAATGTCGCCGGCCACCGCCTCTCCACCGGTGGCATGGAAGAGGTGATCGCCTCCCACCCGGACGTGGCCGAATGCGCCGTGATCGGCGTCAAGGACTCCCTGAAGGGCGAAGTGCCGTGCGGCTTCGTGGTGCTGAAGGCGGGCGAGCGCCGGCCGCCGGAGGTGATCGAGAAGGAGCTGGTGGGCCTGGTGCGCGATCGAATCGGCCCGGTGGCGGCGTTCAAGCTGGCGGTCACCGTGAACCGCCTGCCCAAGACCCGCTCCGGCAAGATTCTGCGCGGCACCATGAAGAAGATCGCCGATCACGACCCGTGGTCGATCCCCGCCACCATCGACGATCCGGTGGTGCTGGAGGAGATCGAAGACATCCTGAAGGATCGTGGCATCGGCTGAGCGCCCCGCGCGGGCACGAATGCGACGGCCCGACCGGGCCCCACCCGGGGGGCCGGCCGGGCCGTCGGGTCTTGTGGCATCCGCCTCAATTGCCCTTCTCGCCAGCTCCCATCCGCTCCTGGCAGACATAGCCGACGAAGCATTGCGGCGCGTCGCGGGTGGGCACCCATTCCGGCCGCAGCAATTGGTCATGCAGGCAGAAATTCAGATCGCGCACATAGCGGTCGTAGAGTGTCGGCGAGGTAGCCATGACCACGACGCCCTTGTCCTGAACCAGCCCGGCCGCCTGCGCGCAGGTGAGCGTGCGACTCTGCACCAGAGGATCCGACGCGGTTGCCTCCAGGGACTTGGCCGCGGCCGGCGTCGCCAGCCCCAGTGCCGCCATAGCCAGACCGCTGAAAAACGGGCCGCTCGGACCCCTGCCCCGCCGGCTGTTGCCGGCGTGTCTCGGCCGCCGGCCGCTCCATCTGCCCATCATGACTCACCTCACCCGTCTCCGCGCCCCGTGTCCGCGGGATGCTCGGAGCATCCCGACACCCGCGGCGGCCGCGCCTCACATGAGCTGCCGGGGCGGCCCGCGCAAGCGGCAGCGGCTCCGGCGGCGGCCCCGGCGGCCCCGGCGGCCGCCTCAATGCCCCGGATGCCCTTCGCGCGACGGGATGAAACAGGTGTAGCCGATGAAGCACTGGCGCACGTCGCGGGTGGGCACCCACTCCGGCTTGAGATCCTCGCCGCCGGCGCAATAGCGAATCTGCGACACGTAACGGTCATAGGTATTGGGACCCGTGGCCATGACCACCGCGCCCTGCCGGGCCACCAGGGCCGCCGCATCGCGGCAGCTCATGGCCGTCGAATCGGGCCGCGCAAGAGCGACACCGGGCGCAACGAGACCGAGCAGCAGCGCCAGCGGCATCCCATACCACCCGCGATGGATGCGACCGACCCGCATACCATTTACCTTCGGTTGCATCTTACCCTCTCCTCTCCGCCAGTCTTGCCTTTCCTCGCCGACGGCTTCACGGCGCCCAGGGCGAGGCTCGGGAAGTGGTGTCTAACTGCCTTTATTTACTATTCTTTTACCATATTCTTATCGGATAGGCCGCAGGGGTGCCGCTTCACAACCCGGCAACCCCGAAATAGAGGTAGCATCATATACCTAGGGTAATGAACAGGCTTCGATTTCAATGCAGTGTGGCATGAAAGCTACGGCACCCGCCACGGAACTCTGCTAGAACCACCTCACTGAGCGGCGCGAGACGATTTTTGCTCTCGCCTGTCTCACGACCAAGGACAACCCAAACAAGGGGGTTAGTTATGAAGCGGTTTCTTCTCGCCACTGTCGCGCTGGCGGCGCTCTCGGCTCCGGCCGCGGCTGCTGACCTGGCGACGAAGTACCCGGTGAAGGCCATTCCTGCTCCGGTGTTCTCCTGGACCGGTTTCTACATCGGTGCCAACGTCGGCTTCGGCGGTGACAAGTTCTCCTACGACGCCTACACCGTCGGCCTCCCGGTCGCCAGCGCCGACGTGAACTCCTCCGGCTGGTTCGCTGGTGGTCAGCTGGGCTACAACTATCAGTTCGCCAACAACGTGGTGGTCGGTCTCGAGACCGATATCCAGTGGTCGAACATCGAAGGCAACGTCAGCCTGACCTCGGGCGGCACCGGCATCACCGCTGGCTCCACCGTTGACTACTTCGGCACCATCCGCGCCCGCCTCGGCTATGCGTTCGATCGGTTCCTGCCCTACATCACCGGTGGTGCTGCCTACGG
Source organism: Xanthobacter sp. NM-25 (assembly GCF_022138605.1). GTDB lineage: Bacteria > Pseudomonadota > Alphaproteobacteria > Rhizobiales > Xanthobacteraceae > Xanthobacter. Next base: position 704,596 of record NZ_JACBFS010000001.1, read on the forward strand.
CAAGACCTCGAACAACGCCTGGTTCGGCGTGCCGGCCTGGGCCGTGTCGACCTCTTCGACCGATTGGGGTTGGACCATCGGCGGCGGCGCCGAGTATGCCATCACCAACAACTGGACGTTCAAGGCTGAATACCTGTACGTCGACCTGGGCAGCCACGACGTGGCCGTCATCGGCCCGATCGCCGTGGACGGCGACACCAAGTTCCACACCATCAAGGCTGGTGTGAACTACAAGTTCTGATCCAACGATCAGGGTTTGACGGGAAAGGCCCGCCGCAAGGCGGGCCTTTTCTTTTGTCCCTTTCCGACTCGTGCGGCCGCCCGGATACGCCATGCGCTGCCGCCGCACGGGCGACGGTCTGCGTCTGCCCGCTTCGGCGCCCGAGCTGCGCTGTCCCTGATGCCCTTTCGCGGGAACTGCGCTAGCCTGGGGGCATGAGCGCAGACATCCCCTTCGATCGCGATTTCAACGTCCCGGCCGGCCGGCTGGACCAGGTCACGCCGCTGGTGCGGCGGATCGTGGCGCCGAATCCCTCGCCGTTCACCTTCACCGGCACCTGCAGCTACATCATCGGCCAGGGTTCGGTGGCCATTCTGGATCCCGGCCCCGACAGCCCCGAGCATATCGACGCTCTGCTCCAGGCCGTCGCGGGAGAGACGGTGTCCCACATCGTCGTCACCCATACCCACCGCGATCACTCCCCCGCCGCCACCGCCATCAAGGCGGCCACCGGCGCGCCCATCGTCGGCGCCGCGCCGCACCGCGCCGCACGCCCACTACATATCGGCGAGATCAACCCGCTCGACGCCAGCGCCGACACCGACTACCAGCCCGACCACATGCTGGCCGACGGCGAGGCCGTAGAAGGGCGTGGCTGGACGCTGAACACCGTCGCCACCCCCGGCCATACCGCCAATCATCTGGCCTTTGCCCTGCGCGAGGAGGAGGTGCTGTTTTCCGGCGATCATGTGATGGCCTGGGCCACCTCCATCGTCGCACCGCCGGATGGCGCCATGGGCGATTACATCCGCTCGCTGGAACTGCTCGGCACGCGGCCCGAGCGAACCTACCTGCCGGGCCACGGCGGCCCGGTGCGCGATGCCCCGGCCTTCGTGCGCGACTATCTCGATCATCGCATCGCCCGCGAGCTCGCCATCCTGCGCGGGCTGGAACGCACGGCGGAAACCGTGCCGGACCTGGTGCGCGGCATCTATATCGGGCTCGACCCACGGCTCGTAGGCGCCGCCTCCCTCACCGTGCTCGCCCATCTCGAGCACCTCGTGGAAAGCGGACGGGTGACAACCGATGGCCCGGCGGCCATCGACGGGCGGTTCCGGATCGCCTCGTAGGGCGGGCTCGGGGTTTCTGAGCGGAGGTTCCCGCATGTGCGGCCGTTTCGTCCAGCATCGCGCACCGCTCGCCTATGCCGAGCATTTCGGGCTCGACGTGGCGGCGATCCAGCTGCCCAATGCGCCGGCACGGTACAATGCGGCCCCCACCCAGGACCTGATGGTGATCCGCCTCAACCCGCACACCGGCCGGCTCGACCTGTCGCTGCTGCGCTGGGGGCTGGTGCCGGTGTGGTCGAAGGATGCGAGCGGGGGCGCCCGCCTCATCAACGCCCGCTCGGAAGGGGTGGCCCACACCGCGACCTTCGCCGACGCCTGGCGCAAGAAGCGGCGCTGCATCATTCCGGCGGATGGTTTCTACGAATGGCAGACTCGCCCCGCCGGCAAGCAGCCCTATTACATCTCACCGGCGAACGGAGCGCCGCTGGCCTTCGCCGGCCTGTGGGAGGGGTGGAAGGACCCGCACACGGGCCAGTGGCTGCGCACCTTCACCATTCTCACCTGCGCCGCCAACGGGCGGCTGGCGCCTTTGCACGCGCGCATGCCGGTGATTCTCGACGCGGCAGCCATTCCCATATTCCTCGGCGCCGACGATCCCCATGCCCTGCTCACCCCCTGCGCCGATGATCTTCTCACCTTCTGGCCGGTCTCGACCGCCGTCAATGCAGTGCGCAACGACGATCCGGCACTGCTCGCGCCGCTGCAGGAACACCCGCCGCAGCCGGGCTGAGCGGGTGCCCGGCCCCTCTAAAGGGCCTCGCCGCGCAGCAGCTTCGGCAGCGCTCCGGTGAGCCCGGCGGCGTCGCGGATGAACAGGCCCTTGAGGCGCGGCAGCCGATCCACCAGCCCCAGGCCCACGTCGCGCAGCGCCCGCAGGGCGTCGGAATGATTGGAGAACAGGCGGTTGAGGCTGTCCGTCGCGACGCCCATGGCCAGAGTGTCGAAGCGGCGCCAGCGCTGGTAACGCTCCAGCACCTGGGGCGATGCGAAATCGAGCCCCACCCGCGCCGCGTCGGTCACCGCCTCGGCCAGGGCCGCCACATCACGCAGCCCCATGTTCAGCCCCTGCCCCGCAATGGGGTGGATGAGATGGGCCGCATCACCCACCAAAGCGAGCCGCTCGCCGATGAAGCTGCGCGCCATGGAGAAGCCCAGCGGATAGGCCCGCGGCCGCGTCACCGGCTTCACCCAGCCCAACTTGTGGCCGAAGCGCTGCTCCAACTCGTCCTGGAACAGCAGCGCCGGCAGATGGGCCAGCCGCTCGGCATCGGCGTTGCGCTCGGCCCAGACGATGGATGAGCGGTTGCCCGGCAGCGGCAGGGTGGCGAACGGGCCCGCCGGCAGGAAATGCTCTTCCGCCCGCCCCTCATGGGGGCGTTCATGTTCCACCGTGAAGGTCAGCGCGCTCTGGCCATAGGCCCAGGAGACGGTGTCGATGCCCGCCATGGCGCGCAGGCGCGAGCGTGCCCCGTCGCAGGCCACCAGCAGCTGCGCGCGCACCGGCCCGCCGTCGCCGGCGGTGAGCGACACGCCCTGGCCCTCCGGGGTGAAGGCCGAGACCCCCTCCGGGGTCAGGGCGATGCCCGCCGCCGCGGCCGCCTCGATAAGCGCCTGTTGCAGCACCGCATTCGGTACCATGTGCGCGAACGCCTCGCCCGGCTGCACCTCGCCATCGAAGGTGAGGAACACCGGCCGCGCCACGTCCTTGGTGCGGCTGTCGGTGACCACCATGGAGCGGATGGGCTCGGCCGCCGCGCCCACCTTGTCCCAGACGCCGATGGTGGTGAGCAGCCGCCGGGCGCCGGCGGCGATGGCCGAGCAGCGCTCGTCGTCGATCACCGGCCGCGCCAAGGCGGGGTCGAACAGGATGATGCGCGCATCGGCGCCGAGCCCCTGCCGCAGCGCCAGCGCCAGGCTGAGCCCCGCCAGCCCGCCGCCGACGATGGCCACATCCCACCGCTCCGCATCGGGGCGGACAAAGCCCGCAGACTCACCCGTATAGGGGGAAGGCGCCACATCGGGCTCGTTCAGGCCAGTCAACGTCCGTCTCCTTCACGCGGCGGTCACGGTGCACCCTTGCGGCACGCCGTTCACGCATAGGTCTTGACGCCACCGCATGTGCCATGGCGTGTTCGTGCACCCTTTGTCCAACGTCCCCGGCGCCGGCTTCGGCAGAGATCCGGGTTGCCTGAGGCCGATCCGCATGAGCGACATGATGACCGACACGCCGTCGTCCGACGTTGAAGCACTTTTGTCCATCCTCGACCTGGAGCAATTGGAGATCAATCTGTTCCGCGGTCGCAGCGGCAACCCCGGCGGCGGGCGCGTGTTCGGCGGCCAGGTGGTGGCCCAGGCGCTGGTGGCGGCGCGCCGCACCGTGCCGCCGGAACGGGTCTCCCACTCCCTGCACGGCTATTTCCTGCTGGGTGGCGACCCCACCATCCCCATTATTTATGACGTGGAGCGCATCCGCGACGGCCGCACCTTCACCACCCGGCGGGTGGTGGCGATCCAGCACGGCCGCGCCATTTTCTCCATGGCGGTCTCGTTCCACGAGGACGAAGACGGCATGCAGCACCAGATCACCATGCCCGAAGTGCCCATGCCGGAGGACCTGCCGCCGGACGACGTGTGGCGCGAGCGGCTGCTGAAGCGCTTTCCCGAGGCGGCGACCCGGGGCTGGATGACCATGCGGCCGCTGGAGGTGCGCCCCACCGGCCTGGACCCCACCTATCTCGGCACCGCCGCCGAGGCCTCGCCCAGCGTCTGGGTGCGGGCCCGCGGCCCCCTGCCGGACGACCTGCCCACCCACCAGGCGGTGCTCGCCTTCGCCTCGGACTTCTCGCTGCTGCAGGCGGCGCTGCTGCGCCACGGCCGCTCGGTGTTCGATCGCGACCTGCAGGTGGCGAGCCTCGACCACGCCTTGTGGTTCCACCGGGCGTTCCGGGCCGACGAATGGCTGCTCTACAGCCAGGAGAGCCCCGCGGCCTTCGGTGCGCGCGGCTTCTGCCGCGGCGAGTTCTTCACCCGCGATGGCGTGCTGGTGGCTTCGGCGGCGCAAGAGGGATTGATGCGGCGCACCCAGAAGAAATGACGCCGTTTGAGGCGATGCGTCTAAAATTTAGGCATCAAAAGCGGCAGTCCTTGGGCATCGCCATTCCCTTGCCCGGCATGGCGAGAAAATAAGCAACGAGTCTCCCACTCTTCTTTACTTGGCACGGTAATTGATTCCGCTTTGTTCAGGCTTGCCTGCCGCAGCGCGGAACTCCCCGGTCCCGCACGGCGAAGCCGCGAGAAAACACCGGATGGACGGCGCGTGGGGGTGAGCCCCGCGCGACCGCATCCACGGGCATCAGGGGACAGGGACCGATCCATGAAGATCGTCATGGCCATCATCAAGCCATTCAAGCTGGAGGAGGTGCGCGACGCCCTCACCGGTATCGGCGTGCACGGACTCACCGTTACTGAAGTGAAGGGCTACGGGCGTCAGAAGGGCCACACCGAGATCTATCGCGGCGCCGAATACGCCGTCAGCTTCCTGCCGAAGCTGAAGATCGAGGTGGCGGTTCCCGCTGACCAGGTTTCGAAGGTGGTCGAGGCCATCACCGCCTCCGCCAAGACCGGCCAGATCGGCGACGGCAAGATCTTCGTCTTCGCCATCGATCACGCCGTGCGCATCCGCACCGGCGAGACCGACGCCGACGCGCTTTGAGCCATCCTCTTTTCACGGAGCTTTCATCCATGACGTTCAAGACGTGGACTCGCGCGGGGCTCCCTGCGCTTCTGGCCGCAGCGGCGCTCGCCCTGCCGGCGCTCGGCCAGCCGGTCGAAGCCCCCGCCGCCGCCTCCCCGGCCGTGGCCGCGGCGGTTTCGACCGTCAACAAGGGTGACGTGTCCTGGATGATGACCTCCACGGTCCTCGTCCTGCTGATGACCGTTCCCGGCCTCGCCCTGTTCTACGGCGGCCTGGTGCGCGCCAAGAACATGCTCTCCGTGCTCATGCAGGTGCTCACCATCACCGCGGTGATGATGCTGGTGTGGGCCCTCTACGGCTACTCGCTGGCCTTCACCTCGGGCAACGCCTTCATCGGCGGCTTCGAGAAGGCGTTCCTGGCCGGCATCACCGCCGACAGCCTCGCCGACACCTTCACCAAGGGCGTACAGATCCCCGAATTCGTGTTCATCGCCTTCCAGATGACGTTCGCGGCCATCACCCCGGCCCTGGCCATCGGCGCCTTCGCCGAGCGCATGAAGTTCCCGGCGGTGATCCTGTTCGCCATCCTGTGGGGCACCTTCGTCTACTTCCCGATCGCCCACATGGTGTGGTTCTCGGAAGGCTACCTGTTCACCCTGGGCGCCCTCGACTTCGCCGGCGGCACCGTGGTGCACATCAATGCCGGTATCGCCGGCCTGGTCGGCTGCATCATCGTCGGCAAGCGCATCGGCTACGGCAAGGAGCAGCTTCCGCCCCACTCGCTGGCCTTCACCATGGTCGGCGCCTCCCTGCTGTGGGTCGGCTGGTTCGGCTTCAACGTGGGCTCGAACCTCGAAGCCAACGGCCTCGCCACCCTGGTGATGGTGAACACCTTCCTGGCCACCGCGGGCGCGGTCGTCGGCTGGCTGGTCATCGAGTGGATCGTGCGCGGCAAGCCCTCCATGCTGGGTGGTGCGTCGGGTGCGGTGGCCGGCCTCGTGGCCATCACCCCGGCCTGCGGCGCCTCCGGCCCCATGGGCGCCATCGTGCTCGGCATCGTCGCAGCGCTGGTGTGCTTCTTCTTCTGCACCGCGGTGAAGAATGCCCTCGGCTATGACGACAGCCTGGACGTGTTCGGTGTCCACGGCGTGGGCGGCATCATCGGCGCCATCGGCACCGGCATCCTGGTGTCTCCCGCCCTCGGCGGCGCCGGCGTGGCCGACTATTCCATGGGTCACCAGGTGTGGGTGCAGACCCAGGCCACCATCGTGACGCTGGTGTGGTCGGGCGTGGTCTCCGCCATCATCTTCTTCGTGCTCAACATCGTCGTGGGCCTGCGCCCGTCGGTCGAAGTGGAGCGCGAGGGCCTCGACATCAACGAGCACGGCGAGCGCGCGTATCACTCGTGAGCTCAAGCGGGGGCGCACGCCGCCCCCGCATTCCGGCATTGTCCGGACAGTTTAAAAAGAGGGGAACCAAATGGCCCCGGCGCCTCGTGTGCCGGGGCCAAATCTTTGTCTGCCGCCCCGCGGCGGGGCCGCCAACACCCCTCCAGACGCCCGCCGACCGTGGCGCGATGCATCGCCGGCCTTTTCCCCGCCCGCCGCGCCTGCTAGAAGCCGGCCTTCGGATTTCCATCGAACGGCCCGAGGATGACCGCAGACATGCAGGGCGGAAGCTCAGCGCCGCGCGCGCCCCTGGCGACGCCGCGGCCGCTTCAGGCGCGAATTACCGGCCCGGTTCCCCGCCGGCGCAGCTGAGCGCGCCGGGGAGCCGGGACGTTTTCGCATCGCCCTTCCGGCCGCCTGACGGCCCTGATTTTCCGAGCCTTTCATGACCGACACCACCGACAAGACCGCAGCCGCCGACTATTCCAAGACGCTGCTGCTGCCGGAAACCGAATTCCCCATGCGCGGCGGCCTGCCGAAGAAGGAGCCGGAGCTGCTGGAGCGCTGGAAGCGCCTCGGCCTCTATTCCCGCCTGCGCGAGGTGGGGCGCGGCCGCCCGCGTTTCGTGCTGCACGACGGCCCGCCCTATGCCAACGGCAACATCCACATCGGCCACGCGCTGAACAAGATCCTGAAGGACGTGGTGACCCGCTCCCAGCAGATGCTGGGCCACGATTCCAACTATGTGCCCGGCTGGGACTGCCACGGCCTGCCCATCGAATGGAAGATCGAGGAAGAGAACTACCGCAAGAAGGGCAAGGCCAAGCCGGACTTCTCCGATGCCGAAGCCATGGTGGCCTTCCGCCAGGAATGCCGCGCCTTCGCCCAGCACTGGCTGGACACCCAGCGCGAGGAGTTCAAGCGGCTCGGCGTGGAAGGCGACTGGGATCACCCCTACACCACCATGGCGTTCGCCGCCGAGGCGCAGATCGCCCGCGAGATCATGAAGTTCGCGGAAAACGGCCTGCTCTATCGCGGCTCCAAGCCGGTGATGTGGTCGGTGGTGGAAAAGACCGCCTTGGCCGAGGCCGAGGTGGAATACCACGACTTCACCAGCGACACCGTATGGGTGAAGTTCCCGGTGATGTCCGGCGTCAAGGATGACCTCGGCGGCGCCTGTGTGGTGATCTGGACCACCACCCCCTGGACCATGCCTGGCAACCGGGCCATCTCCTATTCTTCCAAGATCGCCTATGGCGTTTATGAGGTGACCGAGGCCCCCGCCGACAATTGGGCCAAGGTCGGCGACCGGCTGATCCTCTCCGACACCTTGGCAGAGGACGTCTTCCGGCAGGCCCGCGTCACCGGGTTCACCAAGGAGCGCGCGCTGGAACCGCGGGAACTGGCGGAGCTCGTATGCTTCCACCCGCTCGCTCAGCTCGGCCTTGGCGGCTATGACTTCAAGGTGCCGCTTATCGAGTCCGACCACGTCACGGACGACGCCGGCACCGGCTTCGTCCACACGGCCCCGGGGCACGGCCGCGAAGACTTCGAGGCCTGGGTGGCCCATCGCCGCTGGCTGGAGGAGCGCGGCATCAACCCCGCCATCCCCTATACAGTGGATGAGGACAGCTTCTACACCGCCCAGGCGCCCGGCTTTGCCGGCAAGCGCGTCATCACCGAGAAGGGCGAGAAGGGCGACGCCAATGGCGCCGTCATCGAGGCCCTGGTGGCGGCCGGCAACCTGCTCGCGCGCGGGCGGGTGAAGCACCAGTATCCCCATTCCTGGCGCTCCAAGAAGCCGGTCATCTTCCGCAACACGCCCCAATGGTTCATCGCCATGGACCAGGACATCCGCAAGGGTGACGGCACCGCGGCGGTCCGCCCGGCCACCCTCAACGGCAACGTGCCCGACACCCTGCGCGAGCGGGCGCTGGCCGGCATCAAGACCGTGGAATGGGTGCCGGCGGCGGGTGAGAACCGCATCACCGGCATGATCGCCAACCGGCCCGACTGGGTGGTGTCGCGCCAGCGCGCCTGGGGCGTGCCCATTGCCGTGTTCGTCAAGGAGAAGGGCGACGGGGCGGTGGAGATCCTGCGCGATCCCGCCGTCAACGCCCGCATCGCCGAAGCGTTCGAGGCGGAGGGCGCCGACGCCTGGTTCAAGGAGGGGGCCAGCGCCCGCTTCCTGGGCGAACGCGCGGATGAAAGCTGGGTCAAGGTCAACGACGTGCTCGACGTGTGGTTCGACAGCGGCTCCACCCACACCTTCACCCTGGAGGTGCGCCCGGACCTGAAGGCGGTGCGGCCGCCGGAGGGCGATGACCGGGTGATGTATCTGGAAGGCTCGGACCAGCATCGCGGCTGGTTCCATTCCTCGCTGCTCGAGAGCTGCGGCACCCGCGGCCGCCCGCCCTATGATGCAGTGTTGACCCACGGCTTCGTGCTCGACGAGGACGGGCGCAAGATGTCCAAGTCCCTGGGCAACGTCACCGCCCCGCAGGAGGTCATCAAGGCCTCCGGCGCCGACATCCTGCGCCTGTGGGTGTGCGCTTCCGACTATTCGGACGATCTGCGCATCGGCCCGGAGATCCTGAAGACCACCGCCGACACCTATCGCAAGCTGCGCAACACCCTGCGCTGGCTTTTGGGCTCGCTGCACCATTACCGGCCGGACGAGCGGGTGGCGTTTGCCGAGATGCCGTCGCTGGAGCGTTTTATCCTCAACCGCCTCAGCGAGCTCGATGGGGAGATCCGCGCCGCCTACCGCGCCTTCGATTACAAGAAGGTGCATGCGCTGCTCACCCAGTTCATGAACATCGAGCTGTCGGCCTTCTATTTCGACGTGCGCAAGGACGCGCTCTATTGCGATCCGTTGTCCTCACTCACCCGCAAGGCCTGCCTGACGGTGCTGGACGAGACCTTCAACCGGCTCGTCACCTGGCTCGCGCCCATCATGCCCTTCACCACGGAAGAGGCGTTCATCGCCCGCACCGGGGATGAAGAGGGCTCGGTGCATCTGCTCACCTTCCCCGAAACGCCAGAGAGCTGGCGTGATCCGGCCCTGGCGGAGCAGTGGCGCAAGGTGCGGCTGGTGCGCCGGGTGGTGCTGGGCGCGCTGGAGGTGGAGCGGGCGCAAAAGCGCATGGGCTCGTCCCTGGAGGCGGCGCCCGAGGTCTATGTGACCGACGAGGCGCTGGCCGATGCCTTTGCCGGGCTCGATCTTGCGGAAATCTGCATCACCTCCGCGGCGACCCTGATCCGCGGTGAAGGCCCCGCCGAGGCGTTCCGGCTGCCGGAGGTGCCCGGCGTCGCCGTAGTGCCGGCCCGGGCCGAGGGCCGCAAGTGCGCCCGCTCGTGGAAGATCTCTCCCGAGGTGGGCGCCGATCCCGAATTTCCCGATGTGACCCCGCGCGATGCGGCGGCGCTGCGGGAATTCTACGCCCGATAGGCCGAGGAGCCCTGTCCATGACCCGCGCCTCCAACCGCATCATTCTCGGACTGCTGGTCGCCTTGCTGGTGCTGGTGGCCGATCAGGTGTCGAAGACCTGGGTGATGGGCTTCACCCAGGACATGGGGCCGGCGCTCTACCCCGTCGCCCCATTCATGGACGTGGTGGCGCTGTGGAATCGCGGCATCAGCTATGGCCTGTTCCAGCAGGGCGACACCGGGCGCTGGGTGCTAGTGGGGGTGAAAGTGGTGGCGGCGCTGTTGTTCACCGTCTGGCTCACCCGCTCCCATCGCACCCTGGAGGCCCTGGCCCTCGGCCTGCTGATCGGCGGTGCGCTGGGCAATGCGGTGGACCGGGTGGTCTATGGGGCGGTGTTCGACTTCATCTCGCTGCACGCCTTCGGCTACCGCTGGTATGTGTTCAACATCGCCGATGTGGCGGTGGTCGTCGGTGTTGCGCTACTGTTGTACGATGCGTTTTTTGGGCGTGCCTCAAAAACGCCGCCCTCAGCGACGCCAATGTCGCCGAAATCCTGAAACCGAGCGCGAGCCACGGAGGGAGCATCATGCGCCTGTGCCCGACATCCCGACCCGCCGTCGCGACCCGAGTGAGATCCATGTCCCGTTCCGCTGCCACGCGCCTGCCTTTCAAGCTGCTCTGCGGTGCCGCGGCACTCGGTGCGGTGATGGCCGGTCCGCTGGCCCCCCGCCCGGCGGCCGCCCAAAGCGACGAATTCACGCCCAACCCTCTGGACAGCGCCATGGAGCTGTTCGGCCTCAAGGAAGAAAAGCCGAAGCCGGAGATCGACTATCGCGAGCGCGCGCCGCTGGTGGTGCCTCCCGCGGCCGCCACCGAGCAGTTGCCTACCCCGGAGCAGCAGGCCTATCGCAACAATCCCGCCTGGCCGAACGATCCCGACGTGGCGCGCCGCAAGCGTGAGGCGGAGGCCGCCAATGCCCCGGTCACCCGCGATGATCCCGGCCGGCCGCTGATGCCGTCCGAGCTGGGACGCGGCCGAAAGAAGATTCTCGGCGTGATCAACCAGCCGAACACCGGCACCCCTGGCGACAGCACCCGCGACGTCGTTTCTCCAAGCGAGCTGGGGTTCACCGGCTGGGCCAGCGGCTTGGGATTCGCCCAGGAAAAGCCGCTGACCTTCAACGGCGAGCCGGAGCGGGAAACCCTGCTGCAGCCGCCCGCGGGCTACCAGACCCCGGCGCCGAACGCCCCCTATGGCGTGGTCGAGAAGAAGAACGAGCCCTTCAAGCTGCCGAACTATTTCGATCGGCAGGACCAGCAGAAGAACTGACGGCCCGGGGCACCGGACCGGGTGGCCTGCGGCCCCGCGCCCCGGCGGCGGGCGACGATGCCCTGTGCGCGCATGACCATGTGGCGCGCTGGAACCCTTCAAATCGCCGACCGGCCCCTGGCCCCGGGGCCGCGACGCCCTATCTATCCTTGACGAGCGTGCCTGCGGGCGCGTGCAATGTCGGAAGATCCTTCACGTGAAGATGAGCCATATCGCCATGGTTGCCATTCTTGCCGCGAGCGCGGCCGCGCTCGCGTCCCGTTCCGCCGCTGCGGCCGGGCCCGATATTTCCCAATTCAAGCTCGACAATGGCCTCGAGGTCATGGTGATCCCCGACCACCGCACCCCGGTGGTGACCCACATGGTGTGGTACAAGGTGGGGTCGGCCGACGAGCAGCCCGGCAAATCGGGCATCGCCCATTTTCTCGAGCACCTGATGTTCAAGGGCACAGAGGCCCACCCCCAGGGTGAGTTCTCGGCCGAGGTGGCGCGCCTGGGCGGCCAGGAAAATGCCTTCACCTCCCACGACTACACCGCCTATTTCCAGCGGGTGGCCAAGGAACACCTGGAAAAGGTGATGGGCTTCGAGGCCGATCGCATGACCGGGCTCAAGCTTTCCGACGAGGTGGTGCTGCCGGAGCGCGACGTGGTGCTGGAAGAGCGCCGCATGCGCACCGACAACGAGCCCAGCGCCCGGCTGGGCGAGATCATGCAGGCCACCAGCTACGTCAACCACCCCTACCAGCACCCCATCATCGGCTGGGAACACGAGATCAAGCAGCTGAACCGCGAGGACGCCCTCGCCTTCTATCAGCGCTATTACGCCCCCAACAACGCGCTGCTGGTGGTGGCGGGCGACGTGGACCCGAACGAGGTGCGCGCGCTGGCCGAGAAGACCTATGGCAAGGTCGCCCGCGCCGACACGCCGCCCCGCAACCGCCCGCAGGAACCGGAGCCGGAAGCCGAGCGCCGGGTCTCCCTGGCCGATGCCCGGGTGGCCCAGCCGAGCGTGCAGCGCTCCTATCTGGTGCCATCCGACCGCACCGCCGCCCCCGGCGAGGCGGAAGCGCTGGAAGTGCTGGCGCAGATTCTCGGCGGCGGTCAGACCGGCCGCCTCTACCGCACCCTCGCGGTGGAGAAGGGCCTCGCAGCCGGCACCGGCGCCTGGTATCAAGGCACCGCCTATGATGCGACCCGCTTCGTCGTCTACGGCACCCCGCGCCCGGAGGTGACGCTGGAGGCCCTGGAAGCGGCCATCGACGCGGTGATCGCCGAAGTGGCCGAAAAGGGCGTGGACGATCTGGAGCTGGCGCGCGCCAAGACCCGGCTGACCGCCGACATGGTCTATGCCCAGGACAATCAGGCCACCCTCGCCCGCATCTATGGCGCCGCCTGGGCCACCGGCATGAGCGCCGACGCGGTGCGCGCCTGGCCGGAGCGGGTGAAGGCGGTTTCCGCAGCCGATGTCCAGGCCGCCGCAAAGCGCTATCTCACGACCAATCGCGCCGTGACGGGACAGCTCAAGCCGGCTCCGGCCGCCGCCGCTGACGCCCCCGCCGGCCCGGGCAAGGCGGGGGATCGCTCGTGACGGGCGCTTCCACCACTGCCGGCCAGACCGCCGGCCGGCCTTTTTCGAGCGCCGGTTGGCTTTTTTTCATGATGGTGACGATGGCTCTCTCCCTCATTTCCACGCCCGCGGCCCAGGCCCAGTCCAGCCGCATCACCGAGGTGACGAGCCCCGGCGGCATCAAGGCCTGGCTGGTGCACGACACCACTTTGCCGCTGATTGCCATGGAGTTCGCTTTCCTCGGCGGCGCCGCCCAGGACGGCCCGCAGAAGATGGGCCTCGCCAACCTTACAGCGGCACTGCTGGACGAGGGCGCCGGCGATCTCGACGCCCAGGCGTTCCAGCGCAAGCTGGCCGACCACGCGGTGGAGCTGCATTTCGATGCCGGCCGCGACGACATGCGCGGCTCTCTGCGCACCCTGTCCGAGAACGCGGATGTGGCGTTCGACCTGCTGCGCCTGTCGGTGAATGCCCCACGCTTCGATGACGAGGCGATCGAGCGGGTGCGGGCGGCGCTGATGGCCTCCCTGCGCCGCCGCTCCACCGAACCCAACGCCATCGCCAACGAGCGCTGGTATGCCCGCGCCTTCCCCGGCCATCCCTATGGCCGGCCGGTGGACGGCACCCTGGAGAGCGTGCCCACCCTCACCCGGGCCGACATCGTTCAGTTCGCTCACAAGACCCTGGCGCGCTCCAACCTGCGGGTGGCGGTGGTGGGCGACATCACCGCCGAGGAGCTGGGCCGGCGGCTGGATGCGGTGTTCGGTGCCCTGCCGGAAGCCGCCGAGCTCGCGCCCATCGCCAACGTCACGCCGCAGCATCTCGGCACCGTCGACATCGTGCCGCTCAACGTGCCGCAGTCGGTGGTGGTGATGGGCACCGTGGGCCTGGAGCGCCAGGACCCGGACTTCATGGCCGCCTACGTCCTCAACCACATTCTCGGCGGCAGTGCCTTCTCCTCACGCCTGTTCAAGGAAGTGCGGGAAGCCCGCGGGCTCGCCTATTCCGTCTATTCCTACCAGGTGGCCCTCGATCATGTGGGCCTGTGGTTCGCCGGCACCGCCACCAAGAACGAGCGGGCGGCCGAATCCATCTCGCTCATCACCTCCGAGTTCCAGCGCATCCTCGATCACGGCCCGACCGCCGAGGAGCTGGCCGAGGCCAAGAGCTACCTGACCGGAAGCTATGCCCTGCGCTTCGACACCTCCTCCAAGGTGGCGGGACAGCTGCTGCAGATCCAGCTCGACAAGCTCGGCATTGATTATATCGACCGCCGCAACGCGCTGGTGGAGGCGGTGACCCTCGACGACATCAAGCGCGTGGCCGGCCGCCTGGCCGATGCCCGCAAGGCGCTGGTGGTGGTGGTGGGCAAGCCGGTCGGCCTCTCCGGCGGCTGAGCGCGGGCCGGTACCGCCGGCGCGGTTCACCATGCCGTCGGCTTTTCAAGACCCGTGGCGGGAATTCCGCCGCCAGGCGGTGCCGCTGCGCCGCCGCTTTGCTATAACCTCGCCCGATCAGGGCAGGCCAAGGAGTTGAGCAACATGGCTCTTGCGCAAGCAGCCACCTCCGCACGCAGCATTGCCGGCATGGCATTGGCGCTGGCAATGGCGGGATGCGCCGCAGGCGAGAACCTGGATGGAGCCTTCGGCGCCCAGGATACCGGCGTGGCCACCGGTCGCGCCGCCGGCGTGTCCAGCGCGGCCACTCCCTCCCTCACCGTGGGGACCGGCGCCGACGCGGTCACCTACAGCTGCCCCTCCGTGACCGTGCGCACCGGCGCCGGCGTGTGGCAGGTGGGCGATGCCAACGGCCTGCGCTACCAGGGCAATGTGGGCCAGCTGGCGCGGGAATGCGCCATCGCCGGCCAGACCATGACCGTGAAGGTGGGCATCGAGGGACGGGTGATCCTTGGCGAGAAGGGCACCCCCGGCACCATCAACGTGCCGGTGCGGATCGCCGTGGTCGAGGAAGGCCCCACCCCGAAGACCATCACCACCAAATTCTTCAAGGTGCCGGTTCAGGTGGCACAGGGCCAGCAACAGGCGCCCTACACGGTGATCGAGGACCAGCTCTCCTTCCCCCTTCCCAAGGTAGACGAGCTTGAGCGCTACGTGATCTACGTGGGTTATGACGCGCAGGGCGAAAAGCCGGCGCCGGCTGCCAGCCGGCCGCGCCGCACCCGCCCGGCCGCGCCCGCCCAGCCCAAGCCGGAGGCCAGCGCGCCCGCCGCGAGCACGCGGGCGACCACCCCCAAGCCCGATCGCGGCCCGCCGGCCGATGACGTGTTCGGACCGCCGCCCTCCGGCCCCACCAGCACCAGTGGCACCAGCAGCAGCGGCGGCGGCTTCACCGCGCCGCCGTCGGGCAACGCCTTCGATCCGCCGCCGAACTGAGTCGCCCCCAGCGGGGCCGCCGTCGGGCGCGACGGCGGAAAGCGTGGGCGGGTGTCAGCCAGCAGTTGACGCCCGCTGCCGATTGCCTATTGTCACCGCCGATACGCTGACCCTGCGGATTCGTGCTTTACGCCGCATCGCCGGGCATCGTTTCGGATGATCCCTGCGGGAGAGACCGGCTGCACCGTTCAAACGGATGCGACGCCGGCGCCGAAGGCGCAACCGCCCCGGAACCGCTCAGGCCAAAGGACCGCAGGGGGACGACGCTCTGGAAAGCAGCCTTGGGGCCTCGTGAAGAGGCGCCGGCTCACCGAAGGAGTAAGCCGCGCCGGTCCACACGGCACGGTGAAATCTCTCAGGTCTCGCAGACAGAGGGGGCGCCGCTGGAACCTTCACGGGTTCTGAGTTTTGGCGCCCTGCTCAGGAGCTGCGATGACAGACGCCGTCGATCCGTTCATAAAAACCCTTCTCCATACCACGCCGCTGTTCGCGGCCCATGTCGCCCTCGGGGCCCGCATCGTGCCGTTCGCCGGCTATGAGATGCCGGTGCAATATCCCGATGGCATCCTCGCCGAGCACCATTGGACGCGCGCCCATGCGGGCCTGTTTGATGTCTCCCACATGGGTCAGGCCCTGCTGGAGGGGCCCGATCACGCCACCACCGCCCGCGCCCTGGAAGCCCTGCTGCCGGCGGACATCCTCAATCTGAAGCCCGGCCAGCAGCGCTATTCCCAGCTGCTGGACGACGCCGGCGGCATCCTTGACGATCTGATGGTCACCCGACCGGTGGATCCGGCAGAGGACGGCCGGCTGCTGCTGGTGGTGAATGCCGCCGGCAAGGCCGCCGATTTCGCCCACATCGCCCGCCACCTGCCCGAGAACGTGCGGCTGACGCCGCAGCCGGATCGGGCGCTCATCGCCATCCAGGGGCCAGAGGCGGTCATCGCGCTGGCGCGCCATTGCGCTGAGGCGGAAGGCCTCGCCTTCATGACGGCGACCCCCGCCCGGTTCGACGGTCTGCCGGTGCACATCTCCCGTTCCGGCTATACCGGCGAGGACGGCTTCGAGATCTCCATGGCGGAGGGGGACGCCCCCGCCATCTGGACCGCGCTCCTCGGCGAGCCGGAGGTGAAGCCCATCGGCCTTGGCGCCCGCGACAGCCTGCGCCTGGAAGCGGGCCTGTGCCTCTACGGCCATGACATCGACACCACCACCTCGCCGGTGGAAGCCGCCCTGGTGTGGTCGATCCAGAAGCGCCGCCGCACCGAGGGCGGCTTCCCCGGCGCCGCGCGCATCCAACAAGAGCTGGCCGAAGGACCGAGCCGGGTGCGGGTGGGCCTGAAGTTGGAAGGCCGCGCCCCCGCCCGTGAAGGCGCCGAGATCGTCCATGACGGCGCGGTGGTGGGCATCGTCACCTCCGGCGGCTTCGCCCCGAGCCTGAACGCGCCCATCGCCATGGGCTATGTGCCCCCCGCCCTCGCGGCGCCCGGCACCGCCCTTCACCTCCTAATGCGCGGCAAGCCGCTTGCCGCCACCGTCACCACCCTTCCCTTCATTCCGGCGCGCTATGCCCGCGCCGCCAAAGCCAATCCCGTGGGGGCCTGAGCCATGAGCAGCGTGCGTTACAGCAAGGACCATGAATATGTGCGCGTCGAGGGCGACACCGGGGTGGTGGGCATTTCCGCCTATGCCCAGAGCCAGCTCGGCGACGTGGTGTTCGTGGAGCTGCCCGAGGTGGGCAAGACCGTGGCCCTGGGCAAGGAAGCCGCGGTGGTGGAGAGCGTGAAGGCGGCGAGTGAGGTCTATGCCCCGGTTTCCGGCGAGGTGGTGGAGGTCAACACCGAGCTGGAAGGCAATCCGGCCCTGGTGAACGAAGAGCCGGAAGGCTCGGGCTGGTTCCTTAAGCTCAAGATCACCAACCCCGCCGAGCTCGACACCCTGATGGACGAGGCCGCCTACAAGGCCTTCCTCGAAACCCTCTGAGGCGCCCCCATGGCACATGATTTCCATGCCACCATAAGGTGGAGCCGGGACGGCGCCGTCTTCACCGACGGCCGTTACTCCCGCGCCCATGTGTGGGCGTTCGATGGGCTGGAGGTGCCTGGCTCCTCCGCGCCCTCCTCGGTGCGGCTGCCCCTCTCCCGCGAGGACGCGGTGGATCCGGAGGAGGCGCTGGTGGCGGCCGCCTCCAGCTGCCACATGCTGTTCGCCCTCGATTTCGCCCGCAAGGCCGGGCTCACCGTGGACAGCTATGAGGATGCGGCCGTGGGAGAATTGACCCCCAACGCCGCCGGCAAGCTGTTCCTGTCCCGCGTCACCCTCACTCCGGTGATGACGGTTTCCGGCGAGACAATCCCCACCGAGGAAGAGCTCGCCGCCATCCACCACAAGGCACATGCGGAATGCTACGTGGCCCATTCCCTGCGCGCCGAGATGGTCATCCTTCCGCGCGTCGTGAAGGCCTGAGGGACCCCCATGCGTTATCTTCCCCTCACCGCCGAGGACCGCGCCGAGATGCTGGCGCGCATCGGCGTTCCCACCGTCGACGACCTGTTCGTCGATATTCCCGCCGACAAGCGCATGAGCGCTTTGCCCGACCTGCCGCCCGCCAAGGGTGAGCTGGAGGTGGAACGGCAGCTGGCGCGCCTTGCCGGGCGCAACATGACGGCCGGCTCCGTGCCCTTCTTCCTGGGCGCCGGCGCCTATCGCCACCATGTGCCCGCCACCGTCGATCACCTGATCCAGCGCTCGGAGTTCCTCACCTCCTACACGCCCTATCAGCCCGAGATCGCCCAGGGCACGCTGCAATATCTGTTCGAGTTCCAGACCCAGGTGGCCGCCCTCACCGCCATGGAGGTGGCCAACGCCTCCATGTATGACGGCTCCACCGCCGCCGCCGAGGCGGTGCTGATGGCCCACCGGGTCACCCGCCGCCGCAAGGCGGTGCTGGCGGGCAATCTCAATCCCCAGTATCGCGCCACCATCGAGACCGTCTCGCGTTATGCGGACGACATGGTCACGGCACTGCCGGCCCGGCCGGAGGGGGGCGAGGACCTCATCGCCGGCATCGACAAGGACACCTCCTGCATCGTGGTGCAGAGCCCGGACGTGTTCGGCAACCTGGTGGACCTGAAGCCCATCGCGGAAGCGGCCCATGCCGCCGGCGCGCTGCTGGTGGCGGTGTTCACCGAGGCGGTCGCCCTCGGCCTGGTGGAGCCCCCCGGTGCCCAGGGCGCGGACATCGTGGTGGGCGAGGGCCAGTCCATCGGCAACGCCCTCAATTTCGGCGGGCCCTATGTGGGCCTGTTCGCCACCCGCCAGAAATATGTGCGGCAGATGCCCGGCCGCCTCGCCGGCGAGACGGTGGATGCCGAGGGCCGGCGCGGCTTCGTGCTCACCCTCTCCACCCGCGAGCAGCATATCCGCCGCGAGAAGGCGACGTCCAACATCTGCACCAATTCGGGGCTGTGCGCGCTCGCCTTCACCATCCACATGTCCCTGCTCGGCGAACAGGGCCTCACCAAGCTCGCCCGGCTCAACCATGAAGCCGCCTGCGATCTCGCCGAACAGCTCGCGGCAGTGCCCGGCGTGAGCCTCGTCAACACCAGCTTCTTCAACGAATTCACCGTGCGCCTGCCGCGCCCGGCGGTGGATGTGGTGGAGGAGCTGGCGCGGAAGGGCATTCTGGCCGGCGTGCCCTATGCCCGCCTCGCCCCGGCTGCGGGGCTCGACAATTTGCTGCTGGTGGCGGCCACCGAGGTGACCACCGCAGAGGACCGCGCCGCGTTCGCCGCGGCCCTCAAGGAGGTGCTGTGATGAACCGCGAAGGCCGGGGCGCCACCGCGCCCGCTCCCCTCTCCACCCCTGCCCCCACCCCTGCCCCCGAAACCTTCACCGGCAACCGGGCCCTCGATCTCGAGGAAGGCCTGCTGTTCGAGGTGGGCCGCCCGGAAGTGTCCGGCGTCGACCTGCCCGCGCCCAAGGGCGGCGCCGACCGCCTGGGCGGCCACGGCCGCACCGCCGCGCTCGGCCTGCCGGGGCTGAGCGAACCGGAGGCCATGCGCCATTACGTGCGCCTGTCGCGCATGAATTACGGCATCGACAGCGGCCTCTTCCCGCTCGGCTCGTGCACCATGAAGCACAACCCGCGCCTCAATGAAAAGATGGCGCGGCTGCCCGGCTTTGCCGACATCCACCCGCTGCAGCCGGTCTCCACCGTGCAGGGGGCGCTGGCGCTCATGGCAGAGCTGTCGCGCTATCTGCTGGCGCTCACCGGCATGGCGGCGGTGGCCCTGCCGCCCAAGGCCGGGGCCCATGGCGAGCTCACCGGCATGATGGCCATCAAGGCCGCGCACATGGCGGCGGGCTCCAGCCGCCATGTGGTGCTGGTGCCCGAAAGCGCCCATGGCACCAACCCGGCCACCGCCGCCCTCATCGGCTATGAGGTGCGGGCCATCCCCGCCCGTGCCGATGGCACGGTGGACCCGGAGGCGGTGCGCGCGGCGCTCTCCCCTGAAGTCGCGGCGCTGATGCTCACCAACCCCAACACCTGCGGCCTGTTCGAGCGGGACGTGGTGGAGATCGCCGCCGCCGTGCACGCGGCGGGCGCCTATTTCTACTGCGACGGCGCGAACTTCAACGCCATCCTGGGCAAGGTGAAGGTGGCCGACCTCGGGGTCGATGCCATGCACATCAACCTGCACAAGACCTTCTCCACACCCCACGGCGGCGGCGGTCCCGGCGCCGGACCGGTGGTGCTGTCCCAGGCGCTGGCGCCGTTCGCCCCGGTGCCGGCCCTTGTGGAGACCGACGGCACCCTGACCCTGGCGGAAGAGCGGGGCGACACCGGCGCAGAACAGGCGCTCGGCCGCATGAGCGCATTCCACGGGCAGATGGGCATGTTCGTGCGGGCTCTCGCCTGGATGCTCTCCCATGGCGCCGACGGCATGCGCCAGGCGTCGGAAGATGCGGTGCTGGCCGCCAATTACGTGCGCGCCAGCCTCATGGACCTGCTCTCGGCCCCGTTCGCCGAGCGCCCGGCCATGCATGAGGCGCTGTTCGACGACACCTGGCTCGCCGGCACCGGCATCAGCACCTTGGACGTGGCGAAGGCACTCATCGACGAGGGCTATCACCCGATGACGGTGTATTTCCCGCTGGTGGTGCACGGGGCCATGCTCATCGAGCCCACCGAGAGCGAATCGAAGGCGTCCCTCGACCTGTTCATCGCCGCCTTGCGAGACCTCGCCATGGCGGCCAAGGCCGGAGACACCGAGCGCTTCCTCGGCGCGCCGCACTATGCCCCGCGTCGGCGGCTGGACGAGACCCGCGCCGCCCGTGCCCCAGTGCTGCGCTGGACCGCACCGGAGCCCCTGCCCGACGCGGCGGAGTAGCACCGGCCCGCGGACAAGCCCCTGAAACGCAAACGCCCCGGTCGGATCAGCTCCGGCCGGGGCGTTGTGTTTCACACTGGTGCAGGCCGTCAGGAGGATAGGACGGCGTCAGGCGAACGCGCCGGGCCCGCGGCAAGACCCGCGAGAGAGAACACCCGTGCGAAGCCGACCGGCGCACAGGGCGGACCGCGCCGCTCCGGCGTTCACCGTGTGCCGCGCCTCGCGACACACGGGACCCACCCGCTCAGCTGCCCTGGGGCCCGTTGCCGGGCTTGGCGGTCAGGGCCAGGATGCGCTTGGCCACGAAGATGGAAGCGGGAATCGCCAGCACCGCGCCGATGGCCGCGGCGATTGGAATGGCCCGCATGTCCTCCTGCGCCGGGGTCGGAACGTTCAGCACGACCATCACCAGAATGCCGGCAAACGCCACCGCCAGAACCGACCAGATGAGAACTGCAACTTTCAGCACGGCACACCTCCTCCTTGGAAGCGCTCAATATATTTCCAAAACATCACTTTCGCTTGACCTCGATCAAGGGAAAGCGACCCCTGCGTCACCTCGCCCCAGGATGGCAGCGCCGGCCACGAACGCCCTTAAGGTGCCGCCGACCGGTGTGATGCTGCAACCCGCAGCCACACGGCTCAGAACCGCGTTCCCGTTTCGGGCCGCGGAGCACGCCGCACCCGCACCGCGGGCGTTACGTTGGGCGAAGGTGAGAGTGGATATGACGGCATTCTGGAATGAACGCTATACGCGCGAGGATTATCTCTTCGGCGTTGCCCCCAATGCGTTTCTGGCCCGGCAGGCGCCGCGGCTCACCGCCGGCGGCCGGGCCCTGGCCATTGCCGACGGCGAAGGCCGCAACGGCATCTGGCTAGCCGAGCAGGGCCTTTCGGTGCATGCGGTGGATGCCTCCAGCGTCGCCCAGGACAAGGCCCGCCGCCTCGCCGCCGAACGGGGGGTGAGCCTCGAGCTGGAGCTGGTGGACCTCGCCGATTGGACCTGGCCCGAGGCCGCCTATGACGTGATTGCCGGCATCTTCATCCAGTTTCTCGGCCCGGAGCCGCGGGCGAAGATGTTCGAAGGCATTCGCCGCGCCCTCAAGCCCGGCGGCCTGCTCCTGCTGGAGGGCTATGGCCCCAAGCAGCTGGAGTATCGCACCGGCGGACCGGGTCAGCGCGACAATCTTTATACGGAAGAGCTGCTGCGCGATGCCTTTGCCGACCTGGAGATCGTGGAGCTGGTGAGCTACGACGCCGAGATCGCCGAGGGCGCCGCCCACAACGGCCTGTCGGCGCTGGTGGACCTGGTGGCCCGCAAGCCGGCCTGAACGCCGACACCAGCGGCGACGCGATAGCCGCCACGCCGGTGCATCACGAACACCTCCCCGTCGTGCGCCTTTCGTCTTATATGAGCGGGGCGCGCCCTGCCGCGCCGCCGCAACGTCCCAAGGAGCCCGTCATGGCCGCATCCCAGCCTCTTGCGCACACGCCCACGCCCGCCTTCACCCTTCTGCGCGAGAAAATGCTGATTGGCGGCCAATGGGTGGACGCGGACGATGGCGCGACCATCGCCGTTCACAATCCCGCCACCGGCGCCCTCATCGGCTCCATCCCCAAGGCCGGCGCCGCCGAGACCCGGCGCGCCATCGAGGCCGCCTCAGCCGCCTTCCGGCTCTGGAAGGCGCTGACCGCCGCCGAGCGGGCCGCCAAGCTGCACAAGCTGGCCGACCTCATCATCGCCCATACCGAGGAACTGGCGGTGCTGCTCACCACCGAGCAGGGCAAGCCGCTGGCCGAGGCCCGTGGCGAAATCGGCGCCTCCGCCGCCTATGTGCGCTGGTTCGCCGAGGAAGCCCGGCGCATCTATGGCGATGTCATCCCCTCCCCCTGGGCCAACCGCCGCATCATGGTGACCAAGGAGCCGGTGGGCGTCTGCGCCGCCGTGACACCCTGGAACTTCCCCTCCTCCATGCTCTCGCGCAAGATCGGCGCGGCGCTGGCCGCGGGCTGCACGGTGGTGGCGAAGCCCTCCGAGCTCACCCCCTATTCGGGCCTGGCCTGGGGCGTGCTGGCGGAGATGGCGGGCATTCCGTCCGGCGTCGTCAACATCGTGGTGGGCGATGCCCCGGCCATCGGCGCCGAAATGACCGCCAACCCGCTG
The DNA here is from genome assembly GCF_022138605.1 of Xanthobacter sp. NM-25. GTDB lineage: Bacteria > Pseudomonadota > Alphaproteobacteria > Rhizobiales > Xanthobacteraceae > Xanthobacter. Next base: position 727,305 of record NZ_JACBFS010000001.1, read on the forward strand.
GTGAAGAAGGTGACGTTCACCGGCTCCACCCCGGTGGGCAAGCTGCTCATGAAGCAGTCGGCGGACACCATGAAGAAGATCTCCATGGAGCTCGGCGGCAACGCCCCCTTCCTGGTGTTCGACGATGCCGACCTCGACCTCGCCGTGGAGCAGGCCATTGCTTCCAAGTTCCGCAACGTGGGCCAGACCTGCGTGTGCGCCAACCGCTTCTATGTGCAGGCCGGCATTTATGACGCCTTCGCCGCCAGATTCGCCGAGGCTGCCAAAAAGCTGAAGATCGGCAATGGCCTGGATGAGGGCGTCACCGCCGGTCCGCTGATCGACGACCGGGCGCTCGCCAAGGTGAACCGGCTGTTGAAGGACGCCCTGGACAAGGGCGCCAAGGTCGTCACCGGCGGCCAGCAGCCGGCCCAGGGCGGCACCTTCTTCGAGCCCACGGTGCTCACCGGCGCCACCCAGGACATGGCGTTCGCCCGCGATGAGATCTTCGGCCCGCTGGCGCCGCTGTTCAAGTTTGAGACCGAGGAAGAGGCGGTCTCCTACGCCAACGCCACGGAATACGGCCTCGCCTGCTATTTCTTCACCAAGGACCTCGGCCGCGCCTTCCGCGTGTCCGAGCAGCTGGAATATGGCCAGGTGGGCGTCAATGCCGGCGTGCTCACCACCGAAGTCGCCCCGTTCGGCGGCGTGAAGGAGAGCGGCATGGGCCGCGAGGGCTCCAAATACGGCTGCGACGACTATCTCAACATCAAGTATGTGTGCGTCGGCGGCATCTGAGCCCCGCCAGAATCAAAGCCCCCACCCATGGTGGGGGCTTTTTTTGCGTCACGCCGGCGGGGCGAAGCGGAGGCCGACGCCGATGCGGTTCCAGGCGTTGATGGTGGCGATGGAAACCGTGAGATAGGTGGCCTCCGCCTCGCTGAACACCACCCGCAGCGCCGCCCAGGCGGCTTCGGAGGCGGCGCCTTCACCCAGCTCCGTCAGCGCCTCGGCCCAGGCCAGGGCCGCGCTCTCGCGCTCCGAATAGAGGCCGGCATCACGCCAGGCGGCGACGAGATCGAGCTTCTGCCCGCTCACTCCCACCTTGCGGGCGAGACCCACATGGAACTTGAGGCAGAAGGCGCAGCCGTTGATCTGCGACACCCGCACCTTGACCAGCTCGGTCAGACCCTTCTCCAGGCCGGAGGCATCCACCCCCTTGGTGAGGGCGGCGAGGCCCGCATAAATGTCGGGCGCGCTGTCGATGAAGCTCTTGTAATCGGGACGGGGCAGACTTTCGCTCATGGCGAGACCCTTTCGATGGCGCCGCTCAGCTCTTGAGCCGATAGCCGGTGCGGAACATCCAGCTGACAATGAACAGGCAGGCGGCGAGGAACAGCAGCGTCATGCCGAAGCTGATGCCCACTCCCACATCCGACAGGCCGAAGAAGCTCCAGCGGAAGCCGGAGACCAGATAGACCACCGGGTTGAACAGGGTGATGGTGCGCCACAGCGGCGGCAGCATATCCAGGGAATAGAAGGTGCCGCCCAAGAAGGTCAGGGGTGTCACCACCAGCATGGGAATGAGCTGCAGCCGCTCGAAGCCATCGGCCCAGATGCCGATGATGAAGCCGAACAGCGAGAAGGTCACTGCGGTGAGCACCAGGAACGCCAGCATCCAGAACGGATGGCGGATCTCCATGGGCACGAACAGCGCGGCGGTGCCAAGGATGATGAGCCCCACCACCACCGATTTGGTTGCCGACGCCCCCACATAGCCGCACACGATCTCGAACGGCGACACCGGCGCCGACAGGATCTCGTAGATGGTGCCCGAGAAGCGCGGGAAATAGATCGCGAACGAGGCGTTGGAGATGGATTGGGTGAGCAGGGTCAACATCATGAGACCCGGCACGATGAAGGCCCCATAGGGCACATGCTCCACCTGGGTCATGCGGCTGCCGATGGCGGAGCCGAACACCACGAAATAGAGCGAGGTGGAAATCACCGGCGAGACCACGCTCTGCAGCACAGTGCGCAGGGTGCGGGCCATCTCGAACCGGTAGATGGCGCTGATGGCTTGAAGATTCACGACGCGGGCCTCACCAGGCTGACGAAGATGTCCTCCAGCGAGCTCTGCTCGGTGCGCAGATCGTTGAAGGCGATGCCCTGGGCGGACAGGTCCGCCAGCAGCGCGGCAATGGGCGCCTCGCCCGGCCGGTCGGCGCTGCCATAGCTGTAGGTCAGCATCTGCCCGTCGCCGGACAGGACGAGGCCATAGGGCGCCAGCAGTTCGGGCACCTCGGCGAGGGGCGCGGCCAGCTCGATGAGAAGCTGCTTTTGCCCCAGCTTGCGCATGAGGGTGGCCTTCTCCTCCACCAGGATGATCTCACCCCGGTTGATCACCCCCACCCGGTCGGCCATCTCCTCGGCCTCCTCGATATAATGGGTGGTGAGGATGATGGTGACGCCTTGCTCTTTCAGCCGACGCACCAGCCGCCACATGTCGCGGCGCAGTTCCACGTCGACGCCGGCGCTGGGCTCGTCCAGGAACAGCACCTCGGGCTCGTGGGCCAAAGCCTTGGCGATGAGCACACGCCGCTTCATGCCGCCCGAGAGCGTCATGATGCGGGCATCCTTCTTTTCCCACAAAGACAGGCTGCGCAGCACGGTCTCGATATAAGCGGGGTTCGCCTTGCGGCCGAACAGGCCACGGGAGAAGCTCACGGTGGCCCAGACGGTCTCGAAGGAATCCGTCGACAGCTCCTGCGGCACCAGGCCGATGCGGGCGCGGGCGGCGCGATAGTCGACGACGATGTCGTGGCCGGCCACCTGGACGGTGCCCGATGTCGCCTTCACCAGGCCGCAGATGGTGGAGATGAGGGTGGTCTTGCCGGCGCCATTGGGGCCGAGCAATGCGAAGATCTCCCCCGGCACGATGTCGAGGGTGATGTCTTTCAGGGCGCTGTGGCCGGTGGCGTAGGTCTTGGAGAGATGGCGGACGCTGACGATGCCGGGAGCCGGCGGATCAGCTGTGCGCGGAGCGGAGGGGGCAGCGATCATGGTCCGCGGTTAGACCACGGACCGTCGACGGCGGGAAGCCCCGCCGGCGATGGGATGCCGGCGCACGGAGCCGTTCAGGATCCCTGCGCCGCAGCCTCAGGCCCCCGCGCGCGCCTCCTGCATGGCGGACAGGCGCCAGGGGCCACCCGCCTCGCGCACGAAGGTCCAGACCTCGGTGCCTTCACCCGGCCGGTCACGATCACCCGAGATGAAGCGACCGGTGGCGCGATCCACCATCACGTCGCGGCTCTCGAAGCGCATGGCGACGGTAGCGTATTCCAGGGACCCCTCGCGCCACGATTCGGCAAGGTCGCCCTGCAGCAGCTTCACGTCGGAGACTTCGTTGCGCACGCCGCGGGCAGCGTTGTCACGCCATTCCTCGGCCATGGCCTCGAACACCTCCGGGGTGGTCACCGCCTTGAGCGCCGCGGCGTCTTCCCGGCCGAAAGCGGTCTCGACTTCCTGGAGCAGCCGTTCGAAAGTGTCGAGATCCGCCGGCGTGATGCCCAGCACGTCCACCGGCCCGCGCGCGGCGGCGGCCGCAGGCTGGGCTGTGCCGGTCCCGCCCCCCAATCCGCTCCCCATTCCGCGCCCCATGGCCCCCCCGAGGGAGCCCCCCAGGGCACCGCCCAAGGCGCCACCGAGCGGGCCACCGTTGCCCGATGCCGGGCCGGTGGCGGAGCGGCCATAGGCCGTCGCGCCGGCGGGAGCCGGCTGCGGGCGGCGGAAGAAGCGCAGCACCAGCATCACCACCAGCGCCAGCAGCGCGCCCTGCAGCAGCAGGCCGAGGAAGCCGGCAAGGCCACCCAGGCCGTGCCCCATGAGCATGCCGATGAGGCCGCCGATGAGCAGGCCGCGCATGAGGCTGCCGCCGAGGCCGCTGCCGAACATGGAAGGCCGCGCCGCCTGCGGCCGCATGGCGGATGCATTGGGCGTGGACGAGGCCGCCGGCTGGGGCGTGGTGGAGCGCTGGATGGGCGCGGCGGGCGTCGGCGCCGTCTGGGTCGTGGGGGTGCCTGATAGGTGCGCGAGCCGCGGCTGCCCACCGACATGCCCCGTCGCGCCTCGGCGCTGTCCACCACCATAACGCCCAACGCGGCGACGATGCCGAGCATCGCCAGAACCGGCCTCATGCCCACGGATAACCCTCCATCCCAAATGACGTTGCTACCGTGATACCAAAAGCCGGCACCACCTTTCCGCAACGGAATATGACGCATATGGGGAGCCGCGTCAGCGATTGCGAGGGGGCTTTCGGCATTTGATGTCAATTGGCCGCGGCTGCTACTGTGCCGTGACCTTCCAGAATGAACCGCACATGGCCCCGCCCCGGGGACCTTGGATGGGACCTTGCATGGGACCTCGCATGCCCACCCCCGTTCCGCTCCCGCCGCGCCGCACGCTGCTGAAAGCGCTGCTCGCCGCCCCGTTCACGCCCTTCATGGCCCCGGTGCTGGCGACGCCTGCCGGCGCCCAGCCATCCATCGGCCCGCGCGCGGCGTCTGCCCTGGGCGTGCTGGTGCGCAACCAGAGCACGGCGCCGAGCTGCGCGGGGCCGGAGAACCTGGTTCTCACCTTCGTTTCGGAAGCGGTGCGCCGGCTGCATGTGGAGGCGCGCCACCCCGCCTTCACCACGGCTCTGGCCTCCGACGCGGACGTGCCGTCCTATCTCGGCTGTCCCACCGATCCCGCCGCCCCGATGCCCCCGGTGGCACAGGGGGCGGATGGACAGGTGCTGCTGGAAACCGCCGAGCTGCGGGTGAGCGGCCACGGGGCGCCGGATTTCTGGCGGCCGGCGACGGTTCCCGTGCGGGTGGGAGACAAGAGGTTCGAGGGCTTCGGCCGGGTGGAGCTCGCCGTCAAGCGCGACGGCGCGGTGGTGCCGGTGCTGGACCTGTTTCCCGGTGACGGCTCCTGGCGCCTGCGTCCCCTGCCGCCGCCCCACCTCGGCCACACCGCCTTTGGCGCGGCGGTGCTGATCGGCCCGGTGGCGCAGGAACGGCAGGTTCTGGTGAAGCTGGCATCGGTGGCCATCGCACCGGACGGACGCGGCTTCACCCTGCGCTTCGCGGACGGCGGCAGCGCGCAAGTGACCCTGGCGGGCGCCGACCGGCAGCGTCTGGCCCTCGACGCCACCTTCGCGCAGCCGGTGACAGCGCCGTTCGCGGCCCTCAGGGCCCATTATGTGATGCAGGGGGAAGCGGACATCACGCGGCTGGCCTGGCGCACGGGCACATCGGCCCCGCTCGGCGAGGCGCCGGTGATGAGCTTCACCGACACGCCGGATGTCACTTTATTGTGGGCGGGCCGCCTGACGCCCACCCGTCCGGCGCCCACGGCGCCGGATCTCGTCTTCTCCGGCTTCGCCGGGGGCTGAGCGGCGGATCACTCCTCCGGCTCTTCCTCGCCCTTCTTGGAACCACCGAGCTTGGCGAACACCGTCTCGAGATCGAGGGATTCGCGGCCACGGCCGCGGGCCGGCTCTTCGGCCTCCTCGCCGGTGGTGACATCGGCCGGCAGCAGGGTGGCGCCGCGATCGTCCTGCACCATGTCGGCGGGCCGATCCTTGGCCGCGCGCTGCACCTCGAGGTCAAGGTCGATCTGGCTGCACAGGCCCAGCGTCACCGGATCCATCGGGGTGAGCTGCGCCGCATTCCAGTGGGTGCGCTCCTTGATGGACTGGATGGTGGACTTGGTGGTGCCCACCAGGCGGATGACCTGGGCATCCTTCAATTCGGGGTGGTTGCGCAGCAGCCACAGGATGGCGTTGGGCCGGTCCTGACGGCGCGACACGGGGGTATAGCGCGGGCCGCGGCGCTTCTTCTGCTCCGGCAGGCGCACCTTGGATTCCTGCAGCTTCAGGCGGCGGTTGGGATCCTTCTCGGCGAGGGTGATCTCGTCACGGGTCAGCTGGCCGGAAGAAATGGGGTCGAGCCCCTTGATGCCCTGCGCCACCTCGCCATCGGCAATGCCCTTCACCTCCAGCGGGTGCAGCTTGCAGAAATCGCCGATCTGCTCGAACGAGAGTGCCGTATTGTCCACCAGCCAAACGGCGGTGGCCTTGGGCATCAAAGGAGTATTCGTCGACATGGCGGCCTCGGGGGCTGGGGTTCGTGTTCTGAAATTCGTCGGTTCGGCCCGTTTTCCTCATTGCGGCACAGCCAACGCCACAGCAAGGGCAGAGCGCCCGATACCGAAGGACATGTGCGGGTTCGCTGGCGCCCCCGTTCCCGAGGGCGGACCGCGAAGCACATCGCAATGTCCGGAATAGACGTAGCATAGTCGCCTCGACTGCGACTTGCAAATACCCAGGCTTGGAAAAGCCGCCGTGCGTGAGGTGGCCGGAGGCCAAAACGCGGACGTCATCGACGATGGCCCGCGCACAGGCGCGGGCCATCCTGCTTGCAAGGAGCCTCAGAAGCGCAGGGAAAACGTCCCCTTGAAGGCATTGTCGACCGCCGGGCCGGCCAATTGGCCAAGGTAGGTGAGATCGAGCCGCGCAACCGGACTGAAGCGCACGCCAAGCCCCGCTTCCACCAACGCGGCATCCTCGGCGATGGGCGCGCCCTCGGTGGCGAACGGCAGGGAGCCGGCGGCAAAAGCCATGGTCGCGGTCGGGTTCACATCCCCGAAGGCATGTCGCCAACCGAGCCCAACCAAGGCGCGATAGGTCGCCTCGCCGAACACCACCTCCGTCGACGTCCGCAGGCCCAGCGTGGTGAACGTCACATCCGTATCCACTGACCCACCCTTGAGCGCGGCTCCGCCGAAACTTTCGACGAAATCGCCCCCAGACAGGTTCACATAAGCAAGAGCCGCGAACGGTTCAAAGGCGAAAGCACCGACAACCACATCATAGCCCACATCGGCGAACAGCTGCGCGGTGCCCAGGTCGCTGGTGGAATGCAGGCTTTCCATAAGTCCGGAGATGGCCACCGAGCGCGAGGTGGAGACATCGTTCCAGGTATAGGCACCACCCAGCCGCAAGGCGAGGTCGCCGAAGCGTGCGGCCGCATAAAGCGCCGCCGTGATGTTGTCGCTGCTCGCGGACGAAGCCCGATCATCCACATCGATGGAGGTGTTGGAATAGCCCCCGGCCACGCCCACCAGCCAATGGCTGCCGAGCTGGGCATCGACACCGGTCAGGAAGCCGCCAGTGCTCTGCGAGACGGTCGCCGCGTTGCCATTGGCCCAGCCCCGCCCGAAATTGCCATAGCCCTGGCCCCAGAAGGTATACGCCGGCGCAGGTGCCGCCACCGCATCGGTGATGGCCGCAGTGGCGGCGCCAGTCCCCCCCGGCTCTGCATAGGAAGCCACAAGCTGCCCGCGAGAGAGCGCCGCAGCGGCGCCCGCACCCACAGTCGATGCGTTGCGCATCCGGTCCACCAGCGTGTCACGCACATCCGAGCTTCGCTCGATCAGCACGCCGCGCGTGGAGGCATAGACCTCGCCGGAAAGAGCGTTGAAGGCCGCATTCGCGGACGAAGCGTCGCTCTGGTCGACCACGGCCGTCCACGCGGAATTGTCGGGGCCCAGACGGTCAAGGGCCGCGGCGACGGCCGCAGTATTGGCGCTGCGCGCCACATCCGCGAAAGCGACGTCGTTGCGGTCGAGGCTCAGATATGCGGCATCCGCGTCATAGGAGAGCTTCGTGTCGAGGAACAGCAGGGACTGGTCCCAAGCGGCGCCATCAAAAGTCCCGATCCTGCCGCCATCGGTGGCGACGATGGCGTAGCGCTTGCCGATCTCGAAATCGCTGCGCGCGCCAAAAACGTGGACCACGCCAGCCAGCTCCGCCGTCCCCGAGACGGTCACCGCATCGGCAACACCGCCGACCACCTCGATCTCGGTGGTGACCCCCGACGCCAGCTTCAGGTTGCCATCGATGGCGAGTGTTCCGACGGCGCCATTGCCAGGCGCGAGGATGCCTCCGGCATGCACGCTCACCGGCGCCGAGATGGTGCCAGAACCCATCAGTACGCCCTTGTCGTGCACGTCCAGGGCAGCGGTCGCAAGGGTGCCGGAAACGATGAGGCCCGCGGTGGCCCCTGCCCCGCCAACACGGCTTGCTCCCGTGAGGACATTCCCGCCGGTGAGCCCCAGCAGACCGCCATCCACGCTGACCCCGCCGAAGCTGTTGGCACCCACCAGGAACAGGGTCCCGCTGCCGGCCTTGGTGAGGCGCCCGGCGCCGGAGATGTCGTTCAGCCAACTGTCGACCGCGTTGAAGCCCCCAAGGCTGGCATCCATGGTCACCGTGGTGTCGTTACGGAAAGCGCCATAGCCACCGCTGGCCGCGAACAGATTGAGCCGCGCCCAGCCGGAGCCATCGTCGAGCGCGCTGCCGGAAGCGATCTCGGTGGTGGCCAAGACCTCACGCCTCTGCTCGGCGGAAAGATAGGGGAAGCGCGTGACCAGCAGGATCTCCGCGCCCACCGGCACCACCGGCGCCAGATCCGTGGGGCCGGTGGGCGCCAGCCCGTAGGTCAGCCGATATTCGTAATCCGCCTTGTTCTTGGCATAGTTGGAGAAACGGTTGGGCGCCTGATTGGCGACACAGGTTGCGATATCGGTGCCGCAGCCGTCCGCCAGCACGGAGCGGAATTGTGAGGTGGCCGCCTCAAACAGCGACCAGAAGTCTGAGGTCACGGTGATGACCTGGCCGCCACCGAGATTGATGGACTGCCCGGCATAATCGGGGTTGTTGTTGAGCAGTTGCACGAGATCATGAGTGGCGGTGATGCGACCACCGATCACGTCAAGCGCATAGTGGGCGCCCAGCACGATCCGGCTGTCGCCGAACTCGGAACCGCGCGTCACCATCTCCTGGTACATTTCCGGAACCATCATCGCGAACAGCAGCGATGTGGTGTAGCCATAGGCCGTATGTCCGCTGGGAAACGCGGCGCTGGCATAGAGATCGGCGTTGAGTTCCGCGCTGGAAGTGCCCGGACCGACGGTATCGGCCATGGTGCCACCCACCACGGGCGCCACGAACGCGGGCGCGGAGAACACATCAATGGCGTCCGGCGCCACCTGATAAGGACGCGAATTGCCAGACAGGTTGGTCTGCTGCGGCGGCGCCAGCGGGCCATAGGCCGTGTCATAGACATTGTATTGGCCATCCGCCGGCAGCGACACGCCGTTCGCCGGCGTGAAATGGGGATAGCCGTCCACCGTACCGCTACCGAAGAAGTTCTTCGCGGCGTTCGCATCGAGAACCGAAACCAGATTGGCCTGGGTGAGCACCCCCATCAGGGCACTGCTGCTGTTGGAGGTGGTTCGCGGATCACCGGCGAAAATGGAATTGAAATAAACGCTCTGCAGCTTGGTTCCCAGGCCGTCGGCCAAGGTTGTGCCGCGATAAAGATCGATGGTGTAGTCGTGGACGGCTTGCGCACGACGGGCTGTATCGGCCTCATTGTTCACGGCGATGGAGGTGGCCAGATTCTGCGCCAGCACGCTGCGCCCGGCCTCAGTCGAAAGCAGCTGACTGAACGGCATCAGTACATTGACGACATCAATGTTGCTGGCCGTCTGCGCGTGTGCCGGCAGCGATAAACACGCGGTCGTGCACAGGAGTGCCGCCGCAGCCTTGGTGTGAATGGTCATGATCCAGCCCTGATCTGCAGCAGCCGACACCCGATTGGCGCGTCGCATCCGTCTGCACGGTCCCTATGGCGTGGAAGCGTGACAGTTTTTTAATACCTCCAAACGGTGGACAACCGATGCGCCTGCAGGGCGCTGGCTTAAAATGACCGCATCGCCGTGGCGGCATGCCGTCCGAGCACGGAGAAGAACCGCTTATGGCGCATGGCTTTGAAAGCACAGCGGCACGGCGATAGCAGTGCGCCTGCCGGCGACATCTGCGGCGACACATGCCGCAAGGCGATCGTTTTGCTTCCGGGTTGTTGCAGAAGCGCGACACACCTTGCGGACCATGCCCGCCCGCCGCACCCTTGACATGCCGCAGCCAGCGCCCCCTTCTGCGAGAATGTCTCGACTGGACTTCCCGACCATGGATGGCACCATTCCGCTTGCGGCCCACCCCCATCAAAAGCCGCCGCTTCGCATTCTCCTGTGCGCGCCGCGCGGTTTCTGCGCCGGCGTGGTGCGGGCCATCGATGCCGTGGAGCAGGCCCTCGCCCGCTATGGGGCGCCGGTTTATGTGCGGCACGAGATCGTGCACAATAAATTCGTGGTGGATGCCCTGCGCGCCAAGGGCGCCGTCTTCGTCGAGGAGCTGGACGAAGTGCCCGATACCGGCGCGCCGGTCATCTTCTCCGCCCACGGGGTGCCGAAATCCGTTCCGGAAGAGGCGTCCGGCCGCCGGCTGTTCGCCATTGACGCCACCTGCCCCCTGGTCACCAAGGTGCATCGCGAGGCCCTGCTGCATCACAAGAAGGGCCGTCATATCCTGCTCATCGGCCATCGCGGCCATCCGGAAGTGGTGGGCACCATGGGCCAATTGCCCGACGGCGCCATCACGCTGGTGGAGACGGTGGACGACGCCGCGCGCATCACGCCCCCCACCGGCGGCCAGCTCGCTTATGTGACGCAGACCACCTTGTCGGTGGACGACACGGCGCAGATCGTCGCGGCCCTGCGTGCCCGCTTCCCCGACCTCGCCGAGCCGCACAAGGAAGACATCTGCTATGCCACCACCAACCGCCAGGAGGCGGTGAAGAAGGTGGCGCCGCAGGTGGATGCGCTGATCGTGGTGGGTGCACCCAATTCCTCCAATTCCCAGCGCCTGCGCGAAGCGGCCGAGCGGGCCGGCTGCGCCAAGGCGCTGCTGCTGCAGCGCGCCGCCGACATCGACTGGGACAGCCTCGGCGCGATCTCCACCCTCGGCCTCACCGCCGGCGCCTCGGCGCCCGAGGTTCTGGTGGAGGAGATCGTCGATGCCTTCTCCACCCGCTACCAGGTGAGCGTGGAGACGGTGCTCTCCACCGAGGAGGATGTGTTCTTCCCCCTGCCCCGGGCCCTGCGCCCGGACGCCGCGGAGTAGATCGTGGCCGTTTATACCGACGTTTCCCCCGCCGCTCTGGCGGACTTCATCGCCACCTATGACGTGGGCACCCTCACCTCCTTCCACGGCATCGCCGAGGGGGTGGAGAATTCCAACTTCCTGGTGCAGACCACCAGCGGCACCTACATCCTCACCCTTTATGAAAAGCGGGTGGAGCGCGCCGATCTGCCGTTCTTCATCGGCCTCATGCAGCATCTGGCGGCCCGCGGCCTCTCCTGCCCGCAGCCAGTGGCGCGGCGCGACGGCACCATGCTGAGCGAGCTTGCCGGCCGGCCGGCGGCCATGGTCACCTTCCTGCCCGGGGTCTCGGTGCGCCGCCCCACCGCCCACCATTGCGCCGAGCTCGGCCATGGCCTCGCCCAGTTGCATCTGGCCGGCGCCGACTTCGCCATGCGCCGGGCCAATGCGCTCTCCGTCTCCGGCTGGCGCCCCCTGTTCGAGGCCGCCCACGGCGCTGCGGACACCGTCGCGCCCGGGCTGGGCGCCGCCATCAGCTCGGAATTGGCGCAGCTGGAGGCCGATTGGCCGCGCAATCTGCCCACCGGCGTCATCCACGCCGACCTGTTCCCGGACAACGCCTTCTTCCTCGATGAGAGCCTGTCCGGCATCATCGATTTCTATTTCGCCTGCACCGATGCCTTGGCTTATGACGTGGCCATCTGCCTCAACGCCTGGTGCTTCGAGGCGGATGGCTCCTACAACATCACCAAGGGCCGGGCGCTGCTTGCCGGCTATGAGCGGCTGCGGCCGCTGACGGCGGCGGAGACCGCGGCCCTGCCCCGGCTCGCCCGCGGCGCCGCTCTGCGCTTCCTGCTGACCCGGCTGGTGGACTGGCTGAACGTGCCGGAAGGCGCTTTGGTGCGGCCGAAGGACCCGCTGGAATATCTGCGCAAGCTGCGCTTCCACCAAGCGGTGGACAGCGCCACCGCCTATGGACTCGCGGCATGAAGAAAACGGTCGAGATCTTCACCGACGGGGCTTGTTCCGGCAATCCCGGCCCCGGCGGCTGGGGCGCGCTGCTGCGCTTCGGCGCCCATGAGAGGCCGCTCAATGGCGGCGAGCAGCTCACCACAAACAACCGCATGGAGATGACCGCCGCCATCAGCGCCCTAGAGGCGCTGAAGGAATCCTGCGCCGTGGAACTGCACACCGACAGCCAGTATTTGAAGGACGGCATCACCAAATGGGTGCACGGCTGGAAGCGCAACGGTTGGCGCACCGCCGACAAGAAGCCGGTGAAGAACCAGGATCTGTGGGAGCGGCTGGACGCGGCGCTGAAGCGCCACGAAGTGCAGTGGCACTGGGTGAAGGGCCACGCCGGCCACCCGGAGAACGAACGCGCCGACGAGCTGGCCCGCGAGGGCATGGCCCCCTACAAGCTGAAGGGTCGCATCGGCGGCTGAGGAAGTCCTCCCGGCCATGGCCGGGAGGGATCACGCAGCGCCGGACCCGAAGGCGCACCCCGCACAACGTTGACGGCGCCGTTCTCACGGCGCCGCTTGCACGTTCTGCTTCACAGTTTGCTTCGCTTGTTGCTCCACCTGCGGGGCCCCTTGCGGGTCACTTGCGGGTCACTTGCCGCGCTTGAAGCTGTTCCACGTCTTGGTGACCACGCGCTGCACCTTCGGATCATTCGTGGTCACGATGAACAGCCGCGAGAACACGTCCTTGTCCGGATAGATGGCCGGATTGTCGAGGATCTCTTTGCTGATGTACTTCTGGGATTCCAGATTGCCATTGGCATAGGAGATATAATCGGTGTTCTTCGCCGCCACCTCCGGACGCATCATGTAGTTGATGAAGGTGAGTGCCTCATCCACATGCTTGGCATCCTTGGGGATGGCGAAATTGTCGAACCACATCAGGGCGCCCTGCTGGGGAATGACATAAGCGATGTTGACCGGATCCGTCTTGGTCTTCTCCGCGGCCTCGACGGCGCGGGTCTTGGCCTGGAACACGTCACCGGACCACCCCACCGCCAGACAGATGTCGCCACGGGCCAGAGCATTGATATAGCCCGAGGAATCGAACTTGCGGATATACGGGCGGATCTTCATCAGCATCTCGCCGGCCTTCTGGATATCCTCCGGATTCTTGGAATCGGGATCGAGACCCAGATACTTCATGGCCGAGGGGATGACCTCTTCCGGCCCGTCCAGCATGTAAACGCCGCAATCCTTGAGCTTGGAGAGGATTTCCGGCTTGAACACGATGTCCCATGTATTCATGGGAATATCGCCGAGCCGTTCCTTCACCTTGTCCACATTGTAGCCGATGCCGGTGGTGCCCCACATGTAGTTCACGGCATGGGCATTGCCCGGATCATAGGCGGCGAGCCGCTTCTCGATCTCCGGCCAGACATATTTCAGGTTCGGGATCTTCGCCTTGTCGAGGGGCATGAAGATGCCGGCCTTGATCTGGCGCTGCAGGAAGGAGTTGGAGGGCACCACCACGTCATAGCCGGTTTTGCCGGCGAGCAGCTTGGTCTCCAGCACCTCGTTGCTGTCGAAGACGTCGTAGCGGACCTTGATGCCCGTCTCCTTGGTGAAGTCCTCGAGCACGGTCGGGTCGATATAGTCCGACCAGTTGAAGACGTTCAGCACCTTGTCCTGGGCGAACGCCGGCCCGGTCAGGCCGGCGGTGGCGGCGAGCGCAACCCCCAGTCCCAGCCCCAGGACAGCCGCAGTAACAGCGCGACGCATCCGCTCTTCTCCTCTGAGAAACGGCGAGATTTTCCACCTCGCCCGCGACCTGAGGCTATTGCGTTGCGACGCAACCCTCAACCGGAAACGTCAAAGGTAGGTTTCATACTCCAGTGGAAGAATGACACGGGTAAAGGCCGCCAGTTCTTCCCGTTTCATCACCCCATAGACGCGCCGGTATTCCTCTCCGAACGCCTGGGCGATGAAGGGAGACGAAGAAAAGCGCGCCACCGCGTCGGCCATGGAGGGGCTGAGCTTGGGCGCATCCCGGTCATAGGCATTTCCGGACAAGGCCGGCGGCGGCTCGATCTTCGCCTCCAACCCTTCCAGCATGCCGGCGAGAATGGCCGCGAGCACCAAATGGGGGTGGGCCTCCGCCCCGGCGATGCGATGCTCCAGCCGCCGCGCCGCCGGCGGGCCATTGGGCACCCGCACCGCCACCGAGCGGTTGTCATAGCCCCAGGTCACCGAAACCGGCGCATAGCTGCCGGGCACCAGGCGGCGGTAGCCGTTGTAGCTGGGCACGAACATCAAGGTGGCGTCGGCCATGGTGGCGAGCAGGCCACCGGCGGCATGGCGCAGCGCCGCATCGCCCCCATCCGGGCGGGCGAACAGGTTGCCGCCCCCCTGCTCCAGCAGGCTCACGTGCACATGCATGCCGTTGCCGGCGAAATCCGCCAGCGGCTTGGCCATGAAGGTGGCGCGCAGGCCATTGCGGCGGGCCACACCCTCGATGAGCCGGCGCAGCAGCAGCGCTTCATCCGCCGCCTTCAGGGGATCGGCCCGGTGGTAGAGATTGACCTCGAACTGGCCGGGCGCCGCCTCCGAAATCACCGTATCGGCGGGCAGCCCCTGGGCCGCGCAGGCCTCGCGCACCTCGTGCAGCACCGGCGCGAAGGCGTCGAGGTCCGACATGGAATACATGTTCTGCCGCGGCTGGCCGGTGGCGCGGAACACCGGCTCCGGCGCCGTTCCCGGCTCGCCCGGCTTCAGGAGATAGAATTCGAGCTCGAAAGCGACGCACGGCGTCAGCCCGAGGGCCGTGAAGCGGTCGACGATCTTGGTGAGCTGCTGGCGCGGATCGAGCCGCCAGGGGCGCCCGCGCGGCGAGCCATCGGGCTCGAACATGGTGATCAGCACCTGGGCGGTGGGGCGCGAGGCCCAGGGCACCGGCGTCAGCGTGCCCGGCACCGGCCAGCACAGGCCGTCCTTGTCGCCGGTCTCCAGGTGGATCTCGGTGGCCTCCACCTCGCAGCCCCACACATCGAGGCCGAAGATGGAGAGGGGAATGGCGACGCCGTCGGTCCAGACCTTGGCCAGCGAGGTCCCCGGCAGCCATTTGCCTCGAAAGACGCCGGAGGTGTCCGGCAGCAGGACCTCCACCACATCGGGGGAGCCGAAGGTGCTGAGATAGGCCGCAACCTCGTCGGTGGCGGCCCCTTGAGCCGCGGCGTCGAGAGGCTGGCCGGGCGGGGATGCCGGCATGATGCTCCAGTCAGAACGTTGAGCGCGGCATCCATCCAAGCGCGAAGCCGCGCAACCTTCAAGCGCGACGATCAGCGGGGGCGTGGCCGCGGCACCGGATGGCCCGCGGCCGCATGGTCAGCCGCGCTCCACGGCGAACCCGGCGGCGCGCCAGCCCAGGATGCCGCCCTTCATATGTTCCTCATAGGCAAGGCCGGCCCGCTGCGCGGCGGCCGCCGCCTGCATGGAGCGCTGGCCCGAGCGACAGGAGAACACCAGGCGCTTGCCCTGTGCATCGGGCAGGGCCGCGAGATCGAAGCGGCTGAGCGGCAGGTTATAGGCGCCGGGAATGCGCTCCGCGGCCACCTCATTGGGCTCGCGCACGTCCACCAGGACGATGCTGCCGTTGTCCATGCCGGCCTTCACGTCGGCCGGCTCCAGATTGACGATGGTCCCACCGAAGGGGTTCTTCTCGCTCATGAATGCGACGTCCTCGAAAGAAGGCGCAAACCCTGCACCAGACCCTTGTTGCAACGCAAGCAAATTGCAGCGTCCCTAAGGGAGCGCGCGCAACACGATCACGCCGCTTTTTGCCGCCACTCACGGGGATGGAAGTGGCGGATGGCGGCCGTGGCCGGGTGGGCACCTCAACCGGAGCGGAACGATCCGCTCATCTGGCGTTCATCTTGGGCTTGCTAAACCCGCTGCCACGTCGGGCTTCGGTCGCCACGGCAGCCGGAGCTGAAAGGGAAACAACATGTGGATCCGTAGCGGAATTCTCGCTGCCGCTCTGCTCAGCCTGGCCCCCGCCGCGCAGGCGCAGAACAACACCGCCGCCGGCGCGCTGATCGGCGGCGCCACGGGCGCCATCATCGGCGGCGCGGTCACCGGCCGGGCCGGCGGCGCGGCGGCCGGCGCGGTCATCGGCGGCGCCACCGGCGCCATCATCGGCTCCCAGGCCGATCGCCAGCAGCCCCGCTATCTGTGGGGACGCGACGGGCGCTGCTACCTGCAGCAGCCCAATGGCGACCTGATCCGGGTCTCCCGCGCCAACTGCGGCTGAGGGGCACCCACACAGATTCGAACTGTTGATCGGTTCCGTTCCCCCGCACGGTTCCGATCAATGGGAAGGCGCCGGCGCAAGCCGGCGCCTTTTCCCTTTGCCCCGGCCGCACCCCTGCGGGCGCAAAGCGTTGGCAGAGACGCAGCAAAGCTGCTCAGATGGGACATCTTGGTCTGCCCGATTCCCGCTGATGCCGCCGCACTCCTCTCCTCTGCCCGCTCTCGACACCCTCACCTCCGGCGCCAAGCGGCCGGTGGCGCAGGCCCTAGCCGCCATCGAGACCGCCCGCGGCACCGCCGCGCTAGTGGCCCTGCTCGATGCGGCCGCCCGCGCCGGCAAGGCCCAGGTGCTGGGGCTGACCGGCCCGCCCGGCGTCGGCAAGTCCACCCTCACCAATGCGCTGGTGCAGCGCGCCCGCCAGCAGGGGCGGACCGTGGCGGTGCTGGCCGTCGACCCGTCCTCGCGGCGCACCAAGGGCGCGCTGCTGGGCGATCGCGCCCGCATCCAGACCGATCCCGAGGATCGCGGCGTGTTCGTGCGCTCCATGGCCGCGCGCGACCGGCTCGGCGGCCTCTCCGACGACGCCATCGCCGCCGTGGTGCTGCTGCGGGCGGTCTACGACCTGGTGATCGTGGAGACGGTGGGGGTCGGCCAGTCGGAAGCCGACATCTCACTGGTCGCCGATACGGTGGTGCTGTGCATCCAGCCGGCATCTGGCGACAGCCTGCAGTTCATGAAGGCGGGCGTCATGGAGCTGCCCGACATCATCGTCGTCACCAAGGCCGACATGGTGGAGGTGTCGCGGCGCGCCGCCTCCGAGGTGGCCGGCGCCCTCTCCCTGTCCGGCGACGGCGGCGACAGCTGGCAGGTGCCGGTGATCCGCCTATCGGCCACTACTGGCGAGGGGCTCGATGCCTTCGAGGCGGCGGTGGGCAGCCACCAGCACCATCTGGCCGAAGGGGGGCGCCGCGACCATTTGCGCGCCACCCAGGAGCGCAAATGGGTGGAGGAGGCCATCAAGGTGCGATTCGGCACCCACGGCCTCGGCCGCGCCCGCGCCATGGGCACCGTCGCCACGACCCCGTTCGCCCGCGAGGCGGAATTGGCGGCCCGGTTAACCTCCACGCAAGGGTAAACGGACAATGCTCTTGCCTGTCGCCGGCACGACACAGCCGGCTGGTGGCGCGTCAGCGGACAGGCAGAGGGCAGAGCTATGGCATCATCGAACAGCTTGCGGCACCCGCTGCCGCTTCTGGTCGCCGCCGTCGCCATCTGCACGGCGCCGGCGCGGCTGAGCGCCGGCGAGATGGACCGGCTCGACGCCCCCGGCGCCGCGCTGATCTCGGCGCCGCTGACGGTTCCCCTGCGCACCCTGAAGGTCGCGACCCTCGATCTGCCCCGGCCCCTGGGCGCCATGCCCGAGGGCCCGCCGGTGGCCCGCGCCGCGCTGGAGAGCGAGGCGCCCACCGCCGCGCCGATCGTCGTCGCGGCCCTGCCCCCAGCGTCGCCGGCCGCGGCCGACCGCGCCTTCCAATATCCCCCGCCGCTGGTGCTGGGCGGCCCGAGCCTCGCGGCCGCCGCGGCGCCCGCCGCCAGCGCACCGCTGCATCCCTATCTGGAGGTCGCCCTCGACGCGCTGCTGGAGCTGCCGGTGATCCAGGACGAGGCGGAACCGGTCACCGCCGGTGATTTCGGCCCCGATTTCGATGGCCAGGAAGCTGCCGCCCTCACCCTGCCGGATGCCCCCGAACAGGTACCGGAGGAGGCGCCGGACGAGCTGCCGCCCGACAATGCCCTGGCCGGTGTCTCCGCCACCGAGGTCGCCCATCCCCCGGTCATCGGCCACGACAGCCTCACGGTGTTCGGCAGCGATCCCAAGCTGTTTCCGCCCCTGGCGTTCCAGTATCACGCGCTGGCCGATCAGGGCTTCGTGCCGGCGCCGTTGCAGCCACCGGCCGAAGCCCCGGCGCTGACCACCGCCGGCAACGCCGAGCAGAGTCCCGAGCGCGACGGCATCTGGCCCTCGCCGGCGCAGCGCCTGGGTCTGGAAGGCCCGCCCCTCGCCCGCGCCCAGAAATGCCTGGCCGAGGCCATCTATTTTGAGAGCCGCGGCGAGCCCAAGCGCGGCCAGATCGCCGTGGCGCAGGTGGTGGTGAACCGGGTGTTCTCCGGCTACTACCCGGCGGACGTGTGCGGCACGGTCTACCAGAACGCCCACCGGCATCTGGCCTGCCAGTTCACCTTCGCCTGCGACAATGTGAAGGACGTCATCCGCGAGCCCGACATGTGGGTGCAGGCCAAGGAGATCGCCGCCGACATGCTGGACGGCAAGCTCTGGCTCGACAGTGTCGGCCGCGCCACCCATTACCATGCCTATTGGGTGCATCCGCGCTGGGTGCGGGAGATGCGCAAGCTCGACCGCATCGGCGTGCACACCTTCTACCGGCCGCGCCGCTGGCAGGGCTGAGAGCGCATCGGGCGGGGGAGCCATGACCGCGAACAGCTACCTCGCCCGCCCCCACGCCGTGTTCCGGCCGAGCTATGTGGCAGCCCTGCGCGAAGGCTTCGTGTGGGCCACGCGCACGGCGCCGGACGCCGACGCCATCGCCTTCATCGACAGCCATTTCGACGACTACCTGCGCCAGCTGGACGAAGACGGCCAAACGCCCCAGGGCGGCGCGCCCCGCCTGTCCGGCGTGCCGGCCAATACCTTCTGGCTGGTGGAGGACGGTGATTTCATCGGCGCCGTCAACATCCGTGCCCGCATCGACACGCCGGCGCTCGCCCATTTCGGCGGCCATGTGGGCTATGCGGTGCGCCCCTCCCGCCAGGGGCGTGGCCATGGGCGGCGGGCGCTGGCGCTGGCGCTGGACATCTGCCGCGGCATGGGGCTGGGCGTGGTGCGGCTGAGCTGCGCCACCGACAACGTGGCCTCGCGGCGGGTGATCGAGGCCAATGGCGGGCTGCTGCTGCGGGCCGGCGCGCCGGCCTGGTACAGCCCCGCCCCCTTCCTGCTGTACGAAATCGTGCTGCTGTAGCCGCGGCGTCCCGCCGAAGCGGAACGCCGCAGGGTCAACGGTTTGGCCCGCTCAGCAGTTGGTCTGGGCTTCCACCACCGCCACCGCCGTCATGTTGACGATGCCACGGGCGGTGATGGAGGGGCTCAGGATGTGGGCAGGCTTGGCGGTGCCCATCAGGATGGGCCCCACCGGCAGGCTGTCGCCCAGCACCTTCAGCATGTTGTAGGCGATGTTCGCCGCATCGAGGTCGGGCATCACCAGCACGTTGGCGACGCCGCTGAGCCCCGAATGGGGCAGCGCGCGCCGGCGGATGTCTTCCACCAGGGCGTTGTCCGCCTGCATCTCACCATCCACCTCCAGGTCCGGTGCCCGCTCGCGGACGATGGACAGGGCCGAGCGCACGCGCCGGGCCGAGATGGTCTCATGGCTGCCGAAGTTGGAGTGGGACAGAAGCGCCACCCGCGGCTCCAGGCCGAAGCGGCGCACATGCGCCGCCGCCAGAATGGTCATCTCGGCGAGATCGGGCGCGGTCGGCTCGGTCTGGATCTGGGTGTCGCAGATGAACAGGTTGCCCTTGGGGGTGATGAGCAGCGACATGGCCGCCAGCTCCTTCACCCCATCGGCACGGCCGATGATGTCGCGGACGTGGCGCAGATGGCGGCTGAAGCGGCCCTCGATGCCGCACAGCATGGCGTCGGCCTCGCCGCGATGCACCGCCAGCGCGGCGATGACCGTGGAATTGGTGCGCACCAGGGTGCGGGCCACATCGGGGGTCACGCCGCGACGGCCGGCCACCTCGATGTAATCGCGCACATAATCGCGATAGCGCGGATCGTCCTCGGGATTGACCAGCTCGAAGTCGACGCCGGGCCGGATGGACAGACCAAAGCGCTTGATGCGGGTTTCCACCACCGAGGGGCGGGCCACCACCACCGGAATGGCGATGCCCTCCTCCACCACCGCCTGCACGGCGCGCAGCGTGCGCTCGTCCTCGCCCTCGGCATAAATGACGCGCTTCTTGTCCTGCTTCGCGCGGGCGAACAGCGGGCGCATGATGAAGCCGGAGCGGAACACGAAATCATCCAGCTGGACGAGGTAATGCTCGAAATCGGCGATGGGCCGGGTGGCGATACCGGTCTCCATGGCCGCCTTCGCCACCGCCGGCGCGATGCGCAGGATGAGGCGCGGATCAAACGGCGAGGGGATCAGCGAATCGGCGCCAAAGGCGCGGGTCTCACCGCCATAGGCCCGGGCCACCACGTCCGAGGGGGTCTCGCGCGCCAGCGCGGCGATGGCCTCCACCGCAGCCATCTTCATCTCGTCATTGATGTCGGTGGCGCCTACATCCAGCGCCCCGCGGAAGATGTAGGGGAAGCACAGGACGTTATTGACCTGGTTGGGGAAATCCGACCGGCCGGTGCAGATCATGGCATCGGGCCGCGCCTCGCGGGCGAGCTCCGGCATGATCTCGGGGGTAGGGTTGGCGAGGGCCATGATGAGCGGATGATCCGCCATCTTCTTCACCATCTCCGGCTTCAGCACGCCGCCGGCGGACAGGCCGAGGAAGATGTGCGCGCCCTCGATCACCTCTTCCAGGGTGCGCTTGTCGGTCTTCTGGGCGAACTTTTCCTTGTAGGGATCCATGAGGGTGTTGCGGCCCTCATAGACCAGCCCCTCAATGTCGCAGACCCAGATGTTCTCCGGCTTGGCGCCGAGCTTCACCAGCAGGTTCAGCGAGGCGAGCGCGGCGGCGCCGGCGCCGGAAGCGACGATCTTCAGATCCCCGATCTTGCGCTTGCCCACTTCCATGGCGTTGCGCACGGCGGCGGCGACGATGATGGCGGTGCCATGCTGGTCGTCATGGAACACCGGGATCTTCATGCGCTCGCGCAGCTGGCGCTCCACCTCGAAGCACTCGGGCGCCTTGATGTCCTCAAGGTTGATGCCGCCGAAGGTGGGTTCCAGCGCGCTGATGACATCCACCATGCGCTCGACGGTCGAGGCGTCGATCTCAATGTCGAACACGTCGATGCCGGAGAACTTCTTGAACAGGACCGCCTTGCCCTCCATCACCGGCTTGCCGGCGAGAGGACCGATGGCGCCCAGGCCCAGCACCGCGGTGCCGTTGGAGACCACGCCCACCAGATTGGCGCGGATGGTGAGCTCGGCCGCCTGCAGGGGATCGGCGGCGATCGCCTCGCAGGCCGCCGCCACGCCGGGCGAATAGGCCAGCGCGAGATCCCGCTGGTTGCCGAGGGGCTTGGTGGCCTGGATCTCCAGCTTCCCGGGTTTCGGCAGACGATGGTAGACGAGTGCTCCGGAACGCAGATCCTCGGAAATATTCGACGCCATACCCTCCCCCAACCTTTTTCCGTTCGTGCCCGCTCCGAGACCCAATGCCACGCGCGGGCGCGGTTGACGCTCCATCCCGCCGGCAATATCGCCGAAGGACATGGGCTCGCGCTAATGGGAAATCGCGGCCGAAACGTAGCGGGGCGATTCTCTTATGTCACGGCCAACTACAAAATATGAGTTATGTTGCGCGCGCATGATCGCCCTGCAACCCACAGATGTCCGCGGCGAGGCCCTCTCCCGATGAAGAAAATCGTTGTCGTCAGCGTGCTTGCGCTGCTCCTTGTGGGCATCGGCGGCTATTTCGGCATGTCCTATTGGGCGCGCCACCAGGTGGATGCGCAGATCGAGCAGGCGCTGGCCAGCATCCGCGCCACCGGCGCCCGCGCGGCGGTGGGCAAGACCGAGGTCTCGGTGGGCGAGCGCAGCCTCGTGCTCACCGACCTTTCCTTCGTCAGCGCCGATGGAAACGTGACCCTCACCGTGGGGAAGATCGCCGCCCGTGACGCCGCCCCGCCGCGGGGCGAGCGAATCACCGCGGGCAGCGTGGCGGTGGACGACCTCAAGGTCAGCCTCAAGGGCACCGCCGCCGGCGCCGTGGCCCACCAGGTGCCCCACCTCGCCATCACCGGCTATTCCGGGCCGCTGCTGCCGGCGGTGCGCGGCGACGGCACCGACCTCATGAACGTGCTCATGGCGCAGCTCGCCGGCATGAGCGCCGAAACGATAGCCGCACCGCGTACCGTCACCCGCATCAGCCCGCCCGCCGATGCGGTGGATGAGGCGCCGCGGGAAATCACCGCCGAGACCCTCAGCCTCACCGGGGTGGATGAAGGGCGGGTGGCCAAGCTCGCCATCGCCCGCCTCGCCGCCGCGCCGCTGCCGGACGCGGCGGCCGTGCGCGAGGGCCAGGGCAGTGGCCTCCACGCGCAGGTCAGCGACATCGCCGTCACCGGCATCGACCTCAAGCCGCTGCTCCAGGGCGCGGCCGCCGGCACCGGCTTCGTCCAGGTGCTGCAGGAGGCCACCACCGGCCAGATGGTGGTGGAGGAAGAGGACGGCCGCACCGAGCTCGCCGGCGTGCGCTTCACCGGCCTCGCCATCGCGCCGGAGGCTTTCACCCCGGCCCGCATCGCCGCCCTCAACGCCATCAATGATGCCGCGGACGACGCCGTCGCCAGCGACCAGCAGATCACCGATGCGCTCGCCGTCATCTCGGCGGTGCGCTTCACCCGCTTCGAGGCGCGCGAGCTGCGCAGCACCGAGCCCAGCGGCAACGGCCATGTGGCGGTGCTGACCCTCGAGGGGCTCGACGCCGGCGTGCTGGCCCAGCTCGCCCTGGAGGGCGTGGACGGCGATGAGGACGGCCGCAGCGCCCGGGTTGGCCGCATCGCCCTCACCGGTCTCGATCTCGGCCGCGCCTTCCGCTTCGCCCATAGCGCCGAGGACCTGACCCCCGATGCCGCGCTCGGTGCCTTCCGCCTGCTCTCCGGCGTTACGGTGAACAATGTGGAGGTGCCCACCGGTGGCGAGGGCGCCCCCAGCGCGCCCATCCGCATCGGCACCTTCGCCCTGTCGTGGGGGGATCTGGCCGGCGACCTGCCCACCCGCATCCGGCTCGATTTCACCGATGTCTCCGGCCCCATCGGCGCCGATGATGGCGAACCCTTCACCACCCTGGCCGCCGCCGGCCTCACCCGCGCCACGGTCTCGCTGGCGTTCGGCGCCGCCTATGACGCCGCCGCCTCCAGCGTGCGCGTGGCGCCGATGGAGATGGAGGTGAAGGACGCCTTCCGCCTGAAACTGGACACCACCCTCACCCAGCTGCCGGCCGCCGCCCTCGCCAGCGAAGAGGCGATGACCGAGGCGCTGCCGGGCGTGAACCTCGGCCCCACCACGCTCACAATCACCGACCTCGGCCTCGCCCGGCTGGTGATGCAGCGCATGGCGGAGGCGGAGGGCGTGAGCGTCGATGAGTATCGCGCCGCGTTGGTGCAGCTCCTGCAGCAGCTCGCCGGCGACCTGGCGAAGACCAATCCCGAGGCGGCGGACGTGGGGGCGGCGCTCGCCGCCTTCATCGAAAATCCCCACACCCTGACGCTCACCGCCACCCCCAAGGGGCCGGTGCCGCTGCTGGCGCTGATGAATTCCGACGATCCGGAAGTGCCGCTGCAGCTGTTCACCTTCTCCGTCACCAACACGCCCTGAGCGCCACGGCCGCCGCGCCCACGCGCGGCGGCCCGCTTCTCTGCGCAGAGCTGTCAGGGACGGGCTGCGCGGCTCAGCCGCCGGCCTTCTCCAGGGCCGCCAGATCGATGGCGGACAGGAAGGCGCGCTTGTCCGCATCCGGGGCGGACCCCTCAATGGTGATGAAGGTGCCCCCGCTCATGAGCTGCACCGCCCCTTCGCGGGTGGCCACGGCGACCCGGCCCTGGTGGCGGAACACCTTGCCCATGGCCCCCAGCATCTGCGCGTTGGCGAACATGGCGCCCATCTGGGAGATGAAAGGCGACTGGGCGATGATCTGCACCGTGACGGTATCGTCGCCCTTGCGATACTCGCGCTTGGCGATCAGCCCGCCACCGAACATGGCCGCCGCTGCGGCATCGGTCTCCGTCTCGCCCGCGGTCCAGCCGGCTGGCGCCGGCGGCAGGAACTTGGCGAGGCCCTCGGCATTGCGCTGCGCGAGCAGCTGGGAAGCGATATCCAGCGCCTGCTTGGCGCCGGTCAGATCGCCGGCGCCATAGGCCTTCTGGGCATCGGCGATGGCATCGGAAATATCATCGGCGCGCGCCAGCCCCGGCAGGAGCAACGATGCGGCGACGATGGAGGTGATGAGGGTGCGGTTCAACGGGGATGTCTCCGGAAAGAGGCACGGCGCCGGTCCCACTGCGGAGGTACGGCGGCAATTGCCCGTCGCGCCCGGCTGTCTTCCCGCCCCGCACGGGAACCGCAGCGCACAGAATCAATTGCGCGGGCAGATTGCCGCAACGGCAATGCCCGCGCAACTTGTCGTCCCATCGACCGGCGCAATCTCCGGACCCTGACGGCCCGGCGCACCTCACTTCTGCGGCGGCACCGGGCGGATGTGGAGCTCGCGCAGCTGCTTGGGGGTCGCCTCGTTGGGGGCGCCCATGAGCAGGTCCAGGGCCTGCTGGTTCATGGGGAAGATGGAGATCTCGCGCAGGTTCTCGGTGCCGCACAGGAGCATGACGATGCGGTCCACGCCCGCCGCCATGCCGCCATGGGGCGGCGCGCCATACTGGAAGGCGCGATACATGCCGCCGAAGCGCTCGATCACCGTCGCCTCGTCATAGCCGGCCAATTCGAACGCCTTCACCATGGCTTCCGGCTTGTGATTGCGGATGCCACCGGAGGCGATCTCATAGCCGTTGCAGGCGATGTCGTACTGGAACGCCTTGATGGTGAGCGGATCCTGCGTCTGCAACGCCTCCAGCCCGCCCTGGGGCATGGAGAAGGGATTGTGGGAGAAGTCCACCTTCTTCTCGTCCTCGTCCCACTCATAGAAGGGGAAGTCGACGATCCAGGCCAGTTCGAAGCGCTCGGTATCGATGAGGTTCAGGTCCTCGCCCACCTTGGTGCGGGCGGCGCCGGCGAACTTCACGAACTTCGAGGGGTCACCTGCCACGAAGAAAGCGGCATCGTCCGCCTGAAGCCCCAGTTGCTGGCGGATGGCCTCGGTGCGCTCGGGGCCGATGTTCTTGGCCAGCGGGCCGGCGCCCTCATTCCCCTCGCGCCACATGATGTAGCCGAGGCCGGGCTGGCCCTCGCCCTGGGCCCAGGCATTCATGCGGTCGCAGAAGGCGCGCGAGCCGCCCTTGGGGGCGGGAATGGCCCACACCTCGTTCTTCTCCACCTCCAGGAGGCGGGCGAACACCTTGAAGCCGGAACCCCGGAAATGCTCGGACACCTCCTGCATTTCCAGCGGGTTACGCAGGTCCGGCTTGTCGGTGCCATATTTGCGCATGGACACGGCATAGGGAATGCGCGGCCAGTTCTGGGTGACCGGCTTGCCGTTCGCAAACTGTTCGAACACGCCGCGAATGACCGGCTCCACCGCCGCGAAGATGTCCTCCTGCTCGACGAAGCTCATCTCCAGGTCGAGCTGGTAGAACTCGCCCGGCAGGCGATCGGCGCGGGGATCCTCGTCGCGGAAGCAGGGGGCGATCTGGAAGTAGCGGTCGAAGCCGCTCATCATGATCAGCTGCTTATACTGCTGCGGCGCCTGGGGCAGCGCATAGAACTTGCCGGGATGCAGGCGGGACGGCACCAGGAAGTCGCGCGCGCCCTCGGGGGAGGAGGCGGTGAGGATGGGGGTCTGGAACTCGAAGAAGCCCTGGCCCTTCATGCGGGCGCGCATGGCGTCGATGATGGCGCCACGGGTCATGATGTTCTGGTGCAGCTTCTCCCGGCGCAGGTCCAGGAAGCGGTACTTGAGGCGGGTTTCCTCGGGATATTCCACATCACCGAACACCGGCATGGGCAGCTCGGCGGCGGCGCCCAGCACCTCCAGCTCGGCGGCGTAGACCTCCACGGCACCGGTGGCGAGGTCGGGGTTCTGCGTGCCCTCGGGGCGCAGGCGCACCTTGCCGTCGATGCGGATCACCCATTCCGAGCGCGCCTTCTCGGCGTCCTTGAAGGCGGCGCTGTCGGGGTCCACCACCACCTGGGTGAGGCCGTAATGGTCGCGCAGGTCGATGAACAGCACGCCGCCGTGGTCGCGGATGCGGTGGCACCAGCCGGAGAGCCGAACGTGCTCGCCGACCTCGGCGGTGGTGAGCGCGCCGCAGGTATGGGAGCGATAGCGGTGCATCGAGATTGCCCTTTCAAGGCTCAAATGGGTGGTCCGCGAAGGCAGGACACCTTTCCGGCGAGCTCCTGCGCAGGCCTTGCGGCGCGCCCGGAGCCCGGCGGAGATGGTTCGCCCCCGGCGCCAGCGAACGCGCGCCGCGGCGCGGACCGTCCGCGTCTAAAGCCGGGGAAAGGGCATGCGCCCTAGCCCTTGTCAAGCGGACAGTCCTGGTTCCTTCCCCCCAAAGCGTGCTATCAGCACCTCTCGGCGAGAGCGATGCAACGGGGGGACCGTCGTCTCGGGACCGACAACCACGAGACGCGCAGTGAGCCAAGGCCCGATTTCACCCGAGACCCCGACCGCCTGCGCCCCCTCGTCCGCCTCCGAAGCCACCGGGCCCATGTTTGTCGACGAGGCCGTGTCCGCGGCGCAGCGCCGTGGCGCCCCGCTGTTCTTCATCGCCATCGGCGTGCTGATCGTCATCTGCGTGCTTGCCGGCGCCTCGTGGCTCACCCACTCACTCTATGTCCAGAGCCATGAGGAGCACCGCAGGGAGCTGCGCAACCTCGCGCTCACCCTCGCCAACCAGACCGAGCGTAGCCTGCAGGGGCTCGAGCTGGTGCAGCGCTCCATGGCCGAGCGCATCGCCGCGGCGGAGATCTCCACCCAGCAGCAGTTGCGGTCCCTGATGGGAACCCCCGAGATCCACCAGCTCATGCGGGAGAAGATCTCCGGCCTGCCGCAGGTGGATGCGGTGACCATCATCGACCGCAACGGCGATCTCGTCAGCTTCTCACGCCGCTGGCCGACGCCGATGATCAATGTCGCCATGCGCGACTATTTCACCGCTCTCTCGGCCGAGCCTGCGCCCACCAGCTTCATCAGCACGCCGGTGCGCAGCATCGCCAGTGGCGCCATCACGATCTATGTCGCGCACCGCCTCAACGGGCCGGATGGCCGGTTCCTCGGCCTGGTGCTGGGCGCCATGCAGCAGGCCTCGTTCGAGCACGATTTCAGCACCATCGAGCTCGGCGCCTCCGGCCTGATCGCCCTGGTGCGCAACGATGGCACGGTGCTGGCGCGGGTCCCGGCCAGCGTCGGCAGCACGCCGCAGCCCGATGCGGGCCGCGCGCGCATCGCCGCGCTGCTGCAGAACCTGCCGGACGACGGCGCGGTGCCCGAAAACGTGCTGGATGCCCAGAAGCGGGTCGTCGCGGTGCAGCCGCTCGCGCACCACCCACTGGCGGTGGTGGTGAGCGACACCGCCGACGGAATCGACCATCAGGCCTGGAAGGCCATTCTGCCCATCGGCATCGCCGCCCTGCTGGTGTGCTGGGTGGTGGGGCTCATCGTGTTCCTGGTGGTGCGCCAGATCGCCCGCGAGCGCGCGTTCGCCGAACAGGAGCGGGTGCGCGCCTGCACCGATGCCCTCACCGGACTGCCCAACCGCCTCGCCTTCACCGAGGAGCTGACCCGCCGGCTGAAAGGCGAGGCCCCGACCCTGGCCCTGCTGTTCATCGACCTCGATTATTTCAAGACCATCAACGATACGCTGGGCCATGACGTGGGCGACACGCTGCTCCAGGGCGTGGCCCAGCGGCTACGGGGGGTGATGCCGGCGCAGAGCATGGTGGCGCGCCTGGGCGGAGACGAATTCGCAGTGGTCTGCCGCCAGTGCGCCGACGAGACGGAGGCCAAGCGCGCCGCGCAGCGCCTGATCGAGGCCCTGCGGGAGCCATTCGACCTCACCGAGCACAAGATCCTGACCGGCTGCAGCGTGGGTATCGCGCTGGCCCCGCGCGACGGCAGCGATGTGGCCACCCTGTTCAAGTGCGCCGACCTGGCCCTCTACCAGGCTAAAGGCGAGGGACGTGGCAACGCCCAGCACTTCCACCCCGACCTCAGCATTTCCGCGCAGGCCCGGCGCCAATTGGAGATCGACCTCGACACGGCCTGGCGGGAGCACGAGTTCAGCGTCGTCTACCAGCCGATCTTCGCCGCCACCACGGGCCGCCTCGCCGGCTTCGAGGCGCTGCTGCGCTGGCACCATCTCACCCGGGGCGACGTGCCGCCCGAGCAGTTCATTCCGGTGATCGAGGAATCCGGCCTCATCCTCCAGATCGGCAAGTGGATCCTGGAAGAAGCCTGCCAGGCCGCCACCGCATGGCCGGAAGATGTCTTCATCTCGGTGAATGTCTCGCCGGCCCAGTTCCGCGGCGGCCGGGCGGAGCAGGATGTGGAGGCCGCCCTGGCGCACAGCGGCCTCGCGCCCCAGCGGCTCGAGCTGGAAATCACCGAATCGCTGCTGCTGCAGGCCGATGCGCCGCTGCGGCGCATCCTCGACCGGTTCCGCGCCCGCGGCCTCTCTCTCGCCCTCGATGACTTCGGCACCGGCTATTCCTCGCTGCGCTACCTGCGCGACCTGAATGTCAGCCGCCTGAAGATCGACCAGGGGTTCATCGCCCATGTGGTGGAGGACCGGCACACCTTCGCGGTGGTGCGCGCCATCATCAGCCTCGGTCTGGCCCTCGATCTGGAGATCACCGCAGAGGGCATCGAAACCCAGGCGCAGGCCCAGCTGCTGCGCGAGGAGGGCTGCACCCATCTGCAGGGCTTCCTGCTGGGGCCGCCCATGTCGGCAGACAGCGCGCGGGCCCTTGCCACCGGCACGCGCACCGGCCCATGAAGCAGGACGGATGACGATACACGGGGCGTGACGACACCAACGCCCATGACAAAATCACGCCACAATCCCTTTCGTCGGGCCAAGGGCCCGGATATGGTCAAGTTTATGGATCTCATCACCTCGAACGACGCGCTGGCGGCCGCCTGCGAGCGTCTTGCCCGTCATCCCTTCGTCACCGTCGATACGGAGTTTCTCCGCGAGACCACCTTCTGGCCGAAGCTCTGCGTCGTGCAGCTGGCCTCGACCGAAGAGGCCATCGTGGTGGACGCGCTGGCCGAAGGCCTCGACCTCGCGCCCGTCTATCACCTCATGGCCAACGAGCGGGTCATGAAGGTGTTCCACGCCGGCCGGCAGGATATCGAGATCATCTGGCACCAGGCGCGCCTCATTCCCCATCCGGTGTTCGACACACAGGTGGCGGCGATGGTGCTGGGCTATGGCGACAGCGTCTCCTACGACCAGCTGGTGCAGCGGGTGTGCGGGGAAGCCATCGACAAGTCGTCCCGCTTCACCGACTGGTCGCGCCGGCCCCTCAGCCCCGCGCAGCTCACCTATGCGGTGGCCGATGTCACCCACCTGCGGGACATCTATGTGAAGCTCACCACCGACCTGGATGCGCGTGGGCGCGGCGAATGGGTCGGCGAGGAGATGCACACCCTCACCTCCCCCACCACCTATGAGCAGGATCCCGACAGCGCCTGGGAGCGCCTGAAATCGCGGGTGCGCAAGCCGCGCGAACTGGCGGTCCTGGTGGAGCTGGCGGCCTGGCGCGAGCGCGAGGCCCAGAGCCGCGACCTGCCGCGCGGGCGGGTGCTCAAGGATGACGTGATCGGCGAGATCGCCGTCCAGCAGCCGCAGACCCCCGACCGTCTCTCCGAACTGCGCTCGCTACCCAAGGGCTTCGAGCGCTCCCGCTATGGCGAGTCGGTGCTGGAGGCGGTGAAGCGCGGCCTCGCCCGCGATCCGCGCACCCTGCCGCGCATCGAGCGCAGCAAGGCGCTGCCCAACGGCGCCAGCGCCACCGTCGAGCTGCTCAAGGTGCTGCTGCGCATGACCGCCGAGCAGAACGCCGTGGCCGCCAAGGTGATCGCCACCACCGAGGACCTGGAGCGCATTGCCGTCGACGATGACGCCGACGTGCCGGCCCTCAAGGGCTGGCGGCGCGAGCTGTTCGGCGAACGGGCCCTCGCCCTCAAGGCCGGCCGGCTGGCGCTGGCGGTGGAAAAAGGGCGCGTGGTGGCGGTGGAGCCATCCGCCGGGGACGCCCAGGCCTGACGCGCGTCTCCACGCCGCGTGCGACGCACCGCAAACCGGCCCTCCCGAGAGCCCCGGTCGCAGGTTCAAAGGATCCTGCGCGGAACGTCCCCCGCAGGCGGGACGTGGCTCAGTCCACCATTTCCGTCAAAGGTTCGCGGCCGATCAGGCGGGCCAGCTGCCGCAGGCGCGAGAGCACCCGCTCGTTGACCAGGGCGGCGAGCGCGCGGGGCACGCTCAGCACCAGCTGATCCCCGCGCACCTGCAACGGCACGCGCGGCAGGATGCCCGGCATGGCGGCGGACAGCAGATAAGCCACCCGCATGGCGCCGCCGAGGATGCGGGCGCGGTCCAGCATGCCGGTGGTCACCAGTTCCAGCAGCCGCGTCTCCGCATCGTCGGCACCGATGCCCACATGGCGGAAATAGACCGACAGGGCCACATAGGCGCGCCCGGCGTGGTCGAGCCCGGCGAACGCCGCATGGGCGATCATGTTGAGGCTCTGCTCGCCGCGATAATCGGGATGGGCCCGCCAGCCCACGTCGGAGAGCAGGCAGGCGGCCCGGCGCAGGCGGGTTTCGTCCTCCGCCTCTTCCAGCACCGCGGAGGAGGCGAAGAAGGCGTCGGTCCAGGCCACCAGCTCCTCGCCATGGCGCGGCGAGCGCGAACGCAGCACGTTGAGCTCAGCGGCCGCCACCAGCAGCGGATCTTCCGCCCGCATCTCAGGCGCCATCAGCGCATAGAGCAGGCCCTCGCGCACACCGAGGGCGGAGATGACCACCTCGGACGCGCGGCCCTGGCGCACCAGGTTTTCCAGCACCAGCGCACCATAGGCGAGCAGCGGCCGGCGGGCATCGGAAATCACGTCGATATGGGCGAGGGTCTCGGTATCGGCCCGGTGCACGATGCGGGTGAAGTCCAGCGCCTCGCGGGCGGGGATCACATAGCCGTGCATCACGTGCAGCGGATACCCCTTCTGGAACATGTGCAGGCGCGCCAGCGCCCGCCAGGTGCCGCCCACCGCGTAGAAGGTGCGCCCGGCCATGTCGTCCAGCACCCCGGCGTCGGACATGGTCTCCTTGATGATCTTCTCGGCCCGGCGCGGCGAGCGCGAGGAGCGATCCTGCAGGGCGAGGCCGCCGAGTGGCAGGGTGATGCCGGTGCCGATCTGTCCGCCCTTCACCTCCACCAGCTCCAGGGACCCGCCGCCGAGGTCGCCGACGATGCCGTCGGGTCGATGGATGCCGGCGAGGATGCCGCTGGCGGCCAGTTCCGCCTCGCGCCGCCCGGTGAGCAGCTCGATGGGCGCGCCGCAGATGGCCTCACATTCGGCGATGAAGGCGGGGCCGTTCTCGGCGTCGCGCGCGGCCGCCGTGGCCAGCGGATAGACCGCCCCCACCTGCATGGCGTCGCACAGGGCGCGGAAGCGCTTGAGGGCGGACAGGGCCCGCACCACCGCATCTTCCGCCAGACGGCCGGTGGACAGCACCTCCCGACCGAGGCCGCACAGGGCCTTTTCGTTGAAGATGGGCGTCAGCGCCCGGTTGAGCCCTTCATAGACCACCAGCCGCACGGAATTGGAGCCGATGTCGATGACCGCCACCGGCGCCCCATCGCCCAGGCGACCAGGGGCGCGATGGGCCGCGTCGGCCGGCTCAGCGGCGGACGAGAAGGCTGCGCGGCGAAGAATCCTTGAGAGATTTTCCACGTCCAGACAAGCTCGGGTTGGTCATGAAATACTGATGGGCGTTGAACGGCTCTTCGCCCGGCGCCGGGACTATGCGTTCCGACGAGCCATCCGGCAACACCCGCCAGCTCTGCTGGTTGTCGATAAGGTTGGCAACCATGATCTGGTCGAGCACCTGCTCGTGCACCGTCGGGTTGGTGATGGGGCACAAGGTCTCCACCCGGCGGTCGAGATTGCGCGGCATCAGGTCGGCCGAGGAGATGTAGACGATGGCCTGCGGGCTGGGCAGCCCATGGCCGGCGCCAAAGCAGTAGATGCGCGAATGCTCCAGGAAGCGCCCGACGATGGATTTCACCCGGATGTTCTCGGAGAGGCCGGGGATGCCGGGGCGGAGGCAGCAGATGCCGCGGATGACACAATCCACCTGCACCCCCGCCCCGCTCGCCTCATAGAGCGCGTCGATGATCTCGGGGTGCACCAGGGAATTGCACTTCAGCCAGATGGCCGCCGGCCGGCCGGCCTTGGCGTGCTCGATCTCCTCGCGGATGTTGTCGAGCAGCCGCGCCTTGAGGCCGATGGGCGACACCGCCATGGCGTCCAGCTCGCCGGGGGCGGCATAGCCGGTGATGAAGTTGAAGATGCGCGCCACGTCCTGGGCGATCACCGGATCGGCGGTGAAGAAGGAGAGGTCGGTATAGATGCGCGCGGTAATGGGGTGGTAGTTGCCGGTCCCCACGTGCACGTAGGTGGCCAGCGAGCCGCCCTCCCGGCGCACCGCCATGGAGAGCTTGCCGTGGGTTTTCAGCTCGATGAAGCCGAACACCACCTGCACGCCGGCCCGTTCCAGATCCCGGGCCCAGCGGATATTGGCCTCCTCGTCGAAGCGGGCCTTCAGCTCCACCAGCGCGGTCACCGACTTGCCGGCCTCCGCCGCTTCCGCCAGCGCCTTCACGATGGGGCTGTCGGAGGAGGTGCGGTAGAGGGTCTGCTTGATGGCGACGACATTGGGGTCGCGGGCGGCCTGACGGAGAAACTGCACCACCACGTCAAAGGATTCATAAGGGTGGTGAACAAGAATGTCCTTCTCGCGAATGGCCAGAAAGCAGTCGCCGCCGTTTTCACGAATGCGCTCGGGAAATCGCGCATTGTAGGACTTGAACTTGAGGTCCGGCCGATCCACCGAGACCAGCTGGGAAAACTCGTTCAGCGACAGCACCCCGTTCACCACGAAGATCTCGTCGTCATGGACGCCGAGCTCGCGGGCGACGAAATTGCGCAGCTCTTCCGGCATCAAGGCATCGGCCTCCATGCGGATCACCTCGCCATAGCGGCGCTGCTTCAGCGCAGTCTCGAACAGGCGGACGAGGTCTTCCGCCTCTTCCTCGATTTCGAGGTCGCTGTCGCGCACCACCCGGAACACCCCCTGCCCCTTCACCTCATAGCCGGGGAAGAGCGAGGAGATGAACAGGCCGATCATCTGCTCCAGGGTCATGAAGCGCATGCCGGGCGTGACCGCATGGTCGGGCAGGCGGATGAAGCGCTCCACCTTGGCCGGCACGCGGATGAGCGCGTTCATGCCGCGCCCGTCGCCCTGGCGCGCCAGCTGCAGCGCCAGCGAGAAGCCGAGATTGGGGATGAACGGAAACGGGTGGGCCGGGTCGATGGCGAGCGGCGTCAGCACCGGAAATACGTGATTGAGGAAATGGGTTTCCAGCGCCGCCCGGTCCGCGGCGGTGGCGTCGGCCCCGTCCACCAGCACCACGCCGGCGGCGGCCAGGTCGCCGCGCAGCTCGCGCCAGCGCACCTGCTGGTCGGCGATCAGCTGGGCGGCGCTCGCCATGATCTTGGTGAGCTGCTCGGAGGGGGTGAGGCCATCCGGGCTCTGGGTCTGCACCCCCTCGCGAATCTGCTCCTTCAGGCCGGCGACGCGGACCATGAAGAACTCATCGAGATTGTTGGCGGAAATGGAGAGGAAGCGCAGCTGCTCCAGCAGCGGGTGGCTGCGGTTGGAGGCCTCCTCCAGCACCCGGCGATTGAAGTGCAGCCAGGAAATCTCACGGTTGATGAAGCGATGGGGCGAGTGCGCCAGAGCCAGCACCGCCTCCGAACCGTCGGCCCCTTCCGGGAGGATCTCGTCTTCCACCACAGCTGCGGCCTCTCTTGCGCTCATCGTCGGCTCCATCGGTTCGGGCGGACCATGGCCATGTTAGATGACTACTCTATGACGCGGCGGCATTCAGCCCCGCCGCTTCTCTCCACCGCCGGAAGCCTCGTCCTCCGGGCCGTCTTCTTGCGGGCCGTCTTCTTGCGGGCCGTCTTCTTGCGGGCCGCCTTCTTCCGGGCCGTCCACCTCCCCGCCATCGTCCTCCCCGCCGTCCTCGGTGCCGTCCTCTTGGGCCGCAAGGTCGGGATGGTCGCGCAGCACCTGCGCGGCCAGGCTGCGGGTGACCGGACGATGGGCCGCCAGCGCGGTCCGGTCCAGCGCCTCCACCACCCGCTGCGCCCCCGCCACCGTACGGGGAATGCGCAGCAGCAGATAGCTCACCGTGGCTTCATCCACCGCCACCTGGCGGTCGGCGAACAGCTTCACCAGCACCGCCGCCAGCAGGGCATCGTCGGCGGCGGCGATCTCGAACAGCGGCACCGCCCGCAGCCGCGAGGCGAGGTCCTTGGTGGCCAGCACCAGTTGCGAGGGCGGCAGGCGCGCGGTCATCAGCAGGAAGGCATGCTGCTCGCGGGCGAGGTTGAGCAGATGGAACAGCGCCGCCTCCTCGAACGGCGCCGCGTCGAGATCCTCCAGCACCAGCGCGCCGGACGCCAGCGCCTCGGGCACCTGCGCCCGCGTCAGGTCGCTCGCCCGCATCACCCGCGCATGGGCGCGCTCGGCGAAGATGGCGGCCAGATGGCTCTTGCCCGCCGCTTGCGGGCCGATCAGGCACACCACCCGGGCCGGCCAGTGCGGGAAGGCATCAATGAGGGCAAGCGCCGCCGCATTGCCCGGCGCGGCCAGGAAATCCTCCCGCCGCAGGGCCGGTTCGGCGGGCAACAGGAGCGGCAATTGCCGGACTGGAGGGTGTCCAGCCATGGCGTCACCGGGGTTCCGGCGTCTCACCCGGGCCTCGATAGAGGGTCGAGTTGAGATATTTGCCAACGGCGAAGCGCGCCGCCACGCCCACCACCGCCGTCAGCGGCACCGCCAGCAGCAGGCCGACGAAGCCGAACAGGTAGCCGAAGGCGAACAGGGCGAACATCAGCCACACCGGATGCACGCCGATACTGTCGCCCACCAGCTTGGGATACAGCACATAGCCTTCGATGGTCTGGCCGAAGATGAAGATGGCGAACACCGTGGCGATCATCCCCCAATCGGGAAAGAACTGGACGATGGCGACGCCCATCGCCAGCACCAGGCCGGTGAGCGAGCCCACATAGGGAATGAACGACACCGCCCCCGACACCAGGCCGATGAGCAGGCCGAAGTTGAGCCCGGTCATGGACAAGGCGATGGCGTAATAAAGGCCCAGCAGCAGGCACACCAGCGCCTGGCCGCGCACGAAGCCGGCCACGGCACCATCCATCTCCCGCGCCAGGTCGCGCAGCACCGGCCGCTGCTGCAGCGGCAGCAGCCGGTCCACGAAATCCAACATATTGTCCCAGTCGCACAGGATGTAGAACATCACCACCGGGGTCACCACCATCAGCGCGAACATGGAGACCAGGGCCTGCCCCCCCGCCCACACCGAGGACAGAAGCCCCAGCAGATAGGTGACGCCCTGGGTCATCAGCTCCGAGATGGAGCGCTGCATGTCCGGCAGCCGATCGCCCACAATATGGCTCAGCCATTCGCGGTTCTCCTCGGTGAACAGGCCCTGCAGGCGCGCCACGTAGGACGGCAGGCGCTGGGCGAACTCGAACAGCTGCGAGGTCAGGATCGGCAGCACCACCAGGAAGAACAGCACCACCCCCAGCAGCATCACCACCACCACCGCCAGCGAGGCGATGGTTCGGCCAATGCCGATACGGCGCAGCCGCATCACCACCGGGTTGAGGAAATAGGCCAGCACCAGGCCCACCACGAACGGCAGAAGGATGCCGCTGAGCAGCCACAGGCACAGCACCAGCACCACCAGGGCGCCGATCCAGAACCGCAGCTGAATGCGTCCCAGCATGGTGCCTTCCGGCACGGGCTCATGCGCCGACGCCTCCGGGGCCGCCGGGACGCGGCCGGTCGAAGCAGGATCTGCCGGAGCCCGATCGGCCGGCCCCATCAACTCGCCATGTGACGCATCCATGCGGCGAGATAGGCAGCGGCGGAAAGACCCGTCAAGAGGCCAACCGCCGTCAGGCCCAGCGCGAACGCCTGCGGCAGATGGATGGCGAAGCCGGAGCTCGCCAGCACGAAGGCCGCAAAGGCGATCTGCGCAGCGGTGTTCACCTTGGACACCAGAAGCGGCGCGATGGTGACCGGTTTCGCCATCACCAGCGACAACACCACGGCGCCGATGATCATCACATCCCGCGACACGACGGCGATGGCCACCCACCGCGGAATGAGCTCCACCACCGCCAGCGCCACATAGATGGAGATGAGCAGCGCCTTGTCGGCCAGCGGATCGAGATAGGCCCCGAGCTCCGTCTGCATGTGGAAGCGCTTGGCGATGAAGCCGTCGAGGCCATCGGAGATGCCGGCGGCCAGGAACAGCCAGAACGCCAGCTGGGTCTCCCCCACGCCGATGGCCCAGACCACCGCCGGCACCAGCAGGATCCGCACCACGGTGATGGCATTGGGCAGGCTGACGCTGCTCATGCCCGCTCTCCACACGCACCCGACACCGGACACACCCTCTTCACCGCCACGCACCCCGACGCCCTGAACCCGGCAACCGACTCAGGCCGGCCTGCGCTTCAGCGCCAGCGGGCCGAAGCCCTGCTGCGCCGCCATCGCC
Organism: Xanthobacter sp. NM-25; assembly: GCF_022138605.1. GTDB lineage: Bacteria > Pseudomonadota > Alphaproteobacteria > Rhizobiales > Xanthobacteraceae > Xanthobacter. Next base: position 764,366 of record NZ_JACBFS010000001.1, read on the forward strand.
TGGATGCGGGTGATGTTCACATGGCGCGGCTGGCTGCACGCGAACAGCACCTGCTCGGCGATGTCATCGCCGCTCATGGGCGTGGCGCCGGCATAGACATTGTCCGCCTTGCCCTGGTCGCCATGGAAGCGGACCACCGAGAATTCGGTCTCCGTCAGCCCGGGCTCGATATTGGTCACCCGCACGCCGCTGCCATGCACATCGGCCAGCAGGTTAAGGGCGAACTGCTTCACGAACGCCTTGCTGGCCCCATACACATTGGCACCGGGATAGGCATAGTCGCCGGCGATGGAGCCGGTGAGCACAACATGGCCCTCGCCGCGCGCGATCATCGCCGGCAGGGTGGCCCGCACCGTGTAGAGCATGCCGTTGATGTTGGTGGCCACCATGGTATCCCAATCCTCGACCTTCGCCGCGTAGGCGGGCTCGAGGCCCATGGCGAGGCCGGCATTGGCGAACACCACGTTGAAATCGCGGAACGGCGCCGGCAGCTCCGCCACCAGGCGCTCGGTGGCGGCCAGGTCGCGGGTGTCCAGCACCGCCGTGTGCACCCGCGCACCGAATTCCGCCTGCAGGTCCGCCAGCCGCTCGGCGCGCCGGCCGACCGCGATCACCCGCGCGCCAGCCCGCGCGAAGCGACGGGCGGTGGCGGCGCCGATGCCGGACGTGGCGCCGGTGACCAGCAAAGTGAGGGTCTTCGGGTCGAGCATGGAGGTCATGGCCATCTCCCAGAGGGACCGCGCGGCCCCTGCCGCGCCGATCCGACCAAAGGCGGATACCGTCCCGGGTGGATAACGCGGCTTAACCATGGCGTCCATCCGCACCGGTGATATGGTATCACGGTAATCCAACAGCCATGGTCCTGCCATGTTCTGCGGGAAGTGTGGCCGGATGCGCGACGGGTGACGGCTGCGACAGCGCCGCGACAGGTTGCGATCCGAACGTCAGCGGGAACCAAGGGCCATCGTGCGCCGCAGCGGGGGCGAATCGATGGGCCGGGGTCGTCGTGTTGCGGAACACGTCCGGAGAGGAGTGGATGCAGTTGGTTTCTGAACGGGTGCGATCGAGCACCGCGACCACCGTGGCGGCGGGTGGGTTGGCGGCAGCTCTCGTGATGGTCCTGGCGGGATGCAGCACCGAGCTCGACGGCTTCGGCAGCAAAACTTCGGCTGTGGAGGCCAATCGGGTGATGGCGGCGCCTTCCGGCGCGGTGGAGACCTCGCCGGCGCCGTCCCCGGCGACCACCAGCGCCAGCGTCGCCAGCGTGCCCGCCGCCACCTCGGCGGCCGAAGCCATCACCCCCCGCGCCACCGCCAACGCCGTTCCCCTCACCCCGCCACCGGCCAATCCCGGCGCCACCGCTTATGCCCCCAGCGCCGCCAAGGAGCAGCTCTCCGGTGCCTGGAGCTTCAGCTGGGACAATGGCCGCTACAGCTGCCCGGTCACCCTCTCCACCACCCGCGGCCTCAGCGGCATGGCGGCACAGGCGGATGTCTCCTGCCCCAGCGAAATCTTCATGACCAAGGGCTGGGACACCATGGGGCCGGATCTGGTGCTGCAGAATCATCAGGGCAAGGTCACCGCGCGGCTGCAGCCCGATGGACCCAATCGCTATACCGGCATCATCGCCGACACCAATCAGCAGGTGACCCTGGCGCGCTGAGCCGCCCTCCCCGCGCACAAACACGAACCGCCGCAACCCCTCCGGGTGCGGCGGTTCGTGTTTGTGCGCGCGGTCGTCAGCCGAAAATCACCGCGACCACGATCACCCCGTAGGACAAAGCGAACAGCACGGTATCGCGGAACAGAGGGTGGCGCAGGAGCGTCATGTTCATAGATCCTGTAATTTCTATGAACATTATCGGATTAATAGACTTCAGTCAACGCAACCCGGCAAGCCCGCGCGATCGCGCCCTAGCGCCCCTCAAATTGGGGTGGGCGCTTGGCGACGAAGGCGGCGACGCCCTCGGCGAAATCCGCCGTGCCGGCGCTGGCGATGAAGGCCTCACGCTCGGCGTGCAACTGCTCCGACAAGGTGTGGCGGAAGGCGGCGCGCAGCAGGTGCTTGATGCGCCCATAGGCCTCGGTGGGGCCAGCGGCGAGCCGGCGGGCCAGAAGGTCGGTCTCGTGGGCGAGCGCGGCCACCGGCACCACCTTGTTGACGAGGCCGAGGCGCAGCGCCTCGGCGGCATCCACCGTATCGGACAGCAGCGCCAGTTCCATGGCCTTGCGCAGACCCACCACCCGCGGCAGCGAGAAGGTGCCGGAGCCGTCCGGCGTGGTGCCGATGCGGGTGTAGGCCATGGTGAACACCGCATCCTCGGCGGCGATCGCCAGGTCGGCGGCCAAGGCTACCGAAAGCCCGGCCCCGGCCGCCGCCCCGTGCACCGAGGCGATCACCGGCGCCGGCATGCCGGCCAGCGCCAGGATGGCCTGGTGGAACGGATCGATGATGGCCGCCACCACCTTGGGCGCGTCGGGCCCGGCGGTGTGGAAGCGGCCCACGTCGCCGCCGGCGAGAAAGGCGCGCCCTTCGCCCGAGAGCACCACCACCCGCACGGTCGAATCCGCCGCCACCTCGTCCACCGCCGCCTTGAAGGCGAGGATGGTGGCCTCGTCCAAAGCATTGAGCACCTTGGGGCGGTTGAAGCGGATGCGGGCGATGCCGTCGGTGATGTCGAGCAGGATCGGGGACGGCGAGACGACAGCGAGTTCGGGCATCGGATTCCCCCCGGGGTTCCCGTGACATGGAGCAGGGTTGCGCGCGCGGATGAAGGTGCACGAGGCAGGAGCCAGCCTGCACCGGGCCTGCTCGTTCCCGCAAGGGGCGTCTGGAGAGGGAATCCCAGCACGCTTGGTGACCCGCACGCCCCTTTCCACACGCACGTCCCGTTTAATTTTACATATTGCACGTGAGATGATGTTATTTTACATTTAGAAATACGATAGCCTGTTATTTACACATCATCTGACCGTTGTTTAGGGCGTAAGGAGTGCCAGAATGACCTCGCCGCTGCAGCGCAAGCTGAAGATTTCCGGCCCCACCGCCATCACCGCCAACCGCCTTGCCGACGGCGTGGTGGTCTGGCTCACCGCTTCCGGCCGGTGGAGCGAGCGCCTTGCCGACGCGGCGGTGCGTGACACCGGCGAGGGGGTGCAGGCGCTGCTCGCCGTCGCCCATGGGGACGAGAACACCGCGGTGGGCGCCTATCCCGCCCCGGTCCGCCGCACCGCGGACGGCCGCATCGCCCCCGCCAACCTGCGCGAACGCATCCGCGTCGAGGGCCCCACCGTGGCCCTGCCGACCGCCATCGCCCTGCCCGGCGCCGCCTGAGGAAAGCGCAGTCCCATGTATGTGTATGACGAGTTCGACCGCACCTTCCTCAAGGAGCGGGTCGCCGAGTTCCGGGACCAGGTGGCGCGCCGCCTGTCGGGGGCGCTGAACGAGGAAGAGTTCAAGCCCCTGCGGCTGATGAACGGGGTCTATCTGCAGCTGCACGCCTATATGCTGCGGGTGTGCATTCCCTATGGCACCCTGAGTGCCCCCCAGTTGCGCGCCCTTGCCCGGGTGGCCCGGCGCTATGACCGGGGCTATGGCCACTTCACCACCCGCCAGAACATCCAGTTCAACTGGATCAAGCTCGCCGAGCTGCCGGACGCCATGGCCGAGCTGGCCGAAGTGGGCATCCACGGCATCCAGACCTCGGGCAATTGCATCCGCAACACCACCACCGACGCCTGGGCCGGCGCCGCGCCCGACGAGATCGAGGACCCGCGCCTCTATGCGGAGATCATCCGCCAGTGGTCGACCCTCCACCCCGAGTTCACCTATCTGCCGCGCAAGTTCAAGATCGCCATCACCGCCGCCACCCATGATCGCGCGGCCATCCGCGTCCATGACGTGGGGCTGCGCCTGCACAAGCGCGACGGCGCCATCGGCTTCGAGGTGCTGGTGGGCGGCGGGCTCGGCCGCACCCCCTATATCGGCAAGACCATCCGTGAGTTTCTGCCGAAGGAGGACCTGCTCTCCTATCTGGAAGCGATCCTGCGCACCTACAATCTGGGCGGCCGGCGCGACAATATCTACAAGGCCCGCATCAAGATCCAGGTGCATGAGATGGGCGCCGAGGCCTTCGCCGAGAAGGTGGAGGCGGAATGGCGCGCCCTCAAGGACGGCGCCTTAAGGCTCGACGACGCCGCCTTCGCCGACATCGCCAGCCGCTTCGCCGTGCCGGATTTCGAGACGCTGCCCGACCGGCCGGCGGGGCTCACCGGCGCCCTCGCCGATCCCGCCTTCGCCCGCTGGCACGCCAATGCGGTGGCCCCGCACAAGGTGCCGGGCCATGCCATCGTCACCCTCTCGCTGAAGCCGGTGGGCGCCCCGCCCGGGGATTGCACCGCCGACCAAATGGACGCCATCGCCGATCTCGCCGAGCGCTATGGCTATGGCGAGATCCGCGTCGCCCACGAGCAGAACCTCACCTTCCCCCATGTGCGGCAGAAGGATCTGCCCGCTTTGTGGAAGGCGCTCGATGCCATCGGCGTCGCCACCCCCAATGTGGGCCTCGTCACCGACATCATCGCCTGCCCGGGCCTCGACTATTGCTCTTTGGCCAACACCCGCTCCATTCCCATCGCCCAGCGCCTGTCGGAGCGGTTCGCCGATCACGCCAAGGCGGCGGAAATCGGCCGGCTGCATGTCAACATCTCCGGCTGCATCAATGCCTGCGGCCATCACCATGTGGGCCATATCGGCATTCTCGGGGTGGAGAAGAAGGACGAGGAGTTCTTCCAGATCACCTTGGGCGGCAAGGCCAATTCCAAGGCCCGCATCGGCGAGCTGATCGGCCCGGCGATCCCCGAGAGCGAGATCGCCGATGCGGTGGAGCGGCTCATCGAGACCTATCTCGCGCTGCGCACCTCGCCCCAGGAAACCTTCATCGCCGCGGTGGACCGCCTCGGCGTCGAGCCGTTCAAGGAGCGCGCCTATGCCCCTCGTTAAGTCCGGGGCCGTGACGGCCGATCCGTTCGTGCCCACCGCCGACGACGCGCCGTTGCCACAGGGTCCGGCGCTCATCTCCGCCGATCGCCTGCTGCGCGAGGGTGAAGCCCCGGCCGGCCGCAACGGCGCCCTGGGGGTGGTGTGGCCCAATGCCCGCGACGTGGCCGAGCTCGCGCCGCTGCTGTCGCGCCTCTCCCTCATCGCTCTGGTGTTCCCGAAGTTCCGGGATGGCCGGGCGTTCAGCCAGGCGCGGCTGCTGCGCGAGCGTTATGGCTTCACCGGCGAGCTGCGGGCCACCGGCAACGTGCTGCGGGACCAGGTGCTGATGATGGCCCGCGCCGGCTTCGATGCCTTCGAGGTGGAAAAGCCGGCCGATGCGGAGGCCTTCGCCGCCGCGCTCGGCAGCTACAGCGTGTTCTACCAGCCCACCGGCGACGGCCGGCCGACCGCCGCCGCCATCCGCCGCGCCGCAAGGGGATAGGCCATGAACGCCGTGAACCGCGCGCCGCTGCCCGTGGATGTGTTCGCCCTCGATGCCCGCCTCAGGGCGGCCGAGCCCCGCGACATCCTCAAGGTGGCGCTCACCACCTTTCCCGGCCGCATCGCCGCCGTGTCGTCCTTCGGCACGGAATCGGTGGTGCTGCTGCACCTGATCGCCCAGCTTGATCCGGCCACGCCGATCCTGTTCCTGGATACCGGCCACCTGTTTCCCGAAACCCTCGCCTATCGCGACGAACTGATCGCCCTCCTGGGCCTGACCGGGGTTATCACCCTCGCCCCCGATCCGGCGGCGCTGGCGGCGCGCGACGGTGACAGCGGCCTGTGGTCCACCGATCCCGACGCCTGCTGCGCGGTGCGCAAGGTGGAGCCCCTGGCCCGCGGCCTTGCGCCCTATGCGGCCTGGATCAACGGCCGCAAGCGTTACCAGGCGCAGACCCGCGCCGCCATCGCCGTGGTGGAAGGCGACGGCGCCCGGGTGAAGTTCAACCCGCTGGCCGCCATGGGGCGTGAGGATCTCCTCGCTTATATGGACGCCCATGCCTTGCCCCACCATCCGCTGGAGAAGCACGGCTTCGCCTCCATCGGCTGCATGCCCTGCACCTCGCGGGTGAAGCCCGGAGAGGATCCCCGGGCCGGACGCTGGCGCGGCCGCGCCAAGACCGAGTGCGGCATCCACCTCGGTGAAGGCATTTGAGGCCAAGGCATTTTACACTGATAACGCGTTGAAATCAGGTTTAAACTTTATTTCTATGGATTTTGTAGAATTACGCATTGACCGGCGGTGAAAGGGATGCCATCGTCTGCTGCATTCCTGGAAGAGCCCCATTCGGGGGTTCCCTTTGGGCCCCGCTCCCGGGGCCCCACCGATCACCGGAGGCTGTCATGCCCATTCGTTCCGCGCGCCGCTCCGCTCTGACCCGCCGCCTTTCGCGCCGGAGCTTCGGCGCCTGCCTCGGTGGCGCGGCGCTGGCCATGGGACTAGGCATGGGTCTGGGTTCCGCGCCAGCCCGGGCGGCGGAGACCACCCTGCTCAACGTCTCCTATGACCCCACCCGCGAGCTTTATTCGGCCGTCAACAAAGCCTTCATCGCCGAATGGGAGAAGGCCCACCCCGGCGATCACCTCACCATCCGCCAGTCCCACGGCGGCTCCGGCAAGCAGGCCCGCTCGGTAATCGACGGCCTGGATGCGGACGTGGTAACGCTGGCCCTCGCCTATGACATCGACGCCATCGCCGAGCGCGGTGCCCTGGCCAAGGACTGGCAGAAGCGCCTGCCCGACAACTCCTCCCCTTATACCTCCACCATCGTGTTCCTGGTGCGCAAGGGCAATCCCAAGGGCATCAAGGATTGGGACGACCTGGTGAAGCCGGGCATCAAGGTGGTGACGCCGAACCCCAAGACCTCCGGCGGCGCCCGCTGGAACTATCTGGCGGCCTGGGGCTATGCCCTGCAGAAGACCGGCGGCGACGAGGCCAAGGCCAGGGACTTCGTGAAGGCGCTGTTCAAGAACGCGCCGGTGCTCGACACCGGTGCCCGCGGCTCCACCGTCACCTTTGTGGAGCGCGGCATCGGCGACGTGCTCATCGCCTGGGAGAACGAGGCCTATCTCTCGGTCAACGAGCTCGGCCCCGATAAGTTCGACATCATCACCCCCTCCCTCTCCATCCTGGCCGAGCCGCCGGTGGCGGTGGTGGACAAGGTGGTGGACAAGAAGGGCACCCGCGCCATCGCCGAGGAGTATCTCAAGTTCCTCTACACCCCCGCCGGCCAGGAGATCGCCGCCAAGAACTACTATCGCCCGCGCGATGAGCAGGTGGCGGCCAAGTTCAAGGACACCTTTGCCCCGGTGAAGCTGTTCACCATCGACGAGGTGTTCGGCGGCTGGCAGAAGGCCCAGAAGACCCACTTCTCCGATGGCGGCGTGTTCGACGAGATCTATGCCAACTGAGACGACCTCACCGGCGGGCCGTTGCGCCCGCCCCCTTCGACCGCGTGCCGGCCCGGCCGGCGCGCGGTCTGGCCCGGCCTTCCACAGGCGGCCGCCGCAAACACCCCTTCCCCTTGATCGAGCGCACGACGTTCCCCCTGGTGAGGCGCTATAATTCCACAATGACCGCGTCCCGCCTCACCCTGCGCCATCCGAGCGTCATTCCCGGCTTCGGGCTCACCCTCGGGCTCACCCTCACCTGGCTGAGCCTGATCGTGCTGCTGCCGTTGTCGGCGCTGTTCATCAAGACCAGCGAGATCAGCTTCGCCCGCTTCCTCACCATCGTCACCAGCGAGCGCACCCTGCACGCGCTGCAGATCTCCTTCGGCCTGTCGCTGGCGGCGGCGGCGGTGAACGTGGTGTTCGGCGCCATCGTGGTGTGGGTGCTGGTGCGCTATGACTTTCCCCTGAAGCGGGTGGTGGATGCGCTCATCGACATCCCCTTCGCTCTGCCCACCGCCGTCGCCGGCATCGCCCTGACCGCGCTCTATGCGGAAAACGGCTGGATCGGCAGCCTGCTGGCGCCGCTCGGCATCCAAGTGTCGTTCACCCCCCTCGGCATTCTGGTGGCGCTCATCTTCATCGGCCTGCCGTTCGTGGTGCGCACGGTGCAGCCGGTGCTGGCCGATCTCGACGCGGAGCTGGAGGAGGCCGCCGCCAGCCTCGGCGCGGTGCGCAGCCAGACCATCTGGCGGGTCATCGTGCCCTCGGTCTGGCCCGCCCTGCTCACCGGCTTCGCCCTGGCCTTCGCCCGGGCGGTGGGTGAATACGGCTCCGTCATCTTCATCGCCGGCAATCTGCCCGGCATCTCCGAAATCGCCCCGCTGCTCATCGTGATCCGGCTGGAGGAGTTCCGCTATGCGGATGCCACCGCCATCGCCGTGGTGATGCTCCTGGCCTCGTTTGCCCTGCTGCTGGTCATCAACCGCCTGCAGCGCTGGAGCGAGCTGCGGGGAGGCAAAGCGTCGTGACCGGAACTGTCGTGACCTTGACCGAACCCCATCCCGTCCGCGGCGCCAGCGAGGGCCTGCCCAGCGCGGTGGCGGAGGCCCCGGCCTACACCGCCCGCGCGCCCCGCCCGGTCAACACCGAGCCCGTCGCGGTACGGGTCGCCCTCACCGCGGTGGCGCTGGCCTTTCTCGGCCTGTTCATCGGCCTGCCGCTGGTGGTGGTGTTCGTCGAGGCGTTCAAGCATGGCCTCGGCGCCTATCTCGACGCCCTCGTCGACCCCGACGCCCTCGCCGCGATCCGCCTCACCCTCCTCGTCGCGCTGATCTCGGTGAGCGCCAACCTGGTATTCGGCCTGGTGGCCTCCTGGGCCATCGCCAAGTTCGACTTCGCCGGCAAGACCTTCCTCATCACCTTGATCGACCTGCCGTTTTCCGTGTCCCCGGTGGTCGCTGGCCTGGTCTATGTGCTGCTGTTCGGCGCCCAGGGCCTGTTCGGATCGTGGCTGCAGGACTGGGACATCAAGATCATCTTCGCCCTGCCCGGAATCGTCCTCGCCACCATCTTCGTGACCTTCCCCTTCGTCGCCCGGGAGCTGATTCCCCTGATGCAGGAACAAGGTACGGCGGAGGAGGAAGCCGCGGTGTCGCTCGGCGCCTCCGGGCTGTCCACCTTCTTCCGGGTCACTTTGCCCAATGTGAAATGGGCGCTGCTCTATGGCGTCCTGCTCTGCAACGCCCGCGCCATGGGCGAGTTCGGGGCGGTGTCGGTGGTGTCCGGCCACATCCGCGGCCTCACCAACACCATGCCGCTGCATATCGAAATCCTGTACAATGAGTATCAGTTCGTCGCCTCCTTCGCGGTGGCGTCCCTCCTGGCCTTGCTCGCGCTCGTGACGCTGATCGCCAAGACCATTCTTGAACACCGCCTTGCAGAGGAAGAGCGATGAGCATCGACGTCGTCGGCGTCACCAAGCGCTTCAAGTCCTTTACCGCGCTGGATAATGTCAGCCTGGAGATCCGCTCCGGCGAGCTGGTGGCGCTGCTCGGCCCGTCCGGCTCCGGCAAGACCACCCTCCTGCGCATCATCGCCGGGCTCGACTGGCCCGATGCCGGCGCCGTGCGGTTCGACGGCGAGGACGCGCTCGACCGCTCAGTGCGCGAGCGCAACGTGGGCTTCGTGTTCCAGCATTATGCCTTGTTCCGGCACATGAGCGTGTTCGAGAACGTGGCCTTCGGCCTCCGGGTCCGGCGCGGCGCCGACAAGCTGCCGGAGGCCGCCATCCGCGCCAAGGTCAACGAGCTGTTGTCCCTGGTACAGATCGACTGGCTGGCCGAGCGCTATCCCGCCCAACTCTCCGGCGGCCAGCGCCAGCGGGTGGCACTGGCGCGGGCGCTCGCCATCTCGCCCCGGGTGCTGCTGCTGGACGAGCCGTTCGGCGCCCTCGACGCCAAGGTGCGCAAGGAGCTGCGCCGCTGGCTGCGCCACCTGCACGAGGAGTTGCCGGTGACCTCGGTGCTCGTCACCCACGACCAGGAAGAAGCCCTGGAGCTGGCCGACCGGGTGGTGGTGATGGGCCGTGGCAAGATCGAGCAGGTGGGCACGCCGGCCGATGTCTATGATGATCCGGCCACCGCCTTTGTCCATGATTTCATTGGCGAAACCATCGCCTTCCCCGGCCTCGCGCGGTCCGGCAGCCTGTATCTCGGCGATCGGGCGCTGGGGCTCGATGCCCAGGGGCTGGGCGATGGCCCGGCCCGCATCCTCGCCCGCCCGCACGATGTCGAGATCGCCGACCCGGCGGCGAGCCCGTTCGCCGGCCGGGTGCTGGCGGTGCGCACCTTCGGCCCCAACCGCCGGGCGGACGTGGAAATCGCCAACGACGGCGGCCCGCTGGTGATCGAGGCCGCCGTGCCGCGCGACCAGAGCCTGGATGTCGGCACGAAGGTCGGCCTCAAGCCCCATCGCTACAAGGTGTTCGCCGCCTGAGGCCGATCCGGCGGCTTCGACCCTTTTTCGCCATGAGCGCATGGTGAATGATGCCCAAGGTTCTTGAGCTTTCTCATGAACCTTGGGACAAGCTCGCGCGGCGCTTGAGCGAAGCCACTTGGGCCCGGTCGAAGACCGGGACCGATGGCAGATGGCGTCCACGCGTGATGCGTCGCAACCGTTAGAGCGTTCTCGCGCGACAAGCGAGAGGTGAGGAGACCCGCCCGTGCCGCCGCTGTTCATTGTCGCCCTGGGCGCCCTCGGCGCCGCCGCTCTGGTGAAGGTGATCGCGGCGGAGAGCCGGCGGGTCAACGACACCCTCAAGCGCCAGCAGGCCGCCGACGCGGGCGAGTTGAAGACCATTCCCCTGGAGCGGGACCCCAAGACCGGCGACTACCGTCCCCGCCAGGGCTAATCGCCAGCCCGGATCAGCGTTCACTGATCCGCTTGGCCCCACCGGCCTCAGGACAGGCCGGCGATGACGCCCTCCGGCGTGACGAAGATGTGCTCCGCCGCCGGATGGGACGGCAGGCCCGGCATGGTCATGATGTCGCCGGCCAGCGCCACCACGAAGCCTGCGCCGGCGGACAGCCGCACATCGCGGATCGGCAGCACATGGCCCGTGGGCGCATTGCGCAAAGCGGGATCGGCCGAGAAGGAATATTGCGTCTTGGCCATGCAGACCGGCAGCTTGCCGAAGCCCGCCGCCTCGAATTCCTTGAGCCGATTGAGGGCGGCGGAGGAGAATTCCACCCGGCCCGCGGCATAGATCTCCCGCGCCACGGTCTCGATCTTCTCCTTCAGCGGCATCGCATCGGGATAAAGATATGTGAAGCGGCTCGGCCGGGCTGCGAGGGTGCGCACCGCGCGGGCCAGTGCCTCGGCGCCGGCGCCGCCATCGGCCCAGTGCGAGCACACGAACACCTCGATGCCCAGTTCGGCGAGCGCCGTGCGCACCGCCTCCACCTCGGCCGGCGTATCGGAGGTGAAGCGGTTCAGCGCCACCACCACCGGCAGGCCGAACTTGCCCATATTCTCCACGTGGCGCTTCAGATTTTCGGTGCCCAGGGTCACCGCCGCCACATTCTCCGGCCCCAGCTCCTTCACCGGCACGCCGCCGTGCATCTTCAGGGCGCGCACGGTGGCCACCACCACCGCCGCGGAGGGGGTGAGGCCGGCCTGCCGGCACTTGATGTCGAGGAACTTCTCGGCGCCGAGATCGGCGCCGAAGCCGGCCTCAGTCACCACATAATCCGCCAGCGCCAGGGCGCTCTTGGTGGCCATCACCGAATTGCAGCCATGGGCGATGTTGGCGAACGGGCCGCCATGCACCAGCGCCGGCGTGCCTTCCATGGTCTGCACCAGATTCGGCTGGAAGGCGTCGCGCAGCAGCGCCACCATGGAGCCGATGCCTTCCAGCTCCTCCGCCCGCACCATGCGGCGCGACCGGGTCTGGCCGATCACCATGCGCGACAGGCGCGCTTCCAGATCCGCCAGGCTGTCGGCGAGGCAGAAAATGGCCATTACCTCGCTCGCCACGGTGATGTCGAACCCGTCCTCACGGGCAAAGCCGTTGGCCGGCCCGCCGAGGCCGACGGTGATGGCGCGCAGGGCCCGGTCGTTGAGGTCCATCACCCGCCGCCAGGCGATGCGGCGGCTGTCGAGATCGAGCCCGTTGCCCCAATAGATGTGGTTGTCGATGAGGGCGGACAGCAGATTGTGGGCGGCGGTGATGGCGTGGATGTCGCCGGTGAAATGCAGGTTGATGTCCTGCATGGGGATGATCTGCGCATGGCCGCCGCCGGTGGCGCCGCCCTTGGCGCCGAACACCGGGCCGAGGGACGGCTCGCGCAGGCACACGGCGGTCTTCTCGCCGAGCCGCGAGAGCGCGTCGCCGAGGCCGATGGTGGTGGTGGTCTTGCCCTCCCCCGCCGGGGTGGGGCTGATGGCGGTGACCAGGATCAGCCGGCCCTGCGGCGCATCGGCAGGGCGGTCCTCCAGCTCGCGCAGGAACTCGAGGCCGAGCTTGGCCTTGTGCGGGCCGTAGCGATAGAGCGCATCGGCGGGAATGGCGAGCTTCGCCGCAATGTCGGCGATGGGCGCCGGCGTCACGCTCGCCGCAATGGCCGCATCGGAGGACGGGTCAATGGCGCGGGCGGTTCGCTGGTGCATCGGACAACTTCCCTCAGGCGGCGCGACGGGCAGCATCGCGTGGACAGATATGCGAGTGCTTCCGACCTAGAGCATCTGCCCGGCCCATTGGAAGGCGAAAGCGCGCCGAAGCGACGCCTGCCCCGCTTTTCCCACACCAACCGTGGCAGAATCGCCGCGCTTGCGCCTCAGCCCTCGTCGCGGAACCGGTTGGTGATGGGGTAGCGGCGGTCGCGTCCGAAATTGCGGCCGGTGACCTTCACGCCCGGCGCCGCCTGCCGGCGCTTGTATTCGGCGATGGCCAGCATGCGCTCCACCCGCTTCACCAGCGCCGCATCGAACCCCTCGGCGATGACACTCGCCACCGGCGCCTCCATCTCCACCAGCCGGAACAGGATGGCATCGAGAGTGGCATAGGGCGGCAACGAATCCTCGTCCTTCTGGTTCTCGCGCAGCTCAGCGGTGGGCGGCTTGTCGATGAGGGCATCGGGGATGACGATGCCGTCCGGCCCCAGCGCACCCTCCGGCTTCCACTGGTTGCGCAGGCGCGAGAGGCGGAACACTTCGGTCTTGTACAGATCCTTGATGGGATTGTAGCCGCCGTTCATGTCGCCATAGAGGGTGGCATAGCCGGTGGACATCTCCGACTTGTTGCCGGTGGTCACCACCATGCCGCCGAACTTGTTGGAAATGGACATCAAAAGCGTGCCGCGAGCGCGCGACTGGAGGTTCTCCTCCGTCACGTCCTTGGGGTGATTGGCGAACAGGGGATGCAGCACGCTCTCCAACCCTTCCACCGCCGGAGCGATGGGCAGGATGTCGTAGCGCACGCCCAGCTTTTCGGCCATCACGGCCGCATCGGACAGGCTCTCCTCCGAGGTGTAGCGATAGGGCATCATGATGCAGTGGACGCGGTCCGGCCCCAGCGCATCCACTGCCATGGCCGCGCACAGGGCGCTGTCGATGCCGCCGGACAGGCCGATGACCACTCCCGGAAAGCGGTTCTTGTTCACGTAGTCCTTCAACCCCAGCACGCAGGCGGCATAGTCCGCCGCCTCGTCCTCGGTGCGGATGCCGATAGCCCCCTCGGTCATGGCCCAGCCGCCGGCGAGCCGCTCCCAGCGGGTCACCCGCACCCGTTCCTGGAAGCTCGGGAACTGCAGGGCCAGGAACCGGTCGGCATTGAGGGCGAAGGAGGCGCCATCGAACACCAGTTCGTCCTGGCCACCCACCTGGTTCACATAGAGCAGCGGCAGGTGGCTCTCCACCACCCGCGCCACCGCCACATTGTCCCGCTCCTCATAGACCGAGCGGCGATAGGGCGAACCGTTGGGCACGATGAGGATCTCGGCGCCAGTCTCGGCGAGGCACTCCACCACGTCGGGGCCCCAGATGTCTTCGCAGATCGGCACCCCGAGCCGCACCCCCTTGAACGGGATGGGCCCCGGCATGGGGCCGGGCTGGAAGACGCGCTTTTCGTCGAACACGCCGTAATTGGGCAGGTCCACCTTGTGGCGGACCGCGCTGATGGCACCATTTTCCAGCAGCAGCACCGAATTGTGGAGCTTGCCCCCCTCCACCCAGGGCGCGCCCACCAGCAGCGCCGGCCCGTCGGCGCTCTCCGCCGCCAGTTCCTCCACCGCCTTGCGGCAGGCGGCCTGGAAGGCGGGCTTCAACACCAGATCCTCCGGCGGGTAGCCGGCGATGAACAGCTCGGAGAACACCACGAGGTCGGCGCCGGAGAGGCGCGCGGCATCGCGGGTGCGGCGCACCAGCTCCAGATTGCCGGCCACGTCGCCGACGATGGGATTGAGCTGGGCGACGGCGATATGGAGGGTGTTGGCGGGCGTATTCATGGGGCGGTGCTTACATCCAGTCGGCGCAGCGGCGGCCGGGGCTAAGAGCTTCGGCGACGCTCAAGAAGCTGTAGCGGAGCGCGGGCCCCAGGGCCAGCGGAGCGGGGCCATCACAGCCCGAGGCGAGCCCAGAGGGCGCGCTCCTCCGACGCGGCCATGGCGCCGGATGCGGCCTGATGGGCGAGCCCCGCACCAACCCCACCCGTGAACCCGCCAGGCTTGCGCAGAAAGAAGGGCGACGGCCCCTGGATCAGCGGCATCCGGACATCATCCCCGTAGCGGGCTTTCAGGATGCCGCGCACATCGCCGAGCCCGTCCAGGAGCCCGAGGCCGAGGGCCTGGGTGGCGAGCCAGAATTCACCGGAGAACACGGTGGCCTCGTCGACGGTGAGGGCGCTGCCGCGGCGCGACCGCACCAGATCGGCGAACACCACATGCAGTTCCTTCAGCAGGCCGTCGAGGCGCTCCACATCCTCGGCCCGCTCCGGCTGGAACGGATCGAGCGTCACCTTGCGCTCGCCGGCGGTATAGACCCGCCGCTCAACGCCGAACCGGGCGATGGCCTTGTCGAAGCCGAAGCCGGCGCTCACCACGCCGATGGAGCCCACCACCGAGCAGGGATCCGCGAAGATCTCGTCGGCGGCACAGGCGATCATGTAGCCGCCGGAGGCCGCCGCATCCTCCACGAAGGCGAAGACGTGCTTGTCCTTCTCCTCCGCCAGCGCCCGGATGCGCTTGAAGATGAGGTGGGACTGCACCGGCGCGCCGCCAGGGGAATTGATGAGCAGCGCCACCGCCGGCGCCTCCTTCACCGCGAACGCCTTCTCCAGGGTCCGGGCGCAGCCGGCGAGGGTGAGGCTCTGGGAGAAGGGCGAGTTCATGCCGATGGCACCGGCAAGGCGCACCACCGGCACCACCGGCACATCCCTGCGCCAGCGGGAGGGGATGAGGCTGCGGAGGCGGCGGGGCAGGAAGAAGAAGGGATCGGCCATAGTGAAGATGTAGGCGCGCGAGACGACGGCCTCAAGGCGGCGCAAGCGCGTCCCCCGCGCGCAGCACCGCTGCCGCCTCGGGCGTCGGTGCGCCGGCCGCATCCGTCAGCACCAGCCCGGGCAGAATCCGCGGCGCGGTGCGCCGGCCCTTCCGTGCACGCACCAGCAGCCGCACGGCGGCGGCGCCCGGCTTACCACCCGGCCTGCCATACACCGGCAGCAGCTCGGCGGCGCCGAACCGGCCCTGGAGGGCGGCAAGGATCGCCCCCGCCTCCTCCGGCCGATGGATGAGGCACAGCACGCCGTCGGCGTTGAGGCAGCGGTGGGCCGCCTTCACCCACGCCTCCAGCAGATCCTCCCCCGCCATATGGGCCTGGGCCCGACCGGGGTGGGGCGAAACCTGGTGCGCGGCGGCGGGATTGAACGGCGGGTTCATCAGCACCAGATCGGCGGCATGGGCGACCGGTTCCGGCGCGCCGCCGGGCCGGCCGAGGGTCAGCACGTCGGCTGCCACCACCTGGCAACGCGCCGCGAGGCCATTCGCCTCGGCATTTTCTGCCGCAAGACGCGCCAGATCGGGATCGATCTCCACTAGCGTACCGCGCGCCTCGGGGCAGCGGGTGAGAAAGGCAAGGCCGGCGCTGCCGACCCCGGCGCCCAGATCCACCATGGCGCGGCAAGAGGCGGGCGCCAGAGCCGCCAGCAACAGCGCATCATGCCCCACCCGATGGCCGCGCACCGGCTGCCGCAGGGTAAGACGTCCGCCCAGCACGGCGTCCTCAGTGGTTTCGGCGGTGGTGATCGCCATCGGTGCTCACTCGGGATCGCGCAGCGCCTGCGCGAAGCCTGCATCCACCAACAACCGGCGCGCACGCGCCGCGTCATCGTCGATCACCAGCAGGCGGCGCGGCAGAATGCCGATGGAGCCTTCCAGGGCGCTGATATGAGCATCCGCGACCAAATGGCCGATCTCCGCCGCATCCAGCAGCGCGGTGATGGCGCCAAGCAGCACCACGTCGTTGGTTCGCACCAGCTCCCGCATTCCCGGCTGCTCCCTCGCGCCTGCCCGATGGCCTTCCCAATCGGGCATTTTCGTGCCGCAGCGCTTGCGTCAGGCCCATGGGCATCCCTATGGTGCGCCCGAAAGAAAGACAAGCGGGAGCGTGTTTCTTGGCCCTCGTCCTTCCGTTCGAGCCCAATGAACCGTCCATCGAGGCGCTGGTCGCCCTGGTGAAAGCGGATATGGAGCGCGTCAATGCCGCCATTCTGGCGCGCACTGGCTCCGATGTGGCGATGATCCCCGAGGTGGCCAACCACCTCATCTCCTCCGGTGGCAAGCGCCTGCGGCCGATGCTGACTCTCGCCTGCGCCGCACTGTGCGGTTACGCGGGCGACGGCCACGTGAAGCTCGCCGCCTCGGTGGAGTTCATGCACACGGCCACCCTCCTCCACGACGACGTGGTGGATGAAAGCGACATGCGCCGCGGCAAGCTCGCCGCCCGCAAGCTGTGGGGCAACGAGGCCTCGGTGCTGGTGGGCGACTTCCTGCTGGGCCAGGCGTTCAAGATGATGGTGGAGGTGGGCTCGCTCACCTGCCTCGACATCCTGTCCAACGCCGCCTGCGTCATCGCCGAGGGCGAGGTGATGCAGCTGGCCGCCGCCAAGAACACCCAGACCTCCGAGGACGATTATCTGGCCGTCATCCGCGGCAAGACGGCGGAGCTGTTCGCCGCCGCGTGCGAGGTGGGTGCGGTGCTCGGTGACCGCGCAAAGGCGGAGATCGTCGCCTGCCGCTCCTATGGCATGAATCTGGGCATCGCCTTCCAGCTGGTGGACGACGCCCTGGACTATGGGGGCAACCAGGCCAAGCTCGGCAAGAATGTGGGCGACGACTTCCGCGAGGGCAAACTGACCCTGCCGGTGCTGCTCGCCTTCCGCCGCGGCGATGCCACCGAGCGGGCGTTTTGGCAGAAGTGCCTGGAGCGCGGCGAGGCGGACGATGCCGATCTCGCCACCGCCATCGGCCTGCTCACCAAGCACCGCGCCATCGCCGACACGGTCGAGCGCGCCCGCCACTATGGCGCCATGGCCAAGGATGCCCTGGCCCTGTTCCCGGCGAGCCCGGCCAAGGACGCGCTGATGGAAGCCGTGGACTTCTGCCTCTCCCGCGCCCACTGAGCGCGGGTGACGCGGCTCAGCCGCGCGGCCCGAACACGATGACGGCCGCGCCAGCAAGGCACAAAAGGGCGCCGGTCGCGTCCCACCGGTCGGGCCGCACGCCTTCCACGGCCCACATCCAGGCCAGCGACGCGACGATATAGATGCCGCCATAGGCGGCAAAGGCGCGCCCGGCCGCTTCCGCGTCCACGAAGGTCAATGCGTAGGCGAAGGCGGCGAGGCTGGCCAACCCCGGCACCAGCCACAGTGGCGAGCCGCCGAGGCGCACCACGTGCCACATGGCGAAGCACCCTGCGATCTCGCCGAGCGCGGCGAGCAGAAAAGCCGGCAGCGTCATCCCCATCACTCCATCACCCGCCGAGCCCCCCGCAGTTGCGGTGCAAGGGTCCGACGCGAATCGAAAAAGGCACGCGACGCGCTCGGCGAAGACACGCGACGCGCGCGCAATCACCGCAGAACGGTGGGCCGAACCCACCAGCCGGGGTACTCGGCCTTCAGCCGCCGGGCCAAGACGGCGGCCGCCCGGCAGTCATCGGTGAGAGCAAACACGGTGGCACCCGAGCCGGACATGCGCACCAGCCGGGCCTCCGGCGCCGCGGCCAGCGCGCCCATCGCGGTGCCAACCACCGGCGCCACCGCCCGCGCCGGCGGTTCGAGGTCGTTGGGCAGACCAGCCAGAACCCCGCGCAAGGCAACGACATCCGCCGGCAGTTCACGCGGATGCTCGGGGCCGGGCAGCAACTCCCCCGCCCGCAGGCCCAGGGCGCGGAAGACATCGGCCGTAGGCACGGCGACACCGCAATTCACCAGCACGGCGAACAGCGGCGGCAGCCGCAACGGTGCCGAAAGCTGCTCGCCGATTCCCCGCATGAGGCGCGGGCGCGGATCGAGGCACACCGGCACGTCAGCGCCGGTCTCCCGCGCCGCCGCCAGCAGGCGCGCGTCATCCAGGGTGAGAGCGTTGAGACGGGCCAGCAGGCGCAGGGCCGCGGCGGCATCGGCCGAGCCGCCCCCCATGCCGGCGGCCACCGGCAGGCGCTTCACCAGACGGAAATCGCCGAGGCGTAGCCCCGGCACGCGATCGGCCAACGCCCGCGCCGCCTTGAGCACCAGATTGTCGGCGTCGGGCCCCGCCGCGGCGGCGGTCGGCCCTTCCACCGTCAGCGCCAGCGGACGATCGGGCGTGAGCGCCACGAGATCGCCGACACCGGCGAACATCACCAGGCTGACGAGCTCATGGAAACCATCCCCACGCCGGCCGGTGACCCTGAGGGTCAGGTTGATTTTGGCGGGTGCCTTGGCCAGAGAGGTCTCCATGGGCGCCTTATGGCCCGGGGTCATGGCGCCGGCAAGGCCACGCCACGGCCCGGCCTGCGGCGCGGGGCTCCGACGCTGCAGTGCCCCTGCGCGGGTGGAAACTTGCGACCCACCGGGAAAGCGGCCATCCTCCCGCCATCTCCTCGCGTATGAATGGCGCGGTGCAACAGCCGTCCAGGCTCTTCAGGATTCTTGATCGGTGAAGATTTCTCGCCCCACTTCCTCCCTGGCGCTCGTCGCCGGGTTCGCCGCGGTGTTGCATCTGGCCCTGCCGGCAACAGCCCGCGCGGAGGCCCCCGCAGAGTTTGATCCCACCATCGCCGGCAGCTATCTGGCTGCGCGCTTCGCCACCACGGAACGCGACACCGACGCCGCGGTGACCTATCTGCGCAATCTGCTGGAGCTTGATTCGCGCAATGAAGAGGTGATGGAACGCACCTTCTTCGCCACCCTGGTGGACGGCCAGATGGCCGAGGCCATGAAGCTGGCCGAACGGCTGGTGAAGGTGGACAACGGCCACCGCATCGCCCGGCTCGCACTGGCGGTGAAGGCCATCAAGAAGGGCCGGTTCCAGACCGCGCGCACCAACCTCGCCCTTTCGGTGCGTGGCCCCATCGGCGATCTCACCGCCACGCTGCTGGCCGCCTGGACCTTCTACGGCTCGGGCAACACCAAGGGGGCCGTCAGCCTCATCGACCAGCTCAAGGGGCCCGAGTGGTATGCGCCGCTGAAGGCGCTGCAGGCCGGGCTGATCCTGGATGCCGCCGGCAACAAGAAGGAAGCCGGCAAGCGCCTGGCGGAAGCCGTGAAGCTCGATCCCGGCTCGCTGCGGACCATTGAGGCCTATGCCCGCTGGGCCTCGCGCAACGACAGCACCGAAGCGGCCATCGCCGCTTATGCGGATTTCGAGAAGGCGATGCCCAACCATCCGGTGGTGCTCGCCGAAATGAAGGAATTGAAGGCCGGCAAGCCGCTGCCGCCTCTGGTGACCACCGCCCAGGAAGGCGCCGCCGAGGTTCTCTATGGGCTCGGCTCCACCCTGGCCCGCCAGGGTGGTGAGGACCTCGCCCTCGTCTATCTCCAGCTCGCCATCTGGCTTGATCCCGAACATCCGTTCGCGCGGCTGACCCTGGCTGACCTCTACGAGCAGCTCAAGCAGCCGCAGAAGGCCATCTCCGTCTATGAGCTGGTACCGGACTCCTCGCCGCTGAAGCGCAATGCCGAAGTGCAGATGGCCATCAATCTCGATGCCACCGACAAGTTCGACGAGGCGCAGAAGCATCTGAAGGACATCATCGCCGCCAATCCCAAGGATCTGGAGGCCATCGTCGCCCTCGGCCGCATCCAGCAGGCGCGCAAGATGTTCTCCGAATGCGCCGACACCTATTCACAAGCCATCGCGCTCATTCCCGAGCCCACCAAGGCCAACTGGGCGCTGTTCTATTTCCGCGGCATCTGCAATGAGCGCAGCAAGAACTGGGCGGGGGCCGAGGCCGACCTGAAGAAGGCGCTGGCCCTCAATCCGGACCAGCCCCACGTGCTGAACTATCTCGGCTATTCCTGGGTCGACCAGGGCACCAACCTGGATGCCGGCCTGGACATGATCCGCAAGGCGGTGGCCCTGCGCCCGGACGACGGCCCCATCGTCGACAGCCTGGGCTGGGCCTACTTCCGGCTCGGCCGCTATGAGGAGGCGGTCTCCGAGCTGGAGCGCGCGGTGGAGCTCATGCCGCAGGATCCGGTGATCAACGATCACCTGGGTGATGCCTATTGGAAGGTCGGGCGCAAGCTCGAAGCCGGCTTCCAGTGGAACCATGCCCGTGATCTGAAGCCGGAACCGGATGATCTCGCCAAGATCGTCAAGAAGATCGACAAGGGCCTCGACGCCGTCGATGCTCCCCCGCCGGTGAAGAAGGCCGAGGAGCAGAAGGGCGGCTGACCCCGCCCCTGCTGCCCCACCCTGCCGCTGCGCGGCCCGCCGCCGCGCGCCATCGCCGGCGGCGGACCATGGCGGCCTCCAGGCCGCGACCGCGCCGGCGGATGCGGCCGCGCCAGTGTCACGCCGCCCCACCGGCGCCATCCCCTTCTTCCGGCCCACGCGCCCTTGCGGATCCACACCGCCCTTGTGGACCCACCAGCGCGCCGGATCGCCCGTCTCACTGGGGCCCAACGTCCCCCATCGACCGGCGCCTGACCCGCCCCTGCCTCCCGAGGACTGAGAATGGATGAAGTGGCCTGGCTGGTGCTGCTGGCACTGGCCTTCCCCGTGATGGCGCTGGTGGCGCTCATCCTCGCCCTGCGTCAGCGCGGGCGCCTGCAGACCTTGGAACAGCGTGTGCAGGCCCTTGAGCTCGCCCTGGCGCAGTTCCGGGCGACACCCACGGCGGCAGAAGGGATAACCGCGCACCGTCCGCCGGACATGGACCTCACGGAACCGGCGCCACGCCCCCACGCGACACCCGCCCCGCACGCCCCCGAGCGGCCCGCCCCCGGCCCCCTCCCCTCCACGCCACAAGCCGAACCAACGCCGACCAGGGGCTGGAGCATCGGGCGGCTGCGGGAGGGCCTGTCGGGGTTCGAGGAGCGCGTGGGCGCCCGCTGGACCGTATGGGTCGGCGGCCTCGCCCTGGCACTGGGCGGCGTCTTCCTGGTGCGCTTCGCGGTCGAGCAGAACCTCATCGGTCCGGCCGGCCGCATTGCCCTCGGGCTGCTGCTGGCGGCGGCGCTGCTGGCGGGGGGCGAAGCCCTGCGCCGGCTGGATCGCCGCGACGGCTTCGCCGGCCTGCCCGCCGCGCAGGTGCCCGCGGTGCTGACGGCGGTGGGCACCATGACCGCCTTCGGCAGTCTCTATGCGGCCTATGAGCTTTACCACCTGCTCCCGCCGGCCGCCGCATTCCTGCTGCTGGGCCTGACCGGTGTCGCGACGCTGCTGGCGGCGCTGCTGCATGGCCCGGCACTGGCGGCACTGGGGTTCGTCGGCGCGGCGGTGACGCCCCTGCTCATCAGCTCCGACACGCCCAATGCCTGGGGCGTCGTGCTGCTGATCTCCATGGTCGGGGCCAGCGCGCTCGCCGTGGCGCGCATCCGGCTGTGGCGCTGGCTGGCGCTGCTGGCCCTGCTGGGCGGGGCCGCCTGGGGTGTCGCCCTCCTCCTCTTCGCGCTGCCGCAGGCCGTGCCGGCGGCGGGCGCCCTGGCCGCCGTGCTGCTGGTGCTGACCGCCCTGCTGATCGCTCCCGGGTTGGCGTGGGGCCCGCCGGCCGATCCGCGGCCGGATCCGATCACCACTCTCGGCTGCGCCCTCGCTCTGCTGGTGGCGGTGCTGGCTGCCAATTCTGACGCCGTCGCCGGCCTGCCGCTGGCGGTGTTCGTGGGGCTGAGCCTGGGCACGCTGGCGCTCGCCTGGCGGGTGGAGGCCGCCACCTTCGGGGCGGTGGCGGTGGCCTTCGCCGCACCGGCGATCCTGATGGCCTGGGCCTTTCCACCGGAGCCGGGCAGCGCCGTGGCGCCGGCGGGCCCCCTGGCCGGCGTCGCGCCGGAGCCCGCGCGGCTCTCCGTCGGTCACTTCGCCACCTACGGCCTGATGATGGGCGCCGGATTGCTGGGCCTCGGCCTTGCCGGCGCCCTGCGCGCCCAGCGGCGCCTCACCGCGCTGGGCTGGGCGCTGACCGCCACCGTCGGCCCGCTGCTGCTGCTCCTCGCCGCCTATGGACGGCTGACCGAGCTCGATCGCAACCTGCCGTTCGCCGCCCTCGCCCTGCTGCTGGCGGCCCTGTTCACCGCCGGCGCCGAGCTGCTGACCCGACGGGGCCGCGAGGTCCCGGCAGCGGTCTTTGCCGCCGCTGGCGTCATCGGCCTGGGCCTTGCCCTGGCGTTCGCCCTGGAGAAGGGATGGCTCACCGTGGGCCTCGCCCTGGCGGCCCTGGGCGTCGCCTGGGTCGCCACCCAGCGGCCCCTGCCCGGACTGCGGCAGCTCGCGGCCGCCCTCGGCATGGTGGTGCTGGCGCGGATCGGCTGGGATCCCACCATCGCCGGCGCCGATCTCGGAACCACGCCCATCTTCAACTGGCTCTTGTGGGGCTATGGCGTGCCGGCCCTGGCCTTCGCTGCCGCCGCATGGCTGCTGCGGGCGCAGGACGACTGGAGCCGGCGGGTGCTGGAGAGCCTGGCGCTAGTGTTCGCGGTGCTGCTGGCGGCCCTGGAAATCCGCCATCTGGCCCATGGGGGCGACGTCTATGCCGTCGGCTCCCGGCTGTGGGAGAGCGGGCTCCTGGCTGCCATCTATGCAGCCTATGCGGTAGGCCTCGCCCGGATCGCCCGCGCCACCGGCCGCCGTCTCTACCGCTTCTTCTCCGATGGCGTGGCGGTTCTGGCCGCCCTGTGTGCCCTTGACGCCCTCATCGCCGGCAATCCCTTCCTCACCGGCGCCAATGTGGGCGGGGTGGTCTTCAACGACCTGCTGGTGGCCTATGCCCTCCCGGCGGTGCTGGCCTTGGCCTACGCGGCCAACCTGCCGCCGCATCGTCCGCGGCTGCGGCTCGCGGCCGGGGCGCTCGCCACCGTGCTGGCCCTCGCCTACCTGACGTTCCAGGTGTCGCGCCTGTTCCAGGGGCCAGTGCTGGATGCGGACCGGATCAGCTCCATGGAATGGTACACCTATTCCGCGGTGTGGCTAGCGTTCGGCATCGCCCTGCTGGGGCTCGGGCTGGCCCGCGGCTCCCGCGCCCTGCGCCTCGGCTCCGCCGCCGTGGTGGGCGCGACGGTGGTGAAGGTCTTCCTTTCCGACATGTCGGACCTGGAGGGCGTATTGCGCGCCATGTCCTTCATCGGCCTCGGGCTGGTGCTGGTGGCCATGGGGTGGCTCTACCAAAGGCTGCTGCCGCGCCGAGGCGGGCCGCCGCAGGGTTAGGGGCTCGCCTCCTCACCGCCGCAATGCAATAGTGAGCGCAGGCCACTCTCATTTGCGCGGACGCATAGGAACATGATCGCGTGGGATGACTTCCGCCTGGTCCGGGCCATCGCCCAAACGGGGTCCCTGGCCGGGGCCGCCGACCTCCTGACCGTCAACCACTCCACCGTGTTCCGCCGGCTCGGAGCCCTTGAAGAGCTGATCGGCAGCCGCCTGTTCGAGCGGGCCCGCTCCGGTTATGTGCCCACCACCACCGGCGAGGAGATGGTCCGGCTGGCGGAGCGCATGGGCGAGGAGGTGGCGGCCGTGGAACGGCGCATCACCGGCCGCGACCTGCGCCCCTCCGGCGACCTGCGGGTGACCACCAACGATTCCATGCTGGTGCACATGCTGACGCCGGTCTTCGCCAGCTTCCGCGCCGCCTTCCCCGAGATCCGCCTGGATGTGGTGGTCTCCAACCAGCCGCTGAGCCTGTCGAAGCGCGATGCGGACGTGGCCATCCGCGCCAGCGATCGCCCCGGCGACATCCTGGTGGGCCGGCGGATCGCCGGCATTGCCTGGGGCGTCTATGGCCGGCCGGATGTGATTGGCGCGGGGCGATTGGAGCCGGGCGACCTGCGCAGGCACGACTGGATCGGCTTTTCCGACACCCTCGGCTCCATCAAGCCGGCCAAGTGGCTGCGCGAGCGGGTGGGCGACGACCGGCAGGTCTATCGGCTCAACTCGGTGCTGGGGCTGGCCGAGGCGGCGGTGGCGGGGATCGGGCTGACGGTGCTGCCCTGCTTCATCGGCGCCAGCACGCCCGGGCTGGTGCGCGTGATGGGCCCCGAACCGGAAATGGAATCCGGCCTGTGGCTGCTGACCCATCCGGATATCAAGGCCACCGCCCGCGTCCGCTCCTTCATGGAGCACGTGGGCCGGGAACTGTCGCGGCGCAAGGCGTGGATCGAAGGGCAGCACGACCACCCGCCAGCGGCCTGAAGCTGCGCCCAACCCGCCCCGACGCTGCGGACTGATCAGAACAAGCGAGAGCGCACCGCGCGCCTTACTGGGCCGAAGCCTCTTCGGCGACGTGGCTGCGGCTGCGGCGCCGCGAGGCCACCTGGGGCCGTTCGCCGCCGACCCGGTCGAAATCGCACCACATGGTCTGCACGCCGGCCAGAGAGCCACGGAACGAGCCCGGCCCGGTCTTCACCACATCGAAGCAGGGCTCGAACGTCATGCCCTTGACGAAGCCGCAGACGGCATCGCCGCGCACCCGCAGGGTGTTGGGCGGCAGCCGCACGAAGCGGGCGGGGTTTTCCCGCAGGGAGATGATGCCCGCCACCGAACCGTCGGCATAGACCCGGCCCGAGCCCTTCGAGCCTTCGAAGCAGGAGAAGGAGAACGAGCGCCCGATCACGAAGGCCCGCGCCTGTTCCGCCGAAAGCTGCTCACCGGCACGGGCGGCGCTCGTCGCTCCGGAGAGCACGGTGGCGACACCGATGGCCGCGAGAAAAGTCCTGCGCATGGCTGCTTCACAACTGCCTGTTGATCAAGCTCGAAGATGCACAGACGCACCCCCCGACTGTCAAGCGCAGCACCCCCCGGGAATGGCGGAAAATGCAGCAATGACGCCGTTTTTCCGCGCAGTGTGACCCTGCGGCCGCAACAAATTAACCCCCTGTTCAGGGTCTGTTAAGGGCTCGTTTACGCCACGCTCACCACCGGCCGGTGCACCGGCTCTTCGCGGATCGGCAGGTTGATGGCCGCCGAGGCGAACGACAGGGCGACCGACAGCCACCAGATGAGGTCATAGGAGCCGACGGCCTCATAGAGCTCGCCGCCCAGATAGACGCCGAGGAAGCCGCCCACCTGGTGGGAGAAGAAGGCGAAGCCGTAGAGCATGGCCATGTAGCGCGTGCCGAACATCAGCATCACCAGGCTCGACGTGGGCGGCACGGTGGAGAGCCACAGCAGCCCCATGGCGGCACCGAACACGTAGCAGCTCAAGGGCGTGACCGGCAGCATGATGAACACGGCGATGGCCACCCCGCGACCGGCATAGATCCAGGCCAGCAGATACTTGCGGGAGACCCGCGCGGTCAGGTAGCCGGCGGCGATGGAGCCGATGATGTTGAACAGGCCGATGAGCGCCAGGGTCGCCGCCCCGACCGACAGGCCGATGCCGCGATCCACCAGAAAGGCCGGCATGTGCACGGTGATGAAGGCCAGCTGGAAGCCGCAGGTGAAGAAGCCCAGCACCAGCAGCACATAGCTGCGGTGACGGAAAGCCTCCGACAGGGCGCCCGCCACGCTCTGCTGCGGCAGGGCTGGCGCCGCCGCCGCACCTGGTGCTCCCGCGCGCATGCCACGGGTGGCGAGGGCGATCGAGAACGGCATCACCACCAGCATGGCAAAGCCGAACACGATCAGCGTTTCCTGCCACCCCACGCTGTCGATCAGCCCGGTGGTGAGCGGCGGAAACAGGAATTGCCCGAACGACCCGGCCGCGGTGGCCGCGCCGAAGCCCAGCCCCTTCAGCCGGTCGGGCAACAGCTTGCCGAACGCCGCCAGCACGAGATTGAACGAGGCCGCCGACAGGCCGAAGCCCACCAGGACACCGGCACTGATCTGCAGCATCGCCGGTGTGGTGGCGTAGGCCATGAGAATCAGGCCCGCCGCGTAGAGCAAGGCGCCCGCGCACAGGACCCGCACCGTGCCGAAGCGATCGGCCACCGCCCCGGCGAAGGGCGAACCCAGTCCCCATAAGAGGTTCTGCAACGCAACCGCGAGGCCGAAGACGTCGCGACCCCAGCCGAGGTCACTCGACATGGGCACCAGGAACAGGCCGAACACCGAACGCGGCCCGAAGGTGATCATGGCGATCACGCAGCCGGCAATGATGATCAGCACAGCAGGGAGATGGCGCCCAGGAGCCGCCGGCGGGCGCATCGTCTCAGAAGGGATCGACATGAAACACTCGCTCTGCGGCACCCAAGACGCACGCCCAAGGCGCACCGGCCGCTTCGCGGGCATGTTAATCCGCCGACGCGCCATCAGAAAAATCAATATTGATCACGTGATCCATGAAATCTCGTCATGGATCCGCGCGCATCAGGCGCTGCTTTGCAGGAATGTCTGGGAGCGTTTGCGCAGAGGAAGACCGGCCGGAGTTCCCCTCCGGCCGGAACGGGGCAGCGACGCGACGCCGCCCGTCGTCAGATCAGCCGCGACGCGGCGCTTCCGGGCGCGGCGGCCGGGCGGGACCGCCGAAGAACGCCCGCAGATTGTCGCGCGCGAGCACCTGGAAGGTCTTCTGCTGCTCCGGGGTCAGCGCCTTGTAGAGCGGGTCGAGGGCGTCGGCCACCTTGGTCATCTCACCCGCAGTGGTGGTCATCCGCGTGGCCCCGGCGCGCAGCCGCGCCACCGGATCGACCATCGGCGGCTTCTCGCCCTGCTTGGCGGCGGCGCGGGCGGCCTGGCGCTCGGCACGGCGCTGCTCCATGAGGGCGGAGCGCTGCTTGGCCACATCGCGCAGCGCGGTCTCGAAGGCCGGCCACAGCTTTTCCTGGTCGGGGGTGAGCTTCAGCCCGCCCTTCACCGCGGCGATGCGCGCATCGGACAGGACTTCCCGCTGCTCGGCGGTGGGCCGCGGCCCCTGCGGGCCGGCCCCCACGGGCGGCGCCGCATAGCTGGCCACGGAACCAGCGACAAGGGCAGCCGCGACGGCGGCAAGAACGGTCTTCTTCATCAACGGTCCTCCTTAAAGGATGGCCGCACCATGCGCGGAGACGCCCCGCCCCTCAACTTAAAGTTCGGTAATCCTGCCCCCCGATGACGACAGGGAAACGGCATCAAAACACCACATTTCTGAGCGGTCAGGCGGCCGAACCAAACGGCGCCAGAAGCTGCACCTCGCGGGCCCGCACCGTTGCATCGCCAGCGGCATAGCCCCGCCTTTCCATCTCGCAGCGCCATGCTCCGGGCTCCCCGGAAATCCGGTACAGGGCATAGGCACCGGCCCCACGGTCATCGTCCGGCCCGGCGGATGCCGAGGGCACGCCAACCACGGGCACCACGCCACCGGCCGGCGTGGGAATGACTCCGAACTCAGTGCGGTGGTCGTGCCCGTGCATCACCAATTCCGCACCGGCCTCAGCGAGCACCGCCCGCACCGCTGCCGCGTCCCGCAGATCGCGATGGAAGGGGCGGGTGCCCACCGGTGGATGGTGGATCATCACCGCCCGGAACAGTCCCTCCTCCTTCAACTGCAGCAGCAGCGTCCGCAGCCGCGCGAGCTGTCCCCGCCCGGCTTCGCCGCTGGCCAGGAAAATGGCGGTGGGAATGGCGGTGGAGACGCCGACCACGGCCACCGGCCCGCGCCGGCGCACATAGGGAAAGGCATCCACATCCACCGGCGTGTGCGGATGGGTGTCGTCACCCGAAAGGAAGGGGGCCCAATGCTCCAGATGGTAATGCATGGCGGAGCGCACATAGGCGTCGTGGTTGCCAGGCACCACGCTGACGCGGTCAGGCTCCCCGAGGGAGGTCAGGAAGGTGGCGCCGGTATCGAATTCCTCCGGCAGGGAGAGGTTCACCAGATCGCCGGTGACACAGATATGGTCCGGCGCCTGCGCCATCAGATCCGTGAGCAGCGGCCCCAGGGTGGATGCCCCGAAATTGCGGCGGCGCGCACCGATCCAGTTCATCATTCCAAAGAAGCGCTTGCCGAGCAGCTCGGAGACGCGCGCCTCGGGAATGGGGCCCAGGTGGGGGTCGGAAAGATGGGCAAGCACGAACATGTCGGCAGCAGGCCTCCAGTTGAGCCCTTGGAGCGAGCCCGTGTGGCACATCCCCTTGATACGTCCCGATGCCGCGCCTGTGCGGATCGCGCATCCCGCGCGGGACGCAAGCGCAGGCCGGGGGCCATGCGGGCGGATCGGTTGATGTCGCCGCCCTCCTCTCGCAAGATTCCGCGGCTACTGCAACGAGCGAGTCGGTGCCGCCCGCGGCCCGATGGCGATCGAACCCCGATCGATCTGTCTGGAGTCCTGCATTGGTGCGCGCTGTCCTTCCCCTTCCCCTGCTCGCTCTCGCGCTGTGCGCCGGCGGGCCGGCCCTCGTCACCGCGGCTGCCGCCGCCCAGGTCAGCGTGCGCGGCACCAGCCTGCTGGTGGATGGCCAGCCCTTCGTGGCCCGGGGCGCCAGCGGCGAAACCCGTCTTCCCGAGCTGAAGGCCCTGGGGGCCAATGTGGTGCGGACCTATGGCCAGGAGCCCGGCGCCGTGCTGGATGCCGCCCAGCGCGCCGGGCTCAAGGTCATCGTCGGCTTCTGGATGGGCCATCCGCGCCTCGGCTTCGATTATCGCAACCGCGCCGCCGTGGAGACGCAGCTGGACGCCCTGCGTCACATGGTGGAACGCTACCGCAACCACCCGGCCCTGCTCATGTGGGGCATCGGCAACGAGGTGGAGGTGGAACTGCCACCGGAGGAAACGGAGCTGGTCTGGCCGGCCATCGAGCAGGCGGCGCAACTGGTGAAGACCCTCGACCCCAGCCACCCCACCATGGCGGTGGTGGCGGAGGTGGGCACCGACAAGGCCGCGCAGATCAAGCGCCTGGCGCCCTCCATCGACGTGCTCGGCATCAATGGCTATGGCGATGGCCTGCTCACCTCGGCCACCCGCGCCCGGGCCCAGGGCTGGAGCGGGCCGGTGCTGCTGACCGAGATGGGCAGCCTTGGCCATTGGGAAGCGATCAAGACGCCCTGGGGCGCGCGACCGGAGCTGACCTCCAGCGTGAAGGCCGATCGCATGCGCCGCTACCTCACCGCCGCCAAGCAGGCGGACATCGGCACCATCGCCTTCCTGTGGGGCCAGAAGCAGGAGGTGACCCCCACCTGGTATTCCCTGCTGCTTCCCACCGGGGAATGGACGGAAACGGTGGAGGTGATGGCCGAGCTGTGGGACGGCACGCCGCCCGGCGGCGCCAACCATGCCCCCCGCATCCGCTCGCTGCGCCTCGACGGTCCGGCCGAAGTGCCGCCGGGCGGACACGCCTTGGTGCGTTTGGCCGCCACCGATCCCGATGGTGATCCCCTCAAGGTGGAATGGCAGGTGATGGCGGAAAGCACGGCCCCCAGCATCGGCGGCGATCCCGAGCCCATTCCCCCGAGCTTTCCGCAGGCCATCCACGAGCCTTCGGCGAGCAGCGTGCGGGTGGGTCCGCTGCCCCCCGGCGCCTACCGGGTGTTCGTCACCGTGCGCGACGGGCGGGGCGCGGCCGCCACGGGCAACATCCCCATCCTCATGCGCTGAGGGCGCTGGCACCGTTTTCGCTTGATGCGTCCAACGCGGCCGACGCGGCGCATGGCGTGTGCGGTTGCCGCCGTTTGTCGGGTTCCCCCGCAGCGCAGAGGAATGCCATGGCCGAGATCGTGCCGCAGCAGCCGGGTCGGCTTCTGGTGGGCGCCGCCCAGGTGGGCGATGGCGCGGAGGTGGCGCATGTCCAGGTGCTCGCCGGGGCCCGCGGCTCCAGCGCCGAACAGGCGTTCGTGCGCGCCCTGACCAGCCCGGACGACGGCTTTACGGCGGTGCTGGCCATCCCCGCCCCCGCCTCACTCGCGGCACCGCGGACCGTGCTGTTCAACAAGCTGGCCATCCGCGACGCCCGCCAGGCCGCGCAAGTGTTCGGTCCCGCCCAGCGCGCCGTCGCGCAGGCGGTCGCCGACTGCGTGCGCGACGGCACCATTGGCCAGGCGGACGCCACCAACCTGTTCATCTGCGTCGGCGTCTTCATCCATGGATTGGCGCGCGACGAGGCGCGGATCTGGCGGTTCAACCACCTGGCCACCCGCGCGGCCCTGCGGCGCGCGGTCTTCGGCTGGCCCTCCGCCGGGCAAACGATAACGCCCGCAGCTGAGATCGATCCTGCCGGACCGCCGTTCGCCGCGGCCTGATCGCGCACGCTTACAGCGGCGGCCGAACGTCCGGCGGCACGTCGTCGAGCTGCCCCGAGGGCGCCAGATAGTCGATGAGACGCACCGCCCGGTCACCGGGACCGGCGAGCTTGGCGATGATGGAGCGCAGGGTCTTGAACTCCTGGGCCGACAACCCCTCGAACAGGGCGTCGTTGGCCGGCACCTGGACCCGCACCAGCTCCGTCAGGCGGCGCTCGGCCTCCGGCGTCACCGCCAGCACCACCCGCCGGCGGTCCTCGGGATTGACCGCCTTGGTCACCAGGCCGGCGCTGACCAGCTTGTTGACCTCCAGGGTGATGAACGCCCCGGACAGATGCAGGTGCTCCGCCACCTGGTTGACGCCAAGATCAGGGGTGAGCGCGCGCAGATGGGCGATGGCGGTGAGGATCGTGTATTGGGTGCCGGACAGGCCGATGAGCGCGCCCAGCCGGTCGCGCACTTCCTCGATCACCGCGGCGAAGGCCAGCATGTCGTGCAGCACATCGCGGAACACGAGATCGGAGCCGTCCACCAGGAGGGCGGGCCGGGATACGGTGAGCGGCAAGGCATTGCGGCGACGGCCGAGCTTCGACGACATCAAGCGGTAACTCCCCTGACCCGAGCGCCCCGGGCCCGCGGCCGGACCCGCGCCACGGCAGCGCACCCCAGCGGTTGCCGGGACCCGCACGATCAATCATTAGCTTTCGACAATAGCTATTTTGCTGCGAATTTCATTCCTTAAACCGGATCCGCGCCCATGGCCAATGGACTTTCGGCTAGCAGCGGCCCCGCCGCGCCGATAGCCGGCTAAGGCGCGCGCAGCCCGCCATAGGTGTTCCAAGGGGTGGCCACCAGCCAGCCGCAGTCCACCGGCACGTTCACTCCGGTCATGGCCGAGGCGGCATCGGAGGCGAGGAAGGCAACCACCCGCGCCACCTCCTCGGGCTCCACCAGCCGCTGCAGCGCGGCGTTGGCGGCGAGAGTGGAGACGTCACGCTCGCCCTTGGCGATGGCCTGCTTCAGCGCCGGCGTGAGGGTATAGCCGGGCGAAACCACATTCACCCGCACCCCGGCAGGGCCCCATTCGGCGGCCAGGCACTCGGTCATGGCGATCACCGCGGCCTTGGCCGGGCCATAGGCATGCAGCGGCACCGAGCGCAGTCCGGTGATGGAGGCGATGTTGACGATGGCGCCACGCCGCCGGGCCAGCATGGCGCGGCCGAAGGCGAGGCAGGACACATAGGTGCCACGCTGGTCGATGCGAACCACATTGTCCCACTGTTCCAGCGGCAGTTCATGGGGGCGGGCCGGCACCTGCAGCACGCCGGCGCTGGTCACCAGCACCTCGACCGGGCCGTATTCCGCCTCGATCTGCGCTGCGCAGGCCTCGAGGCTGGCGGCATCGCCCACATCGGCCACAAAGGGGGCGCCGCCCAGGCTCTGAGCCACCTGTGCGGCGGCCTCGGCCGAGCGATCGACGATGGCGACCCGCGCGCCGGTGCGGGCGAGCTCACGGGCGCAGGCCGCGCCGATGCCGCTGGCCCCGCCGGTGACGACGCAGACCGGAGCGCGAGGATCGGGGGTCGTCGACACCGGGATCTGCGAAGCTGACATGGCGTTCCTCCTTAAGGGTGGAGGCCACGCATGGGTGGGTTCGGGTGTGAA
Source organism: Xanthobacter sp. NM-25 (assembly GCF_022138605.1). Classification (GTDB taxonomy): domain Bacteria; phylum Pseudomonadota; class Alphaproteobacteria; order Rhizobiales; family Xanthobacteraceae; genus Xanthobacter. The sequence continues at coordinate 796,799 of NZ_JACBFS010000001.1, forward strand.
GTCAATGCGCCTGCCCTGCAGGGCGGGAGGGGCTCTGCGGCCAGCACCTGCGCTGGCCGCAGAGGATCATCAGCCTCTCGACCGATCAGCCCTTGGCGCGATCAGCCTTTGGCCTTGGCGCGCTCGATGGCCTCGACGATGAGCTTGTGGGCTTCCGCCTTGTCGCCCCAGCGCAGCACCTTCACCCACTTGTTGGGCTCCAGGTCCTTGTAGTGCTCGAAGAAATGCTCGATCTGCTTGAGCGTGATCTCCGGCAGGTCGGAATAGTCCTCGACCTTGTCGTAGCGCTTGGTGAGCTTGGAGACCGGCACCGCGACAATCTTCTCGTCCTGGCCGCTCTCGTCTTCCATCACCAGCACGCCCACCGGACGCACCGCGATGACCGAGCCCGGCACCAGGGCGCGGGTGTTGCACACCAGCACGTCGGCCGGATCGCCATCGCCGGAGAGGGTGTGCGGAATGAAGCCGTAATTCCCCGGGTAGCGCATGGAGGTGTAGAGGAAGCGGTCGACGAACAGCGCGCCCGACTCCTTGTCCATCTCATACTTGATGGGCTCGCCACCGATGGGGACCTCGATGATGACGTTGACCTGTTCGGGCGGGTTCTTGCCGATCGGAATGGCTTCGATGCGCATGTCACTCTCGCTTCCAGCTTCGGATCGCGCAGGACTGCCCCCGCGCGGGCGCTACCGCTGCCAAGCGAAAGCGATCTTGTCCAGCGTTTTTGTGCCGAACCTCTCGGTTGAGGATGCGACCGGTTGACCACCCAGAGCTTTATAAAAGCCCACCGCATTCTCGTTTTCGGCCAGCGCCCACACCACCAGCCCGTCGAGCCGCGCCAGCGCCAGATCGCGCCGCGCCGCCGCAAACAGGCGCTGGCCGAAGCCCAGCCCCTGATATTGGGGGTGCAGGTAGATCTCGTAGATCTCCCCGCCATAGGGCAGCGCCTTGGCCCGGTTGCCACCGAAATTCACATAGCCGGCCAAGTCATCACCCACCAGCAGCACGGAAATCCGGCTACCCCGGCGAATGGCGGTCTGCCACCATTGCGGGCCACGCCGCTCCACCATCCGCTCCAGCTCGAGGCCGGGGATGAGGCCGCGATAGGCCGCCCGCCACGCCGCGTCGTGCACCGCCGCGATCACGGGCGCGTCGGCGACCTTCGCTCTGCGGATTTCGATCACGAGCGTGTTCATGGCACGATGGAAGCAGACGCTGCGCTTCCCTTCAAGTGGCACTCTCTTAAGATGCACTGCAATATCATGCGCGCGCCGGCCTCCGGCGCCGGCCTTTCGGCTGGGGCGTTCCCGAATCGGCGCGGAGGCGACAAGATCGTTGCGGGCGGGCGTCTCCCCTGGAATGGGGGACGCGCGCCTGTCCTGGCTCCTTCACTGACGTGGCGGCCGTCGTGCGAATGATCCGTTTTCTGCTTCGTTTCTCCGGCTTCTGGCTGCTGGCCGGCGGCTTCGTCGCGCTGATCGTCGATGGCACACGCTCCATCGCCGCCTCGGCCATGCTCTTCACCTCCGCCGGCGATGCCTGGTATGCGCTGGCGCCGGGCAACATCGAGCATGCGGAAGCGGTCACGGAGGCCGCTTCCCCCCTGTTATGGAGCAAGCTGGTGATGCCGCTGCTCTCCCTGCCAGCCTCGGCGGTGCTGGTGGTGGCGGGCCTCGCCCTGCTCGGCCTGGGGCGCAGCCGCGAGCATTCGCGCTTCGAGGTGAGCTGACCCCTCGCGGCTCTCCCGCGCCATCCCCATATCTGCGACACAACACAGCGACGGCGCGGTCGGTGTCCTCACGGGCCTGATCGCACACCGCTCAGCAGGAGCGCCGCCATGTTCTTTCTGAAAAAGTCCCTCGAACTGCCCACTGCGGACCAGGCCCTGCCCGGCCGGTCCACGCCACTGCCCACCGCCGCCAACCATTTCGTCTCGGGCCACCCGCTGAAAGGCCCCTATCCGGAGGGGCTCAAGACTGCGGTGTTCGCCCTCGGCTGCTTCTGGGGCGCGGAGCGGCGCCTGTGGCAGGTGCCCGGGGTCTGGGTGACCGCCGTCGGCTATGTGGCGGGGCACACGCCCAATCCCACCTATGAGGAGGTCTGCTCCGGCCTCACCGGCCATACCGAAGCGGTGCTGGTGGTCTACGACCCGGCGGCCGTGAGTTATGCCGCGCTGCTGAAGGTGTTCTTCGAGGCCCACGACCCGACCCAGGGCATGCGCCAGGGCAATGATGTGGGCACCCAATACCGCTCCGGCATCTATGTGACGGACGATGCGCAGAAGATCGAGGCCGAGGCCGCCAAGGCGGCCTATGGCGCAGCCCTGAAGGCGCGGGGTTTCGGCCCCATCACCAGCGAGATCCTTCCCCTCGGCCCGTTCTATTTCGCCGAGGATTACCACCAGCAATATCTCGCCAAGAATCCGAACGGCTATTGCGGCCTGGGCGGCACCGGCGTCAGCTGCCCGATCGGCACGGGCGTCGCCGCTCCATAGGCCGGCAACCGGGCGCGCGCCCCTCAGGCCGCCGCGGGCAGTTGTGGGCGGATGGTGGTGGCGAACGCCTCCACATCGGCCAGTCGCTTGCTGAAGGCGGGGGACAGCGGCTTCAGCAGCACCATGCGCGGATCAAGATCGGCGGCGATGGTAGCGAGCTGCGCCCGCACCTCGTCCACCGTGCCCACCAGGGAATCCGCCACCATGCGATCGAGGGCGAACCAGGGCGTCCAATCGGGCTGCGCCTGCTGGGTGGTGGCCTGCATGCGTTCGACGAACGGGCGCAGGAAACCCTTGGCCTCCTCCACTGCCTGTTCGCGGGTCGGCGCCAGGTGGAAGAAGCGGATGAGGGTGAAGCGCGGATCGACGCCCGGCGCCGCCGCGCGATACATGTTCAGGCTCTCGCGCGCGCCCGCCAGCGGAAAGGGCGGCGCCGCCATGATGCCATAGCCCCGCGCCGCCGCATGGCGCAGGGCATCCGGCGTGGCCGTGGCAAGGAAGGTGGGAATGGGCGCCTGCACCGGCTTGGGCACCAGCTCCACGCCATCAAGATCGAAAAACGCCCCCTTGAAGCGCACCGACGGCGTGTAGAGCAGCTGCTCGATCACCTCCAGCGCCTCCAGGGTGCGGGCGCGGGACTCCTCCTTCGCCACGTGGAAGTGCTTGTTCTGGACCGGAAACGGCCCGCCCTTGGCAACCCCGAGGTTCAGCCGCCCACGGGAGAGGATATCCACCGTCGCCACGTCTTCCGCCACCGTGATGGGATCGCGGAACGGCAGCAGCACCGCCGCCGAGCCGAGCCGGATGCGCGAGGTCTGCCCGGCGAGATGGGCCAGAAGGGCGAGGCAGGAGGGGCTGGCCGCGCCGGGGTTGAAATGGTGCTCCGCCACCCAGGCCTCTTCATAGCCCAGGCTCTCCGCCGCCCGCACCAGCTGGGTCTGCTCTGCAAAAGCCGAGACATAATCCTGCTGTGGATTCTCATAGGTGCAGAAAATGCCGAAACGCATGGCAATCCCCCAAAAGCAAATCGCGTAAGCGCCCGACCGGCGACCCACGCCCAGGCTGGAAACAACAACGTTATATATATGTGAATATAGTTCGACTGTCATGACTGCGCAGGGGCTCCGCGACAGACCAGGGAACCACCCGTGGTGGGCGTTGCCGGCTTTCCTCGCCCGCCACAACGGCCTAATAGCTTCGGTTGAGGTCGCCGCCCGTCATGCGGGCGGGCTGCGCCGGGACCTTGCGCCCCGACCTGGCGAAGCCGCGACCGCCCCAGGCTGACCGAGACTGGCGCGAGGCCTGGTGTCCACATCGGCGTGTCGGAGTCCGCGATGGTCGACTATGTGTTTCCGCCGCTTGCCATCCCCACCCTGCCGGTGGTCGGCAGCACCGCTGTGTTCCCGGTGCACCGCATCTATTGCGTTGGCCGCAATTTCGCCGACCACGCCATCGAGATGGGCCACGACCCCAACAAGGAGCCGCCGTTCTTCTTCCAGAAGAACCCGGACACCCTGGTGCCGTCCGGCTCCACCATGCCCTATCCCTCCGCCACCAAGGACGTGCACCACGAGATCGAGATGGTGGTGGCGCTGAAGTCCGGCGGCACCGACATTCCGGTGAGCGAGGCTCTCGACCACGTGTTCGGCTATGCGGTCGGCCTCGACCTGACGCGCCGTGACCTGCAGGCGGATCTCAAGAAGCTCGGCCGCCCGTGGGAAGTGGCCAAGGCGTTCGAGAATGCCGCCCCCTGCTCGGCCCTGGTGCCGGCCAGCGTCACCGGCCATCCCTCCGCCGGCCGCATCTTCCTCAAGGTGAATGGCGCGGTGAAGCAGGACGGCGACCTCAACCAGATGATCTGGAAGGTGCCGGAGATGATCGCCACCCTCTCCACCCTGTTCCGCCTCGCCCCCGGCGACCTCATCTTCGCCGGCACCCCCGCCGGCGTCGGCCCGGTGGCGCGCGGTGACCGCCTCGAAGGCGAGGTGGCCGGCGTCGGCACCCTCGACATCACCGTCGCCTGAGCTTCACGCCTTAGAACACCAGCCGGCCGGGATCGGCCAGCCAGACGGCGGCGGCCTCACGGGTCGCCGCCAGCGCCGCCGCGCCGAGCGCCTCGCCCGCCGCGGTGTGAAGACCCGCATAGGGCACTGGCGCCCCCGCTGCCGGCGCGCTCATCACCACGCAGTCGGTGCCGGTGCCAGACACCGCCTCATCGGCTCCCTCGCGGCGGAAATCCGCCTCCAGAATGGCCCGGGTGCGAGCCTGCACGACGATGGAGGAGGCCTCCAGCAGCGCTGCCTCGGTCAGGGAAATATCAAGGGCTGCCAGCATGTTGACGGTGCCGGCGGTGAGCCGCTTTGCCGCCTCGGGCGAGAAGCGGTGGCCCACCCGTTCCCCATTGTTGAGGCCGAGGGTGACGAGGCAGGTGGCGGTGATCCCCTCCACCCGACAGGTCACCAGATGATGGTGCGCCACGTTGCGGGAGGTGAGCAGGCCGACGGCTGCCCCAAGCCCTTCAGATTCCAGGCGGTCACGGAACCAGGCGGGCACGTCGAGATCGGCCGTGAGGTCGCGGTTGCGCACCTCCAGCCAAGCCACCTGATCCGCCGTGGTGAAGCCCGGCCGGGTGACGGACCAGGACACCATGCGCTGCGGCGCGGTGAACCGGGCCACCAGCCAGGGCCGGGCGCAGTGGACCTGGAACAGGGGTTCAGGCGTGGCCCGACAATGGTCCGCGATCGGCACCGGCACTCCTCCTCAGTCTCGCGGGCCAGATGGGCAGCTCCCGAACCGCACGCGACCCGGCGCAGGGCCGGGTCGCGAAGGCATTGAAGCTGAAGGCTTTCAGCCCCGCTTGGCAGGATCGCCCTCGATATCTTCCGCCGGGGTCTGGCGGGTGACGGAAGGAGCGTCGCTGCCAGGGAAGGTCTCTTCCAGAGCCTCGTCCAACCGCCGGTCGGCGGCCGCGGCGGCACTGGCTTCGGCGCTGGCGGCGCGCAAAGTAATGATGTCCGTCAATAGCTTATCGCGCCATTGGGCGAGCTCGGTCATGGAGCGGCCGTCGGCTTCCGCCTTGACCCCGTCCACCAGCGTCTGCTGCAGCTCGGCGGTCATGTTGGGTGTGCCGAGATCGGCCCACCAGCTTTCCACCGCCGGCAACAGGTGCTCCATGAAATGGGCAAGGCCGCCCTGGCCGCCGCCCAGGTTGAAGGTCATGTGCGGGCCCATCAGCGCCCAGCGCAGGCCGGGCCCTTCGGTGACCGCGGCATCGATGTCGGAGACCGATGCAACCCCTTGCTCCACAAGGTAGATCGCCTCCCGCCACAGGGCCGCCTGCAGGCGGTTCGCCACGTGGCCGGTGACCTCCTTGCGGATCTCGATGGGGCGCTTGCCGATGGCGGCATAGAAGGCCATGGCGGTGTCGATGGCGGCGCGGCTCGCCTTCTCGCCACCCACCACTTCCACCAGGGGAATGAGGTGGGGCGGGTTGAACGGGTGGCCGATCACGCAGCGCTCGGGGAAGCGGCAACCCTGGGAGAAGCGGGTGACGAGGAGGCCCGACGAGGAGGACGCAATCACCACCTCGGGCGGCAGAAGCTCGCCGATGACCCCGAGGAGCTTCTGCTTCACCTCGTAGCGCTCCGGGGCGTTCTCCTGAACGAAGTCCACCCCCTCGACCGCCTTGGCCGGATCGGGCTCGAACCGCCACCCCTTGGGGTCGCCCTTCACCGTGCCGAGCGACTTCAGCACCGGCCAGGCGCCGTCGATGAGCTGCTGGGTGTGCTCCTTGGCGCCGGGGGCGGGATCACTCACCACCACGTCGAGACCATGGGCCAGAAAGTGCGCCGCCCAGCTGGCGCCGATGGTGCCGGCGCCGATGACGGCGACCTTGCGGATGGGGCTATGGCTGGCGGCGGACATGGCGGCACTCCTTCACGCAGTTCGACAGGACGATGGGCCAAACCCACCGTTGGTAGCGGTCTACGCCACCTGGAGGCGCCCGTCGATCACGCCCGCGTGATCCCCACAGACGTGGCCGGAACATGCTAGAGGGGCGCCATGGATCGCTCCCCTCCCCCCGCTCCTCCGACCCGCAGCGCCCGGCTCGCCCGGCGCCTGTGGGCGCTGGCGCTGATACTCGGCACGCTCGGCCTGGCCGCCTGGACCGCCACCGCCCTCGCCTTTCAGGCCAGCCCCTTCTGGCGCTGGCCGGCGACGGCGGCGGTGCTGGTGGTGGCCGCCGCGATCCTCTTCCTCGCCCCCCGGCGGCCGGCGCGGGCGAGCCTGGTGCTGGCGGGACTTGTGGCCATCGTCGCTTTGTGGTGGTCGACCATCCTGCCCCGCGACGATCGCGACTGGGCGCCGGATGTGGCCCAGAGCGTCACCGCCACCTTCCACGGCAGCCGCGTGACCCTCGCGCATGTGCGGGTGTTCGACTGGCACACGGAAGATGCGGCGACCGAGCGCTGGGAAACCCGCACCTTCGATCTCGACCGGCTCGACCGGGTGGATGTCTACAGCTCGGTGTGGGCCAGCCCCGCCATTGCCCACACCCTGGTGGGTTTCGGCTTTTCCGATGGGCAATATGTGGTGTTCTCGGCCGAGATCCGCCGGGAGAAGGGCGAGACATTCTCGGAAATCGGCGGCTTCTTCAAGGATTTCGAGCTGGTGCTGGTGGCCGCCGACCCGGCCGACATCATCCGCCTGCGCACCGATGCGCGGGGCGAGCGGGTCTCGCGCTATGCTCTCAAGCTGACGCCGGCGCAGATGCGCGCGGCCTTCCTCATCTTCGCCCACAAGGGCAACAACCTCGCCGCCCGTCCGCGCTTCTACCAGACCCTCACCACCAATTGCACCACGGTGGTGTTCCAGCTGGCGCGGCTGGTGGAGCCGGGCATGCCGTTCGACTGGCGCATCCTGTTGTCCGGCTACCTGCCCGGCTATCTCTATGAGCACCGCATGATCGCCACCGATCGGCCGCTGGCCGAGGTGGAACAGGCCGCGGTGCTGGCGCCGGGCGCGACGCCCTGGCGCGAAAAGACCCCGGCGGCGGGTTCTCCGCCGGGGCCAGTGACCGCGCCCCTGGGGCGCCCTTCAGCGGACCAGTCGCCGAGCCCCCCCGCTCAGCCGTCCGCCCGCTCCGGCACCTTCAGCCCGAGCCATTCCGAATAGAAGGCGTCGATATCGGGCTCGAAGTCGCGGATCACCGGATACCAGGGGGTGGGCGCCTCCACATCGTGAAGGGTGCCACATTCCCCGCAGAAGTATTCGCGGATCACCTGCCAGGTCGGTGTGGGCGCCATCAGGCGCGGATAGATTTCCTCCATCTTCTCGGGGGTATCGCGCACGTGAACGCGGGCGTGCAGCTTCCAATTGTCCTGCCAGCCACAGAAATCATGACCGCATTCGCAGCGCACGGTCCATTTCTTGGAGACCTTCTGCTGCACGATATAGAGCTTGGGACCGAGCGGCAGGATGATTTTGTCATCCCACGGCACGCGCTCCTGCAAAATCTCCACATAGGTCTCGAACCGCTCCGGATCTTTCGGAGTGGAGAGCATCTGATGCAGGGTATCGGCGTCGATCTTGCCTTCGACCAGATCCTCGATCTTCGAGCGGGTGTAGGCCATGGGGTGTCCTCCTGATTGGATTTGTTTGTGCCCCTGCCGCCAGTGCGGTGGGCGCTTCGGTTTCTTCCCTCTCCCCTGGCGGGAGAGGGGGTGCGTTGGGCAAGGGGTGAGGGCGGCCGCCCCCTCCCAACCCTCCCCCGCAGGCGGGAGAGGGCTTTAGGGGAGCGGGCTGCCCCGGCCGGGCTCACTCCTCCACGAGCTGGACGGTGTGGACGTCCGGCAGTTCGGACAGGTCCATGGAGTAGCGCGAGCCATAGGTTGGCACGCCGATTTCCTCTTCCGTCAGGATCCAGCTCTCGGGCAGGTTCCAGAAGCTGCGGAAATCACGCTCGAACTTCGGCCCCAGCTTGAAGGAGGCGGCAAACATCTGCCGCACCTGGGTGGAGGCGTCCTTGGCGAGGATCTTCTCGCGCTCGCCCTTCATCCATTCGGTGGTGGGCACCGACTTGGCGATGCGGGCCTTGCGCATCTGCGCCCGGGCCGCCTCGGTGGCCGGCAGGTCCGCCACATAGAGGCCATCGGCCCCCTTCTTCACCACCACGCCATACACATCCCCGGCGAAGCGCTCCAGGATGTAGCCGCCGTTGAGGTCCTCGGCGACCTTGGCCGGTTCGCGGTCCAGGGGATCGCCGAAGCCCGGGCCACCGCGCATGGTGTTGAGATAGAGGTCGTAGTCGGAGAACATCTCCTCGGTGGTGATGGCCTGCTTGTCGCGCTTGATGCGGGCCTTGGGCAGCATGGCGTCCCAGGTGGGGTTTTCCGGATCGACATCGCCGCCCAGCGGGATCGGCGCGCCGGAGGCGATCAGATCCTTGAGCCCCGTATCATGGGCGGCGAAGCGATAGCCGGAGGCCGCCGGATAACCGCCCATCAGTCCCCAATCGGAGGAGATGTGGCCGTTGCCCATGAAGAACATGGTCCAGTCCTTGGCATTCCAGACCAGACGCAGGCTTTCGAAGCCGCAGCCGCCGCGATACTTGCCGGAGCCGCCGGACGAGGCCTTGATCTGCCGGCCGAGATAGATGAGCGGCTCGGCCAGTTCCCAGATCTCCATGTCGCCCATGTCGCCTTCCGGGTTCCAGATGGCGGCGGCGTGGGAAAGGCCGTCCTGCACGGCGGTGGCGCCGGTGCCGTTGGCGGCGCACTCGAACGAGTTCACCGCATGGATCTCGTCATACTGGTTGAAACCACCGCCTTGCAGCCAGTTCGACGTATTGGCATTGCCGGCGTTCACCTCTTCCAAGTATCCGCGGCCGAAATAAGAGCGCGACAGGCCGCGCCACAGGGCCGTCCAGGCCGAAACCAGGAAGTGCCAGGAATAGGAGAAAGCGACGCGCCGGTCGTCCGGGTTCATCCAGGTGCCCTTGGGCAGGCGGAACTCGGTGCCATAGGCGGCGCCGTCATTGATCATCTCGGAGGGAATGAGGGTCTGGGTCATCATCACCCAGATGCCCGAGGTGAAGCTCACCTGGTGGGCATTGTAGGTGTGCCAGCCCCACCGGCTCGCGCCCTCGAAATCGAGCCGCCAGGTGCCATCCTTGCGAATGGTCATCTCGCACGGCGCGTGCATGATGGTGTCGATCTTGGCGAAGTCCGAGGGCACCCGCACATCGTCATGATTGTAGGGCACGTCGACGAAGCCCACCTGGCGATAGGTGCCGGGAATGGTCATGGCCTTGATGCGGGCCTGCAGGCCCAGGCGGCCATGCTCCACCGCCTCATAGGCGAACTTCCAATAGGCCTCGATGCCTTCCTCGGCGATCACCTCTTCCACCAGCTTGCGGATCATGTGGCAGCCGGCGACGCGGGTGCGCTCGTCCAGCATCCAGTAGCGGGTGGTGCGCACCATGCGCTGGCTCTCGTGCAGCCAGTCGCGGAACAGTTCGTCATTGGCGCCGATCTTGCGGCAGGTGATGGAATAGCCATCGCCGAAGCGCTGCACCTGGCCGGTGGACATGGAGCCCGGGCCCACCGAGCCGGTGTCGATGACGTGGGTGACGCCGCCCACCCAGCCGATCAGCTCCCCTTCCCAGAAGATGGGCACGATGGTGTGGATGTCGCACGGGTGGACGTTGCCGATGAGGCTGTCGTTGTTGCAGAAAATATCCTTGTCGGCGATGCCGGGATTGGCCTCCCAATTGTTCTCGATCATGTATTTGATGGCCGCACCCATGGTTCCCACATGGATGATGATGCCCGTTGAGGTCAGAATGCTGTCGCCCGCCGCGTTATAGAGGGTGAAGCACAGTTCGCCCTCCTGCTCCACGATGGGGGAGGCGGCGATCTTCTTCGCCGTCTCGCGCGCATCCACCACGCCGGCGCGCAGGCGGGAGAACAGCTTGTTGTAGAGAATGGGCTCGGCTTCCCGCAGATCCAGCTTCGTCAAACCGGCATAGCGACCGGTGGACTTGGTGGCCGCCATGAGGCGATCGCGGTGCTCCTTCAGCGTCTCACCCCCGCGCACGAGGCCGCGCGTGGCGCTCTGCAGGCTGGTCTGCTTCACATTGACGTTCATGGGTGCGTTTCCTCTTCAATTCTTTAGGTTTTGCAGTCCTGATGTCTTTGTCCCTGGCCTTTACTTCTCCGGAGCCTCCGGCCTCCTCGCGAAAGCCCTCTCCCGCGTGCGGGGGAGGGTTGGGAGGGGGAAAGGGCGGCCTTTTTCCGGGAGCCACATCCGGCCGGGAGTGCCCGACCCTGGCGGCGCGAACCCCCTCCCCGGCCCTCCCCTACAAGCGGGAGAGGGGGCGGGCGCGGTGCCATCGACGGCGAGGCGGAACCCGCCGGGCCTCACACCTCCTTCAGGTGGAACAGGCGGTGGCCGTCGAGCCAGGTCTCGAAACCGTCGGGCACCACGAAGGTGGTGGCGTCGGATTCGATGATGGCGGGACCCATCACCCGATTGCCCGGGCGCAGGCTTTCCATCTTGTAGAGCTGCGCATCCACCCACTTCTTCTTGCGATAGAACTTGCGGGTGCCGATCTTGGCACTCTCCGGCGGGATCTCGCCTTCCTCCGGCTCCTTCGGAATCTTCGGCTTGGGGATCGGCACCATGCCGCGCATGATGGCGCCGGTGACCGAATAGCCGAGCTCCGGCGAGCGGGCGGAGGCCGCATAGACCCGGCCATAGGTGGCGTTGAAGGCGTCCGTCAGCTGGTCCCAGTCGCTCGCCGAACCCGCCTGCTTCAGCGGGCTCTCGATCTCCAGATCGTTGAGCTGGCCGCGATACTGCATGCGGTAGCCGGGCTGAAGGGTCACCTGCTCGGGCGCATAGCCGTTGAGCTTGAACTCCTCCAGCACGTTGTGGGTCAATTCTTCCCACGCCGCCTGAAGCGTTTCGGCCGCCTTCACCTTGTCCGCCTCGGGCGCATCGGTGGGCATGTTGATGTCGAGGGACTTGTCGTAGCGATATTCGAAATCCGCGGCCGCGCAGCCGAAGGCGGAGAAGCCCGCCGCCCAGGCCGGCACGATCACATCCTCGAAGCCCAGGCCCTCCGTATAGCCATAGGTGTGCACCGGGCCGGCGCCGCCATAGGAAAAGCAGACGAAGCTCGCCGGCGAATAGCCCTTGCCGGAGATCATGGAGCGCAAATAATCGCGCAGATCACTGTCGAGCAGCTCGATGACGCCGGCGGCGGCATCTTCCACCGTCAGGCCCAGCGGATCGGCGATCTGCGTCTTGATGGCATCCACCGCCCGCTGGCGATCGAGCTTGATGGCCCCACCCAGGAAGTTGTCGGGGTTGAGATAGCCGAGCACCACGTGGCAGTCGGACACCGACACCGTCTCGATGCCGCTATCCTTCCAGCACACCCCCACCCGGTAGCCGGCACTGTCCGGGCCGAGCTTGATGGCCTTGGTATAGGGATCGAGCCGGATGAAGGAGCCGGCGCCAGCGCCCACGGAATCCATCGCCACCAGTGGCAAGGAGAGCACCAGACGGGCCATGTCCGGATCGTTCTTGATGGTCATCTCGCCTTGGGTGATGAGGGCCACGTCGAACGAGGTGCCGCCGATATCCGAGCAGGCGATGTTCTTGTAGCCCAGCACCTCGCCCAGATATTTCGCGCCGATCACTCCGCCGATGGGCCCCGACACGATGGTGCGCGCCAGCTCCTTCGCCTTCCAGGAGATGGTGCCGCCATGGGTCGCCATCACGCGGAAGTCGAACTTGGTGCCGCGATCCTTGAAGGCGGTGGAGATCTTGTTCAGCGTCTGCCGCGAGGGCTCGGCCGCATAGCCTTCCAGAATGGTGGTGTTGGTGCGGTGGGTCTCCTTGCGCACCGGATAGTAATCGGCCGAGGCGAACACCGGGATGGTCTTGCCGCTCTTCGCCACTTCCTCCAGCACGATGTCGCGCACCCGGCGTTCATGGGTGGGGTTCTTGTAGGAATGGAGCAGCGAGATGACGATGCCTTCCACATCGGCGGCGATCAGCTCGCGGGCGGCGGTGCGGGCGGTGTCCTCGCGCAGCGGGATCACCTGCGTGCCCATCATGTCGGTGCGCTCGGTGACGCCGCGGGTGAGCTGGCGCGGCACCAGCGGGGGATCGTAGCGGTGGGTGTTGAGGTGGATGCGGTCCTCATAGGCATAGCCGAGGTGGCTCTGCACCGCGCGGCCCATGCGGTGGAAATCCTCCATGCCCTGGTTGACGATGAGGCCGCACTTCAGCCCCTTGCGCTGCACCACGCGGTTGAGCATGGCGGTGCCGGAATAGACGCCGGTCTGCAACTGGCCGAGGGCGTCGTGGAGCGACATGCCCCAATTGGCGAGCCCGTCCTCGGAGGAGGCGATGAGGCCGATGGATTCGTTCTGCGGCGTCGATTGCGCCTTGCCGACGACGAAGTCGCCCTCGGCATCCACGAAGAAGGTGTCCGTCATGGTGCCGCCGGCATCGATGCCGAGCACCTGGACGTTACGCAGAGTTCCCACGGGCACGTTCACGTGTTGATCCTCCCTTTGTCAGGCCGGCCTCAAGCTGGGTCCGGTTCCGCAAGAAAAGGTCGCGAGGATCGTGCCAATTCTGTAATTCTGATCGAAATCCCGTCATTTCAAGCTGTTAATTCGACAGGTCAGCAATCATTCCCGGTGATGACTGTCCGAGTTTCGGACAAGTGTCGTCCGAACACCGCGCACCGGACACCAACTCTTGCCGGCCCCTGCGGCTGCACTTGTGCTCAATGGGTCCATGGGCCTATCCTTCATGGCAAGTCGATCGCCGCAGCACGCGGACAGAATGCGACAGTGAAGGGAGAAACCGCCATCGTTCGGGCGGCGCCACGCCAGCACACCAGCTGCCCCCACGATGGCCAACGGCCTTGAGGCGACGCGCCCGGGACAACGCGCCGCCGGCCGGGAGGACATTGCCGGTGACACGTGTCGAGATGGCTATGGACAACATGGCTGTGGGCAGCCCTGCGGCGACGGCCACACGCCTCGTCGCCGGCGCCGACATCAAGCGCGCCTGGGAAGCCTTCCACCAGGATGGCATTGCCCCGCCGTTCGTGCGGCCGGCGGTGGTGGCCTCCTGGCAGCGCTCCCGCGCCCACCGCATCACCGCCGCCCGCGCCGAAGCGCCGCTGGTGAGCGAGGCGGAGCTGCATTGCCGCCGCCAGCAGAACCTGCGCCTCATCCACGCCGCCCGCCCAGCCATGGAGGAGGCGCGCGCCCTGCTCGCCGATGCCCATTCCATGCTGGTGCTGGCCGATCCCGCCGGCACCATCTTGGAGACCGAGGGGGACGCCCGGGCGGTGGATACGGGCCACGAGGTGAAGCTGCAGCGCGGCGGCATCTGGCGCGAGGCGGAAATCGGCACCAATGCCATCGGCACGGCGCTCGCCGGCCGCCGCCCGGTGCAGATCCATGCGGACGAGCATTTCTGCGCCGCCGTGCAGCGCTGGACCTGCGCCGCAGCGCCGGTGCTGCACCCCACGGAAGGCACGGTGCTGGGCGCGGTCGACATCTCCGGCTTCACCGACACCTTCAACCCGCAGAATCTGGCCCATGCGGTGGCCCTCGCCCACCAGATCGAGGCCATCCTCGGCCGCCGCATCGCCGGCGAGCACGACCGGGTGCTGCGCCATTTCCTGGGCAAGCGCGCACTGTGGCTGAGCGAGGAGATCATCGCCTTCAGCCGCTCCGGCGCCCTCATCTTCTCCACCGACCGGGCCCTGAAGGAGCTGGTGCGCCGCAATGATGCGGTGCTGGCCGACGGCCGGCTGATGCCGGTGCGGGAGACCGAGCCGGAGGCCTGGGCTCACAAGATCGCCGAGCTTCTGCCCGGCGCCAGCCTGGAGGTGGTGAAGGAGGACGGCGAGGAGATCGGCGGCGTGCTGGTGCTGCATGCACCGCGCCGCGCCCGTGGCGGCGGCCAGGGGCCGGCGCTTGGCGGCGAGGCGCCGCTCAGCTTCGAAGCCATCATCGGCGAAAGCCCGGCCCTGCGGGCGGCGCGCGATCAGGCCCGGCGCATGTCCGAAAGCGGCGTTCCGGTGCTGCTGGAGGGGGAGACCGGGGTCGGCAAGGAGGTGTTCGCCCGCGCCATCCACGGCGGGCGCGAGCCCGCCGGGCCGTTCGTGCCGGTCAATTGCGGCGGCCTGCCGCGCGATCTCATCGCCTCCGAATTGTTCGGCTATGAGAAGGGTGCCTTCACCGGCGCCGATGCCGGCGGGCGCGCCGGCAAGGTGGAGGCGGCCGATGGCGGCGTGCTCTGCCTCGACGAGATCGGCGAGATGCCGCTGGAGCTGCAATCCTATCTGCTGCGGGTGCTGGAAGACGGGGTGGTCTATCGGGTCGGCGGCCACGGGGCGCGGCGGGTGAACCTGCGCCTCGTGTCCATGACCAACCGCGATCTGTCCGCCGAAGTGGCCGCCGGGCGGTTCCGGCGCGATCTCTATTACCGCATCGCCGCCCTGCGCCTCGCCATTCCGCCGTTGCGGGAGCGGGGCGACGACATCCTGCTGCTGATGGAGCATTATGCCCGCGCCGCCGCCGTGCAGGCCGGCCGCGCCACCCCGCGCTTCACCCCCGCCGCCTTGGATGCCCTGAAGTCCCACGCCTGGCCGGGCAATGTGCGCGAGCTGCGCAACGTGGCCGACATGCTGGTGGCCCTCACGCCCCCCGGCGCGGCCATCACTGTGGAGGACCTGCCCGCCGACATCCGCGCGGGCGCCGCCCCGGTGGCGGACGGCGGCGGCGACCTCAAGTCGCTGGAGCGCTCCGCCATCCTGGCGGCAGTGGAAGCGGCGGGCGGCAACCTCTCCAAGGCCGCCAAGGCCCTCGGCATCGCCCGCTCCACCCTCTATCTGCGGCTGGCCGCCCTGGAACGCGGCGCCGGACCGCGTCCATGAAACGACCCTTCGGCAGCATGGCCGCGCGCGAAGGGCGGGCGCCGTCACCCGTCGCGCAAGCGGGAGAGGGAGCGTTTCCACCAGCTGAACGTAGATCGGGCTGGCCGCGAGGGCGTGCGGCGGGACAGCACGCTTTCCGCGGTTGCGTGATGGGGCGATTGATCTAGGCTCGCGGCCAAAGACCGGACCCGAGCAAGGATGCCCCAAATGTCTCAGCCTTCCGCCACCCCCGCGCTGGAACAGATCCCCGTGACCCGCATCGACGGCACGCCCGCCACCCTCGGTGATTTCCACGGCACCGTGCGCCTGGTGGTGAATGTCGCGTCCAAATGCGGCCTCACCCCGCAATATGAGGCGCTGCAGGCCCTTTATGCCGCGCGCCACGGCGATGGGCTGGAGATTCTCGGCTTTCCCGCCAACAATTTCGGCGCCCAGGAACCGGGTACCGAGGCCGAGATCTCCAGCTTCTGCTCCACCACCTATGGCGTCACCTTCCCCATGTTCGCCAAGATCTCGGTGAAGGGCGCCGATCGCCACCCGCTTTATGACGCGCTGGTGGCCGCCCAGCCGGAGGCGGTGGGCGCTGACGGCATGCGTGCGCGCCTTGCCAAGCATGGGGTGAATGCGGCGCCGAGCGACGTTCTGTGGAATTTCGAGAAGTTCGTGGTGGGGCGCGACGGCACCGTCATCGCCCGCTTCTCCCCCGACGTGACGCCGGATGATCCGCGCCTGACCCAGGTGCTCGACAGCGCCCTCGCCGCCTGAATCAGACGGCCGGGCCAGACGAGCCCGCCCGGCGGCGCAACGCGCGCGCCGGGTCTGGCCAGATCAGCCATGGACACTGGCGCCGCGCTCACGCGCCTTCGGGCGCGCACAAAGCGGCGGCCAGTTCCACCAGTTCCAGATCGCTGCCGCGCCGGCCCACCAAAGACAGGCCGATGGGCACGCCATCCACCTCGGCCAGTGGCATGGACACCTGCGGCAGGCCGGCAAGGCCGGCGGTGCACAAGAGGTTCATGGCGAGGTGGCGATAGGTCACCTCCGTATCCGCCGCCGCCGAGCCGCGCAGGGGCGCCACCCGCGGGGTGGAGGGCAGCACCATCACCGTGCCGGGGGGCAGCAGCGCGCGGGTGCGCTCCACCACCGCCTGGCGCATCACCTGCGCCGCTTCCACCTCGGCCGGGTCCTGGCGGGCGGCCGCGGCGAAGCGATCGGCCACCCCGGGCCCGAAGGTGGGCTGCACCGCTTCCACCCAGGCGCCGACGCTCTGCCAGATCTCCGCCGCCTGCAGCGCGCGGAACGCCGCCGACCAGCGGGCGAGGCCATCCTGCGCCAGCACGGTCTCCTGCGCCGGCCCCACCCGCGCTTCCACCTTGGCGACAGCCGGCATCAGCGCGGCGCGCACGTCATCCCCGAGCAGGGCGAAGGCATCGGCCGGAAACACCAGCCGGGTGGGGCGCGGCGCCGGACCATTGTCCTGCAGCAGCACCCGCGCCACCTTCACGAACACCTGCGGATCGCGGGCTATGAAGCCCACGCAATCGAAGCTCGGCGCGAACGGGGCGATGCCATCGGGCGAAATGCGATCGTGGGTGGGGCGCAGGCCGAGGAGGCCGCAATAGCTGGAGGGCACCCGCACCGAGCCGCCGCAATCGGAGCCGAGGGCGAAATCCACCCGGCCCGCCGCCACCACCGACGCCGAGCCAGAGGAGGAGCCGCCGGGCACCCGATCCGGCGCGGCGCTGTTGAGCGGCGTGCCATAGTGAAAATTCTCGCCGGTGAGCGAATAGGCCAGCTCATCGGAAATGGTCTTGCCCTCCACATCGGCTCCGGCCTCCAGAAGCCGCGCCACTGCCCAGGCGTGGTTGAGGGCGGGCGCGTGGGTGCGCGCCCATTCTGGATGGCCATTGCCGGTCACCACCCCCTTCACGTCCAGAACATCCTTCACCGCGAAGCGCAGGCCCGACAGCGGACCGCCGGGACGGCCGGCCACATGGACGCGGGGACCCGGCACATAGGCGCCGAGATCATCAACAGTGGGGGAGGAAGACGAAGTGTGCGGAGCGGACATGACGGCCTCGACTGGAGCAACGCGACTTTGAAGACGGCGGGGACTTGCGGCCCGTCTGGAGACGGAGCCGGACGGCAGATCTGCGGACGGCACGCCCGGGCCTGCCCCGGGACCGCCGGACGACACGAAGCCCCCTTGCTGTGAACGGTGCGAAACGTTGAAGGTCATCACAGGGGATAGCATGTAAGTAAAATTTTGCATATAAGCGAAAACGCCGGCAGAATGGCGTTGAGAGCGACCCGGCAGACCGGTGCGACGGCCTCTCACCGCCTTTCCACGCGCGGAGACACGTTTGAAACCCATCGCCGCCCCTCAGGATGCCCCAGAGCGGCCCGCGCCCCGCAAGCGTGATGCGGCGGCCACCCGGGCCCGCATTCTGGAGGCCGCCCGCGCCGCCTTCGCCCGCGAGGGGTTCGCCGGGGCTCGAGTGGAGCAGATCGCCCGCGGTGCCGCCACCAACGTGCAGATGATCTATCGCTATTTCGGCGACAAGGAGGGGCTGTACCGGGCCGTCCTGGAGGCCACCTACCGGCATCTGCGCAGCCTGGAACAGGGGCTCGACCTCACCGCCCTCGGCCCGGTGGACGGCCTGCGCCGGCTGGTGGAATTCACTTTCGACTATTTGCGCGATACGCCGGAATTCGTCGCCATCATCCGCAACGAAAACATGGCGGGAGCCTCTTTCGCCCGGCAGATGCCGCAGATCCACGAGAGCGCGCACCCGCTGGTGGCGGCCATCGACGACCTTCTCGCCCGCGGCCGCGCCGCCGGCGTGTTCGCCAAGGACAGGGACACCGACATGGATGCGGTGGACCTCTACGTCACCATCCTGTCGCTCTGCATCACCCACGTCTCCCAGCGCGAAACCCTCTCCGTGCTGTTCTCCCGCGATTTCGGCGATCCTGCCTGGCTGGCCCGGCGACGGGCCCAGGTGGTGGCGATCGTGCTGACCGTCCTCACCGCCCCATCCCCCTGCGCGCCCCGGGCCTGAGGCCCGCCCGCTGATCCGGAACCTCGACATGACTGACTTCGACTGGAGCGCCGGCTACCCCTCCCGCCGCCTGCCGGTGTTCGGCAACAACGTGGTCTCCACCTCCCATCCCCTGGCCAGCCAGGCCGGCCTCAAGATGCTGTGGAAGGGTGGCAATGCGGTGGATGCAGCCATCGCCACCGCCGCCGCCATGACCATTCTGGAGCCCAACAACAACGGGCTGGGCTCGGATGCCTTCTGCATTTTGTGGGACGGCAAGGAACTGCACGGCCTCAACGCCTCCGGCCGCGCCCCGGCGGCCTGGACGCCGGCCTATTTCCACGCCCGCTACGGCGCCGACGCCAGGCGCCCGCCCCAGCGCGGCTGGGATGCGGTGACGGTGCCCGGCGCGGTGGGCGGCTGGGTCGCCCTCTCCGAACGGTTCGGCAAGCTGCCCTTCGCCGATCTCATGGAACCGGCCATCGAGATCGCCGCGCGCGGCTCTCTCGTCACCCCGGTGAACCAGACCAAATGGGTGGCGGCGGAGAACCTCGCCGCCCAGCCCGGCTTCGCCGAGACCTTCCTGCCCCGGGGCCGGGCGCCGCGGGTGGGCGAGCACTTCGCCATGCCGGCGGCGGCGCGCACGCTCAGCCGCATCGCCGAAACCAAGGGCGAGGCCTATTATCGCGGTGAGATCGCCGAGGCGCTGGAGCGCCACGCCAAGGCCGAGGGCGGCGCGCTCACCGCCGCCGACATGGCCGCCTATACGCCCCAATGGGTCACCCCCATCACCCAGGACTATCGCGGCTACACCCTCAACGAGATTCCGCCCAGCGGCCAGGGCCTCACCGCTTTGATCGCGCTGGGCATTCTCAAGAGGTTCGACATCGCCGCCCATGAGATGGACGGGCCCGACGCGCAGCATCTGATGATCGAGGCCATCAAGCTCGCCTTCGCCGATGTCTATCGCTACGTGGCCGACCCCAGCGCCATGGAGGTGACCGCGGAGGCGCTGCTGGACGAGGCCTATCTCGCCCGCCGGGCCGCCCTCATCGACATGAAGACGGCGCAGCCCTTCGCCCCCGGCAATCCGGTGAAGGGTGGCACCATCTACCTCACCACCGCCGACGCCTCGGGCATGATGGTGAGCTTCATCCAGAGCAACTTCAATGGCTTCGGCTCCGGCGTGGTGCTGCCCGAATGGGGCCTCTCGCTGCAGAACCGGGGCCATGGCTTCAGCCTCGATCCGGCGAGCCCGAACCTCGTCGCCCCGCGCAAGCGGCCGTTCCACACCATCATCCCCGGCTTCCTCACCCAGGATGGCGCGCCGCTGATGAGCTTCGGCGTGGTGGGCGCCAACATGCAGCCCCAGGGCCAGGTGCAGACCCTGGTGCGCATGCTGGACTATGGGCTCAACCCGCAGGCCGCCTGCGACGCCCCCCGCTGGCGCTTCAATGCCGGCCTCGCTCTCGACATGGAATCGTCCATGCCCGCCGCCACCATCGCCGCGCTGGCGGAGCGCGGCCACCAGCTGAATGTGGAAGACGACCCCTACCAGGATTTCGGCGCCGGCCAGTTCATCTGGCGCATGGGCGATCCGGCGGTGGAGGGCTACACCGCCGCCAGCGATCCGCGCCGCGACGGGCAGGCCGCCGTCGGCTGAAGCGCACGCCTGGATTTGCCGCCGCGAACATGGTTCCATCGCCGGCGGCGGCAGATCCTTGGCCGCGCGGCGAAAGGCGGCGGCGGTGAGCGAGCGTGCGAAGGCCCGGGCGAGAGGCCTGTTCAAGCGACCCGGCTTTCTGCTGCGCAGGCTGCACCAGATCTATGTGGCCATCTACCTGCAGGAGTGCGAGCGGTTCGGCACCACGCCGGTGCAGTCCAGCGTGCTGCAGGTGCTGCTGCTGGAACCGGGCATCGACCAGGCGACCCTGGGCGTCACCATCGGCATTGATCGCACCACCGCATCCACCGTCCTCGCCCGGCTGGAAAAGCGCGGCCTGGTCCGCCGCGAGGCCACCGATGAGGATCGCCGGGTGCGCCGGGCCTTCCTCACCCCCCAGGGCGAGGCGATGGTGGAGGAGATGCAGGGCGCGCTGGAAGCCGCCCACGCCCGGCTGGTGGCGCCGCTGCCCGCCGCCGAGCGCGCCGACTTCATCCGCAAGCTGACCCGGCTGGTGGAATCCAACAATGACGAGGGCCGCACCGAGCTGCGGAACCTTTAGGCAGCGCTGCGCAAACAATGGCGTTGACCCGGCCCCACATATTCAGCACGCTGACGACCTCGCGTAAGCAGCGAGCCCGACGCGATAAAGAGCGCCCAGACCGTCAGTGAACTGATGATTGAGCGACCCCGCCTGAAAGGACCCACCGTGAGCGAGACGACGGACCTCGATGCCCAGAGCCTGCGTGGCTTTCTCACGATGGTGGAACGCCGTTTCCCCGATGAGCTGCTGCGCATCCGCGAGCGGGTCGACCCGCGCTTTGCCTCCACCGCCGCGGTGTTCGAGCTGGAGCGGGCCGGCCGCAGCCCGGTGATGGTGTTCGAGGATCTGGGGGGCCTTGGCGATCTCAGCGGCCAGGCGCAGGCGGCCGGCGCGGCGCCGGCGGCGCGGCCCATGCCGCTGGTCACCAACATCGCCGCCAATCGCGCGCTGCTCGCCGCCTGCCTCGACGTGAGCGAAGAGGCGCTGCCGACGGCATTCCGGGAGCGCTGCCGCTCCTATCTGCCCTGCACGGTGGTGCCGCGCGGCGCCTGGGAGGATGCGGTCATCGAAGGGGATGACCTCGACCTGACGCGCCTGCCCATCCCCCTGCAGTTCAGCGTGGATGCCGCCCCCTACATCACCGCTGGCCAGCTCACCGCGCGCGACCCGGAGACCGGGGTCGACACCACCGGCTTTCACCGGCTGATGCTGAAGGGGCGCAACCGGCTGGGGGTGTCCCTGCATTCGCGCCGGCGCATGTATGAGTTTCATCGTCGCGCCGCCGCCCGCGGCCAGAACCTGCCGGTGGCCATCACCCTGGGCGTGCACCCGCTGCATTACATGGGCTCGATGGTCTATGCCTATCCGCCGGACGTGCGCAAATTCGAGATCATCGGCGGCCTGTTCGGCGCGCCCTATCAGCTCGCCCGCTGCGGCGTCGCCGATCTTGAAGTGCCGGCGGGGGCCGAGATCATCATCGAGGGCGAGATCCTGGCGGACGTCCACGAGCCGGAAGGCCCGTTCGGCGAATTCACCGGCTACGCCTCGTTCCGCTCCACCCAGAACGTGTTCGTCGCCCACCGGCTGCGCATGCGCCGCGATGCGCTATTCCATTCCGTGGTCTCCGGCATGGCCAAGGACCACATCCTGGTGTCCTGCATCACCCGCGAGGGGGAGATCCTCAACGCGCTGAAGCGCAACCTGCCGAACGTCACCGGCGTGCACGTGCCGCATTCCACCTGCGGCGCCTTCACCGCCATCATCGCCATGCGCAAGACCGCCGAGGGCGAGCCGCAGATGGCGGTCATGGCGGCGCTGGGCACCGAGCTCTACACCAAGCACGTGATCGTGGTGGACGACGACGTCGACATCTTCGACCTCAACGACGTGTTCTGGGCCATCGCCACCCGGGTGCGGGCCGAACAGGACATTTTCTTCGTGCCCGGCGCCAAGGGCGCCATTCTCGATCCCAGCTCCGACCCGCAGAGCTTCACCGTCACCAAGATGGGCATCGACGCCACCCGCCCCACCGGCCGCGATTTCGCTGAGCGCCTCGTCATCGACGAGGACGAACGGGCGCGGGCCCGGGCGCTGCTGGAGCGCGCCGGCATCCCCCTCTAACACCGGCCTGCCCCGCCTGCCGGCGCCCGGACGCCGCCGCGGGCAATCCGCACCCCATGCACACATGCGCCCGCATCCGGCCCCACAACGGGCAACGCCGGTGAGATGACACCACCGACGATTGCGCGGATCTGTCGCTGCCCGATGAATGCGCAGTACGCTGCGCAAATTTAGAGCAGATCGAAATCGGTCTCGCGGTCGGCATGAGACGTTACAATTTTTTTCATGAGATCAATGAGTTGTCTCTGCTCCACCGGGGTGAGGGCGGCCACCGTGGCGGCATGGGCCTGGCGGGCCGCCGCCTCCATGGCGGCAAGAGTCGCGCGCCCCTCGTCGGTCAGCCGGCAGCTCTGCGAACGGCGGTCCGTGGCCGAGGTGCCCCGCTGCACAAGTCCCCGTGCCTCCAGGCGCTTGAGGGCGCCGGTGGTGGTGGTGCGATCCAGCGCGACGATGCGCGACAAGGTGGTCTGGTCGGCCTCCTCCCGGTCGCTGAGGGCCGATAAGAGGCTGTATTGCACCGGCGTCACACCAAAAGGTGCGCAAAGCTCAGAAAATAGGCTGACATGCATCTGATGCATGCGACGCGCGAGGAAACCCGGGCGGTCGAACAGGGGCCACTCATCGTCCCGCATCGCCTTGGCGGTCACCGAGCAAGCATCTGATACTGCTTCACTTTTCATAACACTCCCCTCTGCGCGACACGGCCGGCGGCAGTCTTATATTGATCCAAATCAAATCTTGGCATGCAAGCTGCATAGTGGGATACGAAGCATGCTTCGCGTTTTTTGAGCGCAATCGGAGCTGCGCATTGTCTGTACGGAGACCGAGATGGCTGAACCCCTGGGCTACGATATCCTCCTGAAGGGTGGGCACGTGATCTGCCCCGCGTCGGGCCTCGACGGCACCTATGACGTGGCGGTGCGCGATGGCAATATCGCCGCTGTCGAGAAGGACATCTCGCCCGCCACCGCCACCGAGGTGATCAACGTCTCCGGCAAGCTGGTGCTGCCGGGCATGATCGACACCCATGGCCACTGCTACCAGTATGTCACCGGCCGGTTCGGCCTGAACCCGGACATGGTGGGCGTGCATTCGGGCGTCACCAGCGTGGTGGACCAGGGCGGCGCCTCGTGCATGACCTTCCCCGGCTTCCGCGAATTCATGGTGAAGCCCTCCAAGACCCGCGTCTATTCCTTCATGTCCGCCTATCTGGTGGGCGGCCTGGAAGGCCATTACTACCCGAATCTCTATAGCCCCGAATGCGTGGACGTGGACGCCACCGTGCGCGCCGCCATCGCCAACCGCGACCTGGTGCGCGGCATCAAGGGCCATGCGGAAATCGGCGGCTTCGCCCGCTGGGGCATCACCGTGATGGAGATGGCCGCCGAGATCGCCCGGCGCGCCGAGATCCCGCTCTATGTGCATTTCGGCGCCCTGTGGGGCCTGCCCGAGAGCGGCACCAACGGCGAGGACGCCGACACCATCCTCGACCGCGTCATCCCGCTGCTGAAGGAAGGCGACATTCTCGCCCATCCCTTCACCCGCAACCCCGGCGGCTTCGTGAACCGCGACGGCAAGGTGCATGACGTGATCCAGGCCGCCCTCGACCGGGGCCTGACCATCGACGTGGGCCATGGCAGCCACTTCTCCTACCGCATCGCCAGGAAGGCGGTGGCCGCCGGCGTCATCCCCACCACCCTGGGCGCCGACATGCACGGCTACAACACCTATGTGCCCGCCCCCGCCGGCACCCCGGCCGAGCACCCCGACGACGACAACCATCCGTTCAAGGGTCACGCCCGCTTCAGCCTCACCCAGGCCATGACCTCCATGATGGCGCTGGGCATTCCGCTGGAAAAGGTGGTGCCCATGGTCACCTCCAATCCCGCCGCCATGATGGGCCTTGCCGATCGCATCGGCGCCTTGAAGGTGGGCTATGTGGCCGACGTCTCGGTGCTCGACGACAACCGCGGCTCGTTCGTGCTGCGGGACAATGAGGACACCACGGTCGAGATCGACCGGCTGCTCACCCCCGCCTTCTGCCTCCGCGCGGGCGAGCGCTTCAATGCCGATGCGCCGATCCTGCCCGAAGTGGTGGCGGCGTGACCGCCCCGGGCGAGAAGACGGCGCCGCAAGAGGTCTGGGACACCCTGTCCCAGACCGAGCGGGATGCCGCCTACAACAACAACGCCGCCGTGCCGAACAGCGCGGCGTGGGTGGCCGCCCGCGACATCGCGGCGGCCGCCTTCCGCGCCGCCCACGGGGACCATCTGGATGTTCCCTATGGCCCCGGCGCGCGGCAGAAGCTCGACCTCTACCCCGGCGCCGATCCCCAGGCGCCCTGCCTCGTGTTCATCCACGGCGGCTATTGGCAGCGCAACACCCGCGAGACCTTCGCCCATTATGCCGAGGGCCTGCTCGCCCAGGGCTGGTCGGTGGCCCTCGTCGGCTACACCCTGGCCCCCGAAGCGCGGATCGGCGCCATCGTCGATGAGATCGGCCTTGCCCTCGACACCCTCGCCAAGGATGGCCCGGCCCACGGCATCGCCGGCCCGCTGGTGATCTCCGGCTGGTCGGCCGGCGCGCAGCTGGCGGTGATGCAGCTCGATCATCCGGCGGTGACGGCGGGCCTCGCCATCTCCGGCGTCTATGAGCTCGGCCCCATCCGCGACACCTTCCTGAACGCGGCGCTGCAGCTCACCGACACCGAGATCGCCACCTGCTCGCCGCTGCGCCACGTGCCCTCGCACAAGCCGCTGATCATCGCCTATGGCACCCATGAGGTGCCGGCGCTGGTGCACGATTCCCGCGCCTTGTCCGGGCGCCGGGTGGCGGCCGGCGCGCCGGGCGCGCTCCTGCCCATCCTCGGCGCCGACCATTTCTCCATCCTCGACGAACTGCGCGCGCCGCAGGGCCAGTTGACCCGCGCCGTGTGCGACCTCATGGCGAAAGGTGCGGCATGAGCGGAGTTGAAACCGGCGCAATCGGCATCCAGGGCGAGGGCGTCGGCGCGCGCCTGCCCCGCAAGGAAGACGACCGGCTGATGCGCGGCCGGGGCCAGTATATCGCCGACATCCGCCTGCCCGGCATGCTGGACGTGGCGTTTGTGCGCAGCCCCCTGGCCCATGCCCGCATTCGCGGCATCCACGTGCCCGCCGACATTCGTGACAAGGTGTTTCTGGCTGCCGATCTCGACGGCGTCTCTCCCATCCGCGCCGTCTCCGGCCTGCCCGGCTTCAAGGTGTCGGAACAGCCGGTGCTCGCCTTTGAGAAGGTGCGGCAGGTGGGCGAGCTCATCGCCATGTGCGTCGCCCCCACCCGCGCCGAGGCGGAAGACATCGCCGCCCGCGTGGAGCTGGATCTGGAAGAGCTGCCCGCCCTTTATGACATGCTGGAGGCGCGCAAGCCCGGCGCAGCCCTGGTGCACGAGCACTGGGGCGACAACATCTATCTGGAATCGCAAGTAAATGTGGGGATCGAGGCGGCCTTCGACGCGCCGGTGAAGATCTCCCGCACCATCTCCACCGCCCGCCAGTGCATGGCCCCCATCGAGGGCCGCGGCACGGTGGTGCATCTCGACCACCGCATGGAACAACTGGTGGTCTACACCGCCAGCCAGATGCCGCACATCGTCCGCTCGGGCCTCTCCGAATGCCTGGGCCTGGAAGAGGGGCAGATCCGCATCATCTCCCCCGACGTGGGTGGCGGCTTCGGCTACAAGGCCATTTTGCTGGCGGAAGAGGTGTGCCTGGGCTGGCTCGCCCGCAAGCTCAGGCAGCCGGTGCGCTGGCTGGAGGATCGGCGCGAGCACCTCACCGCCAACGCCAATTGCCGTGAGCACCATTACGAGATCACCCTTTATGCCGATCGCGACGGCACCCTGCGCGGGGTCGATTGCGAGGCGACGGTGGATAGCGGCGCCTATTCGGCTTACCCCTTCTCCGCCTGCCTGGAAGCGGCGCAGGTGGCGAGCATCCTGCCCGGCCCCTACGACTTTCCCGCCTATCGCTGCCGCACCTGGTCGGTGGCCACCAACAAGTGCCCGATCCTGCCCTATCGCGGCGTGGCCCGCACCGGCGTGTGCTTCGCCCTGGAAGTGGCGCTGGACTGCCTCGCCGCCGAGCTCAACCTTCCGCCCGAGGTGGTGCGCCTGAAGAATCTGGTGCGCCCCGAGCAGATGCCGTTCGACAACATCACCAAGAAGCATTTCGACGGCGGCGATTATCCCGAGGCGCTGAAGCGCGCCCTCGAGGCCATCGAGCCGGAGAAGGTGCGCGCCCGCAAGGCCGCCGGCCCGCCGGACGGGCGGCGCCTCGGCTTCGGCCTCTCCATCTATTGCGAGCAGGGCGCCCACGGCACCTCGGTCTATTCCGGCTGGGGCATTCCCATGGTGCCCGGCCACGAACAGGCCGGCGCCCGCCTCACTCCCGACGGCGGCCTGGAGCTGCGGGTGGGCGTGCACTCCCACGGCCAGAGTCTCGAAACCACTTTGGCCCAGGTGGCCTATGAGGTGCTGGGCATTCCGGTGGCCCGCACCCGCCTCGTCTATGGCGACACCGCTATGACCCCCTATTCCACCGGCAGCTGGGGCTCGCGGGTGATGGTGATGGCCGGCGGCGCCGTCGCCACCGCCTGCACCGAGCTTTCGGAGCGCATCCGCCGCATCGGCGCGCACATGCTGCAGGCCGATCCCGGCGACGTGCGCTTCGAGCATGGCCGCGTGGTGGGCCCCTCCGGCGACATCGGCATCGATGAGATCGCCCGCACCTGGTATCGCCGCCCGCAGGACCTGCCCGCCAATGTGGACGGTGGCGGCCTGGAGGTCACCGCCGGCTACAAGCCGGTGCGCGACACCGGCACCTTCAGCTACGCCGCCCATGCGGTGGTGGTGGCCGTCGACCCCGAGGTGGGGGACGTGGAGCTGCTGGATTACGTCATCGTCGAGGATGGCGGCGTGCTGGTGAACCCCATGGTGGTGGATGGCCAGATCATCGGCGGCCTCGCCCAGGGCATCGGCACCGCGCTCTATGAGGAGATGCCGTTCGACCGCTCCGGCCAGCCGCTCGCCTCCACTCTGGCGGACTATCTGCTGCCCGGTGCGCCGGAGGTTCCGGCCCCCTTCATCGGCCATATGGAAACCCCCTCGCCCTATACCCGCTTCGGCGTGAAGGGCATCGGCGAAGGCGGCGCCATTGCCCCGCCCGCCGCCATCGCCAACGCCGTCAACGACGCGCTACGGCCGCTGGGCGTGGAAATGCTGCGCTCGCCCATCACCCCGCGCCGCATCGTCGAAAAGGTGCTCGACGCCCGCGCGACGAGGAGGGTGGCATGAAGCCCGCACCGTTCCGTATCGTCCGCCCCCACGACATCGCCAGCGCCGTGGCGCAGCTGCGCCAGTTGGGCGATGGCGCCAAGGTGATGGCCGGCGGCCAGTCCCTCGGCCCCATGCTCAACCTGCGCCTCGCCACCCCCGACGTGGTGGTGGACATTTCCGGCATCGCCGCGCTGAAGAGCGTGCGCGAGGAGCCGGGCCATGTGGTCTATGGCGCCCTCGTCACCCATGCCGACGTGGAAGACGGCCGCGTGCCCGACGTGGGCGAACATGTGCTGCGCCGGGTGGCCGCCGGCATCGCCTATCGGGCGGTGCGCAATCGCGGCACCATGGGCGGCAGCCTCTCCCACGCCGACCCGGCCGCCGACTGGGTGAACGCCCTGTCCGCCCTCGATGCGGCGGTGGAGATCGAAGGTCCCGCCGGCCGGCGCACCCTCGCTCTGTCGGCCTTCCTCACCGGTGCCCTCAGCACTGCCCTTGGCGAGGGTGAATTCGTGGTGGCGGTGCGGGTGCCGAAGCTACCCGCCTCAGCCCGCTTCGGCTATGCCAAGCACTGCCGCAAGGTGGGCGAGTTCGCCCATGCGGTGGGCGCGCTCGTGGTGGATCCCACCGCCGGCACCGCCCGCGCCCTGATGGGCGCCATCGACGCCCCGCCTTTGGTGCTGGCCGACGCCCGCATCCTGTTCGGCGGCGCCATCGATGGCGATTTCGCCGCCCGTTTCGATGCCGAGGCCGCCGGCGCCGCCCTTGCCGCCGCCGGCCTCGCCGATGCGGTCGACCGCCACATCCATGTGGAAGTGCTGCGCCGGGCGGTCCGCCAGGCCGCCGGCCTGTTTTCTCCCGAAACCCGGAGCGCCGCATGAACGCGCCCGTCACAACGGCGAACCCCACCGAGACCGTGCGCCTCACCCTCAATGGCCGGCCCGTCGCCGCCGAGGTGGAGGCCCGCACCAATCTCGTGGATTTCGTCCGCGACACGCTGGACGTCACCGGCACCCACATCGGCTGCGAGCATGGCGTGTGCGGCGCCTGCACGGTGCTGGTGGATGGGGAGCCGGCCCGCTCCTGCCTCACTTTCGCCAGCGCCTGCTCCGGCGCCTCGGTGACCACCATCGAGGGGCTCGACGACGACGCCATCGCCGCCGAGCTGCGCGCCGCCTTCAATCGCGAGCATGCCTTGCAGTGCGGCTTCTGCACCCCCGGCATGCTGGTGTCGTCGCGCGATCTGGTGCTGCGCCTGCCGGAGCCGGATGAGCACCGCATCCGCATGGGCCTTGCCGGCAACCTGTGCCGCTGTACGGGCTATGCGGGCATCGTCAAGGCGGTGGCTTCGGTGATCGCCGATCGCCGCGCCCGTGGCATCGGCCCGCGCACCGCCGAGCGGCCGCTGGGCCCGGTGGGCGCGCACGCTGGCACTGACACCATTGTGGCACCGCTCGCCACGGCGGACGCCGCCCGCCCGGCGGCCCTGCCCACCATGCTGGCGGAGGACTTCACCCCGGCCCACAGCTTCGACCAGAGCTTCGATCTGCCATTCCCGCCGGACCAGGTGTTCGCGGTGTTCGGCGCCATCCGCGAGGTGGCGGCCTGCCTGCCCGGCGCGGTGGTGGAGGCGATGCCGGCGCCGGACCGGGTGGAGGGCGGCATGCGCCTCAAGCTCGGCCCCATCGCCACCACCTTCCGCGGCACCGCCCGCATCAGCCGCGACGCGGAAACCCGCAGCGGCGTCATCCTCGGCGCCGGCGGCGATGGCCGCTCCAGCACCCAGGGCGAGATCCGCTATCGGGTCACCGAGGGTGCCGCCCCCGGCACCAGCCGGGTGGCGCTCACCGTGGGCTACACGCTGAAGGGGCCGCTTGCCCAATTCAGCCGCCCCGGCCTGGTGCGCGAGGTGGCGGGCCGGCTGATCGCCGATTTCTCCGCCAACCTCGACGCCCACCTCAAGGGCGCCCCGGCGCCCGCTGCCGCCAGCGGCGGCGTCAACCCCATCCGGCTCGTGCTCTCCCTCATCGGCGCCCGTCTCAGGGCGCTGCTGGGGCGGGCCGAGCCCTGATCTCAAGACCCTGAGTGCCCCGAAAAACCAACCGAACCAGAGTGCCCTGAAGGAACTGGAGACCAAAATGCAGCTGACCCGCCGGACCACCCTCGCCGCCATGGCGCTGGCCCTCATGTCGAGCACCGCGTTTGCGCAGGACACCATCAAGATCGGCATCAACCAGCCGCTCACCGGCCCGTTCGCCGCTTCCGGCACCTATGTGACCAACGGCGCCAAGATCGCCGCCGACGAGATCAACGCCAAGGGCGGCGTGCTCGGCAAGAAGATCGAGCTGGTGGTCGAGGACAACAAGAGCAACCCCACCGAGGCCGCCGCCGTCACCGAGAAGCTGATCACCTCCGACAAGGTGCCGGTGCTGCTGGGCGCCTGGGGCTCCAGCCTGACCCTCGCCGCCATGCCGAAGCTGGAGGAATACTCCGTGCCGATGCTGGTGGAGACCTCCTCCTCGGGCAAGATCACCAAGTCCGGCAACCCTTACGTCTTCCGCATCTCCCCGCCGTCCTCGGTGGAAGCCCAGGCGTTCGAGCCCATCGCCAAGAAGCTTGGTATCAAGAAGGCCGATTTCCTGGTCATCAACAATGACTGGGGCCGCGGCGCCGCCGTCGAATTCTCCAAGGTGCTGAAGGATAACGGCATCGAGGTGGGCCTGGTGGAGACCATGGACCAGTCCTCCCAGGACATGACCGCCCAGCTCGCCAAGCTGAAGGCCTCCGACGCCGACACCCTGATGATCACCGCGGCGGTGGACCAGCTGACCCTGCTGTTCAAGCAGATGGCCGCGCTCGGCATCAAGAAGAAGGTCATCACCACCGGTGGTTCGCAGAACCCCGACCAGCTGGTGGCCCAGGCCGGCTCCACCGCCAACGGCACCCTGCACCTGGTGGCGTTCGCCCCCTGGTGGCCGGAGAAGAGCCCGAACCCTGAGGAGGCCAACGCCTTCATCACCGAGTGGAAGAAGCGCGGCTACGACTTCGCCGGCACCACCGAGAGCTTCCGCGGCTATGACGGCATCCGCACCATCGCGGCCGCCATCGAGGCCGGCGGCGCCGCCGACCCGGCCTCCATCCAGAAGGGCTTCTGGAAGGTGAACATCGTCGGCCTCAACGGCCCGATCAAGTTCGAGAAGGAAGGCCCGGCCGGCAAGGAAAGCGGCCAGAGCAAGCCGGAGGTGTATCTGATCGAGATCGCCGACGGAAAGATCAAGCCCGCCAACCCCTGAGCGGCGCGCAGCAACGGGTGTGGATGAGGGACGCACAGCCCCTCCTCCCATGGCTGCGGCGGGACTGCCCCCGCCGCGGCCGCCCGGCCCCCTCGCGGGACCTCCGGACCACCGCCCGCCGGAGCCTCCCGACCCGGCGCGCCCCTCGCGGGCCGCGCCCTTGCCCCGAATGCGACCCAACGGACAGGCCAGATGGACCAACTCCTGCAACACGTCGTCAACGCGCTGGTGCTCGGCGGCACCTATGCGCTCCTGGGCATCGGCCTCACCCTGATCTTCGGCATCATGAACGTGGTGAACTTCACCCACGGCGCGCTCTACACCTTCGGCGCCTATGCCATGTATCTGGCGGCCGTCGCCCTCGGCCTCAATTTCTTCGTGGCCCTGCCGGTGGCCCTGGTGGCGGGCCTCGCGCTCGGCGCCCTGCTCGAATTCGTCCTGCTGCGGCCGCTGCGCCGCTCCGACATCGACACCACCATGCTGGTGATGATCGGCGCCGGCATTATCCTGCAGTCGGGCACCTTGTGGATTTTCGGCGGCGTCGCCAAGGCGGTGCCCACCCCGTTCCCGGCCGAACCGCTGGTGATCGGGCCGGTGTCGGTGTCCTATGTGCGGCTGTTCGTGCTGGCGGCGGCACTGGCGCTGATCGCGCTCACCTACGTCACCATCAACGGCACCAAGCTCGGCCGCGCCATGCGCGCCACCTTCCAGGACCACGACACCGCCGCCCTCATGGGCGTCAACGTCTCACTCATCTACACCGCCACCTTCGCCATCGGCTCGGCGCTGGCCTCGGCGGCGGGGGCGCTGCTCGGCCCGGTCTATGTGGTGTTCCCGCAGATGGGTGACCTTGCCGCGGTGAAGGCGTTCGCCATCGTCATCCTGGGCGGGCTCGGCTCCATCTCCGGTGCCACCATCGGCGGCTTCATCCTGGCATTCGCGGAAGAGCTGGGGGCGGGCTACATCTCGTCCGGCTACCGCGATGCCATGGGCTTTCTCATCATTATCGCGGTGCTGCTGGTGAAGCCGACCGGCCTGTTCGCCCGCGCGGAGCGCATCGGATGACACGGCTTATCGCGCCCTTGTTCCTGGTGGTCTTCGCCCTGGTGCCCCTGTGGCTGAACGACCCCTATCTCATGAACGCCCTCATCATCACGGGCATCTTCACCATCTGCGCCATGAGCCTGAACCTGCTGCTCGGCTATACCGGCCAGCTCAGCCTCGGCCATGTGGCCTTCTTCGGCATCGGCGCCTATGTGAGCGCGCTGACGGCGCTCGGCTTCGACGTGAGCCTGCCGTTCGGCCTCCGCATCACCCATGAAGGGGGCTCGCCGCTGCTGGGCTTCGTGCTCGCCATCCTCATCACCGGCGTCACCGGCTATCTCATCGGCCGGCTGTCGTTCCGGGTGCGCGGCGCCTATTTCGTCATCGTCACCATCTCGTTCGCCGAAGTGGTGCGGCTCGTCGCCCTGAATTGGGTGGAGCTGACCCAGGGGCCCCTCGCCCTCACCTCCATTCCCAACATGACGCTGCCCCTGCCGGGCCTCGGCGACCTCACCCTGCGCACCAAGATGCAGAATTACTATCTGGTGCTGGGGGTGGCGGTGCTGAGCTATCTGGTGGTGGCCCGCCTCGTCGCCTCGCGCTTCGGCCGCGCCATGCGGGGCCTCAAGGAGAACGAGTCCCTCGCCCTGTCGCTGGGCGTCAACGCCACCCGCACCCTCACCATCGCCGCCACCGTCTCGGCGGCCATGGCGGGCGCGGCGGGCAGCCTCTACGCCCATTACATCCGCATCATCGATCCGGACGTGTTCCTGTTCTCCTACACCGTCACCATGGTCATCATGGTGGTGGCGGGCGGCAAGGGCAGCCTTGCCGGTCCGCTGGTGGGCGGCCTCATCTTCGGGCTCCTGCCCGTCGCTTTGCGGCCGGTGATGGCGCCGGAGGCGCAGTGGATCGTCTATGGCGGCATCCTCATCGCTATCCTGTTCGTGATGCCCAACGGCATCGTGCCGGCGCTCGCCAACCTCACGGCGCGCCGCCGGCCGGCATCCCTCACCAAGACGCCCGAAACCCCGGCGGAAGCGGGAGCCCAATCATGAGCGCCATTTTGAGCGTGGAGCACGTGGGCATGCGGTTCGGCGGGCTCACCGCCATCGCCGACCTGCATTTCGACGTGAAACCGGGCGAGATCCTGAGCCTGATCGGCCCCAACGGCGCCGGCAAGACCACCGCCTTCAACATCATGACCGGCTTCCTGAAGCCCACCACCGGCCGGGTGCTGTTCGAGGGCCGCGATCTCGCCAAGACCAAGCCCAACGAGATCGCACGGCTGGGCCTCGCCCGCACCTTCCAGCGCACCAGCGTGTTCGCCAACGACACGGTGCTCGACAATGTGCTGATCGGCCTTCAGCGTTTTGGCGAGCCGAGCCTGCTGGAGCGGCTGCTGCCCACCCCGCGCGCCCTGGCGCTGGAGAAAGAGACCCGCGCCCGGGCCGAGGCGATCATCGACATGGTGGGCCTCAGCGCCCGCGCCCATGAGAAGGCCGGTTCCCTCTCCTATGGCGAGCAGCGGCTGGTGGGCTTCGCTTTGGCGCTCGCCATCGAGCCGCGCATGCTGCTGCTCGACGAGCCGGTGTCCGGCATGAACGCCTCGGAAACCCAGAGCTTCGTCGGTCTGGTGCGCAAGGTGCGCGACGCGGGCGTCACCATCCTCCTGGTGGAACACGACATGCCCATGGTGATGGAGGTTTCAGACCGCATCGTCTGCCTCAACTATGGCCGGCTGATCGCCGAAGGCACCCCGGCCGAGATCCGCAACGATGCGGCGGTGATCGAGGCCTATCTCGGCAAGAGCGCCGCCAAGCTGGATCTGAAGGAGGCCGCCAATGCTTGAGATTTCCGATCTCGTGTGCGGCTATGGCCAGGTGGCGGCGCTGAAGGGCATCTCGCTCTCGGTGGGCCAGGGGCAATTGGTGGCCCTGGTGGGCGCCAACGGCGCCGGCAAGTCCACCACCCTGCGCACCATCTCGGGCCTCGTCCCCGCCCGCTCCGGCGCCATTCGCCTCGAAGGCGAGGACGTGACCGGGGCCGGCCCCCAGCGCATGCTGCGGCTCGGCGTCTCCCATTGCCCGGAAGGCCGGCGGGTGTTCCCGCACATGAGCGTGGCCGACAACCTCGCCATGGGCGCCTATCTGCGCCCCAATGATGCGGAGATGCGCGCCGACCTGGAACGCATCTACGGCCAGTTCCCGCGCCTTGCGGAGCGGCGGGCGCAGATGGCCGGCACCCTCTCCGGCGGCGAGCAGCAGATGCTGGCCATCGGCCGGGCGCTCATGTGCCGGCCGCGCCTCGTCCTGTTCGACGAGCCCTCCCTGGGCCTGGCCCCCAACATCGTCGAGCAGATGTTCGCCATCATCGGCGCCATCCGCGATGCCGGCACCACGGTTCTCCTGGTGGAGCAGAACGCCTTCGCGGCGCTGGAACTGTGCGACTACGCCTATCTTCTGGAAGCGGGGCGCATCGTCATGTCCGGCACCGGCGCCGAATTGATCGACGACCCCCACATCCGCGCCGCCTATCTCGGCGGCTGACCGCCCAAAGCCGCCCTCCGGGGCGGCTTTTTCACGCCAGGCGCAGGTGAGCCCACGGCCGGCGCCATGCGGTGCGAGATCGGTGATGTGAGGGGAGCGTTGGAGCGGGCGATGGGAATCGAACCCACGACATACAGCTTGGGAAGCTGTCGTTCTACCACTGAACTACGCCCGCACGTGGCGGCACCATAGACAAGGCGCCGCCTCCTCAGCAAGGGGGAAACGCCGACTTACCCACCGCCGCGCCATCCCATTCTGGCGGAAAGCCCCCGGCCACCGCCGGCCGCGCCCCTCCCCGATGCGCGCTCCGCTCTTGTGGTTCGCGGCCCCCCGTGGCACCTGTGCGCCGCAACACAAGGAGAGGACCCGATGGCTGACGGACCCCGGACCACGACCCAGGTGGGCGCGCCCCCCCTCATCTCCGGCCTGTCCGCCATCATCGGCGACTATGACCTCATCCTGTGCGACGTCTGGGGCGTGATCCATAACGGCGTTGCCGCCTTCCCCGCCGCCTGCGCCGCGCTCACCCAGGCACGCGAGGGCGGCCGCACCGTGGTCCTCGTCTCCAACGCGCCGCGGCCCAACAGCGCCATCGTCACCATGCTGGACGGGCTCGGCGCGCCGCGCAGCGCTTATGACGCCATCGTCACCTCCGGCGATGTCACCCGCGCCCAGCTCGCCGCCCACCCGGGCGCGCGGGTGTTCCACCTCGGCCCGGACCGGGACCTGTCCACCTATGACGGGCTCGACCTCACCCTGAGCCCGGCCGAGGCGGCAGACCTCGTGGTCTGCACCGGCCTGTTCGACGACAATGTGGAAACCCCGGCCGACTACGCCGACATGCTCGCGGCCATGAAGGCCCGCGACCTGCCCTTCATCTGCGCCAATCCCGATCTGGTGGTGGAGCGCGGCGACCGGCTGGTCTATTGCGCCGGCGCCATCGCCGAAGCCTATGAGGCGCTGGGCGGCCGCACCACCTATTGCGGCAAGCCGCACCGGCCCATCTATGACACCGCCCTGGCCGTCGCTACCGCCCTGCGTGGCGGACCGGTCGCCTCGGCGCGGGTGCTGGGCATCGGCGATGCCCTGCGCACCGACATCGCCGGCGCCAACGGGGCCGGCTTCGACAGCCTGTTCATCGCCGGGGGCATCCACGCCCAGGAGCTCAAGGCCCATGACGGCGCGGTGCCCGACAGCGCCTCTCTGGCCGCCCTGTTCTCCGGCCACGCCCACCCGCGCGGGGTGATGCCGCGCCTTGCATGGTGACGCCCGCGACCGCGCCGGGCGCCCCACCCCCGTGAAGGGCCCGACTTGACGCAGCCGGCGGGCAGCGCCTAGAGCCTCTGGCAACCGGGGCGCGCCCCCACGAGGCCGCCGCCCCTTTCGTTTTCCAAGGCAGGTTCAAAGCCGCCGATGTCCGCCACCCCCGCCTCCCCCTTCGTGATCCTGCGCGGATCGGATCCGCTGCCGGCGGCGCTGGCCCGGCCGGTGCTCGCCATCGGCAATTTCGATGGGGTCCATCGCGGCCATCAGGCGGTGTTCGCGACCGCCCGGAACATGGCGGCGGCGGCAGGTGTGCCCGCCCTCGCCCTCACCTTCGAGCCCCATCCGCGCACCTTCTTCAACCCGCAGAGCGCCCCTTTCCGCCTGACGCCGGAGGCGAGCAAGCTGGAGCAGGTCGCCGCCAGCGGCCTTGCCGGCGCCATCGTGCTGCCGTTCGATGCGAGCCTCGCCACCATGGAGCCGGAAGCCTTCGTGCGCGACATCCTGGTGAAGCGCTATGGGGTGAGCGGGGTGGCGGTGGGCTTCGATTTCCATTTCGGCCGCGCCCGCGCCGGCTCGCCCGCCTTCCTGGAAGGCGCCGGCCGCCGCCATGGCTTCGCCGTCCAGGTGGTGGATCCGCTGCGCGACGAGGATGATCCCATCTCCTCCACCGCCATCCGCAAGGCGCTGGCCTCGGGCCAGGTGGGCCATGCCGCCCACATGCTCGGCCGGCCCTTCTTCCTGTCGGCGGAGGTGCGGCACGGCGACAAGCGCGGCCGCACCATCGGCTTTCCCACCGCCAATCTGGTGGTGCCCGGCGGCATCGAGCTCGCCTTCGGCATCTATGCGGTGCGGGTCGTCACCGCCAGGGGACGGTTCGACGGGGTGGCCAATTACGGCCGCCGCCCCACCTTCGACAATGGCGCGCCCTTGCTCGAAGTGCACATCTTCGATTTCGAGGGCGACCTCTACGGCCAGACCATCGGCGTCGAGTTCCACGCCTATCTGCGGCCGGAGCTGAAATTCTCCGGCATCGACGCGCTGGTGGCGCAGATCGCCGACGACGCCCGCCGCGCCCGGGCGGTGCTGGCGGAAACGTGAATTCTCCTAACAGCAGGCCTTGCCGGTTAGCCGCCCCTTAACCCTAAAGGGGGCACACTCGCACCGATTGACAGATATCGTGTGTCGAGGCCGTCCCATCTTGCCCGCCCCCGTTGCCGCGCCGGCGCCCGTCGAGGATCGCCGCTCTCCCTTCATCCGCCTCGCGGAGCTCATCGCCGGCGTGGAGCCCGGCCGCCCGGCGCTCAGCGCCGCCGTGGGCGAGCCGCAGCATGCCATGCCCGATTTCGTCGGCCCGGTGCTGCAGGAGGCCCTGCCCGGCTTCGGCCGCTACCCGCGCGCCGAGGGCACCCCCACCTTCCGCGCCGCCGCCGCCCGCTGGCTGGACCAGCGCTACAGCCTCGCCCGCCCGGTGGATGCTGACCGCGAGGTGCTGGCCCTCAACGGCTCCCGCGAAGGCCTATTCTCCGCCGCGATCGTCGCCCGCCGGCTGGTGGCCCCGCGCACCCTCGGCAAGGCCGAGCGGCCGGCCATGCTGCTGCCGAACCCGTTCTACGCCGCTTATGCGGCCGGAGCCGAAGCCGCGGGCTGCGAAGCCGTGATCGTGCCCACCCGCAAGGACAGCAACTGGCTGCCGGACCTCGACGCCCTCGATCCGGCTCTGCTCGCCCGCACGGTGGCCCTCTACATCGCCTCCCCCGCCAATCCGCAGGGCGCCATCGCCTCCGCCGATTACCTCGGCCGGGCGCTGGAGCTCGCCCGCCGGCACGGGGCCTATCTGTTCTCCGACGAATGCTATTCGGAGATCTATCTGGGCGCACAAAAGCCGCCGGGCATCCTGGAAGTGGCGGGCGCCGACCTCAGCCATGCGCTGGCGTTCAACTCCTTGTCCAAGCGCTCGTCCTTGCCCGGCCTGCGCTGCGGCTTCGTGGCCGGTGATCCGGCCTTCCTGAAGGAATTTCTGGCCTTCCGCTGGGTGGCCGCACCCCAGGTGCCCGAGCCCCTGCAGGCGGTGGCGGTGGCGGCGCTGGGCGATGAGGCCCATGTCACCGCCTCGCGCGATCTCTACCGCGCCAAGTTCGACATGGCCGATGAGATGATCGGCGCCCGCTTCGGCTATGAGCGGCCCGGCGGCGGCTTCTTCCTGTGGCTCGACGTCTCGCACCTGGCGGGTGGCGGCCTCACCGGCGGTGAGGCGGCGGCGCTGAAGCTGTGGCGCGAGCAGGGCCTGCGCACCGTGCCCGGCGGCTATCTGGCGCGCCGCGACATCGGCGGCACCAACCCGTGCGAGAACTGGCTGCGGGTGGCCCTGGTGCACGATCTTCCCACCTCCAAGGAGGTGCTCACGCGCCTCGTCACCGGTCTGGCCTGAAGGAGAGCTGCGTCATGCCCGCGACCTCCACTGCGCGCCGCTCCGCCGACGCGGTCATGCACACCCGCATGCACCCGCAGGCGCCGCGCTTCGATTTCATTCCCGAGGCGGTCCGCCAGGGGGTGAAGCGCCGCAGCCGTGAGATCGTCGGCATCGGCTTGATGGCCGCGGGGGTGGTGGCGACGACGGCGCTCGTCACCTGGTCGGCCGCCGATCCGAGCTTTTCCAACGCCACGGATTCGCAGGTGCACAACCTGCTGGGACGGCCCGGCGCCGTGCTGGCCGATCTGCTCATGCAGGTGGTGGGGCTGGCGAGCCTGGCGGTGGTGCTGCCGCTGCTGGTATGGGGCTGGCGCCTGCTCACCCATCGCCCGTTCGGCCGGCCGAAGCTGCGCCTCACCGCCTGGGCGGTGGGCGTGGTGGGGGCCTGCGCGGCGCTCAGCGCCCTGCCCCGGCTCGGCACCTGGCCCACCACCACCGGCCTCGGCGGGGTGATGGGCGACCTGTTCCTGCGCATCGCCGATCTGGTCGGCCTCGGTGCCGCCGCCCCCCTCGACCGCCTGGTGGTGGGCGGCAGCGGCGCGGTGGTGGCGGCGATGGGCCTCTTCCTCGCCTTCGCCGGCGGGCGCCGCACGCCGCTGCGGCCGCTGACCGCCGCCGATGACGATGACGATGCGGACGTGGATGACGACGAGGACGATGATGGCACCGCGGTGTCCCTCGGCGCCCTCACCCACACCCTGCTCTCCCTCAAGGCCCGGGTGCTCGGCGGGCGTCACCTGCCCCCGCTCAAGGCGCCGGGCCGGGGCGCCTTCGCGCGGGATGCCGACGATCTCACCGGACGTGGCCTGAACGGACGTGTGGAGCCGCGGCTGGGTGGCGCCGGGCCGCATCTGACTGCCGAACAGGTGGAAGCGGAAGAGAATGCCGAACTGGTGGCGGAGAGCACCGCCTCGCCCCGCCGCCGCGGCAACCGGCGGCCGGCCGGCCGCAAGGGCCATTACCAGTTCCCCGCCCTGGATCTGCTGAGTGCGCCGGCGGCCAAGAAGGCCCCGGCCATGAGCCCGGACGCGCTCAAGGAGAACGCGGCGCTGCTGGAATCCACCCTGCAGGATTTCGGCGTGCGCGGCGAAATCATCGAAGTCAAGCCCGGCCCGGTGGTGACCCTTTATGAGCTGGAGCCGGCCCCCGGCATCAAATCGTCCCGCGTCATCGGCCTTGCCGACGACATCGCCCGCTCCATGAGCGCGGTGTCGGCCCGCGTGGCGGTGGTGCCCGGACGCAACGCCATCGGCATCGAGCTGCCCAACGCCAGCCGCGACAAGGTGCTGCTGCGCGATCTTCTGGCCACCAAGGATTTCGGCGACAGCGGCCACAAGCTGGCCATCGCGCTGGGCAAGACCATTGGCGGCGATCCGGTGATCGTCGACCTCGCCCGCATGCCCCATCTGCTGGTCGCCGGCACCACCGGCTCCGGCAAGTCGGTGGCCATCAACACCATGATCCTCTCCCTGCTCTACCGGCTGAAGCCGGAGCAGTGCCGGCTGATCATGGTGGATCCGAAGATGCTGGAACTCTCCGTCTATGACGGCATCCCCCACCTGCTCTGCCCGGTGGTCACCGATCCCAAGAAGGCGGTGGTGGCCCTGAAATGGGCGGTGCGGGAGATGGAGGACCGCTACAAGAAGATGTCCAAGCTCGGCGTGCGCAACATCGACGGCTTCAACGCCCGGGTGCGCGACGCGGCCGAAAAGGGCGAGACCGTCGCCCGCACGGTGCAGACCGGCTTCGACCAGGAGACCGGCGAGGCCATCTACGAGCGCGAGGAGCTCAACCTCGAGGCGCTGCCCTATATCGTCGTCATCGTCGACGAGATGGCCGATCTGATGCTGGTGGCGGGCAAGGACATCGAAGGCGCCATCCAGCGCCTGGCCCAGATGGCCCGGGCCGCCGGCATCCACCTCGTCATGGCCACCCAGCGGCCGTCCGTGGATGTCATCACCGGCACCATCAAGGCCAATTTCCCCACCCGCATCTCGTTCCAGGTGACCTCCAAGATCGACAGCCGCACCATTCTCGGAGAGCAGGGCGCCGAGCAGCTGCTGGGCCAGGGCGACATGCTCTATATGGCCGGTGGCGGCCGCATCTCCCGCGTGCACGGGCCGTTCGTCTCCGACGATGAGGTGGAAGAGGTGGTCAAGCACCTCAAGGCCCAGGGCGTTCCGGCCTATGTGGATGCGGTGACCGCCGACGTGGACGAGGAAGACGAGGATGGCGCCGTGTTCGACAAAGGCGGCTTCGGCGAGGGCGGCGACCTTTATGCCCAGGCGGTGGCGGTGGTGATGCGGGATCGCAAATGCTCCACCTCCTACATTCAGCGCCGGCTGCAGGTGGGCTACAACAAGGCCGCCTCGCTGGTGGAGCGGATGGAGAACGAAGGTCTCGTCAGCGCCCCCAACCACGCGGGCAAGCGGGAGATCCTGCTGCCCGAGGAGGCCGCCGAATAGGCCCCGGCCACATGCGCGTGACCGGGCCGCCACACACCACAGGATCGCCATAGGGTGGCGTTAGAGAAGGGCATGCCGGTTCGCCCCCTCCCCCGATCGACGCCGCGCCACGCACTCGTGCCAGAGATTTCAAGATGATGCCGTACCGCTTCCGCGCGCCGCGCGCCTTGACCGGGGCACTGATCATCGCCCTGACGGCGGGTCTCGTCGCCCCCGCAGCGGCGGAGGATTTCCTCTCGGCCACCCTCAACAAGCTGTTCAACCAGCAGCAGCCGCAGGCGGCCGCACCAGCCCAAGGCGGCGAAGAGACCGGCACCGTGGCCACCGGCACCCTTTATGGCGCGCCGCCCTCCGCCGCCTCCGGGCCGGCCGGACCGCAAGGGGGCGCCCCGGTGGCGGGCAGTGCGCAAGTGACAAGCCCGCAGGTGGCGGCCCTCGGCGTAGTGCCGCTGCCGCCGCCGAAACCCCGCAACCTTCTCGGCCCTGGCGCCGCCAGCCCGGCGAGCGCCGCCGCGGCGCCGCGGCTGCAGCAGGTGGCCCAGCAGGGCGCGGCGGCCATGCCCGCGGCGGCGCCCGATGGCCGCGCCTCTCCGGCCATGGTTCAGCGCATCATGGACTATTACAATTCGGTGCAGTCCATGACCGGCACCTTCACCCAGATCGACCCGGACGGCTCCCGCCGCACCGGCGATTTCTACATGCAGAAGCCCGGCCGCGTGCGCTTCCAATATGACCCGCCGAGCCCGGTGGAGCTGATCGCCAACGGCCAGTCGGTGGCGGTGCGCGACCGCAAGCTCAACACCCAGGACATCACCCCGCTCGGCCAGACGCCCCTGCGCTTCCTGCTGGCGGAGCATGTGGACCTCGCCAACGATCCGCACGTGACCGGCATTTTCCAGGACGACCGCTTCGTCACCGTGACCATGCAGGAGCAGGTGCCCATGCTCGGCACCTACCGCCTGTTGATCCAGTTCGACACCAAGACGTCGGCGCTGAAGCAGTGGGTGGTGACCGATCCCCAGGGCTACGACACCCAGGTGACCCTGGCCAACGCCCAGGTGAACAAGCGCCCCGATCCCAGCCTGTTCGTGATCAATTTCGAGCGCATGCTGCAGTAGGCGTCGGTTACGAGAGCCGCGCCAGCAATTCCAGCAGCGCATCGCGCGCTTCGGCGATGCGGCGATAGAGGGTGTCGCTGCCGCCGGCGTCGGGATGGGCGGTCTTGGCCTTGCGGCGGAAGGCGGCGTTGATCTCGCTCACCTCCAGCACACCGGAAAGCGGCAGGTCGAGGGTTTCGCGATGGGCCCGATCCTCTTCGGGGTCGGCTTGCATCATCAAGGCGCGGCGGGCCTTCATCGCCTCGGCGCGCAGCTCCACCTGGTCTTCCTGCCAGCGCAGGCGGGACATGACGAGGCAGGCGCCGAAGGCGATCCGCCCCAAATTCTCCAGTTCCTCCATGCTGAACGGCCCGACGATGTCGTAGGGCGCGGCCAGGAAGCCATGGCGGCCCCCGTCGCGGTGCTCCACCCGGCCAATGGTCACCATGTCGAGGATGCCCATGGAGCCGTTCCAGATCACCCACTCGTCGATCTCTACCGTCGCTTCGAGATCCGCCATCCCTGCGCCCTTTTGCCGGAGCCGGCGCCATGCCTTGTCGCAAAAGGCACACGCCCGGCCGTTCCGGAAGGCGGCATGCAGGTTCGGCGCCATCTGGCGGCCCGGCGCCCCTTGTCGGTGCCCGGCGGGAGGCGTTAGGACAAGGCATGTCCAAAGCGACCCGCGCCACCAAGGCACTGGAGCAGGCGAAAATCGCCTTCACCGTGCACACCTATGATTACGACCCCGATGCCGACCGCATCGGCCTGCAGGCCGCCGAGGCCATCGGCGAGCCGCCCGAGAAGGTGCTGAAGACCCTGATGGTGCTGGTGGATGGCAAGCCCGGCTGCGTGGTGGTGCCGTCCGACCGGGAAGTGTCCATGAAGAAGCTGGCGGCGGCGTTCGGCGCCAAATCGGCGCAGATGATGAAGCCGGCCGACGCCGAGCGCATCTCCGGCTTCAAGGTGGGCGGCATCAGCCCGTTCGGCCAGTCCCGCCCGCCCCGGGTGGTGATGGAGGAGCAGGCCCTCGCCCATTCCCACGTCTTCCTCAATGGCGGCCAGCGCGGGCTGCAGGTGCGGCTCGATCCCCACGACGCGGCAAAGGCGCTGAACGCCATCGTCGCGTCCGTGGTGGCCTGAGGCCGCACCCCTCAGGTCAGAGAGGGCGCCACGGCGTTCGGCGGCATCGGCGCATTGTCCGTGCGCTCCGCCTCCGCCACCCCGTCGTCCGGCAGGGCGGTCTCAATAGCGGGCGAGAGGCTGTCCGTTTCTTCGTCCGGCGCCTCCAGCGCAGGATCAAGCGCCAACTGCAGTGTGTTGTGATCCGACTCGGGCGCAGCCTTGCCCGTTCCGGGAGCAGCGCCCTCCTCCGCGTCGGCCACCAGAGCAGAAGCAGCCTCACGAGCCGCCTCCGAGGACGCCTCCGCGCGTTCTCCTTGCTCGTGAAGGGCGGCCTCGGGCGCGCGGGCCTCGTGATCTCCGGCCTCTGGAGCCCCAATCTCCTGAGAGGGTGGTTCCGCGAACAGGCTCGGCTGGGCGGGTGCCGCCGGCTTCGGGCGGGCCGCAGAGGCGGCGGCGCCCGCCGGGGCGGCGGGATCGCCGGGCTCGGTCTCCCAGGCCAAGCCCGGGATGGCGACGATGCGCCGGCCGCGCGGATCGAGCCGGCAGACGATGACCTGGCGCTCTTCCATATAGGCCAGCAGCCGGCGGGCCCGGCCCGGCGAGCGGCTGCCATAGGCCCGCGCCACATCCGCATCGGACGGGCACGGCCGCTGATCGAAAGCCGCCCGGGCGAGGGAGAGGAACACCCCCTGCATGTCCTCCGGCAGCGCCGCGGCCATGCCGAGCACCTCGCCCCAGGGGGAATCCTCCGCCTCGGCCTCGGCAAGGTCGATGCCCGCATGGGCCACCGCCAGCCGGCGGCGGAAGGCCGACAGGCTCAGCGGCTCGCCGCCGAGCCGGCGGATGCGGCAGCGCACCAGGAAATCCTGGTAGAGCACGGGAATGGTGCGGAAGCCGGCGTCGCTCTCCGCCAGGATCTCGCGCAAAGCGCTGTCGATGGCCGCCTGGCGCTGCTCCGGCGTCAGGCTCGGCGGCGGCGGCACGCTCGGTGCGGGGGCGGCATGGGCCATTGCCGGCGCGGCCGGCAAGGCGGGCGGCGCGCCACGGGCGAGCTGGGCCAGCACATCGGCGGTGGGCGCCACTGCCGGCGGGCGGCGCGGCACCAGGAGCCGCGTC
Source organism: Xanthobacter sp. NM-25 (assembly GCF_022138605.1). Lineage (GTDB taxonomy): Bacteria > Pseudomonadota > Alphaproteobacteria > Rhizobiales > Xanthobacteraceae > Xanthobacter. The sequence goes on from NZ_JACBFS010000001.1 coordinate 840,873, forward strand.
TCATCCTCACCGGGGGTGAAGATGAGGTCGTGGGCGTCCTCGGCGGCGGCGGGCTCCGGCAAAGGCAGTAGCTTGGGGCTGGTGGAGCGGGCCGAGGTTTCCACCGCGCCGATGCGCACCGGCAGCGGGCGCCGGGCCAGTGCCGGGCCGAGGGCGACGAAATTGCCGCTCTCCAGATCGCGGAACATTTCCGCCTGCCGCCGCTCCATGCCCAGAAGGTCGGCGGCGCGGGCCATGTCGATGTCGAGGAAGGTGCGGCCCATGAGGAAGTTGGAGGCTTCCGCCGCCACGTTCTTGGCGAGCTTGGCCAAGCGCTGGGTGGCGATGACCCCGGCAAGGCCCCGCTTGCGGCCCCGGCACATGAGGTTGGTCATGGCCCCGAGCGACACCTTGCGCGCCTCGTCCGACACCTCGCCGGCGGCCATGGGGGCGAACATCTGCGCCTCGTCCACCACCACCAGAAGCGGATACCACACCTCGCGATCGGCATCGAACAGGCCGCCGAGGAAGGCGGCGGCGGCGCGCATCTGGTGCTCGATGTCGAGCCCTTCGAGATTGAGCACCACGGACACCCGGTGCTGCCGCACCCGGGCGGCGATGCGCTGCAGGTCCGCCTCGCCCCGCTCCGCATCCACCACCACATGGCCGAAGCGCTCGGCCAGGGTGACGAAATCCCCTTCCGGATCGATCACCGCCTGCTGCACCCAGGGCGCGCTCTGCTCCAAAAGGCGCCGCAGCAGATGGGATTTGCCCGAGCCGGAATTGCCCTGCACCAGCAGGCGGGTGGCGAGCAATTCCTCCAGATCCAGCACGGCCGTCCCGCCACCACTGCGGATGCCGAGATCAATGGACACCTTGGCGGACGTCGTCATCGCGGCGCCCACCCTATACGGAGAGGGCGGAAGGTCATGGGCGGACTCATATCGATTCGGGCGGCAGGTTCAACTCCGCGCAGCGGGAAGCTGCCCCCCGCCCCCGCAGCCCACAGGGCCACCCTTGCGCACCAGCCCGCGCGGGGATAACCGTGAAGGCCTCCTTCCATTTTTCATATCGTTGCTGCCTTGGCCCTCACTGTCTGCACCTGGAACATCAATTCCGTCCGCATCCGCCTCGACATCGTCCGCGCCGCCGTGGAGCAGCTGCGGCCCGATGTGCTGTGCCTTCAGGAAACCAAGTGCCAGGATGACAAATTCCCCCTGGCGGCCATCCGCGACATGGGCTTTCCCCATATCGCGCTGCATGGCCAGAAGGGCTGGCACGGGGTCGCCACCTTCTCGCGCCACCCGTTCAGCGCGGTGAGCCGGCAGGAATTCTGCGGCAAGGGCGATGCCCGCCACGTGGCGGTGACGCTGGACGGCGCCCATGGCGTCGGCAAGCCCGTCACCATCCATAATTTCTACGTGCCCGCCGGCGGCGACGTGCCGGATGTGGAGCTGAACCCCAAGTTCGCCCACAAGCTCGCCTTCCTCGACGAAGTCACCGCCTGGCCGGACCTTCTGGCCGATGCGGCGGCGCCCGATCGCCATGCGGTGGTGGTGGGCGACCTCAACATCGCGCCGTTGGAAACCGATGTGTGGAACCACAAGCAGCTGCTCAGCGTGGTCAGCCACACCCCGGTGGAAGTGGAGAAGCTCACCCGCTGGCAGGCGGCCGGCCAATGGGTCGATACCATGCGCGGCTTCGTGCCGCCGCAGGACAAGCTGTTCACCTGGTGGAGCTACCGCTCGCCCGACTACACCGCCAACAATCGCGGCCGCCGGCTCGACCATGTGTGGGCCAACCCCACCCTTGCGCCCCATGCCAAGGCCATGACCGTGCTCACCGATGCCCGCGGCTGGGAGAAGCCCTCCGACCACGTGCCGGTGGCGGTCACCTTCGGCTGAGAGCGATCTGGGGTTTTCGGAGGCCAGCGCCTTCAGCGCCGGCGCGGCGCGGGGCGCGGGGCTTCCAGCTCCACCCGCACGCTGTCGAGGGCCTTCATCATCCGTTCCAGGCGCTTGGCGAAGGCGCGGCGCAGCTTGGCGGCGCTGGCCGGATTGGCTTCCAGCACCTTGAGAAAGGCCGCCCGGGACAGCCGCAGCACCACCGAAGGCTCCATGGCGACGGCAGTGGCCGGGCGCGGCCCCGCCGCGATCAGCGCCGTCTCGCCGACCAGCGCCACCGCGTGGACCTCCTGCACCACCTGCTGACCCTCGGGGCGTTGGGGATCCACCAGGGCCAGGCGGCCGGAGGCGAGGATATAGCCGCAATCGGCGGTCTCACCGGCGCGGAACAGCACGTCCTGCGCGGCGAGGGTCTTCTCCTCGGCGCTGATGGCGAGAATGCGCAGCGCCTCGGCGTCGAGCACGTCGAAGGTGGCGATCTCCCGCAAGAGCGCGATCTCGGTCTCCAACTCCTTCTCGAAATCCACGAACGCTTCCTTTTCCCGGCCGAAACGGCCTTAAGGCACCAGCTTGTAGCCGCCCGCCTGGGTGGCGAGCAGGGTGGGGTTGGCCGGATCCGGCTCGATCTTCTGCCGCAGGCGGTAGATATGGGTTTCCAGCGTGTGGGTGGTGACGCCGGAATTGTAGCCCCACACTTCCTGCAGCAGCGTCTCCCGCGGCACCGGCGTCTTTCCGGCCCGGTAGAGATAGCGCAGGATCGCGGTTTCCTTCTCCGTCAGGCGGATCTTGGAGCCCTGCGGGGTGAGCAGCAGCTTGGCGCCGGGGCGGAACGAATACGGGCCGATGGCGAACACCGCATCCTCGCTCGCCTCGTGGGAGCGCATCTGCGCCCGCAGCCGCGCCAACAGCACCGAGAAGCGGAACGGCTTCACCACATAATCGTTGGCGCCCGCCTCCAGCCCCATGATGGTGTCATTGTCACTGTCATGGCCGGTGAGCATGATGATGGGGGCCTTGAAGCCGTTGCGGCGGATCTGCCGCACCGCGTCGCGCCCGTCCATGTCGGGCAGGCCCACATCCATGATCACCAGATCCACCGCGCCATTCTTGGCGGCGGCGATGGCCGCGCCGGCGGTATCGGCGGGGACCGGCTCGAACTCCTCCTGGAGCTGCAGCTGCTCGATCAGCGCGTCGCGAAGCTCCGGGTCGTCTTCCACCACCAGGATTTTCCACGCATTGGCCATCAAGTCCTCCTGCACCCTTGCGGGCGCGCGATTCGCGCAAGTACAGCATGCCTCTGGCCCAGTGCAAATTTCCCCGAAGGCCAAATGCGACGATAGGGGTATTATATTAAGTCATGAGCCATGAACATCCTGTGGGCATCTCCCGTTTGGTGGTCCAGCGCCGTCCCGGACGCCGGCACGAGGGGATTTTGCGGGCGGGAAGCCTCACCCTCCCCGTCGCCTTGGGGCGTTCGGGAATCAGGGCCGACAAGCGCGAAGGCGACGGCCGCACCCCGGCCGGCAGCTGGCGCATCGAACGGCTGCACTACCGCGCCGATGCCGGCCCCCGGCCGGTCACCGCTCTGCCCGCCCGCCCCATCCGCCGCGACGACGGCTGGTGCGATGCGCCAGAACATCGCCGCTACAACCGCCCGGTGAGGCTGCCCTTCGCCCCCTCCCACGAGCGCATGTGGCGGGACGACGGGCTCTATGACCTGGTGCTGGTGCTCGACCACAACACCCGCCCCCGCATCGCCGGCCGCGGCTCCGCGGTGTTCATGCACATCGCCCGGCCCGGCTTTGCGGCCACCGAGGGCTGCGTCGCCCTGCGCCGGGCGGACCTGAAACGCCTGCTCGCCCGGCTGCGGCCCGGCGCCCGGCTGGTGGTGCGCGGCGGCTGACGCGCCCGCCATCCTCAGTCCAGGGTCTGGCGGAAGCGGGCGACGGCGATGCTCATGGCCACCAGCATCAGGCCCAGCAGCGCCGCGCCATCCGCCCGCAGGTCGGAAAAGCTCGATCCCTTCAGCAGAATGCCGCGCACCATGCGCAGGAAATGGGTGAGCGGCAGCACCTCGCCCACCCATTGCGCCCACAGGGGCATGCCCGAGAACGGGAACATGAAGCCCGACAGGAGGATGGAGGGCAGGAAGAACATGAACGACATCTGCACCGCCTGGAGCTGGTTCTGCGCCAGGGTGGAGAAGGTGTAGCCGATGGACAGGTTGACGGTGATGAACAGCAGCGTCGCCACCACCAGCAGCAGCACCGAGCCTTCCACCGGCACGCCGAACAGGATCATGCCGGCGCCGAGGATGAGCACCGCCTGCAAAATGCCCACCAGCACATAGGGCACGATCTTGCCCAGCATGATCTCCACCGGGTGGATGGGCATGGAGAGCAGGCTTTCCATGGTGCCCCGCTCGATCTCCCGCGTCACCGACAGGGCGGTGAAGATCAGCATGGTCATGGTGAGGATGGTGCCGAGCAGGCCGGGCACGATATTGAGCTGGCTGGTGCCGGCGGGATTGTAGCGCCGGTGCTGGACGATCTCGAACGCCGCCGTGCCCGGATCATCCACGAACCGCTCGCGGGTGAGCGCCGTGCTCACCACCCCGGACAAAGCCGCCAGCGCATTGGCCGAGCCCACGGGATCGGTGGCATCGGCCGCCACCAGCAATTGGGGAGTGTCGCCGCGCCGCAGGTCCCGCTCGAAGCCGGCGGGAATCTCAACGAAGAACAGCACCTCGCCGGAGCGGATGAGATGCTCCGCCTCATCCGCGCTCTTCACCTCCTTGATGAAGGCGAAGAAGGCGGTGTTGCGCAGCGCCGCCAGAATGGCGCGGGAGACATCGTTGTTCTCATGGGCGAACACCGCGGTGGGCAGGTGGCGCGGCGTGGTGTTGATGGCGTAGCCGAACAGGATCAGCTGCAGCAGCGGAATCATGATCATGGTGGCGAAGGTCACCCGATCCCGCTTGAGCTGGATGAATTCCTTGACGATCATCGCCCGGATGCGCCGCAGGGCGCCGAGGCTCTCCGTCAGCGCGCTCATCGCAGATCATCCCGGCTGCGGCCCATGAGGTCGATGAACACGTCTTCCAGGGTCGGCGCATCCTGCCGCCAGCTCAGCTTGGGGTCGTCGCGGAACGGCGCGAGCGCCGCCTCCAGCGCCGCCGCGTCACGGCCAGAAATGTGCAGCGCGGTGCCGAACGGCGCCACCATGTCCACCCCCGGGCGATCGGTGAGCGCGCGGGCAAGGCCGGTGACGATCTGGGCCGCCGCATGGCCCTCGGCCCCTCTCACCTCCACGGTCCAGGTGGACAGGTGGGCGCCGGCGATCACCTGCGCCACCGTGCCCTGGGCCAGCAGCTGGCCATAGGCGATATATGCGATCTCGTGGCAGCGCTCGGCCTCGTCCATGTAATGGGTGGAGACCAGCACCGTGAGGCCCTCGGCGGCCAGGTCGTGGATCTGCGCCCAGAACTCGCGCCGCGCCTTGGGATCGACGCCGGCGGTGGGCTCGTCCAGCAGCAAGAGGTCCGGGCTCGGCAGGATGCAGGCACCAAGCGCCAGCCGCTGCTTCCAGCCGCCGGAGAGGGAGCCGGCGAGCTGCTTGCCGCGCCCGGCAAGGCCCAGCCGCTCCAGTGCCGCGCCCGCCGCCCGCTCGGGCTGCGGCACCCCATAGAGCCGCGCCACGAACTCCAGGTTTTCCCGCACCGACAGGTCCTGATAGAGGGAAAAGCGCTGGGTCATGTAGCCCACCCGCTCGCGGATCTTGCGCGCCTCGGTCAGAATATCGAACCCCAGGCAGGTGCCGGTTCCCGAATCCGGGGTGATGAGCCCGCACAGCATGCGGATGGTGGTGGTCTTGCCGGAGCCGTTGGGGCCGAGGAAGCCATAGATCTGGCCCCGCATCACCCGCATGGTGAGGTGATCCACCACCTTGTGGCCACCGAAGCTCTTGGTGAGCCCCTCCACCGCGATGGCAACGTCGCCGCCGCCGGCCGAAGGGCGGAGCGCGGCCGCCTCGGCGCTCACGTCGCGCCCTCCCCAACTGGGGCGCCGGGCATCGCCCCGAGGCTGACGGTGACCGGCTGGCCGGGCCGGGCCGCGCTCGGCGTATCGGGCAGGGCCTCGATGAGATAGACGAGCTTGGCCCTCTCCTCACGGCTGTAGATCACCGGCGGCGTATATTCCGCCGAGGCTGAAATGAAGCTCACCGTTGCCGTGAGCGGCGGGCAGCCGTCGCACGAGACGCTCACCTTCTGCCCCACGGCCACCTTCGGCAGCACCGCCTCGGGCACGAAGAAGCGAACCTTGATCAGCCCCGGCGGCAGCAGCGACACCACCGGCCGGCCTTCCGGCACCATCTCGCCCACCCGGAAATAGATGGTCTGGATGGCGCCGGCCTCAGGCGCCTTCAGGGTGCGCCGCTCGAGCCGCACGGTGGCGGCCTCCACCGCCGCGCGGGCCGCGTCCACCGCCTGCTCGGCGGCGGCGATCTGCTGGCTGCGCGAGGCGATGCGGGCGGCGGCGATGCGCCGGCGCGCCTCGTCGAAGGCGGCCTGGTTCTGGTCGAACGTGTGCTGGGCGGAATCGAGATTGGCCTGGGACGAGGCCCCCTTGGGCACCAGGTCCTTCTGCCGCTTCAGCTCGATGCGCGAGAGGTCGAGGGCGGCGGAGGCGCGCTGCTCGGCCGCCTCCAGGATGGCGATCTCCTCCGGGCGCTGCAGCGGCGCGCGGGCGTTCTCCAACTGCGCTTCCGCCTCGCGCAGCTGGGCCTTGGCGCCATTGAGGTCGGCAACCTGCAGGTCGTCCTCCACCCGCGCCAGCAGCTGGCCGGGGGTGACGCTGTCGCCCTCCTTCACCAGCAGCTCGCGCACCCGGCCCGCCTCGGTGGGGCCGATGAACAGAAGGTCGCCTTCCACATAGCCGGAGAACGAATTGGCCGGGCCCCGGTCGCAGGCGGCGAGGGTGAGGGCGGCGGCGCAGGCAAGGCCGATGGACCAGAAACGGGCGAGCATCAGTCGTCCTTCCCTCTTGGCTCCGCGCCCAGACCCTTGAGCAGAACATCGCGATGGGCGGCGAGCAGCGCGCGCGGGTCGAGCGGTTCGATGTCGGCGAACAGACCATTCCAGACGATGGCGAGAATGGCGGGCGCCACCACCAGCTGGGGAAAGCGCACCGCCGCGTCGCTGGCAAGCTCGCCGCGATCGACCCCCCGTTGCGCCACCTGGCGGATCAAGGCGATGCCCCGGGCCACCACCTCGCGATGGTAGAAGGCCGCAAGCCCCGGAAAGCGGCCGCCCTCACCGATCATCAGCCGCACCAGCGCCGCCGCCGGCTGATCCAGCACCCGGTCGATCATGAGGGCAATAAGCACGTCCAGCAGCGTGCGGGTATCGCCGGGCGCATCCGCCACCAGCGTATCCGCATCGGCGAAGATCGGCGTGATGTTCTCTTCCACCAGCCCCCGGAACAGGGCCTCCTTGTCAGTGAAGTAGAGATAGAGCGTGCCCTTGGCGATGCCGGCCCGCCGCGCCACTGCATCCAGCTTCGCGGTGGCGAAGCCATGGGCGGAGAATTCCGCCAGCGCCGCATCGAGGATCGCGCGCCGGCGCGCCGCCCGGTCTGCGGCGGTGGCCCGCGCGCGCCGCTCCGCCGGCGCACGCTCGACACCGGCAAGCTTGGGGGCCGCGCCGCGCCGCGAAGGGGCGGCGGCCGGGCGACCGGCGGAGGACTTGGTTTCGGCCATGGCCCGCTTCAACAGCTCAATTCAAATGACTGACCCGTCAGTCATAGACCATGAGACACCGCCGGAGCCAGTGTCTTTACGGGTGGCACCCTGTCGAATTCTGCCCCCAAGGCGGGGATGGCCACGGCCGGGGCGCGCTCCTGCGCCCGGCCCCACAAAAGAAAATCCCCGCGCGGCTCACGCCGCGCGGGGATGAATGCTCGAACCGCTGCGGATCACTCCGCGGGGGCGGCATGATTGGGCGGCGTGCCGCCCGAGTTCTTCGCCCGCCCCTTGCCCAGCCCGGCGAGCCAGCGTGCGAACACGTAGAACACCGGGGTGAAGACGAGGCCGAACAAGGTCACGCCGATCATGCCGGCGAACACCGCCGTGCCCAGCGCCTGCCGCAGCTCGGCGCCGGCCCCCTCGGCCCACACCAGCGGCACCACACCGAGGATGAAGGCGAGCGAGGTCATGATGATGGGCCGCAGACGCAGCCGCGCCGCCTCCACCGAAGCCTCCCGCCGGCCATGGCCCTCGTCTTCGAGCTGCTTGGCGAACTCGACGATGAGGATGGCGTTCTTGGCGGCCAGGCCGATGAGGACGATGAAGCCCACCTGGGTCAGGATGTTGTTGTCCATGCCCCGCATGTTGACGCCGGTCAGCGCCGCCACCAGGCACATGGGCACGATGAGAATGACCGCGAGAGGCAGCGTCAGGCTCTCATACTGGGCCGCCAGCACCAGGAACACGAACAGCACGCCCAGCGCGAAGGCGAAGATGGCGGTGTTGCCCGCCCGCTCCTGCTGGAAGGCGATGCCCGTCCACTCGTAGGCGAAGCCCTGGGGCAGGATCTTCTGCGCCAGACCTTCCATGATCTGCATGGCCTGGCCTTGCGAGTAGCCCGGCGCCGGCGAGCCATCGAGCTCCGCCGCCGGATAGAGGTTGTAGCGCGGCACGCGGTAGGGACCGGAGATGTCGCGCACCGTGGTGAACGAGCCCAGCGGCACCGTCTCGCCATTGGCCGTGCGCACGCGGATGGCGAGCACGTCCTTGGCTTCCATACGGAACTTGGCATCGGCCTGGGCCTGCACCCGGAAGGTGCGGCCGAACATGTTGAAGTCGTTCACATAGGTCGAGCCGATGAAGGTCTGCAACGCGGCGAACACGTCGTTCACGTTGACCCGCAGCAGCTGGGCCTTCTCACGGTCGATGTCGAGATAGAGCTGCGGCGTCGAGGTCTCGAACAGGGAATAGACCTGCTGCAGCCCCGGCGTCTGCGCGGCGGCGCCCATCATGGCGTAGGTGGCGTTGCGCAGCGCCGTCAGCGACGCGCCATCGCGATCCTCCACCATCATGCGGAAGCCGCCGGCGTTGCCGATGCCGTTCACCGGCGGCGGCTGCACCACGATCATCTGCGCTTCCTGGATTGACGCCATCTTGCCGAACAGCGTGCGCTGCACGGCGGCGGCCGAGCGGGTAGGATCGCCACCGCGCTGCGAAAACGGCTCCAGGATCACGAACATGGCGCCGGCGTTCGGGGCGTTGGTGAAGGTGGCGCCGGAGAAGCCGACGATGTTCACCACCTTGGCCACACCCGGCGTGCCGAGCACCAGATCGCCAGCCCGCTTCATCACCTGCTCGGTCCGCTGCATGGCGGCGCCGGGCGGCAGCTGGGCGACGACGATGAGGTAGCCGCGATCCTGCTGGGGAATGAAGCCCTGCGGCGTGCTGGTGAACAGGTGGCCGCCATAGGCGACGATGGCCACATAAACGATCAGCACCAGCGCCACCACCCGCACCAGGCGCGAGGTGAGCCAGGCATAGCCGTTGCCCAGCCCCTCGAAGCCGCGGTTGAAGAGGCGGAAGAAGCCGACCACCGGCCGGGCATACCAGGCATGGTGCGCATGCTCGCCCCGGTGCGGCTTCAACAGCAGCGCGCACATGGCCGGCGACAGGGTCAGCGACACCAGGAGCGAGATCAGGGTCGACCCCGCGATGGTGAGCGCGAACTGCTGGTAGAAGGCCCCCGAGATGCCGGTGATGAAGGCGGTGGGCACGAACACCGCCGACAGCACCAGCGAGATGGCGATCAGCGCGCCACCCACCTCGTCCATGGTCTTGTAGGCCGCATCCCGTGGCGAGAGACCCGCCGCGATGTTGCGCTCCACATTCTCCACCACCACGATGGCGTCATCCACCACGATGCCGATGGCGAGCACCAGGCCGAACAGGGACAGGTTGTTCAGCGAGAAGCCGAACAGCCCCATGACGAAGAAGGTGCCGACGAGAGAGATCGGGATGGCCAGGATGGGGATGATGGCCGCCCGCCAGGTCTGCAGGAACAGCACCACCACCAGCACCACCAGCACGATGGCTTCGCCGATGGTGTGCACCACTGCATCCACCGACTGCTGAATGAACTCGGTGGGGTTGTAGTAGATGCCGTATTCGAGACCCTCAGGGAAGGTCTTGCGAATGCGCTTCATCTCCTCCACCAGCGCGTTGCCGGTGGCGAGCGCGTTGGAGCCCGGCCGCTGGAAGATGCCGAGCGCCACCGAGGGGTCGCGGTCCAGGAACGAGGTGGAGGCATAGTCCTGGGCGGTGATCTCCACCCGGCCCACGTCCTTCACCCGCACCAGGGCCTGGTCACTCTGCTTGACGACGATATTACCGAACTCTTCCGGGCTCGACAGGCGCCCGAGGGTGCGCACGGCGATCTGGAAGGGGTTCTGCTGCGGCGTGGGCGGCGCGTTCAGGATGCCCGAAGCCACCTGCACGTTCTGCGCCCTGAGCGCCGTCACCACGTCGTTGGAGGTGAGATTCAGCTGGGACAGCCGGTCGGGATCGAGCCACAGCTGCATGGCGTAATCGCGCTGGCCGAACACGGTGATGGAGCCGACGCCGTCGATCCGCGACAACACATCCTTGATCTGGATGTTGGCGAAGTTCGACATGAATAGCGGATCACGTGAACCGTCCGGCGAGAACAGGTTCACCACCAGCAGGATGTCGGGCGACGACTTGGCCGTCACCACGCCCACCTGCTGCACCTCGGAGGGCAGGCGCGGCGTGGCGATGGCGACGCGGTTCTGCACCTGCACCTGGGCAGTATCCAGATCGGTACCGAGGTCGAACGTCACCTGGATCGAGAAGCGGCCATCCGCCGTGGAGTTGGACGAGATGTAGAGCATGTGCTCCACACCGTTGATCTGCTGCTCGATGGGGGAGACCACCGTGTCAGCCACCACCTCGGCGGAGGCGCCGGGATACTGGCCGGTGACGGTGATCACCGGCGGCGCGATCTCCGGATACTGGGCCACGGGCAGCCGCAGATAGGTGACGGCACCGAGGATGATGACAATGGTGGAGACCACCGACGCGAAGATCGGCCGGTCGATGAAGAAGTGGGAGAATCGCATGGGTGCGCCTCCCTCACTTCGACGCGGAGTCGGTGGCGGGCTTGCCAGTCTCGCTCTTTGGTGCGTCAGCCTTTGGCGCGTCGGCCTTCGGGGCCTCGGCCTTGGCCGGTTCCGCCATCTGCGGATTGACCACGACGCCGGGGCGCACCCGCATGAGGCCGTTCACCACCAGAGTGTCGTCGGGCTTGAGGCCCTCGGTGATCACCCGCTGGTCATCCACCAGTTGGCCGAGGGTGACGAAGCGCTGCGCCACCTTGTTGTCGGGGCCCACCACATAGACGAACTTCTTCACCTGCTCGGTGCCAATGGCCGCATCGGGCACCACCAGCGCCTGATAGGGATCGGTGGAGTTCAGGCGAATGCGGGCGAACATGCCCGGCCGGAACAGGCCGTTGGGGTTGTCGAACACCGCGCGGCCACGGATGGTGCCGGTCTCGCGGTCGATCACATTGTTGAGGAAGTCCATCTCCCCCTTGTGCACGAAGCCCTTGTCGTCGATGAGCTTCAGTTCCACCGGATCACCCTTGATGTCGGCCCCTGCCTTGCGGCGCTGAATGCGCAGCAGCGAGGCCTCGTCGATGGTGAACTCGAAGCGGATCGGGTTGGTGGAGACGATCACCGCCAGCAGCGTCGGCGAGCCGGCAGTACCGCCGGTCACGTAATTGCCCACCGACACCCGCCGATCGCCGATCTGGCCGGACACCGGCGCCTTCACCTCGGTGAAGTCGAGATCGAGCTGCGCCGAGCGCACGGCCGCTTCCTGCGACTGCACGGTGGCCGCCGCGGTGCGCTCGGCCTGGGTGCGCTGGTCGAAGGTCTGCTTGGAGATGGCGGTGGAGTTGCGATCCTCCAGCAGCGAGCGAGCGCGCTCCAGGTCGGCCTTGGTGAAGTCGAGATTGGCCTGGGCCTGGGCGAGGTTCGCCTGTGCCTGCGCCAAGGCGATCTTGAACGGCCGCTGATCGATGGTGAACAGCAGGTCGCCCTGCTTCACCAACTGGCCATCGGTGAAGTGGATGGCATCGAGATAGCCGGACACGCGGGCACGCACGTTCACTTCGTCGATGGCGACGAAGCGGCCAACATATTCATCCTGATCGGTGACGGTGCGCGTGGCGGGATGCGCCACGGTCACCTGCGGCGCCGGGGGAGGCCCGGCCTGCTGGGCGGGTTGCTGATCGCAGGCGGAAACCAGAAGGGCGAGCGCAAGCGAGGACAGAACGAGCGGGCGATAGCCCGTGGTGACGAGGGTCATCAAATCCGGCTCCTGGCGGATGGCTGGCATCCGCGAAATAACCTGGGGCGAAGGTTCGGCGCCTCCCGCAACCGACGAGCCGAAACCGGAAATAGCGCGTTCGGATAGCACAGGACGCTGCAATGCAAAACGCCTGAATCGAGAAAATCACGGATTTCCCTGCGGCACGCCCCCCGCAGGCGGCCCCAAGCGGCGCCCCATCACCCCAGCCAGGAAGGCGCGGCCCAACAGCCCGAACACTGCCAGGGCATAGACCAGCGCCCCGCCCGCCGCGACCAAGGCCAGCATCACTTCCTCGCGACCCGTGAAGCCGGCGGGCAGCAGCAGCGCCGCTGCCCGCTCGGCCCCGAACAGGGCGGCGCTCACCACCACCAGCACCGCCGCCAGACGCACCAGATGCCCGCCCAGCGCCGCATCTCCCAAGGGATAGCCGCGCTGGCGGGCAAACAGGATCAGCAGGCCCACATTGATCCAGCCGCCCACCGCCGTGGCGAAGGCAAGCCCCACCTGGGCGAACGTGCCCATCAGCGCGAACTTGAGCGCCACGTTCAGCGCCACCGCCGACAGCGAGGCGATCATTGGCGTGCGGGTGTCGCCGCGCGCATGGAACGGGGCGATGAAGGCCCGCACCACCAGGAAGGCGATGAGGCCGAAGCTGTAGGCCCGCAGGGTCGCCGCCGCATCGGCCGCATCGGCCACCGTGAACGCCCCGCGCGCGAACAGCGCCCGCATGGTGAGATCCGGCACCATGAGCGCCGCCGCCATGAAGGGAATGCCGAGCAGGGCGGCGAGCTCCACGCAGCGGGCCTGGGCATGGGCGGCGCCGGCGTCGTCGCCGGCCGCCAGCCGGCGGGCCATCTCCGGCAGCAGCACCGTGCCCACCGCGATGCCCACCACGCCGATGGGCAGCTGATTGATGCGGTCGGCATAATAAAGGGCGGACAGCGCGCCGATGGGCAGGAAGGTGGCGATGATGGTGTCGGCGAACAGGGCGATCTGCACCCCCGCCGAGCCGATGATGGCCGGCCCCAGCGCCCGCAGGAATTGGCGGGTGCCGGGATCCAGCCGGGGCCGCGCGAACCGAAGGCCGATGCCGTGGCGCTCCGCATCGAGCCCCACCACGAACAATTGCAGCACGCCGGAAATCAGCACGCCCCAGGCCGCCGCATCCCCGGCGGTGGGAAACAGCGCTGCCCCAAGCAGGGTGCTGACCATGCAGATGTTGAGCAGAATGGGCGCCGCCGCCGCCACCGCGAACCGCTCGGAGGCATTGAGCGCGCCGGAGACCAGCGTCGCCAGCGAGATCAGGGCGAGATAGGGGAAGGTGATGCGGGTCAGCGTCACGGCGAGGTCGAAGCGCGTCCCATCGGCGGCGAGGCCCGGCGCCAGCAGCGAGACGAATTCCCGCGTGAAGCCCAGCGCCAGCACCAGCAGCACCGCATGCACCACCACCATGCCGGCCAGAATCTCATCGGCGAAATGGCGCGCCGCCGGCACGCCATCCTGCTCCCGCAGCCGGGCATAGGTGGGCACGAAGGCGGCATTGAACGCCCCTTCCGCAAAGATGGCGCGGAAATGATTGGGCAGGCGGAACGCCACCAGGAAGGCATCGGCCACCGGCCCGGCGCCGAGCACGGCCGCCATCACCACATCGCGGATGAAGCCGGCAAGGCGCGAGAGCAGCGTGAAGCCGCCAACGGAAAGAATGGAACGGAACATCAGGGGTCGCGCCGTGAGGAATGCGGCGCGGAAGCTAGCCTGTCGCCGCCTCCGGCGCCATCCCCGCGCCGCCGGCTTGCGGCTCGAAGGTGACCCGCTCGTAAAGCTCGGCCAGGGTGAGGCGCGCCGCGATGGCCGGCAGATCGAAGGCGCCATCGAGACCGGCGGCCTCCTCCAGCACCCAGGGCCCCGCCGCTCCGCCCTCGCGCCGCCACAGCAGCGCCCGCGGCGCCTCCGGTTCGACGATAAGGATGTAAGCGAGCCCGGGCACCGACTTGTATTCCTCGAGCTTGCGCACGAGATCGAGGCCGCGGGTGGAGGGGGAGAGCACCTCCATGACGAGGCGGGGATCCACCGCGGTCATGTCACGATCATCGGCAGCGGCGCAATCGATCATGAGATCAGGACGGCGCACGTTGCCATTGGGGACGACGATGGCGATGTCGGAGGTGGATGGCTCACAGGGCCGGCCCTTGAGCGCCTGGCGCAGGCTGGCGATGGCGTTCACTACGATCCGATCATGCCGCCGGCTGGCACCGGTCATGGCACGCACGGGCACGCCGTCGATCAGCTCGTAGCGCACGCCTTCCTCGCCCTTGAGGGCGAAGAAGGCGGCGATGGTCATGCGGGGCAGACTGCGCGCGGTGTTGCCCATCGGTCCGTCCTCTCCCTCGGCGGCGGTCTCCTGGAGACGCCTAGAACGGAAGCATAGCACGGGTGCCGATCACGCAGCGAAGAACCGCGGTCGGAGCGCCGCCACCGGCGACGCCCCGAAAACGTTCAGTGGCCGAGGCCGCGGCGCACGGCGGCGACGATGCGATCCTGCGTCGCCTCGTCGAGATAGGCGTGCATGGGCAGGGAGATGACCTCTTCCGCCAGGGTCTCGCACACCGGCAGAATGGCCCCCGCCGCGGGGTACTGCTGATAGGCCGGCTGCAGGTGCATGGGCAGACGGTAATAAACGGCGGTGGGCACGCCCTCCGCCTTCAGCTTCTCCGCCAGTTCGTCGCGCACGCCGGGCTGCAGGCGCAGGGTGTACTGGGCCCACACCGAGGTGGCGCGGGGGTCCACGCTCGGCACAATGGCCACGTCCTTCAGCAGCTCATTATAACGGCGGGCCACCCTCTCGCGGGCGGCGATCTCGTCCTCGAAAATGGCGAGCTTTTCCAGCAGCACCGCCGCCTGCACCGTGTCGAGGCGCGCGGTCATGCCGATGCGCACGTTCTGGTACTTGTCCACCCCCTGGCCATGCTCGCGCAGGCTCTTGAGGATGGTCACCAATTCCTCGCTGTCGGTGAAGATGGCGCCGCCGTCGCCATAGGCGCCGAGGGGCTTGGCGGGGAAGAAGGAGGTGGCGGTGGCGTCACCGATGGAACCGGTGCGCCGGTTGTTCCAGGTGCCGCCGAAGCCCTGGGCGGTGTCGCACAGCACCTTCAGGCCATGCTTCTCAGCGATGGGCAGGATGGCGTCGTAATCGGCCGGCTGGCCGAACAGATCCACCGGAATCACCGCCTTGGGGGTCAGCCCCTGCTCGATGGCCACCGCAATGGCGGCCTCCAGGCTCTCGGGATCCATGTTGAAGGTGTCGGCCTTCACATCCACGAACACCGGGGTCGCGCCCACCCACGGCACCACCTCGGCGGTGGCGCAGAAGGTGAAGGCCGGGCAGAACACCGCATCGCCCGCCTTCAGGCCCCAGGCCATGAGGATGAGCGCCAGGGCATCGGTGCCCGAGGAGCAGGTGACCGCATATTTGCTGCCGGCGAAGGCGGCGAGCTTCTGTTCCAGCTCGGTCACCTGCGGTCCATTCACGAAGCGGCAGGAGGCGAGCACGGAAAGCACCGCATCATCGATCTTCTGGCCGATCCGCGCCCGCTGGGCGGCGAGATCGATGAAGGCGATGGGGGCGGCCGTCACGGGAGACGTCATGAAAAGGTCCTGCGAAAGAACAAAGAAGGGTCAGCCGACGGCGCGCCGCTTGGTGGCGGTGGCCGGACCATGCTCGGCAAGGCACGAGATGGCGATATCGAGGCTCGCCACCCCCTGCTCGCCGGTCACCTCCGGCGGGCGGCCGGTGCGCACGGCGGTGAGGAAGTTCTCAAGCTCGCTGCGCAGCGGCTCCGCATAGGCCACCGGCAGGTGGCGGGTGGAATAGGACCCGTCCGGCCGATAGTCGAAATGCTCAGTCACCTGGCGGGTGAGCAGATCGCCGATCACGTATTTCTTGGCGGTGGCCACATGCACCGTGCGCGCCTTGAAGGGCGTGAGCCAGTTGGTGTTGATGTGGGCGAGCACACCGGAAGCGGTGCGGAACTGCAGCAGCGCGATATCCTCGCGCGCCGCCAGCGCCGCCGCAGTCTGCGGCTGCACCTCGATGATCTCGGAATCGGTCAGCCAGCGGATCAGGTCGATGTCGTGCACCGCAAGGTCGATCACCACGCCCACATTGGACATGCGCGGCGGGAACGGCCCCACCCGGGTGAACGCCACCGAGAGGATGTGCTCACCGCGGATCGCTTCCTTCACCGCGCGGACCGCGGGATTGAAGCGCTCCACATGGCCGACCATGAGGGTCACGCCCTTGTCGCGGGCGGCGGCGACGATCTCGCGGCCTTCCTCGGCGGTGGAGGCGATGGGCTTTTCCACCAGCACCGAGCAGCCGGCGCCGATGACGTCGAGGGCGACCTGGTGATGCAGATGGGTGGGCGCGGCCACCACCACCGCGTCGAGCCCGAGATCCAGCAGCGCGCGATGATCACCGACCGCCTTGCAGCCGAGGAAATTGGCGACCCGCTCCGCCTGGGCCTGGTCGGGATCCGCCACCGCCACCAGCTCGGCGCCGGGCAGTTCCGACAGCACGCGGGCGTGGTTGGATCCCATGATGCCGATGCCCGTGACACCGACGCGAAGGGCGCGCGCGTCCGGCGCTGCCACATGAGCCATGAGAGCCCTCACTCCTTGTTCACGAGTGCGGCTCCTAGCACGACAATGAAGGAAGAAGCGAGGCGGCGGGCCGAACAGACCCGGCGGCGACGTTCAAGAATTGCGTCCCCATGTTACCGATGCACGCCCCCGCGACGGGCCTAACGCAGCGACATCGGCGTCCTGAAATCGTTCTCCGGGGTCGGCGCCGGAACAGGGAAAGTCTTCCCTCCGGCGGTCGAGGCGATTAAGGGACCACCCCAACCAAACCCGGGCTACCCTCAAGCCACCACCACGATTGGGCCAGAGCCTCATGCGCAAGATCGTCGCCGGCAAGCTGCACGGCATCACCGTGACAGGAGCCGATCTCAACTATCACGGCTCCATCACCCTCGACCCCGACCACTGCGAGGAGGCGGGCATTCTGCCGCTGGAGTTCGTGGAGATCTGGAACCGCAATTCCGGTGCCCGCATCTCCACTTACGTGATCCTGGGCGAGCGCGGCTCGCGCTGCTGCATCCTGAATGGCGCCGCCGCCCGCACCTGCCAGCCGGGCGACGAAGTCATCATCTGCAACTCGGTCTATGTGGACGAGGCGGAGATCCCGGCGCTGCGCCCGCGCGTTCTCACCTTCGACAAGGACAACAAGGTCACCGGCAAGCTGGTCTATGAGGTGGAGCGGGACGCGGAAGGCGGCTACCGCTTCTCCATCCGCGACGAGACCGGCGCCGCCCAGCCCATTCCGCTGAAGGCCAAACCCCGCGGATGAGACCCCGCGCGGCCGGACAGCCGCGCGGTTGGCGCAGGGCAGACGTGCGCCGGCGGGGCGCGATCAGAACTTGTAGTTCACACCGACCCGCACGGTCTGGTTGTTACCCCCCGAATCGGCGCCGGCGATATCGTAATATTTGGAGCTGAGATCGGTATAGAGATACTCGGTCTTGGCGGTCCAATGATCGGTGAGGGCATATTCGAGCCCGGCGCCAGCGGTCCAGCCGGTGTGAGTCTGGGATTGGCTCAGCGCGCCGTAATCCAGGGTATTGTTACCCCAGGCGAAGCCGCCGGTGACATAGGGCAGCACCCGGCCGAAGGCATAGCCGAGCCGGGCCCGCACCGTGCCGAAGGCGTTGAGCTTGCTGGACATGCCGAGGCCGCTGTCGGAGATGTCGCCACCATCCACATCGGCTTCGAGGCCGGCGACGACATTGTTCTGGAACTGGTAGTTCACGCCCAGCTGGCCGCCGCCGAACCAGCCCTTGGGAGAGAGCCCATAGGCATCGGCGAGGCCGGTGCCGCTGCTCCAACCGTAGCCGGCGTTGGCGCCGATATAAAAACCGGTCCAGGAAAAGGCCGGCGCCGGCATCGCCACCGGGGCCTTGGCCACCGTTGCCGGTCGGGACAGGTCGGCGGCAAGCGCCGGCGCTGCCGCGCCTCCCAGCGCCGCCATTGCGACAATCGCCCCCGCGAAAGATCCGCGCGTCATGGAAGCTCCTTCCGCTCACTGTGAGCGGGAAAAGCCTCGGCGCCGGCGGCGGCCGCCTCGTGGCGCCGCGACAGCGCCGGCGTGACCATAATTGGGCCCGGCGCACGAGCGCGTGAGCTGCCGGAAAGTCATGTGCTGCAACGAAAAAGAGCTCCCCGGCCATGGCCGGGGAGCCCCAAGACGCATCCGATGCGGTCGATCAGAACTTGTAGTTCACGCCGGCCTTGACGGTGTTCATGCTGAAGCCCGAAGAGGCCACGTCGCCGCCGGGATACACGATCTTCTGGCCGTCGAAGTCGGCGTACAGATACTCGGCCTTGACGGTCCAGTTGTTGGTGACGGCGTATTCGAGGCCACCACCGATGGTCCAGCCCCAGCTGGTGCTGTCGGCGGAGGCGCCGAGCGGGCCGGTGAAGTTGGTGTTGGCCCAGGCCGCGCCGCCGGTGAAGTACGGCAGGAAGCGGTCCATGGCATAGCCGAGACGGCCGCGGATGGTGCCGAAGTAGTCAAGGCTCTGCGAGGTGAAGCGGCCAGCCATGGGCCCGCCGATCAGCACGTTGTCCTTGCCCATGTCGGCGAACTCGAGGTCGGCCTCAAGGCCCACCACGACGTTGTTGGCGAACTGGAAGTTATAGCCGCCCTGCAGACCGCCGAACATGCCGTTGGCATCGCCGACGTTGTAGCTGTAGTTGATGCCGCCGGTGGCATAGTCGAACGAGTTCGACCCCCAGCCATAACCGACGTTGCCGCCGATGTAGAAGCCGGTCCAGGAGAACATCTGCACGGGCACCACCGCAGCCTTCACAGGATAGCGGGTCGACAGATCGGCGGCGGAGGCCGAACCAGCCAGGAGAGCGAGGGCAGAGACGCCCAGGAGGGCACGCTTCAACATGATGGATACCTTCTTCGTAACTCTCGGTCCGCCCTAGGGGCCGCGACCGACGATGGATGACTTCATACCGACTGGCGCCGCGAACGTCTGTAGCGAACTCGCCACACCAGAAAAATCAAAAGCGGCAGGGATGTGGCAAATCGTTTCCAACTTCCTAACACATCCAGGCCGACTCAACGTCAAACAAGGCGAGATCGGGATTGACCACAGTTGCGCCTTATTTTCCAAGAGCCAACATGGCTCCGAAAACTGCATCGATAGTTGAACCGCAGAAAGTGAATATTTCTTCTCCGATTCAACAATCACATTCCATATCAACACGAGCGTTCGGACGAAGAAGCTTTACGTACGGACACTCGATTTTTGCGATGCGTCTTCGCGCGCCACAACCTCCTCAACACCTGGACCCAGAAGGCATGGTGGCGTCGGCATCCTCGGCCCCACGCGCCGCGGCGGGGCACCCGGTCACCGCGCTTCGAGCCTGTGCCGCACTATCACAGCCGAAGCTTGCCCGGCTCTGACCTCACCGCATCTCCTAGCGACGTGCTGAACGCCAGGTAAATCAGACAACACATTGAAAAGTATTTGTGATTTTGACACCGACGCGGATGAGGCCGCCGCCACATCCCCCACCGCGCGCGATCGTGGTTGAGGAAAGGTTGCCAAGCGCCCTCTGGCTCTTCCCGGTCCCACTGCCTAAGTTGCCGGCATGAACGGCAAACGCCCCAATGAGTCCCACCGCGCACCACCGGAAGCGCCGCTGGCGGCCCCCTTCGCCGCAGCCGAAGCCACGGCCCCGGAGACCGGCGCCGCCCTGCCCGAGGCGGGCGCCTCCCCGCTCTTGCGCGAAACGCCGGAGGACGTGCCGGAAGCCTCCGAACTCGCCATCGGCCGCGCCGCCATCATCCATGCGGTGAAGCACGCGCCCACCGGCCCCGGCGTCTACCGCATGCTGTCGGTGGATGGCACGGTGCTCTATGTGGGCAAGGCCAAGAGCATCAAGAAGCGGGTGCTGAGCTATACCCGCCCGGTGGGCCACACCAACCGCATCGCCCGCATGATCGCGGCCACCGCGCGCATGGAGTTCGTCTCCACCCGCACCGAGCCGGAAGCGCTGCTGCTGGAAGCCAACCTCATCAAGCAGCTGAAGCCGCGCTTCAACGTGCTGCTGCGCGACGACAAGTCCTTTCCCTACATCCTCATCACCGCCGACCACGCGGCGCCGCAGATCCTCAAGCATCGCGGTGCCCGCAACCGGCCGGGGGATTATTACGGGCCGTTCGCCAGCGTCTGGGCGGTGGATCGCACCATCAACGCCCTGGAGCGGGCGTTCCTGCTGCGCTCCTGCTCGGACAGCTATTTCGAGAACCGCTCCCGGCCCTGCCTGCTCTACCAGATCAAGCGCTGCGCCGGCCCCTGCACGGGCGAGATCGAGGAGCGGGATTACGCTCAGCTGGTGCGCGAGGCGAAAGCCTTCCTCTCCGGCCGCTCCCGCGCCATCAAGGAAGAGCTGGCCCAGGAGATGGAGCAGGCCGCCGAGGCGCTGGAGTTCGAGCGCGCGGCGCGGCTGCGCGATCGTCTGGCGGCCCTCTCCGCCGTGCAGGGCACCCAGGGCATCAATCCCCATTCGGTGGAGGAGGCGGATGTGTTCGCCTGCCACCAGGAGGGCGGGGCCACCTGCATCGAGGTGTTCTTCTTCCGCACCGGCCAGAACTGGGGCAACCGCGCCTATTACCCGCGCGCCGACCGCTCGCTGGATGAAGCGGAGGTGCTGGGCGCCTTCCTCTCGCAATTCTACGAGGACAAACCGGCGCCCCACCTCATCCTCCTGTCCCACAAGGTGGAGGAGCAGGCGCTGCTGGCCGAGGCCCTCTCGGAGAAGGCGGGCTTCAAGGTGGAGATCGCCGCGCCCCAGCGGGGCGAGAAGCGCGATCTCGTCAACCACGCCCTGCAGAACGCCCGCGAGGCGCTCGGCCGCACCCTGGCGGAAACCGCCACCCAGGCGCGGCTGCTGGAGGGCGTCGCCCAGGCCTTCCACCTGCCGCACCCGCCCCAGCGCATCGAGGTCTATGACAATTCCCACATCATGGGCACCAATGCGGTGGGCGGCATGATCGTGGCCGGGCCGGAAGGCTTCCGCAAATCGCAATATCGCAAGTTCAACATCAAGTCGGCTGACCTCGTGCCCGGCGACGACTTCGGCATGATGCGCGAGGTGCTGCGCCGCAGATTCTCCCGACTGCTGAAGGAAGCCCCGCTGGGGGAAGAGGAGGCGGAAGCCCCACCGCCGGAGGAACAGGCGGACGCACCCACCCTGGAGAATGCTCCGCAGGCGCCACGGGACACCGATCTGCCCGAGGCCACCGACGGCGAGACGGAGGCCGACGAGCAGGATGGCCCGCTGCCCGATGCGGATGCCGCCTCGCCCTGGCCTGATCTGGTGCTCATCGACGGCGGCCTCGGCCAGCTCAATGTGGCGCGGGAGGTGCTGTCCGAGCTCGGCATCACCACTGTGCCCCTGGTGGGCATCGCCAAGGGGCTCGACCGCGAGGCCGGGCGCGAGCAATTCTTCATTCCCGGCCAGAAGCCGTTCCGCATGGAGCCGCGCGACCCGGTGCTCTATTTCATCCAGCGCCTGCGCGATGAAGCCCACCGCTTCGCCATCGGCTCCCACCGGGCGCGGCGCAAGAAGGACATCACCGAGGCGGGGCTGCAGGCCATTCCCGGCGTCGGCCCCACCCGGAAGCGGGCGCTGCTGCGTCACTTCGGCACCCTCAAGGCCATCGAACGCGCAGCGCTCGCCGATCTTGAACAAGTATCTGGAATCAATGCCACAACCGCGAAAGCGGTCTATGATTATTTCCACGAGCGCCCGGCTTCGTGAGGCGCCCTCCCCCCGGCGCGGGTTTCCCCGGTCCGCGTCGCGCATTAAACAGGGGATCGCAAGCTACCTGATCTGCATCCGCGAAGTGACGAGCATGGCTGAGGCCGCAACGCGCACCACTCCTTCACCCGGCCGGGGCCACGCCCTCTCCGTGCCCAATCTCCTGACCTATGCGCGCTGCATCGCGGTGCCGCTGGTGGCCGCCTGCCTGTTCTGGTCGGACATCCTGCACGGCGGCCTGTGGCTGCGCTGGGTGGCGCTGGCCATCTACATCGCCGCTGCGGTGACCGACTTCTTCGACGGCTACCTCGCCCGCGCCTGGCAGCAGCAATCGGCCATCGGCCGCATGCTCGACCCCATCGCCGACAAGCTGCTGGTCTCCACCTCGCTGCTGATGCTGGCCTCCGACGGCACCATTCGCGGCTGGTCCCTGTGGGCGGCCATCGTCATCCTGTGCCGCGAGATCCTGGTCTCGGGCCTGCGGGAGTTCCTGGCGGAGCTGCGGGTCTCGGTGCCGGTGTCCCGTCTCGCCAAGTGGAAAACCACCGTGCAACTGGTGGCAGTCGGCGTGCTCATCACCGGCCAGGCCGGCGAGCGGGTGCTGCCGGGGGTGACCCTCGCCGGCCTGAGCCTGCTGTGGATCGCCGCCGTGCTGACCCTCTATACCGGCTACGACTACTTCCGCGCCGGCGCCCGCCACCTGGTGGAGGACGAGGCATGAGGGTGCTCTATTTCGCCTGGCTGCGCGAACGGGTGGGCCTGGGCGAGGAAGAGGTGAGCCCGCCGGCCACGGTGGTCACCGTGGCGGATCTGGCCCGCTGGCTGGCGGCGCGCGACGACGCCCACGCCCACGCCTTCACCGACCCCGCCGTGGTGCGTGCCGCCCTCGACCGGCGCCATGTGAAGCCCGACACCCCCTTGGGCGCGGCCCGCGAGGTGGCCTTCTTCCCGCCCATGACCGGGGGCTGAGGGATGACGCCCGCGGCCGCCCCGGAAGCGATCTTTCATGTCGCCGTTCAGGCGGCTCCGTTCGACACGGCGACGCAGATCGCGCGCCTCGCCCGGGGTCGCACCAACATGGGCGCGGTGGTGACCTTCACCGGCCTGTGCCGGGCCGACGCCGGCGACGCGCCACTCACCGCCCTGGTGCTGGAGCATTATCCGGGCATGGCGGAGGAAGAGATCACCCGTCACCTGGACACCGCCCGCGCCCGCTGGCCACTGCAGGGCGCGATCATCATCCATCGCCACGGGCGGATCGTGCCGGGCGAGCCCATCGTCCTGGTGGTCACCGCCTCCGCCCATCGGGCGGCAGCCTTCGCGGCGGCGGAATTCCTGATGGATTGGCTGAAGACCAGCGCCCCCTTCTGGAAGAAAGAGGAGCGGGCCGCCCATCACGGAGGCTGGGTCGCGGCCAAGGCCGCCGATGATCAGGCCGCCGCCCGCTGGAGCCCGCCCGCCCAACAAGGGCAGAAGGATGGGCCCGAAGATGGGCCGAAGGCGGCGCCCGAAAGCGAATCGAAGGACGGTAGCCGTTAACCATACACGGAATCACCCCTCCCCCCGCAAGCCCCCCGGGGCGGGCCTCGCGGCGGTCGTATCGCCTGTGATTTTTCTACCGTGGGACGCAGCGCCGCCGGCCGTAATGCGAGCCACAGCGCGACTGATTCCCTCTGCGTGCGTCAGATCCGCTTTTCTCACAAGCACTTGTGGACAGGCCGCCAAGCCCTGCGGCGACAGGATCGGGCACCCCCCGCCGGTGGGCCGCCGGGAGGTTCTCTTTGAAAACCGGCGAGAACTGGCTAAAAGAAATGTGATGAGACCCAGTCGTTTCCCGTGCCCCCGGGATCAAGCGGACACGCTCGGGTTGATAATGTCCTGATGGGTGGAGCTGAGCGATGGAGAGCCCCCGCGTTTATGTGTACCAGTTCGCCACCGGCGCCCAATGGGCCGCGGGTGACAGCGTGGAGACCTATCTCCGTCGCCTGCTGGATGTGGACTTCATTCAGAACCTGCGTGCTGACCGGCTCGCCGCTCTGACCAGCTTCCTGGACGAGGCGTTCCAGCTGGCCCATTCGCTGGGCTGGACCGGCACCGCCCGCGAGGCGCCGCAGATGTTCTCCCTGCCGGGCATGCCGGTGGACGAGGAGGTCTATATGGTGGCCTGGGAGCAGGAGGACGGCATCGCCTTCATCGCCTCTCCCTTCCCGCTGCCCTGGCTTGATGCCAAGGCCTCGCGCACCACGGATTCGAGCCGCGCCGTTCCGGTGTCGGACGCCCGTCCCGCCCCGGCCACCAGCCGGCCGCAACCCCTGGAAGTGGCTCCGGCCAGCGCCCGGGAGGACGCCCGCGACCCTTTTTCGGATTTCGTGCGCCGCGATGAGGCGGCGCGCCTGACCCGCGAGCCGGGTCAGGAAGAAGAAGCGGGACGTCGCTTCTTCTGAGCCGGGGGCGGCCCTGCCGCCTTCCGCAAGAGATGGCCGGTGAGCCCTGCTCGCCGGCCTTTTTGTTTGCTGGCACGGCCTGCCGGGATCTCCCCGCCCAAGGGAAGAGCACCCGACGCTCACGACGATGTGGCGCCCGCCCCCTTCATCCTGCGGCGAAACTGACCTAAAGAGGCGATCCGCCGTCAGGATTGCCCCGTGTCCCGCCTTGCTCTGCCTCCGCAGGTCCTCATTCCCCTCATCGTCGCGTGCGCCCTGTTCATGGAGCAGGTGGACGCCACGGTCATCGCCACCTCCCTGCCCGCCATCGCCGCCGACCTCCACGAGGATCCGGTGGCGCTCAAGCTGGCGTTGACCTCCTATCTGCTGTCCCTGGCGGTGTTCATTCCCGCCAGCGGCTGGGCGGCCGATCGCTATGGCGCGCGCACGGTCTTCCGCTCCGCCATCGTCATCTTCACCATTGGCTCGGTGCTCTGCGGTCTGTCCACGTCGCTTGGCGACTTCGTGCTCTATCGCATCATCCAGGGGCTGGGCGGGGCCATGATGGTGCCGGTGGGCCGGCTGGTCATCCTGCGCTCAGTGCCCAAGACCGAGCTGGTCTCGGCGCTCGCCTGGCTGACCATTCCGGCCCTGCTGGGGCCGGTGTTCGGGCCGCCCCTGGGTGGCTTCATCACCACCTATTTCAACTGGCGGCTCATCTTCTTCATCAACGTGCCCATGGGCATCCTGGGCGTGTTCCTCGCCACCCGCTTCATCGAGAATGTGCGGGAAGAGGACGTGCCGCCGCTTGATCTCAAGGGGCTCGTGCTCTCGGGCGTCGGCCTGGCCGGCGTGGTGTTCGGCTTCGCGGTGCTGGGCCAGGAGCTGGTGCCGCTGTGGGTGGCGCTGCTGGTGGGCGGCATCGGCCTCATCGCGCTCGCCGCCTATGTGCACCACGCCCACCACACGCCGCACGCGGTCATCGACCTCCGGCTCCTGCGCTATCCCACCTTCCGTGCCGGCGTGGTGGGCGGCTCGCTGTTCCGGGTGGGCATCGGCGCCCTGCCCTTCCTGCTGCCGCTGATGCTGCAGCTCTCCTTCGGCCTGTCGGCCTTCGCCTCGGGCCTGCTCACCTTCGCCGCCTCCGCCGGCGCCATGATCATGAAGTTCACCGCAGCGCCACTGCTGCGCCGGCTCGGCTACAAGCGAGTGCTGGTGATCAACGCTCTGGTGTCGGCCGGCTTCGTGGCCATCAACGCCCTGTTCACGCCCTTCACCCCGCACTGGATCATCACCATGCTGCTGCTGGCGGGCGGCTTCCTGCGCTCGCTGCAGTTCACCGCCCTCAATGCGCTGAGCTATGCCGAGGTGGAGGCGGAGGAAATGAGCCGCGCCACCTCCTTCGCCAGCGTCGCGCAGCAGGTGTCCCTGTCCATGGGGGTGGCGCTGGCAGGATTCGTGCTGGAGTTCATGCGGGGCGAGCGGGGCGAAACCCACGTCACCCAGAACGACTTCACGGTGGCCTTCGTGGCGGTGGCGCTGGTGAGCGCCCTCTCCTTCTTCTACTTCATCCGCCTGCCGAAGAATGCCGGCGCCCAGCTCTCCGGCTCCAAGCCCGAGCTGGCCGACCCGCGCGGCGAGGTGGAGCACCCCTGAGGGCGGCTCACTCGGCCTCGGCGTCGTCCATCTGATCGCGCGACTGGCCGCGAAAACCGGTGGCCAGAACGTAGAGCTCGGCGGAATCGGCGCGGCTCGCCGCCGGCTTCACATGCTTCACCTGGGCGAAATCGCGCTTCAGGTCCGCCAGCAGCGTGCCTTCCGTGCCGCCCTGCAGCACCTTGGCGAGGAAGGCACCACCCGGCGCCAGCACCTGGCGGGCGAAATCCACCGCCAGCTCCACCAGCGCCACGATCTTGAGATGATCGGTCTTCTTGTGGCCGGTGGCGTTGGCCGCCATGTCCGACATCACCAGATCCGCCGGGCCATCCAGCAACGCGAGCAGCTTTTCCGGCGCGTCGGGGGCCAGGAAGTCCATCTGCGCGAAGATGACGCCAGGAATGGGCTCCATCTCCAGAAGGTCGATGCCCACGATCTTGCCGTGGCCGCCCTCGAGCCCGATCTTCTGCGCCGCCACCTGGCTCCAGCCGCCGGGGGCGGCGCCGAGATCGACGATGCGCATGCCCTTGCGCAGCAGCTTCGCCTTCTCGTCCATCTCGATCAGCTTGAAGGCGGCGCGGGAGCGCCAGCCCTCGCGCCTGGCGCGGGCCACATAGGGATCGTTGAGCTGGCGCTGCAGCCAGCGCTGGGACGAGGTGGTGCGATTGCGGGAGGTCTTCACCCGCACCTTCAGCGGCCGACCGTCGGGACCGTGAGTCGGCGCGGTCATGGGCGCCCGCCCTTCTTCGACTTGCGCCGCCCGCCCGCCTTGAAACCCTTCATGTCACCACTCTTCATGCCCGCTGAATATCCAAGCCGGGGCGCGAACTCGCCCCGGGGTGCCTCCGGCGGCCGCGGCCCGCCGTCGACGCTGCACGTCTTGACCACGCCGCACGTTTTGACCATGCCGTTGGCCGCGCCACCACCCACCGGCGGCTCCAGGCCTGGAGCAGGCTCCTGCGGCCGCGCCCGGCGCCAGACGCCGTCCGAGCGCATGAGCTGCACCAGCATCCCCTCCCTCAGGCCACGATCCGCCACCCGCAGGCGGTCGGCCGGGAACACCTCGCGCACCGCTTCCATGATGGCGCAGCCGGCCAGCACCAGATCGGCCCGCTGGGCGCCGATGCAGGGATTGGCCACGCGCTCCTCGAACGACATGGTGGCGAGACGGTCCACCACGCCGGAAATGCTCTGGGCATGGAGCCAGGTGCCGTCGACCCGCGTGCGGTCATAGCGCTTCAGGCCGAGATGAATGCCGGCGACGGTGGTGACCGTGCCGGAAGTGCCGAGCAGGTGCATGCGCAGCGGCGGCTTGAGGCCCCAGCTCTCCCGCACGCCTTCCAGCATGGCGCGGACCTCGGCCACCATCTCGCGGAACACCTGCGGCGAGACCCGCACGCCGCCATGGCGCTCGGACAGGGAAACCACGCCGACCGGCAGCGAGATCCAGGAGCGGATGCGGGCCCGCGGCGGGCCGTCATCGCCGGCCGAGCGGCGGCCCAGCCACACCACCTCGGTGGAGCCGCCGCCGATGTCGAACAGAATGGCGCCATCGCAATTGGGATCCACCAGCGGCGCACAGCCGGCGGCGGCCAAGCCGGCCTCGGTGCGGCGGTCCACCACCTCGAGCTGCAGGCCGGTGCGCGCCCGCACATCGGCGCAGAAATCACTGCCGTTGGCGGCGGCGCGGCAGGCCTCGGTGGCGATCACCCGGGCGCGGGACACCCCGCGGGCGGCCATCTTGGCGGCGCAGACCTCGAGCGCCGCGGCGGCGCGCTCCATGGCCGGCTCACCCAGGCGCCCGGAGGCGGTGAGCCCTTCGCCCAGGCGGACGATTCGCGAGAACGCGTCGACGACGCGAAAGCCACGGGAGGTGGGGCGCGCCACCAGCAGGCGGCAATTGTTGGTACCGAGATCGATGGCGGCATAGACCGGATCGGCGGGCGCGGCGCCCTGCTCCCGCTCCGGCGTCGCCAGCGCCGCGTGGTCCCTGTCGCGGGATTTCTCGCCCCTGGAAGGGGAAGACAGCCCCGAGCCCGACGCGGACCCGTGCGTCTCGTCCCTCATATCGATTCCCTCGCCGCAAGGCGGAACATGCGCTCGAACCGGGGGTGCGCGTCACACCCCGGTTGCGCCTTGGAATCAATGTAACAGCGCATCCGGGCGGCGCAATGGCATCCGCCGCCCTTCTCTTGATCTTGCCCGAGTTTTGGGCGCCGCCCCTACTCCGCGGCGGTGCGACCGTCGAGATCCAGGGTGAGGCCCGCCGCCAGAGCGTCCACGCGGAACGCCTTCACCGCCTCCAGCGCCAGCTCGGCGGCGGTGCGGCTGCCAAGCGCCGGCAGCTTCTTCAGCACATCCGCCGGCGCGGTGATGATGTGGCAGCCCATGCGATCGGCCTCCACCACGTTCCACACCTCGCGGGTGGACGCCCAGATGACTTCCACATTGGCGGTGGCGCGGGCCAGCTCCACCGCCCGCGACACCGCCGGCACATAATCAATGCCGGTGTCGGCGAGGCGGCCGGCGAACACCGAGATGCAGGCGGGTGCGCCACCGGCCAGCGCCGCCACGCCGGCTTCCACCTGCGGTAGGTCGAACACGGCGGTGAAATTCACCTTCACCCCATCATGGGCGAGATCGCGCGCCAGATCGTAGAGCGGCTCGTCGCGCGTGGTGGAGACGGGGATCTTCACATAGACATTGGGGCCCCAGCCGGCGATCAGCCGCGCCTGCGCCCGCATCTCGGCGATCTCGTCGGAGAACACCTCGAAGGAAATGTGCCGGTCGGGCACCGCCGCCACCAGATCCCGGGCGAACGCCTCGTAATGGGTCACGCCGGCCTTGCGCAGCAGCGACGGATTAGTGGTGAAGCCGGCGATGTGGCCATGGCGGGCCATCTCGACGATCTGAGCCTTGTCCGCGCCATCGGTGAACAGCTTCACCTTGAGATCGGCGAGGGTGACGGACATGGGAATTCCTCCTGCAGCGGCAGCCATGGGTTGCTTAATGTTTCATACACCATGGAACAAGGATGTCCCGTGCGGCAACCATCGCGAAACCGCTTCCCGCCACATTGGGCGAACGAGTAGTGAAGGCGTAGCGAGGCTCGGATGATCGCGGCGGACATGGTGGAGCGTATGGCGCGCGCGATGCACGCCTTTTCCCGCAATCGATACCCGCTGCTGGAGGCATGGGAAGACCTGTCGCCGGAGCGCCGCGCCTATCAGCGCCAATTGGCCGCCCACGCCCTGCAGGCGCTCACCGCCCACGACATCATCGAGATCACCTCCCACAACGCGCCGGAAATCGTCGCGCTGCCGGTGGAGCCCGGCCCTTGGGCGCTGGCGGAACTCCAGGAAGCCGCCATTTCCGACAACGGCACCGCCATGGATGCCCGGCGGCGCTATCGCTCCTTCCTCGCCACCGCCTCGCTGCCGCTGGCGACGCGCTATTCCGACGCCGCCACCTGAGCGGCGGCACATGAGGCTGGCCGGCGCGGCGCCCTATTCCGCCGCCAGCGGGCAGCAGCCGACGGCGACCTTGCCGAGAAAGCGCCGGCACTGCTGCTCTTTGTCGTAGCCGAGCAGGGTGCCGAGCATGAAATCCTCCTCCGGCGAGAGGAGGTTGAGCGGCTTGGTGACGAAGCTGCGCACCACCGCCACGAACGCCTCGCGCCCGAAGAAGACGTTCACCTTGTTGGCGCTGACCTGCTGCACGAAATGATCGATCCCATCGCCGCGAAGTTTCGCGACGACGGGGAACGACTGCTGCAGGCTGACGGTCATCAGGAACAGGCCGCGCACGCCCCGCCCATATTCATAGAGGTGGTGATGGAACAGCTTCAGCACCGCCGCATCGGCGGCGCGATCGGCAAGAGCTTGCGCGCGATCCATGCGAACCAACCCCCAGCTGGCGGAAGCGGGCCTCAAAGCAGCTTGCTGAGCCATGCCGTCACCCGCTTCTCGGTCATGCCCGACTGGCCGTCCTGATCGAGGGCAAGGCCCACGAACTGGCCATCCCGTTCGGCGGTGGAGTTGAGATAGTCGTAGCCTTCGGTGGCGGTGAAGCCGACCACCACGGCGCCCAGCTCCGTCACTTCGTCATAAAGGATGCCCATGGCATCCACGAAGCTGTCGGGATAGGTGGCCTGGTCGCCGGTGCCGAACAGGGCCACCTTCTTGCCCTGCAGCTTGGCCGCGCGCAGCTTGTCGATATGCTCTTCCCAATCGGTCTGCAGGGTGCCGTCCCCATAGGTGGGCGAGCCGAGGATCAAAAGATCGCAGTTCTCGAAATCCGCCGGGCTCGCACTCTTGATGTCGACGCTGCGGCCCTGGCACTTCTTGGAAATCTTGGAGGCGACACCCTTGGTCGCGCCGCCGTCCGATCCGAAGATCACGGTCACATTCATAGCTCGATCTCTTTATTGAATTCTTCAAAATCAAATAAACGGCCTCGCAGAGAAGCGAGGCCTGAACACTCAGCACGCTCAGGCTAAAAAACACCTGAGGAACTGACAATATAGCGCAACACCGAATTGCAAGAAAGAAGAAGTTGATATAACAGATGAAGCATCCGGAAACAGACGTTTCTCGGAACGATTTTCGAGCTTTAGGTTCTTTGTTGTTTTTCTAATTTTAGTATGGAGACCGCAAGCCCCGCGCATACAGCAAAGCGATTCTTGAGAGCGGGTCGTGAGACGCGCGAAAGCCCATGAGCCGGAGCTAGAAAGCAAGAAAGGCAGGTCGCGGGATCGCGGCCTGCCTTTCTTTTTCATCCATCCGGTGCGGCTCCCGAGCAAAGATGCAGGAGCCGCACCGAAGAGAGCCCGGCGCGATAGACGCCTCAGTTCTTGCTCTTGTCCACCAGGGCCTTGGCCTTGATCCAGGGCATCATGCCGCGCAGCTTCTCGCCCACTTCCTCGATGGGATGGGCGTTCACGCGGGCGCGGGTGGCCTTGAACGAGGTCTGGTTCACCTTGTTCTCCAGCATCCAGTCGCGGGTGAACTTGCCGGACTGGATGTCGGTGAGCACCCGCTTCATCTCCGCCTTGGTCTCGGGGGTGATGATGCGCGGGCCGGTGACGTATTCGCCGTATTCCGCGGTGTTGGAGATGGAGTAGTTCATGTTGGCGATGCCGCCCTCATAGATGAGGTCGACGATCAGCTTCATCTCGTGCAGACATTCGAAATACGCCATCTCGGGGGCGTAGCCGGCCTCCACCAGGGTCTCGAAGCCGGCGCGGATCAGCTCCACCGTGCCGCCGCACAGCACCGCCTGCTCGCCAAACAGGTCGGTCTCGCACTCTTCCTTGAAGGTGGTCTCGATGATGCCGGCGCGGCCGCCGCCGATGGCGGAAGCATAGGACAGCGCCAGGTCATGGGCGTTGCCGGTGGCGTCCTGGGCGATGGCAATGAGGGTCGGCACACCGCCGCCCTTGAGATACTCGCCGCGCACGGTGTGGCCCGGGCCCTTGGGGGCGGCCATCAGCACATCGAGATCCTTGCGGGCCTCGATCAGGTTGAAGTGGATGTTGAGGCCGTGGGCGAAGAACAGCGCCGCGCCTTCCTTCATGTTGTCGGCGAGGCTCTCGCGATAGATGTCGCCCTGCAGCTCGTCGGGGGTGAGCATCATCACCACGTCGGCCCACTTGGCGGCCTCGGCGGGGGAGAGCACCTTGAAGCCCTCGGCCTCGGCCTTCTTGGCGGTGGCGGAGCCGGGACGCAGGGCGATCACGACATCCTTCACGCCGCTGTCGCGCATGTTGAGCGCGTGGGCATGGCCCTGGCTGCCATAGCCGATGACAGCGACCTTCTTGCCCTTGATCAGGTTCAGGTCGGCGTCGCGATCGTAATAAACGCGCATCAGTGTCTCCTTGTGGGCGTCTTGAATTGGCGGTGCCTCGATGAGGCGGGGTCTTGAACCGCCACCGCTCCCGCGGGCGCTGTTTGCACCGGAACGGGAGCGATGGAAACAGGGACTTTTCAGCTGGCGGCGCGGAACGGCCGGATCACAGGGCCTGGGGCCCGCGCGAAATGGCCACCACGCCGGTGCGCGCCACCTCGACGAGACCGAGGGGCTCCATCAGATAGGCGAACTGGTCGATCTTGTCGGTCTTGCCGGTGATCTCGAACACGAAGCTCTCACGGGTGGCGTCGATGACCCGGGCGCGGAACGCCTCGGCCAGGCGCAGCGCCTCCGAGCGCGCTTCGCCGGTGCCGCGCACCTTCACCATGGCCAGCTCGCGCTCCAGCCCGATGCCCTCGGTGGTGAGATCCTCCACCCGGTGCACCGGCACCAGCCGGTCGAGCTGGTTGCGGATCTGCACAATCACCATGGGGGTGCCGGTGGTGACGATGGTGATGCGGGAGAGATGGCTCTCCTGGCTCACCTCGGACACGGTGAGGCTGTCGATATTGTAGCCGCGGCCGGAGAACAGGCCGATGACGCGGGCGAGAACGCCGGGCTCATTGTCCACCAGGACAGAGAGGGTGTGGCGCTCGATGGGCTCAGGGGAAGAAGTCATGGAAAAGCTCTGGGCATGACGATCGACGGGGCCCTCCCCCGGCTGGGGGAGGGAGCTGGACGGCAAAGGGGTGCACAAGGCGGCGCGGGCCGCCTCACACCAGCATCTTGCCCTCGTCGGTGATGGCGGCATCGAGATCCACGGCCATATCGCCCAGGATCATCTCGTTGTGGGCGCGGCCCGAGGGGATCATGGGGAAGCAGTTTTCCTGCTGGTCGACGACGCAGTCGAAGATCACCGGCCGCTTGATGGAGATCATCTCGGCAATGGCCGCATCGAGATCCGCCGGCTTGTCGCAGCGGATGCCGACGCCGCCATAGGCTTCCGCCAGCTTCACGAAATCGGGCAGCGCCTCCGAATAGGAGTGAGAGTAACGCCCGCCGTGCAGCAGCTCCTGCCACTGGCGCACCATGCCCATGTATTTGTTGTTCAGGATGAACACCTTGACCGGCAGGTTGAACTGCATGGCGGTGGACATTTCCTGCATGTTCATCTGGATCGAGGCTTCGCCGGCGATGTCCACCACCAGCGCATCCGGGTGCGCCTTCTGGGCGCCGATGGCGGCCGGCAGGCCATAGCCCATGGTGCCGAGACCGCCGGAGGTGAGCCAGCGGTTCGGCTCATCGAAATGGCAGAACTGGGCCGCCCACATCTGGTGCTGGCCGACCTCGGTGGTGATGTAGACATCCTTGCCCTTCACCGCCGCCATCAGCCGCTCGATGGCGTACTGCGGCTTGATGATCTCGTCGGAGGCGCGATAGGCGAGGCACTGGCGGGCCCGCCAGCGGTCGATCTGCGTCCACCAGGCGGCCAGGGCCTCCTTGTCGAGCTTCAGGCCCTTGCCGGCCCAGGCGATGGCCATGGCGCCCAGCACCTTGGCCACGTCGCCGACGATGGGCAGGTCCACCTTGACGTTCTTGTTGATGGACGAGGGGTCGATGTCGATGTGGATCTTCTTGGAGCCGGGCGAAAAGGCGTCCAGCCGGCCGGTGATGCGGTCGTCGAAGCGCGCGCCGATGCACACCATGACGTCGCAATCGTGCATGGCGAGATTGGCTTCATAGGTGCCGTGCATGCCCAGCATGCCCAGCCACTGCGGGTCGCTTGCCGGGAAGGCGCCCAGCCCCATCAGGGTGGAGGTGACCGGAACGCCGGTGGTGTGGGCGAACTCGCGCAGCAGCCGGCTCGCCTCCGGGCCGGAATTGATGACGCCGCCGCCGGTGTAGAAGATCGGCTTCTTGGCGGAAGCAAGCAGCTCCACCGCGGCATTGATCTGCGCATCCTCGGCGACGAGCTTCGGGCGGTAGGTCTTATGCTGGATGTTGTCGCGGCCGATATAGGTGCCGGTGGCGAACTGGACATCCTTGGGAATGTCCACCACCACCGGGCCGGGACGGCCGTTCTGCGCCACGTAGAAGGCCTCGTGCAGCACGCGGGCGAGATCGTTCACGTCGCGCACCAGGTAATTGTGCTTGGTGCACGGGCGGGTGATGCCCACCGTGTCGCATTCCTGGAAGGCGTCGTTGCCGATGAGGTGGCTCGCCACCTGGCCGGAGATGCAGACGACCGGGATCGAATCCATCATGGCGTCGGCGAGGCCGGTGACCGCGTTGGTGGCGCCGGGGCCGGAGGTGACGAGCACCACGCCCACCTTGCCGGAAGAGCGGGCATAGCCCTCGGCGGCATGCACCGCCGCCTGCTCGTGCCGCACCAGGATGTGCTCGATGGCGTTGGTGTGGAACAGGGCATCATAGATGGGCAGGACCGCGCCACCCGGATAGCCGAAGATGTGCTCGACCCCCTGGTCGGCGAAGGCCTGGATCACCATCTCGGCGCCGGTCATCCGGGCGCCGGTCGTGTTGCCGCTCGTTGCATTCGTCATGGCCTGGAACTCCCGCGGCGCCGCGGCGCCGAACCTTCAACTGATCGCTTCAAGCCGCGAACAGGATCGGACGCGGCGGTTCAGAAACGACGAAGGGGCCCCAAGGGCCCCATCGTCACGCGCCACGTCTCTTCGCACAGCCGCTCAGGCTGAGCCGATCGTGGCGCCCCCGCATACGAGAAGAATAACGAAATTGCGCATGGTCACGCAGTCCCTTCCAAAAGTTGCGCGAAAGTACCGACCGCGCGGGAGCCCGTCAAGCACCGATCGCAGCGCCCTCGCCCGCCGGCCGGGCCGGCGCGGCGCGCACCCGCCGCGCGCCTTGAAAAGGCCTTTCACACCAGATACCTGCCGTGGCCATGCCGGGTGACCGAGGCGCCGGCCCGGCCGCCGGTAATCAGCGGCGGTGCCGATCGCAGGGCACCCATGCGACCCCTTGGCAACAGTTCCGCAAGGTTCGCCGCGATATTGCCCCATGTGGATGCTGTGTATATCAAGAAGCCCGCTGGGGGCGGATAAGAGAAGGGCAGCCAGATGCGGACAATGACGCTCAAGATTGCGGCGGCCGTCGTCGTGAGCGCCGTTTCGGCTTCCGCCGCGTGGGCGGACTGCCAGAGCGATGTGACCTCCCTGCGCTCGGAGCTGGAAGCCAAGGGCGCGGCCTTGCAGGCGGCGGGCAAGAAGAAGGCGGACCCGCAGACCCTGTGCCCGCTGTTCCGCTCGTTCGCGACGGCCGAGGCCAATTGGGTGAAGTTCCTGCAATCCAACAAGGATTGGTGCCAGATCCCGGACGAGGCCATCAAGCAGGCCATCGCCAGCAACAAGAAGACCAATCAGGTGCGTGACCAGGTCTGCAAGGTGGCCGCCACCGGCATGGCGCCGGGCGGTCCGGCCACGCCGCCGCCGCAGGGCTCCATGTCCAGCGCCCTGGGCATCACCACCGGCTACAGCATCAGCAAGACGCCCAACGGCCGCAGCGGGGTGTTCGACACACTCAGCGGCAACGCGCTTCAGAAATAGGCGCTGCATTGACATCTCAGGAAGGCTCCCTCGGCCCGACCGTCGCCGACGCCCCGCCGAACAATTGGGTTGATCGGTACGCCCCGGTGGGGGTGAGGCCCTATCTGCACCTGGCGCGACTCGACCGCCCCATCGGCTCCTGGCTGCTGCTGCTGCCGTGCTGGTGGTCGACGGCGCTGGCCGCGGTGGCCGCCGATGCGCCCTACCCCGACCCGGTGCTGCTGATCCTGTTCGCCATCGGCGCGGTGGCCATGCGCGGCGCCGGCTGCACCTGGAACGACATCCTCGACCGCAAGATCGACCGCGCGGTGGCGCGCACCCGCAGCCGGCCCATCGCCAGTGGCGCGGTGAGCGTGCCCGCCGCCTTCGCGTTCCTGCTGTTTCAGGCGCTGGTGGGCCTCGCCGTGCTGCTCAGCCTGCCGCGCTTCGCGGTCATCACCGGCATCGCCTCCCTCGGCGTGGTGGCGGTCTATCCGCTCATGAAGCGCATCACCTCCGTGCCCCAGCTCACCCTCGGCATCGCCTTTTCCTGGGGCGCGCTGATGGGCTGGGCGGCGGTGTTCAGCACCATTGCCGACCCGGCGCTGCTGCTGTTCGCCGGCGCTGTGGTGTGGGTGTTCGCCTACGACACCATCTATGCGCACCAGGATCGCGAGGACGACGCCATCGTCGGCGTGCGCTCCACCGCCCTGCTGTTCGGCCGCGGCACCGGCCTTGCGGTGGCCCTGTGCTACACGCTGGTGGTGATCCTGTTCGCGCTCGCCTTCCTGTCCGTGCCCACCGGCCTGTTCTCCATGCTGGGGCTGGTCGGCTTCGCGCTGCATCTGCGTTGGCAGGTGGCCAAGCTCGACATCGACAATCCGGCCCTGTGCCTGCGCATTTTCAAGTCGAACCGCGACGCCGGGCTGATCCTGTTCGCCGGCCTCTGCCTCGACACGCTGGCGCCGACCGTGCTCCGCCTGCTGCTCCCCTAGGCATTGCACTATAGTTAGGCAAGCCACCCAGCGCCCCGCGACAAAAAAATTTCGCGCTTTAAAATCAGCGCATTATGCGATTTCGCGAGCGATTTGCATCGCATTTTGGAGACATTTCATCGGCCGGCGCGACGCAAGGCGCATTGCCATCGCGGCCGCCTCCTCCTATGTGGCGAAGCCATGAGCGCAGACCCCAACAAAGCCGCGCCTGGCCACGGCTCGCCCGGACCGGCCGACGACCACCGCGACGATGCCCTTTTGGCCCGCCAGCTGAGCGATGCGGTGGCCGAGGCTGGCGCGCTGGCGCTCTCCATGTTCCGCTCGGGCGTGAAGGCCTGGAGCAAGGACGATCGCTCGCCGGTGACCGAGGCGGATCTCGCGGTCGACCGTTATCTGCATCAGCGCCTCACCGCCCTCGCCCCCGATTACGGCTGGCTGTCCGAGGAGACCGCCGACGCCGCGGCCCGGCTGACGCGCCGCCGGGTCTGGGTGGTGGATCCCATCGACGGCACCCGCGGCTTCATGAACGGCGCGCCCGATTGGGCGGTGTCGGTGGCGCTGGTGGAGGATGGCCGGCCGCTGCTGGCGGCGCTGTTCGCCCCCATGCTCGAAGAAATGTTCACCGCCCGTCGCGGCGCCGGCGCTCATCGCAACGGCTCGGCGCTCACCGCCGGCCAGCGCGCCGATCTGGCGGGCGCGCGGGCCGCTGGCCCCAGCGAGGCCCTCGACCGGCTGGCCGCCGCGGCCGCCATCACCCGCATGCCGCGCGGCCATTCCCTGGCCCTGCGCCTCGCCCGGGTGGCCACCGACGAGGTGGACGTGGCGGTCTCGCGCGCCGACAGCCACGACTGGGACCTGGCGGCCGCCGATCTGGTGGTGGAGGAGGCCCGCGGCCGCCTCACCACCCTGGACGATGCGCCCCTCATCTATAACCGGGCCACTCCGCGTCACGCCGCCTTGGTATGCGCGGGTATCCGGCTTCACGGCCCTGCCATGGCCGCGGCCCGCAGCGGCACGGCGCCCGACGCCGCGCCACCCCTCTCTCCCGTGACCACCCATTCGGACACGCCATGACCACCTCAACACCCTCGAAACAGCTGCCTCACCTCGTGTTCGGCGGCGAGCTGACGGACATTCACGGCACCGACTTCAAGGACCTGTCGAAGATCGACATCGTCGGCATCTTCCCGGACTACGCCAGCGCCGCGGCGGCCTGGAAGGCGAAGTCGCAGCAGACCGTGGACAATGCCATGATGCGGTATTTCGTCGTCCACCTGCATCGCCTGCTCGATCCCGAGACCGGCAAGGCGCACGGCGAGTGATCGGGCGCCGCGACGCGCCCCTCCGGCCCGCGTGATCTCCACAGCACGGGTGGTGAAAGCCCCGCCCGTGCTGTTGTGCTTTGACTGCCGCGCACAAGCGGCTATGGATGGCGCGGTGCATCGCCCTCCCTGGCGGTGTGCGTCTCACGACAGCGAGCAAAAAGAACAATGTGGCGGCGATTGAGGACCAACCGCGCGTTCCAGGTCGCGGCTGGGACTACCTTTGCGCAATATTTCAAGTTTGTGGCGCACACGACGCGGTTCGTGATCGAGCCGCCCGACATCTTCGAGACCATCGACGAGCGCATGCCGGTCATCATGACCTTCTGGCATGGACAGCACTTCCTCACGCCCTTCGCCATGAAGCCGCATCACCAGGCGAAGGTGCTCATCTCCCGCCATGCCGATGCGCAGATCAATGCCATCGCCGCCGAAAAGCTGGGCGTAGGCACCATCCGCGGCTCCGGCGCCACCTCCAGGCGCGACTTCCACCGCAAGGGTGGCGTGTCCGCCACCTATGAGATCCTGGCGACGCTGGAAGCCGGCATCAATGTGGCGATGACCGCCGATGTCCCCAAGATTGCCCGCAAGGTGGGGATGGGTGTCGTTACTATTGCACGGTATTCAGGACGGCCTATCATCCCGCTCGCCATGGCCACCGGAAACCGTATCACCTTGAAAAGCTGGGATCGGGCCAGCCTCAACCTGCCGTTCAGCCGGGGTGCGGCGGTGGTGGGCGAGCCTGTGTTCGTCGCCCGCGATGCGGATGATGCGGCGCTCGCCGCGGCGCGCGATCTGCTGCAGTCGCGGCTCGAGGCCATCACCGCGCGGGCCGAGGCGCTGGCCCGGGGCACCGCGAAGCCGGAGGGGGCTCCGCGCGTATGAAGCGATCCCGCGCGCTGCCTGTCCCCCTCCGCCTCTACCGCGGCGCCAGCTCGGCCGCCGCGCTGCTGACCCCGGCCTGGCTGAGCTACCGCGTGCGCAAGGGCAAGGAAGATCCCGAGCGGCTCTCCGAGCGCCGGGGCTATCCCAGCGCCGAACGACCCGAAGGCCCGCTGATCTGGGTGCACGGCGCCAGCGTCGGCGAAGTCAATTGCGTGCTGCCGCTGATCGAGCGCCTGCGGCAGCGGGGATTCGAGGTGCTGCTGACCTCGGGCACCCTCACCTCCAGCCGGGTGGCCGCCCATCGGGCGCCGGACGGCGTCATCCACCAGTTCGTGCCACTGGATGCGGCCGGCTTCGTGCGCCGCTTTCTCGACCACTGGCAGCCCGACCTGGTGCTGCTGGCGGAATCCGAATTGTGGCCGAACCTGTTGTCGGAACTCAGCCGCCGCGACACCCCCACGGTGCTCGTCAACGGCCGGCTGTCGCCGCGCTCGGCCCGCCGCTGGAGCCGCCTGAAGGGCAGCGCCCGCGCCCTGCTCCGCCGGGTCGACCTGTGCCTCGCCCAGAGCGAGGAGGACGGCGGGCGCTTCCGCGCGCTCGGCGCCGAGCGGGTGGAAGTGTGCGGCAACCTCAAGTTCGATGTCCCACCGCCGGCGGTGGACGGCGCCGATTTCGACGAATTCGCCCGCGCCCTCGGCCCCCGGCCCCTGCTGCTGGCGGCCTCCACCCATCCGGGCGAGGATGAGGTGGTGATGGCCGCGCACGGCCTGCTGCGCCAGCAGATGCCGGATCTGCTCACGGTGATCGTACCGCGCCATCCCGAGCGGGGCGATTCCATCGTCGGCCTGGCCGACGCCGCCGGCTGGGCCGCCGCGCAGCGCAGCCGTGACGAACTGCCCGCCCCCGACGCCGACCTTTATGTGGCCGATACCCTCGGCGAGCTCGGTCTGTTCTACCGTCTGGCACCGGTGTCGTTCGTCGGTGGTTCGCTGGTGCCGCGCGGCGGCCAGAACCCCATCGAGGCCATCAAGCTCGGCAGCGTGGTGTTGCACGGCCCCCACGTGGGCAATTTCGCCGACACCTATGGCCAGCTGGATGCCCAATACGGCGCCCTGCCGGTCAGCGACGCGGATTCCCTGGCACGCACGGCCTTTGCCCTGATGCATGATCCCGAACTGCGTGCCCAGGCGGCGAGCCAGGGTCAGAAGACGCTCGAAGCCCTCGGCGGCGCGCTGGAGCACACGCTGCACGCCATCGAGCCCTATCTCATCCAGATCCGCCTGCAGCACCGATGACCGCGCGGGCGCCAGCCTTCTGGTGGCGCGCGCCGGGCTGGGCGGCGCACCTGCTGGCGCCCATCGGCGCGGTGATCGGCGCCTTCACCCTGCGCCGCATGGCCCGACCGGGCGGCGCGGCGCCGCTGCCGGTCATCTGCATCGGCAACCCCACCGTCGGCGGCGCCGGCAAGACGCCCACCGCTCTGTGGTGCCTCGAGCGCCTCACCACCGCGGGCGCCCGGCCGTTCGCCCTGCTGCGCGGCCATGGCGGCGCCATCACCACGCCCACCGAGGTGGATCCCGCCCACCACGATGCCAACGCAGTGGGCGACGAGGCGCTGCTGCTGGCCGCCCATGCGCCGACCATCGTCGCCGGCGGCGATCGGCTCGGCGGCGCCCAACTGGCCGCCGCCCGCGGCGCCACCCATGTGGTGATGGACGACGGCTTTCAGAATCCCAGCCTCGCCAAGGACGTGAGCGTGCTGGTGGTGGATGGGGAAGTGGGCGTCGGCAACGGTTACGTGCTGCCCGCCGGCCCCCTCAGGGCGCCCCTCGCCCCGCAGATCGCGCGGGCTGACGCGGTGCTGCTGATCGGCGGCGGCGCGGCGGGAGAGGCGGTCGCGGACTGTGCCCTCGGCCTCGGCAAGACGGTGCTGCGCGGGCGGTTGGCGCCGGCGCCGGACAGCATCGACGCGTTGCGGGGCATGCCGCTCCATGCGGTCGCCGGCATCGGCCGGCCGGACAAATTCTTTGCCACCCTGGAGCGGGCCGGATTGAACGTGGTGGCGCGCACCGCCTTCGCCGATCACCACCGCTTCACGCGGGCGGAGATCGAAGCGCTGATCGCTGGCGCCCAAGGCGCCCGGCTCGTAACCACAACCAAGGATATGGCCCGGCTGGCGACACCGGAACTGCGGGATATGCGGGCGCACTTCACCGCCGTGCCGGTGACCCTGGAACTGGGCCAGCCCGCCGCCTTCGATGCGCTGTTGCGCCTCGCCGCCCGCCGCTTCGAGGCCCGGATCGCGTCACCTGCCACCGAAGACTGACCCGCCGCCGACAGCCCCGCGCTTTTGCGCTCCGGGTCGGCCGAAGACCTCAAGCCTCGGGCCGGCCGCTGGATTTCAGGCCTCGGGCCGGCCGGCCTCGCGCATGCGGGCGAGCACCGCCTCGGGGCCGGAATAGGCCTCCTGCAGATCGACGCTCCAATAGCGCAGGTCGTCGAGGGGGATGATCTGCCCGGTCACCGCGCAGCGCACGAAGCTGCCGGGACGCACGATGCGGAATTCACCATCGAGATAGCGCAGCTCCGCCTCGCCGTTGGGATCGGGGAAGCGTTCAAATCGGTTCATCACGTCACGCAAGATCCTGAAGAGGATATTTAACATAGTGCTTTGCCCACGCGGGCGAAAGAGGCCCGGCAAATGTCTCGCCCGCCAGAGTTGTCTCAGCGGTCGAACAAGGTCGGCCCGGGATCGGGCTTGCGGGCCCGTCGCGCCGGCGCCTTGCGGGCCGGCACCGGGGCCACCGCCGGCGTGCCGTCGGCGGTGAGGGTGTCCGCCGCCACATGACCATCGGCGAACTGAAGGTCGATGCGGGCGCCCGGCGCCAGCGCCGCCGCTCGGCGCACCGGCCGGCCCTCCCCATCGCGCACCAGCGCGAAGCCGCGATCCAGCACCCCGTGGTAGGACAGCGCCGACAAGAGCTGGGCGAGGCTGCCCAGGTGGCGACGCCGCTCGCGCACCCCCGCCGAAACCAGAAAGCGCGCCCGGCCGATCAATTCGTCGAGCCGCCGATCATGCCGGGACAGGGCATCGCGCTGCACCGCGCCCACGGCCTGCAGACGGCCCATGGCGCTGTCGAGCCGGTCGCGCGCGCGACGCAGGCCGATCGCCGAGGCCCGCGCCAGCCGCCCCTCCAGATCGCGCAGCCCCATTCCCGCCTGGCGGCAGCGCTGGCGCAGGGTCGCTGGCGACAGGCGGGCGGACGCCGCGGTCAATCGCAGCCGGTGGGCGTCGGCATTGGCCTTGAGCGCCCGCGGCAGGCGATCGCCCACCCCGTCCAGCCGCTGACGGGGAATGGCGAACAGATCCTCCGCCGTCGGCAGCAGCCGCGCCAGGGCCCGCAGATCCGCGCGCCGGCGCTCCAGAAGGCGGATCGGGCTTGCCGCCAGGCGTGCGCCCAGTCCTTCCACCGCCGCGATCAGATCGGACCGCACCGGCACCACCATCTCCGCCGCGGCGGTGGGGGTGGGCGCGCGCACGTCGGCGGCGAAATCGATGAGGGTGACATCGGTCTCATGGCCGACGGCCGAAACCAGGGGAATGCGACTGTCGGCCGCCGCGCGCACCACCGCTTCCTCGGAGAAGCCCAGAAGGTCCTCCAGCGAGCCGCCGCCGCGCGCCACCACGATCACATCGGGGCGCGGCACCGGGCCGTGCTCCGGCAGCGCGTTGAAGCCGCGGATGGCGGCGGCCACCTCGGCGCCGGAGGTGTCGCCCTGTACCCGCACCGGCCACACCAGGACCCGGCGCGGAAAGCGATCGGCCAGACGGTGGAGAATGTCGCGGATCACCGCCCCGGTGGGCGAGGTGACGACGCCGATCACCCGCGGCAGATAGGGCAGCTCCTGCTTGCGGGCGGCATCGAACAGGCCTTCGGCGGCGAGCCGGCGCTTGCGCTCCTCCAGCATGGCCATGATGGCGCCGGCGCCGGCGAACTCCATCTGCTCGATGACGATCTGGTAGCCCGACTTGCCCGGATAGGTGGTGAGGCGGCCGATGGCCACCACCTCCAGCCCCTCCTCCGGCCGCACCCGAAGGCGGGAGAAGCTGCCCTTCCACACCACCGCGTCGAGCCGGGCGCCGACGTCCTTGAGGCTGAAATAAGCGTGGCCCGAGGAATGGGGCCCGCGATAGCCGGAGATTTCGCCGCGCACCCGCACATAGCCGAACGCCTCCTCCACCGTCCGCTTGAGGGCGGCGGAGAGCTCGGAAACACTCCATTCGGGCGCATTGGCGCGCGGCTCGGCAGTCTCGACCATCGAATCAGTCTACAGGATCACGAAAGGTCTTGAGCATAACGCGGTGCTCCCCTATGCGGCGAGCGCAGAGCCGAAGCTCTTGTTTGCTCCGGCGTGAGCCGATAGCGAAGAGCCGACAACCTGACATCAGACCGGCCGCACCGCACGGCCGATCCAACAACAAGCATGGAGTGGAGGGCGGATGAACATTCTGCTGCTCGGTTCGGGGGGCCGCGAGCATGCCCTCGCCTGGAAGCTGGCGCAGAGCCCTGAGCTCGGCCAATTCTACGCGCTGCCTGGGAATCCCGGCATCGCCGAGCATGCGGATCTCGTGGAAGGCATCCCCCTCTCGGCCCACGACACGCTGGTGACCTGGTGCCAGGATCACGGCATCGAGTTCGTGGTGGTCGGCCCGGAGGCGCCGCTGGTGGCCGGGCTGGTGGACCGGCTGGAAGCCGCCGGCATTCCGGCGTTCGGCCCCACCGCCGCCGCCGCGCGGCTGGAAGGCTCCAAGCTCTTCACCAAGGAATTGTGCCGGGCCAACGGCATTCCCACCGCCGCCTTCGCCCGCTTCGACACCGCCGCCGAGGCCGCCGCCTATGTGAAGGCGGAAGGCGCCCCCATCGTCATCAAGGCCGATGGCCTGATGGCCGGCAAGGGCGTGGTCGTCGCCCTCACCGTGGATGACGCGGTGGAGGCGGTGGAGCAGGTGTTCGCCAGCGGCGGGACCGAAGTGCTCATCGAAGAATTCATGGAGGGCGAGGAAGCGAGCCTGTTCGCTTTGGTGGACGGCGAGACCGTGGTGCCGTTCGGCAGCGCCCAGGACCATAAGCGCGCCTTCGACGGTGATCTCGGCCCCAACACCGGCGGCATGGGCGCCTATTCGCCGGCCCCGGTGCTCACCGCCGAGCTGGAGCGCCGCGCCCTCGACGAGATCATCCGCCCCACCGCCCGCGCCATGGTGGCCGCCGGCACGCCCTATCGCGGCGTGCTCTATGCCGGACTCATGCTCACCAAGGACGGCCCCAAGCTGGTGGAATACAACTGCCGCTTCGGCGATCCCGAATGCCAGGTGCTGATGCCGCGCTTCACCGGTGACCTGGTGAAGACCCTTCATGCCACCGCCACCGGCCACCTGGCCGAGATCGAGCCCATTTGGTCCGCCGACAGCGCCATGACCGTGGTCTATGCCAGCCGCGGCTATCCCGGTCCGCACCAGACCGGCACCGTCATCACCGGCCTCGATGCCGCCGCCCAGGCCGGCGCCCTGGTGTTCCAGGCCGGCACCCGGCGCAAGGGCGGCGACCTCGTCTCCAACGGCGGGCGCGTGCTGAACGTCACCGCCACCGGCCCCAGCCTCGCC
Source organism: Xanthobacter sp. NM-25 (assembly GCF_022138605.1). GTDB lineage: Bacteria > Pseudomonadota > Alphaproteobacteria > Rhizobiales > Xanthobacteraceae > Xanthobacter. Next base: position 885,416 of record NZ_JACBFS010000001.1, read on the forward strand.
GAGGCGCGGGACCGGGCCTATGCCGCCATCGGCGCGATCGACTGGCCGGATGGCTTCTACCGCACCGACATCGGCTGGCGGGCCCTCGGCCCGAACGGCTGAGGCCCTGTCATGAGCACCGAGAAGCCGCCGCTGCCGCGCCTCGATGCGTTCCCGGTGCGCACCCGCGACACGGTGCGCTTCGCCGACACGGACAAGCTCGGGCACGTCAACAACGCGGTCTTCTCCACCTTCCTGGAGACCGGCCGCGCCTCCATGCTGCTCGGCCCGGGGGTGGAGGTGGCGCCGGCCGGCACCTCGTTCGTGATCGTGCGGCTGGAGCTGGATTTTCGCGCCGAGCTCATGTGGCCCGGCGAGGTGGAGATCGGCACGCGGATCGCCACCGTGGGCCGCAGCTCCATCGGCCTGTCGCAGGCGCTGTTCCAGAACGGCGTGTGCGCGGCCACCGCGCAGACCGTGCTGGTGCTGTTCGACACCCGCGCCCGCGCCGCCACGCCGCTGCCGCCCGAGAGCCGCGCCCTGCTGGAACGCTACATGTAGCCACCCGGCGGCAGGCTTGGCCTCGCCCCCCTTGTGTTCTACTTAAGGACGTCGCCGCCCGCTGGGGGGCCGAGCCCGGATCGACCCGTGCGCCTGCTCACTCTCGCCTTCTCCTTCCTGGTCGCCATCGCCCTGGGGCTCGGGGTGACGCTTTATGCGGTGACCCATTCGCGCGGGCTCGACACCGTGCGGGCCGGCGCCTGGGAAGGCTGGCCCCGCTCCGGCACCATTAAGGCCGATCCCTATGCGCGAGCGGCGGTGGCGCGTTCCGGCGAGCTGCCGCTGGAGCTGGCGGACGGGCTGCTGTTCCTCGCCACCACCGACGATGCCGGCCGCCCCATCGACGGACGCTGCGAAACCCGCATCACCGGAACCCTGCCCCAGGCCCGGCTCTGGACTCTCGCGGTGATGGATGAAGATGGCCGCTTCATTCCCAATGACGCGGAACGCTATGGTCTCACCAGCGCCGAGGCGGTCTATGCGGCCACCGGCGGCATCGATGTGCGCCTGGCGCCGCGGGCACGGCCGGGCAACTGGATCCCCACCGGGGCCCGCAGCCGCCTCAAGGTGGCGCTCCGGCTCTATGATGCCCCCTTCTCCTTCGCCTCCGGGGCCGGCGACGCCTCCACCGTGCTGCCGCACATCACCCAGGAGGCTTGCCCGTGAGCCTCTTCGACACCTTCACCCTGCGTCCGTCCCACCCAAACGCGCCGCGCGCCGGGCTGGGCCACCGCTTCGGCGCGCTGCTGGGCCGCGTTCCCTGGCTGTGGCCGCTGCGGCTCATGGTGCCACTGGCCATGGTGCTGGTGCTGGCGGCCATCGCCCATATCGTGTCGATCCTCGCCATGCCGGCGCTGGCGGAGCGCAATGCCTTCGCCCGCCTGTCCGAGATCACCGATGCCAATGTGATGACGCTGCTGCCGGAACCGACGCCGCAGCAGGCGGCGTTGCCGATGATGGACCCGGCCTTCGTCTCGGCGGTGTGCCTGTTCGACCTCACCGAGCATCCGCTCAAGGTGCGCGTGCCCGCCACCGCCGACTACACGTCGGTGTCCTTTTATACGGACGAGATCCTGCCCTTCTACGCGCTGTCCGATCAGGCCGCGGGCAAGGTGATCGAGCTCGATCTCATGAATGCCGACCAGAAGGCGGCGTTGCCGGAGGATGAAGAGATCACCGCTGCCGACCGGCTGGTGATCGAGGCGCCCTCGCAGGAAGGCATCGTGCTGGTGCGCGCCTTCGTGCGCGACCGCAGCCTCAGGGCCAAGGTGCGTCGCGAGCTGGCGGCGGCCACCTGCGCCCGCGCCGAATAGCGACCGGACGAACACTCAATCCCGACGATTGCGCCTCAGTGCCGGCAACCCGTGCCCCGCTGGGCGGTGAGCTGTTCCTGCGCCAGGGTGGAGACCGGATCCGCGTGACGCTCGATGCGCACCACCGGCAGGATCACGATCCTGGGCCCCGCGAGATCAGGCCGGGGCCCATCCGCCCTGGGCCGGCGCGCGGCCGAGGTCGCCCGGGCGGCGCGCTCGTGTTTGGTCGGAAATGCAATGACCGTGTTCATGCCTCTGGTCCTCCAGTGCGACCATGACCACAACGTCCATTGCCTTCTTATGGTTTCGCGGGGCTTAACACGTCGTTAACGATGCCGGTGGGGCAGCCCTCCCGACCCGTGCCTCATGGCTCCACCAGATCGAGGAAGCAGCGCCCCTGGCGGTCTTCGATCTCCACCACGTAAAGATCGGGATCGAAACGGATTTCCTTGGCGAGGCGCTGGTCGCTCTCGGCCTCGGGACGGCCGGGGGGCACCAGCACGCTGAAGCGCCGGGCGCCGGTGTCGTCGGCTTCGAACACGCTCTGCGGCGCCGGCCCATAGAGGGCGGCGGTGCCATCGAGCGCCGCCACCTTCACGAATACCGCGCCGGCCTCCTCGGAGCCGCGCCGCGCCACCACCGCGAACGCGCCCTCCACCTGGGCCTGGCGAATCACCGCCGACACGAAGATATCGCTTCTCAGACGGACCACCGCGCGCTCCGCTCAGTTGACCGCGAGGCCGGAAACCACACCAAGCTCACGCACCAGCCGATCGGAGATCTCGCCATCCACCGGCAGCTTGCGATCGCGCTCGAAGCGCTGGATGGCGAGCCGGGTCTCGGTGCCGAAGGTGCCGTCCACCTTCAGCGGCCCATAGCCCAGCTTGGCCAGGGCCCGCTGCACCGAAAGCACCCGGGGCGAGGCGGGAATGTTGGCGGGCGGGCGCATGCCGCCCAGATCTCCCGTCACGGCCCCCATGGCCAGCGGCGGGCGCTGGCCGGCCACCGGGCGCGGCGCGGCGATGGCGCCGGCCGCCGCCTCTTCCGCGCTCACCGGCTTGAGCGGCGTGGAGAGGCCCGTGACCGAGGTCTTGGAGGCGAGATAGCCGAGGGTCCCGTTGGGCTCGCCCAGTTGCACGCTGGTTCCGCCCTGATGGTTCGGATTGACCGGCGGCAGCGGAATGGAGGTGCTCCGCACCGTGGCCTTGCCCTTGTCGCCCAGCCCGTCGGCCGCGCCGGCCACCGCCGGCGCCGGCAGTTGGGCCACCGGATGACGGCCCTGCAGAGCCAGGGCATTGGCCAGAATGCCGAGCCCCGCCGCCGCCACCACCGCGGTCATCAGAAAATCCAGCACCTTCAACCGGCGCCCGCCGCGCGGGCCGGGACCCGGCGCGCCGTCCAGGCCCAGATCCGGGGCCACCAGCTCCGGTGCGTGGTCGAGTGCCGCCTGATCGAGACTCATGCCATCCTCCGTGCCGGCGCTGCGGCCCCGCGCCGCTGGGGAAAGGCCGCCACCACCTCGGCCCCACCCTCGCGCGCGGCACTGGCCGCGGCCTTCAGGGGCAGGCTCACGGTTACGGTGGTGCCGCGACCAATGGCGCTTTCCACGCTAAAATTACCCTCGTGCAGGGTCACGAGCCCCTTCACCACCGCCAGCCCGAGGCCGCTGCCCCGCGCCTTCTGCGTGCGGTCACCCGCCTGGAAGAAGGGTTCGCCCATCCGCGCCACATCCTCCGGCCGCATGCCGGGGCCGGTATCACGCACCCGCAGCACCAGCCGGTCGGCCTGCCGGCGCACGGTGATCTGCACCCGCCCGCCGGCGGGCGTGAACTTCACGGCGTTGGACAGGAGATTGAGCACGATCTGCCGCAGGGCGCGCTTGTCGGCATCGAGGCGCGGCAGGCCGGAGGCGATGACCTTGCGCACCTCCACACCGCTGCGCGCCGCCTCCAGCGCCACCATCTCGGCGCAGCCCGCCACCAGCTCGGCGGTGTCCACGGTCTCCGGCTCCAGCGCATAGGCGCCGGCCTCCACCCGCGACAGGTCCAGGATATCGTTGACGAGGCCGAGCAGATGCTGGCCGCTTTCGTGGATGATGCGGGCGTAGTCCGCCTTGCGGGCATCGTCCATCTGGGCACCGGTCTCGGTGGCCAGCAGCTCGGAAAAGCCCAGAATGGCATTGAGCGGGGTCCGCAGCTCGTGGCTCATGGCGGCCAGGAAGCGGCTCTTGGCGGCGTTGGCCTGCTCGGCATCAGCGCGGGCGCGGGCCTCCTCGTCCGCCTGCTGCTTGGGCACCGAGGGTTCGCGCCACACCAGCCGGGCGCCGCCCTGGCGGGCCGGCAGGCCCCGCACCTCGAAGGCCTGAAACGAACTGTCGTCGGCGCCGCCGCGCAGCCGCAGGTCGCAGCTCACCGAATTGCGGCCATGCGCCGCCACCCGAACCGCCGCCAGGAACGCCGGCCGGTCGGCCACCTGCACGCGGTTGAACAGAGCCTGGCCCAGCAGGGCCTCGCGCGCGGCGCCGGTGAACGCACCATCCGCATGTTCCACGGCGCGCACCTCGCCCATGGGACCGTGCACGGTCACCAATACGGCGCCGGCGCACAGCCCGGCATCGGACACCCCACGGGCGGCGCGGCTGAGGCGGGCGGCGATGGCGGCCAGCGCGCCGCACAGCAGGCCGGCGGCGAACAGGAACAGCGCATCCAGCGGCTCGCCCACCAGCAGGCCCGAGGCCTGCCCCACCAGCACCGATCCGGCGCTGACCAGAGCGACGACGCCCAATGCTCCCAGCACCGCGGCGACGATGCGCCCCAGCACCGCGAGGCGCGGCAGCCCGTCATCGGCGGCGCCCGCCACGCGGGACATGGAGGCCCGCGCCAGGCCACCGAAGCCGTCACGGCCGCTGGGCGGCGCCATGTTGCGTTGTGTCACCGGCATTGAAGGTCTTGTCGTGGTTCCGTTCCGTGCAGTGGCGCCACTGTGCCATGAAGGCTTTAAACGAACGCTAAGCCGGCCACGGGGCCGCTCCAGCGTTAACGATGCCTTGAAAAGTCCTGCGCCCCCGCCCCCCGCTCACACCCCCCGGGGCCACCGCTCTGGTATGATGGCCCTGTTCGACGTGTCGCACACCCAGCGACCGGTGCGAGATGGGGTGAGAGGGAGCGATGTTCTTCCTGCTGCGCGTGATGTTCTGGATCGGACTGGTGCTGCTGCTGCTGCCGCTTGGCCTGAAGGGCAACGACGGCACGAACGTCAGCGTGTTCGACGCCTTCGGCGCGGCGCAGGCGGTGGTGGCCGATGTGCGGGGCTTCTGCAGCCGCCAACCGGAGGCCTGCGCCGTGGGCGGCCAGATGGTCACGCACCTCACCCAGAAGGCCCAGGCCGGCGCCAAGTGGGTGGCCGACGCCATCGGCACGCAGAACGCGCCGACGCCGGCCGCGCCCACAGCCCCCGCCGACGCCACCGTGGCGAGCGGCGGCGCGCCCGAAGCCACCGGCGCCCTCGGCCTCACGCCGCAGGACCTCGCCCCCGCCTGGGGCAAGGGCGACAAGGTGCAGCCCGCCGCCCCCGCCACCAGCGGCAAGCATTCCGGCTGACCCACGCCGTTCGCGCGCCGGATCCACCCCTTGCCGCCAAGCGGTCGGGGACAGGTGGCGCGGCAAGGTTCCTTTTGCCGCCGCAGCGCTCTCGCGGTATGCTCATGGTGCATTGCACAGCCTGCCGCCACATTGCGGCACCCTATTGCGCATCATGGATAGCAAGCGGCTTTCCGCGAAGGGACCGGTTTCATGAACAAGGACACGCTGATCGAGGATTTCGAGTTCCTGGACAATTGGGAAGACCGCTACCGGCACGTCATCGAGCTCGGCAAGGCGCTTCCCCCGTTCCCGGAAGCCGAGCGCAACGAGCACAACAAGGTGCAGGGCTGCGCGAGCCAGGTGTGGCTCATCTGCGAGCAGAAGAGCACGCCGAAGGGCACCGTTCTCGAATTCCAGGGCGATTCTGACGCCCATATCGTCAAGGGCTTGGTGGCGGTGCTGCTGACGCTGGTGTCCGGCCACAGCCCCAAGGAGATCCTGGAGACCGATATTCTCGGCATCTTCCGGCAGATCGGCCTGGAGGGGCACCTGACGCCGCAGCGCTCCAACGGCCTGCGGTCCATGGTGGAGCGCATCCGCACCCACGCCCGCGCGGCCCTGGCCGCCGCCTGATCCCGCCCGCGGGGGTCGCCGCGGCTGGTGGGATGATGCTATCTCATCATCCCACAGCCGCGATCCCAGGCGGCCCCGCGCGGGAGACGCCTTATGCTCACCACCGTCGCCGCCTTCGACCGGATCGGCGAAGAAAATGCCTTTGCGGTGCTGGCCCGGGCCACCGCCTTGGCCGCCAGCGGACGTGACATCATCAATCTCGGTATCGGCCAGCCGGATTTCCGCACCCCCGAGCACATCGTCGACGCGGCGGTGAAGGCGCTGCGGGACGGCGCTCATGGCTACACCCCCTCCACCGGCATCCTGCCCCTGCGCGAGGCGGTGGCGCGCGACCTGCTTCACCGCTACCAGGTGGAGGTCGACCCCGACCTGGTGATGATCATGCCCGGCGGAAAGATGACCATGTATGCGGCCATCCGCCTGTTTGGCGAGCCGGGGGCGGAGATCCTCTATCCGGACCCGGGCTTCCCCATCTACCGTTCCATGATCGAGCACACCGGTGCCACGGCGGTGCCGGTCCCCATCCGCGAAGCGGACGGGTTCGCCTTCTCGGCGGCGGAAACCCTGGCGCGCATCACCCCGCGCACCCGGCTGCTGATCATCAATTCCCCGGCCAATCCCACCGGCGGCGTCACCCCGCCCCAGGAGATCGACGCCCTGGTGGCCGGCCTTGCCGCGCATCCGCAGGTGGCGCTGCTCTCCGACGAGATCTATGACCACTTCCTGTTCGATGGCGCCACCCACCGCACCCTGCTGGCCTATCCGGACATCCGCGACCGGCTGATCCTGCTCAACGGCTGGTCCAAGACCTATGCCATGACCGGCTGGCGGCTCGGCTATTCAGTGTGGCCCCGGCCGCTGTTCGACCAAGTGCGCAAGCTGGCGGTGAATGCGTGGTCCTGCGTCAATGCCCCCACCCAATATGCCGGCATCGCCGCGCTGGAGGGTCCACAGGATGCCGTCGCGGCCATGGTGGCCGAATTCGACGCCCGCCGCCGGCTGGTGGTGGAGGCGCTGAATGCCCTGCCCGGCGTCTCCTGCACCACCCCCAAGGGGGCGTTCTACGCCTTCCCGAACATCACCGGCACCGGCTGGACCTCGGCCAAGGCGCTGGCATCGGCGCTGCTGGAGGAGGCGGGCGTCGCCCTGATCGGCGGCCCGGATTTCGGCGTCCACGGGGAAGGCTATCTGCGCCTCTCCTATGCCGCCTCGCGGGACAGCATCGCCACCGCCATGGAGCGGATCGGCGCCTTTCTGGCCCGGCGGGCAGCGGCTTGAGGTCTGCTCCCGGAACCGGCCTGCGCCGGGTGGCGCTGGGCTTGATAGCGCCAGGCTTGGCGGCGCTGGCGCTCGCCGGCGGGGCCCAAGCCGCGCCCGTCGACCCGGACGGCGGCTTCTGGCAGCCGGTGGAGATCTGCCCGCGGGGCACCGGAGCCCCGCGGGACTATGCCCAGTGCCTCGCGGCCACCATCCGCACCAGCGAGCAGGCGCTGGAAGCGGAACTGGCCAATGCCGTGCTGGTGATCGCCACGCGCGCCGATCTCTCGCCGGCCCAGCGGGGCCGCTGGAAGACCCTGCTGGAGGAGGCGCAGAGCCGTTTCCTTCTGTATCGCAATTTCGACTGCCAGAGCGTGGCGCCGTTTGAAGGCCCCCGCGGCATCGGCAATTTCGAGCAGCGTGCCCTATGTCTCATCGGCGCCAACAGTCGCCGCGCCGCGGAATTGCACGCCCGCTACACGGATGCGCCGCTTGCGGTCGCCTCCGGGCCGCAGAGCCCGCCAAGGCGCGGCGCCGCCGCCTCTGCCGATAGTGCGGCGACGGTCCCCCAGGGTCCGCAGCCCCGCCGCAGCGTCTGGATCTACGCAGTGCCGCCGACGCTCGACTAGAGCCCTTCATCGTTTCAATGAAAGGCTCTGATCCACTGACGTCACGCACCGTCCTGACGCGAGCCGGGACCCGTTTCGCCCGAAGATGCGCGCGGCGCGGCCTCAACCGATGAGTTCGCGCTTCTCCGCCACCGTGGAATCGGCGGCCAGGCGATAGATGATGGGCGCGCCGGTGGCGAGCTCGCGCTTCACGATGGTTTCCGGCGTGTGCTTCTCCAGCACCATGATGAGCGCCCGCAGGGAATTGCCGTGGGCGGCCACCAGCGTGCGCTGGCCGCGCAGCACGCAGGGCAGGATCTCCTGCACATAATAGGGCAGCGTGCGGGCCACCGTATCCTTCAGGCTCTCGCCGGCGGGCGGCGGCACGTCATAGGAGCGGCGCCACACCAGGACCTGCTCCTCGCCCCACTTGGCGCGGGCGTCGTCCTTGTTCAGGCCGGAGAGGTCACCGTAATCGCGCTCGTTGAGGGCGAGGTTGGTCACCGGCTTGAGATCGGCCTGGCCCATCTCCGAAAGGATCAGCGCGCACGTGTTCTGGGCGCGGGTGAGGCCGGAGGTGAAGGCGGTGTCGAAGGTGAGCCCTTCCGCCTTCAGCCGCGCACCGGCCCGCTTGGCCTCGGCCACACCCTGCTCGGTGAGGGCGGGATCGCGCCAGCCGGTGAACAGGTTCTTGAGATTCCACTCGCTCTGGCCGTGGCGCACGAGCACGAGGATACGATCGGACATCAGAGGCTCCGCAACATCTTTAGAAATTGGACAGGCCCAGCACGTCGGTCATGGAGTAGAGGCCCGGCTCGCGCCCCTTGACCCAGCGTGCCGCCACCAGGGCGCCATGGGCGAAGATCATGCGATCCTCCGCCTTGTGCACCAGTTCGATCCGCTCGGCGGGACCGGCGAAGATCACCGCGTGCTCGCCCACCACCGAGCCGCCGCGCAGGGAGGCGAAACCGATGGCGCCCGGCTTGCGCGGACCGGTCAGGCCATCGCGGCCGCGCTCGGACCATTCATCGAGCGGGCGGCCCCGGCCATCGGCCGCCGCCTCGCCCAGCAGCAAAGCGGTGCCCGAGGGGGCATCCACCTTGCGGTTGTGATGCATCTCGAGAATTTCGATGTCGAAGCTCTCGTCCAGGGTGGCTGCCACCCGCCGGGTCAGCGCGGCCAGCAGGTTGACGCCGAGGCTCATGTTGCCGGACTTCACCACCGCCGTGCGCCGCGCGGCGGCGGCGACGGCGGCATTGTCCTGGGGCGAGAAACCGGTGGTGCCGATCACATGGGCGATGCCCGCCTCGGCCAGCCGCTCGGCCAGCCGCACGCTGGCGGCGGGCGAGGAGAAATCGATCACCACATCGGCGCCCGAGACGCTGGCCGCCGCGTCGCTCTCCACCGTGATGCCGCAGGCCGGCAGCCCCGCCATCACCCCCGCATCCTCGCCCAGATGGCTGCTGCCGGCGTGCTCCAGGGCGCCGGCCAGCACCAGCCCCGGCTGCTCAGCGACGGCCTTGATGAGGGCACGGCCCATGCGGCCGCCGGCTCCGGCAATGACGATACGCAGCTCCGACACAGGGTCTCTCCTTGAGATTGCCGGCCCGCGCGTGCGCCGGCCGGAGGCCGGCTCAGCTGGCGGCCGGCTTGCCGGCATAGCCGGAAATGATGATGAGGTCGCCCTCTGCGGCCAGCTTGCGATGGGCGAGCGCCTGCTGATACTCGAACGACTGGTAGCAGGCCCGCGCCGTGGCGAGGTCGGCGAAGGCCACCACCACGTAACGGGAGCGCCCCTTGCCCTCCATCACCTGGGCGCGGCCGCCGCGCACCAGGAACCAGCCCTTGTAGGCGCTGAGCGCCTGGGCGTTGGCCGCCTTGTAGGCCTCGTAGCGCTGCGGATCGGTCACATCCATCCGCACCATCCAGTAGGCCAGGGGGAATTCCGGGCCGACCGCCTGCGGCGGCGCGGCGCTGGCCTGCGGGCCGTCATAGCCTTCCACTACCGCGAGATCAGTGATGGCGCTGTCCCGGCGCAGCCGCACCACCTTCTGATATTCCGGCAGCTGATAGGCGGCGAGGGCCGCCTCATAGGAAGGCCATTCGACCAGCACGTTGCGATGGCGCTTGATGCCTTCGTGATGGTCGAAATCGCCCCCGGCCACCAGGAAATGGGCCCCCTGCTCGCGCAGGAAGCGGATATTGGCCTCCGCATAGGTGATGAACTCAACCGGGTCGACCACGTCGACATTGACGAACCAATAGCCCTTCGCCATGACCACCCCCCTCTCGCGCCTCAGGCGCCGGCAAGCTCCGACAGGATCTGAAGGGCCGCCGCATGCGGGTCGGCCGCGGCCGTGATGGGCCGGCCCACCACCACCATGTTGGCGCCGGCGGCGATGGCTTCCGCGGGCGTCGCCACCCGCTTCTGATCACCCACGGCGGCCCCGGCGGGCCGCACGCCCGGCGTCACCACCAGGCCATCCGGCCCGAGCACGCCGCGCACCATGGCGGCATCGGTCGGCGCGCAGATCACCCCGGCAACACCGGCGGCGCGCGCGTCGCCGGCCCGGCGGCGCACGGTCTGCGTCACGCCGGCGGCATAGCCGGCGGCCGCGAGGTCGGCATCGTCATAGGAGGTGAGCACGGTGACACCGAGCACCTTCAGCCCGCTGCCCGCGGCGCCACGGGCGGCGGCGGCAAGCGTCTGGGGATAGGCGTGGACCGTCAGCAGGCTGACGCCGCGCGCGGCGGCCGCGGCGGTGGCCCGCTCCACGGTGTTGCCGATGTCGTGCAGCTTGAGATCGAGAAACACCCGCTTGCCGGCGCTGATGAGGTCGGCCGCCAGATCAAGGCCGCCGGCGATGGTGAGCTCGAGGCCGATCTTATAGAATGTGACGTCGTCGCCGAGCTGCCATACCAGCGCTTCGGCGGCGGCCACCGTGGGGTAATCCAGAGCGACGATGAGGCGATCGCGCGCCGCCTCCAACCCATGCTCCCCGCCCAGATACTCCCCGGACATAACCCCTCCTGTCTCACGCCACCGCGCCCGAAACGCGGCCTGGCGCGTCTTCAACCACCGGATGGCCTAGCCCGCCGAGGTGGACCGAGGCAAGGTGAAGAACGCGAAAAGCCTGTCGCGCTCCCGTTCGGCCCCCTCACGGCCGGTGATAGACCCACACCCGGGCCGGCGGCAGGTTCATCCATACCCGCGGCGACACCTTGCCCTCGATCTTGCCCGGCAACAGCGGCACCGGCGAGACCACCGCATAGGTGAACTGAACGAACGGCGCGCCGGGGATCGACATGTCGAACGCCTCGTTGACCATGCGATGGCGCTCGGGCTGGGGCATGGTGAACAGCGGCAGCGACGAGATGGTGCCCACCGCCTTGCCCGGCAGCTTGTCGCCCAGGGTCTTGCGCATGGCGTAGGCGTCGCCGTGAATCACCGTCACGCCCGGATAGCGGCGGCGCAGCAGCGCGCAGAATTCCGGATTGTACTCGATGAGGAACAGCCGCTCGGGCGCGAAGCCGCGGGCGAGCAGCGCCTTGGTCACCGGGCCGGTGCCCGGCCCGAGCTCGATCACCGGGCCGTCCTGGCGCGGATCGAGATAGCTCGCCATCATCTTGGCGAGGCCCGGACTGGAGGGAGAGACTGCGCCGGTCTTGAGCGGATTGCGGAACCACGACTGCAGGAAGCGCACTTCGTCGTTGAGGCCCGGCTTGTGGCTGGATCTGCGCGGCTCTCGGGAATGTAGCATCAGCGGCACCTCTGGCGCCCGGTCATCGGAAGGATGCGAGGCGATTAGACGGGAAACGAGGGATGGTCAAGATTCGGCGCCGGCCTCCAGCATGCCGTGGACCAGCGGATCCAGGGCGGCGGAGAACAGGTCTTCGGCAGGTGCCGAAAGGAAAGCCGAGCACGTCATCTTGAGGCTGACGATGCCGTGCAGGCAGACCCAAAGGGTGGTGGCGAGGGTCGCCGGATCGCTGCCGGCGCGCAGCTTTCCGGCCGCGTCGAGCGCGGCGAAAGGCGCGGTGAGAAGGGCAAAGGCGGTGGCGCCCATCTCGTCCTTGCCACCCAGCGCGCTCTGGGCGAAGCCGGCTTCCATGAAAATGAGCCGGTAGCTTTCGGGCTCCGCCCGGGCGAAGGCGATATAGGCCTGCCCCAGGGCGCGGATGCGGGCCAGCGGCGCGACCACCTGCGCGGCCTCGGCCAACCTGTCATGAAGGGCGCGCATGCCTGCGCCACCCAGCTCGCGGGCAATGGCCTCGCGATTCTCGAAATGCAGATAGAGCGCCGCCGGGGAATAGGCCACCTCCTGGGCGATGCGCCGCATGGTCAGGGCATCATAGCCCTCATCCAGCACAATGCGCCGCGCCGCCGCCAGGATGCGCTGCCGGGCATCCTCCTTGCGTCTGGCGCGCAGGGTCGCACCCTCCACGGAGGTCTCCTTCGGCAATTGACATGAACATTGTTTAGTTTATGAACATCGTTCAGTGAACGCTGTTCAGGGTTCTTCTATGACTGATGTGCCCGCATCACAAGCCGCAATTCCCGCGCGCCTCGCCCTGGTGGGCGGCACCGGGGCCATCGGCGCCAGCGTCGGTGCGGCTTTGGCCGCGACCGGCGAACCCTTTGCGGTGATCGGCCGCAGCGCTGGCGCCATCCACAGCCATTTTCCGGCTTCGGTCGAGGCCCGGCCCTGGGACCCGGCCGATGCCGCCTCCATGCGCGCCGCCATGCGCGGGCTCGACACCCTCATCTACACGGTCGGCGTGCCCTATGACGCCTTTCACCTGCACCCCGAGCTGATGGCCCGCACCCTGGCGGCGGCGGAAGCGGAAGGGGTGCGGCGCCTGCTCCTGATCGGCACCGCCTACGGGTTCGGCCGGCCAAAGGCCGCGCGGGTGGACGAGAGCCATCCGCGCGCGCCGCACACCTTCAAGGGCCGCATGCGCAAGGACCAGGAGGACCTGGTGCTGGAGGCCCACGCCCGGGGCCGCATCGCCACGAACATCCTGCGCCTGCCCGATTTCTATGGTCCGGGCGTGGAGCGCAGCTATCTCGCCGACATCTTCACTGCCGCAGCCACCGGGCGCCGGGCCAAGGTCATCGGTCCCATCGACCGGCCCCATGAGTTCGTGTTCGTGCCCGATGTGGGCCCGGTGGTGCTGCGGCTGCTGCAGCTGGACGCCGCCTTCGGCACCACCTTCAACCTGGCGGGAGCCGGCACCATCACCGTGCGGGAGGTGGCCGAGCAGGCGTTCGCGCTGGCCCGCCGGCAGCCCCGCCTGCTGGTGGCGAACCGGCTCATGCTCCGCCTCGCCGGCCTGTTCGATCCGATGATGCGGGAGCTGGTGGAGATGCACTATCTGATGACCGATCCGGTGATCTTCGACGACAGCGCCCTCGCCCGCCTCATCGGCCCCATCCCCAAGACGCCCTATGCCCAGGGCATCGCCCTGAGCCTGGACGCGGCGCGCAAGGCTGCCCGCGACCGCTGACCCAAACGAAAACGGCCCGGCGACATCCCTGTCGCCGGGCCGTTTCACGACATCATCCCGCCTCAGGCGCTCTCGCCAGCGGCGCCCTGGAAGAATTCCTTCACCTTGGCGAAGAAGCCGGTGGATTCAGGATGGGTCTCGCCGGAGCATTCCTTGTCGAACTCGGCCAGCAATTCCTTCTGCCGCTTGGTGAGCTTCTGCGGGGTTTCCACCACCACCTGCACATACATGTCGCCGAAATTGCGGGTGCGCAGAATGGGCATGCCCTTGCCGGCCAGCCGGAAGCGCTTCTGCGACTGGGTGCCCTCGGGCACCTTCACCTTGGACTGGTCGCCGTCGATGGTCGGCACCTCCACCTGGCCGCCCAGGGCCGCCGTCACCATGGAGATGGGCACGCGGCAATAGAGGTCCGCCCCTTCCCGCTGGAAGAAGGGGTGCGGCTCGATGGACAGGAAGATGTAGAGATCGCCAGCCGCGCCACCGCGCACGCCGGCTTCACCCTCGCCACCGAGACGGATGCGGGTGCCATCCTCCACCCCCGCCGGGATCTGCACCGACAAGGTGCGCTCGCGGGTCACCCGGCCGGCGCCGCCACAGGCGCCGCACGGATCCTCGATCACCGAGCCGCGGCCCTGGCAGCTCGGGCAGGTGCGTTCCAGGGTGAAGAAGCCCTGGGCGTGGCGGATCTTGCCGGCGCCGCCGCAGGTGCGGCAGGGCTTCGGGCTGGTGCCCGCCTTGGCGCCGGTGCCGTTGCAGGCTTCGCAGCTGACCGAGGTAGGAATCTTGATCTGCGCGGTCTTGCCGGAGAACGCCTCTTCCAGCGTGATTTCCATGTTGTAGCGCAGGTCCGCGCCCCGGCCGCGGCCACCACCGCCGCCACCGCCACGGCCGCGGCCCATGGCGCCGCCGAACAGATCGTCGAAAATATCAGCGAAAGAGGAGGCGAAGTCATTGCCGAAGCCGGCTCCGCCGCCGCCATTCTCGAAGGCGGAATGGCCGAAGCGGTCGTAGGCGGCGCGCTTCTGCGGGTCCTTCAGGACCTCATAGGCTTCGTTGACTTCCTTGAACTTGATCTCGGCTTCCCCGTCGCCCTGGTTGCGATCGGGATGCCATTTCATGGCGAGCTTGCGGTAGGAGGCCTTCAGCACCGTTTCGTCGGCGCCCCGGTCCACGCCGAGAACTTCATAAAAATCGCGCTTGGCCATGCTCGTCCATCACCCGCCGCAACGGGCCTCTGCCCCGCCGTCCGGGCCTGAGGCACGCCGGACAGTGTCCCCGGTTCCTATGAAACGCCGCCCTGTCCGGAGCCTGCCGCCGGCATCGCAGGGGGCCGATGCCCCCACCTCCCGCCACGGCACGCCCGGCGGATCCAGACGCGACGATTGAAACAACATGCGTCCCGCCGGAAGCGGGACGCCGGCGGGCCCTGGGGCCCACCGGCGCTTTTGATCAGGCCGACTTCTTCTTGTCGTCGTCCACTTCGGTGAACTCGGCGTCCACCACGTCTTCCTGAGGCTTGGAGGCCCCTTCCTCGCCGCCCTGCTGGGCCGCATACATGGCTTCGCCGAGCTTGAGCGACACCTGCGCCAGGGTCTGGGTCTTGGCCTCGATGGCCTCCACATCCTCGCCCGAGAGCACGCCCTTGAGGTCGGCGATGGCGCTCTCGATGGCGCCCTTGTCGGCATCGCCGATCTTCGAGCCATGCTCGGAGAGGGCCTTCTCCGTGGAGTGGACCAGAGCCTCGCCGTGGTTCTTGGCTTCCGCCAGAGCCTTGCGCTTCTTGTCGTCGGCCGCGTGGGCCTCGGCGTCCTTCACCATCTTCTCGATATCGGACTCATTGAGACCGCCGGACGCCTGGATCCGGATCTGCTGCTCCTTGCCGGTGCCCTTGTCCTTGGCGGAAACCTGCACGATGCCGTTGGCGTCGATGTCGAAGGTCACTTCCACCTGCGGCACGCCGCGGGGCGCCGGCGGGATGCCGACGAGGTCGAACTGGCCGAGGATCTTGTTGTCCGCCGCCATTTCGCGCTCACCCTGGAACACGCGGATGGTCACCGCGGTCTGCCCGTCCTCGGCCGTGGAGAACACCTGGCTCTTCTTGGTCGGGATGGTGGTGTTGCGATCGATCAGGCGGGTGAACACGCCACCCAGGGTCTCGATGCCCAGCGACAGCGGGGTCACGTCGAGCAGCAGCACGTCCTTCACGTCGCCCTGGAGCACGCCGGCCTGGATGGCGGCGCCGATGGCGACCACTTCATCCGGGTTGACGCCCTTGTGGGGCTCCTTGCCGAAGAACTGCTTCACCACTTCCTGGACCTTGGGCATGCGGGTCATGCCGCCCACCAGCACCACCTCGTCGATCTGCCCGGCGGAGAGCCCGGCATCCTTGAGAGCGAGCCGGCAGGGCTCGATGGTGCGCTGGATCAGGTCTTCCACCAGCGCCTCGAACTTGGCGCGGGTGAGCTTCATGGTGAGATGCTTCGGGCCGGAGGCATCGGCGGTGATGAACGGCAGGTTGATCTCGGTCTGCGTGGCGGACGAGAGCTCGATCTTGGCCTTCTCGGCAGCTTCCTTCAGCCGCTGGAGGGCGAGCTTGTCGTTGCGCAGGTCGATGCCCTGCTCCTTCTTGAACTCGTCAGCCAGATAGTTGACGAGCCGCATGTCGAAGTCTTCGCCACCCAGGAAGGTGTCGCCATTGGTGGACTTCACCTCGAACACGCCGTCGCCGATCTCCAGCACCGACACGTCGAAGGTGCCGCCGCCGAGGTCATAGACCACGATGGTGCCCGCCGACTTCTTGTCGAGGCCATAGGCGAGCGCGGCCGCGGTCGGCTCGTTGATGATGCGCAGCACCTCGAGACCGGCGATCTTGCCGGCGTCCTTGGTGGCCTGGCGCTGGGCGTCGTTAAAGTAAGCGGGAACGGTGATGACCGCCTTCTCGACCTTCTCACCGAGATAGGACTCGGCGGTCTCCTTCATCTTCTGCAGAATGAAGGCGGAGATCTGCGAGGGCGAATATTTCTTGCCGTCGGCCTCCACCCACGCGTCGCCATTGTCGGCGCGCACGATCTGGTAGGGCACCAGGCTCTTGTCCTTGGTGACGGTGGGATCATCGAACCGGCGGCCGATGAGGCGCTTGACCGCGAAGAACGTGCGCTCCGGATTGGTCACGCCCTGCCGCTTGGCGGGCTGGCCGACCAGACGTTCGCCATCCTCGCTGAAGGCGACGATGGACGGCGTGGTGCGCGCGCCCTCGGCGTTTTCAATGACTTTCGGGCTGGAACCCTCCATCACCGCAACGCACGAATTGGTGGTGCCGAGGTCGATACCGATGATCTTGGCCATATAGTTTCTCCTTGTCGGCAGACCGACCGGGCCCTTTCGGCACCCGCAGGGAACGATCGCGGGCCCCTCCCCCGACCAGTCCGCCGGCCCCCTTCACTTGAAATTGGGGTTCGTCGCGAAACGACGATCGAGGCGGATATAGGGGGGGTGATTTGGCGCCGCAAGGCATGCTAACTGGCCGACGCGCCCTTTTTCACGCGCCGTGAGGATGCCCAATGCCCGCCCAGCAGGTTGCGCCCGTAACTGCGAGGTCGGGGCGCGCCCCGAATGCCCGCTCTGCCCTGGTTGTGATCGACGTGCAGGTGGACTTTCTGCCGGGCGGTGCCCTGGCGGTGCCCCACGGCGACGAAGTCGTGCCAATCGCCAATTATCTGGCCCAGAGCTTTGACAATGTGGTGTTGACCCAGGATTGGCATCCCGCGGGCCACATCTCGTTCGCCTCCAGCCACCCCGGCCGGGTCGCCCACGAGACCATATCGCTGCCCTATGGCGAGCAGATTTTGTGGCCAGACCACTGCATCCAGGACAGCGTCGGGGCGCGGCTGGCCTCCCGGCTCGACATTCCCCACGCGCAGCTGATCGTGCGCAAGGGCCACCACAGCAACATCGACAGCTATTCCGCCTTCTACGAGGCCGATCGCGCCACGCCCACCGGCCTCGCCGGCTACCTGCGCGACCGCAGCATCGACACGGTTTATGTGATGGGGCTCGCCACCGATTTCTGCGTGTCCTGGTCGGCGGTCGATGCGGCGCGGCATGGCTTCGCCACCCATGTGATCGAGGACGGATGCCGCGGCCTCGACCTCAATGGTTCCCTCGCCCGGGCCTGGGCCGACATGACTGCGGCGGGTGTCCACCGGGTCACGCTCGACGAGTTCGCGGCCTGAGCCCAGCCGCCCGCGTCGTCAGGCGTCGTTGGCGGTCATCCAGCCCATGGGCGCGCCGGTGGCGTCGGCGACGATGGCGATGCGGCCGATGCCGGGCACCTCGAACGCCGACCGCAGCACCTGGCCGCCATTGGCCTCCAGCAGCTTCAGCCGGGCGTCGATGTCGTCCACATTGATGTAGGGGAACCAATGGGGCGGCACCTCCGGCGGCAGGATGTCGGTCTTATCCATCATCCCGGCCACCGGCTCGCCGCCCAGATGCGCCACGTAATACGCGTGGCCGTCGCCGGAAGGCATGGCGTCGAAGGTCCAGCCCAGCGTCGCGCCGTAAAACGCCCTGGCCTTTTCCACGTCGTCGGTCAGAAGCTCGTTCCAGTAGAATTTGCCGTGCTGGGCCATGGGCCTGCTTCCTTCCGGGCGGTGACGGGGCGCACCGCCTCATTGCATGTTGGGGCATGTGCCTGCCCACAGGCTTGGACTAAGTTCGACGTGACCGCAAGGCCGTCCCGGCCCGGTCCCACCGGAGGCTGCCCGTGACCTCGTCTCTCGCGCTCGCCCCCGGGGCACGATGGTATCCTGAAGCCTTCGATCCGCAGGCGCAGGCCGCGCTCCTGGCCGAGGTGCGCGCCGTGCTGGCGCAGGCACCCCTGTTCACCCCCACCATGCCGCGTTCCGGCAAGCCGTTCACCGTGCGCATGAGTGATTGCGGGCCACTCGGCTGGGTCTCCGATGCCGCCGGTTACCGTTACCAGGCCTTCCACCCGGACACGCGCGCGCCCTGGCCGCCCCTGCCGCCCCGGATCGCCGATGCCTGGAGCCGGTTCGGCCGCGCCGACGTGCCGGCGGAGGCCTGCCTGATCAATTATTACGGCCCCGACGCCCGCATGAGCCTGCACCAGGACCGGGATGAAGCGGACCTGACGGCGCCGGTGGTCTCCATCTCGCTGGGGGATACGGCGGTGTTCCGCCTCGGCACCGAGGTCCGCTCCGGCCCCACCCGCTCCATCCGCCTCGGCTCCGGCGACGTGTTCGTGCTCTCGGGGGCGAGCCGGCTCGCCTTCCACGGGGTCGATCGCATCATTCCCGGTTCATCGCGCCTGTTGGCGGAAGGCGGGCGGTTCAACCTGACCTTGCGGCGGGTCACCGCTGCGTGAAGCCGGTGACGCCGGCGCGGCATTCGTGCCACGGTGCGGGCCGGATCCATTCGGGCGATTCGTCCGGCACCCCCCGGCCCGGCGGGTTTGCCAAGCGGCCGGGCGCGCTGGAGGCTGAGGAGCGACGTTCATGATCCACGCAATTGCGCGCCTTCGGGTGAACGCCCGCTCCACCCTCGCCCCCCTTGCCGTGGCCGCCGTGACGCTGGCCCCCCTGGCCGCCCCGCAGGCCCAGGCTCAGACGGCCCAAGCCGAACCGGCCCAGACTGCGCCGGCCCAGACTGCGCCAGCCTCCGCGCCGGCCCCGTCCACCCAATCCGCCCCTGCCCAATCCGCCCCGGCGCCGCAGGCCCAGCAGGCCGCGCCGAGCCGCGAGGTGGTGTTTCCACCGGGCGCGGTGATCGGCCTTGTGCCACCCCCGGGCATGGTGCCGAGCGACAAGTTCGCCGGCTTCGAGGACCGGGGCCGCAATGCCTCCATCCTGATGGTGGACATGCCGCCGGAGGCCTATGGCCAGCTGGTGGAGGGCTTCACCGATGCCGCCCTCGCCTCCAAGGGCATCACCGTGGAGTCCCGCGCGCCCTTCCCCATTCCCGGCGCCAAGGCGGAGCTGGTGACCGGCACCCAGACCGCCGGGCCGTTCCGGGTGCGCAAGTGGATCCTCCTGGCCGGCACCGACATGACCACTGCGCTCATCACCGCCCAGGTTTCGGAGAGCGACGCCGCCGCGTTTCCCGATGCCGACATGAAGGCGGCGCTGGCCACCCTCGCCTTCCGCTCCGTGCAGGACCAGGTGGCGGCGCTGCCCTTCACCGTCACCGAACTGTCCGATTTCCACGTGGTGCGCACCTTCGGCGGCAACACCGTGATCCTCACCCGGGGCCCCAAGAACAGCATTGAGGGGCCGGAGCAGCCCTATATGGTGGTGACGGTGGCCAACGGCTCCCCCCGCGAGGACGAGCGGCGGCAGTTCGCCCTGCGCGCCCTCAGCACCCTCAACGGCCTGCGCGACATGAAGGTGGAGCGCGCCGAGCCCCTGCGCATCAACCAGACGCCGGGCTTCGAGGTGATGGCCCAGGCGGTGGACGCCAAGACCGGCGAGCCGGTGAAAATCGTGCAATGGCTGCGCTTCGGCCCCACCGGCCACATGCGCATGGTGGCGGTTTCCAAGCTCGATGCCTTCCCCGATGTCTACGCCCGCCTGCGCGCCATTCGCGACGGCATCGACGCCCGCTGAGGCGCCGACCGTGGCACCCATCGTGGCGCCGGGCGCTCAAATGTGGCGGGCCGCCGCCACCACCGCCTGGCCCAGGGCGAGGCCGCCGTCATTGGCCGGCACGTTCGCGGGCACCAGCGGCCGCAGGCCGGCATCGGCCAGCCGGGCGACCACCACCTCCAGAAGCATCCGGTTCTGAAACACCCCGCCGGCCAGGGCCACGGCGCCGATGCCTTCGCTCCGGGCGATGAGGATCGCCGTCTCGGCGAAGGCGGCCGCGAGCCCGGCATGGAAGGCCCCGGCCATGGCGGAGAGCGGCCGGCCGGCCGCCTGGTCGGCCCGGAGCGCGCGCCACAGGGGGGCCGGGTCGAGCGCCCAGAGCCCGTCCCGTTCGGTCACGGCGAGCGGATAGGGCGCGGCGCTGGCTGCCACCGCTTCCAGCGCCATGGCCGCTTCGCCCTCATGGCTCAGCCGGTCGGGCGCCAGACCCAGCAGCGCCGCCACCGCATCGAACAGCCGCCCGGCGGAGCTGGCGTGGGGGGCATTGAGGCCCTTGTCCGCCATGGCCCGCAGGGTCGCCAGCGGCTTGCCCGCGAACAGCGCCGCCAGCTGCGGGTCACCATCCACCGCCGTGCGGCCCAGCGCCTGGTCGAGATGGGCCAGCAGCACCCGCCAGGGCTCCCGGCTCGCCTGATCGCCACCCATCAGCGCAATGGGCGCCAGCCGCGCCGTCCGGCGGGCGGACCGGTAATCACCCATGAAGATCTCCGCGCCCCAGAGGGTGCCGTCCTCCCCCAGGCCTAAGCCATCCAGCAGGATCGCCACCACCGGCCCGTCGGCCCGTCGCCAGCCGGCCTCCGCCATGGCCGCGGCCATATGGGCGTGATGGTGCTGCACCACCTCCAGTGGTACCCCCCGCTGCGCCGCCCAGGCGGTGCCGAAGCGGGTGGCGTGGTAGCCGGGGTGGGCATCCACCGCCACCCGGGCGGGAACATGGGCGAACATGGCGGCATAATCGGCGAGCGCTGCCTCGAAAGCATCGATCGTGCCGGGCTCGTCCAGATCGCCCAGATGGTGGGACAGCAGCGCCTTGGCGCCATGGGTGAGGCAGATGGCGCTTTTCAGCTCGGCGCCCAGCGCCAGCACCGGCGGCGCTCCGGCGAAATCCTCCGGCAGGGTGAGCGGCAGGGGCGCGAGGCCCCGGCCCCGCCGCATCACCCGCGGCGCACCGGCGGCGAGGCGCACCACGCTATCGTCGAGGCGGCGGGCGATGGGCCGGTCATGCATGAGAAACCCATCGACGATGTGGGCGAGCGCCGCGCGCGCCTCCTCATTGGCGATCACCTGCGGCACGCCGGAGCTGTTGCCCGAGGTCATCACCAGGGGCCGCCCCACCGCCTCCATCAGCAGATGGTGCAGCGGCGTATAGGGCAGCATGACGCCCACCTGCCGCTGGCCGGGGGCGATCTCCGGCGCCAGCCCGTGGCCTTCCTTGAGGGGCAGCAGCACGATGGGTGCCGACGGCGCCTCCAGCGCCGCCGCCTCTGCCGGGCCGATCTCGCACAGCCGCTCAGCCTGCGCCCGATCGGCCATCACCGCCAACGGCTTGCTGGGTCGCCGCTTGCGCTGCCGCAAAGTGGCGACGGCGGCGGCATCGGTGGCATCGCAGGCGATGTGAAACCCGCCGATCCCCTTCACCGCCACGATCCGCCCCGCCCGCAACAGCGCGGCGGCCGCACCGATGGCATCCGCCATCCCGACGCGAACGCCTTCTCCCGCCGGCAGCGCCACAGCGCTTTCGGAGTGCTCGCCCTCATCTCCGGCGAGCCCCCTCCCCGGCCCTCCCCCGCAAGCGGGAGAGGGAGAAGCGCCACCCGGGGAGGCCGGAGCGGACACCACCGCCCCACTGCCCCGCCCGGAGCCAGCACCCGCGCCGCCGCAAAAGCCCTCTCCCGCTTGCGGGGGAGGGTTGGGAGGGGGAACACCGCCATCGACGATCGCCCCCGCGCCACCACGATCATCCACCCGCTCCAGCCACACCCGAGGACCGCAGGTGGGGCAGGCGATGGGCTGGGCGTGGAAGCGGCGATCGGCGGGGTCGGCATATTCGGCGGCGCAGGCGGGGCACAAGGGAAAGCCGGCCATGGTGGTGGCGGGCCGGTCGTAGGGCAGCCCGGTGACAATGGAGAAGCGCGGCCCGCAATCGGTGCAATTGGTGAAGGCGTAGCGGAACCGTCGCGCCCGGGGATCGGCGATCTCCGCGCGGCAGGCGGGACAGGTGGCCACATCGGGCACCACCCCGACGGAAACCGCGCCGGCGCCGCTCTCGGCGATGCAAAAGCCGGCCTCGCCCTGCCACAGGGACAGTTCCTGCGCCGTCAGCGACCGCCGGGAAAACGCCTCGATCCGCGCCAATGGCGGCGCCTCGTCCCGCACCCCCTGCACGAAGGCATCGAGGGCCGCCGCTGGCCCCACCGCGACGACCACCACCGCATCGCCGGCATTGCGCACCGTGCCGCGCAGGCCCAGGCGCAGGGCGAGGCGATAGACGAAGGGGCGAAAGCCCACCCCCTGGACGATGCCGCCGAGGCGGATCTCGGCGCCGGCCTCCGCGCCCGCCATCAATGCACCGTGCAGACCATGCAGGGATCGAACGAGCGCACGATATGCTGCACGCTCAGCGGCGTCGTTTCCCCCGGCCGCACCGGGGCGCCCACCAGCGCCGCTTCCAGCGGCCCAGCCACCCCGGCGCCGTCGCGGGGCGAGAAATTCCAGGTGGTCGGGGCGATGATCTGGTAGCGGGCGATGCGCCCCTTTTCCACCTGAACCCAATGGCCGAGCGCCCCGCGGGCGGCTTCCGTCAGGCCAAAGGCGCGGCCGGTGGCGGGCAGGCGCCCCTGGGCGCACCAGGGAGCCGTGGGGGAGAGGTCGCGCACCCACTGGCTCATGGCGGTCAGGGTCAGCGCCAGTTCCAGGAGGCGGCCCACCACCCGGGCCCGCACGCTCGCCCCCTCCCGCGCCACCAGGTCGCGGGCCAGCGGGTGGCCCGCCACCACCTGGCGGGCCAGGGCCCCGGTCTCGAACGGCTGGCCGGCAAGGCGCGGCGCCTTGCACCAGGTGTAGCCGGTCTCGTCATCCGCATCGGGAAAGGTGGAGCCCTCGAACGGAGGATGGGGCGCCTCCCGCCCCTCCATACGGGCGAAGGTGTGATCCTCGGCGATGGCGGCCACATCCACCGCGCCGGCCTGCCCACCGGCAAAGGTGCCCGCCCCGTAAAGGCGCCCCTCCGCCTGCGGATAGGCGCCATAGGACAGGAAGCGGTCATAGGCCCGGCCCAGGCGATCGAGCCCGAGGTCCTCGGCGATCTCCAGGAACAAAGCGAGGTCGCCGCGCCGCCCGCGCACGAACGCCTCGAGCTCGGCAACGCTGGTGAGCGCCGCCACCTCGTCGAGCGCGCCGCCAAACAGATGCTCCTCCAGCGCCGCACGCACGGCGGCCAGCGTCGCCACAAGGCGCATCTGGTCGCGGGCATCGGCGCTGCGGCTCACCCCGCCCGGCTGCAGTGCCAGGGTATGGGGCCAGCGGCCGGCCAGAAGGCCCATCACATGCAGCAGGGTGGCGCGGGTGGCGAGGGCGCGGGTGACGCTCTCCCCCTTGGCCGCCTTGAACCGCCGTTCCGCCATGCCGAACCAGGGCCGGTCCGCATAAGCGGCGCGGGCGAAATCCGGCATGAAGAAAACGTGGAAATGGGTGAGGTGGTCGGCGAGATTCTCAGTGGCCACCAGGAGGTTGGTGGCGATGCGCCCGTTCGGCGTCGGCGCCACCCCTTCGAGCGCCGCCAGGGCCAGCGCCGCCGCGTGGGATTGGGAGACCGAGCAGATGCCACAGATGCGCGGGGCGATCACCAGGGCGTCGCGCGGGTCGCGCCCCTCCAGGATGCGCTCGAAGCCACG
The DNA here is from genome assembly GCF_022138605.1 of Xanthobacter sp. NM-25. Taxonomy (GTDB): domain Bacteria; phylum Pseudomonadota; class Alphaproteobacteria; order Rhizobiales; family Xanthobacteraceae; genus Xanthobacter. Next base: position 909,411 of record NZ_JACBFS010000001.1, read on the forward strand.
GAACAGGGGCGAGGAGACATAGGCCGCCCGCACCGCCCCGTCGGCGATGTCGAGGCGCACCTCAAGGTCCCCCTCCACCCGGTTGAAGGGACCGACGATCAGGCGGGTCTCGCTCATCTTTTCCGAATATCCCGCACCTGGGGCGGCGTCAGCACGTGGTCGGCGGTGGCATTGCGGCGCAGCCGCTCCGGGGTGGCCGCCTTGGCGAGGGACGACAGCGCGATGAACCACGCCTTGGGCATGTCGGTGGGCAGGCCCACGGGAATGCCGCCGATCTTCGGCGTTTCCAGGAAGGCGTGGCCCGGCTCCTCGAACTCCGGCGCGGTGCAGTTGATGCAGGCATAGCCGCCGCGGGTGCACGAGCCCTCGCCATTCCACAGGCGGGTGTTGCAATCCGCATGGGCCTGGGTGCCCAGGCACCCCAGATGCTCCATCATGCAGCCGAGATCGCTCATCTTCTCGGCGCTGGCCTTGTATTCATAATATTCGTTGCGCGGGCAGCCGTGGTGCACCAGGTGGTCGGCGTAAAAGCGCGGCCGGCCATAGAGGTCGAGATCATCCGGCCCCATCAGGCCCGCCGCCAGCAGCATCAGGGTTTCCGTCACCCAATTGGGATGGGTGGGGCAGCCGGCGACATTGACCACCGGCAGGCCACCGGCGGCGCGGAAATCGGCGCCCAGCGCCCCGCCCTTCTGCCGCCCGTCATATTGCAGGCCGCAGGCATCGGCGGGATTGACCCCGGCGGCGGTGACGCCGCCATAGGCCGCGCAGGTGCCCACCGCCACCACATGCCGCGCCCTGGCCGCCAGCCGTCGCACCCAGTCCAGGGTCGCAATGCCGGTGCCGGCGAGAATGTGGAAGCGCCCGGTGCCGTTGGGCCCGCGCAGCAGCGCCCCCTCCATGCACAGGGCATCGAGCACGATCTCGCCCGCCAGCACCGCCTCGAACAGCGCCACCGCCTCCGCCCCGGTCTCCTCCGACAAGGTGGGATGCCACAGCATGTGGATGCCGGCGCTGCCGAGGGTGGTGGCGAGATCCGGCGCCTCGGCGCACAGCAGCGACATGGTGCAGCCGCCGCAGCCGCCCGATTGCAGCCAGAGCACGTTGAAGGCGGGAGAAGCGGCGCGGCTCATGGGCGTCCTCCAGCGGCGGGCAGGGCGAGGGTGGCGACGGCGCCGCCGCCGGCGGCATTTTCCACCGTCAGCCGGCCTTCATGCTCGGCAACGATGCGATAGCAGATGGAGAGGCCGAGCCCGGTGCCCTTGCCCACCGGCTTGGTGGTGAAGAAGGGGTCGAACACCCGGTCCACCACCTCCGTCGGAATGCCCGTGCCGCTGTCGCGCACCTCCAGCACCAGCCTATCGGCGGTGCGCGAGCCGGAAATGTCGAGCCGTGGCGCGCTCTGGCCCTCCATGGCGTCCACCGCGTTCTGCACCAGATTCATCACCACCTGATGGATGTGGCCGGGATGGCCGATGGTCTCGAAATCGTCGGGCAGCGCCACCTGAACCTCAAGGTCCGGCATCTGGGATTTTGCCACCCAGTCCACCGCCGAGCGCACCACAGCGGCGAGGTCGAACGGCTCGCGGGCGCCGCGCTGGTCGGAGGAGAAGCGCCGCAGGTCGGCAACGATGTCGCGCACCCGCTCCGCCCCTTCCAGCATGCCGGCCAGCGCCGAGGGAATGTCCGCCAGCGCCCGGTCCACCCGCAATTCCGCCCGCGCGGCGGTGGCCGCCGCCCCCTCCGCCGGGACCGCATCGAGATAGCGCATGAGGCGATCCACATAGCGCTTCAAGGCGTGGGCGTTGCCATAGACGAAGGAGATGGGGTTGTTGAGCTCATGGGCCACCCCGGCCACCAGCCGGCCGAGGGAGGCCATCTTTTCCGCATGCACCAATGGCTGCTGGGTGCGCTTCAGATGCTCATGGGCGCTGGCGAGGTCCGAATAGGCCTGCTTCAGTTCGCCGATGGGGCGGCCCACCAGCACGATGCCCACCGCCCGCCCGCGCGGATCGAACCGCAGCGCGCCGTTCACCGCCACCGGCAGGGGGCCTTCCGGGGTGGCGAGGCTGAATTCCCGATCGGCGATGCGGGCGCGGCTCGCCATGGTGTCGAGCACGTCGGCGGCGCTGGTGGGGGAGGCGCCATGGATGAGCTCCGCCAGCGGCCGGCCCACCAGGGCCTCGGCCCGCTGGCCGAAGGCGCGCTCGGCGGCCAGGTTTACCTGCTCCACCCGGCCGGAGAGGTCGCAGGCCACCAGCACATCGGTCATGGCGCCGAGCAGGCCGGCGATGAAGCCCTGGGCCTCTTCCAGCGCGGCGTTCTTGGCCTCCAGCTCCACCTGCTGGCTCACCAGCTCCGCATAGGCCTCGTCCATCTTCTGGATCACCGCGATCCAGGCCTGGTCGGTCTCCGCGCTTCCCATTTCAGAGGGCGCGAGATCAGGCGCAGCAAGACCACCCCGCGCGGTGCCGGCGCGCGGGGGCGTCAGATGAATGTCCTCCCCCATGGGCATGGCATGATCCTGCCGCTCAATCCCGGCGCCGTCTTTGGCCCGGCGCAAAGAGAGGCATGCTAATCCCGCCCCTCCCCCAGGCGCAACGGCGCCGCCGGAAGCCGTTCCGTCGGCGCCCGCGCGGCGCTATGGTCCGCCCATGAGCAGCTCCATCAGTCCTCACGCCCACGCGCCGGCCGCCGGCCGCGGCGATCATCCGCGCACCTTCCTCCTCGGCGGCACAACCGTGACCGCCCCGAGCCTCGCCGGCGGGCTGCACGTGGTGGCCACCCCCATCGGCAATCTCGGCGACATCACCATTCGCGCCCTGGAAACCCTGGCGGCGGCGGACGTGATCGCCTGCGAGGACACGCGGGTCTCGCGCCGGCTCACGGAGCGCTACGGCATCTCCACGCCACTGGTCGCCTATCACGACCACAATGGCGCCAGCGCCCGTCCCAAGCTGCTGGCCCGGCTCGCCGCCGGTGATCGGGTGGCGCTGATCTCCGATGCCGGCACGCCGCTGGTGTCCGATCCCGGCTTCAAGCTGGTGGTGGAAGCGGCGCAGGAGGGGCATCGCGTGCATCCCCTGCCCGGTGCCTCCGCGCTGCTGGCGGCGCTGGTGGCGGCCGGCCTGCCCACCGACTGCTTCCTGTTCGACGGCTTCCTGCCGCCCAAGGCCGGGCAGCGCAAGAACCGCATCACCGCCCTCGCCCAGGTGCCCGCCACCCTGGTGTTCTACGAGAGCGGGCCGCGGCTTGCGGAAAGCCTCGCGGATCTGGCCGCGACCCTCGGCCCGCGCCCGGCGGCGGTGTGCCGCGAGCTGACCAAGACCTTCGAAGAGGTGCGGCGCGGCGATCTGGCGGCCCTTGCCGCCCATTATGCCCCGCTGGATCCGCCCAAGGGCGAGATCGTGCTGGTGGTGGGCCCGCCCCTGGAGGAAGCCGCCGGCGACGATGCGGTGGATTCCGCTCTCGCCCGCGCCCTAGACGAAGCCTCCCTCAAGGATGCGGTGGCGGCGGTGGCCAGCATGACCGGCCGGCCGAAGCGCGAGGTCTATGCCCGCGCCCTCGCTCTGGTGGAAGCCCGCAACGCCGGCAGCCGCGATGACCCGGAAGACGACGCCTGAGGGCGCCGGCAGCCAGCCCGCGCGCACCAAGGCGGCCCACGCCAAGGCCACCTATGAGCGCGGGCTGGCTGCCGAGGCACGGGCGGCGCGGCTCCTGGAGGCGCAGGGCTTCACCATCCTCGCCCGCCGGGTGCGCACGCCCGCCGGCGAGATCGACCTCATCGCCCGGCGCGACACGCTGCTGGTGTTCTGCGAGGTGAAGGCGCGGGCGCGGCTGGAGCAGGCGGCCGAATCCCTGCTGCGCCGCCAGCAGCGGCGCATCGCCGCCGCCGCGGAGGCCTATCTCGCCGACCATCCCGAGTGTGCCGGCCTCGACATGCGCTTCGACGCCATCCTGGTCACCCCCTCCGGCGCGCCCACGCATCTGGAAGGCGCGTTCGAGATGGAGGGATGATCGAAACTGCTCCGTCACTTGCCCTTGATCCTGCGTGAACTGGCGGGGGCGGCCGCCACGCTATAGATAAGGCCACAAGCCCGAGCCGGGCGCTGGAGATCCCCATGACCCTTCAGGTCGCGGTCCAGATGGACCACATCGCCACCATCAACATCGCCGGCGATTCCACCTTCGCCCTTCTGCTGGAAGCCCAGCGGCGCGGCCACACCCTCTACCACTACACGCCGGACCGCATGGCGCTGGCGGGCAGCACGCTCTATGCCACGGTGGAGCCGCTGACGGTAAAGGACGAGGCCGGCGCCCATTTCACCTTGGGCGAAAAGCGGCGCGTGCCCCTCGGCGAGATGGATGTGGTGCTGATGCGCCAGGATCCCCCGTTCGACCTTGCTTATGTCACCGCCACCCATTTCCTGGAGCGCATCCACCCCAAGACCCTGGTGGTGAACGATCCGGCCCATGTGCGCAACGCGCCGGAGAAGATCTTCGTCACCCACTTCCCCGAATTGATGCCGCCCACGCTCATCACCCGCGACCTCGATGAGATCAAGGCGTTCCGCGCCGAGCATGGCGACGTGGTGATGAAGCCGCTCTATGGCAATGGCGGCGCCGCCGTGTTCCGCCTCACCGCCGACGACCTCAATTTCGGCTCTCTTTACGACCTGTTCTCGGTCACCTTCCGCGAGCCCTGGGTGGTGCAGCGCTTCCTGCCGGCGGTGAAGCATGGCGACAAGCGCATCATCCTGGTGGATGGCGAGGCCGCCGGCGCCGTGAACCGGGTGCCCAATGAGGGCGACCTGCGCTCCAACATGGTGCGCGGCGGCGCCGCCCGTCCCACCGATCTCACCGACCGCGAGCTGGAGATCTGCGCCCGCATCGGTCCCTCGCTGAAGGCCATGGGCCTCATCTTCGTGGGCATCGACGTGATCGACGGCAACCTCACCGAGATCAACGTGACCTCGCCCACCGGCCTGCGCGCCATCAAGCGCCTGGGCGGCCCTGATATCGCCGCGCAGATCTGGGACAAGATCGAGGACAAGCGCCGCGCCTGAGGAGGCCGCCCATGACACGCCATCGACATGCCTGTTGGCGCGCGCCCACCGTGCGCGCCTTCGCCGTCGCGCTCGCCCTGACAGCTCCGCTGACGCTGCCGGCATGGGCGCAGACGCCAGCGCCCGGCCGCTCCACCGCGGCGATCGCCACCCATATCGCCGAAAATGGCTTTCACGTGCTGAAGCTGGAGCGCGAGGCCACGGTCTATGAAGCCGAGCTGGTGAGCCCACAGGGCAACCTGGTGGAAGCGCGCATCGATCCGGTGAGCGCCGCCTTCCTCTCCACCAAGATGGACGGCCGCGCCGGCCCCCTGCCCGACCAGTGGCTGACGGTGGCGCAGATTGCCCGCCATCTGGAGGGCCAAGGCTATACGGTGCGCAAGATCGAGGCGGAGGCCACCGGCTATGAGGTGGAGCTCACCGACCGCGCCGGCGCCCGCACCGAGGCCGACATCGACCCCATGACCGGCGCCATCCGCCACAGCAAGCCGGACTGACCCACCAGCTCCGCGGAGACTTGAATGGCCCAGCCTTTCACCGCCTCGGTGCCCCACCGCCTCGGCCGCGCCGAGGCGACCCGCCGACTGCAGGCGGGGCTCTCCACCGTGCGCACCCGCTTCGCCCGCCACGTCACGTTGGTGGAGGAGACCTGGACCGGCGACCATCTGGAGTTCCAGATCGTCGTTCTGGGCCAGAAGGCCGCCGGCACCCTCGATGTGGCGGAAGAGGCGGTGCACCTGTCGGTGGAACTGCCGTTCCTCCTGAACCTCATGGCGCAGAAGGCCAAAGCCCTGATCCACAAGGAAGGTCAGCTGCTGCTGGAGAAGAAATAGGGCTCAGGCGGCCTGCGCCACCACCGTCAGCGTGTCGAAGGTGAAGGTGCCGTCGGGCTCGATCTCGAAATGCCGGGCCACATCCGCGCTCGCCCCCTGCTGCAGGGCGCGGATGGCCGACACATAAAGCTCCGGCGTGCGGATGCGCGCCACCCAGGAGGCAAACTCCAGCCGGAGCCGCCGCGGCGTCACCGCCTCCAGCGCGAAGCCGGCCGCCCGCAGGCGCTGCTCCCATTCAGCCCGGGAGAAATCCCGGCCGTGGGAGGGATCGCGCAGCAATTCGACGGTCTGCAGAAAGCTGTCGGCCGCTGGCCAGTCCGGCGCCGTCACATCCATGAACACCGCCCGTCCGCCCTCTTTCAGCACCCGCCGCGCCTCGGCGAGGCCTGCCTCCAGGCTGCGCCAATGGTGGGCACTGTAGCGCGAGGCCACGGCATCGAAGGCGGCATCGGGAAACGGCAGGCTCTCGGCCACACCCTGGGTGGTGGTGATGTTGGCAAGGCCCCGCCGCGCGGCCTCGCCCCGCACCGCCGCCAGCATGGCGTCGGACAGGTCATAGGCCACCACCTCGCCCACGAAAGGCGCGGCGGTGAAGCTCACATGGCCGCCGCCGCAGCCCAGATCCAGCAGGCGGGCCGGCTGCTCGCGCTGCATCAGCGCGGCGAAGGCCTCGAGATCAGCACCCTGGGCGTGCACGGCGCTCGCCACATAAGCCGCGGCCTGCGGCCCGAACTGCTGCGCCACCAGATCCTGCACGTTGACGCTGCGTTTGGCTTCGGCGGTCATGGCGTCCTCCCTGTGGTTCGTGCCCCTGGGTGGCAGATCCACCGGCGCGGAGCAAGATCACGATCGGTCAGGACGCGGCGCGATCGCGGTCGGGATGGTGGAAGAGGAGCACCAGCACCACCGAGGAGGCCCCCAGCGCCGCCATCAGCAGGAAGCCGTCGGCAAACGAGCCGCGCAGATGCAGCACCCAGCCGGTGAGCGCCGGCGCCAGGAAGCCGGCCAGCGCGAAGCCGAAATCCATGATGCCGAGGGCGGTGGCCGCCCGCTGCGGCACGATATCCACATTCACCGCATAATAGGCCGCGTTGGCCCCCATGGAGGCCGCCACCGCCACGGTGATGCAGGCCACCGCCACCGGCAGGCTCACCCCGAACGCCACCGGCAGCACCGCCAGCGCGGCGATGAACTGGGTGCCGGCAATGAGGTAGGAGCGCGCCACACGCAGCCGCCCCGTCGTCTTCAACAGGTGATCGGACCAATGGCCCAGCGCCCACAGCACCACCGCCGCCGCCAGCCACGGCAGCACGGTGAAGGCGCCCACGGTGGTGAGATCCAGCCCATAGGCCTGGTGCAGGTAGCTCGGCAGCCAGGTCATGAAGAAGAACAGGAAATAGCCGAACACGAAGAAGGCCCAATAATTCACCACCAGGGTCGGATTGGTGAGCAGCACTCGCACCATCCCGCCCCCGCCCGCATGCGCGGCGGGGGCCGCCAGCGCGCCGGTGCGGATGCGGGCCAGTTCCTCCGCATTCACATGGCGCGACTGGGCCGGATCATTGCGGAACAGCAGCACCCAGAGGGGCACCCAGGCCACCGAGATGAGGAACAGCACGCCGAAGGTCCAGCGCCAGTCGAGCACCGCCAGCAGCTGGGTGACGATGGGCCCGCCGATGGCCAGCGCCAGCGGCACCGAGACCAGCGCATAAGCCAGCGCGCGCGCCTGCTCCTGGGGCGGCAGCCAGCGGCTCACCGCGCCGGTGAGGGCGGGAAAGTTCGGCCCCTCGGCCACCCCCAGCAGCACCCGCGCCGCATAAAGGGCGGCAAAGCCGGTGGCCGCCCCCGTGAGGCCGATGGAGAGGCTCCACAGCACCGCCGCCACCGCCAGCACGATGCGCGCGCCCCAGCGGTCTACGGCAAAGCCGCTGAGCAGGGTGGTGATGGCATAGCCGAGGCCGAAGGCGCCGAGGATGGTGCCGGCATCGAACTTCGACAGGCCGAGGGATTGCTCCATCAGCGGAATGGCATAGGCGATGGCCGCCCGGTCGATATAGTTCACCACCGTGATGGCGAACAGCAACAGCACCACCACGAACCGGAACCGCGTCGCCGCCATTGTCCGCCCTCCTCGTCCCGCGCGCCTCCAGGTCGCCTCCAGGTCTGGCAGCCCGGCGCGGCGGCTTCAAGCGCCAATTGCCGAATATCGGCGACGGCCACGCCGGTGCGGCGGGGGGGACGCCAACGTTCCCATTTCGTTCTTGCGCGCAACGGGACCCTCGGCTAGGCTTTTTGCAATCCACGGCTGAACAGGGGGCCAGCGGTGATCCAGCGGGTGGCGACGGTGGCGTTCGCGGGGGTGGAGGCGCGCCCGGTGGATGTGCAGGTGCACGTGGCCTCTGGCCTGCCTGCCTTCACCATCGTCGGCCTGCCCGACAAGGCGGTGAGCGAGGCCCGGGAACGGGTGCGCGCGGCCCTGATCGCCTCAGGGCTCGCGCTGCCGGCGCGGCGCATCACTATCAACCTCGCCCCCGCCGACCTGCCCAAGGAAGGCTCCCATTATGACCTGCCCATCGCCTTGGGGCTGATGGCCGCCATCGGCGCCATTCCGGCCGATGCGCTGCTGGGCTTCACGGTGGTGGGGGAGCTTGCCCTCGATGGCACCATCGCCGCGGTGGCGGGGGTGCTGCCCGCCGCCATCGGCGCCAACGCCCGTGGCCATGGCCTCATCTGCCCCGCGCCCTGCGGCGCCGAGGCCGCCTGGGCCAGCCCCGAGATGGAGATCCTGGCCCCCGACTCCCTGATCCAGCTTGCCAACCATATGAGCGGACGCCAGCTGATGACCCGCCCCGAGCCGCGCATGAAAGAAGCGGGCGCCATCGCCCTCGACCTCAGGGACGTGAAGGGCCAGGAGACCGCCAAGCGGGCGCTGGAGGTGGCCGCCGCCGGCGGGCACAATCTCCTGTTCATCGGCCCGCCGGGTGCCGGCAAGTCCATGCTGGCGCAGCGTCTGCCCTCCATTCTGCCAGCCCTGTCGCCGGCGGAGATGCTGGATGTCTCCATGATCGCCTCGGTGGCGGGCGCCATCGACGACGGGGCCCTGGTGAGCCGGCGGCCGTTCCGCGCGCCCCATCACTCCGCCAGCATGGCCGCCATGGTGGGCGGCGGCGCCAAGGCGCGGCCGGGGGAGGTCTCGCTGGCCCACAACGGCGTGCTGTTCCTCGACGAACTGCCGGAATTCTCGCCCCAGGTGCTCGATTCCCTGCGCCAGCCGCTGGAGAGCGGCGAAGTGCTCATCGCCCGCGCCAACCATCGGGTGACCTATCCCGCCCGCTTCCAACTGATCGCCGCCATGAACCCGTGCCGCTGCGGGCGGGCGGGGGAACCCGGCTACACCTGCAAGCGGGGCCCGCGCTGCGCCGATGAATATCAGGCCCGCCTGTCCGGCCCCTTCCTCGACCGCATCGACCTTCATCTGGAGGTGCCGGCGGTGAGCGCCTCCGACCTGGTGCTGCCCACCCCCACCGAAGGCTCGCGGGAGGTGGCGGCGCGGGTGGCCATGGCCCGGGAGATCCAGCGCGAGCGCTACATCGCTTTGGGTCGGCCGGACGTGCGCACCAATGCGGAAGCCTCCGGCCCCCTGCTGGAAGAGGTGGCGACGCCCGATGCCGCCGGCGCGACCCTGCTGCGCGACGCGGCGGACGCCATGCGCCTCACCGCCCGTGGCTATCACCGCGTGCTGAAGGTGGCCCGCACCCTGGCCGATCTCGACGGCGCCGATGGCGTGGGGCGCCGCCATCTGGCGGAGGCCCTCGCCTATCGCGCGGCGGCTGAACGCCCGCGCGCCGCTGCATAGTGCGGGCGCCCTGAAGGTGTCGGGCACCGCCCGCAGACCACCGCTGCCTCCGGGCGCCGAGCGTGCGCCGGAGGCAGGGATGACACGGCTGAGCGGGTGCGCCGGCTCACTCGGCGTTGATGGCGATGCCTTCCAGATAGCTGATCTGGGAGAGGTCGCCCGGCTCCACCTGCTGCAGATCCGCCAGAACCTTGGGGTCCACCGCGCGCATGGTCCGCACGCCGCCTTCCGGCCCCTCGAAGGTCACGGTGCCAGCCTGCTTGTTCACGTCCACGAAGATGGTGGTCAGCGTCACGGCGCGCACGCCGAAGCCTTCCGGCCAGCCCGGCAGGCCGTCGTTGATGGCCACCTCGCTCAGAACCTCGCCGGGCGTGCCCTGGCGGGCCTTGCCAAGGCCGGTGACCACGCCGGGCACCACGCGGATGAGCAGGCGCTGGCCGTTCTGGAAGGCGCTCAGGTCGCCGACGATCAGCGGCGCGATCACCGCCCAGCGCCGGCCATTGGGCAGTTCCAGCACCACCCGCCGGGTGGCGGGATCGGCGGAGACGAACTGCGTCCGGAACACCCGCACCGGCACCGTGCCCACGCCGGCGATGGTCACCTGCTCCACCGCCGTGGGCTGCGGCTGGGCGCTCGCCTCATGGACGCCCGTGACCACCAGCGCGGCCAGTGCCGCCGCGACAAGACGTGCCTTCATCTCTTCCCCCAATGCCGCGAGCGCGGAGGCGCAGCGCCTGCCGTCGCGGTCGCAGCCGATAAAGCCAGATTTGACGGCCTGCTCACATCCGCGCCATGGCGAAATCTCGACCTATCCTTAAGAAAGCCTGTTATCACAGATGGCTGTCTGGCAGGTGACGCCATTGTCACATCGGCGTTGGAAAACTATGGTGAATGTGACGTTCACATTCGCACCGTCACAAAACTCGTGCGGGAGACGTGAAGGCCGCCAGCGCATGGGGTCTTCGCGCATCGAAGGTCGATGGGTGAGCGGCCCGCAAGATGACAGGCTCATCACCAGCGGCGTCTCGGGGGGGAGGCTCGTTGTATGAAGCGCATCGGAGACATGGAGCCCGGCTTCAATCTGCCGGCCCTGGTGGGCCGCAGCCTGGATGTGGCGCGCGGCGGCCTTGACCTGGCGAAGGAAAGCTTCGCCCGCTGGCCCGGCCTGCGCCCGGCCGACGGTGTGACCAATCAGGGCGGGCCCCTGTTCGACCATGCGACGGCGGCGCCCCTCCTGTTCGGCGCGCCCGAGCCGGGCCGGCCCGCCTGGCCCGCGCCGCAGAAGCTCGTCGCCGACCTGCGCGCCTATTCCGGCATCCGCCACCGCGAGGCGTTGCCGCCGGGCGATGATTCCCTCGCCCTCGGCCGCCTCGGCGCGCTGGAGGTGCGCCTCGCCCGCACCGCGCGGGATGTGCGCCGCGCCCAGCGCCTGCGCTACAAGGTGTTCTACGAGGAAATGTCGGCGGTCCCCGATGCCGCCGCGCGGATCGCGCGCCGCGACATGGACAGTTTCGACGCTATCTGCGAGCACCTGCTGGTGCTGGACCATGATGCCGGCAAGGTGGTGTTCGGCCGCCGCCAGCCCAAGGTCGTGGGCACCTACCGCCTGCTGCGGCAGGACGTGGCGGCCCGGCACGGCGGCTTCTACACCCAGAGCGAGTTCGATGTGACGCGCATGATCGCCGCCCATCCCCAGCTCCGCTTCCTGGAGCTGGGCCGCTCCTGCGTGCTGAAGCCCTATCGAAACAAGCGCACGGTGGAGCTGCTGTGGCACGGGGTGTGGACCTACATCCTGCGCAACAAGATCGACGTGCTGTTCGGCTGCGCCAGCCTGGAGGGCACCGACCCGGACGCCCTCGCCCTGCCCCTGTCCTTCCTCCACCACAATGCGCTGGCACCGGCGGAATGGCGGGCCAGCGCCCTGCCGGGCCGCCGGGTGGACATGAACCGCATGGCCAAGGCGCAGATCTCCCCCAAGGCGGCGCTGCAGGCCCTGCCCCCCATGATCAAGGGCTACCTGCGGCTCGGCGGCTTCGTCGGCGACGGGGCGGTGGTGGATCACCAGTTCGGCACCACCGACGTGCTGATCGTGCTGCCGGTCTCGGTCATCAGCGCCCGCTATGTGGAGCATTTCGGCCCCACCGCAAACCGCCACGCCATCTGAGGCCGCCGGCGGCGCACGGCGCGGCGTTTCCTTCGCCGCCGCGCCGCAGTATCGTGCGCCACCACGCGCCGGATGTGTCATGATCGAGATTACCGCCCGCCTTTCCATTTCCGAGGACGACATCGAGTTCGCCTTCGTGCGTGCCTCGGGCCCCGGCGGGCAGAATGTGAACAAGGTGTCGAGCGCGGTGCAGCTGCGCTTTCACATGGCCCGCTCCGCCCACCTGCCCGAGCGGGTGAAGGAGCGCCTCGCCCGCCTTGCCGGCCGCCGGCTTACCCAGGATGGCGACATTCTCATCCAGGCCCAGCGCTTCCGAACCCAGGAACGCAACCGCGAGGACGCCATCGGCCGTCTGGTTGAGCTCATCCGCAGCGCCACCGAAGTGGCGCCGGTGCGCCGCGCCACCCGCCCTACCCTCGGCTCCAAGCAGCGCCGCCTGGCCGCCAAGGCGCGCCGGGGCGAGGTGAAAAGCCTGCGGCAGGGCAAGCCCTCGTTCGATTGATTCGCCCACCCGGCGCCCGCTCAGCGCGGGGTCTTCAGCAGCCTCTCGGCCGCCGCGCGGGCCTCACTGGTCACCGTGGCGCCGGCCAGCATGCGGGCAATCTCCTCGCGCCGCGAGGCCGGGTTCAACGCGGCGACGCGGGTGGTCACCGGCGCCTCGGCGGCGGCATCCTCGCCCACCTCCGCCGGTGCCGGCGCCTTGGCGATCAGCAGATGATGGTGCGCACGCGCCGCCACCTGCGGGGCGTGGGTCACGCACAAGACCTGGACCCGCGCGGAGAGCCGGGCCAGCCGCTGGCCGATGGCATCGGCCACCGCCCCGCCCACGCCGGTGTCGATCTCGTCGAAAATCAGCGTCGGGGCGGAGCCGCGATCCGCCAGCACCACCTTGAGCGCCAGCAGGAAGCGGGCAAGCTCGCCGCCGGAGGCCACCTTCATCAGCGGTCCCGGCCGGCTGCCCGGATTGGTGCGCACCCAGAATTCCACCGCGTCATAGCCCTCGGGCCCGGCGGTCTGCGCGTCCCCGCTCACCTTGGTGAGGAATTCCGCGCGCTCCAGCTTGAGCGGCGGCAGTTCGGCGCCCACGGCGGCGTCGAGGGCCGCGGCGGCCGCATGTCGCGCCGCCGAAAGCCCCGTCGCGGCCTGGTGATAGGTCGCCTCCGCCTCGGCCGCCGCCGCGTCGAGGCGCGCCAGCCGGGCCTCCGACTGGTCGAGATGCTCCAGCTGCGCCACAAAGCGCGCCGCCACCTCCGGCAGCGCATCGGGCACCACCGCATATTTGCGGCCCGCCGCCCGCAGGGCGAACAGCCGCTCTTCGATCCGCTCCAGCTCCCGCGGCTCGAAATCCGCCTCGGCCAGCGCGCTTTCCAGATGGCCCCGCGCCTGCTCCAGCGCATCAAGCGCCTGGTCGATGGCCTCCACCGCCGGGCGGATGACGTCCTGCGCCTCGCCGGCCCGGCGTTCCAGGCGGCGCACCGCCGCCGAAAGGGAGGGAATGGGCGAACTGCCGCCGCCCACCGCGTCCAGCGCCTCGGACAGGTCGGCGGCGATCTTCTCCGCCCGCATCATGGCGGTGCGCCGCTCCGACAAAGCCGCTTCCTCGCCCGCCTCCGGCCCCAGCGCCTGCAGCTCCTCCACCGCATGGCGGACGAAATCGGCTTCCTTTTCCGCCTCCGCGAGCCGGCCCCGCTCCTCGCGGGCGGCCTCCCGCGCGGCGCGCCACACCCGCCAACGCTGCCCCACCTCCGCCACATCCGCGCCGACGCCGCCAAAGGCATCGAGCAGCGTGCGGTGCAGGGTCGGGTCCACCAGCGCCCGGTCGGCATGCTGACCGTGCAGCTCCACCAGGCTGGCGCCCAGGGTACGCAGGGTCTGCACGCTCACGGCTTCACCATTGACGGTGGCGCGGGTGCGCCCGTCCGCCATCTGAATGCGGCGGATCACCAGTTGATCCTCGTCGGGCAGCTCGGCCGCCGCCAGCACCGCATGGGCGGGATGTTCCGGCGTCAAATCGAAGGCGAGCGTCACCTGGCCCTTGGACTGGCCGTGACGCACCAAGGCGCCGTCGCCCCGCCCGCCCAGGGCGAGCGAGACCGAATCGAGCAGAATGGATTTGCCCGCCCCCGTCTCACCGGTGAGGACGGTCATCCCGTCCGACAAGGTGAGATCGAGCTTCTCGATAAGGACGATGTCCCGGATCGAGAGCGATGCCAGCATGGAGGATCAGCCGAGTCCCATCTTCTTGAACGCCTGGCTGATCCAGGACGCCTTGTTTTCCTGCGGCTCCAGCCCCTTGGACTGAACCAGCTTGTAGGCGTCCTTATACCACCGGCTATCGGGGAAATTGTAGCCCAGAACCGCGGCCGCCGTCTGCGCCTCGTTCACCACGCCGAGCGCCATATAGGCCTCGGTGAGGCGGAACAGCGCCTCTTCCACCTGGCGGGTCGTCTGGTACTGCGTCACCACCACCTTGAAGCGATTGATGGCACCGGTGTAGTTGCGCTGCTCCAGATAATAACGGCCGATCATCATTTCCTTGCCGGCCAGCTGGTCGCGCGCCACCTCGATCTTCTTCTTGGCGGTGGCCGCATATTCCGTATTGGGATACTTGCGGATCACCTCTTCCAAGGCATCGAGGGCCTGGCGGGTCTTCTGCTGGTCGCGGGTGATGTCGGGGATGTTCTCATAAAGCGAGGACGCCACCAGATACTGCGCATAGGCGGCATCGGGCGAGCCGGGATAGAGCGAGACATAGCGCCGGCCGGCGGCGATGGCCTCGTCGTACTTGCCCGCTTCGAAATAGGAATAGGTTGTCATGATCAAGGACTTACGTGCCCATTCCGAATAGGGATGGGTACGATCCACGTCCTCGAAGCGCTTGGCGGCCTTGTCCGGCTGCTGACGCCGCAGCAGGGTCAGGCCCTCGTTGTAGATCTTCTCCGCCGGCTCGTCGGGGGCGATCACGTCATCCTTGTCGCTGGCGCAGCCGGCCAGCAGGGTGCCGCTGACCAGCATCAGGGCGAGGCCCATCGCCCAACCCTTGGCCTTGACGATCGCGTACATGCGCCGCGCTTCGTTGATGAGTGTCATCACGATCAGGTTCCGTCCCGCGCCGATGGCGCCGTTCTTCTAGGCATTTTCACGGCTCAAGGAAACGCGAAAATCGCCAAGTCTCTGTGTGAACCCCGCCTTCCACACCCGCCGCCGGAGCCACGTAGCGTAGAGACCCGCTCAAGGCGACCCCTCGGCGCCACGCGCCGCCGAGACCTTCGCCCCCTTCACCGCCGTCCGCACGGCGTCTCCCTCCAGGCGCGGACCAAGGGCCCTGGCGCCCCTCGCGCGGGCGCTTCGCCCTCCTCGACCCGCTCGCGCCATGCCCGCCGCCCGCGGCACGCCTCAAGGATCTGACCGCGGTATCGGTCTTTTCCGTCGGCAATATGGCGGAGGTCACCGCCGCGCCACTATCCCACCGGACCTGTGGCATCGCCACCACGCTCATCAATAGCCTACCGCCGCCAGATAGAGGCCGCAGGCCGGCGCCATGGGGCCGCAGCGCGCCCGATCCGCTGCCAGCAGCGCAGCCTCGAGATTGTCCGCGCTCCAGCGCCCCTCCCCCACCCGCATCAGCGACCCCACCATGGAACGCACCTGATGATGCAGGAAGGACCGGGCCGAGGTGACGATGCGAATCTCGTCACCCTGCTGCGTCACGTCCAGCTGGTCCAGCGTCTTCACCGGCGATGCGGCCTGGCATTCGGCGGCACGGAAGGTGGTGAAGTCATGCTTGCCCAGCAGGCGCTGCGCCGCCACGTGCATGGCCCGCGCATCCAGCCGCTGCGGCACACGCCAGGCCCGGTTGCGATCGAGCGCCAGATCGGGCCGGCGGTTGACGATGCGATAAAGATAGTGCCGCCGCACGGCGGAAAAGCGCGCATCGAAACTGTCCGCCACCTGCTCGGCATGAAGCACGGCCACGGGGTGGGGCCGCAATTGCGCGGTCATGGCATCGCGCACCGTGTCGGCGCGCCAGTGGCGCGTCAGATCCACATGGGCCACCTGGCCGGTGGCGTGAACCCCCGCATCGGTGCGCCCCGCCCCGGCCACGTGCACGCTCTCGCCGCAGAAGCGCGCGAACGCCTCCGCCAGCACCCCCTGCACGGTGGGCTGGCCGGCCTGGATCTGCCAGCCGCAGAACGAGGTGCCGTCATATTCGATGAGGAGCTTGTAGCGCGGCATCAGCGGCGGCGAGGCCCGCCCTTAGGCGAGCCGGCTCCCCACCGGCACGGCATTGCCGCGCAGGAACACGTCCGCCGACATGGGTTGCTTGCCCGCCTTCTGCAGCTCGCCGAGCCGCACCGCGCCACTCCCGCAGGCAATGGTGAGCCGGTCATCCAGAACCTCACCCGGTGCGCCGGCACCGGCGTGTATGGCGGACCGCAGCACCTTGACCCGCGCTTCCGCCGCACCGAGCGGGAACCAAGCGCCGGGGAACGGCGCCAGCCCACGGATATGGTCGTGCACCTCCGATGCGGGGCGCGACCAGTCGATGCGCGTCTCGCCCTTGCCGATCTTGGCCGCATAGGTCACCCCATCGGCCGGCTGCGGGGTGAAGACGAGACCGCCGCGCTCCAGCGCAGCCAGGGCCCGGGCCATCAGATCCGCGCCGAGAACCATCATGCGATCATGCAGGTCGCCGGCGGTCATCTCGGGTGTGATGGCGATGCGCTCCACCAGACCCACCGGCCCGGTATCCAGCCCCTCCTCCATCCGCATCACCGCCACGCCGGTCTCCGCATCGCCGGCCATGATGGCGCGCTGGATCGGCGCCGCACCGCGCCAGCGCGGCAGCAGCGAGCCATGCAGATTGACGCAGCCCAGGCGCGGCGCCGCCAGGATGGCCGCCGGCAGGATCATGCCATAGGCCACCACCACGGCCACATCGGCCTCATGGGCGCGGAAGGTCTCGGCCGCCGCCTCGCTGCGCAGGGTCTTGGGGGTGAGCACCGGCAGGCCCAGGCGCACCGCCACCTGATGCACCGGCGAGGGCGTGAGATCGAGCCCGCGGCGCCCGGCCGGCGCCGGCTCGCGCGTGTAGACGGCCACCACCTCGTGGCCCCGCCCGACGATTTCGGTAAGGGTGGGCACGGCGAAATCCGGCGTGCCCATGAAAACGATGCGCATGGAATGATCCGGGGCCGGCGGCGGTCAGATCGCGGCCGTGTGCCGCGCCGCCTTGGTGAATTTCTTGATGACCCGATCGCGCTTCAGCTTCGAGATATGGTCGATGAAGAGCACGCCATTGAGATGGTCGATCTCGTGCTGCACGCAGGTGGCGAACAGGCCCTCCGCCTCCACCTCCCGAACCGCGCCGTCCAGATCCTGAAACCGCACCGCCACCCGGGCCGGACGCTCCACCTCCTCGTAATAATCGGGGATGGAAAGACAGCCCTCGCTATAGACCGAGGTCTCGTCGGAGGCGGCGATGATCTCCGGATTGATCAAGGCAATCGGCTTCTTGTCCTCGCCCTCGCGGGCCACGTCGATGGTGATGACCCGCTTCTGCACGCCCACCTGAATCGCCGCGAGGCCGATGCCCGGCGCGTCGTACATGGTCTCGAACATATCCTCCACCAGCTTGCGAATCTCGGAATCGATCTTGCCCACCGGCGCCGATGTGGTCCGCAGTTGATGGTCGGGAATGATGAGGATGGGTCGCGTGGTCATTCCAGGGAAATAAGCGATAGCGCGGCCACGGTCAATATGTTCATATTTTGTTCTGATATCGAATCGCGTAATGCAGACCCATGTCCGATGTGCTTTTCACCCTTGGCGGCACGGCCATCACCCTGGGCGCCGCGCTCGTGGCGCTGGGCGCGGCGGTGCTGGTGCTGCTGGCCCTGAGCCTGTGGCGGGGCGCTTCCGTTCGCGCCCTGCAGGCGGAACTGCTCCAGGCCGAAGTGCTGCGGGCGGAAGAGATGGACCGGCGCATGCGCGAGCTCGCGCACGGGCAGAGCGAAACCGCCGGGCGGGTGCAGAGCCTGGCGGAGGTCTTGTCCCAGCGCCAGAGCGAGCTGGCGCGGGCGGTGTCCGAGCGGCTCGACGCCACCTCTTTCCGCCTTGGCCAGAGCATGACCCAGGCGGCCCGGGCCACCCATGAGAGCCTCACCCGCATCGCCGAGCGCCTGGTGATGGTGGAGACCGCCGAGCGCAGCCTGTCGGAGCTGTCGGCCCAGGTGGTGTCCCTGCGCGACACGCTCGCCAACAAGCAGGCCCGCGGCGCCTTCGGCCAGGCCCGCATGGAAGCGCTCATCGCCGACGGCCTGCCCAAGGAGGCCTACGCCTTCCAATATACCTTGAGCAGCGGCCGGCGGCCCGATTGCGCCATCTTCCTGCCCGGGGATCCGCGGCCGCTGCTGATCGACGCCAAATTCCCCCTGGAATCGGTGACCCTGTTCCGCGAGGCCCCCACCATCGAGGCCCGCAAGGCGGCGGCGGCGCGGCTCAAGGCCGACCTGATGAAGCATGTGACCGATGTGGCGGAGCGTTATCTGGTGCCCGGAGAGACCCAGGACATCGCCTTGATCTTTGTGCCCTCCGAATCGGTCTATGCGGAGATCCACGAGCATTTCGACGCCGTGATTCAGGCCGCCTTCCGCGCCCGGATCGTCCTCGTCTCCCCCTCTCTCCTCATGCTGGCGGTGCAATTGGTGCAGGCCATCGCCAAGGATGCGCGCATGCGCGCCGAGGCCGACCGCATCCGCGCCGAGGTGGGAGCGCTGGTGGCGGACGTGGCCCGCCTGCGCGAACGGGTCGGCGAATTGTCGCGCCATTTCGGCCAGGTCGGCGACGACGTGGCGAAGGTGCTCATCTCCGCCGACAAGATCGCCAAACGGGGCATCCGCCTGGAGAGTCTGGAGTTCGACGCGGCCGATCCGCCCCGCTGATACCTCTCCCTCCTCCGCGGCGCCCGTTCCGCAAGAGCCCCCATCTTGCGCGAAGCCGGCCGTAGCGTAATTCTGGGTTGCCGTGACCGAATCTGAGCGCCCGCGCTGCGTGGCTGAGCCAAAGACGAATGCCTGAACTGCCCGAGGTGGAGACAGTCCGCCGCGGCCTCTTGCCCGTGTTGCAGGGCGCCGTCATCGAGAGTGCCGAGGCCCGACGGCCGGATCTGCGCTGGCCGCTGCCCGAGAATTTCGCGGAGCGCCTCGCCGGCCGGCGCGTGGAGGCGGTGGGGCGGCGCGCCAAATACCTGTTGGCGGACCTCTCCGGCGGCGAGGTCATGCTGCTACACCTGGGCATGTCCGGCTCCATCCGCATCGATGGCGCTCGCGTGAAGGGCCAGCCGGGCCTGTTCCACCATCCCAAGGCGGCCGGCGGCGCCCATGACCACGTGGTGCTGCACCTCGCCGGCGGCGCCACCGTCACCTATAACGATCCGCGCCGGTTCGGGGCGATCCTGATCGTGCCCTATGACCGGCTCGACACCCACCCGCTGCTGCAGGGCCTTGGGCCCGAGCCGTTGGGCAACAGCTTCAATGCCGCCTACCTCGCCCACGCGTGCGCCCATCGCAACACCTGCCTGAAATCGGCGCTGCTGGATCAGAAGCTGGTGGCCGGGCTCGGCAACATCTATGTGTGCGAGGCTCTGCACCGGGCCGGGCTCTCGCCGCGTCGCGCCGCCCACACCCTGGCCAATCGCGATGGCAGCCCCAATCTGCGGGCCGAGCGGCTGGTCACCGCCATCCGCGACGTCCTGCGCGAGGCCATCCAGGCCGGCGGCTCCTCCCTGCGCGACCACCGCCAGGTGGATGGAGCACTCGGCTATTTCCAGCACAATTTCCGCGTCTACGACCGCGAGGGGAAGCCCTGCCCCACCCTGCACTGCAAGGGCACGGTCCAGCGCATCGTGCAGGGTGGTCGCTCCACCTTCTTCTGCCCGCACTGCCAGCGTTGAAGCCTTGGCCATTTGCGAAACGGCCAAGTCGGGTTAGAGCAGCCGGGTCTTAAGTGGAAACGACACATGGACCGCCTGACGATCAGGCGGCGACGAGGAGGCATTGGGATGGCATACGAAACGATCCTGGTGGAAACCCACGAGCGGGTGGGGCTGATCCGGCTCAACCGGCCGAAGGCGCTCAACGCCCTCAACGGGCAGATCATCAGCGAGATCAACGCGGCGCTGGATGCGTTCGAGGCCGACAGGGGGATCGGCTGCATCGTGATCACCGGTTCGGAAAAGGCATTCGCGGCCGGGGCCGACATCAAGGAGATGCACGACCTCACCTATCCCGAGAGCTACGACAGCGATTTCATCACCTCGTGGGAGCGCGTGTCGCGCGCGCGCAAGCCGGTGATCGCGGCGGTTGCCGGCTTCGCCCTGGGCGGCGGCTGCGAGCTGGCGATGATGTGCGATTTCATCCTCGCCGCCGACACTGCCAAGTTCGGCCAGCCCGAGATCAAACTGGGCGTCATGCCCGGCGCCGGCGGCACCCAGCGGCTCACCCGCTTCGTCGGCAAGTCGAAGGCCATGGAAATGTGCCTGACCGGCCGCTTCATGGATGCGCAGGAGGCGGAGCGGGCCGGCCTCGTGTCGCGGATCGTGCCGGCCGCCGAGCTGGTGGACGAGGCCCTGAAGGTGGCGAAGACCATCGCCGACATGTCGATCACCGTCGCCATGCAGACCAAGGAGAGCGTCAACCGCGCCTATGAGACCACCCTCGCCGAAGGCGTCCGCTTCGAGCGCCGGGTGTTCCAGGCGCTGTTCGCGGTGCCCGCGCAGAAGGAAGGCATGACCGCCTTCATCGAGAAGCGGCCGGCGAAGTTCCACGACTGAGCCCGGCTCCACAGGTCTCTGCGCGCAGGGACCTGTGGACAATTCATTTTCTGCAGCAACGGGCTGGAGGCGCGATTGACAAGCCCCCGCCTCCTCCTTAGTGGTGTCGCTCCCGACGACGCGCTGCAGTCGTCCGGGCCCAGGTGGCGGAATTGGTAGACGCGCTGGCTTCAGGTGCCAGTGGCTTAACGGCCGTGGAGGTTCGAGTCCTCTCCTGGGCACCATCTACCCTAATAGGGTGGTGCCAAAAACTCCCCAACATCATTGTAACCGCTGAACTCTTTGGCCCAATGCGGTCCAAGGTGGCTGAGGGGACCGTCGGCAGAGGTGTCAGCCTTGATCCGAAAGCCTCCTGAGCCAGGCGTCGGTGACCATTTCGAATACCCGGGCATCGCCCTCGGCGCGGGCGGAGAGCATGGCGCCGTGGACTGTCGCCATGAGGACTTCCGCTTCGATCTTCGGCGTATCCAACAGTCGCAACACGCCGCTTGCAGCACCCTGGGCCAGCGTCGTCTCCAGCCATCCCGAGAGGACGGTGAAATACTTGCGGACCTCGGCGGCAACCTCGAGGGGCAGGACGGGCAGTTCGCTGGCGAGCATGGCGCACAGGCAATAGGGCCTCGCCCCCTCCTGGATGCACTTCGCCCAGTAGTCCGTGTAGGCGCGCAACTGCTCCACCGGCCCCATTCCGCTGGCGGCGAACGCGCCGGCGCTGGCTTCGGCGGCTTTGCGATACCCCTCGACCAGCACCCGCACCAGGTCGGCCTTGGCCGGGAAATGATAATGGATGCTGGCCTTGCGGATGCCGACCGTGGCGGCAATGTCGGCATAGCTGAAGCCGTTGTATCCCCCGCGTTCGATCAGCGATTGCGCGCAGGCGAGGATCTGGTCCTGGGTCGGGATGCTGTCGCTCATGGACCGCAGCTACCTTCTGATGGGTCGGCGTTCAAGCTGCGCGATGCCATTTCAGCTTGATATCTGGCGCCATCATCGCCACCTTCCGCGCGTAGCCCCGGCAACGGGGCTGTCGTAGGCGTTACCGTCATCCAACGCGTCCTTGGTCGAGAGGGTCCCAGCCGGGAGAACTCGATGTCAAAGGCGCGTGGCAGGTTGCCTCCTTATCGCCCGGACGGTTCCATCACGACGACCGCAAGGTCGGGCGTCGAGGACATGCTCCGGCGGACAGCTATGCCGCAGCCTTTCCTGAAGCAGCTTTGGAAAGGTTTCATCCATGAAGATGACCGGCAACACCCTTCTCATCACCGGTGGCAGCAGCGGGATCGGCCGTGGGCTGGCGGAAGCGTTCCACGATCTCGGCAACCGCGTCATCGTGACCGGGCGCCAGACCACTTTGCTTGAGGCGATCGCGGCCGAACGTCCCGGCATCACCGGCCTGCACCTCGACCTGGACGACCCACGATCCGTCGCCGCCCTGGCGGAGCAACTGCGCGACAGGTTCCCGGCGCTCAATGTCCTGATCGCCAACGCCGGCATCTCGCGCCCGGAGGACATGCGCTCCGACAGCTGGACGGCCAGGACGGCCGAGGCGATGGTCGAGACCAACATCCTGGGGGTTCTCCGGGTGACCGCTGCGGTGCTGCCGATCATCAAGGCGCAGCCGCATGCGACGATCATGGCAACCGGTTCGGCTCTGGCTTTCGTTCCGCGCGCCGATTTCCCGACCTATTGCGCCACAAAAGCCTTCCTGCATTCCTGGCTGGTGTCCCTGCGCCACCAGTTGCGCGACGTGCCCGTGGAGGTGCTTGAGCTCTCGCTGCCCTATGTGCGGACCGGGCTGACGGGGCCCGCGCAGGCGCAAGACCCCCGTGCCATGCCCCTGGAAGCCTATGTGGCCGAAGTCCTGGCCATGCTCTGCCGCGGCGACCACCCGCAAGGTGAGTTGCTGCTGGAACGGGATCGGGCGCGCCGATGGGCCGAACGCGACGGCACCTATGCGGAGATCTTTTCCGCGATGAACCCCGCCTGATCACCCGGGATCGTCGTTCCCGGTTCCCGGGGCACGCTCCCCCGCCGCTTATGCGCTGCCTTTCCGCCTGGCCAGCCCGGGTCAGGCGGCCGTGCGGGCAGCGCAGACCCCAGATCGCGCAGACCCCAGATCGCGCAGGCCTCAGGTCCGCCGACGACGTGTCGGCGGGCTTGCCGCGATATCTACCTTCTGATAGGTAGATTGACATTCGGGCAACACGCGCATGTGCGCCCCGGTCCAAGGTCAAGGACAGACAGATGTTCGGCATTTCCCCCATCGGCTGGGTTCACACCCTCGGCAGCCTGCCGGCCATTCCCCTCGCAGCCTGGATGCTTGCGCGCCACGGGCGGATCGTGCCGCAGTCCCGCGCTGGGAGCGGCTACCTCGTCGCGATGACCATCGGGGCGCTCAGCGCCTATGCCGTCGCCAAGGCTCCGGTCAGTGCCGCGATCGCGACGCTGACGCTGCTGGCGCTGGCCGTTGGCTACGGCATCTCACGGCTCGAAAGCCCGGGACGGCTCCTGAGCGCCCTGCAAACCTTCAGCCTCAGCTTTTCGGTCCTGCTTTTGATGGTGCCCACGGTCACCGAAACCCTGACCCGCGTGCCGGACGGTCATCCCTGGGCGGCGAGCCCGGCCGCGCCGCTGGTCCTTGGCGCTCAAGGCACCGTGCTCGCGCTCTTTCTCATCGGCGTAGCGGCTCAGATGGTTTCGCTGTTCCGACGCGCCACGTGACAACGGCCGAAGGCGCGGCCGCACCACGGGACCGAGCCGTGGCGCAAGCGCCGGCCCATGGGCCGCCTCCCGCCAGCCGCGCCTGCGCGACACGCTGCCGCAAGCGTGCGGTGCCTCCGGAGATTGACGACGCGGACGAACGCCATACCTTCCGCCGGCGATGGCCCGATGACGCCCCTGATGGCCTTCACCTTGCCTTCCGGAAAGGAACACAGCTCATGGCGGAAGCCACAGCCGCTCGCGGCAACCCCTTGTTTGCCCTTCTTGTTTTCATTGTCGTCGTGGCCGCGTTCGTGGTCGGCTGGCTGGCCATCGGCCCCGCCATCCTGTGGACCATCGGCCTCGCCTCCACCTTCCTGATGTTCATTGCCCTGATTGTCGTGACCATGTCGTGACGGCGCGGCAGCTCAACTGCCGCATGGTCACATCACGTTCGACAGGAAACCAACGCCCGGAGCCGGCCGCCCGTCTCCGGGCGTTTTTTTGCGCGGGTATCGAAGGGTGGCGCGGCACCGGCGCCGCATTCAGCGCTCGCTGCGGACGATCACATCCATCAGCTCGGCCACCTTGCGCCGCTGGTCTTCCGCATCGCCCGAGCGGATCGCGTGCTCCACGCAGTGCGCCACGTGATCGCGCAGCACCTCCTGCTCCGCCCGCTTCAGGGCCGCGCGCACGGCGGAAATCTGGGTGATCACATCAATGCAGTAGCGATCCTCCTCCACCATGCGGGAGAGGCCACGCACCTGGCCTTCGATACGGCTCAGGCGCTTGAGGACTTGTTCCTTCGTCGGGCTGCGCATGGCTTGTCATATACCCCCCATGGGTATATTTAACAAGCCAGATACCCCCCAGGGGTTTGGAATTCTTCCGGGCGTGAGCCAGCTCAAGGCCGAGGGGGCCGAAGGAGTGGAGGCTCAAGCCCGAGTGCAGGCCGAAAGGGCGCCGCATGGCCCAGGATCATCCCTCGCATCCCTCGCAGAACACCCCGGCCCGCGCCACGGCCAAGGACCCGGTGTGCGGCATGGACGTGGACACCTCCCCCGAAGCGGGCAAGCCCACCGCCAGCTATAACGGCAAGACCTTCTATTTCTGCTGCAACGGCTGCAAGACCAAGTTCGAGGCCCATCCGGAACAGTATCTCGCCAACGCCGAGCCTGCGGGCGCCTGCTGTGGTGGCACCCAGGGCAACGACGCGGCGCATGGCCAAGCCGCGCCCGCCGCGACTGAAGCGTCCGGCGCCTGCTGTGGCGGCGCCCATGGCGCGCATGCCGGGCATGACCATGCGAACCATGACCATGCGAACCATGACCATGGACCTGCCGCCACCAAGGCCAAGGACCCGGTGTGCGGCATGGATGTGGACACCTCCCCCGAGGCGGCCAAGCCCACCGCCACCTATAACGGCAAGACCTTCTATTTCTGCTGCAACGGCTGCAAGACCAAGTTCGAGGCCAATCCGGAACAGTATCTCGCGCCGGTGATCGACCCGGTGTGTGGCATGAGCGTGGAGCCGGGCAGCGCGAAATACGCCGCCCGCCATTCCGGCAAGACCTATTTCTTCTGCTCCTCCGCCTGCGAGACCAAGTTCAAGGCCGACCCCGGCGTCTATACCGGCGAGAAGGCGGCGCCGCCGCCCGCCGAAGTGCCCGAAGGCACCATCTATACCTGCCCCATGGATCCCGAGATCCGGCAGATCGGCCCGGGCATCTGCCCCATTTGCGGCATGGCGCTGGAGCCGGAGCTGGTGACCCTCGACGAGGGCCCCAACCATGAGCTGAAGGACATGACGCGCCGGTTCTGGATCGGCCTTGTCCTCACCCTGCCGGTGTTCGTGCTGGAGATGGGCCAGCATCTGGCCGGCCTGCACCTGCTGCCGCAGCAGATCTCCAATTATGTGCAGTTCCTGCTGGCGACCCCGGTGGTGCTGTGGGTGGGCTGGCCCTTCCTGGAACGCGCCGTGCTTTCGCTGAAGAGCCGGCATTTCAACATGTTCACCCTCATCGGCATGGGCACCAGCGTGGCCTATGTCTATTCGCTGGTGGCCACCTTCCTACCCGGCCTGTTCCCGGCCACCTTCCAGACCCATGATGGGGCGGTGCCGGTCTATTTCGAGGCGGCGGCGGTCATCACCGTGCTGGTGGCGCTCGGCCAGGTGTTGGAATTGCGCGCCCGCGACCAGACCTCCGGCGCCATCAAGGCGCTGCTCTCCCTCGCCCCCAAGACCGCCTTGCGCATCGCCGCCGACGGCACCGACGAGGAGATCGCCCTGGAGCTGGTGGCCCCCGGCAACATGCTGCGGGTGCGCCCGGGCGAAAAGGTGCCGGTGGATGGCCTCGTCACCGAGGGCCGCGCGGTGGTGGATGAAAGCCTCGTCACCGGCGAATCCATGCCGGTCACCAAGGAGGCGGGCGAGCGGGTCATCGGCGGCACGGTGAATTCCGCCGGCGTGTTCGTGATGCGCGCCGACAAGGTGGGCCGCGACACCGTGCTCTCCCAGATCGTGCAGATGGTGGCTCAGGCCCAGCGCTCGCGCGCGCCCATCCAGCGCCTGGCCGATCAGGTTTCCGGCTGGTTCGTGCCGGCGGTGGTGGCCGCGGCCGCGGTGGCTTTCGCCGTTTGGCTGGCGGTGGGGCCGGAACCGAGCCTCACCTTTGCGCTGATGGCCGCCGTTTCCGTGCTCATCATCGCCTGCCCCTGCGCCCTCGGCCTTGCCACTCCCATGTCGATCATGGTGGGCGTCGGGCGCGGCGCCCAGCTCGGCGTTCTGGTGAAGAATGCCGAGGCGCTGGAGCGCATGGAAAAGGTGGACGTGGTGGTGGTGGACAAGACCGGCACCCTCACCGTGGGTAAGCCCAAGGTGGTGGCGGTGCATCCCTTGCGCGGCGCCAATGAAGCGGATGTGCTGCGCCTCGCCGCCAGCCTGGAGCGCTCCAGCGAGCACCCCCTCGCCACCGCCATGCTGGCCGAGGCCAAGGCCCGCGAGCTTCCCCTCTCCGAGCCCTCCCAGGTGGAAAGCCCGGCCGGCAAGGGCATCGTCGGCCTGGTGGACGGGCACCAGGTGGTGGTGGGCCATGCCGCCTTCCTCGGCGAGCACAATATCCACACCGATCACCTCACCGCCGCCGCTGAGCGTTACCAGAAGGAGGGTGCCACCGCGGCCCTGGTGGCGGTGGACGGCCACGCGGCCGGCGTCATCGCCATCGCCGATCCCATCAAGGACACCACCGACGCGGCGCTGAAGCGGCTCACCCGCGATGGCGTGCGGGTGGTGATGCTCACCGGCGACAATCGCACCACCGCGTTGGCGGTGGCCAAGCGCCTCGGCATCGACGAGGTGGAAGCCGAGGTGCTGCCCGACCATAAGGCCGAGGTGGTGGAGCGCCTGCGCAAGGAAGGCCATGTGGTGGCCATGGCCGGCGATGGCGTCAACGACGCCCCCGCTCTGGCGGTGGCCGACGTGGGCATCGCCATGGGCACCGGCACGGACATCGCCATGGAGAGCGCCGGCATCACCCTGTTGAAGGGGGATCTCGCCGGCATCTCCCATGCCCGTTCCCTCTCCAAGGCCACCATGGCCAACATCCGCCGCAACCTGTTGTTCGCCTTCATCTATAATGCGGCCGGTGTGCCCATCGCCGCGGGCATCCTCTACCCGGTCATCGGGCTGCTGCTGTCGCCCATGGTGGCGGCGGCGGCCATGGCCCTGTCGTCCGTGAGCGTGATCACCAACGCCTTGCTGCTGCGCACTTGGCGGCCTGAGTAGGACCGAAGGCCCTGAGCTTGCCTCAGGGCCTTTCGCTCGAGGCCGCGCGACGCCTGAGCGGACCCGACAGGCTCCGGCCGAAGGGCGAAGCCCCGCCGCCGGCTTTACTTCGCCGCCGGCGGCGCGATCATGGCCCTCAGGCGGTTGTGGGGAGCGGGAGATGGCGGGCGTCGCGGGTCACCTCAGAGCGGCGGGGCTGAGCCTGAAGGGCTGGGGCGCGGGCCTCGGCCGGGGTGTGCTCGGCTTCGCGCTGCCGCCCACCTGCAGCGCCTGCGGCACCGTGGTGGGCGAGGCCGCCGGCCTATGCGGCCCGTGCTGGAGCGGCCTGGCCTTCATCACCCGCCCTTATTGCGAGCGCACCGGCGTGCCGATGGCCGATGCCCTGCCCGACCCCACCCGGCCCGGCGCGCCACTCATCAGCGCCGCGGCCCTGGCCGATCCCCCCGCCTTCGACCGGGCGCGGGCGGCGGTGGAATTCACCGATGTGGCCCGCGGCATGGTCCACAATCTCAAATATGCCGACCGCCTGGAGCTTGCCGGCCCCATGGCGCGGCTGATGGCCCAGGCCGGGCGGGAGCTGATCGCCGAGGCGGACATCATCGTGCCGGTGCCGCTGCATCCGCTGCGGCTGTGGCGGCGGCGCTTCAATCAGGCGGCGCTGCTGGCGCGGCGGCTGGCACCGGCGGAAAGCGTGAAGGTGCGGACCGACCTGCTGCGACGCCGACGCGTCACGACGTCACAGACGCGCCTCAGCCGCACCGAACGCCACGCCAACGTCGCCAGTGCCTTTGCATCGTGCGGCGATGCAGCATCGGTGCTGCCGGGACAGCGGGTGCTGCTGGTGGATGACGTCGCCACCACTGGCGCCACCCTCGATGCCTGCGCCCGCGCCCTGCGCCGGGCGGGCGCCGCCCATGTGGACGCGCTCACCTTCGCGCGGGTTGTCGACTTCGGCTGAAGCCTTATGATACGTCACTTTCGTGACGGTGCTCCCGCCGTCGCGCAGCCCCCTTTCTGTGACGCCCCATGAAGCCCATCGTCATCTACACCAAGAGCTGGTGCCCCTATTGCCATTCCGCCAAGGAATTGCTGCGGCGCAAAGGCTGGACCTTCACCGAGGTGGACGTGACCACCGATCCGGAAGGCCAGCAGGAGATGTCCCGCAAGGCCAACGGACGTACCACAGTGCCCCAGATCTTCATCGGCGACACCCATGTGGGCGGCTGCGACGACCTCTACGCCCTCGACCGCGAGGGGCGGCTGGACACGCTGGCGGCCTGAGCGAGGCCGCTGTGGGCTGTGACAGCCCGCGCCGCTGCGCATAAAATGCCGGTGAAGGAGCGGGCAATTGCCTTGCTCCCCCTGCAAATGGCGCCGGCGCTCTCTATCTCTGGAAAGACAGGGCATCGCGCGCGGTTCACATCACCGCCGCCGGTGGCCCGCCCGAGATGAGAGATGCTGAATGACCTCTCCTGAAACCGCCCAGACCCTGCGCATCGGCCTCGTTCAGATGCGGAGTGGCCGAGACGTCGCCGCCAATCGCGATGCCGCCGCCGCGCTGATCCGCGAGGCGGCGCGCGAGGGCGCGCGCTATGTGCAGACCCCCGAGACCACCAACATCATGGAGCTGGACCGGCCCCGCCTGTTCGAGCAGCTGAAGGAGGAGGCGGACGACGAGACCCTGGCGGCCCTGCGCGAGCTGGCCCGGGACCTGTCCATCCACCTGCACATCGGCTCCCTCGCCCTCAAGGTGGCCGAGGCCAAGGCGGTCAACCGCGGCTTCCTGATCGACCCGGAAGGCGACATCACCGCTCGCTACGACAAGATCCACATGTTCGACGTGGATCTCGGCAATGGCGAGAGCTACCGCGAATCCAGCGCCTACCGTCCCGGCGAGCGGGCGGTGGCGGCGGAGGTGGACCAGATCCCGTTCGGCCTCACCATCTGCTACGACCTGCGCTTCCCCTCGCTCTATCGCGCGCTGGCGGAAGCCGGCGCCAAGGTGCTGACGGTGCCGGCCGCCTTCACCCGCCCCACCGGCGAAGCCCATTGGCATGTCCTGCTGCGCGCCCGCGCCATCGAGAACGGCGCCTATGTGCTGGCCGCCGCCCAGGGCGGCAAGCATGAGAACGGCCGCGAGACCTATGGCCACTCCCTGGTGGTAGACCCATGGGGCCGCGTCATCGCCGAGGGCGGCAGCGATCCCGGCGTGGTGCTGGCGGAAATCGACCTGAAGGAAGTGGCCTCCGCCCGCGCCCGCATCCCCTCCCTCACCAACGGCCGGCGGTTCGAGGTGGCGGAGAGCGTGCCGGTGGGCCGGCTGCATGTGGTCGGGGGCGTGTGATGATCCGCTACACCCTGCAATGCGCAGCGGGGCACCGGTTCGAGAGCTGGTTCCCCTCCTCCTCCAGCTATGAGAGCCAGCGCGAGCGGGGGTTCGTGACCTGCCCGGAATGCGGATCGAGCGCCGTGGACAAGGCCATCATGGCCCCTTCCGTCGCCCGCACCGACCGCCCGCGCGCGCCAGTGCCGACCGAACCGGCCCCCGCGCCGGTGGCCGAGGCCCCGGCTCCGGAGACGCCGCTGCCCGTCATGTCCCAGCCGGAGGCGGAGCTGCGCAGCCTCATGCGCAAGCTCCGCGAGCATGTGGTGAAGACATCGGATTATGTGGGCACCGAGTTCGCCGATCTCGCCCGCAAGATGCACGAGGGCGAGGTGGAGCACCGCGCCATCTATGGGGAAGCCAGCGCCGATGAGGTGAAGGCCCTGCACGAGGACGACATCGAAGTCTTCCCCCTGCCCCTCCTGCCCGAAGACCGCAACTGAGCGACCAGACGCGCGCCGGCACCCTGCCGCAGAACGACCTGCGTTAGCCCCACCGCGGCATGGTGCGCCTCAGAGCGCCGCAGCCGCGGCGGGCTTGCCGGAGCGGCCGCCCTCCGCCTTGCCGCCGGGCAGCGCCGGCGGCTCGCCTTCGGTCTGGCGCATGCGCTCCATCACCGCCTTCTGCACCTTCTCGAAGGCGCGCACCTCGATCTGCCGCACCCGCTCGCGGGAGACGCCGAACTCGGCCGCCAGTTCCTCCAGGGTGATGGGGTCTTCCGACAAGCGGCGCGCCTCGAAGATGCGGCGCTCGCGCTCGTTCAGCACCGAGAGGGCGCCGGCCAGCGCGGTGCGCCGGTTGTCCAGCTCCTCGCTTTCGGCGAGTTGCTCCTCCTGGTCGAGGCGCTCGTCCACCAGCCAGTCCTGCCACTCGCCGCCACCGTCCGCATCCTCGCGGATGGGGGCGTTGAGGGAGGCGTCGCCGGACAGGCGGCGGTTCATGTCCACCACGTCCTGCTCGGAGACGCCGAGCTTGGTGGCGATCTGCTGCACCTGGTCGGGCCGCAGATCCCCATCCTCAAGGGCGGAGATCTGGCTCTTGGCCTTGCGCAGGTTGAAGAACAGCTTCTTCTGCGCCGCCGTGGTGCCCATCTTCACGAGGCTCCACGACCGCAGGATATATTCTTGAATGGAGGCGCGGATCCACCACATGGCATAGGTGGCGAGGCGGAAGCCCTTCTCGGGCTCGAACCTTTTCACCGCCTGCATGAGGCCCACATTGCCTTCGGAGATGACTTCGGAAATGGGCAGGCCATAGCCGCGATAGCCCATGGCGATCTTCGCCACGAGGCGCAGATGGCTCGTCACCAGCTGGTGGGCGGCGTCCCGGTCGCCGTGCTCGCGCCAGCTCTTGGCAAGCATGTATTCCTGCTGCGGCTCCAGCATGGGGAACCGGCGGATTTCCTCGAGATACCGCGTCAGCCCGCCCTCTGCAGAGGGAATGGGCATGCTCTTGGCCTGGGCCATGGATGACGCCTCCTGTTCCAGCAGCCCCCGATCCGGGCGACCGCATGCGGCTGCCTGATGCCCGCCGCAACTCATCATCATACAGAACACAAGACCGGTGGAATAGGTTTCATCCCCTCACGTCGCCGCGAGTGCGCTGCAGCAGCTGAAGCGCGGCCCTGAGCGCCGCGAGGTCCTCCGGCAGCTCGCTCTCAAACGAGAGGTGTTCCCCCGTCACCGGATGGGCAAACCCCAGCCGCGCCGCGTGCAGCGCCTGCCGGCCGAGCCCGGCCAGCAGCTCGCGCGCTTCCGGCGCCAGCCGCGACGCCTTGGTGCGGAAGCCGAGGCCATAGACCTCGTCCCCCATCAGCGGATGGCCCACATGTGCCATATGGACGCGGATCTGATGGGTGCGCCCGGTCTCCAGCCGGCATTCCAGAAGGCTCGCCACCGGCGTGCCGTCGTTGCCCGCATAGGTCTCCAGCACGTGCCAGTGGGTGATGGCGTGCCGCCCACTGGCGCGCACCGCCATCTTCTGGCGATGGGTGGCATGCCGGTCGATGGGCGCATCCACGGTGCCGCGCAGATCGGGCACGCCCCACACGAAGGCGAGATAGGCCCGTTCCAGCGGGCCGGTGCGGCCATGGTCGGCGAACTGGGCGGCCAGGCCCTGGTGCGCCTTGTCGGACTTTGCCACCACCAGCAGGCCGGAGGTGTCCTTGTCGATACGGTGCACGATGCCGGGGCGCTTCACCCCGCCGATGCCGGAGAGGCTGTCGCCGCAATGGTACAGCAGCGCATTCGCCAGCGTGCCGGTGGCATGGCCGGGCGCGGGGTGCACCACTAGGCCAGCCGGCTTGTCGATGACGATGAGGTGGTCATCCTCATAAGCCACATTGAGGGGCAGGTCTTCCGCCACCGGCTCGGCCGGCTCGGGCGCCGGCAGCAGCACGGTAAAGACGTCGCCGGCATTGACCCGTGTCGCTGCGTCGCCTACCACACGCCCGCCGAGCAGCACCCGCCCTTCGCCCACCAGGCGCTGGATGCGGGTGCGGCTGAGATCCGGGGCAAGGCGGGCCAGCACGCGGTCGAGCCGTGCGCCGGCATCCTCCGGCGCCGCCGCCAAAGTGAGCATAGGCTCTTCGGCAGAACTCTCCTCGAGGCTGTCGTCAGCGCTGTCCCGGGCCGTCATAATCGTGTCCGTCTCCTTCGTCCGCCAGCACCAGGTGCGCCATGTTCCACCAGCCGCCCCCGTCCGACACCACCGACCAGCCTCTGACGCCGGATCAGGAGCGGGTGCTCGCCAAGTTCCGCCGCTTCTCCAGCATCTCCATCCTGGTGATGGTGCTGGGGGTGGCCGCCGTGCTGGGCGTGATCGGCTATCGCATGATGCGCACCGCGCCCTTGGCCACCGGCGAGGTCACCGCTTTGTTGCCCAAGGGTGCCAAGATCGCTTCCACCACCGTCTCCGGCGATGTGGTGGTGGTGGTGCTGGATGTGAATGGCGCCACCGAGATCCGCACCTTCGATCTGCGCACCCTGGCGCCCGCCGGCAAGCTGCGCTTCGCCGTGGAGCCGTGAGCGGGGCGCGCCCCGCCCGCTCTCCGGCCTATTGCAGCGAGCCTTCGCCGTCGCCCGGCATGCGCGCCAGCATCATCTGGGTGATGGCCACCAGCATGTCGGCCCGCGCCTTCAGCGTCTCCGCCTCCAGCAGAGCCTGCTTTTCCAGCGAGCCGTAAGGCGACATCACCGACAGGGCGTTGACCAGCGTCTCGGTGCCCGCCTCGCGGATGCCTTCCCAATCGGCTTCCAGCTTGTTGGCGTCGAGGAAGGCGGCCAGCGCATCGAGCAGCGCGGAGCGGTCCACCTCCTTCTCGCCGGCCGGCTGGAAGTCCTGGGTGAAGGCGCCGGGGTCGATCTGCACCTGCCGATAGGGGGTGGTCACCACCAGCTCCTCAGCGATGCGGAACCGGCAGATACCGGTGAGGCTGATGTGATAGCGCCCGTCGCCGGTCTCGCTGAACTCGGTCAGCCGACCGATGCAGCCCACCTTGTACAGGCCCGGCCCCTGCGGCACCGAGGGCAGGGTCTCGTCCGGCTGCACCATGCCGATCAGGCGCGGTCCAGCCAGCACGGCATCCACCATGGCGAGATAGCGGGGCTCGAAGATGTTGAGCGGCAGCTCGGCGCGCGGCAGCAGCAGCGCCCCGGTCAGCGGAAACACGGGAATCACCGGCGGCAGATCCGCCGGTGTCAGATAGGTCTTGTTGGACGCCACAGATCTTTCCTCAGGCGAACATGATCGCCGACAGTTTCTTGCGCCCCTTGAGGGTCAGCGGATCGGCCGGCCCCCAGGCCTCGAAGAATTGCAGCAGCTGCTTGCGGGCGGCATCCTCGTTCCAGGCGCGGTCGCGCTTGACGATGTCGAGCAGGTGGATGAGCGCCTCCTCGCGCCGGCCCCGGCCATTGAGGGCGAGGGCCAGATCGAAGCGGGACTGATGATCGGCCGGGTCCACGTCCACCTTGGCTTCCAGGGTGGCGAGATCGCCCAGGGCCGCCGCCTGCTCGGCCAGGTCCACCGCCGCCCGCGCGGCGGAGATGGCCGGATCGTTCTGCTTCTCGGCCGGCACCGAGGCGAGAATGGCCTTCGCCTGCTCCAGCGCGCCCGCCGCCACCTGGCTGCGCACGAGGCCCGACAGGGCCGGCAGGTTCTCGGGATCCTGGCCCAGCACTGCGGCGAACACTTCCGCCGCGCCGGTCAGGTTCTTTTCCGCCAGCGCCGCCTCGCCCATGGCCAGCATCTCGCCGAGATCGGGGCCCGCGGCGGCGCCGCCGGCGCCGGCCAGCAGCCGGTCCACGAAACCCTTCACCTGGCTCTCCGGGAGCGCGCCCATGAAGCCGTCCACCGGCTGGCCGCCGACGAAGGCATAGACCGTGGGCACCGACTGGATGCCGAGCTTGCCGGGAATGACCGGGTGGTCGTCAATGTTCAGCTTGGCGAGGCGCACCTTGCCCTTGGCCGCGGCCACCACCTTTTCCAGCACCGGGCCGAGGCTCTTGCACGGCCCGCACCAAGGCGCCCAGAAATCCACCAGCACCGGGCGGCGCTTGGATTCCTCCATGACGTCCGTCATGAAGCTCTCGGTGGTGACGTCGATGATGTCGCCACTCGGTGCGGCCGCGGCCTGGCCCGCCGCCCCATTGCCCAGAGGGACGCCCGCGGCGCCCGGCTGATTGAACAGCATATGTCGGTTCCTCGATCCCTGCCCGTGGCCGCGCGGCCCAGCTTCGCCCCCATAGATGGGGCCCTGCCCGCCGCATGCAATCGTTGTCCGTGCCTTCTACCCTTTTCCCCGCGCCAGCGTAAGGCGTCCGCCCCGCAAACCCGGCGGCGATGCCTTCGTCTCGCCACCATTTGACGGGAGCCGCCGCCACTGGCACACCTCTTGCCATGATCCGTTCCATGATCTGCCTCAGGAGACGCGCCGGCGCGCGACGGGCATGAAGTTCGACCGCCTCCGGCTCGTCGGCTTCAAGACCTTCGTCGAGCCCACCGAACTCGTCATCGAACCCGGCCTGACAGGGGTGGTGGGACCGAACGGCTGTGGCAAGTCGAACCTGGTGGAAGCGCTGCGCTGGGTGATGGGGGAAAGCTCCCATAAGGCCATGCGCGCCCAGGACATGGACGACGTCATCTTCTCCGGCACCACCGGCCGGCCCTCGCGGAACACCGCCGAGGTGGCGCTGCACCTCGACAATGCCGATCGCACCGCCCCCGCCGCCTTCAACGAGTGGGAACAGCTGGAGGTGGTGCGGCGAATCGAGCGCGGCTCCGGCTCCGCCTACCGCATCAATGGTCGCGACGTGCGCGCGCGCGACGTCCATCTGCTGTTCGCCGATGCCTCCACCGGCTCGCGCTCGCCGGCGCTGGTGCGCCAGGGGCAGATCGGCGAGATCGTCGGCGCCAAGCCCAACGCCCGCCGCCGCATCCTGGAGGAAGCCGCCGGCGTCGCCGGCCTGCACGCCCGCCGCCACGAGGCGGAAATCCGGCTGAAGGGAGCCGAGCAGAATCTCGCCCGGGTGGAGGATGTCATCATCCAGATGGCCGCCCAGGTGGAGAGCCTGCGCCGCCAGTCGCGACAGACCACCCGCTACAAGGCGCTGGCCGCCGACATCCGGCGCTGCGAGGCCACCTTGCTGTGGCTGCGCTGGGGCGAGGTCACCAGGGCCCTGGCGGAGGCTGAGCAGGCCCTTGCCGCCTCCCAGCGCGACGATGCCGAGCTCACCCGGGTGCAGGCCGAATCGGCCCGGCTCCAGGCGCTGGCAGCCCATGCCTTGCCGCCCTTGCGGCAGGCGGAGGCGGAAGCCGCTGCGACCCTGCAGCGCCTCACCCTCGCCCGCAATGAGCTGGACAAGGAGGAGGCCCGCCTCGCCACCCGCCGCCAGGAGCTGGAGCGCCGCCTGGTGCAGCTGGCCCAGGACCTGGAGCGCGAGCGCGCCCTCTCCGCCGATGCCGAAGGGGTATTGGCGCGGCTCGATGCCGAGGCGGACACCCTGCTGGCCGAGCAGGAGAACGCCGCCGAGGACGAGGCGATTGCCACCGAGCGGCGCGAGGAAGCCGCCGCTCTGCTGGAGGACGCCGAGCGCATCCTGGAGGAGAAGACCGCCCATTTCGCCGATCTCGGCGCCCGCCGCTCCAGCCTTGACCAGAGCGTGCGCGAGATCCGCGACCGGCTGCTGCGCAACGCCGCCGAGCGTGCCTCGGTGGAGGCCGAGGAAGGCCGCCTGAAGCGG
Source organism: Xanthobacter sp. NM-25 (assembly GCF_022138605.1). Lineage (GTDB taxonomy): Bacteria > Pseudomonadota > Alphaproteobacteria > Rhizobiales > Xanthobacteraceae > Xanthobacter. The sequence continues at coordinate 945,269 of NZ_JACBFS010000001.1, forward strand.
GAGGCCGGCACCGACAGTCTGGAGCGGGTGCGGCTCGAGGCGGAGATCGCCCGCGATGCCCTGGCCGAGGCGGAGGAGGCGACCCTTGCCGCCGAGGCCGAGCATGCCGCCACCCGCCACGCGGTGGAGGAGTTGCGCCCGGCCATGGGGGAGGCCGAGAAGCGGTTCGGCCGCCTCGACGCCGAGGTGCGCACCCTCACCAAGCTTCTGCAGGCCTCCGACCACCGCTTCCCGCCCGTCGTCGACCTCCTCACGGTGGACAAGGGCTATGAGACCGCGCTGGGCGCCGCCCTCGGCGACGACCTCGATCTGCCAGTGGACCCCGCCGCCACCGCCCGCTGGGCCGGCAGCGCCTCGCTCCCCGCCGATCCGCTGCTGCCCTTGGGCGCCGAACCCTTGGCGGCGCACGTTTCCGGCGCCCCAGCCCTGGCCCGGCGCCTGGCCCAGGTGGGGATCGTTGCGGCCGAAGACGGCCCGCACATCGCCGGCGAGCTCAAACCCGGCCAGCGCCTCGTCTCCCGCGCCGGCGACCTGTGGCGCTGGGACGGCATGGTCGCCGCCGCCGACGCCCCCACCGCCGCCGCCCGCCGCCTGGCGGAGCGCAACCGGCTCGCCGATCTCGCCGAAGAGGCCGAGCAAGCACTTGCGGTCGTTGAGGAAATGCGGGCCACCCTGGCGGAGCGGGAAGCCGGCCTCAGGGTCGCCGGCGCTGCAGAAACCCAGGCCCGCGAGGCCCGCCGCACCGCCCAGCGCGCCGCCGAAACCGCCCGTTCGGTGCTGGACGCCGCCGAGCGCAAAGCGGCCCAGCACATGGCGCGCCTCGCCGCCATCGCCGAAGCCCGCACCCGCCTGGCCGCGGTGCGGGAAGAGGCGGAGGAACACTTGGCCGAAGCCCAGGCGAGCCTCGCCGCCCTGGACACGCCGCAGATCCTGGAAGCCGAGCTCTCCCGCGCCCGCGCTGAGACCGGCGAGCGCCGCGCCGCACTAGCGGAAGCGCGCGCCGCGGCGGAGGCTTTACGTCGCGATTCGGCCCAGCGCATCAAGCGGTTGGAGGCGATCGCCGGGGAGCGCCGCTCGTGGCAGCAGCGGGCCGGCGGCGCCGGGGAGCGCCTCGCCGCCATCGAGGCACGCGCCGAGGAAGCCCATGCCGAGCTCGCCGACATTGAGGATGCCCCGTCCGAACTGATCCGCCAACGCCGCGCCCTGATGACCGGCCTGGAAGAGGCCGAGGCCGCCCGCCGCACCGCCGCCGACCGCCTGGCCGAAGGCGAGGCGGCCCAGGCCGCCGCCGACAAGGCCGCCCGTGCGGCGATCGAGGCCATGTCCAACTCCCGCGCCGAAGCCGCCCGCGCCGAAGCCCGCCTGGAGGCCGCCCGCCAGCGCCGCGACGACCTGCAGCGCGAGATTTTCGAGGCCCTCGACGGCCCCCCGCAGACCGCCCGCGAGCAGGCCGGTCTAGGGGACGACGCAGCGCTGCCGGATGTCGCCGCCATCGAGGCGGTACTGGACCGGGCCAAGCGCGACCGGGACCGGCTTGGGGCGGTGAATCTGCGCGCCGACGTGGAACTGGAGGAGGCGGACGCCCGCCACACCGGCCTCGTCACCGAACGGGACGACCTGATCGAGGCCATCAAGCGCCTGCGCGGCGCCATCCAGAGCCTCAATCGCGAGGCGCGCGAACGGCTTCAGGCCTCCTTCGTGGTGGTGAACGCGCACTTCAAATCGCTGTTCGACACCCTGTTCGGCGGTGGCGAGGCGGATCTGGTGCTGACCGACGCCGAAGACCCGCTGGAAGCCGGCCTCGACATCATCGCCCGCCCCCCGGGCAAGAAGCCGCAGACCCTCTCCCTGCTGTCCGGCGGCGAGCAGGCGCTGACCGCCATGGCGCTGATCTTCGCCGTGTTCCTCACCAACCCGGCCCCCATCTGCGTGCTGGACGAGGTGGACGCGCCCCTCGACGACGCCAATGTGGAGCGCTTTTGCCTGATGCTGGAGGAGATGACGCGGCGCACCGACACCCGTTTCCTCACCATCACCCACAACCCCATCACCATGGCGCACCAGAACCGGTTGTTCGGCGTCACCATGGCCGAACGCGGTATCTCGCGACTGGTGTCCGTTGACCTTCAGGGAGCCGAGCGCATGCGCGAGGCGGGATAGCCCCCATTCCACGTTGTCGCAGCCACATTTTTTCGATTTTATTTCATAGACTTAAGTAAAATCACCTCCGCCTTGACACCCAATTTTGACACAACTATGGTGCGCCCCGGTTTCATGGGGTAGGGCCTGTGTCCTGCTCCAGAGCCGAGGTCTGTGCCATGTCCGAGCCTGAACATTCTCCAGAAGGAGAGCGCCACCGGGCCGCGGACGCGACGCAGGCGCCCCGGCCGACCGATTCCGAGCTCGGCGCTCGACTGGAGCAGCTCAACTCGTCGTTGAGCCAGGCTCGATCCAAGGGAGCAGCACCCGCGGCCGCACGGCCCGCCGGTGACACCTCCTCCCGGTCGGGCGTCGCTCTCGCCTTCCGCCTGGGCGCGGAGTTCGTGTCGGGCGTGCTGGTGGGGGCGCTCCTCGGCTACGGTTTGGACCGATTGCTGGCGATCACGCCCTGGGGGCTGATCGTCTTCACCTTGGTGGGCTTCGGCGCCGGGGTGCTGAACATGATGCGTGCCGCCGGCGAAGGCCCCAAGCGCGCGTCTCCCGGAACGGCTTCGGCGCCGCCCGCCAAGGGTCGCGACGGCCAGACCGGGAACTGACGCCGCCGCGCGGCAGGGCTGTGGCGGCACGGCATTTGGGCCTTCGGGCCAGAGGGTTTCCTGGCGGCTTTGGCCGCATCAGCTTCACGCGGCTCCGGCCGCACGAGTTTCACGCGGCTCCGGCCGCTCAGTTTGGCGCGGCCTCGGCCGCAATGCATTGACCGCGGCGTCAGCGCCGCATGGCAGGGGGCGCGTTTCGGATGACCGTCGATCCGATCCATCAATTCCAGATCAAGCGCTTTGCGGACCTGCTGAATGTCAGCGGCGTGCAGTTCTCGTTCACGAACTCCGCGATCTTCATGTTCGCCATCGTGGCCATCGTCTTCTTCTTCCTCACCTATGCCACCCGCGGCCGTACCCTGGTGCCGGGCCGGGCGCAGTCGGTGGCGGAGATGGGGTACGAATTCATCGCCAAGATGGTGCGCGATTCGGCGGGCAACGAAGGCATGGTCTTCTTTCCCTTCGTGTTCTCGCTGTTCACCTTCGTGCTGGTGGCGAACATCGTCGGCCTCATCCCCTACACCTTCACGGTGACCGCCCACCTGATCGTCACCGCTGCCCTGGCGCTGCTGGTGATCGGCACGGTCATCGTCTACGGCTTCCTGAAGCACGGCTCGCACTTCCTGCACCTGTTCGTGCCGTCGGGCGTGCCGGCCTTCCTGCTGCCGTTCCTGGTGGTGATCGAGGTCATCTCCTTCCTCTCCCGCCCCATCAGCCTCTCGCTGCGTCTGTTCGCCAACATGCTGGCGGGCCATATCGCCCTGAAGGTGTTCGCCTTCTTCGTGGTGGGCCTGGCTTCGGCCGGCGTGGTCGGGTGGTTCGGCGCGACGCTGCCGTTCTTCATGATCGTGGCGCTCACCGCGCTCGAGCTGCTGGTGGCGGTGCTGCAGGCCTATGTGTTCGCGGTGCTCACCTCGATCTACCTCAACGACGCCATCCACCCCGGCCACTGACGGCCGGGCGCGGTGACGCGCTGATCCGTTCAAGTTTCACCCGTCTCACCAATCCAAACGGTTTTCTCAAGGAGCAGTCCAATGGAAGCGGAAGCTGGAAAGTTCATCGGTGCCGGCCTCGCCTGCCTCGGTATGGGTCTCGCCGGCGTCGGCGTCGGTAACATCTTCGGCAACTTCCTGTCCGGCGCGCTGCGCAACCCGTCGGCCGCCGATGGCCAGTTCGCCCGGGCCTTCATCGGCGCGGCGCTCGCCGAAGGTCTCGGCATCTTCTCGCTCGTCGTGGCGCTCGTTCTGCTGTTCGTGGCCTGATTCAGGCAGGGGCAGGGAGCCTCGCGCCACGGGGCGCGGGGCTTTGGTCTAGTTCAAGTCAGGCGGGCGAGCCATGATGAAGCCGTGGAAGTTTTCTGTCGCGTTGGCGGTGACGGGCGTGTGCCTCCTGGCTGCGCCGCTCGCCGTCGCACCGAAAGCCGCATATGCCGAGCCGGTCCGTGTGGCCGAGGCGGCGCCCGCGCAAACTGCCCCCGGCGGCCATGCCGTCGCCGGTGGCCACGAGAATGTGGTGGACGAGCATGCGGTGACGTTTCCGCCGTTCGACGCCACCACCTTCCCCTCCCAGCTTTTGTGGCTGGCCATCTCCTTCGGCCTGCTCTACCTGCTGATGAGCCGCGTGGCGCTGCCGCGCATCGGCCGCATCCTGGAAGAGCGCCACGACCGCATCGCCGACGACCTCGAGGAAGCGGTGAAGCACCGCACCGAGAGCGAAGCCGCCCAGGCCGCCTATGAAAAGGCGCTCAACGAGGCACGCACCAAGGCCAATACCATCGCCGGCGAAACCCGCGACCGGTTGGCCGCCGATTCCGACACCAACCGCAAGTCGCTCGAGGCGGATCTCGCCGCGAAGCTGACCGCCGCCGAGCAGCGCATCGCCAGCACCAAGAGCGATGCCATGAGCCACGTGCGCGGCATTGCGGTGGATACCACGCAGGCGATCGTCAACACGCTCATCGGCTCCACCCCGGCCTCCGCCGACGTGGAGCGCGCGGTGGACGCGGCGCTGACCGCCAAGGATGCCGCCTGAGCGCAGCGTCCGCCCACACCGCCGATGGTTCGGCGGCCCTGTTCAGCCCCCGGGCGCCGCGCGCAGCGCCCACCGGGATGACCCATAGATTGCCTCCCGCCTCGCCACCCGGGGCCGGCGGGCCGACGGATCTGAGGACCGTGTCATGAGCGAGATGGAACTGGCGGAACTCTGGGTCGCCATCGCCTTCCTGGTATTCGTGGGCATTCTGCTCTACGCCGGCGCCCATCGCGCCATCACCTCCGCCCTCGACAAGCGCGGCTCGCGCATCGCCGCCGAGCTGGAAGAGGCGCGCCGGCTGAAGGAAGAGGCGCAGAAGCTGGTCGCCGAATTCAAGCGCAAACAGCGCGAGGCCGAGGCGGAAGCCGAATCCATCGTCACCGCGGCCAAGGCCGAGGCCGAGCGGCTGGCCGCCGAAGCCAAGACCAAGATGGAAGATTTCGTCGCCCGCCGCACCAAGATGGCGGAAGAGAAGATCGCCCAGGCTGAGAAGCAGGCCATCGACGACGTCAAGGCGATTGCCGCCGACGCCGCCGCCCGCGCCGCGGAAGGCCTGCTCGGCGCCGCCGCTGTCGGCAGCGTGGCTGACCGGCTGATCACCGGCGCCATTTCGGAAGTGAAGTCCAAGCTCAACTGAGCCGGACGGACGCCCATCAAAGCCGCCCGGGAGGGCGGCTTTTTTTGCGCCTGAACGGCCGGCTCCTCCTCCACTACGCCGGCTGCTCCGGAGCGTCCGCCCTATCGGCCCACCCCTGCGCGTGTGTCGGCTCCCGCCACATAGCGCCAGCAGCGGTCCAAGACGGAGGCATTGACTGCGGAGCCGGCACCTCGCCGCGCCGTTGCCCCGTTGGAGCGGATGCGCGGCCCGCGCCGCGACGGCCGGTGGCCCCGCCCCTCGCGCCGCTCACGCAGCGGCTTGCCCGCCCGATGAACAGTGGGAGCGCTCACGGACACGGCATCCGTCCCACGGTCCGCGCGCTCGCAGGCCCCCCTCGGCTGAGAGCCGCACGGCATCCCGCCGCCGGCAGCGCCAATCGGCGCCAGCGCGGAAGCGTGCACCGGCGATGGTGACGGCGGGGAGACACGGCCCCCCGCGGCGGGGCCTTGAAATCCGGGGCAGGCCAGCGCAATGCTGGCGCATGATCTCGGCTCCCGCCATCTTTCGCTCCCTCGCGTGCATCGGCCATAGCGCCAAGCGGAGGGTCGCGGCCGGGCTGCTGCTCGCGGCCGTGGCCCTGGGCCTGCCCGGTGCGGGGCCAGCGGCGGCGCAGGACGATTTCTTCTTCTTCCTGCGCCCGCCCGCCTCGGTTCCCCAGGCCCCCAGGGAGCGGAACAACGGCTGGTGGCCGGGCAATATCTTCCAGCCCGCGCAGCCCCGGCGCGCAGCTTCGCCGCCGGCCGCCCCGGCCCCGCCCGTCGCCCGCAAGCCCGCCGAACCGGAAGGCACGGTCTACCCCAGTGCCGAGGCGGCGAGCCGGGGACGGCGTCAGCCGCCGTCGCAATTCGTGCTGGTGCTCGGCGATCGCATGGCCGGGCAACTGGCCCAGGGCCTGGCGGACGCCTATCTGCCCGAGCGGGACCGTGTCGCCATCGTCGAATACACCGTGGACGACAGTGGGTTCCTGGCCCCGCCGGTGGATTGGATCAGTAAGGCGCCCGGCGCCATCGCCTCCGGGCGACCGAATGTGACCGTGCTCGGCCTCGGCGCCGAGGACCTGAAGCCCATCACCGAGAACGGCCTCGTGCTGGAGCCGCTGACCGACCGCTGGACCGAGGCCTACAGCCGGCGCGTGGACGACGTGCTTGCCGCACTGCGGGAGAAGGCGGGCCGGGTGATCGTGGTGGGCCTCGCGCCGGTCTCGAACACCGGCGTTTCGGAAGCCTATGCCCGTCTCAACGAGATCCTGCGCGCCCGCGCGGCGCGCGCCGGACTGCCATTCGTGAATGTCTGGGATGGCTTCGTGGATGAGGACGGCAAGTATCTGGCCACCGGGCCGGCGGTGGACGGCCAACGCCGCCGCCTGCGCTACAATGACGGCATCCGCTTTACGCGGGCCGGCGGGCGCAAGCTGGCGTTCTTCGTGGAGAAGGACCTGAACCGCCTGCTGGAGGACCCCGCCAAGCCCAGCACCTCGGTGGAGGGCGCGCGTGCCCCCCTCACCCTGATCGGCGGGCCGGTCCGCGACAAGGACCTGAAGCCGGAACCGGCGAGCCTCTCCGCCGACCCCGCGCGGGCCGCCACCGAGGCGCTGCGGCAAGGCGTGCCGCCCCCGGCCCTGCGCGGCCGCACCGATGACTTTTCCTGGCCGCCCCCCGGCCTGGAGGCGCCGGCCGCCAATTGACGTCCGCGCGGCGAGACACTCCGCCGCGTGGCGGTGCGCCGACCGCCTCCCCCTCCGCCCACAGTCGCGCTTCCCGCGACGGCGCCGACGCCTTAAGTTCCGCTCGGGACATTAGGGGAGTTTTCCATGAGCATTCGCCCGCGCCGCAGCGTTCTCTACATGCCGGGTTCCAACGCCCGCGCCCTCGAGAAGGCGCGGACCCTGCCGGCCGACGGCGTGATTCTCGACCTGGAGGACGCGGTGGCGCCCGACGCCAAGGTGGAAGCGCGCGGCCGCATCGTGGAGACGGTGAAGGCCGGCGGCTTCGGCCCCCGCGAGGTGGTCATCCGCATCAACGGCCTCGACACCCCCTGGGGCTCCGATGATCTGGATGCCGCCGCCAGCGCCGCGCCCGATGCCATTCTGCTGCCGAAGGTGCAGAGCGTGGAGCAGCTGGTGACCGTGGGCCGCCGGCTGGAGGCGCTGGGTGTTTCGCCGGCCACCCGGGTGTGGGCGATGATCGAAACGCCGCTCGCCATCCTCGACATCAAGGCCATCGCCGCCGCGGCCAAGGACCCGGTCACCCGCCTTTCGGTGTTCGTGCTGGGCACCAACGACCTGGCCAAGGAAACCCGCGCGGCGCTGCTGCCCGGCCGCGCGCCCATGGTGGCCTGGCTGACCCTGGTGGTGGCCGCCGCCCGCGCCTATGGCGTGGAGGTGCTCGATGGCGTGTGGAACGCCTATCAGGACACCGAGGGTTTCGACGCGGAATGCCTGCAGGGCGCGCAGTTCGGCATGGATGGCAAGACCCTCATTCATCCGAGCCAGATCGAGCCGTGCAACCGCGCCTTCTCTCCGCCGGAGGCGGAGGTGGCCCGCGCCCGCGCCATCATCGCCGCCTTCGCGCTGCCGGAGAATGCCGGCAAGGGCGTCATCACCCTCGACGGACGGATGGTGGAGCTGCTGCACGCGGACATGGCCAAGCGCACCGTCGCCGTGGCCGACGCCATCGCCGCCCGGGGCTGATGCCATGACGCTGCGTGTGGTCATGCTGCTCTATCCGGGCCTGACCCAGCTCGATCTCACCGGCCCCTTCGAGGTGCTCTCGCGGCTGCCGGATGTCCAGATCGAGCTTGCCTGGAAGAAGTGGCGCAAGCCGGTGGAGGATGCCTCCGGCCTCAAGATCATGCCCACCGCCGCGTTCGGCGGGCTCGCCGGTTGCGATCTTCTGTTCGTGCCCGGCGGCCCCGGCCAGCTCGACCTGATGGAGGATGTGGAGACGATCGACTTCCTGCGTCGCATGGCGCAGGAGGCCCGCCTCATCACCTCGGTGTGCACCGGCTCGCTGCTGCTGGGCACGGCCGGCCTGCTGAAGGGCTACCGCGCCACCTGCCACTGGCTCTCCCTGCCGCAGCTGGCCCTGCTGGGCGCCGTGCCGGTGGCGGAACGGGTGGTGGTGGACCGCAATCGCATCACTGGCGCGGGAGTCACCTCCGGCATCGATTTCGGTCTTGCCCTGGCGGGGCAGCTCGCCGGAGAGGACGAGGCCCGGCGCATCGCCCTGGCGCTCGAATACGATCCCGATCCACCCTTTCCGCCCGCCACCACCGATGCGCGCCTGGTGGACGAGGTGCGCGCGCGCACGGCCCCGTTCCAGGCGCGCCGCATTGCCGCCGCCCGCGCCGCCGGCGCCCGGCTCGGCATCACGCCGCCGGATGGGGACGCCGCCACCCCCGCGTGACGAGGCGGGGCGGCGCGCCTGCGCCATGCCCAGCGGCGGGGAAATACTCTATGGTTGGGTGGCCAGGCGCCCACGGGGCGCGCCATCGAAACGCTGAGCCCGCTCGTCCATGAAGCTCTATCGCTACCTCACCGGTCCCGACGACACCTCGTTCTGCAACCGCGTCACCGCGGCCCTCAACAAGGGCTGGCAGCTGCATGGCGCCCCCACCCTCACCTTCGACCCCGTCAAGGGCCGGGTCATCTGCGGGCAGGCATTGGTCAAGGACGTGCCGGGCGAGTGGAGCGAGGATGTGAAGCTGTCCGACTATTGAGCCGGGCGATCACACCGCGGCACCGGTGCCGGGAATGAGCACCACCGCCACCTCCACATCGTCGCCGGCCGCCGCGAACTCCTTGCGCACCGCCTCCACCAGCTCGGCGACGACGCCGCGGGTGTGGGCCATGGTCCAGCCATCCTCGAAGCCGAGGTGCAGTTCCACGAACATCTTGCCCCCGAACTGTCGGGTGCGGATCTCGCCCAGCTCGGCGAAATCGTCGAAATGGGAGGTGAGCACCCGCAGGATGCGCAGCTGGCCGGCCTCGTCGATCGCCTGATCGAGCAGGGAGGCGACGGAATTCGAGAGCATGGCCAGGATGTTGTAGATCATGAAGCCGATCACCACGAACGACGCCATGGGATCGAGATAGAAGATCCAATAGACATCGTTGAAAATCGAGGTGACGACGGTAACGATGAACACCGCGCCCGAGGAAATGGCCGAGACCAGATGCACCCGCGCCTGCGCCGCCAGCACCGGCGAGCGGGTCTCCGCCGCCAGCCGCAGCGCCTTGCGATTGAGGATGACGTTGCCGATCACCGCCGCGGCGGTGACGAACAGGCCCAGTTCCGCCCCGCTCACGCCCTCGGGCTGAATGATGCGGGAAATGGCCCGCGTGCCGGCGATGATGACCAGCACGCTCTGCAGCACGGCGATCATCAGCTCGGCCAGGTTTTCGAGCTTGCCCAGGCCATAGGCGTATTTGCCGGTGTTCGCCCCGTGGGCCAGCCGCAGCACCAGCCAGCAGGCGGTCAGCGCCGTCAGATCGAACGACGTGGCCAGAAGGTCGGTGAGGATCGCCGCCGAATTGGTGAGCGTCGCGGCCAGGATGTAGAATGGAAACAGGCAGGCCGTGAAGACCATGGCCTGAAACGAGAGCTTCTGGCTTTCCGACTGGGACACCGCATTTCCCCCCATTGCCCGCGTGCCATGAGCACCGGCCGACGCCGTGACGTCAAGCATCCTCAGCGGGTATTGCCGCAGCGCGAAAAGCCTTGGGATACCCGCATTGCTGGTTGGCGCGCCCGGTTGCCAGCCGCGCGCTCCCTCTGCCAACATGCGACACCACCGTGGGGGAGAGCGATGAGCAAGACCAACAAGGGCAATTTCTTCGAGGATTTCACCATCGGCCAGGTGATCCGCCACGCCACGCCGCGCACGGTGACGGTGGGTGATGCGAGCCTCTACAGCGCCCTTTACGGCACCCGCTTCGCGGTTCAGTCCGCCGACAGCTTCGCCCAGGCCCTCGGCTATCCCCGCGCCCCCATCGACGATCTGCTCACCTTCCATGTGGTGTTCGGCAAGACCGTGCCCGACATCTCACTGAACGCCGTGGCCAACCTCGGCTATGCGGGCGGGCGCTTCCTCGCTCCCGTGTTCCCCGGCGATTCGCTCACCGCCGTTTCCGAGGTGATCGGCCTCAAGGAGAATTCCAACGGCCAGAGCGGCGTCGTCTATGTGCGCTCCACGGGCTTCAACCAGGACGGCGTGGAAGTGCTGGACTATGTGCGCTGGGTGATGGTGCGCAAGGCCGACCCCGCGGCCCCCGCGCCGGAAGCCGTGGTGCCCAAGCTGCCCGCCGCCCTCGCCCCGGACTCCCTCGGCAGTGCCGTGCCGGTGCTGGACCTGGAGGGCTGGCGCGATGATCTGTCCGGCTCCTCCGCCCGGTTCGGGGATTATGAGGTGGGCGAGCGCATCGACCACGTGGACGGCATGACCGTGGAAGAGGCCGAGCACATGCTCGCCACCCGCCTCTACCAGAACACGGCCAAGGTGCATTTCAACCAGTTCACCGAGGGCCAGGGCCGTTTCGGCCGCCGGCTCATCTACGGCGGGCATGTAATCTCGCTGGCGCGGGCTCTGTCGTTCAACGGCCTCGCCAACGCGTTCCATGTGGCCGCCATCAATGGCGGACGCCATGTGGCGCCGCTGTTCGCCGGCCTCACCGTGTTCGCCTGGAGCGAGATCCTCGATGCTCAGCCCCTGCCCGGCCGCGACGATGTTGGCGCGCTCCGCGTCCGCACCATCGCCACCAAGGACCGCCCGACCGGCGACTTCCCCTACAAGGACGGCGAGACTTATGATCCCAGCGTCATTCTCGACCTCGATTACTGGGTGCTGATTCCCCGCTGACTCCACGGCCCGCCCTCGCGCTCGAGGGAGGAGCGCTGCCCGGCGGGCGGCGCTGATCGCGCCCGCAGCGGCGAGGGGACCGGCAGCGGCACCACCCCCCGACCCGAGAGGACACCGTTCGTCTGGGCCGGAAGCTGGCCGCCCATCGGGCCGGCGGCCGGGGCGACGCCCGCCGGCCCGGACAGGACCGGCGCGGCGAGGGTAAAGGCGGACATGAACGCCCACACTTCCTCGCCCGCGTCGATGTCATGGTTGCGCAGCCCCAGGAACGGGGTGGCGAGATCCGGCTTGGTCTCCACCCGGGCCGGGGACTGGTGGCCGCCGCGCTCGACGCTGAGCAGCCGCACCACGCTGCCATCGCGGCAACTGTCCCAGCTCCGCTCGGTCACGGAGGTGCCGTCGAGAGGATCAAGATCGGGCAGATTGCGGGTCGATGCCGGGCCACAGTCATTGAGCCGGGCGAACAGCGCGGCGCTGTCGGGCGCCGAAAGGGTGGCGCCCATGGGGGTCCAGAAGCCGCTGTAGGCGATGACCGCATCGGCCGTGCCGTGGATGAAGAGAATCGGCACCGCCCGGCTCGGCCGGCACTCTTCCCGCGCATTGGCCGGCGCCGTGGCCATGATGACGGAGAAGGCGGCGAACAGCTGCGCCTGCTCGCAGGCCATGCGCTCCACCATGAAGCCGCCGTTGGAAATGCCGGTGAGATAGATTCGCGCGGGATCTGCGATGCCCTCGGCCACCAGCCGGTGCACCAGCGCCACCAGGAACGCCACGTCATCGCCGGGGCGCAGCACTGCCTTCAGCCGCATGGCCGCCGGCCGGCTGTCGTTCCACACGCGCCCCTCCCCCTGCGGGTAGACGGCGACGAAGCCGTGGGCCGCGGCGGCGGCATCGAGACCGAAATAATCCCGGAAGCCTTGGGCGCTCTGCGCCGCGCCATGCAGCGCGATCACCACCGGCAACGGCCCGCTGCTCCCCTCCGGCCGCAGCAGCAGATAGGTCCGCGCCTCGCCCCCCGCCATCAGGCGGCCCCGGGTGAGTTCCAGCGCCTGCGCGCCACTTGTCCCCAAGGCCATCAGCCAAAGGGCGAACACCATGTGGCTTGCACGCCACAATCGGCAAGAAAGGTGCTGCGCACCGCGCCGACTGCTCCCTCGAATGTCAACTCCGGCGCCCGTCAAACCCACCTTCATATCGTTCTAATGTCCTTGATCTGACGGGAAAAATGCGGCGTCCGCCCGCATCGAACGACCATCGTTAGCCTGTGCTGCAGAATAAGGCGGGGCGACGGCAGCGCTGTGGCACGCACGCCACAGATCGGGCATGATCCGATTAACGCTTGATTCAGATCAAACGCATTCCTCCGCGGCGGGCCGATGTCTTGCCGCAGACACATCACAGGTTCGGGAGTTCGGGGCATGAAGAAGTTCGGTTTGGGCGTGGCGCTGGCGGCGGGGCTTGGCGCACTGGTGGCCGGTGAAGCGGTCGCGGCCGACCTCTCCGAGAGCTACAAGGCGGCCTACAAGGCGCCGGTGGAAGCTCCCCTCAGCCCCTGGATGATCCGTGTGCGCGCCCTCGGCGTGCTGCCCACCGATGGCGGCTCGGTGAACGGCATCATGGGTTCGGACCTCAACTATTCGAACTCGATCACGCCCGAACTCGACATCTCCTACTTCTTCACGGAGAATTTCGCGGCCGAGCTCATCCTGGGCACCACCAAGTCCAACGTCTATGGCGCGGGCACCATCAACGGCCTCGGCAAGATCGGCTCCACCTGGATCCTGCCCCCCACGCTGACCCTGCAGTATCACTTCACCAACTTCGGCGCCTTCAAGCCGTATATCGGCGCCGGTGTGAACTACACCATCTTCTACAGCCAGAGCGCGGACCTGCCGACCACCGACCTTTCGGTGAAGAACGCCTGGGGCTTCGCCCTGCAGGCCGGCTTCGACTACATGTTCGACCGCCACTGGGGTATCAACGTCGACGTGAAGAAGATCTTCCTCGAGCCGTCCTTCGATGCCACCGTGTCGGGCGTCGGCGCGGTCAGCGGCTCGGCCGACCTCAATCCCTGGCTGATCGGCGCCGGTGTCACCTACCGCTTCTGATCCCATCTGCCTTTCATGATGCGCGCGGCGCCGACCCCTGGTCGGCGCCGTTCGTTTTTGTGCGTCCGGCCGTGCCACCCAACAAGATGACGCTGCGTCATGCAAAAAAAGCGGCGAGCGGCCATGATGCTGCGCACCATTCCCCCGCGGCCGGCAGTAGAGTGGAATCAAGCCCTAAGGGCCCATGCGACCTAGTGTGAATTGCCGAACATCGGTGCCTGGCGCATTAAACCGACGCTTTTCCGCTTTGGAATCGTTGCGAACAGGCCACGATTGGGATACCTGATCGGTCAATTTTTGGAGGAGGCCCATGGCCGATAGTCCTTCGCGCGTCGCGCGCCCCCTTTCGCCTCACCTGCAGATCTACCGCCCCCTGTTCACGATGATGATGTCCATCGTGCACCGCATCACGGGCATCGGGCTGTATTTCGGCATGGTGCTTTTCGTGTGGTGGCTGCTGGCCGCCGCCTCCACGGCATCCGCCTATGCCACCTTCAGCTGGCTGGCCGGCTCGTTCATCGGCATGCTGGTGCTGTTCGGCCTGACCTGGGCCCTGCTGCATCACGCCCTGGGCGGCATCCGCCATTTTCTCTGGGATTTCATCCACGGCTTCGGGCCCAATGAGCGCGTGCTGCTCGCCAAGGCGACGCTGGCCGGCTCCGTGGTGCTCACCATCGTGCTGTGGGCCATCGGCCTCGCGCTGAAGGCCTGAGGACACTGCCATGAGCGATTCCACTCACACCCCCATGCGCACTCCCCTGGGCCGCGTGCGCGGCCTCGGCGCCTCCCGGTCCGGCACCGAGCATTTCTTTCTGCAGCGGGTCACGGCCCTCGCCAACCTGCTGCTGATGATCGCCTTCATCTGCATCGTCATCCGCCTCGCCGGCGCCGGCTACGCGGAAGCCCGCGCGGTGCTCGGACAGCCGCTGGTGGCGATCATCATTCTCCTCACCCTGCTCTCGGTGTGTACCCACATGCGCCTCGGCATGCAGGTGGTCATCGAGGACTACGTGCACACCGAAGGCCTGAAGGTGCTGCTGATCATCGGCAACACCTTCTTCACGACCGCGATCGCTCTCGCCGGCGCCTTCGCCGTGCTCAAGATCAGCCTGGGAGGCTGACACATGGCCGATACCGCAACCAACGGAGCCGCCGCGCCCTCGAAGCTGGGCGCCGCCTATCCGATCGAAGACCACACCTATGACGTGCTGGTGGTGGGCGCCGGTGGCGCCGGCCTGCGGGCCGTGGTGGGCTGTTCCGAAGCCGGCCTGCGCACCGCCTGCATCACCAAGGTGTTCCCCACCCGCTCCCACACCGTCGCCGCCCAGGGTGGCGTCGCCGCGTCCCTCGGCAACATGGGCGAGGACAAGTGGGAATGGCACATGTACGACACCGTCAAGGGGTCGGACTGGCTGGGCGACCAGGACGCCATCGAGTACCTCGTGCGCAACGCGCCGGCCGCCGTCTACGAGCTGGAGCATTGGGGCGTGCCCTTCTCCCGCACCGAGGACGGCAAGATCTACCAGCGCCCGTTCGGCGGCATGACCACCCATTTCGGCCAGGGCACCGCCCAGCGCACCTGCGCCGCCGCCGACCGTACCGGCCATGCCATGCTGCACACGCTCTATGGCGCGGCACTGAAGCACAAGGCGGAGTTCTTCGTCGAATACTTCGCCATCGACCTCATCATGGATGAGGATGGCAAGTGCCGCGGCGTGGTGGCCCTCAAGCTGGACGACGGCACCCTGCACCGCTTCCGCGCGCACCTCACCGTGCTCGCCACCGGCGGCTATGGCCGCGCCTATTTCTCTGCGACCTCGGCCCATACCTGCACCGGCGACGGCGGCGGCATGGTGCTGCGCGCCGGCCTGCCCCTGCAGGACATGGAATTCGTGCAGTTCCACCCCACCGGCATCTATGGCTCGGGCTGCCTCATCACCGAGGGCGCCCGCGGCGAAGGCGGCTACCTGACCAACTCCGAAGGCGAGCGCTTCATGGAGCGCTATGCCCCCTCGGCCAAGGACCTTGCCTCCCGCGACGTGGTCTCGCGCTCCATCACCATGGAGATCCGCGAAGGCCGGGGCGTGGGCAAGAACAAGGACCACGCCTTCCTGCACCTCGACCATCTCGACCCCGCCATCCTCCACGAGCGCCTGCCCGGCATCTCGGAGAGCGCGAAGATCTTCGCCGGCGTGGACGTGACCCGCGAGCCGATCCCGATCATCCCGACCGTGCACTACAACATGGGCGGCATCCCCACGAACTATTACGGTGAGGTGCTGGACAAGCGCGGCGGCGATCCGGACAAGGTGGTGCCCGGCCTTATGGCCATCGGCGAAGCGGCCTGCGTGTCGGTGCACGGCGCCAACCGTCTCGGCTCCAACTCGCTGATCGACCTCGTGGTGTTCGGCCGCGCCGCCGGCCTGCGCGCCGCCGAGCTGGTGAAGCCCGGTGAGAAGCATACCCCCCTGCCGGCGGACAGCGCCGAGCTCGCCCTGTCGCGGCTCGACAAGTTCCGTTACGCCAAGGGCGGCACCCCCACCGCCGAGCTGCGCCTCAGCATGCAGAAGGTGATGCAGAACAATTGCGCCGTGTTCCGCACCGGCGAGGTTCTGGAAGAAGGCAAGACCCTCATCCACGAGGTGTTCGACCACGCGAGCGACATCGGCGTGACCGACCGCGGCCTGGTGTGGAACTCCGATCTCATGGAGACCATGGAGTTCGACAACCTCATCGGCCAGGCGGTGGTCACCATGGAAAGCGCGGCCAACCGCAAGGAAAGCCGTGGCGCCCACGCCCGCGAGGACTTCCCGGATCGCGACGACGTGAACTGGATGAAGCACACCCTCGCCTATCTGGACACCAAGACCGGCGCGGTGCGGCTCGACGATCGTCCCGTGCACACCTACACGCTGTCCAGCGACATCCAGTACATCGAGCCCAAGAAGCGCGTGTACTGATCCATTTCTCGACCGCGCGCCCCGGCATCGGAGCGCGCGGCCATGGCCAGAATTCCTGCGGGCGGCTCCCGCTCCAGCGATCCAGGACCTCCCATGGTTGAGCTCACCCTTCCCAAGAATTCCCAGATGACGCCGGGCAAGGTGTGGCCGAAGCCCGCCAATGCCAAGAAGGTGACCGAGTTCCGCATCTATCGCTGGAACCCGGACGATGGGCGCAACCCGCGCATCGACACCTATTATGTGGACCGCGACGATTGCGGCCCCATGGTTCTCGATGGCCTCATCTACATCAAGAACAAGATCGACCCGACCCTGACCTTCCGGCGCTCCTGCCGTGAAGGCGTGTGCGGTTCGTGCGCCATGAACATCGGCGGCACCAACACCCTGGCCTGCACCAAGGGCATGGACGAGGTGCTGGTGAAGGGCATCATCAACGTCTACCCGCTGCCGCATATGCCGGTGGTGAAGGACCTTGTGCCCGACCTCACCCGTTTCTATGCGCAGCACGCCTCCATCGAGCCCTGGCTGCAGACCGACAGCGCCGCCCCCGAGAAGGAGTGGCGCCAGTCGAAGGATGACCGCGAGAAGCTTGACGGCCTCTATGAGTGCATCCTGTGCGCCTGCTGCTCCACCTCCTGCCCCAGCTATTGGTGGAATGGCGACCGTTATCTCGGCCCGGCGGCCCTGCTGCAGGCCACCCGGTGGTTGAAGGACAGCCGCGACGAGCGCACCGGCGCCCGGCTCGACAATCTGGAAGATCCCTTCCGGCTCTATCGCTGCCACACCATCATGAACTGCGCTCAGGCGTGCCCGAAGAGCCTGAACCCGGCCAAGGCCATCGCCGAAGTGAAGAAGATGATGGTGGAACGCCGCATCTGAGCGCGCAGGCCAGTACAGAATTTCAAGGCGCGGACCCCGGTCCGCGCCTTTTGTTTTTCGCGTCCCGCTCCCACCGCAGCCGGGCGGTGCTGCGCGCGGGCGTTGTGGCGCCGCAGCTGACAGCTTGCGGAATTCCCGGCGCATGGTAAAAAGGACGGTAACGGTTCTTCCGCTGGGGGATGCTTCCGGCCGCACAGGGGAAGTGCGATGTTTCGTCGTCTCATCATTTTCGCCGTGGCCATCGCCGCCCTGGTGCCGCTGCTGCTGAAATATCCGGAAGGCAGCTTTGAGTTGGCGGCCGGCATGCTGCTGATCTTCAGCACCGCCAGCACGCTGATCTTCTTCGCTTTCGCCATCACCGCCCTGGTCATCGGCTTCGATCACGCCAGCCGCCGCCAGGTGGCCCAAGCGGAGCCGGCCCATCGCTCGCTCGGCGATCAGTTCGTCGCCTGAGGCTGTCGCCGCAGCGCACTTGTCCGCCGCGGGCGACGTGATCGGGTCAAGCGGCGGAATGCTGTGCCGGTGACTGCACGGGCGTCGCTCACGCGAGGCGCCGACGTGCAGTGTGATGGCTTTCGCTGCCACGACAGCCGTGTCGTCTCCCTGCCCTGAATTCTCCCTGCTGCGAGTTCTCCCGGCCGTGAATTCTCGTGGCGGGGTCTATGGCGCCGACCGCCTGTCCAACACACGCAACTTCCCCGGCATCCCGCAGCACCGGCACAGCCGGTCCCACTGGCCGGCCACACCGGCTGACGCCGGCCTTCGGGTAGGCAGTCTCGGCATCCTTCGGGGCGCCCACAGCGAAAGACGCTGCAGCGCCAGAATGGGTGATCCCGCCGAGGACCGAGTTCCGGCCCCGGTCGTCGGCTCTCGCCTGTGGTCCGCAGACAGGCCTCGGCACCCGCGCACGGCTGTGCCGGCCCCACACCCCGCATGCGGCTCAACGGGCCTGCGGTAGCCCCCTGCGCCCGGTCGCGATGTGGACACCTCCCCTCCCCCGGCCTGCCCGCCCCGCCACCGCACGCATCCGCCTCCAAAGGCGCCGGCGACATCGGGCTCCGTCCGTCGGCGCAGAGTCCGAGTGGTCATGCGGTGCAAGTGAAGTGTGGCCGAGTGAGGTGTGGTCGAGTGGGATCTTGCCGAATGAGATCTTGCGGCGCGGCTCACGGCTCGTCCGATGGGCCCCCTCGCACGCCTTGGCGGGAATCGTCCCGTATTCGCAGCCAAGATGAGGGCCCCTGGCCCTTCCAACACGTCGGGCCCTCCGCGCCGGGCGCCATCTGTCGCGCAAGCGCTTGTGCCCGGGCGCCCACACGACCGGTGTCCCGTCACGCTGCGACGATGATAGCCGCACGGCGAGCGGGGCAACTGCCGGCCGCGTCCTTGAGCGCGCGCTCAGCCGCGACAGGTGTAGCTCGGCCACAACTTCTTGTCGTAATAGGGCTTGAGCTCGATCTCACGGAAGATGCGCCACAGATTGTCGTTGGGCGGCGGGCAGAGATTCATCATGGCGGAGGTGGGGTTGCCCTGCCAGCCGGTGGGAATGTGCACCTCGGCTGCGATGCGGCCCGGGCTGTAGCTGAACTCGCGGCCCCACCACATGCTCGGCAGCCGATCGCGCAGAAAGGCGCGGATCACCACATGGGGATCGGTCGGCAACAGGCGGTTCATGGGCGTGAGGGTGCGCTGGCCCGGCAGATCATTGAGATCCTGGATCGCCATCTGCGCGGCGGCGGGGCTTGCGAGGGCCACCAACATCAGGGGAAGCGCGCGCCAAAGCCCCCTGCCGCGCCACGGCGCCAAACATTGTCGCCGGTCCAGCCGAAACCAGCCCGGCCCCGAGAGCTGCGTGGCAACCTCACCAGCGGCAACCTCACCAGCGGCCCTTGCGGCCGCATGCTGCGCATGCTTCATGAAGGCGGTATCCTTGCTGTCCCGCGAACACCCTGCGCATTCGGCCTGTGACTCCAAGTGGATCCCCGGGTCACAGCGATGACCAGGGCCCCTCCTTCCTGCGCTTCTACATGAGCCCGCACAGGCTTCCAATATGCCCATGAAGCTGACCGGTCACACCCTCCTGAGCCTGCTCAAGGCCCATTGGGCCTTTGGCGCCGCCCTGGTGGTGCGGGGATTGGAGGTGGTCGGCAAGCTCGGCCTCTACATGCTGGCGGCGCGCATTCTCGGTGTGTTCGAGGCCGGCCTGTTCTTCCTGTGCAACACCTGGGTCAGCGCCAGCTCCACCATCGCCCGCGCCGGGTTTGAGAAGGCGGTGATGCGCCATATCGCGGCCGAGCTGGCGGTGGGCCGGGGCATCGAGGCCCGCCGGGCGCTGCTGGGCGGCGCCTTATGGGTCACCGTCGGCGGCATTCTCATCAGCCTGCTGACCGTGCTGTTCGCCGAGCCCCTCGCCACATTGGTGTTCCACGAGCACGAGCTGACCGTCCCGCTGATGATCTCGGCGGCGTCCATTCTGCCGCAGACCCTGTGCATCTTCACCGCCCACGCGCTCACCGGTTTCAATCGCGGGGTCGCCGGCCAGTTCGTGCAGAACGGCCTGTGGCCCATCATCACCTTCGCTGCCCTGGCGGTCGGCATTCATTCCCTCAGCGGCATCCTTTATGCGTTCGCCTTCGCCAATCTCGTGGGCGCCGTATGGGGCGTGGTGCTGCTCCTCCACGAACGCCGGCGCTTGCATGACACCGCGCCGCCGGCCGGGGGCCATGTGGAGAACCTGCCGGCCCTGTGGCGCACCGCCTGGCCGCTCGCCATCGTCGAATATGTCCAGGCGGCGCTGAACTCCATTCCCACCATGGTGCTGGCCGCCTTCGCCGCCGCCTCGGCGGTGGGCGCCTTCAGCGTGGCCAACCGCATCACGGTGCTGATCTGGGTGGTCATCATCGCCATCTCCACCATCGCCGCGCCCTCGTTCGCCGCCGCCCACCGGGTGGGTGATTTCGACCAGCTGCGCGCGCTCAACCGCAAGGCGCGCCTCGCCATCGCGGCCTGCGGCGTACCGGCCATCGCCATCATGCTGATCGCCCCGACGCCGCTCCTGCACCTCATCGGCCCCGGCTTCGAAATGGCGGCACCGGCGCTGATGATCATGGCGCTCGGGCAATTGGTGAACTGCCTGCTGCCCACCCAGGATGTGATGCTGGCCATGACCGGCCATGGCCGGGTGCTGCGCTGGCTGAATGCCGCGCAGCTGGTCAGCTGCTGCGTGCTGTGCTTCGCGCTCATTCCCCCGTTCGGCATGATGGGCGCCGCCATCGCCACCGCCCTGTTCATCGCCCAAGGCGGCATCGGCACCACTTTGGCGGTGCTGAAGCTGATGCCCCGGGCCTATTGAGGCGCAACCCTCGCTTAACCGTAAAGTAATGGGGCTGCGCCATGATTCTGCGGCACGGATGCTGCGGCATGCGTCGGCGCCCTCATGCGGGCCGGCGCCGGCGGGTTTGGCGCATCGCGGCACACGCCGCACCAGTGGGGCGCGGGCACGGGTCGGCGCATGGACACGAAGGGCCTGAGGGGGAAGCATGTCGATGGCGCAACCGGCCGGCCTGGCGGATGAAGTCCCGCTCGTTCCGTCCAGCCGAGAGGCCACCCCGGGGTTCACCCTGCGCGACTTCCTGATCGCCACCTTCTTCCACATCCGGGTCGTGCTGCTGGCAGCGCTGGTGCCGCTCGTCATCGGCACTGCGGCGGCGCTGGTGATGAAGACGGAATACACCGCCAGCTCCATGCTGCTCGCCATCGTCAGCCGCGAGGTGTCGACTGCCAGCAGCGTCACCGATTCCGGCCCGGCGGTGCTCTCCGTGGAGGGCCTCAAGCAGGTGGAGTCGGAGGTGCAGATCATCGAAAGCGCCGACGTCATCCGCACCACCATCGAGCAGATCGGCATGGACCGGCTGTTCCCGCCGGGTCCGCTCACCACCCTGTCGCGCTGGCTCAGCTCCAGCAACGACGTGATGGATCAGGCCATTGAGCGCTTCCGGCGCAATCTGAAAGCCGGGGTGCTGTCCGGCTCGAATGTCATCGAGGTCTCGTTCACCAATCCTGACCGCGAGCTCGCCGTCGAGACCACCAACGCGCTGGTGCAGAATTATCTCGCCACCCGCCGCAAGGTGTTCGAGAACCCCACCGCCAAGATCCTGATGCTCGAGGTGGAACGCTTCAAGCGCGACCTCACCTCGGTGGATGAAGACATCGCCAAGCTCAAGGCCAAGGTTGGCGTGGTGGACTTCAACCAGGAGGCCATCCTCGCCTCCAACCAGCTCGACAATATCGTGCAGCGCATCCGCCAGGTGGACGAGCGTGACGCCACCCTCACGGCGCAGTTGGCCGAGGCCCAGCGCCAGCGCAAGGCCATGCCGGATTCGGTGTTCGACTTCTCCGAGAAGACCGATGCCCTGCAGGGCGACGAGGCCGGTAATCTTCTGACCCAGCTGCTGCTCGAGCGCGACCGCCTCGCCGCCCAGTACGCGCCCGGCAGCCCGCTGCTGCGGGAAGTACAGAAGAAGATCGACACGGTGCGCAAGCGCATCACCCAGCGCGGCGAGACCCCCTATTATACCGACCGCGCCTCGCGCAATCCCTCGCTCAACTATGTCGACAACCTGATCTTGAACCTCACCGTGGAGAAGGACTCCATCGATCGGCAGCGCGGCGAGCTGGAGCAGCAGAAGAAGGCGGCGGAAGCGCGCATCGCCACCCTGCGGGACGCCGAGACCCAGCTGATCGAGTTCAACCGCCAGCGCGACACCCTCAGCGAGGGCTATCGCGAATATCTGCGGCGCGCCGTGGCCGCCAATATCGAGGAAACCGCCGCCCGCACCCGCCAATCCAACGTGCGGCTGGTGCAGGAGGCCGGCGCCGACGTTACCAAGCGCTCCCTCGCCCTGCCACTGCTGGCCGGCGGCGTGTTCGCCGGGCTACTGTTTGGCGCGGCGGCGGGCGCCATCGCCTCGGTGCTGCGCACCACCTTCATCATGCCCAGCGAGGCCGAGCGGCTGCTCGAGCTGCCGAACATCGCCACCCTGGATGCCGGGGCCGAGGAGCACGCCGGATTGAATGTGGACCAGGCCATCGGCAGCTGCGCCACCCTGCTGCTCGATACGCGGGTCGACGGGCGGCCACTGCGCACCATCCACATCCAGTCCGCCGAAGCCGACGAGACCCTGCCCTGGTTCGGCCGGCGGCTGGCCGAGGAATTCGCCGTGCAGCGCGGCCGGCGCACCCTGCTGGTGGACCTGTGCTCGGAGAACCCCTACCCGCTCCACACCGGGCACGGTCGCATGGTGGGCGGGCTGGCGGTGACCACCACGCCGGCGCCGCTGTTGTGGATGGCCGACGACACCGCCCATTCGCCCCTGCTCAGCGTGCGCCTGCCGGAGCAGGAGGGGGAACTGATGCTGCGCGAGCTCAAGGCCGAGTTCGAGTGCATCATCATCTGTTCCAACCTGAAGGGCACGGCACTGATCCGCCAGCGACTCAGCCAGCTGGCCGATGGCAACATTCTCGCCGTGCATGCGGAGGAAACCCGCAAGCCCGCCGCCCTGCATCTGCGCGACAGCGTAGTGGAGGCCGATGGCGCCCTGCTCGGCCTCGTCTTCTTCGGCCGCCGCTACTACCTGCCGTCCTGGCTCTACCGCATCGCCTGAGCCCCGGTCCGCGCTTCGCCCCGTGCCGGTCGCCGGGCGGCAAGGCTTGTCCACAGGATGTCGACGCCGATCAGGCGACCGCCCCGCGCTGCGGTGCGGTCGTCGTGGCGCGGGCCGCGGCCCTGCCCTCTGCGGCTGCCGGGCAGGCGGCCGCCTCACCACAACCATTTGACAGACAAGGCGAGAGCGTTCCCGCGGGGGGCGCGCGATGGCGCGTGGGCGGCACCGGGGTGGGATGAGCCCGCAACCGGCACTAGGTGCAGCGCATAAGGAGTTCTTAACCGTAACCCTTTAGCGTGCCTTTACCATGATTTGCGGTTGATGCGCCGCTGCCGGGTTTGCTTGACCGGAGGACTCCGGTTTGAGCACCCTGGTCCGGCTGCGCGTTAACTGATTCTTAGCGCGTGACCCTGGGAGTCTTCGATGGTCTTGCCCAAGTGCGGTTGGATCACATCCGCTCGCGAATTGGTGCGAGACCTGCGCACGGCGCTGCTGCTCGGCGTGAGCGTGATGGGCCTTGCGGCCTGCACCACCACCGGCACCTCCCAGGATACCAACACGCCCGCCCTCTCCACCGGCCAGGAATACCGCTTCACCGAGGTCAATGCCGATCGCTTCCGGCCCTGGAGCAATGCGCCCGCCCTCTACCGGGTGGGCCCCGGCGACAAGCTCAAGGTGAAGTACTTCATCACCCGCGACATGGACGAGGACCTCACCGTCAGTCCGGATGGCACCATCGCGCCCCGCGCCATCGGCCAGATCCGGGTGGAGGGCTCCACCCTCGCCGGCGTGGAAGACTATATCCGCAAGGCCTCACGCAAGGAGCTGGTGGACCAGAAGGTGGTGGTGGCGCTGGAAAGCGCATCCGCGCCGAAGGTCTATGTGGGCGGCATGGTGCAGCAGCCCGGCGTGGTGAAGCTCGACAATGTGGGCACCAGCGTGCTGCAGGCCATCATGATCGCCGGCGGCTTCTCCGAAAACGCCCGCACCGGCCAGGTGGCGCTGATCCGCCGCGGCCCGCACAACGAGCCGATGCTGCGGCTGATCGACGTGCGCGAGATCATCGAGACCGGCGCCACCGATCTCGACGTGCCACTGATGACCGGCGACGTCATCTTCGTGCCGCGCACCAACATCGCCGAGCTCAACCTCTGGATCGACCAGTTCATCAACCGGGTGGTGCCGTTCCAGCGTCAGTTCAGCTATACCGTCGGGACCTACACGCAGTATGGCGGCGGCTCCACGTCCGTCCTCCCCTGACGACGCCATTCCGCCGCCGGCTGGTGCGAGCCGGCCGCGCGCCGCAGACGGAGGGCCAACCGCACGGTGCGAACCGGGGCGGTGGAGCCTCCGGCATGACACGGGCAAAGATCATGTCTCACGCCACCTCCCCGGCCATCACGCCGGCGCCGCCGAAGACCATCACCTTCCTCAATGTCCCGTTCGCGTGCCTGGACGTGAAGGGTGCGGCGGCGCAGATCGCGGCGCGCCCGGTGGGGGCGCCGTTTGAATATGTGGTGACCCCCAACGCCTCCAACCTGACGCGGCTCAACGAGCTCAAGGATCCGATCTTCATCGAGATCTACCAGAACGCCTGGCTGCACACGCTGGATGGCGCGGTGCCCCGGGCACTGGCACGCAAGGTGTTCGGCCTGCAGATTCCGCTCGCGCCCGGCAGCGACATCACCGCCGAGCTGTTCGAGACCTTTATCCAGCCCGATGACGCCATCACCATCATCGGCGGCTCCGATGAGATGCTGGAGCGCCTCAAGGCGCGCTACCACCTCACCAACGTGGCCATGCATGTGCCGCCCATGGGCTTCATCAACAAGCCGGAGGAAGTGGAGAAGTGCGTGGCCTTCGTGCTGGCCCACCCGGCCCGCTACGTGTTCTTCGTCACGGGCTCGCCGCGCTCGGAATATGTCACGCGCCGCGTCTACCAGACCGGCGCGGCGGTGGGCACCGGCCTGTGCGTGGGCAATTCCCTGAACTTCCTGGTCGGCCTTTCCAAGCGCGCACCGATCTCCTATCGCAGCCGCGGCATGGAGTGGCTGCACCGCCTGCTGCAGGATCCCAAGGTTCAGGTGAAGCGCATCTTCATCGATTCCATGCCGATCTTCCTCACCGTGGCCAAGGCGAAGCTGAACCCGGCGGCCTACGGCATGGCCAAAACCCCGGACCGGGCGCCATGAGGCCCGTCCGGCCATGACCGGCATCTGGCAACCCGGCGGCGGGTCACCGCGCGGGCGGGTTCCGCGCGGCGCCCTGCGACGCGGGCCGCCACGGGTACATCAGGTGGAGATGCCGCTGCGCATGGCGGCGCGCCGCGCCGCGCCGGCCGCCGCCACGGTATCGCGCATCGCCAGCCTCGCCCTGATCCTGGCGCTGCCGTTCTTCGCGCAGGTCTTCCATTATCTCAACGAGCTGCCGCCGCCCTATTTCCTGTCCAAGGCGTGGCCGATCCTGGTGTTTCCGCTCACGCTGTACGGGCTGATCCGGATGAAGCTGCCGGGACACAACCTGTTCCTGCTGCTTCTGGCCTATCTGCTCGGCTTCACGCCGCTGGTGTCCATCATCCAGCTGGGCAACGGGCTGTTCGATGCGCTGACGACAACGGTGAAGGCGTGGCCCTTCACCTATTATTTCGGCCTGTCGGCGCTCCTGTCGCTGCTGGCGCTGCCAGCCGAGCGGGTGCGGGCCATCTGCCTGGGCTACGGAGCCGGCACCTTCGCGCTGCTGGTGCTGATCTGGATTGCGGCGCCCACGTCCTGGTATGTGACCAATCCCGAGGATGGCAAGCTGCTGCAATACGACGTGGACCGCGGCTACCGCGTCTATTTGTCCATGTTCTTCGGTATGCTCTTCATCTTCTATCTCGGCCGCAGCTTCGTGATCGAGCGCAAGGTGTGGCGGCTCATCGCCATTCCGATCGCCTTCCTCATCCTGATGGTCATCTACAAGCAGCGCACGGCGATCCTCATGGCCATGATGGTCACCGGCTACGGCATCGTCATGGCGCTGCCACGGCGGATGCGGCAGCTCGCCATCGGGCTCGGCCTGCTCCTGGCGGTGCCGGCCGTGGCGGTCGCGGCCTGGGTGCTGCTGGGGGGCGGGTTGGACAACCTGCAGCAGAGCCTCGGCGGCTCGCTGTCGGTGCGGCAGAACTCCGCCGCGCTGGCCAGCCATTATCTCGGCGACCATACCTTGCGCTGGACCTTCGGCGTGGGCGCCACCACGCGCTTCGGCTCGGTCACGCTGGCGGACATCTTCGGCTATGATCAATTCTTCATCGCCGACCTGGGATGGCTGGGAGTGGTGTTTGAGTACGGCCTCATCGGCGCTCTGCTGATCTTCGCGGTGCATGCCTGGGGCTTTTTCATCACGGCGCGGCTCGGCGGCAAGCACCATGACCCGTTCATCCTGGCCTTATCCGACTACTTGCTCTACTTGTTGTTGACGTCTGCCGTCTATTCTCTCGTCTTCCTGCCGGGCGAATTCGGTGTCGCCCTGGCCCTCGCCATCTATCTGGGGACCCGACCGTCTCCAGGCCCACCCGTTGCCAACGTGCCATCCGGAGCTGCAAGGCCCAAACCCGAATAGGCGCCTTTTCAGCCGCATAGGACTGCAGGAACCAGAATGCTCAAGCGGATCAAGAAGCTTCTGAATGAACCCGCGTTCCAGGAAGCCCCCATCACGGTGCTGGGGCGCGTCGCCTCTCTCGCGATGCTGGTGGGTCTCGGCCGCAAGCCGCTATTCCATCTGGTGCCGGGCGTGAAGATGGAGGCCCCCGCCAATCTGCGTTACACGACGGTTTCCACATACCTTCTGCGAGATGAGGTGGAGCCGGAGCTGAAGTATATCGACAAGTTCGTGCACACCGGCGACATCTTCGTCGACGTGGGCGCGAACATCGGCCTGTTCACCCTCAAGATGGCGCCCCGCGCCGGTCGCATCGTCGCGGTGGAGCCCGGCAAGGAAGCCGGCGACCTGCTGGTGCAGAACGTGGGCCTCAACGGCTTCAAGAATGTCACCCTGGTCCGCAAGGGCCTGGCGGATGCCGCCGGCCGCGCGAGCCTGTTCCACAACCCGGTGGGGGATGACCCGCAGGCCTTCTCCCTGGTCAACGACGGCGCCGCCACCGAGGCCGAAGAGGTGGAGATCACCACCCTCGACCAGCTGGTGGCCGATCTTTCCCTGCCGCGGGTGGACGTCATCAAGATCGACGTGGAGGGTGCCGAGCAGCGCGTCCTGGCCGGGGGCATGGCCACCATCTCCACCCACCATCCGCTGATCATCTTCGAGATGAACTGTCCCGCGCTGCTGTCCAGCGGTGGCGATCCGGCGGCGCCGTGGAACACCCTGGCGGAGCTGGGCTACACCTTCGCGCGCCTGCAGTGGGACGGCACCCTGCAGCCCCTCCCCACCCGGCCCACCGACTTCTGCAACATCGTCGCCCGCCACCCCTCGCGGGCGGCCTGAGCCGCCTCGGAGCTTTCCAGCGAAAAGGGGCCGGCGCGAAACCCGCGCCGGCCCCTTTTGTTCAGGCTGTTCGCGCCCACCGTTGGCCAAGCACAGCGGCCCGCCGACAGTGGGCGCAGAGCCCGCTCACATATTGGGATAGTTCGGGCCGCCACCGCCTTCGGGGGCGGTCCAGGTGATGTTCTGGTTGGGGTCCTTG
The DNA here is from genome assembly GCF_022138605.1 of Xanthobacter sp. NM-25. Classification (GTDB taxonomy): domain Bacteria; phylum Pseudomonadota; class Alphaproteobacteria; order Rhizobiales; family Xanthobacteraceae; genus Xanthobacter. The sequence goes on from NZ_JACBFS010000001.1 coordinate 972,855, forward strand.
ATGTCGCAGGTCTTGCAGTGCACGCAGTTCTGCGCGTTGATCTGGAAACGGGGTGCATCGGCCCCCTCCTCCACCCACTCATAGACGCCGGCCGGGCAGTAGCGGTTCGAGGGGCCGGCAAAGATGTCGTGCTCGGATGCCTTCTGCAGCGCCATGTCCGCCACCTTGAGGTGCACCGGCTGGTCTTCCTCGTGGTTGGTGTTGGAGATGAACACCGACGACAGCTTGTCGAAGGTGAGCACGCCATCCGGCTTGGGATAGACGATCTTCTTGCACTGGGCCGCCGGCTTCAGGGACGCATAATCCGGCTTGCCGTGCTTGAGGGTGCCGAACAGCGAGAAGCCCAGGGTGTTGGCCCACATGTCGAGGCCGCCCAACGGAATGCCGATGAAGGTGCCGAGCTTGGACCACAGCGGCTTCACGTTGCGGACCCTCTTCAGGTCGTCGCCCACCGGCGATGTGCGCCAGGCGTCCTCGTAGCTCGCCAGCTCATCCTGGCTGCGACCAGCGGCCAGCGCCTCGGCCAGATGATCGGCGGCGAGGATGCCCGAGAGCACCGCATTGTGGCTGCCCTTGATGCGCGGCACATTCACAAAGCCCGCCGCGCAACCCACCAGAACGCCACCGGGGAAGGACAGCTTCGGCACGCTCTGCCAGCCGCCCTCGGTGATGGCGCGGGCGCCGTAGGAGATGCGCGTGGCGCCCTCGAACGTGTCCTTGAAGATGGGGTGGGTCTTGAAGCGCTGGAATTCGTCGAACGGCGAGAGCCAGGGGTTCTGGTAGTTCAGGTGGACCACGAAGCCCACCATCACCTGCTCATCTTCCATATGGTAGAGGAAGGCGCCGCCGCCGGTCTTGGAATCGAGCGGCCAGCCGAAGGCATGCTGCACCAGGCCGGGCTTGTGCTTTTCCGGCTTGACCTTCCACAGCTCCTTCAGACCGATGCCGAACTTCTGCGGCTCGCGGCCGGCATCCAGGCCGAACTTGGCGATGAGCTGCTTGGAGAGCTGGCCCCGGGCGCCCTCGGCAAACACCGTGTAGCGGCCGCGCAGCTCCATGCCGCGGGTGAATTCCGGCTTGGGCTCGCCATCCTTGCCGATGCCCATATCACCGGTGGCGATGCCCTTCACCGCGCCATTCTCGTCGTACAGCACCTCGTTGGCGGCGAAGCCGGGGTAGATCTCCACCCCCAGCTCCTCGGCCTTGCGGGCCAGGTAGCGCGCCACATTGCCCAGGGAGCCGATGAAGTTGCCGTGGTTGTTCATCAGCGGCGGCATGGCGAAATTGGGCAGCTTCACGCCGCCGGCCGGGCCGAGCAGATAAAAGTGGTCGTCATTGACCTCGGTCACCAGCGGACGGTCGTCCTCGGTGCGCCATTCGGGCAGCAGTTGGTCGAGCCCCACCGGATCCACCACCGCGCCGGACAGGATGTGCGCACCGACCTCGGACCCTTTTTCGACCACCACGACGGAAATGTCCGCGCCGCTCTCCGCTGCCTTCTGCTTCAAGCGGATGGCCGTGGCCAGGCCGGCGGGACCACCACCCACCACCACCACGTCGTAATCCATGCCTTCGCGTTCAGGCAGCTCAGCCGCGCTCATCCCCACAACTCCCGTTTACGTCATCGTGCTTTCGTTGGAGTTCTTCCACGGTTGAGCCGTTCTGACAATTCAGGAGATGGGCCACAGCTGCGACGACTTGACCAGGAATGGCGCTTTTCCCCATATCCATGGGTGCCGCGCCGCCCTTCTGCGGCTTCACCCGCACGGCTGATCGTGCCATAGGTTTGCACTGCAGAACGCGGCACGCTCCGGTGCCGACACCAAGCGCGAATCTTATATCAACACCATGACCGATCTGCCGCAGCTCGATTGGGCCGACATCCTCGCCTTCCACTGGGACGCAGGCGTCGACCTGGCCGTGGGCGAGGCGCCGGTGGATCGGTTTGCCGAAAGCGCCGCCGAAGCGGTGGCGCGGGGCAGCCGCGCGCCGCGGCAGGAGGATGAGCCCGCGGCCCCCCAGCGCCAGGGGCTCGCCCAACATCCGAGCCAACATCCGAGCCAAGAACCGGCGCGCGCGCGCCAGGCGCCCGCGAAGGCGGCGACCGGGAGCGCCTCCGGGCACCCGCTGGTGTCCCACACCCCCGACGAGGCGGCGATGGCCGCCCGCGATGCCGCGCGCGGGGCCGCCAGCCTCGATGAGCTGCGGGCACTGCTGGAGCAGTTCGAGGGCTGTGCGCTCAAGCGCACCGCCAGCCGGCTGGTGTTCGCCGATGGCAATCCGCAGGCGCGGGTGATGCTGGTGGGCGAAGCTCCGGGGCGGGATGAGGACCAGCAGGGCGTGCCGTTCGTCGGTCGCGCCGGCCGGCTTCTCGATCTCATGCTCGGCGCCATCGGCCTCGACCGCTCGAGCGCCTATATCGCCAACATCATCCCCTGGCGCCCGCCCGGCAACCGTACGCCGACGCCGCAGGAAACGGCCATCTGCCTGCCCTTCATCACCCGCCAGATCGAGCTCGCCAATCCGGACATCCTGGTGTGCCTCGGCGGCCAGTCGGCCCAGGCGCTGCTGGCCACCACCGAGGGCATCACCAAGCTGAGGGGCCGCTTCATGCCCTATGAGACGGGCACGCGCACCATCCGCGCCATCGCCACCTTCCATCCGGCGTATCTGCTGCGCACCCCCATCGGCAAGCGGCTGGCGTGGCGCGATCTTCTGGCCATCGAAGCCGCCCTGGCCGGCGGCTGACTTTCACGGGCTGACCTGTTCAGCCTGACCTGTCCGGCCTGGCTTGCCCCCCGCGGGTGGCTCAGGCGCCGCAGAGGGCGCCCAATGGCGCGCGCACCAGAGCGGAATTGCGGTAGCGCGGATCCTCGGTGACTTCCTCGCCAACCCAGGGCGGCAGCGTCACCGCATCCTCCGGATCGCCCAGCTCCACCTCGGCCAGCACCAGCCCGGCATTGTCGGCGCCGAACACGTCCACCGTCCACAGCCGGCCCGCATGGGGCACAGCATAGCGGATCTTCTCGATCAGCGGCCGGGCACACAGGTCCCGCAGCATGGCCTCGGCATCGATGAGGGGGATGGGGTATTCATACTCGTCCCGCGAGATGCCGCGGGTGGTGCCCTTCACGGTGATGAAGGCGGTGGCATCGGCGATACGCACCCGCACGGTGGCACCCGAGCCCAGGCACAGATAGCCCTGGCGAATGACACAAGCCTGCGCACCGGCCCGCCAGGCATCGGACGTCACGAGGAATTTGCGCTCGACTTCGACAGCCATGATCCAGCCGTAGCCATGAGAAAGGCGGCCGAAGTAAAGCGGCTGGGCGCGCATCCGTCCAGACTCAGAAATGCCGCTTTCAGTGGCATTCCGCAGTAGAAAACGTTTTCGACCTAAAAAATCATCACACAATCAATGCCATGCATTTACGTATATCTCGCATGCCGTCGCGAAAGCGTGGCAACAATGGCGCCATCGCGGGCACAATACAACCTATGCGCGCCAATAAGCGACAATGATCATTTTTCGAACCGGAAGACCTTCCGCACAATTGCCTGCCTGAAGGGCATGCGCGCGTGGCGGAACCGGCACTCCGCCAGTTCCGCCCGGCGGTCAGCTGCGGGCCGCGCGGCGGGCCGGGCGCGGGGTGTGCACATCCACATCGTAGCGCGAGGGCGGATCGTCGGCACCGATGATGGTGATGCGCATGATGTTGGTGGTGCCGGGCTGCGCGAACGGCACGCCGGCGCAGATGGCCAGCCGGTCGCCCGGCCGCCCCAGTCCCTGCACCACGGTGGTGCGCACCGCGGTGTCCACCATGTCGCCGAAGGAGTGGATGTCCTCCTTCATGTGCACCGCATGCACGCCATAGGAGAGCGCCAGGCGCCGCGCGGTTTCGAGCTGGGGGGTGAGGCCGAGAATGGCGATCTCCGGCCGTTCGCGGGCGGCCCGCAGGGCGGTGGTGCCCGAAAGGGTGAAGGCCACCAGCGCCGCCGCATCCACCGCCACCGCCGCCTGGTAGCTGGCCTTGATCACGGCATCGCCGATGGTCTCGCCCCAGTCCGCCGCCGAAGCGCCCAGAACCTTGCGATAGCCGGGGTCACGCTCCACGTGGCGGATGATGTCGTCCATCACGCTCACCGCCTCCACCGGATACTGGCCGGCGGCGGTTTCCGCCGAGAGCATCACGCAATCGGTGCCCTCATAGACGGCGGTGGCCACGTCCGACACCTCGGCGCGGGTGGGCACCGGCGCCTGGATCATGGATTCCAGCATCTGGGTGGCGACGATGACCGGCCGCCCATATTTACGCGCCTCGGCGATCATGCGCCGCTGCAGCGCCGGCACCTCCGCCAGGGAGATCTCCACGCCGAGGTCGCCGCGCGCCACCATGATGGCGTCGGCCAGTTCCACCAGCTCGGTGAGATGCTCCACCGCAGAGGGCTTCTCGATCTTCAGCATCACCGCGGCGCGGCCCTGGATCAGCTCGCGCGCCTCGTGAATGTCCGCCGGCCGCTGGACGAACGACAGGGCGATCCATTCCACCCCGGCGGCGCAGGCGAACTCGAGATCGGACCGATCCTTCTCGGTCAAAGGCGACATGGGCAGCACCACGTCGGGAATGTTGAAGCCCTTGTTGTTGGACAGGCGCGTGCCCGCCACCACCTGAGCCTCCAGATGCCCGGCGCTCTTGCCCACCACCTTCAGCCGCACCTTGCCGTCGTCGCACAGCACCGTGGCGCCGAGGGGCAGGGCTTCCAGAATGTCGGGGTGGGGAATGGGTACTCTCTTGCCTTCCCCCAGACGCTCGGTCTCGGCATCGAAGCTGAGCACGTCCCCGGGGGCGATGGTGATGGCGCCATCCTTGAAGCGGCCGATGCGCAGCTTGGGGCCCTGCACGTCGGCGATCACCCCGATGGGGCGATTGACCGTCTTCTCCAACCGCCGGATGCGGTCGAGCACGCCCCCGTGGTCAGCCTGGGTGCCGTGGCTGAAATTGAGCCGGAACACATCCACGCCGGCGCGGAACAGGGCCTCCAGCTTCTCCTCGCTGTTGGAGGCCGGGCCGACCGTGGCCACGATCTTGGTGGCCCGCTCGCGGCGGGTGAGAGGGCGCTTGTGGGGCATGGCTGGGCTTCCTCCGGCGCCGCGACGTCGCGCGCGGCTTGCTCTCGCTTAACGGCATCATGCCCTTAGAGCGTCTCCGCATAAAGTCGCACAAGGGTCAGGAAGACTGTCGCACCAAGGCTTTGCGCAGCCCACCCCGCATCACGGCCGGTAGGGGTCGAACCAAGCGAGGCCCGCTCCGGTGGTGGTGCGCGGCAGATATTCGCAGCCGATCCAGCCGGTGTAGCCAGCCGCATCGATGGCGGCGAGCAGGAAGGGAAAATGGATCTCCCCGGTGCCGGGCTCCCCCCGCCCGGGATTGTCGGCGATCTGGATATGGCCGATGCGCAGCATCTCCCGCTGCAGGGTGCGCGTCAGGTCCCCTTCCATCACCTGCATATGATAGACGTCATACTGCAACCGCACATTGTCGGCACCCACCTGGTCCAGCAGTTCCAACGTCTGGCGCGAGCCATGGAGGTGGAAGCCCGGCACATCGCGGGTGTTGAGGGGCTCCACGGTCAGCGTGCGGCCCACGGCGGCGAGGGCGGCGGCGGCGAAGCGCAGGTTCTCCACCAGGGTCTCGCGGACCCGTTCGGCCGGCACCCCCGGCGGCGTCAGTCCGGCAAGGCAGTTGAGCGTCGGTACGTCGAGCGCCTGCGCATAGGTCAGGGCAAGCCCCACCCCATCCCGAAACTCCGCCTCGCGGCCGGGAATGCAGGCGATGCCTCGCTCGCCCGCCGCCCAATCCCCCGCCGGCAGATTGTGCAGGACCTGCACCAGGCCATGGTCAGCCAGCCGCTCGGCCAGCTCGGACGCGCTGAAGGCGTAGGGAAACTGGCATTCCACCGCCTGAAAGCCGGCCGCGGACGCCTGCGCGATGCGCTCGGGAAACCCCAGCTCCGGCCACAGCAGGCTGATATTGGCGGCAAATCTCGGCATCTAAACTACAACCTTTGCGAGAGCTGCTCCCCGAGGTATCCTGAGGCCCCGCATGGGGCTTTCGGGATCGGGAGGCTGAAATGGCAGGGTATCGCAAAGCCTGGCGGCTTCAATCACGCGCCGGATGCCGCAGCGCCCTCCCCTGGCGCCCTGCCCGCTCACGGCCCACCGTCCGCGCGGCCGCGTGCGCAACCTCCTTCGCCCCGGCACTGGCCCTCGTCCTCTGCGCCGGCCTCGCCGCGCCCGGCATGGCGCGGGCGCAGCAGACGTCTCTCAGCCAGTTGTCGTGCCGGGCGCTCTGGGTTCAGCGCAACGCGGCCTATGCCGAACAGGGCTATTGCTTCAAGACCGCGGATGCCCTCGCCACGTTCGGCCCCCGCTGCTATCCGCCCTATGGCCAGCTCACGCCCGAGCAGCAGCGCTATGTGGATCAGGTGAAGTATTGGGAGAGCCGGAAGGGCTGCCGCTGAGGTCATCGTCGGCGACGGGCCGCGGCCCGCTGCGCCCGGCACAGTTCATTCCACCAATGCGCGGAGTTGTCTCAGCGGCCTCATGTCCCGGCCACCTCGGGCACATCGGGGTTGCCGCGGGTCGGTAAGGGATTAACGTGGCGCCGGTCACGGGCCGGCCCCCTCACGTCTGCACGCCGGTCCGGCACGACCAGATTGCGCCGTCGCGAATGTGGGCCGATGCGCGGCTGTAGGCCGCACGTTCCCATTGCGACATCGCAATGTGGCACGGGAATGGCCCGTGCATGAGAAGCAGGAGACCTGTGCGCCCGGCCGTACGCCCTGCGTGCCGGCGCGCGATGCCGATGAGGTGTCGAAGGAGACCCCAATGATCGACCCGCTGTTTGTCGAACTTTCGCGATGGCAGTTCGCTGCCGTCGCCATGTACCATTTCATTTTCGTGCCGCTCACCCTCGGTCTGATCTGGATCCTCTTCATCATGGAAGCGGTCTATGTGATGACGGGCCGCGAGATTTACCGCGACATGTCGCGGTTCTGGACCAAGCTGTTTGCCATCAATTTCGCGCTGGGCGTCACCACGGGTCTCACCATGGAGTTCCAGTTCGGCACGAACTGGTCCTATTACTCGCACTATGTGGGCGACGTGTTCGGCGCCCCGCTGGCCATCGAAGGGCTGATGGCCTTCTTCCTCGAATCCACCTTCGTCGGCCTCTTGCTGCTGGGTCGCGACCGCATGAGCAAGCAGGCGTACCTCGCTGTGGTGTTCCTCACCGCGGTGGGCACGAACCTTTCGGCGCTGTGGATCCTGGTCGCCAATGCCTGGATGCAGAATCCGGTGGGTGCCGAATTCTCCGCCGAGACCATGCGCATGGAGATGGTCGACTTCGCCGCCGTGGTGTTCAACCCGGTGGCGCAGGTGAAGTTCATCCACACGGTGGCGGCCGGCTATGTCACAGCCTCCATGTTCGTGATCGGCATTTCTGCCTGGTACATCCTGAAGGGGCGCGACCTCGCCTTCGCCAAGCGTTCGTTCGCGGTGGCGGCCGGCTTCGGCGTCGCCGCGGCGCTGGCGGTGATCGTGCTGGGTGACGAGAGCGGCTACGAGCTCGGCGACGTGCAGCGGGTGAAGCTCGCGGCCATCGAGGCCGAGTGGAAGACCGAACCGGCGCCCGCCGCCTTCACCGTGATCGGCATTCCCGACCAGAAGGACATGGAGACCGAATACGCCATCAAGATCCCCGGCGTCATGGGCCTGATCGCCACCCGCTCCCTCGACAAGCAGGTGACCGGCCTTGATGACCTCATCAAGCAGCACGAGACCCGCATCCGCTCGGGCATGATCGCCTATGGCGCCCTGGAAGCCCTGCGCAGCGGCGACAAGTCCGAAGCGACCCGCGCGACCTTCGAGCAGCACAAGCGCGACCTCGGCTATGGGCTGCTGCTGAAGCGCTATGTGGAGAACCCCGCCAGCGCCACCGATGCGCAGGTGCTGGAAGCCGCCAAGAGCTCCATTCCCGACGTGTTCTACGTGTTCTGGGGCTTCCGCATCATGGTCGGCCTCGGCTTCCTGCTGCTGGGCTACTTCCTGGCCTCGTTCTACTTCCTGGCCAAGGGCACGCTGGAGAACAAGCGCTGGCTGCTGCGCCTGCTGGTCTATTCCATCCCGCTGCCGTGGATCGCCGCGGAGATGGGGTGGTTCGTGGCCGAGTTCGGCCGCCAGCCCTGGGCCATCGGCGAGGTGCTGCCCACCTTCCTGGCCACGTCGGCCCTCACCGTGTCCGACCTCATCTTCTCCATCGCCGGCTATCTGATCTTCTACTCGGTGCTGCTGGTGATCGAGATTTTCCTGATGTTCCGCTTCGCCCGGCAGGGACCCAGCTCGCTGCACACCGGCCGCTACTACCACGAGCAGAAGGCGGCTCTTTCCGCCCAGCCCGCCGAATGAACCGGAACCCCTGAAAGGAACCGAGCCATGCTCGATTACGAAACCCTTCGCCTGATCTGGTGGGTCCTGGTCGGCACCCTCCTGATCGGCTTCGCCATCGCCGATGGCATGGATATGGGCGTGGGCACGCTCTTGCCCTTCCTTGGCAAGAATGACGCCGAGCGGCGGGTGATCATCAACACCGTCGGCCCGCACTGGGACGGCAACCAGGTGTGGCTGATCACCGCCGGCGGCGCCATCTTCGCCGCCTGGCCGGCGGTGTATGCCGCCGCCTTCTCCGGCTTCTATCTCGCCATGCTGGTGGTGCTCATGGCGCTGTTCCTGCGGCCGGTGGGCTTCGACTACCGCAGCAAGATCGCCGATCCGCGCTGGCGCAATGCCTGGGACTGGGGCCTGTGCGTGGGCGGCCTGGTGCCGGCCCTCATCTTCGGCGTGGCCATGGGCAATGTGCTGCAAGGGGTGCCATTTTACCTCGACAGCTTCCTGAAGCCCCATTACGGCGCTACCTTCATCTGGGCCCTGCTCGGCCTTCTGAACCCGTTCGCGCTCCTGGCCGGCATCATCTCCGTCGGCATGCTCACCATGCACGGGGCGGTGTGGCTGCAGCTGCGCACGGAAGGGGAGATCCAGGCCCGCGCCCGCGGCGTGCTCGGCTGGCTGCCGCTGGTGGTCACCGCTTTGTTCGCCCTCGCCGGCGTGTGGGTGGCGTTCGGCATCGATGGCTATCGCATCGTCTCCCAGCCGCCGCTCACCGGCCTGCCCAACCCGCTGGCCAAGGAAGTGGTGCGCGAGCCGGGCGCCTGGCTCACCGTCTACCGCACCCTGCCCATCGCCATGGTGGTGCCGGCCCTCGGCCTCATCGGGCCGCTGCTGGTGGCGCTGCTGGCCCGGGCCGGCCGGCCGGGCTTCGCCTTCGTGGCGAGCGGCCTCGCCCTGGCGGGCATCATCGGCACCGCGGGCGTGTCCATGTTCCCGTTCGTGATGCCCTCCACCATGAGCCTCAACTCGTCGCTGACCCTGTGGGACGCCGCCTCCTCGGCGCTCACCCTCAAGGTGATGCTGGGCGCCGTGGTGATCTTCCTGCCCCTCGTCCTGCTCTACACCCTGTGGTGCTACCGCACCATGTGGGGCAAGGTGACGGTGGCCGACATCGAAGAGCGCAAGCACCAGGCCTATTGAGGCCCGCGATCAGCACACGCCCCGGCCCGATGGGCGCGGGGCGTGCGAATTCCCATCAACCGCGATCGGTCTTTTGATCGCAGTGAAGGAGAGGCGGACATGTGGTATTTCGCATGGGTCCTCGGCGTCGCGGCCGCGCTGGCCATGGGCGTCATCAATGTCATGTGGTTCGAGTTCCAGAACGAGTTCGACGAGACCAAGGGTGACCAGAAGGCCCCGTGATCTCGCGCTGATCACGGGGAGAAGGCGTCATCACCGACCGCGAGTTAGAGCAGAGGCCTGACCGCAAGAAGCTGTCCGCCTTCCTGTCCCGTTTCCGCCCCTCGGCGCGCCGTGAGCTCAACCTCACCATGACGCTGTCGCTGGTGACGGGTCTCCTCATCATCCTCCAGGCGTTCCTGGTGGCGCGGATCCTCAACGGGGTGCTGTTCCAAAAGCTCCCCGTTGCCGCCTTTCCGGTGGAGATCGCCGCCCTTCTCGGCGCCATCGCCGCCCGCTTTCTCACCGTCTGGGCCACCGAGCGCTTCGGCTTCGCCGCCGCTGGCAAGGTGATGCGGGCGCTGCGCGCCGAGCTGCTGGACCGGGTGGAGAAGATCGGCCCGGTGGGCCTTGCCGAGACCCGCACCGGCGAGATGGTGGCCGCCCTCGCCGACGGGGTGCGGGCGGTGGAGCCCTATTATTCCCGCTACATTCCCGCCTCCGTCCTGGCGGTGGTGCTGCCGCTGGCCATTATCGTGGTGGTGTTTCCCCTCGACTGGCTGTCGGGGCTGGTGTTCCTCGTCACCGCGCCGCTGATCCCGGTGTTCATGATCCTGATCGGCAAGGGGGCCGAGGCGCTGAACCAGAAGCAGTGGCGGCGCCTTGCGCGCATGTCCGGCCACCTGCTCGACGCGGTGCAGGGCCTTGCCACCCTGAAGGCCTTCAATGCCGCCGGCCGCATGGCGCGGCAGGTGGCGAGCGTCGCCGATGCCTATCGCCGCGACACCATGGCGGTGCTGCGGGTGGCCTTCCTCTCCTCCCTGGTGCTGGAATTCTTCGCCACCGTCTCCATCGCCCTGGTGGCGGTGTTCATCGGCTTCCGCCTGCTGTGGGGCGAAATGGCCTTTTTCGAGGGCCTGTTCATCCTGCTGCTGGCGCCGGAATTCTATGCCCCGCTGCGGGCCATGGGCACCGCCTACCACGCCCGCATGGAGGCCATCGGCGCCGCCGAGCGCATGGTCGCCCCCGACGACCTGCCGGCGCTGGCGGAAACCGGCGGCAGCACGCCTCTGCCCCATCCCGAGCGCATCGAGATCCGCTTCGAGGATGTGCACTTGACCTTCCCCGATGGCCGCCGCGCCCTCGACGGGGTCAGCTTCACCGTGGCGCCGGGCGAGACGGTGGCGCTGGTGGGCCCCTCCGGCGCCGGCAAGTCGTCCCTGCTGCATCTGCTGCTGGGCTTCGTGAAACCCACGTCCGGCCGCGTGCTGGTGAATGGCGTGCCGCTGGCCGAGCTGGACCTCGCCCAATGGCGCAGCCGCATCGGCTATGTGCCGCAGCGCCCGCGCCTTTTCGCCGGCACCCTCGCCTCCAACATCGCCCCCGGCGAGGCCGCGCCCGATGGCGAGCGCCTTCGGCAGGCGGTGGCCCAGGCCGGCCTTGCCGATGTGGTGGCGGCCGTGCCCGGCGGCCTCGACGGCACCCTCGGCGAGGGTGGGACCGGCCTGTCGGGCGGCGAGGCCCATCGCCTTGCGGTTGCCCGCGCCTTCTATCGCGATGCGCCCATGATCGTGCTCGACGAGCCCACCGCCCACCTCGACCATGAGAGCGAGGCGCAGGTGGAAGCCGCCCTCGCCCGCCTGCTGCCGGGCCGCAGCGGCCTCATCGCCGCCCATCGCCTCGCCAGCATCTCCAGCGCCCGGCGCATCGTCGTGCTGAACCACGGCCGCATCGCCGAGGAAGGCGCGGCCACAGCCCTCCTCGCCAAGGGCGGCCTGTTCGCCCGGCTGGCCTCCGGCGACACCGAGCTGTGGGAGGCCGCCCAATGAGCGATCTCAAGCGCCTTCTCAGTCTCATGCGGCCGCAGGCGGGGTGGATGGCCCTGGCTGTGCTGCTCTCGGCCCTCGCCACCTTGTCCCACATTGCGCTGATGGCCACCTCCGGCTGGTTCATCACCGCCATGGCGCTGGCCGGGGCGGCCGGCGTCTCCATGAATTATTTCACCCCCGCCGCCTATATCCGCGGCTTCGCCATCTCCCGCACCGCCGGGCGCTATGTGGAGCGGCTGGTGGGGCACGAGGCGACGCTGAAATTCGTGGCGCGGCTGCGGCCCTGGTTCTTCATCCGCCTCACCCCGCTCGCCCCCGCCGCCCTGGAAGACCAGCGCAGCGGCGATCTCCTGGCCCGCCTCAAGGGCGACATCGACCGGCTGGAATTCGCCTTCCTGCGCATCCTCTCGCCGCTGCTGGCGGGGGTGCTGGTGCTCATCGTCGGCATCTGGGTGGTGGCGCGGTATGACGCGGCCATCGCCGGCGTGCTGCTGGTGGCGGCGCTCATCGCCGGCTTCGGCCTGCCCGCCCTGCTGCAGCGCCTCGCGGCGCCGGCAGCGCAGCAGGTGACGGCCCGCACCGCCGAGCTGAACGCCCAATTGGTGGATCACCTGGAGGGGCGCGCGGAGCTCGATATCTATGATCCGCAGCGCCGCCACCGCGCCGCCCTCGACGCCACCAGCGATGCCCTCATCACGGACGAAAAGCGCCTCGCCGGCATCGCCGGCTTCGGTGGCGCGGGGGTGGGCCTTGCCGCCCAGCTGAGCCTGCTGGCGGTGATCCTGATCGGCGCGCCGCAGGTGCTGGCCGGGACCCTGCCCGGCGCCGACCTGCCCATGCTGGCCCTGCTCTCCCTCGCTTTGTTCGAGGCGGTGGCGCCCTTCCCCCTCGCCTTCCAGACCCTGCCGGGCACCCTCGCCTCGGCCCGCCGGATTTTCTCTTTGGTGGACCGTCCCGCCCCGGTGGCCGAGCCGGCGACGCCGCGCCACGTGCCGGCAGCGGGCGCCCTCGCCTTCTCCCATACCGGCCTTACCTACCCCGGCGCCGGCAGCGCGGCGGTGACGGATGTGAGCCTTTCCCTGGAGCCCGGCCGGCGGATCGGCCTCATCGGCGCCAGCGGCTCGGGCAAGTCGAGCCTGGTGGCGCTGGCCCTGCGCTTCCGGGCGCCCAGCGCCGGCACGGTGAGCTTCGCCGGCACGGACCTTGACGCCTATGGGGCCGATGCCTGGCGCCAGCGCCTCGCGGTGCTGTCCCAGCACGATCACCTGTTCTCGGCCACCCTGCGCGACAACCTGCGCATCGCCGCCCCCGAGGCCACCGACGCCCAGCTGGCGGCGGTGCTGGAGCGGGCCGGGCTGACCGCCTTCGTCGCCGCCCAGCCGGCCGGGCTCGACACCTTCGTGGGGGCCCATGGCGCCAAGATCTCCGGCGGCGAGGCCCGCCGCCTGGGCCTCGCCCGCACCCTGTTGAAGGATGCACCCATCCTGATCCTCGACGAACCCACCGAAGGCCTCGATGGCGAGACCGAGCGGCGGGTGATGGACGGGGTGATGGGTGCCCTCGCCGCCGATCAGGCCCTGCTGCTCATCACCCATCGCCGTGCCCGTCTGGAGGCGATGGACGAGGTGCTGCTGATGGAGGAGGGCCGCATCACCGCCCGTGGTGCGCCGGCCGAGATGCTGCGCCACATGGAGCGGGCCCCGGGAGGCGCCGGGTGAAGCACGTCGCCCTTGCCGAAGCCTGGACCGGCGTTGCGGACTGCAGGCACTGCACCATCCGCAACGCGGTGCTGTTCGCCGGGCTGAAGGAGGCGGATTTCGACCAGTTGCACCGGCCGATCGACCAACTGGTCTATGCACCGGGGACGGAGATCTACAGCGCCGGCGGCCCGGCCCACACCCTGTATACGGTGCGCAGCGGGCTGGTGAAGCTCACCCAATACCTGCCCGACGGCACCCAGCGCATCGTCCGGCTGCTGCGCAAGACTGATCTGTTCGGGCTGGAGGCGCTGATCGACGACAGCTATCCGCACACCGCCACGGCCCTGCACGCCACCGAGCTATGCCGGCTGCCCGTGGACGTGGTGCGCGCGCTTTCCCACGGCAACAGCGGGCTCTATCACGAGCTGATGGCGCGCTGGCACAAGGCCCTGTCCAGCGCCGACCGCTGGATCACCGAGTTCTCCACCGGCGCGGCGCGCGAACGGGTGGTGCGCTTCCTCATCTGGCTCGCCGAGCCGGAGGAGGGCGCCCGCTGCGAGCTGTTCAGCCGCGAGGACCTGGGCGCCCTGCTGGGGCTCACCACCGAGACTGCCAGCCGCACCATGGCGGAGTTGAAGCGGCAGGGCTTCATCCGGGAGCCGAAGCCCAATCAGATTGTCTGCGACCTGCCGCGCCTGCGCCAATTGGTGGAGCCCTGAGGCTCAGGCGCCATAGCCCAGCAGCGCCCTGCCCGAGCGGTACAGCACATAGACGGCCACCGAGGCCACCACCACGGCGAAGATGCGGTTCAGCGTGTTCTTGTTGGCCCCCAGCCGGGTGGCGAGCGCCATGCCCGCCACGCCACCGATGAGGCCACCGCCGAGGAATTCCGCCGCCACGCGCCAATCCACGAGGCCGGACGCGGCATAATTCACCGCTGTGGCAAGGCCGAACGTGCCCACCGCCAGGAGCGAGGTGCCCACCGCATAGATGGTGGCCATGCCGGTGGAGAAGATGAGCGCCGGCACGATCAGAAAGCCGCCGCCGATGCCGAACAGGCCGGACGCCATGCCGGTGGCGAGCGCCGCCACCCCCGCGTTCACGCACAGCCTCCGGGTGATGACCGGCATGTCGGCGGAGGTGACCGCGCGCGGCCGCAGCATCAAAGCGGCGATCAGCGCCATGACGAGGCCGAACAGGAACAGCAGCACCTGGCCATTGGTGAGCTTACCGATGGTGGAACCGATGAGCGCGCCAAGGGTGCCCACCGCCGTGAACACCACCGCGCAGCGCCACATCACATGGCCCTTGAGGGCATGGCCGATGAGATTGGCATAGGCATTCACCGACACCGCCAAAGCGCCGGTGCCGAAGGCGATATGGGGTTCGCCCACCCCCACCACATAGAGCAGCAGCGGCGTCGCCAGCACCGACCCGCCACCGCCGATGAGGCCGAGGATGAAGCCGGAAAGGGCGCCGGACAGGACGGCGGAAACGGTCTGGAACAGCACGGGCAAACCTGAACGGAAAGCCCCGGCGCGGGCCGGGGGAAGCGGCCGCCTGCGCGGTCAGAGGGTATCGAGGGGAACCTTGAGGAAGCGCTTGCCATTGGCTTCCGGCTCCGGCAGCTGGCCGGCCTTCATGTTCACCTGGAGCGAGGGCAGGATCAGCCGCGGCATGCCGAGCGTGGCATCGCGGGCGGTGCGCAAAGCGACGAACGCCGCCTCGCTCACCCCTTCGTGCACGTGGATGTTGTGCGCGCGCTCCTCCGCCACCGTGGTCTCATAGCGCACCTCCCGCCCGCCGGGCGCGTAATCGTGGCACATGAAGAGCCGGGTCTCGTCGGGCAGCGACAGCACCTTCTGGATGGAGCGATAGAGCACATGGGCGTCGCCACCCGGGAAATCCGCCCGCGCGGTGCCGCCATCGGGCATGAACAGGGTGTCGCCCACAAAGGCCGCGTCGCCGATCACATGGGTCATGCAGGCGGGGGTGTGGCCGGGCGTATGCAGCGCCTGGCCCTCGAGCCGTCCGATGGTGTAGCGGTCCCCGTCCTCGAACAGATGGTCGAACTGGCTGCCGTCGCGGCGGAACTCGGTGCCCTCGTTGAACACCTTGCCGAAGGTGTCCTGCACCACGGTGATCTGCGCACCAATGCCGATCCTGCCACCCAGTTCCCGCTGGAGATAGGGCGCGGCGGAGAGGTGATCGGCGTGCACGTGCGTTTCGATCAGCCATTCCACGGTCAGGCCATGGCCGCGCACGAAGGCGATGATGCGGTCAGCGGAGGAGGTGGCGAGGCGGCCGGCCGCGTAATCGAGATCGAGCACACTGTCGATGACGGCGCAGGCGGACGAGGCCGGATCCTTCACCACATAACTGATGGTGTTGGTGTCGGGATCGAAGAAGCCCGTCACCTCGGGGCGCAACGGAGCGGAAGGGGACATGAACACGCCATCCTGGAGGCCGGCCAGCAGCCTGGCCCGGGGGAATGAATGGTGCGCGAGCCGTCACTCCATTCATTCATGACTATGAATGTTTGACCGATATAGCCGCGCCAGCGGCAAACTCAAGTCCCCTGCAGCCGCAGTCTCCGCCCGCCGCCCCAGCAATGCCGGCAGACCGTCGCGAAAACGACCGCGCATCCACCATTTTGGGGATGTCGGCGCGACCACTTTCGTAGGATGAAGGTGTCACGCGAGTTCGTCCGGTCCTCCCGGGTCGCGTTCAGCCTGACGACCTTCCCCCGCAGGTCGTCAGGCTGACTTTTTTTTTGCTCAGGCCCGCACCGCGCCCCGGCCGGGCCGAAAGGCAGAAATCTGCCAGCCCTCCGTTTCCATCGTTCCGCCAGCCCCCGGCATGCGCGCGCTCAGCCAGCAGCGGGTGGGCAAAAGCGGCAGGCGCGCCGCCTGCCGCAGGGCGGCGGCATCGGTGGGCAGATCGGCCAGGCGGGCGCGCATGTCGTCCTCCTGCGCCTGCGCCAGCCCCTCGGCGATGACCACCAGCCGGCCGCGCATGTCGAAGCGCCCGCGATGGCTGGGCCAGCGCGGCAGGCGCACCGGGGCATAGGCCACCTCTCCCACCGCCTGCACCACCACCGGCCCGGCAAGGCCGGCAATGTTCATGACCCCCTTCACCCGCAGCAGCGCAGCACCATAGCTGGCCAGGATCTCACCCAGGGCCACCGCGAACCCCCGCCAGGGCAGCGGCCGATCGAATGTCATGCTGAAGCTGGAAACATGGGCGCCGTGGCGCGCCACGGGCGCGTCCTGTTGCGGATCATCGCCCCCCAGCCACTGGGCGAGCGCCGCCCCGCCGGGCGGCACCGCATAGACGCCGGCGCCGGCCAGCAGCGTGGCGTCGAGCACCCCATGGCAGGCTTCCACCCGGAGGGCGCTGGGGTTCAGCGCCGCCAGCCGCGCATCCAACGCCTCGCGAGTGGAGCGATCCGCACAGTCGGCTTTGGAGATCACCAGCCGATCGGCCAGGGCCACCTGCCGGCGCGCTTCCTCATGGGTGTCGAGCTGGGCCGCGCCCCGGCCGGCGTCCACCACCGTCACCACCCCATCGCAGCGGAAGCGGGTGCTGACAAAGCGCTCCTGCATCAAGGTCCACACCACCGGCACCGGATCGGCAAGGCCGGTGGTTTCGATCACCACCCGGCGCACATCTGGAATCTGCCGGCGCGCCAGCCGATCGTGCAGATCGCGCAGCGCCGCCACGAGATCGCCGCGCACGGCGCAGCAGACACAGCCGGACTCGAGCAGCACCATGGTCTCCCCCAGGTGCTGCACCAGGTGATGATCAATACCGATACTGCCGAACTCATTGATGAGAAGCGCCGTGCCCGCGAATGCGGGCTGGCGGACCAGGTGGTTCAGCAAGGTGGTCTTGCCGGCGCCGAGAAAGCCGGTGAGCAGCAGCACGGGAATGCGGCCGTCGCCTTCCGATGCGAGCGGCATCTGCACCTGCGGGCCAGCCGCATCGACGTCATGGTCCATGGCGTTCCTCCGGATCTTGTGTGTTCTGAGGTTGGCTTGCCGCAGCAACCGCCATGCCAGCGTCGCAGCCATAGACCATGCGCCTCACAGTCGGCCTGATCCGTTCGATTTTCAGCCGCCCGATCGACCGAAAATCGAACGGCCCCGCCCGTGGCGCCGACCACACCAGCAGAAAGTTACCTCCCCGCACACCGCGACCCGGCCGCAGGGACCCGGCCGCAGGCGGCGCGCTGCACCACCGCGCCTATTGGCACGAACGATGCTACAGTGCGCTCTTCAGCATGGCACGCACGTCCCAACGGCGGCGGGCCATGTCATCGCCAGCGCCGCGGCCTGGGAACGCATGCTTGGAACCGTGCGGCCGCGCCCTGCGATGCCGAAACAACATCACCGCCGCCTGCCCGCAGAGCCAGACGTCAGATCTGTCCGGGGAAAGGCTCGGTCGGCCCAGCCGGCCCGGTGAAGGGGAGGACGACCGCATGCCTTTCTCAAGGCCCGGACAGAAATTCTCGGTCCCCGAGAATGACGAGAAGATCATGGCCTCGTGGGAGCGCTTCCTGCACGGCAACGAGCCGGGCTCCGACGCGCTGCGCCGCCTGGTGGACGATTCCTGGCGCCGCTGCGCGAGCGGCAGCGTGGATCCCCGCCGCGATCAGGCGCCGCCGCCCATGCGGGAGGATTCCCTGTTCTCCCTGCGGGACGACTGCAGCGACCTCCTGGAAGCCAGCGCCCCGGTGATGGCCTCGGCCCGCGAGCTGCTCTCGGAAACCGGCACGGTGATGGTGCTGACCAACGAGGCCGGGGTCATCCTCAACCTCGAAGGGGATTCCCGCCTGCGCGACGCGGCGGAGAACATCCACCTGTTGTCCGGCGCCACTTGGAGCGAAATGACCTGCGGCACCAATGCCATCGGCACCGCCATCGAGGTGGGCCAGCCGGTGCAGATCCATTCCGCCGAGCATTTCTGTTCCGGTATCAAGCGCTGGTCCTGCTCCGCCGACGTGATCCGCGACCCGTTCGATGGCACCATCCTCGGCGTGGTGGACGTCTCCGGCCTCTCCGACACATTCAACCGGCACAGCCTGGCGCTGGTGGTGGCCACCGCCGGCCGCATCGAGAACCGGCTGGCGCAGATCGAGATGGATGCGCGCTTCCGCCTGCTGGAACGCTGCATGGACCGCCTCGGCGCCGGCACCACCGATGGGGTCATCGTGTTCGATCGCCACGGCCGGGCGGTGAAGACCAATGCCACCGCCACCGATGCGCTGATGGAGCTGCGCCGTCGCCACCCCGACCTGCCGGCGCCCGACGATGTCGGCGCCCTGCGCTTCCACTGGCGCAAGGGCGACAGCCTGCCCCGCGAGCTGCCGGCCTGGGTCCGCCGGGAATGGCTGGAACCGGTGGAGGTGGACGGCGAACGGCTGGGTGCGGTGCTCTCCCTGCCCATCCGCCGTGCGCCCGCCCCCATCGCCCGCGCCACCCCCGAGCCGCCGCCGGCCACGCAGACCGCCGCCTTCTCGCGCCTCGTGGGTGATGCGCCGGCCCTGCGCCAGTCCATCGCCCGCGCCCGCCAGCTGGCCAAAAGCCGCGCTCCGGTGCTGCTGCTGGGCGAGACCGGCGTCGGCAAGGATGTGTTCGCCCAGAGCCTGCACGCCGCCAGCACCACCCCCGAGGGTCCGTTCGTGGCCCTGAACTGCGGCGGCCTTTCCCGCGAGCTGCTCTCCAGCGAGCTGTTCGGCTATGCGGAAGGCGCCTTCACCGGCGCCCGGCGCGGCGGCATGACCGGCAAGATCGAGGCGGCCGACGGCGGCACCTTGTTCCTCGACGAGATCGGTGAGATGCCGAAGGACCTGCAGCCCCATTTCCTCAGGGTGCTGGAATCCGGCGAGGTCTACCGCATCGGCGAGACCCGGCCGCGCAAGGTGAACTTCCGCCTTGTCGCCGCCACCAACCGCGACCTGCGGCAGGAGGTGCGCGCCGGCCGGTTCCGCATGGATCTGTTCTACCGGGTGGCGGTCACCTCCATCACCATTCCGCCGCTGCGCGAACGGGCCGAGGATATTCCCCTCATCGCCCGCCACCTGGTGGCGGAGCTGGCCCGCCGCCAGGGGGTGCCGGCGCTGCCCCTGTCGCCCCGGGTACTGGACCTGTTCGCCGCCTATGGCTGGCCCGGCAATGTGCGGGAGCTGCGCAACGTGATCGAGAGCATGCTTCTGACCACCGAAGGCAGCGTGCTGACCGAAGCGGACGTGCCGGACGAAATCTGGACGGCCGGCGACGGCATCGTTGCGCCAGCGGACGATGCCACAGGCCCGACGCCGACCGTGAGCGGCCTTACCGGCATGGAAGCCGCCGAGCGGGTGGCGCTGGTGCGGGCCATGCAGGCGCATCGGGGCAATGTCACCGCGGTGGCCCGCGGCCTCGGCATCGCCAAGAGCACCGTCTACGCCAAGCTGCGCCGCTATGGCCTGGAAGGCGCCGTGGACGAAGTGCGGCGCACCTCGGCTTAGAAAATTCCGCCAGTCTTTCGGACTCATCCGCCGAACTGGCCAACACTTTCAATTTTAAACGATAGAAAAATCCCACTACAGTATAGGCCTCACGCAATCGGCACGGCTTTTGCAAAAATCCCAACGGCTTTCGACTCCCCCGAAAGACCTCCTCCACGCCGCAGGCCTTGGTCTGCGGCGTTCTTTTTTGCCTTCATACGTTTTGCATCGCAACACTCTCTCGCCTGCGTCGCAGCATGCCGACCGAAATCCGAACGTGTATTCGCAAAGACGTCGCCTGAAATGAGGCGCCACAGAGCGAATCTTTTTCAGTCGATGCGGATTCCTTGAAAATATTCGTTTTGCGCTGGGCGCCGTCACTTGGCACATCGCTTGCGATCGTCCCCCTGCAATCCGTTTCACATGCTCCAGCCCGGCCGCGCGCCGACCGGGTGCCCGAAGGGGCGGGGCAGACATCCGGCGGGCATGGAAAAGAAAAGGGAGGACTGTTCTCGCATGGCCCTGCAGATCAATATCGATAATGGCGGCACCCTCACCGACATCTGCATCATGGCGGATGACGCGGTGAAGAAGACCAAGGTGCTCACCACTCCCTATGATTTGAGCAAATGCTTCTTCGAGGGTCTCACCAAAGCCTCCGGCGTGCTCTATGGCGCCCCGGATGTGAAGCGGCTGCTCGAGGAAGTGGACCTCATCCGCTATTCCACCACCCAGGGCACCAACGCCATCTGCGAGCGCAAGGGGCCGCGTCTCGGCCTCATCCTCGATGCCGCCGCCCATGATCTGCCGAGCCGGCTCGCCGCCCATGACGCGGACGTGTTCGAGGCCCTGGTGGGCGATCGCATCGTGTTCCTCGATGCCGCCGCCGTCACCGGCGAGAACGCCGACGTGGACGTGGTGAAGGCCATCAACGCGCTCACCGCCGCCGGCGCCAACCGCCTGGTGGTGAGCTTCGCCGGCGCCGATTTCCAGGCACTGGAGGATCGCTTCCGCCTCGTCGCCCTGCGCAAATATCCCCGCCACCTGCTGGGCGCGGTGCCGATCCTCTACGGCTCCGACATCACCACCGATGCCGATGGCGAGCGCCGCACCTGGACCGCCCTCATCAACTCCTTCCTCCACCCGTCCATGGAGGCCTTTCTCTTCAACGCCGAAAACCGGCTGCGGGCCTATCGCACCAAGAATCCGCTGCTCATCTTCCGCAATGACGGGGACGCTTCCCGCGTTGCCAAGACCATCGCCATCAAGACCTACTCCTCCGGCCCCCGGGGCGGCATGGAAGGGGTGAAGGCCTTCTCCCGCCGCTACGGCTTCACCGACAGCGTCTCCATCGACGTGGGCGGCACCACCACCGACATCGGCCAGTACAAGGATGGCACGGTGGCCGAGGTGCGGCGCGGCCATGTGGAAGGCATCTCCGTCTCCTTCCCCCTGTGCGAGATCCTCAGCGCCGGCGCCGGCGGCTCCTCCATCTTCAAGGCGGTGGAAGGGCGCATCGTCATCGGCCCGGAGAGCGTGGGCGCGGTGCCGGGGCCGGCCTGCTTCGGCCGTGGCGGCCAGCAGGCGACCATCACCGACGCGAGCCTGCTCAGCGGCCTGTTCGATCCCACCTCCTATTTCGGTGGCGGCATGGGGCTCGATGTGGACCGCGCGGCGGCGGCGGTGACCGCCAACATCGCCACGCCGCTGGGCATCAGCCTCGACGAGGCGCTGATGCGCATGGAATTCGCCTATGAGGAGAAGATTGCGGCGGAGCTGCACCGCTTCACCCACATCAGCCCGGACACGGTCATGCTCGCCTTTGGCGGCGCCGGCCCGCTCAATGCCTGCGGGGTCGCCGACAAGGCCGGCATCCGCCGCGTCGCCATCCCGCAGATGGCCGCCGTGTTCTCCGCCTATGGCATCGGCGCCTGCGACATCTCCCAGCGCTACCAGGTGAGCCTTGCCGATCCGGCGGCGCTGGAGGAGACGCTGCGCACGCTGAAGGTGAAGGCCGCCCGCGACATGTTCGCGGAAGGCTGCGCCGAAGGCACCTACACGGTGGAGGCCCGCCTGGTCGCCGATTTCGGTGAAGGCCGCACGGAAGCCTTGCCGCTGGGCGACCAGCCGGTGGTGCCCGCCGCCTTCGCGGCGGCGCGCAGCCTCGATCTCGAACTGAAGGCGGTGAAGGCGCTGCGCTCGGCGGCGGAAACCGCGGCCAGCTTTGCCCGCAAGGCCCCCGCTACCGCCCATGGCAAGCGCAACGTGCTGGTGCGCGAGCAAGGCCGCATGGACGTGCCGGTCTATCGCCTCGCGGACCTTGCCGCCGGCGACTTCGCCGCCGGCCCCGCCATCCTGGAAGAAGACTATTTCACCTGCCGCGTCCCCCAGGGCTGGCAGTTCGTCATCAGCGACGCAGGCGACATCCTGCTGAGCCGGGAGGATTGAAAAACATGAAAATCGCCATGACCGAATATCTGCGCATCGATACGCAGTCGGAAAAGTGGGAATGCCGGGTGTGCGACCATGAGATCGCCTCGGCCCGCGGGAACTACAAGGAAGGCCTCCTCGTCTATAATCGCGACCCCACCGAGATCCACCCGCCCATCATCGATCCGCAGAAGTATCGCTTCACCTTCAGCCCGGATCCGGAATGGGTGCGCATCCTGGAATTCTGCTGCCCCCACTGCGGCACCCAGGTGGAGACCGAATACGCCATTCCCGGCCATCCGCCCCTGCACGACATGGACGTGGACCTCGACGCCCTGAAGGCCCAGTGGGCCGCCCGCGGTGAGGCGGCCGCGCCCTATGCCGGCCCGGCGGTGACCCGCGACGACGGCCACAGCCACTGACGCCAACCGCGCGGGTGCCGGGACACGCGCCCTTGAGCGCCCGCGCGGCCCGCAGCACCGACAACGGCGCCCGAGACACCAACGCCCGGCGCCACACGCCTCAGGGAGGACACATGAAACGCGTTTCCGTGGACATCGGCGGCACCTTCACCGACTGCTTCGTGGTTTGGGACAAGCAATATATCGAGGCCAAGGCCCTCACCACCCACCACAACCTCGCCATGGGCTTCAACGAGGCGCTGGGCAAGGCCTGCGGCGTGCTGGGCCTCGAGCTGGAAGAGATCCTCGGCGCGGTGGACAGCGTGCGCTACGCCACCACGCTGGGCACCAACGCCCTCATCGAACACAAGGGCCCCAAGATCGGCATGCTGGTGACCGCCGGCTATGAGGCCACGGTGCCGCTCAGCCGCGCCCGCGGCTATGGCGAGGGGCTGGACAATCTCGGCCAGCAGGACATGCCCAACGCCCAGCGGCCCGACCCGCTGGTGGAAGCCCACATGATCCGCGGCATCCGCGAGCGGGTGGATTTCCAGGGCAAGCTTGTCATGCCGCTGGACGAAGAGGACGTGCGCACCCAGATCCGCGAGCTGGTGAACCGCGGCGCGCAGATCATCGTGGTGGCGCTGGTGAATGCGGTGGTGAACCCGGCCCACGAGCAGCGCATCGAGGAGATCCTGCTGGAGGAATATCCCTCGCACCTGCTCGGCGCCATTCCGGTCATCCTCTCCCACCAGGTGGCGGGGCGCAAAGGCGAATATGTGCGGGCGACCTCGGCCATCGTCGACGGCTACCTGCACTCCACCATGTATCACGCCCTCTCGGCGCTGGAGCAGAACCTGCGGGCCCATCGTTACGAGAAGCCCATGCTGGTGATCCACAATTCCGGCGGCATGGCGCAGCTCAATTCCACCGATGCGCTGCAGACCATCCATTCCGGCCCGGTCTCCGGCATCGGCGCCTCCGAGCATCTCGCCATGCTCACCGGCCTCGGCAATGTGGTGGCCACCGACATGGGCGGCACCAGCTACGACATCGGCATCGTGGTGGAAGGCGGGGTGAAGCATTACGACTTCAACCCGGTCATCGACCGCTGGCTGGTCTCGGTGCCCATGGTGCATCTGGTGACGCTGGGCGCCGGCGGCGGCTCCATCGCCTCCTACGACCGCATGTACAAGACCGTGAAGTGCGGCCCGGAAAGCGCCGGCTCCGATCCGGGACCGGCCTGCTACGACCGCGGCGGCATGCGGCCCACGGTGACCGACGCCGATCTGCTGCTCGGCTATCTCGATGCGGAAAATTATGCGGGCGGCTCCATCCCGCTCAACCCGCGCCGCGCCAAGGCGGCCATCGAGGATGCGCTGTGCGATGACCTCGACTGCTCGGTGATCGAAGCGGCCCTGCTGATCCGCGAGAAGGTGGACGACAACATGGCCAACGGGCTCTTCACCGAGCTGCGGGCCCGGGGCTACGACCCCAAGGACTTCACCATGCTCGCCTATGGCGGCAACGGCCCGCTGCACTGCTGCGGCATCGCCCAGAACCTCAATATCGACCGCATCCTCGCCCCGCCGCTCTCCTCCGTCTTCTCGGCGGTGGGCGCGGGCAACATGCACCAGCTCCATATCCACGAGCAGTCGCTCTACATGGTGCTGTATGACAGCAACACCCGGGCCCTGTTCGACGACTATGACCGCTTTAACGCCATCGTCGCCGATCTGAAGGAGCGCGGCACCCAGGACCTGCTGCGCCAGGGCGTGCCGCTGGCGGACATCCGCCACAACCTCGAACTGGACATGCGCTACGGCAACCAGCTGGTGCAGACCACGGCGGTGATCGGCAAGCACGAGGTGCATGGGGCGGGTGACGTGCTGGCCATCATCTCCCAGTTCTCGAACGACTACGGCAAGCGCTTCGGCGAGGGGTCGCAGGCGCCGGAAGCGGGCATCCGCATCAACACCATCCGCGTCGCCGCTTATGTGCACCACGAGACGGTGCAGTTCGACGACATCAAGCCGGTGCCGGAAGCGGAGCGCAAGGCACCGCCCGCCCCCGCCTCGGTCCGCGTGTGCCACTTCGTCGGCCAGGACGGGCCGGTGGAAACCCCGGTGTGGAGCCGCGCCGCCATCGCCCCCGGCGTCGCCATCGAGGGGCCGGCCATCGTCGCCTCGGAGGTGACCACCTTCCTGGTCAATCCGGGCTGGACCTTCGTCGCCGCCAAGCAGGGCGCCTCCTGGTTCCTGCGCGCCAAGACGCCGGACACCACCCACTGATGCCCTCCCCCCCGCCACGGCGGGGGGGACACGCGCCCTGGCGCGAGAAGCCACCAATATGGTCCGGGAGGACACCCCATGAACGACATGAGCAATACCGGTCGCGGCAAGCTGCCCAGCAGCGAAGACGTGGCCCTCATTCAGAAGTTCCTGAACGACACCACCTTGTTCCTCGGCCCCGATCCCGAGATCATGCAGAACCATGATCTCATGCCGCGCTCGGCGGATGAGGAAGCGGCCATCGCCACCTCCTGCGACGCCCACACCATCGCCAAGATCCGCGATCGCATCCAGTCGGGCTGTGACGAAGGCTATGAGATGGTGGAGCAGATGGGCGCCGCCCCCGGCGCCAAGTGGGGCGATGTCATCACCGGCGTCTATTCGGCGTCCGGCGACCTGGCCATTGCGTCCGCCGGCGGCGTGCTGATCTTCTCCGCGCTCGTGCACCACCCCATCAAGTTCATCATCAAGAACTGGATGAACGATCCCACCGTCGGCGTGCGCGAGGGTGATGGCTTCATCCATAACGACAGCCGTTACGGCAACGTGCACAACACCGACCAGTCCATGATCCTGCCCATCTTCCACGAGGGCCGGCTGGTGTGCTGGGTGGCCTCCACCGTGCACGAGGGCGAGAACGGCGCCATCGAGCCGGGCGGCATGCCCTCCATGGCCGAGAGCCCCTCGGACGAAGGCCTCAAGATGAGCCCGTTCAAGGTGGTCGAAAACTACCAGATCAAGCGCGACATTCTCACCTTCCTGCAGAATTCGGTGCGTGAGCCGAAGCTGCAGTATGAAGACATGAAGGTGAAGCTGTTCGCCTGCCTGCGCATCAAGCAGCGGCTGGAAGAGACGCTGAAGACCGATGGCGCCGACGCCCTCATCTCCACCCTGCGCCTGACCATGGAGAACGTGCGGGCCGAGGTGAAGCGCCGCATTTCCCAATGGCCGGACATGACGGTGCGCACCTACATCATCCAGGATTCGACCCTGCGCGAGAATTGCGTGGTCAAGATCAACTGCAAGCTCACCAAGACCGGTGACCGGCTGATCTTCGATTTCCGCGGTTCGGCGCCCGAATTCACCAATCGCGCCACCAACACCATCGTCGCCGGCCTCAAGGGCATGCTGGCCCAGGTGTTCCTGTGCTATGTGTGGCCGGACCTGCCGCGCGGCCAGGCGGCGTTCGCGCCCATCGAGGTCATCACCGACCCCCATTCCATCGTCAACTGCTCCTATGACGCGCCCAATTCTCAGTCGCTGATGTCCATCTTCACGGGCTTCACGGCGGGCCAGCACGCGGTGGCGAAGTTCCTCTACTCGTGCCCGGAGAAGTTCACGAAGGTGCATGCGCCCACCTTCAACATGATCAACACCTTCATCTGGGGCGGCGTCTCCCAGCATGGCGAGACGCTGGGCAATCTCTGCGCCGATTTGAACGGCATGGGCGCCGGCGCCACCATCGATCGGGACGGCGAGCATGCGCTGGCGCCCATCTTCGCCACCATGGCCGACATCGGCGAGCAGGAGCTGAACGAAGAGGAAGTGCCCTTCTTGCAGCTCGTGTCCAAGAAGATGACGCGCGATGCCATCGCCCCCGGCAAGTATCGCGGCGGCCAGGGCTACACCATGATGGTGGCCACCAAGGACAGCGAGCAGTGGGGCTTCATGACCACCGCACAGGGCGCCAAGATCCCCCCGCTGCAGGGCCTGTTCGGCGGCTATGCCTGCGGCACCTATCCGCTCTCCAAGGTTCAGGGCGTGGACGTCTACGACGTGCTCATGAACACGCCGGAGAAGTTCAAGCACTCCATCGAGGAGATCATGAACGAGCAGCCGTTCGAGGGGGCGAGCTACACCACCCACCACATGGGCATGGGCTTCGAGATCTCCAAGCGCGGTGAATTGTTCATGATTTCCCAGGGGGCCGGCGCCGGCTATGGCGACCTTCTGGAGCGCGACCCCACGAGCGTCATCAAGGACATCGAGGACGGGCTGATGTCGCCGGAGGTGGCGGCGCGACTCTACAAGGTGGTGTTCGATCCCGTGACCCTCGCCATCGATGAGACCGCCACCGCCGAGGCCCGCGCCGCCGAGCGCAAGGCCCGCATCGCCCGCTCCACGCCTTATTCGGAGTTCGTGAAGAGCTGGAGCAAGCCGACCCCGCCGTCCCACCTCCAGTATTTCGGCGCCTGGGGCGATGACGTGTCGGTGCTCTACATGGGTTCACCCGAGACAACGCGCGACGCCGCCACGCCCCGGCCCAATTACATGGCCCATCCCAAGGATGTGCGTATCGCCGAGCTGGAAGTGCGGCTGGCGGCGCTGGGCGGCATGGGAGGCGAGAAGCAATGAGCCCCCGCCTCGCCGATGACCTGCCCCGGCCATCCGGTGTGCCCGGCATCCGCGTGTGGCTGAAGTCGTCGGGCTATGCCCGGCGGCTTCTGCTGGGCGCCGCCGGCGACCCCTGGGAAAGCGCCGCCGGCTATCTCGCCTTCTTCAACCAGGCCCACGGCCTGCTGCGCCCCGATGTGGGGGAGGTCGACGTGGGCGATCTCTACCGCTCCTGGGCCACGCGCCACCCGGCGCTCACGGCGGAGATGGGATCGAAGAAGCGCGCCGCCTTTCCCCTGAAGCGTATGCTGGAGGAGGAGGGCCCGCGCAGGCTCCTGGCCGAGGTGGTGGAGGCGGTGGCCGCAAGCCTGCGCGGCCAGACGCCCCTGGTGCTGGCGGCGCCTGCCCCCCGCCGCTGGCTCACCGAGGCGGCGCAGATGGCCGGCCGCGACGGCATCGACGTGGACGCGGACATGGTGGAGGACGCCGCCATGTATATGGCCGACCTCATGCGCGCCGTCTCCGCTTTGCCCATCGGCGGCCTGCTGCTGGAAGAGGGCGCCGATACGCCCGCCGCCGACCACGCCGGCTATCGGCCACTGGTGAACGTGGCCCGCCACTACCGCTGGGGCCTCGCCCTGCGCGGCGGGGCGGGCGCCGCCACGGGGGATTTCGACACCCTCATCGCCCCGCGCCCGACCGACAGCGACGCCCACGGCGATCTCGCCCTCGGCCTCGACGTGAGCAACACGCTGTGGGACGGCGCGGAACTGGCGCCGCTGGCCGCGGGCCAGTTCTACTTCGCCGAGATCCCGGTGGGGGCGGAACCGGAAGCCGTGCTGCACCATCTCGCGCGGCTGCGCGGCTGAGCTGCACCCTCGCCGAGACTGGAGCACGCGACCCTCCGGCCTCGGGCCGCCCCCTGCCGCCGTATTCCCGGGCGGGAGGGGGCTATCGGACAAAACTCAAAATCAAAAGAGTCCCGGAGGAAACATGACCACCACCATCCAGCGCGCGCTGGCGGCGGGCCTGTGCGCCCTGCCCCTGATGCTCGGCAGCGCCCACGGCGCCGACGTGAATTCCACCGACTATCTGCCGGCGCTGGCCGGCACCAATCTTCTGGTCTTCTACAGCCAATACGCCACCCGCTCGGAATATGTGAGCACATCCGGCCAGACGATTTCCAGCAAGACCGGCCTTGATTCCTACGTCGATATTCTGCGTTACGTCCATTACATGGACATCGGCGGCATCCTCATCGCGCCGCAGGTGCTCCTGCCCGCCGGCACCCTCTATAACGGGCGCATCGCCGGCACCGATCTCAATGCCGCAGCGGGCCTTGGCGATCCCATCCTCGCCACCACCGTGTGGGTGGTGAACAACAAAGCCACCGAGACCTATGTGGGCCTCATGCCTTACCTGTTCGTGCCGCTCGGCCAATATTCCTCCGGCGAGGCACTCAACCTGGGCGAAAACCGTTGGAAGCTGGATCTCCAGGCGGGCTGGTACCAGGGCCTCGGCCAGGGCTTTGCCCTGCAGCTCACCGGCGACGTCATCTGGTATGGGGACAATACATCCGCCGGCAACGGAACCCAGACCCTGAACCAGGACAACACCTACCAGGTCCAGGCCTGGTTCTCCTATGGCTTTGCCGAGACCTGGCGGGCGGCGGTGGGCTACTCCCGCTTCTGGGGCGGCACCGAATATCTGGGCGGCGTCGCCACCGGCAACGCCACCGAGCGCGACCAGGTGCGGCTGGAACTGTCGAAATTCATCACCCCCACCTTCCAGGTGCTGGGTCTGGTACAGCGCGACTTCAACACCTCCGGCGGCTTCCCGGAAGACTTCCGCGGCACGGTGCGACTGCTGCAGGTGTTCTAGAGCCGCGGCTCAGGGCGCGGGGGTGTCCGGGTCCAGAAGACTGCGATTGCGGCCGGACCTCTTGGCCTCATAGACCATGAGGTCGGCGCGATGGATCACCTCGGCGAGAGTTTCCGTCGCGCCCGCCTCCGCCACACCGAAACTCGCGGTCACCTTCCGTCCATCGCCGAGAACGTCGAACGTGGTCGCCTGCAGCAGTGTGCGGATGCGCTCCGCGAGGCCCAGCGCACTCTCGCCGGACGCGCGCGGCAGCAGCAGCACGAACTCCTCGCCCCCAAACCGGGCCGCCACGTCCCAATGGCGCAGCTCGCCGGAGAGCAGCTCGCCGACCCCGTGCAGCACCACGTCTCCGGCGGGATGACCAAAGCTGTCGTTGATGGCCTTGAAGTGGTCGATGTCGCAATAAACAAGGCTCAGCGGCCGCATGGCGGCATCGCGCCAGAGCGGCTCCGCCTTCAGCTGAAAGCCGCGGCGGTTGAGAAGGCCGGTGAGCGGGTCGACACTGCTTTCCTGGCGGAAATCCTCGATCACATCGAGGGCCACGGCCACGAACAGCAGGAGGCCGATCAGCAATCCGCTGATGAAGATGGTGAAGTTCAGCACCTGCCAGAAGGGCGAGGTGCGGAACACCTCCAGCAGCTGGCGCCGCTCCACCCCGGTCTGCAGCAGTTGCTCATATTGGGCAAGCTCACCGGTCAGCGGCACCGTCAGCGCGGTGCGCACGAAGAACTGCAGGCCGAACGCCAGGAAGATCCAGAAGAAGGCGCGATCCAGGGGGGTGCGTACCTGGCCGTGGAACCGCAGGCGCAGCGCCGCCACCGTGCAGATCAGCCCATAGCCGAAATTCTGCGCATAGATACGGGAGATGAGGCTGCGGTCGACGTAATAGAAATGGACGGTGAGCAGCATCACGGTGATGGCCATGGCGAGGCTGAAGACCTCGCGCCGCGTTTCACCGAATCGCCCCTCGATGCCCTTCACCAGCAGGAGGATGCACAAGGTATAGCCCGCCCCGGAGAGCACCGCATTCAGCCCGGCATCGGCCGGCACATGGGCCATCTGCGTGAGCGCTGCCACGGTGTAGCAGAAGAAGGCCAGCGCGAGGATCAGCAGGTAGAGGCGGACGCGGCGATAGAGCCAGGCGGAGAGATATAGCAGCGCGAAGAACAGCGCGATGATCGGCCCCGTGTACATGTACAGGCCGCTCGACGTCATCGCCCGCTCCACCTCCGCGCTACATCCAGCGCCCTCAGATGACCGACACCTCAGACATCACCGCCTGCAAGAAACCGTACCGCCATCCCGGCGTGCCACGCGCAAAGCGAGGCTCCACCTAGACGAGTGCGGCCCAAAGTCAAGGCGCCGCGCGCTCAGCGGCGGTAGATCCAGCGCCGAAGCTCCTGTTTCAGGCGCAGAAAATCATAGAAGGTGAAGGCCAACAGCGCCGTCGCGGCCAAAGCGAGGATCGCCGAGATCGTCGCCGGCCATTCCAGGGCCGAGGCGCAGAAATCATAGACCAGATAGGCGAGCAGCGCGGTGACCGCCGCCGCCACGGCGAAATAGATGCGCGCATCGAGCCGCGCGAGGGTGATGCCCACGCCCACCCAGATGATGACGGCGATGAGGATCACCCACCCCCAGCCCAGGCCGAACTGCCGCGCCACGAAATGTCCGCCAACGGCGCACAGGAGCACGAAACCGACAAGCAGCAACAGCCCGGCGCGCAGACGCAGGATGCCGACCTTGGACGTCGCGGGCGATGGACTGGACATGAAACCCTTCCTCACGTGAGATGGCGCGGCGCGACAGTTCCCGCGCCGGCCGAACAAGGATGCCCACGATGCGGCGAATGCTCGTCGTACTCAATGCCAAAGCCGGCCGTGTCACCGACTTCGGCGCCGAGCCGCTTCGCCGGCAGGTGGACTCCAGCCTGACGCGAGCCGATCTCGACGTTCAGGTGGCGGTCGCCGCCGGCGCCGAGCTGGCGGCCCTCATCCGCCGCGCGCCCCTCGATGGCTATGACACGGTTGTGGTGGGCGCCGGCGACGGCACCTTGTCCCTCGCCGCCGCCACTTACGCCAATTCCGATACCGTGCTCGGCGTGCTGCCGTTCGGCACCATGAATCTGCTCGCCCATGACATCGGCATCCCGCGCGATCTGGCCGGAGCCCTCGCCGCCCTGGCGCAGGCGGCGCCCATGAAGGTGGACCTGGGGCTGGTCAACGGGCGGCCGTTCCACGGCGTCTCCGGGGTCGGCTTCTTCAGCCAGATGGCCCTCGCCCGCGAGCAGGAGCGCGAGCGGCACGGCCGGGTGCTCGGCTGGCTCATCGCCCTGGGCAAGGCCGCCTTCCGCGCCGGCCGCATGTCGCTGGAGGTGGAGCTGGCGGGCGCCCGGCAGCCGATCGAAGCCTATGCGGCGCTGGTGACCGTCAATGCCTTCGACGCGCCAGGCCTGCACCGCTCGCGCCTCGACGGTGGGCTGCTGGAGGTGCTGGTGGCGGAGGATCGCGGCGCCTTCGCCCGGCTCAAGGCCGGGGCCGACGTGCTGGTGGGGGCCTGGCGCGACAATCCCGGCATCCACCTGTTCTCCACCCCGCGCGTCACCATCCACGCGCGACGCCACCGGGCGTGGGTGGCCACCGATGGCGAGGTCACCCGGGAGAGCCTGCCCCTGCGCTATGCCATCGCCCCGCGCGCCCTGAACCTGCTGGTGCCACGCGGCTCGCCCCACTGGCAGGCGGCCCAGGCCACCGACATCACCTGACCGGCTCGCGGGCGCACCGCTTCCCGGCTATGCTGCCTCACCCGCCCCCGAGAAACACACGCCCGAAGAAACACACGCCCCCATGAGCCTCCCCTTCGATCCCAGCGATCCCGCCTATGAAGCGCGCGTGCGCGAGAGCTTCGCCCGCCAGCCCTTCATGGCCACCCTGGGGGCGGCGCTGGGCGCGGTGGAGCCCGGGCGGGTCGAGGTGGTGCTGCCCTATCAGGACAGCATCACCCAGCAGCACGGCTTCTTCCACGGCGGCGCCATCGGCGCCATCGCCGATACCGCCGGCGGCTATGCCGCCTTCACCCTGTTCCCTGCCGATTCCACAGTGCTGACGGTGGAGTACAAAATCAACATCATGGCACCCGGCCGCGGCGCGCGGCTGGTGGCGGTGGGCGAGGTGACCCGGTCCGGCCGCACGCTCACTGTCACGCGGGTGGATGTCTATGCCGAGGCGGACGGCGCGCGCACCCATTGCGCGACCGCCACCCAGACCCTGATCTGCCTGATGGGCCGCAGCGATGCCCCGACGGCGGCCTCCTGATGCGCTTTCCCACGCCACTGGTTCCCGCGCGGCTGGTCCGCCGCTACAAGCGCTTTCTGGCGGATGTGGTGCTGGAGGATGGCTCTGAAACCACCGTGCACGTGGCCAATTCCGGCGCCATGACCGGGCTTGCCGCCCCCGGCAGCCGCGTCTGGCTGTCGCTCAGCCCCAACCCCGCCCGCAAGCTCGCCTATAGCTGGGAGCTGGTGGAAGCGGATTTCGGCAGCGGCCCGGAGCTGGTGGGGGTCAACACCATGCACCCCAACGCCCTGGTGGCGGAGGCCATCACGGCCGGCCAGGTGCCGGCCCTGGCCGGCTATGACCGGCTGCGCCGCGAGGTGAAATACGGCGTCAACAGCCGCATCGACATCCAGCTCGAAGCCGACCATCGCCCCCTCTGCCTGGTGGAGGTGAAGAACGTGCACCTCATGCGCGCGCCCGGCGCCGCGGAGTTTCCCGATTGTGTCACCGCCCGCGGCGCCAAGCATCTGGTGGAACTGGCGGCGCAGGCCCGCGCGGGGGTGCGCGCGGTGATGGTCTATATCAGCCAGATCGGCTCGGCCCGCAGCATCGCCCTCGCGCGCGATCTCGATCCGGCCTACGGCCTCGCCTTCGATGCCGCCCGTGCGGCCGGTGTGGAGGCCATCGCCCTCACCTGTGCGCTATCGCCAGAAGGGATCCAGGTGATTGGTGACATCCCGATGATCGGCTGACGCGGGAGCTCCATGCCCGCGCCCGCGCTTGCGTTGACGGCAAGTTGGCCTAAATCTGGAGACAGACATCGGGGCGCCACGGGCGCGCCCGGCAGAAGGCGACATCATGAGCTATGTGGAAGCGGCGGACGCGCCGCTGCGAAAGACCGGACATATCAAGCTGTATGGGCCAGAGGGCTTCGAGGGCATGCGCCGCGCCGGCCGGCTGGCGGCGGAGATTCTCGACGCCATCGCCGAGATGATCGGCCCCGGGGTGACCACCGCCGCTGTCGACAAGCTGGTCTATGACTATGCCGTGGACCACGGCGCCTATCCGGCGACGCTGATGTATCGCGGCTATCGTTACTCGGTGTGCACCTCCATCAATCACGTGGTGTGCCACGGCATGCCCAATTCCCGGCCCCTGCGGGAAGGCGACATCGTCAATGCCGACGTCACCATCGTGCTGGACGGCTGGTATGGCGATTCCAGCCGCATGTTCGCCATCGGCGCCATTCCGCGCCGGGCCGAGCGGCTGCTGGACGCCACCTATGACTCCATGATGCGCGGCATCGCCGCCATCAAGCCCGGCGGCCATGTGGGCGATATCGGCGCCGCCATCCAGGAGTTCGTCGAGCCCCAGCACATGAGCGTGGTGCGCGACTTCTGTGGCCACGGCGTGGGCCGGGTGTTCCATGACGAGCCGAACATCGTCCACGTGGGCGAGCGCGGCCAGGGGCCGGAGCTGGTGCCGGGCATGATCTTCACCGTGGAGCCGATGATCAACCTCGGCCGCCCCCACGTGAAGGTGCTCTCCGACGGCTGGACCGCCGTCACCCGCGACCGCTCCCTGTCCGCCCAGTTCGAGCATGCGGTCGGGGTCACCGAGACCGGGGTGGAGATCTTCACCATCAGCCCGAAGGGCTACCACAAGCCGCCCTACAACATTCCATGACCCGCAAAACGGCACGCTCAGCCATGGCCGAACGTGCCGAAAGTGCGCACCATGGACCTGGAATGACCTTGGAATGATTCGCCTCATCACCGCGCCCCCGACCGGGGGTGGCGCGGTGATGACGGCCTTGTGGCAGCCCACCGGCGGAAACGGCGTCATGGCGGACGAGCCTGAAGACGGCCTCAACGATGCTCCCCATTTCCACGGCCATCGCGACCGGCTGCGGGCGCGGTTCCGTGAGGTGGGCGCGGCCGCCCTGGCCGATTACGAGTTGCTGGAACTGCTCTTGTTCCGCGCCGTGCCGCGCCGCGATGTGAAGCCCCTCGCCAAGGCCCTGCTGGACCGGTTCGGCTCGTTCGCCGAGGTGATCACCGCGCCGGTGCCGCGCCTCGCCGAGGTGCCGGGGGTGAAGGATGCCATCATCACCGAGCTGAAGGTGGCCGAAGCCGCCGCCCAGCGGCTGGCCAAGGGCCAGGTGAAGCGGCGCCCGGCCCTCTCCTCATGGAGCGCCGTCATCGATTATTGCCGCACCGCCATGGCCTATGCCGATCGCGAGCAGGTGCGGGTGCTGTTCCTCGACAAGCGCAACCAGCTGATCACCGACGAGGTGCTGCAGACCGGCACCGTGGACCATGCCCCCGTCTACCCGCGCGAGGTGGTGAAGCGGGCGCTGGAGGTCTCCGCCTCCGCCCTCATCCTGTGCCACAATCACCCCTCCGGCGACCCGACACCGTCGCGGGCCGACATCGACATGACCCGCAAGATCATCGACGTGGCCAAGCCCCTGGGCATCGAGGTGCACGACCACATCATCGTCGGCAAGGACGGCCACGCCAGCCTCAAGGGCCTGCGCCTCATCTGAGCCGCCGGCCGCGGAGAACGGGCCTCGGGCCAAACTCCCAGGCCGTGGCCGGCCCGGACCGGCCGCGACGACGGCCGCCATGCCCCAAGCACGCTCAGCTATCGCCCGTCCCCCGGCAACGTCCAGGGGATCACCCCGTGCCGGCCTGAGGCAGAGGCCTGACGGAGGGCCGCGCTCAGCCGGCGGGCAGCGTCCGCGGGTAACACCGACAGCGCTGGCAGGGTTTCGCACGCGGCATGGGATGGGTGGGCACGGGATGGGTGGGCACAGGATGGGTGCATGGGTGGACGACGCCCCCGCCTCGCGATTGGGCCCGCCACCGACGGCAGAACACAAAAAAGGCGCCGCGCGGGAGCGCGGCGCCGGATTGTCAGTCGTGGTGCTTCAGATCACTTCAGCTTGTTGAGGCTGGTGTCGAAGGAGAGCGAGGCCACGTAGCGATCGCCGCAGGCGGTCGACGCGCCACTGATGAGGGCGCACTGGGCACCGTCGAGATCGCTGTCGTAGTAGCGCAGGTCGAGGGTCATCGCCTTGTAGGTGAAGCCGACGCCGACGTTCCAGGTGGTGTAATCGGACATGGCATAGTTCGGGAAGAACTTGGTGGTGGTGCCGAGCCACTGATAGCCGAGCTCACCGGAGGCGTAGACGCCCACGTCCTTCACCACGCTCCACTTGCTGAAGTCGAGCTTCAGGGTACCGGAGAGGTAGGTCTCATCGGCGCCCGAGCCGGCATAGCTGTCGCCGTAGTAGAGGTTGGCGCCCACCGTGACCACGTCATTGAAGGCGTAGGTCGGCTTGAAATAGATTTCCCAGTAATTGTAGTCGGTGTCGTCCCACAGGGTCACCGGGTTGGTGCCGCCCGGATACGCATAATAGACGAAGCCGAGGTCCAGGGTCAGGCCACCCCAGGTGTGACGCAAGCCGCCGTACAGGTCGATTTCGGCGGAACCGTCATAGAGGAAGCTGACGTTCGACGCCCAGATGCCCGCATAGACCCAGTCGAACAGCTGCAGCTCGGCATAGCCCTGCACGGCCGCGTTGCCGTTGGTCTGCGTGATGCCGCGGAACACGTAATCGGTGGTCAGCTTGGTGCCGAAGGCGACATCCCACGCCGGAGCCGGCGGCTCGACCGCGGCCTTGGTGGGATAGGACAGGTCGGCAGCCGAAGCGGCGCCGGAGATGAGCATGGACGCGGCAACCAGAGCGATCTTTTTCATAAGTGTGACCCCCGAAGAGCTTTGAACCGATAAAAAGGGGGAGAGGGCTTCAAGTCTACTGAGAAAAATGAGGCACAACCTGCCTAAAAATTATACAAACCGTTGTAAACCCTCATTTTCAATGTTGCCATTTCGCAACGCATCGCCCTCAAGTTGAAGCAAGCATCCTTCTTCACGAGAAAACTCGCCGGTTTCGGGCTCACGGACGGGTCATGTGCAAGGGCCGGCTGCGCTCCGGAATCCGCGCCCAGGTGCCGTCTTCCTCGCGGGCGAAGCGAATCGTGGAACCATCGGTTGCACCCTTCACCAGGACGTTGCCGCCGACGATCTGCCAGCTGGAGGGCGCGAAACGCACGAGAAATACGTCACACTCGGGCGCAACCAAGACCTGGCTACCACCTCCCGCCGCAGGCTGATCGGTGAGGCGCCAGCGACACACCGGCTCTGGGCCCTCGCGCCACAGCACCCAGTCCCCCACCACCTCGGCGGGATCGGCGATCTCGGCCCGGGCGGCCACCGGTGGGCCGAGAAAATAGACTCCGTCGCCCTCCCGCAGCGCCTCGAAGCTCCCTTCCGAGGCCCCGGTGAATTCCGCCACCACGTGGCCTTTGGCATCCACCAGACGGATCGCCCCGGACTCGTCGGGAACCCAGGCCACCAAATGGCCGGTGAAGGCGATGGGCGCACAGGCCGCACGGTCCAGTGCGAGCGCGAAGCCGCTCGCCGTAGGAGACGCGGAAAGGGTGATCTCACAGCGCCGCGCGCCGTCGGCGCTGGTGAGCCAGTAGGCCCGCGCCAGCGCCTCCACGGAGGCCCGCGACGGCCCGGAGGGGACCGCAGATGCCCCCTCATCGGGCTGTTGCATTTGCGCCACAGCCCGTTCCGCCGAATTCAACTCCTGGGCGTGACACCAGGGGACCCCGGCGGCCACCACCAGAAGTAGGGTTGCAGTCCATCGGCGGCGGCACATGGTCTGATCTCCGGACCTCATCGGCGGCGGGCCCGAGGCGAGCCGGCGCCATCCTGCCCGCGCCCTCGAGACAAGTCCCGGCGCGGCGACGCAGTGTGCCACCGCAGCGGCGGGACGGGAAATGGGCCTCAGGCGATGGGCGCAGGCGCGCGGGGCCAGGGGGTCTCGGGCACCGGGGTCAGCGGTCCACGCCCGTCGAACCAGGCCAGCAAATTGTCCACCACCAGCTGGCCCATGGCCTGCCGGGTGAAGCCGGTGGCCGAACCCACGTGCGGCAGCAGCACCACATTGTCGAGGGCGAAGAAGGCTTCAGGAACGTGGGGCTCGCGCGCGAACACATCGAGCCCGGCGCCGCGGATCCGGCGCTCCAGGAGCGCCGCCAGCAGCGCCGCCTCGTCCACCACCGACCCGCGCGCCACGTTCACCACGATGCCATCGGCCCCGAGCGCGGCCAGCACCTCCCCATTGATCAGGTTGCGGGTGGCCGCGCCCCCGGGCACGATGACGATCAGCGTGTCGACCGCGCGGGCCATGGCCATGAGGTCGGCGTAATAGGCATAGGCCAGATCCGGCTGCGGGTGCCGGGCGTGATAGGCGATGGCCACCCCGAAGCCCTCCAGGCGGTGGGCGATGGCCCGCCCGATGCGGCCCATGCCCACCATGCCGATGGTGCGGCCCCGTAGGGTGCCGGTCAGCGGGAACGGCCCGGCCGGCCAGCGCCCGGCGCGCACGAAGGCATCCGCCTGGGGAATCTGGCGGATGGTGGCCAGCAGCAGCCCGAGGGTGAGGTCGGCCACCTCCTCGTTCAGCACATCGGGCGTATGGGTGACGATCACCCCCTGGCGCGCGGCGGCGGCGGCATCGACCGTGTCGTAGCCGACGCCGAAATTGGCGACGATCTCCAGCGCCGGCAGCCGCGCCATCAAGGCGGCATCCACCTTCTGCCCGCCACGGGTGGCGATGGCGCGCACGGCGGGCGCCGTTTCGGCGTCGAGCGCGGTGAGCCCCAGCAGGCGGCAGCGCGGCGCGAGCTGCGCCTCCACGACCGTGGGCATCACATCGCCGGTGAGCAGCACCAGGGGACGGGACGAAGGATCGGAAACCGGAGCGGGGTGCGGCATCGGCCTGTGGGGGCTGCGCCGACAGCCACGGGGGCCAACGGCTGGGTTGGGGACAGGTCAGGCTGTTTAGGCCGCGCCCCGCGCCCGCTCAAGGCGCCCGCCCTGGCGCGGCCCCCCACCCGCGGGCCCCTCCGGGCGGGGCCTGCGGGGCTTTGACCGCTTGCCCGACGCTCACGGCCGTGGCACCCCTTGCTGGATTTGGCCCCGCCCGGCGCCGTGCCGGGGGCGTGGCCGCCCCACGGGACGAGGCGAAGGAACGACACCATGGTCGAACGGCTGATCGAATCAATCCTGTTTCGCAGCCGCTGGATCATGGCCCCCTTCTATCTGGGGCTGGCGGTGGCGCTGCTGGTGCTGCTGTTCAAGTTCGGCGCCGAGCTGGTGCATTTCATCGGCCATGCGGTGTCCGCCTCCGAGAGCGACATCATCCTCGGCATCCTGGCCCTGGTGGATCTCACCTTGACGGGCAACCTGGTGCTGATCGTCATTTTCTCCGGCTACGAGAATTTCGTGTCGAAGATCGATCCCGCCGGCCACCCCGACTGGCCGGAGTGGATGACACGGGTGGACTTCACCGGCCTCAAGCAGAAGCTCCTGGCGTCCATCGTCGCCATCTCCGCGATCCAGCTGTTGAAGGCGTTCATGAACCTGCCGAAGGGCTACAGCCAGGACACGCTGACCTGGCTGGTGGTGATCCATGTGGTGTTCGTCGGCTCCAGCCTGCTGCTCGCCTGGAGCGACAAACTCTCCAGCGACAAGCACTAAGGCACGGCGGCCCCGCTTGCCGCAGATGACATCGCCGGCCGCGCCGTCTACCTCTTGACGGCAGCCGTGCGAACGCGGCCGCGAATGCCCGGCCCCGAGGAGGCCCCGCCGTCGATGTCCGACGTTTTGCGTGCACTGGTTCTCGTCGCCGGGCTGCTGCTGGCGTGCCTCGCCCCCGCTGGAGCCGACACCGCGCCTGATCCGCTGGCCCCGGAAGCGCCGGCCGACGCGGCGCCGGTCAATCCGCTCCAGCCCATGGACACCTCAAGCCCCAGCGCCACCTATCAGAGCCTGATGAGCGGCAGCCGGGCGCTGGGCATCGCCTTCAAGGCCTATCTCGGGCACAAGACCCTGGACGGCGCGGAAACGCTGCTGGCGGACATGAACCGGCTGCGCCAGCTGCTGGATCTCGATCCCCTGCCCCGCGCCACCCGCTTCAAGGTGAGCGCCCTGGCCATCGGCTATCTGGCCGACATCCTGGAGCGGCTGCCACAGGTGCCCGCCGCGCAGATCCCCGGCGCCACCGGCCGCGACTGGGGCACGCTGCCGGACAAATGGCGCATCCCCGGCACCGAGATCACCATCGCCAAGGTCAAGGAGGGTCCGCGGGCTGGCGAATATCTGTTTTCGGCCGACACTGTGGAGCAACTGGAAGACTTTCACAGCCGCATCATCGGCCAGCCGCCCCTGCGGCCGGTGCTGTTCGCCAATTGGCACATGGAGCAGGTGAATTTCACCGGGCCGGTGTTCTCCGACTACTGGCTGCGGCGGCTGCCGGCACCGCTGCTGCGCAATGTGCTCGACACCCCGCTCTGGAAGGTGCTGCTGAGCTTCGCCCTGGTGGTCGCGGTCTTCACCGTGGTGCGGCTGTGGGCCGGCCTCGCCCGCCGCCTCGCCCGGCGCGCCGGCGCCGCCGGCCGGCTGGGCTGGCGCCTGTCGGTGCCGGTGCTGTTCCTCATCACCTATTTCGCGGCGGTGGTCTTCATCCGCAGCCAGGTGAACCTGTCCGGTGCCTTCGCCATTGGCGAAGGCTATTTCACCGCCATCGTGCTCTATTGCGCCGGCGCCTGGACCGCCTGGCTCGGCTGCTTCTTCCTCGCGGAAGCCGTGATCGCCTCGCCGCGCATTCCCGACCACAGCTATGATGCCCACCTGCTGCGCCTTGCCGCGCGGCTGGCGGCGGCGATCTCCGCCGCCATCATCCTGGTCTATGGCGCCAATGCCATCGGCATCCCCGCCCTCGGCCTGGTGGCCGGCCTCGGCATCGGCGGCTTCGCCGTGGCGCTGGCCTCCAAATCCAGCGTCGAGAATCTGTTCGGCGGCATCGCCATCTTCGCCGACCGGCCATTTAGGGTGGGTGACTATATCGACTATGGCCCCGTGGGCGGCGGCTGGGTGGAAGCCATCGGCTCACGCTCCTGCCGCATCCGCGCCCTGGACGGCACCTTGATCACCGTGCCCAACGGCGAACTGGCCAACATGCCGCTACGGAATATCACCCGGCGCACCCGCAGCCTGTTCGATCACGACATCGGCCTGCGCTACGAAACCTCGCCGGCGCAGGTCGAGGCGCTGATCGGCGCCATCCGCGACCGGCTCGCCGCCCACCCCATGGTGGAGCAGGCGCCCGGCTTCCCGCGGGTGGTGGTGACCGATTTCGCCAGCTCGGCGATCAACGTGCATGTGCGCGTCTATGTGCTGACGGCGGAGCTGTCGGTGTTCCTAGCGGTGCAACACGAGCTGCTGCTGGAGATCATGCGGCTGGTGGGCGCGGCGGGAACCGGCTTCGCCTTCCCCAGCCAGACCACCTATCTCGCCCGCGACCCGGGCATCGACACGACCCTGCGCGAACGGTTCGATGCCGCCGTACCGGCGCCGGACGGGCCCGGCTAGCGCCCGGGCAGCACCAGCACCGTCGGGCGTTTTGGCAGCTCGGTCCGGCTGAGGCGCACCATGGGTTCCGATGCAGAAGTGATGGCGTAGCGGGTTCCGAGCCGGTCGAGGAACCGCTCCAGCCCCCAGCGGCTGAAATAATGCATGGGAATCACCAGCGGCGCGCCGATCTGCGCCAGGGTCTGCGCCATGCCGTCGAGGTCGAGGGTATAGGAGCCGTCCACCGGTGCCAGGACCACGTCGATGCGGCCGAGCGCGGCCAGATGCTCGGGCGTCAGCAGATGGTGCAGATGGCCGAGATGGGCGATGCACAGCCCGGCCACCTCGAACACGAAGATGGAATTGCCGTCATATTCGGTGCCGGCCCCATCCCGCAGGTTGGTGGGCACGTTGCGAATCCACACGTCATCCAGGGTCAGCTCGTGGCGCACCGGCCCGCCGTCCGGATTCCAGCCGCGCAGCACGTGGGCAATGCGCGGGTCGGGCGCGAAACTGTAATGGGTGTCGTGGGCGTGGTTCATGGTGACCACATCCGGCACCCGCGGCACCGGCACGTAGTCATTGTAGTCAGTGGCGATGCTCACCCCGCCGGGGCTCTCGATGAGGAAGCTCGCATGGCCGAGAAAAGTCACGGCCACCTGACCCGCAGCCGCATCAGCCTGCACATCCGCCTGCGTTTGGCGCAGCCGGTCCAGGGGACGCCCCGCATCCGCCGGGCTCCAGGCGGCCAGTCGG
This sequence comes from Xanthobacter sp. NM-25, assembly GCF_022138605.1. GTDB lineage: Bacteria > Pseudomonadota > Alphaproteobacteria > Rhizobiales > Xanthobacteraceae > Xanthobacter. The sequence continues at coordinate 1,014,579 of NZ_JACBFS010000001.1, forward strand.
GGCCGCGCCATTGCCAGCAGAGTGGGGATGGGCGCGCCCGCCACCAGGCGCGGACACTTCTCCGGTACCGCCCAGGCGGGGACGGAAAAGAGTATCGCGGCGAAGAGGAACAGGGCCGCGAGCCCCCGGCATCCGCGTCTTCTCGTCATGGCGCCTCCGCGCGGCGGTCAAGCCACCACCAGACCAAAGAACAGGCACGCCTCAATCTTCAGCAAATACACCCATTCCGCAATGCAGTGGCGACTCACACCGGCGTGAGATGGGCATGCCCCACAAAGACCAAGATTGGCTCCGGCATCTGACCTTGAGAAATCATGCGCAAGGGTGCAGAACGAAGCCCGCGCAGGGGCGGAGCGTTCACGATGCATTTCAATATGGTCATCATTCAGCCGGCGGTGGCGCTGATCGCAGGTGTGCTGATCCTCGTTTTTCCGCGCCTGCTCAACGTTCTGGTCGCCCTCTATCTGATCATCGTCGGGCTCACGGGCCTGCTGGCCCAATAGGCGATTCTCGAAAGAAAAGACGAAAGGAGCGCCTTGGAACGTGCCGCTGCGGTTGATGCTTTGTGCACTGCGAGCTAAAGCATCCGCCCATCCCGCATGTCCCGCGCCCCTCCACAAGGGATCTCTTAGATGACGAAATGGGTCTACACCTTCGGCGACGGCAAGGCCGAGGGCAAAGCCGATATGAAGAACCTGCTCGGTGGCAAGGGCGCCAACCTCGCCGAGATGTCCAACCTCGGCCTGCCCGTCCCGCCCGGCTTCACCATCACCACGGAAGTGTGCACCTATTACTACGCCCACGGCGAGACCTATCCGGCCGAGCTGAAGGGTGATGTGGAGAAGGCCCTCGCCCAGGTGGGCGAACTGACCGGCAAGTCGTTCGGCGACGCCACCAACCCGCTGCTGGTCTCGGTGCGCTCCGGCGCCCGCGCCTCCATGCCGGGCATGATGGACACCGTGCTCAACCTCGGCCTCAACGACGAGACTGTGGAGGCCGTGGCCAAGCTCGCCGGCGACCGGCGCTTCGCCTACGACAGCTACCGCCGCTTCATCACCATGTATTCCGACGTGGTGATGGGGGTGGCCCACCACCATTACGAAGAGATCCTTGAGGACTACAAGTCCGAGAAGGGCTTCACCCTCGACACCGAGCTCACCGCCGATGATTGGGCGTTCCTGATCACCAAGTACAAGGCCAAGTACGAGGCTGAGCTGGGCAAGCCCTTCCCGCAGGACCCGGGCGAGCAGCTGTGGGGCGCCATCGGCGCCGTGTTCGGCTCGTGGATGAACAATCGCGCCATCACCTACCGCCGGCTGCACGCCATTCCGGAGAGCTGGGGCACCGCGGTGAACGTGCAGTCCATGGTGTTCGGCAACATGGGCGAGACCTCGGCCACCGGCGTCGCCTTCACCCGCAACCCGTCCACCGGCGAGAACGCGCTCTATGGCGAGTTCCTGGTGAACGCCCAGGGCGAGGACGTGGTGGCGGGCATCCGCACCCCGCAGGACCTCACCGAGCGCGCCCGCATTGCCTCCGGCTCCGACAAGCCCTCCATGGAAAGCGCCCTGCCCGAGGCCTTCAAGGAGTTCGAGCGCATCTCGCACATCCTCGAGAACCACTACCGTGACATGCAGGACATGGAATTCACGGTGGAAAAGGGCAAGCTGTGGATGCTGCAGACCCGCTCCGGCAAGCGCACCGGCAAGGCCGCGCTGCGCATCGCCGTCGAGCTCGCCAATGAGGGCCTGATCACCCAGGAGGAAGCGGTGGGCCGCGTCGAGGCCGGCGCCCTCGACCAGCTGCTGCATCCCGCCATCGACCCCAAGGCCCCGCGCACGGTGCTCACCACCGGCCTGCCGGCCTCCCCCGGCGCCGCCGCCGGCGCCATCGTGTTCTCCGCCGACGAGGCCGAAGCCTGGAAGGAAAAGGGCCGCAAGGTCATCCTGGTGCGCGCCGAGACCTCGCCTGAGGACATCAACGGCATGCACGCCGCCGAAGGCATCCTCACCTCGCGGGGCGGCATGACCTCCCACGCGGCGGTGGTGGCCCGCGGCATGGGCAAGCCCTGCGTCTCCGGCGCCGGCGCCCTGCGCATCGACTATGCCGCGCAGACCATGACGGTGGGCGGAGAGACCTTCAAGAAGGGCGATCTCCTCACCATCGACGGCGGCACCGGCCAGGTGCTGAAGGGCGAGGTGGCCATGCAGCAGCCGGAGCTCTCCGGCGAGTTCGCCACCCTCATGAGCTGGGCCGACAAGGTGCGCCGCCTGAAGGTGCGCGCCAATGCCGAGACCCCGGCCGACGCCCGCGTCGCCCGTTCGTTCGGCGCCGAAGGCATCGGCCTGTGCCGCACCGAGCACATGTTCTTCGATGCCGGCCGCATCCTGGCCGTGCGCGAGATGATCCTGGCCGATGACGAGGCCGGCCGCCGCGCCGCGCTCGCCAAGCTGCTGCCCATGCAGCGGGCCGACTTCGTCGAGCTGTTCGAGATCATGAAGGGCCTGCCGGTCACCATCCGCCTGCTCGACCCGCCGCTGCATGAGTTCCTGCCTCACACCGAGGCGGAAACCCTGGAGGTGGCCAAGAGCCTGGGCGTGGACGTGGAGCGCATCGAGCGGCGCAACAAGGAGCTGCACGAGATGAACCCGATGCTCGGGTTCCGCGGCTGCCGCATCGCCATCGCCTTCCCCGAAATCGCCGAGATGCAGGCGCGCGCCATCTTCGAGGCGGCGGTCATCGCCGCCAAGCAGACCGGCGAGACCGTGGTGCCGGAAATCATGGTACCGCTCATCGCCACCAAGGCCGAGCTGGACATCGTCGGCGCGGTGATCCGCAAGGCTGCGGCCGATGTGGAAGCCGAGACCGGCGCCAAGCTCACCTTCCAGGTGGGCACCATGATCGAATTGCCGCGCGCCGCGCTGCAGGCCGACAAGATCGCCGAGAGCGCCGAATTCTTCTCGTTCGGCACCAACGATCTGACCCAGACCACCTTCGGCGTCTCCCGTGACGACGCCGGCACCTTCCTTGGCACCTATGTGCAGAAGGGCATCGTGGAGACCGATCCGTTCGTCTCCATCGACGTGGAAGGCGTGGGCCAGCTGGTGAAGCTCGGCGCCGAGCGCGGCCGGGCCACCCGGCCGAACCTCAAGCTCGGCATCTGCGGCGAGCACGGCGGTGATCCGGCCTCGGTGAAGTTCTGCGACAGCATCGGCCTCGACTATGTGTCGTGCTCGCCGTTCCGGGTTCCGATCGCCCGCCTGGCCGCCGCCCAGGCCGCCCTGACCCACAAGAAGGGCTGAGGCGCCCCGTCTCCCCATTGGCCCGCCGCTGATGCCGACGTATCATCGGCGGGCCCTGGAGGGGACACCCATGCTGTTCAACGCTCAGTCCAGATTGAACACTCATTCCATGGCGGCGCGGCTTCTGGCCGGCGCCGCCATTTTTATGTCCGCTCTCCTTCCGGTCACCGCGGCGCACGCGGCCGGCCTCGACGGCTTCCTCTCCGGCTTCCGCGCCTGCGACTATGCCGATGAAGGCGACCCCTTCGAGCGCTTCGTCCACTCCCTGGCGGAGCGCTATGGCAACCCCTTCACCGATGCCCCGGCCCGCGCCGCCGAGCGCGCCGAGGTGGCGATCGTGGTGCCACCAGAGCTCGCCAGCGCCATCGGCCGCCCCAAGAGCCAGAACCAGGGCGACCACACCCTCGTCACAGTGCCCCTCAAGGGCAGTTTTGGCGGTCTGGCGGTGAGCCGTCTGGAATTCGCCTTCGGGAATGAAAACGGCATCAATGCCGCCACCCTGGTGTTCAGCGCCAGCCGGGCGGATGTGGTGAAGGCCTTCGGCGCCTCGGTGGCGCGCGGCAACAAGAAGGGCGAAGAGCAGGGCCAGGACGGTGCCGGCTATTCCGCCGAGATCCCCACCGAGGAGCCCGGCCGCATTCTCTGCGACTGGTCCACCTGAGGGCCCCCTCCTCCCGCCGCGCCCCGGCGATGGCACGGCCTTGGCGCGGCCTTGGCATCGTGCGCACTTCGTTAACCCTGTTCGCGCAATGTGAGGGAGAAAGCGGCACCGCCGGCGGGACACTGGCGTTGAAAACGCAAACCGCCCGCCGGGCGGTCCCGACGGGCGGTTTGAAGATCAAGCGTTCAAAGGAACATGGCGGGCCCGCAGCGGGCGGCCCTCACTCCACGCCCTCACTCCACGATCGCGTCAGCGGCCACCGGAGCCCCGGCGTTCTCCGGCTGGCTGGCGTTGAGCGCCATGCCGGTCAGAACGTAGCCGAGCACCAGAACCGCGAACACGGCAATGCGCTTATACATCGTGTCACCCCGACCCAAACGTCTCGTCCGGGTCGCGGCCCCCTCGCCGAATCCCGAACCGAAGCGTTTTCTAATCCCCCAAACCCAAATGGACGATGAACGTCGCACAGAAATCTGCGCGACGCTCCGTCGCGGGGGAAGGCGCTGATCAGCCTTCGACGGCCTCTTCCGCCTCGAGCTCGGCGACCACTTCCGCGCGGGCTTCCGCCAGCTCGGCCTCGATCTCCGCATCCTCATCGCGCGCGGTGCGCACGTCCTCGCCGCGGGCCTGACGCTCGGCCTCGTCGGCGTTGCGGGCCACGTTGACCGACACGGTCACGGCCACCTCGGGGTGCAGATGCACCGGCACCTCATGCAGACCCAGGGTCTTGATGGGGTGGTTGAGGTCGAGCTGGGCGCGGTCCACGGCGAAGCCGGCGGCCGTCAGGCCCTCGGCGATGTCGCGGGTCGACACCGAGCCGTAGAGCTGGCCGCTCTCGCCCGCCTGGCGCAGCATGGTGACGATCTGGCCGTTGAGCTTCTCGGCCACCGCCTCGGCGTCCTTGCGGCGCTCCAGGTTGCGCGCCTCGAGCTCGATCTTCATGGAATCAAAGCGCGCCTTGTTGGCCTTGGTGGCGCGCAGGGCCTTGCCCTTGGGCAGCAGGAAGTTGCGGGCGAAACCGTCGCGCACGCTCACCACTGCGCCCATCTGGCCGAGCTTGGCGACGCGCTCAAGAAGAATGACGTCCATTTTTGTCTCCTGGAATTGGAATCTGAATGAGGGGAAGAGGCTCCGTTCACCGGTCGTTGGCCGCCGGCGGGCCGAGCCCTGTGGCGAACCGGGAGCGGAAATCGAACAGCGCATCGGCGATGCCGAGCACCGCCATGGCGATCATCGGCCAGCCCAGCACCAGAGCGGTGATCCACAGGCCGGCGAGGATGAGGAAACGGGCGCCGTGGCCCAGAGTCACGGCGTGCACCACCGCGAAGCCGGCGAGGGCGTAGGCGAGCAGCAGCGTCGCCGCCAGCACCGAGGCGCACAGGCCCAGCATGCCCGGCACCAGGCTGACCGCGAGGGCGCCGACCAGCGCAAAGCCGGCCAGCGGCGGGAGACGGAAGGCGGAGAGCTGCGGCCACGGCCGCGCCAGCCGCTGCGACACCAACGCCGCGCGGCCCGCCAGATACAGGCACAGCAGCTGCGAGACCATGGAGATGGTGCCGGCCATGGGCGGCATGACATGGGCGACGAAGGTGCCCATTGCCTGCCCATCATGCCCGGCGCCGGCGGCAGCGCCGCCGGTCATGGCCTCGAACGCCTCGGTCACCGCCGCGCGATAGGTCTCATAGTCGGTAGCCATGGCGAACAGGGCCACCCACACGCCGAGCGAGGCGAAGCCGGCGGCCAGCAGCACCAGGCGCCCCACGGGGAACCAGGCGAGCCCGCCCTGTGCCTCGGCGAGGGGGCGACCCAGCAGCGCCGCATAGGAAAGGGCGAAGGCCGGCAGCCCCATGCCCACCGCATAGGCCAGCAGGAAGGAGCCGCTGTAGAAGAAGCCGAGCGCGGCGCTGGCCAGCACCACGGCGACGAGAGCAGCAAGGGGAGAGAAGGCGACGCCCGCGATCATCACCGGCAGCGGCGCGAGATAGAACAAGGGGACAGCCAGCATCGACCCGGCCGCGACACCGGCGGCGAGCAGAGCGGACGCCGCAGCGGCGGCGATGGCGATGAGGAGAAGCAGTCCCATTGCGACGAGCTGTCCCGCGATCTGCGGTTAGAGGCGGCCCGCGGCCGGCTCAGCCAAGCGCCCCGGGGACCATTCCCCGCGACGTGTCGTTTGAAGAAACGGGCCGCCCGCGGGCGGCCCGGTCAAACGTGGATCGTGATCAGCGAATCACGAACGGCAGCAGGCCCAGGAAGCGGGCGCGCTTGATGGCCGCGGCCAGCTCGCGCTGCTTCTTGGCCGAAACGGCGGTGATGCGCGAGGGCACGATCTTGCCGCGCTCGGAGATGTAGCGCTGCAGCAGCCGCACGTCCTTGTAATCGATCTTCGGCGCGTTGGGGCCGGAGAACGGGCAGGTCTTACGACGACGGAAGAAGGGGCGGCGCGCGCCGCCACCAGCCGGAGCGAAAGCCATCAGTTCTCCTCCCCGGCTTCGGCCTGGGTCTCTTCAGTGGGACGCGGACGGCGCGGGCGGTCCTCGCGACCACCGAAGCCGCGGTCACCACGCTCGCCACGCTCGCCGCGATCCTCACGGTCGCGCTTCTGCAGCATGGCGGAGGGACCCTCCTCATGCGCCTCGACGCGCAGGGTGAGCACGCGCAGCACGTCTTCGTCGATGCGCTGCTGACGCTCCAGCTCCTGAACCGCCGCCGCCGGGGCGTCGATGTTCATGAGCGTGAAGTGCGCCTTGCGGTTCTTGTTCATGCGATAGGTGAGGGACTTCACGCCCCAATACTCGGTCTTGCCGACCGAGCCGCCATTCGCCTCGATGACACCCTTGAAACGGGTGGTGAGTTCCTCGACCTGCTGCGCCGTGACGTCCTGGCGCGCGAGGAACACGTGCTCGTAAAGCGGCATGTGTTCGTCTGCCTTTCAGTTTCATTTTCCGCCCACCGGCGCCAAGCCCTTCTTGCCTTTCGGAAAGGCGCGAAGCTCGGAAGGCGGGGACACGGGACGACGGGCTCTCGCCCTGCCCGCCCTTTCGGACCCTGAGGTCCGGCAAAGACGAGCCGTCCGTTCAGCCCCCGGCCGGGTGCGACGGAAGCGGGGCATATAGCAGGTCTGTCGGGAAAGGCAAGGTTGCGGGCGCGGCGCCACGGGTGGGGCGTCAGCGCCGCCGGCCGGCCAGCTGGGCCACCTGCAGCACCGCCCGCTCGCAGATGGCCGGGGCAAGCGGCGCATGGCGGCGGGCGGCCAGCACGGCCTCATCCACCGCCAGCAGCGCCTTCAGGCAGCGATCGGGGCTGAAACCGTTGAGCGCCCGCTGCAATTTCGGCTTGCGGGAGAAGTGCACCGTCGGGCGCGCCTGATCGATGACCCGGTCCGGGCTGGAGCCCGCCGCCACCTGCAGGGTCATGGCATGCAGGCTGGAAAGGCCACGCAGCAGCGCGCCGAGCACCGCATCGGGCCGGGTGGCGGCACCGAACGCCTTGCCGAGGGCCTCCACCGCATCGCCGGTGGCGCCGCTCAGGGCCGCGTCCACCACGTCGTCCAGGGCCAACGCCGAGGCATCGCCCACGATGGCCCGCACATCCTCGCTGGTCACCCGCCCCTGCCCCTGGGCATAGAGCGCCAGCTTCGCCACCTCGCCGCGCGAGGCGAGGCGATCGCCGCCGATGAGCGAGACCAGCAGCTCGCGGGCATCGCGATCAATGGCAAGGCCGGCCTCGGCCATCATGGTATCCACCAGCCGCGCGAGGTCCCGCTCGGTATCCGCATAGCAGGCGATGGCGAGGGCATTGGGGGAGGATTCGCACAGATTGCGCAGCGGCGCCCCGCGCTTGAGGTCGCCCGCCTCCACCACCACCAGGGTGGAGCTGCCGCTCTCCAGCACCGGCTGCAGGGCCGGCACGATGTTGCGGCTGCCGGCGCGCACCCACACCACCCGTTCACCACCGAACAGGCCGATGGTGGAGGTTTCGTCGATCAGCCGGCGCGGGTCGGAGGAGAGCTCATCGCCCTCCAGCCGCACCAAGGCGAACGGATCGTGGGCATCGGGAATGGCGCGCTTCACCAGGGCGGCGGCGCGCTCGCGCACCAGCCCCACGTCGGGTCCGAAGATCAGCACCACATTCCGCTTGGGGTCGCGCTTGGCGAGGGCCGCCTCGGCGTCCCCCGGGCGCACCGCCACCATGGGATCAGCTGCCCGGGGTCTTGGTGGGCTCCTTGCCGCCGGCCGGCACCCCATTGGGATTGCGGATGAAATAGTCGGCGAGCTGCACCTTGATCTGGGCGGCCACCTCGCTGCCGGCACGCTCTTCCGCATTCTTGCGGGCGGCGTAGTTGGCGTAGCGCTGGTCGCTCACGTCGATGGTGGTGGTGCCGGAGGCCTGCCCCTGGGCCAGCGGCTTCTTCTTCTCGTCGCCCGCTTTCACCAGGCGCCAGTTGGCTCCCACCCGGATGACCTGATTCTCCGGCAGGCCCGAGGACGAGTTCACCAACGCCGTGGAGCTCGAGGTCTCCACCGAGATCAGCAGCTGCAGCGGCGCACCCTTGGGATTGCCGGCGCCGCCGGTGAGGTCATAGATCAGGGCGTTGCGCAGGTCATTGCCGAGCCGGCCCTGGATCATCACCACTTCCACGTCCTGCAGCTTTTCCTGCAGGGCGGGGCCGCCGACGGTGGAATTCTCCGCATACATCGGCTGGAAGCAGCCGGCGAGGCCGCTGGACAACAGCCCCACCACCGCCAAGCGCGCCAGAAGCGCGGCGCGGCGGGAACGGAGCGCGGGGGAGACCGGAGCGGTCCCGGAAGACGGGGTGTCAGGCAACGACATTCACGATCCTCTGCGGCACCACGATGATACGCTTTGGCGCGCGGCCGTCGAGAGCCCGCTGCACGCTGTCGAGGGCGAGCACCGCCTGTTCCACCTCGGCCGGGGTGGCGCCAAGGGACACTTCGATGTCGCCGCGCTTCTTGCCGTTGATCTGGATGGGCAGGGTCACCGTGTCCTGGCGCAGCAGCGCCGGCTCAGTCGCCGGCCAGCGCGCCTCCGCCACCAGCGTGTCGTGGCCCAGCGCCGCCCAGCACTCCTCGGCCAGATGCGGGGTCATGGGCGCCACCACGGCCACCACCATCTCCGCCGCCTCGCGCAACGCGAAGGCGAGATCAGCCGGCACGCCATCCGTGGCAGCGCGGGCCGCAGCCACGGCGCCGCCATAGACGTTGGCGAACTCGTGCACATGGGCGACGCCCACGTTGAAGCGCAGCCGCTCGATGTCCTCGGCCACTGCCGCCACCAATCCGTGGGCGGCCCGGCGCAGGCCGAGCGCCGCCGCGCCGAAGGTCTCCGGCTTCGGTGCGCCGGGGGCAGCGCCGAGCTCGATGCTCTCGCCCACCAGGCGCCACACCCGCTGCACGAAGCGCCAGGCGCCCTCGATGCCACCCTGCGTCCACTCGCTGTCGCGCTCGGGCGGGGTATCGGAGAGCATGAACCAGCGGGCGCAATCCACGCCGTAGGTATCCGCCACCACTTCCGGCGCCACCACGTTGCGCTTGGATTTGGACATCTTCTCCGGCGGCGCCACCGTCACCGGCGAGCCATCGGAGAGCTTCACCGCCTTGCCGGGGCCGGTCAGCTTCACCTCTTCGGGGTAAAGCCACTTGCCGTCCTGATCCTTGTAGGTCTCATGGACGATCATGCCCTGGGTGAAGAGGCCGGCGAACGGCTCCTCCACGTCCACCCGCCCGCAGCGCTTCAGCGCCCGGGTGAAGAAGCGGGAATAGAGCAGGTGCAGAATGGCATGCTCGATACCGCCGATATACTGGTCCACCGGCAGCCAATGGGCCACCGCGGCCTTGTCCAGCGGGACCTCCACATTGTCCGAGGCATAGCGCAGGTAATACCAGGACGAATCCACGAAGGTGTCCATGGTGTCGGTTTCGCGCCGGGCCGGCTTGCCGCACTTGGGGCACGGCACATCGCGCCACGCCGTGGCGCGGTCCAGCGGATTGCCGGGCTTGTCGAAGCTCACATCCTCCGGCAGACGCACCGGCAGCTGGTCGCGCGGCACGCCCACCGGGCCGCAGCTGTCGCAATGGATGATCGGGATGGGGCAGCCCCAATAGCGCTGGCGGGAAATGCCCCAGTCGCGCAGGCGGAAGTTCACCTTGCGGGTGCCCTGGGGAACCTCCCCCACCCGGAAGCGCTCCAGCTGGCGCGCCACCGCCTCCTTGGCCTGGGCGATGCCCATGCCATCGAGGAAGCCGGAATTGAACAGGGTGCCGTCGCCGTCATAGGCCACGTCGTCGATGGCGAAGGCGCCGGCGTCAGTATCCGGCGGCAGCACCACCGGCACCACCGGCAGGTGATACTTGCGGGCGAAATCAAGGTCGCGCTGGTCGTGGGCCGGACAGCCGAAAATGGCGCCGGTGCCATAGTCCATGAGCACGAAATTGGCCACATAGACCGGCACGGTGCGCTTGGGATCCAGCGGATGCACCACCTTGAGGCCGGTATCGAAGCCCTTCTTTTCCTGGGTCTCGATGGCCTCGGCGGAGGTGCCGCCGGTCTTGCAGTCGGCCACGAACGCCGTGAGCGCCGGGTTCTGGGCGGCCAGGGCCTGGGTCAGCGGATGGTCGGGCGAAAGCGCCAGGAAGGCGGCGCCGAACAGGGTATCGGGCCGGGTGGTGTAGACCTTCACGGCGCTGGTGTCGGCCGGAGCGAAACCCTTGGCGAACTCGAACAGCACTTCGAGCCCTTCCGAGCGGCCGATCCAGTTGCGCTGCATGAGGCGCACCTTCTCCGGCCAGCGGTCGAGGGTCTCGAGGGCGTCCAGCAGCTCCTGGGCGAAATCGGTGATGCGCAGGAACCACTGGGAGAGCTTGCGGCGCTCGACGATGGCCCCGGAGCGCCAGCCGCGGCCGTCGATCACCTGCTCATTGGCGAGCACGGTGTGGTCCACCGGGTCCCAATTGACCTCGCTCTCCTTGCGATAGGCGAGGCCGTTGTCGAGGAAATCCAGGAAGATGCGCTGCTGCTCGACATAATAAGAGGGATCGCAGGTGGCGATCTCCCGATTCCAGTCGAGGGAGAGGCCGAGCAGCTGCAGCTGCTCACGCATGGCGGCGATGTTCTCGTAGGTCCAGCTCTTGGGATGGATGCCGCGTTCGATTGCCGCATTCTCCGCCGGCAGGCCAAACGCATCCCAGCCCATCGGGTGCAGCACGTTGAAGCCCTGCATGCGCTTGTAGCGCGCCAGCACGTCGCCCATCACGTAATTGCGACCGTGGCCGATGTGGATGCGCCCTGACGGATAGGGGAACATCTCCATCACGAAGAATTTTGGGCGCGGGTCGTCATTGCGGGTGCGGAAGATGCCGCGCTCAGCCCAGGTCTTCTGCCAACGGGGTTCAGCCTCGCGGGCGTTGTAGCGGTCGGAGGCGCGCTCCGCAGTGCGATCTTGGGTCATAGTGCCGTTTAGGGATCGGAAAGCGGCGGGACTAGGACAGAAACCGGCGTCCCGGTCAACCATCGCAGCGCAACGCAGGCCGCCGGATGCCGCAGGGGCGCCCAAGGCGGCCATCAAGCCGGCCATCAAGGCTTGCCTCACGGCGCCCCATCGTCCATCAAGCTGCATACAAAAGAGGGGATGCAGAATGGGATTTGTGCGCCGCGCCATGGTGCTCCGACTCGTCGCCACGACCTCAGCGGTCTTCACCAGCGTCCTCGCAGCCGTGGCACTCTCCACATCGGCGGCGCTGGCGGCCGATGGCGCACCGGTGCTGAACGGCGCCACCCTGTCTCCGCTGTGGAGCCTCCCGTTCGCCGGCATGCTCCTGTCCATCGCCCTGTTTCCGCTGCTGGCCGGCCACTTCTGGCATCACCACTATGGCAAGGTGGCGCTGTTCTGGGCGGCGGCCTTCGTCATCCCCTTCGCCGCCACATACGGGCCGGGGGCCACCACCCACGAGGTGGTGCACACCGCGTTGCTGGAATACATCCCCTTCATCATCCTGCTGTTCGCGCTGTTCACCGTGTCCGGGGGCATCCTGATCACCGGCAATCTGCACGGCAGCCCGGCCATGAACACGGCGATCCTGGCCTTCGGCACGCTGATCGCCAGCCTCATCGGCACCACCGGCGCCTCCATGGTGCTGATCCGCCCGCTGCTGCGCGCCAATGACAACCGCCGCTATAACGTGCACACGGTGGTGTTCTTCATCTTCCTGGTGTCCAACATCGGCGGCTCGCTGACGCCGCTGGGTGATCCGCCCCTGTTCCTGGGCTTCTTGAAGGGCGTGAGCTTCTTCTGGACCACCACCCACCTCCTGCACGACACCGTGGTGATCGCGGTGCTGCTGCTGATCGCCTTCTACCTGCTCGACCGCTATTTCTACGCCAAGGAAGAAGGCCGGAAGCTGAAGCTCGACCCGACGCCCGACACCGAGGGCCTGGGCCTGCGCGGCGCCCAGAACCTGCCGCTGCTAGGCGGCATCATCGGCGCCATCCTTCTTTCCGCGCTGTGGAAGCCCGGCATCGTGTTCGACGTGCTCGGCACCCATGTGGAGCTGCAGTGGATCGTGCGCGACGTGCTGCTGGTGGTCATCTCCCTGATCTCGCTGGCCATCACCCCCAAGATCCTGCGGGAGCGCAACGGCTTCGATTGGGAGCCGATCCTGGAGGTGGCCAAGCTGTTCGCCGCCATCTTCCTCACCATTATCCCGGTCATCGCCATCCTGAAGGCGGGGCTCAACGGCGCCTTCTCGCCGCTGGTGCAGCTGGTCACCTCACCCACCGGCGAGCCGGTGAACGTGTGGTACTTCTGGCTCACCGGCGCCCTGTCGTCGTTCCTCGACAACGCCCCGACCTATCTGGTGTTCTTCAACCTGGCCGGCGGCAACCCGCACCAGCTGATGGGCCCGCTGGCGGTGACGCTGGAGGCGATCTCGGCCGGCGCGGTGTTCATGGGCGCCATGACCTATATCGGCAACGCGCCCAACTTCATGGTGCTGTCCATCGCCCGCCACCGCGGCGTGAAGATGCCGAGCTTCTTCGGCTACATGGCGTGGTCCGTGGTGTTCCTGGTGCCCTGCTTCGTGCTGCTCACCTTCCTCTATTTCCTGTGAGCGCTGGCCGTGGCGCCGCCTCCGGCGCCACGGCGATGTCCCCAAAGCAAAGCCCGCCGCGCAGGCCTGCGCGGCGGGCTGTGTCGTCTTGGCGGGACCGCGGACCGCCGGCTATTCCCCCGCCAGCCGCAGCGGCGAGCGCTGGGCGGCTTCGACCTTCCGGAGCTTTTCTTCCGCGACCTCGATATAGCTGCGGGTCAGCGGCACCGATTCCTGGCGCCGCGCCAGCTGGATATGGAACACATCGAGGCCCTGGTGGCGGAAGCCCATCTCGCTGCCGGCGAGATAGAATTCCCACATGCGGCAGAACCGCTCGTCGGTCAGGCGCACCGCCTCATCCCAGCGGGCGACGAAACGCTCGCGCCACGCCTTGAGCGTTTCCGCATAATGCAGGCGCAGCAGCTCGATGTCCGTCACCACCAGCCCGGCCCGCTCGATGTGCGGCAGCACCTCCGACAGGGCGGGAATGTAGCCGCCGGGGAAGATGTACTTGGCGATGAAGGGATTGGTGATGCCCGGCGGGTCCGAGCGGCCGATGGAGTGCAGCAGCATCACCCCGTCATCCTTCAGCAGCCCATGCACCTTGCGGAAGAACTCCGCATAATGGTCCACCCCCACATGCTCGAACATGCCCACCGAGACAATGCGATCGAAGGTCTCCGGCACGTCCCGGTAGTCCTGCATGCGGAACTCGACCCGGCCGGCGAGGCCGGCCTCGTTGGCCCGTTCCCGCGACAGGGCGAGCTGCTCCTTGGACAGGGTGACGCCGGTGACCTTCGCCTGCGCCATCTGCGCCAGATACAGACCAAGCCCGCCCCAGCCCGAGCCGATGTCGAGCACGCTCAGATCATCACGATCGAGAATGAGCTTGGCCGCGATATGCCGCTTCTTGGCCAGTTGCGCATCATCCAGACACTGGCCCGGATACTCGAAATAGGCGCAGGAATACTGCCGGTCGGCGTCGAGGAAGAGCGAGTAGAGACGCCCGTCGATGTCGTAGTGATGGGCGACGTTGCGCTGCGAGCGGCCCCGTGGGTTGAACTGGGCGACCCGTCGCAGCATGCGGCGCACCGCATAGAACAGCTTGGACGCCGCCGTCGTGTTGTTGACCATGGGCTGAGCCATCAGCAGGTCCAGCAGGTCGGCGATCGACCCCTGCTCCAGCACCAAGGTGCCGTCCATGAAGGCCTCACCCAGCTTCAGCTCGGGATCGAGCAGCAGGTCCCGCTCCGTCGCGGCCGTGGTGAAGCGCACAGCAATCTCGGGCTTGTCCGGCCGCGGATGGCCAACCACGAAACTGCGGCCCGAGGCCGTCGTCACCCTCAAGCCACCGTCGATCACCAAGCGACGCAAAACATTCTCAAGCAACCGCTCCATAGGCCGGCTCCACGCTCTGGTTCCGGGGCTCCTCACCTATCCTTCCCACGTTGCGACCCGGCGCAAAGGCTCTGCCGACCCCCATACGGCAGCGACGAGAGAGCCCCCACTTCTCGTGCGACCGGATCGGTATCGTCAGCGCTTGATTGGCCTCGAACCTGCCCACTCAGCCCGCCCTCCCGGGTGAAGCCCTGCGACACGTTCGCCCAATCTCGGCCCAAAAGGCCGCAACCGGTTGCATGAAACCACTAAGAATTCGGGCCGGCAAGATTCCTGGCACGCCCATCGCATAAAAAAGCAGCTTCCGGGCCGGTCGCCCAAGCCAAAGGCACTCCACCACCCACGCGCGGCCCTTCACGCAGACGGCAATCCGGGCGCGACACGACGGGCATTTCGGGGGCCACGCCGTTCAAGTAACAGGGGATCCGGTGGCGCCGTGCGGCCATGCGCCGGCTCTGCCTTTACTCCGCCGCGTCTGCCCCTTAAGCGGGGGCCACCTCCGCAGAGAACCCTTCATGCTCCGCAAACTCTACGATTGGGTGCTCGCCTATTCGGCGAAGCCCTCCGCTCCCTGGGCCCTGGCCGTGGTCTCGTTCGCGGAAAGCTCGGTGTTCCCGATTCCGCCGGACGTGCTCCAGGTGCCCATGACGCTGGCGCGCCCCGACAAGGCCTGGCGTTACGCGCTGATCGCCACCATCGCCTCGGTGCTGGGCGGGCTGGTGGGCTATGCCATCGGCGCCCTGCTCTATGAAAGCGTCGGCAAGTTCCTGATCAATCTCTATGGCTATGGCGACAAGGTGGATGCGTTCCGCGCCGCCTATGCCCATTACGGCCACTGGGTGATCCTGCTGAAGGGCCTCACGCCCATTCCCTTCAAGCTCGTCACCATCACCTCGGGCTTCGCCGACTACAATCTGTTCTGGTTCGTCGTGCTGTCGCTGATCACCCGCGGCGCGCGCTTCTTCCTGCTGGCAGCGGTGCTGCACCATTTCGGGCCCATGGCGCGCGAGTTCATCGAGAAGCGCCTCGGCCTCGTCACCCTCGGCCTGCTGGCGGTGGTGGTGCTGGGCCTGCTGGCGGCGGCCTACGTGGTGTAGGCCGCCCCTCGCTCAGTTGCCGGTGCCGCGCGACAGCACCGACGCCGAGCCGGCCGCCTCCGAGCCCGGCGTCGCCGTTCCGGCGGCCGGCAAGGCCGGCGCCACGGCAGGTACCGGCGTCACAGGCGCCGGCGACGCACCCGCTGCGACAGGCGCCGCCGAGGGGGCCGGCGCAACGCGCGCAGATGCGGAAGGCGCAGATGCGGAAGGCGCGGGTGCGGAAGGCGCGGGTGCGGAAGGCGCCGGCTGGAGCGCTGCGGACGCAGCGGGCTCACGCGATGCCGATGCCGAAGCCGCCGGCGCTGCGGATGGTGGTGCGGCCGGCGCGGCAATGGCCGGTGCGGGTGCGGCCGGACTGGTAAGCGCCAGATCCGCTTCGGCGGGCCGGCGCGGCGGCAGTGGCACCACCGGTGGCGGGCTCGCCGGGCGCGGCAGCGCGCCGTAGGCCGGCGGGGCGGGACGTGGTGCGGCAGAATCCACCGTCACGACCCGGCCGGTAAACGCATCCACCCGCAGACTCACCGGACCCTCCTCGTCGGTCGCCCGCAGCACATAGATGCGCCCCGCGAGGCGCGGCACCGAGACATCCCAATAGCCCAGATTGCGCACCAGCCGGCGCACCTCGCCGGGCGGCAGCATGCTGTAGGAGCGGATCGGCGGCGGCTCCTCATAGACGTAGGGCCGCTCATAGATAAAGGGCCGCTCGTAGGTGAGATACTGCGCCCGCGCCGCGCCGGAGCTGGCCACCGTAGCCGCCGCCACGCACAGGCCCATGCCGGCCGCGATGCCGCGCCATGGGGGCGACGCCGCAGGTCGCCGGGCCGGGTCCGCGCGATCACCGGAAAAGACGCCGCGCGCGGATGAAGAATAAGACGCCATGGACAAGATCACCTGCCTCAACGGGTTTGACGGCCGGAGAGGACATCATTCCATTGCGGCAGACGTGGGACTGGCGTGCGCGCCCCGCACGCCAGCGTGCTTCGGGCGATGCAGCGGCCGCAGAAACGGTCAACGGCCCCGCAATGAGCAGCCAATGTGCACGCCCCAGGCATCTTGAAACGCCATTGCGCCGCACCCACTCCGCCCGTACCGTTCTTTCGTCTAAGGCCCATTATGCGCAACATTTGGTCAGAAAGTTGAAATCTCCGCCAATGCGCCGCTTGTGAAACGTCCATTTTTCTGGCATCGTCCAAGCGATAGGGAAGCCGTGCTTCCCTATCTCCCGCATCCCAAGCCTGACAGAACGCAACGGACGCACGTCCGATGCGGTGATGACGGCCGGGGTGGCGTGGAAGTTGCAAAGCACGGAGTTGCGGATAGACCCATTGCGCGGTAGGCGGCGTCGCGGCAGTTTGGCGACACCACCGGTGCGTGGGCCAAACATGACCGGTGCGGGCGGATAATGCCAAGGCAGGGTGGAATTGACCGGCAGCGCGCGGGCGCGCTTTCGGCTCGACAAATGAAAAGGGACGACACGATGGCAGGTTCAGATCGCAAGGATGGCTGGAACGGAAGCGTGGCTCAGGGTGCCGCCGCCGTGAAAGGCACGGCGATCGTCGGCCGCCCGGCGCCGTTCGGCCTGTTCGACCCGGCCCACGAGCGCGACGCCTGCGGCGTCGGCTTCGTCGCCGACATCAAGGGCCGCAAGTCCCACAAGATCGTCGAGGACGGCATCAAGATCGTGCTGAACCTCGAGCACCGCGGCGCCGTGGGCGCCGACCCGCGCGCCGGCGACGGCGCCGGCATGCTGGTGCAGATCCCCCACAAGTTCTTCGTGAAGGAGGCCACGCGCCTCGGCTTCACCCTGCCCGAGCCCGGCCAGTATGCGGTCGGCCACCTGTTCATGCCGCGCGACGCGGAAGGCCGCGAGTTCGTGCGCGCCACCTTCGAGCGGGCGGTGGCCGAGGAAGGCCTCTCCCTCATCGGCTGGCGCGAGGTGCCCACCGACAATTCGTCTTTGGGCGTGAGCGTGCTGCCCACCGAGCCCCTGCACAGCCAGGTGTTCATCGGCCGCGGTGACTTCGCCGGCGACGAGGACGGCTTCGAGCGGCGCCTGTTCATCCTGCGCAAGGTGGTGTCGAACATCGTGTTCGGCGCCAACGATCCGCGCACCGCCGGCTATTACACGGTCTCCCTGTCGTGCCGGACCCTGGTCTACAAGGGCATGTTCCTGGCCGACCAGCTGGGCGCCTATTATCCCGACCTGCATGATCCGGATTTCGAGAGCGCCCTCGCCCTCGTGCACCAGCGCTTCTCCACCAACACCTTCCCGGCCTGGCCTTTGGCCCACCCCTATCGCATGGTGGCCCACAATGGCGAGATCAACACCCTGCGCGGCAACGTCAACTGGATGGCGGCGCGGCAGGCCAGCGTGGATTCGGAGCTGTTCGGCGCCGACATCTCCAAGCTGTGGCCCATCAGCTATGAAGGCCAGTCGGACACCGCCTGCTTCGACAACGCGCTCGAATTCCTGGTGCAGGGCGGCTATTCGCTGCCCCACGCGGCCATGATGCTGGTGCCCGAAGCCTGGGCCGGCAACCCGCTGATGGATAACGAGCGGCGCGCGTTCTACGAGTATCACGCCTCGCTCATGGAGCCGTGGGACGGCCCCGCCGCCATCGTCGCCACCGACGGCCGGCAGATCGTCGCGACGCTGGACCGCAACGGCCTGCGCCCCGCCCGCTACATGGTGACCACCGACGACACCATCGTTCTCGCCTCG
Organism: Xanthobacter sp. NM-25; assembly: GCF_022138605.1. GTDB lineage: Bacteria > Pseudomonadota > Alphaproteobacteria > Rhizobiales > Xanthobacteraceae > Xanthobacter. The sequence goes on from NZ_JACBFS010000001.1 coordinate 1,032,863, forward strand.
GAAATGGGCGTGCTGACGGTGCCGGAGGAGAAGATCGTCACCAAGTGGCGCCTGCAGCCGGGCAAGATGCTGCTGGTGGACCTGGAGGAAGGTCGCCTCATTCCCGATGAGGAGATCAAGACCGAGCTCGCCCGCGCCAACCCCTACAAGGAGTGGCTGAAGCACACCCAGCTGGTGCTGGAGGAGCTGCGCCCGGTGGAAGCGCGCGAGGTGCGCACCGACGTGTCGCTGCTCGATCGCCAGCAGGCGTTCGGCTACACCCAGGAAGACCTGAAGCTCCTCATGGCGCCCATGGCCATCACCGGCCAGGAAGCGGTGGGCTCCATGGGCACCGACACCCCCATTTCGGTGCTGTCCAACAAGTCGAAGTCGCTGTTCACCTATTTCCAGCAGAACTTCGCCCAGGTGACGAACCCGCCCATCGACCCGATCCGCGAGGAGCTGGTGATGAGCCTCGTCTCCTTCATCGGGCCGCGGCCGAACATCTTTGATCTGGAAGGCACCGCCCGCCGCAAGCGGCTGGAAGTGCGCCAGCCCATCCTCACCAATGAGGACCTGGAAAAGATCCGCTCCATCGGCATGATGGAGGAGCGGTTCGACACCCGCACCCTCGACATCACCTACAGCGCCGAGAAGGGCGCCGCGGGGATGGAGGAAGCGGTGGCGCACCTGTGCGACCGCGCCGAGGCGGCGGTGCACGGCGGCTACAACATCATCATCCTGTCCGACCGCATGACCGGCCCCGATCGCATCCCGATCCCGGCGCTGCTGGCCACCGCGGCGGTGCATCACCACCTCATCCGCAAGGGCCTGCGCACCTCCGTGGGCCTGGTGGTGGAGACCGGTGAAGCGCGCGAGGTGCACCACTTCGCCTGCCTCGCCGGCTATGGCGCCGAGGCCATCAACCCCTATCTCGCCTTCGAGACCCTGCTCGCCATGAAGGACGAGATCCCGGAGGAGGTGGACGACAAGGAAATCGTCAAGCGCTTCATCAAGTCGGTGGACAAGGGGCTCTTGAAGGTGATGTCCAAGATGGGCATCTCCACCTACCAGTCCTATTGCGGCGCGCAGATCTTCGATGCGGTGGGCCTCAACTCGGCGCTGGTGGAGAAGTATTTCTTCGGCACCGCCACCACGGTGGAAGGTATCGGCCTTCCCGAGATCGCCGAAGAGAGCGTGCTGCGGCACAAGCTCGCCTTCTCGGATGCCCCGGTCTATCGCATGGCGCTCGATGTGGGCGGCGAATATGCCTACCGCATGCGCGGCGAGGACCATGCCTGGACCCCGGACACGGTGGCGACCCTGCAGCATGCCGTGCGCGGCAATGCCCAGGACCAGTACCGCGCCTTCGCCAGCATGGTGAACGCCCATGACGAGAAGCTCCTGACCCTGCGCTCCCTGTTCCGCATCCGCGAGGCGCAGGAGATCGGCCACGAGCCCATCGACATTTCCGAGGTGGAACCCGCCGCGGAGATCGTGAAGCGCTTCGTCACCGGTGCCATGTCGTTCGGCTCCATCTCGCGGGAGGCGCACACCACCCTCGCCATCGCCATGAACCGGATCGGCGGCAAGTCGAACACCGGCGAGGGCGGCGAGGAGCCGGAGCGCTTCAAGCCCCTGCCCAATGGCGACAGCATGCGCTCGGCCATCAAGCAGGTGGCCTCGGGCCGGTTCGGCGTCACCGCCGAATATCTGGTCAATGCCGACGTGATGCAGATCAAGGTGGCCCAGGGCGCCAAGCCCGGCGAGGGCGGCCAGTTGCCCGGCCACAAGGTGGATGCGGTGATCGCCAAGGTGCGCCACTCCACCCCGGGCGTCGGCCTCATCTCCCCGCCGCCGCACCACGACATCTATTCCATCGAGGATCTGGCGCAGCTCATCTACGACCTCAAGAACGTGAACCCCGATGCGGATGTGTCGGTGAAGCTCGTCTCCGAGGTGGGCGTGGGCACGGTGGCCGCCGGCGTCGCCAAGGCGCGGGCCGACCACATCACCATCTCCGGCTTCGAGGGCGGCACCGGCGCTTCGCCGCTCACCTCCATCAAGCACGCCGGCTCGCCGTGGGAGCTGGGCCTCGCCGAGACCCAGCAGACCCTGGTGGCCAACCGCCTGCGCTCGCGGGTGGCGCTGCAGGTGGACGGCGGCTTCCGCACCGGCCGCGACGTGGTGATCGGCGCCTTGATGGGGGCGGACGAGTTCGCCTTCTCCACCGCGCCCTTGATCTCCGCCGGCTGCATCATGATGCGCAAGTGCCACCTCAACACCTGCCCGGTGGGCGTCGCCACCCAGGACCCGGTGCTGCGTAAGCGCTTCAAGGGCACGCCCGAGCACGTCATCAACTACTTCTTCTTCGTCGCCGAGGAAGTGCGCGAGTACATGGCGCAGCTGGGCTTCCGGAAGATCGAGGACATGGTGGGCCGGGTCGACGTGCTCGACCAGCAGACCGCCATAGACCATTGGAAGGCCAAGGGCCTCGATTTCTCCAAGCTGTTCGCCAAGCCGGACATGCCGGCCGACGTGGGCATCCGCCACACCGAGCGCCAGCACCACCCCATCGAGAAGGTGCTGGACCGCAGCCTGATCGAGAAGGCCATGCCGGCGCTGGAGCACGGCGAGAAGGTGGTGATCGAGACGCCGATCCGCTCGGTGGACCGCTCCGCCGGCGCCATGCTCTCCGGCCAGGTGGCCAAGCGCCATGGCGGTGCCGGCCTGCCGGATGACACCATCCACGTCACCCTCACCGGCACCGCGGGCCAGGCGTTCGGCGCCTTCCTCGCCACCGGCGTCACCTTCGACCTGGTGGGCGAGGCCAACGACTATGTGGGCAAGGGCCTCTCGGGCGGGCGCATCATCGTCCGGCCGCCGGCCAACACCGCCATCATTCCGGAGCAGTCCATCATCGTCGGCAATACGGTGATGTATGGCGCCACCGAGGGCGAGTGCTACTTCCGCGGCGTCGCCGGCGAGCGCTTCTCGGTGCGCAACTCCGGCGCCATCGCCGTGGTGGAAGGCACCGGCGACCACGGCTGCGAATACATGACCGGCGGCGTGGTGGTGGTGATCGGCCCCACCGGGCGCAACTTCGCGGCCGGCATGTCCGGCGGCGTCGCCTATGTGCTCGACGAGGACAAGACCTTCGCCAAGCGCTGCAACCTGTCCATGGTGGACCTCGAGCCGGTGGAAGAGGAGGAGGACCTGCTGGAGCGCCTCCACCACCACGGCGGCGACCTGGAGTTCAAGGGCCGCATCGACGTCCACTCGGACATGTCGCGCCATGACGAGGAACGCCTGCACCAGTTGATCGCCAAGCACCTGCACTACACGGGTTCGACGCGGGCGCAGACCATCCTCGACAATTGGGCGGAGTATCGCTCCAAGTTCGTGAAGGTGATGCCGGTGGAATACCGGCGTGCCCTGCGCGACATGGAGAAACTGCGCGGCCTCGCCGCCGCGGAATAGGCGGGTCCCCCTCCCTGCCGCTCCCACCCGGGAGACGGTGGGGCGGGGCTGCCGCCAACGGCGGCGGAACAGCTCCGGTCAGGTCACCGCGCGCCGCGCATGCCCCTCCCCTCCCCCGCCTCGGCAACGCTCGCGGGGGGCTTTTCCAGCCAGGGTTGGGGGGGCTCGCCCGCGCGAAATCAGCCTCCTCAAGCTGTTCTAATTCTTGTAATGGAGCACGAGGCGCGCAAAAGCGGCGCGCGGCGCTCCCGCCACGAGGTTCGCCAAAGAGGTTCTTATGGGCAAGGTCACGGGATTTCTGGAGATTGATCGGCGCGAGCAGAAGTATCAGCCCGCATCGGACCGGATTCGCCACTTCCACGAATTCACCCTGCCGCTGCCCGAATCCGAGGTGGTGAACCAGGCCTCGCGCTGCATGGATTGCGGCATTCCCTTCTGCCACGGCCCCACCGGCTGCCCGGTGCACAACCAGATCCCCGACTGGAACGACCTCGTCTATCGCGGCGAGTGGGAAGAGGCGGTCCGCAACCTCCATTCTACCAACAATTTCCCCGAGTTCACCGGCCGCATCTGCCCGGCCCCGTGCGAGGAAGCCTGCACCCTCAACCTCGAGGACATGCCGGTCACCATCAAGACGGTGGAGCAGTCCATCGCCGACATGGGCTGGAAGAAGGGCTGGATCAAGCCCGAGCCGGCGAAGGTGAAGACCGGCAAGAGCGTGGGCGTCATCGGCTCCGGCCCCGCCGGCCTTGCCGCCGCCCAGCAGCTGGCCCGCGCCGGCCACGACGTGCATCTGTATGAGCGCGAGCCCAAGGCCGGCGGCCTGCTGCGCTATGGCATTCCCGACTTCAAGATGGAAAAGAAGCACATCGACCGCCGCGTGCAGCAGCTGGAGGCCGAGGGCGTCACCTTCCATTATGGCGTCAACGTGGGCGTCTCCACCCCGCTGCAGGAGCTGCTGGACCGCCACGACGCGGTGCTGCTGGCTGGCGGCTCGGAAGCCCCGCGCGATCCCAAGCTCACGGGCCAGGAGTTCGAGGGCGTGCATTACGCCATGCCCTATCTGGTGCAGTCCAACCGCCGCGAAGGCGACGAAGAGGTGCAGGAGCTGCCGATCCTCGCCGGCGGTAAGCATGTGGTGGTGGTGGGCGGCGGCGATACCGCCTCCGACTGCGTCGGCACCGCCTTCCGCCAGGGCGCCCTCTCGGTGACCCAGCTGGACATCCGCCCGGTGCCCCCCATGAAGGAGGACAAGCTGGCGGTGTGGCCCTATTGGCCCACCAAGTTCCGCACCTCCTCCTCCCAGGCCGAGGGCGCCGAGCGCGAGTTCGCCTGCGCCACCTTGGGCATCGAGGGCCGCAACGGCCGCGTCACCGGCGTGAAGTGCGCCCGCGTGGATGCCAAGCGCGAGCCCATCCCCGGCACCGAATTCGTGCTGCGCGCCGATCTGGTGTTCCTGGCCATCGGCTTCGCCCATCCCATCCACGAAGGGATGCTGGCGGACACCGGCGTCGCCCTCGACAAGCGCGGCAACGTGGCTGCCAATGACGAGGACTATGCTACCTCGGTGCCGAAGCTCTATGCCGCCGGCGACATGCGCCGCGGCCAGTCGCTGGTGGTCTGGGCCATCCGCGAGGGTCGCCAGGCCGCCCACGCCATCGACAAGGCGCTGATGGGCGCCACCACCCTGCCGCGCTGAGCGCGGCAGGGGTTTTTGCTGAGCGCAATCAGACGGTCAGGACGCCTTGAAGGCGGCGCAGCCCACCCGGGCACCGGCGCCGCCGATGGGCTGGCTGGTGTGGTCATCGGGGCTGGCGTGGATCACCAGCGCGAAGCCGTCCGCATCGAGCAGCCCCTTCGGACCCACAAGGCCGGTGGGGCTCGTCACTTCCGCATTCACCGAGCCATCGGCGGCGGCGAACACGTTCGCCAGATCGCCCTCGTCCGGCCCGTTGGGGTTGAGCAGGCCATGGGCCTTGCCGCCATGGTTCACATGGGCCTTGGAAGCGGCGAACTTCTCCGGGTCCGAGCAATCCGCCACCGCATGGAAGTGAATCCCGTGCCAGCCCGGCTGCACCGCTCCGGGCGCGAGCATGAGCCGCACGATGGTGACCCGCTCGGTGCCGGTGGCGGTCACCGCGCCGATGGGCTTACCCGCATTGCCGATCACCTCGGCCTTGGCCACTGTCGGCGCCGGCGTAGCAGGCGCAGCGGATTGAGCAAAACCGGTCGATGAGCCGACGACCGCGAGCACAGCTGAGACAAGCAACGTTCTTGAACGCATGGCAAAGCTCCCCTTCCACCGCCGCGAAACAGCCGCCGGATGTCGACGCATTGCGCGGCGCGCATCGCCGTTCATCCCAGGTCAGACGCAGTTCGGCAGACTGGAGCCTGCGCGCGCCTCAAGGCCTTTTCGCGACGGCGGCGGGTGGCCCCGGCGACGCGCAGGGTAGACAAGCAAGGCAGGCCAGCAGGGCACCGAGGGGCATATCCGTCGGCGGCCGGTCAGGTCTCCACCAGACCGGTGGTGTCACCGGAAGCGGAGGAATCCGGGCGGCCATGGGGCTTGGCGAGATATTCGCCGGAGCGCATCTCGTGCAGGCGGGAGACGGTGCGGGCGAACTCGAACGCCTCCGTGCCCTCGCTCGCCACATAGAGCCCTTCCGGCGGCGCCGCTGCGGAGGCGATCAGCTTCACATTGGCGTCGTACAGGGTGTCGATGAGGGAGATGAAGCGCTTGGCCTCGTTGCGCTGGTCCGGCCCCATCACCGGAATATGTTCCACCACCAGGGTGTGGAACATGCGCGCCAGGCTCAGATAGTCCGGATTGGGGCCGAGCGGCGCCTCGCACAGATTGGCGAAGGAGAAGCGCGCCGCTCCATGGGCCATCACCGGCACTTCCAGGCGCCGGCCCTTCAGCTCGATCCAGGAGGGCTTGCCTCCGCTGGGCCCGGCGAGCCGCAGCCAGGCGGCATCGATGGCCGCATCCGCCTCCGGCCCCAGCGGGGTGTACCAGGTGGAGAGGCCTTCCAGCTTCTCCATGCGGTAGTCGGTCCGCGATTCGAGGGAGAGCACCTTCATGCGCTCTTCAATCATGCCGATGAAGGGCAGGAACAGGGCGCGGTTGAGCCCGCCCGCATAAAGGTTCTTGGGCGCCACGTTGGAGGTGGCCACCACCACCACCCCGTCGGCGAACAATTTCTCGAACAGGCGGCCGAGGATCATGGCATCGGCGATATCGGTGACATGGAACTCGTCGAAGCACAGCACCTTGGCCTCGCCCGCCAGCGCCGCAGCCACCGGGGCGATGGGATCGGCAGCCTTGCGGTCGCCCGCCTTCTGCGCCTGGCGCTCCTTGAAGATGCGCTCGTGTACATCGCCCATGAAGGCGTGGAAATGGGCGCGTCGCTTGCCGGCGGGCGGCAGGGCCTCATAGAAGAGGTCCATCAGCATGCTCTTGCCGCGGCCCACCTCGCCATAGATGTAGAGCCCCTTGGGCACCACCGGTGCGCGGCGCTGGAACAGCCAGCCGAGGGCAGAGGATTTCCGCGCCAGGGCGCGCTGCCGCAGCTCCAGTTCCAGGCGGGCGAACTCGGCCACCACCGCCGCCTGGGCCGGGTCCTCGGAGATGTCGCCAGCGGCGAGCCGTGCCGCATAGAGCTCCGAAACCCGCGCCGTCGTCTCGCTCACCATGGCCCCATCCCCGCTTGCCCCGATGCCGCGCCCCTGCGCGGCCCGGGCCTGCTGTCGCGGCCGCGTGCGGCCGAGCTGTTCGTTCGGAAATGGGCTCTACTGCACTTCCGCCGCCAGTTGAAGCCCGCGGCTCATGTCGACGCGCAGGAGGAGGTGCGGCCGGGCATCAGATCATAAGGATGCATCCAGCCGGGCAAGGCGGCGAGGCGCGCGGCCCAGCGGGCGATATGGGGAAACGCATCGAGCTCCACGCCGGCCCGCTCGGGATAATAGATGTAGCCGGCCAGCGAGATGTCGGCGATGGTCGGGGTTGAGCCCACCAGGAAATCGGAGCGGGACAGATGGCCATCGACGATGCCATAGGCGGCCAGCGCCCGGGCGCGCAGGAAGGCGGTCAATTCCCCCTCGTCATGGCCCGACAGCCCCACCAGAAACCGCAGGGTGGCGAAGTAGCTGGTGAACTTGTGGTTGTCGAACAGGATCCAGCGCAGCACCTCGCGTCGCTCGGCCTCCCCGTCGGGCTTGAAGCGGCCGGTCTTGTCGGCGAGATAATCGAGGATGACGCCGGACTGGGTGAGCTTCAGGCCGCCGTCGTCCAGCACCGGCACCTCGCCCATTTCGTTCACCTTGAGGCGATAGGCGGGGGAGCGGGTTTCCCCCTTGAAATAGTCGACGAACACCGGCTCCCAGGGCAGGTCGCACAATTGCAGCATCAGCGCCGCGCGATAGGCGTTTCCGGATTCGGCGAAGCAATAGAGTTTCAAGGGCTGCACGCGCACTCTCCCGCAAGATATCGCCAGGTTAGCCTCTTCGTGACCATCGCGCACTGGACAGCCGCGGCGAACCATGAAATTTGGCCGCCGTCCCCGAGCCCCTGTGCCGGACCCGCCCGCCGCGAGTGACCCGAGCCGGACCCGCCACCATGTCCTCCCCGCCGCCGCCTCCCCACCGCCCGAAGAGCCCCTGGCTGCAGCGGCTCGCCGGCTGGCTCGCCGATCATGATCCCGGCGGCATCGATGCCACGCGGGCGGCCCATCTCGGCCTCGCCTTCATCATCGTGATCTTCTGCGGCCTCGCCACCTCGCGGACGCTGCAGCTCGGCATGGAGATCACCTTTCCCATGATGGCGGGCGCCGGCGCCCTGGTGATGATCTCCTTCAACCCCGCCGCCAGCCGCCGCGCCGAGGCGCGCACCATGGGGCGGCTGTTCCTCGTCTCGGCCACCTTCCTGGTGGTGCTGACGCTGATCGGCCCGGGGGATGGGCCGTTGGCCGCCATGGCGCAGAAGCTACTGCTCATTCCCCTGTCCTTCACCGCCCTGGTGCTGCGGCGCTACGGCATGGACGGCCAGCGGCTCGGCCTGGCGCTGATCGTGGTGGCCACGGTGGGAACCATTCTCAACCCCACCCGGTTCCAGGCCGCCTGCCTGCTGCTCGCCTTCTGCCAGGGGGCGATGGTGGGGGCGCTGCTGCGGCTCTCGCCGTGGCGCCCCTCGGCGGTGGCCGCCTATGTCCGCTCCACCATCGACATCCAGGATGCGGTGGCGGCCTATCTGCGGGACATGTCCGATGCGGTCCGCGAAGCCCGCCCGTTTCCCGAGGAGGCCGCCACGCCGCTGGAAGGCCTGCGGAGCCGGGTGTGGAACGCGCTCGCCAACGCCACCGCGGAAGACCCCGGCGCCCGCGAGGATTTCGAGGCGCTGCGCGCCAAATTCTACCGGCTGCGGGTGGCGGTGGAGCTTCTGGCCAGCTGCATCCCCCAGCACGTGGCCAACCAACCGGATTGGCGCGGCCCGTTCGCGGCGGCGGTGGACCATATCGCCCGCCGGCTGGAGACCATCCACATCAGCGACATCCAGTCGGAGGAGCGGTTCGAGCGGGCGGTGGCGCTGCTGCGGGAGCGGGCGTTTTCCCCGGAGCTGCCGCCCGAAGGACGATTCGCCCTGCTGCGGGCGCTCACCGCGTTCGATCGCCTGTCGCTGGTCATCACCGGCATCGCCGCCGCTGAAACCGCGCCGTTCCCGCCGCCCCACCCGCATGAGACCGAGGTGCAGCTGCCGGCGCCCCGGCCGATCCCGCTCCTGGAGCGGGCGGCCGATGGCGCGGTGCGGCTCTCCGCGCCGCTGAAGGTGGCCTGCCAGGGGGCCATCGCCACCTCCATCACCACCAGCCTCGACCTGGGGTTCCACCTCAGCCACGCTTATTGGGCGACCATGACGGTGATGTTCGTCATCGGCAACAGCGTCGGGGAAACCTATATCCGGGTGCGCTATCGCGTGCTCGGCACACTGGTGGGCGTCATGATGGGCATCGGCGTGTTCCTGGCCCTTGGCCAGCGCATCTGGCTGCTGGCCGGCCTGTGCATGCTGGCGCAGCTGACCTCCATCGTCACCCAGAAGGACCGCTACGACGTGGCTTCCGCCGCCGTCGGCTTTTCCGTGGTGCTGGGCCTGCACATCATCGACGGCCTGGGGGCCCAGGGCATGCTGGCGCGCATCTACGAGACCGCCATCGGCGCCGGCATCGCCCTGCTGGTCTCCTATGTGGTGCTGCCGGTCTATCTGACCGACCAGCTGCGGCCGGAGGTGCGCGCCATCCTGGTCCGCTGCCGCGACGCCTTCGCCAGCTGGTGGCCCCGCCCCGGCACGCCGGTCAGTCTCGCCCCCCTGGCCCAGGCGGTCCGCCAGCTCGGCAATCGCGTGCCGCATCTGGGCGCCGAGCAGGTGTTCGGACATTCCGCCGGCGATGCCGCCAACATCGTCTCCACCCTCGACGTGCTCACCACCTATCTGGCGCTGCTGGAGGACATCTCCCACCGCCTCGCCGCCAGTGCCGCCAAGGACGAGGTGGTGGCGGTGGTGGAAGCGGCGCGCTCGCGCACCCTCACCGCCTTCGAGATCCTGCTGGGCCAGGGCGGCGCGGGGGGCATGGCGGCGGCGGCACCGGCGGTGGATGCCGCCATCTCCACCGCCCTCACCTTGGCCGATGACCCGCAGGTGAAGGGCACGCTGCCGCTGGTGGCGGACTATCTCGCCTATTCGGAAACCCTGCTGCGGCCGTTGCGCGAGCTGCGCACCGTGCTGTCCGACGACACCCCCTGGCGCAAGGAGCACACGCTGGCCGCCAGCACCGTGCAGATGACGCCGCCGTGACCGGCCAAGCCTCAGAGGCTCGGCACGAACGGCTTGAAATGCTTGGACAGCTTCAGCCCCTGCCCCTGGTAATGGGAGCGCATGTCGGCGCCATAGAGGGTCTGCGGCCGCCCGGCCATGCGCTCATAGACCAGCCGGCCCACGGTCTGGCCGTGCTCCAGGATGAACGGCACCTCGCGCGAGCGCACCTCGAGCACCGCCCGCGCGCCACGCCCGCCGGCGGCGGGATTGCCGAAGCCGGGGTCGAAGAAGCCGGCGTAATGCACCCGGAATTCCCCCACCAGCGGATCGAATGGCACCATCTCCGCCGCATAGTCCGGCGGCACGTGCACCGCCTCGCGGGAGGCGAGGATGTAGAAGGCGTCCGGATCGAGCACCAGATTGTGGCTCGGCCCCCGGGCCCGGATGGGCTCCCAGAAGTCCTCCACGTCCAGCACCCCGGCCCGGTCCACGTCGATGACGCCGGTGTGGCGCTTGGCGCGGAAGCCCTGCAGGCCGCCCAGGGCATCACCGGCCAGGTCGACGCCGAGGGCGATGCCGCCGGCGGCCACATCCGGCTGCGACGCATCCACCAGGCAGGCTTCGTTCTGCAGGTTCAGCAGTTCCAGGTCGTTGAGCCGGGCGACGCCACGGCGGAACCGCACCTGCGACAGCCGCGACCCGGTGCGCACCAGAATCGGGAAGGTGCGCGGCGACACCTCCAGATAGAGCGGGCCCTTGTAGCCGGCCGGAATGGTATCGAACGCGCGGGCGCCATCGGTGATGACGCGCACGAACACGTCGAGCCGCCCGGTGGAGCTCTTGGGATTGGCGGCGGCGGCCAGATCCAGCGGCAGCTTCAGCCGCTCGAACAGCTCCACCACATAGACGCAACCGGTTTCCAGCACCGCGCCATTGCTCAGATCGAGCTTGTGCAGCGCCAGTTCGGAGAGCCGCTCCTCGACGCCGACACCGGCGCCCGGCAGGAAGCTGGCACGCACCCGCCACGCCACCCGTCCCAGCCGGAGATCAAGGCTGGCGGGCTGGATCTGATCCACATCCAGCGCCTTGCGGCAGGCGATGGCCCCCTGGGCCTTGAGGGCCGAAATGGCCTCGGCGGGAAGGATCCCCGGCTTCAATAACTCCGCCACGCGCCGTCCTCACATCCGCTTCGCCGGCCCCCTTGTTCGATTTATCGAACGAATTCCTTGACGCCAAGGGGACACCGGCATTAGTGATCCTGCTCGTGGTCAATTTGAGCCGGCCGGCTTGCAGCCACGTTAAAGCGAACTTGCTAAAAGGCCGGGGATGAGCGGATCGACGCACCGCATGTGCCGTGAAGACGCGGCCAAATGCAAGGTGTCTCACGCAATATCCCCTCGGCCGTGGAGACTGCCATGTCGTCCGGTGCGCCCGCCAAGACCCCGACCACCTTCACCCCCGCCGACCCGCGGACCCTGCACCCCGAGACGCGGCTGGTGCATGGCGGTACCGCCCGTTCGCCGTTCGGCGAAACCTCCGAGGCCATCTTCCTCACCCAGGGCTTCGTCTATGACAGCGCCGCCTCCTGCGAGGCGCGCTTCACCGGCGACGAGCCCGGCTTCGTCTATTCCCGCTACGCCAACCCCACCACCTCCATGTTCGAGGAGCGCATGGCGCTGCTGGAAGGGGCCGAAGTGGCCCGGGCCACCGCCTCCGGCATGGCGGCGGTGAACGCGGCCATCCTGTGCCAGGTGAAGGCCGGCGACCACGTGCTCGCTTCCCGCGCCCTGTTCGGCTCCAGCCGCTGGATCCTGGAGGAGCTGCTGCCGCGCTTCGCGGTGGAGGTGACCCTGGTGGACGGCACCGACATCGAAGCCTGGCGCGCCGGCATCCGCCCCAACACCCGGGTGTGCCTGCTGGAGAGCCCCACCAACCCCACCCTCGACATCGTCGACATCGCCGCGGTGGCCGAGATCGCCCATGCGGTCGGTGCCCGCCTCGTGGTGGACAATGTGTTCGCCACCCCGCTGCTGCAGCACCCGCTGGAACTGGGCGCCGACGTGGTGGTCTATTCCACCACCAAGCATGTGGACGGACAGGGCCGCTGTCTGGGCGGCATGGTGCTGTGTTCCCGCAAGTTCATGGACGAGGAGCTGCAGGTGTTCCTGCGCCAGACCGGCCCTTCCCTCTCGCCCTTCAACGCCTGGGTGATGCTGAAGGGGCTGGAGACCCTGGCCATCCGCGTCGAGCGCATGCAGGCGAGCGCGGCCCGCATCGCCGATGTGCTGGCCGAAGACCCCCGCGTGGAAAAGGCGCTCTATCCGTTCCGGGCCGATCACCCTCAGGTGGCGCTGGCGCGGCGGCAGATGAGCGGCGGCGGCACCCTCGTGACCTTCACCATCGCCGGCGGCAAGGCGGCCGCCTTCCGCTTCATGGATGCGCTGAAGGTCATCCGCATCTCCAACAATCTGGGCGATGCCAAGAGCCTGATCACCCATCCGGCCACCACCACCCACCAGCGCTTCACCCCCGAGGCCCGCGCCGAGATGGGCATCAGCGATGGCCTGCTGCGCCTCTCCGTGGGGCTGGAGCATCCCGACGACCTCGTCACCGATCTCCTCCAGGCGCTCGACGCCATCTGAGGCCAACGGGAAGGGTGCGCGGCTCGGCGCCCCGCGATATGCTGCCCGCGTTTGATTGCACGCGAGCTGATCGCGAACTCATTTTTGGCTGCGGGGGCGCCAGCCCCCGCCTTGAGGGGAGCTGAGCGGGGATGTACCGCGCCATTACTCGGCAGATCCAGGTCACCGCCACGCCGCGCTACGTGGCGGAACGATCCGAGCCGGACCAGAGCCGCTATTTTTGGGCCTACACCATCGAAGTCGCCAACCTCGGCAACGAGACCGTGCAACTGAAGGGCCGCCACTGGATGATCACCGACGCCAACGGCCATGTGGAGGAAGTCCACGGCGCCGGCGTGGTGGGCGAAGAGCCGGTGCTGCCCCCGGGTGGCCGGTTTGAATATACGAGCGGCGTGCCGCTCACCACCGCTACCGGCATCATGAGCGGCAGCTATGACATGCTGACCGAGGGCGGCGAGCGCTTCTCCATCGAGGTGCCCGCCTTTTCCCTCGACGTGCCCGATGTCCGCCGCATCCTGAACTAGCCGCGCCACCGTGCGGGGCCGACGCTTCGGCCCCGCACCTTTGCCGTCGCACCCAGCGGCGTGTCGCAACCCGCCGCGCGAGGCTCCGGATCGCTTCAGGCTTCGCGCGCATGAGAAAATGCACTAATCCTTGCGCAGCGCCCGCGGCGCACCGGGCACGGCGCGGTGACGCAGCAGGCGGGGACAGGCAGGCGGGGGCACATGCACGCGGCGCGTATTCCGACGGTCGAGGCGCAGGCGCTTTCGGTCCTCAATCTGCGCCCAGTGGCGGCGACTCTCGGCATTCTCCTGGCGATTCTCGGCGCCGCCATGCTGCTGCCGGCGCTGGTGGACCTCGCCGCCGGCTCGGGCGGCCAGGGCGCATTCGTCGGCTCTGCCGCCGTCACCATTTTCGTGGGCGTGCTGCTGTGGATGTCCGGCCGCGGCTCCGGCATCCAGAAACTGGATCTGCGCCAGGCCTTCCTGCTCACCGCCTCGGTGTGGGTGGTGCTGACCACCTTCGCGGCGCTGCCGCTGATGTGGGGCCACGCGCAGCTGACCTTCACAAAGGCCATGTTCGAGGCCATGTCGGGGCTCACCACCACCGGCGCCAGCGTCATGTCGGGGCTGGATGCCCAGTATCCGGGAATCCTGCTGTGGCGCGCGCTGCTGCACTGGTTCGGCGGCATCGGAATCATCGCCATCGCCATCGCCGTGCTGCCGGTGCTGTCCATCGGCGGCATGCAGCTGTTCCGCACCGAATCGTCGGACAAATCGGAAAAGTTCCTGCCCCGCGCCGGGGCCATCGCCAAGGGGCTCATCACCGCCTATGTGCTGCTCACGGTGCTATGCGCCGTGAGCTTTGCTCTGGCCGGCATGGGCACCTTCGATGCCATCACCCTGGCCATGTCCACCCTTTCCAGCGGGGGCTTCGCCAATTCCGATTACTCATTGATGGTGTTCAAGACACCGGCGGTGGACTATGTCGCCATCGTGTTCATGCTGGTGGCCGCCCTGCCGTTCCCGCTCTATGTGCGGGCCCTCAATGGCGATGTGCGGCGGCTCGTCACCAATCCCGAGGTGCGGGTGTTCTTCACCATCGTGGCCCTGTTCACCGCCGCCTCGTTCCTGCAGCAGACCACCCAGGGCATCGCCAGCGGCGAGACCGCCTTCCGCGGCGCCCTGTTCACCGTCTCCTCCATCATCTCCACCACCGGCTTCATGTCGGTGGACTACACCAATTGGGGGGCGCTCTCGAACGCCATCTTCTTCGTGCTGATGTTCGCGGGCGGCTGCACCGGCTCCACCTCCGGCGGCCTGAAGGCCATGCGCATCGCCATCACCGGCAAGGCCATCCGCCAGCATTTCAAGCGCATCGCCTTTCGCCACGGCGTGTTTCCCATCCGCTACGGTGGCGCCTCGGTGAGCGATGACGTGGTGGCCTCGGTGCTGAGCTTCGTGTTTCTCTACTTCGCCACCTTCATCGTCGCGGCGCTGACGCTGAACCTGATGGGGCTCGACCTCATCACCTCATTCTCGGCGGCGGTCGCCTGCCTCGCCAATGTGGGTCCCGGCCTTGGCCCGGTGGTGGGCCCCTCCAGCAATTATGCCAGCCTGCCCGACCCCGCTTTGTGGGTGCTGGTGCTGGCCATGATGCTCGGACGGCTGGAAATCCTCACCGCCCTGGTGCTGCTGCTGCCGCGCTTCTGGGTGCGCTGACGCCGCTCAGAAATGGGCGAGATAGCCGCCGTCCACCGCCAGCACGGTGCCGGTGACGTAGGACGCCGCAGGCGAGGCCAGAAACACCGCCGCCCCCGCCACTTCCTCCGGCTTGCCCCAGCGGCCGAGCGCCGTACGGCGCGACAGCCACTCGCCCACCGCCTGGTCGTTGGCCAGCTCGGCGTTGGGCGCGGTGAGGAAATAGCCCGGTGCGATGGCGTTGACCGTGATGCCGTGCGGCCCGAGATCCGCCGCGAGCGCCCGCGTGAAGGCCGCAAGCCCGCCCTTTGCGGTGGTGTAGGCCGCATCCCCCGCCCGCGAGAGCGGCCCGGCGATGGAGGTGATGTTGATGATGCGGCCGCCCGCGCCACGCGCCACCATGCCCTTGGCCACCTCCCGCGTCACATGGGCCGGCGCCAGAAGGTCCAGCTCCACCATGCGGTGAAAATCCGCCGCCGGCATGTCGAGAAAGGCCCGCCGGTCACGCACCCCGGCGTTGTTCACCAGGATGTGGATGGGCCCGAGATCCGCCACCGCCGCGCTCACCGCCGCCGGATCGCACACATCCAGCACCAGCGGCGAGGCGTGGCCGCCGCGCTGGATGATGGCGGTGACGGCGGCCCCGAGCCGCGCCGCATCCCGCCCGTTCACCAGCACATGAGCGCCGGCCACCGCCAGGGCGGCGGCGATCTCGAAGCCGAGGCCGGCCGCCGAGCCGGTCACCAGGGCCGTGCGACCGGAGAGCGAAAACGGATGGGTCACGGCAGGGCCTCCGGCAAGGGCAGGAAAAGAATGGAAGACGCCGCCGCCCGCGACGCCCTGGCGCCGCCCGCGCGCAGGGCCTCAGCCGGCGCGGCGGCGCGCGCCGACGCGGTTCAGAACAAAACCCCGCCCGAGGCGGCACCGAGGATGGCGCAGGTGAACAGCACGCCATCGTGCAGCGCCAGGGCCAGCCGGCTGGGCCGGCCGGCGCGGTAGATCCAGGCGGTGGCCCCCACCGTCGCCACCGACCAGCCCGCCCCCACCGCGATGAGCGCGGCGGTGATGGTGGCCGGCGTATCCTGCCATTGCAGCGGCACCGCCGCCGCCACCAGCGCCAGGCCCAGCACCGTGAGCATAGCGGGCGGCACCCGGTCGCCCACCAGGGCCAGCGGCACCGCCGGCGCATACATGGCCGCCACGTGCAGCGCGATGAAGCCGAACACCGCCGCCTCGCCGATGCCGCAGCCCACCAGGGCCAGCGGCGCGCCGGACATCACCGCGTTCATGCCGAACCAGGTGAGCGCCCCGAGCAGGGTCGGCGCCACGATGGCCTTCAAGGGGGCGCTGGTCTTGGGCCGGAACACCGGCGGGGGATCCGGCGCCAGGGTCACCGCCACCCCGAGGGACAGCGCATGGGCGAGGGCGGCAAGGCCTGCCGCGCCCACCAGGAAGAAGGGCGCCACCAGATCCTCGGCGAGGCCCGCCAGGGTGGGACCGGCCAGGGCCGCCAGCACGCCGCCGGCCAGTACGCCGGCGGTGGCCGCCGCCGGCCGGCCGCTCGCGGCCGCCGCCTCATGGCGATAGAAGAAGGAAAAGCCCTGCGCCATGCCCAGCCACAGGGCGCCGAGACAGGCCCAGGCGAAATTCCTCTGCAGCAGCGCCATCACCAGCATGGCGCCGCCGGCGATGCCGAGGGAGGCGCCAAGGGCGAAGCCGGTGCGCCGGCCGAATGCATCCCGCAGGAACGAGGCGGGGAAGGAGGCCAAGGCCGCGCCCAGCAGCATGGCGGCGAACGGCCAGGTGGCGAATGCCGGCTGCGGCGCCAGCTGCGCACCGGCCAGCGGCAGCGCCGCCGAGGCCACGGTCTGCGCCAGCACGGCGAAGGCGAAGCCCAGGGCCAGCCCAAAGGTGGGAATGGCCCGCGGGCCATTGTCGTTCGCCGGCGGTTCGAGCTGCGGGTCGCAAATGCAGACCAGCATGCCCGCGCGGGGTTCGGCGATCTCGGCCTGGCGCCTCATGTCTTCAGATCATCATCCTGCAGGATGCGCACGGCGGCGCCATCCAGATCGTCATATTGGCCGCTCTTGAGGCTCCACAGGAACGCGAGCAGACCGATGAAGCCCAGCAGCAGCGCCGTGGGAATGAGAAAGACGAGGACGTTCATGCGAGCACCTCCTGCGCGGGTGTGGCGTCCGTCGCCTCATCCTTGCGCCCGCCCCGCGCGGCGCGCAAGGCATTCACCGTGACCAGGATGGACGAGCCGGACATGGCCAGCGCCGCGATCAGCGGCGTGACCACCCCGGCGATGGCCAGCGGCACCGCGATGATGTTGTAGACGACGGCGAGGCCGAGGTTCTGCCGCATCAGCCGCGCCGCCACGCCCGCCCCTTCCACCGCCGCCTGCACCGGCCGCAGCCGGCGGCCGAGGAAGACCGCATCCGCATGAGCCTGGGTGACTGCCGCGCCCGAGGCCGGCGACAGGGACACCGTGGCCGCCGCCAGCGCCGGCGCGTCGTTGAGCCCGTCTCCCACCATCAGCACCTTGTGGCCGGCCGCCTTCAGCGCCTCCAGGGCGGCAATCTTGTCCGCCGGCTTCATGCCCGCCTTGGCGTCGGCAATGCCGAGCTCGGCCGCCACCGGCGCCACCGCCTCGGCCCTGTCGCCGGAGAGGATGCGCAGCCCCAAGCCCCGCGCGCGCAGCGCCTCCACCACATCCTTGGCATCGGGCCGCAGCGCCTGTTCCACGCCGATCACAAAGCCGTGCATCCCGTAGCGGAAGGCGATGAGGGAGACGTCTGACGGCAGGTGATCGGGGGGCGCCACGGCGCAGAAGGCGAGCGAGCCCAGTCGCGCCTCCTGGCCATTCACCTGGGCCGTCACCCCCTGGCCGCTGACTTCCGTCACATCCGCCAGCGGGCCGCCCGTGGCGCGGGTCGCCACCACCCGCGCCAGCGGATGATGACTGGACAGGGCCAGTTGCCCGGCCAGCGCCACCAGCCCGGGCGCGACGCCCGGCGGCAGCCGCAGCCGCGGGTCCGGCAGGGTGAGGGTGCCGGTCTTGTCGAACACCACCGTATCCACTTCGGCGAGGCGCTCCAGCATATCGCCGGCATTGACCAGAAGGCCGGCGCGGAACAGCCGGCCGGTGGCCGTCACCTGCACCGCCGGCACCGCCAGCGCCAAGGCGCAGGGGCAGGTGATGATGAGCACCGCCACGGCGATCATCACCGCAGTGTGCAGGCTGGCGCCGGCGATCAGCCAGCCCACCAGGGACAGCAATGCGGTGAGGTGGACCATGGGCGCATAGAGGCGCGCCGCCCGATCGGCAAGGCGCATGTAGCCGCCACGCGCCGCCAGCGCACCGTCGAGCAGGCGCTGCACCTCGTCCACCAGGGTGTTCTGGCCGCCGGCGGTGACCTCCACCTGCAGCGCCCCCTCGCCATTGAGGCTGCCGGCGAACACCTCCGCCCCCGGCTTGAGCGCGCGCGGCAGGGTTTCGCCGGTGACAAGGCTTTCGTCGATGCTGGAGAGGCCGGCCACCACCCTCCCATCGGCACCCACCCGCTCGCCCGGGGCCACCAGGATCACGTCGCCGGGCACCAGCGCCTGCACCGGCACCCGCACCGGCGTGCCCGCGGCATCCAGCCGATGGGCCATCTCGCCGCGCAGCGCGGCGATGTTGCCGGCCATGGCCCGGGTGCGCCGGCGCGCCTCATGGTCGAGATAGCGGCCGGCCAGAAGGAAGAACAGCAGCATCAGCGCGCTGTCGAAATAGGCGTGAGGCTGGCTCATGGCGGTCTCGAACACGCTCATGGCCAGCGCCAGGGACACGCCGATGGTGATGGGCACATCCATGTTGAGCTTGCCCGAGCGCACCGCCCGCAAGGCGCTCTGGAAGAACGGCTGGCCGGCATAGGCGGCCGCCGGCAGCGCGATCAGCGCCGAGATCCAGTGGAAGAAATCCCGGGTCTCCGGGGTGATGTCGGTGACGTTGCCGGACCACACGGAGATGGACAGCAGCATCACATTCATGGTGGCGAAGCCCGCCACCCCCAGGCAGCGCAGCAGCCACTGGGCACGCCGGGCCTCCTCTTCCTCCACCCGCCCGGTGAAGGGATGGGCGCGATAGCCGAGCTGCTCCAGCTTGTCGACCACCTCCGCCGGCGAGCCCTCGGCGCTCCAGGCCACGGAGAGGCGATGGGTGGTGTAATTGAGGCGGGCCCGCACCACGCCGGGCAATGCCTTCACACCCTGCTCGATGTCGGCGATGCAGGCGGCGCAGTCGATGCCGTCGATGGCGAGGCTCATCTGCGAGAGCCCGTCGTCATCCTTGGCCACGAAGATGGAATAATCGACCGCTTCCGCCATGTCCCGTTCCAGCGCTGCTCCTCTTCCGCCGCCCGTTCGCCCGAGCGCGCCGCACCTTGAGCCGACGCACCTTGGCAGATGCAGTTTACCGAGCTGCGCCTGTCCTGATGTGCCTCGGCCCGGCCGACGGCGCATGCGCGTGAATCGCACCTCGGCGGCTGCGGCGCAAGGTGACGCGATGTCCCCCGGGTGCGACCATCGTGACCGCTGAGGAGAACGCCGCCGACCGCGACGGCCGGCGGCGAAAAGAGAATGAGTACGTCAGACCCGCCGGCGCGACAAACCCTTGGGCCGGATCGTACTCCAGGCAGGGATCGAGGCCCTGGAGCTTCGATCCGCAGTCTCGTCGCCCCCTCGGTCCCGGCGCAGGGCCGGGTTACGCGCGTGAGGCGGCTTACGGAAGCTGCACCCGATTCCTGGACCGGAACAGTCGCTCTCCGCCTTGCGCAAAATCAATGATCAGGTCCCACTGCCCGGGACCGGCCTCCGCCGAGGCCCGATAGCGCCCGTCACCGACCGGATTGAGCTCCAGCTTCACATCGCGGCGGGCATCGGTGGGGTGGGCGAAGCGGCCGTCCGCCACCAGATTGGACAGGGGCTTGCCCTCGGCGTCCACCACCCGCACGGTCACCTGGCGCCCCTCGCCACCCAGGGCGCCGAGGTCCACGTTCACCTGCCAGTTGCGCGCCTCCTGCTGGCGCGCGGCGCTCGCCTCCTTGGAGAACACCAGGCCGGCCTTGTAGGAGCTTTCCGTCTCAAGCCCCGCAAAGGTGGAGACGGCGAGCCGCGCCATGTTGAAGTCCACCAGCATGACGGTGCCGAAAAAGGCGATCAGCCCCGCCAGCACCATCCCTCCGGTGATCTGCCGCGGCTTCTTCTCGCCGCTGTCCACCCGCGTCATGCACTGCTCCGCTCTCGGCCCCGACGGGCGCGGGCCGGCGCTGAAGCCGGCCCCGGCCCTCAGGGGCCGATGAAGTGGTCGGACACCGATGCCGAGGCGCCCGTCGCCACATCCCGAATGCGGAAAGTGAGCGGAAGTGAGGCCGAAGGCGGCAGCTTGTCCTTGGTGGTCACCAGCACGCGGATTTCCCGCGTCTGGTCCGGGCCGATGACCAGCTTGCCGGCATCATCCCCCACCACGTCGAGCTTGGCTCCTGGCACACCGTCGATGGACAGGGAGAAAGCCCGCTCCTGCAGCATCTTGTTGCTGAGCCGCAGGGTGTAGGCATTGCGCACGGAACCGTCGGACAAAGCCACGAACAGCGGGTTGCGATCGTGGATGGCCGCCACCCCTTCGTTGGAACGCCCCACCAGGGCCGTCAGCATGAGGCCGCAGACAATGGCGATGAGCACCACATAGAGCACCGTGCGGGCGCGCACGATGCGCTGCACGAACGGCTTGCCGGCGATGCGGGCCTCCATGTTGGCCTCGCTCTCATAGGTGATCAGCTCGCGCGGGCGGCCGATCTTGTCCATCACCGTGTTGCAGGCATCGATGCACAGGCCGCACTGGATGCAGGAGAGCTGCGAGCCCTTGCGGATGTCGACGCCGGTGGGGCACACGTGCACGCACTGGCCGCAATCGATGCAGTCGCCGGCCGCCTGGCCCGCCGCCCGCGCCGCCGCCGCCTTCTTCACCGAGGCCCGCGGCTCGCCGCGATCGTAGCGATAGGTGACGTTCAGCGCGTATTCGTCGGTCAGCGCCGCCTGGATGCGCGGCCACGGGCACATGTAGGTGCACACCTGCTCGCGCATGTGGCCGGCCAGGGTATAGGTGGTGAAGGTGAGCACGGCGATGGCGATATAGGCCGCCATGGGAGCCTGGAAGGTCACCAGCTCCTTCACCAGGGTCGGCGCATCGGCGAAATAGAGCACCCAGGCGCCACCGGTCCACCAGGCGATCAAGAGCCAGATGCTGTGCTTCAGCGTCTTGCGCACCACCTTGTCGAGGCTCCACGGCGCCGCATCCAGGCGCATGCGCTCGCGCCGGTCGCCCTCGACCATGCGCTCCACCGCCATGAACAGGTCGGTCCACACCGTCTGCGGGCACATGTAGCCGCACCACACACGGCCGGCCACCGCCGTCATCAGGAACAGCACCAGGGCCGCCAGGATCAGCAGGCCGGCGACGTAATAGAATTCCTGAGGCCAGATCTCGAGGAAGAAGAAATAAAAGCGCCGGGCCGGGAAATCGATCAGCACCGCCTGACTGGGGGCATCCGGACCGCGGTCCCAGCGCACGAACGGCAGCAGGTAGTAGACGGCCAGAGCGACGATCAGCACCGCCCATTTGATGGTGCGGATGCGACCGTGCACCGACTGCGGATAGATCTGCTGACGGCTCTCGTAGAGCGGAATGTCGTCATCCGGGCCCACCACACGGGGGGCGTCGGCATCCTCATGAGGCTTGGCGTCGGTGTTCGTCGAAAGGGCAGTCATGATCACATCGCCGAATGTTGGTCCCAAACCGCACGCCGGTTGGCGCGTTCATCGGATGGGCGGCTCCGCGCGGTGGAGCCTGTCAGCGCCGGACCTCTTGCCCGGCACGGTCTAAACGTCGTCGCCCGCCCCCGCTCCAGACGGAGGCGGACGGCCTCACCCACTCCCGGACCTCGGCCCGCAGCGGCCATCCGAACGGCCCCTCTGCGCGTGGCTCGGTCACCGGCGCGGCACTGCAGAAGCTCTGCCAGCGGACCAACGTCCCGGATATCATCACCCCGGGTGGAAGGTCGGTACGGACAGCCACCTTGCAGCCACCTCGGACAGCCACCTTGCAGCCACCTTGGAGCTTCTCAATATTCATGCTCCAGAATGTAGATGGTCGTCAGGTGGTCTAAAGGCCACACTGACATTTCGCCGCGCGACGTTTCGCACCGCTCCGCCACCTCCGCGGGCCTGCGGGATCCCGCTCGGCGCGGGCCGTTATAACCCGCCGGCCACCCGCGCCCGGAAGCGACGCCGGGCCGCCGCACACCGGAGCGATACACCCCCACCACCGGAGCGTCCATGCCCGCCGCCGGGGCGGGGCCGCCGATTTTGCAACCATCCTGAGCGACGCCCCTTTGGCGACGCCCCTGGCCGCGCCGCCGCTGCCAAGCGGACCGAGCCGAGCTGCCACTGCCAAGCAGCTCCTGCCAAGCAGTTGCTGCCAACCGGTCTTTGCCAACCGGTCTTTGCCAAGCGGGCCTTCGCCAAGCGGTTCTGTCGCAAGCGGTTCTGTGGCAAGCCGTCGCGTCCCGAGGCGCTTGCTGCGTCCGTTATTGCGCCCGTTCACCCGCCCCGGACTGCGCCCGTCCTGGCGGCACGCCGCCGGCCCGTGGTGCCGAGCCCGCCGCACCCGGCCGCCCCCTGCGCGCACCGCCGATCGGTGCCGGCGGGTTCCCACCGGTGCGGGGCCCACCGGGACATCGCCATCACCGCGGGACCAACTCGCCCGCCGCACCGACGCGCGTCGACCGCAACGGCAACAAAAAACCCCGGAGCGCACGGCGCTCCGGGGTCGGTTCTGAACGTTGCGGACGTGGGCCGCAGACGCAACTCCCGAGGGTCAGCGACCGCCACCCAGCGAGTGCACATAGACCGTCAGCACCTTGATGGTGGTGGGGTCCAGACGGGTGTGCCACGCCGGCATCACGTTGCCGCGGCCATTGGTGACGCCGTACTCGATGGTCGCCTTCGACGAGCCATACAGCCAGATGCCGTCGGTGAGGTTCGGGGCGCCCAGCTCCTGGTTGCCCTTGCCCTCGTCGCCATGGCAGGCGGCGCAGTTGGCGAGGAACACTTCCTTGCCCTTCTCCGTCGTCGGCCCCGGCTTGTCGAGCCCGGCGAGCACCCGAACATAGCCCGCCACCGCCGAAATCTCCGGCCGGGTGAGGATGCCGTCGCGACCGAAGGCCGGCATGTTGCCGCTATGGGCCTTGTCGTCGCCAGAGCGCACACCATAGCTGATGGTCTGGTAGATCTGGTCGAGCGAGCCGCCCCACAGCCAATCGTCGTCATTGAGGTTGGGGAAGCCCACCGCGCCGCCACCGCCCTGGCCGTGGCAGGGCGCGCAATTGTCGGCGAAAGCGACGCGGCCCTGGGCCCGGGCGAGGGTCAGCAGCGCCGGGGTGTCCTCGATCTGCTGCAGCGAGGCGTTGGCCAGCTTGGCGGTGCTCTCGGCGCGCAGGGCCTGCAGTTGGTCGAGCTGCTCGGTCACCGCGGTGCGGGAGTTCCAGCCCATCACGCCGGGGGTCGCCTCGCGCAGCAGCGGCCACGAGGGATACATGACCCAGTAGCCGATGGACCAAACGATGCAGGCATACCACACCCACAGCCACCAGCGCGGCAGCGGGTTGTTCAGCTCTTCGATGCCGTCCCACTCGTGCCCGGTGGTGGTGACGCCCGTGACGGTGTCGAGGCGGCCGTGACTGGAATTCGGGTTCGTGCTCACGGGATCAGTCCTCTCTGAGCGGAATGTTGGCCGCGTCGTCCATTTCCTTCTTGCGCTTCTTGCCCGGCCAGAAGGCGTAGGCGATCACCAGAAGGAAACCGAGCACGAACAGCAGCAGGCCCCAGGTCTGCGCGAAGGCGGCGAGTGCGTTGTAGGTCGCGTCCTCCATCGCTCACCTCACGTTGGCTTTGTTGTCGTAGAGCTTGAAGTCCACGAGCGTGCCCAGCATCTGCAGGTAAGCAATGAGGGCGTCGGCCTCGGTGATCTGCGCGGCGTTGCCGTCGAAGTCCCGCACCTGCGCCTTGGGATAGCGCTTGTTGAAGGCCTCGGCGTCGGCATCGGTGGTGGCCTGGGTGTCCAGGTCGGCCTTGGCGTTGGCGATCATGTCGTCGGTGTAGGGCACGCCCTCCAGCCGCAGCACCCGCATGTCCTCGTCGATCCGCTTGCTGTCGAGCTTGGTCTTCGACAGCCAGGGGTAGGACGGCATGATGGAGGCCGGCACCACCGAACGCGGGTTGAACAGGTGCTCCTGGTGCCACACGTCCGAATACTTGCCGCCCACCCGGGCGAGATCCGGACCGGTGCGCTTGGAGCCCCACTGGAACGGGTGGTCATACATGCTCTCGGCTGCCAGCGAGTAGTGGCCGTAGCGCTCCACCTCGTCACGCAGCGGGCGGATCATCTGCGAGTGGCAGTTGTAGCAGCCCTCGCGGATGTAGATGTTGCGCCCGGCCAGTTCGAGGGGGGTGTAGGGCCGCATGCCCTGCACCGTCTCGATGGTGCCCTTCAGGTAGAAGAGCGGGGCGATTTCCACCAGACCGCCGATGGAGATCACCAACAGGATCCCCAGAGTGAGCCAGTAGCTGTGCTTCTCGAAAATCTGGTGCTTGGCCCAGATGGACGTGCCTTGGGACGCCATGGGTCGCTCTCCTCATTCCGCCGGAGCAAGGGCGAGCTCGCGCTCGGCCTCGGTCAGGGGCGTTCTGATGGTCATCCACACGTTCCAAGCCATGATCAGGCCGCCTATCAGGAAGAGAATGCCGCCAACGGCGCGGATCACGTAGAGCGGGTGCACCGCCTCGACGGTCTCGATGAAGGAATATTCAAGGAAGCCAAGGCTGGTGTAGGCGCGCCACATGAGGCCCTGCAGAATGCCGGCGACCCACATGGACGAGATGTAGAGCACGATGCCCAGGGTCGACACCCAGAAGTGCCAGGACACGGCGCGCAGCGAATACATCTCCTTCTTGTGCCACAGCCAGGGCACCATGCAATAGATGGCGCCGAACGAGATG
This sequence comes from Xanthobacter sp. NM-25, assembly GCF_022138605.1. GTDB lineage: Bacteria > Pseudomonadota > Alphaproteobacteria > Rhizobiales > Xanthobacteraceae > Xanthobacter. The sequence continues at coordinate 1,058,068 of NZ_JACBFS010000001.1, forward strand.
TAGGCCACCCAGCCCAGGGCTCCGGAGTGCACGTGGCCGATGGTCCACTCGGTGTAGTGGCTGAGCGAGTTCACCGCCTTCACCGCCATCATCGGCCCCTCGAAGGTCGACATGCCGTAGAACGCGACCGCCACCACCATCATGCGGATCACCGGATCGGTGCGCAGCTTGTCCCACGCGCCGGACAGGGTCATCAGGCCGTTGATCATGCCGCCCCACGAGGGCATCCACAGGATCACCGAGAAGGTCATGCCCAGGGTCTGCGCCCAGTCCGGCAGCGCCGTATAGTGCAGATGGTGCGGGCCGGCCCAGATGTAGATGAAGATCAGTGCCCAGAAGTGGACGATGGAGAGCCGGTACGAATAGACCGGACGCTCCGCCCGCTTGGGGATGTAATAGTACATGATGGCCAGGAAGCCGGCGGTCAGGAAGAAGCCCACCGCATTATGGCCATACCACCACTGGAACATGGCATCCTGCACGCCCGACCAATAGATGTAGGACTTGTGCGAGAACACCGACACCGGGATGGTCACATTGTTGCCGATGTGCAGCATCGCGATGGTGATGATGAAGGCGAAATAGAACCAGTTGGCCACATAGATGTGGGGTTCCTTGCGCTTCAGCACGGTGCCCAGGAAGACCAGGAAATAGGTCACCCACACGACGGTCAGCCACAGATCGGCATACCATTCCGGCTCGGCATATTCCTTCGACTGGGTGATGCCCAGCAGGTAGCCGGTGGCGGCGATGACGATGAAAAGGTTGTAGCCGAGCACCACGAACCAGGGCGCTAGGTCGCCGGCGAGGCGGGCGCGCGAGGTGCGCTGCACCACGTAGAACGAGGTGGCGATCAGCACGTTGCCGCCGAAGGCGAAGATCACCGCCGAGGTGTGCAGCGGACGCAGCCGGCCGAACGAGAACCACGAGGTGTCGAAATTGAACATGGGGAAGGCGAGCTGCAAGGCCGCCGTGACGCCCGCCGCGAAGCCGGCGATGCCCCAGAACACGGCGAGCACCGTACCCACCTTCACCACGTCGAAATTGTAGTTCGGCTTGCCGTTGATCTCCTGCGGCACGGGGCCAGCGGGTCGATCCATGTAGCGGTTGCCGATAGCGAACACGGCGGCGATGGACGCAGCCGCGAAGATATAAGCGTGGAAGGCGTAGGAGGCCGAATAGGCCTTCGCTGCCACGATGATCGAACAGAAAGCCAATATGGCGAAGACCACCAGCAGCCCGGCCTCACCAAACCGCATGGATTTCGCCGGGGCTGGGATCGGATCTTGGATTGTCGACATTACAAAACCCCTCGCGCCGAGGCGTGACAATGCACCCAGGGAGCCTCCAGCGCACCATGCGCAGCGGCCCCATTTTCTCCTTGATACAGGTCAAAGGTACGTGATGTCCCGGGGCTCTTGCGCACTGCGGCGGCGGGTCGCGCCAAAAGCGACCTTTTCCACCGTCCTTTCACGCCTATTTCCTAAGGTTTGACCCTAAGGAAATCCCCTTCGTCACCCTATTTTACCTCAACCTGCTCGACGGCGCGGCGAACCCCGATCGGGCCCCGTCGCACCAGGCCGTCCCTCGGCCCTCCTTCGGCCGGGCTGCGGGACGGAAAGCGGATGGCGTGGCGAGAAGGATCCGCCGTGCCACCGGGTGGAGCAGCCCGGGCACCGGGCCCGGAGCTCCGGAAAGCCTAAGCACGCACCATGCCGACGATGTCCTTGACGTCGCGGATGGTCTGATCGGCGATGACGCGGGCGCGGGCCGCCCCGTCGGCCAGGATGGCGTCGATGGCGGAAACGTCGGCCATCAGCCGCTGCATCTCGCCGCCGATGGGGCCGAGCTTGGCCACCGCCAGATCCACCAGCGCCGCCTTGAAGGCGGAGAACTGGGCGCCGCCGAAATCGTGCAGCACGCCGGCCTTGGTCCCGTCCGACAACGCCGCGTAGATCCCCACCAGATTGTCGGCCTCGGGCCGGCCCTTCAGCCCCTCCTCCTCGGACGGCAGCGGCTCGGGATCGGTCTTGGCCTTGCGCACCTTGCCGGCGATGGCATCGGCATCGTCGGTGAGGTTGATGCGGGAAAAGTCGGAGGCATCCGACTTCGACATCTTCTTTGCGCCGTCGCGCAGGCTCATGACGCGGGTCGCCGGGCCGGCGATCAGCGGCTCGGTGAGCGGGAAATAGCCTTCCCCATGGCCATAGGCGGCGATGGAGGGGGCGAAGTCCGTGTTGAACTTCTGGGCAATGTCGCGGGTCAGCTCCAGATGCTGCTTCTGGTCCTCGCCCACCGGCACGTGGGTGGCGCGATACAGCAGGATGTCGGCGGCCATGAGGGTGGGATAGGCGAACAGGCCCACCGAGACGTTCTCGCGGTCCTTGCCGGCCTTTTCCTTGAACTGCGTCATGCGGTTCAGCCAGCCCATGCGGGCGACGCAATTGAAGATCCAGGCCAGTTCCGCGTGGCCGGACACCTGGCTCTGGTTGAACACGATATGCGCCTTGGGATCGATGCCGCAGGCGATGAAGGCGGCGGTCACCTCGCGGGTGTGGCGCTTGAGCTCCTCGGGATCCTGCCACACGGTGATGGCGTGCAGATCCACCACGCAATAGATGCAGTCGTGGCTGTCCTGCAGCTGCACGAAGCGCTTGATGGCGCCGAGATAGTTGCCGAGGTGCAGATTGCCCGTGGGCTGCACGCCGGAAAAGACACGTTCCGCGACCGCCGCCATGGCGACCTCCCGAGGGGCGGTGCCGCCCCATTGTTCCTGAACCCAGGCCCCGTCCGCGCCCAGGGGCGCCGACCAGGCCATCCACGCATCCCGCCCCACCGCGCGTGCCGGCGCCTCGCGCCGGCGGTTCGAGCCATGGCCCCCACCCCTGCCGGCGTCCCTGGGACGGCGGCACCGGGCGCGCGGGACACCAGGCCGAAGACGGCAGAAGGGCGCGCGGCAACCCGGCGGGCTCCGTGCGAGATGCTGGGCGTCATGCCACCCTCGCCTGTGCGATGCAAGATGCGCGGTCCGCTCAAAGCGCCTGCACGGTGCGCAGAAAGACCTTGCGCGCAGCGCTGAACGGGCCATGGAGAGCCGGCATGGCGCCTGGCGCGGCTGCCGGCGGGGACCGGACCCGCCGCCTCCGGCCAGGGCGCCGTCTCAGTCCGATTCCGCCGGAGCGCGGGCGGGCCAACGGGCCTCCACGCCGCGCTTCACCAGCAGGCCGCAGGCGCCATAGACCAGCACGCCGCAGCCCACCAGGGCCGCGACCCGTCCCCAGGCCCCGACACCGACGCCGGGCGGGGCCGGCCAGGCCGCCTGCGCAGCGGCCACCACAAGCCCCATCACCAGGCTCGCACCGGCGAGGCCCAGCACGGTCGCGACCGCCCGCGGATGCAGGGCCAGGGCACGGTGGCGATGGAGCACGCCGGCGAACACCGCCATGGACCCAGCGGCTGACACCGTCACCCCCAGCGCCGCGCCCAGCGGGCCGATCAGCGCCACGCCAACGGCGCCGACGCCGAGGCACACCACCAGCGACCCCAGCGCGATTCGCTCGGCGCTGCGCACCAGGCCGGAAGTGGCGGCCGTGGCGGAGAGGATGCGCTCCAGCCCCTGGGCGGGCAGTGCCACCGCCAGCACCATGAGCAGGGCCGCGGTGCGGCTGGTATCGGCGGCGGTGAACGCGCCGCGCTCGAACAGCACGGCGACGATGGGCTCGGCCAGCACCCCCAGGCCCACCGCGGCCGGCAGGGCGAAGGCCAGGGCCCCGAGCACCCCGTTGGTGGCGGCGAGGGCGGCCGTCGACGGCCCGGCGTTCGCCCCCTGTTGCGCGCCCTGTTGCGCCCCTTGTTGCGCCCCTTGTTGCGCCCCCTGTTGCGCCCCTTGCCGCGCCAGCAGCGGCACCAGCACCGCGCCGGCGCTGGCGCCCACCAGTCCCAACGGCAGATCCATCAGCCGCTGGGCGTAATTCAGCGACGCGACCGCCCCTTCCACCTGTGAGGCGAGGGCCGCCGCGATGATGATGCGGAACTGGCTGAGGCCGGCGAACAGAAGCGCCGGCGAAGCGGCCCGGAGCACCCCCAGGCTGGCGACCCAGGCGGCCCGTCCGGCGCCGATGTCGGCCGCTGGGGCGGGGACGGGGGCGATGCGCCGCCGCAGCCAGCCCACCGCCGCCCCCAGGGCGCCCGCCAGGTCGTGGCGATCCGGGGCGGCGGCGCAGCCGCGCGCGGCTCGCAGCATCAGCAGCCACTGGCTGACACCGGCGGCCACCGTGGCCACCGCAATGGCCAGCGCCGCCTGATCGCTGGCGACGAGCCCGCGCAGCAGCAGCACGAGAATGACCGCCAGAATGGTGAGATTGGCGACCAGGGGCGCCAGCGCCGGCAGCAGCACCCGCTGCACCCCGTTGGCCACCCCGCCATAGATCGCCGCCCACCCCGCCAGCGGCAGATAGAGCACCGCCACGCGGCCACACAGCACCGCCACGTCGGCGCGGGCGCCATCGGGCGAGAAGCCGGGCGCCAGCAGCCGGATCAGCTGCGGCATGAACACCGCCCCGAGCAGCGCCAGCACCGCCAGGAGGCCGCCGAGGGCCAGCAGCGTGGCGCTGGCCAGCCGGCGCGCGCCGGCATGCCCCACCGCTCCCTCGCCCTCCGCCCGGGCGAGCGCGGGAATCAGCGCCAGATTGAACGCGCCCTCCGCCAGCAGACGGCGGGCCAGCAGCGGCAGGGACAGGGCCGCCACCAGCGCATCCGCCACCGGGCCGGCGCCGAGAATGGCGGCGGTGGCGGCATCGCGCGCAAAGCCCAGCACCCGCGAGGCGAGGGTGGCGGCGGAGACGATGGAGGTGCGACCGAGGATGGACATGGCGGGCCTCTCGCGCCGGCCGCGGCCCACCCGACCCCTGCCATCGACAGGTGGACCGGGCCCCGCAACCGACACCTTGGCAAGCGAACCGCAGCCCGCCGCGCCTGCTCTATGGCCCGCCGCCGCCCCGGTGTCGATGCTTCCGGCGGGAGGGCCCTGTATCGACGGCCCGGCGCGCTATGGTGCTGCGGCCGATGGCGGTGGCTCGATAGTTCAGGTGCCGTTGGCCAGGTGCCGTTGGCCAAAGTGTCTATGGCCCAGGTGTCTATGGCACAGGCGCCGACCATGCGGTCGCCGAGAATCCCAATGTGGTCGCCGCGACCGTCGATGGTTCAGCAGATGGCGGCAGGTCGGGCGAGGGCGCACCCCGGACCGAGCCAGCCGGTGCGACGAGCAGCAGGCCGCTGCCCCTGCGATGTCTCATCCGGGTTCGACACACGTGATGCGGCCCCGGCCCACGCAACCCGCCTCTCGCCGCTCCCCCTCTCCCGCGTGCGGGGGAGGGCTGGGGTGGGGGCAGAACGCCGGGACCATGGCGCCGCCCGTGCCGAAAGGCAGCGTCGCCACGCCCCAAAAGCGCGACCGCTCACGCCCCCGCCCAACGGAAACGCCCCTCCCCCACACGCGGAAAGGGACCAGGCCTCGGCGATCGGCCATACTGAAAGTCGATCGCATCGAGCACATGCCGATCTTCGCCAAAGCCTGCCGCGCGCGGCTCGGCGCGCCCCCGGCGTCACGGCCGACGCAGCCTCCAAACGAAAAACGCGCACCCAAGGGGCGCGCGTTTGACGGTGTGCGATGGGGGGCAAACCACCCGGCACCTCAGGCGCCGGGCAAGGTCGGCCACTCAGGCCTGGGGCTGGGGCTCGATGGAGCCGCCGGCGCCGCCAGGGCTCGGCCGGTTCTTCGGGTTGGGGATGGCCGAGCCACGCGGATTGGCTGGCTCGATCACGCTCTCGCGGGTCGGCTCCTTGCCATTCAGCAAGTCGACGATCTCGTCGCCCGAGAGGGTCTCGTATTCCAGCAGGCCCTTGGCCAGGGTTTCGAGATCCTGCTTCTTCTCGGTGAGGATGCGGGTGGCTTCCGCATAGCCCTCGTCCACCAGGCGCCGCACCTCGCGGTCGATGGTCTGGGCGGTGGCCTCCGACACGTTCTGCTGGCGCGACACCGACATGCCGAGGAACACCTCGTCCTGGTTGTCGCCATAGGCCACCGTGCCGAGATCGGAGGAGAAGCCCCAACGGGTCACCATCATGCGGGCCAGGCGGGTGGCCTGCTCGATGTCGGACGCCGCGCCCGAGGTGACCTTATCGTGGCCGAAGATCAGCTCTTCCGCCACGCGGCCACCCATCATGATGGCGAGGCGCGAGGTCATCTGCTCGTAGCTCATGGAGAGCTTGTCGCGCTCCGGCAGCTGCATGACCATGCCCAGCGCCCGCCCACGGGGGATGATGGTGGCCTTGTGCACCGGATCGGTGGCCGGAACGTTGAGGGCGACGATGGCATGCCCGCCTTCGTGATAGGCGGTCAGCATCTTCTCCTCTTCGGTCATGACCAGCGAGCGGCGCTCGGCGCCCATCATCACCTTGTCCTTGGCATCCTCGAACTCCGCCATGGTGACCATGCGCTTGTTGCGCCGGGCCGCCATCAGCGCCGCCTCGTTGCAGAGGTTGGCGAGGTCGGCGCCGGAGAAGCCGGGGGTGCCGCGGGCGATGGTCTTCAGGTTGACGTCGGGCGCCACCGGGATCTTGCGGGCATGCACCTTCAGGATCTGCTCGCGGCCCACCACGTCCGGGTTGGGCACGATCACCTGCCGGTCGAACCGGCCGGGACGCAGCAGCGCCGGGTCCAGCACGTCGGGACGGTTGGTGGCGGCGATGAGGATGATGCCCTCGTTCGCCTCGAAGCCGTCCATCTCCACCAGAAGCTGGTTGAGGGTCTGCTCGCGCTCGTCATTGCCACCGCCGAGGCCGGCGCCGCGGTGGCGGCCCACCGCGTCGATCTCGTCGATGAAGATGATGCACGGGGCGTTCTTCTTCGCCTGCTCAAACATGTCGCGCACGCGGCTGGCGCCGACACCCACGAACATCTCCACGAAGTCCGAGCCGGAGATGGTGAAGAAGGGCACGTTGGCTTCGCCGGCGATGGCGCGGGCCAAAAGCGTCTTACCGGTGCCGGGCGGGCCCACCAGCAGCACGCCGCGCGGGATACGCCCGCCGAGCCGCTGGAACTTCTGCGGATCGCGCAGGAACTCCACGATCTCGGTGAGGTCGCTCTTGGCCTCGTCGATGCCGGCCACGTCATCGAAGGTCACCCGGCCGTGCGCCTCGGTGAGCATCTTGGCGCGGCTCTTGCCGAAGCCCATGGCCTTGCCGCCGGCGCCCTGCATCTGCCGCGACATGAACACCCACACGCCGATCAGCAGCAGGAACGGCAGCCACGACACCAGCAGGCTCACGAACCACGGCACGCTGTCGGACGGCGGCCGGGCGGTGATCTGCACGCCCTTGCCATACAGACGCTGCACCAGCGACGGGTCGTTGGGCGCGTAGGTCTGGAACTGGCGGCCGTCGGTGAAGGTGCCGGAGATGTTCGGCCCCTCGATCACCACATCGCGCACCCGGCCGAGATCCACGTCGGACAGGAGCTGCGAGAAGGAAATATCGTTCGCGCTCGTGCGCTGGCCCGGGCTCTGGAACAGGGAGAACAGCGCGAGCAGCAGCAGAACGATGATCACCCAAAGGGCGAAATTGCGTAAGTTGGCGTTCATTGAACCCTCGTGGGGACAGCCGAAAGCGCGGCTTTAAGCGGCCTTGCCCCTAGGGAAGAGAGATCCCACGAGGACGCGCGCCGGCGACACCTCCCGTACCGTCTGATGCTAATTTAGGTGCGCACTCTGGCATTGCCAAGGCAAACGGGCGCGATTGGCCGGCAAATCGCCGGGAAATCGCGCCGCCCTTAACGGCGCTGCCGCCGCGGCGGTGCCGCGGTGACGGTCACGCGATCCGGACCGAGGGTCACCACCGCCCCCGCCAGGGTGCGGCGGAAGCGCGGCCCGCTGCCGGCGCTCATGCGCGCCCGCAGCGCGTCATGGAGCTGCTCGAGCTTGCCCAACTCCACCGGCCCCTCGGTGCCGATCCGCGCCAGCACCCGCCCCAGCAGGCGCAGGGCCACCTCCTCCGGCAGCGACGCCAGGGCAGCCGCGTTGAGCGCGATGGCCTCGCCCTGGGGCGTGCAAAGGGGTGCCGCGGCGTCGGTGGCGGCCTCCAGAGCAGCATCGGCGCGCGCCACCCGCGCCGCCAGTTGCGCCAGCCGGCGGGCATCGAGCCCCTCCTCCGCGAGGCGCGGTGCCAGCTGACGCAGGCGCGCGCGGGCGAACCGTGGATTGGTATTGGCGGGATCGCGCACGAACGGCACCCCGGCGGCCTCCAAGGTGGCCACAAGACGCGCCTTCGGCACATCGAGAAGCGGCCGCAGCAGGGTGAGCCCCCCGCGTGCGACCCGCGGCCGCATGGCGGCAAGGCCGGTGAGGCCGGACCCCCGCCCCAGCCGGAACAGCACGGTTTCGGCCTGGTCGTCACGGGTATGGGCCAGCGCCACGGCGGACGCGGCGAAGGCGGCGGCGGCCTCCCCCAGCAGTCCATAGCGGGCGTCCCGGGCCGCCGCCTGCAGCCCCTGGCGCGGCTTTTCCCCAGTCCAGACCAGAATGCGGTGGGCGATGCCGAGGCGCGCGCACAGCGCTCCGACCCCCTGGGCCTCGGCGGCGGAATCCGGGCGCAAGGCGTGGTCGACGGTGACGGCGATCAGCTCCGGCCCGTCCCCACGGCCGGCGCGCCATCGGGCGGCGAGCCACAGCAGGGCGGTGGAATCGGGGCCACCGGAAACGGCGATCACAAGGCGGGGAAAATCGAGAAAACCGGCGAACAGCCGCGCGGCCGCGGCCGCATCGAGAGGCGCGGCGTCAGCAGCCGACACGCTTCTGCTCGCGCTCCACCGCCTGGCGGATGGCGGAGGCAGCCCGGGGATATTTGCGATCCACCTCCAGGAAGGTGGCGCAGGCGGTCTCCTTCTCCCCCAGCCCGGCCAGCGACTGGCCGAGCCGCAGCAGCGCCTCCGGCGCCCGGGTGGAGTTGGGATACTTGGTGGAGACCTCCAGGAACTGGGCCGCCGCATCCCCGTAATTGTGACGCAGGAACAGGCTCTCCCCCAGCATGAAGGTGGCGTCGGGAATCAGGCGGTCCCCCGGGTTGGCCTGGATGATCTGGCGGAACGTCTGTTCGGCGGTGGTGAAATCCTGGCGCTGAATCTGCGCCTGGCCGGCGTCATAAAGCTCGCGCGCACTGCCCGAGGGCGGCAGCGCCGCCACCTGGGTGCCGCCGACATTGGGATGGGTAAGGCCGGCGGAGGCACTGGCCGGCGAGCCGAGCGGCTGCGGCACGCCCGGCGCAGTGGGATCACCCAGAGGATCGAACGCATCGGACCGCCGGCCAGGGCTGGCCGGCGCCGGTGCCACCCGCGGCGCCGCGGTGGGCACGGCGGGTGGCGCCGCGCCGGGGCGGCCACCGCCCTCCTCCGACAGGCGCTTCACCTGCGCCTCGAGCTGCTGATTGCGATATTGCAGCTCCTCCACCTGCCCGGTGAGCTGGCGCAGGGCGTTCTCCATGCGATCCAGCCGCATGGCGGCCTCAGCCGCAGCGTTGGTCTCGCTCTGGGCCGGCGCGCCCGGCGGCTTGAACAGATTGCCGAACAGGTTGTTGTCCTGGGCCGCCGCCGGCTGCCCGGCGAGAGGGCCCACCAAGGGGCTTGCGGCCAGCAGCGCCGCCGTCAGCATGAGACGGGTGAGGGAAGAGCTGGTCTTCGGACGCGAGGACAGAGACGACAACATGGGGCTCGCATGGGGCTGGAGCGGCTTGGGCCCGCCCATCGACGGGCGCGCGAAGGCGCAGGCACATGACGGTATAAGACACATCCGGGATCAGGCGAACCACCACACGCGGTCGGAGTGATGCGCAAGGACTCTCGGCCCCACCCCGGCGCGCCTGCGCCCCAGGATGCATCCCACAGGACGGATCCCACAGGATCAGCGGGAGGATAGCTGTCGGATCACGTCCAAAGTGTGACCCGCGGCCGGCAGCGGCCACAGGGGCCGGCAGGGCCGGCCGGCCCGGCGGACGCCACCGCAGACGCCATGGCCGGCGCCCCTGCGGACGCCGGCCATGATGAAAATCCGGTCGGAAGATCCGGTCCGCGCGGGTGCGGTCAGGAGGCGCGGCCGGTGTTCAGCACGGTCACCGCGCGCCGGTTCTGAGACCAGCAGGAGATGTCGTTGCAGATGGCCACCGGGCGCTCCTTGCCATAGGAAATGGTGCGCATGCGGGCCGGGTCGATACCACGGGAGGTCAGGTAGTCCCGCACCGCCTGAGCGCGGCGGGCGCCGAGGGCGATGTTGTACTCGCGGGTGCCGCGCTCGTCGGCATGGCCTTCGATGGTGAAGGTGTAGCGATTCCACTGCTGCAGCCACTGGGCCTGACGGTCGAGGGTGGCGCGCGCCTGGGGGGTGAGGTCGGTCTGATCGCTCTCGAAGAACACGCGATCACCCACCGCCACCACGAATTCCTGCGGCGAGCCGGGAGGGCCGCCCGCGCCACCATAGCCAGCGGCGTTCTGGTTGGGGTTGTTGGCGCACGCGGCCAGAGCGAGCGCGAAGCCAAACAGCGCCACGAACCGGAAACCGCGAACAATCTCAAGCAAACGCATCCCGGTAACTCCCTATCTCAACGCGGACCGGATGCTGCGATCTAGCCAGCCACCGGTTAAGCGAAGGTTCTTCAAACAGGAGCCTTCGAGCCCGCAGGATCAATCCAGATGAATACCGGGCGTCATGGTTTCCAAGCGGTTGCCGCCCCAGGTGGCACGCAGCAAAAACCAAGCCCCCGAACGGGTCGGGCGCGCGCTCCACTGCGACTCGGAAAAGGCGAGGACCCTCGGCCATGCCGCCCCGTCCTCAATGGGTTCTTCACTGATGCCGCGCCGTGGCGGCATCATGGCAAGGTTGTGCTGGTGGCGCGGCGAAGCCCTCCAGCGCCCTTGCGCGCTCCAACCTGTTGCCCATAAGCAACAGGCATCCCCGGGGATCAGGAGCGCAGCGGCGACCAGGCCGGGTCCGAGGCATAGCTCGGGGTCGGCACCCGCTGCTCGTTATAGCCGGTGACATCCACCGTATAGAGCGAGGGGCCCGAGGCACCGCCGGGATCGCGGAAGAACATGATGACCCGGCCGTTGGGGCAGAAGGTGGGGCCCTCGTTGTGGTAACCCTCAGTGAGCACACGCTCGCCGGAGCCGTCGGGCTTCATCACGCCGATGGCGAAACGCCCTTCGGCCTGGCGGGTATAGGCGATCCAGTCGCCGCGCGGCGACCACACGGGGGTGGAATAACGCGCCGTGCCGAACGAGATGCGGTGCTGGCTGGAGCCATCCGCATTCATCACATAGATCTGCGAGGAACCGCCGCGATCGCTCTCGAAACAGATCTGCCGGCCATCGGGCGAATAACACGGCGCGGTGTCGATGGCCGGCGTGTCGGTGAGGCGGGTGGTGGCCTTCGAGCGCAGGTCCATGACGAAAATGTTGGAGTTGCCGCCCTGCTGCAGGCTCATGATGACCCGCTGGCCATCGGGCGCGAATCGGGGCGCGAAGCTCATGCCCGGGAAATTGCCCACCATCTCCCGCTGGCCGGTCTCGATATTGAGCAGATACACCCGGGGCTCGCCCTGGGCGTAGGACATGTAGGTGATTTCCTGGCTGGTGGGCGAGAAGCGCGGCGTGAGCACCAGCGCATCACCACGGGTGAGATAGCTCACGTTGGCGCCGTCCCAGTCCATGATGGCAAGGCGCTTCACCCGCCGCTCCTTGGGGCCGCTCTCGTCCACGAAGACGATGCGGGTATCGAAATAGCCCCGCTCTCCGGTGAGCTTTTCATAGATCACGTCGGCGATGATATGGGCGATGCGCCGCCAGTTCTCCGCCTGGGCCACGAACTGCTGGCCCGCCAGCTGCTGGCCGGCCACCACATCCCACAGGCGGAACATCACCTGCAGCCGGCCATCGGCCTGGCGGGTGATGCGGCCGGTGACCAGGGCCTGGGCGTTGATGACGCGCCAGTCCTGAAACCGCGGCGTGTCGGGATTGGTGATCTGCTCCACGAACGCCTTCGGATCGATGGGCGCGAACAGGCCGCAGCGCTTGAGATCGGCGGCGATCACCCCGGAGATGGCGCGCCCCTGCTCGGTCTCGCCGAGCAGGTCGGTCACCGCGATCGGAATCGGCTGGGGTGTGCCCCCGGAAATTTCAAGCTTCGTGGCGGCCTGCGCCGGCAGGCCGCGCAGCGCGGCGCCGGCTGCGAGAAGACCACCGGCACCGACGACGAAGCGGCGGCGACTCAGCGCGGATCCGAAGCGGTCGAAGGGGGGCATCACGGGTCGGGGCCTCTGGGGTTCGGCCGCTCCGCTGCGATGGAACCCGCGCGGCGGCCTTCAAGGGATAAGTGGATTTAACGGGCGATGCGGAACCGCATCATAACAAAACGCTTAGGCTGAATCGGGCGAGGGTACTACCGCTCGAACTCCTGCGGCCGGAAGGTCAGATCCATGCTCTTCCATTGGGCATAGGTCTCCTTGCGGAACATGGTGAAGGGCTGGCAGCGCGTGAGCGCGGCAACGGCGGTGCGGCCCACGGCGGGTCCATAGGTGGAGGCGCTGCCCCCCAGCACCACCGGCTCGGCCCGCAGCATGCCATCCGGCTTGAGATCCACGCGGATATCCACGTACACCTTCTCGTCGGCCGGAATGCCCATGACATTCCAGCACTGGCGCACCCGGGCGCGGAAGGCGTCGATCTCGCTCATGCTCAAGGTCGCGGCCTGGCCCGAGGGCGCGCCCAGGGAGGAGGTGTTGGAGACCTGGCTGGCGCTCGCCACCTGGCGGGTCGGGGTGCGCTTGTCCAGGAGTTCCTTGATCTGATCCGTATTGAAGTCGCGCGCGGGGGTCTGCTGCGCCTCCACGGGGCGCGGCGGGGGCGGCGCCGGCTTCTTGGGCGGCAGCGGCGCCGGGGCCACCTTGGCCTCTTCCTTCGGCGGCTCGTCCTTCGGCTTCTCTTCCTTCTTGGGCTCGCTCTTCAGCGCGTCCTCGACCTTGGGCTCCACCTTGGGGGGGGCCTCGGCGGGCTTGGGCGGGGTCGCCGGCTTGGGCGGCGCCTCGGCAGCCTTCTGCGGCGCCGGGGGCTCCGCCACCTTCGGGGCGGGCGCCGGAGCCGGGGGCGGCGGCTGGGTCGCCTCCACCGGCGCATCCTTGCTCACCTTCAGCTTGGCATCCGCCACCGGGGTCGGCTCGCCCACCTGCTCGGCCACCTGTACCTGCTTCTCCATCTTGGGCGCGGTCTTCGAGCCCTTGGTGAGCTTGGTGAGGTCGGTGGCGGAAATCACGTCCACGGGCATGGATTCCGGCATGGGCTCAAACGGCTGCGCCCCGGTGAAGGACACCAGGGCCAGAACGAGGATGCTCGCGTGAGCGATCGTCGATGCCGTGAAGCCGACCTGCATGGCCGTCTTTAGCTCCCCTGTTCCACTTCGGTGACCAGCGCCACCTTCTTGAAGCCGGCGCCGGAGAGGCGGCCCATCACCCGCATCACCGTGCCGTAATCCACCTTCTTGTCGCCGCGCACGAAGATCCGCTCCTCCATGCCGCCGCGCGCCTGGGTCACCGCCTGCAATTTGGCGACCAGGTCCTCGTATTTGATCTCGCTGTCACCCAGGAAGATCTGGCCCTTGTCGTTCACCGAGACGATGAGCGGCTCCTTGTTGTCCTGGTTGACCGCGCTCGCCTGGCTCTGCGGCAGGTCCACCGGCACGCCCACGGTGAGCATCGGCGCCGCCACCATGAAGATGATGAGCAGCACCAGCATGACGTCCACCATGGGGGTCACGTTGATCTCCGCCATCACCGGGGCGCGGCGGCCGCGCGCGCGGCGGCTCTGCCACCCGGAAGCCCCTGCTCCTCCCATGCCCATGGCGTCAGCCCCGCTCGTCGATCTGCCGCGACAGGATGGCGGAAAACTCGTCCGCGAACCCTTCGAGGCGCTGAGCCTGGCGGCCCGCCTGGGAGATGAACTTGTTGTAGAAAATGGTCGCGGGAATGGCCGCAATGAGGCCCATGGCGGTCGCGAACAAGGCTTCCGCGATACCCGGCGCCACCACCGCCAGCGACGTGTTCTTCGAGGCGGCGATGGACTGGAACGAGGTCATGATGCCCCACACCGTGCCGAACAGGCCGATGAACGGGCCCGCCGAACCCACCGTCGCCAGCACCAGCAGGCGCGATTCCAGCCGCTCCACCTCGCGGGCGATGGTCACGTTCATCACCTTGTCGAGCCGCTGGTTGAGGCCGGCCAGCGAGCGCACGCCGCCTTCATAGGTGCGCTTCCACTCCCGCATGGCCGCCACGAAGATGGAGGCCATGCCGTGGTTGGGACGTCCCGACAGGGAGCGGTAGAGCTCTTCCAGGCTCTGGCCGGACCAGAACACCTGCTCGAACTGGTCCATCTCCCGTCGGTTGCGGGAGAACAGGAGCGTCTTGTCGATGATGATGGCCCACACCCAGATGGAGGCGACGATCAGGCCGATCATCACCAGCTTCACCACGAAATGGGCCTGCAGGAACAGGGAGAGGAAGGAGATGTCCGCCGCCGGCGCCGCCACCGGCGCGGCGCCCAGGTCCTGGGCCGCGGCGGGCAGCGCGCCCGCCAGCAGCAGGCCCAGCGTCAGGCAAAGAAGGGTGGGAAGGGGCGACTTCGGCGCAGGCGCCCCGCCATGCCTGCTCATCTGTTCGGTCATTCTCGGCTCCGCTGCGCGCGGCGCGCGGCCGCGCGGGACATCTCCGCCGGAGCTGTCCACAAGTCATCCGGTGTTTGACCGGTTGACTCTGTCCAAACTTTGGCGGGCGCCCCGATAAGTGCTGCGGCGCGAAGAAATCGCCGCAAGGCTTACCGCAAACCTAGCCATGATCAGGCTTAATGACACGTTAGCGCGGTCACGCAAGGCGGTGAAAACACCGGATTTCGCAAGGGAATATGGCGCTGCGGCAGAATCAGGGGCCGCGGCCGCCCGCTACCCCTCGCCCTGCCCGTCGAGGGCGCGGGCATCGGCGGCGGTGGCCTGGCGCAGAGCGTCGGGAATGCGCTTGGCCCGGCCCTGGGAGACGAACGCCACCCGCACGAGCGCCGACACCAGCACCTCTCCACCCCTTTTCACCTGCTGGGACAAGGTGATGGAGGCACCCGCCACGTCCTTGGAGAGGGTCACCACCTCCAGCACGTCGTCGATCTTGGCGGGCTTGAGGAAATCGAGCTGCATGGAGCGCACGACGAAATGGAAGCCCGGAGCTTCCGCCGCCGCCTCGGCGAACAATTCGCCCTGCACCACGCCCAGCAGGCGCATGTAATCGGAGCGGCCGCGCTCCATGAAGCGCAGATAGTTGGCGTGGTAGACGATGCCGGAGAAGTCGGTGTCTTCATAATAGACGCGCAGCGCCAGCACGTGGCCGCCGGGAATGAGACGCCCCGCCAGATGGGGGTGGGCCTCGCGCTCGCCTGGTGTCACCGCCCGCTCGCCCGAAAGATCCGTCTTCATGCCCTCATCCCGGTTTGCCGGTCCCCGCGTCGGCGGCACACCTACCCCTCATCGTCGAACAAAGGCAAGTTCGGCGGAAGAGTGGCAGGGTCCCGCTGGGGTTCCGGCAGGCCCAGGTGGCGGAAGGCCAGCGCGGTGAGTAGGCGGCCGCGCGGCGTGCGCTGGATGAAGCCCTGCTGCACCAGATAGGGCTCGACGATCTCCTCGATGGCGTCGCGCGGCTCCGAGAGAGCCGCCGCCAGCGTGTCCACCCCCACCGGCCCGCCGCCGTAGAATTCGGCGATGACGGTGAGATAGCGCCGGTCCATGGCATCGAGGCCGAGGCTGTCCACCTCCAGCGCCGACAACGCACGATCGGCGATGGCCCGGTCGATGGCCTCGGCCCCCGCCACCACGGCGAAGTCGCGCACCCGCCGCAGCAGCCGGCCGGCGATGCGCGGGGTGCCGCGGGCACGGCGGGCGATCTCGGTGGCGCCATCGGGCACGATGGCGATGCCCAGCACCTTGGCGCCGCGCACCACGATCTTCTCCAATTCCTCCACCGTATAAAACTGCAGCCGAACCGGAATGCCGAACCGGTCGCGCAAGGGCGTGGTGAGGAGGCCGGAGCGGGTGGTGGCGCCCACCAGGGTGAATTTCGGCAGGGAAATCTTGACCGAACGGGCCGCCGGCCCCTCGCCGATGACGAGATCGAGCTCGTAATCCTCCATGGCCGGATAGAGGATCTCCTCCACCGCCGGCGACAGGCGGTGGATCTCGTCGATGAAGAGCACGTCGCGCTCTTCCAGATTGGTGAGAATGGCGGCGAGGTCGCCCGCCTTGGCGATCACCGGGCCGGAGGTGGAGCGGAAGCCCACCCCCATCTCCCGCGACATGATCTGCGCGAGCGTGGTCTTGCCGAGGCCGGGCGGGCCCACGAACAGCACGTGGTCCAGCGCCTCGCCGCGGGCGCGGGCGGCCTTGATGAAGATGTCGAGGTTGGCGCGCGCCTGGGCCTGCCCCACGAACTCGCCCAGCATCTGGGGCCGCAGATGGAGCTCGGCGTCGTCGTCGCGCTTTTCGCCCGAAAGAAGGCGGGTGTTCATGTCCGAGCCCTGTCGCACCTGCGTCGCGCCGGATCAAGTGCGATCCCGCGCGACAATCACATTCGCCCCCAACGCGCCCCGGCGGGGGCCGCAGCAGATCCCTGCCGCTACTTCGCCAGTTCCCTGAGCCCGAGGCGGATCAGCGTCTCGGTGGTCGCGCCCTCCCCCGCATCGCGCAAGGCGGCGGCGATGGCGGTGTTGGCCTGGGGAGGACCATAGCCCAGATTGACCAGGGCCGAGATGGCATCGGCCACCGGCCCGCCATCCAGGGTCACGGCGCCCCCGGCCCCGGCCTGCGGCAGGCCCATGTCGGCGGCGAGGCCCCCGGGCACCTTGTCCTTCAGCTCGGTGACGATGCGGGTGGCAACCCGCGGCCCCACCCCCTGGGCGCGGGCGATCATGGTCTTGTCGGCCAGGGTCACCGCCTGCGCCAGCTCCGAGGGGCGCAAGGTGGAGAGCACCGCCAGCGCGATCTTGGTGCCGATGCCCTGCACCGTCAGCAGCAGCCGGAACCAGTCCCGCTCGCTGTCCGAGCCGAAGCCGAACAGGCGGATCTGGTCCTCGCGCACATGGGTTTCGATGACGAGGCTGGTGGCCTCCCCCATGCGCGGCAGGTCGCGCAGGGTGCGGGCGGAGCAGTGCACCAGATAGCCCACCCCATGCACATCGAGGATGAGGTGGTCCTCGGCCACCGTGTCCACCAGCCCCTTGAGCTTGCCGATCATGCGCCGGCCCCCGGCGTCGCGGCCGCGCTCACGCCAGCGCCGCCCACAGGAAGACGCCGCATGCGACGATGCCGAGCCCGGTGCGCACCATGTGCAACTGCCCCCAATTGACCAGCAGCCGCCGGGTCTCCGCCTCGGGCGCCGCGGTGCCCATCAGCCGGCGATTGGTGGGCATGATGCCGATATAGGTATAGGGCCAGTTGGCGAGCAGCAGCACGCCGCCCGCCAGCCACTGCCAGTTGCCGGTCTGGGCGAACGCCCCCGCGCCCAGCGCGAAGCCCGCGAGCGCCAGGCTCGCCTGCATGGCGAAGCCGCGCGCATAGGCGGGCTTCCATTGGCCCAGGGCCGCGCCGTCGGCCAGGCTGAGCCGCGCCGGCTGCTCCACCACGTTGATATAAAGTGCCGCCCCGGTGAACAGGGCCGCCACCAGCAGCGCCAGATGCCCCAGAACCATCCGCCGGTTCCCCTCGCCACGATCCATCGGCCATCTGTATCCGCCCCGGCCTTGTTGCCATCCTACAGCGCCGCGCGCGCCCGCGCAGCCGCGCCGCGATGGTGGGCGTGGGTGACGGCGATGGCCAGCGCATCTGCGGCATCCTCGGTTTCCGGCGTCGCCTGCGGCAGCAGGATGGAAATCATCATGCGGATCTGCGCCTTCTCCGCCCGTCCGGCGCCCACCACGCTCTTCTTCACCAGGGTGGGGGCATATTCGGCCACGTCCAGCCCCATCAGGGCCGGCGCCAGCAGCACCACACCACGCGCCTGGCCGAGCTTGAGGGTGGACGAGGGATTCATGTTGACGAAGGTCTCCTCCACCGCCGCCTCATCGGGCCGGTGCGCGTCCAGCACCGCCATCAGGCCATGGTGGAGCGCGGCGAGGCGCGCGCCCATGGGCGCCGTCTCCGGCGGCAGAATGGTGCCGCACGCCACATAGCGCAGGCGCGGCCCCTCAGCCTCGATCACCCCCCAGCCGGTCCGGCGCAGGCCGGGATCAAGACCAAGGATGCGAATGGCGCGGGTGGCGCGAATCGGTGCGGCAGTCATGGCCACAAACTGCCCCCTCACCTGCCGGGAGAAAAGTGCGAAAACGTACAAATGGTGAACAAATAGAACCCACCCCATCGCGGCGGTGGCCCCACGGCGATCGTCGCAAGGCCTCTCGACGCAGAATCTGCCGACACCGGATCTACCGACACCAGATCTGCCGACACATGCGCCCCGGCGCCCGGGCACCGCAGGTGGCGGCGCCATTCACCGCCGCCACGTCACTGCTTGGCGGCGATGCGGTTCTTGGAGAACAGCATGGCATTGGCGGCCATGTGCTCGCCGGCCTCGCTGGCGTTCCATTCCGGCAGCACCGCCACCTGGTTGGACCCTTCGCTCTGCGGCTTAGGCACGAAGGCGGCCGCGGCCCGCTTGGCCTTCGCCAGCACGGCGGCATCGGCCTCCTTCACCAGGGCATCGCGCTTGTCGGCACTGTCCTGGTCGCCCTGGGCCGCGGCGATCTCGAACCAGGTGAGCGCCTCGGTGAGGTCGCTGGTTCCCGCCATGCCGCGCGCGAAGATGATGCCAAGATTGTGCTGGCTGTCCTTCAGGCCGAGATTGGCCGCCTTGCGGAACCATTCGATGGCCCGGCCCCAATCGGGCGCGCCGTCGATGCCCTGGCTGTAGAGCACCGCCAGATTGTGCATGGCCCGCACATTGCCCTGCTCCGCCGCCCACTTATAGAAGCGATAGGCCTCATCCATGTTGCGCAGCGTGTTCTCATAAAGGCTGCCGAGCCGGTAGGCGGCCGGGGCGAAGCCGTTCGACACCGCATAGCCGAGCCATTTGATGCCGGCATCCAGGTCCACCGGCACGCCGACGCCATCGGCATATCGCACGCCCACTTCGTAGGCCGCCGCCAGGTTGCCTTCCAGCGCCGCCGTGCGCAGCGGCTGCGGGCCGGTGGGCACCGGCAGCTCGGCGGTGGTGCTGGTGGGCCCCTGCGTGAGCACCGCCGAGGGCACCGCGGCGGACTTGAGCCGCTCGAAGGTCTGGGTCGCCCGCGCCATCAGCGCATCGCGGCTGCTCCACGCCGCGGCGCCCGTCGCCGTAAGCAGGAGCACGAGACCGCTGGCGGCGATCAGCGCCGGCGACACCCGCCGGCGCGCCGGCCGCGACGTCGCCCGCGACATCTGCCGCTTGCGCCCCAGCGCATGGCGATCCACCCGTGGCCGGGCGGCCGCCTCCGCCTTGGTCGTCTCGGCGTCGCGGGCGTCCTTGCGCTCGCGACCGGAGCGCTCCACCCGCAGCGTCTTGCGCGGACGCGACCCGCCAGCCGGCTCACGGGGCTCCGCCCGCAGCTCGGCCCGGTTCATCTCTTGGGCAGCCGCCTGCTGTGGACCCGCGTCTGTCGGGCTCGCCTCCTGCGGATGCCCGTCGGCCGGCAGGCCGGCGAAGACATCGGCCCAGGCATCGGGCTCCGGCGCCCACGCCGCATCTCCGGCATCCCGGTCCCGCGCATCCGCAGCGATCGCGTCGAGATCCATCGCGTTCCGGTCCAGCGACCCCACATCCGGGGCCCCCGCATCCAGGCGTTCCGCATCCAGCGTCACGAAATTCAGGGTCGCCGGATCCTGGCCACCGGCATCCCTGCCCCCACGCGCCGGCGCCACAGGGGGCGCGGCGGCAGCCGGGGACTGCGGATCGGCGACCTGCGGATCGGCGACCTGAGGATCAGCGACCTGGGGATCAGTGACCTGGGGATCAGTGACCTGCGGCGACCAGACATCGTCGGCGGTGCGGTCGAGCACCACCGGGGCCTCCTGCAGATCCATGCCGGGGCCCTCGCCCATCAGCACGCTGGCGCGGCGCTCCACCTCGGTCTGACGGGCCTCCAGGGCGGCGAGACCGCGCTTGAGGCCGACCACCACCGGTCCTTCGGTGTCGGTGGAGACCTTGCGGGTCACCGCTTCCACCGCCTCCTCCACCGCCCCCTGGGCGGCCACGACGGACGCGTGGCGCACGCCCCGCAACTCCTCCATCACGGCGCCGATCGCGTCCTCGATGCCGTCGAGCCGCTCCAAATGCACCTGCGCGCTCTGGAACCGCTCGGTGAGCGCCATCAAATGGTGTTCCACCACCTCGGCCAGCGGCGAAACCACGGCCGTGCCGGCCCCCTGCGCGACGTCCAGCCGGTCCAGCACCGCCCCGAGCCGCTCCGCCAGATCGGCGCCCAAGGCGGGAGACAGGCGGCTCAGCTGGGCGCTCACGCCATCCAGCCGATCATGCAGGGTGCGCACATTGGCTTCCACATCGCGCCGCAGTTCCTCGGCGCTGGCGCTCTGCCCTTCGCGGGCCCGCGCCTCATAGGCGTCCACCCGGCTCAGCAGCGCCTCGGCATTGCGCTCCAGGGCGCTGGTGGCCTCGGCCACCCGCTGGGCGGTTTCCTCGCCGGCGCGGGTGATCTGCTCGGCACATGCCGCCAGACGCTCCGCCAACGGCTGCAAGGCGGACCCGGAAAGGGTGCGGGTGACCAGCGACTTGAGCTCTGCCGACTGCGCCTGCAGCCGCGCCATCTCCACCGGATCGATGGCCTTAGCGTTCAGAATGTCGATCTTGCGCGCCAGCAGATCGAGGCCGGCGGACAGCGCCTCGAACCGCTCCGGCGCCCGCATCTCGTCGAGGCCGGCCCGCACCGCCATCAGCTCGTCGGCCAACAGCGCCACATCGTCCTGCCCGTCGCCGAGCCCGCCGATCCGCAGATCCTCCACCCGGTGATGCAGCAGGGTGATGGCCCGGTCCATCTCCACCACGGCCCGGCGCGGCGCCGCATGGGAAAGGCGCGCCCGCAGATCGGCCACCTCCGCCTTCAGCGCCTCCACGGCGCCCATGGCGAAGGCCGGAGCCCCATAGGGCGGATCATAGGATGATGGGTCGACCCAGGTGTCCGGGCCGGCCGAGCCGCGCGCCTTGCCCGAGGGCCAGGCGGCCGGGGGGCGGGGGGCCGGGTTCCAGTCCCGATCGTTCACGGCGCCGGTGTCGCCGGCGCGACCCTCCCGCGCCGGGTACCCCTCGTCGCGGATCTGAGCCTTAGCCGCGGAGCCCGCCCAGGTCGTGCGCTGAAATCGCTCCATGTCCGCCTCCCTGCGGCCGGAGGAGAGAACCTGTGAGGGTGCCCAACTACCATGCTCGCACTGCGGTGATTCGTGATCTGCAGCATCTCGCGAACGTGGTAAATGAGGGGTTAAGCCGGAAATTTTCGTTTATTTTCAACGTCAGGTAACGGTTACTTTCCCTAACGGTAGCCCGTTGTCTCTCCCGGCGACGCCCGGCATCACGCTACAAAGGTTGCCGTGACGGAGCGGAACTTGCCAGCGGAATTGTACCGCCAGCCCGCTTTCAACCCGGGACTGCGGCGCCCTGCGCCAAGGTCGATCCGGGCGGATGTCACGGGTGGTGGTCCCTCCGGCCGGCTCCAGCCCCTCCCTGGCGATCCAGCAGATGCCACGGGATGGGCGCGACGGTGCGCCGGCGGCTACGGGTCCGGTCCCCTCCACCCATCCGGCGAACGGGCCGTTCGCCGCCGCCATCTGTGGCGCCCGCCGCCCGGGCGCCATGACGAGCAGCACTGGAACCGCGCGCTCCCGCTCCGCCCCCAGCCCGAGCCGGACGCAGATTGAATGACATGGGAGTGACCCTGTATGGACGCGAATACCTACGAACTCGGCCGTGGCCTGTCCCATCCGGTGGCCATGCCCCGGCCCGATGGCAAGGTCGACGCCCTGGGCAAGGCCGAGGACGTGTTCACCATCGGTGACCTCGCCCGCGAGTTCGGCACCACCCTCCGGGCCCTGCGCTTCTATGAGGACAAGGGCCTGATCGCGCCGCGCCGCGACGGCATGACCCGGCTTTACTCCGCCACCGATCGCGAGCGGCTGAAGGTGATCCTCAAGGGCAAGCAGCTCGGCTTCACTTTGGCCGAAATCCGCGCCCTGGTGGCCGCCCACACCGGCGCCGCCGCCGATCACGATGCCGCCCAGGGCCTCGCCCTGACCCGCGAGCGCTGCCTGAAGCAGCTGGCCCAGCTGGAGCGTCAGCGTGGCGAGATTGACAGCGCCATCGCCGAGCTGCAGTCCATCGCCAACAGCCTGGCGGCCTGATCCCCGCCCACCGCGCCCTCCCCCGGGAGGACGCGGTGGCTGATGTCAGAAAAGTGGTATTTTAAAACCTCAGCTGGCCACTCACTCGGCCATCTTGGCCAGCAGGGTCTCGGACAGCTCGAAATTGGCGGTGACGTTCTGCACGTCGTCATTGTCCTCAAGGCTGTCGACCAGCCTCAGCAGCTTCTCGCCGGTCTCGTCGTCCACCGCCACGGTGTTCTGCGGACGCCACACCAGACCGGCCTTGCGGGGTTCGCCGAACTTGGCTTCCAGCGCCTTCTGCACCTCGGCGAGGTTTTCCGCCGCGCACAGCACCTCGTGGCCGTCCTCGTCCGAGGAGACGTCGTCGGCGCCGGCCTCGATGGCCGCTTCCATCATGGCGTCGGCATCGGCCTTGGCGGCGTCGAACTCGATCGCCCCCATCCGGTCGAACATGAACGACACCGCCCCGGTCTCCGCCAGATTGCCGCCCGACTTGGTGAAATAGGAGCGCACTTCCGAGGCGGTGCGGTTGCGGTTGTCGGTCAGCGCCTCGACGATCACCGCCACCCCGCCGGGACCATAGCCCTCGTAGCGGATCTCCTCGTAATTCTCCGCATCCCCACCCGACGCCTTCTTGATGGCGCGCTCGATATTGTCCTTGGGCATGTTCTCCGCCCGGGCGGCCAGAATGGCGGCGCGCAGGCGCGGGTTCATGTTGGGATCTGGCAGGCCCATCTTGGCCGAGACCGTGATCTCGCGGGCGAGCTTGGAGAACAGCTTGGAACGCACCGCATCCTGGCGTCCCTTGCGGTGCATGATGTTCTTGAACTGTGAATGCCCGGCCATGGCGCCACCATCCCATTGAACACGGCCCCGCGCCCCGCCGAAGACGAGGCCGCCCGAACCGCAACGTTGACTGGAGCCGGCCTTATAGGCGGGAGGAAGGGAAAAGGGCAAGAAAGCCGGCGCAGAAAAGCCGGCGGACAAAGGCGTGCTGACCTTTCGTCAGCACGCCCGATGGCTCAATTCTCCCAGAAGGTCGGCCGCGTCTCCGCCAGGCTGCCGCCCAGCCGCACGGCGCTGACGCGCACCGCAAGGCCGGTCCGGTCATCGGTCTCCACCGCCACCCCGGACAGGGTGCCCGGCCCCGTGGCCGGCTCGAACCGCGCAGAAGCCAGCTTGCGGGTGAAGCGGCGCAGCGGCTCTTCCTTGTCCATGCCGATGACACCGTCATAGCAGCCGCACATGCCGGCATCGGTGAGGTAGGCGGTGCCGCCGGTGAGGATGCGGTGATCGGCGGTCGGCACATGGGTATGGGTGCCCACCACCAGCGAGGCGCGGCCGTCGCAATAATGGCCGATCACCTGCTTTTCGCTGGTGGTCTCCGCATGCACGTCCACCACCACCGCATCGGCCACCTCGCCGAGCACCGCGCCATCCAGCGCGCGGTCGATGCCGGCGAAGGGGTCGTCCAGCGGATCCATGAAGGTCCGCCCCATCACGTTGAGCACCAGCACCTGGGCGCCATTCTTGGCTTCCACCAGCGCGGCGCCGCGACCGGGGGTGCCTGCGGGATAGTTCAACGGCCGCACCAGCTGCGGCGCCCGCTCGATGAACACCAGCGCCTCGCGCTGGTCGAACGCATGGTTGCCGAGGGTCACCGCATCGGCGCCGGCGGCGAGCAGATCCTCATAGATGGCCTCGGTGATGCCGAAGCCACCGGCGGCGTTCTCGCCGTTCACCACCACGAAATCGAGCTTCCAGGCTTCCACCAGCCCGGGCAGGCGGTCCTGCACCACCTCCCGGCCCGGCCGTCCCACCACGTCGCCCAGGAACAGAATACGCATCGTCAGGCCTTCATCGTCCGCTGCAGGGGATCACCTCAGCTTCCGTTACCATCACATCCACCGGCTCGTCATGGGGTTCGGCGGGCACCCGCTCCACTTCCTGACAGGCGAAGGCAAAACCGACGGCCAGAAGCGGCCTCGCCGCCCGCAGGCGCGCCAGGGTGCGATCATAGAAACCCGCGCCATAGCCGATGCGCAGCCCGCGCCGGTCGAAGGCGGCGAGCGGTACCAACACCACCTCCGGCTCCAGCTGCGCGCACTCGGGGCCCGGGGTCGGAATAGCGAAAGCGCCCTGCGGCGCCAGCGCGGCCCCCTCGGCCCAATAGCGGAAAAGGAGCGGCACGCCCCGATCGACGATCACCGGCAGCGCCAGCTGGGCGTTGCGGCTCCATAGCTCGCGGGCCAGGGGCAGCGTGTCGATCTCATCGCGGAAGCTGGCAAACAAGGCGATGCGACGCCCCGTCAGGTCACCGTCGCGGCCCAGCAGCGATGTGGCGAGCCAGGCGGCCT
Source organism: Xanthobacter sp. NM-25 (assembly GCF_022138605.1). Taxonomy (GTDB): domain Bacteria; phylum Pseudomonadota; class Alphaproteobacteria; order Rhizobiales; family Xanthobacteraceae; genus Xanthobacter. The sequence goes on from NZ_JACBFS010000001.1 coordinate 1,082,912, forward strand.
GGGCGGAGGCGCGGGAGCGGGCCACCACGCCCATCTCCGCCCGCTGCGCCAGCGCCCGGGCCCGCAGCCGCGCCTTCTCGGCGCGCGAGGCCTCGCCATCTGCAGCGGCACCGACCGGAAGATCGACGGGAGAAGGCATGAGGATCCTGGCCACCACGCCCTGGCGGTGAAACCACCGGGCGAAGGCCCTGCGACGAGAGCCTTGAAATCAGTGCGGGGCCGCAAAGCCGTCGGAGGTCGATCCCGGGAAACCTACAACGTAGGTGGGCGCCGTGTGTCCAAGCCCGCAGGCGAGGTCAGAGACAGCTCCCTTAAGGATCGATAAGGCCCCGGGGAATAGTCTCCTAACGCACCCCGCAGCTCCGCTCCTCATATCTAGGGAGCTTTGCCCCAAGGCGCCAGTCCTTCCCGCGACCGGAACCACGCGACCCGAGGTTATCCCATGCCGATGGTGCCGCCGCGCTCCCGCGGCACCAGATCCGCCACCAGCCGCTCGATGCGCTCGGCCACTTCCTCAATGGTGCGGGCCACCTCGCCCTCGCTGGCCTCGATGCGGGCGATCGCGGAGGCGCGCGCGTCGCGCTGCCCCTCGATGTCGCTTTCCAGCGCGCGGATCCGGTTACGCGCCTCGGCCAGTTCGTCGGCGATGGTGATGGCGGCCATCACCACCAGGCGCTGGTCCCCGATCTCGCCAAAGGCCGTTCGCAGCTGCGAAATGCGCGTGTCGATATCGTGCGCCAAGCGTACGAGATGGTCCTCCTGGCCCTCGTCGCAGGCCATCCGATACTGACGGCCGGCGATGGTGACGGAGACATGAGGCATGAAGATCAGCCGCCGTGAGTCGCGAGCACGTCGCGGATGGTGGACATGGCGACATCGAGCCGGCGCATGACTTCCTGCGCCACCTCCCCCACGTCGCCGGCCTCCGCCTGCGCCTTGTCCAGCTGGGCGGCGAGCCGCGCCCGGTCGTTGCCCAGCGCATGCAGCTGCGCCTGCAGCGCCTCCTGGTGACGATCCGCGTCCCGCCGCCGCTCCAGCGCGTCGACCAGCGAATCGAGGGCGGCATGCAACCGCCGGGTCGCCGCCTCAATGGGGGCGTCCTCAATGGGGAGACGTTGCTTCAGCGCGTACATGCAGAAAGTTTAGCCGAGTCGACCCGGCCGGCGCCACTGCTCCTTGAGTTGTCAACCAGAATGCTTTCGGCTTTTTTCTGCATGGCGTTAGCGAGTGGTTGATGCGCCTGACCCCACCCCCGGGGCGGCCAAACCCCGTGCCAGAGGGCACCGGCGGCAAGAAACTACCGCCTCCCGCAGCACCATCGGCGCCTGCCTGCCAAATAGCCCTGCATAAGAGGGCGCCACAGCGACGATGAAACGCGGCCGTGATGGCACTCGCCCCTTGACGTCACGGAGCCGGGCGGGTTTGACACCCCGGCAGGCACTGTTATCTAGACTGCCGCACGGTCGGCATGGGCTCCGCATGGGCCCGAAGGTCGCCGTTCCGGCCGCGCCATTCGGTGCGCACCTTCGCCGTTCCGGCCCGCCGCGCGTGCCGCAGGAGTAGAGGATTAATGTCGAACCGCACCCGCCATGATCGCATGGCCAATGCCATCCGGTTTCTGTCCATGGACGCCGTCGAGGCGGCCAAGAGCGGGCATCCCGGATTGCCCATGGGTGCGGCGGACATCGCCACCGTCCTGTTCTCCAAGGTCCTGAAGTTCGATCCGAGCCAGCCCGGCTGGGCCGATCGGGATCGCTTCGTACTCTCCGCCGGGCACGGCTCCATGCTGCTCTATTCGCTGCTGCATCTCACCGGCTATGCCAGCGTGCCCATGGCGGAGATCAAGCGCTTCCGCCAGCTCGGCTCGCTCACTCCCGGCCATCCCGAGAATTTCGTCACCGAAGGCGTGGAGACCACCACCGGCCCGCTCGGCCAGGGCATCGCCACCGCGGTGGGCATGGCCATGGCGGAACGTGCCCTCGCCGCCCAGTTCGGCCCCGAACTGGTGGACCACCGCACCTATGTGCTGTGCTCCGACGGCGACCTGATGGAAGGCATCAGCCAGGAGGCCGCCGACCTCGCCGGCCACCTCAAGCTCGCCAAGCTCACCGTGCTGTGGGACGACAACCACATCTCCATCGACGGGCCCACCTCCATCTCCGGCTCCACCGATCAGCTGGCGCGGTTCGCCGCCTCCGGCTGGGCCACCACCCGGGTGGACGGCCATGATCCCGAGGCGATCCTCGCCGCCATCGAAACCGCCAAGACCTCCAACCGGCCGACCCTGATCGCATGCCGCACCACCATCGGCTTCGGCTCGCCCAAGAAGGCGGGTTCCGAGAAGGTGCACGGCTCGCCGCTGGGCGCCGAGGAGATCGCCGCCACCCGCGCCGCCCTCGGCTGGGAGGCCGCCCCCTTCGAGATCCCCGCCGACGTGCTGGCCGATTGGCGCGCCGCGGGCAGCGCCGGAGCCACCGCCCGCGCCGCCTGGGAGGCGCGCCTCGCCGCCGCCCCGGCGGAGCGCAAGGCTGAGTTCGAGCGCCGCGTTTCCGGCACCCTGCCGGCCGCCCTGGGAACCGCCGTGGTGGAGGCCAAGGCCCAGGCGGTGGCCGCCGGCGGCGCCGTCGCCACCCGCAAGTCGTCGGAGATGGTGCTCGACATCATCACCCCGGTGGTGCCGGAAATGATCGGCGGTTCGGCCGACCTCACCGGCTCCAACAACACCAAGGCCAAGACCGCCAAGTCCATCACCCCGGACGACTTCTCCGGCACCTTCGTACACTGGGGCGTGCGCGAGCACGGCATGGCCGCGGCCATGAACGGTATGTCGCTGCACAAGGGCGTGGTGCCCTTCTCCGGTGGCTTCCTGGTGTTCTCCGATTACTGCCGCCCGGCGATCCGCCTCGCGGCGCTCATGGGCGCCCGGGTGATCCACGTGCTCACCCATGATTCCATCGGCCTCGGCGAGGATGGCCCCACCCACCAGCCGGTGGAGCATCTGGCGGCCCTACGGGCCATTCCGCATCTTCTGGTGCTGCGCCCGGCCGACACGGTGGAGACCGCCGAAGCCTGGCAGATCGCCCTGGAGGCGCAGGATCGCCCCTCGGCGCTGATCCTGTCGCGGCAGAACCTGCCGCTGCTGCGCACCGACGCCACCGCCGAGAACCGCAGCGCCGCCGGCGCCTATGAGCTGATCGCCGCCAGCGGCCCGGCCCAGGTGTCGCTGTTCGCCACCGGCTCCGAGGTTTCGGTGGCGGCGGAAGCGCGAACCCTTCTGGAGGCCCAGGGTGTGCCCACCCGCGTGGTCTCCGTGCCCTCGTTCGAACTGTTCCTCGAAAAGTCCGCCGCAGAGCGGGCCAAGGTGATCGGGGACGCTCCGGCCAAGGTGGCGGTGGAAGCCGCCATCCGCATGGGGTGGGACGAAATCGTCGGTTCGGATGCCGCCTTCGTGGGAATGACATCTTTTGGCGCCAGTGCGCCGGCAAAGGACCTTTATGCGCATTTCGGAATAACCGCGGAGAAGGTGGCCGAGGCCGCCCTCGACAAGCTCCGGCAGGTTTGAGTTCCGCGCGCGGCGGGCGCGACATCGCAGCGGCGCGGGAATGGGTCCCGCCGCCGCGCCCATAATGCAGGAGCCGTGCCTCATGGCCGGCTATGGAGGATGAGACATGAGCGTCAAGGTGGCCATCAACGGTTTTGGACGCATCGGCCGTAACGTGCTGCGCGCCATCATCGAATCGGGCCGCACCGACATCGAGGTGGTGGCGATCAACGATCTCGGCCCGGTCGAGACCAACGCCCACCTCATGCGTTTCGACAGCGTGCACGGCCGCTTCCCCGGTGAGGTGAAGGTGGCCGGTGACACCATCGACGTGGGTCGCGGCCCCATCAAGGTGACCGCCGTGCGCAACCCCGCCGAGCTGCCCCACAAGGAACTCGGCGTCGAGATCGCTCTCGAGTGCACCGGCATCTTCACCTCCCGGGAGAAGGCTGCCGCCCACCTCACCGCCGGCGCCAAGCGGGTGCTGGTGTCGGCCCCGGCCGACGGCGCCGACCTCACCGTGGTCTATGGCGTGAACCACCAGAAGCTTACGGCCGAGCACCTGGTGGTCTCCAACGCCTCCTGCACCACCAACTGCCTCGCCCCGGTGGCCAAGGTCCTTAACGATGCGGTCGGCATCGAGAAGGGCTTCATGACCACCATCCACGCTTATACCGGCGACCAGCCGACCCTCGACACCATGCACAAGGACCTGTACCGGGCCCGCGCGGCGGCCATGTCCATGATCCCCACCTCCACCGGCGCCGCCAAGGCGGTGGGCCTGGTGCTGCCGGAGCTCAATGGCAAGCTGGACGGCACCTCCATCCGCGTGCCGACCCCCAACGTCTCGGTGGTGGACCTCAAGTTCATCGCCAAGCGGTCGACCACCAAGGATGAGATCAACGCGGCCATCATCGCCGCCGCCAACGGTCCGCTGAAGGGCATCCTCGGCTTCACCGACCAGCCCAACGTCTCCATCGACTTCAACCACAATCCCAACTCGTCCACCTTCCACCTGGATCAGACCAAGGTGATGGACGGCACGCTGGTGCGGGTGCTGTCGTGGTACGACAACGAGTGGGGCTTCTCGAACCGCATGAGCGACACTGCCGTCGCCATGGGCAAGCTCGGCTGAGCGGACAGGGGGGCGCACCGATGACCGCCTACCGCACCCTCGACGATGCGGACCTCACCCAGAAGCGGGTGCTGGTTCGTGTGGATCTCAACGTGCCCATGGAAAGTGGGCGCGTGACCGACGACACCCGCCTCAAGGCCATCCTGCCCACCATCCGCGCCATCACGCAGAAGGGGGGCAAGGCGGTGCTGCTGGCCCATTTCGGCCGGCCCAAGGGCCGCGATGAAAGCCAGTCCCTGGCGCCCGTCGCCAAGGCGCTGGAAGCCCAGCTCGGCCATTCCGTCGCCTTCGCCTCCGATTGCGTGGGCGAGGCGGCGGCCGATGCCATCTCCCGGCTCGCCGCCGGCGATGTGATCGTGCTGGAGAACACCCGCTTCCACGCGGGTGAGGAAAAGAACGCGCCGGATTTCATCGAGGCCCTCGCCAAGCTCGGCGATGTCTATGTGAACGACGCCTTCTCCACGGCCCATCGCGCCCACGCCTCCACCGAGGGCCTCGCCCATCGGCTGCCGGCCTTCGCCGGCCGCTGCATGCAGGGCGAGCTCGATGCCCTCACCAAGGCCCTGGAGGCGCCTGAGCGTCCGGTGCTGGCAGTGGTGGGTGGCGCCAAGGTCTCCACCAAGCTCGAGCTGCTCGGCAATCTCGTGCAGAAGGTGGATATCCTCGTGATCGGCGGCGGCATGGCCAACACCTTCCTGGCCGCCATGGGGCACAACGTGGGCAAGTCCTTGTGCGAGCATGATCTGGGCGAGACCGCCCGGGCCATTCTCGAGAAGGCCAGGGCCGCCCAGTGCGAGATCGTGCTGCCGGTGGACGCGGTGGTGGCCAAGGAGTTCAAGGCCAACGCCCCGCACCGGGTGGTGGACGTGGACCATGTGGGCGCCGACGAGATGATCCTCGACGCCGGCCCGGCCACGGTCGCGCTGGTGAAGGAGAAGCTCAAGGGCGTGAAGACCGTGGTCTGGAACGGCCCGTTCGGTGCCTTCGAGATCACGCCCTTCGATGCCGCCACGGTGGCGGTGGCGAAGGAGGTCGCGGCCCTCACCACCGCCGGCAAGCTGCTGTCGGTGGCGGGCGGCGGCGACACCGTGGCCGCCCTCAACCACAGCGCGGTGGCGGACGAGTTCTCTTATGTCTCCACCGCTGGTGGCGCCTTCCTCGAATGGCTGGAGGGCAAGGCCCTGCCCGGCGTCGAGGCCCTGTGCTCCCACCGCTGACGGCGGATCGTTCGGCCCGGAGCGGCGCGTGCCGGCCCGGGCCTCTTCTCAGTTGCGTAACCGCCCGTCGTGGACCTCGGGTTCCGCGGCGGGCCGGTCAAACCCAAACCTTCCATCCGCCCAATGTGGCGGCAAAGCAGGATTTCAAGGCATGACGGCGGAGCTCGACGCGAACGCGCAGAAAATGGTGGCCGACGGCAAGGGCATCCTGGCGGCCGACGAGAGCACCAGCACCATCAAGAAGCGGTTCGACGCCATCGGCGTGGAGTCCACGGAAGGCAACCGCCGCGACTATCGCGAGCTGCTGTTCCGCTCCACCGAGGCGATGCAGAACTACATCTCCGGCGTCATTCTCTATGACGAGACCATCCGCCAGAAGGCCGCCGACGGCACCCCGCTGGTGGCGCTCATCGAGCAGGCCGGTGCGCTGCCCGGCATCAAGGTGGACGCCGGCGCCAAGCCGCTGCCGTTCTGCCCGGGCGAAACCATCACCGAAGGCCTCGACGGCCTCGCCGGCCGGCTGAAGGAATATCGCGATCTCGGTGCCCGCTTCGCCAAGTGGCGCGCGGTGATCGATATCGGCGCCGGCATCCCCTCCCGCGGCGCGGTGGAAGCCAATGCCCAGGCGCTGGCCCGCTATGCGGCTTTGTGCCAGGAAGCCGGCATCGTGCCGATCGTCGAGCCGGAAGTGCTGATGGACGGCGACCACACCATCGATCGCTGCTATGCGGTGACCGAGTTCGTGCTGAAGGAGACCTTCTATCAGCTCTACCATCAGCGCATCCGCCTGGAAGGCATGGTGCTGAAGCCCAACATGGTGGTGCCCGGCAAGAAGTGCGCCCAGAAGGCGTCGGTGGAAGAGGTGGCGGAAAAGACCGTGCGCCTGCTCAAGAATTGCGTGCCCGGCGCGGTGCCCGGCATCGCCTTCCTCTCCGGCGGCCAGTCGGACGAGGAGGCCACTGCCCACCTCGACGCCATGGTGAAGCTGGGCGGCCTGCCCTGGAAGCTCACCTATTCCTATGGCCGCGCCCTGCAGGCGGCGCCGCAGAAGGCGTGGTCGGGCAAGGTGGAGAACGTCGCCGCGGCCCAGGCCGCCTTCACCCACCGCGCCCGCATGAACTCCCTGGCGGCGCGCGGCCTGTGGTCGGCCGGCGAAGAGCAGAAGGCGGCCTGATCGCCGCGCCTCCCTTGTGAAAGGCCGGCCCTGCGCCGGCCTTTTTCATGCCCGGGGACATCCGCGCCCCGGGGTTCCGCAGCGGCCGGCTCGATCCCGGTCCCCGAGGCAATGGGGCCCGAACCGCCCTCCTGCCGCCAATTCGCCCCTTTCTTGGCCGACCGATCACCCCATGTCGCACCCTGCTCCGCCGCCCGGCGCCCGTCTGATGCTGATCCTGCCGCTCACCGGCAGCCTCACCCCCGCTCACGCCACCGCCTGCGCCACGGCCGGTGACGTAGCGGCGGTGATTCTGACCCCCACGGCGGCCCCGCTCGATCCAGCCACGCTTCGTGCCCTCGCCGCGCCGTTGCAAGCCCTCGACTGCGCCGTGGTGCTGGCCGCCGATGCCGCGCCTGCCGCCGCGGCCGGACTCGACGGCGTGCATGTGAGCACCCCGGCCACACTTGCCGCCACCCTCAAGGCCCTGAAGCCCGACGCCATCGTCGGCGCCGGCGGGCTGGAGAGCCGGCACGAGGCCATGGAGGCCGGCGAATCGGGCGCCGACTACGTCCTGTTCGGCGACCTCGACGGGGCCCCCGCCAGCTTGCCGCGTACCCGCGACATGGTTGTGTGGTGGACCGAGCTGTTTGAAATTCCCTGCGTGGGCGTCGCCGCCGATCTCGAGGCGGTCGCCACCCTCGCCGCCGCCGGCGCCGACTTCATCGCCCTCGCCGCCCCCCTGACGGGCGCCGACGATGCCCCGGCCCAGATCCGCGCCGCACAGGACATCATCGCGGCCCAGGACATCATCGCGGCCGACGGCGCGGATCGCGCACCATGAGCGGGGCGCGGCGCCGCGTTTGCGGGTGGGCCAGGACGGGCGTGGCGGCGCTCGGTCTTCTGCTCGCCTTTTCGATGGTCGCCCCCGTCCGCGCCGAGGAACGCACAAAGCCCGCCACGCGCAGCACCGCCAAGCCGCAGCCGAAACCGAAGCCGGCGGCGCCCGAGGCGACCCCCGGCGCCAAGCCGGGCCCCGAAGGGGCTTCGGCCAAGGCCCCGGCGCCGCTGCTGGGGATTGCGCCACCAACCACCTTTCCTCACCTCGACAGCCCCGGCGCCAGCGGCGACGTCGCCTATGGCGCCTATCAGCGGGGCTATTACCTGACCGCCCTGAAGGACGCCCAGGCCCGCGCAGCCGGCGGCCAGGACGCGGCCGCCATGACCTTGCTGGGTGAGCTCTACGGCCACGGGGTGGGTGTGCCCTATGACCCGAAGAAGGCAACGCAGTGGTACCGCAAGGCGGCTGACCTCGGCTCCGACGATGCCAATTTCGCCTTGGGGATGATGGAGCTCACCGGCCAGGACGGCGCCAGCAACGAGGAGAAGGCGGCCAAGCTGTTCCGCAAGGCGGCAGAGAAGGGCAATGGCGCCGCAGCCTATAATCTCGGCCTGCTGTACATGCAGGGACGCCAGATGCGGCAGGACATGCGGCAGGCCGCCCACTGGTTCGAGATCGCCGCCGAGCAGGACGTGGAGGACGCCCAATACGCCCTCGCCGTGCTGCTGAAATCCGGCAATGGGGTGGAGCGCGACCTGCCCGGGGCGGGACAATTGATGGGGCGCGCCGCCAAGCTCGGCCATGTCACGGCGCAGGTGGAATTCGCCATCATGCAGTTCAACGGCAACGGCGTGCCGAAGGACGAGGCGGCGGCCGCCGCCTGGTTCCGCAAGGCCGCGCTGGCGGGCAACGTCATCGCCCAGAACCGCTATGCGCGCCTGCTGGCGGTGGGCCGGGGCACCGCACAGGACCGGGTGGCTGCCGCCACCTGGCACCTCATGGCCAAGAGCCGCGGGCTGGGCGATCCCATGCTCGACCAGGTGGTCGCCGAGCTTTCCCCCGAGGAGCGCGCCCGCGCCCAGGCCCTGGCCAACCGCTGGGGCGCCGATCTGGCATCCTCGGCCAACGGCGCGCCGGGGGCTGCCGCGCCTGCGCCCAAAACCGCACCGACGCCCCCCGCCCATCCCGCCGCCAAACCCGCCGCAGCCAAATGAATGTGGCCTGAAAGTGCATTGACGGGGCGCGCGCGGCGCGTGTGCCTTGACGGCGCCGTTTCCGGCGGGCACACGTCCCCCCAACATCCCGCATCCTCGCCCGGCGCCGTCTGGCGCTCCCGCGTCGTTTCCCCGCCGCCTCGCCGGCCAGCCGCTTCAGAGTGCCCGCATGATCCGCTCACCGCTCATCACCGTCATGGTCCAGGCCGTCCGCAAGGCGGGCCGCGCCCTCATCCGCGATTTCGGCGAGGTGGAGCAGCTGCAGGTCTCCACCAAGGGCCCGGCGGATTTCGTCTCCGCCGCCGACCGCAAGTCCGAGGACGTGCTGTTCGCCGAGCTGTCGAAGGCGCGGCCCGGCTATGGCTTCCTGATGGAGGAGCGCGGCCGGGTGGAAGGCACCGACCCCGCCAACGAATGGGTGGTGGATCCCCTCGACGGCACCACCAATTTCCTGCACGGCATTCCCATGTTCGCCATTTCGGTGGCGCTGCTGCGCAATGGCGTGCCCATGGCCGGCGTCATCTTCAACCCGGCCACCGACGAATTGTTCGTGGCCGAGGTGGGCCAGGGCGTCTATCTCAACGACCGGCGCCTGCGGGTGGCGGCCCGTCGCAAGCTGGCCGATTGCGTGGTGTGCTGCGGCCTGCCGCACATGGGCCGCGGCAACCATGAGCAGTTCAACGCGGAGCTCGCCGTGGTGCAGAAGCAGGTGGCGGGGCTGCGCCGCACCGGCTCGGCCGCCCTCGATCTCGCCTGGGTGGCCGCCGGTCGCTTCGACGCCTTCTGGGAGCGCAAGCTCGCCCCCTGGGATATGGCGGCTGGCCTGGTGCTGGTGAAGGAAGCCGGCGGCTTCATCTCCGACATGGACGGCGGCGACAAGATCCTGGAGAAGGGCGAGGTGCTGGCCGGCAACGAGCTGATGCACCGCGACCTGCTGCGCCTTTTGAAGAGCGCCTGAGCGGCCCGATCATCCCTGACGTTCGATGCCCGGCCCCGTGCCGGGCATTTTCGTTGGAGCAGCTCAGCGCCGGGCGAACAGTTTTTCCACGTCCTTCAGGGAGAGGGTGACGAAGGTGGGGCGGCCGTGGTTGCACTCGCCGGAATTTGGCGTGGCCTCCATTTCCCGCAGCAGCGCGTTCATCTCCTCCACCCTGAGCCGGCGCCCCGCCCGCACCGAACCGTGGCAGGCCATGGTGGCCGCCACGTGCAGCAGGCGCCGCTCCAGGGGCAGCGCATCGTCCCATTCCGCCGCATGCTCGGCGAGATCGCGCACCAGCCGCGTCACGTCCGCATCCTTGAGCAGAGCCGGCACCTCGCGCACCAGCACCGCGCCGGGGCCGAACGGCTCCACCACGAGGCCCAAGGCGGCGAGATCCGCCGCCTTGTCGGCGAGCCGCTCGGCCTCGGCCGGGTCGAGATCCACCACGGCGGGAATGAGCAGCCCCTGGCGGGCGACGCCATCGCGGTCGAGGCCCGCCTTCAGCCGTTCATAGACCAGCCGCTCATGGGCCGCGTGCTGGTCCACCAGCACCAGCCCGTCGCGGGTCTGGGCGACGATATAGGTCTCGTGCAACTGCGCCCGCGCCGCGCCGAGCGGGCGGTCGAGGTCGACGGCATTGACCGGGGCGGCATCGGCCCGCGCATCGGCCGAGGGGAAAGCGATGTCGAGACGCCCCTGCCCGCCCGGCCCCGCTGGCGTCTGCTCCGGCGCCAAGGGCTCGGCGAAGCCGTCTGCCGGCAGCGGCCGGGCCGGTGAGGTGCGCCAGTCATAGCCGCCACGGGGTGCGAAAGCGGCGGGGCGGGGCTGCGTCGACCAGCCGGGGGCGGCAACCCCGAGGGCCGGTGGCGGCGGCTCCAGCTCCGGCGCGCGGGCGAGGGTGACGAGGCGATCGGCGATGGTGCCGGCGGTGCGCGGCACCCGCTCGGCCAGGGCATCGGTGAGGGTGCGCACGATGAGCGCGCGCACATTGCCGCCGTCGCGAAAGCGCACCTCGGTCTTGGCCGGGTGCACGTTCACATCCACCTCGCGCGGGTCGAGCGCGAAGAACAGCGCCACCACCGGATAGCGGTCCGAGGGCAGAAGGTCCGAATAGGCGCCGCGAATGGCGCCCATCAGCAATTTGTCACGCACCGGCCGGCCGTTGACGAACAGATACTGGCTCAGCGAATTGGCCTTGGAATAGCTCGGCAGGCCGGCGAGGCCCTCCAGCGTCACCCCGCCCCGCTCGCCGGAAATGGTGATGACGTTGCGCCCCACTTCCGCCCCCAGCACGTCGGCAAGGCGGGCGGCACGGCCGGCGGCATCCCGGCTGCGGGCCGGCCAGGTGATGGCCGGTCTGTCCTCATTGACCAGGGTCACCGCCACATCGGGGCGGGCCAGGGCCAGCCGGCGCACCACATCCACTGCCGCCATGGCCTCGGCGCGGTCGGATTTCAGGAACTTGAGCCGCGCCGGAGTAGCGAAGAACAGGTCGCGCACCTCCACCCGCGTGCCCTCGGCGAGCGCCGCCGGGCGCGGCGGCGTCACCACCCCGCCATCCACCCGCACCTCGAAGGCATGGGGGGCGCCCCTGGGCCGGCTGGTGATGGCAAGATGCGCCACCGCGCCGATGGAGGGCAGCGCCTCGCCGCGAAAGCCCAGGGTGTTGATGGCCAGCAGGTCCTCGCTGGCGAGCTTGGAAGTGGCGTGCCGCTCGATGCACAGGGCGAGGTCGTCCGGCCCCATGCCGGCCCCGTCATCGGTGATGCGCACCAGATCCCGGCCGCCGCCAGCGAGGATCACCTCCACCGCCCTGGCGCCGGCATCCATGGCGTTTTCCATGAGCTCCTTCACCACCGCGGCCGGCCGCTCCACCACCTCGCCGGCGGCGATGCGGTCGATGAGCACGGGGGGCAGGCGACGAATGGACATCAGGCGCGGCGCCTCCGGGCGACTCAAGGAAGGGTTAAGGGAATGTTAACGCGGATCATGGCGTCGGGCAGGCACGGCGGGGACCGTGCACAAACGCTCTAATCCTCGGCCAAAGCGCCAATCACCGCATTGAGCACCGGGAAGCCGGCTTCGGTGGCGGCGAGGCGGTCGCCCGCCTGCCGCACCAGCCCTTCGGCGGCGAGATCGGCGATGCGGGCGGGGGACAGGGGCCGGCCGGCGAGGCGCGCATAACGGCGCAGGTCCACCCCCTCCTTCAGGCGCAGGCCCATGAGCAGCATCTCATCCCCCTGCTCGGCGTGGGTCAGCGTCTCGTCGGAGACCATGCCATGGCCCTGCGTCGCCACCCGGTCGAGCCAGGCGTCGGGCATCCGCTCGGTGAAGGTGGCGCGGCGTTCGCCGTCGACGGACATCCGGCCATGGGCGCCGGGGCCGATGCCGGCATATGTGCCATAGCGCCAATAGACGAGATTGTGCCGAGCCTCAGCGCCGGGGCGGGCGTGGTTGGAAATCTCATAGGCCGGCAGGCCGGCCTCCGCCGTCACCTCCCGGGTCACGTCCCACAGGGCGCGGGAGAGGTCGTCATCGGGCAGGATCAGCTTGCCGGCGCCATAGAGCCGCTCGAACGGCGTGCCCGGCTCGATGGTGAGCTGGTAGAGGGAGAGATGCTCACAGCCCTCCGCCAGCGCCCGCTTCAGCTCCTGCGCCCAGGCCTCGGGGGTCTGGCGCGGGCGGGCATAAATGAGATCGAACGACACCCGCTCGAAGGCGCTGCGGGCGATGGCCACCGCCGCCAGGGCTTCATCCACGCTGTGCATGCGGCCGAGGTTCTTCAGGTCCGCATCGTTCAGCGCCTGGACCCCGAGGGACACCCGGTTCACCCCCGCCGCCCGGTAGCCGTGGAAGCGGGCAGCCTCCACCGAGGTGGGGTTGGCCTCCAGGGTGATCTCCGCATCGGCGGTGAGTGGCCAAGCCTCATGAATGGCGGCCAGCACGCCGGCCACCGTCTGCGGATCCATCAGCGAAGGGGTGCCGCCGCCGAAGAACACGGTCTGCGCCCGCCGCGGCCCGGTGAGCGCCCGCATGGCGGCGATCTCGCGCCGATAGGCGGCGAGGAAGCGGGCCTGGTCCGGCGGTGCACGCCGCACATGGCTGTTGAAGTCGCAATAGGGGCATTTGGCGAGGCAGAAGGGCCAATGCACATAGACCCCGAAACCGCCATCGTCCGTCCCCTGCCCGGTAGCCCCCTCTCCCGCTTGCGGGGGAGGGTTGGGAAGGGGGAAAGGCGGAGAAAACGGGAGGGGGAAAGGCGCCGCCCTTCCCTGATGCTCCGCCGCGCCGTCCGCGCACGCCTCCACCCTGCCCTCCCCCGCAGGCGGGAGAGGGTTCGCATCGGGCGAGCAGATGACGGCGGGCAAGTCGCTCATCCTTCCAGGCAGGCCTTGGAGAGCTTCAGGAAGGCGCGGGCGCGGTGCGAGAGGCCGAAGCCCTTGGGGGGCATGGCGTGCTTCTCGTCGGCGGTCATCTCGGCGAAGGTGCGCGTGTGGTCCTCGGGCACGAACATGGGATCGTAGCCGAAGCCCTTGGCGCCCCGGCGCGGCCACACCAAGGTGCCGTCCACCACCCCCTGGAACTGCTCCAGGTGCCCATCGGGCCAGGCGAGGCACAAGGCCGAGACGAACCGGGCGCGGCGCTGCTCGGGGGTGGTGGCACCGACCTTCTGCAAGGCCGCCTCCACCTTCTCCATGGCCATCTCGAAGTCGCGGTCCGGCCCTGCCCAGCGGGCGGTATGGATGCCGGGCGCGCCACCCAGAGCGTCGATGACAAGGCCGGAATCGTCGGCAAAGGCCGGCAGGTTCGCCGCCTTCGCCGCCGCCACCGCCTTGATGCGGGCATTGCCTTCGAAGGTGGTCTCCGTCTCCTCCGGCTCGGGCAGGCCGAGCTCACCGGCGGAGACCGCCTCCACCCCGAACGGCTCGAGCAGCATGCGCATCTCGATCAGCTTGCCGGGGTTGTGGGTGGCGACCACCAGCCGCCCGGTGAGGCGCCGGTGGCTCATTTGCCGATCGCCTGCTTCTGCAGCGCCACCAGCTGGTCGACACCGTCCTTGGCGAGGCCCAGCAGCGCCAGCAGCTCGTCCTGGGTGAAGGGGGTCTTCTCGGCGGTGCCCTGGATCTCGACGATGCCGCCAGTGCCGGTCATCACGAAATTGGCGTCGGTCTCGGCCACCGAATCCTCGGCATAGTCGAGATCGAGCACCGGCGTGCCCTCATAGATGCCGCAGGAGACCGCCGCCACGTGCTGCTTCAGCGGCATCTCCTTGATCATGGAGCGCGCATACATCCACGACAGGCAGTCGTGCAGGGCGATCCAGGCGCCGGTGATGGAGGCGGTGCGGGTGCCGCCATCGGCCTGGATCACGTCGCAGTCGATGGTGATCTGCTTCTCGCCCATGGCCACGAGATCGGTGACCGAGCGCAGCGAGCGGCCGATCAGCCGCTGGATTTCCTGGGTGCGGCCAGAGGGGCGGCCGGTGGTGGATTCGCGCCGGGTGCGATCATGGGTGGCGCGGGGCAGCATGGCATATTCGGCGGTCACCCAGCCGCGCCCCTGGCCCTTCAGCCACGGCGGCAGGCGCTCTTCCAGGGTGGCGGAAACGAGCACGTGGGTGTTGCCGAACTTGACCAGGCACGAGCCTTCCGCATGGCGCATCACGCCCCGTTCGAACGATACGGCGCGCATCTCGTTGCTGGCGCGCTTGCTGGGGCGCATGGCATGTTCCTTCATGACTTCAGATTCTGGAAAGGCCCGCCGGTGCGGGCTTTCGGGCGCTCCTTTTAGGCGCCGCGCGGGCCTTCCGGCAAGGCGTCGGCCACCGATACCGCTTGAAGCCGGCCGGCGGAGACGACACATAATGGGGAGCGGCGGGCAAAACCGGCCATTCGGGGCGCCCGCCGGGCCCTGACCTGAGGCGTGTGGAACCGTGGCGATGGATCCTCTTCTGTCCCTGTCCTCCGGCGCGCTGGCGCAGATCGACGCCCGTGCGCGGGAGATCTTCCGCCAGATCGTCGAGAGCTATCTCGCCACCGGCGAGCCGGTGGGCTCGCGCAATCTCTCGCGCCTCATCCCCATGACCCTGTCGCCCGCCTCGGTGCGCAACGTGATGGCGGACCTGGAAGCGGCCGGCCTCATCTATGCCCCCCACACCAGCGCCGGGCGGCTGCCCACCGAGCGCGGGCTGCGCTTCTTCGTGGATGCGCTGATGGAGGTGGGCGACGTCAACGCCCGCGACCGCACCAATATCGAAACCCAGGTGATGGCCGCCGCCAAGACCACCACGGTGGAAGGGGTGTTGCAGGAGGCCTCAACCCTGCTCTCGGGCCTTGCCCGCGGCGCCGGCGTCGTCACCGCCACCAAGACCGATCCGCGCCTGAAGCATGTGGAGTTCGTGCCGCTTGATCCCGGCCGGGCGCTGGTGATCCTGGTGTCGGAGGATGGGCAGGTGGAGAACCGCGCCCTCGCGTTGCCGCCCGGCCTGCCAGTGTCGGCCTTGGCGGAGGCCACCAATTTCCTCAATTCCCACATCCGCGGCCGCACCCTGGCGGAAGCGCGGGCGGAGATGGAAAACCTTCTGGCGGAACTGCGGCGCGATCTCGACGCCATCACCGCCCGGGTGGTGGAAGACGGCCTCGCCTCCTGGTCCGGCGACGAGCCGGCGGAACGCAAATTGATCGTGCGCGGCCAGGCCAAACTGCTGGAGGACCTCCATGCGCTGGAGGACCTGGAGCGCATCCGCCTTCTGTTCGACGATCTGGAATCCAAGCGCGAGGTGGTGGACCTGCTGGGCCGCGCCGAGGAGGCGCAGGCGCTGCGCATCTTCATCGGCTCGGAGAACCGCCTGTTCTCCCTCTCCGGCTCCTCCACCATCGTCGCCCCCTATCGCGATGGCCAGGGCCGGGTGGTGGGGGTGCTGGGGGTGATCGGCCCCACCCGGCTCAATTACGGGCGCATCGTGCCCATGGTGGACTTCACCGCCCGGCTGGTGAGCCGGGTGCTGGGCGCCCCGGGGGTGGATGCGGCCTGAGAAGAAGCCGCGCGCAGGCTTGATTTTTCGCGCCCGCCCCCCGATATGCCGTGAGACAGACGGCTCGGCCCCCTTCGGGGCCAAATCCCAGCCAAAAGGAAAGACCGGATGAGCGAGCAGACGAGCGCGCCCGAGACCGGCGACGATGTGAACGCGACGGCGGCAGCGGCCCCCGACGCGCCCGCCGCCGCCCCCGCGCAGGCCGGAGCCGAGACATCAGGCGAGAAGGACCGCCTGGAGGCGGAAATCGCCACCTTGAAGGACAAGTTCCTGCGCGCCTTCGCGGAAGCGGAGAACGTGCGGCGCCGCGCCGACAAGGAGATCGCCGACGCCAAGGTTTATGGCATCGCCAATTTCGCCCGCGATATGCTGACCGTGGCCGACGACCTCTCCCGCGCCCTTTCGGCGGTGGATGATGAGACCAAGGATAAGGCGGAAGGCCCGGTGAAGGCGCTGCTGGAAGGCATCGAGATCACCGAGCGCGGCCTCGCCCAGGCGCTGGAAAAGCACAAGGTGCGCAAGATCGAGCCGCGCGGCGAGAAGTTCGACCCGAACCTGCATCAGGCCATGTTCGAGGTGCCGGACGCGAGCGTGCCCAACGGCACCGTGGTCCAGGTGGTGCAGGCCGGCTATGTGATCGGCGACCGGGTGCTGCGCCCCGCCATGGTGGGCGTCTCCCGCGGTGGCCCGAAGGCAGAGCCGAACGCGGACGCCAAGCCGCAGGGCTGAACGCACCCAGCCGGCAGGCCATCCCCCGGCAGGCCATGGGCCAACACATCTGAAACGGCGGCATCGGCAAGATGCCGCCGTTTCCATGTGGGGCCTGGTTCAGCCGCGTGCGGAAGAGCATGGGTGGTGGCGTCGTCCCGGCGCGCCCTCAGGCTCTGCCCGGGCTCTCGCCGACGCCGCGCAGCCCGAGGGCGCCCGAGGCGCCATGGTGACGGGCCTGGGGCGCAAGGACGTTGGCCAGCGCGGTGGCGATCATCCGGTTGGTATAGGGCTTGGCCACCCGCGGCTTGTGGGTGAACTCACGCGGCATGCGCTCACGGCCGGTAAAGGCAGAGCAGAAGACGAACGGGATGTTGCGCTCGGCCAGCAGCTGTGCGGCCGGATAGACGCTCTCGCCATTGAGGTTCACATCGAGCAGAGCGGCATCCACCGCCTCGTTCTCGGCCGCATCCAGCGCTGCGGCGAGGCTCGCAAATGGCCCCACCACGGTGCAGCCGAGCGCCCTGAGGCCATCTTCCAAGACGAGGGCGACCAGGAACTCGTCTTCCACGACGAGCACCCGCAATCCCGCAAGGTTCATCGTTCACGCCTTCAATACATCTTCCGCCCCATAACGGGCGGCTGGCGTGAAAGTTCCCTTCGCCTTTGGTCACAGCGCCATCCCGCCGGCGGCGGAATGGCGCCGGTCGTCAGTCCTTGGCGCGCTCCACATAGGAGGCGTCGGCGGTCATGATGACCACGCGGGTACCAGCGGAGATGTGCGGCGGCACCATGGTGCGCACGCCATTGGAGAGCATGGCCGGCTTGTAGGATGAAGAGGCGGTCTGGCCCTTCACGGTCGGCTCGGTGTCCACGATCTCCAGGGTCACGCGGGCCGGCAGCTCGATGGCGATGGGATTGCCATTGTGGGTGGAAAGCATGCATTCCATGCCTTCCTGGAGATAGACTGAAAGGTCGCCCATCACGTCCTTGGGCACGGTGACCTGGTCGTAATTCTCCGGATTCATGAAGGTGTAGCCGTCCGAATCCTCGTACAGGAAGGTGTGGGGTCGGTCTTCCACGAAGGCCCGCTCCACCTGTTCGGTGGTGCGATAGCGCTCGGAGATCTTCACACCGTCGGAAATGCGGCGCATGTCCAGCTGGGTCACCGGGGTGCCCTTGCCGGGATGAATGTTTTCAGCGCTCAGGACGACATAGAGCTTATCGTCGATATCGACCACATTGCCTTTGCGCAGGGAGCTGGCGATGACCTTGACCACGTCGCGTCTTCCTTGAACTTTTCTCGCGGCGTCATGCCGCTTTTCACCTTCGGCGCGCACCATACCCATCTTCGCGCCGAGCGCCACCCTTGGTCGCCGTTTCTGGCGCCGGAACGCCCCCGTGAAGGACTTTCGCCCGTGAAAATGGTATCTGGTTCCGCAAAGAGCCCCCAGAGCCCTTGGTGGGATCGGGAGGTCTATGCCGACCGCCGGCCCTTCCTCCTCGCCCGCAACAGGATCACGGCGGCGGTGCGGACCTGGTTCCTGGCCCGCGATTTCATGGAGGTGGAAACCCCGGTGCTGCAGGTCTCGCCGGGCAACGAGGCCCACCTGCACGCCTTCGCCACCGATCTCATCGCCGCCGACGGCACAAGCGCGCCGCTGCACCTGCGCACCTCGCCGGAATTCACCGCCAAAAAACTGCTGGCGGCCGGCGAGCCGCGCTTGTTTGAGCTCGCCCGGGTGTTCCGCAACCGCGAGCGCGGCCCGGCCCACCATCCCGAATTCACCATGCTGGAATGGTATCGGGCCGAGGCGTCCTATACGCAGCTGATGGACGACTGCGCCGACCTGCTTCGGCTGGCCGCCGAAGTGGGCGGCTGCCCGTCATTCAGCTACCGGGGGGCGGCTTGCGACCCCTTCGCCGCGCCGGAGCGGCTCACCCTGATCGACGCTTTCGCCCGTTACGCCGGCATCAACCTCGATGCGGTGCTGCCGGCGCCGGGGACGGCCGCCGACCCCGCGCCGCTCGCCGCCGCCGCCCGCGCCGCCGGCATCCGGGTGGCCGAGGATGACGGCTGGACCGATATTTTTTCAAAAGTGCTGGTGGAGCGCGTCGAGCCCCACCTCGGCATGGGCCGCCCGACCCTGTTGTGCGATTACCCCTCCAGCGAGGCGGCCCTCGCCCGCCCCAAGGCGGACGATCCCCGCCTCGCCGAGCGATTCGAGTTCTATGCCTGCGGTCTGGAGCTGGCCAACGCGTTCGGAGAGCTCACCGATCCACAGGAGCAGCGCCGCCGCTTCACCCACGAGATGGCGCTGAAGGCGCAGCTCTATGGCGAAAGCTATCCGCTGGATGAGGATTTTCTCGCCGCTCTCGCCCACATGCCCGACGCCGCCGGCTGCGCCATGGGCTTCGACCGGCTGGTGCTGCTGGCGAGCGGCGCCCGGCGCATCGACGACGTGCTGTGGGCGCCGGTGGCGACGCCCTGAAGGCGCAGGCCACGGCCTGCGACCGGCGCCAAAAGTGTTCGCTCGAGCGCCGCGCGGGCTTTGGTCTCAGGAGATCTCGAACAGGGTCGAGAAGCCGGAGATGTCGAACACCTCGCGGATCTGCGGCTGCAGCGCCTCCAGCGCCAGCCGGCGCTTGGCCGTGCGCATGGCCTTGCCGGCCACCAGCAGGGCGCGCAGGCCCGAGGAGGACACATAGTCCACCCCCGCAAGATTGACGACGATGCCGCCGCCGGTGGTGGAGACCACCTCCATCAGGCTCGCCTCGAACGGCTTGGCATTGGGCGTATCGAGCCGCCCCGCCACTTTCAGGAGCACGTCCCCGCCAACCAGATCACGCTCAATGTGCATGGACTTCGTTCCGCTCCGCGCCCGACGACAGTCCCGGATTATCGTCATTCTCGACAGGGTGCAACGCCACCACGATGCGGTGCATCAGCCAAACGGCCCGCTCGAACAGCGTGGTTGCAAGCAGCAGCCGGCGCATCTCGTCGCCCGCTTCCGCCTGGGTGCCAAGCAGCGATTGGCGGATGCGATGCAGCAATGTGCTGCGATCGGCGGTGAGCGCCGCCAGCACCGACAGATCCTCCGCCCCCTCCGCATCGGCCAGCGACAGGACGAGGGTGCGCAGGGATTCGGAAAGGTTGAAGCCGAGCGGCGGCAGCGCGTCGAAGCTCTCTACCACCTCGGAGAAGTCGTGCAGGGTGTCCTGCAGGGCGCGAATCATCTCCACCAGCGCCTGCTGGCGCAGCGCCACCGCCAGTTCCTCCGGCCCCGGTCCGCGGCCCATGAGGGCGACGAGGAACAGATCCACGTCGCGCACCACCGCCCCCGCCCCCCGCCACAGCGCAAGCCGTTCTCCGGGGGTGGCCGCGTCGCTCTGGTCGAGGTCGGGCAACAGGGTCGGTAGCAGCGACACCAGCCGCTGGATCTCCCGTTGCGAGAGGTCCAGCGCCGAGGCCGGCGCATCGAGGGCGCGGGTGTCGATGTAGCGGGGCCGCGAGGCGCCATCCTCCAGGCTGGGGGGGCTGAGGCGGCTCGCAAGGCGCTCGGCCGCGCCCCGCGCCAGCGTCACCGGCAGCGCTCCGGCCAATTGCAGGGTCAGGAACAGCACCGAAACCGCCAGGGCGATATTGCCGCCGGCGGCCGCCTGCAGCAGGTCGGCCGGCTCGGCGCTGCCCCACAATCGCGCGCTCACCAGGCCCACCGCCCACAGCGCCGCCACCAGCAGGCAGCCGACCGCCTTCACCAGCACATGGACATGGCACAATTGCCGCCCGGTGCCCTCCAGCCCGCCGGCCGCCAGCAGGGCCGACAGTCCGGAACCGAGATTGGCGCCCAGCACGAGGGGAAAGGCGGCGCTCAGATCCAGCAGGTGCGCCTGCAGGAGCGCCAGCACCAGGAGCGTCGGCGCCGATGACGACTGACTCACCACCGCCAGCGCGAGGCCGATGGCGAAGCCGAGCCAGGGCGAGAGCAGCGGCCCGATCCACGTGGCCATGGCGGCCGCGTCCAGGGCCCGCGGCGCCTGCTTGATGAAGACCAATCCCAGCAGCGCCAGGGTGAGCCCCAGCGCCGCGCCGATCCAGTCGCGCCAGCCCGGGTGACGATCGAGCCGCAGATGAATGGCGAACCCCACCGCGGCGAGGGCAAAGAACACCAGCAGACGAAAATCGATGGCCGCCACCAGCACCAGCGCCGCGGTGCCGACGCTGCCGCCGGCCACCACCGGAATGGCGTCACGGGTGTGGAACACGCCGCCGCGCACCAGATTGCCGCAGATGATGGCCACCGCGTTGCTGGATTGGGTGGCCGCCCCCGCCAGGGTGCCGCAGACAAGGCCCCGGAGCGGCGCGCCGGTGGCGCGGCGGATCCATTGCCGGGCCCGCCAGCCGGTGGCGTGCTGCAGGTGCGACGACAGGCGGCTCAGCCCCACGAACAGAAGGCCGAGGCCGGCCAGAAGCTCAGCAAGAACGGACATCAGTGACGCATTTCACAAACCGCGCGACGCCCCGCCCCGAACCGGACGCCACCGCGCCCGCCGCTGAAAACACGCACAGCGACGCCGCCCGCGCGGGAGCCGGCACGGGGGAGGATGAGCAAGCCTAGCGGCGGCGCATGTCAGTCATGCGACAGCCCCTTGATCCTGTGACAGGTCCGGCGCCCGGTTCAGTCCGCGGCCTTCGGGCCGGCCACCAGGGTCAGCTGGTTTTCCCCGCCCGCGCGTCGGTAGCTGAGGCTTTCGAGGAAATGCCGCATCAGCTGCACCCCATGCCCGCCGATGCGGGCCTCCTCGATGGAGGCGGCCGGATCCGGCTCGGGCAGGCCGGTGGGATCGAAGGCGATGCCATTGTCGATCAACCGCACGGCCACCCGCCCGTGCGGCTGGCGATAGACCTCCAGGCGGATCTGCGGGGCATGGTCGACCGCCGCGAAGCCGTAGGAGATGACATTGGTCAGCGCCTCTTCCACGCTCAGCTCCAGACCGAAGCGCAGCGCATCGGGCCAGCCCTCCCGGGCCCCCAGCGCACCGAGCCACGCGGTGGCGTCGGAGATGGCGGCAAGCTCCGCGCCGACCTGCAGCGCGGAAACCAGCGTATCAGCGGCAGGCGAGGTGCTCATGGGCGCCGGTCAGCCTGCTCCGCCCGCAACCCCGCCGCCCAATTCCGCCAGCGCGGCCTCGCGGGTGGGCACGATGGCGATCAGTTGATCGACGCCGGTGCTGCGCAGCACCCGCTCCACCTGGGGATCGCAGCCGCACAGCAGCATACTGCCCTCGCGGCGGCTCAGCGCCTTGGCATTGGCGAGCAGCAGGCGAATGCCGATCGACGCGATGAACGGGGTCTGGGACAGATCGACCACCACCACCCGGGCCTTGCCCGCCTCGACGGCGAAGGCGGCTTCCACCGCGGCGGCGCCGGCGATGTCCAGACGGCCCTCCAGGGCGATCAGCACCACATCCAGGGCCAACGGCGACGTGTCCATCTTCATGCGTCGGATCTCTCGATCGGCGGCGAGCGCCATCCATGGGCCCCAAAGCGCGCAGCACACTTTAGAGCGCCGCAAGCCGCAGCGGAAGCCCCGCCGCGGCGCCCGCGCCTCAGCGCGGGCGCGCCAGCACCAGGCCCGTGGCGCCCGTGTCCGAGCGGCCGCGCCCATAGCCGCGCCAGCCCTCGGCGAACAGCGCCTTCTGCCGGTCCGTATCGAGCGGATCGACCACGATCCGGGCGCCATCATCGGGCTCCGAACCGTCGCGGACCATGACGTAGCGGGCATAGCCACCGAAGAACAGCTCGATGCCGGAGATGGGAAAACCGCCGGCCACCAGGTTCGACCAGCTGGGCACGTTCACCGGCGCGGCGGTGGAAAACAGCAGCATGTCCGCCGGCGCCAGGTCGATCCGCCCGGCGATGAGGGCCTTCTGCAGCCCCTGCCCGCGATAGGACGGATGCACCGAGGCGCCCGCCAACCGCCCCACCGCCCGGCTCGGCGCCACGTTCAGCAGCCGGTGCGGGCCGTCCTTCGGCGTGTGCTCGTGCTGGAGGATGCCATAGGCCACCAGGGCGCCGCCGTCGCACAGGCCGACGGTGCGCCCGCGACCCGCCAGGATGCTCTCGAAATAGGCCCGGCTCTCCGGCTTCACCACCTCGGGTCGGGCGATGGGCCCGATGGCGACGCGATGCAGCGCCTCCACCGCGTCGAGGTCCGCCGGGCCAAGCTCGCGCTGAGTGAGGGGACGAGCCGGCGCACTGGCCACAACAGCGCTGGTCACGTGACGACCTCCGCATAATTGAGCATGGCGATGGGGGGATAGGCCCCGAGCTGCCGCGCCACGCTCATGTTGATGATGAGTGCGAAACGCCGCAGCGTTTCGATGGGAATGGTGCGCGGTGCGCGATGGTTGACCAGGATCTCGGCGGCTTTCGAGCCGGCAAGCTGGCCGACCGAATAGTAGCGGCTCACCAGCCCCACCAGCCCCAGGCCCTGGCGCAGGAAGAACTCGGTGGCGCCGAAGGTGGGCAGCTTCACCTTGAGGGCGGTCTCGCCCACCCGGTCGAAGATGCTGGCCAGGAAGGTGTCCGCCGGCAGATAAAGCCAGTCGGCGCCCTGCTCCTTGAGATCACGCACGAAGCCTTCGACGCCATCACCGGTGGCGCGGGTGCCGTTCATCACCAGCGGCCGGGTGATCACCTCGACATTGATGGCCGAGCAGAAAGCCCGCATTTCCTCGATGATGGCCAGCGAGTTGTTCTCGTTGGGCGAATAGATGACGCCGACCTTCTTGAACGGCTTGTAGCCCTGCATGGCGCGCATCTGCACATCGGTGGGCACCACGTGCACGGCGCCGGTGACATTGCGCTGGGAGGAGGCGAACGAGGGCGCGATCTTCACCTGCACCGGCGCCGCCACCAGCGCGAACACCACCGGAATGTCGCGCACGAACGGCGCGGTCGGTGGCGCATCATAAGGCCCCACCACCGCCAGGGTGTTGGGGGTGCCGTAAGTATAGATGAGGTCCGGGCGGAAGGTGGGCAGGGTCTCGGCCAGGATGGACTTCACCCGACCGGAATCGCGCTCCACGTCCCTGGTGAGGAATTCCGCATTGATTTCGTTGGCGGCGAAATAGTCGCGGAAGCCCCGCTCCACGTCGGTCTCGCCACGGAAGGTCAGCATCAGGATGCGGAAGGGGGTGCCCGGGCTGTCGGCCCGCGCGGCGCGGCCGAGAAGACCGGCGGCGCCGGCGCCCAGACCCAGCGAGAGGAGCGAACGGCGGTCCATCACACAGGACTCCCTTCGGACGAGGATGCGCGCATGTGGCGGCGCGAACCGGACGTTGCAGCAGACCGTTGTCCCGATAGCGCAAATACCGCTGCGCCCGCCACAACCACAGCGCCCAAAAGCGCGGTTGCAATGGAGAATCCCACCGCTGCCAGCAAAACACCAGCGCCCGCCGGGCCCGCCGCATTGCCGGAGCGCTCCACCAGCCGAAACAAACCCAGTACGCCGGCCGGACGCCCCCCGGCGTGCGCCGCGGTATCGGCCACCAGCGCCGATTGCGAGGCGATGGACATGGACTGGCCGAGCCCCAGCAGCGCCAGCGCCACCACGATCAGCACAGCGGAGGGATTTAGCGGCACCAGCATGGAGCCGATGCCCGATACCAGCCCTCCGGCGATGACGAAACCGGCCCGCGCGTTCCAGCGATCCGCCAGGGCAGCGAAGAACGGCACCGCCAGCACCATCAGCAGCGGATAGATCATCTGAAAGCGGCCGATCGCCGCCGACGAATAGCCCTGCCGCTGCAGCTCCAGCGGCACCAGCAGCAGGCACAGGGCCGCGAACAGCAGCTTGGCGGGAAAGGCGCAGCCGAGCAGCAGCGCCATCAGCCGGGGGGCGCGGGCGGAGCGCGCCAGATCCCGCAGGGTGGCCGGCGCATGCACCACCCCACGGGGCGCCTTCGGCACCACCATGGCGGCCACCAGCGCCGACACCACCGCCACCGCCGCCGAGGTGAACAGCGCCACCTCCGCTCCCAGCCGGTCGGCGATGACACCGCCGATGGGCGGACCGCACAGGCACGCCACCATGATGGCCCGCACGAACACCGCCAGCGCCGCGCTGCGGCCGGCCCCATGGGAATGATCCACCACATGCCCCTGGGCGGAGACGAAGACCAGCGCATAGCCGAGACCGGTGACCACCCGCGCCAGCAGGAACAGGTGGTAGTGTCCGGTCACCGCGGAGACCGCATAGCCGAGCGCCGCCAGCAGCGCCCCAGCGAGGAAGCCGTTGCGCCGCCCCATCCGCTCCGACACGCTGGCGAACGGGATCTGGCACAGGGCCACCACCGCCATGAAAGCGACGATGGGCAGGCTGGCGGCCACATTGGGGCTCAGCCCCGCATCCCCCGCGGCCAGCCCCTGGGCCAGCCGCGGCATGTAGGGCCGGGTGAGCTCCTCGCACAGCATGAACAGGAACAGGGCCGGCCGCACGGCGGCGGCGAGGCGGCTTTCAGTGCCCTCGGTCTCGCCGACACCGCTGCGTTCCGCCAGCCGGTCCAGCCGCGCCACCAGCGCCGCATCCCCGGCCTGGACCGCCCGCGCCCGGGCCTGCCGATGGCGGGCGCCGAGGCGGCTGGTGATCGCGTCGATGGGCGCCAGCAGCGCGCGCACCGCCATGCCGCCGTCATCCTGCTGGGTCGCGAGCCGGCCCCGCGCCAGCGCCTTCAGGCGCTGCTCCACCGCCACCAGCGCGGCGATCGCCCGGCCGCCCACCACCAGCGCCACCAGTTCCAGCGCCACCAGCAGGGCCACCACGCCGATGAAGGCCACATCCAGAAGCACCGCCCCCACCTGCTGCCAGACCACGGTGGGATCCACGGTGATGGCGATCTCCGCCACCGGCCCCCCTGCGCCTTGCACCGCGGTGCGCACCACAGCCGCATCGTCGAGCCCCACCCGGGTTCCCGAGCGCGCCAGCACCTCGCCGGAGGGCAACGACAGGCGGATTTCCGCAAACTCGCGGCTCGGGGCTCGCAATTCGTCGAAATAGGCGGGAACCTCGACGAGATCACGCACTGGAATGCCCGCGGCCACCGCCCGCTCCACCAGCCCGCCGGCGGAGCGGCCCACCGTCTCGGCCTTGGCGAGAATGGCCGGGACGATGGTGCGCTGCGCCACCCGCTGCGCGCCCCAGCCGATCACCGCCAGCGCGGCGCACAGAATGAGGGCGATGGCGATGGTGACCGCGGCGCGCAGACCGATCATCGTCCGCCTCCGGCCGCACCGGGGGCCTGCGCGTCCCGGTGCACCCCTTCGATTTCGGCCAGCACCGCCCGCGCCGCGCCGGGCCAGCGGCTGGGATGCGCCGCGCGCCGCACTGCCCGGCGCAGGGCCCCCGCCAGCACCGCGCCCACCAGGATGGTCGCCACCACCGCGCCGGCCAGCGTCGGCCAGGCCACCGCCCACAGGGCGCCGTGGATCTCATCCGCCACCATCGCGAGCGCACGGGGGTCATAGCGCATGATGACCCGCCCGATGATCGCATCGAAATCGTTGCGCACCAGGCTCACCACCTGGTGGGGGGCGGCGGCGTCAGCCACCTGCCCCACCCGCTCGGGGGCACTCGAAAAGACGATGGCGCCCCGTTCGTCGGCAATGTCGATGGAAATGAGATCGGCTTCCAGCCGCGCCTCGCGCCGCAGCACCTCGGTGAGGGTGCGCTGCACCGGCACGGCAATACCGAGGGAGGCGGCGCGCTCGATGATGCTGGAGATGCGGGTGGCGGTGACCTTGAAGCGCGCCTCCACCGCCGTGCCATAGGCACCGCTCAAGGTGGCATTGGCGAAATAGGTGCCGAACGCCACGCAGGCGGCGGCGATCAAGGCGAAAACAGCGATCAGCGACACGGTGGCGCGCGTCATGTCCAGGCCGGAACGGAGCGGAGATCCCACCACCATGTCAACCTCGCAGCGGTATGAAAAGCATCCTGAGATTGCAGGATTTTTTTGATCGCGTACCGTTTTTTTCTGGTTTGGTCCCACGGCTCCGTTTAACGTCCCCCGGCGTCGATCCGGTGAAGCAGGTTCATGACGTTCGTAAGTCGCTTGGCTCTGGTTATGATCCTCGCTGTGATCGCCACTGTGGTGGCGGTCGCGGGGCTTTGCTTTGCCGCCAGCGAACGGGTGAATGTGGAGATCGAACGGGCCCGGGTGGCTAATCTGCTCACCACCTTGCGCACCGCCACCGAGGGCAACCTCTCCATTGGCCTGACCCTCGACCAGATCTCCACCCTGCAGGCGCGCATCGAGCGCGAGAAGGCCAACGACCCGTCGATCCTCGCCATCGACATCTTCAACGCCGCCGGCCGCGCCATCTATTCCACCGACCGCAGCGTCATCGGTGAGGCCCTGCCGCAGGATTGGGTGCAGCGGCTCGCCGATGCCGGCATCTGGCAGACCGTGGAGCGGGGCGACACCGTCTTCGGCACCCATTTCGAGAACGACCTCGGCGTCGCCGGCGGCCTTTCGGTCACCGTCTCCGACCGCAGCCGCCTGGCGCGGACCCAATCCCTGGGGCTGAGCCTGCTGGGCCTCGCCATCGCCCTCGCCGCGGTGGCCGCCATCATCGTGGTGATCGCCGCCGTGCTGTTCTCCTATGTGATGTCCCGCCCGTTCGAGCAGGTGACGCGGATCCTCTCCGGCGAGGCCATGAGCGCCACGTCCGACCGGCAGCTGTCGCGCCTCGCCTTCCTCACCCACCGCAACTGGCAACGCGCCGAAGCCCGGGTCGACCGCGGCCTCGGCCAATTGGGGGCACTCGACGATGCGGCCTGACCCGGTGGATCCCGGGCGGGCGCGCCTGCTGACGGCGGTGTTCGCCTTCCTCGTGACCCTGCTCATCGGCGGCACGGCGGCGGCGCTGCTCACCACCTCCTACCGCGCCCAGGTGCAGGACAGCGCCCGGCGCGACGCTCTGGTGATCGGCACCTCGGTCGCCCGTGCCCTGGCCCAGCAGTTCGAGAAAGCCGCCCGCTTCGGCATTCCCCTGAAGCTGCTGCCGGGGGTGGAGGCCCACCTGGAAGAGACGGTGATCGCCACCCCCGGCATCACCCAGATCATCCTGCGCGGACCCGACGGGCGCGAGTTGCGCAGCGCCATGGACGGCGAGCCGGGCATCGATTCCGCCACCGCCGACGTGGTGGTCGACGGCAATGTCGTGGCCACGGTGGAGGTGGGCACCAATCCCGTGGCCTTTGCCCAGGCGTTCGCCAATGTGGCCGTGCAGGCGGCGGTGGTGGTGTTCATCTGCGCCGCCCTGGCGGCCTTGGCGGCGGGCCTGCTGGTGGGGCTCGCCCTCGACCGCGCCGAAGCGCGCCTGGCCGACGGCCTCAACCGCGCCATCGCCGGTGATTTCGACTGGGACGCCCGCTCCGGCGTGCGCTATGGCGCGGTGGGCCGCGCCTTCCGGGCCCTGAGCGCCGGCAATCGCCATGTGCGCGATCGCCGGGCGGTGTTCGATGCCTATGCGGAGGAGCTGCTGGCGGTGGATTTTGACGGCAGCCTGCGCCCCGAGGTGGAAAGCCTGCGCCAGGACGTGCTGGCCCCGCCGGCCGCCACGGACAAGGAGCGCGACGCCTGATGCTGCTGCGCACCCGGATCACCCTCATCGTGGCGCTCGGCTTCCTCGTGCTGATGCTGGGCGTGTGGGCCGCGACGCTGTTGCGCGACCGCGTCGCGGAAGTGCGCGAGGGCGAGGTGGCCATTGCCGGACAGACGGTGCTGTGGCGCGAGATCGTCGCCTTCCAGACCAACAACCTGTCCCGCATCCTGGAGCGCGTCGACCGCTCCTCGGCGTTCCGCATCGCCCTTGGCTTCGCCGACCGGCCGGGAGTCGCCACCGCGCTCAAGGACGCCGGCGTGGACGTGGGCGACCCCGACACTTCGTTCGAGGTGGTCGGCAGCGACCGCGAGCTGATCTACGGCGCCGGCGGCACCGGGCACACGCGCACCATCCTCGACGCCAGCAGCCTCGACCGCGCCCTCAAGGGCGAAGTGCTCGGCGGATTGCGGCAGGTGGCCGCCGACCGCATCATCGTCATCTCCACCCGCACCGTCACCCTGCCCAATGGCGGCAGCGCGGTGCTGGTGCTCGGGCGCGATGCCAGCCTCGGCATCGACCGCTTCGCCCGAGGCATCGGCGCCACCACCACCCTCATCACCGTGCGCGGCCGGGTGGTGACGAGCACCGATCTGCGCCTGTGGGAACGGGCCAAGCTCACCCTGACCCCGCGCCGCCCCCTGGCCGAGCGCATCAGCGTGGACAGTCGCAACTACACCCTCACCAGCGTGCCGGTGGAAGCCATCGGCGGCAGCGTGGTGGGCGCCCTGGTCAGCCTGGTGGACACCACCGAGACCCTGCGCACCTCCAACCTCATCCGCCAGGCCGCCGTCTGGGGGGCGATCGCGCTGATGGTGCTGGGCATCATCGGCCTCAACCTGTTCCTCTGGTACAGCTTCCGGCCCCTGGAATCGGCCATCGACGTGCTCCAGGCGCTGGCCCGCGGCGACACTTCGGTCACCGTGGACCATGCCGGATCCGACGAGATCGGCCGCATCGCCTCGGCGGTGGTGGCGCTGCGTGGCCATGTGCAGGCGCTGGCCGAAAGCCGCCGCCAGCGCGAGCGGGTGCGGCGCCGCCAGGAGGCGGTGATCTCCAGCGAGCTCAAGGCCCTCGCCGCCGCCATCGACCCCACCGACCGCGAGGAGGTGCTGGCACTGCTGGCCACCCAGCCCGAAGACGCCCAGCGGGACGATGAGCTGCGGCGCGTGGCGCGGGTGCTGCACGACCTCTCGCGGCGCATCGTCGAGCAATATACCCGCCTCTCCTCCATGGTGGTCGAGCTGCGCGAGGCCCTCATCACCAAGACCAAGCTGGCTGGCCTGCAGCAGGAGCTGGAGATCGCCCGCCAGGTGCAGCTCGCCATTCTGCCCAAGGAGTTCCCGCCCGATGCCCGTGTGGCGGTGCACGGCCAGATGACCCCGGCCCGCGAGGTGGGCGGCGACTTCTACGATTACTTCATGATCGACGACCACACCCTCGGCTTCGTGGTGGCGGACGTCTCCGGCAAGGGCGTTCCGGCCGCCCTGTTCATGGCCATCTCGCGCACCCTGCTGCGCTCCACCGCGTTGTTCGAGCGCTCGCCAGCGGGCTGCATCCGCCGCCTCAACGACCTCCTGGCGGTCGAGAACGACCAGATGCTGTTCGTGACCGTCCTCTATGGCGTGCTTGATCTCAACACCGGACAGGTCACTTATGTGAACGCCGGCCACAACCTGCCGTATCACGTGGCCAGCTCCGGCGAAGTTGCAACCCTGCCATCCACTGGCGGCATGGCAGTGGCGGTGCTGGAAGGCTTCGTCTATGTGGAGCGCACCTTCTCCCTGGCCCCCGGCGACACCCTTTTCCTGTACACCGACGGCGTGACCGAAGCCTTCGACGTGGATCAGAATCCCTACGGCGAAACGCGCCTGGAGACCCTGCTGCAGAGCGGCGCCAACGACTGGTCGGTCCTGGAGCTCTCGGAGCGGGTACTGGCCTCGGTGCACATTTTCGAGCGCGGCGCGCCCCAGGCGGACGACATCACCTGCTTGACCCTGCGCTATTTCGGCGGCAAGGGAGCCCAGCGCCCGGCCTGAGCTGCCCCCGCGGCGCAGCCACACGCCCATCCATCGGAGACGGCACCGCCGCCCGACAAGAGGCGGACGGGAGGACAGGGTGTCTGTGAATGCCGATGCGGCCCCCGAGGTTTCGGGCGAGGTCGCCACCATCGGGGCGGTGGGCGTCGCCCATTTCACCAGCCACATGCTGCAGCTGGCGCTGGCGCCCCTGTTCCTGTTCATGCGGGATGATCTGGGCACCTCCTTCACCGAGCTAGGGCTGGTTCTGTCGGTCTATTTCCTGTGCTCGGCGGCCGGCCAGGTGATGGCCGGCGTGCTGGTGGACCGGTTCGGCGCCGACCGGCTGCTGCTGTCCGGCATGATCCTGCAAGGCGGCGCCACCGCCGCCATGGGATTTGCGCCCCATTACGAGATGCTGCTGCCCCTCGCCGCCCTCGCCGGGTTCGGCAACAGCGTCTATCACCCCGCCGATCTGTCGATCCTCAGCCACAAGGTAGCGCCCCAGCGCCTGGGCCGGGCCTTCGCCACCCATGTGATCTGCGGCAATATCGGCTTTGCCCTGTCGCCGCTGATCAGCGGTGCCCTGGGCGCCATCTTCGGCTGGCGCACGGCGCTGACCACCATGGGCCTCGGCGCGCTCCTTGTGGTGGCCGGCCTCGCCTTGTTCCGCGCCCTGCTCCATTGCGCGCCCGCGCCGGCCGCCGCGGCGGGCACGCCCCATGCGGCCAGCCCGCTGACCTTCCGCACCGTGCTCACCACGCCGGTGGTGATCGTCGCCTTTCTCTATTTCCTGCTCACCTCGCTCTCCCTGAACGGGGTGCAGAGCTTCTCCATCGTCGCGCTGCAGGAGGGCTTCGGCGCCTCGCTCATGCTGGCCACCCTGGCGGTGACGCTCTATCAGCTGGGCAGTGCGGCGGGGGTCGCCATCGGTGGCCACATTGCCGACCGGGCGGAGAACCACCACCTCATCGCCATGAGCGGGCTCGCGGTCTCCGCGGTGCTGGCGGTGCTGGCGGCGGTGATGCATGTGCCGCCGGAGGTGACGGTGGCCTTCATCGCCGCGGTGGGCTTCGCCATCGGCATCACCATGCCCTCGCGCGACGTGCTGGTGCGCCGCACGGCGCCGGCCGGCGCCACCGGCAAGGTGTTCGGCGTGGTCTATTCGGGCTACGACGTGGGCGGTCTGGTGGGGCCAATCGTCTACGGCATGATCCTCGACCACCACGCCCCGCGCCTGGTCTATCTGGCGGCGGCGGTACCGCTGGCCCTGGCCGTGGGCACCGCCTTCGGCGTGCGCCGGCGCCCGGCCTGAAGCGTCCTCTGAGGTCGGGCGAAGGATCGCCTTCGCCCGGCACCCGTGTCACGAGGTGGGCAGCACCTTGCCGGGATTGAGGAGGTCCCGCGGATCAAGGGTGCGCTTCAGCGCCGCCATCACGTCGAGGGCCACCGGATCCTTGTAGAGCGGCAGCTCGTCCCGCTTCAGATAGCCGATGCCGTGCTCGGCCGAGATGGAGCCGCCCATGCTCGCCACCAGGTCGTGCACCAGGCGGTTGAACTCCTCCCAGGTGTCGAGATAGGCCTGCTTGTCCATGCCGATGGGCTGGCTCAGGTTGAAGTGGATGTTGCCGTCGCCCATGTGGCCGAACGGGCACGGGCGCAGGCCCGGCATATGTTCCACACACAGGCGGCTCGCCTCGACGATGAACTCCGGCACCCGCGACACCGGCACCGACACGTCGTGCTTGATGGAGCCGCCCTCGAACTTCTGGGCATCCGACAGAGTTTCGCGCAGCTTCCACAGCGCCTGGGCCTGGGCCTCGCTGGCGGCGATCACCGCATCTTCCACCTCGCCGGCCTCGAAGGCATCGGCCAGCACGCCTTCGACCAGACCGGCCAGGTCATCGTCGCGGCGGGTCGAGGTGAGCTCGGCCAGAATGTAGAATTCATGCTCGCCGGTGAGCGGGCGCGTGGTGCCCGGCATGTGCTTCAGCACCATCTCAAGACCGATGCGCGGCATGATCTCAAAGCCGGTCAGGGCATCGCCGGCCACGTTGCGCAGCCGGTTGAACAGCGCCAGCGCCGCATGGGCGTCGGCGAGGCCCACGAACGAGGTGGCCCGCTGGCGCGGCGCCGGAAACAGCCGCAGCGACGCGGCGGTGATGATGCCCAGGGTGCCTTCGGCGCCGATGAACAGGTCCTTGAGATCGTAGCCCGTATTGTCCTTGCGCAGGCGCGACAGGCCGTTCCAGATCCGCCCGTCGGGCAGCACCACTTCCAGGCCGAAGGCCAATTCGCGCATGTTGCCATAGCGCAGCACGCCGGTGCCGCCGGCATTGGTGGAGAGGTTGCCACCGATCTGGCAGGTGCCTTCCGAGGCGATGGAGAGCGGAAACAGGCAGTCCGCCTCCGCCGCCGCCTGCTGCACCTGATGCAGGGTGCAGCCGGCTTCCGCCACCACCGTCAGGTCGGTGGCATCCAGGCTGCGGATGCGGTTGAGCCGGCCCAGCGACATGAGGATGGCGCCGAACGGCACCTGTCCGCCCACGAGACCGGTATTGCCCCCCTGGGGCACCAGCGGCAGGCCCAGCTCCACGCAGGTGGCGACGATGAAGGCCACCTCCTCGGTGCTGCCGGGCTTCAGCAGCGCCGGGGTGGCGCCATGGAACAGGCCGCGCCCTTCCACGAGGTGGGGGGCGATCTCCTGGGGATCGGTGACCACGTGAGGGGCACCGATGCGCGCCGCGACGCGCTCCAGCAGGGTGGCGACGCGGGTGGCGTCGAGAGCCAGCGGCTCGGGGGTGGTGATGGACATGGGCGGGAAAGTGCCGCAGCCCTTGTTTCCCCGCAAGAGCCCTCGCGCCGCACCCGCACGACATTTTCGCCATCCCCCCGCCGGCGGCACGGGGATGGCGAGCGGGCGGCGATCCGGCGCCTCAGGCGGCCGGGCTCAGACCCACGTCGGGGAGGTCCGAGCGGGTGGCGAGGGCCTTGGCCACCAGCGCTTCCACCTCGGCCTTCTCGTGATCCAGCAGCGCCAGGCGCGGCGGGCGGGTGCGCCAGGTGCCGCGGCCCAGAAGGTGCTCGCACAGCTTGATGCACTGCACCAGATCGGGGCGGGCATCGAGGTGCAGCAGCGGCATGAACCACTCATAGAGCGCCATGGCTTCCGCGTAGCGGCCGGCACGGGCGAGGCGGAACAGGGTCTCGCCCTCGCGGGGGAAGGCATTGGACATGCCGGACACCCAGCCCTGCGCCCCCACGGCGATGCTCTCCACCACCACGTCGTCGAGGCCGGCGAACATCACGAAGCGGTCGCCCACCTTGTTGCGCAGGTCGATGAAGCGGCGGGTGTCACCGGAGCTTTCCTTGAAGCAGACGATGGTGTCGCAATCCACCAGTGAGGCGATCACGTCGGGGGTCACGTCGTTCTTGTAGATCGGCGGGTTGTTGTAGACCATCACCGGCACGTCGGTGGCCTTGGAGACGGTGCGGAAATGGGCCGCGGTCTCATGCGGCTTGGAGGAATAGACCAGCGCCGGCATCAGCATGATGCCATCCACCCCCACCCTGGCCGCCTCCTTGGCGGTGGCGACGGCGAAATCGGTGGTGAATTCGGCGATGCCGCAGATCACCGGCACCCGGCCGGCGGCCACGGACTTGGCGGCCTCCATCACCTGCACCTTCTCCGCGGTGGCAAGCGAGGTGTTCTCACCCACCGTGCCGCAGACGATGAGGCCGGACACGCCATCGCGGATCAGGCCTTCGAGCACCTTGGCGGTGGCGTCGATGTCGAGGGAATAGTCCTCACGGAACTGCGTGGTCACGGCGGGAAAGACGCCTTCCCACCCGATAGCCGGCTTCATCTTGATTGGTCCTTGTTGGGATCTGAGGGGGGACGGCGGGCACACGCCCGGCCGTCTGAGGCGTTCGCGGGAGACCGCGCAGGTCAGAGGCTGGCGCCCACCTTGCGCAGCTCGCCCAGCACCGGCGCCTTGGGCAGCCAGATCTTGTCGTATTCGGCGATGATCTTCTCGCGATCGGCCACTTCGGCCACCTTGATCGGGATAACCTCGCCGAACTTCTTCAGCAGCACCGGCTCGTTGGCCACGGTCTCGTCGATCTGGACGTCGAGGGCGTCCTTGGTGAGCTTGGTGATGAGCGCTTTGTCCTCCGGCGAGAGGGTGGCCCACACCCGGCCGGAGACCAGCGCCACCACCGGCATGAAGATGGCGTCCATCTTCAGCATGGTCTTGGAGACCTTGTCGAAGCGCTGGTTCCAGGAGAAGTCGAGATCGGCCTCCAGGCCGTCCACCTGGCCGTTGGACATGGCATCGAACACCGCCGGAGTGGGGATCGGCGTGGGGGCGGCGCCCAGCAACTGGTAGAAGTCGCGGTAGGCCGGCGTGGTGTTGATGCGCAGCTTCATGCCGTTGAGGTCCTTGATGCCCGAGATGGGCTTCGCGGAAAACACCACGCGCATGGTGGTGATGCCCCAGCCGAGGCCGACCGTGCCGGTCTCCTTGGGCAGCACCTTCAGCATCTCCATGGCCACCGGCGTGCGCACAAGCTGGCCGGCCTTGGCGGTGGAATCCACCACCCACGGCGCGTTGATGGCGGCGATGGAAGGCACCCGCGAGCCGAGCTCGGCGGTCATGATCCAGCCCATATCGAGGGCGCCGGTCTGCAGCTGCTGCATCATCGCCGCCTCGTTGCCCAGCTGGCCCGAGGGGAAGACGGAGATGGAGAGGCGGCCGCCGGTGGCCTCCTTCAGCTGCGCGCCCACCTTCTCGGCGGCCACGTTCCAGGGGTGGCCCACCGGGGTGATGATGCCGAGGCGGAATTCCCGCCCGTCCGCCGCCCGGGCCACATGGGGCGCGGCGAACGGCAGAGCGGCGGCGCCGGCGGTGGCACCGAGGAGGAAGTGGCGACGGGTCAAGGTCATGTCAGGCTCCCGTTGGATCTCGTGGAAGGTCGTGTTTGTTGTTTCACTTGATGAGCAAGGTGGAGAGCGTCGGCACCAGCGACAGCAGCACCAGAAGGGCACAGGCGGCGAAGAAGAACGGCAGGGTCACGATGAACATCTTGCCGGTCTTGGCCCCGGTGACCGCGGAGGCGACGAAGAAGCACAGGCCCACCGGCGGCGAGAGGAAGCCAAGCACCAGGTTGATCACCGCCACCACGCCGAACTGCACGGGATCGATGTGGTAGACCAGGGTGGCGATGGGCAGCAGGATGGGCACCGTCATGATGAGGCCGGGCGCGCCGTCGATGACGGTGCCGATCACCAGCAGGATGACATTGACCAGCAGCATGAAGGTGATCGGATCGGTCGCCACCGTCTGCACCCAGGCGGCCACCGCCTGCGGCACCTTCCCGTAGACCAGCACCCAGGACAGCACCGCCGCCACCGCCACCAGGAACAGGATGACGGCCGAATAGAGCCCCGCCCGCAGCAGCATCTGCGGCAATTGCGCGAAGCGCAGCTCGCGGGTCCAGTAGCGGCCGATCAGCACCGCCGCCAGCGCCCCCACCGCCGCCGCCTCGGTGGCATTGGCAAGGCCGGTGAGGATGGACCCGACGATGACCACCGGAATGATCAGGGTGGGCACCGCACCCAGCACGATGGAGATGCGCTCGGCCCAGCTCATGGGCTCGCCCTTGGGATAGGCGTAGACGTAACCCATGGCATAGATGACGAGGCAGAACAGGCCGGTGAGCAGCACGCCGGGAATGATGCCGGCAATCAGCATGTCGCTGACCGAGACCTGCGCCAGCACCGAATACACCACGAACATGATCGAGGGCGGAATGATGGGCCCGAGCATGCCTGCATAGGCGGTGAGGCCGGCGGAGAAGGTCTTGTCGTAGCCCTTCTTCTCCATCTCCGGCACCAGGATCTGGGCCATGATGGCCACCTGCGCGGTGGCCGAGCCCAGGATCGAGGAAACGAACATGTTGGCGAGCAGGTTCACATAGGCGAGGCCGCCGCGCATGGTGCCGACGAAGGCCATGGCCATGTCGATGAGGCGCCGGGTGATGCCGCCGCCGTTCATGATCTCGCCGATCAGCACGAACAGCGGAATGGCAATGAGGCCATAGCTGTCCACCCCGCCGAACAGCTGGGTGGGAAAGGTCTGCAGCAGCAGCGGGTTGCCGGTAGCCAGGATGTAGACGATGCCGGCAAGCGCGATGCACAGGCTGATGGGCACGCCCACCAGCATGGTGATGAGGAAGGCGGCGGAGGTCAGCATCTCAGCTCGCCGCCTCCGCATGGGCCATGGGAAAGCCCGCATGCGCCGCCATCGGCACCAGCCCCAGATCTTCCATGAGATTGGCGAGGCCGTGCAGGATCATGGAGCAGGCGAAGATGGGAATGATCAGCTGAACCGCCCAGGTGGGCCAGTTCAGGGTCTGGGTGCGCTCGGTATAGAGAAAGTTGAAGCTCTCGCCGGCAAAGGTCCTGGCGTCGAATCCGGCGGCGGCAATGCCGACGGGATCCATCCACAGCCAGCACATATAGGCGAGCAGCAGGCCGAACAGCACGGTGAAGCCGGTGGCCAGCGCCTTCGCCACCTGCGCGCCCTTGCGCTGTAGCTTCTCGGTGAGAAGACCGACCGTGAAATCAAGCCGCAGGCGGGTCATGGCCGAGGCGCCGATGAAGGCGAGCCAGACCACCGTGTAAATGGCGGATTCATCGATCCAATAGAGCGGCACGCCGGTGTAGCGGGTCACCACATTCAACAGGATCAGGCCGCACAGCAGCGCCATGAGGACGATGATGGCGACCCGTTCCACCCTGAGCCAGGCCGACGAAGCGGCCAGCACGAGCCGGCCCGTCGCCGCCTTGCCGGGCGTCGTGGAGGAAGTTTCGGTCATGTTCACGCTCTGGAAGACGGACCGTTTCGGTCTCGATTTCGTGCTTTCGCCCAAACTGTAGATTTTATACAATCGACACGTCAATACCCTCCCCGGCGAAATCCGGCTAGCTTGGCCGCACAATGAAGACGAACCTGAAGCACCGCACCTTGTCGTCGGCGATCCTTGATCAACTCCGGCAGGCGATCCTCGACGGCAGCCATCCCGCCGGCACCCAGCTGCGCCAGGATGCGCTGGCGGAAGCCTATGGGGTCAGCCGCATTCCGGTGCGCGAGGCGCTGTTCCAGCTGGAGGCGGAAGGGCTGGTGCGCATGGTGCCCCAGAAGGGCGCCATCGTTTCCGATCTGTCGGTGGACGAGATCAACGACGTGTTCGAGCTGCGGCGGATGCTGGAGCCCCGCCTGCTGGAAGCCTCCCTGCCCCGCTTCGTCGGCGAGGATTTCGCCCGGCTCGATGCCATCCAGGCCCGTTTCGTGGGCGCGACCCTCGCCCACGACGTGTCGAGCTGGGGCCTTCTGAACGCCGACTTCCACATGGCGCTCTATGCGCCTGCGCCCCTGCCCCGCAGCCGGCAGATCGTCGCCGCGCTGCTGCAGACGTCCGACCGCTACACCCGCCTGCAACTTTCCACGCCGGAAGCCATGGAGCGCGCCCGCACCGAGCACGCCGCCCTGATCGCCCTGTGCCGCGCCGGCAAGGCGGAGGAGGCCTGCCACCTGCTCGATGCCCATATCGGCACCGTGCACACCGAGCTGCTGCAGGTGATCGCGCGGCGCGGCGTCGCCGGCAGGCCGGCCCCGGCGGAGGCCTGAGGCGCGGAACCGCCACCACTCCGGCACCGTTATCCTGAAAGGCGCCGACAGGTTGGCGCCGAAACCAGAGGATGGACATCATGAAGACCTTCGGGAAGGCCGTGTGGAGCGGGGGCATCAAGGACGGCAAGGGCGCCATCTCCACCGCCAGCGGCGCCTTGAGCGCCTATCCCTATGGCTTCGCCAGCCGCTTCGAGGGCCAGCCTGGCACCAATCCCGAGGAGCTGATCGGCGCCGCCCATGCGGGCTGCTTCACCATGGCCCTGTCCGGCATGCTCGGCGCCGCCGGCTTCACCGCCGAGGAGATGGAGACCAAGGCCGAGGTGACGCTGGAAAAAGGCACTGACGGCTTCACAATCACCGCCGTGCACCTGACCCTGCGGGCGAAGATCCCGGGCATCGCGGCCGACGCCTTCCAGGCGCTCGCGGCCAAGGCGGAAGCCGGCTGCCCGGTCTCGCGCGTGCTCAAGGCCGACATCAGCCTCGACGCCGCTTTGGTGCCCTAACCGCGGTTCGGCCTTTCCTTTTGTCGCCGATTGGGAAAGAACGGGCGCCCATCCCCTGTGCCTGGAGTCTCCCGTGACCGACCGCATCCTCATCGCCCGCATCGGCGCTCCCCATGGCGTGAGGGGCGAGGTGCGGCTGTTCATCTTCGCGGAGGATCCGGAGGCGGTGCTGGATTATGCCCCGCTCACCGATGCCAGCGGCCGGCGCACCTTCCGCATCACCGCCCTGCGGCCGGCCAAGGAGCATTTCGTCGCGCGGCTCGACGGCGTCCCCGACCGCACCGCCGCCGAGGCGCTGACCAATGTGGACCTGTTCGTGCCCCGCGACGCCCTCCCGGCGACGGAGGACGATGACACCTTCTACCATGCGGACCTGATCGGCCTGAGGGTCGAGGACGAGGCTGGAGCCACCCTCGGCGCCGTCATCGCGCTGCACGATTTCGGCGCCGGTGATGTGCTCGAATATGCCCCCACCGGCGCCACCAAGGGCCGCACCCTCATGGTGCCCTTCAGCCGCCTTGCCGTGCCGGTGGTGGATGTGGCCGCCGGCCGGGTGGTGCTGGCCGCCGACTTCATCGACACCGGCAAGGAGCAGCCCGAGCCCGGCGAGGATACCGGTGCCTGAGCTCCGCCAATCGCAAAGCCCCAAATAAAACGCCGGCCCGAAGGCCGGCGTTTGCACTTGGAAGATGTCGGGCTCAGTAGCGGTAGTGCTCCGCCTTGAACGGGCCGGCCTGGGGCACGTCGATATATTTGGCCTGCTGCTCGGTCAGCTTGGTGAGCTTCACGCCGATCTTGTCGAGATGGAGGGTCGCCACCTTCTCGTCGAGGTGCTTGGGCAGGGTGTAGACCTTCTTCTCATAGACGCCGGGCTTGGTGAACAGCTCGATCTGCGCCAGCGTCTGGTTGGTGAAGGAGGCGCTCATCACGAAGCTCGGGTGGCCGGTGGCATTGCCCAGATTCACCAGGCGGCCTTCCGACAACAGGATGATGCGGCGGCCGGTGGGGAACTCCACCTCGTCCACCTGCGGCTTCACATTGTGCCACTTGAAGTTCTTGAGGCCGGCGACCTGGATCTCACTGTCGAAGTGGCCGATGTTGCAGACGATGGCGCGATCCTTCATCTCGCGCATGTGCTCCACGGTGATCACGTCCACATTGCCGGTGCAGGTCACGAAGATGTCGGCGCGGGGCGCGGCATCTTCCATGGTGGTGACCTCATAGCCTTCCATGGCCGCCTGCAGGGCACAGATGGGGTCCACCTCGGACACCAGGACGCGGCAACCGGCATTGCGCAGCGAAGCCGCCGAGCCCTTGCCCACGTCGCCGAAGCCGGCAACCATGGCCACCTTGCCGGCCATCATCACGTCGGTGCCGCGGCGGATGCCGTCCACCAGGCTCTCGCGGCAGCCATAGAGGTTGTCGAACTTCGACTTGGTGACGCTGTCAT
This sequence comes from Xanthobacter sp. NM-25, assembly GCF_022138605.1. GTDB lineage: Bacteria > Pseudomonadota > Alphaproteobacteria > Rhizobiales > Xanthobacteraceae > Xanthobacter. The sequence continues at coordinate 1,123,067 of NZ_JACBFS010000001.1, forward strand.
TGACGTTGATGGCGGGCCACAGCAGGGTGCCCTTCTTCTGCATCTCATAAAGACGATGCACGCCCGTGGTGGTCTCTTCCGTCACGCCGCGGATCGCGGCGGCAAGCTGGCTGTACCAGCCGGGCTTGTGCTTGAGGCGGCGCTTGATGGCCGCGAACAGCACTTCTTCTTCCTCGTTGGTGGCGCCGTCGAGGAAGGCGGTGTCGCCCTCTTCGGCGCGCTTGCCGAGGTGGACCAGCAGCGTGGCGTCGCCGCCGTCGTCGAGGATCATGTTCGGCAGGCCGCCGTCGGCCCACTCGAAGATGCGGTGGGTATATTCCCAGTAATCCTCAAGGCTTTCGCCCTTCACGGCAAACACCGGGGTGCCAGCGGCGGCGATGGCGGCGGCCGCGTGGTCCTGGGTCGAGTAGATGTTGCAGGACGCCCAGCGGACATCGGCGCCCAGCGCCTTCAGGGTCTCGATCAGCACGCCGGTCTGAATGGTCATGTGCAGCGAGCCGGCGATGCGGGCGCCCTTGAGCGGCTGGGCGGGCCCGTATTCGGCGCGGGTGGCCATCAGGCCGGGCATCTCGATTTCGGCGATGTCCAGCTCCTTGCGACCCCAGTCGGCAAGGTTGATGTCTTTCACCACGTAATCGTTGCTCATTGCTCTCTCCGCTCGAAATCAGCCGCCTCGAAAGGGCGCAGGATGGCCGCGGCCGCGATACCACGTTCGGCAGGGGCATTAGCACGGCGCAGGCACGGCAGCAATCAGGATATAAAGAAATGTTTATATGCTGAAGCAAGGACCTCACCGGCAGGCGGTGGAACCGGCGCCCGAGGGGGCCGCCAGAGTCATCGCAACGCACGCAATGCGACAGCCACTGGTCGCATTGACGACACCCGCGCTTTGATTCTTACAAAAATTGTGATATACAGCCGTTTACAGTCGATTGCTTCCACCAATGCTGCAGGCGCGTGCACCTTCGCGCATTCTCGGGACACAGGGGCGAGATTTGCGTGTCAGCCGTCTTACCGGCGTGACGCGGCAGTTTGATATGGCCTTCGGCTGACAGAGCGGGTCGTCGGGCGTTCCGGCCGCGGCCCATGTCGACAGCGCACGGCGCGCCACGCCCCCGGTGACCGGACCGGAGTGTTTTCGCGCGCCAACAGATCCGGCCCCCGGGCCGGATCGGGAGTGGTCAAAAGCATGTCGCCCAAGAAGAACGCGCAGACCCGTCTCGGCTTCAAGACGGGTGAGCACATTGTTTACCCCTCGCATGGCGTCGGCCGAATCACGGCCATTGAGGAACAGGAAGTCGCCGGTTTCAAGCTCGAACTGTTCGTTATCTCCTTCGAAAAAGACAAGATGACGCTGCGGGTCCCCGTGCCCAAGATCGCCAGCGTCGGCATGCGCAAGCTCTCCGAGACCAACATCGTCGAGAAGTCGCTCGAGACCCTGCAGGGCCGCGCCCGCATCAAGCGCACCATGTGGAGCCGCCGGGCCCAGGAATACGAAGCCAAGATCAACTCCGGTGATCTCGTCGCCATCTCCGAGGTGGTGCGCGATCTCTATCGCTCCGACACCCAGCCCGAGCAGTCCTATTCGGAGCGTCAGCTCTATGAGGCGGCCCTCGATCGCATGGCGCGCGAGCTGTCGGCGGTGCAGAACATCACCGAGACCGAGTCCGTGAAGCTCATCGAGCAGAACCTGCTCAAGGGCCCGCGGCGCGGCGCCGCCAAGGCGGCGGAAGAGGCGGACGTCGACAGCGACATCGAGGCGGAAGAGGCCGCCTGAGCCTCCCCTCCCCCTGCGCAAGGCCCGGCACCCGCCGGGCCTTTTGCATTTTAGGCCTGGCCGCGGGCGCGCCCCTGCCCCATCCACCCAGTCGCGCCGCCCCATCACTGCCGCCCCATCACTGCCGCCCATGGAACCGCATCGGGTGGGGGGCGTTCTCTTCTCCGGGGGCTCAAGTTGGAGAAGCGAAGATGACCATGCGCGATCAGGAGCAGCGTCCCTCGACGTCCAACCCCAGCCAGAAGCCGCAGAACCCCGACCCCCGTCGGGATCAGGACCGCCAGCAGCAGCAGGCGCAGACGCCCGGCCAGAAGGACCGGCAGCAGCAGCAGGGTGGCCAGCGCAGTCCCGGCCAGCACAATCCCGGCCAGCGCTGAGCCCGGCTCCGGTTAAACACCCGTTTCCAGAAGGATGCGCCGGCCTGTCCGGCGCATCCGCGCGTCCGCTCACACGCCGGCCGCGCCGCCATCGGCGCGCGGGTCGTGCGCGCCCTCCACCTGGCCCTTGGGGTGGAGCACCACCGCGCCGGCGTGGCCCATGGTGTCGCAATAGGCTTCCGGCAACACCACCAGATCGTGCCCGGCGGCCCGCAGGCGCTCCACCAGCCCCTCCTCGAAGCGGTTTTCCAGCTGCAGCCGGGTTTCCGGCGCCCCCCAGGTGCGCCCCAGGAGCCAGCGTGGCCGGGCGATGGCCTCGCCCAGCGGCACCCCATACAGCACATGCCGGGTGAAGACCGCCGCCTGGGTCTGCGGCTGCCCCTCGCCACCCATGGTGCCATAGGCGATCACCCGCCCATCCTTCAGCTGCGCCAGCGCCGGATTGAGGGTGTGGAAGGGCCGCCGGCCCGGCGCCAGCGCGTTGAGCGCCTTGGGATCGAGCGCGAAGCTGGCGCCACGATTCTGCATGAGGATGCCAGTGGACGGCGAGACGCACCCCGATCCGAACTCGAAGAAGATAGACTGGATGTAGGACACCACCAGCCCGGAACTGTCCGCCGCCCCCAGCCAGATGGTGTCGCCCGGCTGCGCCGGCCGCGGCCAGTCCAGCGCCCGGTCGGGCCGGATGCGGCCGGCCAGGGCATCGAGCTGCGGCGCCGACAGCAAGTGGTCGAGATTGGCGGTGACGCGATCGGGATCGCACACCACCTTGTCGCGCACCAGAAAGGCCTGCTTGGTGGCCTCCACCAGGCCGTGAATATGGGCGAAGCTCTCCGCCTGGGCCGCCCCCAATCGCGCGTAGAGCGCCAGAATCATCAGCGATGCGAGCCCCTGCGTGGGCGGCGGCGCGTTGAACACCTCGCCCTGCGGCAGGCTCACCCGCAGCGGCGCCCGCTCGCGCGGCTGAAAGGCCTGCAGATCGGCCCGGTGGATTGGGCTACCCATGGCCTGAAGATCATGCGCCAGTTCGCGCCCCACGTCGCCGCGATAGAGATCGTCCAGCCCCGCCCGCGCCAGATGCTCGAGGGTATCGGCCAGCCGCTCCTGGCGCAGCGGGCTGCCGGCCTTCGGCGGCGCCCCCTGCGGCAGGAACACCGTGGCGAAGCCCGGCACATCGCGCAGCTCGTCCGCCTTCTCCACACTCAGCCGCGCCTGGGAGCCGCTGACCGTGATGCCCTCGCGCGCATAGCGGATGGCGGGCTCCAGTAGCCGCGGCAGATCCAGCCGGCCGCCATGGGCGCGCGCCGCCTCCAGCGCCAGACGCCAGCCACCCACGGCGCCGGGCACGGTGAGGGCGGCGAGCGGACCGCGGAAGGGAATGCTCTCGCATCCCCGGTCATGGTAGTGGGCGATGCTGGCGTCGGCGCCGGCGAAGCCGCACGCCTCGATATAACGCACCCGCCCGGAGGGCTCGCGAATCAGCCAGAAGCCGTCGCCGCCCACATGGTTCATGTGCGGATAGACCACGGCGATGGTGGCGGCGGTGGCCACTGCCGCCTCAATGGCGTTGCCCCCTTCCGCCAGAACCTGCCGTCCGGCCTCCACGGCGAGCGCGTGGGGCGCGGCGACGAGGCCGCGGCGAACGTGGACGCTTTCATGGGTGCGGGCGGACAACATGGGGCGACTCCGAAGGCGCCGGGCGCAACGGCGCGGCGTGTGCGTGGGGCGGGACCTTGACCCTGGCGCACCGGCGGGCCAAGGTCCCGCCCCAATAGAGCAAGGCGCGGCCGATGGAAAATCCCGCCGCCGAGGAGAGATGACGATGCAGCCTGCACCCCGTGGATCGGTGCATTGGGACAATCTGCTCACCGTGGGGAGCGCGACCATTCTCATCGCCACCGAGGCGCTGGCCACCGCCGTGGCGGCAGCCTGGGCGCTGGCGGGTCTGTTCAACCTCGGCGAGATCGGCGAATACGCCCTCATGGTCGTGTTCGGCGTGGTGGCGCTTTACGGCAGCCTCGCCTATTTCCGCAAAGCCAGCGCCGCCGAGCCGCTGCGCGGCTGACGCAGCGCCTCAGGGACGCCAGCGCGTCACCACCGCATCGAGGGCGGGACGCGCCCGATCCTCCCGCCGGATCGCCGGACGGCCGATATGAATGAAGCCGGCCACCGCCTCCTGCGGCCCCACCCCGAGCAGCGCGGCGGCCTGCGGGTCGCGTCCCGGCCATTTGAGCAGCCACTGGGCCGCATAGCCCATGGCTTCCGCCGCTAGCACCAGATTCATGCCCGCCGCGCCCACCGACAAGAGCTGGTTGAATACCGGGACCTTGGCGCCGGCGTCCGGCCGGCTGACCAGGACCACCGTCACCGGCGCATGTGACAGATAGGTGCCCCACATGCTGGCCTTGTCCGCCGGCAGCTGGGGATTTTGCCGGGCGTAGAGCGCATCGAGCGCCGCGCCCGCCGCCGCCCGCGCCGCCCCTTCCAGCACGATGAAGCGCCACGGCGCCAGCGCCCCATGGTCCGGCACTCGGGCGGCAATGGTCAGCATGCGGTCCAATTCGTCCGGCGCCGGCCCCGGGCCGCGCAGCGCCCGCAGCGGCACCGATCGCCGCCGCTCCAGCAGTTCCAGCGCCGCCGGCACCGCCCGCAGCGGCAGCGGCTGCTCCGGATAGGCGGTGGCCGCCCCCTCGTGGTGCCGCGGCGCGGCATCGGGCTGTATCTTGTCAGGCATAACGTCCCCTCCCGCCAGGGCGCCGCCCCGCATGATCACCTTTTCGTGAGGTGAGCAAAATAGCCGCGTGAACGGCGCTGGCGACGGCGCCGGTCGTCGCGCGATCGACCCCACGCGCCCGCCAAGCATCTGAGACGACGCGAAATGACACCAACCCACAGCCCCGTCTCGCGCCGGCCCCGCGCCCCGCTACAACCGGGCGGGCCAAGCCACGATGGGGCCGGCGGCGCGCCGACCAACCGGTCACCCCGGTAAAAATCACGATGAGAGCAAGAGTCTTCAACATTCATGTACCAAATGGAACCAAATGTGTGTTAGTCTCGCGTCTGGCCGGTCGAGTGCGCTCAAGCGAGTTGTTTGGACACGAAATCCGGCCTTGTCCATTAGGCTGCGAGGCAAGAAGCGGGTGGCTGGGTTGAGCGTTGTGCGAAGGCGGAAGTCAATACGCCCGAGGCGTGCATTTTAAGCGCACGAAACACGCATTTTAATTCAGCAGTGGTGGATGGCCCTAAGCCCAAATTGGCGATTGACCTCAACGGAAATACACATGAGCCGTAACCGAGACTTCCGAGAGCCGCGCCGCCGTGGCTTTGACGACGACTTTGCGCCGCCGCGTGATCGCGGCTTCGGAGGGGACCGTCCGTTTTCTTCGCCGAGCAGCTTCAGCGCCCCCGCTCCGTCCGGCCCGCCGATCGACGCCACTGTGAAGTGGTTCAACCCCGAGAAGGGTTTCGGCTTCGTGGAGCTTTCCGACGGTTCCGGTGACGTGTTCCTGCACGCCCGCGCCCTCGAGGCCGCCGGCCAGGAAAGCGTGCCTCCCGGCTCCAAGCTGTCGGTGCGCGTCGGCCAGGGCCAGAAGGGCCGCCAGGTGACTGAGGTGCTTGATGTCGACACCTCCACCGCCGAGGCTGCGGCCCCCCGCCGGGCCTTCGGTGCGCCCCGCATGGGCGGCGGCGCCGGCGCTGCCCCCCGGGCGGCCACCGGCCCCACCGAGGAGCGCGTCGGGACCGTCAAGTGGTACAACCCCGACAAGGGCTTCGGCTTCATCGCCGTTGAGGGCGGTGGCAAGGACGTGTTCGTCCATGTGACCGTGATCTCCCGCTCCGGCCTCACCGACCTGGCCGAGGGCCAGCGGGTGGTGGTCCAGGTGGGCCAGGGCCCCAAGGGTCCCGAGGCCCGCGGCATCGAGCTGGCGGACTGATCCCAGTTCCCATTCTGCGCGCACCATCTCCAAGATGGTGCGCGCAGTTGTTTTGAGCCCCCTTCATCCGCACCCGGACGGCCCTTCGCCGTCCGGTGTGGGGGCACCTTCTGCGCTGAAGGGCATGAGCGCCGGCAGCCGCGGCGGCTCGATCCGGCGGATCGGGCGGAACAACGGCGTGCGGGCGCGCTCTTTTGAGCGATGATCCGATGACCGATCATCCGGCAACTGGCGCCCCGGGCCCCTGCGCCGACCGGTCGGACACTTCCGCAATCATCGGCATGGGCGACGGTTTCAGGGCAACCGCCGTGTCCGCCGAAACGAGGGAGACCGCGGCCGCGCCGCCGTCTCCAGAACAAGCATTTTGGAGTTCCATAACAACATGACGCAATCCGTAGAGGCCGGCCTATCTCGCCTCCTCGATCGTCTCAAGACTGCCCAGCGCGACCTGCTGCTCCTGGCCGCCAAGACGGATACCCTGCCGTCCGACGGGATGCTGAGGAAGCTCTCTGAACTCGAAGGCGCCATCGCCGCCACCGAAGCGCTGCTCCAGGAAGAGCACGACAGCCAGTGACTGGCGACGCGCCTTCCGGCGCGTCTCCCTACCCCTTTACGTATACATTTTGGCTCGCCGGATGCCGATCACCCATCGGTGCGTACCCGCGGCCAACTTGCCCCCAGCCCACGCGCTGGCGGCCCCTCCCGGCCACCCCGGCGATCCGCCGCAAAGCGCGCTTCAGCGCCGACATGCCGCATGATGCGGCCGCCGCCGGAACCGCCATCCCGGTGCGCCTTAACGCCCATCTTCCAAAGCAAGATCATCGAGTCACGCCGCGGTATCGGCCGGCCCGGCGCCGCGACAGCGTGGCTTCGCAGGTCCCGCGCGCATCCGCCGTTGGGTAGGCGCGCCTGTCTTGGGTCCCGCTTGCGTGAGGCCCTCGTGGCCTCAGCCGGCGCGCTCGGCGATCAATTGGGCGATGGCGGCCCGCAACTCGGCAAAGCCCGCACCGGTGGTGCTGGAGGTGGGAAAGACCTGCGGATAGGCCGCCGGCCGCTTGCGGATCTTGTCCTCGATGGCGGCGATCACCTGCGGCAACGCACTCGGCTTCACCTGATCCACCTTGGTCAGAACGATGGCGTAGGACACCGCCGCCTTGTCGAGCAGATCGAGAATGTCCTCGTCCACCGCCTTGATGCCGTGCCGCGAATCGATGAGCACGAAGACCCGGGCGAGATTAACCCGGCCGCGCAGATAGGACCGGATGGTCTGGGTCCAGGCGTCCACCTTGTCCTTCGGCGCCTTGGCGAAGCCATAGCCGGGCATGTCCACCAGCGAGAGCTGCGGCCCCACGCGAAAGAAGATCAGCTCCTGCGTCCGCCCCGGCGTCACCGAGGTGCGCGCCAACGCCTTGCGCCCGGTCAGCGCATTGACCAGCGACGACTTGCCCACATTGGAGCGCCCCGCCAGCGCCACCTCGATGCCCAGCATGGCGGGCAGCGTCTCGATGGTGGGCGCGGCCGCCAGAAACTGCCAGTCTCCGGCGAACAGCAGCCGTCCGGCTTCGATGAAGGGATTGGGGGCGTCGGGATCGGAAGCGGTCATCCCGCCTTATCCTAGAGCCCGCGGCGAAGCGCAACCCTCCCCTGGCCCCCGCGCCGCGCCGGCTGGCGCGTCCCGGTGGCCGCCGGCCATCCGGGCCTCATATCTTGACTTCGACCACCGCCGGGAGCGCCGGGGGGGGGGTCTCCGCCGTATCGTCGCTGGTGGTGCCATCCCCGGTCAGCGACCGGGAGGCGGGATCGGACACCGCAAGGGGCACCAGGCGCTCTGGTGGGCTGCACCGTGGCTTCAGCGCCGGCCCTGGCCGAGGAAGGTCTCAGCGAACCAGCGATCAATGGTCATGGGCGGCTCACGTTGCGGCGCCGGCCCACCGCCGATCTGCCCCACCACCGCCGGCGGGCGGTCGTCCGGCAGGTTCTCCGGCGGCAGATAAGAGCCGCCCGGCTCGCCATAGCCGACACCGCCGAAACCGGCGGTGCGGGTGCCGCCCGGCAGCTCGGCCACCGGCAGCCCCTTGTGCGCCACCTTCATGTAGCGGCTCCAGATCTCCACCGGCAGGTTGGCGCCCGAGGCCCTCTTGGTGGGGGAGGAATCGTCATTGCCCAGCCACACCACGGTAACGAAGCGGGCGGTGTAGCCGACAAACCAGGCGTCGCGATAATCCTGCGATGTGCCGGTCTTGCCGGCCGCCTCCCAGCCGGGCAAATCGGCGCGCCGGGCGGTGCCCATGATCAGGGTCTGGGTCAGCATCTGGTTCATCTCGGCGGCGTAGGCCGGGTCCATCACCCGCCCGGGACCAGAGCCGGCGCGCTGGTACAGCACCTGGCCCTGGGCATCCTTCACCGTCTCGATCACATAGGGAATGACGCCGATGCCGCCATTGGCAAACGGCACATAGGCGCCCGCCAGCTCCAGCACCGAGACTTCCGATGTGCCCAGCGCGATGGAGGGGTTGGGATCGAGGTTGGAGACGATGCCCAGCCGATGGGCAGTCGCCACCACCGCCTTCGGCCCCACCTCCAGCGCCAGACGCACGGAAACCGTGTTCAGCGACAGCGCCAGCGCGGTGGTGAGGGAGACCGGCCCGCGATAGTCGTGGCTGGCGTTCTCCGGCCGCCAGCCCTTGAGCTGGATCGGCGCATCCTCGCGAATGGTGTCCGGGGTCAGGCCGGATTCCAGGGCGGTGAGATAGATGAACGGCTTGAACGCCGAACCCGGCTGACGCTTGGCGGTGACGGCGCGATTGTATTGGCTCTTCTCATAGGAGCGCCCGCCCAGCAGGGCCTTCACCGCGCCATCGGTGTCGAGGGACACCATCGCCCCCTGCTCCACCCCATATTTGGTGCCGGATTTGGCCAAGGTCTCGTCCAGCGCCTTCTCCGCGGTCTGCTGCAGAGTGCCGTCGATGGTGGTGCGCACGGTCACGTCGCCGCTCAGGAGCCCGACGAAGGAATCGAGCTGGTCCATCACCCAGTCGGCCACATAGCCCATGGAATCGGGCGCCTTCGGCGGTGCCAGCTGGGCGGGGCGGGCGAGCGCGGTCTCGGCCATCTGCGGGGTGATGAGCCCCTGCTGCTTCATGGCATGGAGCACCAGCGCCGCGCGCGCCTGGGCCCCCTTCAGATTGCGGGTGGGCGCCAGCCGCGAGGGTGAATTGACAAGGCCGGCCAGCATCGCCGCCTCAGCCAGGGTCACCTGCCGCGCCGATTTGCCGAAATAGCGCTGGGCCGCCGCTTCCACGCCATAGGCGCCGGCGCCGAAATAGACGCGGTTCAGGTAGAGATCGAGAATCTCGTTCTTGCTGAACTTCTGTTCCAGCCACAGGGCCAGCACCAGTTCCTGGATCTTGCGGGAGGCGGTGCGCTCCTGGGTCAGGAACAGGTTCTTGGCCAGCTGCTGGGTCAGGGTGGAACCGCCCTGCCGCAGCCGGCGGGAGGTGAGGTTGGTGACGAGGGCACGCGCCAGGCCTTCCGGATCAAGACCGAAATGGCTGTAGAAGCGCTGGTCTTCGATGGCCACGAACGCCTTGGGCAGATAGGGCGGCAGCTCGCCGATGGGCACCGCCACCCCGCCCATGTCGCCACGGGTCGCCAAGGTTTTTCCATCAGCGCCCTGGATGGTGACCGTGGGCGGCCGCTTGGGGATCATCAGCGTCTGCATGGGCGGCAGCTTGGAAGCCTCATAGGCGATGACCCCGGCCACCGCGATGACCCCCCACACGGCCAGGACCATGCCCCATTTGACGAGGCCCCACAGCAGCGAGCGCCGCCGCCGGACGGGGCGCGCCCGCGCCGGCTTCTCGGCCTTTGCCCTGCTCCGTTTGTGCGCCCGACCGCTCAGCTCCGCATCTCCTCTGGCTCCACGCCCCGCGGCGTCCGGCACCGGCACCTCCGGCGCGGGGGCCCCGCGCTCCGGTGCCGCCGCGGCCCGCGCCGCCCGTGGGGTGTCCCGCCCGTCCGGCGGCGGATTCAAGGGGGGGACACGATCGAAGCGATCGAGCGCCGGCGGTTCCTTGTGGACCGGCCGCGCCGTCTTCCGCGCCGGCCGCGTTCCGCCGACCGGGCGATCCTCCGCCGACAGCCGGATGTCGAAGCGCGAGTCCGCATGGGCCTCCCCCTTGGGGGTGGTGGGCTCGCGCCCTGTCCCTTCGCCGTAACCTCGCGTCGCCATCCGTCGTCCTGTCCGTTCGCCTGCGGCTCTCCGAATCCCCTTCCACCACTCAAATGGGGCGAAAACGGCAGTGGCTGGGCTGTGCGCCCCCATTTGCGGCCATCGCCCCCACCTTCACTGTGCCGATGCCGCCATGAAGGGGGCGTTAAGGCGCACCGACGCAGCGGCCGCCCGAGCCCGGCACAACTTCCTTAAGGTTCACTTAAGGTTGGCCGTTCACAGGGTGGGCCAAGCCTGTGCCCGCGCACGGGCGGCATTGCGCATCTCACAGCTTTCAGTCGGCAGCTTATTTCTCGATAGGACGAAGGCATTTTCAGCGCCTTCCAAGATCGAAGACATAATCCGGAGGAAAAATGGACTACCCTGTCGTCGGTTCCTATGTATTCGCCTTCGCGGTGGCCCTCGGCTACTTCGCCTATCACGATGGCCAGCGGCAGGCGCCGGCCACCCCGCCGGTGCAACAGGTGGCGGCGAAGAGCGCGCCGGCGGCAGAGCCGGCCGGCTGGACCGTGCCCGACGTGGATGCGCTGCCGGACAACGCCTATGGTCGCATGGTGCGCAAAGGCCGCGAGCTGACCCAGCGGACCTTCGCCCACCTGGGACCGGAGGTGGCGGACCCCGCCATGCGCTTCGCCGGCAACAATCTCGCCTGCCAGAGCTGCCACCTGGAAGCCGGCACCAAGGAATACGGCCTGCCGTTCGTCGGCGTGTTCGCGGATTTTCCCATGTATCGCGGGCGCGAGGGCCGGGTCGCCTCCCTGGAGGACCGCATCAACGGCTGCATGACCCGCTCCATGGATGGCCAGCCGCTGCCGGTGGATTCCGAGCCGATGATGGCGTTCGTCAGCTACATCAAGTTCCTGTCGTCCGACCGGCCCATCGGCCATCCCACTCCGGGCCGCGGCACCCCCAAGCTGGCCGAGCTCGACCGTCCGGCGAGCCCGGAAAAGGGCTCCATCGTGTTCGAGCAGCACTGCGCCTCGTGTCATGGTCCGGAGGGACGCGGCAAGCGGGTCGGCGCGGTGGGCGATGGCAAGGGCTATGAATTCCCGCCCCTGCGCGGCAGCGACACCTTCAACAACGGCGCCGGCATGGCTCGGCTGATCACCGCCGCCAGCTTCGTGCGTGCCAACATGCCGTTCGGCACCAGCCACGACGCGCCGGTGCTGACCGAAGAGGAGGCCTGGGACGTCACCGCCTATGTGGAGGCCATGGACCGGCCGCAGCGGGAGGGAATCGACAAGGATTATCCCAAGCTCACCGAGAAGCCGGTGGATGCCGCCTATGGCCCCTTCGCCGACAGCCTGCCGGCCGCCCAGCACAAATACGGGCCATTCCAGCCGATCCGCGACGAGATCAAGAAGCTGAAGGCCAAGGCGGCCGAGGGTAAGGCGGCCGAGAGCAAGGCGGCCGAGAGTGCGGCGGCGCCCAAAACCACCAACTGAGCCCACGCGCCCCGGCCATGTGCGGCCGGGGCGCCAGCCCGCGCAATGCACCGCTCGCGATGGCGCGCGGATTGCGGTAAGGATGGCGGCTGTTCTCCAAGTGGTTTCAGATCGCCGCGCATGTCCAGTGTCCGTACCTCCAAAGCCCGCACCATCGGCGAACCCTTCGAGGGGCAAAAGCTGCGTGCCGACGTCCGCGAGATCGCCCGCGCCCACCAGGGCCGCGATCTCGAATTGCGCAATGCGGTGGTCGCCTACCTGAAGACCGCCATGCAGGAGGCGCGGACCGAAGCCGAACGGCTCTTGAAAGAGGATGGCTGCGGCCGCTGCTGCGCCATGCGCCTGTCCGCCTTCCAGGACGCCATGATCGCCAGCGCCCATGAGGTGGCCACCACCATCCTCTATCCGGCGGACAATCCCTCCCGCTCCGAGCGCATGTCCATCGCCGCCGTGGGCGGCTACGGGCGCGGCATGCTGGCGCCGGGCTCCGACACCGACATCCTGTTCGTGCTGCCCTACAAGCAGACCGCCTGGGGCGAGAGCGTGGCCGAGGCCATTCTCTATATTCTGTGGGATCTCGGCCTGAAGGTGGGCCACGCCACCCGTTCGGTGGACGAGTGCCTGCGCCAGGCCCGCGCCGATTTCACCATCCGCACCTCGATCCTGGAAGCGCGCTACCTCGCCGGCGACCGCGCGTTGTTCGACGACCTGCAGACCCGCTTCGACAAGGAGGTGGTGGACGGCACCGCCGCCGAGTTCGTCGCCGCCAAGATGGCCGAGCGGGAGGAGCGCCTGCGCCGGGCCGGCCAGTCGCGCTATCTGGTGGAGCCCAACGTCAAGGACAGCAAGGGCGGCCTTCGGGACCTGCACACCCTGTTCTGGATCGCCAAATACGTCTACCGGGTGCAGACTGCCAGCCAATTGGTGGCCAAGGAGGTGTTCACCCGCGAGGAAGCCCGCCTCTTCACCCGCTGCGAGGACTTCCTGTGGTCGGTGCGCTGCCACCTCCACTTCCTCACCGGCCGGGCGGAGGACCGCCTGTCGTTCGACGTGCAGCGGGAGATGGCGCAGCGGCTCGGCTATACGGAGCACCCCGGCCAGAGGGACGTGGAACGCTTCATGAAGCACTACTTCCTGGTGGCCAAGGACGTGGGCGACCTCACCGCCATCCTGTCCGCCGCTTTGGAAGAGCATCAGGCCAAGCCCGTCCCGGGCCTGCGCGGCATGGTGGAGCGCTTCCGCGGCGGCCACCGCCGCAGCACCCTGAAGGACAGCCCCGACTTCATCCTCGATCACGACCGGCTCAACGTGTCCGACGCCGAGGCGTTCAAGCGCGATCCGGTCAACCTCATCCGCATCTTCCACGTGGCCGACAAGCGCAACCTGGCGCTCCACCCGGACGCCATGCGCCTCGCGGCCCGCTCGCTGGGGCTCATCGACGCCAAGCTGCGGGAAAATCCGGAGGCCCACCGCCTGTTCCTGGAGGTGCTCTCCTCCAAGACCGCGCCGGAAACGGTGCTGCGGCGCATGAACGAAGCGGGCGTGCTGGGCCGCTTCCTTCCCGATTTCGGGAAGATCGTCGCCATGATGCAGTTCAACATGTACCACCACTATACGGTGGACGAGCACCTGCTGCGCTGCATCGGCGTGCTTTCGGAGATCGAGCACAAGACCAATCCCGAGAACGGCCTCGCCAACGAGCTGATGCCGACGCTGAAGAACCGCACCCTGCTCTATGTGGCGATGCTGCTGCACGACATCGCCAAGGGCCGGCCGGAGGATCATTCCATCGCCGGCGCCCGCATCGCCCGCCGCCTGTGCCCGCGGCTCGGCATGAGCCCGGTGGAAACCGATACCGTGGCCTGGCTGGTGGAGCAGCACCTGGTGATGTCCACCGTCGCCCAGTCCCGCGATCTCTCCGACCGCAAGACCATCGAGAATTTCGCCGCCGTGGTGCAGAGCCTGGAACGGCTGAAGCTGCTCACCATCCTCACCACCGCCGACATCCGCGCGGTGGGCCCGGGCACCTGGAACGGCTGGAAGGCGCAGCTGCTGCGCACGCTTTACTATGAGACCGAGCCGGTGCTCACCGGCGGCTTCTCCGAGGTGGACCGCGGCAAGCGCGTCAACGCCGCCCAGGGGCAGTTCCGCCACGCCCTCACCGACTGGCCCGACGCCAAGGTGGATGCCTATGTGGCCCGCCACTATCCCTCCTATTGGCTGCGCATGGACCTGGAGACCAAGCTGCGCCACGCCCGCTTCATCGACGCCACGGAAGCGGCGGGGGAGAGCATCGCCACCCAGATCACCCTGGAGCCCGAGCGGGGCGTGACCACCCTCACGGTGCTGGCGCCCGACCATCCCAAGCTGTTGTCCATCATCGCCGGGGCCTGCGCGGCGGCGGGGGCCAACATCATGGATGCCCATATTTCCACCACCACCGATGGCCTCGCGCTCGATTCCATCGCCATTCGCCGCGGCTTCGACATGAACGAGGACGAGGAGCGGCGCGCCACCCGCGTGCGCGAGGCGGTGGAGCAGGCGCTGAAGGGGGAGGTGCGGCTGCCGGAGGTGATGGCCCGCAAGCTGCCCAAGAGCGGCCGGCGCACCTTCTCGGTGGAACCGGAAGTGACGGTGAACAACGCCTGGTCCAACCGCCACACGGTGGTGGAGGTCTCCGGCCTCGACCGGCCCGGCCTGCTGTTCGCCCTCACCAACACCCTGTCGAAGCTCAACCTCAACATCGCCTCGGCCCATGTGGCCACCTTTGGCGAGCGGGCGGTGGACGTGTTCTACGTCACCGACCTGATGGGCGCGAAGATCACCGCCGCCGCCCGCCAGTCGGCCATTCGGCGGGCGCTCATGGCGGTGTTCGAGGGGCCCGTGGAGGATGAGGACACGCCCCGCCGCGCCGCCCGGGCGTGAGTCCTTCCGACCGCCAGCGCGGATGCCGCGGCCGCCCGCGCCGCACGCATGATCACGACACGCATGATCACGATGCGTGACAGCATTGCACATTCGATCACGACCACCGCCGCACGCGCCGGGGTCGGCGCCGAGGGGCGCCGAGGGGCGCAGAGCGTTGATCGCAGAGGATTTTTATGTCACCCGGCGGCGCCGGAAACCGCCGCGGCGCGACCGTCCCATGGACCCGCGCCGGCCGATGGCCCATTTTTCGCCTTGCTCCCATGGCCTGAGAGATGCGAGCAAGTTGCAGCTGAGATCCGGCCCCTGGCTTCGACCCCCCTTTTCCCTGCGACACCCACAGCGGACATGAACGCGCCTTCCACCCTCCTCGATATTGATGGCGATCCGGCTTCCATCCGCGTGGTGGTGGCCATGTCGGGTGGCGTCGATTCGTCGGTGGTGGCCGGCCTGCTGGCCCGGGCCGGATACGACGTGGTGGGCGTGACCCTGCAGCTCTACGACCACGGCGAGGCGGCCCACCGCCGCGGCGCCTGCTGCGCCGGCCAGGACATCTATGACGCCAGCGAAGTGGCCCGCACCCTGGGCATTCCCCATTACGTGCTGGATTATGAAAGCCGGTTCCGCGAGGAGGTGATCGACCGCTTCGCCGCCAGCTATGCCTCGGGGGTCACCCCCATTCCGTGCGTGGACTGCAACCGCACCGTCAAGTTCCGCGACCTGCTGGCCACCGCCGAAGAGCTGGGCGCGCAGGTGCTGGCCACCGGCCATTACGTCTCCAGCCGGGCCCTGCCCGATGGTCGTCGCGCCCTCTACCGGGCGGCGGAAGAGGCCCGCGACCAGAGCTATTTCCTGTATGCCACCACCGCGGCCCAGCTGAAGAAGCTGCGCTTTCCGCTGGGGGACCGGCGCAAGTCGGACGTGCGGGCGCTGGCGGCCGAGCTGGGTCTGCCGGTGGCGGACAAGCCCGACAGCCAGGACATCTGCTTCGTGCCCGGCGGCAATTATGCCGAGGTGGTGGAGCGGCTGCGACCGGAAGCGGCGGAGCCGGGCGACATCGTCCACCTGGATGGCCAGGTGCTCGGCCGGCATCGGGGCGTGATGCATTACACCATCGGCCAACGCAAAGGCCTCGGCATTGCCAGTCCCGAGCCGCTTTACGTGGTGGGCATCGATGCGCGCCAGCATCAGGTGGTGGTGGGCCCGCGCGCGGCGCTGAAAGTGCGCACCATCGCCATCGCCGACGTGAACTGGCTGGGCGACACACCGTTTGACGCGGCCTGCGCCGCCGGTACCGAGGTGCAGGTCAAGGTGCGCTCCACCCGCGCCCCCGCCCCCGGCCATCTGGGCCGGGACGCGGCCGGCCAGCCGGTGGTGCATCTGGCGCTCGGTGAAGAAGGCGTTGCACCGGGGCAGGCTTGCGTGTTTTACGATGCGGCCGGGGCGCAGGCGCGCCTGCTGGGTGGCGGAACCATTTTGAAGGCGGAGCGGGACGCGCGCAGCATGGCCGAGGTGGCCTGAGGGCCACCAGCCATCGACGACCGCGCGCGGAACAGGCTGGAAGAGGGCGAGAATGGCGGTTCAGTACGATCTTGAGGGCCAGAAGCGCGCTTATGCCAAGTGGGCCCCCATCTATGACAAGGTCTATGTGAAGCTGTTGGCCGATGCCCAGCGCAAGGCGGCCACCACCGCCGCCGCCTGTGGCCCCAACATCCTCGAGGTGGGGGTGGGCACCGGTCTGGTGCTGCCCTATTACCCCAAGGGCGCCCACGTCACCGGCATCGACCTGTCCGCTGACATGCTGCGCAAGGCGGTGGAAAAGAAGGTGGGGCGCAACCTCACCCAGGTCGGCCTGCTGGCCGCCATGGACGCCTGCAACCTCGGCTTTGCCGACCAGACCTTCGACGCGGTGACCGTGCCGTTCGTCATCACCCTGGTGCCGGACCCGGAAGGCGCGCTCGACGAGATGTACCGGGTGCTGAAGCCCGGCGGCGAGATCGTGGTGGCCTCCAAGCTCGGTGCCGATGACGGCCCGGTGGCCCAGATCGAGCAGGCGCTGGCGCCGCTGGTGAAGAAGGTGGGCTGGTCCATCGCCTTCAAGGCGAGCCGGCTGCGCAACTGGGCGGCCAAATATCCCGACATGGACGTGGTGGAGATCTCCCCCGTGTTCCCGGTGGGCTTCTTCAAGCTGGTGCGCATCAAGAAGCAGGCCTGAGGCTGAGGGCAGCGGAGGCGCCATGGACGCGGATCACGGCGCCTATCCCCCGCTCGACACCCTGAAGCCGGTGGCCGACGACGTGTGGATCGTCGATGGGCCGGCCCTGCGCTTCGGCCTGCCCTGGCCGAAGATGCCGTTTCCCACCCGCATGACCATCGTCCGCCTCAAGGGGCGCGACCTGTTCGTGCATTCGCCCACGCCCTTGCCGCCCATCCTGCGGCGGGCGGTGGAGACGCTCGGCACGCCGCGCTGGATCGTCGGGCCCAACCGCATCCACTATTGGTGGATCCCCGATTGGCACGCCGCCTATCCCGACGCCCAGATCTACCTCGCCCCGCACATCCTCGCCCAGGCCCACGGGCGCATCACCGGCCCGTCGCAGCCGCTGGAGGCGGCGATGGGCTATCCCTGGGATGGTGCGCTCGACACCTTGCCCATCGTCGGCCGCTACATGACCGAGGTGGAGTTCTTCCACCGCGCCAGCCGCACCCTGATCCTCACCGACCTCATCGAGAATTTCGAGGCGAGCCATCTGCGCTCGCCGCTGCTGCGGCTGCTGGCGCGGCTCGGCGGGGTGCTGGCGCCCCACGGCGGAACCCCGCGCGACCTGCGCCTCACCTTCCCCCGGCCGGAGCTGCGGGCGGCGGTGGAGACCATGATCGGCTGGGCTCCCGATCGGATCATCCTCGCCCATGGCCGCTGGCATCCACAGAACGGCACCGCCGAGCTGCGACGTGCCTTCGCCTGGCTCCAGGACTGACGTGCCCTTGCTCCGCAACACCGGCTTCGTGCCACGGCCGCGAGGCTGCGGGCGGGGTTCCCGAGGGGATTTTTCACCACGGGGGAAAGCCCCCGCGCCTTCCTTGACAGGGGCAAGGCGACACTTCTATATGCGCCTTCTCGCAGCGACGGCGCGCCGTCGCGTTGGTCGAGGCAGCGTAGCTCAGTTGGTGAGAGCGCCGGATTCATAACCCGGAGGTCGGCGGTTCAAGTCCGCCCGCTGCTACCACTTCGCGAGCGCTCCGCCTTCATCACATCCGCCCTCAGCAAGACCGCCTTTCAGCGCGTCTGTCCCTTGGCGCGTCTGCTCCTTGACGAGTCAGCTCCTTGGCACGCGCCGTCCGGGGGGCACGGGCCTCGGCGGTGAAGCGACCTCCATGGCGAACGCCGCCGCGCTCCGCTATAGGCTGAGGCACAGCGGGCGTGCCCGCGTCGTGAGGAGGGGGCGATGACGTTTGGAGCTGCAGTTCAAAGCTGCCTGTCGAAATATGCCGTGTTCCGCGGCCGCGCGCCGCGCAGTGAATTCTGGTGGTTCTGGGTGTTCACCATCCTGGTGGAGGTGGTTGCGGCCATCATCGGCGTCATGCTGTTCACCAGCTCCGTCAGCGAGCATGCGGTGGTGATGGGCCCGGGCATGTCGTCCATGTCCGCCTTTTATGTCTATGCCGCCCCCAATTGGCTGAGCGGCCTCGTCCACCTGCTGCTGATCCTGCCCTCCCTCGCCGTCACGGTCCGACGGCTGCATGACGTGGGGCGCAGCGGCTGGTGGTTTTTCATCCTCTTCCTGCCGTTCATCGGCTTCCTGGTGCTGCTGTTCTGGTGGGTGCAGCCCTCCGAGCCGCGGGACAATGCCTATGGGCCCTCGCCCCTGCCGCTGCTGCCGCGCCCCTGAGGCGCCGGCACCATAAAAAGGGGGCGGATGACCCGGGTCATCCGCCCCCTTTTTCATGACCTGACGGAGAGATGCGCTCAAGTATCGTCGCGGGTGCGGATCCACTCCACGATACCGGAGAAGTCACGCCCCTCGTTCCCCGCCTCGGCAAAGGCGGTGTAGAGGGCGGTGGCCGCCGCGCCCAGCGCGGTGACCGCGCCGGCCGATCCCGCCGCCTCCTGGGACAGGCGCAGGTCTTTCAGCATCAGCGCCGCGGCAAAGCCCGGCTGATAGCCGCGATTGGCGGGGCTGGTGGGCACCGGCCCGGGCACCGGGCAATAGGTGGTGAGCGACCAGCACTGGCCGGAGGAGGTGGAGGCCACCTCATAGAGTGCCTCATGGGAGAGGCCCAGCTTCTCCCCCAGCACGAAGGCTTCCGAGACGGCGATCATGGAAATGCCGAGGATCATGTTGTTGCAGATCTTCGCCGCCTGCCCGGCGCCGGCACCGCCGCAATGGACGATCTTCTTGCCCATCAGCTCCAGAAAGGGCCGCGCCTTGGCGAAGGCGCCATCGGTGCCGCCCACCATGAAGGTGAGGGTGCCCGCCTCCGCCCCGCCGACGCCGCCGGACACCGGCGCATCGACGCTCTCATGGCCCGACGCCTGGGCCGCCGCATGGAAGGCGCGGGCGGACTCCACGTCAATGGTGGAAGAATCGATGAATAATGTGCCGGCCTTGGCCAGGGCGAACAGGCCCTCGGCGCCGGTGGTGGCCCCCACCACATGCATGCCCGACGGCAGCATGGTGATCACCACGTCCGCATCGGCCACCGCCGCCTTGGCGCTGGAAACCACCGTGACGCCCCGCGCCATCGCCCCTTCGATGGCCGCCGCCGAGAGGTCGAAGCCGAGCACCTGATGGCCCGCCTTGATGAGATTGGCGGCCATGGGCCCGCCCATATTGCCGAGGCCGATGAATGCGATGGTGGTCATGTGGCTCCTCCCCAATCGTTTGCCTCCCCTCGCCCCTTGCGGGAAAGGGAGATCGTCTTAATGGCCCTCGGCGATCAGCGATCGTGACACGATGAGCCGCATGATCTCGTTGGTGCCTTCCAGGATCTGGTGCACCCGGAGGTCGCGCACGATCTTCTCGATGCCGTAGTCGGCGAGGTAGCCGTAACCGCCGTGCAGCTGCAGCGCCTCATTGGCCACCTTGAAACCCACATCGGTGGCGAAGCGCTTGGCCATGGCGCACAGGCGGGTGGCATCGGCGCGCTTGGCATCGAGGGCGGCGGCCGCCCGCCACAGGAAGGTGCGCGCCGCCTCCAGCTCGGTGGCCATGTCGGCCAGGCGGAATTGCAGGGCCTGGAATTCATCGAGCCTTTTGCCGAACGCCTTGCGCTCGCGCATGTAGGCGAGGGTCTTGTCCAGGGCCGCCTGGGCGCCGCCCAGGGAACAGGCGCCGATGTTGAGCCGGCCGCCATCGAGCCCCGCCATGGCGATCCTGAAGCCCTCGCCTTCCGCCCCCAGCCGGTTGGCGACCGGCACCCGCGCGCCCTCGAAGATCACCGCGCGGGTGGGCTGCACGTTCCAGCCCATCTTCTTCTCATTGGCGCCGAACGACAGGCCGGGGGTATCGGCGGGCACCACCAAGGTGGAGATGCCTTTTGGGCCGTCACCGCCGGTGCGCACCATCACCACATAGAGGTCGGAGGCGCCGGCGCCGGAAATGAACTGCTTCTGCCCCTCGAGCACATAATGGTCGCCGTCGCGCACCGCCCGGGTCTTCAGCGCCGCCGCGTCCGAACCCGCCCCGGGCTCGGTGAGGCAATAGGAGGCGAGGTGCTCCATGGTGGTGAGCCTGGGCGCGAAGGCCGCCCGCTGGGCGTCGTCGCCGAAGCGGTCGATCATCCAGGTGGCCATGTTGTGGATGGAAAGATAAGCGGAGGTGCCCGGGCAGCCGGTGGCCAGCTGCTCGAAGATCAGCGCGGCATCGAGCCGGCTGAGGCCGGAGCCACCCACATCCTCGCCCACATAGATGCCGCCCATGCCCAGCGCCGCCGCCGCCCGCAGGGTCTCCACCGGGAAATGCTTGCGCTCGTCCCACTCCACGGCAAAGGGCGCGATCTCGGCGGCGGCGAAATCCCGCGCCATATCGCGGATGGCTCTCTGGTCGTCAGTGAGGGTGAACATGTCAGGGGCGCCAGTCGGATAAGGGAAGGATGGAGGCCGCATAAGGCGAGGCCGCGAATTTGCGGATGAGGCGGGCGTCAGTGGTGATCAGCGGCAGATCCAGCTGCCGGGCAGCCTCCTCCTTCACGAGCCCCTTCACCGCAACGCTGGCATCCACGACGACGGGGTCACTCATTCGAGGCCTTCGCGGATGTCATCGAGCGTGAGCGGCGGCGAGACCTTCAAGGTCTTGGAATGGAAATAACGCGAGATCGCCACCCGCTCTTCCGGCGTATAGGGCCGGTTCTGCTCCAACAGATTGCGGATCTCCTGTTCCAGCGAGATCCCGTTCCGCTTCGCTCGCTCCCGATAGACATTCAAGGTCTCCTCGGGAATGTTGCGGATCAGCACCTGGGCCATGGCCCGCCTCATGCTCTCAAATGTGCTATCAAAAATGATAGCACATTCTCAATTGAGCCAGCGGCGGGCCGCAACCGGGTGCGTCTCACCCCATGGTGGGGATGTTGAAGTCGGCGCCGTCCTTGATGCCCGAGGGCCAGCGGGCGGTGACGGTTTTGGTCTTGGTGTAGAAGCGCACGCCATCCGGCCCGTGCTGGTTGAGATCGCCAAAGCCGGAGCGCTTCCAGCCGCCGAAGGTGTGGTAGGCGAGCGGCACCGGGATCGGCACGTTGATGCCCACCATGCCCACGTTCACCTTGGAGGCGAAATCGCGCGCCGCGTCACCGTCGCGGGTGAAGATGGCGACGCCGTTGCCATATTCATGCTCGGTGGGCAGCCGCAGGGCTTCCTTATAGTCCGGCGCGCGGACCACGCTGAGCACCGGGCCGAAGATCTCTTCCTTGTAGATGCGCATGTCGGGCGTCACGTTGTCGAACAGGCAGCCGCCCATGTAGAAGCCGTTCTCATAGCCCTGCAGGGTGAAATTGCGGCCATCCACCAGGAGCTTGGCGCCTTCCTGCACGCCGAGACCCACATAGCCCTTCACCCGTTCCACCGCCTCGCGGGTCACCAGCGGGCCGAAATCGGCGGTGGGGTCGGTGGAGGGGCCGATCTTCAGGCTCTCGACCCGGGGAATGAGCTTCTCGATCAGCCGGTCGGCCGCCTCCTGCCCCACCGGCACCGCCACCGAGATGGCCATGCAGCGTTCGCCAGCGGAGCCGTAGCCGGCGCCGATCAGGGCATCCACCGCCTGGTCCATGTCGGCGTCGGGCATGATGATCATGTGGTTCTTGGCGCCGCCGAAGCCCTGCACCCGTTTCCCGTTGGCGGCGCCGCGGGCATAGATGTACTGGGCGATGGCGGACGAGCCCACGAAGCCGATGGCGTGGATATCCGGATCATCGAGAATGGCGTCCACCGCCACCTTGTCACCGTTCACCACATTGAGGATGCCAGCCGGCAGGCCCGCCTCCATCATCAGCTCGGCGAGGCGCATAGGCACCCCGGGGTCGCGCTCGGACGGCTTCAGGATGAAGGCGTTGCCGCAGGCGATGGCCGGCCCGAACTTCCACATGGGAATCATGGCCGGGAAGTTGAACGGGGTGATGCCCGCCACCACGCCGAGAGGCTGGCGCATGGAATAAAGGTCGATGCCCGGGCCGGCGCCGTCGGAGAAGTCGCCCTTCAGGAGATGGGGAATGCCGCAGGCGAACTCGATCACCTCGAGGCCGCGCTGGATGTCACCCTTGGCATCGGGAACGGTCTTGCCGTGCTCGCGGGCGAGCAGTTCCGCCAGGGCGTCATACTCGCGCTGCACCAGCTCCAGGAACTTCATCAGCACCCGGGCGCGGCGCTGCGGGTTGGTGGCGGCCCAGGCCGGCTGGGCCGCTTTGGCGTTTTCCACCGCCGCCCGCATCTCCTCGGTGGAGGCGAGGGCCACCTTACCGACCACCTCGCCGGTCATGGGCTCAAACACATCCGCCTTGCGGCCGGAGGTGCCCGGCACGTGCTTGCCGCCGATGAAATGGCCGATGTCGCGCATGGTGCGTGTCCTTCCCTGGGGCTTGGCCCGTGGCCCCGGGGCCGGGCCCGGGACCGTTGCGTTTCCAAAACTGTTCCGGCCGCTGAACGCGACCTTGATTGCGGTGACGATGCCCTATCCTTTTGCGCACAGCTAGGGCAATTCTTGCACGATCCCTGTGCGCCCTTTCACATGCGCCATTGCCCATTGCGCCATTGCCCATCCGGAGGTCCCGTGCGCGCCAGCGACTTTGAATGGTCGGACCTGAAGTTCTTCTTGGCGGTGGCGCGGGCCGGGCGCCTCACGGTGGCGGCGGCGCGGCTCAAGGTGGAGCATTCCACCGTCAGCCGCCGCCTCGCCGCTCTGGAGGGCGCGCTGGGCGCCCAATTGTTCGATCGCCAGCCCCATGGCTATGCCCTGACCGCCGCCGGCGAGCGGCTGCTGGCGGCGGCGGAGGGCATGGAGAGCCTGGCGCTATCCGCCCAGGGGACCATCGGCGGCGCCGATCTGGGCGTTGCCGGCACGGTACGGATCGGCGCGCCGGACGGCTTCGGCACCTTCTTCCTCGCCCCGCGCATCGCCGCGCTGGCCGAGACCCATCCCGATCTCGACATCCAACTTCTGGCCATGCCGCGCCTGTTCTCTCTGTCGAAGCGCGAGGCCGACCTCGCCATTTCCCTGAGCCGGCCCAAGGCCGGGCGGCTCCATGCCCGAAAGCTCACCGACTACCGGCTGCGGCTCTATGCATCGCGGGGCTACCTCGCCCGCGCCGGCGTCATCGACAGCCGTGCCGCCCTCTCCCGCCATGCCTTCATCGGCTATGTGGATGACCTCATCTACACGCCGGAGCTGGATTACGTGCCCTTGGTGGCGAAGGATCTCAGGGTGCGGCTGAAGAGTTCCAGCCTGGTGGCCCAGCTCACCGCCACCCGCGGCGGTGCCGGCGTGTGTGTTCTGCCCTGCTTCATGGGCGACCTTTTTGCCGGCCCCGGCGATGACGATCTGGTGCCGGTGCTGGCCGACGAGGTGAGTCTCACCCGCACCTTCTGGCTCCTCAGCCACACCGACATGCGCGACCTTGCCCGGGTGCGGGTGGCGGCGGACTTCATCGTCGATGCGGTGGCCCGGGACCGTGCCACTCTGCTGCCCCCGGGCGGGCCGGCGAAGCTGGCGTGAGGCTTGCGGCGGCGACGCTGGTGCCCTTGAGGCGCAAAGCACCCCGTGCCTAGAGTGGAGGGATCAACGGGCGACGCCGGTCGCTCCACCGGGTGTCCCATGAGCATCGATCCATGAGCATCTATCTCGGCTCCACCGTCGCGACCTATAATTATTACGCCAAGAACAGCGCCGCCGCCCTGAAGCAGCAGGCGGCGGATCCGCAGGTGAAGACGGAAACCGCCTATTTCCGGGCCAACATCGGCAAGGTGAAGACGGTGGATGACCTCATCGGCAACTACCGCCTGTTCAATTATGCCATGACCGCCTACGGCCTCAGCGATATGACCCACGCCAAGGCCTACATGAAAAAGGTGATCACCAGCGATCTCAGCGATTCCAAGAGCTTCGCCAACAAGCTGGCGGACAATCGATTCGTCAATTTCGCCAAGGCGTTCAGCAATCTCAATCCGAACGCCTCGGCCGCGCTCTATGCCCCCGCCAGCGCCGATGACGTGGTGAAGGCCTATCTGCAGCAATCCATCGAGGAGACCCTGGGGCAGAACGACCAGGGGGTGCAGCTCGCGCTCTATTTCAAGCGCGTGGCGCCGAGCGTGAAGAGCGCCTATGGCCTGCTCGGCGACTCGGCGCTCTGGAAGGTGGTGCAGACCACTTTTGGCCTGCCCGAGAACATGGGCAAGGTGGATGTGAAGACCCAGAAATCCATCGTTGATGCCAAGCTCAAGGTGGCCGACCTGCAGGACCCCGCCAAGCTCGACAAGCTGCTGGCCCGCTTCACCGCCATCTGGGATGCCACCCAGAACGCGGCCTCGGCCCCGGTGCTGCAATTGTTCGACACCAGCGGCGCCGGCGGCACCCTCGGCTATAATGTGGGCGCGAGCCTGCTCAATCTGCGCTATGGGGGCTGAGCGGACCCTCGCCGAAACCCGGCTGGAGACCGCCGCGACCTTGACGCCCGCGCGCTTCGCCCCTATAGGAGCCGCTTCCCGATCCAGCGGGTGAGTGCGGCAGGGCCCGAAGGCTCTCAGCGTTCCCTGCGTGCAACAAGACTAGAAGGACTTCTGCCATGTCCCGGCGGTGTGATCTGACCGGTAAGGCGGTTCTGACCGGCCACCTCGTGAGCCACTCGAACCGCAAGACCAAGCGCCGGTTCCTGCCGAACCTGTGCAACGTGACCCTGCAGAGCGAGACCCTCAACCAGTCGATCCGCCTGCGCGTGTCTGCCAATGCGCTCAAGAGCGTGGACCACCGCGGTGGCCTCGACGCGTTCCTCAAGAAGGCCCGCGACGAGGAGCTGTCGCCGCGCGCCCTCGAGCTGAAGCGCAAGATTGCCAAGGCTCAGAGCGCGGAAGCGCCCGCCGCCTGATGTCCGGCCTTTCTGGTCTGGTGCGGTCCGAACCGCGGGCGTTCGCGCTCGCGGTTTTTGCCATGTGCGCCACGGTTCTGGCGGCCAACGTCCTGGTGCAGTTCCCGTTCACCCCGTTCGGGCTGCAGGATTACCTCACCTTCGGTGCCTTCACCTATCCCTTCACCTTCCTGGTGAACGACCTCACCAATCGCCGGCTGGGGCTCGCGCGCACGCGGCAGGTGATCTATGCGGGCTTCGCTCTGGCGCTGGCCTTGTCGGCGCTGTTCGCCACGCCGCGCATCGCGCTCGCCTCCGGCACCGCCTTCATCGTCGCCCAATTGCTCGACGCCACGGTGTTCAACACTCTGCGCCGGCGCGCCTGGTGGCTGCCGCCGTTCCTCTCGGGCGTCGTCTCCTCGGCCATCGATACGGTGGTGTTCTTCTCCCTCGCCTTTTCCGGCACCGACCTGCCGTGGACCAATTGGGCGATGGTGGATTACCTGGTGAAGCTCGCCATGGTGGCGCTGTTCCTCGCGCCTTATCGCTACCTCATCGCCCGCATGCCCATGTGGTCGCCCGCCCGCGCCGAGGCCTGAGCCCATCTGTCCCGGTCTTCGACCGGTCCCAAGTGGAGGTGCTCAAGCCGAGGCGCTCACGCGCCGCGCGGGCGCATCCGGCGTCGTCAGAAGAACTCTTCCACCGCCACGCCGAGCCGCTCCAGGTCTTCGGGGCGCGACAGGCGATGGTCGCCGTCCTTGATCAGCGAGAACACCACGTCGTCCTCGGCGAGGCAGGTGACGAGCGCCATGGCGTGCTCCCACGGTACGTCCTCATCCTTCGCCCCCTGCAGGATGCGCACCGGGCAGCCCACCGCCAGCGGCGCGCTGAGCAGCAGGTGGTTGCGACCATCCTCGATCAGCGCGCGGGTGATGACATAGGGCTCCTCGCCATAAAGCGAGGGCTTGAGGAATTGCCCGCTGCCGAGAATCAGCTCCTGCACCGGTGGCGGGAAGCGGGCCCACATGAGCTCCTCGGTGAAATCGGGGGCCGGGGCCACCAGGACCAGCGCCTTGAGCCGGCTGTCGCCGCGCGCCTTGAGCGCCCGCGCCAGCAGCAGAGCGATCCAGCCGCCCATGGAGGAACCCACCACGATCTGCTCGCCCTCGGTGGTGGTATCGAACACCGCCAGCGCCTCCTCCAGCCAGCGGGAGATGGTGCCGTCCTCGAACAGGCCGCCGGAGGCGCCATGGCCGGAATAATCGAAGCGGGTGTAAGCCTTGCCCCGATCAGCGGCGAGATCGGCCAGATATTGGGCCTTGGTGCCCGTCATGTCGGACTTGAAGCCGCCCAGCCAGAACACGCCCGGGCCCTCGCCCGGAATGGTCCGCACGGCGATGTCGCGATCCTCGAAGTCGAGGTGGAAGGAGGTCTCGGCTGCGCTCATGATGGATCCCGTGCTCAGGCGAACTGCGCGAAATAGTGGGTGATGATCTGGCTGTAGATGGCGGTAAGGTCGGTGACGTCCGACACTGGCGTCGCCTCGTCCACCTTGTGCATGGTCTGCCCCACCAGGCCGAACTCCACCACCGGGCACAGGTTCTTGATGAAGCGGGCATCCGAGGTGCCGCCGGAGGTGGAAGCCTGGGGCCGGCGGCCGGTGACCGCCTCCACCGCCCCGGCGACGATGTCCACGAACGGGCCCGGCGCGGTGATGAAGCTCTCCGAGGCGCCGGCCTGGATTGCGAGCGCATAACCGGTCCCGGCCCGATCCAGCCGGCGGCGGATTTCCTGTTCCAGGCTCGCCAGGGAATAATGATCGTTGAAGCGCACGTTGAAGCGCGCGGTGGCGGTGGCGGGAATGACGTTGAAGGCGGCATTGCCCACGTCCACCGACACCACCTCCAGATTGGAGGGCGGGAAGAAGTCCGAGCCGGCGTCCAGCGGCTCGGCGATCAGCGCCGAGAGCAGGTGCACCAGCCGCGGCACCGGATTGTCGGCGAGGTGCGGATACGCCACGTGCCCCTGCACCCCCTTCACCGTGATGACGCCGGAGAGGCTGCCGCGCCGGCCGATCTTGAAGGCATCCCCCAGCGCCGCCGGATTGGTGGGCTCGCCCAGCACGCAATGGTCGATGGTCTCGCCCTTGGCGGCGAGCCATTCCACCACCTTCACGGTGCCGTCGAGGGCGGGACCCTCCTCGTCACCGGTGATGAGGAAGGAGAGGCTGCCCTTGGCCGGTTTGCCATGGCGCAGGGCCGCGGCGAGGAAGGCGGCCACCGCCCCCTTCATGTCCACCGCGCCGCGGCCATACAGCAGCCCGTCGGCCACCTCACCGGTGAACGGGCCGTGGGTCCACTGGCCGGCGTCGCCTACCGGCACCACGTCCACATGGCCGGCGAAGCACAGGTTGGGGCCCGTCTCGCCGATGCGGGCATAGAGGTTGACGATGGGGGTGCCGCCGGTGGCGAAGGTGAGCCGCTCCACCCGATAGCCGGCCTGTTCCAGCAGCCGCGCCACGATCTCCATCGCCGGCTCCGCGTCCGGCGTCACCGACGGCGCTCGGATCAGGGCGGCGGCGATGGCGACGGGATCTTGCGTATCGGGCAGGACGACGCTGGTTGCGGACTTGACGGAATCTTCGGGTGTCATCAAGGAATGCCTCGCGCGGACCCGGCTCGAACCCGCCGGATGCAGGCCGAATTAGCGGCAAGTTCAGCGTCGCGGCAAGTCTGGTCTGGTGGCAAGTCTGGTCTGGTGGCAAGTCTGGTCTGGTGACAAGTCTGGTCTGGTGACAAGTCTGGTCTGGTGGCAAGTCTGGTCTGGTGACAAGTCTGGTCTGGTGACAAGTCTGGTCTGGTGACAGGTCCGGCGTCGTGACAGGTTCCATGTGGTGACAGACAGGATCCCGGGGGTGCAGCGCCCCGCCTCCCCTCCGGTTGCCCCCTAAGGCGCCGAGCCGGCGCAGCGGCATGATGCCGTGCCACAGGGCCTTGCCATCACGCCGCCTTGCCATAAGGCCCTGCCATGACGCCGCCGTGTTCGCGCGACAGGAACGCCGCTCCGGAGGTGGAAGGTATGCGTTCGCAGTCGAAGGGGGTCCTCGCGTTTCTGGTCCTGTGGGCCGTCCTGGCCTGTGGCCCGAACCTGGTCTTCGCTCAAGGGGGCGCTGTACCGGCCGCCGCGCCGGTCGCAGCGGCAGGCGACAAGGCCCCGGCCGCCACGCCCGCCGCGACACCGCAGCCCGCCGCGCCGGCGGTCGCGCCCGAGCCACCCAAGCCACCGGCTGCAGTGCCGGACCCCATGATCACCGGCGCGCGCGACAAGATCGAATCGAGCCGCGCCGCGCTCGACGCTCTCGAAGCCGCGCTGTCGGTGGAGGGGCTGCGCCCCAATGATCTCGACGACCTGCGCCGGCGGATCGACCCCATCCGCCGAGACCTCCAGCAATTGTCGGAAACCGTCGCCCCCCGCCTGGCCGATGCCCGCGCGCGGCTGAAGTCGATCCCCGCCAAGGCCACCGAGGACACGACCGAAGACCCCACCGTCACCGCCGACCGCGAGCGGGTGCAGAAGCAGGTCGCCGAGCTCGATGCGGTGTTCGGGCCCATCCGCACGCTCTCGGAGCGCACCAGCCAGGCCGCCGACCGCATCAGCACCCGCCGCCGGGCGATGTTCACCAGCCAGCTGTTCGAGCGTTCCGACTCCATTCTCGACCCCACCTTGTGGGCCAATGCGCTGGCGGCCACCGCCGGCGAGGCGCGCGCCACCCAGTTCCTGATGACCGATTGGAGCGCCTACGCCACCCGCACCCACGGTCCACTGGCGCTCTCCGGCATTCTCGGCGGCACCGCCGTGCTGGTGGGCCTGGTGGTGGCCGTCGGCCGCTGGCTCCGCAACCGCCTGCGCACCCCGCCGCCGGCCGATGGCCGCAGCTTCTCGCGCCTGCGCGCCGCGGGCGAGGCGATCAAGGTGCTGGTGCTGGAAGCCACCGTCGCGCCGCTGGCCAGCATCATCGCCGTGATGATCCTCAATGCCTTCTCGCTGATCCCACCGCGGGTGGAAGACCTGGTGCACGGCCTCATCGCCGCGGTCTTCATCAAGGCCATCGGCACCGGCGCCGCCCGGGCCATGCTGGCACCGGGGGAGGCCTGGCGCCGCATGCCGGCCATCTCCGACCGCGCCGCCATGATCACCTTCCGCTATTTCTCGTGGGCGGTGTGGGCGCTGGTGGTGGCGGTGGTGCTCAATGCCCTGCACCGGGTGCTGTTCGCCCCGCTCGATCTGACGGTGGTGACCAGCGCCGTCATGGCGCTCCTGATCGGCGCCTTCATCGCCCGGTTCCTGCTGCACCTCGCCCGCTCCGAGGAAGACGAGGATGCCGCGCCGCCGGCCGTCGACGCGGCGGCCGGCGGCCACCCCATGGAGGGCCGCCACTGGGTGCGCTTCCTGGTGTGGCTGGTGGTGCTGCTGCTCTTCACCGCACTGGTGCTGGGCTATGTGAGCTTCGCCGCCTTCGTGGCCGGCCGAGTGGTGATGGCCAGCGCCATCCTGGGCATGCTCTACGTGCTCTACAGCCTCATCGATGCCTTCTTCGGCGAGGGCCTCTCCTCCGAGACCACGCGCGCCCGCCACCTGTCGAAGACCCTCGGCCTCAAGCCCGCCAACCTGGAGCTGATGGGCATCATCGTCGCCGGCCTGCTGAAGGTGCTGCTGTTCGTGGTGGCGGTGTTCCTCATCGTCGGCAGCTGGGGGGCCTCGTCCACCGACGTGCTGGACACGGTGGAGCGCCTGTCCTTCGGCATCCGCATCGGCACCGCCACCATCACCCTCACCGGCGTGCTCTATGCCGCCGGCATGCTGCTGGTGGGCCTGGCCGTGGCGCGCGGCCTGCAGCGCTGGATCTCGGTGTCCTTCCTGCCCCGCACCGGGCTCGAACCCTCGCTGCAGTCATCCATTTCCACCATCGTCGGCTATGTGGGCGTGATCATCGCCATCATGGTCTCCATGAGCGAATTGGGGCTCAATCTCGAGAACCTGGCGCTGCTCGCCGGCGCCCTGTCGGTGGGTATCGGCTTCGGCCTGCAGGCCATCGTGTCGAATTTCGTCTCGGGGCTGATCCTACTGGCGGAACGGCCGATCCGGGTGGGCGACACCATCAATGTGAAGGGCGAGGAAGGCTATGTGCGGCGCATCTCGGTGCGCTCCACCGAGATCGAGACCTTCGACCGGGCCTCGGTGATCGTGCCCAATTCCGACCTCATCACCGGCATGGTGAAGAACTGGACCCATGCCAACACCACCGGCCGCGTCATCATCACCGTCTCGGTGGCCTATGACGCGGATCCCGAGGAGGTGCGCGACATCCTGGTGGGCTGCGCCTGCACCCATCCGCAGGTGCTGCAGACGCCGCCGCCGCGGGTGTTCCTCACCAAATTCTCGGAAATGGGCATGGTGTTCGAGCTGCGCTGCGTGGTGGCGAACGTGGATTATTCCCTCACCGTACGCAGTGACCTGCACTTCCAGCTGCTGGCCAAGTTCCGCGCCGCCGGCATCGGCATGGCCTCCCAGCCCTGGGCGTCGCTGGCGCGGGCCCCGGCCGATCTGGTGCCGCCGCGCCCCGCGACGCCTTCGGCCGAGGAACCCCAGGGCGACGAGGCCTGAGCCCCGCCGGCCCGCTTTAACGCCTCCTATACCCGGCTGGGCGCACAACGACGCCCAACCGGCCAGCCGGCCTTCGCCGGCGCAACCGTCCGTTCGTTCAGCCAGTCGGAGCCGCCATGCGCGCCCCCTTCGCCCGTCGTCATGCCGGCTTCGGTCTCTTGCTCGCCCTGCTGCTCGCCGGCTGCGGCACCACCGACACCAGCCTCACCGACCAGCCGGCCTTCTACACCAACCTGGCGAAGACCGGGAAACCGGTGGATCCGGAGGCCGCCGCCTCCATCATCTCCGATTACCGCACCGCCCGCGGCCTGACCCCGGTCAGCGTCGACCCGGCCCTCAACAAGATCGCCCAGGACCAGGCCAATGCCATGGCCCGGGCCGACAACCTGTCCCACGAGGTGGGCGGGCGCAGCTTCATGCAGCGCATGAAGGCCTCGGGCTACGATGCCAAGCTGGCGGTGGAGAACGTGGGCGCCGGCTACCACACCCTGGCGGAAGCGTTCTCCGGCTGGCGCGACTCCCCCTCCCACAACAAGAACATGCTTGCCCCCGGCATGACCCGCATGGGGATCGCCACCGCCAACGCGCCGAACTCCAAATACAAGGTGTATTGGGCCCTGGTGCTGGCGCAGCCCGACGAACGCTGAGGGTGCGCCGCCGCACGTTCCGTTGCGTCGCGGCAAAACAATCGTGGACCGGCCGCCCCTGAGGCCCTAAACCCTTGGTCACGCGAGGCGACCGGGGTCAAGGCGCGTCACACGCCAGACCGGCATGCCGCGTTGAAGAGCTGCCGTGGCAGCCCACCGCTTCAGCGGCGCAGTTCGGCGGGTCACCTCAGCGCTTGGCCGCGGCGGCGGCACCCGGCGTGGGGCCTTGGCGCATCACCCCCGGCACCGAGAGCGGACCGGCCGTCCCGTGACCGCCCAACCGCTCCGGCGAGCGCCCGTCATGCGAGGGGCGAACGGGGTGTGAGGAATGCTGCCGGACATTCACGATTATGATGCGCTGACCCGCGCCTTCCGCTGGAACCTGCCGGCCACCTACAACATGGCCACCGACGCCTGCGACCAGTGGGCCCTGCGCGCCCCGGACCGGCCGGCCCTGCTCGTGCCCGAGGTTGGCGACCTGCGGGCGGTCTCCTACGGTGCCCTGTGCGCCCTCTCCAACCGGCTGGCCCATGCCCTCGCCGCCCACGGCATCAGGCGTGGCGATCGGGTCGCCATCCTGCTGCCCCAGTCGGTGGAAGTGCTCGCGACCCATTTCGCGGTCTACAAGCTCGGCGCCATCGCCGTGCCCCTGGCGGGCGCCTTCGGCGTCGACGCCATCGCCTATCGGCTGACCGATTCCGGGGCCCGCGCCCTGGTGACGGACGATGCCGGCCTCGCCAAGATCAGCCCCCGGCCCGAGACGCTGGAGCTGGTGGTGAACGTGGATGGCGCGCGCGCGGACGTGCTGGATTTCCACGGGCTGGCGGCGCGCGCCGCCGACACTCCGCCCGCCGTCTCCACCGGTCCCGAAACTCCGGCGCTGATGATCTACACCTCCGGCACCACCGGCCAGCCCAAGGGGGCGCTGCACGGCCACCGGGTGCTGCTGCCGCACGTGAGCGGGGTGCGCTTCACCCATGATTTCATGCCCCATGCGGGCGATCGCATGTGGACGCCGTCCGACTGGGCCTGGGCCGGGGGCCTGCTCAACACGGTGCTGCCGGCGCTGGTTTTGGGCGTGCCGGTGGTGGTGCAGCCCAAGGGCAAGTTCGATCCCGAGGCGGCCTTCGCGCTGATGGCGCGGGCCGGCATCCGCAACGCCTTCATCCCCCCCACCGCCCTCAAGATGATGCGCGCGGTCCCCCAGCCGAAGGCACGCTTCGGCTTCGATCTGCGCACCGTGGGATCAGCCGGTGAGGCGCTCGGCGCGGAGACCTTTGAATGGAGCCGCGCCGCCTTGGGGCTGCAGGTGAACGAATTCTATGGCCAGACCGAGTGCAATTACGTGATCGGCTCCAACGCCGCCTTGGGCGTCACCCGCGCCGGCGCCACCGGCAAGGCCCTTCCCGGCCATGAGGTGGCGGTGCTGCGCGAGGACGGTACCGCCTGCGCGGTGGACGAGATGGGGCAGATCGCCGTGCGTGCGCCCGATCCGGTGATGTTCCTCAATTACTGGAACCGGCCCGAGGCGAGCGCCGCGAAATATGCCGGCGACTGGCTGCTGACCGGCGATCTCGCCCGGCAGGACGCCGACGGCTACTTCCATTTCCTCGGTCGCGACGACGACATCATCACCTCGGCCGGCTACCGTATCGGCCCGGCGGAGATCGAGGATGTGCTGCTGCGCCATCCGGCGGTGGCGCTGGCGGCGGTGGTGGGCAAGCCCGATGCGCTGCGCACGGAAATCGTCAAGGCGGTGCTGGTGCTGGCGCCGGGCCACGCGCCCAGTGACGCGCTGGTGGCGGAGATCCAGGACTTCGTGCGCACCCGCCTCGCCGCCTATGAATATCCGCGCGAGATCGTCTTCGCCCCGGAGCTGCCGCTGACCACCACCGGCAAGGTGATCCGCCGCGCCCTGCGCGACTGAGGTCAGCCGCCGCCCGCCGGCGGCGCCGCATCCGGCACCATGGCGCGGGCCACCACCATGCGGTCGCGGCCCTCCGCCTTGGCCTGGTAGAGGGCGGCATCGGCGGCGGCCACCAGCTCCTCCACCCGCTCCACGTGCTGCGGGAACACCGCAAGGCCGACAGACACGGTCACCTCGTCCAGCACCCCGCCGGGCCACAGCACCTTCAGCCGGCGCACCGCCGACAGCAGGTGATTGGCCACCGCGATGGCCCCGTCGAGCCCGGTGTCCGGCAGCAGCACCAGGAATTCCTCGCCGCCGTAGCGGCCGACGATGTCGGTGGCCCGGGTCTGCTCCCGCAGCACATCGCCCATGGCCCGCAGCACGGCGTCGCCGGCCTCGTGGCTGTAGGTGTCGTTGATCCGCTTGAAATGGTCGAGATCGAGCAGCGCCAAAGCGAGCGGATGGCCGCTGCGCAGGGAGCCCGCCCCCTCCAGCGCCAGCGCGCCCTCCAGGAAACGGCGATTGGCCAGCCCCGTGAGCGGATCGCGCAGCGCCTGGCCGCGCAATTGCTCGCGCAGCTCGATATTGGCGATGGCCAGGGAGACCTGCTCAGCCAGCATGGTGGCGAGCTGCTGGGCATGGGCATCCCCCACCGCCGGCGTCTCGCGATAGAGCAGGCCGAGCAACGTGTTCTGGGCGAACAGCGGCTGGCACACATAGTCGGGCGCCGCCTCGCCGCAGCAGCCGGACACATGATTGCAGACCAGGCCGCGGCTGGCCTCGGATTCGGGAAACACCCGGCCGCGCCGCAGGCCCCAGCACTCATCCGGCGCAAAAGCCGTCACATCCGCCTTCAGCGCGCCCCAGCGGCTGCCGCGCACCGCCTGGTCGCGGGCTTTGTTCAGCACGTAAAGCGCCCCTGCCTCGTCCGGGAAGAGACGGGCGGCATAGGTGGTGACGGAGCGGAACACCTCGTCGAGGCTGTGGCAGGATTGCAGCACGCCGCTGAGCTCGGTCAGCAGCGTGATCTCCCCGGCACGGGCCTCGGCCACGTCGAGCAGGCCGGTCAGGCGGGCATTGGCTGCCTTAAGGGCGCGCTCGTGCTCCTGCCGCTCGGCCTCGTGCTTCAGCGCATCGGTCTTGTCCTGCACCACCCAGAGGGTGGTTCCACCCCCGGACCGGCCATCGCGCAGGGGCCGGGCGAACGCATCCACCGGCACCGGACACCCCTCGGCCCCCTTGAGATGCAGCACCGCGTGGCTCGCATGTCCGGCTTGGACCGTGGCCAGCACCTTCTCGAAGGCGGCGACATCGGCCGGGCCGTCCAGCAGCGCCTCCACGTCCAGCCCTTCCAGGCTGTCGCGCTCACGGGCGCACATAGCGGCCAGCCTCTGGTTGCCGCGCACCACCGTTCGGCCGCGCAGGAACAGGATGCCGGCCAGGGGATTTTCCACCAGCGCCCGCTGCTCCGCATCAAGGGCGCTGAGGTTGCCGGACAGCCGGTTGGCCCGCAGCGACACGAACGTCACCAGCGCCAGCAGGAGACTGATGACGCTGCCACCGGCCAGCACCAGCCGGGGGGTCATGCGGTCCACTTCGTAGACGGAGCCGGCGCGGGCGGCGAAATGCAGCCGCCACAGGCGATCCCCCACCACCAGCGAGCGCTCGGCGCTGATGCCGATGGGCACCGAGGCCACCGGTGTCACCAGGCTCAGGTTGGGCTCCCGGCTGTCGAACATCAGTGACCCCGGCAGGTCGGGGTCGGCCGGCTCCCAGATGGGGATGCCCTCGGCGGAGAGCTTGGCGTAGCCGAGATCCACCACCCGCACGATCATCTGCTGCAGGGTCCGCACGTCGAGCACGCCGCGCATGAGGTCATTCATGCGATAGACGGCGGCGGCGTAGCCGCGCAGGGCCGCCCGCCGCTGCTCCACGCTCTGCACCGTCAGGCCGGCGCGGTAGATGGGCACCCGCAGAATGAAGCCGAGGCCGCCGCTCTGGTCCTGCAGCAGCTTCACCGGTGGGGTGGCGACGATGCGGCCGCTGTCGGCGGCGCGGGCGAGGGAATCGAGCTCCTGCGGCTTGGAGCCGGGATCGAAGCCGAGCACCATCTCATTGCCGCGCAGCGGCTCCACGAACTCGATGGGGAAATAGACCGGCCGCGCGCCGGCCGGATGAACGGTGAAGTCCAAATAGGTGCGGTCCGCCAGGCTGCGGTCGGCCCGCACCTCGGCGATGAAGCTGTCGAGATCCGCCGGCGCCACCTTGCGCAGCACCTGCAGCGAGTCGAAGCCGGGGTGGCGCCGCATCAGGTCCAGGGTGTCCACATAACGCTGGAACTGGGCGCGATCGATGCGGCCGACGGTGGCATACAGCCCCTGCATGCTCACCAGGACTTCCGAATGGGTGCGCAGGCGCTCACCCACATCGGTGCTCATGGCGGCGGCATCGGAAGCGAAGCGGGCCTGCGCGTTGGCGTGCATCACCCGCTCCGCCAGCCGCTGGCCGGCGACGCTGGCCCCAACCCCCACCGCCAGCACCACCGCCGACAGCAGCAGGGCACGGTGCCGCAGCGGCGCAAACAAATCTGCCATCCCCAGGTTCCCTGTCGCGCGCATCGGGCGCCCAACTCTCGCCGCGGTGGAATACCATCAATCCGCCGCCTGTCGGAAGAGGCGGGGCGCCCCCGTTCAGTCGGTTGCGTCGGGGTGTGGCGGGAACAGCGCAAGCTGCTGCGCGCGCACCGGAGCGAACGACTGCCGGTGATGCGGGCACGGCCCCTCCGCCCGCAGGGCGGCAGCGTGCTGGGCGGTACCATAGCCCATGTGGCGTTCAAAGCCGTAGGCGGGAAATGCCGCCCCCAGCCGCGCCATCAGCCGGTCGCGCACCACCTTGGCGACGATGGAGGCGGCGGCGATGGAGGCGATCAGCCCGTCGCCCCCCACGAAGGTCTCCACCGCGCAGGGGGCCGGCGGCGGATCGTTGCCGTCCACCAGCAGCAGAGCGGGACGGCGCGGCAGCCCCTCCACCGCCTTGGCCAGCGCCCACAAGGTGGCCTGGCGGATGTTGTCGCGGTCGATCCGGGCCGGCGGCGCCAGGCTCACCGCCACCTCGGCGGTGGCGCAGATCTGCGCATAAAGCGCCTCCCGGCGGGACGCGGTCAGCTTCTTGGAATCGTTGAGCCCGGCGGGGATGCACGCGGGATCGAGCACCACCGCGGCGGCCACCACCGGGCCGGCCAGCGGCCCGCGCCCCACCTCGTCGGCGCCGGCCACCGGCACCAGGCCCTGGGCCATCAGCGCCCGCTCGTGGCTGAAATCCAGCGGCGGAAACAGCGCATCACCCCGTTGCCCGGCCCGCCCACGGCCCGTGCCGCGCTGTGCTCCCGCGCTTTTCGCCCGCATCGTCCCTCGGCTCCCGGTCCCGGCGCAATTGCGCCGCCAGCGGCTGATAGCACGAAAGGCAGGGGCCCGGCGCGCCCCCCTGCCGCAGGGGTGGCGGGGGATGGGCAGCGGCGTTGCCAGGGTGTAATTCCAGATCAGACATGCAAGGGCGCGCTCGCCGCGCGGGAGATCTCAGGATGCGTTGGGAAGACTACCGCTCCAGCGACAATGTGGAGGATCGGCGCGGCAGCGGCGGCGGCGGCGGCTTCCGCATGCCAGGCGGCCGCGGCGGCCTCGGCATCGGCACCATCATCGTGGTCGGCCTGATCGGCTGGGCGCTGGGCATCAATCCCGCCATCCTCATCGGCGGGCTGGAAGCCATCAACGGCGGGGGCGGACAGCAGCAATATGCCCCGCAGCAGCGCCAATCGGCCCCGCAATCGTCGGCCCAGGGCAACGGCACGCAGGCGGCGCCGAAGGATCAGCTCGGCCGCTTCGCCGCCACCGTTCTGGCGCAGACCGAGGACGTGTGGACCGACATCTTCCGCGCCCAGGGCAAGACCTATCAGGACCCCAAGCTGGTGCTGTTCTCCGGCGCCACCCGCTCGGCCTGCGGCGGCGCGCAGTCGGCCATGGGGCCGTTCTATTGCCCGCTGGATCAGAAGGTCTATCTCGACCTCTCCTTCTTCCAGGAGATGAAGACCCGCTTCAACGCCCCGGGTGATTTCGCCGCCGCCTACGTGATCGCCCATGAGGTGGGCCACCACGTGGAGAACCTCATCGGCATCCTGCCCAAGGTGCAGCAGGCGCAGGCCCGCGCCACCTCGAAGGCGGAGGCCAACGACCTCTCGGTGCGGGTGGAGCTGATGGCCGATTGCCTCGCCGGCGTGTGGGCCTACCACGCCGATGCCCGCGCCAAAATCCTCGAGCAGGGTGACGTGGAAGAGGCCCTCAACGCCGCCAGCGCCATCGGTGATGATCGCCTGCAGAAGCAGGCCCAGGGCTATGCCGTGCCCGACAGTTTCACCCATGGCACGTCGCGCCAGCGGGTCACTTGGTTCACCCGCGGGCTCAAGACCGGCTCCATGCAGCAGTGCAATACCTTTGACGGCGGGATATGATCTGAACGCATGGCTGTATCGCGTCGGGCACATCCTGCCTTGCGAAAGGCGAGACGCCTGTAGCAATCTTTGGTTGCAGAAGACGCCGCCGCGATCCCGCCTGGCGCGCCCGGCCCGTGTCCTCCGCCACGGGCCACAGGGCCGAGGCGGGACGCGCGCGGCGCCGGCGATAGGGGAACGCCATGCCCGCAGAGCTGCCCACTGACATCGTGTTCAATCAGTCGCCGCCGTTCGAGAACATTAATCTCGCCAGCCAGGATCTGCCGCTCATGGCCTGCGCGGCGGCCATGGGCAATGGCGAGGACCTGGTGACCTTCGGGGCCGAATGGGGCGCCGCCGACCAGTTCGCCCTCGGCCGGCTTGCCAATGAGAATCCCCCCATCCTGCACACCCACGACGCCCAGGGGCGGCGGTGCGACATGGTGGAGTTTCATCCCGCCTACCACACCCTGATGGCCCAGAGCATGAGCGCCGGGCTGCACTGCTCCAGCTGGGAGATCGCTGGCGGGCCGGCCCACGGGCGCCGCGCCGCCCACCTCTATCTGGTGAGCCAGGTGGAGGCCGGCCACGTCTGCCCGCTGACCATGACCCATGCGGCACCCGCCGCCCTCGCCGCCGCGCCCCATCTGCTGCGGGACTGGCTGCCGCGCATCCGCTCGCGCTCCTATGACGGCCGCTTCCTGCCGTTCTGGGAAAAGGCCAGCGTGACCATCGGCATGGGCATGACCGAGAAGCAGGGCGGCACCGACGTGCGCGCCAACATCACCCGGGCGGAGCCGGTGGCGGGAGACGAATATGCCATCACCGGCCACAAATGGTTCTTCTCCGCCCCCATGAGCGACGCCTTCCTGGTGCTGGCGCAGGCGCCGCGCGGGCTGACCTGCTTCCTCATGCCCCGCTTCCGCCCGGACGGCAGCGTCAACGCCATCCATCTGGTGCGTTTGAAGCGCAAGCTGGGCAACCGCGCCAATGCCTCCTCCGAGGTGGAATTCGACCGCGCCTTCGCCTGGCGGGTGGGCGAAGAGGGCCGCGGCATCCGCACCATCATCGAGATGGTCCAGCGCACCCGGCTCGACTGCGCGGTGTCCTCCGCCGGTGTCATGCGCATCGCCCTCAGCCTCGCTTTGCACCATGCCCGCCACCGCACGGTGTTCCAGAAGCGGCTGGTGGACCAGCCGGCCATGACCATGGTGCTGGCCGATCTTGCCCTGGAGGCGGAGGCCGCGACCGCGCTCACCCTGCGACTGGCCTGCAGCTTCGACACCCACCAGGGCGAGGAGGGCGCCCGTGCCCGCCTGCTCACTCCGGCGGTCAAGTTCGCCGTATGCAAGGCCGCCCCCGGCTTCGTGTTCGAGGCCATGGAGGCGCTGGGCGGCAATGGCTATGTCGAGGACGGCATGCTGCCGCGCCTGTATCGCGAGGCTCCGGTCAACGCCATCTGGGAGGGCAGCGGCAACGTCATGGCCCTCGACCTGCTGCGCGCCACCGCCCACGAACCGGACAGCCTGCAACAAGTGCTGGCGGAGCTGAAGAAGGAGGCCGCCGGCCTGCCCGGCGCGGATGCCGCGGCGGAGGAGATCGCGGCCCTGGTGCGCGGCAGCGCCGCGGAGGCCCACGCCCGCCGCGCCTGCCATCTGCTGGCCACCC
Organism: Xanthobacter sp. NM-25; assembly: GCF_022138605.1. Taxonomy (GTDB): domain Bacteria; phylum Pseudomonadota; class Alphaproteobacteria; order Rhizobiales; family Xanthobacteraceae; genus Xanthobacter. The sequence continues at coordinate 1,162,673 of NZ_JACBFS010000001.1, forward strand.
TGGCGGCCACCGCCGCCCTGGTGCAGACCGCCCCCGCCGCCATCGCCGAAACCTTCGCCCGCACCCGGCTGAAGGCGCCGCGGGCGCTGTTCGGCGCCAACGACGTCGCCCCCGTGGCGGCGCTGCTGCTCGACCGGGCGCTGGCGAGCTAAGACGCCGCGGCCGCCCGAGTCAGCCGAAAGGTCCGCGCCAACGCACGTGCTGAAGCCCTTGCCGAAGCACTTGCCAAGGCACTTGCCAAAGCACTTGCGGCAACCGGCGCGGCATGCGAAGGAATCGCCGCACCCCCGCGGCGAAGACTGGCGGTTTGGTCTGGACCTGCGGAGCCGACCATTGAAACCATCTCGCGCGTTCGCTATAGGGGCGGTCAACTCATCCGAAGGGCCCTCGGGCCGCACCCTCGGCTGCGGCCGTGGGCGGCATCGCCTGCAGCCGGTGCGGCGGGAGCGGCCGAGTTTACGAAGAGGCAGCAGTCCATGTCTTCCACGTTCGACACGGTGGCCAACATCATCGCGGAAACGTGTGATATCCCGCGGGACACCATCACGCCGGACAGCCACGCCATCGACGATCTGGGCATCGACAGCCTCGACTTCCTGGATATCGCCTTCGCCATCGACAAGGCCTTCGGCATCAAGCTGCCGCTGGAGCAGTGGACGCAGGAAGTCAACGACGGCAAGGCCACGACCGAGCAGTATTTCGTGCTCAAGAACCTCTGCGCGCGCATCGACGAGCTGGTCGCTGCCAAAGCCGCGTGAGGGCAGGCGGAGCTGATGCGTCCTGAAGTCTTCAAGATGATCGACCGGGTCGTGGCTATCGACCCGGCGCTCAATAAGATCCATTGCCAGGGCCTGGTGCCGCAGGAAAGCTCCATCTTCGAGGGGCACTTCCCCGGTCATCCCATCATGCCCGGCGTGCTCCTCATCGAGGCCATGGCGCAGACCACAGGATGGCTCATCCTGGCGCGCAACCGCTTCGAGAAGATGCCTTTCCTCGCCACCGTGAAGGAAGGCAAGCTGCGCACCTTCGTGGTGCCCGGACAGAATCTCGACCTTTATTCCGAGGTGCTGCACGAGGGCTCCGGCTTCGTCGTGGCCCGCACCCAGGGCCTCATCGAAGGCAAGCTGATCTGCAACGCCGAGCTCACCTTCCGCGTGCTCCCCTGGCCGGAAGGCAAGATGAAGGCGGTGGTCCTGAAGGTGGCCGAGCACGTTAACTTTCCCCTGACGGACATCGCCAATGCCTGAAGCGCGCGCCAAACGGCGTGAGGTGTGGATTACGGGCATTGGTCTCGTATCCTCCCTCGGTGAGGGCCTTGAGGCCCATTGGGAAGCTCTGACGCAGGGTCAGGCCCCCGTCACCGACGCGACCACGTTCGCGCCGTACGTGGTGCATCCCCTGGTCAAGGTCAGCTTCGACAGCCAGATCCCCAAAAGGGGCGATCAGCGGCAGATGGAGCCGTGGCAGCGCATCGGCACCTATGCGGCCGGCCTCGCCCTCGATGCCGCCGGCATCGCCAAGAATGTCGACATCCTGTCGAAGACCGACATGGTGGTGGCGGCGGGCGGCGGCGAGCGCGACTTCGCGGTGGATGCGGCCATCCTCAACGATCTGGCCACCTCCAACGACGCCGGCCGGCTGCTCAACGAGCGCCTGCTGTCGGACCTGCGCCCCACCCTGTCGCTGGCGCAGCTCTCCAACCTGCTCGCCGGCAACATCTCCATCGTGCACGGCGTCACCGGCTCCTCCCGCACCTTCATGGGCGAGGAGAGCTCGGGCGTGGACGCGGTGCGGGTGGCCTATTCGCGCATCGCCTCCGGACAGAGCGAAATCGGCCTCGTCGGCGGCGCCTACAATGCCGAGCGTGAGGACACACTGCTCCTCAACGATCTCGACGATTTCTGCATGAAGGGCGCGCCGCGTCCGGTGTTCAGCAGCCCCGAGCCGGGCATTGCCGCCGGCTCCATGGGCGCCTTCCTGGTGCTGGAATCGCCCGAGCACGCCACCGCGCGCGGCGCCACCCCCATCGCCAAGATCTCCGGCGTGTGGTCTGAACGGGCCCGCCGCCAGGTGGAAGGGGCCATCAAGGACAAGGTCCGCGCGCTCCTCACCACCGCGGGCACCGCGGCCGGCACCGCCATCATGTCCGGCGCCTCGGGCGCGCGCGGCGCCACCGCGCCGGAAGCCGAGGTGCTGGCCGCCACCGGCCTGCCGGTGCGCTCCATCGCCAACCGGCTCGGCCACGGCTTCGAGGCCCAGTTCATCGCCGGCCTGGCGCTCGCGGCGCTGTGCGTCTCCAAGGGTGCCCTGTTCCCCGCCCTTCCCACCGATCCCGCCGAGACCGGCGGCGATGCGGTGAACCGGGTGGTGGTCACCGGCGTCGGCCACTGGCGCGGCGAAGGCGCGGGCGTGGTCGAGAAGGTCTGATCCTTCCCGCTCCGCGCAACCCTTGAACCGGGGTCCGGCCATGCGCGCCGGGCCTTTTGCCGTTCAAGCCCCCTCGCCGCTGTGCGGTGATCGGGGCGAAACGACCGCTGCCGGGCCCCTCATTTACCTTGAGTGCGGCTTCGGCGTATTTTCCGGCGAGATCGGCCGCCGGCAGCGCGCTTTCCAAGCGATTCGCGCCGGGCCGATCTTCGCCATCCACGTGCGCCTGGGGCGGGCGCGCCTCACATCGGGGAGCCGCGACATGACGCAGGCGCATTTGGACAAGTTCGGACGGCCCGTCGTCGTCGTCACCGGCATCGGCCTCATCACCTCCCTGGGCCAGGGCAAGGCCGACAACTGGCGCCGCCTCACCGCCGGCGAATCGGGCATCCACACCATCACCCGCTTCCCCATCGAGGGCATGCGCACCACCATCGCCGGCACCGTGGACTTCCTGTTCGACGGCCGGGTGCCCGCCCCCGACCTCTCCGAGAAGCTCGCCACGCTGGCGGTGGAAGAGGCCATCGCCGAGGCCGGCATCGGCGCCGCCGGGGATTTCCCGGGGCCGCTGTTCGCCGCAGTGCCGCCGGTGGAGCTGGAATGGCCGGAGCGCCGCCAGCTGGCCGACGCGGTGGGCCATTACCCCATCGTCTATCACGACCTTCTGGCGGCGGCGGATTCCGGCAAGTTCCGCCCCTGGCACGAGCGCTTCCTGTTCGGCTCGGTGGCCGACCGGCTGGCCGACAAGTTCGGCACCCGCGGCCAGCCCATCTCCCTCTCCACCGCCTGCGCCTCGGGCGCCACCGCCATCCAGCTCGGCGTCGAGGCCATCCGCCGTGGCGAGACCGAGGTGGCGCTGTCGCTCGGCACCGACGGTTCGGTGCATCCCGAAGCCCTCATCCGCTTCTCGCTCCTGTCGGCGCTCACCACCGCCAACGACAAGCCCGAGGAAGCCGCCCGCCCGTTCGCCAAGAACCGCGACGGCTTCGTGATGGCGGAGGGCGCCGCCGCCCTGGTGCTGGAAAGCTATGCCCACGCGGTGGCGCGCGGCGCCAAGATCCTCGGCGTGCTGGAAGGCTGCGGCGAGATGGCCGACAATTTCCACCGCACCCGCTCCAATCCGGACGGCCGGCCCATCATCGGCTGCATGAAGAATGCCTTCGCCGATGCCGGCATCACCGCCGACGACGTGGACTATATCAACGCCCACGGCACCTCGACCCCCGAGAACGACCGCATGGAATATGTGGGACTCAAGGCGGTGTTCAGCGAGGAGAAGCTGGCGGCCACCCCCATCTCCTCCAACAAGTCCATGATCGGCCACACGCTGACGGCGGCCGGCGCCATCGAGGCGGTGGTATCGCTGCTCACCATCGCCAATGGCCGCATTCCGCCGACCATCAATTACAACATCCCCGATCCGGCCATTCCGCTGGACGTGGTGCCCAACGTCGCCCGCGACGCGACGGTGAAGCGGGTGATCTCCAACTCGTTCGGCTTCGGTGGCCAGAACGTGTGCCTGGTGCTGACCGGGGAGCCGGCGTGAGCCGCGCCCCGCACCCGGCGGGAAACCTCACATGAAGCCCGTGCTGGTCACCGGCGGCGGGCGGGGCCTCGGCGCCGCCATCGTGCGGCGCCTGGCGGCGGCGGGCTTCGCCGTCACCTTCACCTATCGCTCCGCTCACGCCGAGGCGGAGGCGCTGATGGCCGAGATCCGCGCTGCGGATCCAGCCGCGCAGATTGCCGCCCGCCCCCTGGACCTTGCCGACCGCGCGGCGGTGGACGCCTTCGCCGAGGAGCTGGAGGCAGGAGAGGCCTGGTACGGCTTCTGCCACAACGCCGGCGCCTCCTATGACACGCTGGCCGCCATGATCGACCAGGACAAGGCCGAGGCGGTCATGCAGGTGAACCATTTCGCCTTCGTGCGCCTCGCCCGGGCGCTCATCCGGCCGATGACCCGGGCCCGCGCGGGGCGCATCGTCGCCATCGGCTCGGTGGCGGCGCTCCAGGCCAATCCCGGCAACGCCGCTTATGCCGCCTCCAAGGCGGCCCTGCTGGCCCATGTGCGGGGCCTGGCGGTGGAGAGCGCCCGGCGCGGCGTGACGGTGAACTATGTGGCACCCGGCTTCATCGATACCGCCATGCTGGAGAAATATGCCGACTACCGCGCCCGGATGGAGGCGCAGATCCCCGCCGGCCGTTTCGCGCAGCCGGATGATGTGGCGCAGGTGGTGGCCTTTCTCTTCTCCCCCGGGGCGGGCTATATGACCGGCGCCGTCCTGCCGGTGGATGGGGGCCTCTCCGCCAGCCTGCCGGCCCATCGCTGATCCGAACCCATCAGACAACCGCGAGAATAAGAATGCGCGCCCTCCAGCTCGTCTCCGATCGCAAGCTCGAAATCGTCGACATGCCCGAGCCCGCCGCCCCCGGCGCCGGAGAGGTGCAGATCCGGGTGAAGGCGCTGGCGCTCAACCATATCGACGTGTGGGGCTGGCGCGGCATGGCCTTCGCCAAGCGCAAGATGCCGCTGGTGGTGGGCGCGGAAGCCGCCGGCGAGATCGTCGCCCTGGGCGCCGACGTGCGCGGCCTGAAGGTGGGCCAGACGGTGGCCATGTATGGCGCCATGACCTGCGGCCACTGCAAGGCCTGCCTCGCCGGCCGCGACAACCTGTGCCAGAACGTGGGCGGCGTGCTGGGCTTCCACATCGACGGTTTCGCCCGCGACGTGATCAACATGCCCGAGCGGCTGGTGATCCCCGCCCCCGCCGGCGTCTCCTTCGAGGAAGCGGGCTGCGCCGGCATCACCTTCTCCACCGTCGAGCACATGCTGTTCGACAATGCCAAGCTTGAAGACGGCGAGACCGTGCTGGTGCACGCGGGCGGCTCGGGCATCGGCTCCGCCGCCATCCGCCTCGCCAAGGATGTGGGCGCCACGGTCATCACCACCGTGGGCGATGACGAGAAGGCCGAGAAGGCCAAGGCGCTCGGCGCCGATCACGTCATCAATTACCGCCGCGACCGGTTCGAGCACGAAGTCCGCAAGATCACCAAGAAGGTGGGCGTGGACGTGGTGTTCGAGCATGTGGGCGCCGACACCTGGAACGCCTCTTTGCTCTCCATGAAGCCGGGCGCCCGGCTCGTCACCTGCGGCTCCACCTCGGGCGTCACCGTGCAGATGAACCTGATGCAGCTGTTCCAGCGCCAGTACAAGATTTTCGGCTCGTTCGGCGCCACCATCAAGAATGTGGCCGACGGCCTCGAGAAGATGGGTCGCGGCATCAAGCCGGTGATCGACACCGTGGTGCCGCTGGAGAATTTCAACGACGGCCTGGAGCGGCTGGAGAGCCGCAAGGTGTTCGGCAAGATCGTCGTGAAGTTCTGACGGGCGAGCCCCGAGCCGCGCCGTGCCCCCCTTGAAACAGAAGCTCCGCCGCTGGCGCAACCGCCTGCGGCCGGTGTTCGCGCCGCTGGTCGAGGCCATCGTCGGCGGCTATGTGCGCTTCTCCATCTGGTGGCTGCGGCTGTGGCCCCTGTGGCTCTCCTCCGGCGGCATGGCCTTCTGGGCGCGCCTTCTCGGCCCCTTCTTCCCGGTGAGCAAGGTGGCGCGGCGCAATCTCGCCGCCGCCTTCCCGGACAAGAACCGGGCCGAGATCGAAGCCATGGTGCGCGGGGTGTGGGCCAATATGGGCCGGCTCGCCGCCGATTTCGCCCAGCAGGACCAGCTGTGGGATTACGACCCGGCCCATCCCAATGCCGGCCGCATCGAGGTGAAGGGCGCCGACATCCTCGAACGGCTGCGTGACGACGGCCGCCCGGCCCTGTTTTTCACCGCCCACACCGGCAATTGGGAATTGTGCGCGGTGGCGGGGGCCAAGTTCCAGGTGCCGGGTGGCGTGCTCTATCGCGCCCCCAACAACAAGAAGGCCGCCGACCTCATCGAGGAGATGCGCGCCGGCAACATGCCCGGCCTCATCCGCGCCAGCCGCAAGGCGGGGGTGATGATGGCGCACATGCTGGCGGACGGGCAGCATCTGGGCATGCTGGTGGACCAGTATTGGACCGGCGGGCCGCAGGTGACCTTCTTCGGCCGCCCCTGCGCCACCAACCCGACGCTGGCCCGCCTCGCCCGCCAGTTCGATTGCCCGGTGCACGGCATGCGCGTCATCCGCCTGCCCGGTGCCCGGTTCCGGGTGGAGATCACCGAAGAGGTGGTGCTGCCCCGCGATGGCGAAGGCCAGATCGACGTGCAGGGTGCCATGCAGGCGGTCACCAGCGTGATCGAGGGCTGGGTCCGCGAATATCCCGAGCAATGGCTCTGGCTGCACCGCCGCTGGCGGTAAGACGGCCCAGGCCCGCCTGAACGCCGCCACGGGTCCTTCCCGGTCCCACCTGCCCCTCCCTCGCCCTCCCCCGCGAGCGGGAGAGGGGATAGCGCGTTGCAGCAGAACAGCCGCGCGGCGACCAGCCCAGCGAAGAAAAGCCCGGCCCTCTCCGCGCCTCTGCGCCAAAGCCCTCTCCCGCTTGCGGGGGAGGGTTGGGAGGGGGAATGCCACACCAGCCGCCGCGCGACGCCCCCGGACCGCAACACCGCCCGCCTTCCGCCAACCGGCAGCAAACGCTCCAGCGCCGCCGGCCCCCTCCCTCGCACCCCCCCGCAAGCGAGAGAGGGGATAGCGCGGTGCAGCAGAACAGCCGCGCGGCGACCAGCCCGGGGAAGAAGAGCCCGGCCTTTCCGTGTCCCTGCGCCAAAGCCCTCTCCCGCTTGCGGGGGAGGGTTGGGAGGGGGAATGCCGCACCACCCGCCACGCGACGACCCCGGACCGCAACACCGCCCGCCTTCGCCCGACCGCCCCGAGGAGCCCGTCGCGCAAGGCCCCCCCATTCTCCCCCTTGCCCGCCGCGCCCTGATCCGATAAAGCCGCGCTTTCCGTTTTCACGAGGTGGAATGGGATGAGCGCGCCTGACGTGGCGGTCATCATGGGTAGCCAGTCCGATTGGGACACCATGCGTCACGCCGTCGAGACGCTGGCGGCGCTCGGCGTCTCGCACGAGGCGCGGATCGTGTCCGCCCATCGCACGCCCGAGCGGATGTATGACTTCGCCCGCGGCGCCAAGGCGGCCGGCACCAAGGTCATCATCGCCGGCGCCGGCGGCGCGGCCCATCTGCCGGGCATGGTGGCGGCGCTCACCACCCTGCCGGTGTTCGGCGTGCCGGTGGAATCCAAGGCCCTGTCCGGCGTCGACAGCCTCTATTCCATCGTCCAGATGCCCGGCGGCGTGCCGGTGGGCACCCTCGCCATCGGCAAGGCCGGCGCCACCAATGCCGCTTTGCTCGCCGCTGCGGTGCTGGCGCTCAGCGATGCCGCCCTCGCCACCCGGCTGGAGGCCTGGCGGGCCGAACGCACGGCGGCCGTCGCGGAGCAGCCGGCCTAGGTCCATGCTGCAGCCCGGAGACACCATCGGCATCCTCGGCGGCGGCCAGCTCGGCCGCATGATCGCCCTCGCCGCAGCCCAGCTCGGCCTGAAGAGCGTCGTGCTCTGTCCCGAGGCGGACAGCCCCGCCTTCCAGGTGTGCGACAGCGTCATCTGCGCCGGCTATGAGGACGAGGAGGCGCTCGCCCGCCTCGCCGATGCCGTCGAGGTGGTGACCTACGAATTCGAGAACGTGCCGCTGGCCACTGCCGAGTTTCTCACCGGCCGGGTGCCGCTGCATCCCGGCGCCCGCGCCCTGGCGCTCACCCAGGACCGGCTGGCGGAGAAGACCTTCGTCAACGGCCTCGGCATCGAGACCGCGCCGTTCCGCGCCGTGGAGGATCTCGCCACCCTCCATGACGCGGTGGCGCAGATCGGCCTGCCGGCGGTGCTGAAGACCCGCCGCTTCGGCTATGACGGCAAGGGCCAGGTGACGCTCCGGCCCGGCGATGACCTCGCCGCCGCCTGGACCGCCATCGGCGCCCAGCCCGCCATTCTGGAAGGCTTCGTGCCGTTCGAGCGGGAAGTGTCCGTGGTCGCCGCGCGCCGCGCCGATGACGCCTTCGTCGCCTATGAGGTGACGCAGAACGTCCATCGCGACCACATTCTGCACACCTCCACCGTGCCGGCCGAAGTGAATGCCGCCACCGCCCGCCAGGCCCATGCCCTGGCCTATGCCATCGCCGGCGCGCTCGATTATGTGGGCGTCTTCGCGGTGGAATTGTTCGTGGTGGGCCGCGGCAGCGAGGAACGGGTGATCGTCAACGAGATCGCCCCGCGGGTGCACAATTCCGGCCACTGGACCCAGGATGGCGCGGCGACCTCCCAGTTCGAGCAGCACGTGCGCGCCATTGCCGGCTGGCCGCTGGGGGAGGTGGATCGCCTCGGCCGGGTGCAGATGACCAATCTCATCGGCGAGGACGCGCTCGCCTGGCATGGCCTGCTCAGCGAGCCCGGTGCCCGCCTGCACCTCTATGGCAAGAGCGAGGTGCGCGCCGGCCGCAAGATGGGCCATGTGAACCGCATCTGGCCCGACGGCTCCAGCTGCCCGGGTGCCGCCCAAGACGGCTGCTGACCGCCACCGCGCCGTCACGCCTGGGGGTGCCGCAGCGATTCCCGCGCGGACAGGCCTTCGGCCGAGCCACGTGGCCTAGCCCCGGGGGGCCGGGTCGAAACATCCTCTTCAGCGGGCGCGGGCGGCGCCGTTATGAGCCGGCACAAGGGTTCGCGACGCCGCGCCCGGTGGCGAAGACGAGTGGACAACCTTTTTCAGCTCTGATAAGAGAACGCCTCCTTCGGACCCACGGCAGGGACGTCGCTTGGCGTTTTGCTCCCGGATCCGGACACCCAATTCATGATCGCACCGGATCGGCGCAACAGCTTGAAGAGGCAAACACGTGCAAGTTCTCGTCCGCGACAACAATGTTGATCAGGCCCTCAAGGCGCTCAAGAAGAAGATGCAGCGCGAGGGGATCTTCCGCGAGATGAAGCTGCGTGGTCATTACGAGAAGCCGTCGGAGAAGCGCGCCCGCGAGCAGGCGGAAGCCATCCGCCGCGCCCGCAAGCTGGCCCGCAAGCGCGCCCAGCGCGAAGGCCTGCTGCCGTCCAAGCCCCGCAGCCGCTGAGTTCTCAGCCGCTGACTTTTTCGGCCGTGGCACCCGCCGGCAGGCATCCGCCCGCCCGGGGCGCCGCGGTTTCGGATCCGCCTTCGGGCCATGCCGACTGTTGATCGACCAAGCCGATCCGCGCAGAGCGATCTCAGGCCTCATTTGATCCGCGCAGCCCCCTGCGCGGATTTCGTTTATGGGCCCCACCTCATCCGACCCGCGACGCGCCCGCCCGAATGGCAGCAACCTGAAGCGCGCGCACCGCACCCCGGCACCGCCCTCTGCGCGGCATTGAATACCTCCCGGATTCGGCGCACGCACCCCTGTCTTCGCGTCCATTGTATGGCCGTCCCCATAGATTTTCGTGCGCCCTTCCGCCGGATTGCCTTCCTTCGACAGTTGAGGCAAAGGTCTTGTTGCGGCGCACCGCTGCCGACAATTCGTAACAGGACGACGCCGCGCCCGCGGCGGGCTGCGTGATCCTCACCCACACCGGTCCACACTGGCGCGATGATGGAAGAGGACTTCTCTGCCCATGAGCGAATTGAAGCCGGTCTGGCGCGCTCTTGCCGCCGCCCACGGCACCACCCAGCAGCCGCTGCGCGCCCTGTGCGCAGACCCCGCGCGCTTCCCCGCCTTCTCGCGCCGGGCGGATGACCTGCTGCTGGATTTCTCGAAGACCGCCCTCACCGACGACAGCCTGGCGCTGCTGCTGCAGCTGGCGCAGGCCGCCGATGTCGCCGGCAAGCGCGACGCCATGTTCGCCGGCGACCGCATCAATGCCAGCGAGGGCCGCGCGGTGCTGCATGTGGCCCTGCGGGCCGCCGGCGACGCGCCCTTCGTCGTGGATGGCGTCGCCGTCGGCGACGACGTGCGCCAGGTGCTGGCCCAGGTGTCGGCCTTCGCCGATTTAGTCCGGCAGGGCACCGCCCGCGGCGCCACCGGGGCCGCCTTCACCGACGTGGTGAACATCGGCATCGGCGGCTCGGACCTCGGACCGGTGATGGCCACCCTGGCCCTCGCCCCCTATCACGACGGGCCCCGCTGCCACTTCGTCTCCAATGTGGACAGCGCCCACATCGCCGACACCCTGAAGGGACTCGATCCCGCCACCACCCTGTTCATCGTCGCCTCGAAGACCTTCACCACCGTCGAGACCATGTGCAACGCCGGCACCGCCCGCGCCTGGATCACCGCCGCCCTCGGCGAGGACGCGGTGGGGCGGCATTTCGCGGCGGTCTCCACCGCCCTCGACAAGGTGGGGGCGTTCGGCATTCCCCCCGAGCGCACGTTCGGGTTCTGGGATTGGGTGGGCGGGCGCTATTCCCTGTGGTCGGCCATCGGCCTGTCGCTGGTGCTGGCCATCGGTCCGGTGCGTTTCGGCGAGCTGCTGGCCGGCGCCGCCGCCATGGATGCCCATTTCCGCACCACCCCGCTGGCCGACAACCTGCCGGTGCTGCTCGGCCTCATCGGCCTGTGGCATCGCGATGTGTGCGGTTATCCCAGCCGCGCCGTGGTGCCCTATGACCAGCGCCTGGCGCGCTTTCCCGCCTATCTCCAGCAGCTCGACATGGAGAGCAACGGCAAGAGCGTGACCGTGGACGGATCACCGGTGACGCAGCCCACCGGCCCCATCGTCTGGGGGGAGCCGGGCACTAACGCCCAGCATGCCTTCTTCCAGCTGCTGCACCAGGGCACGCAGATCGTGCCGGTGGAGTTCCTCATCGCCGCCGAGAGCCACGAACCGGCCCTCGCCCACCACCATGAGCTGCTGGTGGCCAATTGCCTGGCCCAGTCCGAGGCGCTGATGCGCGGGCGCACCCTGGCGGAGGCGGCGGACCAGCTCCGGGCCAAGGGCCTGCCCGAGGCCGAGGTGGCCCGGCTCGCCCCGCACCGGGTCTTTCCCGGCGGTCGCCCCTCGGTCACCTTGGCCTATCGCCGCCTCGACCCCTTCACCCTGGGCCGGCTCATCGCCCTCTATGAGCATCGCGTGTTTGTGGAAGCGGCGGTGTGGAACATCAACGCCTTTGACCAATGGGGCGTGGAGCTCGGCAAGGAGCTGGCCACCGCTTTGCTGCCGGCGGTGCGCGAGGGCACCGTCCCGCCGGACGCCTCGTGCTCCACCGCCGGCCTCATCACCCACCTGCGGGCGGCGCGCGCTTAGGGCGCTCAGCTCAGCACCGACAGCTCTGGCGAGGTCGGGTGGAGCATGGGATCCACCGCGCCCCGGCTCTCGGCTTCCTTGAGATAATGGCGCAGCAGGTCGGTGGCGCTGATCACCCCCTGCAAGGCGAAATCCTCCATCACCGGCAGGTGGCGGATCTGGTGCTCGTTCATCAGCCGCAGCGCCGTGACGATGGAATCGGAGGGCGCGCAGCAGATCAGCTCCCGCTCCAGGAACTCGGCCAGCACCATGCCCGGGGTCGCCGGCCCATGCTCCAGCACCGCCCGCGTCACGTCGCGCTCGGAGAATACGCCGATCAGCGTGCCATGTTCGGAGCGGCAATCGTCCATCACCAGAACGGAGGAAACATTCTCCCGCTTCATCAGCAGGGTCGCCCGCGCCACCGTCTCGGTCATGCGGATGGCGATGAGCCGGGTGTCGTGCTTCTCACGCAGAATATCGTTCACGGTGATCACAGGCGCATCCTCCTCGCCGGTTGCGGCGGGGCCGGCCGGGCGGCTCGATGGCGCTCTGCGGCGCGGGCCCGGTGAAACCCCACGCCTATGCTGGGGTGCGACAATTCATCCTGTCAATGAAAACTGCGACAAATCACCCCATCGAGGCCAAATCCAGCCCGGACGTCGCCGCTGCGCCCATGAAAATGCGCCCATGAAAAAGCCGGCCCGAGGGCCGGCTTTCTTGAGCAAGAGCGCGCCGGCGGGCGGCGCGGCTGGTCTCACGCCGCCTTGGTTTTGGCGATGAGGTCCACGAAGCGGTTGAACAGATAGTGGCTGTCCTGCGGCCCGGGGCTCGCCTCCGGGTGGTACTGCACCGAGAACACCGGCTTGTCGGCCAAAGCGATGCCGGCGTTGGACCCGTCGAACAGGGAGACATGGGTCTCCACCGCATTCTTGGGCAGGGTGTCCCGATCCACGGCGAAGCCATGGTTCATGGAGGTGATCTCCACCTTGCCGGTGGTCAGGTCCTTCACCGGATGGTTCGCGCCGTGGTGGCCCTGGTGCATCTTCACCGTCTTGGCGCCCACCGCGAGGCCGATCATCTGATGGCCGAGGCAGATGCCGAAGGTGGGCACGCCGCTCTCGATCACCTTCTGGATCACCGGCACCGCATATTCCCCGGTCGCCGCCGGATCACCCGGGCCGTTGGAGAGGAACACGCCATCGGGCTTCAGCGCCAGGATGTCCTCGGCCGAGGTGGTAGCGGGCACCACGGTGACCTTGCAGCCAGCGCCGGCGAGCAGGCGCAGGATGTTGCGCTTCACCCCGTAGTCCACCGCCACCACATGGTGCTGCGGCGCCCCTTCATGGCCGAAGCCCTCCGGCCACTGCCAGGGGGTCTCGTCCCAGTCGAAGCGCTGGGCGGAGGTGACGGACGGGACGAGGTCCATCCCCACCAGGCCCGGCCAGGCGCGGGCTTCCGCCTTGAGGGCGGCGAGATCGAACTGGCCGTCGGGGGAATAGGCGATCACCGCATTGGGCATGCCCGCCTCGCGGATCAGCGCGGTCAGCGCCCGCGTGTCGATGCCGGTGATGCCGGGGATGCCCCGCGCCTTCAGCCAGGCATCCAGATGCCGGGTGGCGCGATAATTGGAGGGCTCGGTGATGGCGGTGCGCAGCACCACCCCGCGCACACCCGAAGCGGCCGCCATGGACACCGTCTCGATGTCCTCTTCATTGGTACCGACATTGCCGATGTGGGGGAAGGTGAAGGTGATGATCTGCCCGGAATAGGACGGATCGGTGAGGATCTCCTCATAGCCGGTCATGGCGGTGTTGAAGCACACCTCGCCAGCCAGCGTGGCCGCGGCACCGATGCCGAAGCCTTCGAGCACCGTGCCGTCGGCAAGGACGAGGACGGCGGTGGGAACGGGTTCGCTCCAGCCGTCAGCCGCGGGGGAGCGCCCGGAACCGGTGGAAACCGGATCGGTGGGGGTCTGGTCTTGTTCGTTCGTCATGGATCGCCTAGATAGAGCGTCACGCGCCGCGTTTCCAGCGTCCGCGCGCGAATTTGTGTGCGTCCATGCGGTCGCATGGAGGTCCTGCTGCGTGAAGGTCCACCCGGCTGCCAGTGTTCCGTTTCCGGAATGCAGCGATGACGGGCCTTTCAAGGGGATGTGGCCATCTGCGGGATGCACATGCCGACGCTGAACCATTCGAGCCGATGCGGGTGAGACCTCTCGAGACCCTTGTGTTCTGCAGAACTCTCATGTGCTGAGCGATGGTCGCGACCCGAAACGGGATCGCCGATGGCAGCGATGCTGCCCGATGCCACCCACTGGCTTTTCTCTACCCTTAAGGAATCCGATCCGTGCTTCGTGACGACATCAATGCCGCCCTCAAGGAGGCGCTGAAGGCCCAGGACAAGCGCCGCACCTCCACCCTGCGCCTCATCAATGCCGCGCTGAAGGATCGCGACATCGAACAGCGCGGCCATGGCAAGGACCCCTTGACCGACGACGAGCTGCGCGCCCTGCTCGCCAAGATGGTGAAGCAGCGCGAGGAAAGCGCCAAGATCTATGACGAGGGCGGCCGCCCCGAGCTCGCCGCCCAGGAGCGGGAAGAGATCGGCTATATCCAGGTGTTCCTGCCGCAGCAGATGAGCGAGGCGGATACCCGCGCCGCCATCGCCACGGTGATCGCCGAGATCGAGGCCAAGGGAATCAAGGACATGGGCCGCACCATGGCGGTGCTGAAGGAGCGCTATGTGGGCGCCATCGACTTCGGCAAGGCTTCCCAGTGGGTGAAGGACGCCCTCACCGCCGCCGGCTGAGGCGCACCCGCGGCACCAGAACACGCCGCCCAGAAGACGCTTCGTGGAAGACGCTTCGCGGAAGACGCCGCGCGCGGCCTCAGCCGATGCCCCTCGTCCCGGTGCTCTCCCTCTCCCGCTTGCGGGGGAGGGTTGGGGCGGGGGCAAGGCGTTGGCGAAGCCGACCGGGCAGCGCGGTCAAGCGCGCCACTCAGGCGGCCCTGCCCCTCCCCCGGCACGCGGAGGAGGGTACGCGCGCCACAATCGTCTCTTCGAGCGCCGATCGCCCTAGCCGCGGGCGGCCGGATCGGGCGCGCCCTCGCGGCGGCTCCAGATCTGCGGATCGATCTGGCCTTCCAGCTCCGGCATCTCGCTGGCCACGAACGTCGGCTCCTGGCCGGCCCGGCGCTTGGCGAGATAGTCGGCGGCGAGCTTTGACACCAGGCCCGACAGCAGCACGATGGCGATGAGGTTGATGGAGGCCATCAGCCCCATGGCGGCATCCGCCGTGTTGAACACGGTGGCGACGCTTTGGAGCGCGCCCCAGATCACCATGGCCAGCAGCGCCAGCCGCAGCACGATGATGCCCCCCACATGGCCGTGGCCGAGGAACACCAGCGCATTCTCCGCATATGAATAGTTGCCGATGATGGAGGTGAAGGCGAAAAAGAAGATGGCGATGGCCACGAAATAGCGCCCCGCCGAGCCCACATGCACTTCCATGGCCGCCTGGGTGAGCTGGGTGCCGGTGACGCCATTGCCCGGCACCAGCACATCCGCCAGCAGGATCAGCAGAGCGGTGGCGGTGCAGATCACGATGGTATCCACGAAAACGCCCAGCGACTGCACGAAGCCCTGGCTCACCGGGTGGTGCGGATCGGGGGTCGCCACAGCGGCGATGTTCGGGGCGCTGCCCATGCCCGCCTCGTTGGAGAACAGGCCGCGCTTCACCCCGTTCATCATGGCCGCGGCCACCGCGCCGCTCACCCCGCCCACCGCCGGTTCCAGGCCGAAGGCGCTGGCGACGATGTGATACAGCATGGCCGGCACTTCGGTGATGTTGGTGGCCACCGCATAGAGCGCGAACAGCACATAGATGCCGGCCATGAACGGCACCACCAGCTCGGCGGTGCGGGCGATGGCGGCGATGCCGCCGAAGATGATGATGCCGGCCAGCGCCGCCACCACCACGCCGGTGCCGATCTTGGGCACGCCGAACGCGCCATCCATGGCATCGGCGATGGAATTGGCCTGCACCGCGTTGAACACCAGGCCGAACGACAGAATGAGGCAGACCGAGAAGATGGCCCCGGCCCACGGCGCCTTCAGCCCCTTGGCGATGTAGAAGGCCGGCCCGCCGCGATAGCGGCCCTCGTCGTCCTTCACCTTGTAGAGTTGGGCGAGGGTGCTCTCGGCGAAGGCGGTGGCCATGCCCAGGGCCGCCACCACCCACATCCAGAAGATGGAGCCCGGCCCGCCCAGATAGAGCGCCACCGCCACGCCGGCGATGTTGCCGGTGCCCACCCGCGAGGCCAGCGAGGTGCACAGGGCCTGGAACGGGGTGATGCCGGAACGGTCATTGGCGTCGGAGCGCAACACCGAGCGCAGCATCTCGGGAAAATGCAGGATCTGGATGAATTTCAGCCGCAGCGTGAAATAGATGCCCACGGCCAGAAGGCCATAGATCAGCACATAGCCCCAGAACACCGTGTTCAGAAAATCGATGATCGCATTCATCAGCCCGCCCCACGCTGGATTTTTCAACAGGCTAGCCGCGCCTTCCCCTGCGGTCCACGATCAAGCGTGGCCGTTTCGCGTGTCCGGGAGTTCCGTTGCACGCAAGTCGCAGTTCGCGGGCGCGGAGCGGCGCGCAAGGCCGGGCGGATCGAGCGGCGCGGGCATCGATCAGCAGGTGTGGATAAGGGGGATTGCGGGCGCAACGGGAACGGCGCGCCCGCCTGCGGCCCCGTCCTCACGAAAGCCCAGATCCTGTGCAAGACGGACGCCTTACCATAGCCGGCCAGACCTTTGATCGAGTTGATTCGCGCATGCGCTTCCCACCGGCGTTCCTGGACGAGATCCGCGCCCGCCTTCCCGTGTCGGAGGTGGTGGGTCGGCGCGTCAAGCTGAGGAAGCAGGGCCGCGAGTTCGCCGGCCTCTCGCCCTTCAACCCGGAAAAGACGCCCTCTTTTTTCGTCAACGATCAGAAGGGGTTCTATCACTGCTTCTCGTCCGGCAAGCATGGCGACGTGTTCGACTTCCTGATGGAGACGGAAGGCATGCCGTTCGGCGAGGCGGTGGAGCGGCTCGCCGGCATGGCCGGCCTGCCGCTGCCGGAAGTCACCCCCGAGGCCGCCGCCCGGGAGGAGCGCCGGCGCTCGCTCCATGAGGTCATGGCGCTGGCTGCCCGGCATTTCGAGGACACCTTGCAATCGCGCGCCGGCGCCAAGGCGCGGGGCTATCTGGCCGATCGCGAGCTCGGCCCCGCCACCCAGCAGCGCTTCCACCTGGGCTATGCCGCCGGTGAGCGCTTCCACCTCAAGGAGGCCCTGGGTAAGCAGGGGGTGAGCGTGGAGGCCATGATCGAGGCCGGCCTGCTGATCTCCGGCGACGACATCCCGGTGCCCTACGACCGGTTCCGCGACCGGGTCATGTTCCCCATCACCGATCTCAAGGGCCGGGTGGTGGCCTTCGGCGGCCGGGCGCTGGAGAAGGATGTTCCGGCCAAGTATCTGAATTCGCCGGAAACCCCGCTCTTCCACAAGGGCAGCCTGCTCTACAACGGCTTCGGCGCCCGCGCGGCCGCCCACACTGGCGCCCGGGTGATCGTGGTGGAAGGCTATGTGGACGTCATCGCCATGGTGGAGGCCGGCTTCACCGGCGCCGTGGCGCCGCTCGGCACCGCCCTCACCGAGGATCAGCTGCAACTGCTCTGGCGCATGTCCGAGGAGCCGCTGCTGCTGTTCGACGGCGACAAGGCCGGCCGCCGCGCCGCCCATCGAGCCATGGACATCGCTTTGCCCCACCTCAAGGCCGGCCGCAGCCTGGCCTTTGCTGCGCTGCCCGAAGGCCAGGACCCGGACGATCTCATCCGCCGTTCCGGCCGCGACGCCATGGAGCAGGTGCTGGCCGGCGCCCGCCCGCTCGCCGCCGAACTGTGGGCGCGGGAGAGCGAGACAGCCGCCATCGACACCCCGGAACGCCGCGCCGCCCTGGAGGCCCGCCTCAATGAGGTGGTGGGCGTCATCGCCGACGAAACGGTCCGCAAACACTACCGTCAGGACATGAACGAGCGCCTGCGCGCCCTGCTCGCCCCCGCCAGCGGCCGCGGCGGCTGGCGCGACGGCGGCGGTCGCCCGCAGGGCGGCTGGCAAGGCGGGGGATGGCAGGGCGGCGGCTGGACCAACGGCCGGCGGAACGGCCGCGGCGGGTCCCCCCGGGATGGCGGGTTTCCCCTGCCCGGCTCGGAGATCGCCAAGAGCTCGGCCGTGCGCGGGCCGCTGGCGAGCTTGCCGCGCAATGAGGCGCTGCTGCTGTTCTGCCTCATCAACCACCCTTTCCTGCTCGACGAGGCGGCCGAGGAGGTGGCGCGGCTTCCGTTCGCCAATCCCGAGGCGGACCGGCTGCGTCAGGCCCTCATCGGCGCCCATCTGGAGGGGCTCGACTGGAGTCGGGACGGCTTCGAGACCCTCCTCGGCGCCCTCGGCCAGGGGGACCTCGACGACCTTTCGCGGCGGGTGAGCACCCTCGCCAATCCAAAAATGGACTGGCCAGCCTATCCAGATACCGCAAAAGAGGATGTCCGGCTCTGGTGGCAGCAGCGGACGGCCTTGCATCACAAGGCTTACGCGCTATCTAGGGAGTTGAAGGAAGCCGAGCGGTCGCTGGGGGAGGACCCGAGCGAGGCGAATTTTGCTTGGCTGCGCGATGTCCGCGAGCGTCTCTCCACGGTGGAGGGGATGGATGCGCTGGTGGAAGGCTTCGGCGCCCTCTCGGGCCGCCGCGCGGTGCGCTCCATGTGAGCGGCGCGGCATCCGGGCGGCCGGCGGAATGGGGATAAGCCCTTCGGGGCGCACCGCCGTTCAGGCGGGCTTAACGGGGATGCGTCAACAACAGGCGCGCCCGGAGCATGAGAACGACAGGCGGCGGAGCCCTTTGGCTGCGTCGCCGCTTCGCCGTTGTATACCGGCGAGACCATCAGGAGATGTCCATGGCGAAGCAATCTGCCGAGACGACCGAAGCGCCAGAGAAGGAGACCGACGCCCCCGACGGGCCGTTGCTCGACCTCTCGGACGCGGCCGTCCGGAAGATGATCAAGAACGCCAAGCGCCGGGGCTATGTGACCTACGAGCAGCTCAATGAGGTGATGCCTTCCGAGGAAGTCACCTCCGAGCAGATCGAGGACACCCTCGCCATGCTCAACGACATGGGCATCAACGTCATCGAGGCGGAAGAGGCCGAGAGCGAGGAGAACGCCGAGGAGGCCGAATCACCCGACGAGCCCGAGGAGGCCGAAGGCGGCGAGATCGCCGAGACCTCGTCGCGCGCCGTCGCCCGCTCCGAGACCAAGTCGGAGCCCGCGGAGCGCACCGACGACCCGGTAAGAATGTACCTCCGAGAGATGGGCTCGGTGGAGCTGCTCTCCCGCGAGGGCGAGATCGCCATCGCCAAGCGCATCGAAGCGGGCCGCGAGGCGATGATCGCCGGCCTGTGCGAGAGCCCGCTGACCTTCCAGGCCATCATCATCTGGCGTGATGAGCTGGTGGAAGGCAAGGTTCTGCTGCGCGACATCATCGACCTCGAAGCCACCTATGCCGGCCCGGAAGGCAAGAACCCGCCGGCGGCGCTGGGTGACGAGGCCGCGCTCGCCCCGGAAGCCGGCGAGGACGGCATGCTCGGCGACGGCGCCGGGCCGGAGGGCGACGAGGACGACATGGAGAATTCCATGTCGCTGGCGGCCATGGAGGCGGAGATCAAGCCGAAGGTGCTGGAAACCTTCGACCGCATCGCCGGCTCTTACGTGAAGCTGCGCCGCCTGCAGGACCAGAACGTCGAATCGAAACTCAAGAATGAGACCTTGTCCCCGGCGCAGGAGCGCAAGGCCAAGAAGCTCAAGGAAGATCTCGTTCTCGACGTGAAGAGCCTCTCCCTCAACCAGGCGCGCATCGACGCCCTGGTGGAGCAGCTCTACGAGATCAACAAGCGTCTCGTGTCCCTGGAAGGCCGGCTGATGCGGCTGGCCGACAGCTATGGCGTGGGCCGCGACGACTTCCTGAAGAACTACCAAGGCTCGGAGCTCGACCCCAAGTGGGTGCTGCGGGTGTCCAAGCTGGGCTCGCGCGGCTGGAAGGGCTTCGTCGCCCACGAGAAGGACGGCATCAAGGACCTGCGCGGCGAGATTCACGCCCTCGCCACCGAGACGGGGCTCGAGATCGCCGAGTTCCGCAAGATCGTCCAGATGGTGCAGAAGGGCGAGAAGGAAGCCCGCCAGGCCAAGAAGGAAATGGTGGAGGCGAACCTGCGCCTCGTCATCTCCATCGCCAAGAAATACACCAACCGCGGCCTGCAGTTCCTGGATCTCATCCAGGAGGGCAACATCGGCCTCATGAAGGCGGTGGACAAGTTCGAGTACCGGCGCGGCTATAAGTTCTCCACCTATGCCACCTGGTGGATCCGGCAGGCCATCACCCGCTCCATCGCCGACCAGGCCCGCACCATCCGCATTCCGGTGCACATGATCGAGACCATCAACAAGATCGTGCGCACCTCGCGGCAGATGCTCCATGAGATCGGCCGCGAGCCGACCCCGGAAGAGCTGGCGGAAAAGCTCGGCATGCCGCTGGAGAAGGTCCGCAAGGTGCTGAAGATTGCCAAGGAGCCCATCTCCCTCGAAACCCCCATCGGCGACGAGGAAGATTCCCACCTGGGCGACTTCATCGAGGACAAGAACGCCATCCTGCCCATCGATGCGGCCATCCAGAGCAACCTGCGCGAGACGACCACCCGCGTTCTCGCCTCGCTGACCCCGCGCGAAGAGCGGGTGCTGCGTATGCGGTTCGGCATCGGCATGAACACCGACCACACCTTGGAAGAGGTGGGACAGCAGTTCTCGGTGACCCGCGAGCGCATCCGCCAGATCGAGGCCAAGGCCCTGCGCAAGCTCAAGCACCCCAGCCGCTCGCGCAAGCTGCGCTCGTTCCTGGACAATTGAGCGAACGTTCTGCGCAATCAGACTGCAAAAAGGCGGCTTCGGCCGCCTTTTTCTTTTCCGCGCCCATCCTCAAACTCCAAGCAGCCGCCCAGCCAGTTCGGGATCGGCGGCGAAGTCGGTGGCGGGGCCGGCGTGGATCACGCGGCCCTTCTCCATCACCGCCACCGTGTCGCAGATGCGGGTCAGAGCACCGATGTGCTTGTCGATGACGATCAGCGACAGCCCCTCGCCCTTCAGGGTGTTGATGACCGACCAGATCTCCTCGCGGATCAGCGGGGCGAGGCCCTCCGTCGCCTCGTCGAGGATCAGCAGGCGCGGGTGGGTCATCAATGCCCGGCCGATGGCCAGCATCTGCTGCTCGCCACCGGAGAGGCGGTTGCCATAGTGGCGGCGCCGCTCGCCAAGGCGGGGAAACAGCCCATAAACCCGCTCCAGGGTCCAGGCCGGCAGTCCGGCACGGGGCGCCATGGCGGTGGCGACGAGGTTTTCCTCCACCGTCAGCGTGGGGAAGATCTGCCGCCCTTCCGGCACCAGGCCGAGCCCCGCCCGCGCCACCTTGTGCGGCGGCAGGCCGGTGAGCCGCGCGCCGTCCAGCTCCGCCGCGCCGGCGCGCGCGGGCAAAAGGCCCATGAGGGTGCGGATGGTGGTGGTCTTGCCCATGCCATTACGGCCCAGCAAGGCCAGAGCACCGTGCCGGGGCACGCAAAGGTCGACGCCGAACAGCACCGGCGCCCCGCCGTAGCCGGCCTTGAGCCCGCGCACGGTGAGCAGCGGGGTGCTCATGCCTCATCCCCGAGATAGGCGGCGCGCACGCCGGCATCGGCCTTCACCTCATCGGCACTGCCGCAGGCGATGACACGCCCCGCCACCAGCACGCTGATGCGGTCGGCCAGGCGGAACACGGCATCCATGTCGTGCTCCACCAGCAGTATGCCGGCCGCCCCGCGCACCTGCTCCAGAAGCCGCACCATGGCGGCGGATTCCTCATGGCCGGTGCCGGCCATGGGCTCGTCCAGCAGCAGCAGGCGCGGCCGCCCCGCCAAAGCCATGGCCAGCTCCAGCGCGCGCTTTTCCCCGTGGCTGAGATCGGCCGCCGGCACCTGCGCCCGCGCCCCGAGCCCCACCTGCTCCAGCAAAGCGGCGGCCGCCTCCAGGGCGGTGCGATCACTGCGGGCGGGACGGATGAAGCGGAAGGTGTGCCCCTGCGCCGCCGCCACCGCCAGGGCCACGTTCTCCAGTGCCGTGAAACCGGCGAGGACCGAGGTGATCTGGAACGAGCGGGCGAGCCCGCGCCGCGCCCTTTTGTGCACCGGCAGCCGGGTGATGTCGGCGCCGGCGAACAGGATCTGCCCGCCATCGGGCACCACCTCGCCGGCGATCTGCGACACCAAGGTGGTCTTGCCGGCGCCATTGGGGCCGATCACCGCATGGATCTCGCCCGGCCGCACGTCGAGGCTCACTCCGTCGGTGACCTGCAGGGCGCCATAGGCCTTGCGCAGATGGCGGATGGACAGGAGCGGCTCAGCCACGATCCGCCCCTCCCTTGCCGCCCAGCACTGCGGCGAGGCCACCGCGGGTGAACAGCACGATCAGCACCAGCAGCGGTCCGAACAGGATGCGCCAGTGCTCGGTGATGAGGGACAAGCCCTCTTCCGCCAGCACCACGCCGAGCGCCCCCAGGATGGCGCCATAAAGGGTGCCGACGCCGCCCGCCACCACCATCACGATCAGCTCGCCGGAACGGTACCAGGAGAGATAGGCCGGGCTCACGAACTCGGTGAGGTTGGCGAACAGCGCGCCGGCCAGCCCCGCCAGCGCGCCGGCCAAGGTGAAGGCGATGAGCCGATAGGGATAGGGGTTCACCCCCAGCGCCCGCATCCGCCGCTCGTTCTCCTTCGCCCCCTCCAGCACCCGGCCGAACGGCGCCCGCACCAGCATGCGGCAGAACAGGAACGTGAGGGCCAGAAGACCGAGGATCACATAATGGAAGATGAGCGGATCGCGCAGCCAGCGGTGGCCGGCGATGGTGGAGCGCACCGCCAGCGACAGGCCATCGTCGCCCCCATAAGCGGAGAGGCTCTGGGTGACGAAATAGGCCATCTGGCCGAACGCCAGGGTGATCATGATGAAATAGACGCCGCGGGTCTTCAGCGAGATGGCGCCGGTGACCAGGGCGAACAGGCCGGCCGCGGCCATGGCCGCAGGGAAGGCGACAAGGGCATCGCCGATGCCCTCCTCCGCCAGAATTCCCACCGCATAGGCGCCGATGCCCATGGTGGCGGCATGGCCGAACGACACCAGCGCCCCATAGCCCAGGATGAAATCGAGGCTCACCGCCGCCAGCGCGAAGATCATGGCCCGCGCCAGCAGGGACAAGGTGTAGCCGTCGCTCGCCAGCGGCGCGACGGCCAGCAGCGCGAACAGGATGAGGGGGATGGCGGCGCGTCTCATGCTGGTCGTGTTCATGCTCGCCGGTCTCATGCCCGCCGGTCTCATGCGGGCGCCGGAAACAGGCCGCGCGGGCGGAAGAACAGCACCAGCGCCATGAGCAGATAGACGCTCATGGAAGCGAGGGCCGGGCCGGCCTGGTTGGCATCGGCGGCGGGCATCACCAGCTTCAGGAGATCGGTGATGAAGGACCGGCCCAAGGTGTCGATGAGCCCCACCAGCAGAGCGGCAATGAAGGCGCCGCGCATGGAGCCGATGCCGCCGATGACGATGACCACGAAGGCGAGGATGAGCAGGCTGTCGCCCATGCCCGGCTCCACCGAGAGGATGGGCCCGGCCATGGCCCCGGCGAAGGCCGCCAGCATGGCGCCGAAGGCGAACACCTTGGCGAACAGGGCGGTGATATCCACCCCCAGCGCCGAAACCATGGGGGCGTTGGAGGCTCCCGCCCGCAGCAGCATGCCGGAGCGGGTGCGGGTGACCAGGAGATAAAGACCGCCCGCCAGCGCCAGCCCGACGGCGATCAGCGCCAGCCGGTAGACCGGGTAATTGAGCCCGTCGAGCAGCGGCACCGAACCGGACAGCGCCTGCGGCATGGGGATGGAGAGGGGCGAGGCGCCCCAGATCATCCGCACCGCTTCATTGACAAACAGGATGATGCCGAAGGTGGCCAGCACCTGCTCCAGGTGATCGCGCCCATAGAGCTGGCGGATGACGAGACGCTCCAGCACCAGCCCCAGCACCAGCGCCGCCACCAGCGCCAGCGGCAGGCCCAGCCAGAAGCTGCCCGTGAGCGCCGTGGCGGTGACCATCAGATAAGCCCCCAGCATGTATTGCACGCCGTGGGCGAGGTTGATGACATCCATCACCCCGAACACCAGGGTCAGCCCCGCCGCCACCAGGAACAGCAGGATGCCGAGCTGGAGCCCGTTGAGGATCTGGACCAGGAACAGGGCAAGGGACATTGGGGGAGCGGTGAACCAGGAACAGCGGGGACGAAAAGCACGGGCGGGCGCTGTGCGGCCCGTCCCGACACGGTGAGGGCGCCGGCCCTCACTTCATCTTGCACTTCTCGGCATAGGCGTCGCCGTAGTCGGAGAAGATCTTCTCCACCACCTGCGTCTGGAACTTGCCATCGGGGCGCTTGGTCGCCTCCACCAGGTAGAAGTCCTGGATGGGGAACTGGTTGGTGTTGAACTTGAAGTTGCCGCGCACGGAAGCGAAGTCGGCCTTCTTCAGGGCGGCGCGCAGGGCCTCCTTGTCGGCGGTCTTGCCGCCGGTGGCCTTCAGCGCGGAATCGATGAGCTTGGCCGCGTCATAGCCCTGGGCGGCATAGAGCGCGGGCACGTAGCCGTATTCCTTCTCGAACGCCGCCACGAACGCCTTATTGGCCGGCACGTCGAGGTTCGGCGCCCACGGCGCGCCGGAATAGAAGCCCGCCGCCGCCTCGCCGGTGGCCGGCAAAGTGGTCTCGTCCACGGTGAAGGCGGAGAGGAAGGGAATGGTGTCGGCAAGGCCCGCCTGGCGATACTGCTTGACGAGGTTCACACCCATGCCACCGGGCATGAAGGTGAAGATGGCGTCGGGCTTGGCGGCGGCGATCTTGGCAAGCTCGGCGGAGAAATCCAGCTGGCCCAGTGGCGTGTAGATCTCGTCCAGCACCTCGCCCTTGTAGTGGCGCTTGAAGCCGGCCAGTGAATCCTTGCCCGCCTGATAATTGGGGGCCATCAGCACGACCTTCTTGTAGCCCTTGTTCTGGGCGTACTGGCCCAGCACCTCGTGGACCTGATCGTTCTGGTAGGAGGCGGAAAAGAAGAACGGGCTGCAGCCCGCCCCGGCGATGGGCGAGGGCCCGGCATTGCCGGAGATCAGGAACACGTCATTGGCGGTCACCGGCTTCACCACCGCGCCCATGACATTGGAGAACACCACGCCGGCGACGAAATCCACGTGGTCGCGCTCGATGAGGCCCTTCACCTTCTGCACCGCCACGTCGGGCTTCAGCTCGTCATCCACCACGATGACGTCGGTCTCCTGGCCGCCGAGCTTGCCGCCCAGCTCCTTCACCGCCAGCAGGAAGCCGTCGCGCATGTGCTGGCCCAGCACCGCCGAGGGGCCGGACAGGGTGGAGACGAGGCCCACCTTCACCGGATCGGCAAGCGCCGCGCCGGAGCTGGCCAGCGCCCCCGCAAGGAGCGTTCCGGTGAGAGCGGTGGCGGCGAGAAGTCCCTTCAGCGACATGGTTCCCCGGTCCTCGATTGGCGCGATGACGTTTCGGCACCGTTGCAGAGCGCCAACACGATCACAAGGTCAAAGAACAGGCCGCGGCCGCTTGTCCGGTGGACAGCCGGCCCACGCTCAAGCGGGCGCGGGCGCCGCTCGAAGACCCGGTCGGTGGGCTCACAGGTGGCGGAAGCGCTCGCGGATGCGGGCTTCGAGCTCGTCGCGCACCGCCCGGTAGGCCTCCAGCCGCTGCTCGCGGTTGCCGCCTTCGCGGGTGGGATCCGGCGTCGGCCAGTATTCCACCTCCAGCGCGTTGGTGCGCGTCAGCTCCAGGGCGCGGTGATGGGCGCTGGGGCACAGGGAGATGGCGAGATCGAAGCCAAGCCCCTCATATTCCTCTAGATCCTCCACGCTCTGCGGGCGATGGCGGTGCACGTCGAGGCCGATCTCCTCCATCACAGCGGTGACGAACGGATCCGCCTCGCCGGCCATGACGCCGGCGGAGCCCACATAAATGGACTTGCCATAGAGGTGGCGCAGCAGCGCGGCCGCCATGACGGACCGCACCGCGTTCTGCCCACAGATGAAAAGCACCGACTGGGGCCGAGCCGAACGCGGATGCGCTACGGAAGGGTCCGGCGCGGAGGCCATGGGCTCAGCCCTTCCAGTGCAGCGCGCAGATCAGCGTGAAGAGCCGGCGGGCGGTATCGAAATCCACGTCGATCTTGCCCTGAAGGCGCTCGCGCAGCAGTTCGGACCCGTCGTTGTGCGCCCCCCGGCGGCCCATGTCGATGGCCTCGATCTGGGTCGGCGAGGCGGTGCGGATGGCGGCGTAATAGCTCTCGCAGATCAGAAAGTAGTCTTTCACCACCTTGCGGAAGGGGGTGAGGGAGAGGTGGTGCTGCACCACCTGCTCGTCATTCTCCCGCTTGATGTCCAGCACCAGGCGGTTGTCCATGAGCGAGATATGGAGCTTGTAGGGCCCCTGCCCGGGATCGCCACAGGGATGGAACGCATTGTCCTCGATCAGATCCCAGATGGCGGTGGCGCGCTCGTGCTCCACATCGGCGCCGGCATGGCCGATGGAGCCTTCGTCCAGGGTCACGGCGCACAGCCGCGCGGGCGACGTCTCGCTCATGGGGTCACTGGCCTCCTCCGGCATTGGTGCGGATCGACACCGAGCGCCCGTGCGCCTGCAGGCGCTCCACCTCGGCAAGGCGCACCGCCGCCGGGCCCAGCGCACCCAGCGCCTCGGCATTCAGCTTCAGGATGGAGGTGCGCTTCATGAAATCGAGCACGCCAAGGCCCGAGGAGAAGCGGGCCGAGCGGGCGGTGGGCAAAACGTGGTTGGTGCCGCCCACATAGTCGCCGATGGCCTCGGGCGTATAGGCGCCGACGAAGATCGCCCCCGCATGGCGGATGCGCTCGGCCAAGGTGTCGGGGGCCTCGGTCTGGATCTCCAGATGCTCAGGCGCGACCCGATCCACCAGCGCCGGCGCCTCGTCGAGGCTCTTCACCTTGATGAGGGCGCCATGGTCGCGCCAGGAGGCACGGGCGATCTCGGCCCGTGGCAGGGTGGCGAGCATGCCCTCCACCGCCGCGTCCACCCGCGCCAGGAGATCGGCGCTGTCGGTGACCAGGATGGACTGGGCCGCGGTGTCGTGCTCCGCCTGGGCCAGAAGGTCGGCGGCGATCCAGTCGGCATTGGCATTGCCGTCGGCGAGGATCAGCACCTCGGACGGGCCGGCCACCATGTCGATGCCCACCTTGCCGAACACCTGCCGCTTGGCCTGGGCCACATAAGCGTTGCCGGGACCGACGATCTTGTCCACCGGCCGGATGGTTTCCGTGCCGAAGGCCAGCGCCGCCACCGCCTGGGCGCCGCCCACCCGGTAGACTTCATGCACACCGGCGAGCCGCGCCGCCGCCAGCACCAGCGGAGCAATCTGCCCGTCGGGCGCCGGCACCACCATGACGATGCGCGGCACACCGGCCACCTGCGCCGGCACGGCGTTCATCAGCACCGAGGAAGGATAGGCGGCGGTGCCGCCGGGCACATAGAGCCCCACCGCATCGACGCTGGTCCAGCGCTGGCCGAGGGTGACGCCGGCCGCATCCGTATAAGTCTCGTCGTGGGGCCGCTGGCGGGCGTGGTGGCTCTCGATGCGCCCCTTGGCGAATTCGAGCGCCGCGCGGGTCTCCGGGGGAATGGAGGCGAGGGCGGCATCGAGCTCGGCATCGGTCACGCGCAGGCCGAGGGCGGCGAGGTCCACCCGGTCGAACTTGCGCGACAGGTCGATCAGCGCCGCGTCGCCGCGGGCGCGCACCTCGGCGATGATGGCGGACACCTGGTCCTGCACATCCACCGAGGCCTCGCGCTTGGAGCCGAGGAAATCAGCGAACCGCTGGGGGAAATCGGAAGTTTCGGTATCGAGACGGATGGGCATGGGCGTCTTGCTAGATCAGGTCGGCGGCGGAGGGAAGCCCCGGCGCACCGGATGCGCCGCCGTGACGCCTTCGGAAACGCCCTTTCTTGCGGTCAGGCCGGATGCATACCGGCGTCATCCGGCGCCTCTTGCGGGCGTCCGTCATGCTTGGGCGCGTGGGCGCAGCCCCAGGCGGGCCCGAGATCTTTCAGGCCAGCCTCGATGCATTCCACCTCCAGCCGCACCTCGGCACCGCCGGAAAAGGTCAGCAGCACATAGCCGGACGGCGCATCGGTGGGCAGGAAGGTGACGGCCAGAAGATTGAGCACGCCATCCCGCGCGGCCGCAGCCATGCCCCGGCACTGGGCGGCACGCACGCGCTCGAAATGAAGCCCCGTGCGACGCCGCACGCTTTCCCCCGCGACCACCTGCTGATCCCAGTCGAACCGGTTCAGCAGCAGGGCGAAGCGCTGCGCGGTGGGCAGAAAGCCCATGTCGATGATCTTCACCACCGCATCCTGCAGATGGGCGGACACGACGGCGAGGTCCTCCTCGTCCAGGGCCAGCAGTTTCAGATCGGTCATGGCTCTCGCCTTCTCGCTGCCTTCTTGCTCGTGCGCCGTCTTGCGGCCCTTTCGAGATAGACAGCGCCGACCCCGGTTTCAATGCGTCAGCGACACATGCCTCCAATGCCGCCACGGGGGAGCGTGAGCTTCAGCGCAGTGCGAACCGGGCATCGGGCGCCCGTTCCGTCATAACGCCACCAGGCCGCCGAGACCGAGCGCCTCCTCGGGCGGCAGCGGCCGCGCGAACAGATAGCCCTGCCCCAGGTGGCAGCCCTGGGAGCGCAGCCAATCGGCTTCCTGCGGCGCCTCCACCCCCTCCGCCACCGTGGTCATGCCCAGGGCCGAGCCCAGATGCAGCATGGAGGTGATGATCTTGCGGCATTGCGGATCACCGACGATGCGCTGGGTGAACGAGCGATCCACCTTGATCTTGTCGATGGGCAGCTCCCGCAGGTGGCGCAGCCCGGAATAGCCGGTGCCGAAATCATCCAGCGACATACGAACGCCGGCCTCGCGCAAGGCGGACATGGTGCGCCGCGCCGTGTCGAAATCCAGCAGCAGCGCCGTCTCGGTGATCTCGATCTCGATCCTTTGAGGCGGCACACCCATGTCGGCCAGGAGGGCGAGGATGTGGTCCGCCAACCGGCTGTCCAGCAGTTGGGGAGGCGACAGGTTGATGGCGACGGTGAGGTCCGGCGCCCAATCCTTCGTATCCAGGCACACCCGCTGCAGCATGGCGGTGAACAGGCGCTCGCTCAGCCCCGCATCCTCGACGATGGGGATGAATTCCGGCGCGCCCAGAAGGCCGCGGGTGGGATGCTGCCAGCGGGCCAGCGCCTCGAAGCCGCGCGGACGCATGGTCGCGAGATCCACCAGGGGCTGGTAATGGGCGACGATCTCACCCCGCTCCAGGCCATCGCGCAGGTCGCTTTCCGCAGCCAGGCGCTGGCGCCGGCACGCCTCCAGACCCGCGTCATAGAGCGCATAGCGGTTCTTGCCGCTGCTCTTGGCCTGCATCATGGCGTTTTCCGCGCGTTGCAGCAGCACGGTGTCCTGGTCCCCGTCACGCGGATACTTGGCGATGCCGATGCTGCCGGTAAGCTCCACCTCACGGTCGCCACACACGAAAGGCTCGCGCAGAACGGCAAGGATCCGGGTGGCCAGACGGAACAGGTCGTCGGTCTGCTCGGTCACCATGGGAAACAGCACCACGAATTCATCGCTGCCGAGCCGCGCCACCAGATCGCCCTTGCGCAGGACCCCGCGCAGGCGCTCGGCCACCTCACGCAGCACCCCGTCGCCCACCGTATGCCCCCAGGCATCGTTGACCGCGAAGAAGCCGTCGATGTCGATCACCCGCACCGCCAGCCGCGTGCGCGTGGCCTTGGCCCGCTCCAGGCCCCGAGCGAACTCTTCCTGGAACATCATGCGGTTGGGGATACCGGTCAGGCCGTCGTAGCGGGAGGCGTTCTCTGCCTGCCGCTCGGCCTGCTTGCGCTCCACCAGAGCCGCCCGCAAGTGCCGCTCGTGCACCACAAGGGTGGCGATCAACGCAAACGTGGCGATGACAAAGAACGAGAACAGCTCATCCAGCTGCCAGGCCTCATAGTGGCGCGACAGCTCATAGGCCTTCTCGAAGGCGTCGCTGCCGTAGAGCAGCGCGAACGCGCATGCCGAGACGACGGCGATGAGAAGATAGGTCTTCCAGTAGACCCGCCTGGACTTCGGAAAAAGATCCGCGCACACCATTTTGGACCGCCCTCCGGCCCCGCTGTTTCCGACCCCACCCCGACGTGCTGTCGAGGCAATTTTGGATGCAACGTCCAGATGCAGTTAGGCAATCGCGCAACCACATACCTTCAGCGCCATCTCGTCACATGTCCACACAGGAGCTGGAAGCTGTCAATGCGGACAAAGACGGACGCAATCTAGCCACACGAACCTGTCCCGAAGCTGACCGGCAGCAACCGGCCACACCGTGGCGAAGGCCTCGATGATCCGAGCTCATGGGCGCATGACCCGCTGGGCGCATGACCCTCCGCGCGCCGGACCAAGGCCCGCCGTCACGACAGTGTCACATTCCGTCGCTTGAGCAACGCGGCGGCGCGCCCCTGGGTTCCATAGGGCAGCCGAAAGGGGCGATCAGCCGGAAATGCGCTCGATCTCGGCGCCGCAGCGGGACAGCTTCTCTTCCAGCCGCTCGAAGCCCCGGTCCAGGTGATAGACCCGCTGCACCAGGGTCTCGCCCTCTGCCGCAAGGCCGGCGATGACCAGCGAGACGGAGGCCCTGAGATCGGTGGCCATCACCGGCGCGCCGGTGAGCCGCTCGGCGCCCTCGATGGTGGCGGTGTCGCCATCCAGCTGGATCTTCGCGCCGAGCCGCGCCAGCTCCTGCACGTGCATGAAGCGGTTCTCGAAGATGGTCTCGGTGATCCGAGAACGCCCCTTGGCCTTGGTCATCAGCGCCATGAGCTGGGCCTGCAGGTCGGTGGGGAAGCCCGGATGGGGCGCCGTGCTCACCTCCACCGGCAGGATGCCGGCGCCGTTGCGGCGCACCCGGATGCCCTCATTGGTCGCGTCCACTTCCACCCCGGCCTGGCGCAGGATGTCGATGGTGCTCTCCAGAAGGTCCGGCCGGGCGCCGGCCAGCAGCACGTCGCCACCGGTCATGGCGGTGGCCATGGCATAGGTACCGGTCTCGATGCGATCCGGCAGCACCGCGTGGCGGGCACCGCGCAGCCGCGGCACGCCCTGAATGTAGATGGTGGACGTGCCGGCGCCGCTGATCTGCGCGCCCATCTTCATGAGGCACTCGGCGAGGTCCGTCACTTCCGGCTCGCGGGCGGCGTTCTCGATCACGGTTTCGCCGTCGGCGAGGGTCGCCGCCATCAGCGCCGTGTGGGTGGCGCCCACCGAGACCTTCGGGAAGACGATGCGGGCGCCCTTCAGCCCCTTGGGCGCGCGGGCCCGCACATAGCCGGCGTCGATCTCCAGATCGGCACCCAGCGCCCGCAGGGCATCCAGGTGGAAATCCACCGGCCGGGTGCCGATGGCGCAGCCGCCGGGCAGCGACACCCGGGCTTCGCCCATGCGCGCCAGCAGCGGACCGACCACCCAGAACGAAGCGCGCATGCGCGAGACGAGGTCATAGGGCGCGGTGGTATCGACGATCACCCGGGCGTCGATCTCCAGGGTCTGGCCGGCATTGGGATCATCCCCGTTGCGCTTGCCATTGGTGGTGATGTCCACCCCGTGGTTGCCGAGAATGCGTTGCAGCAGCGCCACGTCGGCCAGCCGGGGCACATTGTCCAGAATCAGCTTGTCCTCGGTGAGGAGGCTCGCGATCATCAACGGGAGGGCTGCGTTCTTGGCACCGGAGATGGGAATGGTGCCCTTGAGTTCGTTCCCGCCGACGATCCGAATCTTATCCATGCTGGTCCTGTCCCAGAGGCCCGTTGCCAAAGCCGGCACCGCGCGCGCAGCCGAGGTCGCACCGGACCCACTCCCGGACCGCCCGACCGAAGACGCTAGCTCTAGCCCGCCTCGTCCTTCGACACAATCGTGACATTTCCCGCGGGCGCCGCACCACTACCTTCGCGTGCGTCGACGCTGCCGGCGTCAGCAGCGTCCACCGCCGGCCCATCCTTACGGGCGCGCGCCTGTGCCTTGCGGCGGGCCAGATTGGCACGCAGGGCCGCGGCAAGGCGTTCGGACTTGGCCGGATCGGACGACATGTCGGCGGATTAATCCCCCGCGCCCGGCTGCGCAAGGGGGGCGACAGCCCCCATGCTATCCCTGCGTCATGATCGGCACGCGCAATGCGGTTTCATTTGTCGCCCGCTGTGCCATATTCGGCCACCGATGGAACCTGCGGGGGGCGCTGTCCATCGTGCGCCCGTTTCCGGGGCTCCGGAGCCGCCCGAACAGGAGCACGTTGGAGCAGCCATGGCGCGCGTCGTCGATCCATTCCTGAAAGTGTCGTCGCCGCGCATCTTCCTGGTGCGCATCCTCGTTTTCCTGGCCCTGTGCGCCGCCCTCGCCGCCGTGCTCTACCGGCAGATCTGGGCCGCCTTCCTCAACAATCCCGGGCTCAACGGCGTCATCTTCGGCGTGCTGGCGGTGGGCATCATCCTGGCCATCCGCCAGGTGGCGCGGCTGTTCCCCGAGGTGGAATGGGTGAATTCCTTCCGCCTCGCCGATCCGGGCCTGGCGGTCTCCCAGTCCCCCACCCTGCTCGCCCCCATGGCGGCGCTGCTGGGGGACCGGGTGGGCCGGATGGCCATTTCCCAGACCACCATGCGCTCCATTCTCGATTCCATCGGCACCCGGCTGGACGAGAGCCGGGACATGGCGCGCTACCTCACCGGCCTCCTGGTGTTCCTGGGCCTGCTCGGCACCTTCTGGGGCCTTCTGGAAACCGTCTCCTCCATCGGCTCGGTGATCGGCACGCTGCAGGTGGGCTCGGATTCCGGCTCCGTGTTCGAGGATTTGAAGACCGGCCTTGCCGCGCCCCTGGGCGGCATGGGCATCGCCTTTTCCTCCTCGCTGTTCGGCCTCGCCGGCTCACTGGTGCTGGGCTTTCTGGACCTGCAGGCGGCCCAGGCCCAGAACCGCTTCTATACGGATCTCGAAGACTGGCTCTCCACCACCGTGCGCGATCTCGACCGCCCGCGCGAGGAGGCGGAAGCCGCCTCGGCCCACGGGGTGGCGACCACGGCGCCCCTCGCCCTGCCGGCGCCGAAGCTCGATCTCGAGCCGCTGGTGGGCGCCATGGGCCGGCTGGAGAAGACCATGACGGAGGCGAGCTCCCAGCGCGTCACCACCGCCATGTCGCATCTTGCCGAGAGCCTGCAGGGTCTCGTCACCCACATGCGTTCCGAGCAGGCGCTGCTGAAGCAGATGGTGGAGGCCCAGGGCCGCCAGCACGAGCAGCTGCGCGCACTGGTGCAGCGGCTGGAAAAGCTCACCGACGACGCCGGGCGGGGGTGAGCCATGGCCCTCGGCAAGCGCGGCCGCGACCGCCATGTGGACTATTGGCCGGGCTTCGTCGACGCGCTGTCGACCCTGCTCCTGGTCTTCATCTTCCTGTTGTCGGTGTTCATGCTGACGCAGTTCTTCCTGACCCAGGAGATCACCGGCAAGGATAACGTGCTGCAGCGGCTGCAGGCGCAGATCCGCCAGTTGACCGAGCTGCTCTCCCTGGAGCGGGCCTCGGGCCAGACCACCGAGGGCGAGCTCGCCGCCATGAAGGCCAGTCTCGCCGCCACCGAGGCGGAGCGTGACCAGCTGCGCAGCCAGCTCGCCGCCGCGCCCGCCGCCCCGGACGACAGCCGCGCCCAGTCCCTGGCCCGCGATCTCGACGCCCAGAAGGACGTGGCCGCCCGCGCTTTGTCGCAGATCGAGCTGCTCAACCAGCAATTGGCCGCCCTGCGCCGGCAGATGGCGGCGCTGGAGGAGGCCCTTGCGGCCTCCGAGAAGAAGGATGCGGAAAGCCAATCCAAGATCGCCGATCTCGGCCGCCGGCTGAACGTGGCCCTGGCCCAGCGGGTGCAGGAGCTCACCCAATACCGCTCCGAATTCTTTGGCCGCCTGCGGCAGATCCTCGGCAACCGGCCGGACGTGCGCATGGTGGGCGACCGCTTCGTGTTCCAGTCGGAAGTGTTCTTCGATCCCGGCTCCGCCACTTTGCGCCCCGAGGCGCTGACGGAGCTGGACAAGCTCGCCGCCGCCATCGTCGATCTCGAGCGGGAGATCCCACCGGACGTGAACTGGACCCTGCGCATCGACGGCCACACCGACAACCGGCCCATCGCCACCAGCCAGTTCCCTTCCAACTGGGAATTGTCGGCGGCCCGCGCCATCGCCGTGGTGCAATATCTCATCGCCAAGGGGGTGAGCCCCAAGCACCTGATCGCGGCCGGGTTCGGCGAATATCAACCCATCGACACCGCCGACACCGACGAGGCCCGCGCCCGCAACCGCCGCATCGAGCTGAAGCTCACCGAGCGCTGAGCGGCGGCGATGGCAGAGGGGCGAAAGCCCTCTCCCGCCTGCGGGGGCGGGTTGGGAAGGGGAACTCTCCGCCTTCGGCATCCAGCGCTCCACGTGGTCTCGTGCCCGGCGGCGGCTCTAACGGAAAGCGCCTGCCCCCTCCCCCCCTCCCCGGCCCTCCCCCGCAAGCGGGAGAGGGAGCCGCGTTGTAGAGCCCCGATGGGGGTTGGCGGGCCCCGCCGCGCATCGGGGTCGTCGGCGGGCTGCGGAGGGCGTAGCGTGAGAGAATGCGGGGGCGTGATTCCCTGTGTACTCTGCGGCGCCTCCACGCCACCACTCTCCCCGCGGGTGCACTCGACCGGCTACAGGCCCATCCCATGTCCGCCACCTCTCCCTCACCCGCCTACAGCCTGCGCCCCGCCACTGCGGGCGACCGGCCGGCCATGGCGGATCTGTGGGTGGCGAGCTGGGTGAAGACCTTGCCGGAGATCGATTTCGAGGCGCGCCGGCCCTGGCTCGACAGCCATCTCGACGAACTGGCCGCCGGAGGCACGCTGATCCGCGTGGCGGCGGCGGAAGGTCAGCTGGCGGGCTTCGTGGTGATCCACCCGGGCACCGGCTATCTGGACCAGATCGCCGTCGGCCCCACCTTCTGGGGCCGAGGCGCGGCGGAAGCGCTGATGGCCGAGGCCAAGGCGATCTCCCCCTCCCTGGTCGCCCTCGACGTGAACCAGGAGAACCCGCGCGCGGTGCGCTTCTATGAGAAGATGGGTCTCGCCATCACCGGCGAGGGCGAGAACCCCCTGTCCGGCCGGCGCACCTTCCGCATGGAATGGCGGCCCTGAACGGCCCCCACCAACAGGGCACGGGCGCTCACGCCGCGCCCTGGAACTGCAGCGCGGCGAGACGGGCGTAGAGGCCGCCCTTGGCCACCAGCTCGGCGTGGCTGCCCTCGTCGACGATACGGCCGGCCTCCATCACCAGGATGCGGTCGGCGGAGAGCACGGTGGCGAGCCGGTGGGCGATGACCAGGGTGGTGCGCCCCTCCATGGAGCGCTCCAGCGCCGTCTGCACCAGGGTTTCGCTCTCGGCATCGAGGGCGCTGGTGGCTTCGTCCAAAAGCAGGATGGGCGCGGCCCGCAGGATGGCCCGGGCGATGACGATGCGCTGGCGCTGGCCGCCTGAAAGGGTCACGCCCCGCTCGCCCACCTGGGTCTCCCAGCCTTCCGGCAGCCGGGCCACGAACTCATCCACCAGCGCGGCGCGGCCGGCGGCCTCCACCTCGGCATCGGTGGCGTCAGGCCGGCCAAGGCGGATGTTGCCACGCACCGTATCGGCGAAGATGGCCACCTCCTGCGGCACCAGCGCCATCTGGCGGCGCACTGCCACCGGATCACAGGCGTGGATGTCGGTGCCATCGAACAGGATGCGCCCGGCCTGGGGATCGTAGAAGCGCTCCAGCAGCTGGAACACGGTGCTCTTGCCGGCGCCGGAGGGGCCCACCAGGGCCACCCGCTCGCCGGGCCGGATCTCGAACGAGATATTGTGCAAGGCGGCGCTGCCGGGGCGGCGCGGATAGGCGAAGCTCACCTCGTCGAAGCGGATGGCGCCGGCGATGCGGGCTGGCAGCACCGCCGGCCGGGCCGGCGCCTTCACCGCGGGCTCGGCCCGCAGCAGCTCGCCGATGCGCTCGGCGGCGCCCGCAGCGGCCGCCGCCTCGCCCCAGGTCTGGGAGAGATCCCCGAGCGAGGTGGCGGCCAGCACGGCATAGAGCACGAACTGGCTCAGGGCCCCGGGGCTCATGGTGCCGGTGAGCACCGATTGGGCGCCCACCCACAGCACCACCACGATGGAGGCGAACACCAGGAAGATGGCGACGCCGGTGAGCAGCGCCCGCGCCCGGCTCGCCTCCTGGGCGGCACCGAAGGCCCGTTCGACCGCGCCGGAGAAGCGCCCCAGCGCCGCATCCTCGGCGGTGGAGGCCTGGAGCGAGCGCATGGCGGTGAGCGCCTCGGCGGCATAAGCGGAGGCATCGGCCAAGGTGTCCTGCGCCAGCCGCGAGCGCGAGCGCACCTTGCGCCCCGCCGCCACCAGCGGCAGCACGATGATGGGAATGGCGATGAGCACCAGGCCCGACAGATGGGCCGAGGTGACCACCATCATGATGATGGAGCCGATGCACAGCACCAGATTGCGCAAGGCGGTGGAGGCCGAGGCGCCCACCGCCGCCTTGATCTGGGTGGTATCGGCGGTGAGGCGTGAGGTGAGCTCGCCGGAACGCGCGCCGTCATAGAAGGCGCCGTCCAGGGTCACCAGGCGCCGGAACACCGCCGTGCGCAGATCGGACACCACCCGCTCGCCCAAGGTTGTGACGAGGTAGTAGCGGGCGGCGGAGGCGGCAGCCAGCACCGCCACCACAGCCACCAGCAGCTCGAAATAGCGATTGATGAGGTCCGCATGCTCGGCCGCAAAGCCGAAATCGATCATGCGCCGCACCGCCAGCGGCAAAGCGAGGGTGGCCAGCGCTGCCACCAGGATGGCCGCCAGCGCCGCCAGCAGCCGGCCGCGATAGCGCACCAAATGCGGCCACAGCGCCTTTAAGGGTTTCAGGTTGCGCCGGCGCTTGCCCGGACGGCCCGCGGTTTCGGGCTCGGCATCGGTGGGCGGAAGTTCGGTTGCGAGGTCGGCTTGTGTCAACGGAGGCTCTCGGCTATAGACCCGCCACTTCCGGCAGGAAACGAATTTCAGCGCGTCGGGGTCTTATGGGATCGTCTCATGAGCCCGGCGAGGCGAAAGGATTGAAGCAATGAAAAGCGACATCCATCCCGACTACCATTTTATCAAGGTGGTCATGACGGACGGCTCCGAGTACACGACCCGGTCGACCTACGGCAAGGAGGGTGACACCCTTCAGCTCGACATCGATCCCCGCACCCATCCGGCGTGGACCGGCGGCACCCAGCAGCTCATGGACCGCGGCGGCCGCGTGTCCCGCTTCAAGAACAAGTTCGGCGCGCTGCTGAAGGGCTGAGGCCCAAGGCCGGACGGCGGCGGCCCTGCCTCTGGGAAAGCTGCGCGCCTCGGCCGCAGCTTCCCTCACGCGGATGTCACCGCAGAAGTTCCGTTCAGTCCAAAGTTCCGTTCAATCCTCTGATGGAACCACATGAAGCCGCGGGCGCCCGGTGGGGCGCCGTCGCGGCTTTTCCTGTTGGGGGTGGCCATCCGGCTCATCTGCGGCTTCCGCCAGCCCATCGAGCAGCGCCAGCACCTGCGCCGCGAGGCCGTTGACCTGCAGCAGCACCACCTGCAAGGCAGGCGCGCGCGCCTTGAGCAGCGCCGGCGCCAGGGCGCGGGCCACCTGCCCCGGCAGATCGAGCCGCGCGGCCTCACCCACCGCATGGCTGGCGACGAGGTCGCCCTCGCCGGCGGCGCGCAGCAGCAGCAGGGCCGAGGACAGATCGAGGGACAAGGCCGACAGTGCGGCGAGCGCCGCGCCGTCCAGGCCTTCGGTGAGGGTGGGATCGGCCAGCCGCGCGCGCACCTGCGCCAGCAGCGCCATGCCGCCTTCGACGACCGGATCGAGACCGTCCATCGTCCCCTCCCGCTTGCGCGCCACGCCAGAACCCCCCCAGCCGAGCCGGCATGAAGACGGGGGGGCGCGCAAAGGTAAAGGGTGATCGCCGCCGCCGCTCTGGGGATAACGGGCACACGCCGGCCGCTGCAAAGAAGAGCCGCCTCGCGGCGGCTCGCAGTCTGACAGGGAGTTGCCAGGAGTCCGGGGGAGGAATCGAAACCCATCGGACACGATCGAGTGTCTGCCTCGATCGTTAACGAAAGGTTAACAAACCCGCGCCCCTGCAATCAACGGTCGTGTTTTCTTGCTCCTCGCGGCACGCCGCCCGCCGGCGTCACAACTTGAAGGCCGCATCGGCCGCCGCCCGGGACGCCTGCTTGGAGACCAGGGCCGCCTCCAGCCGGAGCACCTCCGCCTTCAGGGCGGCGATCCGCGCCTCGATCTCGGCCACCGAGAGACGCGACACGTCGATCCCCACCAGCGGGTCCGGTCGCGGGGCGGGTTGCTCCTCCTCCATGACATCCTCCGTGCGTTTGCGAGGCGATGGTAGCCACCAGCAACCGGCCTGGGAATGGGCGGGCGCGCGCTTTGGATTTGGTCCACCACGATGGTGGAGCTATACAGCAGAGCCCGGCCGTACTGGAGCTTCGCCATGAAAGAGCCCGCGCAGACAGAGCCCGCTTTGCCCGCGACCATGACCGCCATCGCCATCACCGCGCCTGGCGGGCCGGAGGTGCTCCAGCCCGAGCAGCGCCCGGTGCCGCGGCCGGGGCCCGGCGAGGTGCTGGTGAAGGTGGAAGCGGCCGGCGTCAACCGGCCGGATGTGATGCAGCGCAAGGGGCTTTATCCGCCGCCGCCCGGCGCCTCCGACATTCCCGGCCTGGAGATGGCCGGCACGGTGGTGGCGCTGGGCGCCGACACCAGCCGCTTCAAGCTGGGCGACCGCATCTGCGCGCTGGTCTCCGGTGGCGGCTATGCGCAATACTGCCCGGCGCCGGAAGCCACCGCCCTGCCCGTGCCCGAAGGGCTCAGCGCCGCCGAGGCCGCCGCCTTGCCGGAAACGGTCTTCACCGTGTGGAGCAACGTGTTCGAGCGCGGCACCCTCAAGGCCGGCGAGTGGCTGCTGGTGCACGGCGGTGCCAGCGGCATCGGCACCACCGCCATCCAGCTCGCCAAGGCGTTCGGTGCCCGCGTCATCGTCACCGTCGGTTCCGACGAGAAATGCGCCGCCTGCCTGGCTCTCGGCGCTGATGTGGCGATCAACTATGCCACCACCGATTTCGTGCCGGAGGTGAAGAGCGCCACCGGCGGCAAGGGCGCCAATGTGATCCTCGACATCATCGGCGGCCCCTACATCCAGAAGAATTACGAGGCCGCGGCCGTGGATGGGCGCATCGTGCAGATCGCCTTCCAGAAGGGCTCCAAGGCGGAAGTGGACTTCATGCGGCTGATGCTGAAGCGCCTCACCCACACCGGCTCCACCCTGCGCGCCCGCCCGCTCGCCGAGAAGGCCGCCCTCGCCGCCGCCGTCACCGCCCAGGTGTGGCCGCTGGTGACCGCCGGGAAAATGCGGCCGGTGATGGATCAGGCCTTCCCCCTCGCCGAGGCCGCGGCCGCCCACGCCCGCATGGATGCCAGCGCCCACGTGGGCAAGATCGTGCTCACCCTTCGTTGAAACCCGGTGGATCTGTGTAGAAGTGCCCATTCACCCAAGGGCAGAGGCGACTTTCCGTTTCCCCCGCGCAGACGAGGTGCTCTAACCTTCGACCAAAGTTCCGCACGATCCGGCACGGCGCCGGATCCCGATCCGCAAAACACTACCATGTTACAGCCGGAGCGCCTTGCTCCAGCCGTATGGCTTCGTTAGTGAACGAATCGTCGCCCGGCCGCCGCCGGGCCGGAGACATGCCGTTGCGTCCCTTTCTCGCCGCTTTTTGCACTGTCGCGGTCGCCTTGATCCTGGCGGCGCTGCTCCTGCCCGTGGAGCGCGCCCAGGCCCTGGAGCCCGTCGCCATCCGGCTCGACGCGAAAGTGACGGACCTCGCCCCGGCGGTGGAACGCGAGACCACCGAGAATGGCCGCTTCCAGCTCTCCACGGCGCCGGATTCCGAAGGCGTGGTGCGGCGGATCGAAGTGCAGACCACCGACGGGCGCCAGCACGCCGAGTGGATCGCCTTCGCACTCACCAACAATACGGACGAGCAGGTGGACCGCCTCATCGTCGCCCCCCATTACCGCATGGTGGGCTCGGGCCTGTTCTGGCCGGATCTCGGCAACCGCCGCATCGTCTCGCTCACCCCCAGCCAGGGCTTCAAGCCCGAGCGGCAGAACGCGCCTGACGCCGACGTCTTCCTGGTGACGCTCGATCCCGGCTCCACCGTCACCTTCATCGCCGAACTGGGCAGCTCCACGGTGCCGCAGCTCTATCTGTGGGAGCCCGATGCCTACAAGGACCGGGTGAACGCCTTCACCCTCTACCACGGCATCGTCATCGGCATCGCCGGCCTGTTGGCCCTGTTCCTCACCATCCTGTTCGTGGTGAAGGGTTCGGTGATGTTCCCGGCGGCGGCGGCGCTGGCGTGGGCGGTGCTGGGCTATATCGGCCTCGATTTCGCCTTCTGGTCCAAGGTGTTCGGGCTGTCCCCGGTGGCCGAGCAATTCTGGCGCGCCGCCGGTGAGGCGATCCTCACCGCCACCCTGCTGGTGTTCCTGTTCGCCTATCTCAATCTCAACCGCTGGCACGTGCGCTATGTGCATGTGGCGGCCGGCTGGCTCACCTTCCTCGCCGCGCTGGTGGTGGTGGCGCTCCTGGATGCGCCGGTGGCCGCCGGCGTGGCCCGCCTGTCGCTGCTGGCGGTGGCGGTGGCCGGCTTCGGCATCGTGCTGTGGCTGTCCCAGCATGGCTATGACCGGGCCGTGCTCATCATTCCCACCTGGGGCCTGTTGCTGGTGTGGGTGCTCATGGCCGGGCTCACCATCGCCGGTGTGATTTCCAACGAGCTCGCCGCCCCGGCCCTCTCCGGTGGCCTGGTGCTGATCGTGATGCTGATCGGCTTCACCGTGATGCAGCACGCCTTCGCCGGCATCGGCGGCATCCAGGGCTCCACCTCGGAACTGGAGCGCCGTGCCCTGGCGCTGGCCGGCTCGGGCCTCATCGTCTGGGATTGGGATGTGGACACCGACCGCATCTACACCTCGCCCGAGGCGGAAGAAGCCCTGGGCCTGAAGCGTCATTCCCTGGAGACCGAGGCCGCCGGCTGGCTGGAGGTGCTGCACCCCGCCGACCGCGACCGCTTCCGCGCCACCCTCGACGGCATCATCGACCAGCGTCGCGGCCGTATCGACCAGGACTTCCGCCTCAAGGCCATCGACGGCCATTACCTCACCTTCAACCTGAAGGCCCGCCCGGTGGTGGGGGCCGATGGCGAGGTGGTGCGCTGCGTCGGCACCCTGTTCGACGTCACCGGCGAGCGCATCGCCGCCGAACGGCTGCTGCACGACGCGGTGCGCGACAATCTCACCGGCCTGCCCAACCGCGAACTGTTCCTCGACCGGCTGGACCAGGCCCTCACCCTCGCCCGCCTCGATTCCAAGGTGAAGCCGACGGTGATGGTGATCGACCTCGATCGCTTCAAGCAGATCAACATGCAGGTGGGCATGGCGGTGGCGGATTCCATCCTGCTCACCGTCTCGCGCCGGCTGATGCGGCTGCTGAAGCCGCAGGACACCCTGGCCCGCATCGCCGGCGACCAGTTCGGCCTCATCCTGATGTCGGAGCGCGACGCCGAGCGCATCACCACCTTCGCCGACACCCTGCGCCGCTCCCTGCGCGCGCCCATCTCGTTCGCCGAGAAGGAAGTGTTCGTCACCGCGTCCATCGGACTGGTGCTGTCGGGACCGGAGCTCGGCAAGCGCGATGACGTGCTGAAAGATGCGGAGCTCGCCATGTATTACGGCAAGCGCATCGGCGGCGACCGCATCGAGGTGTTCCGCCCGGCCATGCGCCAGCAGAAGATCGACCGCGTGGCGCTGGAGACCGAGCTGCGCGAGGCCCTCGACAAGGGCGAGATCTTCGTGCGCTATCAGCCGGTGGTGCGGCTGGGCGATCGTGCCATCGGCGGCTTCGAGGCCTATATGCGCTGGAACCATCCGCGCCTGGGCGAGCTGGCCGCCTCCGAATTCCTGACACTGGCGGAAGACAGCGGCCTCATCCTCGATCTCGGCCTGTTCGTGCTGGAGCGGGCGGCGAGCCAGCTCGCCCTCTGGCAGCGCATGCTGCGGGTGGACCCGCCGCTGTTCGTGCAGGTGAACGTGTCGTCGCGGCAGCTCTTGCGGCACGATCTCATCCAGGACCTCAAATCGGTGCTCACCCGCAATCAGCTGGCCCCGAGCTCGCTCAAGCTGGAGATCACCGAGACCCTGGTGATGGAGAATCCGGAATATGCCGCGGTGCTGCTGGGCCGCGTGCGCGAACTGGGGGCCGGTCTGATCCTGGACGATTTCGGCACCGGCTATTCCTCCCTCGCCTATCTGCAGCGTTTCCCCTTCGACACCATCAAGATCGACCAGCGGTTCGTGCGCGACACCGCCAAGGGGCCGGCCCGGGCGGCCCGCCCGGTGATCGTCAACTCCATGGTGGAGCTCGCCCACCAATTGGGCATGGACGTGATCGCCGAGGGCATCGAGCGCGAGAGCGAGATCGCCGAGATGGCGCATTTCGGCTGCGAATACGCCCAGGGCGTGGTGTTCGGCGAGCCGCTCACCGCCGATGAATGCCGGGTGCTGATCGAACCCGCCCCGGCCGAGCCCAAGAAGAAGAAGCGCGCCTCCGGCGAGTGAGGGTCGGCACGGGCCACCCGCCACGCGCTGCAATCACGGCTCCTCGACCTCAGGCGTGCCCGGCCTCGCTGGAGAGCATGGCGGGGTCGATGCCCAGCTTTTTCAGGGCGGCGTCATAGCGCCCCTCGATGGCCCGTCCGAAGATCAGGTCCTGATCCGCCGGGCAGTTCAGCCAGCCATTGGCCTGGATCTCGGCTTCCAGCTGCCCCGGCGCCCAACCGGCATAGCCCAGCGCCAGCACCGCGCTGCGTGGCCCGCTGCCGCCGGCGATGGCCTTGAGGATGTCCAGGGTGGCGGTGAGGCAGATACCGTCATCGATGGGCAAAGTGGAATTCTCGACGAAATAATCCGCCGAATGCAGCACGAAGCCGCGGCCCGTCTCCACCGGCCCGCCCTTCAGCACCTTGACGGCACCGGCGCTCTTGGGCAGCAGGATGCGAT
Source organism: Xanthobacter sp. NM-25 (assembly GCF_022138605.1). Taxonomy (GTDB): domain Bacteria; phylum Pseudomonadota; class Alphaproteobacteria; order Rhizobiales; family Xanthobacteraceae; genus Xanthobacter. Next base: position 1,205,831 of record NZ_JACBFS010000001.1, read on the forward strand.
CGGCCGCCGGCACCACATCGAGCTGCACCAGAAGGTCGGTGAAATCGATATGGCTCGCCAGCTGGTTGACGATGATGCCCATGGCGCCTTCCGCCGAATGGGCACAGACATAGACGAGGCTGCGCGCGAACTGATCGTCCCGCAAGGTCGGCATGGCGATCAGCATTTGCCCATCGAGGAAGCGCGAGCCGCCAGTCGGGGGGATGGGGGTATCGGTCGCGATCATGGGTCGAGGGTACCGCGCCTCGTGGCGTTTGGGAATGGAGCGGACGCCGGGCCGCGCCCTCACAGCCGCGCCGCGGCAGCCCTGGTCCCAATGGCTCACGCCCTTGTGCGCGCCCCGGCTTTGCACCGCAGCGGCAAAACCGGTACCGGCAGAGACATGATCGCTCCGCATTCCACTCGTGCCCGCCGGCGGCCGAAAGCGCCCTGGACCACCGCCCTGCTGGCGCTTTCCGCGCTGCTGATGGGCGCGGCGCTATCGGTGGCGCAGGCCGAGCCAAGCAGCGTGACCCTGCCGGGCGTCACCGTCCGCCTCTTCAATGGGGGGGGCACTGCCGACACCCGCGACGTGGGGCTGGAGCTACAGCTGCAAACCCATTGGAAGACCTATTGGCGCTACCCGGGCGACAGCGGCGTGCCGCCGATGCTGGCCTTCGAGCAATCGGAAAACGTGGCCGACGTGGCGGTGGGCTGGCCGGCACCGCGCCGCTTCGCCGATGGCGCCGGCGGCTTTTCCATCGGCTACAAGGGCACGGTGGTGCTGCCGCTGACGGTGACCCTCAAGGACCCCAGCCAGCCGGCAAAGCTGGTGTTGGGATTGGATTTCGCTGTCTGCGAGGCCCTGTGCATGCCGGCCACCGCCGATCTGACCCTCGACCTAGCCGCCGAGCCCGACCCGGGCGCCGCCGCGCGCATCGCCGCCGCCCGCGCCAGGATCCCCGAGCCGCAGGCGGTGGGTGTGGCGGGCACGCCGCAGATCGTCTCGGCGCGCCTGGACACGGGCGCGACGCCGCCGCAGCTGGTGGTGGATGCGCGCGACGTCACCCCCAAGGCCGACCTGTTCGCGGAGGGGCCGGACCATCATTGGGCGCTGCCGCTGCCACAGAAGGTCGCCCTCGCCGATGGGCTGGTGCGCTTCACCCTGCCGCTGGAAGGCGTGCCGCCGGACGCCGCGCTGCCGGGCGCGGTCCTCACCCTCACGCTGGTGGACATGCCGCGCTCGGTCACCGCGCCCTGGACGATTCCTGCGCCGTGAAGGGGCGCCAAAGGCGCTTTTCTCCTCCGTAAAACCACGTATTGTCCGCACGCGGTCGCTTGGGGCCGCTTTGCCGCGGAGAATGCCATGACCATTTCGGTCGGCGATAAGCTGCCTTCTGCCACCTTTCGTGTGATGACCACCGATGGGCCGGTGCAGAAGACCACCGACGAGATCTTCAAGGGCAAGCGCGTGGTGCTGTTCGCGGTGCCGGGCGCCTTCACCCCCACCTGCCACAAGAATCACCTGCCCGGCTATGTGGCCGAGGCGGAGGCCATCAAGGCCAAGGGCATCGACACCATCGCGGTGGTGGCGGTGAACGATCCGTTCGTGATGGGCGCCTGGGAAAACGCCTCCGGCGCGGCGGGCAAGATCGTGTTTCTGGCCGATGCCGACGCCAGCTTCGCCAAGGCCCTGGACCTCACCTTCGACGGATCGGGCGCCGGCCTCGGCGTGCGCTCCAAGCGCTATTCCATGATCGTCGAGGATGGCGTCGTGAAGACGCTGAACATCGAGGAGACCCCCGGCAAGGCGGACGTCTCCAGCGCCGCGGCGATGCTCGCCCAGCTCTGAGCCGCGCGGAACCATGCGGGCCGCCAGACGGGCGGCCCGCTTTTTCAAGCGATGATGTCGGGGAACAGCTGATCCTCGATATGCGTGATGCGATCCTTGAGCTGCAGCTTGCGCTTCTTCAGCCGCTGCACCTGGAGCACATCGGACCCGGTCACGCCGGTCAGGGCCTCGATGGCCGCGTCAAGGTCGCGATGCTCCTGTCTCAAGCGCTCCAGAAGAAGCTTGAGGTCCCGTTCCTCGTCACTGGTCATGCACCCATCCGTCGCAACACGGCCCCCACGAACGCGACACGCCCCTGAAGGGTTGGAGCCGCAGCCTCATGGCCGCGGCCGCGCGCCTCGCCAAGCCTTCACCATTTCCGCCCCACTCCGGCGCTGACCGCGCCGCACCTCACGCAGCTGTGTCCTCCAGCCGTCGGCCGCGCCAGTCGCCCGGCCGCCGCGGGTCCACGCCGCGGCGCCCGGCGCCGCCCCCGTTCACACCACTAGAGTTCCCCGTGGGACCGCCTGCCGCAAGCCCCTTCCTTCATCCTCGACTATGGCACGGGCTTTTTGCGCTGCAAGATAAGTTGCCGCGCCGCTCGCAAGAAAGGTGGTCGACTCAGTGTCAACTCCGTGACACACTTCCTGGCGTGATGCAGACAGGGAGTGGCTCAGCATGTCCATCCAGTCGCACCTTTCGGAGTTGAAGCGTCGCCACGCGGCTCTCGATCAGGAGCTCGCCCGCGAACTCGCCTCCCCCGCCAAGGACTCTGTCCGAGTGGCGGAAATCAAGCGCAAGAAGCTTGTTCTGAAAGACCAAATGAGCCGCCTGGGCGGTGCAACCACCCTCCATTGATGCGCCCGCAGGGCCTGTGACCGACGTCGGGAATGTCCCGGCGGCGGAAGCAGGGATGCGGCTGAAGCCTGGCGCGTGACGCAGCTTCGGCGGCGGTTCGATTTGTCGTATTTACGACAATGCCGTTCCTGATCTGCGGCTTCGGAACGCACACCCTTTGCGTTCCGGCGCCGGTGGCTTTAATCGGGCGTCATGGCCCCTCCGCTGATCCTGCTGCAAGACATCCACCTGCGCTTCGGCGCCACCCCTCTTCTCGATGGGGCGGACCTGTCCGTCTCGGCGGGTGACCGCGTGTGCCTGGTCGGCCGCAATGGCTCGGGCAAGTCCACGCTGCTGAAGGTTGCGGCGGGTCTGATGGCGCCCGATGACGGGACGCGCTTCTTTCAGCCCGGCGCCACCGTGCGCTATCTGCCGCAGGAGCCGGATTTTGCTGGCTTCGCGACCACCCTCGCCTATGTCGAGGCCGGCCTCGGCCCCGGTGACGACGCCTACCGCGCCCAATATCTCCTGGAGCAGCTCGGCCTGAGCGGCCAGGAAGATCCCGCCCACCTTTCGGGCGGGGAGGCGCGGCGGGCGGCGCTGGCGCGCGTCATCGCCCCCGAACCGGACGTGCTGCTGCTCGACGAGCCCACCAACCATCTCGATCTGCCAGCCATCGAATGGCTGGAAAGCGAGCTGAGGGGGCTCAAGTCCGCCATCGTGCTCATCAGCCATGACCGGCGCTTCCTGGAAAACCTCTCCCGCGCCACCATCTGGCTCGATCGCGGCCAGACCCGCCGGCTCGACCAGGGCTTCGCCGGCTTCGAGGCCTGGCGCGACAGCGTGCTGGAACAGGAAGAGACCGAGCGCCACAAGCTCGACCGCAAGATCGTCGCCGAGCTGGACTGGCTGCGCTATGGCGTCACCGCCCGCCGCAAGCGCAACGTGCGCCGGCTTGGCCTCTTGCAATCCATGCGCAAGGACCGGCGCGAAGAGCGCAAGGCCCAGGGTAACGTCAAGATCACCGTCACCGAGGCGGAAACCTCCGGCAAGGTGGTGATCGAGGCCAAGGGCATCAGCAAGGCCTATGACGGCACGCCGGTGGTGACGGACTTTTCCACCCGCATCCTGCGCGGCGACCGCATCGGCATCGTCGGCCCCAATGGCGCCGGCAAGACCACCCTCATCAAGCTGCTCACCGGCGAGATCCGGCCGGATTCCGGCACCGTCAAGCTCGGCACCAACCTCGAGATCGCCTCGCTCGACCAGAAAAGGGCGGCGCTGGCCCCCACCACCACTTTGCGCGATGCCCTGACCGGCGGCGGCTCCGACACCGTGATGGTGGGCGGCACCCCCAAGCACGTCATGGGCTATCTCAAGGACTTCCTGTTCAGCCCGGAGCAGGCCAACACGCCCCTGTCGGTCCTCTCCGGCGGCGAGCGCGGCCGGCTCATGCTGGCCCGGGCGCTGGCCCTGCCCTCCAACGTGCTGGTGCTGGACGAGCCCACCAACGACCTCGACCTCGAAACCCTCGACCTGCTGCAGGAGATGGTGGCCGATTATCCCGGCACGGTGATCCTGGTCAGCCATGACCGCGACTTCCTGGACCGCACCGTCACCAGCGTGATCATGGCCGAGGGCGCCGGGGTGTTCCGCGAATATGCCGGCGGCTATTCCGACATGCTGACCCAGCGCGGCCGTGGCGTGGAGGCGAAGGCCAAGGCATCGGCCCCTGTGGGCAAGGCCGACAGCTCTGCGAAAGGCGAGGCGGCCGCCAAGCCGCAGGCCAAGAAGCGCCTATCCTTCCATGAGCAGCACGCCCTCAAGACGCTGCCGGAGACCATGGAGAAGCTGAAGAAGGAGCTGGAGAAGCTGGCCGCGGCGCTGGCCGATCCGCAGCTCTATGCCCGCGATCCGGCCAAGTTCGAGGCCACCTCCGCCGCCCTCGCCAAGACCCAGGGCCAGCTCGATGCGGCCGAGGAGGAATGGCTGCGGCTGGAGATCCTGCGCGAGGAACTGGAAGGCTGAGGCGTCAGCCCGCCCGCCGCGCCAACAGGCGGGCGGCGCCCCGCCAGAGGGCGAGGACCCCGTACCGCAAGGCGAAGCCGACCCGGCCGATGGCCGCCTCCACGGCGGCATCGGTGGGCGCGCGGGGACGATCGTAGAGCCACAGGCGCGCCAGCACCACGATCAACACCACCAGCACACCGGAAAACACCACATCAGTAAAGAAGTGGCCGCCGAAGCCGATGCGCAGGCCGCCGGCCGCCGCCCCGAACAGCACCGCCGCGCCCAGCGCTACCGCCCCGAGCGGACCGGGCACCAGGCTGGCCGGCGCCGTCATCCAGAAGCCCAGCGCACCTTCGCCGGAAACGAAGGAGCAATTGCCCGGGCAGGCGCCGGAATTGTCATACCAGGGCATGAAGGTGTCCTTGCCCCCGAAATCGTCCACATGCACGGGCCGCGGCCGGCCCCACTCCTGCTTGAGGATGCCGTTGACCACGAGGCCGGGACCGAGCGCCATGGTCAGCGCCAGCAGCACCGCCGCCCGCGCCGGCATGAACATGCGCTGGTCGGGAAACAGCAGCTTCAGCACCAGCGCGGCGAACGCCGGCACGGCGAAGATCCAGGGAATATAGTTGCCCCACGCGCGCAAGGTCTGGGCCCAAGGCTGGCGCGCCAGGGCGAAATGGCGCCGCGACGCATCCCAGAACAGCTCGGTGATGGCGAGATCCCATTGCGGGAACACGGTGAACAAAATCGCCACCGCGGCGCCGATCACCAGCATGAAGAACAGCACCCACCTCACCGCATCACCCGCACGTCATCTCTCCGCAACGCTCGCCGGATCGCGCGTGAGAGCCGCGTTTTCCGTGCATGCTTGATTCACACCCTTGCCCCACCCGGGTCGGCGGCCGCACATTTGGCCGCGCGATGTACAAGGAGGATCATGTCATGGCCAGGGCCACACTCGATTTCTATTACGAGTTCGCCTCGCCATATTCCTATCTCACCGCGGCCCGCATCGCCGCTCTGGCCGAGGCGCATGGGGTGGTGGTGCACTGGAAGCCGTTCCTGCTGGGCCCCATCTTCGCCGCCCAGGGGTACACGACCTCGCCCTTCAACGTCTATCCCATCAAGGGTGCGCACATGTGGCGCGACATGGATCGCCTGGCCGCCCGCGCCGGCCTGCCGCCCATCACCCGGCCCCAGCCGTTTCCCGCCAACGGCCTGCTGGCGGCCCGGGTGGCGCTCTATCTCAACGAGGCCTCGCGGCCGGCCTTCACCCGCGGCGTCTTCCATGCCGAGTTCGCCGAGGGCCGCGACATCTCCGATCGCGCCACCATCAGCCAGGTGCTGGGCGGGCTCGGCCACTTCTGTGACGGGCAGCTGATCGACGAGGCGCAGTCGCCGGCCGCCAAGGAGCGGCTGCGCGCCCAAACCGAGGAAGCCAGGGCCCGCGGCATCTTCGGCGCCCCCAGCTTCATCACCGCCGACGGAGAGCTGTTCTGGGGCAATGACCGACTGGAGATGGCGCTGGAGCACGCCCACACCCTGGCTGCGGCCGCCTGAGGTCCGCGCGCACATCTTTTGCCGGCTTCGACGTCGCAGGCGGGGTGTTTGCGGCCGCCGGCTCTGCTATATGCCGCGCGGCGGGCCGCCCGTGTCCGCCCGCCTTCTTTCCCGCGACCCGAGAGGCTCAGCCGACCATGGCGAATGTTACCGCTTTTCCGGACAAGGCCACCATTGCCGAGCAGACCGCGCGGATGCTCCTCGAAGTGGAGGCCGTGCGCTTTTCGTCCGGCGAGCCGTTCATCTTCACCTCCGGCTGGGCGAGCCCGGTCTATATCGACTGCCGCCGCCTCATCTCCTTCCCCCGCGTGCGCCAGACCCTGGTGGATTTCGGCATCTCCACCATCTATCGCGACATCGGCTATGAGCAGATCGACGCGGTGGCCGGCGGCGAGACCGCGGGCATTCCGTTCGCCGCCTGGGTGGCGGACCGGATGATGCTGCCCATGCAGTATGTGCGCAAGAAGCCCAAGGGCTTCGGCCGCAACGCCCAGATCGAGGGCCACCTCGCCCCCGGCCAGCGCATCCTCCTGGTGGAGGACCTCACCACCGACGGCCGCAGCAAGGTGAATTTCGTCAACGCCCTGCGCACCGCGGGCGCCGACTGCAATCACTGCTTTGTCTTCTTCTATTACGACATCTTCTCGGAGGCCGCCGGCATCCTGGACGAGGCCGGCCTCAGCCTGCACCGGCTCGCCACCTGGTGGGACATCCTGGCGGAAGTGAAGCGCTCCAACCGCTTCGAGAACGCTCAGGTGGGCCAGATCGAGGCGTTCCTGCACGATCCCCACAGCTGGTCCAAGGCCCACGGAGGCACCGCCGTCAGCGGCGAATGAGATGATGGACCTTTATGCCCTCGCGCGGCCGCTGCTGCGTTTCATCACGCCGGAGCAGGCGCACGGCCTCGCCATCAAGGCGCTGCGGCGCGGCCTCGCGCCCCGGCTGGCCCGGCCGGATGATCCGGTGCTGGCCACGCGGCTGTGGGGCATCGACTTCCCCAACCCCATCGGCCTCGCCGCCGGCTTCGACAAGGATGCCGAGGTGGCGGACCAGGTGCTGAAGCTCGGCTTCGGCTTCGTGGAGGCGGGCACGGTCACGCCGCGGCCACAGCCGGGCAATCCCAAGCCCCGGCTGTTCCGGCTCGATGCGGATGAAGGGGTCATCAACCGGTTCGGCTTCAATAGCCAGGGCCTCGCCCCGTTTGTGTCGCGCCTGGGGCAGCGGCGGGCGGCGGGCGCCACCGGCATCGTCGGCGCCAATGTGGGGAAGAACAAGGAGAGCGAGGACGCCATCGAGGACTATGTGCTCGGCGTCTCCGCCACCTGCCGGCTGGCCGACTACCTGGTGTGCAACATCTCCTCGCCCAACACCCCGGGTCTGCGCTCCCTGCAGGCGCGCAGCGAGATGTCGGCCCTGCTGACCCAGGTGCTGTCGGTGCGCGATGCCTCCATTCCCGACCCCGCCGGGCGGCCCCCGCTGCTGGTGAAGGTGGCGCCCGATCTCGACGACGCAGGCTTGGCCGACGTGGCCGAAGTGGCGCTCACCACCGGCGTCGACGGCATCGTCATGGGCAACACCACCCTGTCGCGCCCGGCCAGCCTCAAGAGCCCGGACAAGGGCGAGACCGGCGGCCTCTCCGGCAAGCCGCTGATGGCGCTTTCCACCGAGCGGCTGGCGGCGCTCGCCCGATTGGTGGACGGCCGCCTGCCGCTGATCGGCGCGGGCGGGGTCGCTTCCGGCGCCGATGCCTATGCCAAGATCCGCGCCGGCGCGAGCCTGGTGCAGCTCTATTCGTCGCTGGTGTTCCACGGTCCCGGCCTCGTCAACCGGGTGAAGGCCGAGCTTGCCGCGTGCCTGAAGGCCGACGGCTTTGCGCATGTGAGCGATGCCGTGGGCGCAGACGTGCGTTGAACACCGCGCCGCCCTCGCGGGTCCATCCGCGGCAGCCGGTCCCGAAGGACCGGCCGTAGCGCCTCACGCCCCCGGCGCGCGCTTGGCGAGCAGATCACGGATTTCCGTGAGCAGCACCTCGGTCTTGGAGGGCGCCGCCGGAGCCGCCTCGTGCTTGCGACGCAGGCCGTTGAGGGTGCGCACCACCAGGAACAGCACGGCCGCGACGATCACGAAATTGATGGCGATGGTGATGAAGGCGCCGTAGGCCAGCACCGCGCCCTGTTTCTTGGCGTCCGCCAGATTCTCGGCCGTGACCGATTTCGCCAGTGGAATGAAGTAGTTGGAAAAATCGAGGCCGCCGGTGACCGCGCCGATCACCGGCATGAAGACATCACCCACCAGCGAGCTGACGATATTGCCGAAGGCGGCACCGATGATCACGCCGACGGCGAGATCCACCACATTGCCCCGGACGGCGAATTCCTGAAATTCCTTCAAAATCCCCATGGACCAACTCCCAGCATGCGCCCCGAATGGCGTTCGCGGTGGAGAATCACCGCGTCGCGACATCTGACCTCAACCGCCCCCAGGGGACAAGAATGGCCCCCGTGCGGGTGCTGGCCACCCGTTCCCCGCGCTGCGCCGCGCCTCGATGACGCCGATGGCCGCCTTGCGTTGCGCCTTCTTCGCGGCCGTGACGCTTTCATGACTTTGAGTGCGCCCGTGCGTATGTTAGGGAGTGCCCGCCCCCGATCTCGAACTCGGCTTCGGGGGCGGGCCGCAGGGCCCGGTGGAAACGACCCTCACGGGCAGCAAGGCGATTAAGCTCTGAAAATGGCAGAACGGCAGACCAGCTTCGGGTATGAGGATCTCCTCGCATGTGGACGTGGCGAGCTGTTCGGGCCAGGGAACGCGCAACTGCCGCTGCCGCCCATGCTCATGTTCGACCGCATTTCCGAGATTTCCGAGACCGGCGGTGAATTCGGCAAGGGCATGGTGCGCGCCGAGCTCGACGTGAACCCCGACCTGTGGTTCTTCGACTGCCACTTCAAGGGCGACCCGGTGATGCCCGGCTGCCTCGGCCTCGATGCCATGTGGCAGCTGGTGGGCTTTTTCCTCGGCTGGCTCGGCTCGTCCGGTCGCGGCCGCGCCCTGGGCCTGGGTGAGCTGAAGTTCACCGGGCAGGTTCTGCCCGGCGTCAAGAAGGTGGTCTACGGCGTCGATTTCAAGCGCGTGATGCGCTCGAAGCTGGTGCTCGGCATCGCCGACGGCTGGCTGGCCGCCGATGGCGAGATCATCTATCGCGCCAAGGATCTGAAAGTGGGCCTGTTCCAGGCCGAAGCAGCACCGGGAGCGGCCGGCGCCTGACAAGGCGCTGCCACGATCCGATGTCACAGTGCCGGTGACGGCGGGCGCCTTGATGCAAGGCGGGACCCGCCATTCACGGGTGGAGCCGGGCCCTCTGCGCTCCCCGCACGACGCCACAGCGCAGGCTGGCCGGCGCCGGTCACGGCGGGGGAGAGGGTCTGTTTCGAGCGTTCCAATGGGGATATGACATGCGCCGCGTCGTCGTCACCGGGATGGGCATCGTCTCGTCCATCGGCAACACCACGCAGGAGGTGCTCGCCAGCCTGCGCGAGGCCAAGAGCGGCATCACCTTCGCGGAAGACTATGCCAAGCTCGGCTTCCGCTCCCAGGTGCAGGGCGCCCCGACCCTGAACGCCGAAGAGGTGGTGGACCGCCGCGCCATGCGCTTCCACGGCGGCGGCACCGCCTGGAATCACGTGGCCATGGATCAGGCCATCCGCGACGCCGGCCTTGAAGCGAACGAGATTTCCAACGAGCGCACCGGCCTCATCATGGGCTCGGGTGGCTCCTCCACCAAGACCATCGTGGATGCCGCCGACATCGCCCGTGAGAAGGGTCCCAAGCGGGTGGGCCCGTTCGCGGTGCCCAAGGCCATGGCCTCCACCGCCTCGGCGACGCTCTCCACCTGGTTCAAGATCAAGGGCCCGAGCTATTCCATCTCGGCCGCCTGCGCCACCACCAACATCTGCATCGGCAACGCCTACGAGATGATCCAGTACGGCAAGCAGGACATCGTTTTTGCCGGTGGCTGCGAGGACCTGCACTGGACCTTGTCGGTGCTGTTCGACGGCATGGGCGCCATGTCCTCGGCCTATAACGACCGGCCGCAGGTGGCCTCGCGCGCCTATGACAAGAATCGCGACGGCTTCGTCATCTCCGGCGGCGCCGGGGTGCTGGTGCTGGAAGAACTGGAGCACGCCAAGGCGCGCGGCGCCCGCATCTATGCGGAAATCGCCGGCTATGGCGCGTCCTCCGACGGCGCCGACATGGTGGCGCCCTCCGGCGAGGGCGCCGAGCGCGCCATGAAGCTGGCCATGAGCTCCATCAAGGCGCCCATCGACTATATCAACCCGCACGCCACCTCGACCCCGATCGGCGATCTGAAGGAGATCGAGGCCATCCGCGCGGTGTTTGGCGACACCTGCCCGCCCATCTCGGCCACCAAGTCGCTGACGGGCCATTCCCAGGGCGCCACCGGCGTGCACGAGGCCATCTATTCCATCCTGATGATGCAGAACGGCTTCATCTGCGAGAGCGCCAATATCGAGGAGATCGATCCGGCCTTCGCGGACATGCCCATCGTGCGCAAGCGGATCGACAATGTGAACCTCGGCCATGTGCTCTCCAACGGCTTCGGCTTCGGCGGCACCAATGCGAGCCTCGTCATCAAGCACGTGGATGCCTGAGCGTGGCCGTTGCCCGCACACGCTTTGTCATGATTGGTCGTGAACGGTGAGTTGAAGGGCGTGGCGCGGCGGCCGAAGGTCTGTTATCGGCTGACCAGAACAATCGCGCGGCAACCGCGGCACGCCGCCGCAGTGTCCGCTTTCCCGAATGCCCTTGCGGCATGCGCGGGAGGGACATCGCCGGCGATAACGCGGTGCGCGGGTCGCCGCGAACAGGAATGATCACGCTCAAGGGTGGGTGATGCAGGAGCTGATGACAGGCAAGCGCGGCCTCGTGATGGGTGTCGCCAACGATCACTCCATCGCCTGGGGCATCGCCAAGGCGCTGGCGACACAGGGCGCGGAACTCGCCTTCACCTATCAGGGTGAAGGCATGGCCAAGCGGGTGCGGCCCCTGGCCGAGAGCCTCGGCTCGTCGATCCTGCTGCCTTGCGACGTGGAAGACCTCGCCAGCGTGGACGCGGTGTTCGACACGCTGAAGGAAAAATGGGGGTCGATCGACTTCCTGGTGCATGCGGTGGCCTTCTCCGACAAGTCGGAGCTCAAGGGCCGCTATGCGGACACCAGCCGCGAGAATTTCTCGCGCACCATGGTGATCTCCTGCTTCTCCCTCACCGAGATCGCCAAGCGCGCATCAGCGCTGATGCCCCATGGCGGCTCCATCATCACCCTCACCTATGGTGGCTCCACCCGGGTGATGCCCAATTACAATGTGATGGGTGTGGCTAAGGCGGCGCTGGAAGCCTCCGTGCGCTATCTCGCCGCCGATTACGGCCCGGCGGGCATCCGCGTGAACGCCATCTCCGCCGGCCCGGTGCGGACCCTGGCGGGCGCCGGCATCGCCGATGCGCGGCTGATGTTCAACTATCAGAAGCGCCACGCGCCGCTGCGCCGCACGGTGACCATTGAGGAAGTGGGCAACTCCGCCCTGTATCTGCTCTCCGACCTCTCCACCGGTGTCACCGGCGAGGTGCATTTCGTGGATTCGGGCTACAACATCATCTCCATGCCCCATCCCGACGTGCTCAAGACCCAGGAAGACGCCGAGGCCAAGCTCGCCGCCGAAGAACCGGTGAAGGCGGCCGAATAGGCGGTGCTTTCCGCCCTGGAGCGCCCCGCCCGCGATCTTGACCCACCGGCCGGGCGCCGGCGATGCTGCGTGCGCATGACTTTGGTACCTGAACCTGGTTCATGACCATGTCAGGACCTGCGGCGGGGAATGGCATGCCTTCACTGGCGGTATCGGCGCTGGTCTTCATCAGCCTCTTGGCCGGCGCCGGCCTCGGCATGTGGGGCGCGCGGCGGCTACGGGCCGAGCATCTGTCCAAGGAGACCCAGGAGGCGGTCAAGCTGGGGGTGGGCATGGTGGCGGCCATGTCCTCGCTCATCCTGGGGCTGATGACAGCCTCTGTGAAGGGCAATTTCGACGCCACCAGCCGCGACGTCCAGCAGTTCGCCACCACCCTCATCACCCTTGATGTTTCCCTGCGGGCCTATGGTCCCGGCGCCGGCGACGCGCGCCAGGCGCTGCGCGCCTATACCCACCACGCGCTCGAAGAAACCTGGCCGGATGACCCCGGCGTGCGCAGCCAGGTGCAGAGCGGCACCTCGGAGCAGCTGATGCTGGACCTTGGCCGGCGGGTGCGGGCGCTCACCCCCACCGACGCGGACCAGACGGAGCTCAAGGCGGAGGCGATCACCGGCTTTCAGACCATTTCCGCGCTGCGCTGGAACGTCATCGCCGAAAGCGAGACGGTGGTTCCACCGGTCTTCATCGCCGTCCTGATCGCCTGGCTCACCCTCATCTTTGTGAGCTTCGGGCTGTTCGCCCCCATCAACCGGGTCTCGCTGGTGATGTTCGTGCTGTGCTCGGCCTCGCTGGCGGGCGCCCTGTTCCTGATCCTGGAACTGGGTGGGCCGTTCGAGGGCGTCATCAAGGTGCCGGCCACCGCCATGCGGACGGCCCTCGCCCACATGAGCAGCTGACCCGGTGGTGGGCATTCGGCCATGGGAATGTTGCAGCGCAACTTTAGAATAGATACAAACACGTCGCTCGCGCCACCGGCGCCACCACAGGAGTAGAGGCATGAGCCGCAGGACCCTTTGGGTGGCCGCGACCAGCGTGCTCGTCGGCATCGTGGTGCTGGGCCTCAAGACCCTGGCCTGGTGGGTCACCGGCTCGGTGGCGCTGCTGTCCGATGCGCTCGAGAGCATCATCAACGTGGCCGCCTCGCTCGGCGCGCTCGTCGCGCTCCAGATCTCGGCGCGGCCTGCCGACGACAACCATCAATTCGGGCATTACAAGGCGGAGTATTTCTCGGCAGTGGCCGAGGGCGTGCTGGTCATGCTGGCGGCCTTCACCATCCTGCGTGAGGCCTACGGCGGCTTCATGAACCCCCGCCTGCCGGATCAGCCGTTCCTCGGCATGGTGTTCAACGGCCTCGCCACGGTGCTCAATGCCATCTGGTGCTGGGTGCTGCTGCGTGAGGGCAAGGCGCATCGCTCACCGGCCCTGATCGCGGACGGCAAGCACCTGCTGTCGGACGTGATCACCTCGGTGGGCGTGCTGGCGGGCTTCGTGCTGGTGCCGCTCACCGGCTGGCCGCGGCTCGATCCGGCCATCGCCGCCCTGGTGGCCCTGAATGTGCTCTGGATGGGCTGGGGCCTGATGCGCGAATCCGTGGGCGGATTGATGGACGAGGCGGCGCCGGCGGATGTGGTGGCCCGCATCCGCGAGTTGGTCTCCAGCCACGCCCAGGGGGCGCTGGAGGTGCACGACCTGCGCACCCGGCATGCCGGCCGCATGACCTTCGTGGAATTCCACCTTGTTGTGCCCGGCGACATGACGGTGGCGGCCGCCCATGCCATCTGCGACCGGATCGAGACCGCCTTCGCCGAGGACATGAAGGACGCGCTGCTCACCATTCACGTGGAGCCGGAGGCGGAAGCCAAGCTGCACGGCGTGGTGGTGCTCTGAACGCGCCGCCGGCCTACCGTCTCAAGCGCCCTTGGGGCGGAATGCCGTAACCACCTGCGGATCCGTCTCCAGCCGCGCGGCACCGATGAGATCCAGGCAATAGGGGATGGCGGGAAACACCGCCGCCAGGCACACGGCGATGGAGGCCGGCTTGCCGGGCAGATTGACGATCAGCGTCTTGCCCCGCACCCCGGCTTCCTGCCGCGACAGAATGGCGGTGGGCACCTCATTGAGGGAGATCCGCCGCATCTGCTCGCCGAAGCCGGCCAGCGGCTTGTGGATTACCGCCGCCATGGCTTCGGGAGTCAGGTCGCGCGGGCTGGGGCCGGTGCCGCCGGTGGTGCAGATGAGGTCCAGCCCCTCCCCGTCGCACATGTCGATCAGGGTGTCGCGCACGCTTTCAAACCCATCGGGAATGATGCGGTAATCGACGCTCCACGGGCTGGTCAGCGCCGCCCGCAACCACGCTTCGATGGCCGGTCCGCTCTTGTCCTCATAGGTGCCCTGGCTGGCCCGATCCGAGATGGTGACGATGCCGATGCGTGCCGTTGCCATGCAGGCGATCCTCTTTCCGCAGCTTGGGGAGACATATGCCACGCTTGTCTGGCCACCTCCACCCTGGCGCCCCCCGTGCGTCCGGGCAGCGATCCGGCGGATGCCGCCGCGCATTTTAATTGCGTCTGGCCGATGACACCGTATTTATGCGGATATAGCTTTTCTGTGTCGTTTTTTCCGCTCCTTTTCCCATCCGGACATCTCCATGTCGGAGTTTCTCACCACACGCGAGCTGGCCGCGCTGCTGCGCGTCAAGGAACGCAAGGTTTATGACCTGGTGGCCTCGCACACCCTCCCGGTGCGCCGTGTCACCGGCAAGCTGCTGTTTCCGCGCAAGGAAATCGAGGCCTGGCTGGGCGCCGGCACCCGCGGCAGCGCCGCCGAGGAGGCGGGCGAGGCGGTGGAGGCCAGCCGCCCGCTGGTCGTTGCCGGCGGCCACGACCCGCTTCTGGAATGGGCGCTGCGCGAGTCCCGCTCGGGGATCGCCGCCTTTCTCGACGGCACGCTGGATGGCCTCGCCCGGGCGGCGGCGGGGACCTGCATCGCCGCCGGCCTGCACATGCCCGATGGCGACGGCTGGAACATTTCCCAGGTGGAACATCAATTCGGCCACGAGCCGTGGGTTCTGCTGGAATGGACGCGGCGCAGCCGCGGCCTGATCTGCCGCGCCGATCTGCGCCGCCCGCCCAGCCGCCTCAAGGAGGCCCGCGGCCTGCGCTTTCAGCTGCGCCAGCCGGAAGCAGGCAGCGAGCTGGTCTTGGACCGGCTGCTGCAGCGGGAAGGACTGAGCCGCGCCGACCTCCTGCCGGTGGACACGGTGGAGCGCTCCGAAACCGACCTCGCCATGGCCATCGCCACCGGGCGGGCCGATGTGGGGCTCGGCATCGAGGCGGCGGCGCGCCAGTTCAATCTCGATTTCGTGCCCCTGCAGGAGGAACGCTTCGATCTGCTGGTCTGGCGGCAGGCCTATTTCGAGCCGTCCTTCCAGAAATTCGTCACCTTCTGCCGGGCCCCCGCCCTTGCCGCCCGGGCCGAGGCCCTGGGCGGCTATGATGTCTCCGGCTTCGGAAGCGTGCATTTCAACGGACACTGAGCCTCGCGCGTGGGCGCCCTCACAGAGCGCATTCATCACGCCCCCTCATCACGCCCCTTGCATCACGCCGCTTCATCACATGGGCGGCACGTCGAGCGCGCGGAAGATGGCGCAGCGGCGGAAGATCTCGATGGAGGGCGGCACGTTCTTCTGCGAGCAGAATTTCGAGACCAGCTTGGCGAGCCCCTTGATGTCGCGCCCGGAAGTGTCCGGGAACTGGGTCACCAGCATGTCGATGAGGCCCGGCTCCAGATCCAGCGCGAACTGCTCGGCCATCACGCCCCAGATCTTGCGGCGATCATCGGCGCTGGGCGAGTGGTATTTGATGAGGGCGATGCAGCGCGAGACAATGGCCTCGTCGATATCGTCCACCCTGTTGGTGGTGAGGAACAGCAGGCCGTTGAAATATTCCAGCACCCGCAGGAACACGCCCACCACCGCATTCATGGTGAGATTGTCCTGCCGCCGCTTGATATAGACGTCGGCCTCGTCGATCAGCATCACTGCCCCCCAGCGCTGGGCGCGGGTGAGCGCGTCCTTTAGCGCCGTCTCCATGGTGGCGACGTCGAGGCCAAGCTGGCCCGAATGCACCCGGTAGAGCGGCCGCTGGATGATCTCTGAATAGACCTCGGCGGTGAGCGTCTTGCCGACGCCGGGCGGGCCGGCGCACATCACCGTGGTACCTCCGGACTTGCCCTCGACAATGTCCGCCATGAGCGTGTTCATCTCGGCGGTGAGAATGTCGATGAGGTCGGTCTGCTCCGGCGGCAAAACCAGCTTCTGCTTCAGTTCCGGATGGTATTGATAGGGCTTGATGTCATCCACATGCACCCACACGTGGTGATGCAGTTCCAGGTGGAACATCAGGATCAGCGGGTGCACCGGCATTTCGGTGAAGGCCCCCTTGGGGATGCGCGACTTGGCGTTCTTCAGGGCCTCGTCCACCGCCATGTCGAAGCAATTCTGCTTCTCCGCCTTCTTCACCAGCTTGTCGAGGAAGAAGCCGGAGGTTTCCGCCCCCAGCACCCGGTCGCCCAGCAGTTCCTCGTCATTGACGAGGCGCGCCGCCGAGCCGGTGGAGGACAACACGATGACCGACTTGCGCGCCCAATCGGTATCGCGGCGGTTGGCGGTGGGATCCTCGGCGAAGATGCCGGTACCGGTGGCGGAGAATTGCTGGCCGTAGCGGCTGCGCCAATCGAAATAGAGCACCATCTCCTGGTCAAATGACTTCAGGAGCGCCTCGTCCTCCATCAGCCAGCCCTTGGCGGCCAAAGTGCCGAGGATGGTGAGCCCGCGCAGATCCTTGGAGCGGATCAGCAGGTTCTCCACATGGGTCTTGCCGCGGTTGTTGGCCTTGAGCTCGATGATGACGCGCCCCGCCTCCTCGTCCCCCGGCGGGGTATAATCGAGACGGGTGACGAGATAGGGCTCCGGCTTGCCGCCGGGGTTCATGCGGAACAGCCAGCCGCGAATGCAGTGGTCCACCAGGAAGATGGCCAGCGCGCCGGCCAGCTCTTCCAGATCGTCGGGGGCGAATTTCGGCCCGTCGTCCTGGAACACCCTCACCAGATTGGAAAGCTGCTCCTCCTGGCCGCGAATGACCGTGCCGCCGGTCTTCAACACCAAATCGTGCAGATGGGCGAGGGCATCGGGTTTCAAGGTGTCGAGCCCCACCTCCACCCGGTTGGAAAAGCGCGGCTGCGCCAGGAGGTGGGCCTGATCGGGAAAGGTGTCCACCAGGGATTCGATCACCAGCCGTTCGACGATCAGTTTCATGGATCACCCCATAGTCGCAAGCGATGTCCGGGCCCGGACAATTTGTCGGTCCCGCCACAGGGCGCGACGGCTTCAACCGCCGGGCTGCGCGGACCGCCGCACCGCAGCAAGAAGCGGGCCGCTCTTGATCTCGATCAAATTCACGGGCAAGAGCGCCGCCGGAACAGGTGCCGCCGGCCCGCTGCCTTGCGTCGGCGGCCTTGCCACGGCGGCGCGCCGGCCTATAGTCCGCGCCGGTTTTCCCTTTCCTCAGACGCTTCGAGAGACCTGATGGCGCGTGACGTGAAGAAGGTGGTGCTGGCCTATTCCGGCGGGCTCGACACCTCCGTGATCCTGAAATGGCTGCAGACCACCTACAATTGCGAGGTGATCACCTTCACCGCCGATCTCGGCCAGGGTGAGGAGCTGGAGCCGGCGCGCAAGAAGGCCGAGCTTCTGGGCATCAAGCCCGGGAACATCTTCATCGAGGACGTGCGCGAGGAATTCGTCTCGCAATATGTATTCCCCATGTTCCGCGCCAATGCGGTCTATGAGGGTCTGTACCTGCTCGGCACCTCCATCGCCCGCCCGCTGATCGCCAAGAAGCAGATCGAGATCGCCCGCAAGATGGGGGCGGACGCGGTGTCCCACGGCGCCACCGGCAAGGGCAACGACCAGGTGCGCTTCGAGCTCGCTTATTATGCGCTGGAGCCCGAGATCACCGTCATCGCCCCCTGGCGCGAATGGGATCTCGCCTCCCGCACCCGGCTGCTGGAGTTCGCCGAGCAGCACCAGATTCCGATTTCCAAGGACAAGCGCGGCGAGGCCCCGTTCTCCGTGGACGCGAACCTCCTGCACTCCTCCTCCGAAGGCAAGGTGCTGGAAGATCCGGCCGAGGATGCGCCCGAATACGTCTACCAGCGCACCATTTCCCCGGAAGCGGCGCCGGACGAGCCCACCCTCATCACCATTTCCTTCGAGAAGGGGGATGCGGTCGCCATCAATGGCGAGGCCCTCTCCCCCGCCACGCTGCTCACCCGCCTCAATGCGCTGGGCAAGGCCAACGGCATCGGCCGGCTCGATCTCGTCGAGAACCGCTTCGTCGGCATGAAGAGCCGCGGTGTCTATGAGACCCCCGGCGGCACCATCCTGCTCGCCGCCCACCGTGGCATGGAGAGCATCACCCTTGACCGCGGCGCTGCCCACCTCAAGGACGAGCTGATGCCCCGCTATGCGGAGCTCATCTACAACGGCTTCTGGTTCTCCCCCGAGCGGGAGATGCTGCAGGCCGCCATCGACCACTCGCAGACCTATGTGACCGGTGAAGTGACCGTGAAGCTCTACAAGGGCAACGCCACCGTCATCGGCCGCAAGAGCCCCTACTCGCTCTATAACCAGGAACTGGTGACGTTCGAGGAAGGCGCGGTCGCCTATGACCACCGCGACGCGGCGGGCTTCATCAAGCTCAACGCTTTGCGCCTGCGCACCCTGGGCAACCGGGCCCGCAAGATCTCCGAGTGAGCCATGCCACCTCAGGGTGGCCGGTTCGACAACGACCCGCCGGTGCGCCCCCGCGCACCGGCTTTTTTGTGTCCGGAACATTCCGGGGTCGCAGGCGCCGCCACCCCGGATTACCCTGCGACATTGCAACCTATTTGCAAAAATGCCTCATGGACTATGATCATATTTAGAGTAATTCTAAACTGGAAATCGCGATGAAATCCCTGTTTCCCAATCGCCGCCGGTTTTCCGACCTCTCCGAACAGGAGGTGCTCGCCCTCGCCATCTCCTCCGAGGAGGACGATGCGCGGGTCTACGTCGATTATGCGGAGCACCTGCGCAAGGACTTTCCCGACACCGCGAAAGTGTTCGAGGCCATGGCCAGCCAGGAGCGCGGCCACCAGAAAGCGCTCACCCGCGACTATGAACGCCGCTTCGGCCCCCATGTGCCGCTGATCCGCCGCGAGAGCATCGCCGGCTACTATAATCGTCGGCCGGTCTGGTACGTGTGCAACCTCGGCATCGAGCGAATCCGTCAGGAAGTGGGCCTGATGGAGGATGAATCCGCCAATTTCTACCTGCACGCCAAGGAGCACGCGAAGGATCCCGAGACCCGGGCCCTGCTGCAGCGTCTCTATGGCGAGGAGACCAAGCACGAGGAGATCGCCAGCGAGCTCGCCGCCCGCTACCTGCCCGTGGACAAGAAGGAGGAGGAGAACGAGAAGGCTCGCCGCCAGTTCGTGCTCACCTGGGTGCAGCCGGGCCTTGCCGGCCTGATGGATGGCTCGGTCTCCACCCTCGCCCCCATCTTCGCCACCGCCTTCGCCACCCAGAATTCCCACACCACCTTGCTGGTGGGCCTTGCGGCGGCGGTGGGCGCCGGCATCTCCATGGGCTTCACCGAGGCGGTGCATGACGATGGCGTCATCTCCGGCCGCGGCTCGCCCATCAAGCGCGGCATCGCCTCCGGCACCATGACGGCGCTGGGCGGCCTCGGCCATGCCCTGCCCTACATCATCCCGGAATTCTGGACCGCCACCGCCATCGCCATTGCCGTGGTGTTCGTGGAATTGTGGGCCATCGCCTTCATCCAGAACCGCTACATGGAAACCCCGTTCTGGCGCTCGGTGATGCAGGTGGTGCTCGGCGGCGCCCTGGTGCTGGCCGCCGGTATCTTCATCGGCGGCAGCTAGGCGGCCAGCGGGGCGGGCGACAGATGCCCGCATGGCGCGCGTCGCCGCCCCGCTGCGCGTCTGTCCACGCTAACATGGGCGCATCCCAATGAAGGAGGCCGCCCATGTTCGCGATGGTTCTCAACCACACCGGCACCCCGCTGGTGGGCGAGACCCGGCCCGATCCGGTGCCCGGCCCAGGCGAAGTGCTGATCCAGATCACCGCCTGCGGGGTGTGCCGCACGGACCTGCATGTGGTGGATGGCGAACTGCCGGAAACCCGCCTGCCCATCATTCCCGGCCATGAGATCGTCGGCCGGGTGGCGGGGCTGGGGGCCGGCGTCTCCCACCTGAAGCTCGGCGAGCGGGTGGGAGTGGGCTGGCTCGGCCATGCCTGCGGCACCTGCCCCTATTGCGCGGCGCACGAGGAAAATCTCTGCGACACGCCGGAATTCACCGGCTGCACCCGCAACGGCGGCTTCGCCACCCACACGGTGGCGGACGCCTCCTTCACCTATCCCCTCGGCGAGATCGGCGAGGATGTGGCGCTGGCGCCGCTCCTGTGCGCCGGGCTCATCGGTTGGCGCACCCTGAAGATGGCGGGGGAAGGCCGGCGCATCGGCATCTATGGCTTCGGCGCCGCGGCCCACATCATCGCCCAGGTGGCCCGCCACCAGGGCCGCGAGATCTACGCCTTCACCCGCCCCGGCGACACCAAGGCCCAGGACTTCGCCAGAAGCCTCGGCGCCATCTATGCCGGCCCTTCCGACGCGCCAGCGCCCGTGCCGCTGGACGCAGCCCTGATCTTCGCCCCCGCCGGCGAGCTGGTGCCGCAGGCCCTCCGGGCGGTGCGGAAGGGCGGCCGGGTGGTGTGCGGCGGCATCCATATGAGCGACATCCCCTCCTTTCCCTATCGCTGGCTGTGGGAGGAGCGGAAAATTATGTCGGTGGCCAACCTCACCCGCGAGGATGCCCACGAATTCCTGGCCCTGGCGCCCCAGGTGGGCGTCACCACCCATGTAACGCCCTATCCCCTCACCAAGGCCAACGAAGCGCTGGACGATTTGCGTACCGGCCGCCTCACCGGCGCCGCGGTGCTGGTGCCGGAGCACTGATCCGCCCAACGAAAAAGGCCGGCGCCCTGGAGCGCCGGCCTTTCGTGTTCGCAATACGCCTCAGCGCTCCATCACATAGGTGCCCGGCGCCGGGCAGATGGGGGCGAAGCCGGGGGCACCGATGGGTGGCAAAGAGAAGCGCCCCGGCGCGGAATGGGCGGTGAGCCACTCTTCCCAGGCCGGCCACCACGAGCCCTCGATGGGGGCATTGGCCTCCACCCACTCGTCGGGACCGAGATGCAGTTCGCCGAGCTTGGTGTCGTGGATGCGATAATGACGGTGCTTGTGGCCGGGCTCGCTGACA
Organism: Xanthobacter sp. NM-25; assembly: GCF_022138605.1. GTDB lineage: Bacteria > Pseudomonadota > Alphaproteobacteria > Rhizobiales > Xanthobacteraceae > Xanthobacter. The sequence goes on from NZ_JACBFS010000001.1 coordinate 1,227,192, forward strand.
ATGCCGGCATTGTGCCCGCCGGAAGTGAGCACGAAGGTCACGTCGGTGTCGGTCAATTGGTGGATCTTGTAGACCGACTTCCACGGCGCCACGTGGTCGCGCTCGGTGCCCACCACGAACAGCGGCACCCGCAGGTTCAGCAGCGACACCGGCCGCCCGTCCACCTGGTAGCGACCCGCGGCCAGATCGTTGTCAAGAAACAGCTTGCGCAGATAATCCGAATGCATGCGGTAGGGCATGCGGGTGGCATCGGCGTTCCAGGCCATGAGATCGTTCATGGGCGTGCGCTCGCCCATCAGATATTCATGCACCATGCGCGACCACACGAGATCGTTGGAGCGCAGCATCTGGAACGCCCCGGCCATCTGCCCGGCGGACAGGTAGCCCTGGTTCCACATCATGCTTTCCAGCACGTAGAGCTCGCTCGGATCGACAAACAACTGCAGCTCGCCCGGCTCGCTGAAATCGGTCTGGGCGGCGAACAGGGTCACCGAGGCGAGGCGGTCGTCATTGGCGCGGGCCATGGCGGCGGCGGCCACCGACAGGATAGTGCCGCCCAGGCAATAGCCCACCGCGTGGATCTTGCGGCCGGGCACCACCGCCCCCACCGCATCGAGCGCCGCCATCACCCCCAGCCGGCGATAATCATCGAAGCCGAGGTCACGGTCCTCCTCCCACACATTGCGCCAGGAGATGCAGAACACCGTGTGCCCCTTCTCCACCAGATAGCGCACCAGGGAATTGTGGGGCGACAGATCAAGAATGTAATATTTCATGATCCAGGCCGGCACGATCAGCACCGGCTCGGCGGCCACGTCCGCCGTGGTGGCGCGATACTGGATCACCTCGATCAGGTGGTTGCGGAAGATCACCTCGCCCGGGGTCACCGCCACGTTCTTGCCGGGCGCATAGGCCTCGGCTCCGGGCGGCGGCTGGTTGGTGGCCTTGCGGGCCATGTCATCGAGGAAATTGCGCCAGCCCTGCACGAAGTTCATGCCGTGGGTCTCGCGCGTCCGCCGCACCACTTCCGGATTGGTGAAGGGGTTGTTGGAGGGCGAGAACATATCGAGCAGCTGGCGCGCCACGAAGGCCACCACCGCCTCATTGTGCGGATCGACACCGGGGACGTCATGGGTGGCATTGTGCCACCACTGCTGGTTCAGCAGGAACGCCTGCGACCATAGGCAATAGGGCCAGGCCTGCCATTCCGGCGCCCGGAAGCGATCATCGCCCGCCAGCGGCGTGATGCAGGGCTGGGCCTCGCGATCGAGGGCGGCAGCCAGCACGCCGGTGCCGAAGCGGGCCATCTTGCGGGCCGCCTTCACCGCCAGTTCCGCCCGCTTTCCAGGCGCGGCGGACAGGTGCATCCACCAGTCCAGGAACGCCAAGGTAAGCGCCGTGGGCGAGAAGCCGGACGTGAGGTGGGCCACATAAGCGGCAGCCGCGCGATCCACCGCGCGCAAGGCCTCCTGGCCGCTGCCCCGGTCGAAATCGCTGTCGTCCACCCGGCTCAGGCTCGCCAGCGCTTCCGCCAGCAGTTGGCCGGGATGGGCCAAAGACAGAGCCGAGGTCTGCGCCGCGGCAGCGGCCGGCGCCGCGGCAGGGGTCTGAACCGCCGGCAGTTTCGGCTCGGGCGCCAGTTCCGGCGCGGCAGCCACCGTCTCGGAGGGACGGGCGACGGGAGTTTCCACGGACATCGGTCTTCCTGCCTTTCGGGCGCCGCGCCCTTCCGGGTCTGGCGCCGGTCAACACCGCGCCAGCCGCAATCCCGGAACACGAGCGACCACCAATCGAACCCCATGCTACCGCAACCGCGGATCATGGCGAAACAATGTGAGGGCGCACCGAGAACCGGCAAGATGGCGTCATGTCTTGCGCCCGGCGCGGTTCCGCAGGGGTGCGCTCACTCGTCGCGGTCCACCGGCTCCAGCTCGGCATCCGCCACATCGGCGCGTCGACCGGTGCCGGGGTGAAGATCGGAGAATTTGCGCTCGAACGCGGCCGGCGCCCGGTGGAAGAGCGCCCGGTGCTGGCGCACCGCCTCCCGCTTCAGGCGCTTCTGCAGGCGGGCCATGCTCAGCTCCAGCCGGTCCAGGGTGCTCGGCGGCAAGACGGACGCCGCCCGCAGCATGGGCCGCAGGGTCTCCACGTCCTGATACGCTCCGAGCACGTCGCGCAGCCGCTGCGCCCGGCCAGCCCGCTTGGCGCCGCGCCCGCCGAACTGGCTGGCGATGAAGCTCATCTGGTAGCGATGGGTCACCACGCGCTTGCGCGCCTCATGCATGGCGGTCGGTGACGTCAGGCGCGTGCGACGGGCGGCGCCATAGGCGGCGGCGAGCCCGGCCGCCAGATCGGCCTGATCGGCATGGGCTTCCAGCTTCTCTTCCAGATGGGTCCGCGTCTCGGTCACGAAGCGTTCGAGATCACTACGCAGGTGCGCGGCTTCCGACACCTCACTGCCGTCGGAAGCCAGCGCCGCCCGCGCCTCCTTCAGATCGCAGGCAAGGCACAGGCCGGCGACGTCCAGAAGGTCCAGCGCCTCCTGGGCGGTGGCGCGATTGCGCGCGGCAGCCAGTCCACGCGCCACCGCGGCGGCGGCATGACGGGCGGCGCGCGCCGCCGCCCCATCCACCAGGCGCAGCAACGCGCGATATTCCTTGATCGCCTTGCGGGCGTCGTGAACCATCTCCACCGGATCGGAATCGGCCGCCGCCCGCGCGACCTTGTCCAGCGTGCGATGCAGCGCCGCCGCCAACGGCGCCCGCGCCGCAGGGTCAGCGGAGACCGGAGCGGGCGGCGCCGCGCTCATCTGCGGTGCGGACACGGGATCAGCTCGGCTCGGGTCGGGGCGATGCATCATCAGGACATCCATCCAGCGGGCGACAAATACGATCGGGCCATTCTCGGCCAACGCACGCCGACGACAGCGGTTCCTCACCCGAAGAGCGAAGGCGAAGGTGTCGCAGGCGCGGTGGCGCGAAAGCCCGCCGGTTCGCTTACACCGGGCACATCTCCATTGGATGAACCCGACCGGGATACCGCAGCCCTGTGCCAATCACCCGCCTTCTAGGCGCGTGCCGGAATACGCCAGCTCTTGAGCACGGTGGAGGCCAGCACCGCCGCCGCCACCGCCTTGAGCAGATCGCCGGGCAGGAACACGGCTGAGCCGATCAAGGCCTGCTGCAGGCTGATGCCCGCCACCAGCGCCAGCGCTGGCACGCCACAAAGATAGATGACACCCACCCCGCCGACCACCGCCGCGAGAATGGCCGACACCAGCGCCGGCAGACGCAGGCGCTGCGCCAGCCAGCCGGTGACGAAGGCGCCGGGAATGAAGCCCAGGAAGAACCCCACCGTGGGCCCCGCCAGCACGCCCAGGCCGCCGCGGCCGCCGCTGAGGAGTGGCGCGCCCAGCAGCACCACCAGCGCAAACAGGGCGCAGGCCGCGGCGCCGCCGCGCGCCCCCAGCAACAGCCCCGCCAGCATCACGCCGAGGGTCTGCGCGCTCACCGGCACCCCCGCGGCGATGGGCAGAAACACCGGCGGCACGAACCCCAGCGCGCCGATCAGCGCGGCCACCAGAGCGATGCGAACAAGGGCCCGCGTTTCCATGCTCAATCCTCTCTCGTCTCTTGTCTTGTCTGTTGCCGCACCACGGGCCTCATGCCCTGCCCCGCCTCTCCCGGCACCCGCCCGGTCGCGGCGAAGCCGCGGGCCTCCAGCGCTTCGGCCACCTGATCGGCACTGCGCAAGGCGCCCGAGAAGAAGGCGCCGACCAGCGCCAACCCCACGCGCCGGCTGCTGCGGGCGCGCCAGGCCTCCTCGCGGGCCCGCCAGTTCGCCAGCAGCACCGGCACGAAGCGGATGACCAGCGCCACCGCCAGGGAGAGCCGCCGGCTCTCGAAGCCGAAGCGCTCGAACGGCCGCAACACCACCGTCAGCGCATCCATCATATCCTGCAGGCGGGTAGACAGGGTGACGAGATCCGCCAGCAGCACCATCAGCGCGATGCGCAGCACGCTGGTGGCCGCCACGCTCCACGAGGCGGCCCAGATCTGCAGCGCGGCAATGGCCGCCAGCAACGGCGCCAGCACCAGCCATTGCCGCAACCGCGCTACCCCGCGCCGGCCGAAGCTGGCATAGACCAGGATGACCGCCGCCAGCGCCAGCACCAGCACCAGCGGCGACTCCACCGGCAGCAGCACCAGTGACAGCAGCGCGAGGCCGATCAGCTTCACCCCCGCCGGCAGCCGGTGCAGGGGGCTGCGCAGGTCGAGATAGCCGCCGATCATCCGCCCGCTCCCCCCGCGCGCGGTGGCGCCACGGCGAGGCCGGCCTTCAGGCGGGCGTGTGCCTCATAGAGCGGCAGCACCACCTGCGGCGGACCATCCGCCGCCACCTCCCCGCCGCGCAGCCACAGCAGGCGATCGAAGCCGGTGAACAGGCTGAGATCATGGCTGGCCATGATCACCTGCTGATCCAGCCCGGCGATCCGCGCGCACAGAGCCAGCCGTGTGGGCAGATCCAGCGCCGAGAACGGCTCGTCGAGCAGCAGCAGGCGCGGCCCGGCCGCCAGCGCGGCGAGGATGCAGACCAGCTGCTTCTGGCCTTCCGACAGTTCGTCCACCGCCCGCTCGCCCCAGCCGGCACAGCCGTGGTCGGCCAGCAGGCGCTCGGTGAGATCCGCGGCCGCCGCCTTGCTGAAGCCCTGCTCGCGCGGGCCGAAGGCGATCTCCTCCCGCACCGTGGGGAAGATGATCTGATGATCCACATTCTGGAAGACGAACCCCACCTGTGCCGGCAGCTGCCGGCGATGGCCGCGGGTTTCCAGGCCCGCCACCTCCACCCGCCCCTTGTCGGGCAGCAGCAGGCCGTTCAGCAGCCGCAGCAGGGTGCTCTTGCCCGCCCCATTGTCCCCCACCAGGCCGATGCGGCGCTCGGTGAGGGCCAGGGTGAGGCCGGAGAACACCACGCGGGCGCCGCGCGTCACCTCCACATCGGCAAGGCGAACGCCAGCGCCGGCTGCGGGCGCATCGGAACGAGAGGAAGCGAACAACGGTGTCAGTCCCTTCAGTGTCTGGCTTCGATGTAACGGATCCTTCCGCCGCGCAAGTGTTCAGGCTCGCTCCCGCACCATGGCGTCGGCGGATCAGCCACGCTATCAGAAGAAACTCCATCGCCGGCCCACGGGCCCGGCGCGCCCGGGAGGCGGTGCCATGATTGAGAATCCTGCCCTATCCGGCCCGGCATGGCCGCCCGCGTCACCCATCGGTCCTAAGGTGGCCGGCGTGGCCGCGCGCCGGCCGGAACCGGTAGCCTTGGACGGGCGCCATGTGCGCGTGGTGCCGTTCGCCCCGGAGCGCCACGCCGCCGACCTTTTCGCGGGCTCACATGGGCCAGAGAAGGCGGCACTCTGGGCCTATCTGACTCCCGAGCCGTTCGCCAACCTCGAAGCCTTCACCGAATATTACGCGCGCGCGGCGGCCGCGTCCGACCCCCTGCTGTTCGCCATCGAGGACAGGCGGGATGGCCGGGCGGTGGGGCATGCCAGCTACATGCGCATCGAGCCGGGGCATCGGGTGATGGAGGTGGGCAACATCCTGTTCACGCCGCAGCTCCAGCATCGGCCCGGCGGCACCGAGGCCATGTATCTGATGGCGCGGCACGCCTTCGAGACCCTGGGGTTTCGTCGCTATGAATGGAAGTGCAATGCCCTCAACACCCCCTCCCGTCGAGCCGCCGAGCGGCTCGGCTTCACCTTCGAGGGCATCTTTCGCCAGCATATGATCGTCAAGGGCCGCAACCGGGATACCGCCTGGTACGCACTGCTGGACGGCGACTGGCCACGGGCGCGGGCGGCGCTCGAAGCCTGGCTCGCCCCGGAGAATTTCGATGCGGACGGCCGCCAGCGCCGGCGGCTTGAGGACCTGCGGGCGGCGCTTTAGGCGCGCGCCCTTCAGGCCGCCGAGGCGAAGCCGTCCTCACGCACCAGCAGGGCGGAGACGGCGGCCCGCAGATCCGGCAGCAGGCGACGATACCCCACCCGCCGCGCCTGGGGATCGGCCTGGCGCGCGACATCCTCGAAATGCCAGGTCCGCAGCCGCATCAGATGCATCCAGGGCAGCCGCCGGGCGGCGCGGTGCGCCTCGTCCACCAGCGTCACCACCAGATCCACCCGCGGCGCCCCCGACAGCGCGAACAGTTCCACCGGCTTGGAGGACAGGCCATCGGCCGGAATATGCGCGTGGTGCAGGGCCTCCAGCGCCGCCCCATCCACCGGCGCCGGAGTGCCCACCGCCGCGCTGAAGGCCCTCACCCGAGCCGACACGTGCATGGCCACCGCTTCAGCCATCAGGCTCAAGCCGGCATTGTCACGGCAGACGAACAGAATGGACGGCCGCGCGATCATCACGCTCGCTCCCCTCACCAAGAGCCGAATCACAAAGAACGGGTGATTCGGTTGGCGCGGACCATAAGAGCGGGCCCCGACGCGAACATGACAATGCCGTCGCAGCCCTTGGCCCGGACCACGCCCGAACCAGCGGAACCACCGCGAACACCTTGCCGCTGCAGGGTTTTAGCCGCGGCATATGCGGCCCGGCCACACCGTCATCGGCGGTTCCCACGAACCATTGAGCTTGCGTTAACCATTCTGAAATTGATGCGCGAGATCAATGAGATGCTGGCGGGCGCCAACATAGGCCGACATGGAACAGGGCCGACATGGACTGCACGTTGAATCTTCGCCGGCGCTCAGATGTGGAGGCAGAAATGGCGAAGAGTGAAGTCACGAGCGCGGAGGTGGCCAAGATCGCCGCCAAGGCGCTCAAGGACCCCGGCAGCATCACCCATGAGGACATCAAGACGCTCGCCGCCTCTTGCCTCACCCAAGTCGCCGACAAGCCCAAGGCCGCGACGAGCAAGGCGACCGCCAAGCCCGCGAAAGTGAAGGCTGCGGCCAAAGCTCCGGCCACCAAGCCCCCCGCGACAAAGACGGCCGCGCCGGCGAAGGCCACCGAGCCTGTGGCGACGCCGGCCGTCAAGGCGGCCCCCCAAAAGGCGGCGGCCAAGACCGCGACCAAGCCCGCGGCCAAGCTCGCAACCAAGCTCGCAACCAATCCGGTCGCTGAAAAGCCGGTGAAGGCGCCGGTGAAGGCAGTGGCCAAAGCTGCTCCGAAAACGGCGGCGGCGCCGATGGTGAAGGCCGCCAGCGCCAAGAGCGCTACGCAGAGCGGGACGAAGGGAAAGGCAAAGGCCGCATCGCAGTCCGCGCCGGCGCCCACCACCAACACCAAAGCCTCCGCCGCCAAAGCCAGCGCGGCGAAGGCCAGCGCGGCGAAGACTTTCGCCTCTCCCAAGGGCACGGCACCCAAGACGGTCCCGCCAAAGGCGACTGCGCCGAAGAGCACGCCCAAGGCTGCAGCGTCTAAGCCGGCCGCCTCTCAGGCCACTGCGCCGGTGACAGAGCCCGTAGCTGCACCGAAGGCCGCCGGGAAGGCTGCTGCCGCGAAGCCCGCGACCGCCAAGGCTACGACCGCCAAGGCTACGACGGCCAAGGCTGCGACGGCCAAGGCCAAGGCGCCGACCACCAAGACCGTCGCGCCCAAGGCGCCGGCGACAAAGACCTCCGCCCCGAAGGCTTCTGCGCCCAAGACCCCTGCGCCCAAGACCCCTGCGCCCAACCCCGCTGTGGTCGAGGCAGCAGCGCCGGAAGCCGTGGCCAGCGCCCCGGCCGCGCCCAAGGCGCCGGCGAAGAGCGCTGCCAAAGCCGCGCCGAAGACCACCCCGAAGACCGTGACAAAGACGGCGACCAAGACCTCTGCCAAGACAGCGACCAAAGGCCCAGTCAAGGCGCCCGCCAAAGCGCCCGCCAAGGCGAAGGCCGCGAAGTCCTGATCGGTCGAACCGCTATGTGAAAAGGGCCCTCCCGCTGCAGGCGGGAGGGCCCTTTGTCATGATCGGGACCGCTCGCCTGTCACAGCGGCGGCAGCGGGCCGGCGCGTCCGACGTTGAAGATCTGCACCCGGCGATTGATGGCGGCGTCGGGATGCTGGGTATCCTGCAGTGCCTCCTCGCCGAGCCCCACCGCCTGGATCCGCCGCGGATCCACCCGGAAGGTGGTGGTCAGGGCGCTGGCGATGGCATCGGCCCGCTCCTGGCTCAGCTTCATGTTATAGGCCCGGGTGCCGGTGGCGTCGGTGTTGCCGACCACCAGGAACCTGTAGCCGAGCAACACCGGATTGTGCATGGCGTCAGCGATGGCGCCGAGGGTGCGGTAGGACGATGGCTTCACCATCGCCGAGTTCAGTTCGAACTCGATCTCCACGTTCACCTGGGCCAGTTGATCCAGCTGCAGGGCCAACGGCGGCCGGCTCTGCGGCGGTCCTTCATACTGCATATGGGCCTCGGCGAGGCCGCGCAGGGCTTCCGCCGAAACGCCCGGCACATCGTCCACCGAGCTGGAGAGCCCCTGGACGATCTCGGCGTTAGGCGTGAACACCTGGGCCATGGCCGGCGTGCCGGCGGCCAACAGCAGCGCGCTGGCGGCCACCGCGGCAGCCAGGGCATCGGCCATCGATCCTGCAAACGATCCTGCAAACGACTTGGCTGTCATGGATCCTGCCTCCCGCTTGGTTCCGGCGCGCATCAGCGATACCCCGCATTGGTCAGGCCGGCCTCGCAGGCCTGGCTCACCACCTTCGAGGCCTCCAGCAGGCAGGAGACGATATTGCCGTCGCCGGGCTGGACGCCCGGGCAGAATTCGGCGCGGTCGCGATCGCACAGCCGGTGCACGGCCTGCTGCGCCGCGGCGCGTGCCTCGGTCATCATGCGGATGGATTCGTGATTGGCCGCGCAGTTCGGCGCCAGCTTCGCCTGGTTGGCCGCCAGGCACTGGCTGATGGCGCCATTGCCGAGATTGACCCCGCGGCAATGCCGCATGATGTCCTCGCCACAATGCTGCGCCAGCTGGCCGGCCGCCTCCGCATAGCTCACGGTCTGCGCCTGCGCCACTGCCGGCAGCAGCAACAGCGCGCCCAGGACAAGTCCTGAAAATCTCATATGTTTCTCCCACCCCCTGGCCGGCGTGCGGCCACCCTGACGTTTGATCATGCCGTTACGGAGCAGGTCAACGCGAACAGGGGTGGGTGGGGTGCCGAAAATTGCTATGCGGATCGCGAGTAGGTCTGCGCCTCGATCTCGTCGCCCGCCGCCCCCACCACACCGAGGGGATCGGCGGCGAGCTCGAGGTCCGCCGGGTTCACCGGCCCGGCGCCCACCGGTGTGGCAGGCGCCGTGTCCGAGGCTTGCGCCGCGCGGGGACGCAGCAGCAGATGGCCGGCCAGCGCCACCAGCGCCGCCGCCGGCAGCAGCGTGCACAGGGCCGCGAGCGGTGACGCGAACAGCAGCGAGACCGCCGTTCCCAGAAAGCCGCCACCAATCTGCATGAAGCCCATCAAGGCGGAGGCGGCGCCGGCGATCTGCGCGAAATTGGCAAGGGCGGACGTGGTGCAGCCCGGCATCACCATGGCGACGCCGCACGCCCACAGGCCGATGGGAGCCATCACCGTCAGGGTGGAGAGCGGCAGCACCCGCGGACCGACGCCGAGCCCCACCGCGCCACACAGAATCAGGGTGAGGCCAATGGGCACGAGTGCGGCCGCGCTCATGCGCTTCAGCAGCTGGCCGGCAATCAGCGTGCCGCACAGGAAGGAGCCGGTCTGCGCCAGCATGGCGAGACCGAACTCGGTGGGGGTGAGGCCCACCCCCTGGATCAGCACGAAGGGCACCAGGGCGGACAGGGTATAAAGGCCACCAAGGCCGCCGCCCAGCACCAGGCTCGCCCGCATGAAGGAGCGGTCACCCAGCAGCCGCGCATAGCTGCGGGCGATGCCCACGGGCGAAGCGAGCGAAGCATCCCGCGCGATATTGGTCTCCGGCACGAAAAAGACAAGCAGACCCAGCAGGATCACGCCATAGGCGGCCATCACCACGAAGATCATGTGCCAGCCGGCGGCGCCGAGAATGACGCCCCCGAGGGTGGGCGACACCGCCGGGCCGATGGCCAGCATGGTGCCGATGAGGTTCATGATGCGGGCCGAGACCTGGCCGGTATATTGATCGCGCACCAGCGCCCGCGACACGGCGATGCCGGCGGCGCACCCCACCCCTTGCAGGGCCCGGCCGGTGACCAGCCACGACATGCTGGGCGCCCAGGTGGCCGCCAGCGAGCCGAGCACGTAGATGCTGAAGAAGCCCAGCGCCACCGGCCGCCGCCCGAAGGCATCGGACAGCGGCCCACAGGCCAGCTGAGAAAACGCATAGCCGAGGAAGAACACCGTCAAGGTGAGCTTCACAGCCGCCGGGGTGGTCTCGAACGCCGAGACCAGTGCCGGCATGGCAGGGGTGTACATGGCGAGGCTGATGGGGCCGAGCATCACCATGAGCGCCCCGAGCACGGCCACCCGAAGTTCCGACATCATCGGCGCGGGACGGCCTGCGGTCGTGGTTCCGGACAGCTCAGCGCGGCTCATTCTTCGCTCTTGCTCCCGTCATCCCGGGCGCCCTCCTCCCGACAGCGTGCGAGGTTGGCACGCACTTGGATGAGAAAGGCGCGCAGCTGCGCCTGGTCGGCGTCGGAAAACCCGGCCAGGGCCTCGGCCCGCGCGGCGGTCGCGGCGGCCAGCACCCCTTCGAGATAAGGCTGCGCCGCATCGGTCAGGCGCACGATCTTGGCGCGCCGATCGGTGGCATCGGTCTCCCGCACCACCAGGCCCAGCCGCTCCAGCCCATCGAGGAAGCCCACCAGGGTCATGGGTTCCACATTCATCTTCACCGCCAGCGCGTTCTGCCGGAGGCCCGAATGCTCGTTCACATAGGCAAGGGTGCGCGCTTCCCCCGCGGTGAGGCCGAGCCCGGCCTGGGTGAAGGCGCGGTCGATGCGCGCGCGGTAGAGCCGCGCCGCATCGACGATGAGGAATCCGATGGGAGTTTCAGCCATTTCAAAACAAACCTTATAATAAGGTGACCTTACAAACAAGCGTCTCCATGAGCACGCCCCCCGCAATGCCCGCGATGGGGCGCGATGGTTTGCACGGCGCGTTCCAGGGCCTATGTCTGGGCCGAACCGCCGGCAGCGATCCCGCCGCCGGCCCGTGGAGATCCCCATGCCCTGGTCCTTGACCATTGGACGCCTCGGCGAGACCGCCATCCGCATCCATGTCACCTTCCTGCTGTTCCTGGTGTGGATCTGGGCTGCCTATTACCGCATGGGGGGCGCCGATGCCGCCTGGCAGGGGGTGCTGTTCGTCGCCCTGCTGTTCGCCTGCGTGCTGCTGCACGAGCTCGGCCACGTGTTCGCCGCCCGCCATTACGGCGTGAAGACCCCGGACATCACCCTCTGGCCGTTCGGCGGCATCGCCAGCCTGGAGCGCATGCCGGAGAAGCCCTCCGAGGAGCTGGTGGTGGCCATCGCCGGGCCGCTGGTGAACGTGGCCATCGCCGCGGTGCTGCTGTTGATCCTCGGTGCCGGCTTCAAGGTGGACGACCTGTCGAAGATCGAGGATCCCGGCACCTCCATGCTGGTGAAGCTCGCCGGCGCCAACATCTTCCTGGTGGTGTTCAACCTCATCCCCGCCTTCCCCATGGATGGCGGCCGGGTGCTGCGGGCGCTGCTGGCCATGAACATGGGCTTTGGCCGGGCCACCGCCATGGCCGCCTCCATCGGCCAGGCGATCGCCATCGGCCTCGGGCTGCTGGGCATCTTCACCAATCCCATGCTGATGATCATCGGCGTGTTCGTGTTCCTCGCCGCTTCCGGCGAGGCCGGCCAGGTGCAGCTCAAGGAAGCGTCGCGCGGGCTCAGCGTCGCCGACGCCATGATCACCCATTTTGAGACCCTGGGCCCCACCGCCACGGTGGACGATGCGGCCGATGCCCTCATCCGCTCCACCCAGAAGGAATTCCCCATCGTCGATGGCGGCGGCCACCTGCGCGGCGTGCTGACCCGCGACGCCATGATCCACGCCATGAAGGACGAGGGCCCGCAGACCCCGGTGATCCAGGTGATGCAGAAGGACGTGCCCACGGTGGAGGCTCGCGCCCGGCTCGATTCGGCGCTGAAGCTCATCACCACCGCCCAGGTGCCAGCGGTGGGGGTGGTGGATGGCGACGGCCGCCTCGTCGGCCTGCTCACCCCGGAGAATGTGGGCGAGCTGATGATGATCCATGCCGCCCGCCCCGAGCGCGGCCCCAACCTGTTCCGCCGCGCCGGCTGAGGCGCGGCGCCACCGTCACATGCGCTCGGCGACCATGAAATAGTTCACGTCGAGATCGGCCGAGAGGCTGAAGGTGCGGCTGAGCGGATGATAGACCAGCCCCGCCTTCTCGGTGGGGGCGAAGCCGGCGGCGGCAAGTGTCGCCTCCAGCTCGTCCGGGGTGATGAACTTCTCCCAGCGATGGGTGCCCGGCGCCAGCCAGCGCAGCACATATTCGGCGCCGACGATGGCGAGGGCGAAGCTCTTGGCCGTGCGGTTGAGGGTGGAGAGGATGAGCAGGCCTCCCTCATCCACCAGCTGGCCGGCGGTGCGCACGAACAGGCTCACGTCGGCCACGTGCTCCACCACCTCCAGCGCCACCACCACGTTGAAGCGGGCGCCGCGGGCCGCCAGCTCTTCCGCCGTCGAGGGCAGATATTCGATGTCGAGGCCGGACGCGCGGCCGTGGGCGCGGGCCACCTCGATATTGCCGGGGGCGGGATCGATGCCCGTCACCTGCGCGCCCATGCGGGCCAGCGGCTCGCTGAGCAGCCCGCCGCCGCAGCCGATGTCCAGCACGCGAAGCCCGCCGAGCGGCCGCAGCGCCTTCTCATCGCGGCCGAAGTGCCGCACCAGGGCGCCGCGCAGGAAGGCGAGGCGGAAGGGATTCATGGCGTGGAGCGGGGCCATCTTGCCCTTCTCGTTCCACCACTCCTCGCCGAGCGCGTCGAAGCGGGCGACCTCTTCGGGATCCACCGTGGCCTGGGACAGCGACATGGCAACCTCCTTCCCCCATCTGGGGCACGGGTGAGCTTTAAGCAGCCCGGCGGCCGCCCACAAGAGCGCAGAACGAAGCGCGATCCCGTGCCGCGCCGCGATTCGCGCGCGCTTTGTCGCCGTTTCGTTCCCGGCGATGACGCGCTGCACCTTTCGCCCTCGCGTCGGCGACCCAATATGGTACAGATCCCCTCTCACTGCGGATCGAACCTGACGCCGATGGATGACATCACCCAATGGGCCGTATTGCCGCGCACCGTGCGTGCGCGGGGGGTGAGCGCGGTCCTCGGCCCCACCAATACCGGCAAGACCCACCTCGCCATCGAGCGCATGCTCGGCCATGAGAGCGGCATCATCGGCCTGCCGCTGCGCCTGCTCGCCCGCGAGGTGTACCAGCGCATCGTCGAGAAGGTGGGGTCGGACAAGGTTGCCCTCGTCACCGGCGAGGAGAAGATCAAGCCCAAGCATCCGCGCTACTGGGTCTCCACCGTGGAGGCCATGCCGCGCGACCTCGACGTGTCGTTCGTCGCCATCGACGAAATCCAGCTCGCCACCGATCTCGACCGCGGCCATGTCTTCACCGACCGCCTGCTGAACCGGCGCGGCCGCCACGAGACCCTGCTGCTCGGCTCCGCCATCATGCGGCCTTTGATCGAGAAGCTGCTGCCGGGCGTCAATGTGATGATGCGCCCGCGCCTGTCGACCCTCTCCTTTGCCGGCGAGAAGAAGATCTCGCGGCTGCCCCGGCGCTCGGCCATCGTCGCCTTCTCGGCGGAGGAGGTGTACGCCATCGCCGAGTTCATCCGCCGCCAGCGGGGTGGCGCGGCGGTGGTCATGGGGGCGCTCTCGCCCCGCACCCGCAATGCCCAGGTGGAGCTCTACCAGTCCGGCGACGTGGATTATCTGGTGGCCACCGACGCCATCGGCATGGGCCTCAATCTGGACGTGGACCATGTGGCCTTCGCCTCGGACCGCAAGTTCGACGGCTGGCAGTTCCGCCGCCTCAACCCGTCCGAGATGGCGCAGATCGCCGGCCGCGCCGGCCGCGCGCTGCGCGATGGCACCTTCGGCACCACCGGGCGATGCGCCCCCCTCGACGAGGAACTGGTGGCGCAATTAGAGGAGCATGCGTTCGACACCGCCAAGGTGTTGCAATGGCGCAACTCCCGTCCGGACTTCAGGACCATTTCCGCGCTGCTGGCCGCACTGTCGCAACCCCCGCGCGAAGAGGGATTGACCCGAGCCCCCACCGCCGACGACGTGGCGGTGCTGGAAATCATGAGCCGTGACACGGAGGTGGCGCGGCGCGTGACCTCCCCGGCCCAGGTGGAACGCCTGTGGGAGGTGTGCCAGGTCCCCGATTATCGCAAGGTGTCGCCCGGAGCCCATGCGGAGCTCGTGGGCACCCTGTTCGGGCATGTGGAAGGGGGGGGTTTCATCCCCGATGACTGGTTCAAACGTCAAATCGCCTTGACCGATCGCCAAGAAGGCGACATCGACACGTTGTCGAGCCGGATCGCGCAGGTGAGGACTCTCACCTACGTGGCCAACCGGCCCGACTGGCTCAAGGATCCGGAGCACTGGCAAGGCGTCACGAGAGGGGTCGAGGACAAGCTGTCCGATGCACTGCACGAAAGGCTGGCTCAGCGTTTCGTGGATCGGCGGACCAGCGTGCTCATGCGACGCCTGCGAGAGAAAAAGATGCTCGAAACTGAAATCAGCAAGACCGGCGACGTCACCGTCGAAGGACATGTCATCGGCCATCTCCACGGCTTCCAGTTCCAGGCGGAACCGACCGCCGGCGGAGAAGAGGCCAAGGCGCTACGCACCGCCGCCCAGCAGGCGCTGGCCGGCGAGATCGAAGCGCGCGCCCAGCGTCTGGCCCAGGCCGTGGATGAAGCCTTCGTGCTCACCATCGACGGCACCATCCGCTGGACCGGCGAGGCGGTGGCCAAGCTCATTCCCGGCGACGAGGTCCTGAAGCCCCGCTTCAAGATCATCGCCGACGAGCACCTGACCGGGGCTGCCCGCGACCAGGTGGATGCCCGCATCACCCTGTGGCTCGCAGCCCATGTGGACAAGCTGCTCGGCCCGCTCCTGAAGCTGCAGGCCGCCGAGGACATCACCGGCATCGCCCGCGGCATCGCCTTCCAGATCGTCGAATCACTCGGCGTGCTGGAGCGCGCCCGCGTCGCCGAGGACATGAAGAGCCTCGACCAGACCGCCCGCGCCACCCTGCGCGGCTATGGCGTGCGATTCGGCGCCCACCACATCTACCTGCCGGCGCTGCTGAAGCCCGCCCCCCGCTCGCTGGCGGTGGAGCTCTACGCCCTCAAGCATGGCGGCCTCGCCCAGAAGGGCCTTGACGAATTGCCGCACCTGGCCGCGTCGGGCCGCACCTCCATACCCGTGGATCACGAGATCCAGAAGGGCCTCTACCGGGCCGTCGGCTTCCGCGTGTGCGGCGAGCGGGCGGTGCGCGTGGACATTCTGGAGCGCCTTGCCGACCTCATCCGCCCGGCGCTGGACTGGCGCCCGAGCTCTCCCGGCCCCAAGCCGGCCGGTGCCGTGGATGGCCGCGGCTTCTCCGTCACCGTCGGCATGACGTCGCTGGCGGGCTGCTCGGGAGAGGATTTCGCCTCCATCCTGAAATCCCTGGGCTATCGCATGGAACGCCGCCCGGCGCCGCCGCCGGAAGAAGCGGCGCCCACCGCCGCACCGGCGGAGCTTGTGCCGGCTCCGGAAGGCGCCATCGAGGCGGACCTGCTGTTCGAGACCCCGGCCGAGGCGCCCGACACCGAGGCCGCTTCGGAACCGGCAACTGAAGTGGATGCCCCGGCGCAGGACACCGCGCAGGGCACCACCCCGGCCGAGCCCCCGATTGAAATCGCCCAGGTGGACGACACCCAGGTGGACGACACCCAGTTGGAAGAGGCTCGGGTGGAGGCGGATGCCGCGACCGAGGGCGTCGAGCATGCCAAGACCGAGGACCTGGTGGAAACCGAGGTCGCGGTGGAGGCCCTGGACGCCAGCGGAGACCCCACCGCCGCCGAAGTGGCGGCTGAGGTGGAGACCCCCGCCGCTCCCGGTGGTCCCGAAGTGGTGGAAGGCGAGCCCGCCGAGCCGGAGATGATCGAGGTGTGGCGTCCCGGCCGGCCGCCGGGCGCGCCCCGTCGCGACCGGCCCCATGGCCAGCGTGGCGAGGGCCAGCGCGGCGAGGGCCAGCGTGGCGAAGGTCAGCGTTTCGGTGGCAAGGACGGGCACCGTCGTGGTGAGCGCCGTGGCGAGGGCGGGCATCGCCGCGCCGAAAACGCGCCAGCCGCCGATGCCGGCGCCGCCGAAGGCGAGCGCGCGCCGCGGCCGCCGCGCGGGGAACGCCCGCCGCGCGGCCCGCGGGAGGACAACCGGCCGCCGCGCAACGAGCATCGCCCCGCCCACCAGGAACGCCGGCGCGACAAGCCGATGGATCCCGATAGCCCGTTCGCCGCGCTCGCCGCCCTCAAGGCGCGCATGGAGACGGAGAAGAAGGGCAAGTAGGATCCCCTAAGGATCCCATGAGGGTTCGCGTCCCGCGGCCCTCGACATCAACGGACCGGAGCCCCACGCAGGTGGGCTCCGGCCGCTTTGCGCGGGGAACAGGTCGCGTGAGGAAAGGCCGATCTGCCGCGGTACCCGACCCCGCGATCGAGCCGGGCGATGGACGCCAGCGGCTGGATCGCTGGATCTGGCATGCGCGGGTGGTGCGGTCCCGCACCGATGCCGCCACGCTCATCCGCGCCGGCCACGTGCGGCTCGACGGCCATCGTGTGACCAGCCCGGGCCAGGGCGTGCGGGTGGGACAGGTCCTCACCATCGCCCTCGATTTTCGCGTACGGGTGCTGCGAGTCTTGAGCTTTTCTGAACGGCGCGGAGATGCTAACTCAGTCGCCGAGCTTTTCGATGAAATCACCGAAAACTGACGTGCAATAGAGGACGCGGCAAGAGCGCGCCGCCGATCGGCCAGGAGCCGGCAAGGTAAGCGCGCACTGGGACGCCGCGAAAGGGATCATCCATGGCCTACGTCGTCACCGAGAACTGCATCCGCTGCAAGTATACGGATTGTGTTGCCGTGTGCCCCGTGGATTGCTTCTACGAGGGCGAGAACATGCTCGTCATTCACCCTGACGAATGCATCGACTGCGGCGTGTGCGAGCCCGAATGCCCGGCCGAGGCCATCAAGCCCGATTCCGAGCCGGGCCTTGAGAAGTGGGCCGCCCTGAACGCCGAATATGCCAAGACCTGGCCGAACATCACCGTGAAGCGCGACGCCCTGCCCGACGCCAAAGAGTGGGACGGCAAGCCCGGCAAGGACGAGATGTTCTCCCCCGAGCCCGGCACCGGCGACTGATCGCCGCGCAATCACCTCTCCCGAAGGACCCGTTCGCGGGGACGCGGCTGCTCGCCTCGTCCGCCGTGCGATGATCCCTGCGCGGCGCATAGCCGCCCTCTCGGCTCAGGCCACCGGCAGGGCCCGCAGGTGCGCCAGCAGCCCCTCGCCCCGAGGCAGGTCCGCGACCGCCTCCACCTCCAGGCGCCCGTCGGTCAGCGCATCCAGCATGGCGGCCAGGTCGGTGAACCGCCGCTCGGCGTGATCGATCAGATCCGCCCATAATTGGTCGAACTGGTCCAATAGCCCCACCAATGGGGTGATGGGCAGGGGCAGGCCGGTGTAGCGGGGATAGATGTTGGTGAGCTTCTTCCATTCCGCCTTGAGGCTGTCGCGCAGCTCCGGATCGTTGGTGAGCCTGTTGTCGCGGCCGCCGCTCTCGAACGGGGCCTTGGTCTCCAAGAGCTGGCGGAAGTGAGCCACCACTTTGGCCCGCAGAAGCGGCCGGGTGCGGTTCTTGAAATAGCGCGCGAGCATGTCGGTATAGTCCGCATCGCCATAACACACGTCCCGCACCGTCGCGCCCTCGGGGCCGGCTGGCCGTTCGCCGTCCGGTGACCGGGAGGTGACGAGGACGATGACCCCCGCCGGCAGGGCTGCGGCCGGCGGCGGCAGAGCGGCCCCCTCCGCCAGCTTCTCCACCCCATCGAGGCAGACCAGCAGCCGCTTGGCCCCACTGCCCACCACCTGGGCATGCCACTTCCTGAAGCGCACGAGCAGCGCCTCGGCCGGTGTCTGGGCCTCCCCATCCACCGTCGCACCCGGCCCGCACTCCGCCGCGAAGGCTGCGTCGAGCGCGGCGAGCACCGCCGCCGGTGGGTCACCGGCCACCAGATGCACCCCGAACGCCCGCACGTCGCTGGAGGTGGCGCTGTCGATGCCTTCCTGCTCGGCCGGGTTCCGCCCCGGGCGCCGGGCGATGATGCCGCGCACGAACAGGGTCTTGCCCACGCCGTGCGGTGCCCGCAGCCAATAGAGGCCCCGATCATTTCGCAGCAGGAACTCCCGGAACGGGGTGCGTAGATAGGTGGGCGACACATAGGCCGCGTCCAAAGCGGCAAGCTCCGCTGCGGACAATGGCGCTTCCTGCGCTGGCGCTGACGTGAGGGGCGATAAGGCGACGTCTGGGGCGGTCATGGGTGTCTCTCCGGATCGGCGGCGCCGCGCGCGCCGCAGGGACGGATCGCCGGTCCACCGCCTGAGGACGCCGCGTCGCGCGCCGGATCCGTGGCGGGTTTCCACCCAAAGGGTCCCCTGCCCTCCCCTCAAGCAGGAACCGTGCCCTTGTGGCACCCCGACCGGGCGTTCACGGCAGTTGCGTCAGCACCTGGTATTGTGACTGCACCACCCGGCCGGCGCCATCGAGCCAGGCGCGGCCGAAGCGCGAGGCGGCCAGGGTGGGCACCGCCTGGTAAATGGTGCCGCCGATGGGGGGCTGCGCGCCGGGCTCGACGCAAGGAACATCGAGCACGACCCGTGCACCGGGCTGCAGCGTGGTGCCCCGCTCCACCTGTCGCACCACGCCCGTGACCCGACAGGCGCCGTAGCCTTCCGTGGGCGGCGTCACGCCCTGCACCTCCAGCACGATGACACTGGCGGCATCTCGCCGCGCATTTTCATAGACATAAGGCGGCATCAGCGCCGCCGCGGGGGCGACGCCCCACGCGAGCCCAGCCACCAGCAGGCAGGCGGTGCGCGGCAGCAGTCCCGCGCCGCCGGCGCCCTGCCCCGCCCTTATCCGCCCAAATTTGCGCGTCATCACCCCGCTCCCTTGCGTTGGCCGTTTATCGGCGGCCGGTTTCGCACTATATAGCCGCCATGCTCCACACCCCTGACCATGGCGCGGCGCGCGCGGCCGCCAGACCGGACGCCCTGCCCGATTATGCCCGCCGGCGCACCTTCGCCATCATCTCCCATCCGGACGCCGGTAAGACGACGTTGACGGAAAAGCTGCTGCTTGCCTCCGGCGCCATCCGCATGGCCGGCCACGTGAAGGCGCGCGGCGAGCGCCGCCGCACCCGTTCCGACTGGATGGAGATCGAGCAGCAGCGCGGCATCTCCGTCACCTCCTCGGTGATGACGTTCGAAAAGGACGGCATCGTCTTCAACCTGCTCGACACCCCCGGCCACTCGGACTTCTCCGAGGACACCTACCGCACCCTTTCGGCGGTGGACGCGGCGGTGATGGTGATCGACGTGGCCAAGGGCATCGAGAGCCAGACCCGCAAATTGTTCGAGGTCTGCCGCCTGCGCGACATTCCCATCTTCACCTTCGTCAACAAGGTGGACCGCGAGGGCCTCGACCCCATCGCCTTGATGGATGAGGTCTCCTCCACCCTGGCGTTGGATCTCACACCGCTCACCTGGCCCATCGGCCTCGGCGTCGATTTCCGCGGCCTCATCGACATCACCGCCAAGGTGGCGCGCCTTGCCACCGAGCGCGGCGGGCCGCTGGTGCGCGAGGTGCCGTTCAATACACCCGAGGACCTGATCGGCCTCGACGGGGTGGAAGAGCGCATTCTCACCGAATCCCTTGAGAGCCTCACCCTGGCGCTCGGGGTGCTGCCGCCGTTCGATCTGGAAGCGTTCCGCGAGGGTCACCTCTCCCCGGTCTTCTTCGGCAGCGCGCTGAAGGAAGCCGGCGTCGGCGAGCTGCTCGAGGGGCTCGGCGCCGTGGGCCCCAGCCCCCAGCCCCGCGGCGCCGCCGGCGAGCGCACCGTGGAGCCGGGCGAGGACCTGGTCTCCGGCTTCGTCTTCAAGGTCCAGGCCAATATGGACCCCAACCACCGCGACCGGGTGGCGTTCGTGCGCCTCTGCTCGGGCCGCTTCAAGCGCGGCATGAAGCTGTTCAATGCCCGCGAAAAGCGGCAGATGGCCATTGCCAACCCCATCTTCTTCTTCGCCCAGGAGCGCGAGACGGTGGATGAGGCGGTGGCCGGCGACATCATCGGCATTCCCAACCACGGCATGCTGCGGGTGGGCGATACCCTGTCCGAGGGCGAGACCATCCGCTTCGAGGGCCTGCCCGACTTCGCCCCTGAAATCCTGCGCCGGGTGCTGCTGGCCGACCCCATGAAGGCCAAACAGCTCTTGAAGGCGCTGCAGGACATGGCCGAGGAAGGGGTGGTGCAGGTCATCAAGCCGGTGTCCGATCCCGCCCCCATCGTCGGCGTGGTGGGCCCGCTGCAGCTCGACGTGCTGGCGGCGCGGCTGGAGAAGGAATACGGCGTGCCGATCCGCTACGAGACCACCTCCTTCGTCACCGCCCGCTGGATCACCGGCGAGCGCACCGAGGTGGAGCGTTTCATGGAGGCGAACCGCTCCTCCACCGCCCGCGACCGCGATGACGCGCCGGTCTATCTCGCCCGCAGCCAGTGGGTGCTGGACCGCGCCATCGAGGAATGGCCCAAGCTCAAATTCGTGGCGGTGAAGGAACGGGGCTGAGCGCCTCCTTCCCCTCTTCCGCCTCTTCGATCCATCCGGCCGGCCGCAGCCCGGCCGTCGCTCGCCGCCAATCCGTCCCTTGGAGGAAACCCGTGTCTGACTTCGCCCAGCTTGAAACCATCATCGACGCGGCGTTCGAGAAGCGCGCCGAAATCGGCTTCACCACCATGGGCGAGGTGCGCCAGGCCGTGGACACCGCCCTCAGCCTTCTGGATAGCGGCAAGGCCCGCGTCGCCGAGCGCCAGGCCGATGGCAGCTGGACGGTGAATCAGTGGCTGAAGAAGGCGGTGCTGCTGTCGTTCCGCCTCAACGACATGGTGGCCATCGGCAACGGCCCCGGCGGCGCCCACTGGTGGGACAAGGTGCCCTCCAAGTTCCTCTCCTGGGGCGAGGCGGAATTCCGCGCCGCCGGCTTCCGCGCGGTGCCCGGCGCCATCGTCCGCGCTTCCGCTTACATCGCCCCCAATGTGGTGCTCATGCCCTCCTTCGTGAACCTCGGCGCCCATGTGGGCGAGGGCACCATGGTGGACACCTGGGCCACCGTGGGCTCCTGCGCCCAGATCGGCAAGAACGTGCACCTCTCGGGCGGCGTCGGCATCGGCGGCGTGCTGGAGCCGCTGCAGGCCGGCCCGGTGATCATCGAGGACGACTGCTTCATCGGTGCCCGTTCCGAGGTGGTGGAAGGCGTGGTGGTGCGCCAGGGCTCGGTGCTCTCCATGGGCGTGTTCATCGGCGCTTCCACCAAGATCATTGATCGCGAGACCGGCGAGGTCTTCATCGGCGAGGTTCCGGCCTATTCGGTGGTGGTGCCCGGCTCCCTGCCCGGCAAGCCGCTGCCCAACGGGCAGCCCGGCCCCTCGCTCTATTGCGCCGTGATCGTGAAGCGCGTGGACGCACAGACCCGCTCCAAGACCTCCATCAACGACCTCCTGCGCGACTGACAAACCGGCGGCGGCCCCCTTCGCCGGGGTGCCGCCGCGCCCGCGCCGTGCCACGTCCGCAAGACGGAGTGGGGCAGCGGGCGGCGCACGGACGAACGGGCGCGAGGCTCCGCACGCCAGTGCCGGATGCCGGCCGCGACGATGAACCGACGCAGCTGTGCATGGCGTGGCGGAGGGCGCGCGAATCCCGCTTGCGCGACGGCCCTGAGCCTGTATATTCCGCGGCCTCGCCAGGACGCAGCGCATCAACCGGCGCTGCTGCTCACCCAAGATCTGATTGGAAGCGCCTGGCGACGTCATGTCGGTGAAACACTGCCATGACGTGATGATCACCGGGCGACGGCATCGTCGAACGATGGGTCATTCACACATTTTGCGCCGGCCTGCCGGTGCGGCTGGAGAGGTGGCCGAGTGGTTGAAGGCGCACGCCTGGAACGCGTGTATACGGGCAACCGTATCGAGGGTTCGAATCCCTCTCTCTCCGCCATCCCTCAATCTCGCCCCATCTTAGATCCCATCAGAAGCCGTGCCAGCGCTTGATTTGCGCGACATATCGACGGCCGGGCACCTCACGATATCGCGCTAAAGCGCAGTCGATCCCGGGTAAAAACCGGGTAAAGGGGGAGGCCGCCGAATGCCGCTCACAGACATGCGGATCCGCAAAGCCAAGGCGGCCGAAAAGCCCTACAAGCTGACCGACGGCGGAGGTCTCCACCTTAACCCGTGCTCCACCAAACTGGCAGCAGCTCAGGCGAATTTCAAAGAGCCATGATCCGCCACCCACGGGAAGTCCAAGCTCATTGGCAATCGAGCGCTCGAAGACGTGACCATTACAAAATCAGGCAAGCCCTCTATCAATGACGCTATTCCGGCTGTCGTTTTGAACGTTGGGAGGTGGGCTTAGCCATTTTGCGGCTGGCATAACTCGCAGCGGAATACGGTGTGAGGGTAGCCAAACAGGCTCGGCCTGCATTGCCCGCAGTATGCGATCGTCGAAAATTCAACCGACGGCGCTCGCGTTGAGATCATTGATGATCGTCACCAGCTTCTGCGCGCGCTGAAGGGTGAAGACCTGCTCCGGCCCACTCGGCGCGATGTCCGTGAACGGGCTTTCATACAAAAGGCCCGGATCCATCGAACCGTTCGCAGTCAGGTGCTCGATGACCATGTCGAGAAACTCGATCTGCTGCGCGGTGGCCGCCGCATCGGCCAGGAACTCGCTGAACCGTTCGGCGACCGCATGGCGGTCGAGCCCCACCAGCGTGCGCAGAAAGAGACCAAAGCCGTGCGCCAAAGCGCTGGCCGCTTCGATATGCTGGCTTTCGCCCACGCCGGCGTCGAGCAGCATCCGCCGCAATTGCGCGATGTCGGTCTCGGTCAGCGGTTTGCCATGTCGCAGTTTGGCGATGGCGATGTGATCTTCATGGCCGCGCAAGAAGTGGCGGGCCTTGCGCTTGAACCGCGCGAAGTCGACTTCCCCGACCTGCGGCAGATCCAGCTCCGTCGCCTCTCCCAGCCGATCTTCGAAATTGGTGTAGACGATCGCCTTTCGGCGCCGCTCGATATGATGCACGAGACCCCGCAGGCGAAGGCGCACCACTTCGAGCAGCGGCACCGTGATGCCCTGCCACCAGATATCGGACAGGATATCGAGGATGAGCGCGTGCTGAGCGGCGATGGCGGGGATCGCTGTCTGCTCGTCGAGGGCCGAGGCGATCTCGACAAGCTGCGCCTTGAGCTGATCGAAGCGCCGCGCCCCCGTCAGTTGCGTAATCTCCAGATTGAACATCAGAAGATCGAAACGCTTGGCCTCTTCAGGCTCGCTCTTCAGGCCGTTGGGCAGGGGCGCGACGCGCGCAATCAGTTCCTCGCGCATGGCATCGGTGAGCGTCTCCCAGGCCTCCGGCGCCTGATACTTCTCCACCAGCTTGCGCTCGGCTCGCACGACGAAATTGTCGAGCGTCATGCTCGCCACATAGGCCTTCAGGAAATCCAGCGCTGCAGCGCGGATCTCCCGTTCGTCCGGGGCAGCTTCAGGGCCGGCGTCATAGGGGGCGCCCTCCTCGGCAACGCCCGACGACGCGGAGAGCTTCGCCTTCTCATCCAGTGCCCGGATGAGGTCGAACCGCGCGGCGAACAGCCGTTCGCTGAGGGAACGTGCGTTCGTGCCATCGTCGGGCTTGGGGTTCTGGCGGAAGAATTCGAGATTCTGGCAATAGTCGAAGACGCGGAAGAACTCCTTGTCCTCGCCAGGACCGAACAGGTCCGGGCAGAGCCGCGTGCCACGCCCGATGATCTGCCAGAATTTGGTCTTGGAGCGGATCAGCTTGAACAGGACGAGATTGACCACCTCGGGCACGTCGATGCCGGTGTCCAGCATGTCCACCGAGATGGCGATGTGCGGCGCGCTGTCCTTCTTCGAGAAATCATCGATCAGCGATTGCGCATATTCGGTCTTGAAGGTGATGACGCGGGCAAAGTGCCCGGCGAGGTGGGGATAGGCCCGGTTGAAGCGCTGTTCGATGAACTCCGCATGGGCCTGGTTCTTCGCGAAGATGATGGTCTTGCCGATGCGGTCGCCGCCCGCGACCTTCAGCCCATGGGTCATCACATGGGCCAGCACCTTGTCCACGGTGTCGGCGTTGAACAGCCATTTGTTGACCGCCTCCGCCTCCACGCTGTCGGGCGGGTCGCCATCCTCCTCGTCCCACTCCAGCATGTCCCACTGGTCCTTCTCCGCCTCCGACAGTTCGTCGTAGTGGATGCCCGCGCGCAGGAAGTGGAGGGGCACGGAGACGGCGACGGGCGGCACCAGCCATTCGTCGCCGATCGCCTGATCGAGGGAATAGGCGTCGGTCGGCACGCCCTCCTCGAGGTCGAACAGGCCATAGGTGTTGCGATCGATCTCGTCCCGCGGCGTGGCGGTGAGCCCCACCAGCAGGCTGTCGAAATAGTCGAAGATGGCGCCATAGCGCTGGTAGATGGAGCGGTGCGCCTCGTCGATCACCACGAGGTCGAAATGGCCGGGGCCGAAGCGGGCGGCCTCCCCTTTGCGCTCGTCGATGAGGTTCATCATCGTCGGGTAGGTGGAGAGGAAGACCCGCCCCGCGGCGTTCTTCTCGGTCACCAGATTGACCGGAGAGGAATCCGGCAGATGCGCCTTGAAGGCGCGCGCGGCCTGGTTCACCAGCGCCACGCGATCGGCCAGGAAGAGCACCCGCTTCACCCAACCCGCGCGCATCAGGACGTCGATGAGGGCGATGACCGTGCGCGTCTTGCCTGAGCCGGTGGCCATGACGAGGAGCGCCTTGCGCTGCCGGGCGGTATCGAACGCCGCCTTCACCCGCGCGATGGCGCGCTCCTGATAATAGCGCTCGACGATCTTGCGGTTGACCGGCACGCCGGCAAGGGGCAGCCGCGCCGTGCGCCGCTGGATCAAAAGCTCAAGCTCGTCCTTCTTGTAGAAGCCGGAGACCTTGCGCGGCGGATAGCTGGCATCGTCCCACATCCAGTGATCGTAGCCGTTGGTGGTGAAGATCACCGGGCGCTGGCCGAACTGCGCTTCCAGGCCGTCCGCATAGAGCTTGGCCTGCTGGCGGCCCTCATGCTCGCTGCGGCGGGTGCGCTTGGCCTCCACCAGACCCAAAGGCTTGCCGTCGTCACCCCACAGCACGTAGTCGACGAAGCCTTTGCCGTCCCCATTGGGCATGCCGGTGACGGGAAATTCCCGGTCGCGCGCCTGGTCGAGGGGCCAGCCGGCTTCCTTCAGCAAGAGGTCGATGAAGCGGTCGCGGGTTTCCGCCTCGGAATAATCGTGGGTGTCGGGCCGCTGCGCATTGGCCTTGCGGATGGCGTCGCGCGCGGCGCGGGCGGCTTTCAGCTCGGCGTCAAGATCGCCCTTGTCGCGCAGCAGCGCGGCGAAGGCGTGGTCCTTGGCCTCCATCTCGGCCTTGAGCCGGGTCAGCTCCTTGAACGCCTTGCGGACCAGATCGTCCCGCTGCGTGAGCTGGGCCGGGTCGAAGGCGAGGGTGTCCGGCGGCGGGGCCTTGGCATAGGTGCGCGCCAGCCAGAAGCACAGATGGAACAGCTCACGCACCGCCCCCTCGGCGTCCTTGGCCGGGGTGTCGCGGGCCTCATGGACGGCGCGGTTGCCAATGGAGACGATGAGCTTCGCCTTGGTGAACACCGCCTGCCCGGCGCGGGCCTTGAAGCTCGGCTCGTGGATGAGCGCCGAGATGCGATCGTCATAGGGAAAGGTGAGGGCGCCATCGTTGCGATAAACCCATTGCACGGCCAGCTCCACCGTGCGCCGCGCATAGAAGGCCGCCGAGCGCGGATCGCTGATGACATAGCCTTCCGCCTTCTTCGCGCTGTCGAAGATCTCCGGGAACTCGCTGGCGAGGAAGGCGAAGTTGGACATGGGCGCGTCTCAGAGCTGGCCGGTGAAGGCGCGATGCTGGAGGGAGGCGAAGAGGGAATCATCCATCAGAACGGCATTAGCGAGAATCCGCTCCTGAACGCGCAATCCACTCCTTTTCTTCGCATATAAAGATTGTAGATCAAAGTCCGGAACCGGGAATCGCAGTTTCTTCACTTCCCTCATGTGACGAGAATAACCGAGGTCAGGAATCGGAAGCCTTGATAGCAGTGCAGCAAAAAATATCGGCTCGTAACATTCTGAAGCCTTTAGGGCCTTAGCGCCATCGGCTCCGATTGCAAAATCAAAGTCTATGAATTTAACAGCCCGGGTATGGTCGCCGAACAGGGTGATCGGGCCACGACTGACGCATACGTTTTCCTGATTGGTATAGCCAGCGATCAGCTTCTGTCCCTGATCTACAACTGGGATATCTCCCTCTTCCGCATAGTTCCCTCGGAGGACCTTAGGTGATTTTGAGGTCTCATCCCGACATGCTTCTGCAAAGCTGACCGTTGGCCATCTGTTGGGTTCAGTTTTCGGGTCCCCGAACATCTCCAGAAAGATCGACTGGGTGAGGCTGTCGAGGAGGGCGAGGGCCTGCCGGCGCTTGCGCCGCAGCGCATCGGCCTTGTCCAGGATCGCCGCAATCCGCTTCTGCTCGTCGAGGGGCGGGAGGGGGATCCGAAGTTTTCGAATTTTTTCTTGGCTAATGTTCGGCTGAGCCCCTCCGCTGGCTTGCCCAATCAATTCGGGCACTTTCGCTTCAAGCGCTCTGTAGACATACCGCGTATCAGCCACAGTCACGTCGGGTCGAATGTTGCAAACCGCTTGGTTGGTGGCCGCCTCAACACCAAGTATTGCTAACCGTCCAATCGTGGCACCATACATGGCCAATAGTATAGCGCCTTCAGGTACAATCTTGGCTGAGCTTTTATTAATAGCCTCTTCGGTAATTTTTTCTTCTGTATCGAGAATTATAGTTTCACGCAATTCTCCTGACTTCACCCAAGGGATGGAGCCTCCATAAAAATCGGAGTTCGAACGGCTGGGTGTGCCTCCACTGCCAGTAATACAGAATTCCTCAACGGATACAGAATCGTTAGGCGAATGTTTCACAGCATCGCCTCCAGCTCTTTCAGCCCGGCGGCAATCTCGTCCTCCAGCGCCAGCAATTCCGCGATAATCTCCTTTGGCGGGCGGTGTTCGGCGGCTTCGTGCACCACCTCCTTGTAGCGGTTGAGGGACAAATCGTAGTCCGCCGCGGCGATCTCCTGCGCGCTCACGCAAAAGCTCTGCGCCGTGCGCGGGTTCTGCCGCTCCGCGCCGGCGCGCTCCCTCCAGCGGGCCACCACATCGGGCAGGTTGTTCTTGGCGTGCTCCTCGGCGCTCAAGGCCGCCTGCGGCACCGGGCCGAACTTGTCCTCGTCCACCAGCATCTGGCGCTTGTCGTCGAGGCTCATGCCGTCCGCCGCGACGTCATAGAACCACACCTGGTCGGTGCCGCCGGAATCGGTCTTGGTGAACAGCACGATGGCCGTGGACACCCCGGCATAGGGCCGGAACACGCCCGAGGGCAGCTTCACGATGGCATCCAGCTTATGGTCCTTCACCAGCATGCGGCGGATCGCCTTGTGCGCGGTGGAGGAGCCGAACAGCACCCCATCCGGCACGATCACTGCCGCCCGCCCGCCGGGCTTCAGGAGCTTCAGGAACAGCGCCATGAACAGAAGCTCGGTCTTCTTGGTCTTGACGATGGCGAGAAGGTCCGCGCTCGTCGTCTCATAATCCAGCGAGCCGGCGAAGGGCGGATTGGCGAGGATGAGCGAATATTTATCCTTGTCGTCCCCATGGCCGGAGGCGAGCGAATCCCGATAGCGGATGTCGGCTCCGTCCACCCCATGCAGCTGCATGTTCATGGAGCCGATGCGCAGCATGGTCTGGTCGAAATCATAGCCGTGGAATAGGCCGGTGTGGAAATGCCGGTTGAGCGCGGCATCGCGGAACAGACCCTTATGGTGCTCGCGCAGATATTCCCCCGCCGCCACCAGAAAGCCGCAGGTGCCGCTCGCCGGATCGCAGATCACGTCCTTCGGGGTGGGCGCGGTCAGTTCCACCATCAGCTGGATGATGTGGCGCGGCGTGCGGAACTGGCCATTCTGGCCGGCGGTGGCGATCTTCGCCAGCATGTATTCGTAAAGGTCGCCCTTGGTGTCGCGGTCCTCCAGCGGGATCTCCGCCAGCATGTCCACCACCTTGGTGAGCAGGCCGGGGGTGGGGATGGTGAAGCGCGCGCCCTTCATGTGCTCGGCATGGGCGGTGCCCTCCTCCGCCATCTCGCGCAGGAAGGGGAAGACGAAATCCGCCATCAGCGTGAACATGCGGGCCGGCTCGGCATTCTTCAGCCGCGACCAGCGCAATTCGTCATAGGTGACGTCGGCGCCGTCACGGTCCTTGCGATAGACCCCCGCCGGGAAGATGACGCGCCCCATGGGCTTGCGCGTCATGGCGGCCTTGTTCTCCTCGCGGGTCTGGAGCTCGTCCAGGCCGCGGATGAAGAGCAGGTAGGTGATCTGTTCGATCACCTCGATCGGGTTGGCGATGCCGCCCGCCCAGAACGCGTTCCAGATGGCGTCGATCCTGGTTCTCAATTCGCCTGTCAGCACGCGACACGTCCCTGCAGATTCACCGTTTCAGCCGGTGACATTAGCGAGCGGAACCGCAACGGCAAAGCCGACCGGGCAACGCTGCACATCTTGTCGCGTCGCCATGCCGCCGCCTCACATGGCCCTGTGAGGCGGTATCGGGTGACTTGATGAAACACGCTTGGGTGGTGCGCGCCGAGCGCGCCCCCGAGGGCTCTCCCGTCCGCCCGCGCATCGCCGCTCGTGGTGCCCATGGACGCGCCGCTTGCTGAGGCTTGCCACGTCCAGCCCGCGGGCGATGTCTTGCCCCGGGGCCATGCCGCTTGGCTACGTGACCCGGCGGTCTTTTGCTGACATCCTGCGGCCCGAGGCGCGCGCTCGGGACGATGTGAGCGAAACGGCGCGGGACCATAGAAGCGATGACGGCCACCGACGACCACGCCTTCGAGGCCCCCCGCGCCGCCCCGCTCCGGCGGCCGCTGCTGGCGCGCATCTCCGGCTTCTGGCAGGCCAATCTGGCGGCCTGGCTGCTGATCTCCATGCTGGGCATCGCCACGCGGGCGGTGTTCTTCGGCAATCTGCTCGATGCAGTCATTCTCACCCTGGTTCTGGACAGCATCGGCTTCGGCCTCACGGGCATCGCCCATGCGCTTCTGCGGCGCCAGCCACGGCCGCAGTTTCCCGGCCTGAAGCTCATTCCGCTGGTGGTGCTGGCCGCCCTGGCTGGCGGCGCCATCGAGATGGCCGCCGCCGAGGGCCTGCGCGCGCTCGCCTTCTCCACCGGGGAATTCCAGAGGGCGTTCGGCGGGCGCATCGTGCCCATGCTCTACTACACCGCCATCTTCCTCGGCTGGGCGCTGGGCTATTTCTGGCTGACGGCGGACCTCGCCGCGCGCAATGAGCAGTTGCGCCGCTCCGAGGCGCAATCGGCAGCGGCGCGGGCGGAGCTGCAGCAATTGCGGGTGCAGCTTGATCCGCATTTCCTCTTCAATGCGCTCAACACGGTCACGGCGGAGATCCCCGAGCGGCCGGACATCGCCCTGGAGATGGTGCGCCGGATCTCCAGCTACATGCGGTATTGCCTGGATCATCAGGATCGCTCGGCCTGCCGCCTCGCCGACGAGATCGAGGCAGCGCGGTCTTACCTGCGGATCCAGGAGCTGCGGTTCGACAGCAGCCTTACCTGCACGGTGGCGCTGGCGGCCGAGGCTGCGGACTTTCGCGTGCCCCACCTCATCCTCCAGGGGCTGCTGGAGAACGCCACCAAGCACGGCCTGCGTCCCAGCACCGGCGCACCGCTGCGGATCAAGGTGGAGGCGCGGGTCGACGGCGATGTGCTGTCCATCACCGTCGCCAACCCCGGCACCTATGCGCCCGGGGCGCGGTCCCCCGCCGGGCTCGGGCTGGCGAACATCCGGCGCAGGCTGGAGCTGCATTATCCCGGACGACATCATTTCGCCGTCGCACAGGAGGGGCCGCAGGTGGTGGCCCGCATCAGCCTCGAGGGGTCCCTATGCTACGGGTGATGGTGGTGGACGACGAGCCGCCGGCCCGCCGCAGCCTGAAGCGCCTCCTGGCGGCCCATGCGGATGTGATCGTGGCCGGCGAGGCGGCAAGCCTCGCCGAGGCGCGCGCCGCCCTTGCCGCGATCCGGCCCGACGTGGTCTTTCTCGATGTGGAGCTGGGCGACGGCAAGGGCTTTGAAGCCCTTCGCGCCCTCGCCCCCGCGCCCGAGGTGGTGTTCGTCACCGCCTACAGCCGTTATGCGGTGGAAGCGTTCGACGTGGCGGCCACGGATTTCCTGATGAAGCCGGTGGAGCCGGAACGGCTGGCGCTGGCATTGCAGCGCCTGCGCCTGCGCCGTAGCCCGACCGCCGATCGCGAGGACAAGCTGCGGCTCACGCTGCCCGGCCGGCAGGTGCTGGTGCCCCATGCCCGGATCCTGGCGCTGGCCGCGGAAGGCGACTTCACCCGCATCCATGTCAGCGAGGACAAGGATCTCCTGGTCTGCCGTCTCCTCGGCCAGTTCGAGAGCGAGCTGCCCGACCCGCCGTTTCGCCGCCTCAGCCGTTCCGTCATCGTCAATCTCGCGCAAGTGCGTCGGGTGGAAAACGCGGACGGCGGGCGGGTTCAGGTCATTCTGGGGGCCGAGACGCGCCCCCTCGCCCTCGGTCGCGCGGCCGCGCGGCGGCTCCGTGAGGCGACCAGCAGGCCCGCCTGAGCCTTTAGCGCCCCATGCGCCGTTTCATCGAGGATTCCGGCAGGCTCATCGAATGACGCTTGTCGGTGCGCGCATGCGCGGAACAATGGCCGGCAGACGGCGGCCACCCACGACATGCGTCATGTCATTGCAGCCGGATCAACCGTCACGCAGAGGTTTGGAGACGGAGCATGGATGACCGATGCGCATGTTGAGCCGCCATCCACCGTTCACCTGAAGATCAATGCCCGAATGGAGCTGAGATCTTCATCCACACTCCATTCATCCCTCACTTGAAGCCACGCCGGGCGGGGCGTCGCGAAGAACGGGACTTCCTGCGGAAGCATGCCCGCGCCCCACACCTGCGCCCGCTGCTGTTTTCCCTGGAGATCTCCCGTGCTGAATCCTGATGCCGGCCGGCCCCCTTTCGCACGGGCATCGCGCGCCCCCGTGCGGCGTTCCATCACTTGGGATCTGCCCCTCGGCGCGCTCTCCCTCGCGCCCCTGTTCATGGCCATTTCCAGCGGGGCGGTCCTGGCACAGACGGCCGTGCCCAACTGCAACCAGGCCTCCGGCGGCGTCGCCTGCACCATTTCGGCGGGGAGCTACACCGCACCGGTGTCCACCAGCGCGGGCGCGCTTTCGGTGGATGATTACGGCACCTTCAACATCGCCGTCGGGGGCGACACGGCCGCCGGCGTCTCCGCCAGCGCGCTGGGGGTGGCGGGCACGGACTCCAGCTCCAGCCGCGCGCAGGACGGCGGCGCGGCGGGCTATCTCAATCTGATTGCCCATGAGTCCGGCGCCATCACCATCACCGGGGACGCCTCGTCATACACTCCGGTCTCTTCCCTGCTGGGCCAGGCCGTGGGCGGCAATGGCGGCAAGTATTCCGGCGACGACAATGCCTATGCCGGCGGCAATGGCGGCAGCGCGCTGGGCGGTGTCTATGTCAGCAACTCCCAGACCATCACCGCCCTAGGGGAGTTCCCTGGGGGCCTTGCCCTGGTGCTCGCGACCGCCACAGGCGGGGATGGCGGCGAGGGCGCAAGCGGCGGCTCGGGCGGCTTTGGCGGCACCGTGCAGCTGGAGAATTATGCGGCGGTCAATATTGGCAGCGCCACCTCGTTCGTCGTGGGGTCCACGGGCGGCAGTGTGGGTGGCGCTATCAGCGCCTTGCAGGCGTCCTCGTTCGGCGGATCTGCAGGCGAAAGCACGGCGAGCGACGCGCGTTTTGGTGGCTCCGGCGGTTTCGCGAGCGTTTATAGCACCGCGCCGGTGAGCGTCTATTGGACCTGGCAGGGCGCCGGACCGGGCGTTGGCGAATCCCAGCTCTATGGCGTGGTCGCCGGGTCCGAAGGCGGGGAGAGCCCAAACAAGGCGCAGGAGGGCTTTAATGGCGGTGCGGGTGGCAGCGCCTATGGCGCGGTTGTGACCCTCACCGCCGATGCCGACGTGACCGTGGTGGCGCAGAACACCGCAGGGGCCATCGCCTATGACGACACGGGCAAGCTGGCCAGCACCGCGCTGAGCGGCGCGGCGGTAGCCGCCCTCTCCCAGGGCCGGGACGGCGGCCTGACCTATGGCAATGATGCGACCGCCGGCACTGGCGGCGACGCGGGCATCGGCGACACCCTCACCAGCGTGAGCATCACCGGCGCACAGGTGTCCGTTTCGGGCAATGCCATGGCCGGCGTGGAGGCGCGCAATGCGGGCGGCGCCGGCGGCACCGGCAATTCGAAGGACAATGATGGCGAGCCCTACGGCGGCAGTAAGACGGATGGCGGCGCGGGTGGCTCGGCGGGGGCCCTGTCGGTCAGCCTCTCCAATGGGACGAGGATCACCGCCTCCGGCACCCTGGCGCCGGGCGTGGTGGCGGCGGCCATCGGCGGGGTGGCGGGCGACGGCGCGAGCTATTACGGCTGGAACTCCGACGCCGGCAATGGCTCGGCGGGCGGCAGCGCCGGCGCGGTGACCGTGAACCTGAGCAATACGTCCGTGGCCACCAATGGTGATTATTCGGCGGGCCTCGTCGCCCTCTCCACCGGCGGCAATGGCGGCAATGGCGGCGACCGCAAGTCGGGCAATTCCGGCGATGCCGGCGGCGGCGGCAATGCGGGATCGGGCGGTTCCGTCACGGTGGAGCTCGGGGCGGGTTCCAACGTCACCACCAATGGCTATTCGTCCGCCGGCGTGATCGCCTATTCCGCGGGCGGGGCCGGTGGCAATGGCGGCATTGGCGAGGTCAACATGACCGGCAGCCCGCGCAATGGTGGCAATGGCGGCAATAGCGGCTTCGTCAGCGCCACGGTGGATGCCGGCGCCGCCATCACCACCAAGGGCGATGCCTCCGGGGGCCTCGTGGCCATCAGCATCAGCGGCTTTGGCGGCAACGGCAACACCGTCTCGAACGTCGGATCGAGTCATGGCGGCGATGGCGGCACGGGCGGCCAGGCCGGCTCCACCGTCAATGGCGTGCTGACGGCGGTGGAGGCCGTGAACAACGGCGTCATCACCACCCTGGGCGACGATTCCGCCGCCATCCAGGCCGTGGCCGCCACCGGCGGCGGCGGTGGCGGCGGCCAGACCGGCGGCATCTTCTTCGTCTCGGCCGGTACGGGCGCGTCGGCCGGCGTGGTGGGCGAGGTGATCGCCACCAATTCGGCCACCGGCTCCCTCAGCACCAGCGGCATGGCCGCCGTTGGCATCCTGGCCCAGTCCATTTCGGGTGATGGCGGCGATGGCGGCAATCTGGACATGGCCAATACGGGCCTGGGCGGCTCCGCCGGCTTCGCCACCAATGGCGGCGCCGTCCAGGTGACGAACCTGGGTTCCATCCTCACCACGGGCTTCAACGGCATCGGCATCCTGGCCCAGAGCATCGGCGGCGGTGGCGGGGCCGGCGGCTCGGCCGACAATCTTGCGTCCATCGGCGGCCAGGGGGGCGGCGGTGGCGGCGGCGGCGCTGTGACCGTGAATACGGGCGGCACCATCTCCACCGAAGGGGACCTGGCGGCTGCCATCCTCGCCCAGTCGGTGGGCGGTGGCGGCGGTGCCGGCGGCAATGTCACCGCAACGTCGGCGGGGGTGAGCCTTGCCATCGGCGGGGCGGGTGGCGACGGCGGGGCGGGTGGCACCGTAACCCTGACCGGCACCGACCTTGCCATCAAGACCCTGGGATCGCAGTCGGTGGGCATCGTGGCGCAGTCCGTCGGCGGCGGCGGCGGCACGGGCGGCTCGGCCTTCGACCTCACCGCCAGCGCCGGCTTCGGCGCAGCGGTGGCGGCGGGCGGCAGTGGCGGCAGTGGCGGCAATGGCGGCGCGGTGTCGGTGAACCTGTCCAAGACCACCATCGTGACCGCCGCCAGCGTGCAGGACGCCACCAATCCGGAAGATGCCGCCTATGGCACCGTGCTTGATCCGCTGGCGGTGGATTCCTTCGGCGTGGTCGTGCAGTCCGTCGGCGGCGGCGGTGGCCTGGGCGGATCGTCGGCCGCGAAGGCCTTCGTGCAGGATGTCACCATTCCGGGGAGCGAGGGCCTTTCCGGCTTCGCCGTCTCCCTCACCTATTCCGCGGGCGGCGATGGCGGCGGCGGCGGCAATGGCGGCACGGCGACCCTCAACCTCGCCGAGGATGTCGGCATCCTGACCTATGGCAATGGCGCCCATGCGCTGGTGGCGCAGTCCATCGGCGGGGGCGGCGGCTCGGGCGGCGACTCCTCGTCCAATTCCACCACCTTCGGCTTCAAGACCCTGTCCAAGGTCAGCGGGCAGGCCAATTACAACATGGACCTCACGCTCAATCTGGGCTCCGATGGCGGCACCAGCGGCAATGGCGGGGCGGTGAACGTCACCCTCGGCGGCACCAATGGCGTGGCCGATGCCAATGCGGCGAGCCATCCGGTGCAGATCGTCACGCTGGGAGATGCGGCCTACGGTCTGGTCGCTCAGTCGGTGGGCGGCGGCGGCGGCAATGCGGGCTCCGGCTCCGGCTCCACCCAGAACGGCACCAGCGGCAGCACGGCCCTCAAGCTGGGAGTGACCCTCGGCGGCACCGGCACCGGGGGCGGCACCGGCGGTAATGTGAGCGTGGCCACCTTCGATGGCACCTCCATCCAGACCTATGGCGACGGCGCCATTGGCATCTACGCGGAAAGCACCGGCGGCGGCGGCGGCAATTCGGGCGGCGGCTCGTACCAGGTGGGTTTGCCGAGCCTCGATGAGGTGGGCAAGGTCATCAACGGCTCCACCACCGGCTGGACGGCGGGTAAGCTCACCTCTTCCGTCACCATCAAGACCGGCAATACGGGCGGCAGCGGCGGTGATGGCGGGACGGTGAACGTGGCCCTCACCGGCACCACAGTGACCACCAGCGCGGAGGGCGCCACCGGCATTTCCGCCATGAGCGTGGGCGGCGGCGGCGGCAAGGGCGGCTCGGCCGGCTCCTCGGGCTCCTCCGACGATCCCAACGTCATCGATGACCTGAAGGCGGACAAGAAGTTCGTGAGCGGCATCGCGAACTACATGACCGATATCCTGAAGAAGGTTCAGGATGGGGCCGGCTGGTCCCAGGCCATGCGCGACTCCCTCAGCAATTTCCTGCCCTCCGTCAATTTTTCCCTTTCTTTGGGTGGCGAGGGCGGCACCGGGGGCGATGGCGGCGCGGTGAAGGTTGCGCTCACCGACAGCACGGTCGCCACCCTGGGTGATTATTCCACCGCGGTGGCGGCGCAGTCCATCGGCGGCGGCGGTGGCGATAGCGGCGCGGCGGTGGCGGGCGGCTCGGCCGGCTTCGGCAGCATCATGAAGCTCAATGCCAACATCGCCCTTGGCGCCACCGGCGGCGCCGCCGGCGACGGTGGCACGGTGACCGTGACCCTCGCGGATTCGGTGATCTCCACCGCCGGTTATGCCTCCTATGGCATCCTGGCGCAGAGCGTGGGCGGCGGCGGCGGCGCGGCAGGGTCGGCACAGACCAATTCCAGCGGCTATTTCTCCCTCGGCGCCAGCCGCGGCCTTTCCTCCGCCGATATGGGCAATGGCGCCAGCGTCACCCTGGCCTCGGCGAGCGGCAGCGGGCCCTCCAGCATCACCACCGCCGGCGACGCCGCCATGGCCGTGTTCCTCCAGTCCGTTGGTGGCGGAGGTGGCGTGGCGGGCGACGGCTTCACCCTGACACCCGGCATCCTGCAATTCGGCGGAGACGTCTCCCTGTCTGCGGGTGGCTCCGGGGTGATCGGCGATGGCGGGGCGGTGACATTCGATGCCGCGAACCTGCCTTATCTCACCATCGCGACCAGCGGGGCGAATGCCTATGGCATCCTGGCGCAGAGCATCGGCGGCGGTGGCGGCCTGGTGTTCCGCCAGGCGGGCAGCAGCACCAAAACCGGCGTTTACGAGCTCGGTGGCGCCACCGGTTATTCCAATGGCGGCACGGTCAGCGTGGCGCTGCATGACGACAGTTCAATCGCCACATCGGGCGATGGCGCGCACGCCATCTTCGCCCAGTCGGTGGGCGGCGGCGGCGGCATCGTCGGCTTTGCCGGCGGAACCACCACCATGAGCATGGCGACATCGCAGGATGGGCCCAATTTCGCGACTTCCGGCAATGGCGGCGATGTCTCCGTCAACACCGGCAACAGCTCCATCACCACCACCGGCGCGAGCGCCTATGGCATCTTCGCCCAGAGCGTGGGCGCCGGCGGCGGTGTGAGGTCCAGCAATGACGGGCTGTCGGTGATTGCCGGCTCGACCGGCGGAACCGGCTCCCTGGGCAGCGGCGGCAAGGTGACGATCACCCAAGGCGCGGGCGGGCTCATCTACACCACCGGCGAAAACGCGGTGGGCATCTTCGCCCAGAGCGTCGGCCAGAATGGCTATAGCACCTCGTCGAGCGGCGGCGTTTCCATCACCGTGAACGGCTCGGTGATCGGCGGCTATGGCGAAGATGGCACCGCCATCTGGGTGGACACGGACAAGACCACCAATTCCATCCTGATCTCGTCCACCGGCTTCCTCAGCGCCACCTCCAACCTCGCCATCCGCTCCACCGGCGAGGGCATCACCAACGTGACCAATCATGGCGCGGTGGCCGGCAATTGGGATCTCACCTCCGGCAGCACCTTCTCCAATGGGCAGGCGCTTGCTGCCACATCGGGCGCCACCTACGGCACCTTCACCAATGCCAGCGACGGCACGCTGGTGGCCGGCAGCGCCATGGCCGGCCATCTGGTGAATGACGGCACGCTGGTGCTGGGTGCGCTGGACAGCGACCGGACGACCCGGCTGGCCGGATCGTTCACCCAAAGCAGCTCCGGCGTCATCATCGCCAATGCCGACTTCTCCGCCGGCACCATCGATCTGCTGTCGGTGGGCGGCAATGCGGAGCTCAGCGGCCGTGTGGAAGTGGAGGCCTCTTCGCTGCTGCCGAACCGCAAGCTCACCTTCCTGGAGGTGGATGGGGTTGCGGTGGGCACCCTTGAGGGTTCCACCAGCAATGTCTTTGACTATGTGGTCGACAAGTCCGACGGCGCCTATTCGGTGGTCGCCACCGCCGACTTCTCCAACTCCGGCCGCCTCAATGCCATCGAGCAGCGGGTGGCGCACTATCTGCAAGGCATCTGGAACAGTGGCGGCGCCGGCTATGGCCCGGTCTTCGGCCATCTCTCGAACCTGACCCCTGGTGCTTATGCGAATGCCCTGGGGCAACTCGGCGAAGGCACGGTCAATGCGCCGGCCGGCGAGAGCATCGCGCTCGCCCAGCAGCATCTCGACCGGCTGATGAGCTGCCCGCAATTCCAGGGCCAGACCGCCATCGTCACCCAGACCAGCTGCATGTGGGCAGTCGGCGCGGGCCAGACGTTCGACCAGAACGGCTTTGATGCCGCCGGCGGCTATGGCAGCACCACCTACAGCTTCGCCATGGGCCTGCAGAAGGAGGTGGCGGACGGCTGGTTCCTGGGCTTCGCCGGCGGCTATGACGACAGCCGTATCAGCTCCGCCAATCTCTCCATTGATGGCGCCAGCGGCTGGGCTGGGGCGACGCTGAAATACGAAACCGGCCCGTGGCTGCTCGCCGCCGCCCTCAGCGGCTCCTATGGCAGTTTCGACAACAGCCGCGCCATCTATCTCGGCACCATCGGCGGCGTCGCCCAGTCCACCAGCGACGTGTGGGGCCTGGGCGGGCGGGCCCGGGTGGCCTACACGGTGGGAAGCGAACACGCCTATGTCCGTCCCTACATGGACCTCGACCTTCTATACACCAGCCTGTCGGGCGACACGGAAACCGGCGCCGGCGTGCTCAATCGGGTGGTGAACGGCAGCGACCAATGGACCGGGCTCACCACCCCGGGCCTGGAGCTTGGCACACGCATCAATCTTGATCCGGACTTCGTGCTGCGGGGCTATGCGCGGTTCGGCGCCACCTTCTCCACCACCGATGCCTGGACCTCCACCACCGCCCTGGTGGGGGCGCCGCTGGGGCTCAGCGGCCTCGATGTGGTGCTGCCGCTGGACACGGTCTTCGGCCGCGTGGGCGCCGGCCTCGACCTCGCCGCCCTTCAGCACGGCATCAACCTCAGGGCCGAGTATGAAGGCGCCTTCTCCGCGCACAGCTCCCGCAACATGGGCAGTGTGAGGCTCTCGGTAAACTTCTGAGGTCCCGGCAGCAGGCGGGTGGCGCTCAGCGCGCGAGCTGCAGAATGCGGGAGACCAGTTCGGCCTGGCGGTGGATGCCCATCTTCTGGAAGATGCGCGTCAGCACGAAGCGGGTGGTGCCCTCGGTCAGTCCGAGTTCGGCTGCCGCCTGCTTCACGCTGCGCCCGCCCGCCAGCAGCGCGGCCAGCCGCGCTTCGCCGGTGGTGAGGCCATAGGCGCCACGGATGACCGTGGGATCCACGGACTTTTCCTGCAGCAGCGGCTGCGCCACCACCAGCACCTGCTTCTGTGCCGGACCAAGGCCCAGCTTGTCGGCGGAGGCCCCCACCAGAGGCACGCCCCACAGCATCATCCGCGCCGTGCGGTCCTTATGGGAGATGGTGATGGGGCGCGGCTCGGCCTCCCCGTTGCCGGCAAAGCGGTGCGCCCCCTCCACCACCCCGGAGAACGCGGCTTCATCCTCCGGTGCGACTGGCTTGAGGCAACCTTGGTCGCGCACGAAATAGCTGTCCATCAGGTCCTGCCCGGATCGATTGATCTGCACCGGGTGGCGCTGTTCATCGAGAATGAACATGGGCCGGTCGACCGCCTCGAACGCAGCGGTCATGGTGGCATGCTCCGCCTGGAGCTTCGAGAACTCACAGGTGGTGCGCAAGGATTGCTCGAAGTGGCGCCCGATCATGAGATGAGTCTGCATCTCCTCGGCCTGGAAGGGCGCCCGGGACATGGCCCCATGCACCGCGAGGCAGGTGGGATTGCCCAGTTGCGAATAGATGACGGCCACCATCTGCCGGCCAAGATCGAAGCGCCGCAGGAAATCCGTGTAGAAAGGATTGCTCCTCATCTCCTCGATGGAAACAAGATCCAGGTCCCGGTACACGTCCCCCACGCGAAAGCCGGCATCCAGCCGCCCCTGCAGCCAGGGATTGTGCTGACCCCATCCTTCCTGCATGTAGGCGTTCATCGCCTCTTTCAGGCTGGGGGAATAAAGCGGCGTGGTCCAGCCACGCGCAGTCTTGGCCCACACGACCGCGCCACGCGCCCCGGCAAGCGCTGCGATGCCGTCGAGCGCCGCGGGCCAATGCTCGGGGGTGAGCGTCGCATCATAGATCCCGTGCACCACGTCGCTGAACTGGGCCAGAAGCATCCCACTCCCCTTCCCGCCGCTGGAACCACCGGCCGATGCGCCCCACTCAGCGCGTTGCGACCGTTCATCTGGATGGCCTCCAGGGCCCCCAGCGTCAAGCCTCCGGGATCGACCTCCGCCGCCACGGTCAACGCCGCAGGGACAGGATGCCCGCCACGAGATCAGACTGCCGGTGGACCCCGAGCTTCTTGAAGATCCGGTTCAGCACGAAGCGCGTGCTGCCCTCGGTCAGCCCCAGCTCGCGGGCGGCCTGCTTCACGCTGCGCCCACCGGCCAGCAGCGTGGCCAGCTTGGCCTCACCCGTGGTCAGCCCGTAGACGCCGCGGATGAGCTCCACGTCCACCAAGCGGGTCTGCTGGAGAGGCTGGACCAGGAGAAGAACGGAGCGCTGCGGCGGCATCAGGCCCAACCGGTCCGGCGGGTCCGCTGCTAGGGGCACACACCAGGCCACGATGCGATCGCTGCCGCTGCGCGCCGAGAGCCCCACGGGCGGAGGCGCATCATCGGTCAGTGCAGGGTCGGACGAACCCACGCTGCCAAGGGCGCGGCGCACCATCTCCTGAAATGCGGGCCGCTCCGCCACGGCGACCGGTTGAAGCGCCACCGACTGGGGGTCGAAATACCGACCGATCATCGGCTCGGCCGCGCGGTTGCGCCGCACGACGCGCCCCTTCTCATCAAGGATGAAGGCCGGCCGCTCGATGGCATCAAAGGCCGCCGCGGTCCGGTGCAGGGCGGCCTCGGTGTGGGCGAGCACGGTCGTGATCCGCAGGGCCTGTTCCACATGCCGGGCAAGCTGCAGGTGCGCATGCATCTCATCCGCCGCAAAGGCGCCGCGAGACTGCGGCCGGTAGGCCACCAGGCAGGTGGGCATTCCGAGCTCGGACGGAATGATCGCCACCATCAGGTTTCCGATGCCGAAACGGCGCAGGAAATTCCCATAGAAAGGGTGGCGCGGAAGCTCCGCCGGTGCCACGACATCCGTATCCTGATAGACGTGGCCGGGCTGCAAGGCGCCATCGGCGAGCCGCCGCAACCACGGGTCACGCGCCGCCCAGCCTTCCCGCACATAGGCATCGAGCACCGGCGCGATCCTCGCTGAACGCGCCGACCAGGCCCAGCCCGAAGCGGTGCGGGCATGGAGCGCCATCCCCGCGGCCCCGGTCACCGTGGCCATGCGATCCAGGGTGGCGGGCCACCGGTCCGGACTCAGAGCCGCATCATAGATGTCGCACACCACTTCGTTGAACAACGGCAAATCCATCCGAGCCCGCCTTCGGTCTCGCCCCCTCCCCGACCTTCGCGGGCGGGACACGAGCCATGCGCTTGGAGTTCTGTGCGGACGCGGGCCGGACGCATCCCGCCGCGTGCCGCTCTGCCCGTCATGCCGACCGAGCGGAAGGGCAAAGCCCGCCAGAGACCGGCTGTGACAGTTGGAAGGAGATCGATCCTCGGCGGCCGGCGCATTGGCCCGGGAGCGGGGTACGGGTCGGAACCAGAGCCCCGACCCGCCCTCCGCAACGGCCACCGGACCGCCCCCCACCGCGGCGGAGCCGGTTGCGGCCTCGCGCGGGCCTCGGCCCGCAAATGCTCAGCGAAAAGCCCCCGCGCCCGTACGCTCTCCCCGTGGCGCGGACCGCGCATGGCTGGCCACCGCGCGCCGGCGGGTCGGCGCCCGCGGCGAGAACAAGACAACGATGGGAGCACCGAAAGGCCGCAGCACGGGAACAGCACATATGGTCCGCGCGCGACCTGCAATGCGACCTGCGATGCGACCTGCAACACGACCGTGCGCCGTGCCGAACCGCGCCCCGGCGCAGACGCCGGTCATGAAGGCGCACCAGTCGACGCGGGCCCCAGAGGCGGCGCCGGACGACACGGGCAGAAGGCGGGAGCCACCTTCGCACCGCAAGCGGTGAATACGGGGGAGACCGCCGCCGCTTGGCTTTGATGCGGCCGATTCGGGTCGCTGTCGAACACGCTCGTTCTCCTCAGGCTGCACGGGGCCCATC
Organism: Xanthobacter sp. NM-25; assembly: GCF_022138605.1. Lineage (GTDB taxonomy): Bacteria > Pseudomonadota > Alphaproteobacteria > Rhizobiales > Xanthobacteraceae > Xanthobacter. The sequence goes on from NZ_JACBFS010000001.1 coordinate 1,269,111, forward strand.
CACACCACATCGGGATGAACTGCACCGCGCGTTACGCACCACGCAATAAATAAGAAGAAATACGCATCAACATCGCCTACACTTAATATTCATATCTCCAATTAACTACACCGCACCAGACGACGCGCGGCGCGGTTGCAAGTCACCAAATACCATCGCACTTCCAGCCGAGGTATCTCTCAAATTATATATATGGCGCCATTATTTATACAGAATGCGCTCCAATACGCGAGAAACTCGCGTGCACGGAGGCACATTGCGGGGAACACAACCTAGCGCGGCAAGAACTACCCTTGCGTGCAGCCCTATCCCGCATCCACGTGAACCGCCCCTCCCGGCCCGACACCCGGCATGCGACGGGCGCAGGCCGCCGACCGAAGACAAGGTCAGTTTGACACCTGATGATTGATATCATAGACAAATATTGACTTCTCCTCGTGCGCTGCCACTCAATTCTCGTGTGTCATGAGATATGTATTTCTCGACCTGGCGGGGCATGACGACCTCAGCCGCAGCGCCCGCACCCTCGCGCAAGATCTCGCGATGGCGGACGCGCAGGTCACCTATATCGGTGAAAAGGCCACCACCGAGGCCACCACGCCAGCGCAGGGCATCGTGGTCGACTTGCCCGGCTTCATCATTCCCGACACCACCAGTGGGGACGCGCACACCACTCTGCGCACCCTCCGCCAGGCCCGCGTCCGCGCATGGATGAGGGCCTTGCGCCCCAACGTCGTCGTGATGACCCTCACCGACGCGCTCGATGCGCAAATCGACGAGATCCTGCCCCTGTGGGATGCCGACGATGCCCAACGCGCCCGCGGCGTCGCCCTCGCCATCGGCGGCGACGGGCTCCCCCATCTCATCTTCGAGGGCCAGCAGCTTCCGGTCGAAGCCGCGCCTCTGGCCACCATGCTCATGGGCCGCCGCAGCGTGCGCTCGAGAGGCGTGACCCCTCGCCTTGTGCTGGCCACCCCTCAGACCGGCACACTGATGGAAGCGCCCCACGTGGTGGCCCACGGCGCGCTGCACGCGGGCGGCGCCATTCGCACGCTGACCGTGGCGGTGAACGGTGGCCAGCCACAGCCGCTGGAGCTGGGCCGCGGCTTTCCCGGCCCGGCACGCCCGGTGCAGGGCCCCATCGACCTGGCAGGCGAGGGGTGCCGCCGCGCGCTGCGCTTCTTCGGCACAGACGCCTGGGGCGAAACCCAGCCCTTAGGCACAACGGTCACGTGGGAGACCGTCTATCGGCCAACCACACCGCGCGTGCTGCCGCTGGCGGTGACGGCGGATCTTGAGACCGGAGAAGGACGGGCGCACCTGCGCGGTCGTCTGGCGGCGCCCGATGCCCCCGACGAAATCGGCACCCTCACGCTGGAAGCCTGGCAGGCCGGGCGCGTCTTCCCGGTCACCTTGCTCGACGATGGGCACTTCCATGCCGAATGGCCCCTGGCGGCACCGGCCGGCGTCCACCTGTGGGCGCGCGTCGCGGCGGAGCGTCGGCGGGAGGTGCATCTGTGCAGCTTCTGCACGCCGGCGCCGGGCGCGGGGGGGCATGCCTGGAGTTCACCGTCCGGCACCCACCTGATGCTGCCAGCGGATGCGCCGCCCCCCTTCATGAATGGCCGCCCTCCGCAGTGGCAGCGCATCGAGGCCGGCACTTGGCAGGGGTTCCTTCCGACCGCCCTCGATCTGCTGATCTGCGAAACGCCCACGCGGTCCGGCCCGTGGTCGGCGTGCACCGTGGTGCCGCACCCCCTGGTGCCGCGCCAGACCTACCTGCAGGCGCGGCGGCAAAACCGCACCATTCACCTCACCCATGCGGACGGCCGCACCCAGACCGTCCATCCGCTGCGGATCGACGTCACGGCGCACGGCTGGACACTGGTCGTCCGGCGCGGCCTCGCGGTCGAGGATGTGCCGCTGGGCGATGTGGTGCATATGGTCGAGGGCGAACGGCACTGGAGCGCGGCCGCCGATGAGGCGGTCACCGGTGAATGGCGGGCGCGGGCGCGCCGCCTGCGGCATGCGCCGGCCCCGGCGCGCGCGGAGCATCCCACCCCCACCCTGCTGCCGCTGCCCGAGACCGCCCGCCGGCCGGCACCGGCCCTCGTCGATCAAGTGGTCCTGATCCGCCCCGGCGCCTTCCCCACCGACGATCTCTACGTTCTGCAACCGCTGGGGCCCCTGCTCGCCACCGCCGGCATCCCCCTCGTCATCCCCACCGGCGAAGAACCGCCCTCCGCCTTGCCGCCGCTGACCAACCGCACCGTGGTGGTGGTCTCGCGGGAGGCGGGCCCCGCCCACCTGGCGCGGCTCATGACCAGCGATGCCTTTGTCATCTATCTCATCGACGACGATATCGCGGCGGCGGCGGACTCCCTCGGCCTGTCAGAAGAATTCCGACGACGAATGCAGGAACTCCTCGCTTCGGACGTGCGGCCGCTGCTGCAGCGCTGCGACCGGCTTCTGGTCACCTCTCCGGGCCTCACCGCGCGCTATGCCAGCGCGAAGACGAGTTTCATCCCACCGCCCTACATGCGCACGCCGGCGAGCATGGCGCATCTGTCTGCGCCGGAGGCCATCCGCCTGTCCTATCAGGGCACGGATTGCCACCGGGAGGACATCGAATTCCTCGCCCCGGTGCTCGCCCGCCTGCTGGCGCGCCACGACACGCTCCATGTGAGCGTCTTCGGCCGACAGCTGCCGGAACCCCTCGTCGGCCACCCCCGGGTGGAGCAGATCCGGCCCATGGGCTGGGATGATTATGCGGCGTTCGTCGCCGCCAACCCGGTGCATATCAGCATCGCCCCCATGCTCGACACCCCCTTCAATCGCGGCAAGTCCGTCGTGAAGGTGCTGGATGCCGCCTCCCTCGGCGCGGCGGGCGTGTATTCGGACGTTGCGCCGTTCAATGGTGTCGTCCATCACGACATGGATGGTCTGCTCGTCGCCAACGATCCCGACACCTGGGAGGCCACCTTGGATGCCCTCATCGCCGATCCGACGCGGATCGCCACCCTCGCCGAGGCGGGTCAGGCGCTGGCCCGCAGCCTGGGCGCCATGGATCATGCCCGCAATGTGTGGCGCGACCTGCTTGGCACCGCGCTGAGCGGCCGCGCCCCCCGCGCGGACGAAGTCGCCGCTCGTCAGCCATCCCCAATGGAGCCGTCCGCATGATCCCGCGTCCGTCACGGAGCGCCGCAGCGTGGGCCGCCATCCCTGGAACGGGGAGCCCCGTTCTCCGCCGGCGCCACGCCGCCGGCCAAGAAGCCCAACGCCCATGAACCCGCCTCTGCCGCCCGCCGCCCCTCGCCTCGCCCCCCTCGCCCCCTTCGTGGTCTGCGCCTTTCCCGGCTCCGGCGTGGATCATCTGCTTGCCGCGCTGGTGGGCGCGCCGGGGCTCGACGTGCGCCCCCCACGGCCGCTTCTCGCCTCAAGTCCCGACCCTTCGCCCACCGGCGCCGCGCGCGTCGTCACCCATGGCTGGATGCCCGCCCCCGTGGCGCCGGGGCTGGCCTTGATCCGCAATCCCTTCCACGTGGTGGCGGACCTCAGCGCCTCGCTTCCAGCTGATCCGGACAAGGCGTCAGCCGCGCGCATGGCGCTGATCACCGCGATTTCCCGCACGCTGTTCGAGGCGCCGGCCGCCGATTGGGCCCCCGATGCCATGGGCTTCGCGGCGGTGGTCACGAGCCTGTGGGCGCGCCATGTCCGCCAGCTACTCGACAGTGGATGGCCGGTGCTCCAGCTGGAGCAATTCTGCTTCGCCCCGGAGGCCTGGACCGCTCGCATCGTTGCCAGCGCCAGCACCGGAGCAACACTGTCGACGGCCGACGCCACGGCCCTCACGCTGCCACCACAAAGCCTGCAGACACCCGACGATCCGCTCCGCCCCTCGACCGCCGAGCGCGACCTCATCGCGCTGATCGCCGGACCGACCCTTGAGGCCTGCGGCTATCGCCTCTCCCAGGACAGCCTCGACGTACAGCCGCCGCAGGTGGCCGCCGCACTGCCGGAAGGCGCGACCCGCGTCCTCGACGCCCAGTTGCAGACGCAACGCGCCGTGCTCGAAGGCATGGAAACGCGGACGCTGGAGGCCATCGCCAAGGTCCAGGCCCGGGAGCGGACCGTGGAGATCCTGAGCCGCATGGCCAATGACCTGTGCCGGCAGCAGGAGGCGATGGTGAAGCAGAACCACCGCGAACTGACCAGAGCGCAGGCCGACCTTGCGCGAGCGGAAACCCACCTCGCCCAGCAGCAGGCTCATGCCGACACGCTTTATCGCAATCTCGTGGCCGTCGCCGACAGCCATCTCACTTTGGCCGATCTCACCCGCGATCCCGCCCCACCGGCATTTGTCCGGTGCGACGATCATGTGATCGTGGTGGACCACGCCAAGAGCGCCAAAGCGACGATCAGCCTGCAGGTTCCATGGAAATGGGCCAGCAGCTGGCTCGTCCTTCTTGAGATCGAGGTGGAAGCCGGCGCGAAGGCCGCGCCACCACCCCTCACGCTCTCCTACCGGAGCGGCGGCAAAGACCTCAGCCAGGACGCCGCGCTGAGCGCCGGCCGCAATCATCTGCAATGCCTGGTGACGGCGCCGAACCTGTCGACGCCACTTCGCCTGATGGTGCCTCCGCGCCCGCAGACCTACCGCATCCAGAACATGGCGTTGGTGCCGTTGGCACCGACACCGAAGGACGATCACACCGCCAGCGGCCGCAGCGGGCTTGCCAGATATCTGCGCCCGCTCTCCCTCGCGGGCCGGCTCTCCCGCCGCTGAACCGACGCAACACCCGCCGGGACCATCGCCCCGGCGGGTGCGGGCACCTCAGCCCTTCACGACGGGACTGTAGCCCTGACGCAGCGCCGACAGGAGCGGCGCCCCCACGTCGAGATGCCCCTTCACCAGATCAGCCGGCGTCAGAGCCAGCCACTGGTTGAGAGAGATGTCCTTATACTCTCCCTTGCTGAACACGTTCAGCACACGGATGGGCTCGTCGCTGGTGTTCTCGATATAATGAGCCAGGGTCTTCGGCACATAGCCCACATCTCCGGAGGAGAAGTCGAACGTTCGGGCGTTATTGACGGCGTCAAATACCGTCATCCGGGCCTTTCCGCCGAGGTAATACTGAATCTCGTCCGCGTCGGGATGCCAGTGGATCTCGCGCATGGCACCCGGTTCCAGATCGATCACCAGGGCCGCCATGTTGGTGACGGGGAACTTGCGCGAATCGATGATCTTGGTGCCGCCACCGGCGAAGGCATTGGTGGGCACCTCGGCTCCGCGAAACACGTATTTTCCGGTCATCGACACCGCACCGAGCTGCTGGCGCACCTCTTCGAGCGGCCCCGGCACCGGCATGCGGAAGATGTACTTCTCCGCCGCGGGAATACCGTCGAACGCGCTCTGCGGCACACCGAAATTCTTCGCCAGCACGTCGCGCGGGGTGTGCGCGAACAGCTCGGTCACAAGCAGTGTCTGGTTCTCCGAGAAATTGCCGTCGTTGAACACGAGGACGAACTCGGTCCCCTCCTCCAGGCCCTGGATGGCATGGGGGAAGCCCGCCGGGGCGAGCCACAGATCGCCGGGGCCGAGGTCTTCCACCAGCACCTGGCGCTGATCGTCCACCAGGTAGAAGCGCACGCGCCCCTGCACCACATAGGCCCACTCCGCCTCCTTGTGCCAATGCAGCTCGCGCACCACGCCCGGCCCCAGGCGCATATTGACCATGGCGAGCTCCTTCAGCGCGCCAAGCTCGCGAATGGTCACCTCACGGGCCCAGCCGCCGTCTTCCAGGCGATTGTGCGCCATGGCGAACGGAAACTTGAGGTTGGGAATGCCTCCGTTGTCGGTGGCGGGCGGAATGAGAATGTCCGGGTTCAGCGCTTCCACAGCCGGATTGCGGGGGCCGACGATGGTCGCGCCCTTGGTGCCCACGATCGGCTCAACCGGATCGGTCATCGAAAACTCCTGTCTGGTAAGATGGAAGAAGGCCTGTCCCAAGTGCGGACAGGCCCGACGATGTCACCCGCGGGCCTGTGCCGTCATCATGTCATGCCAGTGGCGCGCGCCTCAACCGATCAGCCCGCCGGATGTGGGATCGGCGGAAGCCTTGCGACGCATCGCCAGCACGGCGAGCACCAGGGCGATTAAGGCGGACAGATAGAGCGAGCTGTGGTCGCTCACCCGCAGATCAACAAAGAAGCCCAGCGCGCCGCCACCGGCAAAGCCGATGAGCACCGAGAAGAACACCCCCGCCCACATCATGTTCGGCTCGCCATTGATGCCGGTTTTTCTGAACAGGCCCTGCACCAGGAAATTGAACGCCATCTGCACCACGAAGGTCACGGCGACATTGCCGTAAAGCATGCCGTGGTTCTTGTGGAAGGCATTGCCCTGCGCGCCCGCCACGAAGCTGACGCCGTAGGCCACCAGGTGCGGATCGACCAGCCCCATCTGCGAGGCGATAGCGAACGCCACCAGAGCCAGCACCTCGAACCACAGCACCACCGGCGTGAACACCTGCCCGTGCCGCAGCCGATCCGTCATCAACACGCCGCACGCCGCTGAGCCAAGGCCGAACGCCAGCACCGAGCCGAAAGCGAAGACGAAGGCCGACCAGTCACCCTGGACGAGGCGATACCCCGATTGGACGACATTGCCTGATTGCACCGTGGCGAAGGTCTCCGCGTGGGCGAGGGTCCAGGCGTTCATCAAACCGGCCATCACCGCCAGAAGGAAACCGACGCTGCGGTGCTCCATCAGTGGAAACCGGATCGTTTCGGGATGCTCCTGAAAAATTGCGATCGCCACCCGTGCCCCTCCTCGACGTGAACGCCCAACCCCACGCAAGCGCCCGGCGCGCACCGGCAACCCACAGTCGTCGTGCCATCGGCAGCCGCGCGCTGCTTTCGGCCGAAGAGTCCACACGCCGGCAGAAAGAGGCATGACATGGGGACGACTCAGAAGAGTGCGGAGAAGACCTGCCTGCCGTGACAAACAGCGTTAAAGCTACCGAAAAGCCCTTGACGAACAATATCCCAAATCGGATACAGTAGAAGCGCAGGCGAGTGGAACTATGAGATGACACCCCACATTCATCTATACATATTATAAATCTGATATGAGATAATTTCCCGTCGCAGAGTCGCCCGCGTATAGCGCAGCGAAGACATCTAAAACCATCAATATAAAAAATATATCGGCGCCATAAGAGCATGAATTCATTCAGCGAGGCCATATATTTTACATACGATGCCGCTATAAATCCGGATCTTTGGCCGGAAGCGCTATCGAAGATAGGCGCACTTTTTGATGCGGAAGGCGCCGTCGTCATATTTTATAAGAATTGCGCGCCTGCGGATTTCATTTTTTCCGACAACCTCACCCATGCGGTTCGCGTCTACATGGATGAGGAATGGTGGCGTCAGGACATTCATGCACAGCGCGCGATCGAAAGCCACCTGACCAGCGGCGACGTCTTCAGCGATTTCACCATCGCCACCAAACAGGAAATCGAGACGCTGCCCATCTATGTGGATTTCTTTCGACGGGTCGGCTTCGGCTGGCTGATGTCCACCGTGATGCTGCCGGATCTCGACATGCTCGTCGCGCTGTCGCTGCCGCGCGCAAAAGCGAAAGGCCCCTTCAAGGCGGAGGAGATGGCCACCCTGCAGGCCATCGGGCGCCATGCGGAACAGGCACTGCGGATCTCCCTGCGCATCGCCAATCTCGAAGCGCGGGAGACCGTCCTCATCGCCGCCCTCGACGCCATGGAGGTCGGCATCTACGGCCTCGCAGCAGACCAAACCCTGGTGCTGGCCAACCTCGCCGCGCGGGAGCAGATCCCCAATCACTTCACCACCGACGAGAGACGCCTCGTCCCTGTCGGCAAGGAGGACCGCGGCCGCTTCCAGGCCTTGACCACGGCCGCCCACATCAGCATGGCCGACACCACCCCGCCGCAGTCCTGCGCCCTCACCGGGCTGAACGGGCAGCGCATCATCGTCACCGCCCTGCCGGTCACCGATTTGGGGCGCGAGCGCATCGGCCTTGATGCGGGCACCAGCACCTTGCTGATCGCCCAGCCGGTGGAGCGCCAGCACATGGTGGACCCCACCGCCCTGCGCGACGTCTTCGGCCTCTCCCTCGGCGAGGCACGGCTGGCGGCGCTGATCGGAGGCGGCTTGCCGGTGCGCGAGGCGGCGGGCAAGCTCGGGATCACCGAAGGAACGGCGCGGATCGTGCTCAAGCGGGTGTTCCGCAAGCTCGGCGTGAACCGGCAGGCGGAGCTGGTGCTGCAGATTTCCAGCCTCTGCGGCCGCTGATCCGCGATCGGCCGATCAGGCGAGGCCCGTTGGCGCCCGCCCCTTGGGAGAGGACTTGATGCCGGCCTGGGCCAAGGTGCGCTCCAGCAGCTGGCTGTAGATCGGCCGGCCACCGCACCATTGGGCCATCAGATCGGCGGTGACACAGGTCACCATCAGCGGCAGCGCCAGCGCATAGGAACCGGTGAGCTCCAAGGTCAGCGCCACGCCAACGATGGGCGCCCGCACCGAGGCGGTGAACAGGCCCCCCATGGCGACGATGGCAAACGGCAATGCGGAGATTCCGGCGTCGGGCAGGATCTGCTCAAGGGCGCCGCCGAAAGCGAAGCCGACGCAGGCGGCCAGGGTGAGGATCGGCGCGAAGATGCCACCGGGCACGCCGCTCGAGTAGCTGCCCACCATAGTGAAGAAACGGATCAGGCCCAGCACCAGCAGGCCGGTGACCGCCATGTTCTCGCGCGCCAGCTCAAGGATGATGCTCTCCCCGCCGGTGACTGATTTCGGCGCCAGAATGAACAGCGCGCCCACGGCCAGACCGATGGCTGCCGGATAGACGTAGGGGGCATGGGGGAAGCTGCGCCCATTGAAGTTCACCATGGCCATGATGGCGCCGTTCAAGGCGACGCCGATCACCCCCAGCACGACTCCCAGCAGGAGAAAGGCCGGCAGCAGCTGCAGCGAGGCGCCGACCACCGGCAGCGGCAGATCCGGGCCGGTGCCACCGATGAGCTGGGTGACCAGGGTCGAGGCGGCGGAGGCGAAAATGACGCCGAGATAGGTGCGAAACGTGTAGGGAAACTCCTTGTGGGTCTCCTCGATCACGAACAGCACTGCGGCCACTGGCGCGTTGAACGCGCAGGCAAGTCCAGCCGCCGCGCCCGCCGCCAGCAGGCCGCGCCGCTCCAGCTCGCTGGTGCGGCTGGCTTCCGCCACCGCGGCGGCCGCCGATGCGCCCATATGAATGGTCGGCCCCTCACGCCCCAGCACCAGCCCGGAGCCGATGGCGATGAGACCGGCGAAGAACTTCACCGGCAGAACCCGGCGCCAACGCACCTCGCGCAGGCCTTCCATCGCCCCTTCGATCTCCTGCACGCCGCTGCCACCGGCCTCGGGCGCCACATGCCGCACGATGAATACCGCCACCACCGCACACACCATGGAGATGGCCGCCGCAGCCGCCACCAGCCACCAGCCATCCACATAGTGCCGCAGCAGCCCAGGCCACAGCACCGCCTGGTCGATGAGAAGGTGGAAGATGGAGCCCACGAAGCCCGCCAGTGCGCCGGTGAGCACCGCCAGCACCACATAGCGCGCCTCGCCGGGCCGATCGCCGGGCTGGCCCTGCGCCAAAAGATCTTCGTTCATGCGCCTCTCGCCACTCCACCGTCTGTGCTGCCCCACTCGGTCGGCCGGAAGCGGCTGGCACCCCCGATCCGCTCGATCACAGCCGCGTCGTCACTGACAGGACACACTCCCGAGCGGAGCGCAGAAGACGACTCTCTTGCCCGCGATTGCGCGCCACGCCCAAGTTTGCGGAGCACGGCCCGGATTGCAACACCACCCGCCGCGGAAATCCGCAAGGTCCAATCCGTGTTCGCCGTGACACGTGCGAGGAGGCCGGGCAAGCTCCCAAACAGGAGCATCCGCCGGGCGACGACGACCGCGCGCCGGAACTTGACGAAGAGGCGGGAAGCAGGCAGCCCTGAGAGGTGGGCATCAGCGGTTGCCCATCCCCTCTCTCCAGCCCCGGCCGTCATGCAACCCGCTCCCCTTCCCCGGCCCGCGCAGGATCGGCCCGCCCTCGCCAGCCCCCTGCTCGCCTGGCAGGTGCTGACGGCTGGCATCTGCGCCCTGGTGCTCACCGTCGGCCTCGCCCGGTTCGCCTACACACCCATCCTGCCCCTCATGAAGGCTCAGGCCGGGCTGAATGATGCGGCCAGCGGCTGGTTGGCGACCCTGAACTACGCCGGCTACATGGCCGGCACCCTCTATGCGGCGGTCCTGCACGATGCCCGCCGTCGGCTGCTGCTGTATCGGCTGGCGCTGATCGTGGCAGTGCTGTCCACCGCCGCCATGGGGCTCACCGTGAACCCCTGGCTGTGGGGCGCGCTGCGCTTTCTCGGCGGCCTCACCAGCGTCGCCGGCATGCTGCTCGGGTCCGGCATGGTGCTGGCGTGGCTGGTGGAACATGGCCACCGTCCCGAGCTCGGCATTCATTTCGCCGGAATGGGCCTCGGCCTCGCCATTTCCGGGGTTGCCGCGAGCTGGATGGCCGGTTCGCTGGATTGGAGCAGCCAGTGGCTCGCCCTGGGCGCATTCGGCCTCGTGCTGCTGCTGCCGGCCTGGATCTGGATGCCCGCGGCCCTCCAGCCGCGCGCCACACCGACGCCGGCCGGCCCGCCGCTCCAACCCGCCGTGAAGGGGGGGCTAGCCATTGGCGACCTGCTCTTGCCGGTCGCCTATTTCTGCGCCGGCGTGGGCTATGTGGTCACCGCCACCTTCCTGGTGGCGGCGCTGGCGCAGCGGCCGGATGTAGGCGGGTCAGGCAATCTGGTGTGGATCGTGGCGGGCCTTGCCGCGACTCCCTCGGTGTGGCTGTGGGACCGGGTGGCGCGCGGAACCGGCCAGCTCGGCGCGCTGCAGCTGGCGTATCTGGTGCAGATCGCCTCCTTCGTCGTTCTGCTGTTCGGCCCAGGGCTTATCGGCGCGCTGCTGGGCGCGATCCTCTATGGTGCCACCTTCATGGGCATTGTCGGGCTGACCCTGGCCTATGCCGGCCGGCAGGCCCTCGCCAACCCGGCGCGGGCCATGGCCCGCCTCACTTTAAGCTATGGTCTGGGACAAACCGCGGCTCCCGCCGTCGCCGGCTGGCTGGTGGCCCGCACCGGCGGCTATCAGGCGCCCCTGATCCTCGCCGGCCTCACCATGGCAGCGGGCATCGTGCTGTTGATGCTGCTGGCCCGCCAGCCGGCCCGGCGGCCCCACGCCTAGACGCGCTCCTCAGCCGGCGGCCGGTGTGCCGGCCAAGCGGCTCGGCAGCAATTCTCCGGCGCGGGTAAGCACCGGATAGGCGGCGGCCGCGACCACGTGGGAGTTGATGAGCTTGAGGTCGCGCACGATGTCGATGTGCAGGAAGCTCGCATCCGCCTGGGCGGCGAGGCCCTGACGCAGCCGATCGAAGTGCAATTGGGCGGCCTCGCTCTCACTCTCGCGGAAAGCGGACTTCTCCAGCGCCAGCAGGCGCGCGGCCCGCGCGTCCCCGGTCATGAACAGGGAGGCGGCCAGCCTCACATTGGCCTTCAGCCGCTCCAGCAGCTTCACCAGTTCACCTTCCTCGGCCGATGAGAAGGCGATGCCGCGGCTGAGGCGCTTGGCGGCGTCGGTCATCAGCCGCCCGCTCACCACATCCGCCGCCTGCTCCATGTTGGCGGCGAAGGCGAGAATCTCGTCCACCCGCCGGCGATCGGCGGGCGCCAGCTCGTCGGGATCGAGGCCGGCGAGATAGCTGCGGATCTCGCGGTTCAGGCGATCGAGCACATCATCACCACTGCGGCCCTCGGCGATCTGGTGGCGCGCCCCGCCGATCAGCGCCGCGCGCGCCCGATCGAGCATCTCGTCGAGCGCGTCGGCCAGGCGCAGCGCCTCCCGCGCGGCAGCACCCAGCGCCACCACCGGTGTATCCCCGGCGGCGGAGGCCAGATAGCGCGGCCGCGCCGGATCCGCCGGATCCTCCCGCGCCGGATACAACCACTCCAGCAGCCGCGCGAAGGGCCCCAGCACCGGCAGGAAGGCGAGCGCCGTGGCGATGTTGAACAGGGTGTGGAAATCGACGGCGGCCCGCCCCGGGTCCGGCTGCCACCGCACCATGGCCTGGCCGAGCGGCTCGAGCAGCGCCAGCCCCAGCGCCACACCGGCGCCCCGGTTGATGAGATTGCCGATGGGCAGCCGCATGGCGGTGGGATCCTCCTTGCCCATGGCCTCCAGCACCGGCGCGATGGCGCTGCCGAGGTTGGCGCCCAACACCAGCGCCAGGGCGGCGTTGGGGGGCACCGCCCCCTGGGCGGCCAGCGACGCGGTGATGAGCACCACCGCCACGGATGAGTGCACGGCCCAGGTGAGCACCGCCGCCAGCAGTACATCGAGCAGCGGCACGGTGGCCACCGCCCCCAGCAACATGCGGATGCTGGGGGCATCCTCCAACGGCCGCAGCAGATCCACCAAATGATGGAGCGCAAGCACGATCAGCCCCAGGCCGATGGCGACCCGACCGAGATCCCGCATGGCGCTGCCGGCACCGCGGCGGAACATGATGAGGCCGGAGAGGATGGCCGCCGGCGCCAGCGCCGTAACATCGAACGACAGCGCCTGAACAATGAGCGTGGTGCCGATATTCGCGCCCAGCATCACCGCCAGCGCCGGCACCAGCGCCACCAGCCCGGCAGCGGCGAAGCCCGAGACCATCAGCGCCGTGGCGGTGCTGCTCTGCAGCAGGGTGGTCACCAGGGCGCCGGCGAAGAAGCCCTGCAGCGGTCGCCGCAGCGCCCGGCCGAGAATGACCTTGAGACGGGGCCCCAGCGCCCGCAGCACGCCGCTCTGCACCATGTGGATGCCCCACAGCAGCAGTGCGGCGAAACCCGCGAGATCGAGCAGGGTCACGGAAAAGCTCATGACGCACCTCCTCCCGTGGGCCCCGCTGGCCCGACGCGCTCAGGCGCTGGCGCCGCCCAGGATCTCCAGGGCCGCAGCATGAAGCGTGCCATTGGCGGCGGCCACCACCTGGCCGCGAGACGACAGCGTCAACGGCGCGCCGCTCCAATCGGTGATCACGCCGCCCGCCGCCTCGACCACGGGCACCAGCGCCATGAAATCATAAGGCTTCAGGTCGGCTTCCACCACCAGGTCCACATGGCCGCTGGCCAGGAGCCCATAGACATAGCAATCCCCGCCGAAACGGCAGAGGCCCACCGCCGCCGCGAGCCGCGCGAAGGCCGGCGCTTCCACCGCTGAGAACATCTCCGGCGACGTGGAATAGAGACGCGCGGCGGAGAGGGTCTCAACGGTGCTGGTGCGGCATGGCCGCCCGTTCAGCGCGGTGCCCTGCCCCACCACGCCGACCCAGCGCTCAGCCAGAACCGGCGCCTCGATGACGCCCACCACCGGCGCGCCATCCACCAAAGCGGCGATCAAGGTTCCGAACAACGGCAGGCCGGTGATGAAACTCTTGGTGCCGTCGATGGGATCCACCACCCACACCACGCGCCGGTCCATGCCGGTGGCCGCTTCCTCCTCGCCAAGGATGCCATGCGCCGGATCATGGGTGCTGATGGCTTCGCGCAGCGCCCGTTCCACCGCCCGATCGGCAATGGTGACGGGGCTGTGGTCGGCCTTCCATTCGACGCCGATGGGGCGGCGGAAGTGGGACAGGGCGAGGGGGCGGGCAATCTCGGCCAGAACCTGCGCAAAGCGGCTCAGCTCAGAGAAATCGGCGCCCGCGGGGGCAGCAGCGAGGGGCAGTTCACGCGTCATGGGCTGACTTTCGGACATCTCCCGCCTCGACGGGACCGGGCGCGACGAGAATCTGCGCATGCTCGAGAGCCTCGCGCACCGGCGGCGGCGGCGGCGCATCGGTGACCAGCACGTCCACCGCCGACCAGTCGCACACCTGGATCAGACCGGGCTTGGCATATTTCGATGTATCCAGCAGCAGCATCACCTTGTCGGCGAGCGGGATCATGGCGCGCTTGAACTCCATCTCGAACAGATCGAAATCCATGCAGCCGCGGGCGGGCGAGGCCGCCGCCACCGACATCACGAACAGGCTCGGGGTGAATTGCGAGGCGAAGTCGATGGCGGACGGACCGATGATGGTGCGGTCATCGGCCCGCAATTCGCCGCCCGGCAGGATGATGTGGTGCTGGCGCCCCGCCGAGGCGAGAATCTGCGCCACCTCCACCGAGAAGGTGATGGCAGTGAGGCGGCCGGGACGGGGCGCCAATGCCTGCGCCAGGAAGCAGGCGGTGGAGCTGTTGTCGAGCATGATCGTGGCGTTCTCGTCGATCAGCTCGGCGGCGGCCTGCGCGATGCGCCGCTTGGCCGCCGCCTGCTCACGCAGGCGCCGCTCGAACGGGGCTTCCCACTCGCTTTCGTTGAGGCGCACGCCGCCGTGGAACTTGTCCACCAGCCCGGCCTCGGCCAACGCCTTCAAATCCCGGCGGATGGTCTCGTCGGACACCTGAAAGTGCCCGGCGAGGTCGGTGATGGTGGTGGATCGGCGATCATGGAGAAGTTCGACGATCTGCTGCTGTCGCGGGGTCTGGGCCATGGGACTGCCTTGGCTCACAAGCGGGGCATGGCGCTGCCGGTGGCGGCATCGAACAGGCGCACCCGCGCCATGTCGAAATTGAGCCCCACCTCGGCGCCGGCGGGCGGCGCGCTCATCACCGGGGTGCGGGCGACGATGCGGTCCTCCCCCAGGCGGATCTCGGCGAGGGCCTCGGAGCCGATCAGCTCAGTGCGCTCCACCACGCCGCGGGCCATGGCGGGGGCATCGGCGGCGCCGACGATCACCTCTTCCGGCCGCACCCCCAGCAGGATCTCGGAGGCCTCCAGCCGCTCCGGCACCCGGGTGTCGAAGGCGGCGTGATGCACCAGGCTGCCTTCGCCATTGGGCTTCAGCGCGCAGCGCAGCAGGCTCATTTCCGGCGAGCCGATGAAGGTGGCGACGAAGGTGTTGGCGGGGCGCATATAAAGATCCATGGGCGCGCCCACCTGCTGCAGCCGGCCCTGGGAGAGGATGGCCACCCGGGTGCCCAGCGTCATCGCCTCGATCTGGTCGTGAGTGACATAGATCACCGTCAGGCCCAGCTCCTTGTGCAGGCGCTTCAGCTCGCCGCGCATGTGGGTGCGCAACTTGGCATCGAGGTTGGACAGGGGCTCGTCGAACAGGAACACCTTGGGCTGGCGCACCAGGGCGCGGCCGATGGCCACCCGCTGGCGCTCGCCGCCCGAGAGCGCATTGGGCTTGCGATCGAGCAGGTGGGTGATGTGCAGGATCTCCGCCGCCTCGCGGATGCGCTGGTCGATCTCCTCTTTCGAGAGGCGCGAGGTCTTCAGCAGGCCGAACGCCATGTTGCGATAGGCGGTCATATGCGGGTAGAGCGCATAGGATTGGAACACCATGGCGATGTCCCGCTTCTGCGGCTCGGCGTGGGTCACCTCCCGCCCGTCGATGAGCAGGCGGCCGGAGGTGATGTCCTCCAGGCCGGCGATCATCCGCAGGGTGGTAGATTTGCCGCAGCCCGAAGGGCCCACCAGCACCATGAATTCCTTGTCGGCGATGGCGAGGTCCACCGCGTGCACGGTGGGCCGGCCCGCATAGGACTTGCTGACGCCCTGAAGAACAACTTCGGCCATGCCTAAAACCTCTACTTCAGACCCGCGTGCATGAAGCTATCCACGAAGCGGCGCTGGAACACCACGAAGAACAGCAGGAGGGGGGAGACCACCACCACGGTGGCGGCCATCAGGCGCGTCCAGTCGGCGCCGCTGTCGGATTTGGCCAGAAGGCCGAGGCCGATGGGCAGGGTGCGCACCTGTTCGCTGTTGGTGACGAGGAGCGGCCACATATAGTCGTTCCAGTGGGTCACCACGGCGATGATGGAGAAGGCGATGAGGGTCGGCTTCACCAGCGGCAGATAGACATGCCAGAGGATGCCGAAGTGCCCGCAGCCGTCGAGCCGGGCGGCGTCGGCCAGCTCGGTCGGCACCTGGCGAAACGCCTGGCGCAGCATGAAGGTGCCATAGCCGGAGGCGATGAAGGGCACCACCAGCGCCGGCAAGGAGTTCACCAGCCCCAGTTCCCGCACGGTGAGGAAGTTGGTGATGAAGGTGGCGTAGATGGGGAACATGATCTGCAGCAGGAACAGGGTGAAGAGGATGTTCTTGCCGGGAAAGTTCAGCCGCGCGAAAGCATATGCGGCCAAGGTGATGGTGATGAGCTCCCCCAGGAGGATGCCGCCCGTGGCGAGGATCGAATTCAGCATGTAGGTGCCGAACGGCGCCACCGCGAGCGCGGCGGGATAATTGCTGAAGTTCAGCACCGCCGGCAGGAAGCCGGCATTCGGATCGAACACCTCGGTGCGCGACTTGAGGGAGGTGACGACGATCCAGACCAGCGGGCTGATCCAGAGCAGCATCAGGGGCAGCAGCAAGGCATGCAGCCCGTTGGCCCGGATGACCTTGCGCAGGCTGCGCCAGCGGGGGCCGGAAAAGGCTGGGGCGGCCATCTCGATGGGATCCTGAAGGGTTGCCATGGTGCGTCCGATCAATGCCCGAGGTAGTGGACCCGGCGACCGAACACCAGCGCGATCAGGCCGATGAGTCCGCCGACGAATAGCAACAGGATGTTGGCGAGGGTCGAGGCGTAGCCGATGTCCTGATACTGGAAGCCGTTCTGATAGATGTAGAAGGTCAGAACATTGGTGGCGTCGGCCGGGCCGCCCTGGGTCATGACATAGACATAGTCGAAGATCTGATAGGAATGCAGCAGGCCGATGATGACCACGAAATAGAGCGTGGGCGAAATCAGCGGAATGGTGATGTGGATGAGCCGGTGCCAGGCCGAGACACCATCGAGCTTGGCGGCTTCATAAAGATCCCGCGGCACCAGCTGCAGTGCCGCCAGCAGGATCAGCATAAAGTAGCCCGAATACTTCCAGATGCTCATGAACATGATGGCTGGCAGCGCCCAGCGGGCGTCATAGAGCCATTCGACCTTGGGCAGGCCGAGGGCGGCCAGGGCGGAATTGATGGGGCCGTAGCCAGGTGCATAGAGGAACACCCACACCATGCCGGCGGCCACCGAGGGGATCATCACCGGATAGAAGAAGGCGGAGCGGTAAAAGGTCATGCCGCGCAGCTTGCTGTCGAGGGCGACGGCCAGCAGCAGCGCACAGGCGATGGCACAGGGAATGGTGATGAGGGTGTAGAAGACGGTGTTGCCCAGGGACTTCCAGAACAGCTTGTCGGTCCACAGTCGCTCGTAGTTTTCGAGCCCCAGGAAGAAGATCTTGTCCGAACCCAGCATCACGTCGTGGAAGCTGAAATAGATGGACCGCACGATGGGCCAATAGGTGAAGGCGGCCAGGAACACGAGGGAGGGCAGCAGCAGGCAATAGGCGAGCGCGGCTTCCGAGAAGCGGGCGCGGAAGGCGGGACTGATGACCATGGCCGGGCCTCGATGGGCTGCGCGTCAGCACAGGTTTGTGGGAGCCTGCGCCCGGCGAGCCGGGCGCAGGCGAAGCTGGTCAGCCGCGGCGCCGCAGCAGGCGCTGGATCTCGCGGTTGGAATTGATGGTCGCCTCCTTCAAGGCGGCGTCGGGCGCGATCTCGCCGGCCAGCGTCCGGTCGAGGGCGCTTTTGAGATATTCGCGCACCTTGTGATAGCCCGGCACCTGCAGGAAGGCGCCGGCATATTCGGCCTGCTCCAGGGCCACCTTGGCCTGCGGCACCTCCTTGAGATAGGCCAGCATCTCGGGGGTCTGCCAGGCGGACTTGCGCACCGCCAGATAGCCGGTGTCGCGACCCCACTGGGACTGCACCTCGGTGGAGGTCATCCACTGGGCGAAGGTCCAGCTGGCCTCGATGGCGGCGTCGGACTGCTTCCTGGCGATCATGATGGGGCCGCCACCCTGGCAGGCGCCGAACATCTTGTTCTTCGGCATCATCGCCACGTCCACCTCGAACGGGGAGGACTTGCGCAGGTTGGTGAGGGAGCCGGTGGAGTGGTAGAGCATGGCGGTGCGGCCGGCCATGAAGTCGTTGGCCGAGCCCTGCCAGGTGGAGGCCGGCGGCATCACCCCCGCCTTGACCATCTTCACCCAGAATTCCAGGGCGTTGACCGCTTCCGGCTTGTCGAACAGCACGCTGTCCTTGGTCCACGGCACCAGGCCGTTCTGCCGGCAGTAGCACTCGAACATCCAGTCGTGCCAACCGCCGCCGATGGTGACGCCCCAGCGCTTCAGCTCACCATTCTCGCGAATGGTGAGGGCCTTGGCGGTCTCCAGCAGGTCGTCCCAGGTCACCGGCGCCTTGGTGATGCCGGCCGCCTTCAGGGCGTCCTTGTTGAGATAGAGCACCGGGGTCGAGGGCTGGAACGGCAGGCCATAGAGCTTGCCGTCGGACACGCAGGTATCGAGGAAGCTCGGGATGAAGTCCTGGTAGATGTCAGTCTTCTTGGCCTTATCGGTGACGTCGGCCAGGGAATCGAGACCGAGGAAGGTCTGCAGCGCCGAATTGATGGGCAGCCAGGTGGCCGGCGGATCACCCACGCCGAGGGCGGTGATGACCTTCTGCTCGGTATTGTCGTAGCTGCCGGCATAGATCGCTTCGACTTCGATCTTCTCGTGCTCGGCATTGAACTTGGAGATCATGCCCGAGACGATCCGGTTGATGTCGCCGGACACACCGACCGGATACATGAACTGGACCTTGACCTTGTCCGCCGCACGGGCGCGGCCGCCACCGAGCCCCACCAGCGCGGCAGCCGAGACGGCGCCGCCGACGAGAACGCCGCGCCGGGAAATGGGGGAAAATGTGGATTTGACCGACATCTCGTTCCTCTCATAGAGCGAATGGGATCGAATAGGCGCGCGTCGCCGACCGCCGGGATGGCGGCTCGCAAAGTCTTCTGGTGGAACTCCCCGGGAGAGACGCCCTCGAGATCCCGTCGGGACCCGGCGCGTGGATTTCTTATCGCCACACCCGTGACATTGATGTGACTGTATCGTCAGTAAATTTGGGAATCGAGACTATAAATTGAGCAAGATGCACAAAGTTCCACATTTTCCCTCGCGCGCCTCGACGCCCGACCGCCCGGCCCCTAAGGTGCCCGGCATGCGCTTCCCCACGCCCAGCCGATCCACAGGCGCCGCGAACGCGGGCCCAAGGGGCAGCGCCTTTCACACTGTGGAGCAAATGCGATGCTGATCGCCCAGATCACGGATTTTCATGTCACGGTCTCCGGCGCGCGGGTGGGCGACATCGACACCCGCGCCGCCTTCATGGCCCTGGTGGCGCGCCTCGCCGTGCTGCGCCCGAAGCCGGACCTCCTGCTGGTGAGCGGAGATCTCGCCGAGGCGGGGGTGGACGAGGAATATGCCTTCGTCCGCGCCGGCCTGGAGAGCCTTCGCATTCCCTTCCTTGCGGTGCCCGGCAATCACGACCTGCGCGCGCCCATGCGGCGGGTGCTCGGCAATTCGACTGGGCAAGCGGCGGACCATCTGTGCCTGGACGTCAGCCTCGACAGCCTGCGGATCATCGGCCTCGACACGCTGGTGGAAGGTCACGCCCATGGCGCGCTCGATGCGGCGCGCCTCGCGTGGCTGAACGCCCGGCTGGACGCCGGCGCGGGGCAGCCCCTGCTCATCTTCATGCACCACCCGCCCTTCGCCACGGGTCTCAAGGCCATGGATGACATCGGCCTCACGCAGGGGCGCGAGGCCTTCGCCGCGCTGCTGCGCGGACGCACCGACGTGGTGGGCATCCTTTGCGGTCACGTGCACCGCGCCATTTCGGGCATGTTCGCCGGCCATCGCACCTTCATCGCCCCCTCGGCCAGCCACCAGTTCGCTTTCGATCTCACGGCGCCCGGGTTCGCAGTGGTTCGCGAGCCGCCGCAGATCGCCCTCCACCAGTTGGTGGAGGGGCGTCTGGTCTCCTATCTGCGGGGTTGATGTCAGCCGATCTTGAAGGCCCGCACCTCCGGCGGCATCTCCACCCCTGGCAAGTTGCGCGGATCGGGCACCGGCGCATCGATGGCCATGCGCACCGGCACCACCCCCGCCCACACCGGAAAGGCATAATCCGCGGCCTCGTCCTCCGGCGGCCCGGTCCGCACCTTGGCCGATGCCTCGGTGATGGGTAGCGACATGAGCGTGGTGGCCTTCAACTCCTGTTCGGTCACCGGCCGCAGGCGATCCCATTGGCCGGGGATGAAGCCATCCACGAACCGCTGCAGCTGGCGCCGCTTCTCCTGTGGATCCTCCACCATCTCGGCCACGCCGAAGATCATCACCGAGCGGTGGTTGATGTTGTAATTGTAGGCGGAGCGCGCCAGCACCAGGCCATCGAAGATGGTGACGGTGACGCATACCGGCTGGCTCTTCACCGCCCGGATCATGCGGCTGGCGGAGGAGCCGTGCCAATAGATCCGATCCCCCTCGCGCCACTGCAAGGTGGGCGTCACCACCGGCTGGCCCTCGTGCACATAGCCCACATTGCACATGGGCATGGCATCGAGAATGGCATGGATGGTGGCCGCATCGTAATGGGCGATATGATGATACCGCCTCACGCGGGTTCGTGCGCTCGGGGGGCTGGACATGGAACAAACCTCGATCAAAACACCAGTGCCACACACCATGGATCGCGCCCATGCGAGGCCATAGATCCGGCACAGCGGCGCCGGATGGAACCAGTGGCTCCGGACGGAACGGACGGTTGACGGCATGTTTGCGATCGGGCTCGACAGGACCAGCGACGTCACCCTCCAGGAGCAGATTTTTCTGGCCACCCGCGAGTTGGTGCAGATGGGCCGTCTGCCGAAGGGCAGCCGCCTCGCCTCCAGCCGCGAGCTGGCCCAGCGCCTGAGGGTATCCCGCAACACCGTCATTCTGGCTTATGAGCGCCTGGCCGAGGAAGGCTATGTGGAAATGCGTGCGGGGGCCGGTGTTTTCGTTGCGGACCGGCCAGCCGCGCCCCCGCCGATGGGCCCCACGCCCCTGATCGACGCCGCCCCGGCAGCCACGCCGCAAGTGGCCGAGCCGGTCGCCATGCCGCCACTGCTCACCCGCACCGACCGCCGGCCGGTGCTCGACCTGTGGTATGGCCACGGCGACCCGCGCCTGTTTCCGGCCCATGTGTGGCGCAGCCTCGGCAACGCCGCCCTGGACGCCTGCGCCATCGGGCTCGCCAGCTATGGACCGGTCGGCGGCGAGCCGCGCCTGCGCCAGGCCATCGCCACCCATCTTGCCACCTCGCGCGGGCTGGCGGTGGCGCCGGAGCAGGTGATCGTCACCTCCGGCGCCCAGGAGGCCCTCAACCTCATCGCCCGTCTGGTGCTGCGCGCCGGCGATGCCGTGGTGGTGGAAACGCCGGGCTACGCCGCCGCGGGCCACGTGTTCGCCGCAGAGGGCGCTCGGCTGTGCCCGGCGCCGGTGGATGCGGAGGGGCTCGTGTGCACTGCCATCGCCGCGCTCTGCCCACGGCTCGTCTACGTCACCCCGGCCCACCAGTTTCCCACCGGGATTGCCATGAGCCACGCCCGCCGGCAGGCGCTCATCGCCGCCTGCTCCGCCGTTGGCGCCTTCATCGTCGAGGATGATTATGACGGCGAGATCCTGTTCGCGCCGCCACCCGCGCCGGCCATCACCGCCATGGACCGCTCAACCCGCACGCTCTTTGTGGGCTCGTTCTCCAAGACCATCGGCAGTGGACTGCGGCTCGGCTACATGGTGGTGCCCCCCACCCTGGTGGCCGCCGCCGAAGCGGCCAAGAGCCTGATGAGCTATGGCCAGTCCTGGCTCGACCAGCAGATCCTCGCCGCCTTTCTGGAAAGCGGACGCTACCGCAGGCACCTGAACCGCCTGCGCACCGCCTATCGGCCCCGCCGCGAGGCTGCGCTCTCCGGCCTTCGCACGGTGTTCGGCCCGCGTCTCGCCGTGAGCCCCAATTCCGGCGGCCTGCATCTCTATGGCACCCTGGCGCCCCACGCCCCCGACGCCGCCACGGTTGCGGCCGCCGCACGGTGCGCCGGCGTCGGCCTCTACCCCGCCGCCGCCTGCGCCGTGCGCGACACCCCGGAACGGTTGGCCCGCGCGCTGCTCATCGGCTTCGCCCCGCTGACAGTCGCGGAGCTGGACACCGCCTTCAGCCGCCTCCCCCGCATCTTTGATTGAAGCCGCGCGGTACCGAACCCAGCCGAACAGGAACGAGCACTGCATGGCTGGCGCCATGAACACAGCGGGGCTCTCCCAGGGGTTACTTGTCGGTTACGTGGGGGTCACGCTGTAGGATAAAGTTGCGCCCGAAGCGGCCGATCAGAAGCCCCTCAAGCCAAGCCGGTTTTGCGCTCCGCCCCCGCACCGGCGATGTGGGGCGCATCACGCCGCCGCACATCGCTTTCACGCTCCACCGCATCGGCGCACCCAGCATTACCGCGCCCTGGGCACCGGAGCGCGGAATGACAAGACCCAGCGTTCCGTTTGAACTGATGCGTTTCTGCGGGGCTCTACTCCGCCGCCAACGGCAGATCCTTTTCCGCGCCCGTGGCAAGACGCCCGTTACGGGTTCTTGCGAGCCGGCTTTCGCCATCCTCGGCACCGAAGCAAACGGCGAAATCATCGCATTCCGCACAGACTGGGGCGGTGCACAGGCTGAAGCCTTCCGTGCCGCACACCATGCGATAGAGGAACTTCTTCCACTTCATGTCGTTGCGGTTCTTTTCCGCCAATGGCGCGAAATGCCGCCGCATGAGCTGCGACAGCTCCCCGCGATCCCGCAGGCCGAGATCCTGCCACAGATGATGGGGCGCCTTGCACCGACGGGCAATCATCGCGATGAGCCATTGCTCGATCCCGTCACCGGTGGAGCAATAGAGGCGAAGAATGTCGCGAATGGAGTCCTCCTCCCCATCGGGCGGCACGCCTTCCGCCGCGAGGCAGGGCGCCAGCGACGCCGCGGCGCCGGGAAACCCGGCGTCGAGGAGCTGGCGAAACTCGAGAGCCGAAAGCCCCAAGCCAGCCAAGCCCCCCTGCCCGCTCCGCGCCCCTTCTTCCATGGCCAGCGAAACCATGGCGGCGACGACATGACGATCGAACGCATCCCAGCCCGCCGGAGCAGGCGTCGCGAGAAGCTGGTCGTAGACCTCTTCCGCCGCCATCGCCGCGCCTCCCCGATCAGGCTGCCTTTTCCAGGCCGTGCACCTGGCAATTGGCCGGACACACCCGCGCACAGGCGCCGCAGCCGATGCAGGCGCCGGTGTCGTTCATGACCATGACCTTCTTTTCCACCTCATCATCCTCGTCATCATCGAGGCTGACCACTTCGCCATCCTCGTTGATGCCCTTGAGGGTCATCACGTCCCGGCCGCACACCTTGTAGCAGCGCCCACAACCGATGCACTTCTCCGCATCGATATCGAGCAGGTAGTCTGGCTGCCAAGCTCGACCATCTCGGGTTTCGTTAGACATGGGAAAACGACCTTCCAGGTTCAGGTCACTTACGGGACCGGGCCGGCCCGCGACATTCCGCGGCCCAGCGCCGATGGTGAAAATCAGGCGGCCTCCAGGGCCTTCAGGTCCGCGCGCTTCTTCTCCAGCTCCGCGAACGCATTGTGCGCCTTCGTGGCCACATCCATGATCTGCTCCCAATTCACCGGGAGTTCTTCGGAGAGGTCATGAAGGTCCATCTTGGCCTGGGTCGCCTTTGCGGACAGCTTCTTGAGTTCGGCCTTCAGCGCGTCGATATCGCTCATGTCAGTCCTCAATAATTGGCCACGTCAGGGAATTTCTTGATCATCTCGACGCCGGAGCTGACGTATTTCGCGCCCTCCTCCGCCAGCTTGCCGAGATTATCGAAACCAAAGCGGTGCACATCGCGCAGCTGCTTGTTCACCACAATCAGCCGCCCGCCGATCAGCACCATGCGGCCGAAGCCCTCGTGGCTCATCTTCAGCATCGGCGAGATCATCACCCGGGTCTCGCGCTCGATCAGCAGACAGACGGCGTTGAAGAACAGCTCGAGCCGCCAGATGGTCTCGGGATCGGGATCACCGATGATCGGCAGCGCCCGGCGGGCTTCCTTGTCGAGGATATAAGGCTCGAGAAGATCGAGGTCCTTCTTGCCCTCCCAGGCCCCATGGGTGTCCTGGGCCCGCCAGACCTTGATCAATTCCTTGACGAAGGGCGTCTCTTCGGCGGGAACCACCGCGATGGTGGCATCTGCTGCTTCGGCCATGGTGCGTCCTCAATCCTCAAAATCGAGCGTGCGTTCTTTGCCCTTGTTCAGCGCCTTGCGGAGCCAGGGCGGCGGAGTGCCCTTCAGCACTTCGGAGAGCTTGTCGATGAGATCGGCGATCTCTTCCGGCTGGTTCACCTTCATGGGGTGAATATTGTTGGCCACCACGCGCGCCGCGCCGGAACCGCCGATCGCTGCCACGTAGAGAATCGCACAATCCTTGATGGCGTCGATCTTGGGGGCGAGCTTGTCCTCGTTCCCGTCTTCCTTCAGATCGCCATCGAACTCGATCGCCTCCACAAAGTGGCTCCCATCGGGGCTCACCTCATAGATGGCGATGTTCTTGGCCCATCCGAAATGTGCGTCGACCCGCTTCAGATCCTGCGTAGCAAATGCGACTTTCATGATGCGATCGCCTCGACATTCTTCTTAGTGATGGGTCGTAGCAGAAGTCGTGCCAGCATCGCCCCCATGTCCGTGCCCCTCGGCACCGGGACGCCAGGTGTCCGGCGTCGGCTCGTGATGGTCCTCGTGGTCCTTGATCACGAGGTTGGCGATGTTGAAGATGAGGTCCCGAGTGCCCCGGTAGCCCACGCTCAGCTGGTGCCCCGCCCCCAGGCGATCGAACATGGGCATGCCGATGCGGTGGAACGGGATGCCGAGGCGCGCGGCCCCTTGGCGGCCATGGGAATGGGTGAGAAACAGATCACACCCTCGCTCCTTGGCGAGGGTTTCCAAGTCTTCCAGATCACCAATCAGCACTTCGTCGGCGGGCAGGCGCTCAAACACCGGCGACTGAGTGGTGGTGACTGCGGCCACCATCTGCGTGCCCATTTCGTGCAGCATGGAGCCGACATCGAACAAAAGGTCGGGTTCCGCACCAATGGCGAGGCGCCGCCCGCCCAGGTGGAAATGGGCATCGAGCATGGCGTCGACCAGTTGGCCCCGCTGGCGCCGATACTTCCGCGGCACCGGCTTGCCGGAGATCTCGCTCAGGAACATGATGAAATCATCGTTCGGTGCCAGCCCGCACAGGCGCTCGAACACCCGGGCCTTGGAGCCGGTGCGTTTTTCCATCGCTTCGGCCGCACGGCGCATCTGCGCGCCAATGCCGATGGTCCAGGCTGCATCGCCCATGGTCGCCACTTCATCGACGCCGATGCCGCCAATGGTGGTGGGGGTGAAATCGTCGGGGATGTGACCATCGAGCGAGCCCGCCAGGTCCGGCAGGAAAGACGGCGTCAGGCCAAAGTCTTCGATGATGGCGCGCAGCTCATCGAGATCGCCCGGGGTCATGTGGCAGCCGGGCAGCACGTTGACGCGGGTCGGGTCCTTCGCCGCGCCCGGGTCGGGCACCTTCACCAAGCTCTCCACCATCTTGGCGACGGCCTTCTCCCAGCCATCCTGAAAGGCATCCTTGAAGTCCGGCGTGGAGACATAGACCATCGGGAAATCGGCAAGCTGCGGATACTTGCCGCGGATCAGCTTGATATAGCCATCCACGTCGTCGCCCTTGGTCTCGGTGACACCAGTGGAGCAGATGCCGATGATTTCCGGCTTGGTGCGATTGTAGATGTTGAGAATGGCCTGTTCGACATTCTCCAGGCCGCCGAGCACCGTCGCCACCTCGCTCATGGCGGTGGTCTGCAGCGGAATGGCTTCCTTGAAGTGACGCACGAACAGCACCAGGCCGAACGAGGTGCAGCCCTGCGAGCCGTGCAGCAACGGCATGCAGCCACGCAGGCCCATGAAGGCGAGCGCGCCGCCGATCGGCTGGCTCATCTTCAGGGGATTGACCGCACATGCCTTCTTGGTGGGGATCAGCTTCGCCATGATGGGCCCCTCACTCCGCCGCCACCAGCGTGCCGGAGGCATCGCCATCGTTCACGCTGGAGAGAATGTCGCCCACCCGTTCGGCGCAGCTACCACAGCCGCCCGAGGCCTTGGTGTGTGCCTTCACGTCCGCCACGGTGTTGAGTCCTTGGGCGCGAATGGCGTCCTCAATGGTGCCCACATCGACGCTCATGCAATTGCAGACCTTCTTGGCCCGCCGCGCGGCTTCCGCCGCCACCGGATCGGTGATCACCGCCGGCGGGGCCGCGACACCCTTCGCCTCCAGGATCTCCTCGATGCGGATCGCGCAGGCGCCGCAGCCGCCGGAGGCATTGGTGTGCTGCTTCACGCCCTCCACGGTGGTGAGGCCGTGGGCGGCGATGGCGTCCTCGATCGTCCCGAGATCCACGCTCTTGCAATTGCAGATCTTTTTGGCGCGCCGCGCGGCTTCCGCCGCTACCGGATCGGCGGCGAGGGCCGCCGCTTCCGCCTCCATCTGGGCGATGGCCCGTGCCTGCCAGCTGTTGGCGGGATCCTCCCACGGTGCCGGCTTGCGCACCTGCTCCCAGATCGGGTTGTAGAGCGCCTTGTCGATCTCCTCGACCAGCTTCACCATGCCCACATAGCCCATATAGGCGTGGTGGCGCTCCTGGTTGATGTCGAGCCAGGGCATGTTCGCCTTGAGCGCGATGAACTGCGAGCGGCCGCCCGACAGCATGATGTCCGCCTTCGCGTCTTTGAGCATTCTGTACATTTCGCGCGGCGTCATGTCGTCGATCATGTGGGCGTCCTGGCCCATCAGTTCCTTGATGCGCTCCTTGTCCTCCTTGGTGGACTTCTTCACCGAGGTGCCGACCAGCTCCAGCCCGGCCTCCTGCAGAGCCGCGACCACCGACCACGACTTCACACCGCCGGTGATAAGCAGCACCTTCTTGCCCTTGAACCGGGGCTTATACTTGGCGATGGCATCCCACGCCTTCTTCTCTTCCCGGGCGATGATCGCCTCGGTGCGGTCCATCAGCTCGGGATCGGCACCCTTCTCGATCAGCATGCGGGCGATTTCACGCAGCGAATCCGAGGAATCCTCGATGCCGTAGAAGGAACCTTCGAAGAAGGGGATGTCGTAGCGCTCCTCCATCTTGCGGGCGACGTTGATCATCGCCTTGGAGCACACCATCATCGCCGCCTTGGCGCGATGGGAGGAGGCCACATCCTTATACTTCCCGTCGCCGGAGATGCAGGCGAGGATGCGAATGCCCAGCTCATCCAGCAGCGGCTTCACCTGCCACAGCTCGCCGGAGAGGTTGTATTCGCCGATGATATTGATGTCGTAGGGTGTCGTATATTCCGGCTCCTCGGTGCCGATGACGTGCTCGAGGATGGCTTCGCCGGCGAGCTTGTTGCCGAGGTTCTTGGGGCCCACGAAGCCGGGGGAATTGACCGGGATTACCGGTTTGCCGAACTTCTCCTTGGCCGCCTTGCAGACCGCGTCGATGTCGTCGCCAATCATGGCGGGCACGCAGGTCTGGTAGACGAAAATGGCCGGCGGGTCGTATTTCTCGATGATTTCCTTGATGGACTTGAACAGCCTCTTTTCGCCGCCGAACACCACGTCCGTCTCATTGATGTCGGTGGTGAAGCCGGTCCGCCAGATGTTCGAGCCCGACGACTTGGCGCCGCGGTTGTCCCAGCTGTTGCCTTCGCAGGCAATGGGGCCGTGCACCAGGTGGGCGACATCGGTGAAGGGCTGAAGGGCGATCTTGGCGCCATCGAAAGCGCAGCCGCCGGCGGCACCGCCGGGCTGCAGCTGCTTGGTGCAGCCCTTTTTCTTCTCGGCTTCGGATTTGTTTTGGTTTTTCGCGCAACCCGGTTCGTTGAAGACGGCCTGAATCGTGTTGGACAACGAGCTCATGGATCTCTCCTTCAACAAAAGGGCTGTGTCAGATCACAAGGAATTTGCGGAACTCTCCCGGTCGGGTCGGATCGGGCGGGGCCCCGGAACCGGCTCGTAGCCAAAGACAACTCCCGGGCGGCAGCGCCGCCCGGGAGAGAGACATCAACGGATAATGTCGAACGAGTAGTCGGTCTTGGCCGGCACGATGGTGTTGGCGTCGATCGTGTCGAAGATCTTGTCCAAGATCGTGATCAGGACGTTCATGCCGCCCTGATAACCCCACACCGGCCGACGGTGGTGGTGGTGACGGTCGAAGATCGGGAAGCCGATGCGGATCAGCGGGGTGCCCGTGTCGCGCTCCAGATACTTGCCGTAGGTGTTGCCGATCAGGAAGTCCACCGGCTCGGTGAACAGCAGCGAGCGCATGTGCCACAGGTCACGGTTCGGATAGACCTTGCAGTTCTGGCCGAACGGCGAGCTATCGAACAGCGCCTGCATCTTCTGCGCCCACTTCGGACCGCCGTTGGTGGCGAGCACCGTGGTCGGCTCGGCGCCCAGCTCCAACAGGAAGGCGGCGAGGCCATAGCAGAGGTCCGGATCACCATAAATGGCGAACTTCTTGCCGTGGATGTGGGCCGAGGAGTCGGCGATGGCATCCACCAGGCGGCCACGCTCCTTGGCCAGTTCCTCGGGGATCTCCTTGCCGGTGATGCGGGAGACTTCCATCAGGAACTTGTCGGTGGCGGCGACGCCCACAGGGTGGTTGAACGCAACCACCTCATGACCGTGGCCCTTGATGAACGGCAAGGTCTTCTCGGTGCAGTATTCCTGCATGGAGATGGTGGCCTTGGCGTGGACGGCGGCGGCCGCCTCTTCCAGCGTGGTGCCGCCATCATACATGCGGAACTCGCCGTCGGTGGGGGTATCCCAGACGTCGGAATTGTCGCCGAGGATGGTGTACTCGACACCCATCAGATTGAAGATCCGCTTGATCTCACGCAGGTTGCCGACGGTGTAGCCATCGAAGCCACCGAGGAAGTTGATCTTCTCATTGGGCTCGCGCACCAGCTTGTCGGTGGTGCCGGCCTTGCCGTCCCAGAAGTGCTCGAGCACGCCCTTCATGGCGTTGTCGTAGCCGGTGATGTGGCTGCCGACGAAGGCCGGGGTGTGAGCGAACGGCACGTCGTATTCCGCCGGAACGGAGCCCTTCTCCTTCGCCGTCTTGATGAAGGCGTTGAGATCGTCGCCGATGACTTCCGCCATGCAGGTGGTGGAGACAGCGATCATCTTGGGCTTGTACATGTTGTAGGTGTTGGCGAGGCCGTCAATCATGTTGTTGAGGCCGCCGAACACCGCCGCATCTTCCGTCATGGACGAGGACACGCAGGAGGTGGGCTCCTTGAAGTGGCGCGAGAAGTGCGAGCGATAGTACGCCACGCAGCCCTGCGAGCCATGCACGAACGGGATCGTGCTCTCGAAGCCGACCGCCACGAACACCGCGCCGAGCGGCTGGCACGCCTTGGCCGGGTTCACGGTCAGGGCTTCACGGGCGAAATTCTTTTCCTGGTATTCGGGCGTCTTGGCCCACTCGCGGATCCGTTCCACTTCGGCCGGATCGCGGGGGTTCTCGAACATCCGCTTCTTGTTGGCCAGCATCTGCTGGTATTCGGGACCACGGAAAAGCTCGAAGTGATCGAGCACGTTATCTGCATTTTGTGGCATTGCGAACCCCTATGGTGGGCCTTGAACTCGACAAACCTTTCCCGTTGCCCCTCCCGCACGCGGGAGGGGCTGGGATCAGCGTGTGCAGACGAAACGCTAGTTGCGCGAGATCACTCGGCAGCGAGCAGGGTCGGCTTGGAGGGAGACTTCTTCCACGGGGTGTTGGTCATCTTCCACACCGGGGAGTTGATGGCCATGTCCATGTCACGCGCGAAGATCGCGAAACCGTCATAGCCATGATAGGGACCGGAATAGTCCCAGGAGTGCATCTGACGGAACGGCACGCCCATCTTCTGGAACACGTACTTTTCCTTGATGCCCGAGCCGACCAGATCCGGCTGGATCTTTTCGACGAACTTCTCGAACTCATAGCCGGTCACGTCGTCATAGATGATCGTGCCATCCTTGACGTAGTGCTGGGCGGTGCGCTGATAGTCGTCGTTATGGGCGAATTCGTAGCCGGTGCCGACCACTTCCATGCCCAGGTCCTCGTAGGCGCCAATGACGTGACGGGGACGCAGGCCGCCCACGTACAGCATCACGGTCTTGCCTTCCAGGCGCGGACGATACTTGGCGATCACCGCGTCCATCAGGGGCTGGTACTTGGCGATGACGCGCTCGGCACCTTCCTTGATCTTGTCGTCGAAATAGCCGGCGATCTTGCGCAGCGACTCGGCGATCTTGGAGGGGCCGAAGAAGTTGTATTCGCACCACGGAATACCAAACTTCTCTTCCATGTGCCGCGAGATGTAGTTCATCGAGCGGTAGCAGTGAAGCACGTTCAGCTTGGCCTTCGGGGTATTCTCGAGCTCGGCCAGAGAACCGTCGCCAGACCACTGAGCGATCACGCGCAGGCCCATCTCCTCGAGGAGGATCCGGGACGACCAAGCGTCACCACCGATGTTGTAGTCGCCGATGATGGCCACGTCATAGGGAGTCGCCTCAAACGGTGCCGGCTTCGCCGGATCCATCTTGTCGAACACCCAGTCGCGGATCGCGTCGTTGGCGATGTGGTGACCCAGAGACTGGGACACGCCACGGAAGCCCTCGCAGCGCACCGGCACGATGGTCTTGCCATCGTACTCCTTGGACTTCGACTTGGACACCGCCTCGATGTCGTCGCCGATGAGGCCGATGGGGCACTCGGACTGAACGGTGATGCCGTTGTTCAGCGGGAACAGCTCCTGGATCTCGTCCATGATCTTCGCGAGCTTCTTGTCGCCGCCGAAGACGATGTCCTTTTCCTGGAAGTCCGAGGTGAACTGCATCGTCACGAAGGTATCGATACCCGTCGTGCCGATATAGTAGTTGCGGCGGGCAGCCCAGGAATACTGGCCGCAGCCAACCGGGCCATGCGAGATGTGGATCATGTCCTTGATGGGACCCCACACCACGCCCTTGGAACCGGCATAGGCGCATCCACGGATGGTCATGACGCCGGGGATGGACTTGATGTTGGACTTCACGCCGCAATCGGACTTGCCGGATTCGTGCACGTTGAGGTGCTTCGCACGGCGCTTCGCGGTCTTCTCCGGATAAACCTTGAGAACTTCCGCGATGAGTTCCTTATTGCGGGCCTTGATTTCAGCAACGCTCTGCTTTTCGGCCAAGCTCATCTTGAAATCTCGCTCTTCTTGGGGTTGCCGTTCTGGCATGCCGGCCCCGGTGATACGGGACCGGCGGCCGCGTCGGTGTCAGCCGATCAGGCGGTGAGCTCGGCGGCGGTCTTGCCGACCTGGCTCTCGTCCACGGCCTTCATGATGCCGTGCTCCATGAGCAGGTCTTCCAGCTCGTCCATGGTGATCGGGGTCGGG
>NZ_JACBFS010000002.1 GCF_022138605.1 Xanthobacter sp. NM-25
ATCGCCGTGACCTTGCCGCCGTCGACCGCGACTTCGGCCACCTGTTCTCTTCCTGGTTCAACCGGGGCTTTCTCGTGCTGCGCCGCATCGACTGGTCCACCCCCGCCAACGTGCTGGAAAAGATCATCCGCTACGAGGCGGTGCACGAAATCCGCGACTGGGATGACCTGCGCGCCCGGGTCGACAGCCCGGACCGCCATTGCTACGCCTTCTTCCACCCGGCCCTGGTGGACGAGCCGCTGATCTTCGTGGAAGTGGCCCTGGTGAAGGACAGCCCCGACGCCATCGCCCCCATTCTCGACCAGAAACGCGCGGTGCTCGATCCGGCAAAAGCCACCACCGCGGTGTTCTATTCCATCTCCAACTGCCAGCGAGGGCTGGCCGGCGTCTCCTTCGGCAACTTCCTGATCAAGCAGGTGGTGGAGGAGATCTCCCGCGAGATGCCCTGGCTCACCACCTTCGTCACCCTCTCCCCGGCCCCGGGCTTCCGCGCCTGGCTGGAGACGGAACGGCGGGCGCCCAATGTGCTCTCCCCCGCTGATGTGGACGCTCTGAAGGGGCTCGACGCGCCCGACTGGGCCAAGAACGAGGAGGCCCGCGCCACCCTGGCGCCGGTGCTGAGCGCGGCGGCGGCGGCCTATTACCTCACCGCCAAGACCCCCAAGGGCAAGCCGCTGGATCCGGTGGCGCGCTTTCATCTCGGCAACGGGGCGCGGCTGGAGCGCATCAATCCCATGGGCGATCTCTCCCCCAAGGGCCTCAGCCAGGCCGCCGGGCTGATGGTGAACTATCGCTACGTGCTGGCCGATATCGAGAAGAACCACGAGGCCTTCGCCGCCAAGGGCGACGTGGTCGCCAGCGCCCCCGTCAAGAAGCTCCTGCGCCAAGACATCCTGCGTCAAGACATCCTGCGCCAAGAGGGGGCCCCGCGCGCCCTCGTCACCAGCGCCGACACGGCGGACGACGGCCTCACCGCTCGACGGGAATGACGTCGACGCCAACCGCGAGGATATGCTCGCCCGAAGCGATGATGACCCCATCCACCGGGGCCACGTCGGCATAATCGCGGCCCACCGCGAGGATGATGTGGTCGTCGCCGGCGGGAATGGCATTGGTGGGATCAAGGCCGATCCAGCCCACCTCCCGGCCGCACCACAGCTCCACCCAAGCATGGGTGGCGTCGGCCCCCTCCAGGCGCTGCTGGCCTTCCGGCGGCACCGTGCGCAGATAACCGGAGACGTAGCGGGCCGGCAGGCCGAGGCCGCGCAAACCGCAGATCATCACCTGCGCGAAATCCTGACATACCCCGCGCCGCGCCGCGAACGCCTCGTGTGGCGGCGTCGTCACCAGGGTGGAACCGGGCTCGTAGACGAAATCATCCTTGATGCGATGCATCAGCTCCAGGCCCGCCTCCAGGATCGGCCGATCGGCGGGAAAGCTCGTCTGAGTCCATTCGGTGATGGCCGCATCGAGGGGAATCGCCCGGCTGGGAAACAGCCCGTGCACCGGCGAGCGCGGCCCCACGTCGAACTCGGTCTGGCCGGCGGCGCGCACCGCATCCACGCTCTCGGTGGCCGCCGGCTCCGGCAGTGGCGTGGCCGTCACCTCCACCCGGCTGCGGGTCGAGATTTCCAGATAATCGTGGGGCTGCTCGAGGGTCAGCCAGGTCAGCCCATTGCCGAAGAAATCGCTTCCATGCTCGATTTCCGCCGCCTCCGGCGATAGATCGAGCATATGGGCGATCACATGCTGGTGGCCGAGCCGATCGACCGGAGTCATGCGCAGCACCTGGCGAGCGACGCGCACCGGCACCGTATAGGAATAGGTGGTGGTCTGGCGGATGTCGTAGAGCATGCCGCCTCACATGGCCAAGGTCATGGTCATCTCGGGCACGTGCCCTTGCAGGAAGTAGTGGGCGGCGACCTCGTCCGAGAGCTGCATCAGAATGTGCTCCATCTCATCGAACCAGGCGGGCTCGAAGCTTTCCGCGGTGGCCGAGGCCAGTTCCGCCTGCATGCGCGCGGCGAGGCGTTCCCAGAGCGGCGGCGGCGCATCGTGATCACGCCCGGGCAGCACCCGCAGATGGGCGGCGATGCGCTCCACCTGGAACGCCACGGAACGCGGATTGTCGGGATCGAGCAGCACCAGATCGAGCACCGGCCCCCGCGCCTCGATCATCACATAGCGGCTGCGATAGGTGATCTGGCTATCGGCCACCTGCAGCAGGGCGCTCAACGAGCCGGGCACCCCGTGTTCGCCGAAGGTGCGCGCAAACCGCAGGGTGCTGATGGCCCGCTCGGTGCGGCGCCCCAGCTCCAGGAAGCGCCAGCCGGTGAGGCGGTTCATGTTCTCGCTGGCAAGGCCGGAGAAGGCGGCGATGATCCGCAGGGCCGCGTCGGCGCGCTCGTGGGCTTCCGCTTCGGAAACGGCGGAAGAGGCCGGCGCCAGCACGCAGGTTTCGAGATCCACCAGCGCCTTCCAGGCATCGGGGGAGAACCGATCCCGGATGACCGAGGCAGCGGCGCGCGCTGCCAGCACCAGCTGCGGCAGGGCCCCGGGCACATCGCGCCGGGTGAGCACCGCCACCGCGTATCGCGCCGGCGTAGCGCGGGCGAGATCCCGCGGCATGGCGCCCCAGGCGCCCAGCAGGCCCAACAGCCGTGACACCAGCGGGCTGGTGCCGCTGTCGCCGGTTTCCGCCAGCCGGCCCACCAGCACCCGGGATAGGCGCAAGGTGGCCTCGGCCCGTTCCACATAACGACCCAGCCAGAACAGGTTGTCCGCCGCCCGGCTGGGCAGCGCGCCCGACGAGCGTCGCACCTTCACATGCTCGGGGCTCGGCAGCAGGGTGGCATCGGACACCTCGCCCCCGGTCATCACCCACACATCGGCGGAGCGATCCCCCTTCTGCAGGGAGATGGCCCGAGCATCGGGCGTGGAGGAGATGCGGCAGAAGCCGCCCGGCATCACCTCCCACCCCTTGTCGGTGGCGGTGAGGAACACCCGCAGCATGAACGGGCGCGGGGTGAGCCGCTCGCCGGTCCACACGGGCGTGGTGGACAGGCGGGCGATGTCCTGGCCCACCAGATCCACACCCCGGCGGGCCAGCAGGGTGGAGAGCCGACGGCGCTCGGCCGGCCCGAGATCGGCGCCGAGCACCGAGCCGCCCCGGGGGAGTTCGGGCACCCGCCGGCCGAACGCCGAGCCGATCACCAGCTCATCCAAGTGCTCCATCACCTGGGCGCGCTCGGCATCCTGGCCGCACCACCAGGTGCCCACATGCGGCAGCGCCAGCGGCGCCCCCAGGATGCGGGTGGCGATGCGCGGCAGGAAGGCCAGCAGCGCCGGGGCCTCGACAAGGCCGCTGCCGAGCGCGTTGGCGAGCGCCAGCCCACCCTGCCGCAGGGCCTGCACCAGGCCCGGCACACCAAGCCGCGAACCGGAGTTCAGCTCAAGAGGATCGGCAAAATCGGCATCGAGCCGGCGCAGCAGCACGTCGATGCGCTTCAGCCCCGCCACCGTGCGCACATGTACCGCATCGCCCCGCACGGTGAGGTCTTCGCCCTCCACCAGCAGGAAGCCGAGATAGCGGGCCAGCAGGGCATGCTCGAAATAGGTCTCGTTCATGGGACCGGGGGTGAGCATGCCGATGCGGCCCTCGCCGCTGCGATCCAGCTTCTTGAGCGAGGTGCGCAGCGCCTGGAAGAAGCTCGCCACCCGCTGCATGTGCAGGGCGCGCGACACATCCGGCAGGGCGCGGGTCATGGCCAGCCGGTTCTCCAGCGCGTAGCCGGAACCGGACGGGGCCTGGGTGCGGTCTGCCAGCACCCACCAGCGGCCATCGGGGCCGCGCCCCACATCGGCCGCATAGAGCCGCAGATAGCGCCCGCCCACCGGCTTCACGCCCACCAGCGGCCGCAGGAACTCGGGGCTGCCGGCCACCGCCGCCGCTGGCAGATCGCCGCCGCTGACGAGCCGGGCGGGACCATAGAGATCCTGAAGAACCGTCTCCAAAAGCTCGGCGCGCTGGATCAGTCCGGCGGACAGCACATCCCAATCACGCTGCTCCAGCAGCAGGGGAATATGGCTGAGCGACCAGGGCCGCTCGCCGCCGCCAGCATCGTCATAGACCCGATAGAAAACGCCGGAATCCCGCAGATAGCGGTCGGCGGAGGAAAAACGCCGCCCCAGTTCCTCCGGGCCGAACTCCGCCAGGGTGGCGAGGAAGCTTACCCAATGGGGCCGTGGACGCCCCTCGGCGTCCATCATCTCGTCGCGCACACCGGGCAAGGTCCGATAGCCGCCGAGCAAGCTCTCGGCCGCAGCTCGTTCAAATGCTTCGCTGCGCTGTTCCGCCCCGGACACGAATAACCCTTTCAGCCCCGCCATCCACCGACCGGGCCCGTGATTATGGCAGACACACCCCTGGGTGCACCACCCGCCAACGGCCGCCATCCCCGGCTGGGTGCTGCCAGATCGGATTGAAAATGCCCCCTTGGCGGCGCAAAGCCCCCGCGCGCGCCGTCCCGCCCCCGGCGCCCCGGGAGCGAATGCGGAGCGCCGGGTGCGAGCGCCCTGCCCTGCCGCAGCAGGACAGTCCTGATCAGACGCCGATGGGTCGGCGCAGATCGAGGGTGGTGGGGAACTCGTCCGGCGCCGTTTCCGCCGGCACGTGGGTCACCCCCGGCGTATGGCCGTAATCCTGGAAGCGGGCGAGGCGGCGGGCCTCCGCTTCATAGGAATTGACCGGGAAGGTGTCATAGTTCCGGCCACCGGGATGGGACACATAATAGACGCAGCCGCCACGGGACCGCTGGCTCCAGGTGTCGACAATGTCGAACGTCAGCGGCGTGTGCACAGGAATGGTGGGATGCAGGCCCGACCAGGGCTGCCACGCCTTGTAGCGCACGCCGGCGACGAAGGTGCCATTGCGGCCGGTGGGCGCCAGCGGAATGCGGCGGCCGTTGCAGGTGAGCACGTGGCGGGCGGGATTGAAGCCCTCCACCTTCACCTGCAGACGCTCCACCGAGGAGTCCACATAGCGCGCGGTACCGCCGACGACCCCCTCCTCGCCGAGCACGTTCCAGCACTCCAGCGCCTGGCGCACCTCCAGATCCACGCCCGCCCGCTGCACCTTGCCATAGGCCGGGAAGCGGAACTCGTACTGTGCCTTGAACCACTCGGGATCGAAGACGTAGCCGGCGTCGCCCAGATCATCGAGCACGTCGAGGAAGTCGGCCCACACATAATGGGGCATCATGAAGCGGTCGTTGAGGATAGTGCCCCAGCGCGCGCAATCGCCCGACACGGGCGCCCGCCACAGCCGGGCGATGAGCGCCCGCAGCAGCAGTTGCTGGGCGAGGCTCATGCGCCAGTCCGGCGGCATCTCGAAGCAGCGGAACTCCACCAGGCCCAGCCGGCCGGTAGGGCCATCCGGCGAATAGAGCTTGTCGATGGAGATCTCTGTGCGGTGGGTGTTGCCGGTCACATCCACCAACAGGTTGCGCAGCAAGCGGTCCACCAGCCACGGCGGCGGCGGCAGCTCGCCCCCCGGCGCCGGGATCTTGGAGAGGGCGATCTCCAGTTCATACAGGCTATCGTGGCGCGCCTCGTCGATGCGCGGATGCTGCGAGGTCGGGCCGATGAACAGGCCGGAGAACATGTAGGACAGCGAGGGGTGGCGCTGCCAATAGAGCAGCAGGCTCTTCAGCAGGTCCGGCCGGCGCAGGAACGGGCTGTCGGCGGGGGTGGATCCGCCCACCACCACGTGGTTACCACCGCCCGTGCCGGTGTGGCGGCCATCCACCATGAACTTCTCGGTGCCCAGGCGGGCCAGCCGCGCCTCCTCATAGAGGATGCGGGTGATGTTGACGCAGCCTTCCCAGCTGTTGGAGGGGTGAACGTTCACCTCCAGCACGCCCGGATCGGGCGCCAGCCGGATCAGGTTCAGCCGATAATCGAACGGCGGCGGATAACCCTCGAGGTGCAGCGGCATCTCGAGCTCGATGGCCACCTGCTCGACGGCGGCGATGAGATCCACATAGTCTTCCAGCACTTCCACCGGTGGCAGGAACACGCACAGGCGGCCGCCGCGGGGTTCCACGCACAAAGCGGTGCGGGTATCGGCGGTGCCGATCTGCTGGTCATGCTTGAGCAGATATTCGCGCACCAGGGTCTGCGCCCGCTCGCCCACCCCATAGGCCTCGGTGCGTGGGGCCACACTGTAGCGCTCGCGACCGTCAACGCCGGTGCCGCGATAGCGGGCCGCCAGCGTCTCCGCATCCGGCAGCGGGCCGCGCGGCTCGAACGGGTCCGTCGGCACCATGTGCGGATAGCGCGTGGGGGCGAGATACTGCAGCGATTCCAAGGGCAGGCGATAACCCATCGGGCTTTCGCCGGGAATCAGGAACAGGTAGTCGCGGCGGAACGTCCAGGCCTCCGAGCACCAGCGCGAGCCCTCCGGCGCCCACACCCGCCGCAGCGGCAGCACCGCGCCCGTGGGGGTGCCGAGGCCCTGGTTGAAGGTGCGCGCCAACATGCGGCGGTGCACCTCATCGGCCAGGCGCTCGTCGCCCGGCGCGAGGTTCTCGGGAAGGCTCTGCTCCTTCCACATATAATAGATATTGTCCTCGAACGCCGGCTGCACGAACTGGGCGCCGACGCCCAGCTTCTCTGCCACGGCCTTGCAGAAGTGCTCGGCATCGGCGGCGGTGGCGCCGTAATCCTTGGTCTCATCGGCGATCAGGTCCAGTCGCCGCCACATGGGCTGGCCGTCCTTGCGCCAGAACAGGTCGAACGACCAGCGCGGCAGGGTTTCGCCGGGATACCACTTGCCCTGGCCGTAGTGCAGCACGCCATCGGTGGAGAAGCGCTCGCGCAGGCGGCGGATCAGATCGTCGGCGCGCACCCGCTTCTGCGGACCGAGCGCCTCGGTATTCCATTCCGGCGCCTGGTAGTCGTCGATGGAGACGAAGGTGGGCTCGCCGCCCATGGTCAGGCGCACGTCACCAGCGGCGAGGTCCTGGTCGACCTTCTGGCCGAGGGCGTCGAGGGCGGCCCAGGTCTCGTCCGAGAAGGGGTAGGTGACGCGGGGCGCCTCGGCGACGCGGGCGACCGCCATCTCGAAGCCGAACTCCACCTCGGCCTTCTCGTTGAGATAGCCGGTGATGGGCGCCGCGGACCGATAATGGGGGGTCGCCGCCAGCGGAATGTGGCCCTCCCCGCACAGCAGGCCGGAGGTGGGATCAAGGCCGATCCAACCGGCGCCGGGGACGTAAACCTCGCACCAGGCATGGAGATCGCAGAAATCCACGTCGGTGCCGGAGGGGCCGTCGAGGGACTTCACGTCGGGTTTCAGCTGGATCAGGTAGCCGGAAACGAACCGGGCGGCGAGGCCCAGGTGGCGCAGGATCTGCACCAGAAGCCAGCCGGTGTCGCGGCAGGAGCCGAGCTTCTTGGAGAGGGTCTCGTCGGGGGTCTGCACCCCCGGCTCCATGCGGATCACATAGCCGATCTCGCCCTGGAGGCGCTGGTTGAGCTCGACGAGGAAGTCGACGATGCGCCGCTTCTCCGTCGGAATGGAGGCGACGAAGGCGTCGAACAGGGCGCCCTCGGTCTCAAGCTCCAGATAAGGCGCGAGCTCGGCCTTCAGCTCAGGAGCGTAGGTGAAGGGGAAGTGCTCGGCATATTCCTCGACGAAGAAGTCGAACGGATTGATGACGTCGAGCTTGGCGAGCAGGTCCACCTCGACTTTGAACTCGGTGACCCGCTCGGGGAACACGATGCGGGCGAGCCAGTTGCCGAACGGGTCCTGCTGCCAGTTGATGAAATGTTCGGCTGGCGAAATCTTGAGCGCATAGGCCGGAATCTCCGTCCGGCTGTGCGGCGCCGGGCGCAGGCGGATGGTCTGCGCGCCGAGCGACACCGGCCGCTCGTAAGTATAGCGCGTGACGTGATGCAGGCTCGCGAGGATCGACATTCAAAGACACCTGGTCCGGCGGGCATCAAGCCCTTGGGTGAACGGAACAAGGTTAGACAAGGCTGTGCCGGGGCGAAAGCGCGACTTTATGGCGGCATCTGCCATAAAAACAGGCAGATGCCGATGAGGCGCGCAACTCCCGAGATCCATTCTCAGGCAGATGCGGGTTCCGCGGGCGGCGGCTCTTGTGGCGGCTGCTGCGGCGCCACCTTCTTTTTCTTGCCCCGTTCCTCGAACCGCTGCAGCACCGTGAAGAAGGACGGCACGAACAACACCGCAAGGCAGGTGGACGCCAGCATGCCCGAGACCACGGCGATGCCGATGGACTTGCGCGAGTTGGCGCCGGCGCCGGTGGCGAACACCAGCGGCAGCACGCCCAGGATGAAGGCGAAGGAGGTCATCAGGATGGGGCGGAACCGGAGCCGCGCCGCCTCCACCGCGGCATCCATGATCTCCATGCCCTCCGCCCGTTTTTCGCGGGCGTATTCGACGATCAGGATGGCGTTCTTGGCCGCGAGCGCGATCAGAAGCACCAGGCCGATCTGGGTATAGAGATTGTTGGAGACCCCGAGCCCCAGCAGCGCCCCCACGGTGCCGAGCAGCGCCAGCGGCACCGCCAGGATCACCGACATGGGCTGGATCCAGCTTTCGTACTGGCCGGCGAGCACGAAATAGACCAGCAGGATGGCGAGCCCGAACACGTAATAGATCTGGTTGCCCACCGCCGCTTCCTGGAACGACATGGCGGTCCATTCAAAGCCGGTGCCCGGCGGCAGGGTGGCGGCGGCGATCTGCGCCATCAGATCCATGGCCTGGCCGGAGGAGAAGCCGGCGGCGTTGGAACCGACGATGGTGGCGGTCGGGTAGAGGTTATAGAGCGAGATCAGCGGCGGGCCCTGCATGGTCCGCACCGTCACCATGGAGCCGAGCGGCACCATGTTGCCCTGGGGCGTGCGCACCTTCAGCGCCATGAGGTCGTCCGGGGTCACGCGGCTGCGCGAATCCGCCTGGATATAGACCTGGAAGGTGTTGCCGAACCGGGTGATCTGATTGACGTAGGTGGAGCCGAGATAGGACGAGATGGTCTCGAACACCTGCCCCACGGTCACCCCGAGGGTCTCGGCCATGGTGCGGTTGACCTCCACCTCCAGCTGCGGCGCGCCGATGCGGAAGGAGGTGGCCACGTGCTGCAGGGCCGACTGGGCCTGGGCCTTCTCCACCAGCGAGGTGGTGATCTGCTCCAGGAGCCGATAGTCGAAATTGCCGTTGCGCAGCTGTGGCTGCATGGTGAAGCCGGCAGCGTTGCCGATACCCTGAATGGCCGGCGGCACCAGGATCAGCACCTGCGCTTCCTGCACCGGCGCGACCGCCTTGTTGAGGTTCTCGTAGAGCGACAACAGATCCTCGCCCTTGACCTTGCCGGAATAGCGCTCGTCCCACGGCGTCAGGGTCACGTAGATGACGCCGGCATTGGCGAGGGTGGAGGAATTGTCCATCACCGAGATGCCGGAGATGGCGAGGGCGGTCTGCACCCCCGGCACCTTGCGCACCCGCTCGGACACCTCGTTCATCACCACCTTGGTGCGGTTCATGTTGGCGCCGTCGGGCAGCTGCACCGCCACCAGGAAGTAGCCCTGGTCCTCGATGGGCAGGAACGAGGTAGGCACGCGGGTGATGCCATAGCCGGCGACGCCGATCAGCGCGAAGGCGATCAGCACCATGGCGTGGGAATGGTGCACCATGCGGCCGATGAGGCCGGCATACCAGTGCTCGGCCTTGCCATAGATGGCGTTGAAGCCGCGGAAGATGACGTTGCGCTGCTCCGGCGGCACCGGCTTGCGCAGCCACAGGGCGCACTGGGTGGGCTTCAGCGTGGCGGCGTTGATGGCCGAGATGAAGGCGGTGGCGGCGATGACCAGCGCGAACTGCTTGAACATCTGCCCCGACAGGCCCGGAATGAACGAGGCCGGCAGGAACACGCTCATGAGGACCAGGGTGATGCCCACCACCGGCCCGAACAACTCGTCCATGGCCTTTTCGGCGGCGGGCTGGCCCTCCATGCCCTCTTCGATATGCCGCGCCACGCCTTCAACGATGACGATGGCGTCATCCACCACGATGCCGATGGCCAGAATGATGGCGAACAGGGTCGAGATGTTGATGGTGAAGCCCATGGCGTCCATGGCGGCGAAGGCGCCGATGATGGTCACCGGCACCGTGGTGGCCGGAACCAGCGTCGCCCGCCAGTCCTGAAGGAACATCAGGATCACCACCAGCACCAGCAGCGCCGCCTCATAAAGGGTCTTGTAGACCTCGTTGATGGAGGCGGAGACGAACCACGTGGTGTTGAATGGAATGGAATATTCCAACCCCTCGGGGAAGTTCTTCTTCAGCTCCTCCATCTTCGCGGCAATGCGGTTCGACACATCGAGCGCATTGGCGGCGGGAAGGAGGAAGATGCCAACGCCGGCCGCGGGCTTGCCGTCCTGGGTAAAGTCGCGCGAGTAGCTCTGCGCGCCCAGTTCCACCCGGGCGATGTCGCGGATGCGGACGATGCGACCGCCATCCTGATTGTCCACCTTGACGATGATGTTCTCGTATTCGGCGGCATCGTTGAGCCGGCCCTTCACGTTCACCGTATATTGGAAGGCCGCGCTGGAGGGGGCCGGCGGGATGCCCAGCTGGCCGGGGGTCACCAGCTGGCTCTGCTTCTGGATGGCGTTGCCGACGTCGCTGGGGGTGAGGCCGAACGCCTGCATCTTGGCCGGATCCATCCAGACGCGCAGCGCATAGGTGCCGGTGCCGAAGATGGCGACGTTGCCGACACCCTCCACGCGGGCCAGCTCGTTCTGGATGTTGATGATGCCGTAATTGTTCAGATACAGGCCGTCATACCGGCCATCGGGCGAGGTGAGGGTCACGAACTCCAGGATGGAGGTGCCCTTCTGCAGAATGGTCACGCCCTGGGTCTGCACCGCCGTCGGCAGCGAGGCGAGCGCGATGTTCACCCGGTTCTGCACCAGCACCTGGGCCATGTTCGGATCGGTGCCGATGGCGAAGGTCACCACCAGCGTATAGGTGCCGTCCGAGGCCGCCCAGGACTGCATGTAGATCATGCCCTCGACGCCGTTCACCTGCTGCTCGATGGGCAGCGCCACCGTATCGACGATGGTCTTGGCCGAGGCGCCCGGATAGCTGGTGCTCACCGACACCGTGGGCGGCACGATGTTGGGATATTGCGCCACCGGCAGGCGGATGAGCGACACAAGGCCGATCAGCACGAAGACCAGGGCCAGCACGTTCGAGAGGACCGGCCGCTCGATGAAAAAGCGCGAAATCATGGGCGCTGGTTCCTGGCGTTCGAGGGACGGATCAATTCTTCTGCGGCGCGGGCGGCGCGGTCGCCGGCTTTGAATCGGCCGGCTTAGTGTCCGCTGGCTTGGTGTCCGGCTGCCTGGTGTCCACCGACTTGCCGCCATCCTGAACCGGCGTCGGCTGCAGCGGCGCGGCGATCTTGCCGGCCTCCACCGTCACCTTGGAACCGGGCACCGCGCGCTGGATGCCATTGACGATGACCCGATCCCCCGCCGACAGGCCGCCCTCGATGGCCCGCAGGCCATCAGGCTGCAGCTGGCCGAGGGTGACCTGGCGCTGCGCCACCTCGTCCTTGTCGTTCACCACCAGCACATAAGAACCGAGCTGGTTCTCGCTGATGATGGAATCGGGCACCAGGATGGTGGGCAACGCCTTACCCAGCGGCAGCCGCACCCGCGCGAACAGGCCGGGCAGCAGCGCCACATTGGCATTCTCGAAGATGCCGCGCACGGTGAGGGTGCCGAGGTTGGGATCCACCTGGGGGGCGATGTAGTCGAGCTTGCCCACGTGGGGGAAGCCGGTTTCCGTCTGCAGGCCGATCTCCACCGGAATGGCGCCGGGATTCTCCCGCAGGGTCATCATCTGATGGCCGGCCTTGGCCATGCCTTCCTTGATGTTGAGCACCTGCTGCTCGCTCAGGGAGAACCACACATAGATGGGGTTCACCTCGACGATGGTGGCGAGCTTGGTGGGCCCGGAATAGCCCACCAGAGCGCCCACATCCTGCAAGTGGGCGGTCACCACGCCGGCGAACGGCGCGCGCACCTCGGTATAGCCGAGGTTGATCTGCGCCAGATCCAGCGAGGCCTGGGCGTTCTCCACATCGGCCACCGCCGCATCGCGCTTGGCGCGGGCCTGATCGAGCACGGCCTGGGAGGCAAAGTCCTGCTTGGCCAGCTGGTTCTGGCGGTTGAATTCCGCCTCGGCCTGCACCTGGGACGCCTGCTTGGCGGCGAGGGTCGCCTTCGCCTGCTCCACATTGGCCTTGTAGACATCCTGCTCGATCACGAAGAGGAGATCCCCCTTCTTCACCAGCTGGCCGTCCGCATAATTGATGGAGGTGAGGAAGCCCTGCACGCGGGCGTTCAGATCCACCGAATTGATGGAGGCGGTGTTACCCGTCAATTCCAGGTAGCGAGTCACCGGCTGATCGCTCACGGTGGCCACCGTCACGGTGGGCGGGGGCGGCGGCACATAGGTATTTTTTTCCTCGCACGCGGCGAGGACGAGACCGGCGGACATCAGGGCGACCCAGCGGGCGGCAACGCCCGCTCGCGTGGCGCGCGACCCGAGATTCTCATTCTCCTGTCGGCGACCCGCCCGCAACTCCCAACGGCCCATGCTTATTCCCCCGGCATCCGCAGCCGGGCGGATACTAAGGGCCCCCCGCGAGAGTGTCCATGCACCGCTTCCGCGCGCGCGCGGAAGCGCGGACGGTGCTGCAAAATTGCCATGCTGGCGCACCAGCGCCGGTGCCGACGTTGCGGCAGGGCGCGCCGCCTCACATTGACAATGGGCGGGGCCGTTC
The DNA here is from genome assembly GCF_022138605.1 of Xanthobacter sp. NM-25. GTDB lineage: Bacteria > Pseudomonadota > Alphaproteobacteria > Rhizobiales > Xanthobacteraceae > Xanthobacter. Next base: position 12,882 of record NZ_JACBFS010000002.1, read on the forward strand.
ATAAGTGTCCGCGTGGTGTGCTGTCCGTCGTCGGTACCGCCCTATCTCGACGCGCGCGCGGGGGACAAGGCGGAACGGCGTAGGTCCGGCGCGGGGAGAGCCTCTCCGCCGCCAGACTGGTTCGGACTTGCTGACGCCGCATTAGGGGTGTCGAAAGGCGCGCCATTTCCCGGAGGGTCCGGCGGCCCGTCTCCGCCCTCCTCGCGACCCGACGGATCGGAACAGAGAATAACCCATGTTAGGTGGACTTGCCCGCAAGCTCTTCGGCTCCGCAAACGATCGCCGGGTGAAGGGGTACCGCCCCCGCGTCCAGGCCATCAATGCCCTGGAAAAGGAGCTGGAGGGGCTCTCCGATGACGCGCTGCGCGCGCGCACCGAGGAGTTCCGCCGCCAGCTGGCGGATGGCAAGAGCCTCGACGACCTCCTGGTGCCCGCCTTCGCCACCGTGCGCGAGGGCGCCAAGCGGGCGCTCGGCATGCGCCCGTTCGATGTGCAGCTCATCGGCGGCATGGTGATGCACGAAGGCGGCATCGCCGAGATGAAGACCGGCGAAGGCAAGACCCTGGTGGCTACCCTGCCCGTCTATCTCAACGCGCTCGCCGGCAAGGGCGTGCACGTGGTGACGGTGAATGACTACCTGGCCAAGCGCGACGCCGAGTGGATGGCCAAGCTTTACGGCTTCCTCGGCCTGTCCACCGGCATTATCGTGCACGGGCTCGATGACGAGCAGCGCGCCGCCGCCTACGCCTGCGACATCACCTATGCCACCAACAACGAGCTGGGCTTCGACTATCTGCGCGACAATATGAAGTATGAGCGCAGCCAGATGGTGCAGCGCCCGCATTTTTTCGCCATCGTCGACGAGGTGGACTCCATCCTCATCGACGAGGCCCGCACCCCGCTCATCATCTCCGGCCCGCTCGACGACCGCTCGGATTTCTACAACACCATCGACACCTACATCCCGCGCCTGGACAAGGCCGACTATGAGGTGGACGAGAAGCAGCGTTCCGTCACCATGACCGAAGCCGGCATGGAGAAGATGGAGCAGATGCTGACCGAGGCCGGGCTCCTGAAGTCCCACAGCCTCTACGACATCGAGAACGTCTCGGTGGTCCATCACGTGAACCAGGCCCTGCGCGCCCACACCCTGTTCCAGCGCGACAAGGACTATATCGTCCGCAACGACGAGGTGGTGATCATCGACGAGTTCACCGGCCGCATGATGCCCGGCCGGCGCTATTCCGAAGGCCTGCACCAGGCGCTGGAAGCCAAGGAGCACGTCCAGGTTCAGCCCGAGAACCAGACGCTGGCCTCCATCACCTTCCAGAACTATTTCCGGCTCTATGAGAAGCTGGCCGGCATGACCGGCACCGCCAACACCGAGGCGGCCGAGTTCGCCGACATCTACAAGCTCGAGGTGGTGGAGATTCCCACCAACCTGCCCATCTCCCGGATCGACGATGACGACGAGGTCTATCGGACGGCGATGGAGAAGTACCACGCCATCATCGAGCTGATCAAAGACTGCGCCGCGCGCGGCCAGCCGGTGCTGGTGGGCACCACCTCCATCGAGAAGTCCGAGCTGCTGGCCGACCTGCTCAAGAAGGACGGCTTCAGGCAGAAGGACTATGCCGATCCCGCCGCCCTCACCGAGATCGACACCAGCGGCAAGGTGTTCTCGGTGCTGAACGCCCGCTACCACGAGCAGGAGGCCTATATCGTCTCCCAGGCGGGCGTGCCGGGGGCCATCACCATCGCCACCAACATGGCCGGCCGCGGCACCGACATCAAGCTCGGCGGCTCCGCCGAGATGCGCATCGTCAACGAGCTCAAGGACCTGCCGGAAGGCCCCGAGCGCGTCGCGGCGGAGGAGAAGATCCACGCCGAAGTGGAGGAGCTGAAGCACAAGGCGCTGGAAGCCGGCGGCCTCTACGTGCTCGGCACCGAGCGGCACGAGAGCCGGCGCATCGACAACCAGCTGCGCGGCCGCTCCGGCCGCCAGGGCGACCCCGGCCATTCCAAGTTCTTCCTGTCGCTGGACGACGACCTGATGCGCATCTTCGGGTCCGACCGGCTTGACGGCATGCTGCAGAAGCTCGGCCTCAAGGAAGGCGAGGCCATCATCCACCCCTGGATCAACAAGGCGCTGGAAAAGGCGCAGCAGAAGGTGGAAGCGCGCAATTACGACATGCGCAAGAACGTCCTCAAATATGACGACGTGCTCAACGACCAGCGCAAGGTGGTGTTCGAGCAGCGCCTGGAGCTGATGAACGACGACGACGTGGCCGAGACGGTGGAGGACATGCGCCACGCCGTAATCGCCGACACGGTGGCCAAGTTCATCCCCGAGAACGCCTATCCCGAACAGTGGGACACCGCCGGCCTGCACGCCGCGCTCCTGGAGGTGCTGAACCTCGACCTGCCGGTGGTGGAATGGGCCAAGGAAGAAGGCATCGCCGGTGACGAGGTGGGCGAGCGCATCACCCGCGCCGCCGACGAATGGATGGCCGCCAAGGCCGCCAAATACGGTCCCGAGCTGATGCGCTATGTGGAGAAGTCGATCCTTCTCCAGACCCTCGACCATCTGTGGCGCGAGCATATCGCCATGCTCGATCACCTGCGCCAGGTGGTGGGCCTGCGCGGCTACGCCCAGCGCGACCCGCTCAACGAGTACAAGTCCGAGGCCTTCAACCTCTTCTCCAGCCTGCTGAACCGCCTGCGCGAGGTGGTCACCGCCCAGCTGATGCGGGTGGAGATCGTCACCCAGGCGCCGCCCATGGAGGACCTGCCGGAGATGGAGGCGCACCACGCCGATCCCATCACCGGCGAGGACGAACTGGCGAGCGCCGCCGCCGCTATCGGCAGCCGGCCCGAACCGCTCCTCTCCGGTGACCTGGCGGTGGCCGAGCGCGACCCCAACGATCCCTCCACCTGGGGCAAGGTGGGCCGCAACGAGGTCTGCCCCTGCGGCTCCGGCAAGAAATACAAGCACTGCCACGGCCGCTTCGCCTGACGCTGTGGCGGCGCCGGGTCCAACGGATCACGGCTCGACGCATTCAAGACCTGAGGATCGGGCGCGGCCGCCGGGCGGTTGCGCCCGATCTGCATTGGGGCCGCCGGCCTCAGCGCCGTCCGCCGCGGGCCCGCTCAAGCCTCAGCATCTGCGGGCATAGGTGAACACCAGCCGGTCTTCCACCGGCTGATCTGTGGGCACGCACGCGCGGTAGACCTCGCGCCAGCCGCTGAGGACGATCCGGGTCTGATCGCCGCTGACGGGCCCCTCCACGGCATATTCCGTCACCGCTCCGGGACATTCGGTGGAGAACATGCGGGCGATGCCGCTGTAGGTTCGGCCATGGCGCTTGCCCTTGAACAGCAGTGTGCCGCGCTTCACGCCGATCTCGCGCAAGCCGGGCCGGGGCACCTCATAAACGAAGCTGCGCGCGTCGCCTGCCGCCACCAGCCGCACCAGCGAGCCATTGTGCATCCAGCAGCTGTCCGCCAGCGCCGGTGCCCCGCTCAGCAGCAGCGCCGCCACCATCACCATTCCCCGCCGCATAGCCCCCCTCCCCTGTCGGCCGGCCCGGCCGTCGCCCCTTCGCTCCGTCCAGAGCACGGCGAAAGCGCGCGCCCGTCAAGCCGGATCGCCCGCCCTGCGGCCAAGCTATGCTTCAGCTTCCCTGTTTCACCTTCCGTGCCTCAGCAGAGCCTGCCACCGGGCCAACCGGAAAAGCCCGGCGTGGACGCGCCCCTCCGCCGCGCGAGCGACGCAGACCGCGCCGGCCTCCGCCCCAGCAGAAAAGAGGATTGCAGGTCTCCCCCTCGGCCCTGGCGGCCGCCGGCGCCTGAGGCATCGACGCGGAGCAGGACACGGCGGCGACCGCCCGCGACGCGAGCGCATCAAGAGATGGCGGCACGGCGCATTCCCTGTCCGCCTTGCGGGAGCCACGGAAGCACGAGCAAGAGGTGAGCAAACGGATATGAGCCACGCGCCATGCGCGGGCCAGCGGCGGGCACCGGACGGTCGAGCCGGCCAGCACCCGCGAGGACCCGCACCCTAGCGCGGGGCCACCGCCGGCAGGGGCACGGTGCTGGTGGTCACCGCCCCGTCGGCGGTGGTGGTGGCGACGGGCGGCTGCTGCGCCGCCATCTGCGCCCCGGTGGAAGCGGGGGCCGCCACCGGCTTCTCCGGTCCCCCCACGTCGGCCACCGACTTGTCGTCGACGATGCGCGGCGGGCGGGTGGTTTCGGGAATGGTGCCGGGCGCCTGCGGCGCGAAAGCGGATTCGCTGCCGCCTTCCCGCCGCTTGATCTCGGCCAGGAACACCGGATGCATGCCGCCGTCGGCATTGGTGCGCACGGGGGCGGTGGGCCCGCTGGAGAGCGCGGCGATCTGGGCATCGTCGCTGCGGGTCTTGGCCGCCACCGCCTGCGCCACCGAGGGGTCGACCTGATAGGGCGGGCAAGCGGCCTCGGCATCGAAGCGCGCGCCGGGCACCGCCTGGGCATCGAACACGTAGCGCCGCTCGCACACATTCACCTTCGGCACCTGGCGGCTGACCTCGAAATGGTCGTAGCCCTGCTTGAGGTTGCGCCAGAAAGCCATGTTGGGATTGTTGCGGTGGCGGGCCATATTCTTCGGCGTCATGCGGAACGGATAGGCCTGCACCTGGAAATCCCGCTGGCCGCCGGCAAAGCTCTCCCGCGCCAGGGAAAAGATCTCCGAGATCTGCTCGTCGGTCATGGCGTAGCAGCCGGCCGATGAGCAATCGCCATGCACCATCAGGAAGTCGCCGGTGCGCCCATAGGCCTTGTCGAAGGCATTGGGGAAGCCGAGATTGAACGAGAGATAATAGCTGGAATTGGGGTTCATCTGCCCCGGGCTGATGGCATAGAAGCCTTCCGGCGCCTGCCGGTCGCCGGTGCGCACCTTGGGGCCGAGCTCGCCAGACCAGCGGCAGATGGGATAGGTCTTCAGCAGCGCATAGCGCCCCGAGGAGGTTTCCTTCCACACCTCCAGCTCCGCCTCTTCCTTGAAGATGCGGACCATGATGGGGGTGGCCGGGGTCATGCCCTTCTCGCTGATAAGGGCGACCATCTGCGGCGAGAGCGGCTTGTTGGCCTTGCGCGCCACGGAATCGGTCTGATTGCACGCCGCGAGGGCGAGCGCCGCGGTGGCGGCCAACGCCGCCATGCGGACGCGGGACGAGACTATCGTCAACGGACGGCTCAACGCGGAACTCCTGATACCTGTCCGGGCACGTTAAACCACATCATCCGCCCCTGAATCTTGACGGCGCGTTACCACAATGTGACCGAATTGAGCTGGCCATCCGGCCCACGCGCTTTCGGCGCGGAGCACGGCGGCAGGCGCCCGCATCCAGCGGCGAACAAACGGGGCAATTGCGGCTAAGATGAGATCCACGCACCGGCCGGACGTGGGACCCGCCAGGATTTTTCCACCGGTGGCGACACCCCCTTGCGCCGGCGCCAAACAGCCGCAGGCGAGGGCACCAACTCGGCGCAGATGCGGGCAAGGAGCGGGAGGAAACAGGCGCCACGGGCGCGGCCAGGCCGCGCCCGATGGGCTCAGAGGTTGCGGCCGATGGCCAGGAACTTCGCCCGCCGCGCCTTGCGCAGGGCCGGCCCGTCCAGCTCCACCAGCGAGGACAGGGCATCGGAGATGGCATCACCCACCGCCGCCACGGCCACTTCCGGATCGCGGTGGGCGCCGCCGACGGGCTCCTTCACGATGGAATCGATGACGCCGAACCGGAGCAGGTCCTGGGCGGTGATCTTCATGTTGGTGGCCGCGTCCTGCGCCTTGGCGGTGTCGCGCCACAGGATGGAGGCGGCGCCTTCCGGCGAGATCACGCTATAGATGGCGTGCTCCAGCATCAGCACCTTGTTGGCGGTGGCCAGCGCGATGGCGCCGCCCGAACCGCCCTCGCCGATGATCACCGCCACATTGGGCACCATCAGGCCGAGGCAGGCATCGGTGGAGCGGGCGATGGCCTCGGCCTGGCCGCGCTCCTCGGCGCCGATGCCGGGATAGGCGCCGGCGGTATCCACCAGCGAGATCACCGGCAGACCGAAGCGGTCCGCCAGCTCCATCAGGCGCACCGCCTTGCGGTAGCCCTCCGGCCGCGCCATGCCGAAATTGTGACGGATGCGGGTCTCGGTGGTGGAGCCCTTCTCGTGGCCGAGCACGCAGACCGGCTCGCCGCGAAAACGGGCAAACCCGCCGATGATCGCTTCATCCTCACCATACTTGCGGTCGCCCGCCAGCGGCGTGAAATCCTCGAACAGGCCATCGGCGAAGGTCGCGAAATGCGGCCGCAGCGGGTGACGCGCCACGAGGGTCTTTTGCCAGGGTGTGAGATTGGCATAGAGCGCCACCAGCGCATCATGCGCCTTGGTTTCCAGCCGCTGAACCTCGTCGCCGATGGCGACGCCGTTCGCGGCGGAAAGCGCCCGCAATTCTTCCACCTTGGCCTCGAGTTCGGCCACCGGCTTCTCGAAGTCCAGATAGCTGCGCATGCTTGTCCGTGAGGTTGGAAAGGGTCAATTTTAGCCCCTCCGATGGGGCGGGAAGCTGCCTTCGGCCGGCCGGCAAGTCAAGGGCGGCCATCGCGGGGCATCCATGCACCCGCCGGCGCGCGACCACCTCCACCGCCGAGGCTGCCGGCGTGCTCCCGGCCAGCGCCCGCCCCTGCGCCCGCCTCTGCACGCGCCCTGCGCCACTCCCCGCGGGGTCCGCGACGGCGCCGCAAACGCCTTTGCCCGGCCCCACCGTGACATCCCGCGCTGCGCAATGGCCTTGTTCCGGCCCCCTTCTCAAGGCTATTGCTGAACCGCTATTGCTGCGGGGATCCTCACCGACATGCGCGCCGTTCTCGACGTCATCCTGATTGTGCTGAACCTTTACGTGTGGCTGCTGATTGCCGCCGCCGTCCTGTCCTGGCTGGTCGCCTTCAATGTGGTGAACCCCTACAACAAGTTCATCCACTCCGTGGGCGAGTTCCTGTATCGCATCACCGAGCCGGTGCTCGCGCCGATCCGCTCGGTCATTCCCTCGCTGGGCGGCATCGACATCTCGCCGATGATTCTCATTCTGCTCATCTTCTTCGTTCAGCGGGTGATCGGCCTCTACGTCTATCCCAACGTCTTCTGAGCCGTGAGCATCTGGCGCCCGGTGGCGGGCGGCATTGAGCTGTTCGTCCGCGCCACGCCGAAAGGCGGCCGCGACGCCCTGGACGGGGTCGCCACCCTTTCCGACGGCCGCGAGGTGTTGAAGGTGCGGGTGCGCGCCGCGCCGGAAGATGGCGCGGCCACCGCCGCCGTGGCGCGGGTGATCGCGGCGGCCCTCGGCGTGCCGGCCTCCCGGGTCAGCCTCAGCGCCGGCGCCACCGCGCGGCAGAAGACCTTTCGCATCGAAGGGGATGCCGACGCCCTCGTGCAGGCTCTGGCGCGGCACGTGCCGGTGGCACCGCCGGCGCCGGCCCCTTCCGCCCCGCCTCAAGCCAGGCCGCGCCGGCGCTGAGCCGGCCCGGCGCGCCGCCGGCCGTCAGTTGTCGCCGTCGTCGTTGGGCTCGGCGCAAGTGTAGCCGATGAAGCACTGCGGATTATCGGAGGTGGGCACCCACGCCGGGTTGGCCTCCTGGCCCGAGTCGCAATAGGCCTGGTCCCGCACATAGCGCTGTGCATTGCCGCCGCCGGTGGGAAGCAGCACCACCCCCTGGCTGCGCATCATGGCCTGAAGGCCCGGGCAGGTGCTGGGCGGCACCGGAATCGCGATCTCTCCGGCCGGGGCGGCCGTGCCGAGAATGGCAGTGCCATCCGGCGGCACCGGCACGCCGGAGGCGCCGAGGTCCGAGGGCGGCGCCAGGGGATCACCCTGCGCCCAGGCCGGCGCGGCCGAGATCATTGCGGCCACGAAGCCCGCCGTTAAGGCCTTCTGCCAAGCTGACATCCCATCCCCCAGGTTCGCGCCGCGCCATGGCGGCCGTCCCGCTGTAGCAAACGCACCGCGCCGGCACAAAGGGGGCGTCGCCCCATGCGTCATGCTGCCCTGCAGCGCGCGGATTTGACTTGGCGGCGCACGACCGCTATCTGCACCCCATCGGGGAGTAGCCACCGCTTCCGAGCGGGATCGCGTCAACAGACTCGCGAGGGTGCCTCAGGCATCCATGCGTGGCGCGGTCAGCCGAATGTGTCGGCCCGGCAAGACCGTCGTGAACCATGCTTTCTTCGGACGGGATGCATGGCACGCGGTCCTTCCTGCGTCCGTCGAGTTCAATATGTCGGCTCTCACCATCGCCGTGCTGGCGCTCAGCATGTCCATGGACGCCTTCGTCGTTTCGGTCGGCCGCGGCGCCGCCCTGGGGCGGCCGCGTTATTCCGAGGCCCTGCGCACCGGTGTCGTGTTCGGCATCGTCGAAGCCCTCACCCCGGTGATCGGCTGGACCGCCGGCGTCGCCGCCAGCCGCCTCGTCGAAAGCGTCGATCACTGGATCGCCTTCGCGCTGCTGGGCGGGGTGGGACTGCACATGCTGCTGGCGGCCCTGCGCCGGGGCGCGGATGCCCCGCCGCCCAAGAGCTCGTTCTGGATGCTCATCGTCACCGCCATCGGCACCAGCCTGGATGCCATGGCGGTCGGGGTGTCGCTGGCCCTGCTCGACGTGAACATCGTCGTCATAGCCCTGGCCATCGGTTTCACCACCTTCGTCATGTCGTCCAGCGGCATGCTGCTGGGCCGCCTCATCAGCGACCGCTGGAGCCGCATTGCGGAACTGGCCGCGGGCATCACGCTGATCGCCGTCGGCTTCTCCATCCTCGCCGAACACCTGGCCCAGTAGGCGCCGCCCGACATCGTCTGCCACCCCTGGCGCCCGCGCGGCACCGGGGGTTTTGCCGCGTCCGCCGACGGCGGGCGGAAGGCGGGCGCACGCCACGCACTGGCCCGCATTCCCCTAAAGGAAGAAGAGCAACCCACAATTTAGAGTCATTCCAGATTTGTATTTATCCATGTTCTAAAAGCACTTTTGAAGCATTCGTGCTGATTTACGTCAAAGTCCGTATTCCCGTTCCAGTGCAACTATGCTCATAATGAAACCGAGACTGCGGCGCAGGGGATGCTCTCCCGTCAGTCAGTGGGGCATGGTCGATGAGTCATCTCAAGCTATCTGAAGTCGAAAGCGGCACGGTCCGCGTCATCGCGTGGGAAGGAGATGCCAGCGACGAAAAACGCCTCGCCGACCTCGGCCTGCATCTGGGCAGCCGGGTGGAGATCGTGCAGCACTCGGGCGAGAACGGCCTGCTGGTCGCCATCAACGACGACTGCCGGGTGGTGGTGGACGCGCGCACGGCGACCCGCGTGGTGGTGCGCCCGCTGGAGCAGACCCTGCCGGCGCTGACCATCTCGGCCCTGGTGCCCGGCGATCGCGCCCGCATCGTCGGCCTCGGCAAGAGCCGGCTCGAATATCGCCAGAAGCTGATGTCCATGGGGCTGACCCCCGGGGTGGAGTTCGAGATCACCCGGGTGGCGCCGCTGGGCGACCCGGTGGAAATCAAGGTGCGCGGTTTCGCCATGAGCCTGCGCAAGGCGGAAGCGGAAACGATCGCCGTGGAGAAGTTGTGATGGCTGGGGCAGAGAAGATCGTCATCGGCGTCGTCGGTAATCCCAACTGCGGCAAGAGCACCCTGTTCAACGCCCTCACCGGCGCCCGCCAGGAAGTGGGCAACTGGCCGGGCGTGACGGTGGAGAAGAAGTTCGGCACCTATACGTATGAGGGCCAGCTCTATGAGGTGGTGGACCTGCCCGGCGTCTATTCGCTGGGCGCCACAATCCAGATCTCCGAGGACGAGCGGGTGGCGCGGGACTTCGTGCTGTCCGGCGCGGCGAGCCTGATCGTCAACATCATCGACGCCTCGAACCTGGAGCGGAACCTCTATCTCACCACCCAGCTTCTGGAGATGCGCGTGCCCATGGTGGCCGCCGTCAACATGATGGACATCGCTGAGCGGCGCGGCCTCGCCCTCGACGTGAAGGCGCTCAGCGCGGCGCTCGGCTGCCCGGTGGTGGAGCTGGTGGCGGCGCGCGGCACCGGCGTCGCCAAGCTCAAGACCCATATCGCCGAGCTCGCCGCCGCGCCCCATCCCCCGACCGTGGAGCCCCATTACGGGCCGGCCATCGAGGAAGGCATCGGCGCCGTCGCCGCCAAGCTCGAGGCCATGGGCGTCGCCCAGCCGCGCTGGCGGGCGCTGAAGCTCATCGAGGGTGACGCGCTGACCACCGGCGAAACCGAGAGCGCCCTCGATGCCGATGTGACCACGGCCCGCGACAAGGTGCAGGCGAGCCTGGGCGAGGATACGGACATCGTGGTGGCGGACGCCCGCTTCGGCTTCATCACCGCCATCGTCGAAAAGGTGCTGACGCGCCCGCGGGATGCCTCGCGCACGGTCTCCGACCATATCGACCGGGTGGTGCTGAACCGCTTCCTCGGCATCCCCATCTTCCTCGTCATGATGTACCTGATGTTCGTGTTCACCATCTCCATCGGTGGCGCGTTCATCGACTTCTTCGACAAGGCGGTGGGCGCGGTGCTGGTGGATGGGGGCACGCAGGTGCTCACCGCCCTCGGCCTGCCGGAAGCGCTGGTGGTGCTGCTGGCGGAAGGCGTCGGCGGCGGCATCCAGACCGTGTCCACCTTCATCCCGGTCATCGCCTTCCTCTATCTGTTCCTCTCCTTCCTGGAGGATTCCGGCTACATGGCCCGGGCCGCCTTCGTGATGGATCGCGCCATGCGCGCCATCGGCCTGCCGGGCAAGTCGTTCGTGCCATTGATCGTCGGCTTCGGCTGCAACGTGCCGGCCATCATGGCCACCCGCACTCTGGAAAGCCGCCACGACCGGCTGCTCACGGTAATGATGGCGCCATTCATGTCGTGCGGGGCGCGGCTGCCGGTCTATGCGCTGTTTGCCGCCGCCTTCTTCCCCGAGAGCGGGCAGAATCTGGTGTTCGCCCTCTATCTGATCGGCATCCTGGCGGCCATCGGCACCGGCTTCCTCCTGAAGAACACGGTGCTGAAGGGCACGGTGTCGCCCTTCATCATGGAATTGCCGCCCTATCACATCCCCACCTTCCGCACCGTGCTGCTGCGGGCCTGGGACCGGCTCAACGCCTTCATCTTCCGCTGCGGGCGGGTGATCGTACCCATCGTGGTGCTGTTGAGCTTTCTCAATGCGGTGGGCACCGACGGGACCTTTAATAACCAGGACAGTGAGAAGTCGGTGCTCTCCGCCATCGGCCGCACCATCGTGCCCGTGTTCGAGCCCATGGGCATGCAGGAAGAGAACTGGCCGGCGGCGGTGGGCGTGTTCACCGGCATCTTGGCCAAGGAAGCGGTCATCGGCACCCTCAACGCCCTTTATGGCCAGCTGGGTGCCGCCGACGCGGCCAAGGCCGGTGATGCGGCGAGCCCGGCCGAACCCGAACCGGAGGCCACCATTGCGGAAAAGCTGATGGCGGCGGTCGCCACCATTCCCGCCAACCTCAAGGATGCGCTGGGCAATCTCGCCGACCCCATGGGCCTCAACGTGGGCTACACGGCGGAGGGCGAGGGCGCGGCCGAGCAGCTGGAGGTGGCACCCAGCGCCTTCACCGCCATGGCCGCCCGCTTCGACGGCCAGGCCGGCGCCTTCGCCTATCTCCTGATGATCCTGCTCTACATGCCGTGCGTGGCGGCGGTGGGCGCCATCTATCAGGAGACCGGCTGGCGCTGGACCGCCTTCGCCGCCTCCTGGACCACCGGCCTCGGCTGGTGCGCGGCGGTGGTGTTCTATCAGGCGGCGCGGTTCGAGCGTTCGCCGGCCACCGCCACCTTCTGGATCTGCTTCTGCCTGATCCTGCTGCTGGGGGCCATGGTGACGCTCTACCAGGTGGGCAAGGCCGCAGCGGCCCGTCGCACCCGCGAGGAACGGCTGGTGCTGCCCGGCGGCACCTTCAAGGAAATGCGGCCGTGAAGGAGATCCGGTCATGACCACATTGTCCGCCGTGAAGGCCTATATGCAGGACCACCACCGCACCACCGTCGGCGATCTGGCGGTGGGGCTCTCCACCACGCCCGACAATGCCCGCAGCCTTTTGGAGATGTGGCGCGCCAAATCTCGGGTGCGCTTCATTCCCAGCGCCTGCGGCAGCTGCGGCAAAGGGCCGTTCGGTGGCTGCAGCTGCCCCATGGCGGCCGTCGTGCCGGAGGTTTACGAATGGGTGAGCGACGAGGACAAGAGCACTCATGATTCCTGATCTCGGCCCGTTCTTGCACCTGCGCCGCTACGTCTCCATCGCCCACCACGTGCCAGGCCGCATCCGCCTCAAGCTGGATTTCGCGGCCCTGGCGCACCTGCCGAAGGCGGACCCCAAGCCGTTCGTGGAGCTCGTGGGACGCATCCGCGGCGTCACCGCCACACGGGTGAATGCGGCGGCCCTGTCGGTGGTGGTGGAATATGATCCCCACCTCATCCCGGCGCCGCTGTGGCCGCGCCTGCTGGTGGCCGATGCCGAGGAGGTGGCCCAGGTTCTGGCCACCCATGTCAGCTGAGGGGATGGCGCCCATGGCCGCCCCCTCCCCTTTCTCACCCGCTCTTTGCCACCGCCCGCCGCAGTGCCGCCGGGCCGGTGGCTTTCCCTTTGAATTGGCGCTGTGATCCAAGGAAGAACCGATGTCGAAGAAGGACCCACAATGGGGTAACTCTCAAGCCGGTGCGACCCAGGCAGGCCCGCAGAATGCAGGTGCCCAGTCCTCCGGTTCCTGGCCCGGCTACGGCTGGAACGCGGGACAGTCCGGCTATGGCCCGAACGCGGGCTATGGCCCCGGCTCCGGCGCAAACCCGGGCTATGGCCCGGGCCCCGGCTATGGCCCGCAGGCAGCGGGCCCCCAGGGTGCCGGCCCGCAACCCGGCAGTGGACCGCGCATTGATGCGCTCGACGTGCTGGAAGGCGTGCTGCGCGACGGCTTCAGCATGTCCAACCTCACCCGCATTGCCCGGGCCAGCGGCTCCAATTTCTGGATCGGCGCGGCCATCGGCGCCGGCCTGGTGGTGCTGATGAACCGGCCCGATGTGCGCTCCGCCGTCTCCGGCGTCTTCAGCAAGGCCGCCGGCGAGCCCCCGGCCGACGAGCCGAAGGTCTGATCGCGCCCGGTCCCTCCCCCATCCCCCGCCGCGCGTGAACGCCCCACGGCGCGCGCCGGCCCCCCATTCAGGAGCAAGCACCATGTCCGATGAGAAGAGCACCGATCAGGGCGTGCACTATCATTACCACTTCTATGGCACCGCCCCCGGCGCCGACGCCGGCCAAGGCAATGGGCAAGGCTATGGCCAGGGCGGCCCGGGCCAAGGCGGCCAGGGTCAAGGTGGTTATGGTCAGGGCGGCTATGGCCAGGGCGGCCAGGGCCAGGGTGGTTACGGGCCTGGCCAGGGCGCGCCCTTTGGCGGCCCCGCCGGCCAGATGCCCCCCGGCTTCCCGCCTGCAGGCTTCCCCTTCGGTCCCAGCGCGGGCCAGAACCCGGGCCAGGCCGGCGGCGCGAACGCGGGACAGGCCGGCGCACAGGCCAGCGGCTTCAACTGGCACCAGCATCCCAATGCGGACTCGCTCATCAAGGGCCTCGCGGTGGGCGCCGCGGCGGCCTACCTGCTGACCAACGAGACCGCCCAGCGCACCATCATGCGCACCGCCGTGCAGGTATGGAGCTTCCTCCAGGGCGGGGTCGAGGAGCTGAAGGAGCGCCTGCATGACGCGGAAGCGGAAGTGGCTGCCGCCACCCAGCCCCCCGCGCCCGCGGCGGAGGAACCGGTGGCCGACCTGACCGCCGCGCGGAGCTGAGATCGCCCGTGAGCGTGCGCATCGTTCATGAGGTTCCGCGCCGGCTGCGTCTGCGGCTCGGCGCGGACCTCGATCTGTTGTCGCGGGCGGCCACCGCCGTCCGCGACATTCGCGGTGTGTCCGCGGTGCGCCTCAATGCCGGCGCCCGCTCGCTCATCGTCAGCTATGACGGCACCGGCGCCACCCGTGCCGCCATCCTGGCCCTTGCGGCCCATCCGCCGGCCCAGGTGCCGGCGCTGGTGCAGCCGCCGGGCGTCGATTCGGCGCCGCTGGTGCTGTCGGTGGCGACCCTCATCGCCTCCCGCCTGCTGCCGCGGCCCGCCGCCGCGGCCCTCACCTATGCCAATGTGGCGAGCACCGTGCTGCGCGGCATCGCCGCCGCCATCCAGCACGGGTTGAAGGTCGAGGTGCTCGACGCCATCGCTATCGGCCTGCCCACCTTGCGCGGTGAATACACCACCGCCAATTTCACCCGCTTCCTGGTGGAACTGGCGGAATATATCGAATCCACCACCATCGAGCGGTCCGACGAGCTGTTGCGCTCGCTGCTGCATCGCGCGCCGGACGATGTCTGGGTCGAGACCGGGAACGGCGAGATGCGCCAGGTGCCCTTCGCCAGCCTGCACGGCGGCGAGCACGTGGTGGTCGGCCTCGGCGAGACCATACCGGTGGATGGCACGGTGGTGTCCGGCGACGCGTATGTGGACCAGTCGGCGGTGACCGGCGAGAGCCTGCCCATTCCCCGGGCGCCGGGTGGCATGGCGCTGGCCGGCGGCATCATCACCGAGGGCCGCCTCGTCATCCGTGCCGACCGGGTGGGCGAAGCCACCACCACCGGCCGCATCGCCCGCTATATCCAGGATGCGCTGGAGCGGCCGGCGGAGATCCAGTCCGTGTCCGATGCCCTGGCCGACCGGCGGGTGGGCATCACCCTCGGCTCGGCGGCCGGCGTGTTCGCGCTGACGCGGGACCTGCGGCGCATGGAATCCGTGTTCATGGTGGACTATTCGTGCACCGTGAAGCTGGGCACCCCCATCGCCCTGAAGACCGCCATGTTCCAGGCCGCCAAGCAGGGCTGCCTCGTCAAGAGCGGGCAGGCCATCGAGGCGCTGGCGGATATCGACACCATTGTCTTCGACAAGACCGGCACCCTCACCCACAACACCCTGCAGGTCACCGACATCTGCCCCCTGCGCTCGGATGTGGACGAGGAAGAGGCCCTGGCGGTGGTCGCCTCCCTGGGCGAGCACACCAACCACCCCATCGCCCGGGCGGTGGTGAACCTCGCCCGCCAGCGCAAGCTAGCCCACGTGCCCCACGAGGAGGTCAACTTCATCGTCGGCCACGGCGTGGAAGCGGAAGTGGGCGATGACGTCATTCGCTTCGGCAGCCGCCACTTCCTGGAGGATGACGAAAACATCTCCTTCGCCCGCCAGCGGGCCCAGGTGGCGGAGTTCCAGGCGGAGGGCAAATCCCTGCTCTATGCGGCACGGAACCAGCGCCCGCTCGCCATGTTCGCCCTGCGCGACCGGGTGCGGGAAGAGACGCCCGAAACCCTGGCGCGGCTGCGCGCCCTCGGCATCAAGAAGATCGTGATGATCACCGGCGATGCCAAGGCGAAAGCTCTGGCGCTGGGCGCCTCCCTTGGCCTCGACGCCGTCTATTACGAGCAGCAGCCGGAGGATAAGGCCCGCATCATCGGCGAACTGAAGGCGGAGGGCGCCAAGGTGGCGTTCGTCGGGGACGGGGTGAACGACGGGCCGGCGCTGATGACCGCCCATGTGGGCATCGCCATGCCGCGGGCCGCCGACATTGCCCGCGCCACCGCCGACATTGTGCTGACCGACGACCGGCTGGATTCGCTCGCCACCGTGCTGGGCATCTCGCAGGCCACCATGGCCCTCATCCGCTCCAACTTCAACGTGGCGGTGGGCGCCAACTCGGCCATCCTGGCGGCCGCGGTGCTGGGCTATCTCTCGCCCATCGCCACCGCCGCGCTCCACAACGGCACCACCATCGCGGTGCTGATCCGCTCCCTGCTGGCGGGACACGGCAGCGCCAAGGCCCACTGAGCGCCCACGGATGGGGTGGCCCAAAAACGGCCCCGGAGCCAGGCTCCGGGGCCGTTCTCATATCAGCCTGAAAGGGCCCGCCTCAGGCGGCCTTCTCCTTGCGCAGGGGCCAGGCGAAATAGCCGAAGAAGCCGGGGTTCTTGTTCCAGGCATCTAGGGCCACGGCGAGCGAGGCCACACCCCAGAACACCAGATATTCCACGCCATGGCCGGCCCAGAACCAGCCGAGGCCGTGCACCCGGGCGGTGGCGTAGGCCGCCACCAGCATCAGGCCGGCGGAGACGATACCGAGATACTTGGGGAACAGGCCGAAGGTGAGGCCGATGGCGCAGATGAGCTCCATGATGACCGAGAGCACCACGAACGCTTCCGGCGGATAAAACCCCGCCTTTGTGAAGAATCCCACCGTCCCGGCGAAGCCGACGATCTTCGAGATCGCGTGCGGGAAATAGAACAGGCCGCAGATGACCCGAACAACCACCATGGGATCCGTGAAATCAAATCTTCCAGATGCGGTGGACATGACGCTATATTCCAATTTCTGCATCCGTACGCGACCATCATGACCGCGCCGTGGCAGGAAATGGCGTCGATACCACTATGACCACATTGACTTGAAGCAAGCATGCGCTTGCTCCCATGCACTGCGCATTTGCACCCACGAAAACGCCCACAACAGCTGGTTGGTGCGCTTTCGCACACGACCCGCAAAGATGGGGATGGCGGGATCGCCGCGCGCCCCACCTCAGGCGGTGGCACCTTCCTTCAGCAGCTTCCAGGTGATGGAATCGAGCAGGGCCTCGAACGAGGCGTCGATGATGTTGGGAGAGACCCCGACGGTGGTCCAGCGATCGCCATTTTCGTCGGTGCTTTCCACCAGCACCCGGGTCACCGCCTCGGTGCCGCCGTTCAGCACCCGCACCCGGTAGTCGGTGAGGTGCAGGCCGGCGATGAGCGGCTGGTATTTGCCCAGATCCTTGCGCAGGGCGAGGTCGAGGGCATTCACCGGGCCGTTGCCCTCGGCGGCGGAGATCAGCGTCTCCTCGCCCACATGCACCTTCACGATGGCTTCCGCCACGGTGGTGAGCTCGCCCTTGGCGTTGTAGCGCCGCTCCACCTTCACGCTGAAGCGCTCCACCGCGAAGAAGTCCGGCACCTCGCCCAAGGCGCGGCGCGCCAGCAGCGCGAACGAGGCATCCGCCGCCTCATAGGCATAGCCCAGGGCCTCGCGGGTCTTCACCTCGTCCAGCAGGCGGGCGAGGCGCGGATCGGCCTTGTCCACGCTCACCCCCAGCCGCTCCAGTTCGGCGATGACATTGGACTTGCCGGCCTGGTCCGACACCAGGAGCTTGCGCCGGTTGCCCACCGCCTCCGGGGGCACGTGCTCATAGGTCGCCGGGTCCTTCAGGATCGCCGAGGCATGGATGCCGGCCTTGGTGGCGAAGGCGCTCTCGCCCACATAGGCGGCATGGCGGTTGGGCGCCCGGTTCAGCATCTCGTCGAGGGCGCGGGACACCTGCACGATCTCCGCCAGCCCGTCGGGCGCGACGCCGATGTCGAAGCGCTCCGCATAGTCGCGCTTCAGCATCAAGGTGGGGATCAGCGCGCACAGATTGGCATTGCCGCAGCGCTCGCCGAGGCCGTTCAGCGTGCCCTGGATCTGCCGCACCCCGGCCCGCACCGCCGCCAGCGAATTGGCCACCGCCTGCTCGGTGTCGTTATGGGCATGGATGCCGAGGTGATCGCCCGGCACCACCTTCACCACCTCCCGCACGATGGTCTCCACCTCATGGGGCAGCGTGCCGCCATTGGTGTCGCACAGCACCACCCAGCGGGCGCCGGCCGCATAGGCGGTGCGGGCGCAGGCGAGGGCGAACTCCGGATCTTCCTTGTAGCCGTCGAAGAAATGCTCGCAATCCAGCAGCGCCTCGCGCCCGGCGGCGACCGCCGCCGCGACGCTGTCGCGGATGGAGGCGAGGTTCTCCTCCTTGGTGGTCTCCAGCGCCACCCGCACCTGATAGGCGGAGGCCTTGGCGACGAAGCAGATGGCATCGGCCTTGGCCTCCAGCAGCGCGGCAAGGCCGGGATCATTGGAGGCCGAGCGGCCCGGCCGCTTGGTCATGCCGAAGGCGGTCACCCGGGCGCGGGCAGGATGCGGGGTGCTGAACAGCTCGGTGTCGGTGGGATTGGCACCGGGATAGCCGGCCTCCACATAATCCACCCCCAGGCGATCCAGCAGGCCGAGCACCTTCACCTTGTCGGCGACGGTGAAATCCACCCCATTGGTCTGCGCCCCATCGCGCAGGGTGGTGTCGAACAGATACAGGCGCTCTTTGGTCGGCATGTCCGAACCCTTTTCGTGCGTGTCCCCCGGGGCGGCGGCCGCTGTCATTGCAGGCGGGCCTTTTCCTCGCCCAGCGTCTTGCGCAGGGTGGTGGTGCCGAGCCAGGCGTTGCCGCGAGCCACGGTGTTGCGCCGCTCGGGCACATAGCCGCGATGCTGGAAGAAGCCGAGGGCGGTGTCGCTGGCATCCACGCTCAGCGCCGTGGTGCCGCGCGCCCGCGCGAGGGTCTCGGCGGCATCGCACAAGGCCTTCCCGACACCGCTACCGGCCGCCTCGGGATGCACATAGAGCATCTCGATATGGGCATTGTCCTTCACCGCCACGAACCCCACCACCGTGCCGGCCCGCACCGCCACCAGGGTGAGCAGCGCGCCCAGGCGCTCACCGAACGCGACCTCGTCCTCGGCGGCGGCGGCCCAGGCCTCCTGCTGGTCGAGGTCGTAATCCTCGCCGGTGAGCTCCAGGATGGCGGCGGTGAACAGCGCCGCCAGCACCGGCGTATCCGCCGGCAGGAACGGGCGCAGGGCGAGACGGAGAGTGCTCATCGCGCCACCTCCCAGGTCGTGGTGCCGTCCTTGTTGTCCATCAGCACGATGCCCTGCGCCGCCAGTTCCTCGCGGATCTGGTCGGCGCGCTTGAAGTCCTTGGCCTTGCGGGCGGCCAGCCGCTCGGCGATGAGGCCGGCGATGACCCCTTCGTCGAGGGAGATGGACGCCTTCGCCCGCGCCCGCCACCCGCTTTCGGTATCGGTGAGCAGGCCCATGAGGTTGGCCGCCGCCTTGAAGCGCCGCCGCAGCGCCGAGGAGGTCTCCTCATGCTCGGCCACATCGGCCAGGTGATGCAGATGGGCGATGGCGGAAGGGGTGTTCAGATCGTCCGCCAGGCGTTCGGCGATCTCGTACTCGAACGGATTGCCCTCGCCGTCCTCGGCCTCCACCTCGCCGATCACCTTGTACCATTTGTCCAGGGTCTTGGCGGCGAAGCCCAGGCCCTGGCGGGTCCAGTTGATGGGCTGGCGATAATGGGTGGACAGCATGGTGAGGCGCAGCACCTCGCCGGGCCACTCCTCCAGCAATTCGCGGATGGTGACGAAGTTGCCGAGCGACTTCGACATCTTCTCGCCTTCCAGCATCAGGAAGCCGTTGTGCAGCCACATCTGGGCCATGACGCCGGTGTGGAAGGCGCAGCGGGATTGGGCGATCTCGTTCTCGTGGTGGGGGAAGATGAGATCGATGCCGCCGCCATGGATGTCGAAGGTCTCGCCCAGGTGCCGCCAGCTCATGGCCGAGCATTCGATATGCCAGCCCGGCCGGCCGGGGGTCTTGATGCCGCACGGGGAATCCCAGCCGGGCACGCCGGCGTCGGAGGGCTTCCACAGCACGAAGTCCATGGCGTCGCGCTTATAGGGGGCCACATCCACCCGCGCGCCGGCGATCATCTCGTCCAGCGGGCGGCGGGACAAGGCACCGTAATCGGGCATGGAGGGCACGTTGAACAGCACGTGCTCCTCGGCCACATAGGCATGGCCGGCCGCCACCAGTCGCTCGATGAGCGCACGCATCTCGGCGATATGCTCGGTGGCGCGGGGCTCCACCGTGGGCGGCAGGCAGCCGAGCGCCGCCGTATCCTCACGGAACCAGCGATAGGTTTCCTCGGTCAATTCGCGGATGGAGATGCCGCGATCGGCGGCGCGGGCGTTGATCTTGTCATCCACGTCGGTGATGTTGCGCACGTATTTCACGTGGTCCGCGCCATAGAGCCGGCGCAGCAGCCGGAACAGCACGTCGAACACGATCACCGGCCGCGCATTGCCGATATGGGCATGGTCATAGACCGTGGGCCCGCACACATACATGCGCACATTGGTGGGATCGAGCGGACGCAAGCCGTCCTTCGACCGGGTCAGGGTGTTGTGAAGCCGCAGCTCCATGGATGCTCCCCTCGTCGCTCCGCGTTCCGCGACATCGCGCAACGGACACACGCCTGCCAAACGGGCATGCGCGCACAGCCGGTCCACCGGCCGGGGCGTCCAGGTCCTTAAACGGGCTTAAGGGTGCAGCAAGGGACGGCCGCGGCCAGCTTCTCGGGCTAACCGCAAATAATCGGCAGACGAATGCCGAAGATGGAAAAAAGGCCGTTCATGGCGCGGGACAATGGTGCCCACGCGTGCGTCCGTCAAGGATTTCCATCAAGGATTTTCGCAGTCCGCGCGCATCTCACCGGTTCTGGCGGGGCAAGCCGCCCCGCGGACGGCGCGATGCTGCATTGCAGCAACCGCCTTGACCCGGTGCGGGAGGCGCAGCTATGCCACCGCCCCCTGCCGGCCGGGCGGTCCTGCCGCCACCGGCCCGGCGATCACCTCACCACGGGCCCCTATCTGGCGGACTCTTCTGATGCACACCAATCGAACACCCTCGGCCCGCCTCCTGTCGCTTCTCGTTCTCCCGGCGTTCCTGGTGCTGGCCGCGCCGCTGGCCCATGCCGATACCCGGGTGTTCGTCATCGACAATTCCGACGGCTATGGGGTGGATGGCTGCCTGTCGTCCGGCGCGCCCTGCGGCGAGCGGATCGCCAGCGCCTGGTGCCGCTCCCACGATTATGCCCGGGCAGTGGAGTTCGGCCGGGTGGAAGACGGCCCGCTGCGCCGCGCCTCCGCCGATGCGACCGCGGAAGGGATCTGCCCCGGCCCGCTCTGCGCCAGCGCCGTGGCCATCACCTGCACGCGGTGACAACCGGCGGCCCCGCCGCCACTCAACGCACGAAGTCAGAGCAGCGCGGCACCTCGCCATTGGCGCCCCACGGCATGATGGGCACGGTGGAGGTGGAATTCTTCGGGCTGCCGTCGATCAGCTTGTCGGAATAGACCAGATAGACCAGCACGTTGCGCTTGGTATCGCAGCCGCGCACGATCTGCATCTTCTTGAAGAAGAAGGACCGCCCCTCGCGGAACACCACGTCGCCCTGGTCGAACTTGCCCTTGAACGAGATGGGCCCCACCTGGCGGCAGGCCAGGGAGATGTCGGAGACCTCCTCGGCCACCCCCAGCATGCCGGACATGCCGCCCTTCTCCGGCGTGGTGTAGTGGCAGGCCACCCCCTCCACCAGCGGGTCGTCGATGCCATAGACGGCCAGCTTGTCGTCGGGCGTCAGGAACTTCCACACGGTGGACTTCTTGAAGATGAGGTTCGGCTCCTGGGCCGCCGCGCCACCAGCGGAAGCCCCGAGCGCCGCGGCCAGACCCGCCGCCACCACCACGGCACGCATTAAAGTCACAATCGCCATCATAAGGACCCCTCGGGGAACGCGACCCCTCTCATATGGGGGTCGAAACCGTCAACGGAAGCCGCTCGACGATTGACGCGGCCGCCTGCGCGTGACACCACCCCTGCGCCGTGCCTCGCGCAGGCCGTCGAAGAGCCCACGCCCAGGCCGCCCAAGCGGCGCATCGGACAACCGGACCGACGCCCAAGGCGATCCGGGCCCAAGGAGGATTGGAATGGACATCAAGCGCCGCACCTTCATTGGCGCATCGGCCACCGCTCTCGCTGGCAGCGCTGTGGCGAGCCCGGCGCTCGCCCAGAGCCAGCCCGAGATCAAATGGCGCCTGACCTCGTCCTTCCCCCGTTCCCTGGACACCATCTACGGCACCGCCGAGATGCTCTCGCGTTATGTGGCCGAGGCCACTGACGGCAAGTTCCAGATCCAGACCTTCCCCGCCGGCGAGATCGTGCCCGGCCTCCAGGCGCTGGATGCCGCCTCCACCGGCTCGGTGGAGTGCGCCCAGACCGCCACCTATTTCTACACTGGCAAGGACACGGCCCTCGCCTTCGGCACCGGCATCCCGTTCGGTTTCAACTCGCGCCAGCAGCATTCCTGGTGGCACTTCGGCGGCGGATCCGAATTCACCAACGAGATCCTGGCCAAATACAATGTCACCGCCTTCGCCGCCGGCAATTCCGGCTGCCAGATGGGTGGCTTCTTCCGCAAGGAACTGAAGGGCGTCGAGGACCTGAAGGGCTTGAAGTTCCGCATTGGCGGGCTGGGCGGCCAGGTGCTGGCCAAGCTCGGCGTGGTGCCGCAGCAGATCGCCCCCTCCGACGTCTACCCCGCTTTGGAGCGCGGCTCCATCGACGCCACCGAGTTCGTCGGCCCCTATGACGATGAGAAGCTCGGTCTGGTGAAGGTAGCGAAATATTACTACTACCCCGGCTGGTGGGAAGGCGGCGCCATGCTCCACCTGGTGGTGAACAACGAACAGTGGAATGCGCTGCCCAAGCATTACCAGGGCATCCTCAAGATCGCCTGCGAGGCCGCCAACAACTGGATGCTGGGCAAATACGACTGGGTGAACCCGCCGGCGCTGCGTCGCCTGGTGCAGCAGGGGGCCGAGCTGAAGCCGTTCCCCCCGTCCATCATGGAAGCGGGCTACAAGGCGGCCCAGGAGCTCTATGCGGAGCTCGCCGCCGCCAACCCCATGTTCAAGCGCGGCCTCGACTCCATGAACGCCATCCGCACCGAGCAGCTGGTGTGGTGGCAGATCGCCGAATACGCCTTCGACGGCTTCAACATCCGCAATCGCGGCAAAAGCTGACGCGCGCGGAGCCGCGGCCAGTTCTGGCGCGGACCGGCATCACGGGTGCGTGAGCCGGCCGCGGCAGCATCAGGCCCTGAGCCCACCGCTGCGCGGATGGGGCGGTTAAGGCGGGCGGGCGAGGTGGATTTCCACAGTTTGGTCACCATTTCGGTGGCCCGCCGGTTTATAGACGAGGCAGGCGGCGTCTCCCGGATCAGGGGCGCCATTCGCATTCCAGCGCGCACCGCGCGGCGGCATCGACGGATCTGAGAAGACTTCAGGATGGGATTTTCGCGACGCTTCGGCACCCTCGCTCGCGGGCTGCTCGCCGCCCTGGCCATTCCGGCCGCCGTCTCCGCCACCGCGACCCACGCCTGGGCCCAGCAGGGTGCGAGCTGCGCGCAGCTGGAAGCCTCGCTGGCCTCCCTTGATCGGGGCAACGATTCCTGGGCCGCCCGGCAGCGCCAGGCGGCCAAGCTGCGCGGAGATCTGGAGCGCCTGTCGGCGCAGGCCCGCGGCATGGGCTGCGACGCGCCCCGCGGCTTCCTGATCTTCCAGGGCCCGCCGCGCCCGCCCCAGTGCGACCAGATCGACGACCAGATTTCCCGGCTGCGCTCGTCCGTCGCCGGCCTCGAGCGGGGCGGTGGCGACCAGGCCGGCCAGCGGCGGGCGCTCATCCTGGCCCTGGCGCAGAACAATTGCGGCGCGCAATACACGGCCGCCGTGCGCGGCAGTGGCGGCGGCGCCCAGCCCCAGCGCCCGCGCAACTTCCTGGAAGCCATCTTCGGCGCCCCCGTGCAGAGCGATTCCGAGGACAGTTCTCCCGATGTGGACCTGAGCGCCGTGGCGCCGGCCGCCCCGTCCAGCTATTCGCGCACCGTCTGCGTGCGCACCTGCGACGGCTATTTCTTCCCGCTTTCGCGCTCCTCCAACGCCAGCCGGTTTGCGTCGGAAGACATGCAGTGCAAGCGCCTGTGCCCCAATGCGGATACCCAGCTGTTCACCTTCTCCGGTGAGGACATCCGCAGCGCCGTCAGCATCTCCGGCCAGTCCTACATGTCGCTGCCCAACGCCCTGCGCTATCGCAAGGAAGTGGTGCCCTCCTGCTCGTGCCGCGCGCCCGGCCAGTCCTGGTCACAGGCCCTTGCCGGCATCGAGGACGCCACCACCCTGCAGAAGGGCGACATTCTGGTGACCGAGGAGCAGGCGCGCGAGATGTCGCAGCCCAAGCCCGTGGACACTGCCCCCGGCGCCAAGGGCAAGACCGCGGCGGCCCAGGCCCCCGCGGTGACCGATGCGCCCCAGGGCAGCCCCACCGCCACCGCCTCCGCCCCGTTGGCACCGGCCTCGGAACAGCCCGGCCAGCGGCCGGTGAAGATCATCCCCCTGCCCCGCTCCCGCAACGCCCAGCCCGCCGCCGACGCGCAATAGGCCGCCCCCGGAGGGACGACCTAGCGGCTGGGCCGGCGCTGCTTAGCCGGCCTTGCCGGCGAGCCGGGTTGCGACGCGCTCCCGACCCAGCAGCGGCAGAAGGCTGGCCAGCTCCGGCCCGGTCTCGCGCCCGGTCAAGGCCAGCCGCAGGGGATGGAACAGGGCGCGGCCACCGCGACCGCATTCCGCCTTCACCCGCTTGATCCAGACCCCGTAGGTGGTGGAATCCCACGGCGCCGGCGGCAGCAGCGCGGCGGCGGCGGCCAGAAAATCGCGATCCTCGTCGCTCACCTGTCCCGCCATGGGGCTGGCGCAGATGGCCCACCACTCGGCCGCATCGGCGAAGGTGGCGAGATTGCCGCGCACCGCCAGCCAGAAGCTCTCGCCCCCGCCGATGCCCGCCTGCGCCAGCCGCGCCTCCACCGCCGCGAAAGGCAGCCCATGCAGGGTGCGGGCGGTGAGGCCGTGCAGCTCATCGGGATCGAACCGCGCGGGCGCGCGGGAGATATGGGACAGATCCACCAGCGCCGCCAAGGCCGCGAGGCTGGGCACCGGCTGGAGCGCCGCAGAGGTGCCCACCAGCACCGCCGCCGCAGCCACCGCCAGGGGTTCCTCGCCCGCCTCCCGCAGCGCCTGCAGTGAGAGATGGCCGAGCCGTTTGGACAGGCCCTCGCCGCTGGGCAAGGTCAGCAGATTGTGGTGGGCGAAGGCGGGCGGCGTGCCGCCGAGCGCGTCCATGATCTCGATCTGCACGGCGGTGTTGGTGACATGGTCCTCGCCGCGCACCACCTGCGTCACGCCCATCAGCAGGTCATCCACCACCGAGGGGAGCGTGTAGAGAAAGGAGCCGTCGGCGCGTACCAGAACCGGATCGGACAGGCTCTGCGTGTCCACATGCTGGGGGCCGCGCACCCCGTCGTTCCAGGTCACCGTGCGGTGGGCGAGGCGAAACCGCCAATGGGGGCGGCGCCCCTGGGCCTCCAGCTCCGCCCGCGCCGCGTCGGTGAGGGCGAGGGCCGCGCGATCATAGACCGGCGGCAGCCCCCGCGCCCGCTGCAGGCGCCGCTTCAGCTCCAGCTCGTCTTCCGTCTCATAGGCCGGATAGAGGCGCCCCGCCGCCTTCAGCCGCGCCGCCGCCGCCTCGTAGTGGGGCAGGCGATCCGACTGGCGAAAAGAGCGGTCGGGCGGAATACCGAGCCACGCGAGATCCTCGACGATGGCCTGCGCGAACGCGGGGCGGGAGCGTGCGGTATCGGTATCGTCCAGGCGGAGAATGAAGGTGCCGCCATCGCGCCGCGCCAGCAGGGCATTGAGCAGCGCCGTGCGGGCGTTGCCCACATGCAGCAGGCCGGTGGGCGAGGGCGCGAAACGCAGCACCGCGCGCCCCTCGGACGAGGCAGCGGGTGTTTGGGAGGTGGGGAGATCGGACGCTGTGGACATGGGCCAAGGCCATAAACCGGTCTCGGGCCCGCGTCGATGGCGCAGTTGGGCTTGCGCGCACCTGTGAGGAAGCCGGGCGGCGCACCGCCCGGCTTCAAGGGTTTCAGCGCTGAGGCGGGCAGTTGGGGCCCTGGCACTGCGGCCGGTTGCCCTGTTGACCCTGCTGCTGCCGCTGCTGCGGCATCTGCTGCTGGATCTTCTGGATCTGCTTCGCCCGTTCCTGCTGGGCCCGCTGCATCTGCTGCGCCCGCTGTTGTTGCTGCTGCTGTTGCATCTGCTGCTGGCGCTGCAGTTGTTGCGCCTTCTCCTGCTGGGCCCGCTGCATCTGCTGAGCCCGCTGCTGTTGCTGCTGCTGTTGCATCTGCTGCTGGCGCTGCATTTGTTGCGCCTTCTCCTGCTGAGCCCGCTGCATCTGCTGGGCCCGCTGCTGTTGCTGCTGCAACTGCATCTGCTGCTGACGCTGCATCTGCTGCTGCTGCGGGGTCAGCGCCGGACGCTGGCCGCCGGGAGCTCCGGGAGCAGCGGCACCACCCGGACGGCCGGGACCACCGGGCGCCCCGGGCGTCACTCCGGGCGTGCCGGGACCACCCGGACGGCCGGGACCGCCGGGCGCCCCGGGCGTCACTCCAGGCGTGCCGGGACCACCCGGACGGCCGGGACCACCGGGCGCCCCGGGCGTGCCGGGACCGCCAGGACGGCCGGGACCACCGGGCGCCCCGGGCATCACACCGGGAGCGCCGGGACCGCCAGGACGGCCGGGCGCCCCGGGCGCCCCGGGCGTCACTCCGGGCGTGCCGGGACCGCCCGGACGGCCGGGACCACCGGGCGCCCCGGGCGTCACTCCGGGCGTGCCGGGACCGCCCGGACGGCCGGGACCACCGGGCGCCCCGGGCATGACTCCAGGCGTGCCGGGACCACCCGGACGGCCGGGACCACCGGGCGCCCCGGGCGTCACTCCAGGCGTGCCGGGGCCACCCGGACGGCCGGGACCACCGGGCGCCCCGGGCATGACTCCAGGCGCGCCGGGGCCACCCGGACGGCCGGGACCACCGGGCGCCCCGGGCATGACTCCAGGCGCGCCGGGACCGCCCGGACGACCGGGACCGCCCGGGCCGCCGGCCCAGCCGGGACCGGGGGCCGGCTGGGCCGGCGGCGGGGGACGATGCCAAGCGCCGGGCGGCGGCGGTGGGGCCATATTCGGCGGCGGCGCGTAATTGTTGCGCCACCAGCCCGGCTGACGTGGACCGGGCGGCGGCGGGCGCCAGCCCGGGCGCGGCGGCGGCGCATAGCGTTCCCACCGGTAGCGGTCGGCATACCAGGGCTGGTTCACATACCAGGGCCGATTGACGTAATTCCGATTCCAATAGTCCGCGGCCGCGAAGGCGACGATGGGAATGCCGATGGCGGCGAGGCCGATGTCGGGCACCACCTCCACCCGGCGCTGCGCCACGGGAACACCCGCGGCGGCCGGCAGCTCATAGCCGAGATATTCGCTGTAGACCCAGCCGCGATAGCCGTTCCAGTCCACGTCGCACCACGATTCGTCCTGCAGACAGCCCTCGATCTGCAGCGGCGATCCATCGGGAATCACCCCAAGGGAGGGGAACTCGGTATCCGGCCCGGTGCGGATATTCACATTCGCCGTGGAGAAACCCGGCGCCGCGGCCTGAGCCACCCCCCCGATGCCCGCCACGGCCAAGCCGGCAAACATGCCGGCAAGTCTCAGCATCCTCATGGAGTACTCCCTGTGCGGCTCACGCGAGCCGATTCTGCAATTTAGCCCGCGCGCCATGGCGTTTCATGTGCGAAGGCGGGGCCATTCCCAAGCGAGAGCACGGCGCTTTTGCGTCAGGAGATGGTGAACGGGATGATATCCCGCACATTTTCGTCGATCCGGATATCCCGGTCGAGGGGTGGAAACGCCCTCAGATCGCAATCCCGCCGCGGACAGATGCGGCAGGACACCCCCAGCCGGCCCACGGGCGCCGTCTTCAGGTCCAGCCCATCGGCATAGACCATGTCATGGGCGAAGGAGACCTCGCAACCGAGCCCGAACGCGAACGCCCGCACCGGCGCGCCATGGCGCAGGGGCGGCGCCGTGACCGCCCGCGCCAGGCAGATATAGCGCACCCCATCGGGCATCTCCCCCAGTTGCACCAGGGTGCGGCCGGGCAGCTCGAACGCCTCATGCACATTCCAGACGGCGCAGGCGCCGCCGTGACGGGCGAACTGGAAACGGGTGGCGGAATGGCGCTTGGTGATGTTGCCGGCGCGATCCACCTTGGCGAAATAGAAGGGCACGCCCTTGGCGCCGGGCCGCTGCAGGGTGGAGAGGCGATGGCACACCTGCTCCAGGCTCGCGCCGGTTTCCAGCACCAGCCGGTCGAGATCGTGCCGCAGGGTGCGCGCGCGCTCCAGGAAGCGACGATAGGGCAGCATGGCGGCGCCGGCGAAATAGTTGAACAGGGCCAGCCGGCAGATGTCGGCGGCGGTCTGGCTGCGGAAGCTGGCGGAGGCCACTGTCTCGCGCACCAGGTCCACATGCTCCAGTTGGGCGATGGTGGCGGCCATGCGGAAGGCCCGGGTGGAGCTGGGGAGCACCCCGGACAACGTGAGCCGGCGCATGCGCAGATCCAGCTGGGCGAGCGGCGCCGCCGGATCGGCCGGGCCGATCTCCACCGCCACCCCATGGCGGTCCGCCAGGTGATGGGCGAACGCGGCGGCGGGGTCCGCCCCATCCAGCACGCCGAGCGCCAGCGCCGTGGCCTCCGCCGCCCGATCCAGCCCGTCGACATAATTGTCGATGTAATGGAAGAAGTCGCGCACCTCCTCATAGGGGATGAGCTTGGCCTCGTCCGCCCGGGGCGGCACCCCGGCGGTGAGCATGTCATCAAGGGAGGCGCGCCATTCCGCCGTGCGCCGCAGCGCCACATGCATGCGCAGGAAGGCATGGGCGAAGGCCGGCGAGAGATTGGCCACCGCCTTCACATCCTGCAGCCCGAGGTCGAGATCGCCAAACAGCGGATCGGCCGCCACCTCGCGCAGGTCCGCCACCAGCCGGTCGAGGTCCTCGGCGCCGAACGAGGTGATGTCCACCGCGAAGGTGCGGGAAATGGCGATCAGGATCGAGGCGGTCAGCGGCCGCTGGTTGCTCTCGATCTGGTTCACATAAGAGGGCGAGACGCCGAGCCGCTGCGCCAGCTCGCTCTGCCTGAGGCCGAGCTTTTCCCGCAGGCGGCGCACCGCGTGGCCCGCATAGACCTTCTGCCGCACCGCACACCTCCGCCCGAGAGCCACCAGTACCAATTTGTAAAATTTTCACAAATTACAACACAAAACTTTTACACTTTCAAATGCCCTGCAACTCCTGCTAGCGAGCGCCGAGGCCGCATGCCGGTCAGGGCGGGAGAAGAGCGCGACGGGCGAAATGCCTCTCGCGCTTTTCTTCGCCCTCCGCGCGGTTAAACTCGCATTACAACCACCCGCAAGAGGGGCGCGTCCCATGAAGGAAATCCTCGAAGAGCTGGAAAGCCGGCGCGAAATCGCCCGCCTCGGCGGCGGCGAGCGCCGTATCAAGGCTCAGCACGCCCGCGGCAAGCTCACCGCCCGCGAGCGCATCGAGCTGCTGCTGGATCGCGGTACGTTCGAGGAATACGACACCTTCGTGCAGCACCGCTGCGTCGATTTCGGCATGGAGGATCAGAAGATCCCCGGTGACGGCGTGGTGACCGGCTGGGGCACCGTGAACGGCCGCAAGGTCTTCGTGTTCGCCAAGGACTTCACGGTGTTCGGCGGCTCCCTTTCCGAGGAGCATGCCCGCAAGATCACCAAGATCCAGGACATGGCGCTGAAGACCCGCGCCCCCATCATCGGCCTGTTCGATGCCGGCGGCGCCCGCATCCAGGAAGGCGTGGCGGCGCTGGGCGGCTACGGCGAGGTGTTCAAGCGCAACGTCCAGGCCTCGGGCGTCATCCCGCAGATCTCGCTCATCATGGGCCCCTGCGCCGGCGGCGACGTCTATTCGCCGGCCATGACCGACTTCATCTTCATGGTGCGCGACACGAGCTACATGTTCGTGACCGGCCCGGACGTGGTGAAGACGGTGACCAACGAGACCGTCACCTCGGAAGAGCTGGGCGGCGCCAAGGTGCACACCTCCAAGTCCTCGGTAGCCGACGGCTCGTTCGAGAACGATGTGGAGATGCTGCTGGAGTGCCGGCGGCTGATCGATTTCCTGCCCTCCAACAACCAGGAAGGCGTGCCGCAGTGGCCCTCGTTCGACGAGCCCGGCCGCTATGACGAGAGCCTCGACACCCTGGTGCCGGACAACCCGAACAAGCCCTATGACATCAAGGAACTGATCCTCAAGGTGGTGGACGAGGGCGACTTCTTCGAGATCCAGGCCGCCTACGCCAAGAATATCGTCACCGGCTTCGGCCGCATCGAGGGCCGCACGGTGGGCTTCGTCGCCAACCAGCCCATGGTGCTGGCCGGCGTGCTCGACAGCGACGCCTCTCGCAAGGCGGCCCGCTTCGTGCGCTTCTGCGATGCGTTCGAGATCCCGATCGTCACCTTCGTGGACGTGCCCGGCTTCCTGCCCGGCACCGCGCAGGAATACGGCGGCCTCATCAAGCACGGCGCGAAGCTCCTGTTCGCTTATTCCCAGGCCACCGTGCCGCTGGTCACCGTCATCACCCGCAAGGCCTTCGGCGGCGCTTACGACGTGATGGCCTCCAAGCATGTGGGCGCCGACGTGAACTATGCCTGGCCCACCGCTCAGATCGCGGTGATGGGCGCCAAGGGCGCGGTGGAAATCATCTTCCGGGCCGACATGGACGACCCGGAAAAGATCGCCGCCCAGACCAAGAATTACGAGCAGCGCTTCCTCTCGCCCTTCGTGGCGGCGGAGCGGGGCTTCGTGGATGAGGTGATCATGCCCCATTCCACCCGCCGGCGCCTCGCCCGCGCGCTCGCCATGCTGCGCACCAAGAAGCTGGAGCAGCCCCACCGCAAGCACGACAACGTGCCGCTGTGACACGCGGCGCTCCCCAATTGGGGAGCGTGCCCCCTCCCAACCCTCCCCCGCACGCGGGAAAGGGCTTTTCTTCAGGCGCCGCATCGCTCCCTCTCCCGCTTGCGGGAGAAGGTTGGGGTGGGGGCAGCCGGAGAGTGGGAGGGACCCTTGGTTTCCTAAGATATTCGGCGCCTTGAGCGCAGGAGACACTTCAATGTTCTCGAAAATCCTGATCGCGAACCGGGGCGAGATCGCCTGCCGCGTCATCAAGACGGCGCGCAAGATGGGCATCAAGACCGTGGCCGTCTATTCCGAGGCGGACAAGGACGCCCTGCATGTGGAGATGGCCGACGAGGCCGTGTTCATCGGCCCGCCGCCCGCCGCCCAGTCCTACCTCATCGCCGAGAAGATCGTGGAGGCCTGCAAGCTCACCGGCGCCGAGGCGGTGCATCCCGGCTACGGCTTCCTCTCCGAGCGCGCCTCCTTCCCGCAGATGCTGGCCGAGCACGGCATCGTCTTCATCGGCCCCAATCCCCACGCCATTGAGGCGATGGGCGACAAGATCGAATCCAAGAAGGCGGCGGCCGCGGCCAAGGTCTCCACCGTGCCGGGCTATCTCGGCGAGATCGCAACCGGCGAGGAAGCCGCGAGGATCGCCGACGAGATCGGCTATCCGGTGATGATCAAGGCCTCCGCCGGCGGCGGCGGCAAGGGCATGCGCATCGCCCACTCCCGCGACGAGGTGCAGGACGGCTTCGACCGCGCCCGCTCCGAAGCCAAGTCCTCGTTCGGTGACGACCGCGTGTTCGTGGAAAAGTTCATCGTCGATCCGCGCCACATCGAAATCCAGGTGCTGGGCGACAAGCACGGCAACGTGATCTATCTGGGCGAGCGCGAATGCTCCATCCAGCGCCGCAACCAGAAGGTGGTGGAGGAAGCCCCCTCGCCGCTGCTCGATGAGGCCACCCGCAAGAAGATGGGCGAGCAGGCCGTCGCCCTCGCCAAGGCGGTGGGCTACGACAGCGCCGGCACCGTGGAATTCGTCGCCGGCCAGGACAAGAGCTTCTACTTCCTGGAAATGAACACCCGCCTGCAGGTGGAGCATCCGGTCACCGAGCTCATCACCGGCATCGACCTCGTGGAGCAGATGATCCGCGTGGCCGCTGGCGAGCCCCTCACCGTCACCCAGGACGACGTGAAGCTCACCGGCTGGGCGGTGGAAAGCCGCATCTATGCGGAAGATCCCTACCGCAACTTCCTGCCCTCCACCGGCCGCCTGGTGCGCTATCGCCCGCCGCAGGAAGGCAAGGACGGCCCCATCACCGTGCGCAACGACACCGGCGTCTATGAGGGTGGCGAAATCTCCATCTTCTACGATCCCATGATCGCCAAGCTGGTGACCCACGCCCCCACCCGGGCCATGGCCATCGAGGCCCAGGCGGATGCGCTCGACGCCTTCGCCATCGACGGCATCGGCCACAACATCCCCTTCCTCTCGGCGCTGATGGCCCATCCGCGCTGGCAGGACGGCCGCCTCTCCACCGGATTCATCGCCGAGGAATATCCGGACGGCTTCTTCCCCCGCGCGCCGGAAGGCGAGCTGGTGCACTACCTCTCCGCCGTGGCGGCGGTGGTGGACCACATCCAGAATACCCGCAAGCGTCAGATCTCCGGCCAGACCTCCGGCGTGCCGGTGGCCTTTGCCAAGCGGCGCATCGTCAACCTCTCCGCCGGTGAGGACACCATCGCCACCCCCTGCGAGGTGGAAGCGGTGGACGGCGGCTACAAGGTCCAGATCTTCGACACGGACGGCAACCCCGGCCACGCCCACCTGCTGCGCTCCAGCTGGAAGCCGGGCGAGCCGGTGTGGACCGGCACCATCGACGCCGACCAGGTGGCCATGCAGGTGCGCCCCATCACCAATGGCTATGCCCTCGCCCATCGCGGCATTGCCACCAAGGCGCGGGTCTATACGGAGCTGTCCGCCGGCCTCGCCGCCCTGATGCCGAAGAAGGAGAATGCCGGCGGCGGCAAGGAACTGCTCTGCCCCATGCCGGGCCTGGTGGTCTCCATCGCCGTCACTCCCGGCCAGGAGGTGAAGAACGGCGAGATCCTCGCCATCGTCGAGGCGATGAAGATGGAGAACGTGCTGCGCGCGGAACGCGACGGCATCATCAAGGCGGTCCACGCCAAGCCGGGCGACAGCCTGGCGGTGGATGCGGTGATCCTCGAGTTCGCGTGATCCGCGCCATGGATCCGGCTCTCCCCCATCCCGCCCCTCCCGCACCTGCGGGGGCGGGCCTTGCCCGCCACCAGGCGGCCGCCTTTCCCTGCGCGCAGGAAAGGGTGGGGACGGGGGCGGCCGACCAGTGGCCGGCAACGGGGGCGCACGGGATCGTGCCCCCCGCACCACAAGCGCCAGCATCCTACGGAATCGCTCGACCGGAGACGGCACCGCACCGGGCCACGCCGCCCAGCGCCACCCCCACGCCTCTCCCCCGCACCACCGTCATGCTCCGGCTTGACCGGAGCATCCTTGGCGCAACGCCGGATGCCGCGCGCCCCATGGGCCCTCCGGTCAAGCCGGAGGGCGACGGGGGGTGCGGCGACGGGGAGTGGGACGACGGCGACAGCGGTTGGGACGACGGCGACGGCACCGACCCGATCGCGCCGCGAGGCGTCGCGCTGGACGAGCGCGCGCTCCCGCCGCTCCCCCGCACCACCGTCGTGCTCCGGCTTGACCGGAGCATCCAGAGCGCCGCGCTTGGTGCCGAGCGCCTCATGGGCCCTCCGGTCAAGCCGGAGGGCGACGGAGGTTGGGGTGTGAGTGACGGCGGTTGGGTCGCGGGCGCGGGGCCCTGCGGGAGCGAGGTGAGCGGCGGAGGTATTTCGGATATGAGAAGGGCTCCCCCCTGCGCCGCTTTTCCGGCAGCGACCATCGGAGCCTTCTGAATGCGCCTTCTCTCCCACCTTCTGAAGCGCTTCGTCGAGAAGGGCCAGCTCACGGTTCTCACCGCCGATGGGGCCCGCCACGTGTTCGGCACCGGCGTCAACGGCCCGTCGGTCACCGTGCGCATGCATGACAAGAAGCTGGAGAGCGAGCTGTTCTTCAATCCCGAACTGGTGGCGGCGGAGGCCTATATGGATGGCCGCCTCAGCTTCGAGGATGGGGCTGGCGCGTTCGAACTGCTCTCCTTGTTCTCCATCAACCGCAAGGGCCTCGGCAGCCACCCGGTGCAGCAGGCGCTGCGCCAGGCGTGGCGCTCGGTGCGGCGGTTCCAGCAGGCCAACCCCATCGGCAAGGCCAAGGAGAACGTCTCGTCCCATTACGACCACCCGGCCACGTTCTACCGGCTGTGGCTGGACGAGACCATGACCTACAGCTGCGCCTATTTCCGCGAGCCGAACGAGCCGCTGGCCGATGCCCAGCGCAACAAGTTCCGCCACATCGCCGCCAAGCTGAAGATCACCCCCGGCATGCGGGTGGCGGAGATCGGCTCCGGCTGGGGCGCGCTCGCCATCTATATGGCCAAGGAATGCGGCGCCAAGGTCACCGCCATCAACGTCTCGCCCGAGCAGCTGGCCGAGAGCCGGCGACTGGCGGAGGCGGCGGGAGTGGCCGACAGCATCGATTTCCGCGAGGTGGATTACCGCCAGCTGAAGGGCAAGTTCGACCGCGTCGTCTCCATCGGCATGATGGAGCATGTGGGCGTCGCCCATTTCGACGATTATTTCACCACCGTCCGCAACCTTCTGGACGAAGGCGGCTTCGCTTTGGTGCATGCCATCGGCCGCATGTCGCCGCCCGGCACCACCGCCCCCTTCATCCGCAAATACATCTTCCCCGGCGGCTATGTGCCGGCCCTGTCGGAAGTGTTCGCCTCCACCGAGCGCAGCCACCTTTGGGTGGACGATTGCGAGGTGCTGCGGCTGCATTATTACTGGACCATCCGCGCCTGGCGGCAGAACTTCATGGCCAAGCGCGCCGAGGTGGATGCCATGATGGGCGAGCGCTTCGGCCGCATGTGGGAATTCTACCTCGCCGCGGTGGAGCTCGGCTTCCTGCACGGCTCCAACATGGTGTTCCAGCTGCTGCTGTCCGAAAAGCGCGACGACGTGCCGGTGCTGCGCGACTACATGATCGACGACGAGCGCGCCCTCGCCGCGCGGGAGGCCCGCTGATGCGCCGTGCCCCACTCCTTCCCTTCACCGCCGCAGCCCGCCCCGCCCTTGCGCGGTGCGCGGGCGCTATCGGCGTCCATCCTTTCGTCCCGGAGGCTTAGCCATGACCACCCTGCCCTTCGCCACCGACCTGCCCCACGTGACCCGTGAGGATTGGCTGAAGCTGGTGGAAGGCGTGCTCAAGGGCACGCCCTATGACAAGAAGATGGTGACCCGCACCTATGACGGGCTCGCCCTCGACGCGCTGCCCGAGCGCAAGCCCGCGGCCCCCATCGTCGCCGGCCGGCCCGCCGGGGCGCCCTGGACCATCTCCATGCGGGTGGACCAGCCGGACCTCGCCGCCGCCAACGCCCAGGCCCTGGAAGATCTGGACGGCGGCGCCTCCGGCCTGTCGCTGGTGTTCGCCAGCTCGCCCTTGGCCTATGGCTTCGGCTTGCCCAACGGCGCCGATCTCGATGTGGTGCTGAAGGGGGTGATGCTCGATCTCATCGAGACCCGCTTCGAGCTGGGCGGCTTCGTCGGCCCGGCCAGCGCCCTCGCCTTCGCCGATCTGGTGGAAAAGCGCGGGCTCGATCCCAAGAGCGTTCAAGCCTCCTTCGGCCTGAACCCGCTCGGCAGCTATGCCGCCATGGGCGGCCTGCCGGTGAACCCGCCCATGACCTGGGCGGACCTGGCGCGGCGCTTCTGCGACACCTCCGCCACCCTGGCCGCCAAGGGCTTCACCGGCCCCATCTGCCGGGCCGAAGGCGCGGTGTTCCACGAGGCCGGCGCCTCCGATGCGCAGGAGCTGGCGGCGGTGCTCGCCGCGGCGGTGCGCTACCTGAAGATGTATGCGGAAGACGGCGTGACGCTCGAAGAGGCGGCGCGGCGCATCGAGGTCTCCCTGGTGGCGGATGTGAACCAGACCGCGACCATCGCCAAGTTCCGCGCCATCCGCCTGCTGTGGGGCGCCGTGCTGCGCGAATGCGGGCTCGCCGCAATGCCGCTGAAAGTGCATGCCACCACCGCCTGGCGGTCCATGACCCGGCGTGATCCCTATGTGAACCTGCTGCGCAGCACGGTGGCCGCTTTCGCCGCCGGCGTGGGCGGCGCCGACAGCGTCACCGTGCTGCCCTTCACGCAGGCGCTGGGCCTGCCCGATGCCTTTGCCCGCCGCCTCGCCCGCAACACCCAGGTGATGCTGATCGAGGAATCCAACGTGCACCGGGTGGCCGATCCCGCCGCCGGCGCCGGCGCGGTGGAAGCCTATACGGACGGCCTCGCAGCCGCCGCCTGGGATCTGTTCCGCACCATCGAGCAGCGCGGCGGCATTCTGCCGGTGCTGGAAGAGCGCTGGCTGCAGGCGGAGATCGCCGAGGTGAAGGCGGCCCGCGACAAGGATGTGGCCACCCGCAAGGCCCCCATCACCGGCACCTCTGAATTCCCCATCCTGGTGCAGGAGATGCCCGAGGTGCTGGCGCCGCTCAGCGCTGACCATACGACCGCCGGCGATGGCGCGCTGACGCCCTACCGCATCGCCGAGCCGTATGAAGCCCTGCGCGACAAGGCCGAAACCGGCGCGCCTAAGGTGTTCCTGGCGGTGCTGGGCCCGGTGGCGGCCTTCACCGCCCGCGCCACCTTCGCCAAGAATTTCTTCGAGGCCGGCGGCATTGCCGCGGCGGTGCCCGACGGCTTCGCCGATCTCGATGCGCTGGTCGCCGCCTTCAAGGCCTCCGGCACGCCCTTCGCCTGCCTCACCTCCTCCGACGAGGTCTATGGCACCGAGGCGGCTGCGGCCGTGAAGGCGCTCAAAGCCGCTGGCGCGAGCGCCGTGTGGCTGGCCGGCAAGCCGGCGGCCATCGAGGCGGAGCTGAAGGCGGCCGGGGTCGACGGCTTCGTCTTCATGGGCTGCAACCTGCTCGACACCCTGGCGGCCGCGCAAAGCGCCGCCGGGCTCGCCTGAGCGGCAGCGGAAGGAGCTCGGCATGGCGCGCTCGCCCCTCCTCCCCACGCCCCTCCGCGCGGCGGCAACCAGAGCCGTCGTCGCGGACCGGGCCCCTTCTGCCACTTCCGACTTCAAGCCGGAGGGGAAGGGTGGCAAAGTGACCTATGCGGGTTCTCGACTGGTGAGAGCAACCACAGGCATCCGCGCCGGCACGGTGAGCCGCATGCCCTTCGTCCTCGGCCACCTGCGCGGCATCGCGAAGGGGCAGCTGGAGCGGCAGATGGAAGGGTTTTCCGGAGGGGGCCGGAGGAAGAGGGACGCCGCTTCCGGCCACTGGACCGCGCCGAAGCCGCGTGGCTCCGGGTCCCGGTTCGCGCAGCGCGCCTGATGGCGCCCGCGACCAAACACGAGATCGCAGCCCGGCCCGGGACGCCACCCGGACCGGCCAGGGGCGACACGCCCGAGCCGACGCATTCAAGGGGATAGAACAATGAGCCAGATCCCGAATTTCGCCGCCATCGACTGGCGCGCCCCCGACCTCGCCCAGCCGTCCGCCGCCGCCGCGCCGTGGACCACGCCCGAGGGCATCGCGGTGAAGCCGCTCTACGGCCCCGCCGACATCGCCGATCTTGGCTATATCGACACCTATCCCGGCATCGCCCCGTTCCTGCGCGGGCCCTATGCGGGCATGTATGCCACCCAGCCCTGGACGATCCGCCAATATGCGGGCTTCTCCACGGCCGAGGATTCCAACGCCTTCTACCGGCGCAACCTCGCCGCCGGCCAGAAGGGCCTTTCGGTGGCCTTCGATCTCGCCACCCACCGCGGCTATGACAGCGACCATCCGCGGGTGGCCGGCGACGTGGGCATGGCGGGCGTCGCCATCGATTCCATCTATGACATGCGCACCCTGTTTTCCGGCATCCCGCTGGATCAGATGAGCGTGTCCATGACCATGAACGGCGCGGTGCTGCCGGTTCTGGCGCTCTATGTGGTGGCGGCGGAAGAACAGGGCGTGCGGCACGACCAGCTTTCCGGAACCATTCAGAATGACATTCTGAAGGAGTTCATGGTCCGGAATACCTATATCTATCCGCCCGCGCCTTCCATGCGCATCATCTCCGATATCTTCGCTTATACATCGAAGGAGATGCCGCGTTTCAACTCCATCTCCATCTCCGGCTACCACATGCAGGAAGCCGGTGCGACCCAGGACCTGGAATTGGCCTACACCCTGGCGGACGGCGTGGAATATGGCCGCGCCGGCGTCGCCGCCGGCCTCGGCATCGACAAGTTCGCGCCACGCCTCTCCTTCTTCTGGGCCATCGGCATGAACTTCTACATGGAGGTGGCCAAGCTGCGCGCCGCCCGCCTCCTGTGGACCAGGCTGATGACCGACCTCGGCGCCAAGAACCCGAAGTCGCTGCCCCTGCGCACCCATTCGCAGACGTCCGGCTGGTCGCTCACCGCCCAGGACGTGTTCAACAATGTGATGCGCACGGCCATCGAGGCTATGGCGGCCACCCAGGGCCAGACCCAGTCGCTGCACACCAACGCGCTGGACGAGGCGCTGGCCCTGCCCACCGACTTCAGCGCCCGCATCGCCCGCAACACCCAGATCCTGCTGCAGCAGGAAAGCGGCACCACCCGGCAGATCGATCTGTGGGGCGGCTCCTTCTATGTGGAGAAGCTCACCTACGATCTCGCCGCCAAGGCGTGGGCGCACATCCAGGAAGTGGAAGAGCTGGGCGGCATGGCCAAGGCCATCGAGGCCGGCATTCCCAAGCTGCGCATTGAGGAGGCGGCGGCCACCACCCAGGCCCGCATCGACGGCGGCGCACAGACCGTGGTGGGCGTGAACAAGTTCAAGCCCGAGAAAGATCGCATCATCGACGTGCTGAAGGTGGAGAACGCCACCGTCCGCGCCGCCCAGATCGACAAGCTCAAGCGCCTGCGCGCCGAGCGCAACCCGGCCGAGGTGGACGCCGCCCTGACCGCCTTGACCAATGGCGCGGCCGGCAACGGCAACCTCCTGGAGCTCGCCATTAACGCCGCCCGGGTGAAGGCCACCGTGGGCGAGATTTCCGATGCGCTGGAGAAGGTGTTCGGCCGCCACCGGGCGGAGATCCGGGCCATTTCCGGCGTCTACAAGCGGGAGGCCTCGGCCATGACCGACAAGGTGGGCAAGGTGCAGAAGCTGGTGGAGACCTTCGAGCAGCAGGAAGGCCGCCGGCCGCGCATCCTGGTGGCCAAGGTGGGCCAGGACGGCCACGACCGTGGCCAGAAGGTGATCGCCTCCGCCTTCGCCGATCTCGGCTTCGACGTGGATATCGGCCCGCTGTTCGCCACCCCGGAGGAAGCCGCCCGCCAAGCGGTGGAGAACGACGTGCACGTGGTGGGCATCTCCTCTCTGGCCGCCGGCCATCTCACCCTCGTTCCGGCGCTGAAGAAGGCGCTGGAAGCCGAAGGCCGGCCCGACATCATGGTGGTGGTGGGCGGCGTGGTGCCGCCGCAGGATTACGAGGCCCTCAAGGCGTTCGGCGCCGAGGCCATCTTCCCGCCCGGCACGGTGATCGCCGATGCGGCCACCGAGCTGCTCCACACTCTGTCCCACCGTCTCGGCCACACGCTGGAAGCGGCCGAGTGACAAGCGCTTTCCCCGGCGGCGCGCCCTCGCCTGCCGCCGGGAGCTGCCGTCTGGCGCCGATGGGCTCCACTTTGCGCATTCTGGAGCCGGCGCCCCACATCCTCGCCTTCTATGATGGGCGCGTGCCCGGCACCCGCCTGCACAGCGCCACTGAGAACTGGCTGGATGACGGCGCCTATGCCCTCGGCATCGCCTCCTACGCGGTGTGGGACGGCGAGGCGGCGCTGGTCTATGACACCCACATCTCCCTCACCCACGCCCATCTGATCCGCGCCTGCCTGGAGGCGCGCGGGGTGCGTCGCATCACCGTGGTGCTCAGCCACTGGCATGACGACCATGTGGCCGGCAACGGGGTGTTCGCCGATTGCGAGATCATGGCCACCGCCGCGACCGCCGCCTTGCTGGCCCGGCACCGCGTCCGGCTGGAGAGCGGCGACCCGCCGATCCGTCCCCTGGTATTGCCCACCCGCACCATCGATGGACCGGAGACCCTTGCCATCGGCGGGCTCACCGTGACGCTCCACCCCATGGACATTCACAGCCGCGACGGCCTGGTGGCGCTGGTGCCCGACCGGGTGCTGCTGGCCGGCGACACGCTGGAAGATCCCATCACCTATGTGGACGAGCCGGACCGGCTGGCGGCGCACCTCGCCCATCTCGATGCGCTGGAGGCCCTCGCCACCCGCCGCATCCTGCCCAACCACGGCGCCGAGGTGGTCATCGCCACCGGCGGCTATGGCCCCGGCCTCATCACCGCCACCCGCCTCTATCTGGCCCAACTGCTGCGCCTGAAGGCCGAACCGACGCTGGCCACCCTCGACCTCCAAACCTTCGCCGCAGACGCCTTTGCCACCGGCGCCATTGGCGCCTTCGCGCCGTACGAGGCGGTGCACCGGCGCAATGTGGCGGCGGTGCTGGGGGCATAGCCGCGCCTAGGGAAAATGCCGGGCGGCATGCTTCACGGCGAGGATCTCGATCATCCGCCGCCTCTTCAGCACGCGGGAGAAGAGAGGGCCATCCGGGTACCGGACAAACCCAACCCCTCACCCGGCCTTGAACAGCCCCCGCTCGGCCTTAGCCGGCATCAGCAGGCTCTTCGCCTTGGCGACGATGGCGTCGGCGTCGAGATGGGCTTCGGCCAGCTGGCGGGCCTGGGTATCCTGGTCGATATAGAGGTCGGGCAGCACCATGGCGCGCACCTTCAAGGTGCCCTGGTCCAGCGCGCCTTCGTCGGTGAGGAGTTGCAGCACATGGCTGCCGAAGCCGCCGATGGAGCCTTCCTCGATGGTGATCAGGGCCCCATGGCCGGCAGCGAGACCCAGCACCAGCTCGCGATCCAGGGGCTTGGCGAAGCGGGCGTCGGCGACGCTCACCTGAATGCCCTGCTCCTCCAGCCGCTCCGCCGCCTTCACGGCATCGCCGAGGCGGGTGCCGAGGGAGAGCAAAGCCACGTCGCCAGTGCCGGTGCCGTGCACCAGGCGGCCCTTGCCGATGGGCAGTACCTCACCCGTGGCCGGTCGCTCCACGCCCACCCCTTCACCGCGGGGGAAGCGCACGGCGCTGGGGCCGGCGTCGTGGGCCACCATGGTGGCGATCATATGGGTCAGCTCCGCCTCGTCGGCGGGGGCCATCACGGTCATGCCCGGCAGGCAGGCGAGGAAGGCGATGTCGAAGGCGCCGGCGTGGGTCGCCCCATCCGCCCCCACCAGCCCGGCGCGATCGATGACGAAGCGCACCGGCAGCCCCTGCAGGGCCACATCATGCACCACCTGGTCATAGCCGCGCTGCAGGAAGGTGGAATAGATGGCGCAGAAGGGCTTGAAGCCCTCGGTGGCGAGCCCGGCCGCGAATGTCACCGCATGCTGCTCGGCGA
Organism: Xanthobacter sp. NM-25; assembly: GCF_022138605.1. Classification (GTDB taxonomy): domain Bacteria; phylum Pseudomonadota; class Alphaproteobacteria; order Rhizobiales; family Xanthobacteraceae; genus Xanthobacter. Next base: position 54,270 of record NZ_JACBFS010000002.1, read on the forward strand.
TGCCCACGTCGAAGGTGTGATCCGGGTGCACCTGGCCGAACAGGTCGAGCCCGGTGCCAGACGGCATGGCGGCGGTGATGGCCACCACCTTGTCGTCACGCCGCGCCTCGGCGATCAGGCTCTCGGCGAACACCCGCGTATAGGCCGGGGCATTGGACTTGGCCTTCTGCTGGGTGCCGGTGAGCACGTCGAACTTCACCACGCCATGGTATTTGTCGGCGCTGGCCTCGGCGGGGGCGTAGCCCTTGCCCTTCTGGGTCACCACATGGACCAGGATGGGCCCATGCTTGGCATCCCGCACATTCTTCAACACCGGCAGCAGGTGGTCGAGATTGTGGCCGTCGATGGGGCCCACGTAATAGAAGCCCAACTCCTCGAACAGCGTGCCGCCGGTCCAGAAGCCGCGGGCGAACTCCTCGGCTCGCTGGGCGCCGCGCTCCACGAACTTGGGCAGGCGGCCGGCCAATTGCTTGCCGATCTCCCTGAGCGACAGATAGGTCTGCCCGGAGATGAGCCGCGCCAGATAGGCCGACATGGCCCCGGTGGGCGGGGCGATGGACATGTCGTTGTCGTTGAGGATCACGATGAGGCGCGAATCCATGGCGCCGGCATTGTTCATGGCCTCATAGGCCATGCCCGCCGACATGGCGCCGTCGCCGATCACCGCCACCACGTTGCGGTCTTCACCGGCGAGATCACGCGCCACCGCCATGCCGAGCCCGGCGGAAATGGAGGTGGAGGAATGGGCCGCGCCGAACGGGTCGTAGACGCTTTCCGAGCGCTTGGTGAAGCCGGAAAGCCCTCCGCCCTGGCGCAGGGTGCGGATGCGGTCGCGCCGGCCGGTGAGGATCTTGTGGGGATAGCATTGGTGGCCCACGTCCCAGATCAACCGATCATGGGGCGTATTGAAGACGTGGTGCAGCGCCACCGTGAGCTCCACCACGCCCAGTCCCGCGCCCAGATGCCCACCGGTGACGGAGACCGCATCAATGGTTTCCGCCCGCAGCTCGGCCGCAAGCTGAGCCAGCTTGTCCTGGGGCAGGCGCCGCACGTCGGCCGCATCAGTGATGGTATCGAGCAACGGGGTCTTCAAAGACGTCACGGAACCACTCCGCACCGGTCCGCGCCGGCGACACGCGAGGCTTACACAGGGAAATCGGATGGCGCAACGCACCACATTAACCATTCGACCTGTGTCTGGTCCGCTTCTTGCGCTGGGATGGGGCGGCTTCAAGGCGCCGGGGGGGCATCCGCAGCGCCGCGATCGGAGGCCTGAGCGGACGGAACGGCATCGAACAGCCCGCGCAGCTTGCCGGCGCGCACCGCCACCCGGTGCGGATTGAGCAGCAGCGCCGCCAGCCCGCAGCCGGCCAAGAGCTTCAGCGCCGTCACCGCGCGCGGGCGGGCGCGGCCATATTTGGCGCGCACGTAAAGCTCGGACTGCTGCTTGAAGCGATTGATGCGGAAGGTCTGGGAGAGGCTGGGGGTGGAGGAGCCGCCGCCGGCATGGATCACCCGCGCCGCCGGCACCACGATGATGGGCATATGCTGGGCCAGCGCCCGCCAGGAAAGGTCGTCATCTTCATGATAGAGGAAGATGCGCTCGTCGAACCCGCCCAGGCGGAAGAAGGCGGCTCGCGCCATCAGGAAGGCGGCGCCATGGATGAAGCGGGTGCAATAGTCGCCGGCGATCTCTTCGGCCGAAAGGCGGGCCGAACGGCGCACCTTCTCGAAGATGGTGCCCTCCTTGCGCATCAACCGGCCGTCCTCGCCGATGATGGCGGGCATCAGCACCGCGTCTTCCCCGTAGGCTGCCGCCGCTGCCAGCAGGCGCGCCACCGTATCCGGCGCCAAGGCGGCATCGGGGTTGAGGAACAGCACATAGGGCGTCGTCGCACGCCGGGCGCCCGCGTTGCAGGCGGTGCCGAAACCGGTGTTGCGCGGCAAGGGAACGAGCTCCGCCGGTCGCGAGAGATGGGCCGCCCAGGCGGTGCCCTCCGGGCTCGCATTGTCCACCACCACCACGGCACACTCGGGTGGCACGCTGGCGATGGCGCGCCCAATCACGGCGCCGGAATTATAGGTCACGAACACCACGGTCACACGCGGCGCGGGTTCGGGAGAAAGGGTCGACAAGAGGCAGCCTCGGTTTTCGCGGGCGCGCCCTCGGCACGGGGGCGACAGGCTACGCCCGCGTCTCCCACACCTGTGCCGCAAGTGTCGGCGCGGCGCCACCCCCCAGCGCGGCCAAGCTCTCGTCACACGCCACCAGCGCCAGCGCAGCGAGGACGTTCTGCGGTCCGATCACCGTCATGCAGGCGAAGGCGTGGGGACACTGCGCGTGGCTGGGCAGGCGGCAGGGCGCGCAGGCGGCGGCGGAATGCAGAACGACGGTGCGCGGGCCGGCCGGCGCCCACACGCGAATGTCGGCGAAACCGGAGAAGAGCACGACAGAGGGGATCCCCAGCGCCGCCGACAGATGCGCCATGCCGGAATCGACGCCGACGAAGGCACGCGCCCCCCGCAGCAGGTCCGGCACCTGCTCGAGGGTCGTCTGGCCGACGAGATCGCGGACCCGGTCCGAGCCCAGCTCCGCCGCCAGGGCCCGGGCTTCTGCCGCCTCATCCCCATGGCCGATCAGCACCAGATCAAGTTCCGTGCGTTCCAGCAGCGCCCGGGCGAGCCCCAGCCAGCCGGCGTGATGCCAGCGCTTGATCTGCAGGCGTGCGCCGGGCGCCAGCACCACATAGGCCGGGTCCAACGGCTGGCCGGCCCGCCCCAGGGGACCCTGATAGGCGCCGCGTTCCCCCGCCGTGGCCAGGGCCTCCACCAGAACGATCATGCGCGTCTTGGCGTCGAGGGCGGCGGCGGCAGCCTGCGGCCGTGTCAGCGGGTAGATTTCCGGCACCGCAAAATCCAGCGGGAGCCGCTGGGGCCCGGCGTAGGCGACCCGCATCTGCGCATCGACGCCCCACAGCAGCACGCGGGCATCGTCGTCATAGCGAAAATCGATCACGAGATCATAAGGCGGCAAGCCCAGGGCCTTCAGCTCCGCCACATGCGTGGCGCCCGCATAGCCCGCGACCGGCCGCCGCTCGCCAAAGAAATCATAGACGTGGATGGTCTCGAACAGGCCCGTGGACGCGGCCAGATCCCGCAGGAAGGGCGCGCACAGGAGCGCGAGAGGCGAGGTGGGAAAGCACGCCTTGAGCCGCTGCAGGGCGGGCAAGACCGAGATGAAGTCGCCGATATGGTCGAGCTTGACCACCAGGATCGAGGGCGATGGCCCCAGGCTTTGCAGCTTCTGCCACGCCGCGGGCCAGATCTGCGGAACCGGGGTGCCGAGTGGGGGAGGGCTTGTGCCCTTGGAGCGAAACGCGCTTTTGAAGCGGAAAAGATTTTTGAGCTTCACCCAGGCATCCCGCCGGCTGCATCACGCGCCTGACGCGAGGCTAGCCCGGGGCCCGAGCCCTCGCAAGCACGCGGCAACGGGAGATTGACGCAGAATTACGGTATTACCGCCACCGCATTTCGCGTTCAAAACGCGCGTGGAATCCATTAGAAGCGCCCGCATGCGGGACGGCTCAAGCGGACGCGCCATGCGTCGCCATGTGTTCTTTGTGGCGGGATACCATCCCATGACCACGCAGGAGCATTTCCGCGTGTTCGAGCGGGAATTGCGCCGCTTTGCCGGCGTGTGGTCGGTGGAGGCCCATTGCCAGCCGCCGCAGCCTACCCCCACCGGGGCAAGCTGGGAGCTGGCCGTCACCGGCGCCAACTGGCGCACCGAAACCACATTCGAAGTTCTGGCGTGGGATGACCTCGCCCGCACCGACATGGACCGTTCCGTCTGGTCGCACCTCAAGGGCCAGGCGCGGGCCGTGGTGGACATGATCACCTCCGGCACCCTCGCCCGCTATTTCCGCGCCAGCCGCCGCTACGGTCTGTTTTTCCTGTTCACCTATCTGCTGCTGGCCGCGGTGTGGCTGGGCGCCGCCGCCATCGGCACCGCCGTCGCCGCATGGGTCAGCCCGCAGCTCTCCGGCACGGGGTCTTGGCTCACGGGCATTGGCGCGACCCTCATTGCCGGGCTGGCGCTGATGCGCTGGCCGGGACGCAAGTTCCACCTCAAGCAATCCCTGGATCTTGCCGAGTTCTCGGTGGATTTCGCCCATGGCCGCCACCGGGAGGTGGATGAGCGGGTGCGCGCCTTCGCCCGCCGCATCGCCGCGGTGGCGCAGCACGGCGAGAAACAAGGCGACGTGGATGAGATCGTGCTCGCCGGCCACAGCCTCGGCGCCATGCACCTCATCAGCGCGCTGGCCCACATCCTGGATGCGGACCCGGCCTTCGGCACCCGCGTGCCGGTGCGGCTGCTGACCCTGGGCAGCACCACGGCGAAGTTCGCCTTGCATCCGGCGGGCCTGCGGCTGCGGCAGGCGGCGGAAAAGGTGGCGCGGGCTCCGGCCATCGGCTGGCTGGAGATCCAGTCGCGTGACGATATGGTGAGCTTCTACAAGGTGAACCCGGTGACCCTCGGCCCTGCCGAGATCACCGACCACAACACCGCGCCGGGCGACTACGGCGCCCGCCCGCTGGTGCGCCACGCCGCCATCCGCGACATGATCAGCGCCGAGACCTACCGCCGCTTCCGTTTCGACGTGTTCCGGCTGCACTGCCAATGCTTCCTCGCCGGCGACAAGCGGGCCCACCACGATTTCTATGCCTATGTCTGCGGCCCGGTGCCGTTCGATGCCCTGGCGGCGGAGACCGGCGGGCTCCTCGCCTTCGTGGACAGCCTCGGCCGGCTGGTGCGACATGCGGCGGACCCGCGCCGCCCCCTTTCTTCCAACCCTTGAGAGTGCAATGACCCTCATCGCCTTTTCCAAGATCGCCTGGGCGGTCGGCGTCGCGGCCTGGTACGTGCTGCGCATCCCGTTCGAGCGCAAGGCGCGGCGCATGAAGGTGACCAATGCGGCCCACCGCAACGCCCGCGACATGACGCTGCTCACCATCTCCACCCTCGGCCTTGGGGTGACGCCGGCCATCTATGCCCTCACCGGCGTGCCGCGCTTCGCCTCCTATCCCATCACTTTGGTGCAGGTGGTGGCGGGGGTGGTGGTGTTCATCGCCGCGCTGTGGCTGTTCTGGCGCACCCACCGGGCCATCGGCCGCTATTGGTCGGTGACGCTGGAGATCAAGGAGAAGCACGAGCTCGTCACCACCGGCGTCTATGCCCAGGTGCGGCACCCCATGTACTCCGCCTTCTTCATGTGGGCGCTGGCGCAGGCCCTGCTGTTGCCCAACTGGATCGCCGGCCCGGCGGGCCTGGTGGGCTTCGGCATCCTGTTCTTCTTCCGCGTGGGCCGCGAGGAACAGATGATGCGGGAAGCCTTCGGCGCCGAATATGACGCCTATGTCCGCCGCACCAAACGGATCATTCCCGGCATCTATTGAGAACAAAGCGCGGTCCGGGCGCCGCCCGCGATTCGGACCGCTTGTGTTCCCTTGTGCGAGAATACCCGCCGGCACGCCTGTGCCAGAATGGGACAGCGCAAGTCCCAAGAACAAAGCGCGTCTGGCGGGCCACAAGCGATTCGGACACCCTGTGTTCCCGCTTCAATCCGCGCGACGCCGGAAGGTGTCCCGATCCGGCACAGGTGCGAGGGGAAAGGCGGAACCGGGCGCTGGAAGCGATTCGCGCCCGGTCTGTTCCCGGTCCGGCCGCTGCGATCAGCCGGCCTGTCTCAAGATGGGACAGGCCGCGCATACCCACTCAACGGACCAGATGCAGAACAAGGCGCGCGCCGCGATTCGGACACGGCCTGTTCCCGGTCCCGTCCCACGGCGTCCCGAAACGGGACGCTCAGCGCTCCGGATCGAGGGGGGCGAGGCCGGCCGGCTGGCCTTCGGCATCGCGAGTGATGGTCTCCACCCGGGCCTCGGCCTGCTTGAGCAGCGCCTCGCAGCGGGCTTTCAGGGCCTCGCCGCGCTCATAGATGGCGATGGATTCCTCCAGCGGCACGTTGCCCTTCTCCAGGCTGGTCACGATGGTTTCCAGCTCCGCCAGGGCCTGCTCGAAGGAGAGCCCCGCCACATCGGCCGCTTTCGCGCCCTTGGCGCCCTTCGCCGGTGCGCTTGTTCCTGCCTCGCTCATGTTCCTGCCTCGCTCATGGCCGTCTCCCGTGATTCCGTGGCGCCACCATAGCGGAGGCGCGGGCGCCCCTTGAAGTGCGAGGGGTGGCCCTCACCGCGCCCCTTTGCTAGAAGCGCGCCAATCAGATGGAAACTCGACCCATGTCCGCCGCGGCCCCCGCGCCCCTTTCCGCGCACGATCCCCGCATTCTCGAAGAGGCGCTCATCGCCCGCTTCGATGCGGCCGGATACACGCGCCTCGATCCGCCGATCCTCCAACCCGCCGACGTTTTCCTGGATCTCTCCGGAGAATCCATCCGGCGCCGCATGTTCCTGACGGCGGATGCGGAAGGCCACGAACTGTGTCTGAGGCCGGATCTCACCATTCCGGTGGCCCGCGCCGTTCTGGCCGATCAGGTGCCGATGCCGGCTGCGGTGAGCTATCTCGGCCCGGTGTTCCGCTTCCGCGGAGAGGGATCCGGCGAGTTCCGCCAGGCGGGTGTGGAATCCTTCGGCCGCGCCGACATCGAGGCGGCCGATGCGGAGATCCTCTCCCTCGGCCTCGACGTATGCGCCCTTTACGGGGTGGAACGGCCGGAGATCCGGCTCGGCGACGTGGGCCTGTTCGCCGCGCTTCTGGAGGCCCTGCCCCTCGCCCCCGCCCTGCGCCGGCGGCTCCTGAAGGATTTCGGCCAGGGCCGGCTCGACACCGAGATGCCCCGCGCCGCGCCGGCGCCCTCCCCGGCGGCGGCCCATTCCGGCGTGCTGGCAGCGCTGGCCGGCGCCGACCCGGCAGCCGCCAAGGCCCTCATCACCGATCTGTTGTCCATCGCCGGCATCACCACGGTGGGCGGGCGCTCGGTCTCGGAAATCGCCGCGCGCTTCCTGGAGCAGGCCTCCCTCGACGCCGGCGGTGGCCTGTCCGACGAGACGGCGGCGATCCTGACGCGCTATCTGGCCATCCGCGGCCAGCCCGAGGTCGCCTCCGCGCAGATGCGCGCGCTGGCGACAGAGGCCGGCATCGACCTTGGTGGTGCCCTCGACCTGTTCGACCGGCGCACCGGTTTCCTCACCGCCCACAACGTGCATCTCGCCGACGTGGCCTTCTCCACCGCCTTCGGCCGGCCGCTCGATTATTACAGCGGCATGGTGTTCGAGCTGCACGCCCCTGGTGGCGGCGCGCCCGGCCCGCTGGTGGCGGGCGGGCGCTATGACCGGCTTTTGTCGCGCCTCGGCGCCGAAACCTGCGTGCCTGCCGTCGGCCTCGCCGCCTGGGTGGAGCGGCTCGCGGCGGTGGATGGCTTCAACACCAGCGGGCTTTCCCGATGACCCCTGCAAACCCGCTCATCCTCGCCGTCCCTTCCAAGGGCCGCCTGCAGGAGAATGTGCACGCCTTCTTCGCCCGCGCCGGCATGGCGCTGACGCAAGCCCGCGGCGCCCGCGACTATCGCGGCGCCCTCCGCGGCGTGGAGAATGTGGAAGTCGCCTATCTCTCGGCCTCCGAGATCGCCGCCGCCCTCGCCTCCGGCGCCGCCCATCTGGGCGTGACCGGCGAAGATCTGGTGCGCGAGAACATCGTGGACGCCGACGCCCGGGTAGCGCTCCTGGAAAAGCTGGGCTTCGGCTATGCCAATGTGGTGGTGGCGGTGCCGCAGGCCTGGATCGACGTGCGCACCATGGACGATCTCGACGACGTGGCGAGCCACTTTCATGGCCGCACCGGCCGGCGCATCCGGGTGGCGACCAAATATGTGAACCTCACCCGCAGCTTCTTCGCTCGCTCCGGCATCGTCGATTACCGCATCGTCGAGAGCGCCGGCGCCACCGAGGGCACGCCGGCCGCCGGCAGCGCCGAGCTGATCGTCGACATCACCACCACCGGCGCGACCCTGGCCGCCAACGGCCTGAAAGTGGTGGATGACGGCATCATGCTGAAATCCGAGGCGAACCTCGTCGCCTCCCTGACCGCCGAATGGGACGCGGGCACGCGGGCCGCCGCCCGCGCCATGTTCGATCGGCTGGGCGCGGAGAAGCGCGCCCGCACCATGCGCGAGGTGCGCACCCGCTTCGCCAGCTGCGACATGTCGCTGGTGGAGGAAGCGGTGGCGCAGTTCCGCTGCGTGGCGCCGTTTGGCGGTCCCACCTCCTCCGGCATGCTGACCTTGCACTGCCCGCCCGACACCCTGCACGGCCTCGCCACCTTCCTGCGGACCCGCGGCGCGAGCATGGTGACGGTGGCCCCCATCGAATACGTCTTCGCCTCCGACAATCCCCTCTTCGAGGCGCTGGAAGCCCGGCTCGCTGGCGCCCGCACCGGCGCCTGAGGCGGTTTGACACGAGGCGGTCGCGCGCGACCAGGTGCGCGGATGCGGCATTAATGCCATGCTCAAGCTTTGCATTTTGCCGAGCATTGCCATGACATCGCATCCGTTTCCCTCCAGATCCTCCTGGCCGCGTCTTTTCGGTGCTTTTGCGGGCGGCGGGGGGATCGGCGCCCTGGGCGGGCTCATCGGGCTCGGCGGCGCCGAGTTCCGTCTGCCGCTGCTGATCGGCGCCTTCGGCTTCGATGCCCTGGCCGCGGTGATCCTCAACAAGGCCATGAGCCTCGTGGTGGTGGCTTCGGCCCTGCCGTTCCGCATGGCCGCGGTGCCGCTGGACGCGCTTGTGGGGAATTGGGGGATCATCGCCAATCTGCTGGCGGGCAGCCTGCTGGGGGCGTGGCTGGGGGCGGGCTGGGCCACCAAGCTCGCATCCCGCACCCTGTTCCGGGTCATCGCGGCGCTGCTGGTGGTCATCGCAGTGGTGCTGGTGACCCTGCATGATCCCGATGGCAGCGCGGCGCCATTCAGCGGCATGACACTGGTGGTTGCGGGCATCGCCGCCGGTTTCGTCATCGGCATCTTCGCGTCGCTGCTGGGGGTGGCCGGCGGCGAACTGCTGATCCCGACCCTGGTGCTGCTGTTCGGCGCCGACATCAAGCTCGCCGGCAGCCTGTCTCTCGCCATCAGCCTGCCCACCATGCTGGTGGGATTTGCCCGCTACAGCCAGGATCGTAGCTTCGCCGTGCTGGGTGAAAACAAGGCCTTCGTGGTTATGATGGCGCTCGGCTCCATCATCGGCGCCTTCATCGGCGGACGGCTGCTGGGGCTCGTGCCCTCCGCCCTCCTGCTGCCGGCCCTCGGCCTCATCCTCTTGCTCTCCGCCATCAAAGTCTGGCGACACGCCTGAGGCGCGGGCCGGCTTTCCACGGCCACGATCGCGTCCTAGTCTCTGCGCCGAAACAGCATCGCGGGTTGCGCCCCTGGCGCCTCACCCCACACCCGCCGATGCCTCCGGGAGCCTTGTCATGCGTGATGCCGAGCCGCAGCCCATTCGCCTTGCCGATTACCGCCCGCCCGAATGGCTCGTGGAGACCGTCAACCTGGATGTCGCGCTGCACCCCACCCAGACCCGCGTCACCGCCCGCCTCGCGCTCCGCCGTAACCCGGCGGGCACCGCCGATGCGCCGGTGGTGCTCGAAGGCGACGGTTTGACCCTGGTGCGGCTCGCCGTGGACGGCCAGGCGCTGGCCGGTTCCAGCTTTGAGGCGACGCCCGACCGCCTCACCCTTGCCCATCCGCCGGCCGACAACTTCACGTTGGAAGTGGAGACCCTGGTGGACCCCACCGCCAACACCCAGCTGATGGGGCTTTATCGCTCCTCCGGCAATTACTGCACCCAGTGCGAGCCGGAAGGCTTCCGCCGCATCACTTACTTTCCCGATCGGCCGGACGTGCTCGCCGTCTACACCACCCGTATCGAGGCGGAGAAGGACGAGGCGCCCATCCTGCTCTCCAACGGCAATCTGGAGAAGGCGGGCCCCATCCCCGGCACCAGCCGCCATTATGCCGTGTGGCATGATCCCTGGCCGAAGCCGTCCTATCTGTTCGCGCTGGTGGGGGGAAAGCTCGCCAAGGTCGCCGACCATTTCGTGACCGCCTCGGGGCGGCCGGTGGCGCTCGGCATTTATGTGGAGGAAGGCAAGCAGGACCGTGCCGGCTACGCCATGGATGCGCTGAAGCGCTCCATGCGCTGGGATGAGACCGCCTTCGGCCGCGAATACGATCTCGACGTGTTCAACATCGTCGCCGTGTCCGATTTCAACATGGGCGCCATGGAGAACAAGGGCCTCAACGTCTTCAACGACAAATACGTCCTGGCCAGCCCGCAGACCGCTACCGATGCCGATTACTCCGGCATTGAGGGGGTGATCGCCCACGAATACTTCCACAATTGGACCGGCGACCGCATCACCTGCCGCGACTGGTTCCAATTGTGCCTAAAGGAGGGCCTCACCGTCTTCCGCGATCAGGAATTCTCCTCCGACCAGCGCTCCCGCCCGGTGAAGCGTATCGCTGACGTGCGGGCGCTCAAGGCGGCCCAGTTCACCGAGGATTCAGGCCCCCTCGCCCACCCGGTGCGGCCGCAGACCTATCGCGAGATCAACAACTTCTACACCGCCACCGTCTATGAGAAGGGTGCCGAGGTGGTGCGGATGCTCAAAACCCTTCTGGGGGACGACGGCTTCCGCTCGGGCATGGACCTCTACTTCAAGCGCCACGATGGGGAAGCGGCCACCATCGAGGATTTCGTCGCCGCCTTCGCCGATGCCACCGGCCGCGACCTTTCCCAATTCGCCTTGTGGTACGAGCAATCGGGCACGCCGGTGCTCACGGTCAACGGCACCTATGACGCCGCCGCCGGCACCTACCGCCTGGACGTGGCCCAATCGGTGCCGCCCACCCCGGGCCAGACCGACAAGAAGCCCATGGTGATCCCGCTGGTGCTCGGCCTCGTGGGGCCGGACGGCAAGGACATGCCGCTGATGCTGGGCAATACGCCGGTGCCGCGCGGCGTGCTGGAGATCACCCAGCCGAAGCAGAGCTTCCTCTTCACCGGCATCGACGCGCAGCCCGTGCCTTCCCTCAACCGCGGCTTCTCGGCACCGGTGAACGTGGTGAGCGAGCTGTCTGCGGAAGAGCGGGTGTTCCTCGCTGCCCACGACGCCGACCCCTTTAACCGCTTCGACGCCTTGCAGGGCCTCGCGCTGGGTCTGCTCAAGGAGAGCGCGCGCACCGGAGCCCCGGCAGCCCCCGAGGCGCTGATCGGCGCGGCCGAGCTGCTGCTGGCGGACCCGGCCCTCGATCCCGCCTTCAAGGCTCAGGCCCTGGCCCTGCCCGGCGAAGGCGAAGTCGCCCGCGAGCTCGCCACCGATGTGGACCCGGACGCCATCTATGCGGCGCGCAAGGCTCTCAAGGGCTCGGTGGGCGCAGCCCTCGCCAGTGGCTTCAAGGGCGCCTATGAGGCGCTCGCGACCAGCGGCGCGTTCACGCCCGATGCCGCGTCCGCCGGCCGCCGCGCCCTGCGCAATCTCGCCTTGGACTATCTGGCGGTGAAGGGCGACGACGCAGGCATCGCCCGCGCCAGCGCCCAGTTCGAGGCCGCCGACAACATGACCGACCGGCTCGCCGCCCTCGCGGTGCTCGCCCAGCATGACCGGCCGGAACGGGAACAGGCCCTGGCCGCCTTCTACGAGCGCTTCAAGGCCGATGCCCTGGTCATCGACAAGTGGTTCATCCTGCAGGCGCAGATCGCCGCCCCCGACACCCTGGAGCGGGTGCAGCGGCTGATGGAGCATCCCGCCTTCTCCCTCGGCAACCCCAACCGGGTGCGCTCGCTGATCGGCGCTTTTGCCGCCGGCAACCCCACCCAGTTCAACCGCGCCGACGGCGCCGGCCATGCCTTCGTGGCCGACGTGGTGCTGACGCTCGACCCGAAGAACCCGCAGGTGGCCTCGCGGCTGCTGTCGTCGTTCAAGACCTGGCGCCAGCTGGAGCCCATGCGCCGCGCCAGCGCCGAGGCCGCCCTGCGCCGGGTGGCCGGCACGCCGGGCCTGTCCGCCGACGTGTTCGACATCGCCACCCGCGCCCTCGGGTGAGCGCTTCCGGCATATGAAACGATGCGGCCGGCGCCTCCCGCCGGCCACGCCATTGCTGCCAGAAACGGGATAACATCCCTCACAATCGCTGGATTATCCCGAACCTCCGCACGGCCTATCTCTCGGTCATCGAACGCGGCCAACCAACGCCGCACCATCGGGAGAAACACCATGCGTACCGTGACTTATACCGCTCTCGCCCTTGCCGCTTCCCTCTCGCTGGCCGGCATCGCCCGGGCCGACGACACCGTGACAAACGGCAATCTGGAAGCCCGCAAGGTCTCTGAGCAGTCCTGGATCGAAGCACAGCAGAACAAGGCCTCCGCCGCCCGCCTCGGCTACACCGCGCCGGCCAGCAGCCGCGTGCAGAATGTCGAAGGCATCTTCGAGCGCGGCGCCGCCAAGACCCGCGACCAGCAGTTCATGGAAGAAGGCGACCGCGGCCTCGGCACCAACTGATCCGCGGCCGGGCTCAACTGCCTGCCGCTCCATGACTCCATTTCCTTGACCCGATCGGGGCGCACGGTGAAAACCGTGCGCCCCGATCGGCGTTTACGAGCCGCGCCACGGCCTGCCCGTCTTCGCCTACCGCCGCCACGTTGAAGAAGACGTGATCACCGCAGCGTGCCAGCCGCTTCACCGCCGGCACGCCCGGCGCGGACAAGCCTCCCGCGGCGGGCCGACCGACCCTAGAAGGGTCGCGAAATAATCATTATATTTCAATTTTATAAAGCATTTTGCGCAGTGCGAGAACATCGATGGAAATCGCTACGTATAAGGCCAATTGCTGCGCAAAATGGCATAAACTCATTCGTTCTGGCGCTATTATCCCGCAGGCACTCCAGGCCTATCTCCCCGTCACCAAACGCGGCCAATGACGCCGCACCGATTGGGAGAAACACCAATGCGTACTCTGACTTATACCGCTCTCGCCCTTGCCGCTTCGCTCTCGCTGGCCGGCATCGCCCGGGCCGACGACACCGTGACAAACGGCAATCTGGAAGCCTACAAAGTGGCCGAGCAGTCCTGGCTGGAAGCACAGCAGAACAAGGCTGCGGCCCCTGGTGCCCTCGGCTATGCCACGCCCGCCAGCAGCCGCATGCAGAATGTCGAGGCCATCTTCAGCCACGATGCGGCCAAGACCGCCGATCAGCGCTTCATGGAGCAGGGCGACCGCGGCCTCGGCACCAACTGATCTGGCAGACGCCGTTTCCTCGCCTATCTAAGCTGCGAAGGTCCAACCGGAGTGCCCGCGAGAACGGGCGCCCCGGTTGGCGCGTCGAGGGCCCCATCGCGCCGCCCTCGACACCCACAGGAGGACGCCATGGCCCGCTTTGATGATGTGGAAGTCTTTGTGCGCGTCGTGGAGCGCGGCAGCTTTCACGGCGCGGCCCAGCAGCTCGGCTTGCCCGCCACATCGGTGAGCCGCAAGGTGAAGGCGCTGGAAGAACGGCTGGGGGTGCAGCTGTTGCACCGGACCACACGGCGCGTGTGGCCCTCCGATGCCGGACAGGCCTATTACCAGCGCTGCGTGAGTGCGGTCGCACTCCTGGATCAGGCTGATGCGCAGGTGCGTGCCCTCACCCAAGAGCCCGAGGGGGTCCTCAGGGTGCTCATGACCCACGGCACCGGCGTACTGGTGGTGGAACCGGAACTGGCGGCGTTTCGCGCCCGCTATCCCAAGGTGCAGCTCAACATCACGCTGGACAACCACCCCCTCGACCTGGTGGAGCACGGCTTCGATCTGGCCATCCGTCAGGGGCCGGTGCGCGATTCCAGCTATCACGTCCGGCGGCTGGGCCTTTCTCCCCTGCACCTGCTGGCGAGCCCGGCCTATCTGGACCAGGCCGGACGGCCCGAGCACCCGCGAGACCTGCTGCAGCACGCCTTGATCGACGTGCGCTCCGATCCCGGTCAGAATATCTGGGCGCTGGAAGGCCCCGAAGGCGGGGTGGAGCTGCGCATCGAGCCCAGCCTCGTGACCAACGACCCGCTTCTGGCGGCGCGCCACGCCATCAGCGGCGGGGGCATCACGCTGCTCTCCCGCTGCTTCAGCCGCCGGCGCATCGACATCGGCGAGCTGGAAGTGGTGCTGCCGCAATGGGAACGGCGTGAACCGCTGGAAACGGTGGCGCTCTTTCCCGCGCGGGCGACACTCGACCTCAAGGTGCGGGTGTTCCTGGACTTCCTGGCCGACGCCTTCGGCCGCTGGTTCCGCACGGAGCGCCCTGCGCCGGCGGTGGTTTCCAGCTCCGCCGCCTAAACCACCCTGGCAAGGGCCTCCGCGATCGCTATGCTTGGGCGCACCACCGCAAAGGAACGTGCCGCCCCGGCCTGCCCGGCAGCCGGCGCGCGAGAACGAGGAGGACGCCCATGGATCAGCGCTGCACCGATTTCACCCCCGCTCCGCCCACATCTCGCGCCGCGCCTATGTCCGCCCTCGACGCCATCGGCTCACGCCGCGCCGTGCGCGCCTTCCTGCCGACGGCGGTTGCTCCGGAGACCATCGACCGGATTCTGGAGATCGCGGCCCGCGCACCCAGCGGCACGAATATGCAGCCCTGGCAGGTCTGGGTGCTCACCGGCGCGCCACTCGCCGCGCTCTCGCAGGAACTGGTGGCCCGCGCCCGGGCCGGCGAAAGCGAGCAGCCCGCCTATGCCTATTATCCCAAGCAGTGGCGGGAGCCCTATCTGTCCCGGCGCCGGAAGGTGGGGTGGGACCTCTATGGCGCGCTCAACATCGGGCGCTCGGATGCCGAGCGCATGAGCGCGCAGCACGCGCGCAACTTCTGCTTCTTCGACGCCCCCGTGGGGCTGATCTTCACCATCGACCGGGATCTGGAGCTGGGCTCCTGGCTCGATTATGGAATGTTCCTGGAGAACATCATGGTCGCCGCCCGCGCGTTCGGGCTGGATACCTGCCCCCAGGCGGCGTTCATCCACCACGCCTCGATCATCGCCCACCGGCTCGCCATCCCCGACGAGCAGATGCTGGTGTGCGGCATGGCCCTTGGCCATGCCGATCCGAATGCACCTGAAAATCGTTTTGCGACCGTCCGCGAGCCGCTCTCCGCCTTTGTGCGGCGGGTGGAGCACCTGGTGCCGGACCTGCCGGCCACCTGAGGGCGCCACCCGCGCCGCGGCGTCAGTAGTCGACCACACCTTCCAAGGCATAGTGCTTGATGGTCTTGCGGTTGGCGATCAGCTCGTCGATGCTCGGCTTGCCGGTCATCGCGCGGGTGATAGCGAGCTTGGTCGCCTCGTAATTGGTCCGATAGAGATCCGCCCGGTCGAGATCGGGATCCTCGGCGCAGCGCGGATCGAGCCACACCATGATGATCATGCACAGCTCGTCGACCTCGTCCTTCGGCAGGATCCCGTTGCTGACACAGTCGACGATGGCATCGCCCATGGCCGCCTGAACCACGCCCCCCAGCAGCTCCACATATTCGGCCGAGCGGATGGTGGCCTTGGTGGTCATCATGGTGGCCGGCCGCACCTGCTGGTTCAGGTCGCGCACCACGAACATGCGCGTATGCCCTTCCACCTGCCCCATCATGCTGGCGAAGGCCTGGCCCACCGGGCCCCGCACCGAGCCGATCAGCACTTCCGGCATGGCATCGGTGGCTTGCCCGTCCCGCGCCAGAACCGTTGCCTCACCCGTCTTGAACCAGATGTCCGTCATTGCGCGTCCTTCCCACGACATTCGGGTTTCATACGACGGCGTTAACGTCCGCCGCTGCCCGACGCCGCACACAAGCAGCCTCGCCCCGCCCCGTCCATGCGCCAACACGTCCCGCTGTGATCGGCGCGCTGGCCGGCATGAAAAGTTGTCCCCATTTTCCCCAATTGCACGCGAGAGGGTCATTCGGCCCGCGAGCGACTCCGCTCACGCAATTCAGCCCGCAATGGAGCGTGATTTTTCCGCCCTTGACACCCGCCAAGCCTGGACAAATCACCCGCGATTCGATTCCAATGGAGACGATTCGGAGAGATGCGGCACGTCCCTCCAGATCTAGGACGTGGAAGCTGCGAGCTTAGGCCGCTCAAGGCTTCCGAGAGACCCGAAGGAGACCGGCGATGGCACGCGCCAACGCTGCGAGCGTCGGCGCGCGCGACCAAGCCATTCGAGGTCTGGCACGGTCGATTGCGCGCCCTGCCTACCAGCGCCTGCTCGATGCTGAGCCGGTCCTCCGGCGGATCGTCCCTGCCCTCATCATCACTTTTCTGGTGGTGATAGGAGCGGGTGCGGTGGTGCAGGTGCATAGCCATCGGCTCAACGTCCTCGAGAATGCCAAGGACGATCTCTCCCTGCTGGCCCTCGCCACGGCCGAGGGGCTGGCGCAGCGCGCCGGGTCGACCTCCATCGCCTCGGCGCTCGCCGACAGCCTGCCGCCGCGCGCCACCGAGTCCGGCCGCCGGGTCTATGTCACCGACAGCACCGGGCGCATCGTCGCCACCGCGCCGCAGTTGGCGCGCACCCCCGCGACCCTGGCCGATCTGATCGACCCCGCCCAGCCCCTCGCCATCTTCGCCGAGCAGGCCGGCGTGCTCGAAGTCCCCGTCGATGGCGACACCGCACTGGCCACCATCCGCAATCTCAAGTCGCCCTTGGGCCAGATCGTCTATGTCCAGCCCCTCGACCGCGCCCTCGCCGCGTGGGCGGACACGACGACCCTCACGGTGACCTTGTTCACCACCACTGGCGCGGTGCTGCTGATCCTCGGCTTTTCCTTCCACTGGCAGGCCACCCGCGCCCGCGAGGCGGACCATATCTACGACACGGTGCGCCGCCGCATCGACACCGCGCTCAACCGTGGCCGCTGCGGCATGTGGGATTGGGACATGGCGCGCGGGCGCATGTACTGGTCCGACACCATGTTCGAGATCCTCGGCCTGGAGCGCAAGGATGAGCTGATCTCCTTCGGCGAGATCACCAAGCTGGTCCACCCGGACGACGGCGACCTCTACGAGCTCGCGCAGGAGCTGGCGGACCGGCCCGGGGCGTCGGTGGATCGCGTGTTCCGCATGCGCACCTCCAAGGGCGACTATGTGTGGCTGCGCATGCGCGCCGAAGTGGTTCAGCAGGCGGGCGAGGATGGTCCTCACCTGATCGGCATCGCCATGGACGTGACCGAGACCCAGCACATGGCCGAGCGGACCGTGACCGCCGACATGCGCCTGCGGGACGCCATCGAGAGCATCTCGGAATCCTTCGTGCTGTGGGACAGCCAGAACAAGCTGGTGCTGTGCAATTCCAAGTTCCAGAGCCTGCATGAGCTGCCCGATGAGGCCATCCACGCCGGCACCCCCTTCGAGACCATCGCCTCGGTCGGCCGCCACCCCGTGACCCGCACGCCGCTCAAGCCGGAAGACCGGCCGGAGGAAGGCTCCCGCGCCTTCGAGGCCCAGCTCTCCAACGGCCGCTGGCTGAAGATCGCCGAGCGCCGCACCAAGGACGGCGGCTACGTCTCGGTGGGCACCGACATCACCACCATGAAGCGCCATGAGGAGCGCCTCATGGATAACGAGAAACGCCTCATGGCGCTCGTCGCGGACCTGCGGAAATCGCAGCAGACCCTGGAGCATCAGGCCCAGCAGCTGGCGGAACTGGCAGAGAAATACTCGGAAGAGCGCAACAAGGCGGAAGGCGCCAACCGCGCCAAGAGCGAGTTCCTGGCCAATATGAGCCACGAGCTGCGCACCCCGCTCAACGCCATCATCGGCTTTTCCGAGATCATGGAAAGCGGCATGTTCGGCCCGCTCGGCTCGCCCAAGTACGCGGAATATTGTTCCGATATCAAAGGCTCCGGCACCTACCTGCTCGACGTCATCAACGACATCCTCGACATGTCGAAGATCGAGGCGGGGCGCATGCAGCTGGAGGTGGAGGAGGTCGCCCTCGACGAGATCATCGCCGATGCCATGCGGGTGACCGCCGTCAACGGCGACGAGAAGGGCATCAAGATGACCGTCACCGCCGGCGAAAACCTCGCCATCAAGGGGGACCGTCGGGCCTTGAAGCAGATCCTCCTCAATCTTCTGTCCAACGCGGTGAAATTCACTCCCGAGAACGGTCGGATCTCGGTGAAGGCACGCGTCAACGGCACTGCGGCGGTGATCGCCATCGAGGATACCGGCATCGGCATCGCCAAGGACGCGCTGGCGCGGATCGGCCGGCCGTTCGAGCAGGTGGAAAGTCAGTTCACCAAGACCCACAAGGGGTCCGGCCTCGGCCTCGCCATCGCCAAGTCGCTGGTGGAGCTGCACGGAGGCGCCATGCGCATCCGTTCCACGGAAGGCATGGGCACCTCCGTGATCGTGCGGCTGCCGGTGGACGGGCGCGCGGCCAATTCCAACGAGACACCCAAGCTCGCCGCCGTCATGTGAGCCGAATACGGCACCTGCGTCGCGGCAGCCCTTGACGCCCCGCCGCGACGCAGCTTCCCTGCCAGCCGTGCCCCCGCGCCCCGCGCTCCCTCTCCAGAGGCCTGGCAGGATTCCATGATCGAGACATTCCCCCGCCCGCAACGGTCCGGATGCGGCCGCTTCGCGCTGTTCCGCCTGCCGCTTGCCCGGCCCATCGCGCGCACCCGCGAAACGCTGTGCGCGGCCGCCCTTTCGGCATCCCTCGTGATCTCCCTGATGCTGGCCGGCGCGGGCGGAGCCACCGCTGCGGAAGGCGCCAAGCCGTTCGACCCAAAAGTGCCGCCACCGGAAACCATCGCGCTGCCGATTGCCAAAGGCCAGATCGACGCGGCCGTCGCCAAGCTGGATGATTTCGCCAACGGCCTCATGAAGCGGTCCGGCATTCCCGGCATGGCCGTGGTGGTGGTTCGCGATGGCAAGACCATCTACCTCAAGGGGTTCGGGGTCCGCGAGGTCGGGGTCGAAGGGGCCGTTGACGGCGACACCGTGTTCCAGCTGGCATCCCTCTCCAAGGCCATCGGCGCCAGCGTCGTCGCCCATGAAGTCGGCGCGGGCGTGGTGGGCTGGGATACGCCGGTCACGAAACACTTGCCCTGGTTCGCCTTGAAGGATCCTTGGGTGACCCGGCACGTCACCATCGCCGACCTTTACACCCATCGCTCCGGCCTGCCGGATCACGCGGGAGACATCCTGGAGGACCTCGGCTTCGACCAGCGGCAGATTCTGAAGCGGCTACGGGAGCTGCCCCTGTCCCCCTTCCGCATCTCCTATGCCTACACCAATTTCGGCCTGACGGCGGGCGCCGAAGCCGTGGCCGCAGCGGCCCATAAGGACTGGGCGACCTTGTCCGAGGAGGCGCTCTACAGGCCGCTCGGCATGACCGCCACCTCCTCCCGCTTCAGCGACTTCATGGCTCGCGCCAACCGCGCGGTGCCGCATGTGCGTGAGAAGGAGGTGTTCGTTGCCAAGTACCAGCGGCAGCCGGATGCGCAGAGTCCGGCTGGCGGCGTCTCGTCGTCGGCGCGGGACATGGGCCGCTGGCTCGCCTTCGTGCTCGGCAATGGCACCGTGGACGGACATGAGATCGCGCCCGCGTCGGCGCTCTTGCCGGCCATCACCGCCCAGATCATCTCGGCGCCCTCAGCCACACCCACCGCGCGCCCGAGCTTTTACGGACACGGCTTTGGGGTGTCCGTCACCCCCGCCGCACGGGTGATGCTCTCGCACTCCGGCGCGTTCCTCTTGGGCGCCGGCACCACCTTCATGATGCTGCCCTCGGCCAACATCGCCATTGCCGTGCTCACCAATGCCCAGCCCGTGGGTGCGGCGGAGGCGCTGGCCATGCAGTTCATGGACATGGTGGAGTTCGGCACCCTGACCCGTGACTGGTATGCCGCCTACAACGGCCTGATGGCGCCCATGTACCAGCCCCTCGGCGCGCTTGCGGGCCATGTGGAGCCGGCAACCGCCACGCCGGCGCGGCCGCTCACGACCTATACAGGCACGTACGCCAACGGCTATTTCGGACCCGCGTCTGTGACTCTCAAGAATGGCGGGTTGGTGCTGACCGTGGGCCCCAAGCCCATGCAATATCCGCTGGCGCACTGGAGCGGGGACGTCTTCACCTTCGTTCCCGCGGGGGAAAGCGCCCCGGCCGGCTCGGTGTCGCAGGTGACGTTCACGCGCAAGGGATCGCGCGCCAGCGCCATGACTGTCGAGTTCCTCAACGAGAACGGGCTTGGAACCTTCACGCGATCACGCAAATGAGGCGCGCCGCTGCCGGGCCTCAGCCCTCGGCAGCAGGCACCACCAGCGCATCGCAGCTCAAGCCATCCAGCACCGACTTGGCGGTGCTGCCCACCAGCAGCTCCAGAAGCGGGCCCTTGCCCTGGGTGCCGAGCACCACCAGATCGGCGCTGAAGGCGCTGACATATTGCTGGATCAGCTGAGCCGGTGCGCCGCGTTCCACCAGCACATCCAGAAGCTGTGGCCCGGTCGCGCCCGCCTCCTTCAGGAAGGCGAGGACATCGTTGGTCACCACCTTGCCATAGGCATCCCGATAGTCGGTCGGATCGGTCAGCATACCGCCGAGCGGCGGCTCATAGGCATGCAGCACGCGATAGCCCACACCGGGGAAGAAGGTGCCGGCGACACCCAGGGCCACCCGCGACGCGGGCGAAAGGTCGACCCCGACGACGATGCTGCCATAGGCATGCCGCGGCCGCTGCCGCACCACCAGCACCGGCACCCGCGCATTGCGCAGCACCCGATCCACCGTGGAGCCGATGAAGAAGCGCCCCAGGGGCTCGTCACGCGCCACGGCGATCACGATCACGTCGCACGCCTTGCGCTGCGCGGCGGCAAGGATCACCTCCGACGCTTCCCCCTCCTCCACCACGGTGGTGACCGGCCGCGACACGCCTTCCAAGGCGCGATTGAGGGCCGCCTGTGCCAACTCCAGCGGGCGCGGGCCGCGGCGCCAGGACGGCAGATCCTGCTCAGCCTCAGCAATGGCGGGAACGTCGTTCTCCTCGAGCGCGTGCACCGCGATCAGCTCCGCCCCCCACTGGTCCGCCAAGGCCACCGCGCGATCCAACGCGCGATCGCAGCGTGGGCCGAGATCCGTGGCGAGAAGCACCCGTTGGGGCGGTGACGACGGAACAACGGTCATAACGGAACGGTCCTCCCTCATGTTGTGCATGGCCCGGCAGCCCTCATTCCGCAACGGAATGGCCTCGACCGCCAGTGGACCGAAGGACGCGCCAGCGGCGCATTACGCCGCAGCGTCTTCAAGGACCCGCTGGAAGATGGCGCGCACCTTGGCCTGCGTATCCACCAGATAGGCTTCCATTGTGCCGAAATCCGGCATCTCGCCGGCCCGCGCCAGCAAGGCCCGCAATGCCGGGCTCGCATCCGAGGGAACGATGTGTGCATCCACGGCCAGGCGCAGCACCTGGGTCAGGTCCTGGTAGAGCCGGCAGGCGCGGATGAGAACCTGCGCGTCCTCCGCCTCCAACAGGTGCAGACGCTCGGCGGCCGCCAGCACCCGCGCGGTAGCGGTGTCGACGATTCCTTCATGATCATGCCCGTGGGCGAGGACCAGATATTGGGCCAGGAATTCCACATCCACCTGGCCACCGGCCGCGTGCTTGAGGTTCCATTTGTCGTCCTCGCCCTTCTCGGCAGCGATGGCGACACGCATGTCGAGGATGTCCCGGGCGAGGCGCCGCCGATCGCGCGGCTGGCGCATGACGGCGCAGATCACCTCCTGCACCCGGGCCTGGAAGTCGCTGTCCGCCGCGATCACCCGCGCGCGGGTCAGTGCCATGTGCTCCCAGGTCCAGGCATCTTCGCGTTGATAGACCGCAAAGGTGGTCAGGCGGGTGGCGAGGGGCCCAGAGCGGCCGGAGGGCCGCAGCCGCAGGTCCACGTCGTAGAGCTTGCCGGCATTGGTCAGGGAGGTGAGCGCCGTCACCAGCCGCTGGGTGAAGCGCGCGAAATACTGCGCGCCCTGCAGGGGACGGGGGCCATCGGAGGTGGGGTCCACATCGGCATCGTGATCGTAGAGCACGATCAGATCGAGATCGGAGCCTGCCGTCATCTCGCGCCCGCCGAGCTTGCCCATGGCCAGCACCGCGGTGCGGGCGCCGGCAATGGTGCCGTGGGCCTCCACGAAGCGCTGCCACACCCGCCAATGCAGGGCGCGGATGATGACTTCCGCCAGCCGCGCATAAGCCTCGCCGGCGCGCGCCGCCGCCAGGGTCCCCGAGGCGATCCGCACGCCGATCAACACATGCTGCTCCTGGCGGAAGCGCCGCGCGCGATCGAACTGCTCCTCCTCGGTCTCGGCCGTGTCCAGGAGGTGATTGAGCAGCGTCTCCAGGCTCTCCTCATCGGGCAGCACGTCGAAGAAGGCCGGATCCAGCAGAGCATCGGTCAGGGATGGTCGACGCGCCAGGGTCTCGCCAAGCCGGGGCGCCGCGGTGAGGATGGTCGCCAGCAGGCGCACCAGATCCGGATGTCGGTCGAGAGCGGCCAGAAGGTGGGGCCCAGGCAGCTCGGTCAGGAAGCGGTCCGCGGCAATCAGCGCGCCATCGGGATCGCCCCCGCGGGCGAGGGATTCCAGCAGCAGCGGAACGATGCGGGCGAGATGCTGACGGGCAGATTGGGTCTTTAGTGCGCGCGGCCCACCGGCCATCCAGCCGCGCACGATGCCGCTTGCCGCCGGCGCCTCGCGAAAGCCGAGGCGCGCCAGAGCCGCCAGGGTCTGGCGGTCGTTCTCCGCTTCCGGAAAGACGAGGTCGGCATCGAGCACGGCCGGCGGCGGGGCATCCTCGAACAGCTGGGCATAATGCCCCTGCACCCGCTGCAGGCGCTCCACCAGGGCGGCCGCGAAGGCATCGCGATCGGCATAGCCCATGAAGTGAGCAAAGGCCTCCACGGCCGCGCGGCTCTCCGGCAGCTCGTGGGTCTGGGCATCCGCCACCATCTGGATCCGGTGCTCGACCCGCCGCAGGAACAGATAGGCCTCGGTGAGCTCGTCACGCACCTTGGGAGCGATCCAGCGGTGAACCGTGAGGGCCTCCAGCGCATCGAGCGTGCGCGAGGTCCGCAGCAAGGGATCCCGGCCGCCGGCGATGAGCTGCTGGGTCTGGACGAAAAACTCGATCTCGCGGATACCGCCACGACCAAGCTTCACATTGTGACCTTCCACCGCCACCACGTCATGGCCGCGGAACGCATGAATCTCGCGCTTCATGGCGTGCACGTCAGCGATGGCCTGGAAGTCGAGCACCCGGCGCCACACGAATGGCGCGAGATCGGCCAGATAGCCGCGTCCCACCTCCAGATCACCCGCCACCGGCCGGGCCTTGATGTAGGCGGCCCGCTCCCAGGTGGCGCCCTCGCGCTCGTAATAGTCGAGTGCGGCATTGATGGAGAGGGCAACCTGGGTGGAGCCGGGATCGGGCCGCAGCCGCAGATCCACCCGCAGAACATAGCCGTCGACCGTCCGCTCCTGCAGCAGCCGCACCAGCCCCTTGGTGATTTTCACGAAGAACGGGCTCGCCTCCACGCCATCCGCCAGCGGTGCGAGGTCGCGGTCGTAGATGACGATGAGATCGATGTCGCTCGAATAGTTGAGCTCCCGCGCGCCGTGCTTGCCCATGGCGATCACCGCGAGCCCGCAGCCCAGGCTGGGATTGGCCCCATCGGGTGGCAGCAGCTTCCCCGCCCGCGCGGCATCCAGCAGAAGGAAGTCCAGGGCCCCACGCACGGCAGCGTCGGCGACGTCACTGAGCGCGGCCGTCACGTCCACCAGATCAAAGGCCCCGCCGATGTCGGCCAAAGCGATCAGCAGCGCCGCCTCGGCACGCATCCGTCGCAGGGCGCGCGCCACCTCGGCTTCCTCCGGCGCGGCATGCGCCACGCCATCGCACGCGGCGATCAGCCGTTCCAAGTGATGATCCGGCTCGCTGGTGAGAATGCGCAGCAGACGCTGGGGTTCGGAACGGATCAGCTCCAGCAGAAAGGGCGAGCCTTCCGCCACACCGAGGCAGACCTGATGGGCCAGGGGTTTTTCGGCGAACAGCCGTTCCAGGACCTCCTGCTCCGCCGGCGCCAAACGATCGAGGGCGAAACTCAGCTTGAGCTGGGCGCCCTCGGCATCCACGAGCACTGGGGCTTCCCGCATCAGGGCGGCAAGGCGTGAACCTTCGGGCGAATCCGGAACGTGGGGCGCGCGCATGGATGGACCTAAAGGCACGGGGGGACGAGATGTGCAACCCCCCAAACGGCACAAGCGTCGCCCCCGCGCGGCAGCGCGGGCGCGACCCGCCCACCTTAGAGCCAGCAAGCATGGGGCAAAAGCGGCGCGGACACGGGCGCGGTGACCCCGGGAGCGGCACTGTGACGACTCGATGACAGGGTTAACGGCGCGCCGTCGCCTCTGGCGAGGGGACAGCCGGCAGCCGCAGGGTTGCGGCAAGACCCGGCGCATTGTCCGAGAAGCTCAAGATACCGCCATGCAACCGCGCCACCGCCGCCACCAGGGAGAGGCCCAACCCGGACCCCGGGCGGGTGCGGCTGGCTTCGAGCCGAACGAAGCGCTCCACCACCCGCTCGCGGTCAGCGGCGGGAATGCCGGGCCCGCAATCAGCCACGCGCAGCTCCGCGCCCGTGCCGTCCCGCGCCAGCGATACCGAGATCCGCCCACGGGTGCCTTCCGGCGGACGGCCATACTTGATGGCGTTGTCCAGCAGATTGGACAGCGCCTGGGCCATCAGTTCGCGCACGCCATGGACGCGCACCGGCTCCACCGAAACGATCAGGTCGAGCCCCTGTTCATCGGCCAGCGGCTCATACAGCTCGCAGACATCGGTGGTGAGATCGGCCAGATCGACCTCGCTCATGCTGGCGCCGGCCTGCCCGGCCTCCGCGCGGGCGATCATCAGCAAGGCATCGAAGGTGCGGATGAGGCCGTCGCTTTCCTCGATGGTGGTTTCGAGCGCGGCCCGCCATTGCTCCTCGGTGTGCGCCGTGCGCAACGCCTCCTCGGCCCGGTTGCGCAGGCGCGTGAGCGGGGTCTTCAGATCATGGGCGATATTGTCCGAGACCTCCTTCAAGCCCTGCATCAGGGTCTCGATGCGCTCCAGCATGGCATTGAGGGAGTGAGCCAGCCGATCGAACTCGTCTCCGGTGCCCGCCACCGCCAACCGGCCCGAGAGATCGCCAGCCATGATGGTCTCGCTGGTGGCGGTCATGGCATCGATGCGCTTCAGCACACGGCGGGTCACGAAGATGCCGCCGGCGAGCCCCAGCACCACGATCAGCAACACTGCCCCCTGAGCCGGCCGGGCGACCAGATCGCGCAGGGTGTCGCGCTCCTCGATGTCGCGCCCCACCAAGAGGCGATAGCCGCCCGGCAGAATGAACACCTGCACGAAGGCCACATGGCTGCGGCTGGCGCCGGCGTCATCCGGGCGATTGTAGGTGGCGAAGCGGGTGCCGGGCTTGTTCAGCAGCCCGAGGGACAGGTCCGCCACATTGGCGGCCAGCACCTCGCCCTGGAAATTGGTGAGCATGTAGATGGAGGAGCCGGGCCGGCGCGAGCGCCGGTCGATCACATAGACGAGCCGCTGGATGCCCCCGCTCTGATACTGCTCCGAGAGGAACCGCACCTCCCGTTCGAGATCATCGGCGACCTGGTTCTGAATCAGCTCTCGTGTGTGCCAGGCCGTATATGCGATGACCGAGACGGCGAAGACGGCAAAGACCACCAGATAGGCGGCCAGCAGCTTGAAGGCCGTGGTGCGCACCAGCCGCGAAAGATAGGCCAGCGCCTTCACGCCCGCCTCCGCCCGTGTGCGCGAAGTCGCAGCGCACCCATCACCGGAGCCCCGCGCGCACCATATAGCCCGCGCCACGCACGGTGTGGATGAGCGGCACCTCGAAGCCCTTGTCCACCTTGGAGCGCAGGCGCGACACATGGACGTCGATCACGTTGGTCTGCGGATCGAAGTGATAGTCCCACACATTTTCCAGCAGCATGGTGCGGGTCACCACCTGGCCGGCATGGCGCATGAGATATTCCAGCAGCCGGAACTCGCGGGGCTGGAGCGGAATCTCCTTGCCGCCCCGCGTCACGCGGTGGGCGAGGCGGTCCAGCTCGAGATCCGCCACCTTGTAGAGGGTGTCCGTGCCCTGCGGCCCGCCGCGCCGCGCCAGAGCTTCCACGCGGGCCAACAGCTCCGTGAAGGCGTAAGGCTTCGGCAGATAGTCGTCGCCCCCGGCCCGCAGGCCCTGCACCCGGTCATCCACCTGGCCAAGGGCGGAGAGGATGAGCACTGGCGTATTGTCACCACGCCCGCGCAACTCCGCCACCAGCGAGAGGCCATCGCGCAGTGGCAACATGCGGTCCACCAGCAGCACGTCGTATTTGCCGTCGAGCGCAAGCGCGAGCCCCGCCTCGCCGTCGGCGGCATGGTCCACCACGTGGCCGGCCTCGCGAAAGGCCTTGCGGAGATATTCGGCGGCGTCGCGGTCGTCCTCGACAAGGAGGAGGCGCATGGCGGTGAGGGTGTCCGGGTTGAGATTCGCGTTCATCTCACTCTAGCTCAGCTGTTCCGCAGGTCCATGCTGCAGATCCGTGGCCGCGCGGCGGAAGCGCCAGGGACAGAAAGCCGTGGACAGAAGAAAGGCGCGGGAAGCCTCTGGAGCTTCCCGCGCCTGCAGGCCAAGGCGACGTTGGGGGGCGACGGGGTCGTCGGCCTCGGCTCTGGAAAGGACCGATCGGCGAGACTGGGGGCAAGGGGCGGGGCGCCTCGCCGATCGGTAGGCCGGACCGCAGGGGCGGCGATCCGGTCGAGGGGCGCGACACGGGCCGCAGCCCGCGTCGTCATGTTCAGGAGACTTCAGCAGGGCTCAGCCCGATTTCAGCCCTTGGCCTTGGAGTCGAGGGTGATGGCCACGAAGCGGACACCCTGCTCGCTCTTCACCTGGATCAGCACCGCCTTGCGGTTCTCAGCCTTGGCGGCGGCGAGGCCATCACGGACATCCTTCGGGGTGGTGACGCTCTTGTCGCCCACCTTGAGGATCACGTCGCCGGTGCGGAAGCCACGGGCGGCGGCCGGACCGTTCGGGTCCACGCCGGTGACGACCACGCCCTCACCGCCGGCACCGTCGACGCTCTTGGCCGGGGCCAGCTGGAGACCGAGCCGCGGCAGGTCCTTGCCCATGCCACCGGCATCGTCCTCACCCTGATCGGCACGCGCCACCTTGTCGTTGGGCAGCTGATCCAGCTTCACGCTCACGGTCATGGGCTTGGCATCGCGGATGATGGCGAGCTGCACCTCGGTGCCGGGCTTGAGCATACCCACCTTGCGGGTGAGGTCACGCGCATCCTTGATGGCCTCGTTGTTGAGCTTGACCACCACGTCGCCAGCCTTCAGGCCCGCCTTGGCACCGGGGGTGTTCGGCTGAACCTGGGCCACCAGGGCGCCCTCGGCCTCCTTGATGCCCAGACCGGACGCGAGTTCCTCGGTCACCGGCTGGATCTGGACGCCGATATAGCCACGGGCCACCGAGCCATTCTCGCGCAGCTGGTTCACCACCGTCTTCACCGTCTCCGACGGGATGGCGAAGGCGATGCCGACGTTGCCGCCAGAGGGCGACACGATGGCGGTGTTCATGCCGATCACCTCGCCATTCAGCGAGAAGGTCGGGCCGCCCGAGTTGCCCCGGTTGATGGGCGCGTCGATCTGAATGAAGTCGTCATAGGGACCCGAGCCGATGTCGCGACCCCGGGCCGAGACGATGCCCGCGGTCACGGTGCCGCCGAGACCGAACGGGTTGCCCACGGCGATGACCCAGTCACCCACCCGCGGCGCGCTGTCGGCCAGCTTGACCCAGGGCAGATCCTTTCCGTCGGTGATCTTCAGCAGCGCCACGTCGGTGCGCGGATCGGTGCCGATGACCTTGGCCACATGCTCCTTGCCGTCGGTGGTGGTCACATCCACCTCGTCGGCGCCGTCCACCACGTGGTTGTTAGTCACCACATAACCGTCGGCGGAGATGATGAAGCCGGAGCCCTGGCCCACCACCGGGCGCTCGCCGCGGGGACCGCCCCGCTGGCCGCGCGGACCCATGGGACCCATCGGACCCTGGCCATCACCGAAGCCGAAGCGCCGCATGAACTGCTCGATCTGGGGCGGAATGTTGCCGCCCATGCCCGGGCCCTCGCCCATGGCCACCGCCTCGCCGGCGTCCTTCTTCACCTTCACCGAGACCACGGCGGGGGAGACCTTCTCGACGATGTCCGCGAACGAGAAGGTGCCGGCCGGCTGGCTGGTGGTGATCTGCGCGAACGCCGGCGTTGCCGCCCCCGGGATGAGCTCGCCGGCCACCACGCCGGCGATGGCGAGGCCGAACACACCGGCGAGCAGAGCCTGGCGGCGACGCTTCGTCACGGAGGGGGTGTTGCTGGAGCGGGTCATGCGTTCGTATCTCTCTCTTGCCAACGGGTTGCCGCTGGGCGGCGCTCAGCCGTTCAGCAGGTTCGAGAGGCAAGCTAACGGGCGCTCCCTTACAGTTCCCTGGCTATGGGATTACCTTTCCGTAATGTGGATCACGGCGCCGTGATGCCGCCCGTACCGTTCAGCCGAGCGCGGTGGACGCATTCTCGTTGAATCCCGCCATCTCGTCTTCCACCCGGCCCGGGGCGAGATCATCGGGGGCGTCGTCATCCTTGGTCGTCACCGTGTCGGCACCGGCTGCCGCCTCCGCTTCCTGCTGGCGCTGCCAGAGGCCCGCATAGAGCCCGCCGAGAGCGAGCAGCGCCGCATGGCTGCCCCGCTCCGCCACCCGACCGGCGTCCATCACCAGGATCTCGTCGGCGCCGATGACCGTCGACAGCCGATGGGCGATGACCAGGGTGGTCCGCCCCTCGGAGACACGGTCGAGCGCGTCCTGAATGTCCTTCTCCGTGCGGCTGTCCAGGGCCGAGGTGGCCTCGTCCAGCACCAGGATCGGTGGGGCCTTCAGCAAGGTGCGGGCGATGGCGACGCGCTGCTTCTCGCCACCGGAGAGCTTCAATCCGCGCTCCCCCACTTCGGTCTTGTAGCCCTTAGGGGTGGCCTGGATGAAATCGTCGATCCGCGCCATCCGCGCTGCGGCCCGAACCTCGTCCTCAGAGGCATCCTGGCGGCCGTAGCGGATGTTGTAGGCGATGGTGTCGTTGAACAGCACCGTGTCCTGCGGAACCATGCCGATGGCCCGGCGCAGCGACGCCTGGCTGACATCCCGGATGTCCTGGCCATCGATGACGATGCGCCCGGAGGAGACATCGTAGAAGCGGAACAGCAGTCGCGACAGGGTGGACTTGCCGGCGCCCGAGGCGCCGACGATGGCCACCGTGCGCCCGGCCGGCACCTCGAACGACACCCCCTTGAGGATCTCGCGGCCCGGCTCGTAGGCGAACCGAACGTCCTCGAACCGCACGGTGCCCCCGGACACCACCAGATCCGGCGCGCCGGGCCTGTCGACGATCTCCGGCGCGCGGGCGAGCACCGCGAACATGGTCTCGATGTCGAGCAGCGCCTGCTTGATCTCGCGATAGATGAAACCAAGGAAATTCAGCGGCACATAAAGCTGGATCATCATGGCATTGATCATGACGAACGAGCCCACGGTCTGCCGGCCAGCCCGAATGTCGAGCACACACAGCACCATGACCGCCGTGAGCCCCAGCGAATAGATGATGGCCTGGCCGGCGTTGAGCCAGGCCAGGGAGGTGAAAGTCTGCACCGTCGCCTGCTCATAGCGGGCCATGGACCGGTCGTAGCGGGCGTTCTCCCAGGCCTCGGCGCTGAAATACTTGACCGTCTCATAGTTCAGAAGGCTGTCCACCGCCTTGGTGTTGGCCTCCGTGTCGCTGTCGTTCATCTCCTTGCGGATGTTGAGACGCCACTCGCTGGCGCGATAGGTGAACACCGCATAGGCCGCCACCGTCACCACCAGCACCGCCACATAGCGCCAGTCGAAGGCAAACAGCAGCACCGCCAGCACCATCGCCAATTCGACGATGGTGGGCGCCAGCTGCAGTACCAGCATCCGCACGATGGTTTCGATGCCGTTGCGAGCGCGCTCGAGCACCCGTGTCAGCCCACCGGTCTTACGCTCCAGATGGAAGCGCAGCGACAATTCATGCATGTGACGGAAGGTGCGGATGGCGAGCTTGCGCACCGCGTGCAGGGCCACCTTGGCGAAGATGCCGTCGCGCACCTGGGTCACGGCGGCCATGACGATGCGCGCGATGCCATAGGCCAGCGTCAGCGCCACCGGCGCACCGAGGATATAGGCCCAGCCGGTGGGGGTCGGTGTACCGTTGACTTCCGCCGTCAGGGCATCAGTCGCCCATTTGAACACAAAGGGGACCACCATGGTGGCGCCCTTCGAGCCGAACAGCAGCAGCAGCGTGACCACCACCCGCAGCCTGAGGTCGGCCCGATCCTGCGGCCAGAGATAGGGCCACAGCGCTTCCAGCGTCCCCAGGAAGCGATCCCGCGGTCCGGCGGCGGAGGGGTCTTTGGCGGCCTTGGCAAAGAAAGAAAAGAACATTGAACCCTAGCTTTCCTGCGATCGCTCGCCGGCGCCGGACGGAAGCAGGGCCGCGAACAGATCGTCGATTTCCACACGCAGCGCGCGCAAGGCCTCCGCATCGAGGCAGTAGCTCGTGCGGGCGCCGTCCGCCCGGCTGCGCAGAAAGCCCGCGTCGGTGAGCACCTTGAGGTGCTGGGAGACGGTGGATTGCGCCAAAGGCAGCCCGTCCACCAGGGCGCCGCAGACGCAGCACTTCTCATGGGCAAGACGGCGCAGCACCGCCAGCCGCGCCGGATGCGCCAGCGCCCGCAGGCGCTCGGCCAGCGGCTCCAGGTCGGGCAGGTCGGCGGATGCGGGAGAGAAGACGGGAGGCTCGGCCATCGTTCATCGGCGATAAACGATAAAATGGAGGATTTCAAGGCGCCCCGCCCGCGTTCACCGCGGCGTTGCAACGGATGCGCACACTCCCGGATGCGGCCGAAACAGTGCTAGAGTGGATGCATGGCTAAGATTGAAAGTGTTTGCGTCTATTGCGGTTCGTCCTTCGGCACCAATCCCGTCTTCGCGGAGACCGCGCGCCAGTTCGGCCGTCTGCTCGCCGCCGAAGGCGTTCGCCTGGTCTATGGGGGTGGCGGTGTCGGCCTCATGGGTGAGGTGGCGGGTGCGGTGTCGCTGGCCGGCGGCGCCGTCACCGGCATCATCCCCACCTTTCTGGTGCGTGCGGAACGCAGGTTCCGCCACAAGGCCGAGATCATCGAGGTACAGGACATGCATCAGCGCAAGCAGCTGATGTTCGAGCGCGCCGATGCCTTCGTGGCCCTGCCGGGCGGCGTCGGCACCCTGGAGGAACTGGTGGAGCAATTGACTTGGGCGCAGCTCGGCCGACACCGCAAGCCGATCCTGCTGGCCAATATCGACGGCTTCTGGAATCCGTTCCTGGACCTCATGGCCCACATGGACACCACCGGCTTCCTGCCGCCCCGCGCGCCCATGACCCTGCTCAACGTCGATCGGGTGGAAGAGATCCTACCGGCGTTGCGGGCGGCAGCGGCGGCGGTGCCTGAGCCGGAGCTGCACGACACCGACTCGCAGGTGGCCCGGCAGATGTGACCGGCGCTTCAGGCGCCGGTGTATTCCGCATAAGACATGGGCGTCTCAAACACCCGCACGCTGGCGAGAAGGGGAACCTGCGCCTTCAGGCGGGTCCAGATCCAGACGGCGATGTGCTCGGCCGTGGGGTTGTCCAGCCCCTCGATGTCGTTGAGACAATGGTGGTCCAGGCGGGCGAGCAGCGGCGCGAAGGCGGCTTCGATGTCGAAGAAATCGGCGACGAAGCCGCTGTCGTCATCCACCGGGCCTTCCAGCGTCAGTTCGATGCGATAGGAATGCCCATGCATGCGACGGCAGCGGTGGGTTTCCGGCACGCGAGGCAGGAAATGCGCGGCCTCGAAGGTGAAGGCCTGGGTGATCCGCATTTGGCGGGGGGATGCGCTCATGGGATGCCGATCATCTTATGGGTTTGCAGGGACAGCCGCCAATGGGGATGGTCCAGGCAATAGGCCACCGCCGCCTGCGTGTGCCGCTGCCGGTCCGGCCCATCCATGGGCTGCAGGAAGAAATGGTCGAAGTCGAGCCCGGCGACGACATCCGGCATCAGGTCCGGCTGCGGAAACACCAGCTTCAGCTCGTGGCCACGCCGCTGCACCAGCTCCACGCCGGCCTTCGGGCTCATGCAGATCCAGTCGATGCCGTCCGGCGCCGCCACCGAGCCGTTGGTCTCCACCGCGATCTCGAAGCCGGCGGCATGGGTCGCGGCGATCAGGGCGGCGTCCAGCTGCAGCAGTGGCTCGCCCCCGGTGAAAACCACAAAGCGGCGGCCGGCCCGTTCGCCCCAGGTGGCGGACAAGGCCGCCACCAGAGCCGTTGCCGAGCCGAACCGCCCGCCGCCCTCGCCATCCATGCCGACGAAATCCGTGTCGCAGAAGCGACAGGCCGCCGCCGCGCGATCTTCCTCGCGCCCCGACCACAGATTACAGCCGGAGAAACGGCAGAACACGGCCGCACGGCCGGCCTGGGCGCCCTCGCCCTGGAGGGTCAGGAAGATCTCTTTGACAGCATAGGCCATGGGCCCTGCGTTTAAACCGAAGCGCCGCGCGGGAAAAGCCATGGCGACCGATGGGCTGGCTTGCGTGGGAGGCGATGCGCCTTATACCTCTTGCCTGCAGCACTGCAGCGCGCCCGACATTGCCGTGGCGTGTGTACGGGGCTTTTTCCAGCACGAGAGAGCATTGCCCATGTCGACGAGGACTTCGACGATTGATCTGGACGCCAGCTTTGATCCGCGTGAGCTGCGCAACGCGCTGGGCCGCTTCGCCACCGGCATCGCCGTGGTGATGGCCGGCGACGACGAGGGGCTGATGGGGGTGACGGTGAATTCCTTCTCCGCCGTCTCGCTCGATCCGCCGCTGATCCTGTTCTGCATGGCCCGCACCCTGAATTCCCTGGCCCGGCTGGAGCAGGTGAAGGCCTATTCGGTGAACATCCTGCTGGAGAGCCAGCAGGAGCTTTCCAACCGCTTCGCCCGGGCGGGAGAGGACAAATTCGCCGGCACCGACTGGCATCCGGGCCGAAGCGGCGCGCCCCGGCTCACCGCCGCCCATGCCACCTTCGAGTGCGTGCCCTACGCGCATTACGACGGGGGCGACCACATCATCTTCGTGGGCCGCGTGGTGCACATGCATGCCGAGGGCGACGACGCTCCCCTGCTGTACTACCGCGGCCGCTATCGCCTGCTGGCGGAACCGGAGGCCTGAGCCGCCTCAGGTCCGGGCCCGGCGGCGAGATGTGATTTCGCGATGTCATTTAGAGTGGGATAATCACCCCGGGTGCTGTTGACGTAACGCAACGCCCCGCTATGCCGGGCCCATTAGGGTGGGTCATCGTGCAAGGAAAGCCCCATGCTGCAGAATATCAAGAGCGTGCTCATCGGCATGACCGAGGAAGGCGATGAGGTCTCGGCCGCGGCGCTGAGCTATGGCCTTTCCCTGGCCCAGCAGGCGGGCGCCCATGCCACCATCCAGGCGGCCTCGCTCAAGGTGGTGGTGGGCAACACCTTCGTCAGCAGCGTCGCCAGCAGCCTGGTGGCCGATCACAACCGGCGCCTGAACGCGCTTGCCAGCAGCCTGGCGGAACGGGCCCGGGGAGATGCCCAGGCCCAGGGCGTTTCCTGTTCCGTCGAAACGCTGCAGCTCTCCTATGGCCAGCTCGTGGATACCTTCGTGGCGCAGGCGCGGGTGCATGACATCGCCGTGCTCAACGCCCAGCGCGCCAGCGTGGATGCCGACCGCGGCCTGATCGAGGCCCTGCTGTTCGACAGCGGCCGCCCGCTGATCGTCGTGCCGCCCGCCTGGGACAGCTTCAAGCACCGGCGGGTGCTCATTGCCTGGGATGCCAGCGCCCGGGCGGCCCGCGCCGTCAACGACGCCATGCCCATCCTGCGGTCGGCGGAAGCGGTGGAAGTGGTGGCCATCGCCACCGAGAAGCAGCTCGCCAAGACCGTGCCCGGCGCCGAGATTGCGCCGCATCTCGCCCGCCACGGCGTGCATGTGAACGTCAAGGACCTGGTGGTCCAGGAAGGCGGCATCGAAGCCACTTTGCGCGAGCAGGCCAGCCTGTTCGGTGCGGATCTGCTGGTGATGGGCGCCTTCAACCATTCGCTCATGCAGGAATGGGTGCTGGGTGGCGTCACGCAATCGCTGTTGAAGGACAGTTCCATTCCGCTGCTCATGTCGTACTGAGCATGGCTCCGGCCCCGCCAGGAGCCTCGGTTGAGGCCCCTGCCCCGGCGTGGCACGCCCTGGCCCCAGTGGCGGCGGCGGCACGGCTCGGCTGCGATCTCGACGGACTGGCGCACGAGGAGGTCACGCGTCGCCGCGACCGGTGGGGGCCCAACCGCCTGCCGGAAGCGCCCCGTCGCAGCCTCTGGCGGCTGCTGCTGGGCCAGCTGCAAAGTCCACTCATCTATCTGCTGCTGGTGGCCGCGGGCATCTCCATCGCCCTTGGCCATGCTGAGGACTCGCTCTTCATCTTCGTGGTTCTGGCGCTCAACACCGGCGTCGGCGCCCTACAGGAAGCCCGCGCTGAAGCCGACACGGCGGCGCTGAAGCACGCCATCACCACCCACAGCCGCGTGGCCCGGGATGGCACCGTGGTGCTGCGCGACAGTGCCGAGCTGGTGCCCGGCGACCTGGTTCTGCTGGAGGCCGGCGACCGGGTGCCCGCGGACCTGCGGCTGGTGCGCGCCAGCGATCTCGAAACCAGCGAGGCCGCCCTCACCGGCGAGTCGCTCCCGGTGGAGAAGAGCGCCGCGATCGTGCTGCCGGACGAGGCGCCCCTGGCCGAGCGCGCCAACATGGTGTTCGCCGGCACCAATGTGCTGCGGGGCCAGGCCCAGGGGCTGGTGGTGGCGAGCGGGCGTGACACCGCGCTCGGGCACATCGCCCAGGCCCTGGACACGCCGGCGACGCCGCCGCCCCTCAGCCGCCGCCTGGAACGCTTCTCGCGCATGCTGGGCGCCGCCACCCTGGTGCTGATGGGAGTGATCATCGTCGGCCGCCTGATGGCGGGCGCAGGGATGGTGGAAACCTTCCTGATGGCGGCCGCGCTGGCCGTCGCCGTCATTCCCGAGGGATTGCCGGTGGCGGTCACCATCGCCCTGTCGGTGGCCACGCGCCGCATGGCGCGCCGCCATGTGATCGTGCGGCACCTGCCGGCGGTGGAGGGGCTCGGCGCCTGCACCGTGATCGCAACCGACAAGACCGGCACCCTCACCCTCAATCGCATGTCCGCAACACGGCTGGTATTGCCCTCGGGCATGGTGCTGCAGGTTCCGGAAGACGAACACGATCCCCCGTTCCGCTCCGACAATGAGCACGGCGACGCCGGCACGCAGGCGCAGATCGACGCCTTGGCGGTATCCGTGAGCCTGTGCAACGACGCCACCCTGCATCCGGTCAGCGGGCGCCAGGGCGCCAGCGGTGACACCGTCGACATTGCCCTGCTGGTGCTGGCCCAGCAGGCGGGCCTCTTGATCGAGGCGACGCGATCGGCGCAGCCCCGGCTGGCCCACCTGCCCTTCAGCGCCGAACGACGCCTCGCGGCAAGCCTGAATGCCGATGGGGCTGGCGCCGTGCTGCATGTGAAGGGCGCCGCGGAGACCGTGCTGCCCCTGTGCGGAGCGGCGGGGGAGGTGCTCCTGGCGCGGGCGGAAGCCATGGCGCGGGAGGGACAACGGGTGCTGGCCATCGCCCGACGGCGGCTCGATGTGGCGCCGGGCGAAACCGATAATTTCGACGGCTGGCTGCAGCACCTGCAGCCGCTGGGCCTGGTAGGCTTCATCGATCCGCTCCGGCCGGAGGCCAAAGACGCGGTGGCGGCCTGTCACCGCGCCGGCATCGCGGTCAAGATGATCACTGGCGACCATGCCGCCACCGCCCTGGCCATCGCCCGCGATCTCGGCATCGCCCATGACGAAGCCGATGTGATGACCGGACGCGAACTCGCCGCCCTCCAGACCGGCTCAGAGGCGGCCATGCGGCGCATCGAGCGCACCCGCGTGTTCGCGCGGGTCGAGCCGACCCAGAAGCTGGAGATCGTCGATGCCCTGCAGGCCGCGGGGCACGTGGTCGCCATGACCGGCGATGGGGTCAATGATGCCCCCGCCCTGCGCCGCGCCGATCTGGGCATCGCCATGGGCCTCGGCGGCACGGACGTGGCCCGCGACAGCGCCGCCCTGGTCATCGCCGACGACAATCTGGCCTCCGTGGTCGCCGGTGTCGAGGAAGGGCGCGCCGCTTATGCCAACATCCGCAAGCTCATCTTCCTGCTCGTCTCCATCGGCGCCGCGGAGGTGGTTCTTTTTCTGCTCGCCGTCGCCTTGCAGACCCCGGTGCCCCTCACCACGGTGCAGTTGCTGTGGCTGAACCTGGTGGCCAATGGCGCACAGGACGTGACGCTGGCCCTGGAAAAGCCGGAACCCGGCCTGCTCGATCGCCGGCCCCGCGCCCCGCGTGAGCCGATCTTCGACGCCCTGATGATCCGACGGACGCTATTGTCGTCCCTGTTCATGGGGTGCGTCGCGTTCGCCTTTTTCTGGTGTTGGCTGGCCCAGGGCCTCGCCCCGTTCGAGGCGCGCAACGCGCTCTTGTTCCTCATGGTGCTGTTCGCCAACGTCCAGGCGTTCAATGCCCGCTCGGAAACCCGTTCCGTGTTTCTGCTGCCGCCCGGCGCCAACTGGCCGCTGATGGCGGCCATCTTCGGCGCCCAGGCGGTGCAGGTGCTGGCCAGCTATGTGCCCGGCGTGCGTGACGTGCTGGAAATCGCCCCCATCCCGGCGCGGCAGTGGCTGGAACTGGGCGCGGTGGCGCTTGGCCTGCTGCTGCTGATGGAGACCGACAAAGCCTTCTCGCGACACCGTCTCGGCACACCCCAGCCGATACCCCGGGTGTAGCCCGGGCAGTAGGCGGTCAGCTCACCGCCTGCCACTGGCCTTCGGTGGTGCGGCAGGCGGCGCCGCGCGCGATCTGCGGGCGGTTGTCGATATAGATGGTGTGGGAATAATCGCGGCAACTCTGGAAGCCGGGCCGATGATAGGCCGGCCCGGCGATGACCGTGCCGCGCGTGCCGCCATCGCCCTTCCAGCCCACCGGATAGCCGGGGCCGCCGGTCTCCAGGGCGGAGATCTCCGCGTCATAGGCGCGCTGGCGGTCGGCATCACTGAGGCCGTTGCCGATGGCGCCGCTAATCAGCCCGCCGGATACCGCCCCCCGCATCACCGGCGAGGTCGGCAATGCCATGTTCCCCGGCCCCTTGAGATTGGCTCCGGCATCACTGGCGCACCCCGACACCAGGGCGCCGAGGACCGTGACAAGCAGAACGGCGGGCACCATGCGGACCGGCATCTCAAGCCATCTCTCAACGCGGGCGCCAAAGCGGCGCAGACGAAACAGGAGGTCAATAGCGCTGACCTCCTCCGCCTTTTAGTGGCACTTCGTCGCAAGGGGAAGCTGCGCCGACACCTGCCGGTGCCGCAGGGGCCGCGCAGGGACCCGGAGGGCTCCTCACGCGGCCGCCTCGCCATTGCCCGCCACCATGGGCAGCACCAGCTCGGTCCGCAACCCTCCGCTGGGCGCGGCGCTCAGCTCGAAATGGCCGCCATAGAGCATGGCGAGTTCGTGCACGATGGACAGGCCGAGCCCGGAGCCCGGCTTTGATTCGTCCAGACGGCGGCCACGCCGCCCCACATCCAGCCGCCGCGCCGGATCGAGGCCCGGCCCGTCATCGTCGATGGTGATGCGGAAGAAGGCGCGGCCCCCCGGGCCGGGGGCGCGGCTCACCGCCAGCTCGATCTCCACCCGGCCCGACGCCCATTTGCAGGCGTTGTCCACCAGATTGCCGATCATCTCCTCCAGATCCTGGCGCTCGCCACGGAAACGGGCGCCGTCCAGAACACGCACGTCGATGGCCAACGCGCGACCACGGTGAATCTTCTGCATGGTGCGCGCCAGCGCGGTGAGGATCTCGCCCACGTCGCAGACGCTGGCCACCATCGACACGCGCGCCGCCATGCGCGCGCGCTCCAGGTGATGCGCCACCTGATCGCGCATCACGCCGGCCTGGTCGCGCACCCGCATCGCCAGCGGGTCATCGCGGGTGCCGGCCTCGTTGAGCAGAACCGAGAGGGGGGTTTTCAAAGCGTGCGCCAGATTGCCCACATGGGTGCGAGCCCGCTCCACCACCTCCTGATTGGCGGCGATCAGCGCGTTGACCTCGCGCACCAGCGGCACGATCTCCTCGGGATAGCGCCCCTCCAGCCGCACCGCCTTGCCCGACCTCACATCGGCGAGGGCCTGGGAAACGCGGGACAGGGGCCGCAGGCCGAACCGCACCTGGAACAGCACCACCAGCAGGAAGGCCAGAGCCAGCACGATCAACGTGCCGATCAGCGCGACGTTGAAGCTGGAGATGTCATGATCGAGCTCGGCCGCGGTGGCCCCCACCGACACCACGAAGGTGCCGTCGGAGCCGAAGTCCGCCGTCCGCTCGACCACACGGATGCGCTCGCCGTCGGGCCCCACGGCAAAGCCCTGGCGCATGCCGCCCGGCGTGGCACCCGCATGCTCGCCCCCGAGCACCGGCAGTCGATCGGCACCCAGCGAGCGCGAGGCATGCCGGTCCATGGTCCCGTCCCGCTGGCGCACGATCTGCCAGTACCAACCCGACCGGGGGAAGGAGAACAACGGCTCGGCCATGGCCTGCGGCTCGAGCGCCGCATCGTTGGTGGCGTTGGCCACCTCGGCCACCAGGGTCTTCACATAGACATCGAGCCGCCGGTCGAACGAGCGCTCCGCCGCCTGCGCATAGAGCGAGGACAGGGCGAGCCCCACCACGGCCAGCACCACAAGGGTGATGGCCATGGCCGACAGGAACAGGCGAAAAGCCAGGGACCCCGGATCGGCCGTGCGCTTCATGGCCGCGCCGTCGCCCATGCCACCACGGTCATCGCGGCTCCTCCGGAGGCGCGAGCAGATAGCCGAGCCCGCGCACGGTCTGGATCACATCGCAATCGAGCTTGCGCCGCAGACGGCCGACGAACACTTCGATGGTGTTTGAATCCCGATCGAAATCCTGATCGTACAGATGCTCCACCAGTTCGGTCCGCGACACCACCCGTCCGGCATGGTGCATCAGGTAGGACAGCAGGCGGTATTCGTGGGAGGTGAGGCGCACCGGATTGCCGTCCACCGCCACCCGTCCCGAGCGGGTATCGAGCCGCACCGGCCCGCAGGACAGTTCACTGGAAGCATGGCCACTGGCGCGCCGCAGCAGAGCCCGCAGCCGCGCCAGCACCTCCTCCATGTGAAAGGGCTTGGCGACATAGTCGTCGGCACCGGCATCGAACCCCTGCACCTTGTCGCTCCAGCGATCGCGCGCGGTCAGGATCAGCACCGGCATCGCATGCCCGGCGCGCCGCCAGTTCTCCAGCACCGAAAGCCCATCCATCTTGGGCAGGCCGATGTCCAGGACGATGGCGTCATAGGGCTCGGTGCTGCCCAGGAAATGCCCCTCCTCACCGTCAAAGGCCCGATCCACCGCGTAGCCGGCGTCCCCCAGGGCGGTCACCAACTGCCGGTTCAAATCCGGATCGTCCTCCACCACCAGCAATCGCACGATGTCCTCCCCCGCAACGGGGCCTAGAATGGCAGCATTTGCAACGCGAGTCAGGGTCGTCGCGGCGGCCTTGTCCTCACGCAGGTCCGCTGTCGCGCCCGCTGCGCACCGCCGCCACCCGATCCGCCTCGACCCGGCGTGAGAGCATGAAGAGCGACAGGGCGACACCAACCACGAGCAGTGACCACGCCCAACCCGGCATCTGAGCGAAAGTGGCCCGCAGGCCGTCGAGGCGTCCCGTCGCCTCCGGCGCCTGCTCCAGCACCCCGATGACCAGGGCCGGTGCGCCGATGAGCCACGCCCAGAACTTGCTCCACCAGGCCGCCCGCAGCATCCCGTCGCCCCGCTGCAGCAGGTCGCGGGCGGTCAGCGCGGCGCGCGCAGGGGCCACCACCCGGGTGGAAGCCGTGGCCAGCGCGGCGGCGGTCGCGGTGTCCACCCGCGCCTGCCCGGGAACCGCCGTCAGCGGCAGGCCCGCGGTCGCCTGGAAGGCGCTCAGCCCGGCCACCGTGCGCGCTCCCCACTGGCCATCGACCTGACCGACCTCGAAATATCCCAGATCCCGCAGACGTTGCTGCAGCGCGGCGACCGCGCGCGCGTCGAGCCCGTCGCCGGCCGTGGGCCCACTCGATGCGGCAGAGGTGGCCGCCTCGAAGGAAACATCCCCGTCCAGCGCCAGCAGGCGCTTCATGAGCGGGGCAATGCCCATTTGCCGGTCCACGGTGGTGGGGCTCCACACCCCGTCCGCCACATACTTGCCGCGCACATACTGGTTCGAGAAGGACCAGAGATAGGCGCTCGGCACCTGGTGCATCCGGTAGCCGAAGCCATTGAAACGTTCGCCCTCATAAAGGCAGCGGCTGATGCTCCAGGGAGAACCCGGCGCGTAACCCTTGAGGGCGAGGGCATCGCGG
Organism: Xanthobacter sp. NM-25; assembly: GCF_022138605.1. Lineage (GTDB taxonomy): Bacteria > Pseudomonadota > Alphaproteobacteria > Rhizobiales > Xanthobacteraceae > Xanthobacter. The sequence continues at coordinate 95,049 of NZ_JACBFS010000002.1, forward strand.
GCCGCCTCCTCCCAGGTCCGGAACGGTCCCCGCCCCTTCGGCACCAGGCGCGTCTTGCGGCCGGTGCCGAGGATCTTCTCGCCATTGTGCAGCACCCCGGCGAAATCACAGCTGGCCTCCCGCCAGTGCAGCACGCCGATGAAGGCCCAGGGCACGCCCGTCTGAGCCGCCACCACCTGATACCGCGACTTGGCGGCGAGGATTGTCATCGCCGCCCGATCGATCGCCCCTTGCTGGCGCGGTGTGATCGCCATCTGCTCCCAGCGCTGCTGATACTCGCCCTTGAGCGCGGAAAAGGCATAGGTTCGAGCCATTTCGGTCTCCATGAAATGAAAATGGCCGCCCATGGCGGCCAAAACGTTACGGAACTGCTGAAAAATTCGGCGCGACATCCTTTGAATTTGACCTATTCTTTGACATTCCCCTTGGGCATGCTGGGTCACAATGGATGATTTCCGCACCACGCTCTTGATGTTCACCCTGATGGGCTGGTTCCTGCTCTATTGGTTCAACTAACCGGGCGAGCCGAACATGCAGCTCGGCGTCAGCGGGCCGATCGCCGCCAGACCAAAGTCGGGCACCGGCGCGGCCCCATCGGGCCACAGCAGGTTCACGTGGTCCTCGCCGCCACCGGTGCGCACGCCGGCATCGGCCAGGAAGCACAGGTGGTATCGCGTCGTCCCGTGAAGGCCGGAGGAATAGAGCTGGCGGCCGTCTTCGCCTTGCGCCCCATCGAAGCCGAGCACGCTCTCCAGCGTCGCGCAGGCCGTCGCCCGATCAGCAAAGCGCAGGTAGATGGTGGTCATGATCCCACTCCCGAGATGTGAGCTTGAGACTGGAGGGCCGCGGCACTGCCCATGAGGGGCCAGACCACGATGTCCTCGATCAGCTGCGCGACACCATTCGGGAATCCGCTCGGCCCGCCCAGGAAGATGCCTTCAACGGTGCCCTGCCCCGCCCGTGTCCCGGTGACACCCGTCGCAAGGCCGCTGGCGTAAGCGGCCATTCCGTCGCCGCCCCAGCCGACACAAACGGCAAACCTCGCCGGAGCGGCGATCTCCAGGTATTTGACATCGAAGAGGGTTCCGCGCGCCGGGGTAATGATCTGGATCGAGGAGCCGACTTGCCGAAGGAACTGCTTGGCGACCGCATCGCGCTGAAAGCAGATCATGTCCTGAAGATCGACGGAGGACCCGAGCGATCCACGCCAGACCAGACTGTTGGGCCCGACACCAGACCCACCCAGAACGGCGACCGCCGCACCGGACCACTGGCAGATATCAGTGGTGCGCGTCACAGCGGCCGTTGTGGTGGCGATATAGCTGGTTGCGATCGCCCCCACCTCCAGCTGCGCCCGGAGCACCGTGCCGGATGGCGTAAGCGAGAGGCTGCCGGCGGCGGGCGTGAAGGTGTAGGTGGTCCGCCCGCCGCCGGCGCTCACCGTCGCGACATGGGCACCCGACAGAGCCATCGCTCCCGTGCCCCAGAAGCTCAAGGTGTAGACCTGAGCCGTCACGCTAAGCGAGACAGCGGCGCCCGGCGCCGACGAGGGATAAAATAGATTGGTGGCCGCGCCTTCCAGCAGCAGGCGCCGCCCGCCGCTGTGGTAATCGAAGGCCAGGGTGTTGGCCGGGGCCTGCATCAGCTCGCCGGAGCCGGCAACCACCATCTTGGCGCTGCCCGTGCGCTGGAACAGCGTCGTGGAGGAGACATGCGCGCCACCCAACGCATAGCGCTCGCCCACGAAATCCGCCGCCAGGGCCGGCGCCACACCATCGAGCTGGTGTTCGGCCTGCGTCCACCACGCCTGTTCCAAGTCTGGGAACACCGAGACCGGGCAGCGCAGCAGATGGATGGACACCCGCACCCGCCCACCGGTGAACGCCCCGCCATTGGCGGTCACCACCACCGGCGTCTCCGCATAAAAGGCCGTCGGACCGATGACGCCGGAATTGGCTGCGCCCTGCGCCACCCCGAGGCTGCCGCCGAACTTGGACGCCTCACCGGCGATGCCGCAATCATAAGACGTCGCCCCCGTCACGCCGGAGAGGGTGCGGGTGGAGACCCCCAGCACGATGGCGCGGGCGGGGATCGCGACGGTGGTGGCCACGCTGGTTCCGGACAGAACCAGGTCCTGCTCCAGCACCTCGGCCTCGATGGCGGCGCGGCTCGGCCGCACCGCCAGCGGCGACACCCAGGCGCCGCCATCATAAAGCGCAAGCCGCCATTCATCGCGGATGAAGGCGAGCGCCCCGCTTTCGAGGGCCAGGAAGGTGAACGCCCCATCCTGAAACACGGCGAGGGTGCCCGCCTGGCCGGCGAAAGCACCGGTGGCACCCGCCGGCACGAACCAGCGCCCGCCCGCCTCTGGCGCCGCCGGCGGAGCGGCATCGGTGATGCTCTCCAACACCAGCTGGGTGCGCGCCGCAAGGGCCACCACCGCATCGGCCAGAGGCGAGACCCAGGCGCTGCCGTCATGGCGGGCGAAGCGATCCTCATCGCGGATGAAGGCCAGTGTGTCCGCCGGCACGGCCAGGAAGTCGAACGCGCCGGCCTCATAAGTAGCGAGCGTTCCGTCTTGTCCCGCGAAGCTGCCGGTGGCGCCGGCGGGGACGAACCAGCAGGCCCCCTCGGCCGGGCTCACCGGCGGCTCCAGCGCGGTAACGCTCTCCAAAGCGAGCTGCACATAGGCATCGAGGCGCCGCAGCGCCTCGTTGTGGGTGACATGCTTCTGCGCCTGCGCTGCCGCCAGATAGGGCAGAGCCAGGCGCGCCGTTTCATCGGACGCCATGAACCGATCCTCGATGGTGAAAGGGGGAGGCCTCAGAGTGCCAAGGTGCGGGTCGCCGCCGTGCCGGCGCCGACGGTGGCCGAGAGCTGGCACACCCGCACGGTGAGGCTCGCCTGCACGGCGCCGAAATCCGCGAGCTCATCGGCGCTCGCGTAGATGACAGAGGGGGTTGCGGTGTTCAGCGTGCGCACCACCGCCGCGTCCGAAAGGATCTCCACCCGGTAGGCCTCCGCATCCTCGCCCAGGGGCACCTCCACCGCCTCCCAACTGTCGCCGTCCATACGGGTGCGACGGATGAACGAGAGGACGACGCCGGCTTCCGTACGCCGGCCGCGCACATGCACCGGAGACAGAGGCCGGAACGCCGCATCGGTGGCGGTAGCGGTGACCTCGCTCACGTCCTCATCGCCATAATCGCCGCTGGCGGCGCCCACGCGGTAGATGCTGCTGCGGCCGAGGGCGGAAAGCCCGCTCGCCACCGTCACCAGGGTGCCATCGAGCCGCACCACGCGCGTGCCTTCCGGCCAGGGCTCAGTTCCCGCCGCCTCGGTGCCGGCGCGGCCACGCAGCAGGCCGGAGAGACGGTAGGTGCTGGTATCCACCAGCTCGGCCTCGGTGAACTGGATGATCTCCGGATCGCGCCCGTCCGCCAGCAGCGCCAGCACATTGGCACCCTCCAGCACCTGTGTGGCGCTGGCCGACACCAAGAGCGAGGTCTCCAACGTCACCAGCACGGTGTTGAAGCGATCGAACCGCCACAGCGGCCCGGGCGGCAGTTCGCCGGCCAGGGTGCCGAGGGTGGCGGAGGCGGTGATGGGGCCCACCGCATCGAAACTCTCGCCATCGCTGGAGCGCCACACGGCCAGCGTACCGGGCCAGGGCGAGGCCGCCGCCGCAAGATATTGCAGCGGCAGGGGATCACTCGCCGCCAGCGCCGGCAGATCGAGCACCACCACCGCCGGCGGGCCGGACACTGCCGGCAGGGCGACGCTGCCGCTGTCCAACCCTTCAAGAGCCGTGTCAAACACGTCCGGCTCGATGCTGCGGGCGGTGATGGCGCGGGCCTCCGCCTCCTCCACCCGGGTGATCTCCAGCAGCCGTGCCCGCCCGTCGAGCGTCAGGCGCACCAGATCCCCCGGCATCAGCGCGGCGCGGGAGGGCAGCAGGGAGAAGCTCACGCTTTCCCGGCCCGCCCACAGGTCCTGCAGCCACACATCAGCGGCGCGCACCATCACGTTGGGCGCCGCCACCAAGGCGAGATCCGCCTGGGTGACGTGCCGGCTCTGCCCCACCAGCCGGCGGGAGGAGACGGTGGCCTTGCGATAATCATGCAAGGGATCGATGAAGCCGACACTCACCTCCAGCGGCAGCTCGGTCTCCTGGGTGCGGGTGAGGCTCAGCAGAGCCCCGTCGTCCGGCTGCACCAGATCGTCAGCGGCAAGATCGGTGATGGCGCCTTCGCCGCGCTGGTGGAAGGCAATCTGCCCATCCGCTTCGCGGGCCTCGAATGCGAAGGCGCGGGCCAGCGGCTCCAAAGCGGCGCGGGCGGTCATGGGCTGCTCCACCACATAGCCTTCCACCACGCCGGCAAGCCCCGCGCTCTCCACATCGCCCACGCCGAAATCGGCGCACAGCTGCGCCACCAGCCCGTCGAGGGGGGCGGAGCCCAGCCGGCCGGTGAGCCAATGGCCCGCCGTCCAGTTGCTGCCGTCGCCCCACACGTCGTCAAGCAGGGGGAATTGGGGATAGGGCCGCGCATCCCAGGTCCACAGGAACACACAGCCTTCGTCCACCATGCGCCCGCCATAGAGGGGCGCTTGCGGATTGTCGGTGAGGCTGGCGCCGGCCGCCGGCTCGAAGGTGGCGAGGATCGCCTCCAGCATGCGCCGCTGCACCAGATCGTCACGCTGGCCGGAGGAGAAGGGCGGCAAGGCGTTCTCGGAGGACTTGGGATCGGGGAAGGCGCTGGGCAGGTTCGGCCCCTTGTCCACCGCCGCGCAGCCCGCCTCCATCAGGCGGATGGGCTTGGCCCCGGGGACATAAGCGGTGGGGCTCGCCGCCCGCACCCCGGCGAAGCGCTCATGATGAGGATTAGCCCACCACGACCACAGGTCCTTCTGCCGATAGATCCAGGCTTCATCATAAGCCCCATCGGTGATGGGGCTGCGTGATTGGGCGAGCCGCGCGGCATCATCGACATAATACCAGTCGTAGGCCTCTCCGGAGCGCAGGCTGGCCTTGAGATAAGCGCGATCGTGGAGGGAGGCTGCGAGGGAGGCGTCGAGATGGGCGGTGCCATCCCGCCAATCGGTGAAAGGCGGGTAATAATCGATGCCGATGAAGTCCACGTCAGGGGATGCCCACAAGGTATCGAGCGGGAAGCGCACCTCGTTCCCATCATACACCTGGGACCCATACTCCGCCCAATTGGCGCCGTAGGACACCAGCGTCTCAGGCCCCACCACCGCCTTCACGTCCGCGGCAAGCGCGATCAGCTCCGTCACCGCCGGAAAGCCGCCGCTACCATCGCGCAGGCGGGTCAGCGCCTCCATCTCCGAGCCGATGAGAATGGCCTCGACGCCGCCCGCCGCCACCGCCAGATGGGCATAGTGCAGCACCATGCGCCTGAGGCTCCATTCGGCGGTGCCGGTGAACAGGACGAGGCTGCCCACCCGCAGGAAATCCCCCGGTTCCGCACTCCCGAACAGGGCGCCCACCTGCGCGCCGCAGGCGGCCGTGCCCTCCACCGTGCCCGCCCGTCCCGGCGCCGGATCACACGTGATGCGCCCGCGCCAGGGATGGGGCGGCTGGGCAGCGGCGCCGGTCCACGGATCGGGCAGCGTGTTGTCGGCGGGAATATCCATCATCACGAAGGGGTTGAGGGTGACCTTCACCCCCGCCTCCTTCAGCCGGGTGATGGCCCGCACGATGGAGAGATCAGACGGCGTGCCGCCATAGGCCGCGCGGCCGTCATATTGGGAGACGGCTGGCACCATGAGCCGGGAGAGGCCGCCCACCGACCAGGATTGCGGCACGGTGGTCTTGTTGTGCCGCTCGCATTTGGGCCGCACCAGGCACGCACCGGCGCGCAGATCATCGCCGAACCACGACACCACCAGCGACACCCGCTCCAGGTTCGGGCAGGCGGCCAGGAGCTGGTCCACCGAGGCGACGAAATCGGTGGCGTGGGTGGAAACGTGGCGGGCCTCGCGGCCATAGCTCGCCTGTCCGTACATCTGCAGGGTGTTGACCGTGTCGTAGCCGAATTCGGTGGCGCCGGGGATCAGCGTCACCGCCCGCACCTGCGGTTCCAGCGCGCCCACCCCGCGCTCCACCTCGGCGGTGATCTGCGGCAGGCGGTTGCCATAGTCGGTGAGGTCGAGATTCTCGAACACCAGATAGGCGATGCCACGATAGGCCGGAGCCCCCACATCCCCCTGCTTGGCGACGATCCAGGGATCGGGCGACTGGTCGTGCGCGCCGAGATAGCGCCGCACGGTGATGCCGGCCTGCTCCATCAGCTTGCCATCAGCCCAGATGCGGCCGATGCGCGACACTGGCCCGGCGCACAGGGCGACGGCGAAATTGCCATAATAGGTGTAGGTGACGGTGCTGACCTTGGGCGCGAGGCTGCCGCCCTTGCCGCCCACCGACTGGGTCTCCGTCTTCTTCACCTCGAACAGCCGGGTGGCCCAGATCACCTGTCCGGAAAGGCGCGCCCGGCCATAGACGCGGGGAATGGCCGCGCCCTGGGTGGAGGCCATCACATCGAGATCGGTAAGGCGCGGACCTTCCACGGTGCTGGAGCGGTTGCCGCCGAGAAGGGTCTGGTCCAGCACCGCGCCACCGAGGGCGCCCAGGGCCCGCCCCGCCACCGCGCCGATGGGGCCGAACAGGGCGCCACCGAGCAGGCCGCCGGCCGCGCCGAGAAGCAAGGTCGCCATGGAAAATCCTCGATGAGATGGGGCGGCTCAGATGTCAGCGACGCCCGGAAAGCGAAAGGCGAAGGCGAGATGCCGGCGCCACCAGGCGCACAGCTCGCTCTCACACACCGCCGTGCCGTCATAGGCATGGATCATCCGGCCGGAACCGGAGAGGATGGCCGCATGCTTGGCCGGCAGGTGGACACGGAAACGGAACAGCACCACGTCGCCGGTCTCGATGGCTGAGAGGGACACCGGCTGAAGGTGCCGCCCGGCGGTCTCCGCCAGGGTCTCGCGGCGGTGGGCCTCGGCCCAGTCCGGCGCATAGGGCGGCAGCGGCTCCGGCTCGGGCCCCAGCAGCTCCCGCCACACTCCGCGCACGAGGCCGAGGCAATCGGCCCCCACGCCTTTCACCGAGGCGCGGTGGCGATAGGGCGTGCCGATCCAGCCGCGGGCCGCAGTGACCACCTGCGCCGCGGTGACCACTTGGGTCGCGGTGACCACTTGGGCCGCGGTAACGGGGGTGCTCATTCCAGCAGGCTCCCGTCGTATCCGCCCTCGCCGGGCACCGCCACGGTGAGCACGAAATCATTGCCCGGCATGTGGGGAAAGCCCTGAAAGTTGAGGTGATTGGAGAAGTGGTCGCGGCAGGTGGAGAATTGCTTGTCGCAGCCGGCGGTCAGCGCCACCTCGTCGCCCACCGCCACCGGAAACGGCGGCCGCTGCCACAGCCGTATCGCGGCCACGCCATCCTCCAGCGTGTGGCTCTTCACCTCGGTGGAGAAGCCGGCATTGGCGCCGCTGGTGAAGCGCGCGGTGCCACGGGCGAAGGTCTCGGCGGCGTAGTCGGAAAGGCCTTCGAGGCGCAGCCGCAGGGCGCTGTCGATGGCGACCACCACGCCGCTCGCCGCATAGGCCGCTGCCGCAAGATCCACCCCGCAACGGGCGTCGCCGAGATCGGCATCGCAGCGCACCCCATAGAGCCGGCCGCGGGTCTGGTTCAGGGCATCGGTCTGGGAGCGGATCTCGGCGGTGAAGCTGCCGTCCTCACACCGCACCTCGCCGATGGTGCCGCGGGTGAGCAGCAGATGCTGGGCGGGATCGGCCCAGTTCACCCGCAAGAGCTCGATGGCGGCGCCATCATAAAGGCCGGCGGCGAGATCATCGGCGCTCAGGGCCTCGGCGCTCAAGGCGCCGGACAGCTCGGCGCCGGTGACGGCGAGGCCCTCGGCGCTGGCATGCTCGGACGCGGCGATGCCGGAGGCCGCCTTCAGCGTCAGCCCCTCCAGCTCGAGGTCGCGATCATGGTCGGTGAAGCCCAGCACCAGCCCATCGCGGCGGGTGAGCCGCCAGGCCGAGCACAGGGTGGTGGCGCCGCCCGCCAGATGGCTGGCGAGGGCCGTGGGAACAGTGCGCATGACGCCTCCTCACGAACAATCAGGAGCGGATCTCGATGATGGGAATGCGGGGAATGTCACCGGCCGCGAAGGCCGAGAGATTCACCTCAAGAAAATCGGTATCGAACCGCACCGGCACATCGAACAGGAAGCCCGCCGTCACCACCGCGCCGGCGGACGGCAGATGCCCTTCCGCGAAGGTGATCCGACCGCTTGTGGCGTCGAGGGAAAAATGCGTTCCCTCAAGACGCTCGACCCCGTCGACGGCGACCGAGACCGAGCCCACGACAGGCTTGGCGATGGGCCGCGCATAGGGCGCGTGCAGGCCGCCATAAGTCTTCAGCAGGGGGAAGGTGGCGGTGCTGCCATCGCCGGCGGCGAGGCGCTGATCGAGAGGGCTTGGCACCGCTCCCGGGGGGCAGGACGCATGGTCCAGCCGGTCGCGCCAGCGGAAGCCGTAAAGGCGGCCGCGCCGCTCCTCGAAAAAGTCGAGGATCTCGGCGAGGGCGGCGAGGCTTTTCACCCCATAGCCCGCATCCCAGCGCCGCCGCGAATCAGCGAGCCGCGTGTTGCGTTCCTCGCGTCCGGTGGCGGTGGTGACCACCTCGGTGACCCGTTCAGGCCCCCCGGAAGCGCCCAATGCCACCTCCAGCGGAAACAGAATTTCATGGAAGCCGCTCATTTATTGCCCTCACACCCAATTCTTCTGCCTCAGCAATAGAAACCGCCTTGACATAGTTGAGGGCGGCGCCTTGACTTTCGGGGCCTCGCTGAGGATGGAGCATTTGCATGGCCACGAAGCCCGCCAAGAAGCCTGCGGCCGCCGCGGAGAAATCCGCCGCGAAAAAGGCGGCTGCGGTGAAGGCCGCACCCGTCGCCAAGGCCGCCGAGACCCCCGCGCCCGCCCCGGCGACTGACGCCCCGGCCGCCGCCAAAACCACGGCGCCGAAGACCACCGCATCCAAGACCACCGCATCCAAGACAAAGGCGCCCGCGACCAAGGCCGCGAAGCCCGCCGCATCCAAGCCCGCCGCGCCCAAGGCTGCCGCGCCCAAGGCTGCCGCGCCCAAGGTAACGGAACCGAAGGTGGAGCCCCCCAAGGCGCCGGCCAAGGCGTCTTCCGCCAAGCCTTCTTCCGCCAAGGCTGCCTCCACGAAACCCGCCAAGAGCGGCGCGCCCAAGTCTGCGACGTCGAAGCCTACGGCCCAGAAGCCCGCCACGATGGCGCTGAAGGCGGCAGCGGCGAAGACCGCGGCGCCCAAGGCTGCCTCGGCCAAGATCGTCGCCAAGGCACCGGCCAGTGCGCCGGCGGCGAGCCCCGTGCCGGAACCCAAGAAAGCCTCCGGGACCGGCAAGGCCGGCGCCGCGAAGACCAAGGTTGCGGCCAAAGCGGGCGCCAAGCCCGCCGCCACCAAAGCTGCGGCGCCCAAGACGACCCCGCCGAAGGCCGCGACCGAGGTTGCACCCACGACCAAGGCGCCCGCAGCGAAGGCCAGCAAGCCGGCAGCCAAGGCCGCCGACGCCAAAGCTGCGGCTCCCAAAACTGCGGCTCCCAAGACTGCCGCTTCGAAGCCGCCAGAGGCCAAGCCCGCTACGGTGAAGGCTGCTGCAGCCAAACCGGCTGCAGCGAAGCCCGCGGCGGCCAAGACCGTTGCGGCCAAGACCGCTGCGGCCAAACCTGCGGCGACCAAGTCTGCGCCGGCGAAGGCCAAGGCGGCCAAGCCCGCGAAGGCGGCTGCCAAGGCCTGACCCCGCTTGTGCTGCCCCGAAGTGCCGGCACCGCCGGGGCTTCGGGGCTGCATGCGGGCCGGTAACAGGGGCCTGCTCCGGGTGCCGCACGGCGTGTTTGCGTCGACGCGCACCGTGCATCGGCCGCCACCTCGCATGATCCAGCGGGGTGGGTTGCTCGCGCTTTCCGTGCGGCCCCGCTCAAGGCTGGAGAGGCTGAGGCTCGGACAGCGATACCGCATCCTATCACGGCACGGGTCGATCGTCGGTGCGGTCATGGCACGCTTAAACGTTCAGCTGGCCCAGGCATGAGCCACATGTCCGTCGTGATGCGCGCCAATCCTGGCGCTCATCCGATCTGGGCTCGTCCGACCTGCCACGCACCCCTCCCGCGATCGCCCGACAGAGCGCTCGCCCGTCCGGACGCACGCCCCGGCCCTACCGTCGCGGCCCCCTCGGTGCGGGGGCCATGCCGGCGCCGGGCCCTTGGGGCCGCAGAGGGAGCCTCCAGCGGATCGCGCCGGGAGACCAATTGGCGAGCCGGACCTCCTGTGCCATAACCCATTCTCGGTCAGGTGATCGGTCATGGCCATCGGCCGCGCATGGACCAGCCGCGTCGCCCCCCTGATGCGAGCGAAGGGCGTTGCTATGAGGATGTTGCACGCAGGCGCACCGCATATCAGTGGGACGCAGGATCGCGGCATGGACAACATGCCTGCCGCCCCCGGCTCCGTCGCATCCGCTGGAGGCTCCCTCTGCGGCCCCAAGGGCCCGGACCCGGTCCCGCACCGGCAGCTTGTCGTCGCCACCGTGCTGATGGGCCTGCTGGCGCTGGCCGGCATCTCGCCCGCTGCGGCGCAGAACGCCAAGAGCCCCGCCCGCTCCACCAGTTGCCCGGAGCTGGGCCCAGGCTTCGTGCGGGTGCCAGATTCCAACACCTGCATCCGCACCCATGCGGCGGCGACCGTGGATGCCTATGGCACCCGGGGCATCTCCAACACCTGGTCGTTCGGCAACACGGTCACCGATATGGATGCCGGCAGCACGGATAGCGCCAGCACCGACCCCTGGAAACGGGCGCGCTGATGCCCCCGGGAGCTCACGCCCCGCGCTGGGCTCGCGCGACCGCGCGCGCCACCATCCCCGAAACATAGGCATCGGAGCGGCGGAACGCACCGAGGTCGGGCGTCGCCACGTTGACGGTGACCTGGGCGCGGCCAGCGCCCTCCGCCGCCCGCACCCCCAGGCTGCCATCGGCCCCGCGACTGAGGGGCAAAATGGCCTCGGCGCCCGCCTCCCCCATCAGCCCGACACGGCTCTGCCCACCGCCGAGGGGAAAATAGGTGGGCGCCGCCACCACGCCACCGCGGGCAAAGGGGCGCACCCGGGGCCCCTCCGGCGTCGGCGCCAGCACGCCGCCGGCCGCGAACGGGCGCACCCCTCCCCCATCGATCACGCCGCCCTTGGCAAAGGCGAGCCCGCCGACGGCGGAGGAGAACAGGCTGCTGAGCCCGCTCTCCAGCGGCTTCAGGGCGGCGGTCAACGCGAGGTTGGAGAGGCGCACGCCCAATTGCTCCAGCACCGAGCCGAGGTCCTTGCCCTGCACCACGAGGCCGGTGAAGGCGGAGCTGAGAGCCCGGGCCAGACCCTTGGCCGACACCTCCATGTCGGACAAAGCCGCCTTGGCGTCGCGGGTGTCCACGTCCACCGCGATATCCACGCTCTCAGTCATGGGGGTGCTCCGTATTTGAGGGGATCGCCGGCCTCAGCCGGCCCGGTCGGGAAAGCGCGTCATCAGCGCCTGAAGATCGCCCCGCCCCAGCGCCGGCGGGCGGGGCGGCGCCAGCATGGCGATGGCGCTGGCCAGTTCGCGCGGGGTGAGGCGCCAGAAGGCGTCGGGGGAGAGCCGCAGCAGGCCGAAGCCGATGCCCATCACCTGCGCCCAGGGAAAGGCGCGCGGCGCGGACATCTCGCCCCTCACGCCCGCTGCGGCAGCGGAGGGGAGGCCCCCTCCTCCGCGCCGAAGGTGGCGGCGAGCAGCGCGGCAACGGCACGAACAAAGCCGACGGCGCCGCCATCGGCCCGCATGCGCGCCACCTCCTCCAGGCTCACCTCCTCGCCGGCGCCACGCAGGCCGGCATGGAGGATGCGCACCGCATCAGCGGCGGACAGCCGGCCCTGCTCGAAACGAGCCGCCAGAGCCATCAGGTCCTCGGCGCCGAACGCAGCCTCCAGCTCCGCCAGGGCGCCCAAGGTGAGCACCAGCACGCGCGGGCGGCCATCGAGCACGGCCTCGATCTCGCCACGACGGGGATTGGGCATGGCCATCCCCCTCACAGCGCGGCGAAGGCGATGGCGCCGGCGCTCTCCAGGGTGAGGTCGAAGGTCACCTCCCCATCGTGCTCGGCGGCGATCTCCAAGGCGGTGATCTGGAACGGCCCGGTGACGGTGCCGAAATCGGGCACCAGCACCTGGCACTGGGGCAGCGTGCCCTCGAAGAAGGCCTGCCGTACCAGCGCATCGGAGGCGGCGTCCTTGAACACGCCGGAACCGGAGACGCTGGCCCGCTTCACCCCCGCCCCCTCCAGCAGCTCGCGCCAGCGGCCGGCGGATTCGGCGTGGGTCACGTCCACGCTCTGGGCGTTGAAGGCGAGGGTGCGCGAGCGCAGCCCGGCCACGGTGACGAAAGAGGTGCCGTCATGCACCTTCAGCAACAGGTCCTTGCCCTTCTGCGCGCTCATGGAACCTCCACTTAAAACGGATCACAGGGGCTCGGTGACGGCGCGGAACCGCACCAGAGCGTGAAAGGTGCGCCCATCCTTGTCGCGCACCACCTCGGCGGTGGTGGCGCGCAGATTGGCGAGGCGATGGCCGGTGAGCGCCAGCGGCACATCGTGCAGTGCCGCCTGCACGGCGGCGGCCAGCGCATAGGCTTCCGCCCGCCCGCCGCTGCGGGAGAAGGCATGCAGGGTCAAAGCATGCTCGGCCCCCGCCTCGGTGGCGGTGGACCAGTCGCTCACCACCGCCTCGCCCAGAGCGACGAAGGGAAAGGCGGCATCCTTCGGCGGCACGTCGAAGATGCGGGCGCCGCCCAGCAGCGCCAGCAGCGGCCCATCGGCCGCCAATGCCCCGTGAATGGCCTTGCGCAGGGCCAAAGCGGGGCTCGTCAGCGGCACGCTCATGGCCGTTCCTCCCCGTCCGGCACGGCCTCCGCCGTCTCCTTTCGCGCGAACGCGAGGCGGGCGCGATCGAGCAAGGGCTCCCCCTCCTGCTGGGCGGAGCCGCGCACCCGGGTGAGCACCGCGGCATCGCGCACCCGCACCAGAGGGCGGGCCGCATCGCCCGCGATCTCCGGAGCCTGGCCGGTTTCGGCCGCCACCAGCCCGGCCAGCCGGCGGGCGGCACGGGCGGCGGCGGCCTCAGTGGCCACGGGCAGCGCACGGGCGGCCAGCCGGGCGCCGAGACCGTCGAGGCCGCGGGTGGTGACGCGCGCCTTCATTGTTGCTCCCGTCATGGCTGCTCCTCCCGGCACCGGCAGCGTGAGAAACGGCCGCGCCCCTCCACATCGGTGACCGCCTCCACATGGAACACGCGGGCGCCCAGGACCATCCGGTCTCCCGGGGCGAGGGTGTTAGGCGCGCGCACGGTGATGTGCACCACCGATGTTGCGCGCGGCCGTTCCTCGCCGAGGCCGAACTCGGTGGAACTGGTTTCGATGGCCCCCCACAATTGGTCCACGGTGAGGAAGTTGCGTTCCACCCCGCCGGCCCCGTCGGGCAGGTCCACGAAAGTCTGGTGCGCCAGCCGGAGGCGCAGGGCGCCGACCGCGCTCACAACCGCACCAAGCGATAGGGCGCAAGCAGCGCGCCGAGGGTGGACGGCAGCTTCTGCGTTTCTCCCAGGCCGTCGCGATGCTCGTAGAAATGGGCCAGCACCAGCCGCAGCGCCTGCAGCAGATCCGCCGGCACATCATCGGCGCCGGTGCCGTAGCCGGCGGTGACGGTGATGACGATGCCGCCCACCGTCGGCCCCGGCAGGGGCACGCGGGCGGGGTCCACATGGATCAGCGCCGGCGCCCGGTCCGCCTTCAGGGCGAGGCCGCCCTCGGGCACGGCGACGGTGGAGCCATCGGCCAAAGTGACGGTGGCGGAGAGGATGGCCCGCACCGGCGCCACCGGCGTGGCGATGACCCGGCTTAAGGGCCAGGCATCGCGGCTGAAGCGCCAGGTCTGCTCCAGCAGCACCCGGCCGGTCTCGGCCTCCACCGTGCGCCGGGCGGCGGTGATGAGGGCATCCACCAGCGCATCCTCGGCCTCGTGATCGATGCGCAGGAAGGCCTTTGCCTCGGCGCGGGTGAGCGGCTCGGCGGCGGGGCCGCTGAGAAGTTCTGCCATGGGTGGCTCCGTTTTCGGCGCGGTTGAAGACAATGCGGCGCGCGACGCGCCATTGACGGCCCCGCGCGGCGGCGGCAGAACCGGCGCATGATCCGCGCCCGTTTCGCTTCCGCCGCCCTGATGGCCGCCGCTGTGCTGTTCGGCCCCCTGCCCGCCCGCGCTCTGGTGGGCGGAACGCCCGCCGGCGCCGCGCTGGCGCGACAGACGGTGATGATCGTTTCCACCCGCGGCGCCACCTGCACCGGCACGGTGCTGGCGCCGGACCTTCTGCTCACCGCCGCCCATTGCGTGGCACCCGCCGGCGACTATGCGGTGGCGCTGGTGGATGACGGGCCGCCCAAGCTGGTGCCCGCCGCCCGCATCGCCGTGCATCCGCGCTTCGATGGCGACCAGTTCCGCACCCGCCGGCCCACCCCCGATCTGGCGCTGGTGAAGCTGGCGGAGCCGCTGCCCGGCCGCTTTGCGCCGGCCCGGCTCACCGCCGCGCAGGGCCTACCGGCCAAGGGCACGCTCTTCACTCTGGCGGGCTTCGGCGTCACCTCCGATAGCAAGGGTGAGGGCAAAGGCGCCGGCACCCTGCGATCGGTGCAGTTGCCCTCCATCGGCACCACCGGCGGCATCATGGTGCGCCTCGCTCCCAGCCAAGGCGCGGCAGGCGCCTGCACCGGGGATTCCGGCGGCCCGGCGTTCCAGGATGGTGCGGTAGCCGGCGTCATCGGCTGGGCCACGGCGGCGGGCGGGGCCCGCGGCTGCGGCGGCGTCACCGGCGTCACCCTGGTGTCGCTGCACCGGGATTGGATCACCGACACGGCCGCCGCCCTCGGCAGCCCGCTCGGTCGTTAGCCATGGTCCGGGCCGGCCTCCCCCTTCGGATCGGAAGCCGCGCCCTTCTCCTTTGCATTCTTTTGCTGACCGGCTCCGGCAGCCTGCGGGCCGAACCCGCGCCCTCTGACGCCCCCGCTTCCGCGGGCGAAACCGTCGATGCGGCCCTGTGCCGGCTCATCGACGGCGCGGCGGCGAAGGAGGGCCTGCCGGCGACGGTCTTCACCCGCCTCATCTGGCGGGAGAGTTCGTTCCGCCCCCATGTGGTGAGCCGCGCCGGCGCCCAGGGCATTGCGCAGTTCATGCCCGGCACCGCCCGCGAGCGGGGCCTGGACGATCCGTTTGATCCGCAAACGGCCATTCCCGCCTCCGCCGCCCTGCTGGCGGATCTGGCGCGCCGCTTCGGCAACCTGGGCCTGGCGGCCGCCGCCTATAATGCGGGGCCGAGCCGGGTCAGCGCCTTTCTCGCCGGCGGTGGGCTGCCGCAGGAAACCCGCACCTATGTGCGCCTCATCACCGGCCGCACGGCGGAGGACTGGGCCGCCCTCAAGCGCCAAAGCGCGCCGGCGCCGGAGTTTCCCGCCGAGCCGTGCCTCGTCACCCTCGCCGCCCTGCGCGGTGGCGCACCGGCGCCGGGAGCGGAGCCCAATGCCCTGTTCGCCCCCTGGGGGGTTCAGATCTCCGGCAATTTCTCCCGCGATCTGGCGCTCGCCTCGTTCCGCCGGGCGGCGGAAAAGCATGCGGCGGCGTTCGAGGATCACACCCCGGTCATCATCGCCACCCGCATGGCGGGGCGCGGGGCGCGGCCCTTCTACCGGGTGCGCCTGCCGGCGCAGACCCGGGCCGACGCCAGCGCCTTGTGCACCCGCCTGCGCAGGGCGGGCGCGCCCTGCATCGTGCTGCCCAACTGAAAGGCCCGCCCCGCGCACGGGGCGGACCTTCGTCATGGCTGCTCAGCTGACGGCGAACTTCATGAGCTTGGCGGCGTCGAAATCGAGGATGCCGCCGCCCACGCGCTTGGTTGTGTAGAACAGCACATAGGGCTTGGCCGAATAGGGGTCGCGCAGCACCCGCACCCCGGCCCGGTCCACCACCAGATAGAAGCGGCTGAAATCACCGAAGGCGAGGGAGAAGGCATCGGCGGCGATGTCCGGCATGTCCTCGCTCTCCACCACCGGAAAGCCCATGAGGCTGGCCGGCTGGCCGGCCCCGGCGGGCGGTGCCCACAGATAGTTGCCGTTCTCGTCCTTCAATTTGCGCACCGCCGACTGGGTGCGGCGGTTCATGACGAAGCTCGCGTTCTGCCGGTAGCCGCCCTTCAGCGCATAGACCAGCTCGATCAGCGGATCACCGGGATCGGTGGCGGGAAAGGCGCCGGCCCCGCCGCTCGCCACATAGCCCACCTTGTCCCACGCCCAGGCGGTTTCGGCCACCTTGGTATAAGCGAGGAAGCCCTTGGGCTTGGCCACGCCATCGCCATTGACGAAGGCGGCGCCTTCCTGCTCGGCGAAGGCGGTGTCCACCTCCTGGGCGATCCACTCGTCCACATTCACCTGCGCATCATCGAGCAGCGCCTGGGTGGCGGCGGGCATGGCGTAGAGCTCCATGGCCGGATAGGTGAGCTCCGCCAGCACCGGGCTGTCGGTCTGCGGGCGGGCCGCCGTCTCCGCCGCCCAGCCGGCCACCGGGCCGGAGGTCATGAACGGCTTGCGATAGGTGCCGGCGCCGATGGTGCGCACCGCCGCCAGCGCCCGGATGGGGGAGAGGGCGGTGAGGCGCCGGCCGATCTCGCTCTCGATCTCGGAGGGCACCAGATAGCCGCCATCCACCCCCGATCCGGCGGACAGGGCCTTGGCCTCCAGCGCCTTGAGGCCGCCGGCCTCGCCATGGCGCACATAGGTGTCGAAAGCGGCGCCATGGGCACGGGTGGTACCGGTGCGCTCGGGCGCGCCGAGGGCGGGACGAGCGGCCTTGGTGGCCAGGGCATCGAGCCGCGCCTGGTGGGCGTCGAGGGCGGCATCGATGCGGGCCAGCTGCTCGGCGGCCACCACATCGGTGCCGCGCTGCTCCACATCGGCAAGGCGCGCGTCGTTGGCGGCCTTGTAGGCCTCGAAGGCGGAGAGGAAATCGGCCACGGCGATGCGGGCCTCGGGGGTGTTCAATTCGGGCGCAGCCACCTTGGTCTCGGGGGCGCTGACAGCATGGGACATGGAGATTCCTCAGGGTTGGACGAAAGGGGGGACCGGTTCAGGCCAAAGCGGCGCGCAGCCGGGCGGTGGCGCCGGCAAGGGCCAGGAGCGGGTCTGATGGCCGTTCGGCGGGGGCGATGCGGGCCCCCGGCTGCATGGGGAAGGTGACGATGGAGACCTCCCACAGATCGATGCGGGCGAGCCGGCGCACCCGGGTGCGCGGATCGGTGCGGGCCTCCACCGCCTTGAAGCCGATGGAGAGGCCATCGAGCGCCCCCTCGCGCACCAGCGCCGCACATTCGCGGGCGCGGGCGACGGCGGGCGAGAGGCGGCCGCGCACATAAAGGCCGCGCGCATCCTCCCCCACCTCGGTCCACACGCCGATGGGTTCGGCGGGATCGTGCTGGTAGAGCATGCGCACCCCGGCCGGGCCGGTGCGGGCGAGGCTTTCCGCAAAAGCACCGGCCAGCACCATGTCGCGGCCGAGATCGGCGATGCCGAACAGGCAGGCATAGCCGGCAATGGCGAAGCCATCGTCAGCGGGGGGAGAAGCGAAAGGCAGTGCCACGCTCAGCCCTCCTTGCCCGATGGCTTGCGGCGCTTGCGGCCCTTGTCGAGCTTCTCGAGGGTGGCGACGAAATCGCGGAACACGGCGGTGGCGGTGGAGCCGGCGGCGACCGGATGGGGCGCCTTGGCCCGCGAGGGGGCGCCGCCAAGCGCGCGAATGCGCGGCGCCGGCGCCTTCTGGAAGGGAGCACGCATGAGACTTCTCCAGAGGTGGGGATAGGAAACGCAGACGCCGCCCATCGGCCGGACACAGCAGGCGCGGCGGCGCTCAGGGCTTGTCGTCGTAATGGGCGTTGAAGCGGGCGAGCTCGCGAATGAAGGCATCGAACCGCGCGCTCGCCCGGGCGAGCTCCCCCAGCATCCGCCAGCAGGCCAGCGAGGCCGCAAGCGCCCACAGCAGCAGCGCCACATGGGCGAGATCGCCCCGCTCGGCAAAGGTGCGGATCAAGGCATCCATCAGCAGGCCCAACGGTTTGCGGGGCGCCGCACGGGACCTGAGAAAGTCCTGTCGCACCCTCTTGAATTCGAGTCTATTTCGATATATCTAAATCGCATCGAAATAGATACGGAGGCGCACTTGCGCAGTTTTTCGAAAGGACATGGCCATGGTGGCCATCACGGAGCGGGCCGCGGCGATCGCGGCCACGGGTTTCAGGGTGACTCCCACGGCCCCCATCGCGGCGGTCGCAGCCGGCCCGAAGGCGAAGGACGCCAGGGCGGACGCGACGATACCAATCCCCGCTTCGCCGGCGGCCGGCATCAGGGCCGCCCGGACGGGCAGCACAGAGGGGGCGACCAAGGTGGTGATCGCGGCGACGCGCATGGCGGCGATCGCGGCCACCGACACGGACGACTGGGCCAGCGGCCCGGTTTCGATGGCGCCGAGGCCGGCACGCGCGGCGGCCGTGAGGCCGATGCCACGCGGCAGCTGGCCAGCGCTGCCCTCGCCCTCTACGAGGCGGCCCGCGCGCTCCTCGCCGATCAGCGGACCGCCGACGCGCCGCGCCCGTCCACTCGGCCCGAAGCGCAGCGCACACAGGCGCCCGTGCGGCTCTCGGTGTGCACCGGCCGCGCCTGCCGCGCCCGGCAGGACAGCCCCTCGCTGGTGGATGACCTGAAGCGCGCGGCGGCCGCCAGCGGCCAGGCGGTGGAGGTCACCACCTGCCGCTGCCTGAAAATGTGCGACGAAGGCCCGGTGGTGGTCGCCTCCTCGGCGCCCGGCTTTTCCGCATCCAGCGGGGCTCCGGCGGAACGGCTCTTCGTGAATGTGCGGAAACGGGATATTCAGGACATCATCCAGGCGGCCGGAGGCCGCGCATCATGAGGTGGGGGTCCGTGTCTCGTTCCGGTTCGCGCGATGGGTTCGGCAAGCATGGCGGCCGCGGCGCCGACCCGCGCCATGGACACGACCGCTTCGACGGGCGTCCAATGGAGCGCCCGCAAGAGCGCCCGATGGAGCGGCGCGGCGGCCGGCTGGGGCGGCTGTTCGCCCATGGCGACCTGCACCTGCTGGTGCTGTTCATGATCGCCGAGAAGCCGCGCCACGGCTACGAACTCATCAAATCCATCGAGGCGCGGATGGGCGGCGCCTATAGCCCGAGCCCCGGCACCATCTATCCGGCCCTCACCCTCCTGGAGGAGCAGGGCTATATCCATGCCGAGGCCAGCGAAGGCAATCGCCGGCTGTTCGCCATCACGGCGCCGGGCACGGCCTATCTCGCCGCCAACCAGGCCCAGGTGGACCAGATGCTGGCCCGCATGAGTGAGGTGCGCGAGCGCCGCGGCGATGCCCCGGCCCCAGTGGTGCGGGCCATGGAGAACCTCAAGTTCGCCCTGCGCCTGCGCATGGAGCGCGGCCCGCTTTCCGATGCCGAGGCCCAGGCCGTGGCCGAGGCCCTCGACACCGCCGCCGTCACCATCGAGCGGAGCTGAGGTGGCGCGGAGCTGAACTCCGCACCCCAGCCATCCTCCCCAACCTGCAGCGCACCCCACGGGCCTTGGCCCGAATGCCGGCGTGCGCGCTGATGAAAGACACGTCCATGGATACCAACAGCACCCCCCGTCATCAGACCACCCGCCTGCGCCAGGAGCCCAAGCGGCGCCTGCTCACAGTGACGGCGATCGAGGACATCACGCCCCACATGCGGCGCATCACCTTCACCTCGCCTGATCTCGCCGATTTCGTGAGCCCGGCACCCGACGATCATATCAAGCTGTTCCTGCCCAACCCGGCGGTGCCCTCCGGCGAGAACATGCGGGACTACACCCCGCGCCGGTTCGATGCGGAACGCCTGAGCCTCACCATCGATTTCGCCCGGCACGAGGCTGGCCCCGCCACCCGCTGGGCCGAGGCCGCCCAGGTGGGCGATCAGCTTGCCATCGGCGGCCCCAAGGGCTCCAGCAGCGTTGCCGATGATTTCGACTATTACCTGCTGCTGGGCGATGAAGCCGCTTTGCCCTCCATCGCCCGCCGCATCGAGGGCCTGCGGGCCGGCGTTCCGGTCACCAGCGTGGTGGTGGTGGAAAGCGAAGCCGACGTGCAGGCCGTCACCACCGCCGCCCGCCATGATGCCATCTGGGTGTTCCGCGCCGGCCGCGACGCCGACGACGCCACCCTGCTGCGCGAAGCCCTGGCCCGCTGGCAGGCGCCCGCGGGCGAAGGCTATGTCTGGATCGCCGCCGAGGCGCAGGTGGCCCGCACCCTGAAGGCCTATATGTTGGATGAGCGCGCCCACCCCAAATCCTGGCTGAAGGCCGCCGGCTACTGGGTCCGCGGCGAAGCCGGCGCCCACGCGAAGCTGGAGGGGTGAGGGTCCGCCCTCCCCTGCGCAGCCCGGCGGCACGGCCTATTTCTTGAGATCGACGACCACCTCTTCCAGCCTGCCCTCAAAGGTGAAGGGCGCCCGATAATCAGAGGTCACCGGCGTGCCGGTATCGGTGCCGATGTCCTGGTTCTCGGACAGGGAGAATTTATAGGGCGTGGTCTTCTCCACCCGCCCTGATCCCACCGCCTGGCCATCCACAAAGAGGGTGACCGTGCCGCCCTTGCCGACCGCCTGGCCCCCTTCATAGGCGAAGTCCATCCGCACCGTGTGCTCGCCCGCCGGACACGGCAAACTGCCCGAAGCCCACGTCGTCCAGAAGGATCACCAGAACGTTGGGCGCGCCCTTGGGGGCGGTGATGGGCGCGGGAAACGCCGCCGGATCGGAATCCTTGAACGTGGTGCCCACCGCGCCACGGAACTTCTGTTCGGCATAGGGCAGCACCACCCAAAGGCCGCATTTCAGCTCGAAGATAGCCGATTTGCACCATAAATACATTAGAATATTAAATAGAATCCATGACAAGACTGTTGCGGAGACGGGAGCTATGAATAAGCCTCTACTCTGTGCTCCAGGATGCTGTCGGGATCACTAGCGAGGCGCGGACGGTCGCAGATAGCCGACATACGCGACGAACGCGCCGATGCGGAATGCCAAGCTAAGGGCGATGGGGGACGCGGCCCAGCCGGGGAGCAGCAAGATGGAGGAGTGAAGGCTCTGACTAGTCGGTATTACCGCCAGCGTCGATTAACCCAACCGCTCAACCGACGGGCCGACATGAGGTAGGCTCCTAAGATCAGCGTCATAGAGCACCAACCCGACAAAAGCCGCTCCCTATGCTGGATGCGGCATGGGCGATCGAAGCGGGTCACCGCGATTCCGCTGGCCCGCCACCCACCGCCTTGCACACTCAAGCTCGGGCCAAACGACACCGAAAGGTTGTATGATGCTCGCATAAGGCCCTGCGCATCACGTAGCTGAGTCTACTGAGATTTCACCCGGAGCACCGCCGATGACAGACACAAGCGCCATGCGCTTCTTGGACGAGAAGGCTGTCCTCAAAGAGATTAAGTCGATGCTGGCCGCAGCGAGGGAGGCGAAAATTGCAGTCGCCTTCTGGGGGCAGGGAGCACTTGAGCAACTCGATATCGGTCGAACGAACCTCGATGTAAAACTCATTTGCAATCTTGATTCCGGCGGCTGTAACCCAGCCGCGCTGAAATCAATCATGAGCACCTTGCCACCAGCACGCGTTCACTCCCACCCGCGTCTGCACGCGAAGGTCTATTGGACACCCGATCGCGCTATCGTCGGCTCATCGAACGCATCTGCGAATGGGCTCGCCGTCGAAGGCAATGTGGCTCGGAGCTGGGCTGAAGCCAACATCCTTATCTCTGATCGAAGATTGCTCCAGGAAATTGAAGACTGGTTCAATCGGCGCCTGGATGAGGCGCGGATCATCACCGACCATGACCTGAGCTTGGCGCAATCCCTGTGGGACTACAGATCCCGCGCAGCAGCTCCAGGAGTGGCTCTCTGTGGAGATCTTCTTCAAGCCTATGCCCAAGCACCGGACCATCCCTCATGGCGCAGGGTGCGCGTCGCCCTTTGGTCTGCCGGCATCAGCAAGGAAGGGAAAAAGGAGGCAACAGCCCTAATAAACGAAAATTCAACGCTTTCTCAATTCGCTCAATATGAAGGATGGACGAAAGAGTTTTATCCAGATGATTATATACTTGATTTTTACGTCAAGAACGGAAAATCAAAATTTTCAGGAATATATATTATTGAATACCATCGCGGAAAAACGATTAATTTTGCGACTGAAAGGAATACAATCTCCTTACCAAGCTTTCCAGAATTGAAACTATCGGACAACGACATTTCAAAAATTAAAATTATAGCACAAAAATTACTAAATAAATACTCAGAAGATGGATCAAGTGTATCTCTTATGCTTTCAGATATCGCAAATGAATTAAATAAATAACTTTGTATAAATAACAAATTTGCAAATTTCTTAAAATATTCATACCATTTTCACTGATATTACTTTGACAATAGCGCAGAAATTCTAAGTTGGAAAGAAAGCGCCGCATGCGAAAGCAAAGATGGGAACACGGATGGCCTCAGCCGAGATGCAAAGGCTGCGGCCATCTCGCAGACGCACGGATGACATATGAAAATCCATGCGACATTCCCAACGCAGCGGGCGTGAGCCCAAAGCCTCCTCACCCCCACCCTACCGCCGCGCGCTTCTCGGCGTCGGTGAGGTAGTCGGCGGTGGCGATGCGGGACCAGAGTTCGGTGCGTTCGGCGGAGAGGGCTTCCACCTGGTCGAGGTCGGGCACCAGCTCCAGGGCGGGGCCGTAGGCCGGGCCGAGCCAGGTGGCGAGCCCCTCCGCCATGCGGCGCATGAGGGGCACCACGCTCTGGCGCCACAGGGCGCGGTTGGCCTCGGCATAATTGGCATAGGTGTTGTCGCCGGGAATGCCCAGCAGCATGGGCGGCACCCCAACCGCCAGGGCGATCTCGCGGGCGGCGCCGTTGCGGGCGGCCTCGAAATCCATGTCCTTCGGGGAGAGGGACAGGGGCCGCCAGTCCAGCCCCCCTTCCAGCAGCAGCGGCCGGCCGGCATTGGTGGCGCCCTGGAAGGAGGCTTCCAATTCCCCCTTCAGCCGCTCGAACTGCTCCTCGGTGAGCGAGCCCGCTCCGCCATAGACCAGCGCGCCGGAGGGCCGCGCCGCATTGTCGATCAGCGCCTTGTTCCAGGCGCTGGCGGCATTGTGCAGGTCGAGGGCCTGGGCCGCCGCCTCCAGCGGAGGAAAACCGTAGTGGTCATCCAAAGGGTTGAAGGCGGTGAGGTGGAGGATGGCCGGCACCTCCGCGCCCTCCACCACGCTCGCCTGGGGAATGCGCAGGGTGCGCCCGCACAGGGTGTAGTCATAGGCTTCCGGCCAGCCATCGGGCCCCGGCACCACCCGCATGCGATCGGGCCGCAACACGTGCAATTCGCGCAGCTGCCCCTCCACCGCCACCGCCTCCACATAGGCATTGCCGGCCACCAGCAGATGGCAGGCCATGGCCTCCAACAGCCCCGAGCGGGTGAGGCGCGGGTTGGGCCGGTTCAGGAGATCGAGCAGCGGGTGGGTATCGTGCTCGCGCCCCGCCTCCATCAGCACCCAGGGAACGGTCGCCGCCGCCTCGCCGATCATGCGCACGGCGCGATAGGCGATGGCGTTGCGGGTGAAGCCCTCGCGGGCGAGGGAGGCATAGTCGCGCGGCGTCCAGCGCGGCCGGCCGGTGGTGAGCAGGGCCACCAGCGCCGCGGTGCGGCTCGCCTTGGCCTCGGTGGGCGCCCCGGAAGCGCGGAACGGCGCGAGAAGCGAAGCAAACATCAGCGGCTCCAGATGCGAGGATGAAACCCATGTGAAAACGGAACAGGTTCACGCCCCCCGAACGCGCGGCAGGCATTTCGCAACGGCCGGGAGAGGCGTAGAATGCCGGGCGTGGGGGAGAAACGTGGGGAAACCGGGAGGGCGCCATGCTCTACGCTCTGGTTCTCGTCATCACGTCCACGACCATCATTCAGCCGGTCTCAGTCGGCCCTTGGCCTTACCCCGTCGCCCCGCCCTATCTGTCGAGCGAGGTGTCGCAAAAGGTCATCGGCTATTACCGCAGCGAACGGGGCTGCCTCGGCGCCGACATCAAGCGCTCCAAGGCGTGGCCGGACCTGGCGCCGGGCCAGAGCGTCACCGGCCTGTGCGTGCAGGTGGAGATCCCCGCCGGGCTCGACATCACCGTGCGCCCGGCAAGCTGAGGGCGCAGGGGACCGCTCGACGTTCAAGAGAAACGGCCTGTCAAAGGGCGCGTTCCCTCTCCGGCATGAGGGAGGGGGCCGGGACCGCATCAGCGGCACAGGCGCTTGAGTTTTAAGTCTTTCCGGATTTTCGAGACCGCGGCCCGTCCTTCCAGCGTTTGCCCCCTCCCCAGCCCTCCCCCGCAAGCGGGAGAGGGAGCAGCGCTGCGGGGAACGCAGGGGTGCGGCGCACGGGCCAAGCCGCGCGCGCTGAGTGTTGAAAGGCGCCTAAAGCTCCCTCACCCGGGGCGCGCCGGCGCGGGGGCCGAGGGCCAGGGCCGTCACCGCCCACACCAAAGCATCGAGCCGATCGGGCGAATGGCCGCCGGAGAGACCATCCGTGCCGAAATCGCAGAGTTCGTCCTCGAGCTCGGGAAAGCGGCCGGCGTGGCGCACCCGGCCCTGCTCGTAAAGGGCGGCCACCGGCTCGGCGCGCACATATTTGCCGCGGGTCGCCCGCACCGCTGCCACCGGCACATCGGCATCCACCTCCGCCAGCACGGCACGCACCATCTCACCGCCCTGGTTCACCTCCGCCACCACCGTGTCGGCGGAAAAGCGATAGAACAGAGCGATGGCCCGCGCCGCCCACTGGGCCGGGCGCAGGCCGCCGGCGCTCTCATCCGCCAGCACATGCACCACCCCCGCCCCGTCGATGCCGGCACACACCAGGCCGCAGGCATCGGCCCCGGCGCGGGAGGAGGCCGGCGGGTCCACCGCCACCACGATCCGTCGCAGCGGTGGCGCGCCCGCTTCCCGCGCTGCCTCCAGAGCGGGGCGGGACCAGAGGGAATCCGGCCGGTCCTCGATGATCTCGCCCTCCAGCTCCTGGCGGCCGAGCCGGGTGCCGCCGTAGCGGTCCAGCATCTGTGCCAGGAAGCCGGGGGCGAGGTTGAAGGCGTTGTCGGCGGTGCGCGCCCGCGACACGGCGGTGTCGGGATGGGCCAACAGCCGCTTCAGAAGGGGCGTGGGGCGCGGCGTGGTGGTCACCATCTGGCAGGGCCGCGTGCCGAGCCTCAGGCCGAACTGCAGCATGTCGAAAGTGGCATCCGCCCGCTTCCATTTGGCCAGCTCATCGCACCAGGCGGCGCCGAACTGAGGGCCGCGCAGGCTTTCCGGATCCTCCGAGGAAAAGCCCTGCGCCACCGCGCCATTGGGCCATTCGAGGCGGCGCCGGGAGGGCTCCCAGCGGGGCCGTTCGCCCGTGTCGTGGACGGCGAGAAGGCCGGAGACGCCCTCCACCATCACCTCGCGCACATCGGCCATGGTTTCCGCCACCAGGGCGATGCGCCCCACCGGCGCGTCGGCGAACGGCGAGCGGCCGAGGGCGAGGCCGCGCACCCATTCGGCGCCGGCGCGGGTCTTGCCGGCGCCGCGCCCACCCAGCACCAGCCAGGTGCTCCAGGCGCCGCCGCCCTGCGCCAGCTCCGGCGGCAATTGGTCGGGCCGGGCCCACAGGGCCCAGTCGGTGACGAGCCGGCGGGCCTCCGCCTCGCTCATCTCAGCCAGCAGGCGGGGGATCGTCCTCGGGTTCCGCGCGCAGGCGCTCAAGACGGCGCGCAAGCTCGCGGCGGAACTCGTCGAGATCGCGCACGGTGTCATCGGCGTCCTTCGCAGGCTGGGCGGGGGTGTCGCGGGCGGCCTTGTCCGCCGCATCCTCGGCGGCGGCCAGCTCCCGCAGGGTGCGGGCGATGAGGGCGAGGGCGCGGGCATCCTTCTCGCCATCGGCGGAGGGGCGCGGCGGCCCCTCCCCCTCGGCGGCGTGGTGCATGCGCGCCTCGATCTCCGCCACCTGCCGCTCGGCGGTGCGCCACAGCCGCGCCAGCAGGCGGCCGCGCGGGGTCTCCTCCGGGCGGATCTGAAAGCTGTTGCGGGCACGCCGGGCCTGGGGCTTCAGCGCCACCGCACCATCGGGACCCACCTCGCGGTCGATCCAGTGATAGGCGACGCCGGTGGAGAGGCCGGTGCGGGCGCAGATCTCGGCGATGGGCAGGCCCTCGGCATAGAGCTGACGTGCCAAGCCCGCCGTCGCGGGCGCCTGCCGACGCGGCGGTGTGGGAGACATGGGCAATTCCGAAGCTGGGAAGCGGTGGCCGAGCCCGTCGCGCCAGGCGCAACTCTCGAACATGACAGAAACCTACCCCGGCAGCGCACCGCTGTCAAGGACTAAATTCCTTTTTCGGCCATCCTGAGCGGCGGGGCCGGGGCCTCCTCCAGCCGCACCCGGTTGCGACCGTCCATCTTGGCGGCGTAGAGCGCCTTGTCGGCGCGGCCATAGAGTTCGGAGAATGTGTCGCCCGAACGGGCCATGGCGACACCGGCCGAGAAGGTATAGGCGAAATCCGGCCGGTCATCGAGCGGCCGCGCGGTGCGCACCAGCCCCAGCATGCGCTCGACGATGAGGGCGGCCTCGTCCAGCGCTGTATCCGGGAGGACGAGAACGAATTCCTCACCCCCCACCCGGCCGAAGCAGTCCGAGCGGCGCACCTGGACGTTGATGCGGCGGGCGAAATCCCGCAGCACCGCGTCGCCCGCCTGATGGCCGTAGCGGTCGTTGATATATTTGAAATTGTCGAGGTCGAGCACGGCCAGGCAGCCGGGCGTGCCAAGGCCCAGGGCCAGGCCCGAGCGGGCCAGCATGTCCTCCACCCGGGCGGTGACGAAGCGGCGGTTGGCGACGC
The DNA here is from genome assembly GCF_022138605.1 of Xanthobacter sp. NM-25. Taxonomy (GTDB): domain Bacteria; phylum Pseudomonadota; class Alphaproteobacteria; order Rhizobiales; family Xanthobacteraceae; genus Xanthobacter. The sequence goes on from NZ_JACBFS010000002.1 coordinate 122,223, forward strand.
CGGTGAGGTCGTCCGTATGGGCGGCGCGGATGGCTGCATCCCGATCCCGTCGCACGGCGCGCGCATCCGCCCGCATCTCGGTGATGTCGGTGCCGACGCACAGCATCCAGCCGCTGGCGGAGACGGTTTCGGCCATCAGCAGCCAGCGCCCGTCATGCAGCTTGGCCTCGACGGTGCGGTAGGGGGTCTTGCCCCGGCGGGAGAAGGCCGATGTGAGCCAGACATCCATGTCCGGCGCGTCGATGACCAGGCCGCGCCCGGCCAGCGCATTCCGCCGCATCAGCTCGGCCCAGGTGGGGCTTTCCCCCTCCGCGACCGCATAGGCCTGCCGGTACGCCGGGTTGGCGTAGCGTAAGCGATCGGCGCCGTCGAAAACCGCCACAAGTAGCGGGCTCTCATCGTGGAGGTGACGCAGGTGGGCGGACAATTCATCCATGGTATCGAGGACCATAGCCGAGAACGTGGCGGTGCGGGAGCGGGAAGCGTGGCCGTGATGCGGCGATGCACTGCGACACGATGATCGGCATCGCGACGGCGCCACCCGCATGGCTGCCGTGGCCGCGCCGGGCTTGCATTCGCCGGCGAAGTCGCCCAAGAACCCCGGCCCTCGAGAAAGACGCGAACACACGCCCATGACTCCCAGCGGCGGCCCCTGCGGCCTGGATTTCGGCACCTCCAACACCACGCTGGGCACCCTGGCCCAGGGCGCGCCCGCCCTGTGCCCGCTGGAAGGGCGCCACGTGACCGTTCCGAGCGCCGTGTTCTTCGGCGCCGACGGCCTCACCCGCATCGGCCGCGCCGCCATCGACGCTTATGTGGAAGGGGTGGAGGGCCGGCTCATGCGCGGGCTCAAGTCCGTGCTCGGCAGCGCCCTCATCGACGAGACCACCCTGGTGGGCCGCGAGCGGGCGCCCTTCCGCAAGGTGATCACCGCCTTTCTGGCGGAGGTGAAACGCCGCGCCGAAGCCACCGCCGGCCGCCCGCTTGATGCCGTCGTGCACGGCCGCCCGGTGCATTTCGTGGATGCCGACCCCGAGGGCGACCGCAAGGCCGAGGACACCTTGCGCCAGATCGCCACCGAAGTGGGCTTCTCCCACATCGAGTTCCAATACGAGCCCATCGCCGCCGCCCTCGACTATGAGCAGCAGATCAGCCACGAGGAACTGGCGCTGATCGCCGACATCGGCGGCGGCACGTCGGACTTCTCCATCGTCCGCATCAGCCCCGAGCGCCGCCGGCAGGTGGAGCGGGCCGACGACATCCTGGCCAATGACGGCGTGCGCATCGGCGGCACCGATTTCGACCGGGTGCTGAGCCTGAAGACGCTGATGCCGCTCCTGGGCTTCGGCAGCCCCATGAAGCGCGCCAACCTGGACGTGCCCTCCTCCTATTTCCACGATCTCGCCAGCTGGCACTCCATCAACCGCATCTACGAGCCCAAGATCGCCCGCGAGATCCGTGAGGTGAAGCGGGAGGCGCGGGAGCCGGAGCGGCTGGAACGGCTGGAACAGGTGATCGAGGAGCGGCGCGGCCATGCTCTGGCCGGGGCGGTGGAGGCGGCCAAGATCGGCCTCGCCGAGACCCCTCATGTGGAGATCCCGCTGGACTGGATGGAGGCGGGCCGGGCCCTGGGGGTGAGCCAGGCGGAGCTCACCGGCACCACCGCCGAGCTGGCGCACCGCATCGCCGCACGCATCGATTCCCTCTTGAAGACCGCCAGCCTTGGCCGCGAGCGCATCGACGCCCTGTTCCTCACCGGCGGCTCCACCCGCCTCGCCCATGTGCGCGCGGCCATCACCGCGGCCCTGCCCGGCGCCCGGGTGGTGGAGGGCGACACCTTCGGCTCGGTGGGCATCGGCCTCACCATCGAGGCCGGTCGGCGTTTTGGCGCGGGCCAAAATTGAAGTCGCAAAAGAAAAGGCGCGCGCCGGAGCACGGCACGCGCCAGAAAAATAGGGAACCTCTTGGCGCTCAGTGCGCGGCGATCGAGGCGTAGGTCGAGGCCGGAATGCGGAAGAAGCCGCGGCCGTTGGACAGCGCCTGGTAATAGGCGGAAGCGCCGGCCAGCAGGCGCTCGTACCACGCCTTCGGGCTCACGCCGTCCGGGCAGCTGTCGATGGTCCACACTTCCGCGTTGGGCTGGAAGCGCACGTGAATGAGAACGTTCTCGGCGGTCTCGGCAACTTCAGACATGGAAAGCTCCTTGATGAACAAAGGGGCCGCCAGGGGCAGGCCGGATCAAAGAAGGCCCACCTTCTGCGCGGTTCCGGCCACGCAATCGGCGCCGCGCGGAGGGCGGAAAGCCTCCGTTTTCGAGACTAGACACGGGCCATCGCCCAAACCTTGATCACGATCAAAAACCGCGCAACAGGCCGCCCCTCGGCGCCGCGGCCCCTCTGCCGGCGGACGGAGAATGCCGCTAGACTTGCCTTCAAGCCCGCATCGCGCCCCGCTGTCGAACCTCACAGTCGAACCTCATATGCGCCCGTTCCCCAAAGCTCGCGTGGATGCCCTGTGCGACGGCATCTTCGCCTTCGCCATGACCCTGCTGGTGGTGGACATCCGCCTGCCGGAGGGGCTCGCCGTCACCACCTCCGCCGAGCTGGCGCAGCAGCTCACCCGCCTCACGCCCCAGGCGGTGGCCTATGTGATCTCGTTCTTCGTGCTGGCGGCGGAATGGCGCGCCACCATCGCCATCCGCCACGATACCGAGGCGGTCTCCGGGCGGGCGCTGCAGGTGTGGCTGTGGTTCCTGCTGTTCGTCACCATGGTGCCGTTCTCATCGGCACTGGTGGGGCGCTATGGGCACCTGCCCCTTGCGGTCTGGGTCTATGCCTTCAACATGGCGGGCCTCGGCCTGCTTTCGCTGCCCCTGCATCGCATGGAAGTGCCCGCCGCCGTGCGCACGCAGGGCAGTGCCGGCCAGCGGCGCACCTTCCTGTTCATCGGCTCGGCGGTGGCCTCGGTGCTGGTGAGCCTGTGGGCGCCGAACTATGCCATGTACGCCTATCTGCTGAACGCCCTCGGCCGGGTGCCGCCGTTCCGCTGACCCCTCAGCGCCGCCGGGCGCGGGGTTTCGGGTTGGCCGGCCCCTTCGCCGGGCCTTTGGCCCCCTTCGGCCAGCGCACCGGCCAGGTGGCGAGGTGGTCCACCAGCTCGAACAGGCCGAACTCATCCTCCAGCCCCGCCACCTTGCCGGCCACCGAAATGCCCGCCGCCCGCACGCTGTCCGGATCACCGGACACCAGAGGGTGCCAGAACGGCAGGTCCTTGCCCTCGTCCAGCAGCCGATAGGCGCAGGTGGGCGGCAGCCAGGAGAGGCTCGCCACCGCTTCCGGCGTCAGCCGCACGCAATCGGCCACCTGTTCGGAGCGGTGGGCATAATCGGCGCAGCGGCAGCTGTCCCTGTCGAACAGGCGGCAGGCCACATCCGTATAAGCGATGGCGCCGGAATCCTCGTCCTCCAACTTCACCAGGCAGCAGCGGCCACAGCCGTCGCACAGGCTCTCCCATTGCTCGGTGCTCATGGCCGCCAGGGGCGTGGTGCGCCAGAACGGTTTCCCCGTCTCGGGCGCGGCATCGGGTGGCGGAGCGGCTGGCGCAGCGGCTGGCGTCTGGGCGGGCGATCGGCTCATGGCTCCCTCTAAAGCATTTTCGAGCGCGCTGGCCACCGGTTCGCGTGAAGAAAATGCGGGAGGTCCATCAGCGAGAACCATCCCGCTGCGGAAGACCTCCCCGTGGACGCGCTACGGGGAGGGCAGATGACGCGCGGCGCCTCAGCCCAGATAGCCGCCAGCCTTGAGATAGGCGATGATCTGGTCGGCCATGGCCTCGGGCGCGGTGGCGCCGGCCTCCAGGCGGATCTCGGCGGCCTCGGGCGCCTCATAGGGGCTGTCGATGCCGGTGAAATTCTTGATCTGCCCGGCCCGCGCCCGCTTGTAGAGCCCCTTCACGTCGCGGCTTTCGGCCACCGCCAGGGGGGTATCCATGAAGATCTCGACGAACTCGCCCGCGCCCATCAGCTCGCGGGCCATCTGCCGCTCGGCGCGGAACGGCGAGATGAACGAGACCAGAGTGATGAGGCCGGCATCCACGAACAGGCGGGCCACTTCCGCCACCCGGCGGATGTTCTCCACCCGGTCGGCATCGGTGAAGCCGAGGTCGCGGTTGAGGCCGTGGCGCACATTGTCGCCATCCAGCATGTAGGTATGCCGGCCCTCGGCATTGAGCTTCTTCTCGACCAGGTTCGCCACCGTGGACTTGCCGGCACCGGAGAGGCCGGTGAACCACAGCACCACCGGCTTCTGCCCCTTCATGGCGGCGCGGCTGTCCTTGGAGACGTTGAGCGCCTGCCAATGCACGTTGGTGGCGCGCCTCAAGCCGAAATCCACCATGCCGGCGCCGACCGTGAGGTTGCTCATGCGGTCGATGACGATGAAGGCGCCGGTCTCCGGCACATCGGCGAACGGATCGAAGGCGACGGGATCGTGGGTGGCGATATTCACCACCGCCACCTCGTTGAGGCCGAGGGTCTTGGCGGCAAGACGCTGGAAGGTGTTCACGTCCAGCTTGTGCTTGATCTCGGTGATCTGCGCGCCCACCGTGCGGGTGCCCATCTTGATGAGATAGGGCCGGCCCGGCAGCAGCGGCTCGTCATGCATCCAGATGAGGTGGGCGGCGAACTGGTCCGACACCTCCGGCCGGTCGGCAGCGGCCGCCAGCACGTCGCCGCGGGAGACGTCCACCTCATCGGTGAGGGTCAGGGTCACCGCCTCGCCGGCGCCGGCCTCCTCCAAATCCCCGTCCTTGGTGACGATGGATCGGATGCGGCTGGTGGCGCCCGAGCCGGCCACCACCACCGCATCCCCCGGCCGCACCAGGCCCGACACGATGGTGCCGGAGAAGCCGCGGAAATCGAGGTTCGGCCGGTTCACCCACTGCACCGGCATGCGGAACGGCCGCGCCAAAGCGTTGCTCGCCACCTCCACCGCCTCCAGATGCTCCAGCAGGCTGGGGCCGGAATACCAGGGCGTGTTGGCGCTGCGGGTGATGACATTGTCGCCGAAGCGGGCGGAGAGCGGAATGGGCACCAGGGTCTCGAAGCCGAAATCGGCCGCGAATGCGGCATACTCGGCCACGATGGCGTCGAACCGCTCCTGCGAGAAATCGACGAGATCGATCTTGTTGACCGCCAGCACCACGTGCTTCAGGCCCAGCAGCTTGACGATATAGGAGTGGCGCCGGGTCTGGGTGAGGATGCCCTGCCGGGCATCCACCAGGATCACCGCCAGATCGGAGTTGGAGGCCCCCGTCGCCATGTTGCGGGTGTATTGCTCGTGCCCGGGCGTGTCGGCGACGATGAATTTGCGCTTGTCGGTGGCGAAGAAGCGATAGGCCACGTCGATGGTGATGCCCTGCTCGCGCTCGGCGGCGAGGCCATCCACCAGCAGAGCGAAATCGAGGTCGTCCCCCACCGTGCCATGCTTGCGGGAATCCGAGGAGAGGGTGGCGAGCTGGTCCTCGAACAACAGCTTGGTGTCGTAGAGCAGCCGGCCGATGAGCGTGCTCTTGCCATCATCCACGCTGCCGCAGGTGAGGAAGCGCAGCAGGCTCTTGTGCTCCTGGGCGGCGAGATAGGCGGAAAAATCGGCCTCGATCTGGGGCTGAATATCGGGCTTGGCGGTCATCAGAAATAGCCCTCCCGCTTCTTCTTCTCCATGGAGGCGGCCTCGTCATGGTCGATGAGCCGGCCGGCGCGCTCGGAGGTGCGGGCGGTGAGCATCTCGCGCACGATCTTTTCCAGGGTGTCGGCGTCGCTCTCCACCGCCGCGGTGAGCGGGTAGCAGCCCAGCGTGCGGAAGCGGATGTGCTTCATCTGCGGCTGTTCGCCGGGGGCGAGCGGCAGGCGCTCGTCATCCACCATGATGAGCTGGCCGCCCCGCTCCACCACTGGCCGATCGGCGGCGAAATACAGCGGCACGATGGGGATGCGCTCGGCCAGGATATATTGCCAGATGTCGAGCTCGGTCCAGTTGGAGAGCGGGAACACGCGGATGCTCTCGCCGCCCTTCACCCGGGTGTTGTAGAGGTTCCACAGTTCCGGCCGCTGGGTCTTGGGGTCCCAACCGTGGTTGGCGGTGCGGAAGGAGAACACGCGCTCCTTGGCGCGGCTCTTCTCCTCGTCGCGGCGGGCGCCGCCGAAGGCCGCATCGAAGCCGTGGGCGGTGAGCGCCTCCTTCAGGGCCTCGGTCTTCATCACATGGGTATAAAGGGAGGAGCCGTGCTCGAACGGGTTGATGCCCTGCTTGAGCCCCTCCTGATTGGTGTGGACGATCAGCTCGAAGCCCAGTTCCTTGGCCATGCGATCGCGAAAGGCGATCATCTCGCGGAACTTCCAGGTGGTGTCGATGTGCATCAGCGGAAACGGCGGGCGCGAGGGATAGAAGGCCTTCACCGCCAGATGCAGCATCACCGCCGAATCCTTGCCGATGGAATAGAGCATCACCGGATTGCGGAACTCGGACGCCACCTCCCGCATGATGAAGATGGACTCGGCCTCCAGACGCTTCAGATGCGTCATACGCTCGGACGACATCGACCCGGTTGCTCCTTCATGCCGCGACCCACCCCGCCGCGATTTCACTTGACCTACACGCCCATCCCGACAAAATCCACACAAAATCGGCATGTAGAAATATATTACAGAATATTTCTGATTTTTAGAAGCTCAGCGCGTGAAGCCGGCCACCAGCTCCACATGGGGCGAAAAGCGGAACTGGTCCACCGGCATCACCGGCCCCAGCCGCCAGCCGCCCGCCACCAGGGTGCGGGCATCGCGGGCGAAGGTGGCCACGTTGCAGGAAACATAGACCAGCCGCTCCAGCTTGGACGCGGGCGTGCGGTGGGCCAACTCATGAGCCTGGGCCTCCGCCCCCTGGCGCGGCGGATCGATCACCACCGCCTCGAACGCCGCCAGCTCCTGCGCCATCAAAGGGCGGCGGAACAGGTCCCGGGCCTCGCCGCTCACCGTCTTCAGGCCCGGGGCATGGCTCGCCTGCATCATCGCCGCCACCGCCGCGGCATTGCTCTCCACCCCATGCACCCGGGCGCGATCCGCCAGCCTGAGCGCGAAAGTGCCGACGCCGCAGAACAGATCCGCCACCGTGCGGGCGCCTTCGGTGGCCTTCACCACGGCGGCGCTGAGCACCGCCTCGCCCTCGGCGGTGGCCTGCAGGAAGGCGGCGGGCGGCAGCGCCACCCGGGCCGCGCCCATGGCCAGCACCGGCGCCGCCCGCTGGAGAACCAGCTCGCCATGGCGGGTGAGCCGGGCAAGGTTGAAGCGCTCCGCCAGTTCCGCCACCGCGCCCAGCAGCGCCGGCGGCAGCGGGCCCGAGCCGCGCACATCCATATCGAGGCCGGTGTCGGTGGCGATCACCTGCAGATCCAGCGGCTTCTTGCGCGGCGCCAAGGCCGCCGCCACCGCCTGCGCCGCCGGCAGCGCCCGGGCGAGGCTCGGCGCCAGCACCGGGCAGGCATCGAGCGCCACCATGGCGTGGGACTTGCGCTCGGCGAAGCCCACCACGGTGCGCGCGCCATATTGGCGGGCATGGAAGATCACGCGCCGCCGGCCGGCGCCATGGGCGTCCACCACCGGCAGAATGTCCGCCTCCAGCCCCTCGCGCTTCAATGCCTCCTCCACCAGGGTGCGCTTCCAGGCGAGGTAGGGGGCGAGCGACCAGTGCTGCAGCAGGCAGCCGCCGCAGCGGCCGAAATGGGTGCATTCCGGCTCCACCCGCTCCGGGCTCGGCTGCATCAGCGCGACGATGCGGCCGCGCTCGCCCGCCACCTCGGCCCGCACCCGATCCCCGGGCAGGCCATAGGGCACGAACACCGGGCCGGACGGCCCCTCGGCGACGCCATCGCCCTGGGCGCCCACGCGCCGCACGTCCAGTTCCAGCACCGCGTCACTCACGCTCGTTCCGCTCCCAACAGAAATTCCACATTGCCGTCGCCACCGGTGATGGGCGAGGCCATCCGCCCGGTAACGCGCCAGCCCAGCCCCGCCACCGTGGCGGCGATGTCCGTGCACACCTGCTCGCGCACCGCGTCATCGCGCACGATGCCCTTTTTCAGCGCCTCGCGGCCGGCCTCGAACTGCGGCTTCACCAGCGCCACCAGCCGCGCCCGGGGCGCGGCGAGCGCCAGCGCCGCCGGCAGCACCTGCTTCAGCGAGATGAAGGACACATCCACCACCACCAGATCCACCAGCCCGCCGATGGCCGCCGCATCAAGGCTGCGGATGTCGGTGCCCTCCATGAGGGTGACCGCCCCGTGGCCGCGCAGGCGGGCGTGGAACTGGTCCCGTCCCACATCCACCGCCACCACATGGGCGGCACCGGCCCGCAGCAGCGCCTCGGTGAAGCCGCCGGTGGAGGCGCCCACATCGAGCGCCCGGAGGCCTGAGGGATCGAGGGCGAAGGCCTCCAGCGCCGCATTGAGCTTCAGCGCGCCGCGCGAGACATAATCATGCACCGGCGCCGCCTCGATCCGCGCCTGCGCGTCCACCTCGGCGGAGGCCTTGGCCACCACCACCCCGTCCACGCGCACCAGCCCGGCGGCCACGGCGGCCTGGGCCCGCGCCCGGCTCTCGAACAGCCCGCGTTCCACCAACAATCGATCGATGCGCATCACCCGCGCCTTCTGTGTCCCCGTCCGGCTCCCGTCCGCCGGCGCGGAAGCTGGGGCGCCCCCGCGACGTCAAGCCGTGCCACGGCGCGTCGCAAGCCGGCGAGGGCCGTGATATGCGAAGGTGTCGAGCGACGCAAATTGACAAGCGCTGCAGTTCCCGGCGGAATGCGCCCAGGTCGCGGCAAAGTTGTCTGCGCCGCGCGGACACGTCGTGGATGGCGGGCCGGGATGGGGAATGATGCAGCAGTCGATCGGGGCGCAGACCGGCAACCACACCACGCGACCATGCCGGCGCACCGCACCGGACCATCCTGCCGCGTCTCGAACGCCCATTCCGCCCGGAGGCGGCCGCGCCCGCGCGACCAGGACCATGGGCCTGCTGGCGGGGCTGGTCGCGGGCAGCCTCGGCCTCGGCGCTCTACCCGCCGGAGCGGCGCGGGAACCGGCGAGCCAACGCGCCACCACCCCCAAGGACAATCGCGTCTGGGTGCTGGCCCGGGCCGACGACACGCTGGTGCTGCGCTATGGTGCGCCCGGCGCGGCCGACCCCGTGTTCGCGGTGGCCTGCCAGCCCAGCGCCGGGCTGCTGCAGTTCACGGTGGAGGTGACATCCGCCAAGATTCGCTCCGGCGACGGGGTGGCGGTGGCGCTGCAGGTGGGCAAAAGGCGGCTGGAGCTGGCCGCGTCCGCCTTCCGTGGCGCCACCGACGGCCAGGTGGTGGCGGAGGCCGCGGTGGCCTTGGAAGACCGGGTGCTGGACCTGTTCGCCGATGGCGAGATCCTCACCGTGCGCCTGCCCGGCTCCAACACCGCGTTTCCCTTGGCCGGCGCCAAGGCCAAGGTGGTGGATTTCCGCCGCGCCTGCCTCGGCCGCAAATGAACCGGCGGCGGCGCGCGACCTGCTGTTTCTGTCCTGCGCACCGGCCCTGATCGGCGCGGTCTCACTGGAGCCTGCATCCATGCGTCGCCCCTTCCACCCCCTTGCCTTGCGCGCCATTGCCTCGCGCCCACTTGCCCTGCGCCCACTTGCCCCCCGCCTGCGGCGCGCCGGCCGCGCCGCCGCCGGTGTCGCGCTGCTGATGGCGCTTACCCTTCCGGCCGCGGCGCAGGAGAAGATGACCTGGCACACCCAGGACGGCAGCGACAACGCCGCGCTGGTGTTCGGCGTGCCCGAGAGCGAGGAGGTCATGGTCTTCTTCCTCTGCAAGCCGGGCGCGGAGGGCGTGACCGTGCAGAGCATGATCGGCTCCAAGGGGCTGGAGCGGGAATCCGCCGCCCGCCTGGTACTGTCCGGCTCCGGCGTGAAGAAGACGTTCGCCGGCAAGGCCATCGGCCATGACGAGAACACCCATGTGGATGTGGAGGCGCCGGCCCGGATGGCCGACGTGAAGGCGCTGCTGAAAGGCAGCGGCCTGCTCACCATCGAGGTGAAAGGCGCCCGCCAGCAGGTCGCCCTCACCGGCGCCAAGGCGGCCCTCGCCCAGTTCGAGACGGCCTGCAAGGGCGAGCGCTGAACCGGCCAGACCGACACGCCCTGAGGCCGGGGCGCGTGGACCGCGCGCCCCGGCCTCAGCGGTGCGTGTGGCCGCAGCCCGGGCCATGCACGTGCCCGGAATGCTCATGTTCGTGATGCTCATGCTTATGGCCATGATCATGCGCGTGGGCGTGATCATGAGCGTGCCCGCAGTCGGGCCCATGCACATGCTCCGGTGACCGCACATGCTCCGGTGACACCTTCACGGGAGCTGCCTCGGCAACATGATGCGCGTGGCCGTGATGGCCATCCTCATGATGGTGATGGTCGTGGCCATGATGCGCGTGCTCATGGGCCGAGTGTTCATGGGCGGGGTGCTCATGGGCGGGGTGCTCATGGGCCGGGTGCTCATGGGCCGGGTGCTCATGCCCATGATGCTCATGCCCATGATGCTCGTGCCCATGGTGATGCCCGGCGCCGGCGGCCTCCAGGGTGGCCTTGTCGGGACGGAACGGGCGGGTCACCGGCGTCGCGCTCACGCCGAGGCCGCGCAGGGTCTCCATCAGGGCGCCGTCGGCGGGGACATAGAGCGCGGTCTCGGTGCTCTCCGTGGGCAGGTGCCGCTGGCCCAGCTGCCACGCCGCCTTCAGGAGCCGGGCCGGATTGGGGCTTGTCACCTCCATCAGCGCCTCGGCGGCGGCGCGCACGCGCACGAGCCGGCCATCCTCCAGCTTCACCGCATCGCCGTCATCGAGCGCCACCGCCTTCTCGAGCTCCAGCGCGATGGCGAGGCCACCCTCGGTGGTGAAGGCGAAGCGGCGGCCCTGGCGGGCGCGGTGATCGAGGGTGACCGCGTCCGCGACCTTTTCGTCGCGGACGGCGGGACGGCGGACAATGGCAGTGGCACGGATCATTCATTCAACTCCGGCGCCACCGGCCCGCCGGGTGCGGATCAGGCGGCGCTGCTGTCGCGATTCTGGTTCGTCTCGAACAGGAACCACAGACGCTTCTCGGCTTCGTCCACATATTGTTCGAGCAGGCCGGCGGTGGCAATGTCGTCGGCGGCATCGCACACCGCGTGGGCGGCGCGGATGGTCTTGATGACCGCCTTGTTGTCCGCCATCAGCTCCTCGAACATGGCTTGGGGCGTGGTGAAGCCGGCTTCGTTCTCCTTGAGCGAAGTGAGCTTCAGGATCTCCCCATAGGAATGGATCGTAGGCGCCCCCAGCTTGCGCACCCGCTCGGCCAGGGGATCGAAGGTGGCGGCGATGCTCTCCGCCTGTTCGTCGAGCATCAGATGATAGTCGCGGAAATGCTTGCCCGAGACGTGCCAGTGGAAATTCTTGGTCTTCAGATGCAGCACGAAGGCATCGGCCAGCACCTTGTTGAGAGCTTGTGCCACCTTGGCCACGTCAGCGGGGGCGAGATCCGTGGGGGTGGCAAGGGCGGGGGTCGCCTTCGTCAGCGAGCGCACGACAGCCATGGGAAAACCTCCTTCCAGAGATGAACGCAAGGGTCAGCGCCAAGGGGCACGCAGGACTGGCAACGCGGAACTGGAAACGCGGGACTGCGCGCCCGGATGAGCGCCTGGCCCTTCAACGCCCTTTGGACGGCAAGGTTCCGCGCTGCGGCATCAGATGGCCATCAGCCGGCGCACATTGTCGCCATCGAGGCCGCTGCGGTCGCCCGCGGCCACCACCTCGCCGCGGTCCATCAGAATGAAGCTGTCGGCCAGCTCGCGGGCGAACTCGAAATACTGCTCCACCAGCACGATGGCCATGTCGCCCTTGTCGCGCAGATAGGAGATGGCGCGGCCGATGTCCTTGATGATGGAGGGCTGGATGCCCTCGGTGGGCTCGTCCAGAAGCAGCAGGCGGGGCCGCGTCACCAGCGCCCGGCCGATGGCGAGCTGCTGCTGCTGGCCGCCGGACAGATCGCCGCCGCGCCGCCTCAGCATGGAGTTCAGCACCGGAAACAGCTCGAACACCTCGTCGGGCACATATTTGTCCTTGGCCGCCAGGCGGGCATAGCCGGTTTCCAGATTCTCCTTCACCGACAACAGCGGAAACACCTCCCGCCCCTGCGGCACGAAGCCGATGCCCCGGGCCGCGCGATCCGGCGTGGAGAGGCGGGAGATTTCCTCGCCGCTGAGGGTGATGGAACCGGAGGCGATGGACCGTTGCCCCATGATGGCCCGCAGCAGCGAGGTCTTGCCCACCCCGTTGCGCCCCAGAACGCAGGTGACCTTCCCCGCCTCGGCGCTGAGCGACACCTTCTTCAAGGTGTAGGCGGCGCCATAATAGAGATCGAGATTCTCCACCTTCAGCATGCAACGCGCTCCCGGCGGGTATCGGATCCGAACATCAAAGCCGTCTCACCCCTCCAGCCACCGCGAGCGGGAGGGTGCGAGCCGGCGGCCCCTGCCACTGCAAATCGCCCCCGCGATCGCAGGCGGACCAGGCGGCCATCGCCACAGCCACCGCAAGCCCTCTCCCGCCTGCGGGGGAGGGTTGGGAGGGGGAAAGCGGCGCTTTCGGCCCGCCGCACCGGTCGGCCGGGAGCGCTGGCGCCCGAGCGCCAAGCTGCGCCTGGACCCACAGCCTCCCGCCCCCTCCCCGGCCCTCCCCCGCAGGCGGGAGAGGGAGCGGCCGGGCGCAAGCGGAAACCGGCGGGATCGAGCGGGCCAAGCTGGCGACAGCAAACAGAGAGCGGCGCGACCATGGCTCACCGTCCCAGATAGACTTCGATGACGCGGGGATCGGCGCTCACCTGGTCGAGGGGGCCCTCGGCCAGCACCGAGCCCTCGTGCAGCACCGTCACCTTCACATCAAGATCGCGCACGAACTGCATGTCGTGCTCCACCACCACCACCGAGCGGGTCTTGGCGATCTCCTTCAACAGCACCGCCGTATCCGCCGTTTCCTGGTCGGTCATGCCGGCGGCGGGCTCGTCCACCAGCAGCAGGCGCGGCTCCTGCGCCAGCAGCATGCCGATTTCCAGCCACTGCTTCTGCCCATGGGAGAGATCGCCGGCGCGGCGGAAGCGATGATCCTTCAGACGCACCCGCTCCAGAAGCTCGTCCACCCGCGCGCTCTCATGGGCGGTGCGATGCCAGCGGATGTTGGCGAAGGCGCGCCGGTCGGCCTTCACCGCCAACAGGATATTGTCTTCCACCGTGTGCATGTCGAACACGGTGGGGGTCTGGAACTTGCGGCCGATGCCGAGCTGGGCGATGGCCGCTTCGTCGAGGGTCGTCAGATCGTTGATGCCGGCGAACAAAGCGGTGCCCGTATTGGGCCGGGTCTTGCCGGTGATGACATCCATCATGGTGGTCTTGCCGGCGCCGTTGGGGCCGATGATGGCCCGCATCTCCCTGTCGCCGATCACCAGCGACAGAGCGTTGAGCGCGCGGAAACCGTCGAACGAGACGGTGATGGCATCGAGATAGAGCAGCGCCGAGGTGAGCGCCTGCGGATCGCGCACGGGATGATCGACGGCGAACACGGCATCGTCCACCTCCAGGGAGATGGCGCCGGGAGATTTCACCGCATCGGAGGAGATCTCACTCATGGCGTGCTCTCCACCGGCACGGGTGGCCGGCGCCGCAGCCGGCCGGAGATCTGGGCACCGAGGCCCAGAACCCCCTTGGGCAGGAACAAGGTGACCACCACGAACAGGGCGCCGAGGGCGAACAGCCAGGCATCGGGCAAAACGCCGGTGAACCAGGTCTTGCCCGCATTGACGATGAGCGCGCCGAGCGCCGCCCCCACCAGCGTGCCGCGCCCGCCCACCGCCACCCAGATCACCATTTCGATGGACTGGGCGGGGGCGAATTCCGACGGGTTGATAATGCCCACCTGCGGCACATAGAGCGCCCCGGCCACCCCGGCCAGCATGGCCGAGAGGGTCCAGGCGAGCAGCTTGTAATTCTCCACCCGGTAGCCGAGGAACCGCGTGCGGCTTTCCGCATCGCGCACCGCCACCAGCACCTTGCCGTATTTGGAGGTGACGAGCGCCCGGCAGATCAGATAGCCCAGCGCCAAAGCCAGCGCCGAGGCCACGAACAGCACCAGCCGCGTCTGCGGCGCCTGGATGGAAAAGCCCAGGATGTCCTTGAAATCGGTGAGGCCGTTGTTGCCGCCGAAGCCCATGTCGTTGCGGAAAAAGGCCAGCATCAGCGCGAACGTCATGGCCTGGGTGATGATGGAGAGATAGACCCCCGTCACCCGCGAGCGGAAGGCGAACCAGCCGAACACGAAGGCGAGCAGCCCCGGCACCAGCAGCACCATGAGCGCGGCGAAGGGAAACCAGTCGAACCCCAGCCAGAACCAGGGCAGTTCCTTATAGTTCAGGAACACCATGAAATCCGGCAGAACGGGATTGCCATAGACCCCGCGCGGGCCGATCTGGCGCATCAGATACATGCCCATGGCATAGCCGCCGAGGGCGAAGAAGGCGCCGTGCCCCAGGGAGAGCACGCCGCAATAGCCCCACACCAGATCCACCGCCACCGCCAGCAAGGCGTAGCTGAGATATTTGCCCAGGAGCGGGATCATGTAATCCGGCACGTGCAGCGGATTTGTGGGCGACAGCAGCAGGTTGGAGGCCGGCACCAGCACCGCTGCCGCCAGCACGATGACGAGGAAAATGCCGCCGGTGCGGTCGATGATGCGGGTGCGGTTCACCGGCGGCCTCCCCCTGTGGCAGCGATGAACCCGCGCACGCCGCACAGCTCAAACCGCCCCGTCGCCCTCCGGCTTGACCGGAGGGCCCAGGCTTCGGCCCGACGCAGAGAGCCGAGGGCGCGCTGGGTGCTCCGGTCAAGCTGGAGCACGACGGCGGGTGGGGGGAGCGCGCTGTTCACTGCGGACACGCCGTCTCTCATGATTCCACCGCCCGGCCCTTGAGCGCGAACAGGCCGCGCGGGCGCTTCTGGATGAACAGGATGATGAAGACGAGCAGCGCGATCTTGCCCAGCACCGCCCCGGCGAACGGCTCCAGAAGCTTGTTGGCGACACCAAGGGTGAAGGCCCCCACCAAGGTGCCCCAGAGGTTCCCCACCCCGCCGAACACCACCACCATGAAGCTGTCGATGATGTAGCCCTGGCCGAGGTTGGGGCTCACATTGTCGATCTGCGAGAGCGCCACCCCGGCGATGCCGGCAATGCCCGAGCCGAGGCCGAAGGTGAGGGCATCGATGCGGCCGGTGCGGATGCCCATGGCCGCCGCCATGCGCCGGTTCTGCGTCACCGCCCGCACATAAAGGCCGAGCGAGGTGCGCTTCAGCACCAGCAGCAGGGCGACGAAGACCAGCAGCGAAAAGACGATGATCCACAGCCGGTTATAGGTGATGGACATCTGTCCCACCTGGAATGCGCCGGACATCCAGGAGGGGGCGCCCACCTCCTGGTTGGTGGGGCCGAAGATGGAGCGCACCGCCTGCTGCAGCATCAGGGAGACGCCCCAGGTGGCGAGCAGGGTTTCCAGCGGCCGGCCATAGAGGAAGCGGATCACCGTGCGCTCCAGCACCACGCCCACGAGGCCGGTAAACAGGAAGGCCGCCGGCAAGGCGATGGCCAGCGACCAGTCGAACAGATGGGGCGCGCTGGAGCGGATGACATCCTGCACCACGAAGGTGGTGTAGGCGCCCAGCATCACCATCTCCCCATGGGCCATGTTGATGACTCCCATCACCCCGAAGGTGATGGCGAGGCCGATGGCGGCGAGCAGCAGCACCGAGCCCAGCGAGAGGCCGTACCAGACGTTCTGCGCCACCGCCCAGAACTTCAGATCGCGCTCGATGGACACGATGCCGACCTGCGCGGCGCTCTTCACCGCCGCCGGCGCATCGGCCGGCACGGTGCGCAACAGGCCGAGCGCCTCCTGGTCGCCCCGGTCCACCAGAAGCTTCACCGCCGAGAGGCGCTCCGCCTCCGGCGCTGCGGGAGAATTGAGGAGGATGGCGGCGCGGGCCTCGGCGAGGGCGGCCTTCACCTGCGGCACGCCCTCCCGCGCCAAAGCGGCATCAAGGGTCGGCAGCACCGCCGGATCGCGCGACTTGAACACCGCGGCCGCCGCCTCCCGCCGGCGGTCGGCATCGGCATCGAGCAGCGACAGGGCCCCCATGGCCGCCTCGATGGCGCGCCGCACCCGGTTGTTAGCCCGCACCGGGCTGAGATCGACCGGCGGGCTCGCCACCGGGGCGCCGGTGGCGGCATCGCGGATCGCGCCGGCGGGGGTACGGATGAACACCGCCTTGCTGGCCCCGTCATAGAGCAGCCGCCCGTCCGCCAGCGCGTCCACCACCGCCGCCGCCTGCGGGCTGGGGCTGGTGGCGAGTTCCGCCAAAGCAGCGGCGGTGTCGGCATAGCGATCGGTGGAGAATTTCCCGAGGATGGCGGCAAAACCCGTGTCGGCGGTCACCGCCGGGGGCGCCCCGGACGTCACCGGCACCGCAGGGGTCACCGGCGCCTCGGGCGTGCCCTGGGCTCGGGCCGCTCCGGGGGCGGCCAGCAGCAGCGCCAGCAACAGCAACGGGCCCAGCCCCGATGCCAGGGCGGCAAGCCGCCCGCCGCGCATCGGCAAAAGGAAACGTCCGAAAAGGAGACTTCGCTCGGCAGAAACTGGCACCACGCGCTCGCTCCAGATCAGGCGCTCCGGACGGGGCGCGATGGGGGCATCCAGTGAGATCGAAACGCCGAAGCGCCGGCGTCGCACCCGGCCGCCGCGACCCGCGCGCCACCGCTGGACTGCGGCGGGGAGCCGGCTGCGGCCGGGTGGCCGTTGTGCGCCCTCTCCCCGGGCAGGGGGGAGAGGGCTGGGTGAGAGACCACCGCCGCAGCCGAGAGCTTTGCCGCGGAAGCCGGTCCTTCGCCGTGCCCCGACACCCCCCACCGGGAGGGCCCCGGAACTCACCCCGGCGAACCCTGGGACGGCGCCACAAGGGCACCCTCCGGTTCTGCTCCGCCCGCCCTGCGGCCACCGCACCCGGGGTTACCTCCGGCTGCGGCGGCGCTTTGACGGCGCCTTATTTGGCGGCGCCCAGGCAGACGTTCTTCACGGTGTCGTAGTTGCCGCAATTATACTTCACCCAGTCGGCCACCAGGTTCTTGGAGCCATCCAGGTAGCGCGACCAGGCTTCGCCGGGGATCAGGTCCTTGGTCTTCCACACCACGTCGAACTGGCCATCGCCCTCGATCTCGCCGATGAAGACGGGCTTGGTGATGTGGTGGTTGGGCAGCATCTCGGAAATGCCACCGGTGAGGTTGGCCTGCTTGATGCCCGGCAGTGTCGCGATCACCTTGTCGGGATCGGTGGTGCCGGCCTTCTCCACCGCCTTCACCCACATGTTGAAGCCGATGTAATGGGCCTCCATGGGATCGTTGGTGACGCGCTTGGGATCCTTGGTGAAGGCGTGCCACTTCTCGATGAAGGCCTTGTTCTCCGGCGTGTCGATGGACATGAAGTAGTTCCACGCCGCGAGGTGGCCGAGCAGCGGCTTGGTGTCGATGCCCGCCAGCTCTTCCTCACCCACCGAGAACGCCACCACCGGAATGTCGGTGGCCTTGACGCCCTGGTTGGCCAGCTCCTTGTAGAACGGCACGTTGGCATCGCCATTGATGGTGGAGACCACCGCCGTCTTCTTGCCCTGGGAGCCGAACTTCTTGATGTCGGACACGATGGTCTGCCAATCGGCATGGCCGAACGGCGTGTAGTTGATCATGATGTCCTCGTCCTTCACCCCACGGGACTTGAGGTAGGCTTCGAGGATCTTGTTGGTGGTGCGGGGATAGACATAGTCGGTGCCTGCCAGAACCCAGCGCTGCACCCCTTCCTCGTTGGCGAGGTAGTCCACCGCCGGAATGGCCTGCTGGTTGGGCGCGGCGCCGGTGTAGAACACGTTGCGCTCGCTCTCCTCCCCCTCGTACTGCACGGGGTAGAAGAGAATGTTGTTCAGTTCCTTGAACACCGGCAGCACCGATTTGCGCGAGACCGAAGTCCAGCAGCCGAACACCGCCGCCACCTTGTCCTTGGTGATGAGCTCACGGGCCTTCTCGGCGAACAGCGGCCAGTTGGAGGCGGGGTCCACCACCACCGCCTCGAGCTTCTTGCCCAGCACGCCGCCCTTCTTGTTCTGCTCCTCGATGAGCATCAGCATCACGTCTTTCAACGTGGTCTCGCTGATGGCCATGGTGCCCGACAGCGAATGCAGAATGCCCACCTTGATGGTGTCCTCGGCGCGTGCGGCACCGATGCTGCCCGCCACGGCAGCCACCGCCGCCAGCGCGCCCAGCCCCCGGGCTGCCCTCTTGAACATACCGAGCATGCGCGGTCTCCCTCGTCCGTTTCTGGCCTGACCCGCCCCTCCTGGCAGCAAGGGGTGTGCCAAAGAGCGTCGACGCAACGGCCTTCGGAGCAAGACGGTAAAGCTGAACCGGCATGGGCCCGGGACAGGCGCTGCAGGCCAGAAATCTGCCGGAAAACTGCCTGTAAGTAAGGCATATGCCCAATTCTTGACGAAATGCGCGTGCCCGCAGGGCCCCCGGCGGCGATGGATCTGTCTCGCGGTCGGGGACGGCGGGCCCGCTGGGGCGCCACGCGCCGCATGCCCCCTCTTGACGCGCGCCACCGGGCAGACTTCCGTGCGCCGGAACGATGAGAAGGAGCAAGGCCGTGGACGATCTGATTGCGGGGTACCAGCGCTTTCGGGAAGTGGCCTGGCCGGGTCGCAAACAACTGTTCGAGCAGCTCGCGGCCAAGGGTCAGAAGCCGGAAACCCTCGTCATCGCCTGCTCCGACAGCCGCGTCGACCCGCAGATGATCTTCGATGCCGGCCCTGGCGAGATGTTCATCGTGCGCAACGTGGCGAATCTCGTTCCGCCCTACCAGCCGGACGCCAATTATCACGGCACCTCGGCGGCCATCGAATTCGCGGTACGGGTGCTGAAAGTGAAGCATGTGGTGGTGATGGGCCACGCCCAGTGCGGCGGCGTGCATGCCCTCTTGGAGGGCGCCCCGCCCCAGGCCGGCGACTTCATCGCCGAATGGATGACCATCGCCGAGCCCGCGCGGCGGGAAACCGAGGCCTCCGGCCTGCCGGAACCGGAGCGGCATCGCTTCTGCGAGCAGTGCTGCGTCAAGCTCTCGCTCGGCAATCTTTCGAGCTTCCCCTGGGTGCGCGAGCGGGTGGCTGCCGGTGATCTCGCCCTGCACGGTGCCTATTTCGGCGTCGCCACCGGCAAGCTCGAGCTTTTACAGGATGACGGCGCCTTCAAAGCCGTCTAAGCCCACACCATCCCGTGACGGCGCCGCGCGGCGTCACGGGATTGCGGCACAAGCTGACTTTTTCGAGGCGCCCCATTTCGAGGCGCTCCATTTCGAGCCGCTCCATGCGCATCCGTCTGGGCGCGGTGCAGCAGGTCGCGCACGGTGGTGATTTAATACTGTCACAAGCCCCAGGCTAGACAACTCCCGCCCGGCTCCCCGACCTCAGGGAACCGGGTCTCTTGCGCCGGCTGGGCCCGCCCACCGGAGCGCCGCCCATGGATCCTCCGCGCGAGGGTCCGTTGTCGAGATCTCGTGCGGATCGCGGGGGGCATCCCTGCGACAGGAGGCGTGAGGATGAACATGGACAAGGTCCGCACCGACACGGTCACCACCGCGGCCTCCGCCGCGCTCGCCAGCCGGCTCGGCCAGGAGCACGTGGCCGACATCGTCGAGCTCCTCAATTCCAAGCCCCCCGAGGAGGCCACCGAGCTGGTGGCGGCCATGCCGCTCACCTGGGCGGTGGAGGTGCTGGACCAGCCGCAGTTCCACGATGCCTGTGAGGTGATCGAGGCGCTGCCGCAGGAGAAGGCCGTGGCGCTTCTGGAAGGCATGTCGGCCGACCGGGCGGTGGATATGCTGCGCTGGGTGAGCGACGACGCCCGCACCCGCCTGCGCGAGGGCCTCACCCCCGAAACGCGCACCGCCATCGACCACCTGCTGACCTATCCCGAGGGCACCGCCGGTTCGTTAATGACCACCGAGTTCGTCAGCGTGCCCGGCGACTGGACGGTGCAGCAGACCCTGGACCACATCCGCGCGGTGGAAGGCAGCCGCGAAACCATCTACGCCATCTATGTGCTCGACCCCCTCACCCGCCGGCTGTTGGACATCGTCACCCTGCGGCGGCTGATCTCGGGGGCGCCGGATGCCAGCATCCGCAGCGTCGCCCAGCCCTACGCCCCCATCTCCGTCAGCCCCACCCTGCCGCGGGAGGAGGTGGCCCGCACCATCTCCAAATACGACCTTCTGGCCGCCCCGGTGGTGGACAGCACCGGCCACGTCATCGGCATCGTCACCGTCGACGACGTCATCGACGCCATGATCTCGGAGCAGACCGAGGACGTGCAGCGCATGGGCGGCATGGAAGCCATCGACGAGCCCTATCTCGACATCTCCTTTGCGCAGATGATCAAGAAGCGCGCCGGCTGGCTGTGCGTGCTGTTCCTGGCGGAAATGCTCACCGCCTCGGCCATGCAGGTGTTTTCCGACGAATTGGAGAAGGCCATCGTGCTCGCCCTCTTCATCCCGCTGGTGATGAGCTCGGGCGGCAATTCCGGCTCGCAGGCCACCTCCCTCATCATCCGCGCCCTGGCGCTGCAGGAGGTGAAGCTGAAAGACTGGTGGCGCGTGGCCCTGCGCGAGTTGCCCACCGGCATCGTGCTCGGCGCCATCCTCGGTGTCATCGGCATCATCCGCATCACCATCTGGCAGGAAACCGGCATCTTCGACTATGGCGAACACTGGACGCTGCTGGCGGTCACCATCGGCGCGGCGCTGGTGGGCATCGTCACCTTCGGCTCCATCACCGGCTCGCTGCTTCCCTTCATCGTCAAGCGCGTGGGGTTCGATCCGGCCTCCGCCTCGGCGCCGTTCGTCGCCACCCTGGTGGACGTGACCGGCATCGTCATCTACTTCTCGGTGGCCTGGGTGTTCCTGCACGGCACCATTTTGTAAGGCGGCGCCCGAAGCGGATGGAGGGCGAGATGGCGCAATCCGATCTGCCCGCCCTCGCGGTGGAAGCCCTGCGCAGGGCCCTGGCCGAGGCGGTGGCGGACATCGACCCGGCGGCGATGGTCGCCGTCAGCTCTCCCTGGCGCGCGCCCGAGAACGGGCTGTTCCTTCATCTTTACGATCTGGAGCCGTGGCGCGATCCCGCGCCGAAGCCACAGGCGCCCCTCCGCCCTGCCCCCTCCTGGCGGCTGCGGCTGCTGGCGGGGGCCTTCGGTCCCAGCGATCTCGCCATTCACCGGCTGATCGGCGCGACGACGGCGCAGTTGCTGGCCCAGCCCGTCATCGCCCCGGAGCAGCTGCAGGCGGCGGCCGTCGCCCTCGGCCTCGCCCCCGAGGCGGCCGCCCGACGCGCCCACGTGCGCCTGCAGCCCCTCGACATCGCCGCCATGACCGCGTTGTGGCAGCGCTTCGCGCCCATGCGCTACAGCCTCTCCCTCGGGGTCGAGATCAGCATTCCCTGAGCCTGTCAGCCGGAATATTTTACCTTCTCAGAATACGATTGATGGTTGCCGCAACTTGCTGCAACCTGAAGGTAGCGCCCAGCGTATTGGGGCGGGATCGGTCGTTATCCCCCGGAGGCCTGCGAGACGGCCCCAGTTTCTGAGGAATGCTTCGTTATGATGACCGCCATCACTGCCATTCTCATCGTCGTGGCTCTGGTGTGGATGATGCGCGTGGAAGCGCGCCTGCGTGAGCTGTTCGACCGGCTGGAGCGCCAGCGTCCCGCCGAGCGCAGCCAGGAGCCGGTGAAGTTCTTCTGAACCACCGCGGCGACCAAGGCGGCCCGCCGCGGCCTGCCGATGCAACTCGGCGCCGCCGGCGCACCGACCGACACCACCACCCCAGTGCCCTGTCCCGCACCGCCTTCTGGCAACAGCGCGCCATCACGGGAGCCGGCGAATCGCACCATCCCGCATCCCCAAGCGTTCAGGTCTGGCGCAAGGGGCGGAAGCAAGGGGCGGGCGCAGTCGGGCGAGTGAGTCGGCCGGGGGCGTAGGGCCAGCCGCCGGCTGCTCGGCCTGGCTCCACACCCCGCTGCCAGCGCGCCGATTCGCGCACGATTCGGCGCGTCTGCCGGCGATTCGCGCTCACGGGCCTGAATGCCCGCGGGTGCGAGCGGGGCCCGTGTCCGCGCGGATCTCTTGCCGGAATATTGCCGGGCAAAAGGCAGCCTTTGCTCGGCTTTGCGAAAGATGAGGAGAGAAATCGGGAAAGGCGAGGCTAGAAACCTCGATGCTGCCCGCGTGGGGAAGGCAGACTTTCCGCAGCCCCCATCGGGAGAAGACTGCGATAACTGGTCGGAGTGGCAGGATTTGAACCTGCGACCCCCACGTCCCGAACGTGGTGCGCTACCAGACTGCGCTACACTCCGTGGCCAGGGCGATGCCTCTAACATGCTCCGCTGCGCAGATGCAAGGGGTGTTGTGCACCTTGCTCGCTTGAACGGTGGATGGCCCCATGCCATAGGATGCCGGCCCGCGGGGTCTCTCCGTGTGGCTGTAATGATTTTGACAATGTGGAGTAAGGGCAAATGGCGACGGACGGTTTCGCGAGCGGTCTTCTGAAGGGCAAGCGCGGGCTGATTCTCGGTGTCGCCAACAACCGATCCATCGGCTACGGCATCGCCAAGGCGGCCCGCGCCCAGGGCGCGGAGATTGGCCTGACCTACCAGGGCGAGGCCCTGAGGAAGCGGGTGGAGCCCCTCGCCAACGAGCTGGGCGCCCAGGTGGTGGGTCATTGCGACGTGACCGAGCCGGAGACCCTGGACGCGGTGTTCGCCGAGGCGGCCCGGCTCTATGGCAAGCTCGACTTCGTGGTGCACGCCATCGCCTTCTCCAACAAGGACGAGCTCGATGGCCGCTATGTGGACACCACGGCGGACAATTTCACCAAGACCATGTTCATCTCCTGCTACTCGTTCACCGCCATCGCCCAGCGGGCCGAGAAGCTGATGACCGAGGGCGGCTCGCTGCTCACCCTCACCTATTACGGCGCCGAGAAGTGGATGCCCCATTACAACGTGATGGGCGTGGCCAAGGCGGCGCTGGAAGCCTCGGTGCGGTATCTGGCCGCCGACCTCGGCCCCAAGGCGATTCGCGTGAACGCCGTTTCCGCCGGCCCCATCAAGACCCTGGCGGCTTCCGGCATCGGTGATTTCCGCTACATCCTGAAGTGGAACGAGCTGAATTCGCCGCTGCGCCGCACCGTCACCACCGACGAGGTGGGCGACACCAGCGTGTATCTCCTCTCCGATTTGTCACGCGGTGTGACCGGCGAAGTGCACCATGTGGACGCCGGATATCATATCGTCGGCATGAAGCACCCGGACGCCCCCGACCTCGCTCTGGCGCAGGACTGAGGGCCTCGGGCGCACGCACAGGAGACTGATGATGCGGACAGCTCTGCGGATGGTCGTGGCCGTCGCCCTCCTCGGTGGCGCGCCGGCGTTCTGCGGCGGCGCGGTCGCCCAGACCCTGCCGACCTTCCAGCAATATCCGCTGCGCGACCGCGTCTTCGGCCCGGGCGGCGCGCTGTTTCCCGATTATTCCAACCCCAGCGAGGGCGGTACGTCCTATATGACCGGCGTCGGCTCGGCCAAGGGCGCCATCTTCGCGGCGGGCACCACCGACTTCAACTGCCAGCAGACCCAGGTGCCCACCATCAAGGTGCTGTCGGCCCCGGCCGGCGCCAAGATCGGCATCGGCTTCGGCCGCTTCGTCGCCACCGGCATCGATGGCGGCGCCCTCGGCCTGAATGGCGGCGCCACCACCAAATGCGTGGGCCAGACCCTCAAGGGCACGGTGGTGACCTACAAGGGGCCGCGCCGGCCGGGCGAAACCGTTTCCCTGCGCGTGACCTATCCGGTGACCGGGGCCTGGTACGATCACGTCGTGCCGGTGCCGGCCCGTTGAGCACCGCCCCCGGCGACACCGCCGGCATGGACCCCGCCCGCCGCACCGAAGAGGGCGCCGCGCCGCCGCCGGGCGGGCGCCGCCTGTTCCTGGTGCGCCATGGCGAGACCGATTGGAACGTCGCCGGCCGCCTGCAGGGGCGCCGCGATGTGCCGCTCAATGCCCTGGGGCGCATTCAGGCGGGCAGCGTCGGCCGGGTGCTGCACCGCCTCGCCCGCCCACCGCACACCCTGTCCTTCGTCTGCAGCCCGCTGGTGCGCGCCACCGAGACCATGCGCATCCTGCGCACCAGCCTCGATCTGCCGGCGCACGATTTCGCCACCGACATCCGCTTCGCCGAGCTCTCCTTCGGCCGCTGGGAAGGCCAGACCTGGCCGGAGCTGCGGCGGCGCAATTACGACGCGGTGCGCAAGCGCGATCGCGACCCCTGGCATTTCACCCCGCCGGAGGGCGAGAACTACGTTCAGCTCAGCCACCGGGTGGCCGCCGCCATCAACGAGCTGCCCGGGGATGCGGTGGTGGTGACCCATGGCGGCGTCATCCGCGCGGCGCTGCACGTGCTCGCCGGCATGCCGGTGGCGGAGGCCTCCGGCCTGCCGGTGCGGCAAGGCGCGGTCTATGTGGTCTCCGGCGGCCGCTTCGCCGTCGCTGACTGAGTCCCACCCCTTCCCTGGCATTGTTCTTGCTGCGTTTTCTCCGCGGCGCGCCGCATCGCGTCCCCGTGTCGTGAAGCCGACGCGGCGGCGTCGCGTCGCCTTCACGCGCCATTTTTCACGGCGTCCTTTGCCTCATTGTCCCATTGCCCCGGGGGTTTCCATGACCGATATGGCCGAGTTGCAGAAGCGCAAGATGCCCCTCAACCTGGCCATCGTGCATGTGGACCCCGACGCCTTCATCACCCATTACGTGCCGTGGCTGGAGATCACCACCTACATCATGGCCCAGCGCGCCGGCGAGCCGGTGGCCCCGGTGGACGGCAAGACGCCAACCCTGACGCCCCAGCAGCTGGCCACCGGCGGCGTCCACACGGTGGGCAACGACACCCTGTTCGCCTTCGCCATGACCGCCGCGCTAAAGGGCGACAAGGCCGCCGTGGACAAAGTGGAAGAGGCGCTCGTCGCCGCCATGGGCAAGGAATATCCTGGCAATTTCGCCCTCTGGCACTTCCGCGCCCAGATCGACGCGCCGGTGACGCTGGATGATTTCGTCGGCCAGGCGGGCAAGAAGATGCTGCTCGGCGACATTCCGCCGCCGCCGCTGCGGGCCAAGGAGAATTGGAGCGCCGGCCTGCGCTTCTTTGAAAAGGCCCGCAAATCTAACTTCGTGCACGAGATCATGTATCCGCTGGCCCTGTGGCACCGCGCCAAGTGGACCGAAACCCTGGAGAAGGGAATCGCCTTCCTCAAGCACATCGAGGACACGGTGCCGGTGCTGCGCGACACCCTGGACGACCCGCGCAACGACCAGGCCTTCATCGCCAACCTTCTCCTGAAGAATGCGTTCGGCGTGGATATGGAGCTGACCGAGGAATACGAAGGCTTCCTGCGCTCACTCGCACGACGGGATTAAGGCCGCGGGCCGGAGCCGCCACACATGGCGGAGGGCGCGCGCTAAAGCCCTCTCCCGCCTGCGGGGGAGGGTTGGGAGGGGGCACGCCCCGCAGCCGCGCGCACCTCATCCGCCAATGGGCGGGAGCCAAACTCCAAGCGCCGGCGCAGACCCGGAGCGTTGCGCCTTTCCCCTCCCCAGCCCTCCCCCGCAGGCGGGAGAGGGAGCGAACGAGCGGACGGCGCGGCTACGGACGACAAAGGGCTGCTTCGGCGCGCAGCCCGCGCCCGCCCCTCACTCCCCGCCGGCGACCTTCTGGCGGTGGAGGACGTGGGGGCGGGAGACCAGGAGCTTGTCGATGCGGCGCCCGTCCATGTCGACGATCTCGAACCGCCAGCCGAGGTCGTGGAACACCGCGCCCTCCTCCGGCAGTTCCTTGATGCGCGAGAGGGCGAAGCCCGCCACCGTGTGGTAGCCCTCGTCCACCGGCAGGTCGACGGCCAAAAGCTCCATGAGCTCGTCGATGGGCGTATCGCCGGCCACCAGATAGGAGCCGTCCTGCCGCTCCACGATATTGCGCTCGCCGGGCTCGCCCTGCTCGTCCACCGGCACGGTGCTGGTGATGGCGTCGAGAAGGTCGTAGCCGGTCACCACGCCGGCCATGTCCCCATATTCATCCACCACGATGCCCATGGGCACCGAGGCGCCGCGCAGGATGCGCATGGCTTCCAGCGCGCCCACGCTCTCCACCAGGAACGGCACCTGCTGCACGAAATCGCGCGGGTCCGGATTTTCGCCCTTCAGATAGGCGTCGAGCACCCGTTTCGCCTGGATCACGCCCACCGTCTCCTCGGGCGAGCCCTCGCAGGCGGGCAGGCGGGAATGGGGCGTGTCCAAAAGGGCGGCGCGCACCTCGTCCGGGCTCTTGGAGATATCCACCCACTCCACGTCCGGGCGCGGCGTCATGATGGCGGTGACCGGCCGGTCGGCGAGGCGCATCACCCCCGAGATCATGCGCCGCTCCGCCGGATCGATGACGCCGGCGGTCTCCGCCTCGGTGATGATGGCGCGGATTTCCTCGTCGGTCACCGCGTTGCGGCCATCGTCGCCGGCGCCCAGCAGGCGCAGCATGATGCGGGTGGAGCCATCCAGCAGCCACACCGCCGGGGCCGAGACCTTGGACAACGCCACCATGATGGGCGCCACCAGGCAGGCGAGCTTCTCCGGATTCTGCAGCGCCATGCGCTTGGGGATCAATTCGCCGATCACCAGCGAGACATAAGTGATGGCCGCCACCACCGTGGCATAGCCCACCGGCCCGGCGAAGCCGGCCGGCATGCCGGCATCGCGCAGCACATCGCCCAGCTGGGCGCCGAGGCTGGCGCCCGAGAAGGCGCCGGCCAGAATGCCGATGAGCGTGATGCCGATCTGCACCGTGGAGAGGAAGCGGCCGGGCTCGGCCCCCAGCATGAGCGCCGCCCGGGCGCCACGCTGGCCGCGCTCCGCCATGGGCTTCAGCCGCGCGGGGCGGGACGAGACGATGGACAATTCGCCGGCGGCGAGGACCGCATTGAGCAGCACCAGGACCAGGACGATGATGATTTCAAGGAAAGGCATGGCGGGAAATAGGGCTCCGTCGGCTCCTCCTTAGCACATCTGCCGCCGATTGGGGCAGCTGCCGAACGGCGCCGCGTTGCCGCGCCCAGCCGCCGCACCCGAGGACGCATCGAAGAGGGCATCAGAGAGGGCATCGCGCGCCCGATCGGGCCCTCGATGCGGCGCGCCGCCGTTTGCATCGCGGCCGGGCTCGTCTATTGAGCACAGCAGAGGCAACAAGGTCGCGCCATGTCGTTCAACACTTTCGGGCATCTGTTCCGCGTCACCACCTTCGGCGAGAGCCACGGGCCGGCCATCGGCTGCGTGGTGGACGGCTGCCCGCCGAACCTGCGCTTCACCCTGGAAGAGGTGCAGGCGGCGCTTGATCGGCGCCGGCCGGGCCAGTCGCGCTTCACCACCCAGCGCCGGGAGCCCGATGCGGTGGAGGTGCTGTCGGGCACCCTGCCCCACCCGGACGGCGGGCTCGTCACCACCGGCACCCCCATCGCCCTCCTGATCCAGAATGTGGACCAGCGCTCCAAGGATTATGCGGACATCGCCGGCGCCTACCGGCCGGGCCACGCCGATTTCACCTATGACATCAAATACGGCATCCGCGACCATCGCGGCGGCGGCCGTTCCTCGGCGCGGGAAACCGCCACCCGGGTGGCGGCGGGGGCCATCGCCGCCAAGGTGCTGCCGGGCGTGGTGGTGCGCGGCGCCCTCGTGCAGATCGGCGACATCGCCATTGACCGCAACCGCTGGGACTGGGCGGAAGTGGACAACAACCCCTTCTTCTGCCCCGATCCCGGCACCGTGCCGGCCTGGACCGACTATCTCGATGCCATCCGCAAGAAAGGCTCGTCCATCGGCGCGGTGGTGGAGCTGGTGGCGGAAGGGGTGCCGGCGGGCCTCGGCGCACCGCTCTATGGCAAGCTCGACGGCGATCTCGCCAGCGCCCTCATGGGCATCAATGCGGTGAAGGGGGTGGAGATCGGCGAGGGCTTCAACGCCGCCCGCCTCACCGGCGAGGAGAATGCCGACGAGATGCGGCGCGGCAATGAGGGCCACCCCCACTTCCTCGCCAACCACGCCGGCGGCATTCTGGGCGGCATCTCCACCGGCGCGCCCATCGTCGCGCGGTTCGCGGTGAAGCCCACCTCCTCCATCCTCACCCCGCGCCAGACCGTCGATAAGTTCGGCGAAGAGACGGAGCTATTCACCAAGGGCCGCCACGACCCCTGCGTGGGCATTCGCGCGGTGCCGGTGGGCGAAGCCATGATGGCCTGCGTGCTCGCCGATCACCTGCTGCGCCATCGCGGCCAGGTGGGGGACGGTACACACTGGCCGTTTCCCCGCTGACGGCAAATTTCAGTGATAGCGAAATTTCGCGTTTTTCATTGTCACTGAAATTCGCGGCGTTATGGTGGGGCCATGAAGCTCGCGGAATGGCTTTCCAGCACCGGCACCAAGCGCAGCGCGTTCGCGCGGCAGGTGGGCTTGTCGCCCGCCAGCGTCACCGCGCTGTGCAACGATGACAGGGCCTGGATCTCCCGCGAGACGGCCGAGAGGATCGCAGAGGCCACCGGCCACGAGGTGACGCCCAACGACTTCCTCGGTCTTCCTCCGCTCAGCGTGCGAGAATTGCCCGTGACCGATACCACCCAGGCCCGCGTCCAAGCCGCCATCGAAGCCTTCGCCCGCGGCGAGATCATTGTCGTCACTGACGACGATGACCGTGAGAATGAAGGCGATCTCATCGTTGCCGCCTCGCTGGCGACGCCGGAGAAGATGGCCTTCATCATCCGCAACACCTCCGGCATCGTCTGCGCGCCGCTGCCCCCCTCCGAGGCGAAGCGCCTGCGGCTCGACCCCATGGTGTCGGCCAACGACGCGCCGCTCGGCACCGCCTTCACCATCTCCATCGACGTGAAGCACGGCACCACCACCGGCATCTCGGCGGAAGAGCGCACCAACACCGTGCGCGCGCTCGCCAACCCCAACATGGGGGCCGCCGATTTCGTGCGGCCCGGCCACGTGTTCCCGCTCATCGCCAAGGAAGGCGGCGTGCTCATGCGCTCCGGCCATACCGAGGCGGCGGTGGACCTGTGCCGCCTCGCCGGCCTGCCGCCGGTGGGCGTCATCTCCGAGCTGGTGAATGACGATGGCACCGTGAAGCGCGGCGCCCAGGTGGCCGAGTTCGCCGATACCCACAAACTCACCCGCATCTCGGTGGCCGATCTCATCGCCTATCGCCAGTCGCGCGAGAAGCTGGTGACCCGGGCCGCCGAATTCCCGGTGCCCACCTGCGTGGGCGAGCTGCAGGGCTATTCCTATACCACCCCCTTCGACTCGGTGAACCATCTGGCCCTCGTGAAGGGCCGCATCGGAGATGGCGAGAAGGTGCTGGTGCGCCTGCACCGGGCCGACCCCATCGCCGACGCCTTCGCCGGTGGGCGGACCATCCAGAAGGCGCTGGAGCGCATCGACGCGGAGGGCCGCGGCGTGCTGGTCTATCTGCGTGATGGCACCGCCGGCGTGCCGCCGGCAGCCATGGGCGCCGGCGAGATGACCCCGAGCGAGGCCGAGCGCGACCGCCATTGGCGCGAGGTGGGCCTCGGCGCCCAGATCCTGCGGGATCTCGGCATCGTCTCCATCCGCCTTTTGGCCTCCAAGACCCGCACCTATGTGGGGCTCGGCGGCTTCGGCATCGAGATCGTCGATACGGAGACCGTCGACCAGTAGCCGCCACTTCAAGGGGAAAAGAGGCGGCTCAGCTCTTTTGCCCCCGACCGGAAGGTGTCAGCATCATCGCGACGCAATGTCGCGGTGGACACCGCCCGTCGGGGAGTGACACAGCATGAGCACGCGCACGTCTTGGCGGGAACAATGGGGGTGGATCTGGCGCACCGGCCTGCAGGGCGCCGGCCTCGCCCTGCTGCTGGCGCCGGGCGCTGCGGCGGCCGATACCGGCGGGCGGCCAGTGGACCTCGAGCTGGTGCTGGCGGTGGACGTGTCCTACTCCATGGACACGGAAGAGCAGACCCTGCAGCGCCAGGGTTATGTGAGCGCCATCACCTCCGCCGAATTCCTGCAGGCGCTGCGGGAAGGCCCCGAGGGCCGCATCGCCGTCCTCTATGTGGAATGGGCCGGCGAGCATGAGCAGCGGGTGGTGGTGGACTGGCAGCTGATCGACGGGCCGCAGAGTGCCCGCGCCTTTGCCGACGCCATCGCCACGGCGCCGCAGCACCGGGTCTACCGCACCTCCATTTCCAGCGCCCTGCTGTTCAGCGCCGACCTGTTCGACCAGAATGATTTCAAGGGCCTGCGCCGGGTCATCGACGTCTCGGGCGACGGGGTGAACAACCAGGGGCCGCCGGTTCACCTGGTGCGCGACGCGGTGGTGCAGCGGGGCATCACCATCAACGGCCTGCCCCTGGTGCTGAAGCGGGGCAGCTCAGCCGCCATCGATGTGCCGGAGATCGACGTCTATTACGAAGATTGCGTCATCGGCGGGCCGGGCGCGTTCGTGATCCCGGTGGAGCGGACCAGCGAATTCGCCCGCGCCATCAAGACCAAGCTGGTGCTGGAGGTGGCCGGCGTGGTGCCGCCGCCGGGCCCGGGTCTCGTGGTGCCCACGGCCGCCGGCGCCCCGCGCATCTCCTGCACCATCGGCGAGCGCATGTGGATCGACCACTGGTCCAATTGAGGACGGGCCGGCCCCTCACTCCACCGCCAGCCGCTCCGCCAGCTCGCTCACGTCCTCCCAGCTGAGGTGGTGGGGCCCCGCGGGGGTTTCCACATGGACGCCGCCGGCGTCGACGGCGGCGGAAAATGCATCATCGCTCCCCACCGGGCTCAGATAGAGCGCATCGGTGCGGCGAAAATCATGGGCCACCGCGGTGAAGGCCCGCGACAGCGTGCGTCCCTCCTCCAGGGTGAGGTCGAAAGACACCGTCTCGCTCAGCCTCATGCGCAGCATGTCGCCCAACAGGCGGTGCGGAACGCGCGTCACACGCGGATAGATCATGCCCCCTCCGCCCCTAGACGATCCGCACCTCGGCGGGCGTGGCGATGAACGCCATGCGGTCGGCGGCGTCGAAATCGGCGAGCGGCAGCGCGAACACGAAGCGGTTGGCGTACCAGAAACTGGCATAGGGCAGGAACAGATCGCTGGAGGCGACGGTGGCCAGCACCCGCTCCCCGGCGAAGAAAGTGGCCTCGAACGTGCCGGCCGGGCCGACCGCTGCCGTATTGTCGCCGAACGCCTCGAACTGCACGAACACCTTGGCGCCGGCGAGCCCCGCCTCGGTGGTCTTGATGGCGATGACCTTCAGATCCTGGAACCGCCGGCCGATGGCGCCTTCCGCCAAAAGCTGATGGAACTCGTGCACGCGGCCCTTCTTCACCACGGTGGCGTCATCGAGGGGCACCCCGAGATCGGCCAGGCCAACCGGCTTGGCGGGAGCGAGGGCAACGCTGACGCGGGTTTCCTGCAATACGGGCAAGATCGGCTCCTGTCGGGTTCTGCGTCGTAAACCCGACCAAACCGCCGGGCCCGCCCCCCGCAGGCATATTGCGCGCCAGTTGGGGGGCGGAGACGGCGCGGGCTGCCACAGCCCCCGCCAGCGCCGGCCTGCCGCCGATCCGACCACATGGCCGGCAAATTCAGACGATACCGACACGCCAGTCATCACGCTGCAGACGCAACATCAGTTCTGTCAGCGGCAGGCGAGACCTCCGCGCCCGACCACCATTCCGCAAACAACGCCCACGAACGGATATGCAGGAATTCACGGGCGCACGTCAGGGACGACAAGCCGAAGCCGCGCAAGCGTTTACCGGAGCGCCCTCTCCTATGCGCGAACCGGCGCGGCCACTCCGCGGCAGAACGACCTCAACAACAGCCGGGCCAAACCAAGCAAGCGCATGATGACATCGTCATTGGTCCGGGACCGTCTTCGCCTAGGCTTCCGTCCTCTGCGGCGAGCCAACCCGCGCCCGCCGTTCCTGTTTGTCGGCATACATGAGCTGATCGGCCTCCTTAAGTACAGTTTGCAACGAACTGACAGACGGATCGGCGCTGGCAATGCCCAGACTTGCGCCCGGATAGTCGAAACGGCACTCGGCAAAAGCATATGTACCGCTCAGGAGCGGCGCCAATCGTCGGCGCATCGCCTCCGATGCACCGCCTGGATCATCGGTCCCGGAAGAGGCCGTCAGCCCGATCACGACGAACTCATCGCCCCCCCATCGCCCCAGCATGTCGCCCGCACGCAGACCGGTCGAGAGGCGCCGCCCAACCTCGATCAGGAACTCGTCGCCGATCTCATGCCCATAGGTGTCATTGATCGCCTTAAACCCATCCAGATCAATGAATGCCACCAGGACAAACTGCTTCGTACGCTTCGCCAAAGCGAAATACCGAGCCAACTCCGCGAGAATCGCCCGGCGATTTGGCAGCGCGGTCAGCGCGTCGTATCGCGCTGCATGCCGCTCTTCCTGGTGGCGGCTTACCATTTCTCCAGCGAGACGACCGGACAGCAGAACTAAGACAAGGCCGAAGCCCGCCACTAAACTCGCGATCCAAAAGTGCTGCCGGCGCATGGGCGCGAGGTGATCGAGCGCAGCCAGCGTGAGCAACTGATATTGCGCGTTGTTCAATGGCTGACGGCGGAGCAGATAGGGGTGCCCGTCGATGAGCCATTGATCGCCGAGGCCAGAGCCGGCCAACGCGCGCACGTCCATCGGCTTGCCGGGATCTTCGTCGTCGTTGTCGGAACGTCGCAGAGTGTCCGGCGGCAGAAGTGCCGCCACATTGCGTAGGATGAACGGCGCGGACGAAGCCGTGGTCACGCGCCCCTGACGGTTCACGATCAGCGCCATATGCCGGCCAGTCAGATAGAGCGCCATATCCGGCGCGTCGAACTTCACGGTGACCGAGCCGAGCGGCACGTCGTTGGCATCATCGATACGACTGGCCACGAAATAGGATGCCGTGTGGTTCAGGCGAGCGATACCGAACTGCTGCCCGCTGCCATCGCGCAACGCATCAATAAGGTAGGCCCGGCCCGTGTAGATCTGGCCCACGATGTTAAACGGCTCCGCCCATTGGCTGGCGATCACCGTATCATGTGACAAATTATTCATATAAATTCGAGCATAACGCAGGTCATTGGATAGCCGCGTCATGAAATCACCGACCCTGCGCACCAAGGGATCGCTCGTGAACTTTGCAGCGCGCTCCTCACGTGTCAATTCGGCGAAGCCGGGCGGATCGACGCGATAGCGTGCGGCGAGCTGAACCACCTGACTTTGGCTTGCCACCATATTCGCCATGCTGGTCAATTCGGTGAACAACCGATCAACGACGCGCGCGGTCATATTGGCTTCATATTCAGCGCTGGCGGCTAGGCTTTCGAGTTCCTCGGCCATGAGGCGCTGCGACATCCACCACCCCAGCCCGGCCGCCAAGGCCAGCCAGCCCATGGCGATGCCCAGCGTCACCCAACGCACGATAGGCGGCATCTGCCGCCCATGCTGGATGTGCTGCGACGGCAACCGACCCACACTGTCTCCAATGGTAAAACGATGGTCCAAATCAAAACCTGCAGCAGATCTGCCGTCCCCGCAATTCATCTTCTGTTGTGCCGCATGCCGGATCAGCTTTCGGAATAGTGCTCAGGCCATTCTCGCCCGTCACGCCCGGCATTCGGTTGAAGTGCTCGCACAGTGCTGGTGACGACAATCGGGCCCCGTCAGCCGACATGCTTCACGGCCCACAAATAACCCCAAGCCCAATATCACGCCCACATAACGGACGCTCGAACGTCCGCGATGGGTCCAACAAGCCCCCGCCCCGAAATATTAGAAGCCCTCCCCCTCACACCAACAAAAAAGCCGGAGCCGGGGCATCAGGCCCCAACTCCGGCTTTTCTCATCTGAGGACAGCCGGCGGCCGCGCCGCCGGCTGCTTGTCGGTCAGCCGCCGAACAGTTTGCGCTGCCACCAGCCCGAGCGGGGCTTGGCGGGCGGGGTGTCCGGGTCGGTCGGGGCCGGCTCGGCGGAGGCCTCGGCGGGCGGCGGCTCCGAGGGGGTGCTTTCGCTGGGCGCGGCCTCTGGGGTCTCGGCCTCCCGGGTCTCGGCCGAGGCCGGCTCCAGGGGGGCCTCGGCGGGCTCGGCCTCAGGCTTCGCGGCAGGCTCGGCGACCGGTTCCACCGGCGCACCGGCGGCCACCGGCGGTGCCTTCTCGCGCACCGTGGAACGGCGACGGCGCGCCGGCCGCGCGGCCGGCTCTTCCACCGCTTCGGCAACCGGTTCCGGCGCGCTCACCGATGCCGCGCCTTCGGCGGGGGCCTCGGTGACGGCGGCAGGTGCGGCGGCGGTCGCGTCGTCCGCGCCGGCGACCGGCTCGGTCGCCGGGCTCTTGTCCTCGGTCTCGGCGCCGGTCACCGTGTCCTGGCTCGCCGTGTCTTCACTGGCCATGTCCCCGGTGGCGGCATCATCGGCGGTGTCGTCGGACGCCGTCTCGTCGCCCTCTCCATCGCGCTCCCGGCGATTGCGGCGGCCACCGCGACGACCGCGCCGGCGGCGGCGGCGATCGGCGGCGTCGTCATCGCCGCGCTCCTCATCGGATTGGGCGTCGTCCTCGCCCTCGCTGTCGTCTGCGGCAGCGGCGGCTTCGTCCTCATCCTCGCCCTCGGCGGCGTCCTCGCGGCTCTCCTCCCGCTCATCGGGCCGCCGGCGACGGCGACGGCGGCGGCGACGGCGGCCGTTCTCGTCTCCCTTGTCCCCGGCGTCCTCGCCCTGGGCGTCGGTCTCGGCGGAGGCCTCCTCCAGATCGTCCTCTTCCTCATCCAGGAACGCCTCTTCCGGGGCGATTGAATCGGGGTGCACCACCGGGGCGGCGCGGGGCGGCGGCGGCGGCGGGGCGGCCAGATCCCCCTTGTCGATGATGAAGGGCTGGTGGCCGGTCACCGTATCGTCGGCTGCCACCGAGAGGGTGACGTTGAAGCGCTCTTCCAGATCGCGCAGATGGGCGCGCTTCTGGTTCAGCACATAGAGCGCCACCTCGGTGCGGGTGCGGGCGACGAGATTGTGGGTGACCGAGCGCAGCAGCTGCTCTTCCAGCGCCCGCAGCAGCTGCAGCGCCACCGAGGCCGCCGAGCGCACGTGGCCGGTGCCGCCGCAATGGGGGCAGACCTCGATGGAGCTTTCCAGCACGCCGGTGCGGATGCGCTGGCGCGACATTTCCAGGAGGCCGAAATGGGAGATGCGGCCGATCTGGATGCGCGCCCGGTCGTTCTTGAGGCAATCCTTGAGCTTGCGCTCCACCGCCCGGTTGTTGCGCTTCTCCTCCATATCGATGAAGTCGACCACGATCAGGCCGGCAAGATCGCGCAGGCGCAGCTGGCGGGCGATCTCCTCGGCCGCCTCCAGATTGGTCTTGAGCGCCGTGTCCTCGATATGGTGCTCGCGGGTGGCGCGGCCCGAGTTCACGTCGATGGAGACCAGCGCCTCGGTGGGGTCGATGACGATGTAGCCACCGCTCTTCAGCTGCACCACCGGGGAGAACATGGCGTCCAGCTGCTGCTCCACCCCGAACCGGGCGAAGATGGGCTGGGGCTCGCGATAGGGCAGGACCGCCTTGGCATGGCTCGGCATGAGCATGCGCATGAAGTCCTTGGCTTCCTTGTAGCCCTCCTCGCCGGCCACCTGGATATCGTCGATGTCCTTGTTATAGAGGTCGCGGATGGCCCGCTTGATCAGCGAGCCCTCCTCATAGACCAGGCTCGGCGCGGCGGACGACAGGGTGAGCTCGCGCACCGTCTCCCACAGCCGCAGCAGGTATTCGAAGTCGCGCTTGATCTCGGTCTTGGTGCGGTTGGCCCCTGCGGTGCGCAGGATGACGCCCATCCCCTCCGGCACCTCCAGGTCCTGCACCACTTCCTTGAGACGCTTGCGATCGGTGGTGTTGGTGATCTTGCGGGAGATGCCGCCGCCCCGGGCGGTGTTGGGCATCAGCACCGAATAGCGGCCGGCCAGGGAGAGGTAAGTGGTGAGGGCAGCGCCCTTGTTGCCGCGCTCCTCCTTCACCACCTGCACCAGCATCACCTGGCGGCGGCGGATCACCTCCTGGATCTTATAGGTGCGGGCGCGACGCTGCGGGGCGCGCTCGGGCACCTCTTCCAGGGCGTCCTCATCGGCGCCGAGGTGCTCGATCTCCTCGTCCTCGTCGATCTGGTGGATGTCGCCGTCGTCCTCGTCCTCGTCGTCCTCCTCGGCGCGACGGGCTTCCGCCGGAGCCTCAGCGGAGACCTCGTCACCGGCCTCGTCATCCTCGGGCAGGATCGGCGCGGGATGGGATTCGCCGGCTTCCGCCTCCTGGCGGCGGGCGCGCGCGTCGTCGAGCTCCTGCTCGACCGGCGCCGGCAGGGCGGAACCCAGCACGGCGTCGGCCGCCGCCTCCACCAGTTCCTCGCTGGCCGCGACCGCTTCGGCCGGAATCAGCAGCTCGCTGACGGTATCCACATGGCG
This sequence comes from Xanthobacter sp. NM-25, assembly GCF_022138605.1. Classification (GTDB taxonomy): domain Bacteria; phylum Pseudomonadota; class Alphaproteobacteria; order Rhizobiales; family Xanthobacteraceae; genus Xanthobacter. The sequence continues at coordinate 159,036 of NZ_JACBFS010000002.1, forward strand.
GATCGGATGATCCTCGGCCGCCGGCACATCCACCGGCGCCTCGGCCGGTTCGGTCACCTCGTCGGAGGGGGCCTCTTCGGGCGCAGTGATCTCGGCGGGCTCCACGGCAGCGGGGGCGGCCTCTCCCACAGCCGCCTCGACGGCGGCGGCCTCGGCCTCGGGCGCGGCAGCTTCGGGGGCGGCGTCGGCCCCCTCGGCGGACTGCGGCTCCACCTCTGCGGCGACGGGCTCCTCGGCCTCTTCGCTCACGCTGGCATCGGCGCGCGCCTTCTTGGAGCGGCCGCGCTCGCGACGCTTCTCGCGCATGTCGGCCTCGTCCTCGGCTAGGCGGGCCGCGCGCTCTTCTTCCTCGATCAGCGCCAGCCGGTCGGCCACCGGGATCTGGTAATAGTCCGGATGGATCTCGCTGAAGGCGAGGAAGCCGTGGCGGTTGCCGCCGTATTCGATGAACGCCGCCTGGAGCGAGGGCTCCACCCGCGTCACCTTGGCGAGATAGATGTTGCCCCGCAACTGCTTGCGGGATGCGGATTCATAGTCGAACTCTTCGACCCGGTTCCCGCGCACGACAACCACCCGGGTCTCCTCCGGATGGGTCGCATCGATAAGCATCTTGTTGGCCATGGAATTCTCTCTTCACGGCGCCGGAGCCAAGGCTCCGCCACAAGCCCCGGGCGCGGATCTCCAAAAGACCCGCCCGGGCGCCGCAAGAACGCCGGATGTGATGACGTAAAGAGTCGGAGGCTCGGTCGCGCCGCGGGGTGTCGTTCACACCCGCGGCGTCGGGGCACACGGTGGCGCGGCGAACGCGCCTGTCGTGCGGAGAAAAATCCATGCCCTCGGCTACCCGATCCTCAATGAAGGGTCCCACTGGATCCGAAGCGGAAAGCCCCGACCCAGCACGGCACACGCCCGCCCGATTCCCCAAATCGTCCCTCGAAGGCGTGCTTCGGAAGGCTGATCGAAACCGCCGCGCAAGGCACCCGGACAATGCCGCGACGGAGCCGCGAGCCCGGGAAACCACCTGCGAAAGGGCGAGGACACCAGCCGGAACACGGGACCCGCAAAGGATCCCCGTGGATTTCCCGGCCGCGACCAACACCCGCGGCAGCCGCGGCAGCCGGGGGCCGAAGAGCCTGGTCCGGAACGCGAACTGTGTACCGCCCATTTTTACGCGCGCGACTTCGTGCTTGGCAAGGTTTATGCGTGTGCTCATGATCCATCGGCGCACCAAAACGCGCCGCGCGACCCCTCATATCCCAAGGGAACATACCCTGCTGCGGGCCGCGCTCCCGCCGTCAACCTTCAGTTAACGGACGCGCTCCTATCCCTTGTGGGAGAGGGACGCTGGCGAACACGGGATGCGCATGGACCATACGCCCGAGCACATCGCAGCTTCGGTTGCCGCCGCAAGCGGCAGCGGAATACTGCCACCCCGGCGCCTTTCCGCCCCCCGCTGGCGGGTGGCCCTGGCCGCAGCGGTGCTGGGGTGCGGCCTTTTCGGCTTATCCACACCCTCGCCCGCCGGCACCGACGTCGCTCCGGCCGCCCACGCCCCATCCCCGGCCACGACAGCCCAACCGGTGGTCGCCCACGACCTTCTCCTGGCGGGCGACGCCCAGCGCACCCGGCTGGTGGTGGATCTCAACCGCGCGGTGGAAGTGCGGACCTTCACCCTGGCCGATCCGTACCGCGTGGTGGTGGACCTCACCGACACGGTCTTCGCCATGTCCGGCGAGGCGGGCCCGCAGCGGCGCGGCCTGGTTTCCGCCTATCGCTACGGTGTCTTCGCCGCCGGCAAGGCGCGCATGGTGCTGGATGCCACCGGCCCGGTGCGCATCGACAAGGCGTTCGTGCTCGATCCGGTGGATGATCAGCCGGCGCGGCTGGTGGTGGACCTCGTGCCGACCGATGCCGAGACGTTCCGCCGCACGGTGGCGCGCGCCACCGCGGCGGCCCAGGCGACCACAGCGGCACCGGCGCCGGAGACGGCAACCGATGCGCGACCGGTGATCGTGCTCGACCCCGGCCATGGCGGCATCGATTCCGGCACCACCGGCTACAGCCGCTTCGCCGAAAAGAACATCGTGCTCGAAGCCGCCCTGACCCTGCGTGACAAGCTGGAGAAGACCGGCCATTACCGCGTGGTGCTGACCCGCTCCACAGATACCTTCATCGCCCTGGGCGAGCGGGTGCGCATCGCCCGGAAAAACCGCGCCGCCCTGTTCATCTCCCTGCATGCGGACGCTCTCGCCCGCAACGATGGACAGGCCCGCGGCGCCAGCGTCTATACCCTCTCCGATACCGCCAGCGATGCCGATGCCGCCCACCTGGCGGAGCAGGAGAACAAGGCGGACCTGATCGCCGGCGTCGACCTCAGCGACGAGCCGGACGAGGTCGCCGGCATCCTCGTCGACCTGGCCCAGCGGGAGACCCGCAGCTTCTCCGCCCACTTCGCCCGCGATCTGGTGCAGGAGCTGAAACGCACCGTGCGCACCCATCGCACGCCGTTGAAATCCGCTGGGTTCCGGGTGCTGCGGGCGCATGATGTGCCCTCGGTTCTGGTGGAGCTCGGCTACATGTCGAGCGCCGAGGACCTGAAGCAGCTGACCTCCAGCGAATGGCGGGACCGTGTCACCGATGCCATGGCGGGGGCCGTCGACGCCTTCTTCGCCACCCGCGCCGGTGGCCCCTGGCGTGCCGCCCGGGCGGAGCAAAGGCCTGCGAACTGAGGCCCGCGGGCAACGCACCGGCGCCCCGTCGCGAAGCGGCCATGTTTGGCCCTCATAGCAGGCGCAGCAGCGCCACCGCGATGGTGACGATGGGCTTTCGGCCGCCCCGTGGCCACCGTCCCGTCGCACCGGGGGCTTCGCGCGGATGTGATGGGGCAGTTGCGGCTGATCGGCGCCGCACGCACACATGGCACTTCGCAGCGGAGCCGAGTCGCGGTAAGGCGATGTCGCCCCTTTCTGTCCGCGCGGTGAACCGGTGCGGTTTGGGGCAGATGGTGCGTGCGGCGCGCCCTTTCTGTTGCGGAGGAACCCGGCGAGATGCGTGTGTTGATGCGGTTTCTGGGCTTCGTGTTCGCGCTCTGCACCCTCGTCCTGCTGGTGGGGGCCGCCGGCGCCACCTATATGGTCTGGAAATATTCCAAGGACCTGCCTGATTACACCCAGCTGCAGAATTACGAGCCGCCGGTGATGACCCGCGTGCACGCGGCCGATGGCGCGCTGGTCGCTGAATATGCCAAGCAGCGCCGCCTCTACATCCCCATCGAGTCGGTGCCCAAGCTGGTGATCGAGGCGTTCCTCTCCGCCGAGGACAAGAATTTCTACGAGCACGGCGGCGTCGACCCCACCGGCATTTTCCGCGCCGCGTCCTTCTATCTGCAGAACTACGGCAAGAACGTCCGCCCCCAGGGCGCTTCCACCATCACCCAGCAGGTGGCGAAGAACTTCCTTCTCACCAATGAGGTGTCCATCGACCGCAAGATCAAGGAAGCGTTGCTGGCCCTGCGCATCGAGCGCGCCTATTCCAAGGATCGCATCCTCGAGCTCTATCTCAACGAGATCTATCTCGGCATGGGGGCCTATGGCATCGCCGCCGCGGCACTGGTCTATTTCGACAAGTCGGTGGACGAGCTGAACGTTCAGGAAGTGGCCTATCTCGCCGCTTTGCCGAAGGCGCCGTCCACCTATAACCCCTTCCGCGAGCGCGCCCGCGCCACCGATCGCCGCAACTGGGTGATCGATCGCATGGTGGAGAACGGCTTCGTCACCCCCGCCGAAGGCGAGGCCGCCAAGAACGCCCCCCTCGACGTGGTGAACCGCACGTCCGGTGCGCAGATCTTCGCCTCCGAATATTATGCTGAGGAGGTGCGCCGGCAGATCTACGAGCGCTATGGCGAGAGCAAGCTCTATGAGGGCGGGCTTTCGGTGCGCACCCCCCTCGACCCCAAGCTGCAGGCGCTGTCGAAGAAGACCCTGGCCGACGGCCTGATCCGCTTCGACGAGCAGCGCGGCTGGCGCAAGCCCGTTACCACCATCGACATTTCTGCCGCCGATTGGGGCGTGAAGCTGGGCGAGGTGAAGGAGCTGAATGACATTCCCTGGCGCCTCGCCGTGGTTTTGGATGTCAACAAGGACGCCGCCCGCATCGGCCTGCAGCCGCCGCGCACCAAGTCCGGCGCCCGCTCCACCGAGCGCGAGGTGGGCCTCATCACGCCCGACGGCGCCAAATGGACCCGCCGGCCCCTGACCAGCGTCCTCAAGCCCGGTGACGTGGTCTATGTGGAAGCCCTGCCCAACCGCCAGGGACAGTTCCGCCTGCACCAGCTGCCGGCAGTGGAAGGCGCCATGGTGGTCATGGAACCCACCACCGGCCGCGTGCTGGCGCTCACCGGCGGCTTCTCCTTCGACGAGAGCCAGTTCAACCGCGCCACCCAGGCCATGCGGCAGCCGGGTTCCTCCTTCAAGCCCATCGTCTATGCCACCGCGCTCGACAATGGCTACACCCCCTCGTCCATCGTCATGGATGCGCCGTTCGAGCTGGAGCAGACCGGCCAGGCCACCTGGCGGCCGGAGAACTATTCCGGCAAGTTCTATGGGCCCCAGACCCTGCGCTTCGGCCTGACCAATTCGCGCAACGTGATGACGGTGCGGCTCGCCAACGACATCGGCATGCCCATCATCGCCGAATATGCCAAGCGCTTCGGCGTCTATGACGAGATGCCGCCGCTCCTGTCCATGTCGCTCGGCGCCGGCGAGACCACGCTGATGCGCATGGTGGGCGCCTACGCCATGATCGCCAATGGCGGGCACAAGGTGACCCCCTCGCTCATCGACCGCATTCAGGACCGCTACGGCCACACCATCTATCGCCACGACGAGCGCGAATGCCGCGACTGCGAGGCCACGAAGTGGGAGAACCAGCCGGAACCCACCCTGATTGATCGGCGGCCGGTGGTGCTCGACCCCATGACCGCCTACCAGATCACCTCCATGATGGAAGGCGTCGTGCAGTACGGCACCGGCACCGCGCTGAAGGATCTGGGCAAGCCCATCGCCGGCAAGACCGGCACCACCAATGATGAGAAGGACGCCTGGTTCATCGGCTTCACGCCGGAAATGGTGGTGGGCGTCTACCTCGGCTACGATCGGCCCAAGCCCATGGGCAAGGGTTCCACCGGCGGCCTCATCTCCGCGCCCATCGTGCGCGACTTCATGAAGACCGCCCTGGCGGACCGGCCGGCCATTCCCTTCCCGGTTCCCGCCGGCATCAAGCTGGTGCGGGTCGATCGCAAGAGCGGCCAGCGCACCGGCCCCGGCGGCTACGCCATCCTCGAGGCGTTCAAGCCCGGCACCGCCCCGCCGGACAGCTATTCGGTGTCGGACTACTCCGGGCCGTCCAGCGGCGGGCCTTCGGCGGCCACACCGGCCGCCACCGGCGGGCTCTACTGAAGATTGACAGCGGGCCGTCCTTGGGACGGCCCGCTGCGCTTCAGCATAGGCTACTCCGCGCAACACAATCGGCAGTTGGATTTTACAACCCGCCGTGAAAACCGCGCGTCAAGCTGTACAACGTTGAGGAATTTGCTAACTTTAACAAAGGAGTGGGCGAAGTCGGCGGATCGGCACGCTCGCCGTGCGTGCAGTCAGAGCCATTCCCGCCCCGCGGGGCGGCGGGGGGATGGGCATGGGCACAGAAGGGCTGATGGAACTCAATTTCGCGGCCCTCACCCAGTGCCTGGATGCCGTCGTCTTCATCGACGACAAGAACGACATCGTCTTCTTCAATGCCGCCGCCGAACGCCTCTGGGGCGTCTCCGCCGACACCGTCCTGCATAAGAACGTCCGCTGCCTGGTACCGCCGGAGATGCGCGCCCATCACGACGACTTCATCGCGCGCCATCGCACCAGCGGCGTCAATCGTATCGTCGGCTCGAGCCGAGAGATGCCAATCGAGCGCTGCGACGGCAGCCGCGTCTGGGGCCAGCTGGCGCTCACCGCCATCGAGCTCAACGACGCCAGCTATTACGCCGCCTTCGTGCGGGACGTAACCGAAGACGTGAGCCGGCGCGAGCAATTGCGCATCTTGTCCCTGGTGGCCGAAACCACGGGCCGGATTGTGCTCGTCACGGATTCTCACGCCAGGATTGTCTACGTTAACCACGCCTTCACAGAGATGTTCGGCTATGCCCTTCCGGACGTGGCCGGGACGTTGCCTTTCGACCGTCTCTCGAAGGATCATGAACACCGGGAGCTGAGTGAAGGGCTGGTGGAGCGCCTGACGACGACCACCGGCTTCACCGAAGAGGTTCTTCTGCACGACAGCTCGGGAAAGGGCGTCTGGGTGTCTGCCACCTTCAACCGCGTTCAGGATGATGCGACCGGCGAGCTGCGCAACATCGTGGCGGTGCTGGCGGACATCACCCAGACGAAGCAGATCGAGGAGCTGCAGCGCGACGTGCTGGCCGCCATCGTCTCCGACGAGCCGCTCGCCGACGTGGCCGACCTCATCTGCACCAAGGTTGAAGCCATCGCCCCCGGCGTGTTGTGCTCGCTCATCAGCGTCACCGACGACGGCCAGCTGCAACCCTTGGCCGGCCGCAGCCTGCCGCCCAGCTTCACCGCTGCGGTCACCGGCCTCACCATCGGTCCGAAGGTGGGCGCCTGCGGCACCGCCGCCTTCCTGGGTGAGCCGGTGCTGGTGGAAGACATCGCCACCAGCCCGTTGTGGGACGATTTTCGCTGGCTGCCTCTGCCTCCCGAGCTGTTGGCGTGCTGGTCCATTCCGGTGAAGCTGCGCTGTGGCAAGGTGGCCGGCACATTCGCCTTCTATTTCACCGATCGGCGCACCCCCTCCCCCTGGCACCAGCAGATCGTCAACGCCTGCGCCGGCCTGTCGGCGCTCGCCATGGAGCGGCAGGATTCCAAGCGCCATATCGACCGGCTGGCGACCATGGACACGCTCACCGGCCTGCCCAACCGCAGCGAGCTGCTGCGTGTCATGGGCAAGGAGATCCTGCGGGCGGAGGCCCTGCAGCTGCCGCTGACCTTCCTGTTCCTCGATCTCGATCACTTCAAGGATGTGAACGACACCCTCGGCCATTCCACTGGCGATCAATTGCTGGTGGAAATGGCCCGCCGCCTGAAGGCCCAGCTGCGCACCGGCGACATGGTGGCCCGCATCGGCGGCGACGAATTCGTCATCCTCATCCACAATTGCCGCGGCGACGAGGCGAGCCGCATAGCGAGCCGGCTGCTGGAATACCTCGCGGCGCCCTTCAATGTGGAGGCGCTCACCCTTGCCATGTCGGTGAGCATCGGCATCGCCCTCTACCCGGACCACGGGGTGGATGCCGAAACCCTGCTGAAGCACGCAGACACCGCCATGTACGAAGCCAAGCGGGAGGGGCGCGGCAAGTTCCGCTTCTTCACCGAGGACCTCAACCAGCGGGTCCAGAGCCGCCTCGTGCTCAGCGTCGCCCTGCGCAAGGCGATCCAGAGCCACGCGCTGAAGCAATACTACCAGCCCCAGGTGCGCATCGACACCGGCACGCTGCACGGCGTGGAAGCGCTGACGCGCTGGCACGACCCGGTGCATGGCGATGTGCCCGCGCCGCGCTTCATCGCCCTGGCGGAAGAATATGGCCTCATCTCCGGCATCGACCAGTGGGGAGTGGAAACCGCCTGCGCGCAGATGGCCAAGTGGCGGGCGGAGGGGCGGCCCGTGCCCCACATTTCCGTCAACCTGTCGCCGGTCAGTTTCCGTTCCGATGCCATCGTCGACGTCATTGTCGAGGAGCTCCGCCGCCATCAGCTCACCCCCTCGGATCTGCGGGTGGAGATCACCGAGCGGGTGATGATGGATCAGCACCCCAACTCGCTGGCCACCGCCCGCGCCATCGAGGCCCTGGGCGTGCGCCTGGCCATGGACGATTTCGGCACCGGCTATTCCAGCCTGTCCGCCCTCGCCCGCCTGCCCATCGCCGAGCTGAAGATCGACCGCTCCTTCATGCTGAGCCTGGAGCGCGACCAGCATGCCCAGGCTCTGGCCACGGCGGTCATCCGCATCGGCCAGAGCCTGGGCATGACGGTGGTGGCCGAAGGCGTGGAGACGGACAAGCAGATGCGGCTGCTACAGGAGCTGGATTGCGACGCCGCGCAGGGCTATCTGTTCGCCCGCGCGCTCGCGCCCGCCGATTTCGAAGGCTGGCTCGAGGGGCGCCTCGCCCGCGGCTGCGGACCTGGCGCCGCGACCGGCGTCGAGCCCGCATCCCTGACCTGACCCACCATGATGGGGGCGCCGTGGCGGTGCAGCGAAGCCCGCCATTGCGAGAGACCCATGCGGGCCCCGTTTACACCGGTGCCGCCCGCCGCTATTTTCCGCCGCCCTACCCGGAGATGATGAAGCCATGCGTGCGGAACTCGCCGCGAAAGTCGACGAGATCAAACAGTCGTTGGATCTGCTGCGGTCCCACATCGACGTGGACCGTTCCCGTCGGCGCCTGGACGAGCTCAATGCCATGGTGGAAGACCCCACCTTGTGGGACGAGCCCGAGCGCGCCCAGAAGATCATGCAGGAGCGCACCACCCTGGAAGATGCGCTGGGCGCCATCGACCGGGTGAGCCAGGACCTCGCCGACAATGTGGAGCTCATCGAGCTCGGCGAGGCGGAGGGTGATGAAGGGGTGGTGGGTGAAGCCAGCATGGCTCTCGACACCCTCAAGGCCGAGCTCGCCCGGCGCGAATTGGAATCCCTGCTCTCGGGCGAGGCCGATTCGAACGACACCTATCTCGAAGTCCATGCGGGCGCCGGCGGCACCGACAGCCAGGACTGGGCCGAGATGCTGCTGCGCATGTATACGCGCTGGGCGGAACGGCACGGCTTCAAGGTGGAGCTGATGGACGAATCGCAGGGTGAGCAGGCCGGCCTGAAGTCAGCCACCATCCAGGTGAAGGGGCACAATGCCTATGGCTGGCTGAAAACCGAGGCCGGCGTGCACCGGCTCGTGCGCATCTCCCCCTTCGATTCCAACGCCCGTCGTCAGACCTCCTTCTCCTCCGTCGACGTCTACCCGGTGGTGGACGACCGCATCGTGGTGGACATCAAAGAGGCGGACGTGCGGGTGGACACCATGCGCTCCGGCGGCGCTGGCGGCCAGCACGTGAACAAGACCGAATCGGCGGTGCGCCTCACCCACATTCCCACCGGCATCGCGGTGGTGAGCGAGGGCGACCGCTCCCAGCACAAGAATCGCGCCACGGCCTGGAACATGCTGCGCGCCAAGCTCTATGACCTTGAACTGAAGAAGCGGGAGGCGGAAGCCGCCGCCGAGCAGGCCGCCAAGACCGACATCGGCTGGGGTCACCAGATCCGTTCCTACGTGCTGCAGCCCTATCAGTTGGTCAAGGACCTGCGCACCGGCGTCACCTCCGGCACCCCGCAGGAGGTGCTCGACGGCGATCTCGACGCTTTCATGCAGGCCGCGCTCGCCCAGCGCGCCTACGGCGGCGGACCGGAGCAGGTCGAAGACGTGGATTGACGCCGGATGTGGATTGAGCCCGGGTGGCCACGGGCCGCCCTTTCCTCCTGAAGTAAGACAAAGGCCGCGGCGCGAGACCGCGGCCTTTGTCTATCCCGCCCTCAATCCCAGGCCAGGGCGCCGCCGTTCTGGTATTCGATGACCCGGGTCTCGAAGAAGTTCTTTTCCTTCTTCAGGTCCATGGCCTCGCTCATCCAGGGGAAGGGGTTCTCCGCCTCGGCAAACACCGAGGCGAGGCCGAGCTGCGCGCAACGGCGGTTGGCGATGACGTGCATATATTGCGCGCACAGTCCCACATTCAGGCCCAGCAGGCCGCGGGGCATGGTATCGCGCCCATAGGCCACCTCCAGTTCCGCCGCATCCTTGAGCATGCCGCGCACCTCGTCCTGAAACGCCGGCGTCCACAGATGCGGGTTTTCCGCCTTGATCTGGTTGATGACGTCGATGCCGAAATTCAGGTGAATGCTCTCATCCCGCAAGATGTACTGATACTGCTCGGCAATACCCACCATCTTGTTGCGCCGGCCCAGCGAGAGGATCTGCGCAAAGCCGGTGTAGAACCACATGCCCTCGAAGACGACGTAGAAGGCAACCAGATCGCGCAAAAAGGCTTGGTCCGTCTCGGCGGTGCCCGTGGCGAACAGGGGATCTGCCAGATTCTGCGTGTAAGCGAGGGCCCAGGCGGCCTTGTCGGTAATGGAAGGCTCTTCGCGATACATGTTGAACAGCTCGCCTTCATCAAGGCCCAGGCTTTCGACAATATATTGGAAGGTGTGGGTGTGAACCGCCTCCTCGAACGCCTGGCGCAGCAGATATTGCCGGCATTCGGGATTGGTGAGATGGCGATAGATGGCGAGCACGATATTGTTCGCCACCAGGCTCTCGGAGGCGGCGAAGAAGCCGAGATTGCGCTTCACCATGCGCCGCTCGTCCTCGGTCAGCCCGTCCCTCGACTTCCACAAGGCGATGTCCGCCTGCATGGAGACCTCGGTGGGCATCCAATGATTGTTGCAGGCAGACAGATACTTCTCCCATGCCCACTTATATTTCATGGGTAGGATCTGGTTCACATCCGCCCGCGCATTGATCATGCGCTTTTCATCCACGCTGACCCGGCCACCGGAACGATCGATGGCACCAAGTCCGGTGGCATCCGCCGGCGGCGGCTCGGCCCTCTGCCCGGATGCCGTCGGGAGCACCGGCGCATCGGAAAAGGGAGGGGCCGCGGGCTCCGACCAATCGAGCATGTCCATATCTCCTTGCCCGTTCACTGGCAGGCTTCGCAGGTGGGATCGGTGATGGCGCAGGCGCGCGGCGCCTCCACCAGGATGGGCGCGGCACCGACGGCATTGAGCTTGCCGTCTGTGCCCTTCAGGGTGGACTTCTCCACATGGGTGGCGGAGCGGGCGCGCAGATAATAAGTGGTCTTCAACCCCTGCCGCCAGGCGAAGCGATAGGCCTCGTCCAGCTTCCGGCCCGAGGGTTCGGCCATGTAGAGATTGAGCGACTGGCTCTGATCGATCCATTTCTGGCGCCGCGCGGCGGCGCGGATCAGCCATTCCGGCGCAATCTCGAACGCGGTGGCATAAAGCGCCTTCAGATCTTCCGGCACCCGATCAATCGCGCTCACCATGCCATCATAATATTTGAGATCGGACACCATCACCTCGTCCCACAAGCCTCGGGCCTTGAGGTCGCGCACCAGATGGGCGTTCACCACCGTGAAGTCGCCGGACATGTTGGCCTTCACATAAAGCTGGCTATAGGCCGGCTCGATGGATTGGGAGACGCCAACGATGTTGGAGATGGTGGCGGTGGGCGCAATGGCCAGCACATTGGAATTGCGCATGCCCACCTCGATCACCCGGGCGCGCAGGGCCGCCCAGTCCTGGGTCGCGGAGTGGTCCAGTTCCACATGGCCACCCCGGGCCTCGGCCAGAAGATCGAGGCTGTCCAGGGGCAAGATGCCCTTGGACCATAACGAGCCCTCGAACGAGGCATAGCGCCCGCGCTCGGCGGCAAGGTCCACCGACGCGGAAATGGCGAAATAGCTCAGCGCCTCCATGGAGGTGTCGGCGAACGCCACCGCCCCCTCCGAGGCGGTGGGCAGGCCGAGTTTCTCCAGCGCATCCTGATAGCCCATCAGCCCCAAGCCCACCGGACGGTGGCGCAGGTTCGAGCGGCGCGCCTGCGGGATGGTGTAGAAATTGATGTCCACCACATTATCCAGCATGCGCATGGCGGTGGAGACGGTGCGGCGCAGCCGCTCGAGATCGAGTCCCTCGGCCGCCACGTGCGCGGTGAGATTGACCGAGCCGAGATTGCACACCGCCACTTCGTCGGTGCTGGTGTTGAGGGTGATCTCGGTGCACAGGTTCGAGGAATGCACCACCCCCACATGGCGCTGCGGCGAGCGCAGGTTGCAGGGATCCTTGAAGGTGATCCAGGGATGGCCGGTCTCGAACAGGAGAGTGAGCATGCGCCGCCACAGCTCCACCGCCTTCACGGTGCGGAACACCTTGATCTCGCCCCGCGCCGCCTGCGCCTCATAGGCTTCGTAAGCGGCCTTGAAGGGCGCGCCATAAAGGTCGTGCAGGTCGCTCACTTCATCGGGTGAAAACAGGGTCCAATCGGCGCCGGCCTCCACCCGCTCCATGAACAGGTCCGGGATCCAATTGGCGGTGTTCATGTCGTGGGTGCGGCGGCGGTCGTCGCCGGTATTCTTGCGCAGGTCGAGGAATTCCTCGATGTCCACATGCCAGGTTTCGAGATAGGCGCACACGGCACCCTTGCGCTTGCCGCCCTGGTTGACGGCGATGGCCGTGTCGTTGGCCACCTTCAGGAACGGCACCACCCCCTGGCTTTCGCCATTGGTGCCCTTGATGTGGGCGCCAAGGCCCCGCACCGGCGTCCAGTCATTGCCGAGGCCGCCGGAATATTTGGCGAGCAGCGCATTGTCGCGGATGGCCTTGAAGATGCCGTCGAGATCATCGGGCACGGTGGTGAGGAAGCAGGAGGACAATTGCGGGCGCAGGGTGCCGGCATTGAACAAAGTGGGGGTCGAGGCCATGAAATCGAAAGACGAGAGCAGGTCATAGAATTCGATCGCCCGCGCCTCCCGATCGATCTCGCGCAGCGCCAGGCCCATGGCCACCCGCATGAAGAAGGCCTGCGGCAGCTCGAAGCGGGTGCCGGAGACGTGCAGGAAATAGCGATCGTAAAGGGTCTGGAGCCCGAGATAATCGAACTGCAGGTCCCGCTCCGGCTTCAGCGCGGCGGCAAGGCGCGGCAGGTCGAAGCGGGCAAGCTCGGGGTCCAGGAGCTCGGCTGCGACACCGGCGGCGATGAAGGCGGGGAAATAATCGCCATAGCGCGCCGCCATCTCTGTCTGCGTCGCCGCCTCCGGCTGGTGGAACACGAAGCTCAGCGCCTCGCGCCGCAGGGTGTCGGTGAGCAGGCGGGCGGAAACCTTGGAATAATTGGGCTCAGTCTCAATCAGAGTGCGGGCGGCGAGAATGGGTGCCAGCGCCAGCTCCTCCTGCGAAATGCCGTCATAGAGATTGCGCCGCGTCTCGGCGAGGATGGGTTCTGCCGTCGTGCCATCGAGGCCGGCGCAGGCTTCGCGCACCAGCGCATCCAGCCGCGCGTCGTCGAGCGGCACGAGGGCTCCATCGGCGGCGCGCATGTGAAGGCGCGGGGCCTGCGTCTGCGCGACAGGCGTGCGCGCCGCGGCCCGCTCCCGCGCCCGCTCCTCGCGATAGAGCACATAGGCGCGGGCCACCTTGTGGTACTCGCCGCGCATCAGCGCCAGTTCCACCTGGTCCTGCACATCCTCGATATGGAAGGTGCGCCCCGCCTCCACCCGGCGGGTCAGGTTGGCGACCACCTGGGCGGTGAGATCGACAACGATGTCATGCACCCGGCGCGAGGCCGCGGCCGAGCCGCCTTCCACCGCCAGGAACGCCTTGGTGAGCGCCACCGCGATCTTGGCCGGATCGAACGGCGTCACCGCCCCGTTGCGCCGGATCACCTGATAGGCAGGGTCCGCCCCGCGGAGGGCGGGCGGCGGCGCGAGGGGCGCGGACTGCGGGCGCGCGGAGAGAATTTCGAGGGACATTCGGCTCAAACCCCATGCTCTGGGGGCAAAGGCCGAGCGGACGCAAAGCGGCCAGGCGCACGCGCCCCGAGCCGGACCTGCGATCCACCGGGACACCCCGCCCGAGGACGATTGCGGTGTCACGGCAGGTCTCCTGGCTCGCGGGTCGTCGCGTCGGGTCCGTCTTCCCAGGCTTGCGCCCAGTGACAGGATTGGACCTTGGCTTGCCGCTGACAGTTGCGGGGGCAGCACCGGCTTCACACCGGTTTCCCTCTTCGCCCCTGGCCTTTCGACTCAGGGGACCGTGACCACTACATGTAGGCCGACAATCCCGACGCATGTCAATATTTAGACGAACGGAAAAGCACCCGGTGCGGGCCACGCCGCGCCGGGTCGGGACTCAGGCCGATGGCGCGCGCAGTGCGCGGGCGGCGGCCACCATGTTGATGAGCGCCGGCTTCACCTCATCCCATTTGCGGGTCTTCAGGCCGCAATCGGGGTTGATCCAGATCTGGGCGTCATCCAGCCGCTGACGGGCAAGGCCGATCAGAGCCGCCATCTCCTCAGTGCCCGGCACCCGGGGGGAATGGATGTCATAGATGCCCGGGCCGATCTCGTTGGGATATTTGTAGGTCTTGAAGGCATCCAGCAACTCCATCTTCGAGCGCGAGGTCTCGATGGAGATCACGTCCGCATCCATGGCGGCGATGGCGGCAATGATGTCGTTGAACTCCGAATAGCACATGTGGGTGTGGATCTGGGTTTCGTCCGCGACGCCCGATGCGCACAGGCGGAAGCACGCCACCGCCCAGTCGAGATAGGCGCCCCATTCGCCATGGCGCAGGGGCAGGCCCTCACGCAACGCCGCCTCGTCGATCTGGATCATGGCGGCGCCGGCCTGCTCCAGATCGTGCACCTCGTCGCGGATGGCGAGGGCGATCTGGCGGCAGGCGGCGCTGCGCGGGATGTCGTCACGCACGAACGACCAGTTGAGGATGGTCACCGGCCCCGTGAGCATGCCCTTCACCGGCTTGTCGGTGAGGGACTGGGCATGGCGCCACCACGCCACCGTCATGGGCGCCGGGCGCGCCACATCGCCGAACAGGATGGGCGGGCGCACATAGCGCGAGCCATAGCTCTGCACCCAGCCATGCCTGGTGAAAGCGAAGCCGGAGAGCTGCTCGCCGAAATACTGCACCATGTCGTTGCGCTCGAACTCGCCATGCACCAGCACGTCAAGGCCGATCTCTTCCTGCCAGCGGATGGTGCGGGCCGTCTCCGCCTTCAGGAAGGCCGCGTAGGCCTCATCGTCCAGCGCCCCCTTGGCATGGGCCGCTCGCGCCTGCCGCACCTCAGCGGTCTGCGGGAACGAGCCGATGGTGGTGGTGGGAAAAGCCGGCAGAGCGAACCGCCGGCGCTGCACCTCCGCCCGCACCGCGAACGGATGGGCGCGGCGGCCCATGGCGGGGGTGACAGCGGCGGCCCGCGCCGCCACCGCCGCATTGTGCACCTTGGGCGAGGCGCGACGGGCGGCAGCGGCCGACGCAGAGGACGCGAGCGCCGGCTGAACCTCCTCCGCCCGTCCGGCCAGGGCCGCCGCCAGCACCGCCAGCTCGTCCATCTTCTGCACGGAGAAGGCGAGCCAGGACGTCAGGTCCGGATCGAGATCGGTCTCCTGCTCCAGATCGATGGGGACATGCAGCAGCGAGCAGGAGGGCGCGAGCTCGACATGGTCGGTGCCCCGCTTTGCCACCACGGGCTTCAGGCGCTCAACCAGGGCCGGCAGATCGGCGCGCCAGATGTTGCGCCCGTCGATGATCCCGAGCGACAGCACCAGCCCCCGGGGTGTGCGCCCGGCCACCTGTTCAAGCTGCTGCGGCGCGCGACAAAGATCGAGGTGGAGCCCCGCCACCGGCAAGGCCAGGGCCGTGTCGAGATTGTCGCCGAGGGCGCCGAAATAGGGGGTGAGCATGATCTTGAGGTCGGGCAATGCACGGGCAAAGGTGCCATAGGCACGGCGGAAGGCGGCGCGCTCCGCGTCGGTCAGATCGAGCACCAGGGCCGGCTCGTCCATCTGCACCCATTGCGCCCCATTGGCCGCCAGCCGGCGCAGGATATCCGTATAGACCGGCAGCAAATTGCTCAGCAGCGACAGCGGATCGAACCCCTCGACCTTGGACTTGCCGAGCTTGAGGAAGGTCACCGGCCCCAGCAGCACGGGGCGCGTGTCAAAACCGAGGGCCTTCGCCTCGCGATACTCATCGACGACTTTGAGGCTGGCCACCGCGAAGCGTTGTTCCGGCGCGAATTCAGGCACCATATAGTGGTAATTGCTGTCAAACCACTTGGTCATTTCCTGCGCCGGTACGCCCGATGCCCCATGAGCATGCCCACAGGCCGCCTCTTGCGCACCGATACTACCGCGCGCCATGGCGAAATAGATCGGCAGCGGCACCTTGCCGCCGCTCCAGCCGTAGATCTGCGGAATCGCCCCCACCATCACCGAGGTGTCGAGCACGTGGTCGTAAAGGGAGAAATCGCTGGAGGGGATGATGGTGACCCCACGCGCCCGCTGCCGGACCCAATTGGCGGCGCGCAGGCTGGCGGCGGTGGCCAGGAGCTCCGCCTGCGTGGTCCTGCCGGCCCAGAAACTCTCCAGCGCATGCTTCAGTTCGCGACGGGGGCCGATGCGCGGGGTACCGAGGGTGGCTACCGCGATGGAGGATTGAGAAAACGTGGTCACGGCGTTGAGGCCCTATGATTGGGGGCAAGGCCGTGGCGGCAAGCGACAAGGACCCGGCACGGCGCAGCCGGCGGAGCCAAAGCGCACCACCGGGACACCCCGCCCGAGGACGTGTTGTGTCACGGCAGGTCTCCTGGCTCACGGATCATCGCTTCAGGTCCGCCTTCCCGGGCTTGCGCCCAGTGACATGAATGGACCCTGGCTCACCGCTCACAGTTGCGGGGGCAGCGCCGGCCTTGCACCGGCTTCCCTCTTAGCTCCGGTGCCCAAGGACCCCGGAGAACCACGACAAACGCGATCTGAGCCGAGCCGCCCGCCCCTGTCAAGAAGGATATAAGGACATCTTTATGTCGTGATTTCTGCACAGCCGTCCCTCAGCCCGCGGCATAGGGCGTGAAGACGCTGCGGTTCTCATCCACCGCCAGGGTTCGGCCGATCATCGGGAAGGCCCGCTGCGGGCAAGCCGGCCGCTCACACACCTTGCAGCCGGCGCCGATCGGAATCGCGGCGGTGGGGTCGTCTACGGCGAGGCCCTTGGAATACACCAGCCGCCCGGAGTGGCGGATGTCGCAGCCCAGGCCGATGGCGAAGGTCTTGCCCGGCTCCCCATAGCCCCCCGCGCCATGATGCACGGTGCGGGCGATCCACAGATAGGTGCGCCCATCGGGCATCTGCGCCACCTGGGTCAGGATGCGGCCGGGCTGGGCAAAAGCCTCGTAGACATTCCACAGCGGGCAGGTGCCGCCCACCCGGGAGAAGTGGAAATCAGTGGCCGACTGGCGCTTGGAGATGTTGCCGGCACGATCCACCCGGATGAAGAAGAACGGCACTCCCACCGCCCCCGGCCGCTGCAGGGAACTGAGGCGGTGGCAGATGGTCTCGAAGCCCACGCCAAAGCGGGCGCCAAGGCGCTCGATATCGTAGCGCTCCGCCTCCGCCGCGGCGAGGAAGGCGCCATATGGCATCAGCACGGAGCCGGCGAAATAATTGGCAAGGCCGATCCGCGCCAAGGCATGGGTCTCCCGCGCCCCCTGAGCCGCGGCGGTGGCCAATGTTTCGATCAGGCCGCCTTGCTCCAGGAAGGCGAGCTGGGTGGCGATCTGGAAGGCCCGCTGGCCATCATCCAGCCGCGCCGCCAGCCGCAGCACCCGCTCGGCGGGCAGAAACCGGCGCAGCCCCTCGCCGGCGCTTTCCCCGTCCCCTTCCGCCGCCGCGCGCACCACCCGCACGCCGTGGCGCGCCTCCAAGTGGCGGGCGAGCCCCTCCGCCAGGTCTCCGGGCGCAAGATGGGCAGCATCTGCCAGTTGCTCCGCAGCGACATCGAGATCGGTAAAGTAATTGTGGTGGGCATAGAAGAAATCACGCACCTGCTCATAGGGCATGGGCGTGGCCAGGGTGGTGCGACCGCCGGAACCGAGGCCCAGTTCCCCGGCCATGGCATCGGCCCGCTCCAAAGCGTGGCGCCAGCGCCGGTGCAGCGCCACCACGGCGCGACCGAGAGCCGGCATGGCGGTGGCCACTTCCTTCAGCTCGGCGAGGCTCACCTGCTCGCCGCCGGCCGGGTCGTTCATGGGATCGGCGAACACCTCCCGCAGGTCCGCCACCAGCCGGCCTTCCTCGCCCTCCGAGAACAGCTGCACATCGACGCCGAAGACCTCGTTCAGCTTCAGCAGCACCGGCACGGTGAGCGGCCGCTGGTTCTTCTCCAACTGGTTGAGGTAGCTGGCCGACAGGCCCAGCGCCTGGGCGAGGGCCAGCTGGGTCAGCCCGCGCTCTTCCCGGAGCCGCTTCAGCCGCACCCCAACGAAGCTCTTCTTCACCGCCCGCCCCCTCCGCACCTGAATTTGCAACATTCGCAAATCCGCGCCAAACGCCTCGCAAAACCACACATTTTCAGTCATTTCGCGATTTTTCATCCGCGAATATTGTGAGGAAACAGTCCGGCCGCAAGCGCTTTTTCCCGCGCCCCGGACCCCACGCCAACAGATGCGAAACAGGAAGGACCACCCATGGGGGCGCGCAAGAGCTATGGTGAACTCAGCACCGAACTTCACACCCGCTTTCCCGGAGGCATCGCGCCGGGGGGCGTGAGCGTGGACGACATCATTCAGCTGCGGGCGCAGAACACCTTCGACACCCATCTCGACATCGCCCGGGCCATGGCCAAGGTGATGCGGGCGGACATGGCGGCCTATGATGCCGATCCCTCCCGCTTCACCCAGTCGCTGGGCTGCTGGTCTGGCTTCCACGCGCAGCAGATGATCAAGTCGGTGAAGCGCCTGCGCGGCAGCGCCAAGGGCGCCTATGTCTATCTTTCCGGCTGGATGGTGGCGGGCCTGCGCAACCGCTTCGGCCACCTGCCCGACCAGTCCATGCACGAGAAGACCGCCGTGGTGGACCTGATCGAGGAAATCTACATTTCCCTGCGCCAGGCCGACGAAGTGGCGCTCAACGACCTGTTCAAGGTCCTCAAGGCTGCCCGCGCCAAGGGCGATGCCGCCGCCGAGCGCGAAGCCATCGCCGCCATCGACGGCTTCGAAACCCATGTGGTGCCGATCATCGCCGACATCGACGCCGGCTTCGGCAATGAGCACGCCACCTACCTGCTCGCCAAGGAGATGATCAAGGCGGGCGCCTGCTGCCTGCAGATCGAGAACCAGGTGTCCGATGCCAAGCAGTGCGGGCACCAGGACGGCAAGGTGACGGTGCCGCGCGAGGACTTCATCGAGAAGCTCCGCGCCTGCCGTCTCGCCTTCGAGGAACTGGGCGTGCCCGATGGGGTCATCGTCGCCCGCACCGACAGCCTCGGCGCCGGCCTCACCCAGAAGATCCCGGTGAGCCAGCAACCCGGCGACCTCGCCAGCCAGTACACCAAGTGGCTGAAGACCGAGCCCGTCACCCCCACCCATCCGCTGCGCGAGGGCGAACTGGGCCTCATGCAGGATGGCACGCTGGTGCGCCCCGCGCGCCTCGCCAACGGTCTGTTCGCCTTCAAGGACGGATCCGGCCGGGCGCGGGTGATCGAGGACTGCATCGCCGCCCTCACCCTCGGCGGGGCCGACCTCTTGTGGATCGAAACCGACACCCCCAACGTGGCGGACATCGCGAGCATGGTGAAGGAGATCCGCGCCGCCGCGCCCAACGCCAAGCTCGCCTACAACAATTCCCCGTCGTTCAACTGGACCTTGAACATTCGCAGGCAGGTGCGGGCCGAGTGGATCGCCTCCGGCCGGGCCGGTGCGGAGAGCTATCCCGATGGCGCGCTGCTCATGTCCGCCAAGCTGGACGACGACGAGCTGGGCCGGGAAGCGGATGCGCGCCTTGCCCGCTTCCAGGAGGACATCGCCCGGGAGGCCGGCGTGTTCCACAACCTCATCACCCTGCCTACCTTCCACCTCACCGCCAAGAGCATGGACGAGCTGAGCCATGGCTATTTCGGCCCGGACCGCATGAAGGCCTATGTGAACACCGTGCAGCGCGAGGAGATCCGGCGCGGCGTCTCGGCGGTCAAGCACCAGCACGAGGTGGGCTCCGATCTCGGCGATGCCTTCAAGGAAATGGTGGGCGGCGCGCGGGCCCTGAAGGCCGGCGGCGCCGCCAACACCATGAACCAGTTCGCGGCCGAATAGCGGCCCGACGCCCCGAAGCCGCGACCTCCGGCTTCGACCCCCACCGTCCGGGCGCGCGACCCCGGGCGGTGGGGCCCCTTTCAGACATCCGCCCGCACACACCCCGAGGAGGGTTCCCATGAGCGTCGAGTTCAAGGCCGTGGCCGCGCAGGAGCTGCCCGAGCAGGATCGGGCCATCAATCGCGTGGCCGACGCGGTGCACCGCGTGAATGAGGCGATCCAGCGCGCGGTGGCGGCGGGGGTCTCGGTGGAGCTGGTGCGAGTGTCGCGCCACCACGACGGCGCCGGCGCCTGGGGCGACCAGATGATCCCGCTGGTGCGCGCACCGGCAACCTCCGGGGCGGCCTGAGATGCCCGCGCCCGCACCGAGCCGCGCCAGCCCCGCGCCGGCCACCGGCGGCCCCGCCGAGACGGCGTTCGTGGAGATGGTGTTTCCCGACCAGGCCAACCATTACGGCACCCTGTTCGGCGGCAACGCGCTCTCGCTCATGGGCAAGGCGGCGTTCGTCGCCGCCAGCCGCCGGGCCCGTGCGCCGGTGGTCATGGCGAGCGCGGAAAAGACTGAATTCCACGTGCCCGTTCAGGTGGGGGAGATCGTCGAGCTCAATGCCCGCGTCACCCGCATCGGCCGCACCTCCATGACCGTGCTGGTGGAGATGACCGCCGAGGCCCTGCTCTCCGGCGCCCGCCGGCTCGCCGTGCGCGGCGCCTTCGAGATGGTGGCGGTGGACGCCACCGGACGCCCCGTGCCGGTGCCGCACCCCGGCGCCCCCGCCCTTTGCCCCAACACCGAGGATCCAACCCCGTGAAGCAGCATCACGTTCGCACCCACACGTCTGCCGAAAACCTGCCCCGCGCCGAGCAGATCGCCTGGCAGATCGCCGAAGTCGCCACCGATCCCGTGCCGGTGGATGGCGATGTGGTGGAGATGATCGGCAACCGCATCATCGACAATGCGGCGGTGGCCGCCGCCTCCCTCACCCGCCGCCCGGTGGCAAGCGCCCGGGCACAGGCGCTGGCCCATCCCTACCAGCCCGGCGCCACCGTGTTCGGCCTCTCTGCCCACCGGCGCGTCTCGCCCGAATGGGCAGCCTGGGCCAATGGGGTGGCGGTGCGGGAGCTCGATTTCCACGACACCTTCCTCGCCGCCGAATATTCCCACCCCGGCGACAACATCCCGCCGGTGCTGGCCGTGGCCCAGCATTGCGGGCTCGATGGCGCCGCATTGGTGCGCGGCATTGCGACCGGCTACGAGATCCAGGTGGACCTCGTGAAGGGCATGTGCCTGCACGCCCACAAGATCGACCATATCGCCCATCTCGGCCCGTCCGCCGCCGCGGGCATCGGCGCCGCCCTGGGCCTTTCCACCGAGACCGTCTACCAGGCGGTGCAGCAGGCGCTGCATGTGACCACCACCACCCGCCAGTCGCGCAAGGGCGAGATTTCCTCCTGGAAGGCCTATGCCCCCGCCTTCGCCGGCAAGATGGCGGTGGAAGCGGTGGACCGGGTGATGCGCGGCGAAGGCGCCCCCTCCCCCGCCTGGGAAGGCGAGGATGGCTTCATCGCCTGGATGCTGGGCGGTCCGAAGGCGGAATACATCGTGCCGCTGCCGGAGAAAGGCGAAGCCAAGCGCGCCATCATGGACACCTACACCAAGGCGCATTCGGCCGAATACCAGAGCCAGGCGCTGATCGACCTCGCCCGGCGGCTGCGCGACAAGATCAGCGATCTGTCGCAGGTGGAACACATCGTCATCCACACCTCCCACCACACCCATTATGTGATCGGCACCGGCGCCAACGATCCGCAGAAGATGGACCCCAAGGCGAGCCGGGAAACCCTCGACCATTCCATCATGTACATTTTCGCCGTGGCCCTGGAGGACGGCGCCTGGCACCACGCGCGCTCCTATGCGCCGGAGCGGGCCGGCCGGCCTTCCACGGTGGCGCTGTGGCACAAGATCTCCACGGTGGAGGACCCGGTCTGGACCCGCCGCTACCACAGCCCCGATCCGGCGGAGAAGGCGTTCGGCGGCCGCGTGGTGGTGACGCTGAAGGGCGGCCGGGTGATCGAGGACGAGCTGGCCGTGGCCGATGCCCATCCCCTCGGCGCCCATCCCTTCGGCCGCGCCGAATATATCGCCAAGTTCCGCAGCCTCGCCGAGGGCGTCATCGCCCCCGCCGAGCAGGAGCGCTTCCTCGGCACGGTGGAGCGCCTGGCGAAGCTCACGGCCGATGATCTCGGCGGCCTCACCTTCCAGGTGGACCCCGCCCTGCTGGGCGCTGTGCGCCCCACTGGCATCTTCGACTGGCGCGCCCGTCCCGCCCCCGAACTCGCCGTCGTCTCGGCCTGAAGCGGCCATCCCCCTCTCCCCTCGCGGGAGAGGGTCCCTCGCCATCCGCCAAAGCGGCGGGGGAAACTCAAGTCCTTATGTCCCATGGCCACGGCGCCATGCCCATTCGGTCATCCAGGAGGAGCCCATGCCCGAAACCATGTCCGAGGATCAGGCGAGCGCGGCCAAGCCCGCGCCCAAGAAGTCGGTGGCGCTGTCCGGCGTGGTGGCCGGCAACACCGCCCTGTGCACCGTCGGCCGCTCCGGCAACGACCTGCACTACCGTGGCTATGACATTCTCGACGTGGCCGAGACCTGCACCTTCGAGGAGATCGCCCACCTTCTGGTGCACGGCACCCTGCCCACCAGCGCCGAACTCGCCGCCTATCAGGCCAAGCTGAAGGGGCTGCGCGGCCTGCCGGAGGCGGTGCGCCGCAGCCTGGAGCAACTGCCCGCGGCCGCTCACCCCATGGATGTGATGCGCTCCGGCGTCTCCGCGCTCGGCTGCGTGCTGCCGGAGGCGGCCGACCACAACACCCCCGGCGCCCGCGATATCGCCGACCGGTTGATGGCGTCACTCGGCTCCATGCTGCTTTACTGGTATCAATTCTCGCAGAACGGCCGACGCATTGAGGTGGAGACCGACGACGACAGTATCGGCGGCCACTTCCTCCATCTTCTGCACGGGCGGGCGCCGAGCGCGAGCCAAGTGCGGGCCATGCACACCTCGCTGATCCTTTATGCGGAGCACGAGTTCAACGCCTCCACCTTCACCGCCCGCTCCATCGCCGGCACCGGAGCCGATGTCTATTCGGCCATCACCGGCGCTATCGGCGCCCTGCGCGGCCCCAAGCACGGCGGCGCCAATGAGGTGGCCTTCGAGATCCAGAAGCGCTACGCCACGCCCGACGAGGCGGAAGACGACATCCGCCGCCGCGTGGCCGCCAAAGAGGTGGTGATCGGCTTCGGCCATCCGGTCTACACGGTTGCGGACCCGCGCAATGTGGTGATCAAGGAGGTGGCCCGGCGCCTCTCCCTGGAGGCGGGATCGACGAAGATGTTCGACATCGCCAGCCGCATCGAGGCGGTCATGGGCGAGGCCAAGAAGATGTTCCCCAATCTCGACTGGTTCAGCGCCGTCTCCTACCACATGATGGGGGTGCCGACGGCTCTGTTCACCCCGCTGTTCGTCATCGCCCGCACCTCCGGCTGGAGCGCGCACATCATCGAGCAGCGGCTCGATAACAAGATCATCCGCCCCTCGGCCAATTATGTGGGGCCGGAGAAGCAGACGTTCGTGCCGCTGGAAGCGCGGGGCCGCGCGAACGTGCGCGCCGCGTGAGGAGTTGAAGATGCCGTATCTCGTCGCTTCCGACCTGCCCAACGAAGCCGCCGGCGCCCGTTTCCGGGCGTTGGTGGAACAGGGGGGCATCGCGCGCCTGCCCGGCGCCCACAACGGCATGGCCGCGCTCCAGGCGCGCGCCGCCGGCTTCTCCGGCCTCTACCTCTCGGGGGCGGCCATGACCGCTTCCATGGGGCTGCCGGATCTCGGCATCATCACCGTGGACGAAGTGGCCTTCTTCATCCGCCAGATCGCCCGTGCCAGCGGCCTGCCGCTGCTGGTGGATGGCGACACCGGCTATGGCGAGGCGCTCAATGTGATGCACATGGTGCGCACCTTCGAGGAAGCCGGCGCCGGCGCGGTGCACATCGAGGACCAGCTCCTGCCGAAAAAATGCGGCCACCTCAACGACAAGAAGCTGGCTGACGCCCACGACATGGCAGCAAAGGTCGCCGCCGCCGCCAAAGCCCGGCGCCACCTCTACCTCATCGCCCGTACGGACGCCGCGGCGAGCGAAGGCATCGACGGGGCAGTGGCCCGCGCCAAGCTCTATGTGGAGGCCGGCGCCGACGCCATCTTCCCCGAGGCGCTCACCACGCCCGAGATGTTCCGGGCCTTCGCCGCGCGCCTGCCCGGCGTGCCATTGCTCGCCAACATGACCGAATTCGGCCGCACCCCCTTCTTCACCGCTGATGAGTTCGAGGCCATGGGCTATCGCATGGTGATCTGGCCCGTCTCCTCCCTGCGCGTTGCCAACAAGGCGCAGGAGAAGCTCTATGCGACGCTGGCCCGCGACGGTTCCGCCAAGGCCATGGTGGGCGAGATGCAGACCCGGGCGGAACTCTACGACACCATCGGCCTGAAGGATTTCGAGGCCCTCGATGCCTCCATCGTCGCCACCATCGTGCCGCCGGCGGCCGCCCAATAGGCGAACCTCCAGGGGCGCACGACCGCACCTCCCAGCGCCCGCGTCTCGCCGGCCGCCCGCACATCGCGCGGGCGGCCGTTTGCTTTGCGGAGCGCAGGGGCGCCGTCCGAGCGAGATCGCCATTGCCATTTAATAGGATTGTCTGGCAATAAGATTAAAACTCGGGAGAAAACAGATGCGGGATAAGACGGCACTGGTGACAGGCTCCACCGGCGGGCTGGGGCTCGCCATTGGCACGCGGCTGGTGGAAGCCGGCTGCCGGGTGATGCTGCATGGGCTGGAGCCGGCCGCCGCCATGGCCGAACCCTTGGCCCGCCTCAACGCCGCAGGCCCCGGCACGGCCGCCTATCACGCCGGCGACATCGCCGATGCCGCCGGCGTCGCCGACCTCATCGCCGCCACCACCGCCCGCTTCGGCGCCATCGATGTTCTGGTGAACAATGCCGTGGTGCGCCACTTCGCGACGGTGGAGGACTATGACCCGGCGCGCTGGGAAGAGGCGCTGGCGGTCAATCTCTCCGCCCCCTTCCATGCCATCCGCGCGGTGCTGCCGGCCATGCGCGAGCGGGGCTATGGCCGCATCATCAATCTCGGCTCGGTCTACAGCCTGTTCGCCAGCGCCAGCCGCATCGACTACGTGACCACCAAGACCGGCCTGCTCGGCCTCACGCGGGTGGTGGCGCTGGAAGTGGCCGGCACCGACATTTCGTGCAATCTCGTCTGCCCCGGCGCTCTGCCCACACCCACCATGTCGGCGCGCATCGAGACCCTGGCCGCCCAAGAGAGCATCACCCTCGCCGAGGCCACCCGCCGCTTCCTCGCCACCAAGCAGCCGGGCGGGCGCTTCATCGATCCGGCGGCGGTGAGCGGCCTCATCCTGTTCCTGCTGACGCCGGAAGCGCGCGACATCAACGGCGCGGCACTGCCGGTGGATGCCGGCTGGAGCGCCTGCTGAGGTCACCGCGCATTATTGTCGTACAATCAGTTTACAAGAGAGGCCCGCGGTGCCACACTGCGGGTCCAAATCAAAGGGATGGCGGCACGCTGAAGCTGCCGCGACAGGGAGTTCAAGGATGGCCGTGCGCGTCGAGGACAAGGGCAATGGCGTGACCCTGCTGACCCTGGTGGGTCAAAGCGACAGGAACTATCTCGACACCGACGCGCTGCTGGAGCTGGCCGACACCGCCGGCGCCCTCGCCACCCGCCCCGGCCTGCGGGTTCTGGTGGTCACCGGCGCCGGCGACACCTTCTGCGGCGGGCGCAAGGGCAAGACCGGCCTCACCCAGGCCTCGGACGTGGCGGACGATCTCAACGCCATCCTCAAGGTCAACAGCGCGTTCGCCGCCCTGCCGGTACCCACCGTGCTGGCGGTGGAAGGCGCGGCCTTCGGCTGGGGCTTCGGCATGTCGGCCCAGGCGGACTACGTGGTGGCGGCGGCGGACGCGGTGTTCGCCCTGCCGGAAATGTCCCACGGCATGCCGCCGCTGATCGTGCTCTCCTATCTGTTCCGCTTCGTCTCCTACAAGCGCGGCTTCGAGCTCTCCCTCACCAGCCGCGAGATCTCCGCCGCCGATGCCGAGCGGTACGGTATTATTACCGAGGTGGTGCCTAAGGGCGCGACCCTCGCCGCGGCCATGAAGGTGGCCGATTTCATCGCCGCCCAGGATGCCAAGTCCATCTCCCTGCTGCGCAAGTTCGGCCGCGAGGCGGCCCAGCTCGCCGATCCCACGCGCAGCGAATATGCGGTCTCGCTCATGAGCGTGCTGCTGGCCGAGCGGGCCCTGGCGGCCCAGCAGAACCCCAACGCGACGCAGCACTAGGCAGCCGGCCATGGCGCTCCGCCTCATCCCCCCTCCGGCGCAGGAGCCTTGCCCATGCGGGTGCTGGTGACCGGCGGCTCCGGCTTCCTCGGCAGCCATGTGGCGGCGGCGCTCGCCGCCACCGGGCACGCGCCCCTGAGCTTCGACATGGCGCCGCCCGGCCCGGAGGCGAAAGCCATCCTCGGCGACGCCATCGTGCCCCACGCGGCCGGCCAGATCACCGATCTCGCCCGGCTGATGGATGTGTGTCGCGCCGAGGCCATCGAGGCCATCGTCCACAGTGCCGGCATGGTGGGACTGGACACCTCCCTCGCGCAGCCGGCCGCTACCTATGCCACCAATGTCATGGGTCTGGTGAATGTGTGTGAAGTGGCCCGCCAGCTGGATCTGAAGCGCCTCGTGCACCTCTCCAGCAACGCCGCCTATCACGGTGGCGATGGGCGGCCGCTGCGCGAAAGCGATCCCGTCTTTTCGGTGGCCCAGGCCAATCCGGCGGCCCATTACGGCACCTCGAAAATGGCGGGGGAGGCCATCGCCCTCGCCTATGCGGATTTCCACGGCCTTGATCTCCTGGTGCTGCGCATCACCGCCGTCTACGGCTTCGGCATGCGCACCCCCATGTTCATCAAGCCCATGGTGGAGCAGTCGGTTCTCGGCCGGCCCGTGCGCTTCGCCACCGGCGGGCCCATGAAGCGCGATTACACCTATGTGCCCGATTGCGCGGCGGCCATCGTCAACGCCCTCGCCATCGCGCCCCTGGCCGAAGGTGCGCAGCGGGTGTTCAACGTCTCCGCCGGTGCCGCCCGCGCGGCGTCGGAAGTGGCGCAGATCGTGCGCCACTTGGTGCCCGGCGCCGACATCGAAATCGGCGACACACTCACCCCCCTCGAGGCGGTGAACGCCCGCATGCGGGCGAGCCTCGACATTTCCGCCGCTGCCACGGCGCTGAACTGGCGTCCGGCCTTCAGCCTTGAGCAGGGCATCGCCGATTATGCCGCCCGTTTCCGTGCCAGCATCGCCGCGCCGGAGGTCGTTTCATGAGCGCCTCGCCCTATACCGTCTACGCCCTCCAATATGCGAGCCGCGCCGGCCGGCGGGCCGACAATTTCATCGGCGGCGACCCGCACGACGGGCCCATGCCGCTCGCGTATTATGTCTGGGCGGTGATGGGCCCCGAGCGCACCTTCGTGGTGGATACCGGCTTCACCGCCGAGGTGGCGGCACGGCGCCAACGCGACTTCCTGCGCTGCCCGGTGGAGGCCCTGCGCCTTGTCGGCATCGCCCCGGAAGAGGTCACCGACGTCATCCTCACCCACCTGCATTATGACCACGTGGGCAATTTCGACCGGTTCCCGAAGGCCACTTTTCACCTGCAGGAAGCCGAGATGCACTATGCGGTGGGCCGCTATATGCGCTACCAAAAGTTGCGGCATTCCTATGAGGTGGAGGACGTGGTGGGCATGGTGCGGGCCAATTACGCCGGCCGGGTGCGCTTCTACAACGGCCCGGCGGAGCTTGCCCCGGGCGTCGACATCCAGCCGGCGCCGGGCCATTCGGCCGGCCTTCAGTTCGTGCGCGTCGCCACCCGGCGCGGCACCGTGGTGCTCGCCTCCGATGTCTCCCATTTTTATGAGAACATGGAGCGGGAGAAGCCTTACGTCACCGCCTTCCACGTGGGGGGCATGCTGGAGGGGTTCGATCTGCTCCGCGCCGCCGCCCCCTCGCCCGACCACATCATTCCCGGGCACGACCCGCTGGTGATGCAGCTTTATCCGGCACCGCGGCCGGAGCTCGCCGGCATCGTCGCGCAGCTCGACGTGCCGCCCCGCAGATAGAGGCGCCGGCCCCGGCCGGTTCAGGACAGCTTGAGGACAGGACCCATGACCACGCCAGCCAGCCTTACGGCCATGCACCAGGCGGCATCGCTCAAGAAGCAGGTCATCGACGCGCTGCGGACCGCCATTCTCGACGGCCGCTTCCAATCGGGCGACCGGCTGATCGAGCGAGAGATCTGCGAGATGTTCCAGGTCAGCCGCACGCTTCTGCGCGAGGCCCTGAGCCAGCTCGCGGCCGAAGGGGTGGTGCAGATCATCCCCCATCGCGGGCCCATCGTGGCGGTTTATTCGGTGGAGGATGCCCGCGCCATCTATGAGTTGCGCGCCACCCTGGAGGAGATGGCCGGCCGCTGCTTCGCCGAGCGGGCCAGCGCCGCCGAGCTGAAGGCCCTTGAAAACGCCTTCGCCGCCCTCAAGCGCGCCTGCCGGGGCAAGCCGGACAAGGACTTCCTCGCCATGAAGGCGAGCTTCTACACCGCCCTCACCGCCGGCGCGCACAATCCCGTGTTGGAGGACATGCTGCGCATGATCCACTGGCGGGTCACCATGCTGCGCGCCCACACCCTCTCCCAGCCCGGCCGCCTCTCCAAGAGCATGGAGGAGATCGGCGCGGTGATGGACGCCCTGAGCCGGCGCGATGCCGAAGCGGCGGGCCTCGCCTGCCGCCGCCATGTGACCAACGCCGCCGCCATCGCCACCGCCATCCTCACCGCCCAAGCGGAAGAAAAGGCGGAAGAAAAGGCTGCCGTGAAGGGCGCCGCCAAAACGACATCGACCACCGCCGCCAAGGCCCGAGGCGGCGCACGGCTCGCCCGGGTCTAGGCCGCCCGCAATCCCGCATCGGCGGCGGAGGTCCGAGCCCCCGTCGCCGGCCCGCGCGGCATCCCGCGCCGCATTTCACCGCACCGCCTGGATCATCCCGATCCCGGATCGCGCGCGCATGCCTGCACGCCGAAGTGCCGGCCGCAACAAGAACAACTGGAGGAAGCCATGTCCGCCCCGTCCATTCCCGCCCTCAACCAGATCCGCACCGGTGTGCGCGGCGCGCCGCTGGTGGTGCTGGTCCATGCGGTGGGTCTCGATCTCACCTATTGGGATCGCCAGATCGAGGCGCTGGCGGAGCGCTTCGACGTCATCGCCTACGACCTTGCCGGCCATGGCGCCTCGGCGCGGTCGGAGCTGCCCCTGTCGTTCGCGGCGGCGGCCGCCGATCTCGCGGCGGTCATTACCGGGGCCGAGGCGGGCCCTGCCTGCGTGGTGGGGCTTTCGGTGGGCGGCATGATCGCCCAGAGCCTCGCCGCCACCCGCCCTGAGCTGGTGCGCGCCCTCGTCCTCATCGACACCGTGAGCACCTTTTCCGATGCCGGACGCGCCGCGGTGCGCGGCCGGGGCGACATGGTGCGCGCGGAGGGCATGGACGCCATCCTCGCTCCCACGCTGGAGCGCTGGTTCACCCCCGCCTTCGCCGCCCGCCGACCGGATGTGCTCGACCGCGTTGCCAAGACCCTACGCGCCGCCGACCCGCAGGTGCACGCCGCCATGTGGCAGATGATATCCACCCTCGACGTGGCGCCGCATCTGCCCGCCTTCGCCATGCCCACCCTGGTGATGGTGGGGGCGCTCGATCCCACCACGCCGGTGGCGGCGGCCGAGGCCATCGCCGCGGGCATTCCCGGCGCCCGGCTCGAGATCCTGCCCGAGGTCTCGCACATTTCCACGGTGGAAGCCCCGGCGCTGGTGAACCGGCACCTCATCACCTTCCTCGAAACCGTCTGAGGCCACTTCTCGCCCTCGGGAGGACCCGGCATGGACCACGCGACGTTCGACCCCACGCAGCCCCTCGGCCTCATCGGCCTCGGCGCCATGGGCGGCCCGCTCGCGCGGCGCCTGCTGGCGGCCGGGCAGCCGCTGGTGATCCACACGCGGCAGCCGGCGGCGGCGGCGCCGTTCGAAGCGCTGGGCGCCCAATGGGTCGAGAGCCCGTCGGCCGTCGCCAGCCGCGCCCGCACCGCGCTCACCGTGCTGCCGAGTCCCCGGGAGGTGGAAGCGGTGGTGTTCGGTCCCTCCGGCCTGGCGGAGGGCTTCACCGCCGGCGCCACGCTCATCGACATGACCACCGGCGCGCCATCGGCCACACGGGCCCTCGGCGCCCGCCTTGCCGAGCGTGGCGTGACACTGCTCGATGCCCCCGTCAGCGGCGGCCCGAAGGGCGCGGCGAGCGGCAAGCTCGCCGTGTGGGTGAGCGGAGACGAAGCTGCCTTCACCGCCCACGCTCCCCTATTCGCGCGCCTGGGCGACCGGGTGATGTATCTCGGCGCGCTCGGCGCCGCCACCACCGCCAAGCTCGCCCACAATTGCGCGAACTACGGCATCCAGATGGTGCTGGCGGAGGTGTTCACCATTGGCGTGAAGGCCGGCCTGCCGCCGGAGACCCTGTTCGCCGCCCTGCGCCAGGGCTCGCTGGGGCGGCAGAACATCGTCGATCGGCTGGCCGATCAGTTCCTGCCGGGGGATTTCGACCAGGTGGCGTTCGCCCTCGACCTCGCCTTCAAGGACGTGTCGCTCGCCGCCGACCTCGCCCGCGAAGCCGGCGTGCCGGCCCGTATGGCGCAGATGACCCTCGCCGACATGACCGAGGCCCGCAACCGGGGCTGGGGACAGAAGGACTCCCGCGTCGCCATGCGGGTGCAGGAAGAGCGCGCCGGCGTCGACATCCAGGTGCCGCGCGAGACCCTCGCGCGGATCCTAGAGAACGATAAATAAAGGGTTTTTCTCTCAGCGCGAAGATCGACCTGGAATCTCTTCCGGCGGTTGACATCCAAACATATCAGATTATTGTCGTACAATCATATGAGATGCGCGGACCGCCAAATGGTCCTGTGGCAGCCAAGCCAGAACAAGCATCACCACACGGGAGGAAAAGATGGCGCGTTTTTCGCGAATCCTGGTTGCTGGCCTGCTGGGCCTTGCGGCCTTGCCGACCACGGCCCGGGCCGCCGAGCTGGAAAAGCCGAGCATCTCCATCGCCGTCGGCGGCTCCATCAGCCAGATGAACAAGATCGCCTATTTCGTCGCGCTCAATAAGAAGTTCTTCGAGGATGAAGGCCTGAAGGTGAATTCCACCGCCTTCAACTCCGGCACCGCGGCGCTGCAGGCAGTGGTGGCCGGCGGGGCGGATGTGGGTGAAGGCGCCTTCGAGCACATGCTGCGCCTGCAGTCCAAGGGCGTGGACCTCACCTGCATCACGGTGTTCGGCCGCTATCCCGGCAATGTGCTGGCCGTGCGCAGTTCCAAGGCGGACAGCATCAAGAGCGTGGCCGATCTCAAGGGTAAGAAGATCGGCATC
This sequence comes from Xanthobacter sp. NM-25, assembly GCF_022138605.1. Lineage (GTDB taxonomy): Bacteria > Pseudomonadota > Alphaproteobacteria > Rhizobiales > Xanthobacteraceae > Xanthobacter. The sequence continues at coordinate 190,651 of NZ_JACBFS010000002.1, forward strand.
TCGGCACCCGGCGCCTCCACCCAGAATTTCGTCGCCCAATTGCTGCAGCGGGCCGGCGTGAGCTGGAAGGATGCCAGCTACATTTCCATCGGCACCGGGGCGAGCGCGGTGGCGGCCATCCGCACCGGCACCGAGCTCGACGCCATCGTCAATCTCGACCCCGCCATCACTTCGCTCACCGACGCCAAGGAAGTGGTGGTTCTGGTGGACAGCCGCAATGCGGAAGGTTCCCAGATCGCCTTCGGCGGCCCCTACCTCGCCGATTGCCTTTACGCCAAGACCGACTTCGTCAAGGACAATCCCAAGACCGCACAGGCGGTGTCCAACGCGCTGGTGCGGGCCATGCAATGGCTGAAGACCGCCAGCGTCGACGACATCATCGCCGCCATTCCGGCCGATTACTACAAGGGCGACGAGGAACTCTATCGCAAGTCGCTGGAGCAGAACATCTCGGCCTTCACCTGGGACGGCATCGTCACCCCCGAGGCGGCGCAGAACGTGCTGAACACCATCTCGGTGATGGACCCCGGCCTGAAGTCCGCCAACCTCGACATTCCGCGCACCTACAACAACACCCTGGTCGAAAACGCCCTGAAAAAATACGGGCCGAAGAAGTAAAGCGCGCGACGCTTGAAGCAACGCCTGACCGGAATGGCCGGCGCGGATGCTCCCGCGCCGGGCCCCACCGGAGCCTGACCCCAGCGGAGCCTGACATCATGACCCTCGCGACCCATCCGGGCGCCCACCCGGGCGCCTTGCGACCCGCCATGCCCGCCACCGACCACGGCGCCGGCAGCGCCGCAGCCCCGCCGCCGGCGTTGCTGTTCGATCATGTCACCGTGCGCTTCGGCGCCTACACCGCGGTGAGTGATGCGCACCTGCAGGTGGCCGATGGCGAGTTCGTCTCCATCGTCGGCCCCACCGGCTGCGGCAAGTCCACCTTGCTCAATGTGGCGGCGGGCCTGCTGGAGCCCACGGAAGGTGACATCTGCGTCTATGGCCGGTCGCTGGCCGGCCTCAACCGCGCCGCCGGCTACCTGTTCCAGGCGGATGCGCTGATGCCCTGGCGCACCGCTTTGCGCAACGTCATCACCGGCCTTGAATATGCCGGCACCGCCCGCGCCGAAGCGGAGCGGCTGGGCAATGAATGGCTCGCCCGGGTGGGCCTCTCCGGCCATGGGGAGCGCTTTCCCCATGAGATGTCCGGCGGCATGCGCAAGCGCGTCGCGCTGGCCCAGACCCTCATCCGCGATCCCAGGATCGTGCTGATGGACGAACCCTTCAGCGCCCTCGACGTGCAGACCCGCGTACTGATGGAAAACGAGCTGCTGCAGCTGTGGACCACCTATCGCAAGTCGGTGCTGTTCATCACCCACGATCTCGAAGAGGCCATCTCCCTCTCCGACCGGGTGATCATCCTTTCCGCCGGCCCATCCACCCATCCCATCGCCGAGTTCAAGATCGACCTGGAACGCCCGCGTGACGTGGCCGAGATCCGCATGACCCCGCGGTTCGTGGAGCTTTATCACCTCATCTGGGACGCCATGAAAGAAGAGGTCCTGAAAGCCTATGAGCGAAATCAGCGCAAACTTGCGGACTGACGCCATGATCGCCAATTCCGCCCTCGCCAAATCCGCTCCCTCCCGCCCGGCGCGCCGCCCCCGGCGCAAGGGCATGCCCGGCCCGCTGGTGATGACCACCCTGCAGGCGGGCCTGCTGCTGGTGCTGCTGGCCGCCTGGTATGTGCTCGTCAGCGCCAAGATCTTCCCGGTCTTCTTCTTCGGAAATCCGGTTCAGGTGTTCGAGCAGATCTTCACCTGGTTCGCCACCGGCGAGATTTTCGTCCACCTCGCCACCACCCTCATCGAGACCCTGCTGGCCTTCGTCATCGGCGTGCTGAGCGGCATTGGAGCCGGCCTGTGGCTGGGCCTGTCACCGCTGACGGCGGCCCTGTTCGATCCGTATATCAAGGCGCTCAACGCCATGCCGCGGGTCATCCTCGGCCCCATCTTCATCGTTTGGTTCGGGCTCGGCATCGGCTCCAAGGTCGCGCTGGGCGTCACGCTGGTCTTCTTCGTGGTGTTCTTCAACGTCTTCCAGGGGGTGCGGGAAGTAAACCCGGTCATCCTCGCCAATGCCCGCATGCTCGGCGCCAATCGCCGGCAGCTGCTCAGCACCGTCTACATTCCCTCGGCGCTCAGCTGGGTGTTCTCCAGCCTGCACATGTCGGTGGGCATGGCATTCGTGGGTGCCGTGGTGGGCGAATATCTCGGCTCGGCGCGGGGCGTCGGCTACCTGATCCTGCAGGCGGAAGCCACCTTCGACGTCAACGCCGTGTTCGCCGGCATCATCGTCTTGACCGCCTTCGCGCTGGTGCTCGACTTCGCGGTCACGGTGATCGAGAAGCGCCTCATCGTCGGCAAGCCCAAGTAGAGCCTCTTCAGAACTTCATCGCACCCATTATTTCAAGGACACGACGATGACGGAACAGAACGATCCGCGCCCGCTGCTGGAAAAGGGCATGGGCATCCGCCGCGAGGTGCTGGGCGCCGCCCATGTGGAGCGCTCCATGGCCAATGTGGACGGGTTCTCCCGCCCGCTGCAGGAACTGGTGACCGAATATTGCTGGGGCGCCATCTGGGGCCGGCCGGGCCTGGAACGCAAGGTGCGCAGCCTGCTCAACATCGCCATGCTCTCCGCCCTCAACCGCCCGCACGAGCTGAAGCTGCACGTGCGCGGCGCCCTCACCAACGGGGTGACGCGCGAGGAGATCCAGGAGGCGGTGCTGCAGATCGGCATCTATTGCGGCGTGCCGGTGGCGCTGGAAACCTCCCGCATCGCCCAGGAGGTGTTCAAGGATCTGGATGCGCAGGCGGCCGGCGGCTGACCCCCTCCCCTGACGACAACGGGCCGCCCGGTCATGCCGGGCGGCCCGTTCTATTTGGACGAAGGGCCCGCGTCAGGCCGGAAAGCCGAACAGGCGCGCCGGATTCTCCACCAGGATCTTGACCCGCTCCGCCTCGCTCAGGGTGTAGCTGTAGAGCAGTTCCAGCAGGTCCGCGTCATTGGGGGGCTGCTTCACCGACACGGGATGGGGCCAGTCGCTGCCCCAGATCACCCGGTCGGGCGCGGCCTCGATATAGGTGCGGGCCAGCGGGATCATGTCGGCCCACGGCGGCCCCGCCTTCGAGGTCTTCTCCCCCAGCGACAGCATCACATAGAAATTGCCGCGGGTGAGCAGGTCCAACACCTTCTGACAGGAGGGATCCTCCCGCCCCTTGGTGAGGTCGGGGCGGCCCATGTGGTCGATCACCACCGGCACCTCCAGCGCCTCGAACGGGGTGACCTGGGCCGCGACGCCCGCCGCCTCCGGCTGGATCTTCACATACCAGCCCAGCGCCTTCACCTGCTCCAGGGCGCGCTTGAACTCCGCATCCGACAGGCTCACGCCCAGCCCCTGACGGGAAAAGCGGGCTCCGCGAATACCGGCGGCGTGGAGATCCGCCAGGTCTTCATCGCTCGCCGAGGCGAACACCGCCGCATTGGCACAGCCGCGATAATTGGGGCCGGCGACCTTCAGCGCATCCACCACCACCCGGTGGTCGGCGCCATAGGTGGTGGCCTGCACGATCACGCCCCGGGTGAAGCCCAGAGCCTTGTGCATGCGCAGCCCCGCCTCGATGGTCGCGCTCGGCATCTCATAAACCGCCCCTTCCCGCACCGGGTAAATCGCGGGGTCGCCGAACACGTGGAACTGGCTGTCGCAGGCGTTGGCCGGCGGTAGCAGTGCCGGCGTGCGGGGATTGGGGTCGAAGGGGAAATACTGGGGCACCTGGGGCCTCCCTGAAGAAAGTACCGCGCCTCAGGCGCCGATCACCGCGAGAAAATCGAGCTGGATGAGCATGCCGGCGCCGAGCGCCTCGGCCTGGATGGCCTGGCGCGCCGGGCGATCTTCCGCATGGGGGAACATGGCGAGCCATTCCGCATTGAGCGGCGCGCGCTGGCTGCGATCCACCATCCAAACAGTGACCTTCACAATGTCATCCACGGTACCGCCGCCGGCCTCGACGATGGCCCGCATGTGCTTGAACATGAAGGCGCATTGCTCTTCCAGGGTCGGCGCCACCTTGCCGGTGGCGGGATCGAGCCCATAGACAATGCCGGAGGTGAGGATGTTGCCCACCCGGCAAGCCACCGGAATGGGATTGGCGTGGCCGAAGGCGTCCAGATAGATGGATGTGCGTTTTGCCATGGCAGCCTCACGCGAAATGGCAGGTCACCGAGCCGAGCGGCCCGAGATCGGCATGGATGGTGTCGCCCTTGCGGATATCCACGGGGCGGATGAAGGAGCCCGCCAGCACCACGTGCCCGGCCTCCAGGGTGACGCCATGGGGCGCGAGACGGTTGGCGAGCCAGGCGATGCCTTGGGCCGGATGGTTGAGCACACCGGCGGAGACGCCAGTCTCCTCGATCTCGCCGTTGCGATAGAGCAGGCCCGCCACCCAGCGCAGGTCCACGTCGAGCGGCCGCACCGGGCGCCCGCCGGTGACGATGCCGCAATTGGCAGCGTTGTCGGCGATGGTGTCACGCACGGTACGGGTGGCACCGGTCTGAGGGTCCACCCGCTCGATGCGGGCATCGAGGATCTCGATGGCCGGCACCACGAAATCGGTGGCGTTGAGCACGTCATAAATGGTGCAACCGACGCCCGGCAACGCGCGCTTCAGCACGAAGGCGAGCTCCATCTCCACCCGAGGCTGGATCAGCTGGTCGAACGCGACGGTTCCACCCTCGGGCACGAACATGTCGTCCAGCAGGACGCCATAATCGGGCTCGTTGATCTTTACCGCCATCTGCATGGCCTTGGAGGTGAGGCCGATCTTATGGCCCTTTACCACCCGGCCTTCGGCCGCCTTCAGCGCCATCCAGGCATGCTGGATGGCGTAGGAATCGGCGAGGGTCATCTGCGGCCAGTCAAGGCTCAGCTGGCGGATCTGCACCCGGGTCTTTTCCGCCGTGTTCAGGCGCTGGGCGGCATCGGCCAGGGCCGCGGCGGGCAGGGTCAGAGCGGGCTTGGCGATGCCGAACTTTGCGATGCCGAACTTGGCGATGCTCATGGCCGCACCTCATCCACCACGCCATTGCGCAACACACCGATGCCCGGCACCTCGACTTCCACCACGTCCCCCGGCACGAGCCAGCGCGGCGGATCAAAGCGCACACCGGCGCCGGTGGGCGTGCCGGTCAGCACGATGTCGCCGGGCATGAGGGTGGCGAAGGTGGACAGATAGGCGATGATGGCGTCGAAGGGGAACATCAGCCGCGCCGTGGTGTCGTGCTGGCGCACCTCGCCATTGACCCGCGTGGTCAGCTCCAATTCGGAGAAGGGATCGAGCGCATCGGCGGTGACGATCCAGGGGCCGATCGCGCCGGAGCGATCGAAATTCTTGCCCTGGGTCACGTTGAACTTGCCGTGGCGCAGCCAGTCGCGCACCGTGCCTTCATTGGCCAAAGTGAGGCCGAAGATGTGTTTTGCCGCATCCTCCCGCGCGATGTGGCGCCCCGCCTTGCCGACAACGAAGGCGATCTCGCCCTCGTAATCGAGCTGGGTGGAAACGAAGGGCCGCTCCACAGGCTGATCGTGGCCGACGAAAGAGGTGGCGCAACGGCAGAACAGGCTCGGATACTTGGGCGCATCCGACCCGTCCCTGTATTCGGCATTGCGATCGGCGTAATTCACGCCGATGCACCAGATTTTCTGCGGCGCGATCACCGGCGGCAGCAGATCCACATCGGCCAGGGCGAAGTCCGGGGCCGCATCGGCCACCACGGCCGGCGCGGCGGCGAGCCCATCACCGGCGATGAAGGCGAGCAGCGTGGGGAAGGACGGGAGCCGGGAGGACAGATCGATCACCCGATCATCCACGACGGCGCCATAGCCGGGCACGCCGGCCTTCAGATAGCTTGCGAGTTTCATGTCGGATCCTTTTGCCAAGGGGCTGCGCCGGAGGCAGCGGGCGGCAACTGGCGCGGCGCGCGTCAGGATTTCGGGGTCTGGGCAATGGCCGTCAGGGTCACCACCTCGCCCAGGGTCGCGTAGTTCGGACCGCCCAGGCGGCAGATGGGGTTGAGCTCCAGCGTATCGATCTTGCCGTTGCGGGCGAGGCCGTCGCGCACGTGGAACATCAGCACCTCGCCGACGATCAGCCGCGAGCGGGTCTCGCCGAACTCGATGCAGCTGCGGAAGCGGCATTCCATCGCCACCGGAGGCGCGGCGAGGCGCGGCGGCGCCACCTTCTCGCTGGCGATGGTCTCAAGCCCCAGAACCTCCGCCTCGCTCACGTCCGGCGGATATTCCACGGCGCTGCCATGGACCGCCTCGATGAGGGGCTGGTCGGCGATATGGACCACATATTCTTCGGAACGCAGGATATTCTGCGCGGTGTCCTTATACACACCGGCCTTGTGGCCGATGCTGACCGCCACCATGGGCGGCTTGGGGGACACGAAGGTGAACGCGCTGAACGGCGCGACATTGACAGAGCCGGTGGCCGACAAGGTGGTGATCCAGGCGATGGGCCGCGGCACCACCATTCCGGTCAACAGCTTGTACGCTTCCTCCGCTCCGAGCTCTTCTGGCCGGATTTGCATGGTAAGACCCGTAGGCAGGTTCATTATGCCCTTTCGCTTAAGGCGCGCACCCGCCGCGCGGCAAGCCCGCCCCGCCGGAATTTCCATCATATGAAAAAGCGATAAGCTCCCCAGCGTCACGCACCCCGTCATTCCACCGGTCCCCGCGAAAATCTCCGCGCGGATTTCCACGATGTGGAAATTCAACCGAGGGACCGTTGTCGCCCTCGAGACGAGCCCGTATCTCGAAGCCAAAACGAGCAAACTCGCATCGCGACGCGGGGCGCCACGGCGACCCCTCCGCGACCCAAGGGAGGAAGACCATGTTCCAACATCTGTTGCGCGCCGGCGCCGTGCTGGGCCTTGCCGCCGCGTTGATCAGCCCCGCCGCCGCCCAGGCCTGGCCCGACAAGACCGTGCGCCTGGTGGTGCCCTATCCGCCCGGCGGCAATGTGGACAGCGCCGCGCGCATCGTCGCCGCCAAGCTGCAGGAGCAGTTCGGCAAGCCGTTCGTGGTGGAAAACAAGCCCGGTGCCGGCGGCATGATCGCCGGCGAGACGGTGGCCCGCGCGGCGCCCGATGGCTACACCCTGTTCGTCGCCGCCAACGGCCCGCTGATCTTCAGCCCCATCATCTTCGGCCGCACCCCCTACCAGTGGCAGAAGGACTTCGAGCCCATCAGCTCCATCTCCTTCACGCCGCTGGTGCTGCAGGTGAACCCGGCGGTGGCGGCGAAGACGGCGCAGGACTTCCTTGCCCTCGCCAAGACCGCCAATCCGCCGCTCATCATGGCCTCGCCCGGCGCCGGCACCACCAACCACCTTACCAGCGAGCTGCTGCAGCAGCTGAGCGGCGCCAAGTGGACCACCGTACACTACAAGGGCAACGCCCCCGCCACCACGGACGTTCTGGCCGGCCGCGCCCAGTTCAACTTCGATCAGATCTCGGTGGCCCTGCCCTATGTGAAGGAGGGCAAGACCCGCGCCCTCGCCGTCACTTCGGCGCAGCGCCTGCCCCAGCTGCCGGACGTGCCGACCCTTCAGGAAGTCGGCTTTGCCGATTTCGAGGCCTCCACCTTCACCGGCCTGTTCGCCCCCGCCAAGACCCCGAAGCCCGTGGTGGACACCTTGAGCGCCGCGCTGCAGAAGGTCCTCGCCGAGCCGGAGGTGAAGGAGCGCTTCGCGGCCATGGGGGCCGAGGCCCGCGGCATGGCCCCCGACGCCTTCGCCGCCTATGTGGCCAAGGTGGATGCCCGTTGGACGCCGGTCATCAAGCAGGCCAACATCACCGCCAACTGAGGCGGCTCTTCCCGCAAGACCGAAATCCGCCCGGCCGGCACCTGTCTGGCCGGGCGCCTTTTCCTGACACCGACGGACGCGGCACCCCTGCGGCGGCACCGCGCCCCCGCCTTCGCGACGATGGAGGACGCACACAATGATCGCGAACAAGAGGGATGTCCTCGCCGGCCTGATGTTCGTCGGCATCGGCGTCTTTGTCTTCATCTTCGCGCAGGACTACGGCATCGGCACCGCCGCCCATCTCGGGCCGGGCGTTTTCCCCATGCTGCTGTCCGCCCTGCTGACCCTGCTCGGCCTCGCCATCACCGTCGTCGCCCTGCGCGACCACACCCGGACCCACGTCACCCTGTCCTGGCGGCCGCTGCTCGTCATCTCGGCGGCGCTGCTGCTGTTCGGCTTCGGCCTCGACAGCCTCGGCCTGTTCATGGTGGTGGCGCTTCTGGTGGTCATCAGCCGCTTTGCCCGGGCAGGCGAGAACATCATCGAGAGCGTCATCCTGGCGCTGGTGGTGGCTGCCGTCGCGAGCCTCGTCTTCGTCGTCGCCCTGGGCCTGCCGGTCCCCCTGTGGCCCACCTTCTGAGGACCCGCGCCCATGAGCTTCCTCGACAATCTTTCGCTGGGCTTCTCCGTCGCGCTCAGCCTCCACAATCTCGCCTACTGCTTCCTGGGCACGCTGCTCGGTACCGCCATCGGCGTGCTGCCGGGGCTTGGTCCGGTCGCCACCATCTCCATGCTGCTGCCCATCACTTTCGGGCTCGACCCCACGACGGCGCTGATCCTGCTGGCGGGCATCTATTACGGCGCGCAGTACGGTGGCTCCACCACCGCCATCCTGGTCAACCTGCCGGGCGAGACCTCCTCGGTGGTCACCGCCATCGACGGGTACCAGATGGCCCGCCAGGGCCGCGCCCGCGAGGCGCTGATGGTGGCAGCGCTGGGCTCGTTCTTCGCCGGCACCGTGGGCACATTGCTGATCGCCGCTTTTGCCCCGGGCCTGTCAGAGCTTGCTCTGGGCTTCGGCGCGCCGGAATACTTCTCGTTGATGGTGCTCGGCCTCATCGCCGCGGTGGTGCTGGCCCACGGCTCGCTGCTGAAGGCCATCGCCATGGTGGTGCTGGGGTTGGTGCTGGGCCTTGTGGGTACCGACGTGAACAGCGGCGCCCTGCGCTTCACCTTCGGGCTGCCGGACCTGTTCGACGGCATCGATTTCGTGGCGGTGGCCATGGGCCTGTTCGGCATTGCCGAGGTGATCTCCAACCTGGAGCGCGCTGATGCTGCTCGCGGCACCGTCAGCCTCGGCAAGACCGGGGGCTTCTTCCTCTCCCGCGCCGATTTCCGAGCGGCCTGGCCGGCAGCGGTGCGCGGCACCGGCATCGGCGCCATTCTCGGCATCCTGCCCGGCGGCGGCGCCATCCTCGGCTCGTTCGCCAGCTACATGCTGGAAAAGCGCATCGCCCGGGATCCAAGCCGCTTCGGTAAGGGCGCCATCGAGGGTGTCGCCGGCCCGGAATCCGCCAACAACGCGGGGGCCCAGACCTCCTTCATTCCCATGCTCACCCTGGGCCTGCCCTCCAATGCGGTGATGGCCATGATGATCGGCGCGCTGATCATCCACAACATCCAGCCCGGACCGCAGGTCATGACCTCCAATCCGACGCTGTTCTGGGGCCTCATCGCCTCCATGTGGATCGGCAATGCGTTGCTGGTGATCTTGAACCTGCCGCTGATCGGGGTCTGGGTGAGCATGCTGAAGATCCCTTATCGCATGCTCTATCCGGCCATCCTGGTGCTGTGCGCCATCGGCGTCTATTCGGTCAGCAACTCCACCGCGCTCATCTATGTGATGACCATCTTCGGCATCGCCGGCTATGTGCTGATGAAGCTGCAGTGCGAGCCCGCGCCATTGCTGCTCGGCTTCGTGCTCGGCCCCATGATGGAGGAGAACCTGCGGCGGGCGCTCACCATGTCGCAGGGCAATGCGGCGGTGTTCTTCACCCAGCCGGTGTCCCTCATCCTGCTGCTGGTGGCGGCCGCCTTGCTGGTGGTGATGGCGGTGCCCCGGGCCGCCAAGGTGCGCGGCGAGGCGTTCGAGGAAGAGGCATCCTGACATTCCCCGCGGCGGGGCGCCTCCCGCGTCAGCCGCGGGGCCTTGGCCGATCGGCCTTGGCGCTGTCCTGCAGGGCGCTGGAGAGCTCCGCCGCCGCCCGCTGGAACGAGCTGACGAGCCCCGCGATACGGCTCACCGGAAGCCGCTGGCGGATGGTGATGGTGCTCACCGCCGCCACCGGATTGCCTGCGAGATCAAAGACCGGAAAGGCGAGCGCACGGGTCGAGCGGACGATGGCGGGATCGGCATAGACATAGCCGGCCTCCCGCGACTTCACGAGCCGCGCCGTCAGCGCCTCCAGCGTCACCTGATAGGGCGCGAAACGGGGGGCGTTGGCTTTGAGAATGGCGCTCGCCTTGGCTGGTGGCAGCGCCGACAGGATGGCCATGCCGCCCACGCTCACCCCGAGCGGGCGCCGCGAGCCCACGCCGATGGACAGCACCTGCACCGGATAGGCCCCGATCCGCCGATCGGCGCAGACGGAATCGTAGCCACTGCGCACGGTGAGGAAGATGGCGTCGCCCACCTCCTGCGACAGGCGCGTGAGAATGGGCTCGGCCACCTCGGTGAGGCCCGGACGGGCGCGGGTGGAGAGGCCCAGCAGCGCCACTTCCGCGCCGATCACATAGCGCCGGCCCGAGGGCAGGCGCTCCACCGCGCCCTCCTCCATCAGCACCTGCAGCATGCGATAGACGGTGGGGGGCGGCAGGCCGATATCCTCGGCGATCTCTGTGAGCCGCAGGCCACCGGAGCCATTGTTCGCGAGCAGCCGCAGCACCGCGAAAGCGCGATGGATGCTGCGCGCGCCGGTCACCGTATTGTTGGGGGCACGGCCGGCGTTGCGCGGCTCGCGCTCCACCCCGCCGGGCGTGTGGGCGACCGCCCTGTGGGCGCTGCGTTCTTCCATGATATGGAAGTTGCCGTGATCCGCCCTTGTCCGCAAGGGGCCGAACGCCGATACCGCCAGCAAAAGCGTCAGGAGGGAGAGAACCATGGATCTGCCGGTCAACAGCTTCAAGCACGCGATCGCCGCCGGGCGACCCCAGATCGGTCTGTGGTGCACCCTCTCCAACGCCTATGCGGCCGAGATCGTCGCCGGTTCCGGCTTCGACTGGCTGCTGCTGGATACCGAGCATTCCCCCAACGAGATCGACACGGTGCTCGGGCAATTGCAGGCGGTGGGCGCCTACCCCACCACGCCCATCGTGCGGCCGGCCTGGAACGACCCGGTGCTCATCAAACGGTTCCTGGACATCGGGGCGCAGACGCTGCTGCTGCCCTATATCCAGAGCGTCAGCGAAGCCGAGCGTGCGGTGGCCTCCATGCGCTATCCGCCGCATGGCTTCCGTGGCGTGGGCGGAACCACCCGGGCCACCCGTTTCGGGCGCGTGAAAGACTATGCCGCCCGCTGCGAGAGCGAGCTCTGCCTGCTGCTGCAGGTGGAGACCAAGACGGCGCTGGACCAGTTGGAGTCCATCGCCGGCGTGGAAGGGGTGGACGGCATCTTCATCGGCCCGGCCGATCTGTCCGCAAGCCTGGGTTTCGGCGGCAATGCCAGCCATCCGGAGGTGGTGAAAGTGGTGGGCGATGCCCTCCGGCGCATCCGCGCCACCGGCCGCGCCGCCGGTGTGCTGGCCACCGACCCGGCGCTCGTGGACCACTATCTGGAATGCGGCGCCACCTTCGTCGCGGTCGGTGTCGACATGGGCATTCTGGCCCGCGAAACCACCCAGCTGGCGGCCCGCTTCAAGCGCTAGCGCATCCCAGCCTCGCACCGCAGCCAGCACCCGCCGGCCACCACATCCTTGCGATCGCGCGGCCCCGCGTCGAGATGGCTCGCCACGGCGCCTTCGGTGTTGGGGCCCGTCCTGCCCAGCGGCGCCATGGCGCCCTCTACCGTCCATGACCCCGATGCGGTGGAACACAGGCCACGGGGCTCCGCTCCGTACAGCGCAGGATCCTGAGGCGCTTCGACCCGCCCACGCGCGCCGCCTGACCCGCCGCGCCGGAGGGTTCAGCGGGCACCACGGGCGGGGATGATCTGCAGCTCCTGCCGCATGCGATCGGCGGAAATGCCGAAGATGCGGGTCATCAGATCCCGCATCCAGATCAGCCCGGGGTCGTTCTGAAAATTCAGGTGCAGGTGAACTTGCACCTCGATACTGGGCACCTCGAAGGGCAGTTCCAGCAGGCTGAATTCGCCGCACCGGGCGACGCGGGACGACGCCGAAAAGGGGAAGATCGCCGCCAGATGGGTCTGGCGCACCAGCTCCGGCACCACCATGAAATGCTCGATCCGGGTGGTCGCGGTCCAACGCACGCCGATCTCGCTGATGAGATCGCGCACCCGCTTGTAACCGGTGGCATGCACTGACACATCCACGAAATTCAGCCGCGCGAAAGCATCGAGATCAAGCGGCTGGCCGGCCAGGGGATGGGAACGGCTCACCAGGCAGAGGAAGTTGTCTTCCAGCAGAAAGCTCGATGCGATGTCGGCATCCCGCAAGGTCGGCAGATAGCCCAGGGCGAGGTCCACCTGCCCGGTGCGCAGGGCGGCCGCCACGGTGCCCGCATCCAACTGCGCCGAGCGCACCCGCACCGAAGGCGCAGCGGTCTCCAGCGCGGCCAGAAGCTGCGGCAGCAGATAGAATTCCGAAATGTCCGACATGGCGATGGTGAAGGTGCGTTCGGACAATTCCGGCACGAACGCATCATGGCTGAGGATGGTCTGCTGGATCACCCGCAGCGCCCGATTGAACGGTTCATGAAGCCGAAACGCCGCCTCGGTGGGCTCCATGCGTGGGCCCACCCGCACGAACAGCGGATCGGAAAACTGCTCACGCAGCCGTTTGAGCGAGTGGCTGACGGCCGGCTGGGTGAGCCCCAGCCGATCGGCCGCCGCCGTGACGCTGCGCAGGTCCCAGATGGCCAGGAACACCCGCACGAGGTTCAGGTCGAAGGTGTTCGCATTCATCTGGCTCATGGAGGAAGATAAGCCAATCCATGGGCTGCATTGCAAGCGCGAAGCGCGGCGAACCTCAAGGCTTCATCAGCACCGAAGCCGAGGGGAAATCGGACGCCCAGCCGGCCGGCAGCGGCGCCACGAACACGTTCTCCGTGCGGGTGCGGGTCACCTTCCAGGCGCCATCGGGCTCCTTGCGGAAGGCGTTGTTGAGCCGCGAGGAGCGCAGCAGCGCTTTGCCGTCCGAGAAGATCCAGGGCTGCATGTGCACCCACTGCCCGGTGGCCGTCTCCCCGGTCACATGGATCTGCTCGGAGGTGAGATAGTGGCAGTTCAGCAGCAGCGCCGGGTCCTTTTTCTGGCCCCAGAAGCCCTCGAAATGCCGGCGGATGGCCGCCGCGCCCTCAGCCCGGCCGAACTGCCCATTGTAGTATTCACCGACCCCTTCCCACACCGCGTCCTCGGTGTAGAGCGCCATAATGAGGTCGATGCGCGCGGCGTCGCTGGTCGCCCCATATTCGGGAAGGGGCGTGTCGCACAGGAACATGTAGCGCGCCTGCAGCCGGCGGATCTCCGCCTCGGCCTCCAGCACCGCGATGCGGTTGGCGAGATGCTCCACCTTCTTCTCAAGATCATCCATGTCGTGAACCCTGCTGTGCGGAAAGACGCGGTGCGCGCCGCTCACAGATAGCGGCGCAACAGGCTGTTGCTGGCCACCCGCAGCACCCGATCGAAGATGTAGCCGAGGATGCCGAGGGCGATGATGCCCACGAACACCCAATCGGTGCGGGCGAAATTGCGGGCGGTCCAGATCATCGCCCCGAGCCCGGTCTGGGCCGAGACGATCTCCGCCGACACCACGGTCAGGAACGAATTGCCCATGGCGATGCGCGCGCCGGTGACCATGAACGGCACCGTGGACGGCAGGATCACCGTGGTCAGCTCGCTGAACGCATTGGCGCCGAGACTGCGCGCCGCCTGCAGCCGCAACGGATTGACCGCCTTCACCCCGGCTATGGTGTTCAAGGTGACGATGAACACAGTGGTGTAGAAAATGAGGGCGATCTTCGTGACCTCGCCCGGCCCCAGCCAGATCACCGCCAGGGTGACGAAGGCGATGGGCGGGATGAAGCGGAAGAACTCGATATAGGGATCCACCATCAGGCGGATCACCGGAAAGCGCCCCATGAAGACGCCGAGCGGCACCCCCACCGCCACGCCCACCGCCCAGCCGGCAGCGATCCGCCAGGCGGACGCGCCGACGGATTCCAACAGCGAGCCATCGGCCAGCATCTCCAGCGCCGTGTGCCACACCGTCAGCGGCGAGGGCAGGAACAAAGGCGAGGTGTAAAGCGAGGCCACATGCCAAAGGACGAGGCCGCCGAGAACCGACAGCGGCCCCACGCACACCTTGGTGGCCATGCCGCTGAGGCGCAACTTGCCCCACGGCAGGCGCAGGCCCGGGCTCTGGGTGGTATCGGTCATGCTTCGACCTGCTCCCGGTTCAGCCCCTGCTGACGCAGGGCTTGCTTCACTTCCGCACCGATGTCGTCCCTGAGCTTGCGGAACAGGGCGAGGCATTCGGCGCTGCCCTGGTCCCGCGGGTGGGGCAGATCGATGCGCTCCACGGTCTTGATGGAGGCGCGCGGCCCGGCGGTCATCACCACCACCCGGTCCGCCAGCAGCAGGGCCTCCCAGATGTCGTGGGTGACGAACACGATGGTGCAGCCGGTGTCGCGCCAGATGCGGTCGAGCTCCACCTGCAGCACCTCGCGGGTCTGCGCGTCGAGCGCGCCGAACGGCTCGTCCATGAGCACCACATGGGGCTCATTGATGAGCACCCGGGCGATCTGCGCGCGCTGGCGCATGCCGCCCGAAAGCTGGGCCGGGAACTTGTCGGCGGCGTGGACGAGACCGACCAGCCCCAGAAAATGGTCGGCCTTCTCCCGCCGCACCGCCGTGGGTACACCCTTGAGGCGCAGCCCGTATTCCACATTCTCCCGGATGGTGAGCCAGGGGAACAGCACCTCCGAGGACTGGAACACCACGCCGCGATCGAGCCCCGGCCCCGCCACCGGGCGCCCGTTGACGGCGATGCGGCCATTCACCGGCAGAAAGCCGGCGATGGCGTTGAGCAGCGTGGACTTGCCACAGCCGCTGGGCCCGAGCAGGCAGACGAACTCGCCCGGGCGGATCTCGAGAGTGACGTTCGAGACGATGTGCGCATCGCCGAACGAGATCCCCACATGATCCAAGGTGATGGAGGCGCCGCGCGTCATGGCTCAGCCCTTGTAGAAGCCGGCCTGGAGCGCCTCACGATACGGCACCAGCCCCTTGGTCACATTGTGGTCGGCCAGGAATTTGGCGATGCCGTCATAGCTCTTGAAATCCGCCTCGGTGAAATCGCGCACGATGGGCGTCATGTCCTTGAAGGCCTTCAGGCTGGTGGCGACGGGAATGCGCGTGACCGCCTTCACCGCGGCCGCCGCCCGCTCGGGATCGGCCCGGGCGATGTCGGAGGCCTTGGCGAGCGCCTTGAGCACCTTCTGCAAGCTCTCCGGATCGCTCTTCAGGATCGCCGCGCTGGCGGTGAGCCAGATGGTGTCCACATAGCCCACGTCCTTGCTGGTGAGCGCGACCTTGCCGCCATTGGCGACAGCGTTCGCCGGCCAGGGCTCCCAGGCGAAAAAAGCGTCGATGTCGCCACGGGCGAGCAGCGCCGGCAGCTCAGGCGGGCCCGAGGGCACCATCTTCACGGATGCCGGATCGAGCCCCTCGGCGGCCAGCGTCAAGCCGGCGCAATATTCGGAGATGGAGCCGGGCACGATGCCGAAGCGCTTGATATCCTTGGGGCTTGCCACCTTGGGCCCGAGCACCAGCTTCACATAACGGCCGGACTGGTAGACCACCGCCAGCGGGCGCAGTTCAGCCCGGCCAAGGCGGACCATATTGGTGGGTTCGGCGGCCGCCGCCACATCCACCTGCTGGGCGACCAGCGCGTTCATGGCCTCGCCGCCATCGGCATAGAGCTGCAGCACCGCATCCACGCCCTCGGCGGCGAACAGCTTCTCATGGGCGGCGAGATAGAAGGCGACGAACACCGGATCGGAGCCGACGCCGATGCGGATCGGCCCTGCCGCCCGCGCCGCCGTGCCCATCAGCCCGGCGGCGGCGACCCCGGCGGAGGCCAGAAGAAGCCCGCGACGAGAAAGATGAAAGGTCTTCATGTGTCTTGTCCCGCTGGAAGGTTGTTGAATTTATTGACATTGGGGCGTGGCGAAGCTGGCGCCGAACCCGGAACAACTAACGCGTGATGACAAAGCGGCAGGCGCCGCCGCCATGGACGGCGGCACACCGGATCTCGTGTGCCACGGCGCCCTCGCCAACGACCAGCGGGGCGATGGCGGTGAGCATGCCGGCGATGGGCGCGCAGCACGGCGCGTCCACCGGCCCGGATGCGGCAAGCCCTTCGGCGAAGGGGGAATTTTCCACCTGCACCTCGACCGCACCGCCGGGCTGCGGCGTGAAGCGCCAGCGGCCCCAGCCGAGCGCCGCCGAGGTCGTGACGATGGTGTCCATCATCACCTCGGGATCATCCGCTCCGGCGGCCCAATAGGCGGCCACGGAGCGACCGCCGAACGCGGTCACCGAGGCACCGAGCGCCTCAAGCGCCACCGGGCGCAGGGCCGGACCGAGGCGCGCGAACAGGCCCATCAGAACATCCGGCCGCATCATCAGGTAGCGGATCGTCCCATCCCGGAGGGCGCCGTGGGCGACATCATGAGTCAGCCTGCCGTGAAAGGTCTGTGCGAGATCCATGGGGCGGCCTCACGGATAGCCGGCCGGGGCCGGCAGACCGGCCAGCACGGTGCCGGCGCTCTCCAGCGTGGCGTCGTTCAGCGCGGCATGCTGGGTCACCACCAGGCAGTCGCGCAGGATGCGCTGCATGCGATGCGTGCTGCCGATGCCGGCCATGCCGACGATGCGGAAGCATTGCAGAATGCTATCGGCGGCGGCGCGCGAGGCGTGGCTGGCGCTGAGGCGGAGCAGATTATTCAGCTCCAAGGAAATCTCATCGCCGCGCTGGAGCACGTCCCACGCCTCTTCGGCGGTTTCGTAATAGAAGGCCCGCGCCGCCCGCAGCCGCGCCTCCGCTTCGGCAAGACCGGTGCGGAAATAGGCCCGGTTGGCCAGCACCGGCGCCCCGGGCATCAACTTTGCGGCGCCGGACATCTCCACCGCGAGATCAAGCGCCCCCCGGGCGAGCCCGAGATTGACCGCCGCATGGACCTCGGCCTGAAAGGCCAACGGCGGGTAGCGGAAGATGGTGTCGTCATAGATGCCTGGCGCGCCGCGATCGCAGGTCCAGATATCGGCGTAGAATTTGTTCTCCACCCGCGTGTCGTGGCTGCCGGTGCCCTGCATGCCCATGACGTCCCAGGTCTCGATGATCTCGACCTCAGTGGCGGGGCTCACCGCCATCTTGACCACCGACCCGCCCGCACCGTCATCGGCGAGCAGGCCGACGCCGATCCAGTCGGCGCCCATGCAGCCGGACGCGAACTTCCACTGCCCGCTGACCCGCCACCCACCGGGCGCGCGGGTGGCGCGCTGCGCCGGATAGAGGCCGCCGGCATAGACCTGGTCCGGACCCGAGGCATAGATCTCCGCCTGCGCCTCTTCGGGCAATGCCGCGACATAGGTGTTGGCCGAACCGAAAGCCGCCACCCAGGCGGCAGAACCATCCACCGCGCCGATGGCTTCCACCATGGGCAGGAAATGGTGGGGGGCGAGGTCGTCGCCGCCGAACTTGGCCGGAGTGGAAGAGCGGAAGATGCGCGCCGCCTTCATCAGCGCGATGACGTCGCGGGGCACATGCCGCAGCCGCTGGAACTCCTCGCGGCGGGCGCGGACCGCATCCAGCAGCCGCAGGAAGTCCGGCGTCTGGGTAAGCCGCGCCGCATCGAGGGGGGGAACAGGCACGCTTCCCTGTGGGCCGGCCGACTTCAGAGCCAATTGAGTCATCCGAACTTCACTCCGCTTTTGATCAGGATCAAAGCAGACGCGACATCAATTCGTCCAATGTATTGTTCTAATTATAACTATAAATTTCGCGCATACGCATAATTAAAGAGCAGAATAGGCTCAAATAAAATGCACCATCCGCCATCCGAGGCTTCCGGCGGCGGAAGGTGCCTATTTTGCTGTCGCACGCACCGCGACGCCGATCAGATGTCCAGCACCAGCTTGGCGCCGCGCGCGCGCGAGCAGCAGATCAGCATCTGGTCGCCCGCCTCGCGCTCCTCGTCGGTGAGGAACTTGTCGCGATGGTCCGGAACACCCTCCAGCACATCCACAAGACAGGTGCCACACACCCCGGATTCACAGGACAGATTGACGGCGACGCCAGCGGCCTTGAGGGCGGCGGCGATGGAGACGCCCTCGGCCACATGGACGCGCACGCCCGACCGCGCCGCCTCCACCTCGAAGCCGGCGCCACTCTCATCCACCTCGGCGTTGAAATATTCGCGGTGGATCCGCTCCGCCCCATAGCCCAGGCTCAAAGCGGAGGAGATCACGAAGTCCATGAAGCCGGACGGACCACAGGTGTAGAGGTGCGCTCCGTCCGAGGCCGACGGCAGATCCCGCTCGGGCACCAGGGGCCCTTCATCGTCGAAGTGCAGCACAATCTTGTCACGGAACGCCAGGCCCTCGATCTCGTCGAGAAAGGCGGTGCGCGCCCGCGTGCGGGTGCAGTAATGCAGGGTGAAGTGGCGGCCCTGCCCATGTAGCGCATGGGCCATGGCCAGCAGCGGCGTCACGCCGATGCCGCCCCCCACCAGCACCGTCTCGGGCGCCTGCGCATCGAGGCCGAACAGGTTGCGCGGCGTGCCGACCGTCAGCCGCGTGCCCACCTGCGCCAGCCGGTGCAGGGCGCGGGAGCCGCCGCGCGATTGGGGATCATCGAGGATGCCCAGCCGGTAGCGGCTGCGGTCCGCAGGATCGCCACACAGGGAATACTGGCGCACCAGGTGCACCTCCCCATCATCCACATGGACATCCACGTGCACATCCACATGGGCGCCCGCCTCGAACGGCGGCAGATCGGCGCCATCGGGGGCCACGAGGTCGAGGCGCATGATGTCGCCGCGGTCGTCCACGCGGCGGTCCACCACGAGGGTCATGAGATCCGCCGGCGGCGCGGCGGTGGAGGCCAGGGGCTGATCGGTCATCGGGGCATTCTGCATGGTGGGAATGAAGGCCCCGGCGGCGCGCGCCGAGGCCGCGGCGTCACAGCAGGTAGCTGAGGCTGCCGAGGGCATCTCCGGCATTGATCAGCCGCACCACCTTTTCATCGAGCTTGAGCACGCCGTTCTCGCGCACCAGCCGATAGCTGACGTCGGCGGCATAGAGGCGCTGGCGCTCGAACTTGTATTCCACCAGGTGCTGGGCGCAGCGCACGACGCAGAAGTCGGCGCCGCTCTCCATCACCCGGAAGCGGCTCAGCGTGCGCACGGAGCGCGCAGCCGGCGTGGAGGAGATGGCGTGCCCCCCCACCAGACGATCCACCCGCATGCGACGCATGGCGGCGTCGTCATAGGCGTAGTTGAGCTGCGCCTCGAAATCCGGCGTCTCGCGATCCACCGGGATCACATAGTGGCCACCGGCGGTCCAGAGGGCGAGCCAGGCCTCATAGTCCCGGCAATCCAGGAGATCAGCCTCGAGCCAGATGGCCTCCATCGCCTCGTCCAGGGCGATGACGCTGTTCGTGAGGGGGGCGGTCATCGCGCTCATGCCGACATCATCCTCTTCCACATCTGATAGGCGGCGCGCATACCGGTCTCGGCGCTCACGTCCCCCTTCGGCAGCCCGCTTTCGGCGGGGGTCTCCTGGCCCAAGCCGCGGTTGACCATGAGCGGAAGGTCCGGCCCGCCCTGCACGCCCCGCTGCACCCGTTCCCAGGCTTCCGCATCGTCGGGGCTGCCGAAGCCCATGGGGCCCTGAAAATGCTCGTGCAGACGCAGCCGCGCGCGGTTGCCCGCCTCCGGCCCGCCATCCATGCCGATGGCGATGTGCCGGACCTCGGTCTCATTCACCGAGATGGGCCGCAGAATGCGGAAGAAGGCCATCGAGCAGGCGGCATTGGGGAACAGGTTCACGTTGAAGCCGGAGCCGCCCACCGCACGCACGATGCGTCGCACCTCCTGCGGGGTGTGGGTCTTGGCGAGCTCGGTGGCGAGCGGCGCGAAGCGATCGGGGATCGGCGCATCGAGATTGGCCTCGAGGTCGATCAGCTCGGGGATCATGACCATCACCGAATGGCCATTGCCCAGATCCTCCACGAAACCCGCACCACCGAGGAAGGTGAAGGTTTCTTCCGCCTGCTTGTCGAGGGACTCGATGAAGGGGCGATGGACGATGGGGAAATGGTAGGCGTCGGTGGTGTTCTCCAGCTGGATCTTCCAATTGCCGGGGAAGCGGAAGCGATGCTCGCCATTGGTCTTCACCGGATAGCCCGCGCCCTGCTTCATGAACAGGTCGATCCAGGGCTTGGCATGGCCGAGATAATCGGAGAGCGATTCCATCTCATCGTTGAAGGTCGCGAACACCAGGCCCTGGTATTCTTCGACCCGCAGCGACTTGAGGCCCAGACCCTTCTTGTCGAAATCCGCGTTGTAGCCTTCCGGATAGGGCACGCCGCGCAGCATGCCATCCTGGCCATAGCTCCAGCCGTGATAGGGGCAGACCAGGCTCGGGGCGTTGCCCTTGCGATGCTCGCACACGGTGGCACCGCGATGGCGGCAGCGGTTCACCAGCACATGAAGCTGGCCCTTGCGGTCACGGGTGACCACCACCGGCTGCAGCCCCACATAGGAGGTGACGAAATCGCCGGGATTGGGCACCTCGCTGGTGTGGGCCACCCAGACCCAGGTGCGGGAGAAGATCTGCTCCATCTCGGCGGCGAAGATGGCGGGATCCGTATACATGGCCGTTTCGACCCGATCCGGCAGAACGAGATCGGACATGGGGCGGCCTGAGGCGAGCCTCGGCGCGGTCATTGGTCAATCCTCCTTCAGGTATGTCTGGGTCCGCAGGCCGGGGCCCGGAATGCGGTCTGAGGGCAGATGGGCGGCGAGCCATTCGGCGATGGCGCACAGCCGCGCGTCGTCGCCCTTGCGCCCCACCAGCTGGATGCCGGCGGGCAGGCCCTCGGCGGTCAGCACCGGCACGGTGAGCGCCGGATGGCCGGTGAGATTGAAGGCGCGGACAAAGCGTGTGATGGCGATGGCCCCCCGCGCATCCCCCGCATCCACGAGGCGCGGGGGCACGTCGGGCATGGTGGGCAACACCAGCGCATCCACGCCCGCCAGCGCCGCATCCACCGCATCGGAGACCTGTGCGCGCACGACATTGGCGGCCGCGACCATTTCAGCCGTGGTCTCGCCCGCGGCGATGATGCGCTGGCGCACGTCCGGCCCCATGGCCTCGGACTGGGTCAACGGCCCGAAGGCGGCCCAGTTCTCGGCATTGATGATGGTGAGCCCCGCGTCATAGGCGGCATCGAGGCCCACCACGGCGGCGGAAACCTGTTCAACCCCGGCATCGGCAAGCGCCGCCTCCACCGCCCGCGCAACGGAGGGCGACGCTTCAACCTCAAGCACACCGAAACGGGGCGCGTGATCGAGCGTCAGGGGCGTGAAGGTCGGATCGATGAACGCCATGGCGCGGGTCAGCGTCGGCGCATCGGCGGCGAAGGGGCCTACGCAATCCAGAGAAGAGCGCTCCGGCGCCACGCCCGCCCGGCTCACCCGGCCGAAGGTCGGCTTCAGGCCGAACACGCCGCAGCAGCAGGCCGGAATGCGCACCGAACCGCCGGTGTCGGTACCCAAAGCGAAGTCGGCGAGCCCCGCCGCTACCGATGCTGCCGATCCCGAGGAGGAACCGCCCGGCACCCGATCCGGGAACAGCGGGTTGAGCGCAGTTCCGGTGTGGGGATTGACCCCCGTCACGCCAAAGGCGAGCTCGTGCAGATTGGCCTTGCCGATGATGTGGCAGCCAGCCGCGAGCACCCGTTCCACCACCGCGGCGTTCACCGCCGCCGCTGGCGCATCCGCAAACACCGGGCTGCCGGCGCGGGTGGGCCAGCCGGCGATGTCGATAGTGTCCTTGACCGCCACCCGCAGGCCATCCCCGCCGAGATCGAGGGGCATGACCAGGATGTGATCGGCCACCGCATCGGCAAGGGAGATCGGCGGCGTGGAAACAGAAATGCGCATCGGATCGCTCATGGTCGGGTGGGCGCGGGCTCAGGCCGGCACGGCGGTTGGAAGGGCGTGATAGCGGCGGTCGAAATAGATCAGCCCGCCACTCGGGCCACCGAGCCGCACGGCCTTCACCTCGGCGAAGAACACCGTGTGGCTGCCCACCTCGTGCATGTCGGCGATGGCGCAATCGAAGGCCGCGACGGCACCGGCCAGCACCGGGCTGTCGGTGGCCAGCGTCTCCCACGCCCCTCGGGCGTAGCGCGCCTCCATATCCAGCGCGCGATCGGCAAAGGCGGCGGACAGGTCCTGCTGCTGCGCACCCAGGACGTTGACGCACAACACCTTGTTCTCACGGAAGAAACGATGCGAGAACGACGACCGGTTCTGGCACACGAGCAAGGTGGGCGGCTGGTCGGTCACGCTCGACACGGCGGTGGCGGTGAAGCCGGCCCGCCCCGCCGCGCCATCGGTGGTGATGACGCTCACGGCGCTGCCGAGAAGCGCCATGCCGTCGCGAAAGTGCTGAATTTCGATCATCATCGCCCTCCGCCACTCAGCGCATGAAAATGCCGCCGTTGATGTCCCAGGCCGCGCCGGTGACAAACGAGGCTTCCGGCGCCGCCAGCTTCACCACGATGTCGGCCACATAAACGGGATCGCCGAGCCGCTTCACGGGAATGGTGTCGACGATCCTGGCGAGCCGCTCCGCCGGCACCGCGGCGTGCACCGAGGGCAGATCCATGGGGCCCGGCGCCACCGCATTCACCGTGACGTTGGACGCCCCAAGCTCGCGGGCGAAGATCTTGGTGAGGGTCAGGATGCCGGACTTCGAGGAAGCATAATGCGCGCCCGAAGCGGTGCCGCCGTTCTGTCCGGCGAGGGAGGCGAGATTGACGATGCGGCCATAGCCGCAGCTGGCGAAATAGGCCCCGAACACCTGGCAGCCCAGAAACGCGCCGCGCAGATTGACAGTGATGACCTGATCGAATTCTTCCGGCGTGATTTGCATCACCGGTGTCGTGGGGGTGATGGCGGCATTGTTCACCGCCACCTGCAGCCCGCCCCACTTGGCCCGCACCGCTGCGAGCGCCGCCTCGAAATCGGCCTTGCGCGTCACGTCCAGGGCAAGGGCCACGGCGGTTTCGCCCGTGGGGTCGAGCTCCGCCGCCACCGTGCCTACCGCATCGGCCATGCGGTCGGTGACCGCCACCGCGTAACCGGCGGCATGCAGCCGGCCGGCGATCACCCGACCAAGCCCCTGTGCCGCTCCGGTCACAAGCGCAACCTGCTTCATCGTGCACCCCTGAGGAAGATGAGAACTGCTCATGGCCGCCCGGCCCCGCTTGATCGGGCCGGGCTTTGACGCCGCGCGGACACCGCGCCGCCCCCTTTGGCGTTCTGCTTTTGATGGAGATCAAAGCAGAGCCGCTTTTAATTCGTCCAATTTATTTTTGTAATTATCACTATGAATTCTACGCATTCACATGCGCGCACTGCACCCTTGGCGACCACTGTGCCGTCAGGCCGGAACCACCAGTTCGCGCCCGATGCGGGCCTGAATCCGGCAGTATTTCCAGAGCTTGTAGGTGCCATCGCCCACCGGCGTGGTGCGCACCAGATTGCAGGCCGCAACCACCGCCTCATAATCCGGCATGTCGGCCATCAGATAAGTGGTCCATGGCCAGGATTCGGAGGGGCCGACCATGGTCTGATCATCGTCCAGATTGCCGATGATGGTCGCTCCGGGGATGCCGGCGATGCCGTTCCACATCTCGCTGAAGGCACGCCATACGTCCTTGGCCTCAGCCGTATCGGCATTGAAGAAATTCTGGCCAATCCCGAAGCAGAACAGGGTCCGCAGGGGCTTCTTCTCGCTCATCACAGTCTCCGTGGGCTGAATTCAAAGGTAGCCGGGGGTCGGGGCGTGGCCGAACAGCATAGCGCCCGCGTTCTGGTAAGTGATCTCGCCCATGAAGGCGTGCTGGGTGACCATCTGCGCATCGCGCACCTGCATGGCAATTGGGCTCGCCTCGTAGACGCCCGTCATGCCCGCCACCATCTGCGCCCGGCGCGTCACCTCCGCCGCCACACGGGTAGCGTGGGTGGAGGACAGGCGCAGCATGCTGATGGCGTCGTCGGAAGCGCTCTCGGCGTGGTCGAGCGCCTCCCAGGCGATGGCGATGGCCTCATAGAACCAGGCACGCGCGGCGCGCAGCTCAGCCTCCGCCTTGGCCATCTCCAACTGCACATAGACCCGGTCACCCAGGGTCGGCGCTCCGGTCACAGAGGCGCGCCCCCTGGCGAGGTTCACCACCTCATCCAGCGCCGCCCGCGCCACGCCGAGCCCCACCACGGAAAGCACCTGCGCGGCAAATGCCAGCGCCGGGTAGCGATAGAGCTTCTCGTCGAGGGATGACTTGCCGCCGCGCACGAAAGTCCACTCCTCCGGCACCACCACATCCTCGACAATGAGATCGTGGCTGCCTGTGCCGGCGAGGCCCGCCACCTCCCAATTGGGCTCGATGCGGGCTTTGGCCCGGTCCATCACCGCCATGCGCGGCAGTTCCTGGGTGTCGCCGGAGCTGGGCAGGATGCCCACCCCCACCACATCGGCTCCCATGCAGCCGCTGGCAAAGCTCCAGCGCCCCGAAACCTTGAGCCCGCCCGGCACCCGCTGCGCCGGACGCGGCGGGAAGATGCCGCCGGCGAACACCAGATCCACCGAGCGGGCGTAGAGCGCCTTCAAGGTCTCCAGCGGCAAGGCTGAAAGATAGACGCCGCCGATGCCGAAGCTTGCCACCCAACCGGCGGAGCCATCCGCATGGGCGATGCTCTCGATGAGCTGGCAGAATTGCGCCGGCGAAAGCTCCGAACCACCGAAGCGGCGCGCCACCAGGGCGCGATAGATGCCGCGCTGGCGAAAGCCTTCGACAACGTCCTGCGAAATGAATTTCTGGCGCTCGAATTCTTTGCGCCGGCCGCGGATCTGCGCGAGGAACTCCGGCCACGCGGGCGCACCGGCATCCTGCATCCTCTGCTCTGGAAGGACGATCTTGCTCATTCTACTGAAAACCCCACCTCTCGCCCGATCCCGGCAAGACCATGACGCGCATGGGCTTTGCCAGCCGGGCGGACAGGCCTCGTGAAGTGAGCTGACGGCAGGGCGCAGCCACGCGAGCGCAACGGCGTGCGCACCACGTGTGGAGAGCCATTCGGCAGTTCGTCTTCGGGATGTCCTGACGTCCGGGAGGAAGCGCGTTGCCCCGCGCCACCCGGCCGCCTCGGGTTCAAAACTATGCGGAAAAAACTTCCATAGTCAAATGATTACGGAAGTTCTTTCTGGCGGCATTTGCACCAATTTTCGGCAGGAATTGATCCACATCAACCCCCACCAGCGACCGGGCGCGCCACGCGAAATATCAGAAAAATTATTACAATACAATTTGTTATGAATTCTCTCTTCTACCCAGACAGATCTCCGGCGTGGCTCCGCCGGCGGCAGGAAGCAGGCAGAGCGCTGAAATTGTCGGCGTCGAACAGCTATAAAATGCGCACCCACATTGTGGCGTAACCGTTGCCGCCCGCAGTCGAATAGGCATTAATAAAAGTCCACACGGTTCCGGGAGAGGGATGTCGGGTCGGCGTCCCTCGCAGCGTTCCGCCACACCCGACCATCGGCCTCCCGGCCCGCTGGCAGGGTCCGGCAGCGCCGCCTCCCGGGCCGGGAGCAGAGTGACTTTTCTCAACGTTTCCAGGGGTATCGGCTCAAGCGTCGCGGGGTGCGAACACCGGTGGATCGTGTCGCAGGTAGGCCCGTCAACGGACCCGCCGCCGACACCCTCCCCACCGCGCCTGTCGTGACGTCCCTCGCCGGCCCAGTATTTGGTCAAGGAGAATCAAGGTGTCTGCGAAGCGGTTGATGCTTTCGGTCGTATTCGGCATGGCTTGCCTCACCTCAGCGCAGGCTCAGGTGAAGGTGGGCGTGGTGACGTCTTCCACCGGACCGGTGGCCCTGGTGGGCATTCCCCAGAAGAATACGGTGGCCTTGCTGCCCACTACGGCCGGCGGCCAGACCATCGAATACATCTCCCTGGATGACGGCAGTGACCCGAGCGCCGCCGTGTCAGCTTTCCGCAAGCTCATCAGCGAGGACAAGGTCGACGCCATTATTGGCCCCTCCGGCACCGCCTCGGCGGTGGCGGCCCTCGGCTTTGCCGCCGAGGCCGGCGTGCCCATGCTGGCTCCGGTGGGGAGCACCGCGGTCATCCTGCCCATGGATGACAAGAAGAAATGGGTGTTCAAGACCACCCAGAACGACGAGATCGTCTCGGCAGCCCTCGTCAGGCAGATGGTGAAGGACGGAGTGAAGACCGTCGGCTTCGTGGGCCCCACCGATCCGTTCGGCGACAACTGGCTGAAGGTGTCTTCCGCCGACGCGCAGAAGTCCGGCATCAAGATTGTCGCCACCGAACGGTTCCAGCGCCAGGACACGTCCTTCACCGCCCAGGGCCTGAAGATCCTCTCCAGCCGGCCGGACGCGGTTCTGATCGCCGCGCCCGGCTCGTCTTCGGTGATGCCGCAGACCACGCTCTATGATCTCGGCTATCGCGGGAAATACTACCAGACCCACGGCGCCGCCCTTGCCGATTACCTGCGCCTCGGCGGCAAGAAGGTGGAAGGCACCACGGTCGCGGGTTCGATCATGTTGGTGATGGATCAGGCCTCTGACTCCAATCCGTCCAAGAAAGTGGCGGCCGAATACATGGGCGCCTATGAGAAGAAGTACGGCTCCAAACCCGCCACCTTCGGGGCCAACGTCTATGACGCAGGCCTGTTGCTGGAGCAGGTGATCCCGGTGGCCCTGAAGGCCGGCGCCCCCGGCACCCCGGCCTTCCGCGCCGCCTTGCGCGACGCGCTGGAGCAGGTGAAGAACCTGCCGGGCGCCCAGGGCATCTACAATCTCTCGCCCACCGACCACAGCGGCTTTGACGAGCGCGGCATCGAACTGCTCACCGTCAAGAACGGCCAGTGGGCCCCGCTGAACTGACGCGATTGATCTCGCGACTTGCGGGAGGCTGCCCGTGGGCGGCCTCCTCCTGACCGACACAGCAAGGTGCAGGGCCGGATCAAGTCATGGGCGCGGCAGCCCCGGCCGATCGGCCACAGGAGCAGGGACATGATGGATTTCGAGCGGGCCGGCCCCGCCACGGGCGTGCCATGCCCGGATGCGGCCGGATGCAGGGAGGCCCGCGCGGCATGAACGCTCAGATAGCTCTTCTCCTGGGCCAGGACGGCGTCATCAACGGCGCCATCTATGCGCTGCTGGCTTTGTCCATCCTGCTCGTCTTCTCGGTGACGCGGGTGCTGCTGATCCCGCTCGGCGAGTTCGTGTCCTTCGCCGCCCTTACCATGGCGGCGATGCAGGCCGGCAAGCCGGCGCTGCTGGGTTTTCTGCTGGTGGCGCTGAGCCTTGCCGGCCTCGTCATGGACCTCATCGACGCGACCCGCGGCGGCGCACGGCGACTCCGCATCGGCATGCTGGCGATGCCGGCCTATGTGGGTGTGGTGACGGCACTCAGCCTCGCGCTGCCGCTGAAGGACCTGGGCATGGCGCTTCAGGCGCTGATGACCATCGCCTTGGTGCTGCCCCTCGGCCCCCTCCTCTATCGCGTGCTGTTCCAGCCCATTGCCGGCGCGAGCGCTTTGGTGCTGCTCATCGTCGCCATCGCCGCCCACGTGGCGCTGGTGAGCGTCGGGCTGCTGATCTTCGGTCCCGAAGGCGCCCGCACCGAGCCGTTCTCCGACAGCGTCTTCATGCTCGGCGAGGCGGTCATCCAGAGCCAGACCCTGTGGGTCATCGGCCTGTCGCTCCTGCTCATCGTTCTGCTCTATCTGTTCTTCGAGCGGAACCTCTACGGCAAGGCGCTGCGGGCCACCGCGGTGGACCGCCTCGGCGCCCAGCTCATGGGCATTTCGCCGGAACTCGCGGGCAAGGTGAGCTTCGGCCTCGCCGCCTTCATTTCCGGCCTGTCCGGCGTGCTCATCGCCCCCATCACCACCATCTATTTCGACTCCGGCTTCGTCATCAGCCTCAAGGGATTCGTGGGCGCCATCATCGGCGGCCTCGCCAGCTATCCGGTGGCGGCCCTGGGCGCGGTCGCCCTCGGCCTGGTGGAAGCCTTCTCCACCTTCTACGCCAGCAGCTACAAGGAGGTGATCGTCTTCACCCTGCTGTTGCCCGTGCTGCTGTGGCGCTCGCTGGCCCAGAAGGGCGTGGAGGACGAGAAATGAGCCCGCTCTTCCGCTCCCGCCTTTTGTGGGTCCTCATCGCTGCCGTCGTGGTCATTGCCGCAGCGCCGCAGCTCTTGCCACCCTATCAGGTGGTGGTGCTCAACACGGTGGGCATCTTCGCGCTGGTCACCCTCGGCATCGTGCTGCTCACCGGTGTCGGCGGCATGACCAGCTTCGGCCAGGCCGCCTTCGTTGGCATCAGCGCCTATGCCACGGCTTATCTCGCCACCACGGCGGAGTTGCCCGCCGCGCTCGCCTGGCTCGGCGGCAACCCCTGGGGCGGTCTTCTCGCCGGCGTGGTGCTGACACTGATCGT
Source organism: Xanthobacter sp. NM-25 (assembly GCF_022138605.1). Taxonomy (GTDB): domain Bacteria; phylum Pseudomonadota; class Alphaproteobacteria; order Rhizobiales; family Xanthobacteraceae; genus Xanthobacter. Next base: position 219,521 of record NZ_JACBFS010000002.1, read on the forward strand.
GGCCACCGTGCTGGGTGGTGTCACCTTGAAGCTGTCCGGCCATTATCTGCCGCTCGGCACCATCGCCTGGGGCATTTCCCTTTATTATCTGTTCGGCACTCTCGATCTCCTCGGCGGGTTCACCGGCATCACCGGCATTCCCCCGCTGCATCTGTTCGGCATCGCCTTCGACAGCAGCCCTGCTCTGTTCGTGCTGATCTGGGGCATCGTGCTGCTCGGTGTGGTGGCCACCTTGAACCTGCTCGATTCCCGCCAGGGCCGGGCCATCCGCGCCCTCAACGGCGGCCAGCTCATGGCCGAATCCATGGGCGTGAACACCTTCCGCACCAAGATGGTGGCCTTCCTGGTGGCCGCCACCCTCGCGGCCCTCGCCGGCTGGCTCTATGCCTATACCCAGCGGTTCGTGGCGCCGACGCCGTTCAGCCTGCAGGCGGGCATCGAATACATGTTCATGGCGCTCATCGGCGGCGCCAGCCTCGTGTGGGGCGCCATCATCGGCGCCGGTGCCGTGGTCTATCTGAAGGAAGCACTGCAGGACGTGCTGCCCCACCTGTTGGGCAAGGGCGGCAATTACGAGGCCATGGTGTTCGGCCTGCTGGTCATCGTGCTGATGCAGAAGATGCCCCTGGGCATCGCCGGCGCCCTGGCCCGCCGCGTCACCGCCCTGCGCCCGCACCGGGGCGCCGCGACCACGCAGATCGCACAAGCCGCGCCGCTGGCCCGGCGCCCAGCGCCCGCCCCCGCCGAATCCATCCTGGAGGCCCGCGGCGTGACGCGGCGATTCGGCGGGCTGGTGGCCAACCACGATCTCTCCTTCTCGGTGAAGGCGGGGGAGATCCTGGCGGTGATCGGCCCCAATGGTGCCGGCAAGAGCACGCTGTTCAACCAGCTCTCCTGCGTCGACACGCCGACCTCCGGCGAAATCTTCTTCCGCGGCCACAAGATCAACGGTCGCAGCGCCCGCGACATGGCCGGCGCAGGCCTTGCCCGCACCTTCCAGCATGTGAAGCTGCTGCCCACCATGAGCGTGCTGGAAAATGTGGCCATCGGCGCCCATCTGCGCGGCCGCAAGGGCGTGTTCTCCTCCATCCTCCGGCTCGACCGGAGCGAGGAGGCGCAACTGCTCAAGGAGGCCGAGCAGCAGTTGATCCGGGTGGGCCTCGGCGCCCATCTCAATGCCGAGGCGGGCAGCCTCGCCCTCGGCCAGCAGCGGATCCTGGAGATTGCCCGCGCCCTGTGCGCCGACCCCTGCCTGCTGCTGCTGGACGAGCCCGCCGCCGGGCTGCGGCTGAAGGAGAAGGAAGGCCTCTCCCAATTGCTGTCGAAGCTGCGCGGCCAAGGCATCGCCGTAGTGCTGGTGGAGCACGACATGGACTTCGTGATGGGCCTCGCAGACCGGGTGATGGTGATGGATTTCGGCGAGAAGATCGCCGAGGGCCTGCCCGATGAGGTCCAGGCCAATCCGGTGGTGCTGGAAGCCTATCTGGGAGGCGCCGAATGACGACGATCGCTAGCGGCGCACCCCTGCTGCAGGTGGATGCCCTCAACGTGGCCTACGGCAAGATCGAGGCGGTCACCGGCGTCAATCTCAAGGTGGGCGAAGGGCAGATCGTCACCGTCATCGGGCCGAACGGCGCCGGCAAGACCACCCTGCTCTCCGCCATCATGGGCCTCTTGCCGGCCACCGGCGCCATCGGCTTCGCCGGCGCCGCGCTCAACGGCACCCCGATCAAGGATCGCATCGGCCAGGGGCTCGCTCTGGTGCCGGAAACCCGCGCCCTGTTCTCCTCCATGAGCGTGGAGAACAACCTGGAACTCGGCGCCTTCCGCTTCCACCACCGCCCGGCGCGGGAGCGCCAGGCCACCATGGCGGAGATGTACACCCTGTTCCCGCGGCTGAAGGAGCGGCGCACCCAGCGCGCCAGCACCCTCTCCGGCGGCGAGCGGCAGATGCTGGCCCTGGCGCGGGCGCTGATGGGCAAGCCGCGCCTGCTCATGCTGGATGAGCCGAGCCTGGGCCTCGCCCCGCTGATCGTGCGCGAGGTGTTCCGCATCATCTCCGCCCTGCGCGACAGCGGCGTCTCCATCCTGCTGGTGGAGCAGAACGCCCGCGCCGCCCTGAAGGTGGCGGATTATGCCTATGTGCTGGAGCTGGGGCGGGTGGCCGCGGAAGGCCCGGCGGCGGAACTCGCCACCGATCCGCGCGTGATCGCCGCCTATCTCGGCATGAACAGCAAGCATCAGGAGCGGCTCGCCCAATGAGCACGCCCGCCGCTCTGCAGGCAGCCCCCGCGCGGATCTGCGTTGCCGGGGCGGGCGCCATCGGCATCGTCATCGCCGCGCGGCTGGCGCTGGCCGGTCACGATGTCACCGTGCTCGCCCGCGGCGGCACGCTGGCGGCCATCCGCGCCCACGGGCTGGAACTGACCGATCGCACCGGCGTCCACCGGGTGGCCGTGCGGGCCGTGGACCATCTGACCGGGCCGCAGGTCGGCCCGCAGGATGTGGTCTTCCTCTCCTCCAAGGCGCAGGATCTCGCGCCTCTTGCCACCCTCGTGCAGCCCGCCATCGGCCGCGACACGCTGATCGTGCCCACGGTGAACGGCATTCCCTGGTGGTATTTCGAGGGGCACGGCGGGCCCGATGACGGCCGCGCGGTGGAAGCGGTGGACCCCGGCGGCGCGCTCAAGCGCCTGTTGCCGGCGGCGCAATTGGTGGGCGCCGTCACCTACATCACCTCGGAGCGCACCGCGCCCCATGCGGCGCGCACCCATAATCCCCTGCGCATGGTGGTGGGCACCGTCACCCCCGCCGCCCACACGGGCACGGCGCGGATCGCCGCTGTGCTGGAGGCTGCCGGCATCACCACCGAACGAACCGACGACATCCGCGCTGCGGTCTGGGCCAAGGCCATCAACAATTTGTGCACCAATCCCCTGTCGGTGGTGACCGGCGCGACGCTGCGCGAAATCTTCGGCGATCCGACGCTCGCTGGCGTCGCCCAGGCGACAGCGGATGAGGCGCGGGCGGTGGCCGCCGCCTATGGCGCCACAGTGACCCTCGATCCCGGCGAGATCGTCAAGCTCGGCGACGTGCGCACCTCCATGCTGCAGGATTATGAGAGCGGCCGGCCGCTGGAGCTGGCCGCCATCGGCGATGCGGTGCTGGAGCTGGCCCGCCACAAGGGGCTCTGCATGGTGCGCACCGGCGACATCCTCGCCCTCGCCCGTTTCAAGATGCGCAAGGCCCGTGCGGCGCCCCCTCCGAAATAAGCCGACCCCTCTTCCCACGTGGTGCAGCGGCCCCCGGAGATGGGGTTCCGGCACCACCGCTGGCCAACCATGAACAGGAGTATCCTTGGATGAGCGTGCTGCTGAATCGTCCGATCGAAGGCGCCGTCGCCTGGAAGGGCCCCGAACTGATCGACGACATGTCCTGGCGCTACGACCTGAGCGCCGCCGACATCGCTGCGCTGGAAGGAGGCCTGCGCGAGGTCAAGGCGCGCGGGCGCGCCTTCCCGAACTTCACCGCCGAGGACTTTCCTCTGGCCGACGACTTCAAGACCCGGCTGGCGGCCATTTCCGACGAATTGGAGAACGGCAAGGGCTTCTTCCTGCTGCGCGGCCTGCCGGTGGCGCGCTACACCGACGAGGAGCTGAGCATCCTCTTCTATGGCATCGGCCTGCACATGGGCCTGCCGGTGAGCCAGAACCGCAAGGGCGACATGCTGGGCGTGGTGCAGAATGTCGGCGACCTCTCCGACAAGAACACCCGCGTTTACGAGACCAGCCGCTACCTGCCCTACCACACCGACCTGTCGGACATGGTGGGCCTTCTCTCCGTGCGGCGGGCAAAGCAGGGCGGCCTCTCCAGCCTGGTCAGCGCCGCCACCGTGTTCAACGAGATCCTCGCCACCTACCCCCAATATATGGGGCTCTATTATCGGCCCATGCATTGTTCGCACCTGGGCGAAGACGTGCCGGGGATGACCCCCATCTTCAGCTTCTTCAACAACAAGCTGAGCTGCCGCTACCTGCGCCAATATCTGGAGTTGGGCCACGATCTGCGCGGCGTGCCGCTGTCGCAGGTGGAGAAGGAGGCGCTCGACATCTTCGACAGCGTCATCCAGGACCCGCGGCTGCGGCTCGACATGATGCTGGAGCCCGGCGACATCCAGTTCGCCAACAATTACGCGGTGATGCACTCACGCACGGAATTCGAGGATTTTCCGGAGCTGGAGCGTCGCCGCCGGCTGCTGCGGCTGTGGGTGAAGATGCCCAACGCCCGCGCCCTCGCCCCCGAATTTCCCGGCCGCAACGGCATCCAGGCGGCCTGACCGTCGCCCCCGCCCCGCGCCATCAGAGGAGCGCTTCGCTCATGACCATGCCCGCCGTTTCGAGCCCGCAACCGGCGTCCGCCGGCAGCCTCGTGCGCCCCGCCCATATCAGCGAAGCGGAATGGGCGCTGCGCTGTGACCTTGCCGCCTGCTACCACCTCATCGACTACATGGGCTGGACCGAAACCATCTTCAACCACATCTCCGCGCGCCTGCCGGGCCCGGCCCACCATTATCTGGTGAACCCGTTCGGCCTGCTCTACACGGAGGTGACGCCGGCCAACCTCCTGAAGGTGGACCTCGACGGCCACAAGCTGGAGCCGTCCAATTTCGACGCCAACCCGGCCGGCTTCGCTTTGCACAGCGCCATCCACGGGGCGCGGGGCGACATCCATTGCGTCATCCACACCCACACCACGCAGGTCTCGGCCATCGCCCAGAAGAAGGCCGGCTTCTCCCACAACGATTTCTATGGCGCGCAGCTGTTCGGCCGCGTCGGCTACCACGCGTTCGAGGGCATCACGCTATTCGCCGATGAGAAGGCGCGCATGCTGGAGAGCCTGGGCGAGCGGCACATCCTGGTGCTGCGCAACCACGGCATCGCGGTCGGCGAGCACTCCATCGCCGCCACCTTCTTCCTTCTGTGGACCGTGCAGCGGGCGGCGGAGATCCAGTGCCTGGCGGACTCCATGCGCGGCGAGGACACCGCGCTGCCCGACCCCATCCGCCAGAAATGCGCCGACCTCACCGCCATGCTGAACCGGGAAGACGGCTTCGCCGACAAATTCTTCGACGCCATGGTGCGCAAGATGCGCGCCGAGCGCGGCCCCTCCTGGTGACACACGGCCCACGGGCAGGCTTGACCGGCCACGCCCGTATGGCAGAAAGAGCGATCGGCCGGGCCCGCCCCGGCCGATGTCCGACCATCCTGTTCGAGGCCCAGGCACTTTCCATGGTCATTGCCAAGCAGATGCGCCGCTACATCCCCTCGAGCAGCGACTTCTATTATCAGGACTTCCCCTATTACTGGCTGGCGCGGGTCCAGGGCCTCTATCAGCAGCAGATGGAACGGGCTCTGAAGCGGGTGGGCACGGACATTCCCACCTGGCGTGTGCTGTTCATCCTCAAGGTGCACGGTAAATGCACTATGACGGAAGTGGCCACCCACGCGGTGCTGAAGCTGCCGACGCTCACCCGCATCATCCAGCGCATGAAGGCCGAGGGGCTGGTGGAAACCAATACCCATGCGGAGGATGGCCGGGTGACGGAAGTCAGCGTCACCGCCGCCGGACAGGCCCTGATCGGCCGCATCGAGGAGGCCACCGAGCGCCTGTTCGCCCGCAGTTTCCGCCAGCTCACCCCGGTGCAGATCTCCCGCCTCAACGCCACCCTGGCCCAGCTCTACGACAACCTTTCGGAAGAATAGGCCAGCACCTTGCCCGGGTTCATGAGCCCGAGAGGATCGAACGCCGCCTTCAGCGCCCGCATCATCTCCAGCTCCACCGGCGCCTTGTAATGCTCCGCCTCGCGCACCCGCAGCTGGCCGAGGCCGTGCTCGGCGCTGATGGAGCCGTCGAGCCGGGCCACCACATCATGGACGATGCGGTTGATATCCGGCGCCTTCCGGGCCCGTTCCTCAACCGACCAATGGGCCGGCATGATCGGATTGTAGTGCAGGTTGCCATCCCCCACATGGCCGAAGGTGAAGGGCACGATACCGGGGAAAGCGGCGGCCAAGGCTGCATCGGCGGCGGCGAGGAAATCGGGAATGGCCCGCACCGGCACGGAAATATCATGCTTCACCCCCGGGCCCGCGTGCTTCTGCGCCTCCGCCTGAGCCTCCCGCAGCGCCCACAAGCGTTGGCGCTGGGCGCCGGATGCCGCCACCACGCCATCTTCCACCAGCCCCGCGCCGAACGCCTGCTCCAGGAACGCCTCCATCGTGGCGCGCAGGCCTTCCCCGGTCTCCTGTCCGCTCGCCTCCACCAGCACGGACCAGGCATGCGCCGCGGCGAAAGGCGAGCTGAGCCCCGGCACGGCGGCGACGGCATGGACAAGGCTCGGCGCCCGCATCAGCTCGAAGGCCGTCAGCTGGTCGCCCATCAACCCCCGCGCCAGGGTCAGCAGCCGCACCGCATCCGCCACGTCGGCGAGCGCCAGCATGGCGGTCTCCACGGCACGGGGGCGTGGAAACAGGCGCAGGGTAGCGGCGGTGATGAAGCCCAGCGTGCCTTCAGAGCCGATGAAGACGTGCTTGAGATCATAACCCGCATTGTCCTTGCGCAGCCCGCGCAGGCCGTTCCAGATGCGGCCACCGGGCAGCACCACCTCCAACCCCAGGGTCAGGGCCCGCATGTTGCCGTAGCGCAGAACCTGGGTGCCGCCGGCATTGGTGGCGAGATTGCCGCCGATGCGGCAGGAGCCTTCCGACGCCAGCGAGAGGGGGAACAGCCGGTCGATGCGCTCGGCCGCCGCCTGCACCTCGGCCAGGGTCACCCCGGCCTCGACGGTGAGCGTGTCGTTCGCGCCATCCACCGCGCGCACCTGCCGCATGCGGTCGAGACTGACGATGACTGCCGTGCCCGATGCATCGGGCTGGGCACCACCGGCAAGGCCAGTATTCCCACCCTGGGGCACCATGGGCACCCGCGCCGCGCTGCACAGGCCGGCGATGGCCGACACCTCGGCGGTTGATGCGGGGCGCAGCACCAGCGGGGTCTCGCCCTGGAAAGTGCCGCCGAAACTGGTGCGGAAGGGGGCGGTGTCATCGGCGGCCTCCAGGAAGCCGGCCGGGCCCACCACAGCCTTCAGGCGATCGAGAATGCCATCGGCGCGCGTCATCAGGCTGGCGGCGGTCATCGGAGCGTCCCTCCTTCCGCGAAGACAACGGCCCCCGCATGTCGGCGCACCACCTGCGCCAAGGCGCCGAGATCGGCGGTGCCGAGCTGTCCCATGGCCACCTGCAATTCCTCGGTCAGAAGCTCGGCCACGTAATCGGCGCCCCCATCGCCGATGCCGGCGAGGCCGATGAGGAAAGCCCGGCCGCAGAAGGTGCCCGCAGCGCCCAGGGCCACCGCCCGCGCCACATCCAGCCCGGAGCGGATGCCGCTGTCGAACAGCACGGTGGCGCGGCCCGCCACCGCGGCGACGATGGCCGGCAGGACATCGATGGCCGCCGGCGCCGCATCCAGCTGCCGGCCGCCATGGTTCGAAACGAGGATGCCGTCGACGCCGATGGAGATCGCGCGCTCGGCATCGGCGGGATGCAGCACACCCTTGACCACGAGCGCGCGCGGCCAGGCGTCGCGCAGGCGCTTCACCGCCTCCCAGGAGAACGTGCCCTTGATCTCGCTCTGCACGAAGCCGGCGGTGCTCGCGAGGGTCGCCGGCGCCCCCACATAGGGCGTCATGTTGGCGAATTCGGGGGTTCCCGCCCGCGCCAGGGCGAGCGCCCAGGGCCAGGCGAGCGCCACGTCGCGGACCGTACGGAGCGAGGTGCGGAACGGCACCACGAGGCCATTGGCAAGATCCCGTGGGCGCTTCGAGCGCACCGGCGCATCCAGCGTCGCCACCAGTGCGCGGGCCCCGGCCGCCTCCGCCCGGCGCACCAGATCGAAGGTGACGCGATGATCCTGGTGCGGCAGGCCGTAGAGCTGGAACCAGGTGCTGTCACCGGCCAGCGCCGCCACCTCCTCGATGGAGGCGCCGGCGAGGGTGCCCACGATATAGGGAATGCGCGCGCGGGCGGCAGCTTTCGCGAACAGCCGGGTGGCGCCGGGCCACACCAGCCCATCCACCCCCACCGGCGAGATGCCGATGGGGGCGGCGTAGCGGGTGCCGAACAGCTCCACCTCGGTGCGCGCGGGCGCCGGAGCGCCATAGCGCGGCACAAGTTCCAGCGCGTCGAGCGCTACCCGATTGCGCCGCACGCCGAGATCCGTGCCGGTGCCCCCCTCCAGAAAATCGAAGGCAAAGCGGGGGATCCTCCGGCGCGCTGCACGCTCCAGATAATCGAGGGTCGGCATCTTCTGCTTGAGCCGGGCGGCGGCGCTGGTGCCGGAACCAGCCCCCCAGGCCTGCGCCGGTGGAGACCCGACAGCGGCCTGCGGATGCGCGGGCGAGCCCGCATCCAATGGCATGCGCGACATGGCGCGTTTCCTCATTTGTATTGTCGTTATTGCCCTTGGTACAGGCCTCGCGCTCATCAGCGCAAATAATTAGGCCTTATCGCCGCGATCAACTTTTATGATTTCGCAGTCTTTCCCCGCCGCCGCCGGCCGCCCGTCCCCGCGGCGGGCGCCTCCTCTCCCGCGGGGTGCACGAAGCGGGCGGCGGACGAGGCGGCGGCGACCAGATCCTGCCGGATCACCTCCACCACCGCATTGGCGGCGGCAGACACCGACCGGCGCGGATGATGCACCACGGCGATGGAGCGGGTGAGGCTCGGCACCGCGAAGTGATAGGCCCGCACCCGCCCCGCCGCCAGCGCCTGGTGCAAGGCGATGGTGGGCAGCACGGTGACAAGATCGGTGGTGGCCACCACCTCGCAGATGGCCGACAGGGTATCGATTTCGAGACGCGGATTGAGCTCAATGCCCGCTTCCGCCGCCTGTTCCTCGAGGATCATCCGCAGGCCATGCCGCTTGGAGGGCATCACCAAATCGAACCCCGCGAGATCGGCGAAAGTGAGACGGGCCGGCGCCGGATACGGCGCGCCCTGCCGGCAGGCGAACACCATCTCCTCATCGAGGATATGCTGGGCGTTGAGCCCGCGGCGCTGCTTCGGCGCGTTGATGATAGCAAGATCGAGCTGGCCGGTGGTCACCCAGTCCATCAGCGTCTGCGTGTAACCCTCACAGGCCGACAAGGCGACATCGGGATATTCTGCGGCGATGCGCGCGGAAGAGCTCGCCAGCGTGCTCTGCGCCACCGATGTGATGAGCCCGGCCACCACCCGCCCCGACACGCGCCCATCGAACCGCGCCATCTCCTGCCGGGCATGTTCCACATCGCGCACAATGGGTGTCAGCAGCCGCGCCAGCGCCTCCCCCGCCACCGTGGTGGCCACCCCATGAGCGGTGCGATCGAACAGCCGCTGGCCGAATTCCGCCTCCAGCTTGGCGATCTGCATGCTGAGCGCGGGTTGCACAATATTGAGCTGGCGCGCGGCACGGGTGACATTCCCCACCTCCGCGAGGCAGAGGAAATACTGCATCTGTTTCAGATCCATAGCGTTTTTCCTCCCGCCGCCCGGCAGGGAGCCGGCGGCGCCGCATAATCATTGTAATTGATAATGACGATAAACATTCATTATTTGAAGTGATTATCTTTGCTGTCTATGAATCGATCAACGGCATCATGCAGGTGCCGGCTCGCCGCAAGGCAACCCACGCCCGAGCTCCGGGCGGAGAGAGTTGTCCACGGCACGGGAGGAGACGGTGAGGAGTGACGGAACGTGCTGCGTTCCGCTCCTTTTTGCACGCTCCAAATGTCGAACAGGCTCTGCCCGCGGGCAGAAAGGGCGTCGCCATGCTGGATCAAAAGCGGCTCATCATTGGCATTTCCGGTGCGTCCGGCGTCATGTACGGCGTGCGCATGCTCCAGCTTCTGCGCAACGCCGGGGTGGAAACCCACCTTGTCATGTCGCGCACCGCCGAGATCACCCTCGCCTACGAAAGCCAGATGAAAGTAGCGGACGTGAAGGCCCTGGCCAGCGTCTGCCACGCCCAGGACGACATGGCGGCGGCCATCTCCTCCGGCTCGTTCCGCACCATGGGCATGGTGGTGGCGCCCTGCTCCATGCGTTCCATGTCCGAGATCGCCTCCGGTGTCACCACGGGCCTGCTCACCCGCGCCGCCGACGTGGTGCTGAAGGAGCGCCGCCGGCTGGTGCTGATGGCGCGCGAGACACCCCTGCACACCGGCCACCTGCGCACCATGACCGCGGTCTCGGAGATGGGCGCCATCATCGCCCCTCCGGTACCGGCCTTCTACGCCAAGCCCGAGAGCGTCGAAGACCTCATCGACCACACGGTGGGGCGCGTGCTCGACCTGTTCGACATCGAGCTCGGCGTGGTCCGTCGCTGGGGAGAGGACACGCGCCTGAAGCGCCGCGCGCCGCCCCTGCGGCAGATCAAAGCCTGAGCGCTGTCGCTCCCCAGCCCCCCTCCTTGCCCATGCCGATCGAGAGACACGAAATGTCCAGCGAACCCCGCCTCCGCCCCGCCGATGCCCCTGCCGACCTTCGGGCCTGGCTCGCAGCGCTCGCTGCGCGCGGCGCGCTGGCCGTGGCGCGGGACAATCTCTCGCTTATCGACGAGCTCGCCGCCGTGGCCAAGCGCACCGAACGCGACAAGGCGGTGCTGTTCCCCCGCCCCAGCGGCCACGATATTCCCGTGGTGGTGAACCTGTTCACCCAGCGCGAATGGGTAGCCGATGCGCTGGGCGTGAGCGATGATGCTCTGCTGCCCCACGTGCTGGCGGCGGCGCAGGATCCGCTCCCCTGGGTCGAGGTCACCAGCGGCGCCGCCCAGGAGGTGGTGCACACCGAGGTGGACCTGCTGAAGCAGCTGCCCATTCCCAAGCACAATGAGCTGGACAGCGGGCCCTACATCACCGCTGGCCTGCTCATTTCGCGCAATCCGCGCACCGGCGTCCAGAACGTCGCCATCCACCGCTGCCAGATCTCGGGGCCGAACCGCATCGGCGTGCTGCTGCTGCCCCGCCACACCCTTGCCTATTACCGCATGGCCGAAGAGGCCGGAGAGCCGCTCGAAATCGCCATCGCCATCGGCGTGCATCCGGCTCTGCTGCTGGCCTCCCAGGCCATCTGCGCGCTGGACGAGGACGAGATGGGCATCGCCGGCGCGCTGCTCGGCCGTCCGGTCGAAATGGTGAAGTGCAAAACCAACGGCGTGCGCGTTCCGGCCCATGCGGAAATCGTGGTGGAAGGCCGCATCCTGCCGAAGGTGCGCGAGCCGGAAGGCCCATTCGGCGAATTCCCACAATATTATGGACCGCGCGCTGCCCGCGAGGTGATCGCGGTGGATGCCGTCACCCATCGGCGCCATCCCATCTTCCACACCATCGTCGGCGGCTCGTTCGAGCATCTGGTGCTGGGCGGCGTGCCGCGGGAGGCAACGCTGCTGCAGCACCTCAAGCGCTCGTTCCCGAACGTTCTCGATGTGCGCCTGACCCGGGGCGGCACCTGCCGCTATCACCTGGTGGTGAAGATCGACAAGACCAGCAACGGTGAGCCCAAGAACATCATTCTGGGCGCCTTCGGCGGCCATTATGACGTCAAGCAGGTGGTGGTGGTCGACAAGGACGTGGACATTTCCAGCGCCGACGAGATCGAATGGGCGATCGCCACCCGTTTCCAGGCGGACCGCGACATGGTGGTGGTGGGCGGCGCACAGGGCTCGCGATTGGACCCCTCCACCGACGACGGCATCGGCGCCAAGCTGGGCCTCGACGCCACCGCCCCCCTCACCGACGATCCTCTGGCCTTCCGCCGCATCCACGTGAAAGGCGAAGAAGAAGTCGATCTTTCCACCGCTTTGGTGAAGGACCCCAATGCCGCCTTCGCCCGCCTGGTGGCGCAATTGTCCTAAGTCGAGAAGCGTGATCCAGGCCTGTTGACCACCTTGGGAGCACACGGGGACCGCCAAGTCCCATCATCACATCACAGAAGCCGGGCGCACCGACGCACCGGACAGATAAGACCGGGAGGAATTGAGCTGATGACCACCAGAAGGCGCTTCCTTGCCGCCGGCGCCCTTGCCGCGGCCCTCTTCACCACCGTTTCCGCCCAGGCGGCGGACAAGGTCCGCGTGGGGATCAACAACGTCGTCTCCGACGTGGTGTTCCACCTGGCGCAGGAGCGGGGCTTCTTCAAGGATGAAGGCCTCGACGTGGAGCTGGTGGTGTTCGATTCCGGCCCGAAGATGATCGCCCCGCTGGGCGCCGGCCAGATCGACGTAGGCGCCGGGGCCTCCTCAGCCGGCCTCTACAATGCGGTGGCCCGCGGCATCGACATCAAGGTGGTGGCCGACAAAGGTTCCACCCCACCCGGCTATGATTACATGCCGCTGATGGTGCGCAAGGACCTGGTGGCCAGCGGCAAGGTGAAGACCGTCGCCGACCTCAAGGGCATGAAGGTGGGCGCGGTGGGCCCCGGCGCCGCCACCAACGCCAAGCTGGCGCATATCCTGGGGAGCGCGGGCCTCACCTACAAGGACGTGCAGCACAATTATATCGGCTACCCGCAGCAGATCGCTGCGTTCACCACCGGGGCCATCGACGCGGCCATCACCACCGAGCCTTCGGTGACCCAGGCGCTGGACAACGACGTCGCGGTCCGCTTCGTGGTGGATGGCTATCCCAACCAGCAGGTGGCGGTGCTGCTCTACGGCGGCGACTTCATCGCCAAGCACCGCGACGTGGCGCAGCGCTTCATGAACGCCTACGTGCGATCGGCCCGGCTGTTCAACGATGCCACCGCCGGCGGCAAGTTCACCGGCAAGGGTGCGGACGCGGTCATCAAGACCATCATGCACACCACCGGCCTCAAGGACCCCAAGCTGTTCACCAAGATGATTCCGAACGGCATCAATCCCGATGGGCAGGTGGATGTCGCCTCCATGGCGCAGGACCTCAAGTTCTTCACCGACAACGGCTATCTCGAAAAGCCGGCGAAGGTCGAGGACGTGCTCGACCCCTCCTTCGCCAAGGCGACCGTGCAGGCGCTGGGCCCCTACAAGGCCGCCCAGAACTGACACCCCCCGGGTGCCGGCCCGCCGGCACCCCTCACAACTCATCCTCAATGAGAAGGCCGCGGCCGAGCGCATCACCACGCACAGGTCCAGGGGCCCCATGACGGACCGGGAGGATCCACACGATGGCTGTCGTGAGCATGTTGAGCCCGAAGCCGAGCACGGCCGCCGACACGGTGCCGGTTCAGATCTCGATGCGCGGTGTGCGCAAGTATTTTGGAAACTCCGGCTTCGTGGCGGTGGACGGGATCGATCTCGACATCCCGCAGGGCCAGTTCTTCGTCATCGTCGGCCCCTCCGGCTGTGGCAAGACCACCCTGCTGCGCATGCTCGCCGGCCTGGAGAGCATCAGCGAAGGCACCATGAAGGTGAACCGGACCGACCCCAGCCGGCCCGAAAACTCCATGGTGTTCCAGGGTGACAGCCTGTTTCCCTGGATGACCGTCTATGACAACGCCGCCTATGGCTTGCGCATGCGCGGCGTACCGGAGAAGGACGTTTCCGAGAGCGTCAAGCTGTGGCTGGAACGCATCGGCCTTTATCGCTTCCGCGACCGCTACCCGAACCAATTGTCGGGCGGCATGCGTCAGCGGGTCTCCATCGTGCGCGCCTTCGCCAACGATCCCGAGATCCTGCTCATGGACGAGCCGTTCTCCGCCCTCGACGAGCAGAACAAGATGATGCTGCATGAAGAATTGCTGCGCATCTGGGAAGCCACCAAGAAGACCGTGGTGTTCATCACCCATTCCGTGGACGAAGCCGTCACCCTCGGCGATCGCATCATGATCATGACCGCCAATCCGGGGCGGGAGAAGGCCATTCTCGACGTGCCCTTCGCGCGGCCCCGCAACGTCATCGAGCTGCGCCACGAAGCCGCCTATGGCGAGCTGGTGTTCCACATCTGGGAGCAGCTGCGCGAGGAGGTTCAGCGCGCCCGCATGAACGCCGAGGGGGGCAAGTGATGGCTCAGAAGAAAGTCTTCCGCTTCGGCGATCGCTTCATCGGCTTCCTCACCCCCCTGGTGCTGCTGGGCCTGTGGGAAGCGGCGGCACGGCTCGGCCTCATCGACGCCCGCTTCTTTCCGCCCCCGTCGAGCATCGTACACACGTTCGGCGCGCTGATCGCCTCCGGCGAATTGTGGACCAACCTGGTGGCCAGCCTGCGCCGGCTGATGCTGGGCATGCTGGTGGGCGGGGTCCCGGCGCTGTTCCTAGGCCTCGCCATGGGTATTTCCAAGCCCCTGCGAGCGGCCATCGACCCCTTGATCTCCGCCACCTACCCGATCCCGAAAAGCGCCATCCTGCCGCTGGTGCTGCTCATTTTCGGCCTGGGCGAGATGTCGAAGGTGGTGATGGTGGCTCTGGGCGCCTTCTACCCCATCCTCATCAATACGGTGATGGGTGTCGCCAATATCGACAAGATCTATCTCGATGTCGGCCACAACTTCCGCGCCAGCCGGTGGCAGGTGTTCCGCACCATCGCCTTGCCCGGCGCCCTGCCCTCCATCATGGCCGGGGTGAAGCTGGCCATGGGCATGGGCCTCATCCTGATCGCCATCTCCGAGATGGTCGCCGCCTCCGACGGCATCGGCTACATGATCTGGAACGCATGGCAGGTACTCACCGTTGATACCATGTATGTGGGCCTGCTGGTGATCGCACTGCTCGGCTTCATGTTCTCGACCATCCTGGACGAAATCGAGCGGCTGCTGATCCCCTGGAAGGCGCGGGCCTGAGCATGGCGAGGCCGCAATGTCCAACGCCTTGAGGATCGCGCACGGCGCGTTCGGTCGGGTGGCGCTCCTCGACATGGATCGCCCCCTGGTCCGCCATGCCCATCCGCACTGTCACGTGCTGCTGAAGGTGGAAGGCGCGGACACCGCCTTCACGGTCGGTGAGGGGCTCGCCCCCCTCACCGACCGCACGTGCGTTCTGGTGAACGGCTGGGAACCCCATGCCTATGTGCACCAGCCGGAGCAGCCGCAGACGCTGATCCTGGCGCTCTATATCGAGCCGGATTGGCTGAAGGCCTTCCGGCCCGGCTGGGGCGCTTCCGGCGTGCCCGGCTTCTTCGAACAGCCGTGTGGAGAGGTCTCGCCGCGCATCCACCGCCTCACCCACGACCTGGCCGAAGAGATGATGGCGCGGCCGGATGCGGCAGCGGTGCACGAGGCGCTGCTGGCGGATCTCATGATCGCGGTGGTGGAGCGCTTCACCCCGTGGCGCTCCTTCTCCACCATCCGCGCGCTGGAGACCCAGCGCCGCATGGACTGGCGCATCCGCCGCGTGGTGGAGGGCCTGCGCGCCAACCTCGCAGAGGACGTGGACACCACCGCCATGGCGCGGGAGGCGGGGCTGTCACGGGCCCATTTCTTCCGCCTGTTCGAGGCGTCCACCAACGTCCCGCCGCGCATCTATCTCAACGCCATGCGCGTGGAAGCCGCCGTGTCGGCGGTGACCGCGGAAGACGGCAACCTCTCCGACATTGCCGAGCGGCTGGGCTTTGTCGCGCCCTCCCATTTCACGCGTTTTTTCCGCGACCATACGGGCGTGACGCCAAGCGCCTTCCGCACCATCTCCCGCATGGCCCTCTGACCCCCGTTTCGCCGCCACGGCGTCCCGGTCCCTCCACTGCGCGCGGCCCCCGGCTTCTGCTGGGGCCGCGCGTTTTTTATTTTGGATCAGGCCATTGCAGGCACACGCGCCAGATGCGGCACCGCCTTCCGATGCCGCGCTGCAAAACGGCAAATGAGACCCCACGGTAAATCGTGAGACGGCTCGGCATGGTCCGCGCCTCCCCCTGCCGCCACCTTCCCCCGCACGGCGCACCCGCTGCGCCGCGCGCCACCCGAGGGAAGGAATGCCGGGGATGTTGGATGTCACCCGCGAGACAGGCTGGGTCGGCCGCGCCATTGAGCGCGTGGAGGATGCCGCCCTCCTCTCCGGCGGCGGGCGCTACCTGGACGACCTCGGGGTCCGGCCGGGCACGCTCCACATGGCCATCCTGCGCGCGCCCCACGCCCATGCGGATATCCGCGCCATCGATACGGCGGCCGCGCGCGCCGTCGCCGGCGTCGTCGCCGTGCTCACCGGCGCCGATGTCGCCCGTCTGACCGCGCCGCTGGTGGTGGGGGTGAAGGCGCCGGTGGAATGCTGGCCCATGGCGGTGGACCGCGTGCGCTATGTGGGCGAGCCGGTCGCCCTGGTGGTGGCGCAGGACCGCTACCTGGCCGAGGACGCCCTCGACCTCATCGAGGTGAGCTACGAGACGCGCCCGGCCGTCGTCGATCCTCTCGACGCATTGGCGGAGGGCGCGCCCCTGCTGCATGACGGCTTTCCGCGCAATCTCGCCTCCGACCGCCGCTTTCGCTATGGCGACCCCGAGCAGGCGTTCGCCCAGGCGGATCGCACCGTCTCCATTTCCGTCAGCTATCCGCGCAACTCCTGCACGCCCATCGAAACCTATGGGCTCGTCGCCGAATACGATCCGCATGAGGACGCCTATGACGTTCTCGCCAATTTCCAGGGCCCCTTTTCCATCCATGCGGTGATCTCGCGGGCGCTGAAGGTACCCGGCAATCGCCTGCGCCTGCGCACCCCGCGCGACAGCGGCGGCTCGTTCGGCGTCAAGCAGGGCATCTTCCCTTACATCGTGCTGGGGGCCGTGGCCGCCCGCGCCACCGGCCATCCGGTCAAGTGGATCGAGGATCGCCTTGAGCACCTGATGGCCTCGGTCTCCGCCACCAACCGCGCCACCACCCTGCGCGCGGCGGTGACCGCAGATGGCCGGGTCACCGCCCTCGATTATGACCAGGTGGAGGATTGCGGCGCCCACCTGCGCGCGCCGGAACCGGCCACCCTCTATCGCATGCATGGCAACCTCACCGGGGCCTATGCCATTGCCAACGTGGCGGTGCGCAACCGCGTGGTGGTGACCAATAAATGCCCCACCGGCCTCAACCGGGGCTTCGGCGGTCCCCAGGTCTATTTTGCCCTGGAACGGCTGATGCAGCGGATCGCGATCGAGCTCGGCCTCGATCCGCTGGAGGTGATCCGCCGCAACCTCATCCCGGCGGATGCCTTCCCCTATCGCACCGCGCCCGGCGCGCTCCTCGATTCCGGCAACTACCAGGCGACCCTCGCCAAGGGGGTGGCGGAAGGCGGCCTTGCCGCGCTGCGGGCCCGCCGGGATGCGGCCCGCGCCGAGGGCCGGCTCTATGGCATCGGCTTTGCCGCCGTGGTGGAGCCGTCGGTCTCCAACATGGGCTATATCGCCACCGTCCTCACCCCGGCGGAGCGGCGCAAGGCCGGGCCGAAGAATGGCGCCCAGGCCACCGCGACGGTGGCCATCGACCCGGTGGGGGCGGTGAGCGTGCACGTGGCCTCCGTGCCGCAGGGCCAGGGCCATCGCACGGTGCTGGCGCAGGTGGTGGCGGACGTGCTCGGTCTCACCCCCCGCGACATCCGGGTGAATGCGGAAATGGACACGGCCAAGGATGCCTGGTCCATCGCCTCCGGCAATTATTCGAGCCGCTTTGCCGCCGCCGTCGCCGGTGCCGCCAAGATCGCCGCCGATCGCATCGCCCAGCGTCTCGCCCGCATCGCCGCGGCCCAGCTCAACGTTCCGGTGGAGGAGGTGGTGTTCGAGGGCGGCAAGCTCCGGGCCCGCTCCAATGCCGCCAACGCCCTCGCCTTCTCGCGGGTGGCCGCGCTCTCCCACTGGTCACCGGCGCAACTGCCGGAAGGCACCGCCCCCACCATCCGCGAAACCGCGTTCTGGACCCCGCCGGAGCTCACCGCGGCGGATGAAGCCGACCACATCAATTCCTCGCTCTGCCACGGCTTCATCTTCGACTACTGCGGCATCGAGATTGACCGCGACACCGCCGAGATCCGCATCGACCGCTACGTGACTGCCCATGACTGCGGCACCATCCTCCACCCGGGCATGGTGGACGGCCAGATCCGCGGCGGCTTCGCCCACGCTCTGGGCGCCGCTTTGCTGGAGGAGTTCGCCTATGGGCCGGATGGCAGCTTCCTGACCGGCACGCTGGCCGATTATCTGGTGCCGACCGCCATGGAGGTGCCGGAGCCGGTCATCCTCCACACCGAGACGCCATCGCCCTTCACCCCGCTCGGGGCCAAGGGTGTGGGCGAGGGCAATTGCATGTCCACCCCGGCCTGTCTCGCCAATGCAGTGGCCGACGCCCTGGGCGTGGCGGACCTGCGCCTGCCGCTCTCCCCCTCCAGCCTGGCGCCGCTGATCCACGGCGCCGAGCCGGCGGCCCCGGCGGGCATTGCGGCGCCCACGCCGGCGCCCAGTGGGGGCAAGGGCGAGCGGCTCATGCGGGGCGAGGGCAAGGCCCATGTGCGCGCCGCGCCGGAAGCCATCTGGGCCATGCTGCTGGACCCGGACACCCTCGCCGCCATCATCCCCGGCGCCCATGGCGTCAGCCGGGTGTCCGACACCGCCTTCCGCGCCGACGTCACCCTCGGCATCGGCCCGGTGAAGGGCCGCTACAAGGCCGAGGTCTCCCTCTCCGATCTGGAGCCGCCACGCGCAGTGACCCTGCGCGGGCGGGTGGAGGGCAACCTCGGCTTCGGCGGTGGCTCGGGTGCCATCACCCTGACCCCCGACGATACCGGCGGCACCCATCTGGCCTACCGCTACGAAGCGTTCGTGGGCGGCAAGGTGGCGAGCGTGGGCGGGCGCCTGCTGGATGGCGCGGCCAAGGTCATCATCGGCCAGTTCTTCGCCGCGCTGGCCCGCAAGGCGGCTGGCGGCAGCGCCCCCGCCCCAAGCCTGCTGTCCCGCATTCTCGCCCCCCTCACCTCCCTGTTCCGCAGGCGCGCGCCATGAAGCCGGCTCCCTTCGATTACGTTCGCGCGGACAGCCTGCCCGAAGCCCTGGCGGTGCTGAAGGCGGAAGGCAGCGATGCCCGCATCCTCGCTGGCGGCATGTCCTTCATGGCCATGCTCAACATGCGTCTCGCCCGGCCCAAGGTGCTGGTGGACATCATGCGGCTCGAGGCCCTCGCCACGATCGAGCTGCGCAAGGGCGAGGTGGTGGTGGGCGCCGGCGTGCGGCAGGCGCGGCTGTTGGCGTGGGAGGGGCTCACCGGGCACCTGCCGCTGATCGCCAAGGCCCTGCCCTTCACCGGCCATGCCCAGACCCGCAGCCGCGGCACCGTGTGCGGCTCCATCGCCCATGCGGACCCCAGCGCCGAGCTGCCCCTGTGCCTGATGGCCCTTGGGGGCCAGGTGCATCTGGCCAGCGCCGCCGGCCGCCGCAAGGTGCCGGCCGAAGCCTTCATCACCGGCATGATGGCCACCGCCAAGGCCGATGACGAGATGATCGAAGCGGTGTCCTTCCCCGTGGTCCAGGGCGAGGGCACGGCCTTCCGCGAGATCGCGCGGCGCCACGGGGATTTCGCCATCGTCGCCTGCGGCGCGCGGGTGAGCGCCAGGGGCATCCGACTCACCGTGGGCGGCGTCGCCGACATGCCGGTGGCCCGCGACCTGCCGCCCCTGGAGGGTACGGCACTGGACGATGCGCTCAACGCCCTCGCCTTCGAGCTCGACGCCCGTGACGACGTGCATGCGAGCGCCCGCTATCGCCGCGAGCTGGTGCGTCGCATCGGCCGCGCCACCATTGAGGAGGCCCGCCGATGCCGCGCCTGAGCGCCGACCAGCGCCACGAGGTCCGCTTCACGCTCAACGGCCACCCCGTCTGCGGCCGCGCCGGCCCGCGCCTGCTGCTGTCCGATTTCCTACGACATGAGATCGGCGCCACCGGAACCCATGTGGGGTGCGAGCATGGGGTGTGCGGCGCCTGCACGGTGCAGGTGGACGGCATGCTCACCCGCGCCTGCCTCACTTTGGCGGTGCAGGTGGAGGGCGCCAGCGTGCGCACGGTGGAAGGGCTGGCGCCGGAGCCCGACCGGCTCAGCGCGCTGCAGGCCGCCTTCCGCCGCAACCACGCCCTGCAATGCGGCTTCTGTTCCGCCGGCATTCTCATGTCGCTGGACGCCTTCCTGAAGGCCCATCCGGAGCCGGACGAGGCGGAGATCCGCGATCTGCTGTCCGGCCACCTGTGCCGCTGCACCGGCTACACGCCCATCGTCCGCGCCGCCCTGGAGGCCGCCGCGGAGATCCAGAACAGCCAAAGGGAACTCACCCAAGGGGAAACCGCCCATGCTTGACCTCGGCACCAGCTTTCTCGCCAGTGTGGCGCGGGATCCGCAGGCGCTCGCCATCGTCGACGCAGACCTGCGCCTCACCTATCGCGAATGGCTGGCCAAGATCTCCGCGCTGGTCGACGCCTTCGATCAGCTGGGGCTGCGGCCGGGTGACCATATCGTCAGCGTCCTGCAAAACCGCTGGGAGGCGGCGACGCTGCACTGGGCCTGCCAGTTCGCCGGCCTCGTCATCACCCCCATCAACTGGCGGGCGAAGGGCGACGAGATCGATTTCTGCCTGGAGAATTCCGAGGCCAAGGCGCTGGTGTTCGAGCCGGTCTCGGCGGCCGCCGCCGGCGCGGCGCAGCGTGCCGCCGGCCTGGTGCGGATCGCGGTGGGCGACACCGACACCGACGGCCTGCGGTTCGCCGATCTGGTGGCCGGCTCGGGCGCGACCCCGGTGGCGCGGGTGGGCGCAGATGCCTGGTCCATCATGCTCTACACCTCGGGCACCACCTCGCGGCCGAAGGGCGTGCCCCGCCGCCACCGCGCCGAGCGCGCCGCCGGCGTCGCCCACGTGGCGCAAAACCTCTATCGCCGGGGCGAGGTGACCCTCGGCGTCATGCCGCTCTACCACACCATGGGGGTGCGTTCGCTGATCGCCATGTCGCTCATCGGCGGCACCTTCGTCTGCCTGCCGCGCTACGACACCCGCGTGGCGCTGGAGCTGATCGCCCGCGAGCGCATCACCAATCTCTATCTGGTGCCCACCCTCTATCACGATCTGGTGCACGATCCCGCCTTCGCCGGCACCGACGTCTCAAGCGTGCGCAAGCTCGGCTTCGCCGGCGCCTCCATGACCGACGGGCTCTTGAAGAAGCTGGAAGATGCGTTCGCCCCCGAGCTGTTCGTGAACCATTACGGCTCTTCGGAAATCTACACCTTCAGCATCGACCAGAAGGCGGCGCTGAAGCCGGGATCGGCCGGCCGGGCGGGCATCAACCAGATGGTGCGGGTGGTGCGCTTTGCCGCCCAGACGCCGGACGACCTCGCCCCCGTGGGAGAGGAAGGCGAGATCATCGCGCTGCTCGCCGGCGACGAGGCCTTCGAGGGCTATTGGCGGCGCCCCGAGGCCGACGCCAAGGCCCTGCGGGACGGTTGGTATTTCACCGGTGACACCGGCTTCCTGGATGCCGACGGCGACCTGTTCGTCACCGGCCGGGTGGACGACATGATCATCACTGGTGGCGAAAACGTCTCGCCGGTGGAGATCGAAAGCTGCCTGTCGCTGCATCCGGCGGTGTCGGAAGTGGCGGTGGTGGGCCTGCCCGACGAGAAGTGGGGCAAGATCGTCGTCGCCTTCCTGAAGCGCAAGGCGCCGGTGGACACCGAGGAACTGGACCGCTGGTGCCGCGACAGCGGCCTGTCCAACTTCAAGCGCCCGCGCCGCTTCGTGTTCGTTCAGGACATTCCCAAGTCACCGGTGGGCAAGCTGCTGCGCCGCCAGTTGGTGGCCGGTGAGTACGCCGCCGAGACCGGCTCCAGCCGCGGCGCCGCCTGATCCCCTTTTTCCGTTCAACGCTCACTCCCAAGGAGAAGACCATGCCGGCTGCCTACACCTTTGCCGATCCGCGCCTTGCGGCCCTCGACGGCTTCCACGTCGAGATCGACGAGGCCAGCGCGCGCGCCGACATCATCCTGGATCGCCCGCCCTTCAACATCGTCTCCATGCCGGAGCGCGACCAGCTGCGGCTGGTGTTCGAGACGCTCGACGAGGATGACCGGGTGCGCGTCATCGTCGTGCGCGCCATCGGCGAGCATTTCTCCTCCGGCGGCAACATCAAGGGCTTCATGGAAGCCTCGCCCGAGCACGTTTCCAAGCTTGCCTGGAACATCGCCGCCCCGACCCGCGCCGCCAAGCCGGTGATCGCCGCCAACCGGGGCTATTGCTTCGGCGTCGGCTTCGAATTGTCCTTGGCCTGTGATTTCCGCATCATCACCGACACCACCCAATATGCCCTGCCCGAGCAGAAGCTCGGCCAGATCCCCGGCTCCGGCGGCTCGGCCCGTCTGCAGAAGATGGTGGGCATCACCCGCACCAAGGACATCGTGATGCGGTCCAAGCGCATCAATGCCGATCAGGCCCTGGCCTGGGGCATCGCCACCGAGAAGGTGGCCGACGCGGACCTGGAAAAGGCCACCGATGCGCTGGTGGCCGAGCTTGTCTCCTTCTCGCCCATCGCCCAGCGCACCGCCAAGAAGCTGCTCAACGACACCGAGGACAGCCCGCTCACCATCGCCATCGAGCTGGAAGGCCACTGCTACAGCCGGCTGCGCCAGTCGCACGATTTCAAGGAAGGCGTCGAGGCCTTCCACGCCAAGCGCAAGCCCGCCTTCACGGGCTGCTGACGGGTCTGAGAACCCACGGGAGGAAACAACAATGTCCGCGCCAGATACGTCCCTCTCCCCCACCGCTATGGCGGTGGGGAACCGCCAGCGCAACAGCGCCATCGTCGCCTCGGTGCTCGGCTGGTCCCTCGATCTGTTCGATCTGTTCATCCTGCTCTATGTGGCCCCGGTGGTGGGGCAATTGTTCTTCCCCTCCACCCACCCCACCTGGTCGCTGGCGGCGGTCTACGCCTCGTTCGCGGTGACGCTGCTGATGCGGCCCATCGGCTCGGCGATCTTCGGCCATTATGCCGATGCCTACGGCCGCAAGGGGGCCATGCTGGTGGCCATCATCGGCGTCGGCCTTTCCACGGCGGCGTTCGGCCTTCTGCCCACCATCCATCAGGTGGGCGCCATCGCGCCGGTCATCTTCATCCTGCTCCGGCTGGTCCAGGGCGTGTTCGTCGGCGGTGTGGTGGCCTCCACCCACACCATCGGCACGGAATCCGTGCCGGCCAACTGGCGCGGCCTGATGTCCGGGCTGGTGGGCGGCGGCGGCGCCGGCATCGGCGCGCTTCTGGCCTCGGTGGTGTTTCTCGTCACCTCCACCCTGTTCCCCGGCGATGCATTCGCGGAAACGGGCTGGCGCGTGATGTTCTTCTCCGGCCTGCTGTCGTCCTTCCTCGGCTGGTTCATCTTCCGGAACCTGGAGGAATCTCCCTATTGGAAGGAAATGCAGCAGCAGAAGGCGGCGAAGAGCGCGCGCGGCGAGGCCAACCATGCGCCGCTGAAGACGCTGTTTGCCGATGGCTACCGCAACGTGCTGCTGATCAACCTGTTGATCACCATCGGCGGCGGAGCGGGATACTATCTTACGTCCGGCTACATGCCGACCTTCCTGAAGCTCATCAACCAGCTACCCAACCAGACCTCATCCTACATCCTGATGGCGAGCTCCATCTCGGCGCTGGTGGCGGCGGTGCTGGTGGGTGCCCTCAGCGACATGATCGGCCGCAAGAAGACCTTCCTGCTGGTGGGTGTCGCGGCCATCATCCTGCTGCCGACCTTCTACATGGGCCTTGCGGGCGCCAGCAGCATGACGACCATCGTGCTCTACGCCCTGGGCATCGCCTTCATCGGCAATGCGGGTTATGCGCCGGTGCTGATCTTCCTGAACGAACGCTTCCCCACCGCCATGCGCGCCACCGGAACGGGCCTGTCGTGGAACATCGGCTTCGCCATTGGCGGCATGATGCCCACCTTCGTCTCGCTGGCGAGCCCCACTCCGGCGGACCTGCCGCTCTCGCTCTCGATCTTCGCCGGTGCGGTGTTCGTATTGTACCTCGTGGGCGCGCTCATCGTGCCGGAAACCAAGGGCAACTTCCGCTAGCATCAGCGCCCGCGCCGGCCGCACGGTCGGCGCGGGACCCGGCCGTCCAACCGCGGCGGGGTCATGCACAGGGGACCCCGCCAGAAACCGAGCCGCAGGCCCCGCAGAGCCAAGAACGAGCCTCACCATGCAGCATTCCGCGTTCTCCCGCACCGGTGGCCAGATCCTCGTGGACGCGCTGAAGATCCACGGCGTCGACACGGTCTATTGCCTGCCCGGCGAGAGCTTCCTGGCCGCCATCGACGCCCTCGCCGGCGCCACCGATGCCATCCGCACCATCGTGACCCGTCACGAGGCAGCGGCGGCCAACATGGCCGAGGCCTATGGCAAGCTCACCGGCCGCCCCGGCGTGTGCTTCGTCACCCGCGGCCCTGGCGCCAGCCATGCCGCGATCGGCATCCACACCGCATCGCAGGATTCCACCCCACTGGTGCTGTTCGTCGGCCAGGTGGCCGCCACCATGCGCCATCGCGAGGCGTGGCAGGAGGTGGACTACCCGGCCATGTTCGGCGGCATGGCCAAATGGGTGGTGGAGATCGATCGGCCGGAGCGCATTCCCGAGCTGGTGGCGCGGGCCTTCCAGGTGGCCGTTTCCGGCCGCCCCGGCCCGGTGGTGGTGGCGCTGCCGGAGGACGTGCTGGCAACGCCCGCCACGGTGCGCGACGCGGAAGCCTATCGGCGCGTCGCAGCCCATCCCGGCACCGCCGACATGGCCCGGCTGCGCGCCATGATCGAGGCCAGCACCCAGCCGCTGGTGATCGTCGGTGGCGGCGGCTGGAGCGCCCAGGCCAGCCGCGATTTCCAGCATTTCGTCGAGGCCTTCGACCTGCCCGTGGCGGCGGCCTTCCGCCGGCAGGACCTGCTCGACAACCACCACCCCAATTACATCGGCCACGCCGGCCTCGGCCCCAGCGCCAAGCTGGTGGCCCGCATCCGCGCGGCGGACCTGCTGCTGGCGGTGGGGCCCCGCCTCGGCGAGACCACCACGGCCGGCTACACACTGCTCGATCTGCCCCGGCCGGCCCAGCGCTTCGTCCATGTCCATGCCGATCCGCAGGAGCTCGGCCGTGTCTATCAGGCCGACCTCTTCATCAATGCCGGCATGGGCGAATTCGCGGCGGCGGCCGCTGCCTTGAAAGGCAAGGGGCCGGCCGGCTGGCGCTCGCCCATGCCCTGGAGCGGTGCGGTGCGGGCGGCGCGGTCCGAATATCTCGCCGACCAGACGCCCGGCGCCATGCCCGGCCCCCTCGACCTTGGCGCAGTGATGCTGCATCTGCGGGAAACGCTGCCGCTCTCCGCCATCATCACCAACGGCGCCGGCAACTATGCCATCTGGGTGCATCGCTTCCATCGCTATGGCGGCTTCCGCACCCAGCTCGCGCCCACATCGGGCGCCATGGGCTATGGCCTGCCCGCCGCCATCGCCGCCAAGCTCCACAACCCGGCACGGGATGTGATCTGCTTTGCCGGCGATGGCTGCTTCCTGATGAGCGGACAGGAGCTGATCACCGCGCGGCAGCACGGCGCCGGGGTAGTGGTGATCGTGGTGAACAACGGCATGTACGGCTCCATCCGCATGCACCAGGAGCGGGAATATCCCGGCCGGGTGTACGCCACCAGCCTGGACAATCCCGACTTTCCCGCCCTGGCCGAGGCCTATGGCTGCTTCGGCGAGCGGGTGGAGGCGACGGCCGATTTCGCTGACGCCTTCGCCCGTGCCCGCGCCTTCGCCGCCGCCGAGAAGCGCCCGGCCCTGCTGGAGCTGGTCATTGATCCGGAGGCCATCACCCCGTCGGCGACGCTGACGGGCCTGCGCGAGGCCGCGCTGAAGGCAGGCCACGGACAGGGCTGAATTTGGCGCCGCCCAAGGCGGCGTCGCCCAGAACCATGGGAGGATCATCATGAACGCCATCACGTCCCTCAATCACGTGGGGGGCGCCTGGCAGGCGGCGCTCTCCGGCGCCACCGCGCCAAGCCTTGATCCCGCCACCGGCGCCGTGCTGGGCCATTTCGCCGCCGGCGGGCGGGCCGATGCCGACGCCGCCATCGCCGCCGCCCGGCAGGCCTTCGAGCGTCCAAACTGGGCGCAGGCGCCGCGCCTGCGGCAGTTGGTGATGCTGCGCTGGGCCGATGCCATGGAGCGCCGCGCCGACGCCCTCGCCCGGCTTCTCACCGCCGAGAACGGCAAGCCCCTGGCCCAGTCGCGGGGCGAGATCGCCGGCTCCATCTCGGAGATCCGCTATTATGCGGGCCTCACCCGCTTCATCCCCGGCCACGTGTTCGAGGTGGAGCCCGGCGCCTTCTCCACCCTCATCAAAGAGCCGGCCGGGGTCGCCGGCCTCATCATTCCGTGGAACGCGCCCGCGGTGCTGCTGATCCGCGCGGTGACACCGGCACTGGCGGCGGGCTGCACCATCGTGGTGAAGCCGGCGCCGCAGACCGCCCTCATCACCGCCGAGATCCTGCGCACCCTGGTGGAGGTGGACGGCCTGCCGCCGGGTGTCGTCAATCTGGTGATGGAGACCGGCCACGAGGTGGCGCAGGCGCTGGTGACCTCGCCGGAGGTGGACGTGATCTCCTTCACCGGCTCCAACGCCACTGGCGCCCGCATCATGGCCGATGCCGCCCCCACCATGAAGAAGCTCTCCCTGGAGCTGGGCGGCAAATCCTGCTGCCTGGTGTTCGAGGATGCGGACATTGCCTCCGTGGCCCCCAAGCTGGCGGCGGCGGCCACCATCATTTCCGGCCAGCAATGCACTGCCGCCCGCCGCGTGCTGGTGCACGAGAGCCGCTATGAGGAGATGAAAACCGCGCTGAAGGCGGCCCTCGCGGCCCTGAAGGTGGCGCCGGGAGACGCCGCCGGCGCCGAGATCGGCCCTCTGATCGACGATGCCGCCCGCACGGCGGTGGAACAGCGCACGGCGCAGGCCATGGACCTCGCCGACGAGGTGGTGCTGGCGGGCGGCCGCCCGGCCGGTGGGCTCGATGCGGGCGCCTTCCTCACCCCCACCCTCATCGCCCATGCGGACACCGGCGCCTTCTTCGTGCAGGAGGAGATTTTCGGGCCACTGGTGGTGATCGAGCGCTTCCACGACGAAAAGGATGCGGTGCGCCGGGCCAACCACACCCAATATGGCCTGTCCGCCAGCGTCTGGACCCGTGACGGCGCCCGGGCGCTCAGGGTGGCGCGGGCGCTGCGCAACGGCACGGTGTGGATCAATGACCACAACAAGCTGTTCGCCGAGGCGGAGACCGGCGGCTATCGCCGCAGCGGCCTCGGCCGCCTGCACGGCTATGACGCGCTGATCGACTTCATGGAGATCAAGCACATCTACCAGGACGCCGGCGTCGTCTGATTGCCCTTCCCTCACCCGCAGCGCCCCGCACGGGGCCGCAGGAGCCGGCGCGCCATGGCGTCTTCCAATCTTCCCAGTTTCGATACGGTCATCATCGGCGGCGGTTCCGCCGGCTGTGTGCTGGCGCACCGCCTCTCCGCCGACATCCGCCACCGGGTGCTGCTGGTGGAGGCTGGCGAGGACACCCCGCCCGATGCAGTGCCGGCGCCCATCGCCGACAGCTATCCCATGGGTCTGTTCCATGGGGATCGCTTTATCTGGCCGGGCCTCTCCGCCTTCACCACCCGCCGCCCGGACGGCAGCCGCGCCAGCCGGGCCTATGAGCAGGGCCGGGTGATGGGGGGCGGCTCGTCCATCAATGTGCAATCGGCCAACCGGGGGCTGCCGCGGGATTACGACGAATGGGCCGCGCTGGGCGCCACCGGCTGGGGCTGGGACGAGGTGCTGCCCTTCTTCCGCAAGCTCGAACGGGACCTGGATTGCGACGGCCCGCTGCATGGAAGCGACGGTCCCCTACCCATCCGCCGCATCCTGCCGCCCGAATGGCCCCCGTTCGCGCAAGCCGCCACGCAGGCGCTGGCCGGCAGCGGCCTGCCCTGGCGGGAGGACCAAAACGGCATGTTCGAGGACGGCGTGTTCCCGCCCGCCTTCAACAATGAGAACGACCGGCGGGTGTCCGCCGCCGTCGCCTATCTCGATGCCGCCACCCGCGCCCGCCCCAACCTCGCCATCTGGCCGCGCACGCGCCTGCAGACGATGGCGATGGAGGGCCCACGGGCGCGGTGCCTCGAACTGGTGCGCGAGGGCGCGGCAGTGACGGTCGAGGCGGCGCGGGTGGTGGTGACCGCCGGCGCGCTGCAGACGCCGGCCATCCTGATGCGCGCCGGCATCGGGCCGGGGCCGGCGCTGAGCGCGCTCGGCATTCCCGTGCAGGTGGAGCGGCGCGGGGTGGGCCAGAACCTGCGTGATCACCCCACCCTGACCTTCTGCCAATATCTGCCGCCCCGCCTGCGGCTGCCCATGAGCTACCGCCGCGCCGCCTTCGCCGCCCTGCGCTTCTCCTCCGGCCTCACCGGCGGCGAAGCGTCCGACATGTATGCCACCGCCTCGGCGCGGGCCGGCTGGCACGGCCTCGGACGCCGGCTCGGCCTCTATTTCCTGTGGTGCAACCGGCCGAAATCCAGCGGCACGGTGCGGCTGCTCTCGCCCGATCCGGCGCACTATCCGCAGGCCGACCTCAACCTGTTGAGCCATCCCGATGATCTGGCGCGGATGATGGCGGGGGTGCGCCGGCTGGTGCCGCTGCTGCTGTCGCCGGCGCTCAATCCCGATCCCGGCGATCTGTTCCCCGCCGCCTTCTCCCCGTTCGTGAAACGGTTGAGCCGGGTGTCGCCGGTCAATGCGCTCGCCACCGAGCTCATCGGCGCCCTGCTGGATGCGCCTGCGGCGCTGCGGCAGGCCGCCATCCGCCGCTTCATGTCCGCCGGCGGCACCCTCGCGACGCTGATGGCCGACGATGACCAGCTCGCCGCCTTCGTGCGCGGCGCCGCCTTCGGCGTGTGGCACGCCAGCGGCACCTGCCGCCTGGGCGCGCCGGATGATCCCGATGCGGTGCTCGATCCCACGGGGCGGGTGATCGGCACGGACAACCTGTATGTGGCCGACGCTTCCGCCATGCCGCGGCTGCCCACCGCCAACACCAATATTCCGGTGATCATGATGGCCGAGAAGATCGCCGCCGGCCTGTGCGCAGGCGGCTGACCCCTATTGGGGCAGCGAGGCGGAAATGCGCTGGGCAGCGTCGAGCAGCTCCGGCAGGAAGCGCGTCTTCATGACCTCCAGGGAGCTGCGCCCCTCATGGGTGCTGACGTTCAGCGCCGCCAGCACCTCCGAGCGCCGGTTGCGCACCGGCACGGCGATGGACCGCAGCCCCATCTCCAATTCCTGGTCCACCAGCGCCCAGCCCTGCCGGCGCGTGGTGTCGATGGCATCCTTGAGGGCGACCATGGTGGCGACAGTGCGCTCGGTGCGCCGCTCCAGCTTGACGCGATCGAAGAACACCGCCAGCTCCGTCGGCGGCAGGCCCGCCAGCAGCACCCGGCCCATAGAGCTGCAGAAGGCCGGCAGGCGGCTGCCGATGGACAGGCCGATGGTCATCACCCGTTCGGTGGGCACCCGCGCCACATAGACGATGTCCTGCCCGTCCAGCACCGAGAGGGAGCAGGATTCATGCAGCGCATTCACCACATCGCGCATGATCGGCTGGGCCACCTCCCACATGGGCAAAGAGGAGAGATAAGAGAAGCCGAGATCCAGCACTTTCGGCCGCAAGGAGAAATACTTGCCGTCGGTCTCCGCATAGCCCTCCCGCACCAGCGTGAGCAGGAAGCGCCGGGCCGCGGCGCGGGTGAGGCCGGCATGCTGGGCCACCTCGCTCAGGGTCATCCGCGGCTTGTACTGGCTGAAGGTGCGGATGACCTCCAGGCCCCGCACGAGGGATTGGACATAGTCCTTGTCCTCGCCGGCCTCCTCGCTCCTCATGCGTCCTCCGCGGAATCATCCCCGGCGGCATTATAGGAGTCCGGCACCCCCTGCCCAGCCGCCCGCGCCGCCATCAGCCGCGCATCGCGCCAGGCCACCCGCTCGTCCCACTGGTCGAGGGGCAGGAGCGCCCGGCGTTCGGCGGTGGCGCGGGCCACCAGCGCGTCGTCCCATACATCCGGCTGGCCGCGCGCCGCCCCCATCTCGCGATAGCGCTCGCCCATGCGGCGGGCATGCTCCGCGATGCCACCGCGATAATTGAGATCGGCGGTCTCGAACGGCCCCACCACCGACCAACGCAAGCCGAGCCCGGCGGTCATCACCGCATCGATGCCGGCCACGTCGGCGATGCCTTCCTTGAGCAGCCAATAGGCCTCGCGCAGCACCGCCCCCTGCAGGCGATTGTAGATGAAGCCATCCACCTCCCTGCGCAGCACCACCGGCACCTGACCGGCCCGCGCCATGCGTGCCCGCGTGCGCACCACCACCTCCGGCGCGGTGAACGGCGCCGGCACCAGTTCCACCACCGGCAGCAGGAACGGCGGGTTGGCCGGGTGGGCGACGAGGCAGCGCGCCCGCCCCGCGAGCGTGTCCGCGAACGCCGAGGCCGGCAGCGAGGAGGTGGAGCTCGCGAGCACCGCATCGGCTGGGGCCAACGCATCGAGCCGGCGGAACAGCTCCAGCTTCAGCTCCAGCTGCTCCGGCACATTCTCCTGCACATGCTGCACACCCGCCAAAGCGGCCTCGAGATCGGAGGTCGAGGTGATGCGCGCCATCACCTGTTGCGGCGGCTCGTTCAGCAGCCCGTGGGCGGCCAAGGCGTCCAGCCGCGCGGCGATGGCCGGCCGCGCCGCGTCCAGCACCTGCGGCGCCGCATCGAACAGGCGCACCTCGGCGCCGGCGCGGGCGAACACGATCGCCCATCCCTGCCCCATGCTGCCCGCACCGACCATCGCAACCGGACCCAGCAGCGTGTCATCCATGGCGCCCTCTTGTGCGATTGACGAAACATAAGTTCGAGATGCGCACAAAAATCCAACGCCACGCGCTTGTCAAGTCGACTGCACTATCCAGATTCACAATGGCACATCAACTTCAATAACAACGCATTCTGCAGTTTTTGCTTTGCAGCATCGCACACGCAGCATGCATTCCTGTTGACGAGACGCCGGATGCGTCGCTACCCATGACGCCGAAAATGTTCGTTATACGCACAAATCTGGAGCCGTCATGGGTGACGCTTTCATTTGCGATGCCGTCCGCACGCCCATCGGCCGCTATAGCGGCGCCCTGGCCAGCGTGCGGCCGGATGATCTGGCGGGGCTGGTGATCCGGGCGCTGACCGCGCGCCAAAGCGGTGACCCCACGGCCCTCGCCAGCCAAATCGACGATGTGATCTTCGGCTGCGCCAACCAGGCGGGTGAGGACAATCGCAACGTCGCCCGCATGGGGGCGCTGCTGTCGGGCCTGCCCATCGAGGTGCCGGGCGCCACCATCAACCGCCTGTGCGGATCCGGCATGGATGCGGTGGGCAGTGCCGCCCGCGCCATTCGCGCCGGCGATGCTGATCTGCTCATCGCCGGCGGGGTCGAGAGCATGACCCGCGCGCCGTTCGTGATGGGCAAGGCGGAGAGCGCCTTCTCGCGCGCGGCCAAGGTGGAGGACACCACCATCGGCTGGCGTTTCGTGAACCCGCGCATGAAGGCGATGCACGGCGTGGATTCCATGCCGGAGACGGCGGAGAACGTCGCCGACGACTTCCAGATCTCCCGGCAGCGGCAGGATGCGTTCGCTTTGGAAAGTCAGCGCCGCACCGCCGCCGCCCAGGCCGCCGGCCGCTTCGCCGACGAGATCGTTCCGGTGCTGGTGCCCCAGCGCAAGGGCGACCCGAAGCCCTTCGCCCAGGATGAACACCCCCGGCCCGACACCACCCTGGCGGACCTGACCCGCCTCAAGGGCGTGGTGCGGCCCGACGGCTCCGTGACCGCCGGCAACGCCTCGGGCGTCAATGACGGGGCCGCCGCGCTGCTCATCGCCTCGGCAGCGGCAGTGGAGCGCCACGGGCTGACCCCCAAGGCGCGGGTGCTCGGCATGGCCACCGCCGGCGTGCCGCCGCGCATCATGGGCATGGGCCCCGCCCCCGCCACCCGCAAGGTGTTGGAACGGGTGGGCCTGAAGCTCTCCGACATGGATGTGATCGAGCTCAACGAGGCGTTCGCGGCGCAGGCCTGCGCGGTATTGGCGGAGC
The DNA here is from genome assembly GCF_022138605.1 of Xanthobacter sp. NM-25. Lineage (GTDB taxonomy): Bacteria > Pseudomonadota > Alphaproteobacteria > Rhizobiales > Xanthobacteraceae > Xanthobacter. The sequence goes on from NZ_JACBFS010000002.1 coordinate 251,731, forward strand.
TGGGGCTTCCCGATGATGCGGCCCACGTCAATCCCAACGGCGGCGCCATCGCCCTGGGCCATCCCCTCGGCATGTCCGGGGCACGGCTGGTGGGCACGGCCGTGCATCACCTGCAGCGCACCGGCGGCCGCTATGGCCTCGCCACCATGTGCATCGGCGTCGGCCAGGGCATCGCCCTCGTCATCGAGCGGGTGTGACCCCACCACATAACGACCAAGGAGGAGGAAACGTGAAGACCAAACTCGCCACCACCCTCGCTGCCGCGCTGCTCGCCAGCGCCGCCCTGATCGCCCCCGCCGCCGCGCAATATGCCGGTGATGGCGTCAAGATCGGCGTGTTGACCGACATGTCCGGCGCCTATTCGGACCTCGCTGGCCAGGGCTCGGTCGAGGCCGCCAAGATGGCCATCGAGGATTTCGGCAAGCCCATCCATGGCAAGCCGGTGGAGCTCGTGTCCGCCGACCACCAGAACAAGGCGGATATCGCCTCCGCCACCGCGCGGCGCTGGTACGACACGGAGAATGTGGACGCCATCTTCGATATCAACGGCTCGGTGGCCGCCCTCGCCGTGCGTGAGGTGGCGAAAGAGAAGGGCAAGGTCGACATCAATTCCGGCGCCGCCTCCATGGCGCTCACCAACAAGGCCTGCTCCCCCACCGGCCTGCACTGGACCTACGACGTCTATTCGCTGGCCGCCGGCACCGGCAATGCTTTGGCCAACGAGGGCTACAAGACCTGGTACTTCATCACCGCCGACTATACCTTCGGCCATGACCTGGAAAAGCAGGTGGCCAAGATCGTGAAGGAGAAGGGCGGCACCGTGAAGGGCTCGGTGAGCCATCCGTTCGGCTCCACCGACATCTCCTCCTTCCTGCTGCAGGCGCAGGCGTCCGGCGCGCAGATCATCGGCATGGCCAATGCCGGCGCCGACACCATCAACACCATCAAGCAGGCGCGCGAGTTCGGCATCACCCAGAGCGGGCAGACCCTGGCCGCCCTGCTGCTGTTCCTCACCGACATCAATTCGGTGGGCCTCGATGCCGCGCAAGGCATGGTGCTGACCACCGGCTTCTATTGGGACCACGACGACGACACCCGCGCCTTCTCCAAGCGCTTCGCAGCCCGCATGGGCGGCAAGATGCCCACCATGGTGCATGCCGGCGTCTATTCCTCGGTGCTGCACTATCTCCGGGCCGCCGAGGCCGCCGGCACCGACGAGGGCGCCAAGGTGGTGGCCAAGATGCGCGAATTGCCCATCAACGACATGTTCGCCAAGAACGGCAAGATCCGCGAGGACGGCCGCATGGTCCATGACATGTTCCTGGCCAAGGTGAAGACCCCCGCCGCCTCCAAGGGCCCCTGGGACTTCTATGACATCGTCCGCGTCATCCCCGGCGATGAAGCCTTCCAGCCCCTCAGCGAAAGCACCTGCGCGCTGGTGAAGAAGTAAGCCGACATTGCCGGCCACGGCGGACGTGGCCGGCCCCGTTTTGAGAAAGCGAAGAGGCACAGAGCATGCTGTTCCACGTGGAAATGGAGGTGCGCATTCCCCACGACCTCCCGGCGGCCGAGGCGGACGCCATCAAGGCGCGCGAAAAGGCCTATGCGCAGGACCTGCAGCGGCAGGGCAAGTGGGTGCATCTGTGGCGGGTCGCCGGCCGCTACGCCAACATCTCCGTCTTCGACGTGGAGAGCGTGGACGAGCTGCACACGATCCTCTCGTCACTGCCCCTGTTCCCCTTCATGGATATCCGCGTGACCGCTTTGGCGCGCCATCCCTCCGCCATTTGAGGAGCGGCGCCGCCATGATCGACAAGACCCGAGCCGATACCGCGAGCTGCGTGACCGACATTGCCGATGGCGCCACCATCCTGGTGGGTGGGTTCGGCGGGGCGGGCATGCCCCATGAGCTGATTGACGCGCTGATCGCCAAGGCGCCGCGCGACCTCACCATCGTGTCCAACAACGCCGGCAACGGCACCAAGGGCCTCGCCGCTCTGCTCGCCGCCGGGCTGGTGCGCAAGATGGTCTGCTCCTTCCCCCGCCAGGCCGACTCGTTCGTGTTCGATGAGCTCTACCGCTCGGGCAAGGTGGAGCTGGAGCTGGTGCCCCAGGGCAATCTGGTGGAACGGCTGCGGGCGGGCGGCGCCGGCATCGGCGCCTTCTTCACCCCCACCGGCTTCGGCACCCCCATTGCCGCCGGTAAGGAGACGCGGGAGATCGACGGGCGCCAGTATGTGCTCGAATATCCCATCCGCGCCGACTACGCCCTCATCAAGGCCCATCAGGGCGATCGCTGGGGCAACCTCGTGTATCGCAAGACCGCGCGCAATTTCGGCCCGGTAATGGCCACCGCCGCGCGGATCACCATCGCCCAGGTGGAAGACATCGTCCCCCTCGGCAGCCTGGATCCGGAAGCCATCGTCACCCCCGGCGCCTTCGTGGACCGCGTGGTCGCCATCGGCACGGGAGCCGCCCAATGAGCAGCGCAGCAACGGACTTCAAGCCCTGGACGCGCATCGAAATGGCCCAACGCATCGCCGCCGACATCCCAGAAGGAGCGGTGGTGAACATCGGCATCGGCATGCCCGAGCTGGTGGCCGACTGCCTGCCCGAGGACAAGGAAATCCTGCTGCAGAGCGAGAACGGCCTCATCGGCATGGGGCCGAAGCCCGGGCCCAACGCCATCGACTGGGACCTCATCAACGCCGGCAAGCAGCCGGTGACGCTGCTGCCCGGCGGCGCCATTTTCGATCACGTCACCTCCTTCACCATGATGCGCGGCGGCCATCTCGACATCGCCATTCTCGGCGCCTTCCAGGTGGCGGAAAACGGCGACCTCGCCAATTGGGCCACCAATGACCCCAACGCCATCCCCGCCGTGGGCGGCGCCATGGATCTGGCGGTGGGCGCGCGGCAGGTGTTCGTGATGATGGAGATGCTCACCAAGACCGGCGTGTCCAAGCTGGTGCAGCGCTGCTCCTATCCCCTGACGGGCCTTGGCTGCGTCTCCCGCGTCTATACCGACCATGCGGTGCTGGACGTGACCGAGGCGGGCTTCAGCCTCCGCCAACTGGCGCCGGGCCTCGATCTCGACACCCTACGCCAGCGCGCCGGCATCGCTATCCAGGCGCCATGAGGACCACCTGATGCCCTACATGATCGAGACCTTCGACCGCCCCGACACCCTGGACCTGCGGGCCGCCACCCGCGACGCCCACCTCGCCTTCCTCGACGCCCACAAGCATCTGCTGATCGCCTGCGGCGCCAAGCTGGACGAGGCGGGCAACGCCGCCGGCGGCGGGCTCTATGTGGTGGCGCTGGAGCGCCGCGCCGAGGCCGAAGCGTTCATCGCCGCCGACCCATTCCATCAGGCCGGCCTGTTCGAGCGGGTGGTGATCCACCGCTGGCGCAAGGCCTATGTGGATGGCGTCTGCCACTTGAACGAAGCCCCGCCGCAGGTGACGCCATGAGCGCCGAACGCACCCAAATCGAACGCACCCTTGTTACTGGCGGCGCCGGCGGCATCGGCCTCGCCGTGGCCACGCGGGAGATCGCCGCCGGGCGCACGGTGATCGTGCTCGATCGGGCGCCGCCACCGGCGGCCCTCGCCGCCCGTTTCATCGCCGTGGACATGATGGACGAGGCCGCCACCGCCGGCGCCCTGGCGGAAGCGCTGGGGGATGGCCCCATCACCCGCCTCGTCAACAACGTGGGCATGGTGCGCCCGGCGCTCCTCGACGACACCACCAGCGCCGATTTCACCGCCGTCATGCGGCTCAATCTGGGCACCGCCATCCAGTGCACGCAGGCGCTGCTGCCGGGCATGCGCGCGTCGGGCTTCGGCCGCATCGTCAACGTGTCGAGCCGGGCCGCCTATGGCAAGGAACTGCGCACCGCCTATGCCGCCAGCAAGGCCGGGCTGCTGGGCGCCACCCGCACCTGGGCACTGGAGCTGGGAGCGGACGGCATCACCGTGAACGCGGTGGCCCCCGGGCCCATCGCTACCCCCCTGTTCACCGCCGCCAACCCACCTGATGCGCCGCGCACCCGCGCCATCATCGCCGCCGTTCCGGTGGGCCGCATGGGCACGCCGGAGGATGTGGCGGAAGCGGTCTCCTTTTTCCTCGGCGCGACGGCGGGCTTCATCACCGGGCAGACGCTGCCCGTGTGCGGTGGCATCACCGTCGGCAAAGGTACCGTGTGAAGGCATCGAAGGGTCGAGCAAGGGTGGAAATATGATGGCGTCCAATCCCCGCTGGGCTCAGCGGCCGGCAGGGTCCAACTGGGGTGATTTCGGCCCCGACGACCAGCTCGGCCGGCTCAATCTCCTCACCCCGGAAAAGGTGCTGCAGGGCATCGCCGAGGTACGCGAAGGGCGCACCTTCTGCCTCAGCCTGCCCCTCGACCGGCCCGGCGGCAAGGCCCTCAACCCGCGGCGGGGGCCGCCCGTGCGCTCACCCACCGGCCCCGCCGACAAGCCACGCTGGAACCAGTGCCTGTGCCACGACGAGGCCGGGCTGCTCGACGTGGTGTGCGACGACAAGGTGGAGATCGCCCTGCAATATTCCACCCAGTGGGATGCGCTGGTGCATGTGGGCGCCATGTTCGACGCCGACGGCGATGGCGTGCCCGAGCCGGTCTATTACAACGGCTTCCGCGCCGGCACCGACATTCTGAGCCCGCGCGAGGCGGCCGCCCGCGGCCTCACCTTCGGCGCCGGCCGACTCGGCATCGAGACCAGCGCGGAGCACGGCGTTCAGGGCCGCGCGGTGCTGGTGGATCTCGCCCATCATTTCGGCGAGGCGCGGCGGCTGGTGGGTCTTGCCGACCTCCAGGCGGTGCTGGCGGCCGATGGCGTGGTGGTGGAGCGCGGCGACATCCTGTGCCTGCGCACCGGCTTCGCCGAGGTGGTGATGCGCATGGATGGCGCACCAGACCCGGAAGCGCTGGCCCGCGCCTGCTGCGTGCTGGACGGCCGGGATGCCGGGCTGCTCCAATGGATCACCGACAGTGGCATCGCCGCCATTGCCGCCGACAATTACGCGGTGGAGGCGCTGCCCGCGCGCCCCGCCGTAGATGCGGAACACGCGGTGATGCCGCTGCATCACCACTGCCTGTTCAAGCTCGGCCTGCCGCTGGGCGAATTGTGGTGGTTCCAGGATCTGGCCGCCCACCTGCGCCAGAACGGACGCAGCCGCTTCCTGCTCACGGCACCCCCCTTGCGCCTGCCGGGGGCGGCGGGTTCTCCTGTGACGCCCATCGCCACCGTCTGATTGCTTTCCCTCGGAGCCCTCGGGATGCCCTTTCTCCTCACCGGTGACTTCACCACCCATTATGCCCTGGACGGCGACGCCACCGCGCCGACGCTGCTGCTCGCCAACTCGCTGGGCACCAGCCTTGCCGTGTGGGATCCGGTGATGCCCGCCCTCACCCGGCACTTCCGCGTGCTGCGCTATGACAAACGCGGACACGGCCTCTCCGATGCCACCGCCCTGCCGGGCGACAGCGCCGGCTACACCGTCGCCGAACTGGCCGGTGATGCGCTGGCGCTGCTCGATGGCCTGGGCATCGAAAAGGCCCATGTGTGCGGCCTGTCCATCGGCGGGATGATCGCCCAGCATCTGGCGGCGACGGCCGCGCCGCGGGTGGATCGCCTGGTGCTGTGCGACACCGCCGCGGTGATCGGGCCGGCCTCGGTGTGGAACGAGCGGATCGTCGCCATCCGCCGGGACGGCATGGCCGCCATCGCCCCCGGGGTCATGGCCCGGTGGTTCACCGATGGCTTCCGGGCGCGGGTGCCGCAGGTGGTGCGCGGCTATGTGAACATGGTGGCCCGCACCAGCCTGGAGGGCTATCTCGGCTGCGCCATGGCCGTGCGCGACGCCGACCTCGCCGCCGGCGACCGCAACATTCGCGCCCCCACTCTGGTGGTGGTGGGCGAACAGGACCCCTCCACCCCACCGGCCGCCGCCGAGGCCCTGGCCGCGCTCATTCCCGGCGCCCGCGTCGCGCGCATCCCCGATGCCTCCCACATCCCCTGCGTGGAGCAGCCGGAGGCCCTGGCCCACCACATCCTCACCCACCTGCGCGGCTGATCCGGCGAAACACGAAGAAATTATCGCATTAAATTTATATTCAGTAACAAGACAGATCTATAGCGACTTGAGAGCTCCGAGAACGCATCTCTGAGTAGTTACCGCCTGGGCGCTGTTGAGTTCATGAACTGAACAACAGCATCCGGCAACGGCCTTTTAATTCCATTTTTGATGCGATGTAGCCGATGAAGCGGATCAAGACGAGCCTCAGCACACCCCACACTCACATTGAAGCGCTCTGCCAATTCCTGACTTGTTATATCAGCAGACATATTCGCGAGGTGATATGGCGTGAGAAACGCTGCAGCGAATTTGTCCGCTTGGACCTCATCGCCACGGATGGTCCTAACCATCTCTTGCTTCTGGTGCGCGAGAGGCCCGCGAAAGCGTTTGCGTGCGTGGCGAAGCGTCACGTGTCCAAGTTCATGAGCAACCGTGAAGCGCGCCCGAGGCATACCATGGTTTGCAGCCTCAAAAACGTCGTCACGGATCGCGAGGATACCCGTAACGGGGTCGAACGAAGCGTCCTCAGCAAGCTCAGGGCTCTTCAGATAGCCCTTAAGGAAACCTGCGGCCTTCGCCTTGAAAATACAAGTAATAAGGTCGGGATTGAGCTGATGGTTAATATGAAGCGCTTCCCGCAAAGCCAGAGCGCGCCTCTCAATCTCATCGTCAGACAAAAACGACACGGCGATCCCTCCTCGTTCGAGGCAGGCTCCCCAACAGCCTGACCCGCTGTGGAACCCTGGCCCTGTTCACCCCGGACCTCAGTACGCCGAAACAACGCTGACTCAACCATCCCGAAAAAAGAGCTTGGCCCCGACATACAGCCCTCGGTGCAACGACCGAGGGCTGATTTAATACCTAGCTCCGAACTTGAGTGTCCTCTTCGAAGCGCCCTCGCTCAGCTGCAGCCGGTGGTGGCGCCGCAGGTGTCGCACTTCAGGCAGGTGCCGTTGCGCACCAGGGTGAAGTTCATGCACTCGGGGCAGGCCTCGCCTTCATACCCCTTGGCTCGGGCTTCGGCGCGGGCCTCGGCCTTGCGGGCCGCCGGACTCCACGACAGGGTGGTCTCGATGCCGATCTCGGCCACCGGCGCATCGTCCTCGTCGTCCTGAACCTCCGGCGCCTTGAGCTCGGCGGTCTCCGACTTCAGCGCGGTCGCGCCCTCGCTGCGGGCCCGCAGCACGGTGACATTGTCTGTAGACGCCCGCGGCTCGCCGATGATGGCCTGGGCCGCCGCCAGCAGGTTCACGGTCTTGCCGCGCACCAGCCCCTTGGAGACGATACGCGCCGCCGGGTTGGTCGGTGCCTTGCCTTCGTCCGCACCCTTGCCCAGGGCGTCGAAACCGGTGTCGTGGGGGTCCACATGGCCGAGGTCGTTGCGGCCGAGGTAGGACACCGCCAGCTCGCGGAACACATAGTCCAGGATCGAGGTGGCATATTTGATGGTGTCGTTGCCCTGCACAGGCCCCGCCGGCTCGAACCGGGTGAAGGTGAAGGCATCCACATATTCGTCAAGCGGCACGCCATACTGCAGGCCGAGCGAGATGGCGATGGCGAAATTGTTCAGCAACGACCGGAGGGCAGCGCCCTCCTTGTGCATGTCGATGAAGATCTCGCCGAGCCGCCCGTCGTCATATTCGCCGGTCCGCAGATAGACCTTGTGGCCGCCCACCAGCGCCTTCTGGGTGTAGCCCTTGCGGCGGTCAGGCATCTTGTCGCGCGCATGGACCGGGCGCTCGACGATGCGCTCCACCACCCGCTCGACGATCTTTTCCGCCACCGCGGTGGCGCGCGCCGCCGCCGGCTGCGCCAGCACCGCCTCCACCGCGTCGTCCTCGTCCTCGTCATCCGCCACCAGCTGGGCGTTGAGGGGCTGGGAGAGCTTGGAGCCGTCGCGATACAGCGCGTTGGCCTTCAGCGCGAGGCGCCAGGAGAGCAGGTAGGCCGCCTTGCAGTCCTCCACGCTCGCCTCGTTGGGCATGTTGATGGTCTTGGAGATGGCGCCAGAAATGAACGGCTGCGCCGCCGCCATCATGCGGATGTGGCTTTCCACCGACAGATAGCGCTTGCCGAGGCGGCCGCACGGAGAGGCGCAATCGAACACCGGCAGATGGTCCACCTTCAGGTGCGGGGCACCCTCCAGGGTCATGGCGCCGCACACATGGATGTTGGCGGCGTCCATATCGGCCTTGGAGAAGCCGAGGAAGGTCAACAGGTCGAACTTGGGGTCCGCCAGCTGCGCCGCCGGCACCTTCAGCACGTCCTTCAGGAACTCCTCGCCGAAGGTCCAGCGGTTGAAGGCGAACTTGATGTCGAAGGCGGTCTTCACCGCCGCTTCCACCTTGGTGATGGCCGCGTCGTCGAAGCCCTTGGCGCGCAGGGTCGAATGGTTGATGGCCGGGGCCTGGGCCAGCGAGCCGTGACCCACCGCATAGGCCTCGATCTCGGCGATCTCCGCCTCGCCATAGCCGAGCGCCCGCAGCGCTTCCGGCACCGCACGGTTGATGATCTTGAAGTAGCCGCCGCCGGCCAGCTTCTTGAACTTCACCAGCGCGAAGTCAGGCTCGATGCCGGTGGTGTCGCAGTCCATCACCAGGCCGATGGTGCCGGTGGGGGCGATCACCGAGACCTGCGCATTGCGGTAGCCGTGGCGCTCGCCCAGCTCCAGGGCGCGATCCCAGGCCGCCGCCGCATGGGCGACGAGGCGCTGGTCCGTGCAGGAGGCGCGATCGAGCGGCACCGGGCTGACGGCGAGGCCCTCATAGCCTTCCGCCTCGCCATAGGCGGCGCGGCGGTGGTTGCGGATCACCCGCAGCATGGCCTCCGCATTGGCGCCATAGGCCGGGAACGGGCCCAGCTGCTTGGCCATTTCGGCGGAGGTCGCATAGCACACGCCCGTCATGATCGCAGTGAGCGCGCCGCAGATGGCCCGGCCCTCGGCCGAGTCATAGGGAATGCCGCCCGACATCAGAAGGCCGCCGATATTGGCGTAGCCGAGGCCAAGGGTGCGGTACTCATAGGACAGCGCGGCGATCTGGCGAGACGGGAACTGCGCCATCAGCACCGAGATTTCGAGCACGATGGTCCACAGCCGCACCGCATGCTCATAGCTCGCCACATCGAACTGCTTGGCCGCATCGCGGAACTGCAGGAGGTTGAGCGAAGCCAGATTGCAGGCCGTGTCGTCCAGGAACATGTATTCCGAGCACGGGTTGGAAGCGCGGATGTCGCCGCCCGCCGGGCAGGTGTGCCAGTCGTTGATGGTGGTGTGGAACTGGATGCCGGGATCGGCGCAATGCCAGGCGGCGGAGCCGATCTTCTCCCACAGGTCGCGGGCCTTGATGGTCTTGGCCACCTTGCCGTCGGTGCGGCGGATCAGATCCCAGTCGCCGTCGGCCTCCACCGCGCGCAGGAAGCCGTCGGTGACGCGCACGGAATTGTTGGAGTTCTGGCCGGCCACCGTCAGATAGGCCTCGCCATCCCAATCGGTATCGTAGATGGCGACGTCGATGTCCTTGTACCCCTGGCGGGCGAACTGGATCACCCGGCGGATGGCGGCATCGGCGATGGCCGATTTGCGGGCCGCCTTGATCTCGCGCTTGAGGGCCGGGTTCTTCTCCGGATCATAGCAGCTGTCGCCCACGCCCTCGCAGTTCACGCAGGCCTTGAGAATGGCCTTGAGGTGCTTGGCGTTGAGCTTGGAGCCGGTGACAAGGGCAGACACTTTCTGCTCCTCGCGCACCTTCCATTCCACATAGTTCTCGATATCCGGATGGTCGGCGTCCACCACCACCATCTTGGCGGCGCGACGGGTGGTGCCGCCGGACTTGATGGCGCCCGCCGCGCGGTCGCCGATCTTGAGGAAGCTCATGAGGCCGGACGAGCGGCCACCGCCGGACAGGCGCTCGCCCTCGCCGCGCAGGGACGAAAAATTGGTGCCCGTGCCGGAGCCATACTTGAACAGGCGCGCCTCGCGGACCCACAGGTCCATGATGCCGCCCTCGTTCACAAGGTCGTCGCCCACCGACTGGATGAAGCAGGCGTGGGGCTGGGGATGCTCATAGGCCGAGGTGGAGGACTTCAGCTCGCCGGTCTCGAAATCCACATAGAAGTGGCCCTGACCCGGCCCGTCGATGCCGTAAGCCCAGAACAGGCCGGTGTTGAACCACTGGGGCGAATTGGGCGCGGCCATCTGCATGGCGAGCATGTAGCGGTGCTCGTCGAAGAACGCCTGGGCGTCGGCCTCGGTGTCGAAATAGCCGCCCTTCCAGCCCCAATAGGTCCAGGTGCCGGCCAGACGATCGAACACTTGGCGGGCCGTGGTCTCGCCGATATAGCGCTCCTTCTCCGGCAGAGCGGCGAGGGCGGCGTCATCGGCCACCGAGCGCCACAGGAAGGCGGGAACGGTATTTTCTTCCACCTTCTTCAGCCGCGCCGGCACGCCGGCCTTGCGGAAATACTTCTGCGCGAGGATGTCGCTCGCCACCTGCGAGAACTGCGCGGGAACCTCGATGCCGTCCTGGCGGAACACCACGGAACCATCGGGATTCTTGATCTCGCTCACGGTCGCGCGGAACTCAATATCCGCGTAAGGGGAACGGCCCTCCTGCGTGTAGCGACGTTCAACGCGCATGACCGGTGCTCCTTCGCTCGGTCCCAGCCCGGACCGAAGATTATATCATCTAGATGTAGCAGCCGTGACTCAACGACGTGCCCGACGCGGCGGCGCGGACCCGGACTTTGGACTGCTCGATGGAGGATGACGCCGACCCGTCCATCCGATCTCACGATCGCCTGGATTGCTCGCCGCTCAGGGGAGGGACGCTAGTGCGAGTCCCCCCAGACGTCAAACATGTTCTCGCCTTAATCTGGTAGCGCAATCATCCTTCGCCACAACATATGGTGCCTGTAGCCCGTTAAGAAAACCTTAAAACCCCAGTCCTGGAGCGATTTTCGCGGCTTCAACGGTCCTTTGCCGGCGCCAGACGATCTTCACCGTCATCCACAGCATGAGACAGCGCACCGCCGACTGTGGCCGCAGCGCATCACGCTCACCATGCCACTAGATCTAGTGAGGTTTGATGCCGGTGATCGGACATCACCATTCAGATCGCGGCGCTGGCGAGCCGCCGCGACCCGCGTCCCGACGTCCGCAGTGGACGGGGACCGGACCCGTTAGGTGTGTGGCCCCTTGGATAACCGTGCTACGAAACGAGGGTGGCAGCGATGGCCGGCGTCGCCAGCACATGGGCGCGCATGGCGGCTTCCGCCTCGGCCCGGTCGCCGCGCAGGATGGCGGTCAGCACCCGGTCGTGCTCGCGATAGGATTCGGCGAGCCGCTCCAGGGAGCGGTATTTCGCCCGCAGGAAGGGGCGCAGGCGCACCCGGGTCGCGGTGGCGAGCTCGGCCAGATACTCGTTGTGGCAGCCGGCATTGACGGTGGCGTGAAAGCGCTCGTCGAAGGCGTTGCACGGCTCCTCGTCGCCGGCATGGATCGCGCTGGCAAGGTCGTCATGCAACCGTACCAGGGCGGCCCGCTCCACCGGTGTCGCCTGCACGGCGGCCAAGCCGGCGCACATGGCTTCCAGCTGGGCCATCACGTCGAACATGCCACGCAGCCGTTCCATGGTGGGGTGCGCCACCAAAGCGCTGCGATGGGGCCGCGCTTCCACCAGCCCGGCGGCCGCCAGATTGCGCAGCGCCTCACGGACCGGAGTGCGCGAAACGCCGTAGCGCTTGGCGATCTCCACCTCTTCCAGCGCCGTGCCAGGCACCAACCGACCGCTGGTGATGTCCTCGGCGATCTGCAGCCGCAGTTCCTCCGTGCGCGTGGTGGCGCGGGCGGCGGGCGCGCGACGGCGGACAGGAGCGGGTGCCACGGCGCCTTCGGGCTGGATGTCGGTCGCGTTCAACATGACGCGATCAAACTACCGTGAGTCCGGCACCCGCCGGAATCCGGGATAGTCCGTAGCGCCGGCTGCCTCCGCCCACCCCTCAGCCCTGGCCGGCGGGGGGCGCGCTCTCGGCAGCGGCCAGCTCCGCCCGGTGGGCCGCCATCAGGCGACGGTAGCGGATGGTGGAGATGGGCAGCAGGCCCAGATAGATGATGGAGCACACCGCCAGCACGATCCACGGATAGCTGGCCAGAAGGGCAAAGAAGATGGCCACCACCACCAGCAGCGGCAGCACCATGTCGCGGCGGATGCGGCGGCCGATGGTCTTGCCCGACCACGCCGGCACCGTGGAGATCATGAGAAAGCCGATGATGAGGCAGTAGATGAGCGCCAGAGGTGCGCTGATGCCGCCATGGGGCACGCCGATCAGCTCCAGATACACCGGCAACAGCACGGTGATGGCACCGGCGGGCGCCGGGATGCCGGTGAAGAAGTCGGCGGCGAAGGCCGGCTTGTCGGGGTCATCCAGCATCACGTTGAAGCGGGCGAGGCGCAGGGCCGCGCAGATGGCATAGACCAGCGCCGCAATCCAGCCGAATGAGCCGGCCTCGTTCAGCCCCCAGAAATAGAGCATCAGCGCCGGCACGCAGCCGAAATTCACGAAATCGGCGAGGCTGTCGAGCTCCGCCCCAAAGCGCGAGGTGCCCTTCAGCGCCCGGGCGAGGCGGCCATCGATGCCGTCCAGCAGTGCCGCGAACACGATGGCGGCCAGCGCCAGCTCGATGCGCTCCTCAATGGCGAGGCGCACGGCGGTGAGGCCCGAGCACAAAGCCAGCAGGGTCACGAGATTGGGCAGGATGACCCGCAGCGGCACCTTGCCGATGCGCACGAAACGGGGCCGCAGGCCCCCCTCGGGATCCAGCGGGGGAAACAGCGGCGCCATCAGCTCACCCGATAGGCGGTCTCGCGCGGCGCGGGGGCGGCGAGATCGCAGATGAGGGTTTCCCCGGCGGTGGTGAGCTGGCCCTCGGACACCTGAACCTTGGTGCCCGGCGGCAGATAGATATCCACCCGCGAGCCGAAGCGGATGAGGCCGAACCGCTCGCCGGCGCCGATCTCCTCGCCCTCGCGCACGAAACACACGATGCGTCGGGCGATCAGCCCGGCAATCTGCACGATGCCCACCGGCACGGTCTGCGTGCCCACCCGGGTTTCCAGCACCAGGCCGTTGCGCTCATTGTCCTCGCTGGCCTTGTCGAGATCGGCGTTGAGGAAGATGCCGGGCTTGTAGGCGACGCGCAGAATGCGGCCAGTCACCGCCGCCCGGTTCACATGCACGTTGAACACGTTCATGAAGATGGAGACGCGCAGCAGCGGCTCGTCGGAAAGGTCCAGCTCCCGCGGTGGGCGGGCGAGGCCGATCTGCGAGATGCGGCCATCGGCGGGGGCGATCACGAGGCCCTCGCGCACCGGCGTCACCCGCGGCGGATCGCGAAAGAACAACGCGGTCCAGATGGCGAGCCCCACGGCGATCATGCCGAAGAAGGTCGAAACCGACAGCAGCCCGAGGGCGATCACCACCGCGATGGCGATGAAGGGGTACCCCTCGCGATGGATGGGCACCAGGGACTGGCGGATGCTGGCGACGATGGACAATGGGGCCTCCGAAGGACGCCGCGCCGCGTGCGGCACGAACGGCAGAGGTAGTGAGCGCGAGCCGCCGCGTCAAATCTGTCAACGCCGCAGGTGGGGAACGGCCCGGCGGAGTTAGCACGCCAGAGCGGCCACCTCGTCCGCGACGGCCCGATCCGCACCAACCGGCCGACGCCGGCGCGGCCCGGCCCGGCTACGTGCCAACACCGGACGTTCCGGCCCCCTCCCCGGCCCTCCCCCGCAAGCGGGAGAGGGAGTGCGGCGCGGCGCGGGGGCGGAGGCCGTCCCAGGCCGGCGTTCCACGATTGTGCCGGCAACCCACCCTACCGCGAAACCCACCGGCCTCACCCGGCCCGCGCATCGCGGCGGTAGGCGCCGGGGCTTTTGCCGGTCCATTTGCGGAAGGCGCGGTGAAAGGCGCTCGGCTCGGAAAAGCCGAGATGCACCGCCAGCTCCGCCACGTCGCGGTCGCCGTGCCGCAATTCCTCCACCGCCATGGCCCGGCGCAGGTCGTCCTTGATCTCGCGATAGGTCTGTCCTTCGCCGCTCAGGCGGCGGCGCAGGGTGGGTTCCGGCAGGCGCAGCTGGCGGGCGAGGGTGGCGAAGCTCGGCCAGGCGGCGGGCGGGCTCGCCCGCAGGCGGGCGCGCACCTTGGCCACCAGGCCGGCATCATGGCGGTAGCGCACCAGGATGTTGGCCGGCGCCCGGCGCAGGAAATCGCGCAGCGCCCGCTCGTTGCGGATCGCCGGCAGGCGCAGGAAATCCGCATCGAAGGCGAGCACGCTCTCCGCCTGACCGAACCGCACCGGCGCGCCGAAGAACAGACCGTAATCCGCCCCATGGGCCGGCGGACCGCAGCGGAAATCCACCCGCCGCAACGGGATGCGCCGGCCCACCAGCCAGCAGGTGATGCCGTGCACGATGATCCAGAAGGTCCGGTAAGCGAAGGCGGAGCGGGGCGCGCCCGCATCCTTCAGCACGATCTGCGCGAGGCCATCAGCCACCACCAGTTCCCCATAGGGATCGTCCATGACCAGGCGCAGGAAGCGCAGGGCCCGCTTCAGCGCCTGTTCCAGCGTCGCCGCCGACAGGATGGCGTGGCACAGAAGGGTGAAGCTGCCCGAGCGCATAGGCCGCGCCCCCTCGCCGAAGAATTCGTCGTCGATGGTGGCGGCAATGGCGAGCCACAGCGCCCCATAACGCTCCGCCGACACCGGCTCGCGCACCACCGCGGGCAGGCCGGCGCGGGCCAGCAGCGGAGCTTCGTCGATACCGCGGCGGCGCAGGCATTGCAGCGCATCATCGACGAAGCCCGGCGAGATCATGCGCCGTTCCACGGCACGCCTCACGAAACATTGCAAAAACGATCACAGATTTAGTCCAATTTGGTCATCGTATGCCACCCGGCTTCGTCGCTAGATCGCCGAAACGCACAAGGGTCCCCGCCCCATGGGCAGAACCGGGACCAACGGAGGAGCATGATGGCCGACACTCCCAACGCCACCCCCAGCCATGCCGAAGCCGTCCGCGACTTCCGCTTTGAAGATGTCGCCGCCCTCCTCGACGGGGATCTGGACACCGGCATCAACGCCTGCATCGAGTGCTGCGATCGCCATGCAGCCTCCGGCGGCACCATTCTCGACTGGGAAAGCGCCGATGGCCGGCGAGCGAGCTACACCTTCGCCCAGATGAAGGCGCTTTCGGCCCGCTTTGCGAACCTTCTCACCGCCCAGGGCATCGGGCCCGGCGACGTGGTGGCGGGCCTGTTGCCGCGCACGCCGGAACTGCTCATCACCATTCTCGGCACCTGGCGGGCGGGGGCGGTCTACCAGCCGTTGTTCACCGCCTTCGGCCCCAAGGCCATCGAGCACCGGCTGAAGACCTCCGAGGCCAAGCTGGTGGTCACCGACAGCCACAATCGCCCGAAGCTGGACGATCTGGAGAAGGCTCCGAAGGTCGCCCTCGTCACCCGACCTGGCGATGCCGCCCCGCGCCTTGGCGACATCGACTTCCATGCCGAGATGGCCCGCCAGAGCGCGGATTTCGCGCCGGTGCTGCGCAAGGGCTCGGACCTGTTCCTCATGATGTCCACCTCGGGCACCACCGGCCTGCCCAAGGGCGTGCCGGTGCCCCTCAAGGCGCTGCTCGCCTTCACCATCTACATGCGGGACGCGGTGGATCTGCGGCCTGACGACAAGTTCTGGAACATCGCCGATCCCGGCTGGGCCTATGGCCTCTATTACGCGGTCACCGGGCCGCTGCTGCTGGGCCATGCCACCACCTTCTATGATGGCCCCTTCACCGCCGCGACCACCTATGACGTCATCAAGCGACATGGCATCACCAACCTTGCCGGCGCTCCCACCGCCTACCGGCTGCTGATCGCCGCCGGGCCGGAAATGGCGGCGAAGGTGAAGGGTCAGCTGCGCGTGGTCTCCAGCGCCGGCGAGCCGCTGAACCCGGAAGTCATCCGCTGGTTCGCCGAGCATCTCGATGCGCCCATCCATGACCATTACGGCCAGACCGAGCTGGGCATGGTGGTGAACAACCACCACCGCCTGAAGCATGCGGTGCATCCCGGCTCTGCCGGCCATGCCATGCCGGGCTACCGGGTGGCGGTGCTGAACGAGGCCGGCCAAGAACTGCCGCCCAACGTGCCCGGCGTGCTGGCGGTGGATATCGCCAACTCGCCGCTGCTGTGGTTCACCGGCTATTACAAGCAGGAGACCCCGGCCATCGCCGGCGGCTACTACCGCACCGGCGACACGGTGGAGCTGGAGGAAGACGGCCGCATCAGCTTCGTCGGCCGGGCCGATGACGTCATCACCTCGTCCGGCTACCGCATCGGCCCGTTCGATGTGGAAAGCGCCCTCATCGAGCATCCGGCGGTGATCGAGGCGGCGGTGATCGGCAAGCCCGATCCCGAACGCACCGAGCTGGTGAAGGCCTTCGTCATCCTGAAGCCGGGCACCGAGCCCACCGCTGCGCTGGCGGAGGAACTCCAGCAATATGTGAAGCGGCGGCTCTCGGCCCATGCCTATCCGCGCGAGATCGCTTTCGTGGAAGAATTGCCGAAAACGCCGAGCGGCAAGCTGCAGCGCTTCATGCTGCGCAACCAGGAAGCCGCCAAGTTCAAGGACAGCGCCGCCTGAAGCGACGCGACATTTCGGGGGGACCCATGCAGATTCAAGATCGCGTCTTTCTCGTCACCGGCGCCGGCTCCGGCCTCGGCGCCGCCGTCTCCCGCATGCTGGTGGGCGAAGGCGCCAAGGTGGTGGGGCTCGACATCAATGCCGAGGCCGGTGCCACGGTGGCCGCCGAGCTGGGGGAGGCCTTCCGCTTCCAGAAGGCGGACGTGACCAGCGAGGCCGATGGCCTCGCCGCGGTAACGCTGGCGAAAGAGGTGTTCGGCGCCGTGCACGGCCTCGTCAATTGCGCCGGCGTGGCGCCGGGCGAGAAGGTGGTGGGCCGCGAGGGTCCGCACCGGCTGGAGAGCTTCGCCCGCGCCGTCACCATCAACCTCATCGGCACCTTCAACATGCTGCGGCTGGCTGCTGATGCCATCACCAAGGCCGAGCCGGGGCCGGATGGCGAGCGGGGCGTGATCATCAACACCGCCTCCATCGCCGCCTTCGACGGGCAGATCGGCCAGTGCGCCTATGCCGCCTCCAAGGGCGGGGTCGCCGCCCTCACCCTGCCGGCGGCGCGGGAGCTGGCGCGGTTCGGGGTGCGGGTGGTGACCATCGCCCCCGGCATTTTCGAGACCCCCATGATGGCCGGCATGCCCCCGGAGGTGCAGGACGCCCTCGGCAAGGGCGTGCCGTTCCCGCCCCGGCTCGGCCGGCCGCCGGAATATGCGGCGCTGGTGAAGCACATCATCGAGAACATCATGCTCAACGGCGAGGTCATCCGCCTCGACGGCGCGCTGCGCATGCCGCCGCGCTGAACCCGCAACAGGGAGGAACACCCCATGACGGCTTCTGATCCCATCGTCATCGTCGGCTCTGCCCGCACCCCCATGGGCGGCTTCCAGGGCGACTTCAAGGATGTCACCGCCTCCGCCCTCGGCGCCGCCGCCATCGCCGCCGCTCTGGCGCGCGCCGGCGTCGCCCCCGACCAGGTGGAGGAGGTGGTGTTCGGCTGCGTGCTGCCGGCGGGCCAGGGCCAGGCCCCGGCGCGCCAGGCCGGCCTCGGCGCCGGGCTGCCCCTCTCGGCGGGGGCCACCACCGTCAACAAGATGTGCGGCTCCGGCATGAAGGCGGCCATGTTCGCCCACGACCTGCTCACCGCCGGCTCGGCCAGCGTGGCGGTGGCCGGCGGCATGGAGAGCATGACCAACGCCCCCTATCTGCTCGACCGCGCCCGCGCCGGCTATCGCATGGGCCACGGCCGGGTGATGGACCACATGTTCCTCGACGGCCTGGAAGACGCCTATGACAAGGGCCGGCTGATGGGCACCTTCGCGGAGGATTGCGCGGAAGCCTACCAGTTCACCCGCGAGGCCCAGGACGCCTTCGCCATCGCCTCCCTCACCAAGGCGCAGAAGGCGATCACCGACGGCTCCTTCGCCGCCGAGGTCACCCCGGTGACGGTGAAGGCCGGCAAGGTGGAGAAGGTCATCGCCAGCGACGAGCAGCCCCCCAAGGCGAAGCTGGACAAGATCCCCACCCTGAAGCCCGCGTTCCGCGAGGGCGGCACGGTGACGGCGGCCAATTCCTCCTCCATCTCCGATGGCGCGGCAGCGCTCGTGCTGATGCGCCGCTCGGAGGCGGAGAAGCGCGGGCTCACCCCGCTCGCCGCCATCGTCGGCCACGCCACCCACGCCCAGGCGCCGAACCTGTTCACCACCGCCCCGGTGGGCGCCATCGAGAAGCTCGCCGGCAAGACCGGCTGGGACCTGAAGGACGTGGACCTGTTCGAGGTGAACGAGGCGTTCGCGGTGGTGCCCATGGTGGCCATCAAGGATCTCGGCCTGCCGGAGGACAAGGTGAACGTGCACGGCGGCGCCTGCGCCCTCGGCCATCCCATCGGCGCCTCGGGCGCGCGGGTGATGGTGACGCTGTTGGCGGCGCTGCAGAAGTATGGCCTGAAGCGCGGCATCGCCTCCCTCTGCATCGGCGGCGGCGAGGCCACGGCGGTCGCCATCGAACGCCTGAGCTGAGCGGGCGCCAAGCCCTCTCCCACTTGGGGGTGGGAGGGGGAAAGCGGCGCCGCCCGCACCTCCGCCGGAGCGCTTTGCTCCGGCCGGCCGCCCCTCCCCGGCCCTCCCCCGCAAGCGGGAGAGGGGGAGCGGCGATTCAACGCCGATCCCGGCACCTTCAGAACGCGTGCAAGACCAACAAGACCCTTCGAGGAAACCGCCATGCTGCTGCACGACACCCAGACCGAGATCCGCGACGCGGTCCGCGCCTTTGCCCAGGAGCGGCTGGCCCCCGGCGCCGCCGCCCGCGATCGCGCCCATGCCTTTCCCGCGGCGGAGCTCGCCGAGATGGGGGCGCTTGGCTTCCTCGGCATGCTGGTGCCGGAGGCGTATGGCGGCGCCGACACCGATCTGATCTCCTATGCGCTGGCGCTGGAGGAAATCGCGGCGGCGGAAGGCGCCACCTCCACCATCGTCTCGGTGCATTCCTCGGTGGGCTGCGGGCCCATCGTGAAGTTCGGCACCGAAGAGCAGAAGCAACGCTTCCTGCCCAAGCTCGCCTCGGGCGAATGGATCGGTGGCTTTGCCCTGACCGAGCCGCACACCGGCTCGGACGCCGCCGCCATCCGCACCCGCGCCCGCCGCGACGGCGATTCCTATGTGCTGAACGGTGCCAAGCAGTTCATCACCTCCGGCAAGAACGGCCAGGTCATCATCGTGTTCGCGGTGACCGATCCCGAGGCCGGCAAGAAGGGCATTTCCGCCTTCATCGTGCCCACCGACACCCCTGGCTATGAGGTGGTGCGGGTGGAGGAGAAGCTGGGCCAGCATGCCTCCGACACCTGCGCCCTCGCCTTCAACGACATGCGCATTCCCGCCGAGCTGCGGCTCGGCGCCGAGGGCGAGGGGCTGAAGATCGCCCTCGCCAATCTGGAAGGCGGGCGCATCGGCATCGCCTCCCAATCGGTGGGCATGGCCCGCGCCGCGTTCGAGGCCGCCTGTGCCTATGCCAAGGAGCGGGTCACCTTCGGCAAGCCCATCTTCGAGCACCAGGCCATCGGCTTCCGCCTCGCCGACATGGCCACCCGCATCGAGGCCGCGCGGCAGATGGTGCTGCACGCCGCCGCCCTGCGCGAGGCCGGCCGGCCCTGCCTCACGGAAGCCTCCATGGCCAAGCTGTTCGCCTCGGAAACGGCGGAACAGGTGTGCTCGGCCGCCATCCAGATCCACGGCGGCTATGGCTATCTGAACGATTTCCCTGTGGAGCGGATCTATCGCGACGTGCGCGTCTGCCAGATCTACGAGGGCACCAGCGACGTGCAGCGCATCGTCATCGCACGCGCCCTCTGATCGCGAGGAGCGAGGGCGCAGCCTGTCATGCGCCCGCCCCTCGCAGCCGCGCCCCAAAGCCCTCTCCCGCTTGCGGGGGAGGGTTGGGAGGGGGAAGCGACGCTGACGCCCGTACCACCGCCGGAGCGCTCCGCCCCAGCCGCCTGCCCCCTCCGCAGCCCTCCCCCGCACGCGGGAGAGGGAGAGCGGCGGCGGATGGAAGACACGTTCAAAACGAAAGCCACAGGGACCGCCCGGAGGGCCTGCCATGACCGACACGCGACGCCAGCGCTGACATCCAACCCAAGGCCGGCGACGGCGCCGCCCCGTCATGCGCGCTGCCGTCGCCACCCCACCCCAAAGCCCTCTCCCGCCTGCGGGGGAGGGTTGGGAGGGGGAAAGCGACGCTGACGCCCGATCACCGCCGGAGCACGCCGCACCGGCCGGCTGCCCCCTCCCCGGCCCTCCCCCGCACGCGGGAGAGGGAGAGCGGCGGCGGGTGGAAGACACGTTCAACTCCCAATAAACATAAGTCTTTCCGAGGACACGCCATGACCGAGACTCCGACGCCCACTCCGACCGTGCCCGTCGTGCCCCGCTCCGGTCCCCTTCAAGGGCTGCGCGTGGTGGATCTCTCGCGGCTGGCGCCGGGCCCCTATTGCACCATGCTGCTGGCTGATCTCGGGGCCGAGGTGATCGTGGTGGGCGGCGGGCGCGCCGGGGTGGCGATCCCCGAATTGTCGCGGGGCAAGCGCTTCATCGCCCTCGATCTCAAGGCCCCGGCCGGCCGCGCCGCGCTCCATGCCCTGGTGAAGGGCGCTGACATCCTGGTGGAGGGCTTTCGCCCCGGCGTCGCCGAGCGCATCGGTGCCGGTTATGAGGAACTGTCCGCCCTCAATCCGAAGCTGGTCTATTGCTCGGTCACCGGCTTCGGCCAGGAGGGGCCGCGGGCGCTGGAGGCGGGGCACGACATCACCTATCTCGCCCTGTCCGGCGTGCTGGGCGGGCTCGGCCCGAAGGCGGCGCCGCCCACCCCACCCCTGAACCTGGTGGCGGATTTCGCCGGCGGCAGCCTGATGGCGGCGCTGGGCATCCTCGCCGCCGTCATCGAGGCGCAGCGCTCCGGCCAGGGCCAGAAGATTGATGCCGCCATGGTGGATGGCGCCCTCTCCCTGATGGCCATGCACTGGCCCCTGTGGCAGACGCCCCACTGGCCCGCCCGCGGCGACGGGCTACTGGCTGGCGACAAGCCCTTCTATCGCACCTATCCCTGCGCCGATGGCCGCTTCATCGCCGTCGGCGCCCTGGAACGGGGCTTCTTCGAGACCCTGTGGCGCACCCTCGATCTCGGCCCCGTGCCCGACCACATGGCCCGCGCCAACTGGCCGGAGATCGAACGCCGGCTCGGCGAGACCTTCGCCGCCCGGCCGCGCGACCATTGGTCGGCGCTGTTCACCGGCACCGATGCCTGTGTCGCCCCGGTGCTGGAGCCCCACGAGGTATGGCGCGACCCGCATATCGCCGCCCGCCATCCCACCTCCGGCCCCCATGCGGTGCCGGCGGTGCCGGTGCTGTCGCGCACGCCGGCCGTGGCCCACCCGTTGGATGAGACCGACCAGACGCGGGAGGTCCTGACGGCCCTGGGCCTCGCCCCCGCCGTGGTGGAGGCGGCCATCGTCCCGCAGGCCCCCGACCAGCGCACCGGCCTCGACTGGCCGCCCGCCCTGCGCTGACCCGCACCCAGGACGGGCAGCGCCAGAAGACAGACCGGTGCCGGCGCACCATGCCCGCCCGCCATTCGGCAACTCTTGCTTGTATCGACTTTTTCCTGATGGCCGCGGCCGCCCCACCGGCATCGGACGGGTTGTCGGCGCGGGGCTGCACAGCCTAAACAAGCTGAGGCTTGAGCGGATGCCCATCCGCACACGCCTTCACTCGGCAGAGCCACAGGCGCGTGCCCCGGCTCTGGTGAGGATGCCTCAGCTCTTTTGGGATGTTGTTCGATGTCGCAGATACTTGACGACGTTTTCACCGAACCGGATTTCTCGCCCGACACCCTGGCCAACCTCGGCCCGCTGCAGCGCCTGGCCGGCGTATGGCAGTCCGACACCGGCATGGACGTGAACCCGAAGGCCGACGGGCCGGAGCGGCGCGCGTTCAGCGAAGTGGCGAAGATGGAGCCCATCGACCCACAGACCAACGGGCCGCAGCTGCTCTATGGCCTGCGCTACCACATCCACATCACCGCCCCGGGCGAGAGTGGCACGTTCCACGATCAGGTGGGCTATTGGCTGTGGGAGCCGGCCACCGGCCTCATCATGCAGACCATCGCCATCCCCCGCGGCCAGGTGGTGCTGGCGGGCGGCACCGCCAAGCCCGGCGACAAGACGATCACCGTGGAAGCGCGGCGCGGCGACACCCGCTTCGGCATCAGCTCCACCACCTTCCTGGAAGAGGCCTTCCGCACCGATTACTATCGGATCGACATCACCTTCAACGACGATGGTTCGTGGACCTATGTGACCCGCGTCGACCTCGCCGTCCGCGGCCAGGAGCCGGTGTTCAACCACACCGACACCAACACCCTGCGCAAGATCCTGCGGCCGCGCCCCAACCCCATGTCGGCGTCGACCCTGGAAAGCGCGGACTGAGCCTATTGGCCCCGGCCTTCGACCGGGGCCTTTCAGCTCGCCAGCTCCGCCACCCGATCGCCAATGGCGAGGCAGCTGGTGAGGCCAGGGGATTCGATGCCGAACAGGTTGATGAGACCGGCAACCCCGTGCGTCTCGGCGCCCTGCAGCACGAAATCCGGCGTCGCGCCCTCCGGCCAATCGAGCTTGGGGCGGATGCCGGAATAGCCCGGGCTCAGATCCTCGGCCCGCAGCTGCGGCCAATAGCGCTGGATGGAGGCGAGGAACGGCCCCTTGCGGGCCGGGTCCACCTCGTAATCGCGGCTCTCCACCCATTCCACATCGGGCCCGAACCGAGCCTGGCCGCCGAGGTCCAGCGTGAGGTGGGTGCCGAGCCCGCCCGGCTCCGGCACCGGATAGATGAGGTGGCGGAACGGCACCTTGCGGGCGCAGGTGAAGTAATTGCCCTTGGCGAACCTCGGCGTCGGCACATGGCGCGCATCAAGCCCCGAGATGCGCGCGGCCACCGCCGTGGCGTCGAGGCCGGCGCTGTTCACCAGGAGGCGGCAGCCCAGTGTCAGCGGGTTGTCACCGCCGGCGCGCACCGCGAAGCCCGTGCCCGTCACCTCCGCGCGCTCAAACGGGGCGGCCAGCGCCACCATGCCGCCGGGGGCTTCCAGATCGCCTTGCAGCGCCAGCATGAGGCCGTGGGAATCGACGATGCCGGTGGAGGGGGAGAGCAGCGCCGCATGGGCCGTCAACGCCGGCTCCAGCGCGTGGACCTCGGCCGCGTCGAGCAGGCGCAGGTCGTCCACCCCGTTGGCGTGGCCGGTGGCCTGCAGCTTTTCGAGATAGGCCACCTCATCCGGCCCATTGGCGACGATGAGCTTGCCGAGCCGCGCATGGGGCACCCCATGGCTGGCGCAGAAATCATAGAGCGCGGCCCGCCCGGCCACGCACAGCTGCGCCTTGAGGCTGCCCGGGGCATAATAGATGCCGGCGTGGATCACTTCCGAATTGCGGGCGCTGGTGCCGGTGCCGATGGCGGTCTCCGCCTCCAGCACAATCACCTCCCGCCCCGCGCGCGCCAGCGCCCGGGCCACCGCCAGCCCCACCACGCCGGCGCCGACGACAATGCACTCCACCTGATCCATGCGCCCCATCCGTCTGTGTCACCGGCCCGGCACAACGGGCATGGGGCCGATGTCGCCCACCCGCGCCGCGGCGGTCAAGGGCGATCGGCGCGGGTGAAGCAGACGGTGCGGCCCTCCACCTCGCCCACCACCACGGAGCGGTCGTAGAGGTGACCAAGGGTCGCCGCGTCCAGCACGCGGCCCACCGGCCCGGCGGCCATGAGCACGCCGTCGCGCAGCATCGCCACATGGCTGCCGATGGCGAACACCTGATCGGGATGATGGGTGGAGAACAGCACCGCCAGCCCCTCCCCCGCGAGCTCGGCCAGGAGGCTCAACACCCGGTCCTGATTGGCAAAATCGAGGCTGGCGGTGGGCTCGTCCAGCACCAGGATGCGCGGCTCCTGGGCCAACGCCCGGGCGATGAGCACCAGCTGCCGCTCGCCGCCGCTGATGGCGGTGAAGGGTCGTTCCGCCAGTGCGCTGATGCCGACGCGGGCGAGCGCCGCATCCGCCGCCGCCAGATCGGCCGCGTCCGGCCGCGCGAACAGGCCGTGGCGGGCCACCCGCCCCATGAGCACCATGTCGCGCACCGGAAAGGCGAAGGCGGCCGGCGCGCTCTGCGGCACGAAGCCGAGCACGCGGGCGCGGCGCGCCGCATCCCACTGCTCGAGCCGGGCGTCCTCCACCCACACGGCGCCCGCCAGCGGCCGGCGCAGCCCCACCAGAGTCTTCAAAAGCGTGGTCTTGCCCCCGCCATTGGGACCGAGCAGGCACAGCACCTCACCGGCATCGAGTGCCAGGTTCACCCCATGCCCCACCGACCGGCCGTCATAACCGTAGGCGAGATCGCGTGCGCGGAGCAGAGCCATGCTCACCCCCATCCCCGGCGCGAGGTGGCCAGCAGCCACAGGAACACCGGTGTGCCCACCAGCGCGGTGAGCACGCCGAGGGGAATCTCCACATCGCTGGCGCCGCGCGCCACCGTATCCACCAGCAGCAGGAAGGCGCCGCCCCCGAGCGCCGCCGCCGGCGCCACCCGGGCAAACGCCGGGCCCACCACCAGACGCGCCAGATGGGGCACCACCAGCCCCACCCAGCCGATGATGCCGGCGATGGAAACGGCGGTGGCGGTGAGCAGGGTGGCGGCGCCGATCACCATCAGCCGCACCCGGCGGGCATCGACGCCGAGCGCCCGCGCCTCCTCCTCGCCCAGGGTCATGATGTCGATGCGCCAGCGCAGCAGCAACAGCGGCAAGAGGCCGATGACGAGCGCCGGCGCCAGCAGCGCCAGCTCCTTCGCCTGCACTCCGGCGAGCGAGCCCAGCAGCCAGAAGGTGATGGCGGGCAACTGGTTATAGGGATCGGCCAGCACCTTCAAAATGGAGATGCCGGCGGAAAACAGCGTGCCGATGACAATGCCCGCCAGCACCAGCACCAGCAGCGGCTCGTGCCCGCGCACCAGATAGGCGACGCCGTAGACGGTGGCCACCGCCAAGAGCCCGCCAGCGAACGAGGTCGCCTCCACGCCGGCCACGGGCAGCGCCAGGAAAATGCCGATCACCGCCCCCAGCGCCGCGCCCGAGGAGACGCCGAGAATGTCCGGCGACACCAGCGGATTGCGGAACAGGCTCTGGTAGGCGGCCCCGGCGGTGGCGAGGGCGGCGCCGACGCCGGTGGCGGCCAGAATGCGCGGCCCGCGGATGTTCTCGATGACCGCCACCACTACCGGCGCCGGCGCGGGGCCGAGGTCGAGCCGCCAGCACGCCCAGGCCCAAAGCCCCGCGCCGCCGATGGGGTAGGCCCCCACCGCGAACGCGCCCGCCGCCAGCAGCGCCAGCCCCGCCGCGCAGCCCACCCAGAGCCAGACCGAGCGCCCGGAGCGCGTCGACAGGCTCATCGAAAGGCGGCCTTCGCCAAAAGCGCATCCAGCTCGGCGCCGCTGAGCGTGTGGTGGTAGAACAGGCGATAGAAATCGCGCGCCTCGGCAGGGATATCGAACCGCATCTGCGCAGGGAACAACAGCTGCGCCAGCCAGATCACGCCCATGACCCGGTTCACCGAGGGGGGATAATCCACCCAGGGGAATGGCAGCTGCGGGGTCAGCACCACCTTGCCCTCCCGTACCGCGCGCAACGCACCCCACAGGGGATCATCGCCCATGCGGGCGAACAAAGCCGGGTCGAGCACCACGATCACATCGGGATCGAAGCGCAGCAGCTGCTCCATGGAAACGGTGACGAGGCTGCCACCGCCCAGCGCCTCCCCCACCACATTGCGGCCGCCGGCGGCCTCCACCGCCTCCACATTGATAGCCCCGGCCCGGGCGCTTTCGAGCCCGGTGGTGCCGCGCGCCAGATAGACCTTCGGCCGCGCCGCCTCCGGCACCCGCGCCAGCCCGTCCGTCACCGCGCGCAGGCGGTTCTCGATCCACGCCGCCCGCGCCTCCGCCAGCGCCGGCACGTCCAGCGCCCGCCCCAGGGTGCGATAGGAGGCGGGCAGAGCCGCCAGATGCCCGTCGAGCAGCAGCACCGGCACGCCGGTCGCGCCCTGCACCCGTTCGGCCAAGGACACATAGGTGCCCGATGTCATGCCGACATCGACGACCAGATCGGGCCTGAGGCGCAGCAGTGTCTCCAGATTGGCATCGCTCCCGCGCCCCCCGAGCCAGCCCAGCGACGGCTTATCCGCATGCGGCCCGAGATAGGCCAGTGCCTCCGGTGCGGGCGTGCGGGTCCAGCCGAGCAGCCGCTCGGGCACGAGGGAATAGAGCACCAGACCGGCCGGCGGGCCGGCGGGGAAAACCCGCATCACCGGCGCAGGCACCTCCACCCGGCGACCGGCGCCATCCATGAGCTCCAACGCCGCGACGGTCCGGACCGACTCGAGACAGCACAGCAGACCCACGACCGCCACCGCCACGCCCACCCGCTGGACCCGAGCGAAAATCGCCAAATGACCCTCCACCGCGAAAATGACAAAATTTTATCATTGTTTTACATGTAGATATAAAATTCAGACACAATTGTTACCCCAAGGTTATTGCCCGATGCAAGCGCTTCGCTATATATCACGAAACATAGCGTAGACCGGAAGTTCGTACCGCGCGACTGGCGCACCGGTCCTCACCGCCACATCGTGAACATGCGGCTCGCCCCTCTCGACCGCAGTCTTTCAGCTATGGGATTTGGGATGCGAAGGATTGCTCTTTGCGCGTCGGCGTCGGCGCTTGCTTTGTCCGCCTCCTGGACCGCTGCGCATGCGCAGCAGGCGGCGGACACTAACTCCATGGTGTTCGAGCTCGGCCAGATCAATGTCGTCTCCCCCACCAGCAGCGAATATTGGCAGAGTACCGGCGCAGCCATCTCTGAGACCACGGTCACCAACCAGGAAATGTACACCTTCAACCGTAATCGACTGGACGATGCCTTGACGCTGGTGCCCGGCGTCACCGTCTCCAGCGGCGGTGCGCGCAATGAGCCCAGCGTCTCCGTGCGCGGCTTCAACATGTGGCAACTGCCGCTCTCCATCGACGGCGTGCGCGTCTACCTGCCCTATGACAACCGCCTCGACATCGGCCGGTTCCTCACCCCCGACCTGTCGGAAGTGCAGGTGGAGAAGGGCTATGTCTCGGTCCTCAATGGCCCGGGCGGCATGGGCGGCGCCATCAACCTCGTCACCCGCAAGCCCACCAAGGCGCTGGAAGGTGAGTTCCGGGCCGGCGTGGGCCTGGGCAATACGGGCGCGTATACGGACTTCAACACCACCGCGTCGCTCGGCACCAAGCAGGAGAAATACTATCTCCAGGCCACCGGCACCTTCGCGGATTCCGACGGCTTCTTCCTACCGCTCGATTTTTCCCCGCTCAATCCTGCGGCGGAAGACGGCGGCCGGCGCGACTTTTCCGATTCCCGGGACTGGCGGGTGAATCTGAAGGCCGGCTTCACCCCTAACGATACCGACGAATACACCCTGAACTATACGGTCCAGCAGGGCGAGAAGGGCAACCCCTACGACATCTACCACAATGTGCGCACGCCCAATGGCTGGGAGGGGCATGCCGATGCCCGCCAGGGCCGCAACTGGACCTGGCCGGAGTGGAATTATCAGACGGTCTATTTTCTCTCCAAGACCGCCATCGGCACCAACACCTATTTCAACACACGCTTTTATTACACCTGGTTCGACAACACCCTCTCCGCCTATGACGATAACGCTTTCCTGACCCAGTCGGCGCGCGGCTTCGACAGCATCTATAATGACGAGAGCTTCGGCACCGATCTGGAGCTGGTGCATCAGATCAATGAGAAGGACACCCTCAAGGGCGTTCTCACCTATCGCCGAGACAGCCATGCGGCGAGCAATGTGAACACTCCGGGCATCGGCACCGCACAGTGGGACCCCACCTACAAGCAGTCCGAAGCGGTCATGTCGGTGGGCGCGGAAAACACCTATCACATCACCCAGAATTTCGATTTCGTGGCCGGCGTCAGCTACAATTACCGCGACCTGCTGCTGGCCCAGGACTATGGCGACATCGACGGCAGCGGCGTGGATGTGCTCTACAATCAGCCCCTGACCAGCGACGACGCCATCGACTGGCAGTTCGCCCTCATCTACCGCTACAGCGACAAGGGGCAGCTGAACGCCAGCGTCTCCAGCCGCACCCGCTTCCCCACCCTGTTCGAGCGCTTCAGCTCGCGCTTCGGCTCGGCCATCTCCAATCCCTATCTGGCGCCGGAACGGGCCACCAATTACGAGATCGGCTGGCACGACACCTTCTATGGCTCCCTCGCCCTCGGCGCCTCGGTGTTCTACAGCCGGGTGGAAGATCTCATCCAGAGCGTGGATACCGACCAGTGGAGCGTCGACAACGACACCTGGATCACCCAGAACCAGAACGTGGGCGACAGCGACAATGTCGGCTTCGAGCTGAAGGCCGAGTGGAAGGCCTCCGACACCCTGCTGATCGGCGGCAATTACACCTTCATCAATGTGGACATCAGCTCGCCCGTCGTCGGCATCCAGCCGCTGGGCACGCCGAGCCAGTACGCCTTCCTTTATGCCAAATGGAAGGCCTGGGAGAACATCACCCTCATTCCCAGCCTGCAGATGTCCTCCTCCCGCTGGACCAACCCATCCTTCGGCGCGCTCAATTACGTGAAGACGGCGGGCTTCACCCTGGCCAATTTCAGCCTGGAATATAATTTCAACGCCAACACCACCATCTCGGCGGGCGTCCAAAATATCTTCGACACCCAGTATGAGACCGAATGGCTCTATACACAGGCTGGCCGCAACTACTTCATCAACGGGCGGATCGTCTTCTGATCTCCTGCGACCGCGCTCAGCGGTAATACAGGCCGACCTTGTCGCCGGCCGCCTCCACCACCTGGATCTCCATGTCGTAGATGGCATGGAGCACCTCCGGCCGCATCAGCTCGGACGGCGCGCCTTCGAAGGCCAGCCGCCCGGCCTTCATGGCCACCACGCGATCGGCATGGCATGAGGCGAAATTGATGTCGTGCAGCACCACCACCACGGTCTTGCCCAGCTCGTCCGCCGCGCGCCGCAGCAGGCGCATGGTGGCGGCGGCATGCTTCATGTCGAGATTGTTGAGCGGCTCGTCCAGCAGCAGGTAGTCCGTATCCTGAGCGAGCACCATGGCAATGAAGGCACGCTGGCGCTGGCCGCCGGACAGGGCATCCAGCGGGCGCGCCTTGAGCGCGCCAAGATCCACATAGCCGATGGCGGCGGCGATCTTCTCCCCATCCTCCCGGGTCAGCCGCCCCCGCGAATAGGGAAAGCGCCCGAACCCCACCAGTTCCTCCACCGAGAGGCGCGGCGTGATGGCATTCGCCTGCCGCAGAATGGCCAGCCGGCGCGCCAGCACATCCCCCTTGATGCGGGTCACATCCACACCGTCGAGGCGCACGCTGCCGCCGCTCGCCGGCAGCAGCCGCGCGGCGATGGACAGCAGCGTCGACTTGCCCGCCCCGTTGGGGCCGATGAGGGCGGTGAGCCCGCCCGGCGGCAACTGCAGCGAAACAGAATCGAGCACGCGGGTCGCGCCATAGGATTTCGAGAGATTGCGGATCTCGATCACGCGCGCTCCCTCCGCATGAGCAGGATGATGAACAGAAGGCCGCCCACGAACTCGATGACCACGCTCAAGGTGGCGGCGAGGCCGAGCAGCCGCTCGAGAACCATCTGCCCGCCGGCGAGGCAGATGACGGCGATCAGCCCGGCAGCGGGCAAGGTGTAGCGGTGACGATCGGTGCCGACCACGTGATAGGCGAGGTTGGAAACCAGCAGCCCAAAGAACAGCACCGGCCCCACCAGGGCGGTGGACACAGACACCAGCACCGCCACCAGCGCCACCAGCACCGCCACCATGCGACGGTAGTCGACGCCGAGATTGATGGCCGCCTCACGGCCCAGCGCCAGCACGTCGAGGGTGGAGGCCAGCCGCAGCGCCAGCGCGCAGGCGGCCAGAATCACCGCGCCGGCCACCGGCAGCAGGCTGGTGTCCACCGCATTGAACTGGGCGAACAGCATGCCCTGCAGCACGGCGAAGGCATTGGGATCGAGGATGCGCTGGAGCAGCCCCGCCAGCGAGCGGCACAGCACGCCGAACACGATGCCCGCCAGCAGCAGCAGGTGCAGGTCGCTGCGCTCGGCGGAGAACAGCACGCGGAACAGGGCCATGGCGGCCACCACCATGAGCCCCGCCACCAGCGCGAACATCAGGCGCGGATCGAGCATCACCGCGCCCTGGGCGCCGAGCACGAAGACGAGGGCGGTCTTCAGCGTCACGTAAAGGGCGTCGAAGCCCATCACCGCCGGGGTCAGGATACGGTTCTGCGTGAGCGTCTGAAACACCACCGTGGAGACCGCAACCGCCAGCCCCACCAGCACCAGGCCCGCCAGCTTGGTGCCGCGGAACGGCAGCACGAACCCCCAATTGCCCTTCACCCCCACGGTCATGAAGGCGACCATGGCAAGGATGGCGAGGGCCGCGAGCAGCAGTAGCATGCGTGCGGGACGGGACAGGGCGCGGACCGGGAGGAGGACGGCTTCAGCCATGTTGGGGGCGCCGCCCGAGCAGCAGATAGAGGAAGACCGCGCTGCCCAGCACCCCGGCCACAGTGCCCACCGGAATCTCATAGGGGAAACGCACCAGCCGGCCGATGATGTCACAGGCGAGCAGGAAGCCGGCGCCGGAAACGGCGATCCACGGCAGGGTGCGGCGCAGATGATCCCCCAGCACCAGCGCCACCACATTGGCGACGATGAGCCCGAGGAACGGCACCGTGCCGGCGGTGACCACGCAGGCCGCCGTGACCAGCGAGACGATCACCAGCCCGAGGGTCACCACCTTGCGGTAGTCGAGGCCCAGATTGGTGGCGAAAGCATCGCCGAGCCCCGCCACGGTGAAGCGGTCGGCCGCCAGATAGGCGAGAATAGAGAGCGGCACGCTGATCCACAGCAGCTCATAGCGTCCCCGCAGCACGCCGGAGAAGTCGCCCGTGGTCCAGGCGGCCAGCGCCTGCAGGAGATCAAAGCGATAGGCGAGGAAGGTGGAGGCCGCATCGATCACCCCGCCCAGAATGAGGCCCACCAGCGGCACGATCAAAGTGGTGCGCAGGCTCAGCCGATCGACGATGCGCAGGAACAGGAAGGTGCCGGCCAGAGCGAAGGCAGAGGCCACCAGCATCTTGCCGAACACCGGCAGGTCGGGCGCCGCCAGCATCACCACAACCAGGCCGAGGCGGGCGGCCTCGGCGGTGCCGGCGGTGGTGGGCTCCACGAAGCGGTTGCGGAACAGCATCTGCATGATCACCGCGGCGACGCCCATGGAGAGGCCCGCGAACAGCAGCGCGAGGGTGCGTGGCACGCGGCTCGCCATCAGCACCAGTAGCGCCTCCTGCCCCGCTGCATCCGCCGAGAACAGATCCGCCGGCGCCAGATCGCCGACGCCGATGAGGAGGCTCGAGGCCACCAGCAGCGCCAGCACCAGCAGCGCCGCCAGGAACGCCCACGGGGCCGCCACCGGCGCGAGGAAACCGGCCCCGGCGCGGGCCGCGGGCGCCATCACAGCGCTACCGGGCCTTGGGCGCCGCCTCGAAGGCGGTCGCCAGGTCCTCGATGGTGATGGCCAGCGCCCGCCCGCCGCCATTGGCGATATACCAGCGCGGCGCGTCGAGATAGACGATGTGGCCGGCCTTGGCGGCCTGGGTGGCGGCGACGATGTCGTTGTCGAGCACCTTCTGGGCGGCGGCGGCCGCGCGGCCGATGGCCACGTCGCGATCGAGCACCAGCACCCACTGCGGATTGGTCTTCAGGATGTACTCGAAGGAGATGACGTCACCATGGGTGTCCGCCGCCTTGCCCTCGGCGACGGGCTTGAGCCCCAGTTCGTCGAAGATCCAGCCATAGCGCGAGCCGGCGCCATAGGAGCTGAGCTTGCCACCGTTCACCATCACCATGAGCACCCGCCCGAGATCGGGCGCGACGGCGCGCACCCGCGCCTTGGCGGCTTCGAGCCGCGCATCCAGCGCCTTGGCCTCTTCTTCCTTGCCGAAGATGCGGCCCAGGGTGTCCACATGGGCCTCGGCGCTGGCCAGGAAAGACTTGGGATCGATGGTGAGATCAATGGTGGGCGCGATCTTGGCGAGCGCGTCATATTTCGGCGCCGAGCGGCCACCGATGATGATGAGGTCCGGCTCCAGCGCCGCCACCGCCTCGTAATCGGGCTCGAACAGGGTGCCGACCTTGGCATAGCGGGCGTCCTGATACTTGGCGAGGAAGGCCGGCATGTTGGTGCCGGGCACCCCCGCCACGTCGACGCTCAGGGCATCGAGAGTATCGAGGCTCGCCACGTCGAAGACCACGACGCGCTTGGGCATCTGCGGCAGCACCAGCTCGCCGCGCGCGTGGCTGACGGTCACCGGCGCGGCGCGGCCGGCCGCCGGCGCCCACACCACCCCCCCCAACAGCAGGGCCAGCCCCCAGGCCAGAACGCGAAATGACTGCGGCAAGGAACGCAGCGCCATACCCATGACATTCATCCTTCACAACCAAGGCCCGCGCCGATGCAATTCAGATCTCCGCACGGGGCTGTCCGCCCGCCGCACGCAACGGCGAGGTCGGGAAATAAAGAAGCAGACCTGAACGCACACTGACCTGAAATCAGCAAATCACGATCATCAAAAACTCACCACAGCGGCGCCGATCATTTCACCACCGACAACTTTGAACGATTCTAAACAGATGATCCTGAGACGATGATCTCTTCCATCCTCTTCTTATACATCGCCGAGCCCGTCAAGCGATGTGCGGCGGCGCCGCAGCGGCGCGGCGCAAACGCAATCGGCCGGGGCGTGTGACGCCCCGGCCGATGAGACGGGATCTGCGATCAGCTGCGCTCACATGTGCGGGCGGGTCTTCAGAACCTCCAGCTCGGCCCGCGCCCACAACTCGCGATCGCGCCCCTGCGGGCACCCCTCCTCCCACCAGATGGCATGGGCGCGCCGGCGGATCTGATCCCGCTCAAAGGCATTCAGCCCGGCGGCGCCGTCATCGCGCGATCCGCTCACTGTCTTGGCCTTCATGGTCTCGCTCATGGTCGTCCTCCGTCTGCACCTGTCACGACGGGAGCCGGCGCGGAAGCCGCACCGCCTGCGTCGCCTTGCAGGCGGTCAACGCCGCCATCGGCGCGGTAGTTCCCATCTGCCGGCGGCGCGTGACGGCACGCCGTCCGCGATCTCGTATTTTTGCGCATTTCGCCCGGCAGCGCTTTGCATTAGCCTATTGGGGTGCGTCGGCGCGATCAGGGCGAAACGGCCATCCCAGGCCACAGAGACGCGACGCACGGATCATCGGTCTCCAAAGGGGGCGGCCATGTTCGTTGCGGAAGCTCGGAGCCATGGGCCGGGCTATCGTCGATCATCATCAGGCGCCACCAGATCACGCGGCATCTGGCGACATGAGATGACGAGACACGGCCGCAACGCCCGTGGACCCTAGCGCCCTCGGTGCGGTCACGTCACCGACGCGCGCCCGCATCCAGAGCCCGCGTCTGCTGTTTTCCTTTCCAACAGAAAGGCCCGTCTACATGCCCTATTCCTCTCGCCTGATCAGAGCCGTGGCGGCGATCGCCGTCGCCGGCCTGGTGTCGGGCACCGGCGTCCGCCAGGCGGCCGCCGCCCCACCGCCGGCGGCGGACGATCGCGCCGCGACCAGCGTCGACCCCGCGGCCACCGCCGCCCTCACCCGCATGGGGACCTACCTCGCCAGCCTGAAGACATTCGAGCTGACCGCCAAGACCACCATCGAGGTGGTGCTGCGGGCCGGCCATCAGGTGGAGATCGGCGGCGTTGTGCATTATTGGGCCAAGAAGCCCAACATGCTGCGCATCGACAGCGACACCGACACCGTGTCGCGCCAGTATTTCTTCGACGGCAAGACCTTCACGATGGTGGCGCCGGTCGATGGCTTCTTCGCCCAGGCTCCGGGCCAGGCCGGCATCCGCGAGACGCTGGCCTTCGCCGCCCAGACCCTCAATATCGAGGTGCCGCTGGCCGACCTGTTCGATTGGGGCACCCCCCACGCGCCCCTGAACCTGTTCGACCGCGGCTTCTTCGTCGGCACCGCCAAGATCGAAGGCACCGAGACCGAGCATTACGCCCTGATCGGCAAGGACTTCGATTTCGAGGTGTGGATCCAGCGGGGTGAGCAGCCCCTGCCCCTGAAGATGGCCCTGGTGGACCACAGCACCCCCGGCAGCCCGCGCTTCTCGGCCCTGCTGAGCTGGAAGCCCGACGCCGCCATTGCCGACGACGTGTTCACCTTCACCCCCGGCAAGGATCTGGCGAAGATCGACTTTGCCAAGCCCGCGGCGGCGGCCCCCGCCCAGCCGGCGACGGACAAGAAGGGAGCAAAATGATGACCTCTTCGTGTTCGCGCACCCCGCGTCACCATCTGGCCACGGCGGCCACCCTCGCGCTCGGCGTCGCTCTGGCCGCCACCGCGGCCGATGCCCGCGGCTTTGGCGGCGGCTTCGGCGGCTTTCACGGCGGCGGCGGCTTTGGTGGCTTTCATGGCGGCGGCGGCTTCGATATGGCTGCGCCCCGCATGAACATGGGACCGCATTTCAATGCCGGCCCCGGCTTCAACCAGCCGATCCCGGCCGGACATCCGTTCGGCCCGCCCGGCCCGATGCCGGGTCCGCACCCCATGCCGGGCCCCGGCCCGGGGCCGCATCCCTTGCCGCCGCCTGGCCCAGGGCCGCATCCCCTGCCGCCGCCCGGTCCCGGCCCTTATCCGCCCTATCATCCCGGCTACTGGCCCGGCCCCTATTATCCGGGCGGCTGGTGGGGACCGGCCGCAGCCGGCGCCGCCGTGGGCGCGGCCATCACCGCCGCCGCCATCGGCTCCTACGCCTATTCGCTGCCGGCAAGCTGCTCGCAGATGATCGTCAACGGCATTGCCTACCAGCAGTGCGGCCCCAACTGGTATCTGCCCCAGTTCCAGGGCGGCCAGGTGGTCTATCAGGTGGTGGCGAACCCCAACTGATACCGACTTGGGTCAAAGACCCGTGTGGACGGCGCCTTCGGGCGCCGTCCACACGGCCGCCCACAATTCGAAGAGACAGCCCCTGATCCGGAACAACGGGCTCAAGGTAGCAAGCCGCGCACCAAGAGGTCGTGATACTCCTGCGCCACTTCCTCAGCGGACTTGCCACGGCCGGGCTTGAACCAGCGCACCATCCAGCTCAGCAGCGACAGCACCGCGCGACCGGTCATGGCGGCGCCCACCGGGCGGAACGAGCCGTCGGCCACCCCATCGGCGATGATCTGCCGCAGCAGGCCCTCATGGGCATCGCGCAAGGCGAGGGCATCGTCCTTCAGCCGCGCGCTCGCCATGCCGGAGAAGCCCACCAGCATGGTGGCGAAGCAATCATAATTGTCGGCCAGGAACCGGGCGTGGGCCATCATGTAGTGGCGCAGCTGCTCCACCGGCGGATCCTTCTTGTCCACCGCCGCGGCGGCGGTCTCGTAAAGGCCGGTGAGGGTGAAGATGATGATGGCGTCGTAGATCTCCTGCTTGGAGGAGAAATAATTGTAGATGGCGCCCTTGGAATAGTTCATCGCCCGCGCCAGCTCGCTGAGGGAGCCCGCCGTATAGCCCTTTTCCGCAAACAGGCGCGCCGCCTGCTGCAGGATCTCGGCGCGCGGATCGTCGATCATCCGCGGGCGCCCCACCGGACGGGCCTTCGCCAACGTCTCGCTCCCTGGAGCGCGGGCCACCGGACGCGCTGCGACACCATCCGCCGCCACAGCGGCCCCGCCGACAACGCGACGCCGCCGCAGCGGCGCGACAGCCCGGCTTCCGCGCGCCGCCCGTACCGGCTTTTCGGTGTCTTCGCTCACCCGCATCCTCCCGGTGCGGGCCGTTCGCCCGCCATCATTTCTCAAGTGTTCATTTTGAGGACTTGACCGGCGCCGTCAAGTTATATACCGACTGGTCGGAAACTAAATCACGCCAACCCACATCCGCGAGGAGGCACGTCCCATGGCCGCATCGTCCGCCAAGCCGAAGTTCGACTGGAACGACCCTTTCAATTTCGAGAGCCAGCTCACCGAGGAAGAGCGGCTGGTCCGCGACACCGCGCGCGACTATGCCCAGGAGAAGCTCCTGCCGCGCGTGACCTCGGCCTATCTGGAAGAGCGCTTCGACCGCGAGATCATGAACGAGATGGGTGAGCTCGGCCTGCTCGGCTGCACCATCTCTCCGGAATACGGCGGCGCCGGCCTCAACTACGTGTCCTATGGCCTGGCCGCCCGTGAGGTGGAGCGGGTGGACAGCGGCTATCGCTCGGCCATGAGCGTTCAGTCCTCGCTGGTGATGCACCCCATCAACGCCTATGGCACCGAGGAGCAGAAGAAGAAGTATCTGCCCAAGCTCGCCACCGGCGAGTGGGTCGGCTGCTTCGGCCTCACCGAGCCGGACGCCGGTTCCGACCCGGCCGGCATGCGCACCCGCGCCGAGAAGATCGACGGCGGCTATCGCCTCAAGGGCGCCAAGATGTGGATCACCAACTCCCCCATCGCCGATCTCGCGGTGGTGTGGGCGAAGTCGGCGGCCCATGACAATGCCATCAAGGGCTTCGTGGTCGAGCGCGGCACCAAGGGTTTCTCCACCCCCAAGATCGAGGGCAAGCTCTCCCTGCGCGCCTCCATCACCGGCGAGATCGTGCTCGACGACGTGGAGATCCCGGAAGAGAACCTGCTGCCCAACGTCTCTGGCCTCGCCGGCCCGTTCGGCTGCCTCAACCGCGCCCGCTACGGCATCGGCTGGGGTGCCATCGGCGCGGCGGAAGCCTGCTACGTCCAGGCCCGCCAGTACACCCTGGACCGCAAGCAGTTCGGCCGCCCGCTGGCCAACACCCAGCTGGTGCAGAAGAAGCTCGCCGACATGGCCACCGAGATCGCCCTCGGCCTCCAGCTCGCTCTGCGCGCCGGCCACCTGATGGACGAAGGCCAGCTGCCGGTGGAGACCATCTCCTTCCTGAAGCGCAACAATTGCGGCAAGGCCCTGGACATCGCCCGGGTGGCCCGCGACATGCACGGCGGCAACGGCATCTCGGCCGAGTTCCACGTGATCCGTCACGCGGCCAACCTCGAGACCGTCAACACCTATGAGGGCACCCACGACATCCACGCCCTCATCATCGGCCGGGCTATCACCGGCCTGCAGGCGTTCTTCTGAGCGCCTGATTGTCCTCAAGTCCCCCTTGTGCCCTCTCCCCCTCCCGGGAGAGGTTCGGGTGAGGATGGCGCCGCCCGGTTGAGCGCACCCCGCGCTCCGGCGGCCCGCCTCGCCCCACTTCCCCCTCTCCCTCCGGGGAGAGGGGCTCTTCTTCTGTCCTGGAAAAGTGCCATGTCCGCTGCTGAGTCTTCTCCTGCCTCCTCCGCCGCCGATACCCCCGCCCCGCTCGCGGGCCTGCGCGTCCTTGAGCTTGCCCGCATCCTCGCCGGCCCCTGGTGCGGCCAGATGCTGGCGGATCTCGGCGCCGAGGTGATCAAGGTGGAGCGCCCCGGCGCCGGTGACGACACGCGCACCTGGGGCCCGCCCTTCCTGAAGGGGGCCGACGGCGCTGATCTCGGCGCGGCCTATTTCCACGCCACCAATCGCGGCAAGCGCTCCGTCGCCGTGGATTTCGAGACCCCCGAAGGCCAGGCGGTGATCCGCGCCCTGGCCGCCCGGTGCGACGTGGTGATCGAGAATTTCAAGCTCGGCGGCCTCAAGAAATACGGGCTCGATTACGAGAGCCTGAAAAAGGTGAACCCGCGCCTCGTCTATTGCTCGGTCACCGGCTTCGGCCAGAACGGCCCTTATGCGCCACGCGCCGGCTATGACTTCCTGGTGCAGGGCATGGGCGGCATCATGGATCTGACCGGCGATCCCAATGGCGAGCCGCAGAAGGTGGGCGTGGCCTTCGCCGACATCTTCACCGGGCTTTACGGCACCATCGGCGTTCTGGCGGCGCTGCGGCGGCGCGAGACCACCGGCGAGGGCGGCTATGTGGACATGGCCCTACTCGACACTCAGGTGAGCGTGCTCGCCAACCAGGCCATGAACTATCTCGCCTCCGGCAAGGCGCCCAAGCGCATGGGCAATGCCCATCCCAATATCGTGCCCTACCAGGTGTTCCCCTGCGCCGACGGCTATTTCATCGCCGCCGTGGGCAATGACGGCCAGTTCACCCGCTTCTGCGCGGTGCTCGGCGCCCCCGAGCTTGCCACCACCCCGGATTTCAAGACCAATCCGGAGCGGGTGGCCCATCGCGCCACTTTGGTGCCCCAGCTTTCCGCCCTCACCTCCACCTTCAAGCGCGACGAGCTCCTGGCGGCGCTGGAGAAGCAGGGCGTGCCGGCCGGCCCCATCAACACCGTGCCCCAGGTGTTCGCCGATCCGCAGGTGGAGTATCGCGGCCTCAAGGTGGACCTGCCCGAGGCGGGCGGCGGCACCGTACCGACCGTAGCGAGCCCCATCGTGCTCGACGGCGAGCGGCAGGTGGCCAAGACCGCCAGCCCCCGCCTCGGCGCCGACACCGAGGCGGTGCTGGCCCTCATCAAGGACCAGATCGGACAAGTCTGAACTGCAAGGGCTGACCGGCCAGGGCTGGGGCCAAAGGCTTGAGCCTTTCTCATGGGCCGTTGGACCAGCCTGCGCGGCCCTTGAGCGAACCCGGTTGGGACCGGTCGAAGACCGGGACCGATGGTCTGACGGCATGCGAACGGCCCCCGCGCGGGGCCGTTCCGCTTTGGGGCTGCCGCCTTGCTCCGGCCACCGGAAGGTGAGAGGGGTAAGGTTCCCATGAACCGCTTCGCCGCTCTCATCGACCGGCTCGGCTACGAGGCCGGCCGCAATGCCAAGGTTCGCCTGATGGCGGACTATTTCCGCGCGACGCCCGATCCCGAGCGGGGCTTCGCTTTGGCGGCCCTCACCGGCGCCTTCTCCTTCGCCAATGCCAAGCCGGCCCTGGTGCGCGCCCTCATCTCCGAGCGCACCGACCCGGTGCTGTTCGACCTCTCCTATGATTATGTGGGCGACCTCGCCGAGACCGTCGCCTTGATGTGGCCGACACCCGAGGGGGCCCCGGCCCACGCCCCGCTGCTGTCCGAGATCGTCCACGACCTCTCCACTCTGTCCAAGAGCGCCCTGCCCCGGCATCTGGCCGGCTGGCTCGATGGCCTGGACGAAACCGGCCGCTGGGCGCTCCTGAAGCTCATCACCGGCGCCCTCAGGGTGGGCGCCTCGGCGCGGCTCGCCAAGACTGCGGTGGCGAGCCTCGGCACCCTCACGCCAGACGACGTGGAGCTGGTGTGGCCGGGCCTCACCGCGCCCTATGGGGATTTGTTCGCCTGGGTCGAGGGCCGCGGGACGCGGCCGGAGACCACGAATCCGGCGCCATTCCGCCCAGTGATGCTGGCCCATGCCATCGAGGAGGCGGATTTCTCCACCCTCGCCCCGGCCGACTTTCGCGCCGAATGGAAATGGGATGGCATCCGCGTGCAGGCGGTGGCCGGACGCGGCGACGCCGGCGAACGGGTGACGCGGCTTTATTCCCGCACCGGGGAGGACATCTCCGCCGCCTTTCCCGATCTTCTGGAGGCCCTCGATTTCGAGGGGGCGCTGGACGGCGAACTGCTGATCGTGCGCGAGGGGCGGGTGGAGCCGTTCAACGTGCTGCAGCAGCGGCTCAACCGCAAATCCGTCACTCCCAAGCTGCTGGCCGAATTCCCCGCCCATATGCGCGCCTACGACCTTCTGGCCGAAGGGGCGGAGGACCTGCGCGACCAGCCCTTCACCGCCCGCCGCGCGCGGCTGGCGGCGCTGGTGGCGCGCCTCGCCTCCCCCCGGCTCGATCTCTCCGCGCTGGTGCCCTTCAGCAACTGGGACGACCTTGCCGCCGCCCGCGCCGATCCGGGCGCGGCGGGGGCCGACGCCGATGGGGATGCGGTGGAAGGGGTGATGATGAAGCGGGCCGACAGCCCCTATCTGCCCGGCCGCCCCAAGGGCCCGTGGTGGAAGTGGAAGCGCGACCCGCGCACGGTGGATGCCGTGCTCATGTATGCCCAGCGCGGCCACGGCAAGCGCTCCTCCTTCTATTCCGACTACACCTTCGGGGTGTGGACGGCGGGCGAGGACGGCGATGTTCTGGTGCCGGTGGGCAAGGCCTATTTCGGCTTCACCGACGAGGAGCTGAAGGCCATCGACGCCTTCGTGCGCAAGTTCACCATCAACCGCTTCGGCCCGGTGCGCGAGGTGGTGCACGAAAAGGAAGCGGGGCTGGTGCT
Organism: Xanthobacter sp. NM-25; assembly: GCF_022138605.1. Classification (GTDB taxonomy): domain Bacteria; phylum Pseudomonadota; class Alphaproteobacteria; order Rhizobiales; family Xanthobacteraceae; genus Xanthobacter. The sequence goes on from NZ_JACBFS010000002.1 coordinate 292,482, forward strand.
GGAGGTGGCGTTCGAGGGCATCGGCCGCTCGCCGCGCCACCGCGCGGGCCTCGCGCTGCGCTTTCCCCGCATCGCCCGCCTGCGCTGGGACAAGCCGCCGGGGGAAGCGGACCGGCTGGAGGCGCTGGAGGCCCTGCTGCCTACTGGCTCGCCCAGATGATGCGGGCGATCCACTCCACCTGATCCAGCGGAATCTGCCGGTCCTCATGGGCCGGATTGAGGGAGCGCAGCTCGATATGGCGGGCGGTGCGGCGGGCCAATTCCTTGGCCATCACCTCCCCACCGCGCGTCTTCACCACCACCCGGTCGCCCTTGCGGATGGAAGCGCCGGGGGAGACCACCACCACGTCCCCGTCGCGATACACCGGCTGCATGGAATCACCGGCGATCTCCAGGGCATAGGCGTGCTGGTCCTCCACCTCGGGAAACACGATCTCGTCCCAGCCGGCGCCGGCGGGAAAGCCGGCATCGTCGAAGAAGCCGCCGCTGCCGGCCTGGGCGAAGCCGATCTGCGGAATGGCGTGCAAGGCCCCCTTCATGGGAGACGGGTCCTCGGCGAAGCCGTCGTCCCGCGCACCGCCCCGTTCCGGCTCCAGCAGCGCTAGGAAATGCTCGACGCTGGCGCCGGTGGCGGTGAGCGCCTTGGCGATGCTCTCGGTGGAGGGCCAGCGCGGCCGCCCGTCGGTGGTGATGCGCTTGGAGCGATTGAAGGTGGTGGGATCGAGCCCGGCCCGCTTGGCGAGCCCGGACGTGGACAGCCCATGCTCGACGGCGAGCTGGTCCACCGCCCTCCAGATCTGCCCATGAGTGAGCATGGTCATGTTGCGTCCTCGCCGCCTCTTGCGCGGAACATAAGAATTTGTTCCCTATTTGTCCAGGAATGAAATCCCCACACAACTTTGATACAATCTCAGGGTGTACACGACCCACAAGCGGGCGTCCGGGCTATGCACCGAAAATTGCGTCACCGGCACGCCGCCGGTGACATCCCCCCGGCAACGGCGCTAAAGCCCTCACGAGGTTCGCCGCGCCGCCTCCATGGTGGCGCCGACATCCGGGAGGCTCTCATGTCCGCCATCTACAAGATCAGCCCCGCCGCCCTATGGGCGACCGCGCAGGCGGAAGGCGTCTTCACCGGCGCGCCGGTGGATGTGGCCGATGGCTTCATCCATTTTTCCACCGCCGCCCAGGCACGTGAGACCGCTGCGAAGCATTTCCAGGGGCAGGAGGGGCTGAAGCTGGTGGCCATCGATCCTGCACCGCTGGGTGCCGCGCTCAAATGGGAGCCCTCGCGGGGCGGCGCGCTGTTTCCCCATCTCTACGGGCCGCTGCCGCTGACCGCCGTGCTGTGGGTGAAGGACCTGCCGCTGGGGGCCGATGGCCTGCACCTTTTTCCCGACCTCGACTGAGCCTCACGCCGGGCCGAAGGTGCGCCGCATCAGCGCCGGCAGCCGCAGGCCCTGCAGCACCCCGCGCGCCGCCAGGAACACCATGAGCGCCGCCCACAGGCCATCATTGCCGAAAGGCCGCAACGCCCACCAGGCAGCCATATAGATGCCCACCGCCAGCAGCATCAGATTGCGCATGTCGCGGGACCACAAAGCGCCGATGAACACCCCGTCGAACGCGAACGCCAGCACGCCCGCCACCGGCAACAGCGCGGCATAAAGCAGATAGGCCCGCGCCTCCGCCTGCACCGGCGCGCTGGTGGTCATCAGGTCGATCAGCTGCGGCCCGGCCAGCAGATAGAGGCCGGCGGCGGCGAGGGCGAAGCCGAAGCCCCACAGCAGCACCAATTGCACCCCGCGCAGGAAGGTGGCGCGCTGGCGGGCGCCCACCGCCGCCCCGCATACCTGCTCGGCGGCAGTGGCGAAGCCATCGAGGAAATAGGCCGCGACGAGCCCGAGATTCTGCAGCAGCGCATTGGCCGCCAGAGTGACATCGCCGGAGCGCGCGCCCTGGGCCGCGAAAAAGAAGAAGGCGAACATGAGCACCGCGGTACGGATCATGATGTCGCCATTGAGCAGCACCGCCTGGCGCACCCGCGCCCGATCCAGCAGCACCGCACGCGGCACCGCGAAGCGGAAGCCCAGCAGCTGGCCGCAGATGACGAGACCCGCCAGGGTGCCCACCATCTCCCCCACCAGCGTGCCCAGCGCGGCGCCGGCCACGCCCCATCCCCCGCCCAGCACCAGCGCCGCCGTCAGCCCCATATTGACGACATTCATGCCCACCTGCACCGCCAGCGCCCGACCGGTGCGGCCGAGGCCGGTGAGCCAGCCCAGAACCGCATAATTGGCGAGGGTGAAGGGGGCGGCGAAGATCCGCACATGGAAATAGGTGGCCACGGCGCGCTCCACCTCGGGGCTCGCCCCGGCGAGCTTCAGCGCCACCATCAAGATGGGCACCTGCAGCAGCACCAAAGCACCTCCGCACAGGGCCGCCAGCAGCAGCGCCCGCGCCAGAACCGCCCGCGTCTCCAGGCGATCGGAGCGCCCCACCGCCTGCGCCGCCAGCCCCACCGAGCCCATGCGCAGGAAGCCGAACACCCAGAACAGCATGTCGAAGATCACGGCGGCCAGGGCCACGCCGCCCAGCAGCGCGGCATCGCCCAGCCGCCCCACCACCGCCGCATCCACCACCCCGAGCAGGGGCGTGGTGAGATGCGCCACCGTCATGGGCAGCGCGATGGCCAGCACCCTTCGGTGGGTGACGGGCCCGGTTCCAGCGCTCATGGGAGCCTCGAGGGATGCCTCAGCGGCGGGCGTTGGCGATGCGCAGCACAATCCACAGCGGTACGACGATGACGGCGCCCAACAGGAAATAGCGCCACAACCGCTCCACCGCCTCGAAGCCGAACGAGAACAGGTTGCGCACCAGCCGTTCCAGGCTCTGGAAGATGTTCATGGGATCAAGGCCGAGCGCGGCCATGATCACCCCCACCACCACGGACAGGATGACGAGACGCACCAGCACCCAGGCGGGGGATCCGCCGAAGAATCGGGTGAGCTCGTTATTGTCCGCCATGCCGGCCTCCTGTGATGGGGGCAGGTCTAGCATGCCCGCCGCCAACGTGGAATCAACTCCGGCCCGTCGCCGGATGGGCGCTGTGTGGAAGGCTCGACACGGCGCGGGAATGCCGCTACGGCAATTCCACCGGATACGCTCCGGCGCGCGGGGGCGCAACGGATCCGGACGGCCAGCTGGAGACGACCGCCCATGCGCCTTTGCGACCTCATCCGCCCATTGTCCCTCCCGCTTCTGGCAGCTACCCTGCTCGCCATCTGGACCGGCGCGCCCACCGCCGCCCGAGCCGAGCCGGCGCCGCGCACCATCATCGTGCTCGATGGCTCGGGCTCCATGTGGGGCGAGATCGACGGTCTCCGGAAGCTCGACACCGCCCGCGAGGTGGTGGGCCAGGTGGTTTCCAGCCTGCCCGCCGACCGCGCGCTCGGGCTGATGGCCTATGGCCACCGGCGCAAGGGCGACTGTTCCGACATCGAGCTGATCGTGCCGCCAGCGCCCGGCACCGCGCCGGCGGTGCTTCAGGCGGTGCGGTCCATGCGGTTCGTGGGCAAGACGCCGCTGTCCGAAACGGTGCGGCAGGCGGCCGAGGCGCTGGACTACACCCAGGCTCCCGCCACCGTGGTGCTGGTGACCGACGGGCTGGAGACCTGCGCCGCCGATCCCTGCGCGGTGGCCACGGAGCTGGAGGCCGCCGGGGTCGGCTTCACCGCCCATGTCATCGGCTTCGGCCTCACCCGCACCCAGGGCGCCCAGGTGGCCTGCATCGCCGAAAAGACCGGCGGCCGCTACCTGCCGGCGCGCGACGGCGCGGCGCTGGCGGAAGCGCTCACCGCCACCGTCGGCACGCCCCCCACGGCGGCACCGCCCGCCGCGACGCCGCCGGCCAAGACCTATTTTCCGGGCGCGCCGCTGATGCCGAATGTGGCCCTCGAGCCCACCGGCCAGACCACCAACCAGGAGGGCAAGCCCCTGGCGGAAAAGCCGTTCCCGCCCACCGGCACCATCGCCCAGTGCCAGGCCGCCTGCACCGATGACACCGCCTGCCTGGCCTGGCGCTACGAGCCCAAGGGCAGCTATTTCGTCGATCACGCGCGCTGCTTCACATTCCCTGCCAGCAGCGAGTTCGATCTGCGCACCTTCCCCGCCGAAGAGGGGTGGGCCTCGGGCATCAAGGATGGCCACAGCCCGCTGGTGCGGCCCTATCTCATCACCGTGACCTTCAGCGCCGAAGCCGACGGCGCGCCCATTTCCTGGTCCGCCGCCCCGATGCCCGGGCCGCAGGCCCTGCCACCGGAAGCCTGGGCCGCCGAGGAGGAGCGCGTGGAGCCAGTGGAGGCCGCCCTGCTGCCCGGCGCCTACCGGGTCACCGGAACCGTCACCGAGGGGCCGTTGAAGGGGACGGTCTTTTCCGCGCCGATCACGGTCGCGCCCACCGGCGCGGTGGCCTTCCCCATTCCGCGCACGCCGTAGGGCGCCGCCGCCTCAGCGGAACACCCAGACGATGACGCCGACGGCGACCAAGATGGCCACCGCCATCACCCGATCGTCGCCGAGGCCCCGCAGCCGTCCGCCGGCATCGCCGCGCACCCACAAGGTGCCGGCATGCCCGGCGGCGGGAGGCGCGGGGCATGCACGGCTCACCGCCGCGCCGACCCCGACGCAGGCCAGGGTGGAGAGACCCGCGACCACCGTGAAATGCGGCAGCGGATCCGCAACGCCGGCCCGGGCGAGGCCGAGGCGAAGACCCAGCAGGGCCAGCCCGAGACCATGGCCGAAGAGCAGCGCCGCCCATGCTCCGGCCCGGGTGGCCCGCCGCCAGAACAGGCCCATGAGGAACACCGCCACCACCGGCGGCACCGCATAGGAAAAGACCTGCTGAATATAGTTGAAGAGGCCGGGAAACTCGCGAATCACCAGCGGCCACAGGGCGGCGATGACGATGAAGCCCACCGTCACCAGCCGTCCCAGCGTTACCGCGTGCGCCGGGCTCCACTGGCGCCGATCGGCACCGGCGAAATCGTACATCACCAGGGTGGCGGCGGAGTTCAGCGTGGAATCGATGGTGGACATGATGGCTGCCAGCAGGCCGGAAAGCACCAGCCCCACCATGCCCACCGGCAGGAAGTGGCTCACCATCATGGGGAACACCTGGTCGCCATTGTCCAGCGGCGGCAGCAGCGCCAGCGCCATGGCCGCCGGCAGGGCCATCATGAACAGCGGCAGGATCTTCAGCGCCGCCGCCAGCATGGCGCCCCGGCGCGCGGACTCCAGCGAGCGGGCGCCGAGCACCCGCTGCATGATGTACTGGTTGGCCCCCCAATAATAGAACCCCAGCACCGGCAGGCCGATGAGCACCCCGGTCCAGGGCATGGCGTCATCCGACGCCGGGCGGATGAGGCTCAGGTGATCGGCCGGCACCGCCGCCACCACCGCCGCCCAGGAGAAGTCGAACCGTGCAAACACCGCATAGCTGAGCGCCAGCGACCCGGCGATGAGCACCAGGGCCTGGATCACATCCGTATAGACCACGCCGCGCAGGCCACCGGCCATGGTGTAGGCGCCGGCGAACAGCGCGAGGCCGATGCAGGCCGGCACGAACGGCACGTCCGGCACCAGCACCTGCAGCACCAGGATGCCCGCATAGACGCTGCCGGCCGCATCCACGAAAATGGACAGGAAGATGGTGAGCGCCGACACGTAGCGCTGCACCCCACGGCCGAAGCGGCGACCGAGATATTCGGGAATGGTGGTGATGCGGGTGCGCAGCAGCACCGGAATGGTGAACAGCGCCATGAACACCAGGATCAGCGCCGCCCACAATTCATAATGGGCCACCGCGATCCCCTGCCCATAGGCGGCGCCGGCGACGCCGATGAGGGTGGTGGAGGAGATGTTGGATGCGAACAGCGACAGGCCAATGGCCAGCCCACCCAGGCTGCGCCCCGCCAGGAACAATTCCTCACTTGAAGTCGATTTGCGCGACACCGCGATGCCGATGACGGCAACGACCGCGAGATAGGCGACAACAACGATAATATCCAGGGACTGAAGCGCAATCATGATGGGCGGACCTGTGTCCCTTCGTCAGCGAAGATATGGCGACATCTTCGGCCAATGGACAGCGATGCCGGGCTCGACAGACACTGAAAGGAGGATGCTCTTGGATAACATGTAGCCTCCCACATGAGAACCGCCGCAGCGGTTTTCGGCCCACGGCTCCATCCGCCCTCGCGCAACGGCCGCAGCTTGGCCTACCATGGCCCATCGTCAGTTCCACGGAGGCGCCATGCGACGCTGGCAATGGATCTTGCTGCGAACCGCGCGCCAGCTCTGGTTCCGCGCCACGCTGATCGGAGCCCTCGGGGTGGCGGCCGCCGGGCTGGCGCTGCTGGCGGACCGTTTCATACCCGGTCAGCAGCAGCTGGACGTGGGCGCTGACGCGGTCAACAGCGTGCTCTCCATCATCGCCTCGAGCATGCTGGCGGTCACCACCTTCTCCCTCTCCGTGATGACCTCGGCCTATGGCGCGGCCGCCAGCACGGTCACCCCCCGGGCGACGCCGCTGCTGCGCCAGGACCGGGTGACGCAGAATGTGCTCTCCACCTTCCTCGGCTCGTTCCTGTTCAGCATCGTCGGCATCGTCGCCCTGAAGGCCGGCGCCTACGGGCCCCAGGGCCGGGCGGTGCTGTTCGTGGTCACCATAGGCGTCATCGTGCTGGTGGTGGTCGCGCTGTTGAGCTGGATCGACCACCTCACCCGCCTCGGCAACGTCCGGGAAACCACCGATCGGGTGGAGGAGGCCACCCGATCGGCGCTCGCGGCCCGGCTCGCCTGCCCGTTCCTCGGCGGCATCCCGCGCGACGAGACCGCCACCCCGCCCCCCGGCGCCGTGACGGTGCGCGCGCAGGTGACGGGCTATGTGCAGCATGTGGACATGGGGGCACTGGACGCCTGCGGGGCCCGGCTGGAAACGCCGATTTGCCTTGCCGTGGTGCCCGGCGCCTTCGTCCATGAAGGCACGCCCCTCATGGTGCTCCCCCATGCCGGCGCCGCCACGGCGGAAGCGCTGGAGGAGACGGACCAGAAGGGCATGGCCCAGACCCTGCGCGATGCCATCACCATCGGCGATGCCCGTAGCTTCGACCAGGACCCGCGGTTCGGCCTCTCGGTGCTGAGCGAGATCGCCTCACGGGCGCTGTCGCCGGCGGTCAACGACCCCGGCACCGCCATCGACGTGATCGGCCGCGCGGCTCGGCTGCTCACCCTCTGGGCCAAGGGACACGCGGAGGACGCAGCAGAACCGCCCTGCCCCCACGTGCAGGTGCCGCCATTGCTGGCCGCCGACCTGTTCGACGACGCCTTCCGCCCCATCGCCCGCGACGGCGCGGCCTTGATCGAAGTTCAGCTACGACTCAGAAAGACCCTTCTTGCGTTGGCCGGCATGGGCGACGACGCATTCCGTGCGGCCGCCCGCGCCACGGCGGACCTCGCCCTCGCCCACGCGGAAGCGGCCCTTCGCATCGAGGCGGACAAGAGGCTGCTGCGCGGCGGCGCACCGGTCGGAGGCGGCCGCTGAGAGGCCGGTGATTTGCCTCGCACGGCCAAACCTGATAAGCACCGCCCCTTCACGAGGACGGCCACGCCGATCCGCCGACCGGACCTGAGGGTCCGGAGGTCACCGCCCGACAGCGCGTTGCGCTCTCGGGCGCGTTTGGCGTTGTCCTCATGCTCGTGAGACCGAAACGGGACGCTCATGTTCGATACCCTCTCCGACCGCCTCGGCGGCATACTCGACAAGCTGAAGCGGCGCGGTGCGCTCACCGAGGCCGACGTCGGCGAGGCCATGCGCGAGGTGCGCCGCGCCCTGATCGAGGCCGACGTCGCCCTCGACGTGGTGCGCGCGTTCATCGACCGGGTGAAGGCGCGTGCCGTGGGCGTGGAGGTCATCAAGTCGGTGACCCCCGGCCAGATGGTGGTCAAGATCGTCCATGACGAACTGGTCGCCACCCTCGGCTCCGATGCCGACCCCATCGATCTCAATGCCCCCGCCCCGGTCGCCATCCTCATGGTCGGCCTGCAGGGCTCGGGCAAGACCACCTCCACCGCCAAGATCGCCAAGCGCCTCACCGAGCGGGCCAAGCGCAAGGTGCTGATGGCCTCCCTGGACACCCGGCGTCCGGCGGCCATGGAGCAGCTGGCGACCCTCGGCACCCAGGTGGACGTGGCGACCCTGCCCATCGTCGCCGGCCAGTCGGCCGTGCAGATCGCCAAGCGCGCCATCGAGGCGGCCAAGCTCGGCGGCTACGACGTGGTGATGCTCGACACCGCCGGCCGCGTCACCCTCGACGAGGCGCTGATGGCCGAGGTGGCGGAGGTGAAGGCCTCCACCGGCCCCCATGAAGTGCTGCTGGTAGCCGACAGCCTCACCGGCCAGGATGCGGTGAACACCGCCAAGGCGTTCGACGAGCGCGTGGGTCTCACCGGCATCGTGCTGACCCGCGCCGACGGCGATGGCCGTGGCGGCGCCGCCCTCTCCATGCGCGCCGTCACCGGCAAGCCCATCAAGCTCCTGGGCACCGGCGAGAAGATGGACGCGCTGGAGGATTTCGATCCGCAGCGGGTGGCCGGCCGCATCCTCGGCATGGGCGACGTGGTGGCCCTGGTGGAGAAGGCCGCCGAGGCCATCGACCTCGAAAAGGCGAAGATCACCGCCGAGCGCATGCGCAAGGGCACCTTCGATCTCGAAGACCTGCGCGGCCAATTGGAGCAGATGGCCAAGATGGGCGGCCTCGGCGGCCTCATGGGCCTGCTGCCGGGCGTCGCCAAGTTCAAGAACCAGATCGCCTCCGCCAATCTCGACGACAAGGTGTTCAAGCGTCAGATCGCCATCATCGGTTCCATGACGGCGAAGGAGCGGTCCCACCCCAAGCTTCTGGACGCCTCCCGCAAGCGCCGCATCGCCGCCGGCTCGGGCACCAAGGTGGAGGACATCAACCGCCTGCTGAAGATGCACCGGCAGATGGCCGACGTGATGAAGGCCATGGGCGGCAAGGCCGGCAAGCGCGGCCCGCTGGCGGGCCTTGCCGGCATGATGGGCTTCGGCGGCGGCGCCCCCTCGCCGGAAATGCTGCAGGATATGGCCGAGAAGATGGGCGGCATGCCCGGTGGCGGCTCCCTGCCCCCCAACTTCCCCGGCCTTCCGGGGGGTCTTCCCGGTGGCCTGCCCGCCAAATTCCCCGGCGGCCTGCCCGGCCTGCCGAAGGGTCTTCCTGGATTGGGAGGACCGACCAAGAAGAAGTAAGCCCTCTTCCCCGCCGCTCCGCAGCCGACCCCAGGGCCGGCGCGCCCCACGGCGGCAGCCCCCGTTTCACCCATTCACCGCCTTTCGAACCTTAAGGAAAACACCATGTCCCTGAAGATCCGCCTCTCCCGCGGTGGCGCCAAGAAGCGCCCTTACTATCGCATCGTGGTGGCCGACGCCCGTTCGCCCCGTGATGGCCGCTTCATCGACCGCATCGGCTCGTTCAACCCGCTGCTGGCGAAGGATGCCGCCGAGCGCGTGGTGCTCGACACCGAGAAGGCCAAGGCCTGGCTCGAGAAGGGCGCCCAGCCCACCGATCGCGTCGCCCGCTTCCTGGACGCCGCCGGCCTGCTGAAGCGCGAAGCCAAGAACAACCCCAAGAAGGCCGAGCCCGGCCAGAAGGCCCAGGAGCGCGCCAAGGAGAAGGCCGACAAGGCCGCCGCCGCTGCCGCCCCGGCCGAAGGCGCCTCCGCCGAGTGATTGCGGCCGCGGGCTTCAGCCTGCGCCGGACATCCGTTCAGGGCGCCGCATCCGTGCGGCGCCCTTTTTCGTGCGCTTTTGCGCCGCCTGGCAGCCGTCACCACCGCTCTTGACCTTTGCAGCGGGGCTCCGCGCTCCTATCTAGGGGGAAAGCCCGCTCCGCGCTGCCTCCCCGACGGCGTGCCCGCATCTGGACAAAGGCGCTCTCACGCCTCATTCCTTCACCTCCTTTCTGCCTGGAGCCTTGCATGTCCGAGCCCATGACCCTCTCGTTCGCCAAACTCACGTCCGCCCCCAAGGGCGTGGTGATCGTGCTCACCGACGAGACCCTGGCGTTCGGCTCCGCCACCCAGAAGCTGCTGAAGGGCGCCGACCGGGCCATCACCCGGGCGTTCGACGCCGAGCGCTTCAAGGGCAAGGCCTTCTCGAGCGTGGACCTGCTCGCCCCCACCGGGCTCGATGCGCCGCGCCTGATCGTGATCGCCCTGGGCAAGCTGGCCGATCTCAAGGCCACCGATTACCTCAAGCTCGGCGGCGTCATCGCCGGCAAGCTGCCGGCCAGTGCCCGCGAAGCCAGCGTGCTGCTCGACCTGCCCACCGGCAAGATCAGCCCCGAAGCGGTGGCTGAGGTGGCCCTGGGCGCCACCCTGCGCGGCTACAGCTTCGATCGCTACAAGACCAAGTCCAAGGACGACGCCGACCGCACCGGCGGCCTGTCGCTCACCCTGCAGGTGCCGGATGACGCCGCTGCCAAGCGCGCCTGGGCGGGCCGCGAGGGGGTGGCCGAAGGTGTACTGTTCGCCCGCGATCTGGTGAACGAGCCGGCCAATGTGCTCGATCCGCCGGAATTCGCCCGCCGCGCCGCCGAGCGCCTCTCCAAGGTGGGTGTCGAGGTGGAGGCGCTGGACGACGAGGCCCTCGCCCGCATCGGCATGGGCGCCCTGCTGGGCGTCGGCCAGGGCTCCATCAAGGAAAGCCGTGTCGTCGTGATGCGCTGGAACGGCGGCGCCAAGGACGAGGCGCCCCTCGCCTTCATCGGCAAGGGCGTCACCTTCGACACCGGCGGCATCTCCATCAAGCCGGCGGCCGGCATGGAGGATATGAAGGGCGACATGGGCGGTGCCGCCTGCGTCACCGGCCTCCTCTATGCCCTGGCGGCCCGCAAGGCCAAGGTGAATGCCGTGGGCGTCATCGGCCTCGTCGAGAACATGCCCGACGGCGCCGCCCAGCGACCAGGCGACATCGTCACCTCGCTCTCGGGCCAGACCATCGAGGTCATCAATACCGATGCCGAGGGCCGGCTCGTGCTGTCCGACGTGCTCTGGTACACGAAGGAGCGCTTCAAGCCGAAGTTCATGATCGATCTCGCCACCCTCACCGGCGCCATCCTGGTGGCGCTGGGGCAGGAATATGCGGGCCTGTTCTCCAACAACGACGCCCTCGCCGGCCTCATCGCCAAGGCCGGCACCGACACCGGCGAGCGGGTGTGGCGCCTGCCGCTGGGCCCGGAATATGACAAGCTCATCGATTCCAAGTTCGCCGACATGAAGAACACCGGCGGCCGCAACGCCGGCTCCATCACCGCCGCCCAGTTCCTGCAGCGCTTCGTGGACAAGACCCCGTGGGCGCATCTGGACGTGGCCGGCACCGCCATGTCCTCCCCCGCCTCCGACATCAACAAGAGCTGGGCCTCGGGCTGGGGCGTGCGCCTGCTGAACCAGCTGGTGCAGGACGCCTACGAGGATTGAGGCTGGCGAGCCCTTCTCCGCTCGGGAGAGGGGCTCCCGCGCAGCCTGCGGATCCAAGCCCCGGATCGCCATGACCCCGACACCGCCATGACCGAAGTCCTCTTCTACCATCTCGAACGGCGCCCGCTGGAGCAGGTGCTGCCGACGCTGCTGGAGAAGTCCCTGGAGCGGGGCTGGCGGTGCGTGGTGCAATGCGGCTCGGCGGAGCGGCGGGATGCGCTCGATTCCCACCTGTGGACCTATAGCGAGTCGTCCTTCCTGCCCCACGGCACCGAGGCCCAGCCCCAGCCCGAGCGGCAGCCGGTGCTGATCGCCACCACCGAGGCCAATCCCAACGGCGCGCAGATCCGCTTCCTGGTGGATGCGGTGCCGCTCAACGACTCCACGGGCTACACCCGCATCGTGCATCTGTTCGACGGGCGTGACGGCGAGCAGGTGGCCGCCGCCCGCGAGCGCTGGCGCGAGGCCAAGGCCCAGGGCCACGAGCTGACCTATTGGCAGCAGGAGGAAACCGGCCGCTGGGTGCGCAAGGCCTGAGCGCCTAGACGCCCTTGGGCAGCGCTTCCAGCAGCGCGGCGATGGCCCGCGCCCGTGGCGGCAGGGCCGGATGCAGAGCGACGATGCGCCGGGCGTAGGGTGCCCCATCGGGCACCGGGCAGAGATGCACCCCCTCGCCGCCGAGGCCCGGCCACAGGGGCACCAGCGCCCGGCCCATGCCCCGCGCCACCAGGAGCTGAATGGTCTCCAGCGCGTCGAGATCGCAGCGCACATCCGGAAACAGGCCGTGGGTGGCGAGATACTCCGCCGCCAGCCGCCCGCCCCAGGAGCCCGCGTCATAGCGGATGAAGGGCGCCTCCAGGATGGCCGCCGCCACATCGGCCGGCGCCACCTCTTCGCGGGCCAGCAGCACCAGCGGTTCCACCCGCAGCAGATGGGCCTCCAGCCCCTTGGGCAAAGCGAACGGCGGCTCCACCAGGATGGCCGCATCGAGGCCGCCGTGGCTCAGCATCTCGTAGAGCTGCAGCGAGCTGCCCGGCACCAGTTGCAGGCGCAGCTGCGGCGCCGTGCGGCCGAGGGCGTCGAGGGCCTCCGGCAGAAGCCCGGTGAGCATGGTGGAGATGGCCCCCACCCGCAGCTCGCCCGAGAGCTCGCCTCCCGCCACGTCATCCCGCAGCAGCGCCGCCTCGCCGATCAGCCGGCGGGCCCGCGGCAGCAGCGCGAGGCAGGCGGGCGTCGGCCGCGCCGCATGGGCGCTGCGCACCAAAAGGGCGCAGCCCAGTTCCCGCTCCAGCGCCTGGATGCGCTGGCTCACGGCGGCGGCGGTCAATTTCTCCCGCCGCGCCGCCCCGGCGATGGAGCGGGCCTCCACCACCGCGACGAGGCTTTGCAGGAAGCGGATATCCAATAGAATCTCTTATGCTGAGAGACGAAATTATATAGTTTTTATATTGTATAGCCTGGGCTAAGCAGGGGTCAAACGCGCTGGCGCGTTGCCCTCTCCCGCTTTGGAGCACCCCGATGAAGTCTCTGTTCCACCTCGCCTATCACGTCACCGACCTCGACGCCGCCCGCAAATTCTATGGCGGCGTTCTCGGCTGCGCGGAGGGGCGTTCAACCGACACCTGGGTGGATTTCGACTTCTTCGGCCACCAGATCTCCCTGCACCTGGGCACACCGTTCCCGGTCACCCGCACCGGCAAGGTGGGCGATCACATGGTGATGATGCCGCATCTGGGCGCGGTGCTGCCCCTCGACGACTGGTTCACCCTGGCCGACCGGCTGACCAAGGCCGGCATCGCCTTCGACATTCCCCCGGTGGTGCGGTTCGAGGGCGAGCCGGGCGAGCAGCGCACCATGTTCTTCTTCGATCCCGCCGGGAACCCCATCGAAATCAAGGGGTTCAAGGATTTCGAGGGGGTGTTCGCGCACTGAGGCGATGCCGGCCGGCCCGGCGGTGACCGCCGCCGGGCCTCACAGCTGATCGGCCGGCACCGGCTTGCCGAACAGCCAGCCCTGAGCGATGGCATCGGGATTGAGGGCGAGCACATGATCCGCCTGCTCGCGGGTCTCCACTCCTTCCGCCACCAGCTCCAGATCGAGCTCGCTGGCGATCAGGCAGATCTTCTCGACGATGGTGGAGCTTACCGCCGCCTTGCCGATGGCCTTGGTGAACATCTTGTCGAGCTTGATACCGGTGATGGGGAGCTTCGCGAGGTAGGCGAGGTTGGAATAGCCGGTGCCGAAATCATCGATGAAGAAGCGGTACCCTTCCTTGCGGAAATGCTCCACGCCCTGCCGCAGCTCGGTGTGGTCGGCCGTGGAGCGCTCGGTGATCTCGAGCACCACCCGGTCCCGGGGAATGCCCAGGCGATCCACCTCCTCATTCAGATCGTCGCACAGGCTGGGATCGAGCACGTCCGCCACCGCCAGATTGATATGGACATGAAATGGCGGTGTGCCCCTCAGGCGGGATCTCATCTCTTGTAGCGACATGTGGATCACCTGTCGGGTGATGGTGGGCATCAGACCCATGGCCTCGGCGGCGGGAATGAAGATCTCAGGAGAGATCGCTTCGTTATGTTCGTCGGTCAGCCGCGCCAGCGCCTCCACGCCCACCGTGTGCTCGTCCTGCAGGCGCACAAGCGGCTGATAGACGACCCGAAGACGGCCGCGCGCCACGGCACGGCGGACCCGCTGCGGCAACGACGACTGGCTCCGCCACCGCAGAACGAGAGCGACACCCAGAAGGCCAAGGGTCAGCCCGCCGGAGCCGGCCGCGCCCGCCCAGATCGGGACCTCCTGCTGCAGGATGCTGACATTGGACAGCGCCGCCACCACGCAGACATCGATGGCGGGGTCGCAGCGCGAAGTGGTGAGCCGTGGCCCCAGTTCCAGGTCCGGAGCCCCTTCGGTAAAGCGCTGGCGCAGCCCCGCCGTGTCTCCGAACGCACGGAAGATGTGCTGGCCGTCGGCGGTGAGCAGCAGGGCGCTCAGCCCCACTGCCGGCTTCTCATAGAGCTTGAATGCGGTCGGCGCGGTGAATGTGACCGCCGAACCGAAACCGGCCATGTCGACCATGACGCGATGATCGGCCAACCCCTCGATATTCACCCACAGCCGATCCCCATTAGCCTGCTGCCGCTGTGGGGGCGGCAGGCTGATCGGCTCCTTGAGGCGCCCCCAGATGGCCGAGCACACCAAGTATCCGTCGCGGATGCGGCCGATGTCATGCAGATACTCGTTCTGAAACAGGAGATAGCGCAGATCTGTCAGATTGGTGTCGGAGCAGAAGGGCTCGCGGCCGGCCTGGACGATGCGCAACACCCGCATGTTCTGGCTCGCCACGATGACGCCGTGGGCCAGGACATCGTCGGCGTAGTCCTCCAGCCGGTCGCGCGAGAGCTCCAGCAGCACCAATTGTCCAACGACAAGCGACAACGCCGCGCCAAGCAGCGCCAGAGCCAGGACAAAGAGGCCTTGAAGGGTCAGAGTCCCCAATTTCATCTGATCGCGCATGCCCCCGGTTGTAGTGCCCTTACCACAAACCCGGAAAAGATGCCCTCTTAGGTATCATCCTAACGGCACGACGCACAGATATGCCCCAAGGGCGAGAACCGAAAGGCGGCGGCGCCAACACGTGCCGCCACCCGATCCCCGCCCTTACGCCACCTGCCAGTGCAGCGGGAAGGTGGGATCGAACACCGTCAGCAGCCCTTCCGCGGTGGCGATCTTGCGTGGATAGGCCCAGGGCTCGCCCTTCTTCAGGGTGATGCGTTCCTCGTTCGGCGGCAGCCGGTAGAAGGCCGGGCCGTTGAGGGAGATGAAGGCTTCCAGCTGGTTGAGGGCCCCATCCTGGTCGAACACCTCGGTCACCGCCGATAGGGCATTGGTGGCGGTGTAGCAGCCGGCGCAGCCGCAGGCGCATTCCTTGGCCGGGTCCAGGTGGGGGGCGCTGTCGGTGCCCAGGAAGAAATGGCGATCGCCGGAAGTGGCCGCCGCCCGCACCGCCAGCCGGTGCTCTTCGCGCTTGGCCACCGGCAGGCAGTAGTAATGGGGCTTGATGCCGCCCACCAGAATGTTGTTCCGGTTGATGATGAGGTGCTGCACCGTGATGGTGGCGGCGATGTCGTCGCCTCCCTGGCGCACATAGTCCGCCCCTTCCCGGGTGGTGATGTGCTCCAGCACCACCCGCAGGCCCGGGGTGCGGCGACGCAGCGGCTCCAGCACCCGCTCGATGAACACCGCCTCGCGGTCGAACACATCCACCGCCGGGTCGGTCACCTCGCCATGCACGCACAGCGGCAGGCCGATCTCGGCCATGGTGTCGAACACCTTCTGCACCTTGCCGAAATCGCGCACGCCGGAGGCGGAATTGGTGGTGGCGCCGGCCGGATAGAGCTTCACCGCCGTGACGAGGCCGCTCTCGGCCGCGGCCTTCAGGTCGGCCGGATCGGTCTCCTCGGTGAGATAGAGGGTCATCAGCGGGGTGAAGCTCATGCCGGCGGGAATGGCGGCACGGATGCGTTCGCGATAGGCGGCGGCCTGGGCGCCGGTGACCACCGGCGGCACCAGGTTCGGCATCACGATGGCGCGGGCGAAGTGGCGGGCGGTCTCGCCCACCACCGACTGCAGAACCGCGCCGTCGCGCAGGTGCAGGTGCCAATCGTCCGGGCGGCGGAGGGTGAGGGATGCGTCGGCCATGAGGGTTCCTTCGGCGCCCGGCGGGTCGCAAGCGGCACGGCGGGAGGAGACAGGGGGAAGGGGCACAAGCCCTTGCTGCGCCACTCGCCACGGACCGGCCCGCGACGCAAGCCCTATTTGCGCAGCCCGCCTCTGCGCCTCCTAGAGCTGGGCCAGGAGGGCGTCGAAATCGAGGCTCTGCCGCTGCCCCAGCGCCGCGCCATGGGCATCGAGGAAAGCCTGCGCCGCCTTGCGCCCCTCCGTGTGCAGCATGGAGACGAACGACCATTCGGCATTGAGCTTGGAGGAGAAGTCGAGCCCGTTCATGAGCGGGTTGCGCACCACATGCAGGCGCAGCCGCGCCCATTCCCGGGCCGCCAGATCGGCGCCGGCGCTGGCGCCGTCCCGCTGCAGCCGCTCGATCATATAGAGCTCCTTCACCAGCACCGCATTGAAGGACACCTCGTTGAGGCGGTTGAGAATATCCGTGGGGGTGCGCGGCGTGCCCGCCCGCTCCAGCGGGTTGACCGGCACCAGGATGATGTCGTCGGCGGTGAGCGCCTCGGCGAGCGGGGCGAGGGTGGGATTGCCCGAATAGCCGCCGTCCCAATAGGGATCGCCGTCGATCTCCACCGCCTGGAACAGGGTGGGCAGGCAGGCGGAGGCCATCAGCGCATCCGGGGTGATGTCGGCATTGCCGAACACCCGCGGCCGGCCGGTGCGCACATTGGTGGCGGTGATGAAGACCTTGATCGGCGAGGTGCGCAGGCGCTCGAAATTCACCTGCCGGTCGAGGATCGGCTGCAAGGCGTTGTGGCCCGTCGGATTGTACTGGTAGGGCGAGAGCATCCGCGACATGAAATCCATGAGCAGGTAGCCCGGTGACTGGTCCAGCGACCAGCGGCCCAGCAGGCGGTCGAGGGGCGAACGCTGGAACGGGCTCAAGTGCGCGGCATCCGACACCTGCCGCCAATAGCGGGCCAATGCCGCCTTGGCGCCGGCGCGCCCGTTCTGCGCATAGCCATCGGCCAGCACCACCGCATTCATGGCGCCGGCGGAGGTGCCGCAGACCCCCTCGATGTCGATCCACTCCTCCTCCAGCAGGCGGTCGAGAACCCCCCAGGTGAAAGCACCGTGGGAGCCGCCCCCCTGCAGCGCGAGATCCACCGAAACCCGGTCCATCGACACCTCCTTCGTCGCAGTGCCGCAACGGCCGCCTTATACCATTGCTCGTGACGGGGATATGGACTTCGCTGAACGGGCATGGCTAGAAGACACCAACCGGGGCGTGCCGAGCGCCCCCAAAGGTCCGCAGGAACCATGGGAGGGGGCATGGAACGGGTCGCGGTGAATGGCATCGAGCTCGCCTATCGCACCTGGGGCGAGGGGGACGTCACCGTCCTGTTCATCCACGGCAATCTCGCCAGCAAGGAGTGGATCTCCCTGGCGGCGCCACATTTTCCCCGCGGCATCCGCACCATCGCCATCGACTGGCGCGGATGCGGCGACAGCGACAAGCCGACGCCCCTGCCCGATTTCGCCAATTATGCGGTGGCCCAGCACGCCCGCGACATGCTGGCGGCGCTCGATGCCCTCAACGTCTCCTTCTGCCACCTTGCCACCCATTCCGCCGGCGGCCTCATCTCCACCCGCATGCTGCTGGAGCAGCCGCAGCGGTTCGGGCGGGTGTTCTCTTTGTCTCCGGTGGCGCCCCAATCCATCCTGTTCCCGCCGGAGAAGGTGGCCTTCTTCGGCGAGATGAAGAAGAGCAAGCCCCTCACCCGGCAGATCATGGCCGCCACCTGCATGAGCCTGTTCGAGCCCGACAGCTTCGCCAAGGGGCCGGTGCGGTTCGTGGCCGATGTGGGGGCGCGCGGGGCCTTGTTCGACACCATCGTCGAGCAAACCTTCGCGGTCTCCGACGGCATCTGGTTCGGCACCCCCGACACCCTCACCAAGGAAGCCCAGAGTGGCGAGCTGAAGGGGCGGATGAAGGAGATCATCCATCCCCATCTCGTCGCCTGGGGCATGCTCGACGCCGTCATTCGCGAGCAGGACCTTCAGGTCATGACCGAGGAGATGCCCGATTGCCGCCTTGTGGCGGTGCCGGGCGTGAGCCACTCCATGAATGTGGAGGCCCCGGAACTCTACGCCGGCTATTTCGGCGCCTGGTTCGGCGGCCTCGCCTGCTGAAGCCGCCTCACGGCCACAGCGGTTGGAGCCATTGCGGCTCGCCCATGGCCACCGCCAGGGCCACCATCACCAGCACCAGCGCGAGCGCCGCGCTGGACCAATGCCGCAGCCCGGCATCGAGCCGCACCGCCGCGCTCAGCAGTCCACGCAGCGCCGGGCGAAGCCCCTGGGTGAGGGCCAGAATGTCACCGGCGGGGATCTCCGAGACCTTGGGCGGCTTCTGATAGAGCAGCGCCGCCACCGCCAACCCCAGGGCCACCGGCCACAGCCCCTTGATGATGCCCTCGAGGGAGAACAGGCCGCCGAGCCCAAGGCCGGTCACCGGCGTAAACAGGGCAAAGGGAAGCAGCACCGCCACCCCGCTCAGCACGGCCCACGGCACCAGCAGCGCCGGCGGCGCCTCCGCCTCGCCGGCCGCCGGGTCGGCGCCCTTGCCACGCGCCGCCAGCAGCAGCACATAGCGCGCCATCAACAGCGTGGTGCCGCCGGCGGACAGCGCCAGCAGTATCCCGGCGCCCCCCTCGCCCACCGGCGCCTTCACCGCATATTTGGCGAGGGCACCGCCGGTGAAGGGCAAGCCGGCGAGGCTCAGCCCGAGCACCGCCGCGCCGATGAGCACGAGGCGCAGGTGGCGGGGCCCGCTGGCCATGGCTACCCCCACCGCCAGGAACATGGCGCCCTTCAGCAGCATGTGATTGAGGGCATAGAAGGCCGCGAGACTGGGCGCAGCGGCATCCCCCGCCGCCAGGCCGGCGCCCAGCACCGCCGCGACCACCCCCATCTGGCTGACGGTGGAATAGGCCAGCGCCCGCTTGGGATGGCTCTGGGTGAGTCCGATGGCGACCCCGTAGAAGGCCGTGAACAGACCTGCCGTCAGCAGCGCCATGCCCCATTGCGCCAGCGGCAGGTCCGCCGGCAGGAAGCGGATGAGGCCGATGACACCGGCCTTCACCACAATGCCCGACAGCACGGCTGAGCCGGGCACCGGCGCCACCGCATGGGCCAACGGCATCCACACATGCAGCGGGAACAGCCCCATCTTCATGGTGAAGCCCACCAGCAGCAGCCCCAGGATGGCCCCCCGCCAGGGCGATTGCGCCAGGCCCGCCACCGCATCGCGGATCAGTGGATTGGCGCCGCTGACGCTGGAGGCCAGCATGACGAAGGCGGCGATCAGCAGCGCCTCGCCCAGCACCGTGAGGGCGAGATAGACCCGGCCGGCCCGCCGCGCCTCGGCCGTGTCGTCATGGGCGGCGAGCCCGTAGGCCGCAAAGCTCACCAGCGCATAGGCCAGATAGAAGCTCGCCACATCCGCCACCAGGAACACCGCGAACGCCCCGGCCATGGTGAGCAGCCACCAGACGCTGAAGGCACCGCGCTCCGGATCATCCTTGAGATAGGCCCGTGCATAGATGCCGGCCAGCAGCCACAAAAGGGCGGCCCCGCCCAGCAGCAGCGCGCCGGGGGCATCGAGCGCCAGGGTCAGGCGAAACGGCGCCGGCACCAGCAGCACGCTCTGCCCCACCGGCACCAGCAGCACCGCCGCCAGCGCCGGCAGCGGGGCGACCAGCGCCAAGGTCGGCCCCCACCGCCGCACCCAGGGCTTCAGCGCCGCGAGGCCCAGCACCAGAGGCACCAGGATCGCCGACAGCAACAGCAGATCGGAACCGCCCAGCGTGCCCGCCGTCATGGTGCACCCTCCGCCCAGCTGGCGGGCCGGCCGATGGCAAGATAGGCGGACGGCTCCAAGGGCACGAAGCCCAGCCCCACCGCCACCAGCGCCAGGGCGAGCGCCACCCACTCGCGCCAGCCGGCCACCGGCCGCAGGGCCAGCGGCGCGGCGGGCCGCTGCAGCGCCGGCACCACCACCCGCAACACATAGCCCCCCGCCAGCAGGCCGCCGATGAGGATGACCAGCGCGATCCACCAGTTGCCCAGATGCACCGCCGCCGACAGCAGCATGACCTTGGCGACGAAGCCGCCGGCCGGTGGCAGCCCCATCAGCGAGAGGCCGCCGAGGCCGAAGGCGGCCACGCTCACCGGCAGTGCCCGGCCGAGCCCGGTGAGCCCCTTGATGCGATCGTGGCCCACCGCCTCGGCGATCAGGCCCGCCGCCATGAACATGGCCGCCTTGGAGAAGGCGTGGGAGGCCAGATGCAGCGCGCCACCGGTCCAGGCCAGGGCGCTCCAGGCGCTGGCCGCCGCCGCCAGCGGAAACATCAGGAACAGGTAGCCGATCTGCGCCGCGGTGGAATAAGCGATCAGCAGCTTGAGACGGTGCTGCGCCAGCGCCACCAGGCTGCACATGAGAATGGCAGCAGCGCCGAGGCCGGCCAGGATCGGCCCCACCTTCACCGCCAGGCTCTCCGGCGCCAGATCGAGCCAGAACCGCACCAGGAGGAAGATCGGCGCCTTGATCACCACCGCCGACAGCATGGCGCTGGCGGCGGGCGGCGCGCCCGAATGGGCCGGCGGCAGCCACAGATGCAGGGGGAACAGGGCGGCCTTGGCCATCATGCCGGCGGTCATGGCCGCCAGCGCCACCACCAGGCCGGGGCTGACACTGGCCCTGCGCGCCGCCAGGATGATGTCGAGGGTGCCGTAAAGGGCGTAGATGAGCACCGTGCCCAGCAGGTAGAGCACCGAGCCGAACAACGCGAACACCAGATAGCGCAGCGCCGCCTCGATCTGCCCTTCCTTACCGTCAAGGCACACCAGCGGCACCGCCGCGAAGGTGAGCAGCTCCAGCGCCACATAGAGGGTGAACAGGTCTTCCGCGACGAACACCAGATTGAGCGCGCTCCACACGCACAACAGCAGCATCCAGAAGGCCGTCGGCATGCGCTCGCCCGCCGCCCGCGGCGTCGCCGGGCCGGTCATGGCGTAAAGGCCGGTGGCGCACAGCACCACCGCCGTCATCACCAGCATCACGGCGGACAGGCCATCGGCCCGCAGGCCCACCCCCAGGGGCGGGCGCCAGCCGCCGATGAACGCAGTGGCCGCCTGCCCGGCCGCCGCCACCTCCGCGCCGATCCCCAGCGCCACGGCGAGGCCCGCCGCCAGCACCAGCAGCGTGAGCCGCTCGGCCAGGCGCGACCCCAGCAAAAGCAGCGGCAGCAGGCCGAACAGCGGCAAGATCACCGCCAGCACCAGCAGCATGTCGGCCGGGGGCAGCCCCGGGAGTGCTCCCCCGCTCACGTGTCCGCCTCCGGCTCCTCGGACGGCGCGCCGCCCTTCGCCCGCAACTGCGCCAGGCGCTCCACCAGCGCGGCGCCCAGGGCGGTGGCCGAGAAGGCGACGACGATGCCGGTGATGACCAGCGCCTGCGGCACCGGATCGCCGCCGAAGCCCGCGCCGGCCCCCCGTCGCGCCACCACGCCGAACAGCACGAACACGCCGCCGCCCAGAAGGTTGAAGGCGATGAGCCGGGCCAGGGCACCGCGCCCCACCATCAGGCCATAGATGCCGATGGCGCACAGGGCCGCGGCGGCGAGGCCGAACAGGGTCTCGGCGCTCATTCCGTCTCCTCCGCAACCGGCGGGCCGAGCACCAGCAGCGCCAGGGTCACCGCGATGGACAGGGTGATGGCGGCTTCCACCAGAATGATCACCGCTTTTTCCACCCCCGGCGGATAGGCCAGGAAGGCGTCGGCGAACACCCAGCCGAGCACGCCCACCAGCAGGAAGCCGAACGGCCCCGCCAGCAGCAGCGCCCGCAGCCGCCGCCGCGCCAGCACCGGGCGCGGCAGCAGCCCCGCGGCGATGGCCATCAGAGCCATGGCCGCCAGCACGGCACCGCCCTGGAAGGCGCCTCCGGGCACGTCCGCGCCGGCCCAAAACATGTAGAGCCCCACCAGCACGCCCACCGGCACCACCAGCCGCGCCAGGAATTCCAGCGCCCCCGACCAGGGGGCCGGCAGCAGCACCGCCGGACGGCCGGCCCAAGTGCGGTCGGGCGAGAGGGCCCATACGCCGATGAGGGCGAGCAGCAGCACCACCGTTTCCAGCAGCGTATCCAGCGCGCGGAACACGATGAGCACGGCGGTGATGGGATTGCCGAGATCGGTGGCCGGCAGGTGCCGCGCCACTTCCGGCGCCAGGCTCGGCGCTGGCTCGGGCAGCAACAGCACCACAGCGGCGAGCCCCGCGAACACCAGCAGCGCCACCACCCCCGCGAGCAGGCGATAGGCGAGCCCGGCCGCGAGCGGGGCCGGCGCATCATCCCGCGCCACCGCCCGCAGCAGCACCAGACCGGTGACGCCGCTGCCCACCGCCACCTCGGTCAAGGCCACATCCACCGCCGCCAGCCGCACCCAGACGAGGCCGAGGATCAGCCCATAGGCCATGAAGGCGGCCACCCGCGAGAACCCCTCCCCCGCCGCCACCGCGCGCAGCGCCGCCAGCAGGGCGAGAAGACAGAGCAGCGCATCAAAGGCCAGGCTCATGGCTCGCCCGCCTCCGCGGCCGCACCGTCCGGGTCATCGGCGCCGGTCTCGCTGTCCCGAAACGCCACTTCGGCCAGCAGCTGCGCCACCGCGCCGGAGGAAAGCTGCAGCAGCAGCCAGATGGCCACCACCTTGGCGGCGGCCAGCACGGCGCCGCTGGCCACGAGCTGCGGCAGCACGCCGAGGGCGATCAACCCCAGGCCGATATTGTCCGCCTTGGCCAGCGCATGCAGACGCGTGAGCGGATCGGGCAGGCGCAGCAGACCGAGGGTTCCGGCGGCGAAAAACACGAGGCCAGCCAGAACACACAGGCCGGTGAGCAGATGGAGCGCGATCATCGGCGCCCCTCGCCGCCCGCCTCGTCCGATGGCGCGGGGTTCTTGAGCGCCAGCCCCCGCAGCGCCATGGCCGCCACCGCAGCCAGAAGGGCCAGCAACAGCGCCACATCGAGCGTGGCGACATCGCCGCTGGCGAGGGTGAGCAGCAGCAGCACCCCGATGCCCCCGGACCCCAGCAACTGCACCCCCATCATCTGGTTCGCCATACCGCCGCGCAGGCCCATGGCCACCAGCCCGATGGCGGTGATGAGCAGCAACAGAGCCGCCGCCACGAACAGCGCCTCCCCCAGCAGGCTCTCAGCCATGCGCCGGCCCCTCCGGCTCGAGCAGATCGTCGGGCGGGAGCGCCTCATCGACCGCCGCGCCCACGGCCTCCAGGTAGAGGGTAGCGTCCTCCTCCAGCTCGTCGAGCACCGGGCCTTCCACGTCCAGGGCATGGAGCAGCAGCGCATCCTCCTCCGCACCGAAGGGCAAGGTCCCCGGCTGCAGGCTGATGGTGGCGGCGAACCCCTGGCGCAGCAGCCCTTCCGACATGCCGCAATCCACCGCGACGATGCCCGGGGCGATGGGCAGCACCGGCGCGGTGACGCGGCGCAGCAGGTCCACGCCCGCGAGAGCGGAGCGGCGCAGGAAATGGGCGAGAAATATGGCGATCGGCCGTACGCGCAGCACCCGCCGAGAGGGGGGCAGCAGGCGCAGGCTCAGTTCCGCCACCAAAACGCTGCCCAGGGCCCCCGCCAGCAGATCCACCGGCCCCACCCGGCCGAGCGCCACCCACACGGCGAAGACGCACAGAAAGCGCACCGCGCGCTGCCGCAGGCTGAAGCCGGAAGCCCCATGCTCGAGGTCCGGCGGCGGAAGAGCCGTCATGACGCCTGATCACCCCATCCTTGCAGTGGCCGCCCCGCGCGACAGCGGGCAGGACACCCGCCCCGCACGTGCAGCGGAACCTTGTGACCGGACGAATCATGGCGTTGAACAAGCAGAACCAAAGCTTCAACGGCAGGATACGTTGTGGTTCGGTTCTACTGCCGGCCGTGCCGCGTTGCAACGTGGCCGCGGCCGCACAGGCGGGCCCTGCACAGCGGTGCCCATACCGCAGCGCGTCTTGCCTCTGTCGCGGATTCGGCCCAAGGTCCGGCGCCTGCAACCGGGCCCTGCGCGGTTCTGCGCCCACCACACAGAGGATGACCATGAGCGATCTCGTCGTATTCGGCTTCAGCAAACTTCACGAGGCCGACGAAGTCCTCAACAAGCTTCGCTCCATGCAGAAAGAGCACCTCATCGACCTGGAAGATGCCTGCGTGGTGGAGCGGGAAGCCGACGGCAAAGTGCATGTGAAGCAGGCGGTAAACCTCACCGCCATGGGCGCCGCCCAGGGCGGCACCATGGGCGCCCTGTGGGGCGGCCTGGTGGGCCTGTTGTTCCTCAACCCGCTCGCCGGCATGGCGCTGGGCGCGGCGGCCGGTGCCGGAGCGGGCGCGCTGTCCGGCTCGCTGGCCGATTACGGCATCAACGACGATTTCGTGAAGCAGCTGGGCGCCACCATCCCGGCCGATTCCTCGGCCCTGTTCGTGCTGGTGAAGAGCGTCACCTTCGACAAGGTGCTGCCGGAGATCGAGCCCTATAATCCCCGCGTGCTCAAGACCTCCCTGTCCAACGAGGCGGAAGCCAAGCTGAAGGCGGCCCTCATCGGCGGCGGCGCGCCCGCCGCGTCCTGAGCGGCGGTCCACCCGCGACCATACGGTGGCCCGCGCCGGCGCGGGCCCATCCATCCGCGCCCCGGCGGCCCACCGTCGCCCGGGCGCCAGCCAGACGGTGGCCATGACCGACATCGCGACCCGCGTCTATAACCACACCTGGAAGATCGACCCCATCATCCGCTCGGTGCTCGACACCGATTTCTACAAGCTGCTGATGGGTCAGCTGATCTTTCGCCGCCATCGCGACACCCGGGTCACCTTCGGCATCCACAACCGCACCGCCCGCATCCGCCTCGCCGACATCATCGACATGGGCGCCCTGCGCGAGCAGCTGGACCACGTGCGCACGCTCAGTCTCAGCCGGGGCGAGAGCACCTGGCTGCGCGGCAACATGTTTTACGGCCGGCGCCAGATGTTCGCCCCCGATTACCTGGCCTGGCTGGAGGACTTCCGCTTTCCCGACTACGCGCTGGAGAAACGCGAGGGGCAGTATGAGCTGACCTTCGAGGGCCCGTGGCTGGAAACCACCATGTGGGAGATCCCGGCCCTCGCCATCATCAACGAGTTGCGCTCGCGCGCCGTGCTGAAGGACCTCGGCCGGTTCGAGCTGCAGGTGCTCTACGCCCGCGCCATGACCCGGGTGTGGGAAAAGGTGGAGGCGCTGCGCGCCCTCGCCCCCATCAATATTGCCGATTTCGGCACCCGCCGCCGCCATGGATTCCTGTGGCAGGAGTGGTGTGTCGCGGCCCTGAAGGAGGGGCTCGGCGCCGGCTTTCTCGGCACCTCCAACTGCCTCATCGCCATGCGCCACGAGATGGAGGCCACCGGCACCAACGGCCACGAGCTGCCCATGGTCTATGCCGCCCTCGCCGATGACGACGCGGCGCTACGGGCGGCGCCCTATCGGGTGCTGTCGGACTGGCAGCAGGATTACGACGGCAACCTGCGCATCATCCTGCCCGACACCTATGGTACCGCCGGCTTCCTCGCCCACGCCCCCGACTGGGTGGCGCGCTGGACCGGCGCCCGCATCGACAGCAAGGACCCCATCGAGGGCGGCGAGGAAATGATCCGCTGGTGGCAGGCGCGGGGGGAGGATCCGCGCGAGAAGCTCGCCATCTTCTCCGATGCCCTCGACGTGGCGGAGGTCACCCGCATCCACGCCGCCTTCCAGGGCCGGGTGCGCCTCGGCTTCGGCTGGGGCACCCTGCTGACCAACGATTTCCGCGGCCTGGTGGCCGATGGGGCGCTCGATCCCATCTCCATCGTCTGCAAGGTCATCGCCGCCAATGGCCGGCCTGCGGTGAAGCTCTCCGACAACCCCACCAAGGCCATGGGCCCGGCCGATCTCGTCGCCCATTACCGGCATGTGTTCGCGCAGGAACAGCAGCCGGCCCGGGCGGTGCTGGTTTAGAGCAGCAGCTGCGCCGCCCCGCCGTGGTGGCTCATGCCGGCGGCACGCTCAGTGGCCGGCGAACGAAACCAGACTGCGCACCGGCACGTCGAGGTCCCGCAGCTTCTGCGCGCCACCGAGATCGGGCAGTTCGACAACGAAGCAGGCCGCCAGCACCTGCGCGCCGCATTGGCGCAGCAGCTGCACCGCGCCGATGGCGGTGCCGCCGGTCGCCACCAGGTCATCCACCAGCAGCACCGGCTCGCCGGGTGCGATGGCATCCACGTGCATCTCGATCTCGTCGTGGCCGTATTCCAGCGCATAGGCCATGCGCACCGTCTCGTGCGGCAGCTTGCCCTTCTTGCGGATCGGCACGAAGCCCGCCGACAATTGATGGGCGACCGCGCCGCCGAGAATGAAGCCGCGCGCCTCGATGCCCGCCACCTTCGCCACGCGACCGCCGGCGAACGGCTGAACCAGCTCGTCCACCGCCCGGCGGAAAGCGCGCGGGTTGCCGAGCAGGGTGGTGATGTCGCGAAACAGAATGCCGGGCTTGGGATAATCGGGAATGGTCCGGATCGTGGCGGCGAACTCATTGGGCGTCATGACGGTCTCCGGAGCGAATGAGGCCGGCGCGGCCGCGGCGACCCTCAAAAAGAAAAAGGGCCCTCGCGGACCCTTCTTCGTGCGTGACGTCAGGGCGACCTCAGTGAGGCACCTTGGACCACACCTTCTTCTTGGTGAAGTACAGCAGGCCTGACAGGACGATCAGGAAGATCACCACCTGGAAGCCGATGCGCTTGCGCGCATCGAGATGGGGTTCGGCCATCCACATCAGGAAGGCGGAAACGTCCGTGGCATACTGGTCGACCGTCTGCGGCGTGCCGTCGGTGTATTCCACCTGGCCGTCGCTCAACGGAGCCGGCATGGCGATCTGATTGCCCGGGAAATACTTGTTGTAGTGCAGGCCCGACTGCACGTGCACGCCTTCCGGCGGCTCGGCATAGCCGGTCAGCAGCGCGTGGATATAGTCCACGCCGTGCTCCTGATACTGGATGAAGGCGTCGGTCACGAAGCCGGGGAAGCCCACGTGGTAGGAGCGGGCCTTGGCCAGCACCGACATGTCCGGCGGCAGCGCGCCACCGTTGGAGGCGCGGGCGGCCTGATCGTTGGGGAACGGCGCCGGCCAGTGATCCGACAAGCGACCGGGCCGCTGGAACATGTCACCGGAATCGTTGGGACCATCGGTGATCTGGTATTCCGCGGCGATCTGCTTGGCCTGTGCCTCGCTGAAGCGGGGACCGCCCGGCTGCACCAGATTGCGGAAATAGAAGAAGTTCGCGGAATGGCAGGAGCTGCACACTTCCTTGAACACCTTGAAGCCGCGCTGCAGCTGCGCCGTGTCATACATGCCGAACGGGCCGGCAAACGACCAGCTGAGCCGCGCCGGGCGGTCATCATGACCGCCCTCCGCCGCCGAGGCGGGCGCCGCAAACAGCAGCGCTGCCGCGGCCGCACCGAAGAGAATGCTACGAATGGTCATGCTGTTCTCTCCGCCCCGGGTCACTTGGTCTCGGGGGCGGCCGCACCGGCCACCACCGTCGCGCCACCCTTCGCGTGCCTCGCCAGCACCGCGTCGGCGATGGAGGCGGGCAGCGGCTTCGGCTTCTCCACGAAGCCCAGCAGCGGCAGAATGATGAGGAAGTGAACGAAATAGTAGACCGTGAAGATGCGCGACACGATCACATAGATGCCTTCGGACGGCTGCGAGCCGAGGTAGCCGAGGCCCACCGCCACCACCGCGAAGATCCAGAAGAAGATGCGGTACATGGGCCGATAGCGGGCTGAGCGCACCTTGGAGGTGTCGAGCCAGGGCAGGAAGGCGAGCACCGCGATGGCGGCGAACATGGCCAGCACGCCGCCCAGCTTGTCCGGGATCGACCGCAGGATGGCGTAGAAGGGCAGGAAGTACCATTCGGGCACGATATGCGCCGGCGTCGACATGGGGTTCGCCGGGATATAGTTGTCCGAATGCCCGAGGTAGTTCGGGATGTAGAAGATGAACCAGCAGAAGAAGAGCAGGAACACGCAGGTGGCGAACACGTCCTTCAGAGTCGCGTAGGGCGTGAAGGGCACGGTGTCCTTGCTCACGCTCTTCACGTCGATGCCGTCGGGATTGTTCTGGCCCACGTGGTGCAGCGCCCAGATATGCAGGCCAACCACGCCGGCGATCATGAACGGCAGCAGATAATGCAGCGCAAAGAAACGGTTCAGGGTGGGATCACCGACCGAGTAGCCGCCCCACAGCCACTGCACGATCACCTCGCCCACCACCGGAATGGCGGAGAACAGGTTGGTGATCACGGTGGCGCCCCAGAACGACATCTGGCCCCAGGGCAGCACGTAGCCCATGAAGGCGGTGGCCATCATCAGCAGGTAGATGATGACGCCGAGGATCCACAACACCTCGCGCGGTGCCTTGTAGGAGCCGTAATAGAGGCCGCGGAAGATATGGATATAGACGGCGATGAAGAACATCGAGGCGCCGTTGGCGTGGATGTAGCGGATCAGCCAGCCGTAATCCACATCGCGCATGATGTGCTCGACGCGGGCGAACGACACCGGCGCATAGGCCACATAGTGCATCGCCAGCACGACGCCGGAGACGATCTGCACCACCAGCATGAAGCTGAGGATGGCGCCGAAGGTCCAGAAGTAATTGAGATTCTTCGGCACCGGGTAAGCGATGGCGGAAGAATGGACCAACCCGACGATCGGCAGGCGGCTCTCGAACCACTGCGCGACCTTGCTCTTGGGCTGGTAGGTGGAGTGTCCTTCCATGGGATCCAACCTTTATTGAGTTCAGCGACGGTCGAGCGTCAGCCGATCACGATCTTCGTATCGGAAGTGAAAGCGTAGGGCGGCAGCGCCAGGTTGAGCGGCGCGGGTCCCTGCCGGATGCGGCCGGAGGTGTCGTAGACCGAGCCGTGGCAGGGGCAGAACCAGCCGTCGTAGGCGCCCTGGTGGCCCAGGGGCACGCAGCCGAGATGGGTGCAGATGCCGATCACCACCAGCCATTCGTCCTTGCCCGGCTTCACGCGGTCGGCGTCGGGCTGCGGATCGCGCATGGAGGCGAGATCGGCCTTCTGGGCCTCCTCGATCTCCTTCTTGGTCCGGTGAGAGATGAAGATCGGCTTGCCGCGCCACTGCACGGTCACGATCTGCCCCTCGGCGATGGGAGAGATATCCACCTCGGTGGTGGAGAGCGCCAGCACCGAGGCATCGGGCTGGAGCTGGGAGATGAAGGGCCACACCATGCCGGCAACGCCCACCGCGCCCACCGCTCCGGTCGCGATGTAGAGAAAGTCCCGACGCGATGCCTTCTGTGACGTCTCCGTATGTGCCACGGCGCTGATCCCCGTCTATGGTCTGCCCGCCGCTCGCACCGGGATCCTCACCATTTGGGCTCAGACATCTGCGGGCGAATGTGGCGGGTCAGTGAAGCCACAAGTGTCCATCTTCGAGCGCCTCTAATTGCACCCCCGCCCGATCTTGTCCAGATGATGGCCATGCGGCACGCAGCCCATTCGTATGACGACGCAAGGTCAGCGCGCCGATGATGGTGCCATAAAACCTCCCGAATTTCCGTTTCCGAGAGCCTGTTTCATGATCCTCGCGCTCTACTGCCCCGACATTGCGCAAAACGCGGGCACCTGCCTGCGCACCGGCGCCTGCTTCGGCGTGCCCGTCCACATCATCGAGCCCACGGGCTTTCCCCTTGGCTCCGCAGGGTTTCGCCGCGCCGGCATGGACTATATCGACGCCGTCGAGTGGCATCGGCACACCACCTTCTCACATTTCACGGAGCAACTGCATGCACGGCGGCAACGCCTCGTCTTGTTCACCACACAGGCCGAACAAATGTTCACCGATTTCCGATTTTCACCCGATGATGCCCTGCTGTTCGGCCGGGAATCGGCCGGCGTCCCGGCCCATGTCCATGCGGCAGCCGATGCCCGGGTCACCATTCCCATGCGGCCGGGGCTGCGTTCGCTGAACCTCGCGGTGAGCGCGGGAATCGGCCTGGCCGAGGCGCTGCGCCAGACCCGCGGCTTTCCAACCGGCTGAGACCGCGCCATGGTGCCCGCCGCTACCCGGCCGCGATGCCCTGAAGGGCCAGAAGGAACAGATATGACCGCCGACACCGCCGCCCACGACCCCGCCCTCGCCGAGCGTCAGGCCCACGCCCGGAGCTGGTTCGAGGCGTTGCAGGGCCGCATCATCGCGGCGTTCGAGCAGTTGGAGGACGAGGCCGCCGCCGATCTCTATGGCGCGGAGCCCGGGCGGTTCGCCCGCACCCCCTGGGCCCGCACCGACCATTCCGGCGTGCCCGGCGGCGGCGGCACCATGGCGCTGATGAGCGGGCGGCTGTTCGAGAAGGTGGGGGTCCACACCTCCACCGTGTTCGGCACCTTCGCCCCCGAGTTCCGCGCCCAGATTCCCGGCGCCAGCGAGGATCCGCGCTTCTGGGCCTCGGGCATCTCGCTGATCGCCCACATGGCCAATCCCCATGTGCCGGCGGTTCATATGAACACCCGCTTCGTGGTCACCACCAAGGCCTGGTTCGGCGGCGGGGCCGATCTCACCCCGGTGCTGGAGCGCCGGCGCAGCCAGGAGGATCCGGACACCCGGGCCTTCCACGCCGCCATGGCGAGCGCCTGCGCACCCCACAAGGTGGCCGATTACGACCGCTACAAGGCCTGGTGCGACGAGTATTTTTTCCTGAAGCATCGCAATGAGATGCGGGGTATCGGCGGGATCTTCTACGACTATCTGGACAGCGCCGCCCAGGGCACCGGCGACTGGGCCGCCGACTTCGCCTTCACCCAGGATGTGGGGCGCGCCTTCCTCGACATCTATCCCCGGCTCGTGCGCGCCAACATGGCCACCCCCTGGACCGCCGCCGATCGCGAGGAACAGCTCATTCGCCGCGGCCGCTATGTGGAATTCAACCTGCTGTACGATCGCGGCACCATCTTCGGGCTGAAGACCGGCGGCAATGTCGACTCCATTCTTTCCTCCATGCCGCCGGTGGTGAAGTGGCCGTGATGGCAGCGTCATCAAGCCCCGCTAAGGCTTTCTCCGCACAGCCCCACGGCAAGCGGAGAGACAGCCATGGCGTTCAACGCGGGAGACATCGTTCAGCTCAAGTCCGGCAGCCCGGCCCTCACCGTGGTCGAGGTGATTGGCGCTGACGTCAAGCTGGTCTGGTATGCCGACGAAGTGGGTGAGTTCCGTAGCGAAACCCTGCCCGAGGCGGCCCTGGAGATCCTCGACCTGACGGATTTCGAGGACGAGGAAGAGGACGGCGAGACCGAAGCCGAAGCCGACGAGGACTGAGCCCCTCGCCCGAACCTGTTCGGGCCCGGCTTTTCCGGGCGCGGCGTCGCCGCGTCCGCACCTTTTATCCCCGCCTTAATCCCCGCTCGCCAGCACCTGCGTCACCAGCGCGGCGCAACTGTCCGCATCAAGGGGGAAATCGGCGGCGATCCACGCAGCCTCCACCCGGGCCAGGGCCTGCCCCAAGGCCCGGCCGGGGCGCAGGCCGCGGGCCATCAGGTCGGCAGCGGTCACCGGCAGGCGCGGCGAGGTCCAGCTCTGCGCCATCGCCAGCAGCCGGGCCGTCTCGCCCCGTCGCTGCGGATCGCGGGCCGCGCTCAACAGCGCCCGGTCCCGCGCCGTCTCCACACCCGCGCGATAGAGGAAGGCCCGCAGATCACGCTCCGGCGCCCGCGCCTGCGGCACCGGCGGCTGGGCGGCGGCCAACGCCTCCAGATGCCGGGTTTCTCCATTGGAGAGGCGCAGCCGTTCGCGCAGGCGCATCACGCTGTCGCCCGTCCAAAGCGCCAAGGCGGCAAGGCGGCGCATGGCCTCCGGTGCCACGTGGGCGGTCGCTTCCTCCGCCACCAGATGGTCGAAGGCGGCCAGATCGGCGATGCCAGCCAGAAGCGGCTGCAGCAGGCCGGTGTCGCTCATCACCCGTAAGGTCTCCGCCGCCCCCTCGGCCACCAGCAGCTTCAAGAGCTCCGCCCGCACCCGCTCACGGGAGAGGCCGGCGAGCCCGGCCCGGCCGCGGATGACTGCGCTGAGCGCGGTCGGGTCCACCGGACCTGCCCCATAGGCCGCATGAAAGCGGAACAGCCGCAGAATGCGCAGATAATCCTCGGCGATCCGCGCTTCGGCAGCGCCGATGAAGCGGACCCGGCGCGCTCTGAGATCGGCGAGCCCCCCCACCAGGTCGATCACCCGCCCATCGGCATCGGCATAAAGGGCGTTGATGGTGAAATCCCGCCGCGCCGCGTCATGCGCCCAGCTGCGGCCGAACCGCACCACGGCGCGGCGTCCGTCGGTCTCCATGTCCTCCCGCAGGGTGGTGACCTCATAGGCCGCATGGTCCACCACCACCGTCACGGTGCCATGGTCGATGCCGGTGGGCACCGGCTTGAGGCCGGCCGCCTGGGCCCGCCGGCTGACCTCCTGGGGTAGCGCGGTGGTGGCGATGTCCACATCGGTCACCGGCCGGTTGAGGAGGGTGTTGCGCACCGCGCCGCCCACCACCCGCGCGGTCTCGCCATCGGCATTCAGCACATCGAGAAGCCGGCGCAGGCCGTGCCGCTCCCAGAAGGCGGCCCCGGCCAGGGCGGGCGCGGTCATTCAAAATGCCCGGGAACGAAGGTGCCGTCGCGGGTCTGCGCCGGCACATAATGGCTGCCGGGCGGCGCGCTGCGCCCCCCCTCGAACAGCAGGAGGCCGGCCACCACCAGCGCCAGGGCGGCCACCACCAGCGCCACCAGCGCCCGCGGCGACCAGTGCCTGGGCACCACCGAGCCCTTGGTGGCGATGAGCAAGGCGGCATAGAGCACGAACGGCGTGAGAAACAGCGCCAGTTCCACCAGGATGGTCCGCAGCATCAGGCGTAGACCCGTTCGTAGAGGTTGCGCAGCATGCCGGCGGTGGCGCCCCAGATGAAGCGCCCCTCGAACGGCATGGCATAGTAATGGCGCAGGGTGCCCTTCCATTCCCGCGACTGGCGCTGGTGGTTGGCCGGGGTCATCAGGAAGTCGAGCGGCACCTCGAACGCCTCCTCCACCTCCGCCGGATTGAGGGTGAGCGCGTAGCCGGGGTCCACCAGCCCCACCACCGGCACGATCCAGAAGCCGGTGCCGGAGAGATAGCCATCGAGATAGCCGAGGTGCCGCACCCAATGGGCATCGAGCCCCACCTCTTCCTGGGCCTCCCGCAGGGCTGCGGCCTTCTCGTCCGCATCGCCGGGATCGACCCGGCCACCGGGAAAGGCGACCTGCCCGGCATGGGTGGAGAGCTTCGACGAGCGCAGGGTCAACAGCACCGCCGGATCGGGCCGGGCGATGATGGGCACCAGCACGGCGGCATGGCGCGGCGGCGCCGTGGGGGCGAGGCCATCGAGGCTGGGCTGCAGGGCATGGTCGCCATTCACGGCGCCGAATGCCCCTTCCGCATAGGGTGGCGGCGGCACGGCGGACAGGCCATGGGCGGCGCGGTCGAGGAAATCCGCCAGCGGTGAGCCGGGCGGCGCGGTGCGATGGGGAAACGTCACGACAGGCACACTCATGATGGGGGCAGGTCCAGCGCGCCGGCCGGCATGATGGGGAAGAAGGCACCGCCGGAGGCCACGCCGAACATCTCCTCGCCCCCCACCGCCCGCACCGCGCCGGCGGCCACCAGATCGAAATAGGCCGAGCGGGTGAGGCGCGCCTCCAGCCCGTTGCGCACGGCGAGATAGGGCACGAACTCCCCGTCCTGCGCTCCCGGGGCGAAGCGCAGCGGGTGCTCGGGGCCACAGCGCACCACGTCATCGAGATTGGTGCGGAACACCAGGGTGGGCCCCTCGGGCCCCGCTTCCTGCGCCATCTCCACCGCCAGGAAGGGCGCGTCGTCGACGGTGATGCCGATCTTTTCCACCGGCGTCTTCAGCACATAGCGGGCGCCCTCACGGGTCAGCACCGAGGCGAACAGGCGCACCAGGGCCGGCCGGCCGATGGGCGTGCCCATGTAGAACCAGGTGCCATCGGCGGCGATTCGCATGTCCATGTCGCCGCAATCGGGCGGGTTCCAGCGCTCCACCGGGGCCGGCCCGCCCCCGGTGCCGGCCGCCCGCGCGGCCGCCATCAGCGCCTCCAGGCGACCGGCGCCGGTGGGCGCATCGCCTGACGGCGCAAGGGTTTCGCCGCCGTTCCGGCCTGCCATGATCGGTCCTCGCGATGACGTGAGCGCGCGGCGCGCGCTTCTCCCGTTCAGGGATTAGACGGAACACAATCTTATCGTAAGCTCTCTTTCCGGGTGGCGCGACCTTTGCCACGCGAAATCAGGGCTAGCCCCGGCCGGGGCGACGCGAGATCATCGCATCCAGGCGCCTTTTCGCCGCCTTTTGCGGCGAGCCTCGTGGCGATGCACCCGTGACACCCGGCTCGGGGGCGTGGAGACCTTGCGTGGAGACGTTTTGATGTCGGCTGCCGGCGAGACTTTCGACCTCGACCAGATGATCGTGCGCAATGCGGAAACCGCCGCCGGCCACGTGCGGGCGGCGCGTACCGCCATGGGTGCGGTCATCTTCGGGCAGGATGCGGTAATCGACCGCGCGCTCATCACCATCCTGTCCGGCGGCCATGCGCTGCTGGTGGGCGTGCCGGGCCTTGCCAAGACCAAGCTGGTGGAAGCCCTGGGCACGGTGCTGGGGCTCGATGCCCGGCGCGTGCAGTTCACCCCCGACCTGATGCCCTCCGACATTCTCGGCGCCGAGGTGCTGGAGGAGACCACCGGCGGCCAGCGCGCCTTCCGCTTCATCCGCGGGCCCATCTTCGCGCAATTGCTGATGGCCGACGAGATCAACCGCGCCTCGCCGCGCACCCAGTCGGCCCTGCTGCAGGCCATGCAGGAATACCACGTGACGGTGGCCGGCGAGCGCCACGACCTGCCCAAGCCCTTCCACGTGCTGGCCACCCAGAACCCGCTGGAGCAGGAAGGCACCTATCCCCTGCCCGAGGCCCAGCTCGACCGCTTCCTGATGCAGATCGACGTGGATTATCCCGATCGGGAAGCCGAGCGGCGCATCCTGTTCGAGACCACCGGCGCCGAGGAGCAGAAGCCCCGCGCCGCCATGGCGGTCGATGACCTGATGGCCGCCCAACGCCTGGTGCGGCGCCTGCCGGTGGGCGAATCGGTGGTCGAAGCCATCCTCACCCTGGTCCGTTCCGCCCGCCCGGCCGGCGACCAGCCGGCGGAAAGCGCGGAACAGCGCTTCATCGCCTGGGGCCCGGGCCCGCGCGCCTCGCAGGCGCTGATGCTGGCGGTGCGTGCCCGGGCACTCCTGGACGGGCGCTTCGCCCCCTCCCTCGACGATGTGGCGGCGCTCGCCGAGCCGGTGCTGAAGCACCGCATGGCCCTCACCTTCGCCGCCCGCGCCGAGGGCGAGAGCGTGAGCGCCATCATCCGCCGCCTGGTGGCGCAGATCGGTTGAGGGGCGCATCCGGCTTGGCACAGGGATCGAACGAGGCAGTTGCAACCGGCACCGCGACCCGAGCGGTGGAGCGGGCGGCGCTGGCCGCCGCCGGACTGGTGGCGGCCATGCCGCGGCTGGTGCTGGAGGCCCGCCGCATCGCCTCCAGCGTGCAGCACGGCCTGCATGGCCGACGGCGCGCCGGCATCGGCGAGAGCTTCTGGCAGTATCGCCGCTTTCTGGCCGGCGAGCCCGCCGCGCGGGTGGACTGGCGCCGCTCGGCCCGCGACGACATTCTCTATGTGCGCGAACGCGAATGGGAGGCCGCCCACACCGTGTGGGTCTGGCCGGACCTCTCCGCCTCCATGGACTATGCCACCGGCAACCGCCCGCCCAAGCGCGAGCGGGCGCTGGTGATCGCCTTCGCTTTGGCCGACCTGCTGGTGCGCGGCGGCGAGCGGGTGGGCGTGCCGGGGCTGATGCGGCCGTCCGCCCATCGCGGCATCGTCGATCGCATGGCGGAATCGGTGGTTCTGGCGCCGGAGCTGCCGGCCAGCCTGCCCCCGGCCTTCGCCCCCGCCCCCACCGCCGAAGTGGTGCTGCTGGGCGATTTCTGGAGCCCCGCCGCCGACATCATCGCCCGGCTGGAGGCCATCGCCGCCGGCGGCGCCCACGGCCATGTGGTGCAGATCGTCGATCCGGCGGAAGAGACCTTCCCCTTTTCCGGCCGCATCGAATTTTCCGAGCCCGAAGGCGGCGACAGGCTCACCGTCGGCCGCGCCGAAAGCTGGCGCGCCGAATATGAGCTGAAGCTCGACGCCCACCGCGCCGCCCTGCGCGCCGCCGCCGAGCGGCTCGGCTGGAGCTTCCTCGTGCATCGCACCGACCGACCCGCCAGCGAGCTGCTGCTGGCGCTGCACATGCGCATGGGCGCGGCCGCCGCCAGCGGAGGGCGCGCCTGATGTTCGGCCTGCCCCTCGCCTTTGCTGCGCCGCTGCTGCTCACCGCGTTCCTGGCGCTGCCGCTGTTGTGGTACGTGCTGCGGGTGGTGCCACCCAAGCCGCGCGCCATCGCCTTTCCGCCCACCCGCCTCCTGTTCGAGATCCGCCCCAAGGAGGAGAGCGCCGCGCGCAGCCCCTGGTGGCTCACGGCGCTGCGGCTGCTGCTCGCCGCTTTCATCATCCTGGCCGCTGCCGGCCCCATCTGGAATCCGCCCGCCACCAGCCCCGGTGCCGATGGGCCGCTGGTGCTGGTGATCGACCAGGGCTGGCCCGCCGCCAGCCAGTGGGAAGCGCGCATGGCCGCCGCCGGCGCCCTCATCGACGAGGCCGACACCAGCGGCCGCGGCGTCGCCCTCATCCCCACCGGCGACGTGCCGCACGAGCCGGGCTTCCTTACCCCCGGCGGCGCCCGCGACCGCCTGCGCTCCCTCGCCCCCGTGGCCTATGCGCCGGAGCGGGCCGCCGCCTTCGCCCTCGCCAGCCGGCTCCTGGAGAAGGAGCCGAAGGCCGGCCTCGTCTTCCTCACCGATGCCGTGGACATGGGCGCCGATGCCAATCTCGCGGCCACCCTGGCACCACTGAAGAATTCCGCCGCGCTGCTGATGGCCGGCGCCCCGGTTCTGGCCCTCGCCGGACCGGAGAACGGCGCCGATGCCCTGAGCGTGAAGGTGCTGCGCTCTGCCCCCGGCGCCGCGGCCGGGCGGGTGGAGGCGAAGGACATGCGCGGCCTCACCCTCGGCGAGGCGCCGTTCACCTTGGCCGAAGGCGCCAGCGCGGCCACCGCCCGCTTCGCTCTGCCGGTGGAGATGCGCAACGAGATCGCCCGGCTGGAGATCATCGGCAGCCATTCCGCCGGGGCCGTGCAGCTCATCGACAAGAGCTGGCGCCGGCGCACCGTGGGCATCGTCTCCGGCACCAGCACCGATACCGGCCAGCCCCTGCTCGCCCCCACTTATTACCTCACCCGCGCTCTCGGCCCCTATGCCGACCTGCGCGTGGCGGAGACCGGCTCGGCCATCGAGAACATCAATGCGTTTCTGGAGCAGCACCTGCCGGTGCTGCTGCTGCCGGACGTGGGCACCATTCCCGCCGCCACCCGGGCCCGGCTCGCCCGCTTTGTGGAAAATGGCGGCGTGCTGGTGCGCTTTGCCGGGCCGCGCCTCGCCAATGCCCAGGACGACCTCTTGCCGGTGAAGCTGCGCCGCGGCGGCCGGGTGCTGGGCGGCTCGCTCTCCTGGGAAACGCCGCAGAAGCTCGGCGCCCTCACCGCTGAAGGCCCGTTCCGCGACATGAAGGTGCCCGGCGACGTCACCGTGACCCGCCAGGTGCTGGCCGATCCCGATGGCAATCTCGGCGAGCACACCTGGGCGGCGCTGGCCGATGGCACCCCGCTCGTCACCGGCGCGCGGGTGGGCAAGGGCGCCATCGTGCTGTTCCACGTCACCGCCGATACTTCGTGGTCGAACCTGCCGCTGTCCGGCACCTTCGTGGACATGCTGCGCCGGGTGATCGCTTTGTCAGACGCCCCGCCCCCCACCGCCGATGCCGCCCCGGCCCAGCGCGCGCCCCAGCCTGCGCCCCTCGGCCAACCGGAAGTCGCGAACCTCGCCGCGGCGCGGGTGCTGGACGGCTTCGGCGCCTTCGCGCCGCCCGGCCCCACGGTGCGGGCCATTCCCGCCACCTTCACCGGCCGCGCCAGCGCCGATCATCCCCCCGGCTTCTACGGCCCGCCCGATGGCCTCGTCGCGGTGAATGCGCTGCTGCCGGCCGATGCCCCCAAGGCCATCGACTTTGCCGCCTTGGGCCTGCGCGCCGAGCCGCTGCAGGAAAGCGCGCCGCAGGATCTGCGCGGCCCGGTGCTGATCGCCGCCATGGTGCTGCTGCTGCTCGATGCGCTGGCGGTGTTCTACCTCGCCGGTGGCCTCTCCCGCCTCGGCGGGCGGCGCAGCACGGCGGCGCTTCTCGCCGCGGTCCTCGCCCTCGGCGCCCTCGCTTTGCCGCCACCGGCCCGGGCCGGCGACGACGGCTTCGCCCAAATGGCCACCGCGCAGACGCGCTTCGCCTTCGTCACAACCGGCCAACCGGAGGTGGACGACATCTCCCGCGCCGGGCTGAATGGCCTCGCCGCCTTCCTGGCCCAGCGCACCGCCTTGCAGGCGGGCGAGGCCCTGGGGGTGGATCTCTCCAAGGACGAGCTCGCCTTCTTCCCGGTGATCTATTGGCCGATCCTGGCCGATACCCCGGTGCCGCCGCCGGCGGTGCTGGCGCGGGTGGATGCCTATATGAAGCAGGGCGGCACGGTGATCTTCGACACCCGCGACGCCATCGCCTCCTCCAACACCCCCGGCGCCGCCCTCACCCCGGCGCAGGCGCGGCTGCGCGAGATCCTCTCCGGCCTCGACATTCCTGAGCTCGCCCCGGTGCCGCGCGAGCACGTTCTCACCAAGGCCTTCTACCTGTTGAAAGACTTCCCCGGCCGCTTCACCGGCGGCACCACCTGGGTGGAGGCGCTGCCCCCCGGCGACGAGGCCGACCGGCCGGCCCGGGCCGGCGATGGCGTCTCGCCGGTGATCATCACCTCCAACGACCTCGCCGGCGCCTGGGCGGTGACCCGCTCCGGCGAGCCGTTGCTGCCCCTCACCCCCGGCGAGCCGCGCCAGCGGGAAATGGCGTTCCGCGCCGGCGCCAACATGGTGATGTATGTGCTCACCGGCAATTACAAGGCAGACCAGGTGCATGTGCCGGCGCTGCTGGAAAGGCTCGGCCAATGACCCCCCGTCTCGCCCGGCCTGAGGCCCGCTCCACCCGCGGGGGTACGCGATGAGCTACGGCCTCGCCTTCGCCCCCTTCGTCTCCTGGCCGGTGCTGATCGGCCTTGGCGTGGCCGCTCTGGTGCTGGCCGGCCTGCTGCTGATGACCC
The DNA here is from genome assembly GCF_022138605.1 of Xanthobacter sp. NM-25. Classification (GTDB taxonomy): domain Bacteria; phylum Pseudomonadota; class Alphaproteobacteria; order Rhizobiales; family Xanthobacteraceae; genus Xanthobacter. Next base: position 332,245 of record NZ_JACBFS010000002.1, read on the forward strand.
GCACCCGCGGCGCGGGACTGCGGGCGCTGGCGCTGGCGGTGGGGCTCCTGGCCCTCGCCAATCCCTCGCTCACCCGCGAGGAACGCGAGCCCTTGTCCTCGGTGGTGGCGCTGGTGGTGGACGAGAGCGCCAGCCAGTCGTTCGGCGAGCGCACCCCGCAGACCGAGGCCGCCCGCGCGGCCCTTGCCGAAAAGCTCGGCCAGCTGCCCGGCGTGGAGGTGCGCACCCTGACCGTGGATGCCGCCCATGGCGACACCGACGGCACCCGGCTCTTCTCCGCCCTCTCCGCCGGCCTGGCCGATGTGCCGCCGGAGCGGGTGGCGGGCGCGATCCTGCTCACCGACGGGCGGGTGCATGACGTGCCGGACAGCGTCGCGGCGCTGGGCTTCACCGCCCCGGTGCATGCCCTCATCACCGGCCACGAAGGCGAGAGCGACCGCCGCATCACCCTGGAGAAGACGCCGCGCTTCGGCATCGTCGGCCAGTATCAGAGCCTCACCTTCCGCGTCACCGACGAGGGCCTGCCGCCCGGCGCCCGGGTGCCGGTGACCGTGCGGCGCGACGGCGAGGAGATCGCCCGGCCCATCGTCACCGCCGGGGTGAGCGACAGCATCGACGTGGACATCACCCACGCCGGCCCCAACATCATCGAATTCGAGGTGCCGCCGCTGCCCGGCGAGCTGACCCTGGTGAACAACCGCACCGCCGTTTCCGTCGACGGCATACGCGACAAGCTCAAGGTGCTGCTGGTTTCCGGCGAGCCCAACGCCGGCGAGCGCACCTGGCGCAACCTGTTGAAGAGCGATGCCAATGTGGACCTCGTCCACTTCACCATCCTGCGCCCGCCGGAGAAGCAGGACGGCACGCCCATCAACGAGCTCTCGCTGATCGCCTTTCCCACCCGCGAGCTGTTCCAGACCAAGATCAAGGATTTCGACCTGATCATCTTCGATCGCTACGCCCAGCAGGGCGTGCTGCCGCAGGTCTATTTCGACAATATCGTGCGTTATGTGCGCAGTGGCGGCGCGGTGCTGGTGGCCTCGGGCACCGATTATGTGGAGCCGGGCTCCCTCTACAACACGCCGCTGGAGGAGATCCTGCCCGGCATGCCCTCGGGACAGGTCACCGAAACCCCCTTCCATGCCCGGCTCAGCGCCGCCGGCAAGCGCCATCCCGTGACCCGGGGCCTGCCCGGCGCCCATGCGGAACCGCCCCAGTGGAGCCGCTTCTTCCGGGTCATCGATTCCCAGGCCCGCTCCGGCACCCCGCTGATGACCGCCCCCGGCGACAAGCCCATTCTGCTGGTGGACCGGGTGGGCGAAGGCCGGGTCGCCCAATTGCTCTCCGACCACATCTGGCTGTGGGCGCGCGGCTATGAGGGCGGCGGGCCGCACATCGACCTGCTGCGCCGCCTCTCCCACTGGCTGATGAAGGAACCGGACCTGGAGGAGGAACGGCTGAAGCTCACCGTTTCCGGCCGCGATCTGGTGGTGGAACGCCAGACCATGGGCGACACGGTGCCGCCGGCGCTCATCACCACCCCCGAGGGCGCCACCCGCACCCTGGCCCTGAAGGAAGTGGAGCCCGGCCTGTGGCGGGCCAGCACCCCGGCCGATGCGCTGGGCCTGTGGCGGGCCACCAACGGCACCCTGACCGCGCTCGCCAATATCGGCCCGCTGAACCCCAAGGAATTCGCCGAGGTCACCAGCACCCGCGCGGTGGTGGCGCCCATCGTGAACGCCAGCGGCGGCGGCCTGTGGCGGCTCGCCGATCTCAACGGCGGCGTGCCCCGGGTGGTGCAGGTCTCCTCCGGTGATCGGCTTGCCGGCGCCGATTGGATGGGCCTTGCCACCCGCGATGTCTCGGTGGTGCGCGGCATCGGCCTGTTCCCGGTGTTCGCCGGGCTCAGCGGCCTGCTGCTGCTGCTCGGCGTGCTCGCCGCCGCGTGGGTACGGGAAGGCCGCTAACGCGGCCGTGGGTGCGGGAAGGCCGCGGCCAGGTGGGGAAGCCGCTCTCGGGCATCCCTGGCGCGAGACGCGCCCGGAACACGGCCACTGAACACGGCCACTGAACACGGCCACTGCGAACACGACCCGTGGGCGGGCCGCGACGTCCGCGAACACGGCGGCTTCAATCGTGGGTTCGATGGGCGACGCCCGCCGGATGCGGGGCCGGGCCCCAGCCCGGCGGGGCGCCGCATGCGCCCGATGGCGCTCCATGACAGCCCGCGATGATGGCGTCTGGCGCGCCGGCTCAGCCGGCGGCCACCACCACCCGGTTGCGGCCGGCTTCCTTGGCCTTGTAGAGGGCCATGTCGGCCTGGCGCACCAGCTCTTCGGCATTCTGGCCGGGAGCGATATGCCCGGAGGCCACCCCGAGGCTGGCGCTGATGGTGGTGAGCTCCGCCGCCGAAGCGCTGGGGCGCATGGCCGCCACATTGGCGCGGATGCGCTCGGCGATGGCGCGGGCCCCGGCCGCGTCCGTATCCGGCAGGATGGCGATGAACTCCTCGCCGCCGTAGCGGGCCGCGAAATCGCCAGGGCGCCGGATGGAGGTGGCGATGGTGGCGCCAAGGCGCTGCAGCACCTCGTCACCCACCTTATGGCCGAAGCGGTCGTTGACCGCCTTGAAGTGGTCGGCGTCGATCAGCACGATGGACAGGGTGCTCTTGGTGCGGGCGGCGCGGGAGGCTTCGTCCAGCAGGGTGCGGTCGAAGGCGCGGCGGTTGGGCAGGCCGGTCATGGCATCGGTGGCGGAGAGCATCTCCAATTGGGCTTCCATGGCCTGGCTGCGGGCCAGCGAGCGCCGCAGGGTGCGCACGGTGATGACGATGAGGACGCACACCAGGGCCGTGCTCAACACGGTGATCAGCACCTGCCGGCGCCATTCGAGCATGGCATCGTCGGTGGAAACGCCCACGGTCAGCACCAGGGGGAAATTGCCGATGGGCTGGTCGATGTAATAACGCTCGATGCCGTCGATGGGCGAGGTGTGGATGAAGGCGCCGGTGCGATTGGCGGAGATGAGGCGGAACTTCTCCGTGTCATGGATATCGAGGCCGATGTTGCCCGCCTCGTCGGTGGACGGCTGGCGGAAGATGACCACGCCATTGTCCTTGCTCAGCATGATGCTGTCGCGATGGTCGAAATGGATGTTGCCGAACATGGCATTGAACAGGTCAATGCTGATGCTGGCGATCACCACCCCGGCGAACGCGCCATCGGCATCGGTCATCCGCCGGCTCAGGACGATGATGGGGGCATCCGCCCGCAGCCGACTCGACAGCGGATCGCTGAGAAAAGTGCCGCGATCCGCCTCCCGCTGCGCGGTGAAGTAATTGCGATCGGCGAAATTGCCGGCCCGAGGCTCCAGGGATTGGGAATCCGCCAGAATGGAGCCATCCTTGCCGATCACCAGCATGGAGCCGATGAACGGCGCATAGGCCAGCCGGTCGAACAGCACCCGCGCGCGCAGGTCCGGCGGCAGCGCCATGATCTCGGGATGCTTCACCGAATCCTGCATGCCGATGATGGACAGCTCCACCATGGTGAGATTGCGCTCGATGTTGGACGAGACCGACCCCAGCAGGTTGCGCGCCGCCCCCACCTCCAGGTCCCAGGTGTCCCAATAGGTCTGCCACAGCAGCAGCCCCTGTGCCGCGAGGATGAGCGCGATCACCGCGGCGACGGCGATCGAGGGGAGAGAGACCTTGAACCGGGACATGGACATGATGGCGCGGACCGCGACAGGGATGGGCTGCAGCCCCACTACAGCACAACCCGCGGGAGAGCGCGCGGCCAGATGGGTCCAAACTGGCAGCTTTCAGTCCCCCGGGCGCGGGCGCGCCCGGCCGCTCAGCTCGTCTTCGCCTGGGCGGCGGCCCGCTCCTGGTTGAGGGCGAACAGGCGGGCGAGCACCTCGTCATCGGAGAGGTCCGCCGGCCAGCCATAGGCGGCGGCCACCGCTTCGTCGAGGGCCTTGTGGGCGTTGACGAGCCAGGTGGGGCGGGCGTTGTAGAGATTGGTGAGGGTGCGCTTCTTCAGCTCTTTTTCCGCCTCGGGGCTCACGGGCAGGATGCGATCAGGATAGCCCGGCACCACCTCCGGCTCGCGCCGCACCAGATCGGCCGGGTTCAGCCAATTCTCCCGCAACTCATTGAGCCGCGCCGCCGCGGTGGCAATAGCGATGGCCCGGGGATCGTCGGCATAGTCGGCGGCCGGGATATTGGGTGTGAGGCCTTCGGGGAAGGGGAAGGTCTCGAAGGTGGTGGAGGGCGTATAGCGCGGATCATTGCCGACGCCGAGCCATGTGCACAGACGCAGCGACCACAGCTCGTGGAAGCGGGAATGAAGGATACCGAAGGTGGTGTCGTCATCGCGGGCGATGGCAATTGCGCCATCGTCCAAAGAGTCAGAGACATTGAGCCATGAAAAAATTCGATATTTGGACACACGTGGCGTCCCAATAAATCGCTTCAACCGTTTAATTGCGTTACGCAGACCCGGCGCAGTTTCCGAATGAAGCCAATAGTGTACACGTCGCCACTCTCGGCGGTTCTTATCTCTCTCTGGCTTCACATACTCCACAACATACGCAAATGGGGCTTCAAACAGCGCGGCATCTGCTTCTGACACACCATGCCCAAAATCAATCACCCAGCGATCCTCTGGGCGCCGAGCCAAATCTGTACCCGTAAACCTCCGGTGAATAACCTTGCAGTTTCGATGTCCATTCACATTTGTGGGCAGCAGCAGCATCCGCCGGGCCTCAGCGGAAGGAAGGTCGAACGGGCCTCCCTTTTTTGTTCCCAGAAATGCAGATTGAGCGTTTTGCAGAAGCCTCTCCGAGGCAGTCAAGTTTTTGCCATCACCACCTCCTGTCAGATCGGGGTTGATGTGATCGACAGAACTTCCGTCCAATCGAACTGACTGCCCGCCATTTCGCTCGAAGCATATAATTGAGACACGAACCGCCGCTCCCTCGACCGTCCAGCCTTGATCGCTCCACGCTTCGAAAATTCGCCCATGCTCGACGATGGGCTTAAGAACCTCGCGATTTGCGCCTCCGCGAATGGAGTTGGTGGCAACAAGTCCAGCGCGACTTAGCTTTCCATTGACAATCCGCTCCCAGGCCCCGGCGACCCAGAAACAAACCAAGTCGGCAAATCCTGGCACAACCCCATCCCATGCATTGCGCAGGTCGCGCGTATATTTCTCGCCGAGCTCAGAGATCATCCGGCTTGCACCCAAAAACGGCGGGTTCCCCACGACCACATCCGCCTCCGGCCATTCCGCCCGGGTCCCATCCGCATTCAGCACCGCATCGCGGCACTCGATGGTTTCCAGCGGCTTCAGCACCGGGTTTTCGGCGGCGGGGAAGCCGTGGGCGAGCATCCATTGGATTTCGCCGATCCACACCGACACCCGCGCCAGCTCGGCCGCATAGGGGTTGATCTCGATGCCGCGCACCACTTCCGGCCCGATGCGCGGGAAGCCGCGCGGCAGGCCCATCGCCTCCGCCTCCACCTGGGCGCGGTGCTCCAGGTCCTTCAGCGCCCTGAGCGCCAGATAAAGGAAGTTGCCCGAGCCGCAGGCCGGGTCCAGCACCCTGAAATCCCCCAGCCGCTTCAGGAAATTCGCCAGCACCGCCTGGGCATCGTTATGGGCCTTGGTGGCCTGCCCCTTGGCGGTGGAACCGGCCTTGCCGCGCTTCGCCTTCGCGGCCGCGTCCTGGGCGGCGGCCTTTTCCATGAGCGCGGCGATCTCGGCCCGCGCCTTCTCCCATTCCGCCGTGAGCGGGGCGATGAGCACCGGCTCGATGATCATCATGATCTTGTCGCGGTCGGTGTAATGGGCGCCGAGCTGGCTGCGCTTGTCCGGGTCCAGCCCGCGCTCGAACAAAGTGCCGAGAATGGAGGGGTCGATATCGCCCCAATAGCGGGTGGCGGCCCCGTGCACGAGGCGGATCTCGTCCTTGGTGAGGGCGAACACCCGGTCATTGTCGAACAGGCCGCCATTGAACCAGGCCACCTTCTCGAACCCGATGCGCCCGCCCTTGCTCATGGCGCGGAACAAATCGCCGGCGAAATCGGTGAAGGCGGAAGGATCTTCCAGCGCCCGCTCCAGCATGCGGCTGAACATGGCATCCTTCAGCAGCTTCACATCTTCCGCGAACATGCAGAAAACGAGGCGGTTGATGAAGTGGGCCACCTCCTCCGGCTCGCCATAGCGGGCGCGGAGCGAACGGGCCAGCTCGGCGAAATTGCCGGCCACTTCTTCCGTCAGCTGCTGGCGCGTCTTGCTGGGGCGCAGTGCCTCGGGGTCCGAGAAGGCGGCCTTCAGCCATTGCCGCTTTTGGGCATCCTCCAGCTCCGAGATGGGGATCTCGTAGACCTTGGAGACCGAATTGGTCCAATTGGTGTGGATGCGGATGGTGGTGCCCACATCGGACACAATGAGCAGCGGCGGATTATCCAGCGCCACCGCATAGCGCTGCAGCTGGGCGAAGGCGTTGTCGAGATTGGCGTGGGTGCCCTTGTATTCCCAGCCGAAATGGCCGCGCTTGAACACATCGGCAAAGCCCTTGCCGCCGGTGGTCTTGGTGGCGCCCACCTCAAAAGCATAGTCGCGGCCTTCGGGATCGACCTCCGCCGGGGTCTTCTCGCCCAAGAGCCGGCACAGATCGATGAAATGCTCCTGCGCCGCGGCGCGCTCCTTGAGCTTCGAGTTCTGCCACTTCGCGATAAACTCGTGCGGCGTCATGATCTTGTCGACCCCCCCGGGCGCGGCGCGCGTCCCCTTCTACCGCACTCCCCGCCCAACGCCCACCACCGCCCACACCGAACCACCCCGGCGCACGACAATCCACGATCGCCCGGCGCGGGTGCGCGACAAGAACAGGAATATCAAGACTTTAAGCTGGTGCTGCGAGAGAGGATTGAACTCTCGACCTCTCCCTTACCAAGGGAGTGCTCTACCACTGAGCTACCGCAGCATCCGCATCGGGAAGGGTCAAACCCTCGGTCCCGAAGGGCGGCGACGTGTCGTTCGCCGTCAGGTGGCCCCATCTGCCATATGCTTCAGACCGGCGCAAGGGCGTTCGTGCGATATCTGCATCTTCATCCCCGGGACGCCCCTTTTCGACCGGCAAGCGGTGGACAACTCCCCGCGCCGCCCGCCGATCTCAAGGCCGAAGCTCCTTTTTTGCGCTTGCACATGTCTTGAGCGTTTCTTGTTCCCTCTATAGCCTCAGGAGGAGAGGCCACACCGGGGGGACAGTATGGCTGCGGACAAGCCGCGCACCCAAACCATCGGCGCAGTCAGGCGGACCTTCCAGCCATGGGCCGATCCGGCCCAGAAGCCCCTCATCCGCTTTGAGAACGTGGTGAAGCGATTCGGCGAGTTCACCGCCGTCGACCACGTCAGCCTCGACATCTATGAGCGGGAGTTCTTCGCCCTGCTCGGCCCCTCCGGCTGCGGCAAGACCACCTTGATGCGCATGCTCGCCGGCTTCGAGGAGCCCACCGAAGGGCGCGTCACCCTCGCCGGCCAGGACCTCGCCGGCGTGCCGCCTTATCGGCGGCCGGTGAACATGATGTTCCAGTCCTACGCTTTGTTCCCGCACATGAACGTGGCCGACAACATCGCCTTCGGCCTGAAGCAGGACAGGATGGGCAAGGGCGAGATCGACGCCCGGGTCGAGGAGATGCTCAAGCTCGTCAAGCTGGAGAAGTTCGCCAAGCGCAAGCCGCACCAGCTCTCCGGCGGCCAGCGCCAGCGGGTGGCTCTGGCCCGCTCCCTCGCCAAGCGGCCCAAGCTGCTGCTGCTGGACGAGCCGCTCGGCGCCCTCGACAAGAAGCTGCGCGAGGAAACCCAGTTCGAGCTCATGGACCTGCAGATGCAGCTGGGCATGACCTTCCTGATCGTCACCCACGACCAGGAAGAGGCCATGACGGTGGCCGACCGCATCGCCGTGATGAACCATGGCGAGCTGATGCAGGTGGCGCCCCCGGCGGTGATCTACGAGCAGCCGGCCAGCCGCTATGTGGCGGACTTCATCGGCGAGGTGAACCTCATCGAGGGCCGGATCTCCGCCACCGGCGCCGACAGCACCCGGCTGAGCTCCGAGGTCACCCCCCAGCCCCTCGTCGTCGCCCAGGCGGTGGCGGCGCAGCCCGGCGACACCGCCTGCGTCGCCATCCGCCCGGAAAAGCTGCGCATCTCCCTCGATCAACCGGCCGACACCTCGGAAAACTGCTTCCAGGGCGAGATCTGGGACATCGGCTATCTGGGCGACCTGTCCATCTACCATGTGGAGCTCGCCTGCGGGCAGCGTATCAAGGTCTCGCAGCCCAACCTGTCGCGCGTGGTGCAGCGGCCCATCACCTGGGAAGACAAGGTGTGGGTGACGTTCGCGCCCCACGCTGGCGTCATCCTGACCCGCTGAGGAGGTGCCGATGCCGATGGCGGGAGAAAACGGACGGCGCCGCTACCTCGTGATCGCGGTGCCCTATCTGTGGCTTCTGGCGCTGTTCCTGGCGCCGTTCCTCATCGTCTTCAAGATCTCGCTGTCGCAGGATGTGGTGGCCCAGCCGCCCTATGCGCCGCAACTGGACCTCGCCGACGGCTGGACCGGCTTCACCGATTTCCTCTCCGGCCTGTCGTTCGACAATTACGTCTACGTGCTGGATTTCTCCAACGAGTTCATCCAGGCCTACGGCTCCTCGCTGGTGATCGCCTCCATCTCCACGGCGCTGCTGCTGCTGGTGGGCTACCCCATCGCCTATGGCATGGCGCGGGCGCCGCGCAGCCTGCAGCCCACCCTGCTGATGCTGGTGATCCTGCCGTTCTGGACCTCGTTCCTGATCCGCGTCTATGCCTGGATCGGCATCCTGTCCCCCGAAGGCCTGCTCAACCAGGGGCTGATGGCGCTGGGCGTCATCGACACGCCGCTGGAGATCCTCAACACCGACATCGCCGTCTATATCGGCATCGTCTATTCCTACCTGCCCTTCATGGTGCTGCCGCTCTATTCCGCCCTGGAGAAGCTGGACGACACCTTGCTGGAAGCGGCCGCCGACCTCGGCTGCCCGCCGGTGAAGGCGTTCTGGACCATCACCTTTCCGCTCTCCCTGCCGGGCGTCGCCGCCGGCGCGCTCCTGTGCTTCATCCCGGCGGTGGGCGAGTTCGTCATCCCCGACCTGCTGGGCGGTTCCGACACCATCATGATCGGCAAGTCGCTGTGGACCGAGTTCACCGTGAACCGCTCCTGGACCGTCTCCTCGGCGGTGGCGGTGCTGCTGCTGCTGGTGCTGGTGATCCCCATCGTCATCTATCAGAACGTCCAGCAGCGCCAATTGGAGGCGGGCCGATGAACCGCAGGCTCACCTGGTTCAATGTGACGTCCATCGCCCTCGGCCTCGCCTTCCTCTACATCCCCATCCTGCTGCTGGTGGTCTATTCCTTCAACGCCTCGCGCCTCGTCACCGTGTGGGCGGGCTTTTCCACCCAATGGTATTGGGCGCTGCTGGAGAATGAGCAGCTGCTGGACGCCGCCTGGGTCACCCTGCGGCTCGCCTTCTTCTCCTCGCTCGCCGCCACCGTGCTCGGCACCATGGCGGCGCTGGCCCTCACCCGCTACGGCCGCTTCTACGGCCGCACCCTGTTCTCGGGCATGATCTATGCGCCGCTGGTCATGCCCGAGGTCATCACCGGCCTGTCGCTGCTGCTGCTGTTCGTGGCGGTGAATTTCGATCGCGGCTTCTGGACCGTGCTGCTTGCCCACATCACCTTCACCATGTGCTTCGTGGCGGTGGTGGTGCAGTCGCGGCTCATCACCTTCGACCGCTCGCTGGAGGAGGCCGCCCTCGATCTCGGCTGCCCGCCGCTGAAGGTGTTCTTCACCATCACCCTGCCGCTGATCCTGCCGGCGGTGGTGTCGGGCTTCATGCTGGCCTTCACATTGTCGCTGGACGACCTGGTGGTGGCGAGCTTCACCACCGGGCCGGGGGCCACCACCCTGCCCATGCGCATCTATTCCCAGGTGCGGCTCGGGGTGACGCCGGAGATCAACGCCATCTGCACCATCCTCATCGCCATCGTCACGGTGGTGGTGCTGGCCGCCTCCATCATCACCAAGCGCACCGAGACCATTCGCCAGGCGGAAGAGCGCGCGGCCCTGGCCGGCTGACGGCCAGAGTGCGCCGTCACAGGGCCGAGAACAGCACCAAAGCCTTGCCGGCCCCGTCGGTGAGGGTGAGGGTGCGGCGGCCCATGTCCGCCTGCCAGCCCCGCGCGGCTTCCAGGGCCGCGAGAAACTTCGTCTCCTGGTCCATGGCCCCGGGCGAGCAGCTCATGCGGGTGGAGGCGAGCGGCCCGAACTGGATGGCCTTGCCATCCACCTTGGCCTCCCCGGTATAGCGATTGCAGCCGCTGGAGCCGGACACCCGCCCCTCGGCGGTGAGTTCCAGGGTGGTCTGCAGGCGATCCAGCACACCGTTGCCGCCGATATCCTCGGCAAGCCAGCGGCCCACCGGCGAGGGGGCTTCCTCCGCCCGGGCGATGGTGGCGCCGAGGCCCATCCCCGCCAGCGCCATAAAAGCGCGCCGCCCGAGCCCGGCGGCAGCGGCGGTGGCCGGCACGGGGGTGTCCGTCGGGGTCATCGGTCTGCTGCGGGTCATCGGTTCGGGTGCTCCTGCATCGTCCACGCCGGCCGCACCGGCGTGGAAAGGGGTGTGGACCGGCTGCCCGGCCTATACGGGAATGCGCACGGTGGCGCGCAACCCGCCGAGGGGGCTGTCGGCCAAGGTGATGTCGCCGCCATGGGCACGGGCGACGTCGCGGGCGATGGACAGGCCGAGGCCCGAGCCGCCTTCATCCTGGTTGCGGGCGTCGTCGAGCCGCAGGAACGGGCGGAACACGTCGTCCCGCTTCTCCTCGGGAATGCCGGGGCCGTCGTCATCCACGTTGACGATCAGCCAGCGCGCGTCGCGGGTGCCGGTGATCTCCACCGTATCGGCGTGGCGCACCGCATTGTTCACAAGGTTGCCGATGCAGCGCTTCAGCTGCTCGCCCTTCACCTCCACCAGCGGCGGGCCCATGAAGGAGGCGCGCGCCTCAGCGCCGTCGCGCTCGGCATTCTGGCGCAGGTCCTCGATCAGCATGCCCATGTCGGTCAGGGTCACCGCCTCGCCGGTGTCGCCGCGGGCGAAGGCGAGATAAGCCTCCAGCATGCCCTGCAGTTCCTCCACGTCCTTTTTCAGGGCGTCGGTGTCGGCATTGTCGGGCAGGAAGGCGAGTTCCAGCTTGAAGCGGGTGAGGATGGTCCGCATGTCGTGGGAGACACCGGCGAGCATGGTGGTGCGCTGCTCGATCTGCCGCTCGATGCGCCGCTTCATCTCCAGGAAGGCCACCGAGGCCCGCCGCACCTCGCGGGCGCCGCGGGGGCGGAAATTCTCCACGTCCCGCCCCTTGCCGAACGCCTCGGCCGCGTCGGCGAGATTCTCGATGGGACGGATTTGGTTGCGCAGGAACAGGATGGCCACCGCCAGCAGCACCAGGGAGGTGCCCACCATCCACAACAGGAAGATGTGGGAGTTGGAGGCATAAGCGGTGTTGCGCTGGGCGAAGATGCGCAGCACCGAATCATCCATCTTGATGCGCACCTCGATGAGGTTCGACTTGCCCACCGTGTCGATCCAGAACGGCCGGCTCACCCGCCGGCCGATCTCCCGCGACAAGGCGCTGTCGAGCACCGAGAAGAAGGGCTTGGGCCCCGGCGGCGGCAGCGGATCGGGCGGCAGCACCGCCACGTTGAGGCCGAGGTTGCGCCAGGCGATGCGGCGCAAAAGCTCGAAATCATTGTCCCGCGGCAGCACCGGATAGAGCGCCACCACCGCCGAGATATCCTGGCTGACGGCGGCGGAGAGGCGCCGGGTCACCGTATTGTAGTGGCGCTCCATGAACACGAACGCCACCACCGACTGCAGCAGCACCATAGGGGTGACGATGATGAGCAGCGAGCGCGGATAGAGGCCCTTGGGCGTCACCCGGTTGAACCAGTGGGCGAAGCGGGCGTTGGCCTCCTTCAGCCCGTGGGCCACGGCCTGCAGGCCCGACAGGCCGCGCTCCATCCGGCTCAAGGCGTGACCACCAGCCGATAGCCGATGCCGCGCACGGTCTGCAGGAACACCGGATTGGCCGGGTCCCGCTCCAGCTTGCGGCGCAGCCGGTTCACCTGCACATCCACCGCCCGCTCGCTGGTGGCGCCGCCGCCGGCGAGGGCGAGGCGCGGCACCGTATCGCCCGGCGCCTCGGCCAGGGTGCGCAGCATGTCGCGCTCGCGCTCGGTGAGGCGCACGATCTCGCCATCACGGGTCAATTCGCCCCGCTCCAGATGGAAAGTGAAGTCGCCGAACCGCACGCTCTCGATGGCCTTCTGCGGCGGTGGCGCCGCCCGCTTGAGGATGGAGCCGATGCGCAGCAGCAGCTCGCGCGGCTCGAACGGCTTGGCGAGATAGTCATCCACCCCCGCCTCGAGCCCGGTGATGCGGTCCTCGGTCTCGGCGCGGGCGGTGAGCATCAGGATGGGCACGGCGGAGGTCTGGCGCAGGGAGCGGGCGAGCTCCACGCCGCTCTCCCCGGGCATCATCACATCGAGCACCAGGAGGTCGAAGGTGAGCCCCTCCAGCCGGCTGCGCGCCTCGGCGGCGGAGGCGGCGGTGGTGACGCGATAGCCATTGGTGATGAGCAGGCGCGACAACAGGGTGCGGATGCGGTTGTCGTCGTCCACCACCAGCAGGTGGGGCACGTCGTCCGGCAGCGGGGGCATGGGACTGGTCGCGGCCGTCGGCTCGGTCATCTCTGGCTCCCTGGTGGCGCGGCCCATGGCCGCCACCCCTTGCGCGTCACCCTTGCGCCTCACCCCTGCCGCATCGCGGCAAAGGTCGGTGCTCCGGCTGTGCACGCCCGCGCGGTCCGCCGTCAAGCCTTTGGGCGCCAGCCGGTCGTCACTCCGCCGGCATCAGGACATCACCCGTGGCGGGCGCGGCGGGCCCGGTCGGCGCGCTGGATCAGCCGTTCCACCGCCGCCCGATCCTCCGGATCGATCATGGCGAGAAGAAAGCGGCGCACCGTTTCTTCCGATCCCGGCCCGCAGGCGTCGAGCGCCCGGGCGATGCGCCGGCTCTGGATGCCGACGAAATCACGGGCGAGCGCCTCCGCCTTGGGGGTGGGATAGAGCAGGCGCTGGCGCCGGTCGGCGGCCCCCGCCCGGCTTTCCACGAACCCCTCATCCACCAGCTCGCGCAGCACCCGGCCGAGGGACTGCTTGGTGATCTGCAGGATCTCCAAGAGGTCCGTCACGCGCATACCAGGGTGGCGATTCACGAAATGGATCACGCGATGGTGAGCCCGGCCAAAGCCGATGGGCGCCAGGATCTCGTCGGGGTCGCCCACGAAGTCCCTGTAAGCGAAGAACAAAAGCTCGACGAGGTCCACCAGAGGCACGCCGTCCCGGATCTCCTCCGACGCGGAGCGCGCGGGAGTCTCGGCCGGCGCGAGTGCGGTGTTTATGTCAGCCATATTGACTTTTTCAATGCGATCGTTACTTACAGGACCAGTTTCACGAAATGATCGGTCGCTGTCGAGCCAAACCGTAACCGATCGTTTCGCGGTGTTGCCAGCAAATGCCGCTGGCGTAAAGATACCCCCGAGTGGCCGGCCTGCAAAGCAAGGCGGCACCAGGGGGGAAGCCGCGCGGACGACGCGGCCTGAAGAGGAGCAAGGATCATGAGTGCACCGGGCGTTCCCTTCGACAAAATGGACGGCTGGATCTGGTACGACGGCGCCTTCGTGCCGTGGCAGGACGCCAAGCTGCACGTGCTTTCGCACGGCCTGCATTATGCCAGCACCGTGTTCGAGGGCGAGCGCGCCTATGGCGGCGAAATCTTCAAGTCCACCGAGCATGCCGAGCGCCTGCGCCGCTCCGGTGAGCTTCTGGATTTCGTGATCCCCTATTCCATGCCCGAGATCGTCGCCGCCAAGAAGGCCACCCTCGAGAAGAACAACCTGCTCGATGCCTATGTGCGCCCGGTGGCCTGGCGCGGCAGCGAGACCATGGGTGTCGCCGCGCCCCACAACAAGGTGCACCTCGCCATCGCCGTGTGGGAATGGCCGAGCTATTTCGATCCCGAGCAGCGCATCAAGGGCCTGCACCTCGACCTGGCGGAGTTCCGTCGCCCCGATCCGGCGACCATTCCCTGCAAGGCCAAGGCGGCCGGCCTGTACATGATCTGCACCATCTCCAAGCACCGGGCCGAGCGGCGCGGCTTCGCCGATGCGATGATGCTGGACTATCGCGGCTATGTGGCCGAGTGCACCGGCGCCAACATCTTCTTCGTGAAGGATGGCGTGCTGCACACCCCCACCCCCGACTGCTTCCTGGACGGCATCACCCGCAAGACGGTGATCGAGCTGGCCCGCCGCCACGGCATCGAGGTGGTGGAGCGCCACATCAAGCCCGAGGAGCTGTCCGAGTTCACCGAGTGCTTCGTGACCGGCACCGCCGCCGAGGTGACCCCGGTGGGCGCCATCGCCGACTGGAAGTTCACCCCGTCGGGCATCACCCACCAGCTGATGGATGCCTACACCGCCGAGGTGCAGCCCAAGAAGCAGGCGGCATGACAGCAGGCCGCGTGATCCTTCAGGGGCGCCACCCCTGAAGACCCGAGTGTGCTCGTCTTCAAAGCCCCCTTCCGGCCTGCCGGGAGGGGGTTTTTTGGTTCCGCACGGCAACCGGCCCTGGACGCGGCCAGCGCTGCCTTCCACCTTGGCGCTTTACGCGCCGGGGATGCCCATGCCGTTCATGATCGAGACCTTCGACAAGCCGGGCACCCTGGCCCTGCGAGCGGCGACCCGGCCCGCCCATCTCGCCTTCCTCACCGCCCACGCCCATCTGCTGATCGCGTGCGGCGGCAAATTGGATGATGACGGCCAGCCCCTGGGCGGCGGCCTCTATATCGTAGCTCTGGAAAGCCGAGGCGAGGCCGAGGCCTTCCTCGCCGCCGATCCGCTGGCGCAGGCGGAGCTGTTCGCACGGGTGGAGATCACCCGCTGGCGCGAGGGCTATGTGGATGGGGTCTGCCGCCTGCCGGTCGAAGGCTGAGACGCCCTACCCCTCGGCCTCGAACGCCTCCATGAAGGCCGCCACCCGGCGATCCACCCGCACATCCGACCCGCGAATGGCCCGCACCAGGGAGAGCCCCTCCAGGGAGCGGGCGCGGGAGAGCGCCACATAGGCCTGACCGGGGGCGAAGGCGCCCTCGCCGAAATCGATGCGCACATCATCCAGGGTCAGGCCCTGGGCCTTGTGCATGGTGAGCGCCCAGGCTGGCGCCAGGGGCAATTGAGTGTAGGTGCCCACCACCTGCGCCTCGATGCGCGCCGTGCGCTCGTCCCAGCCGTAGCGGATGCGCTCCCAGGTGAAGGATTCGATCTCCACCGTGGGCCCGGCATCCAGCTTGACGATGGCGCAGCCGGCGGCGAGCCCCACCACCGTGCCCACCGAGCCGTTGACCCAGCGCCGCGCCGGATCGTTGCGCAGCGCCATCACTCGCGCGCCCCGCTTCAACACCAGCCGTTCGGCCACCGGCAGGCGGTCGCCCTCCAGGCCGAACTCGCCCTTCAGCGCCCCGGCGAACTCGCGGCCCTCATCGGGCAAGGAGGCGAGGCCACGGGCGTTATAGGCATCGGCGCGGGCATTGGTGGGGGTCAGCAGCACCGGCAGGCGGCCCTCGCGATGGGGCCGCACGCAGGCGTCGTTGAGCGCCTCCGCCGCATCCCGCGCACCGCGCCCGCGGCGCAGCGCGTCGAGCATGGCGATG
Organism: Xanthobacter sp. NM-25; assembly: GCF_022138605.1. GTDB lineage: Bacteria > Pseudomonadota > Alphaproteobacteria > Rhizobiales > Xanthobacteraceae > Xanthobacter. Next base: position 348,125 of record NZ_JACBFS010000002.1, read on the forward strand.
AAGCCGCGATCGGTCTGCCGATGCACATGGGTGAACGGCACGCCGGTGGTGGCGCGATCGACCAAGGCCTTGGCGTGGAAGGCGAAGGGGCCGTCATAGCCCATGCGGGCCAGCATCTCCTGCTCCGCCATGGGCACCACCGGTGGCAATTGCAGGAAATCGCCCACCAGCACCATCTGCACGCCGCCGAACGGCTCCGAACTGTCGCGGGCGATGCGCAGCGAGATGTCCACGGCGTCCAGCAGGTCCGCCCGCACCATGGAGATCTCGTCGATGATCACTCGGTCGAGCTTCTTCAGCAGCCGGCGCACCTGCACCCGCGGCTTCACCTCGTCAGGATTGAGCAGGCGCGGGGGAATGCCGAAGAAGGAATGGATGGTCTGCCCGCCCACCTGCAGCGCCGCCACCCCGGTGGGGGCCAGGAACACCTGGCGTCCCCGCGGCGTCTTGCGCAATTCGTGCAGGAAGGTGGTCTTGCCGGTGCCGGCGCCGCCCAGCACCAGCAGGGTCGGCGCCCGCGCCTCGATGGCGGCGAGCGCCCGCGCCGACTGGCCGCCGGGATCCGCCAAAGCGGAACTGGCGAGAGCCGCGCCCGGCTGCGCCGGCAGGCCCGGCGCTCTGTCGCTCTCGGCCCCGCTCACGAGATGAGGCCGGCCTCGCGGGCGAGGTCCAGGAGGTTGCGCTGGGGCCGGGCGCCGAGCTGGGTGATGATCTCGCCCGCCGCCAGGGCGCCGACCCGCAGGGCGCTCGCCGGATCCAGACCCTTGGTGTAGCCGGCCAGGAAGCCGGCGGCGAACAGGTCGCCGGCGCCAGTGGTGTCCACCACCCGCTCCACCGGCACTGCCGGCACGCTCACCACCGCGCCGGAGGTGACAAAGGAAGCGCCCTTCTCCGAACGGGTCACCACCGCCTCCTTGGCATCGCGGCGCAGGGCCACGAGGGCCGTGTCGAAATCGGCGGTCTCATAGAGCGCCTTCAGCTCGGCCTCGTTGCAGAAGGCGAGGTCCACGGTGCCGGAGCGGATGAGATCGAGGAACTCGGCCCGGTAGCGATCCACGCAGAAGGAATCGGACAAGGTGAGCGCCACCTTGCGGCCGGCCTTGTGGGCAATCTCGGCGGCGGCGAGGAAGGCGGTCTTGGCGGCCGGCGGATCCCACAGATAGCCTTCCAGATAGGTGACGGCGGCGGCCTCCACCTGGGCCGGGTCGATATCGGCCACGGCGAGGCTCTGGGCGGCGCCGAGGAAGGTGTTCATGGTGCGCTCGCCATCGGGCGTCACCAGGATCAGGCAGCGGGCGGTGGCCGGTCCGTCCGCGGCGGCCGGGGTGGCAAAGGCGACGCCGGCGGCGCGGATGTCGTGGCCGAACACGGTGCCGAGCCCGTCCGCCTTCACCTTGCCGATAAAGCCGGCGCGAGCGCCGAGGGAAGCGACACCCACCGCCGTGTTGGCGGCCGAGCCGCCGGAAATCTCGGTGCCCGGGCCCATGGCCGCATAGACCTGCTCGGCCCGCGGCTCGTCGATCAACGCCATGCCGCCTTTGTTCATGGCGTGGGTGGCGAGGAAATCATCCTCGGCGCGGGCGAGCACGTCCACGATGGCGTTGCCGATGGTCAGCACGTCGAGCGGGGGGAAAGACACGGGCGGCAGTCTCCGGAAAAAATCGCTGCCGAGCGGTAGCACCGCCCTTGGGTGCGGCGCAATCGCGTTAACCCTTTCTTTAGAATTGCGCAGCGGACAGCGCCCCGGCCATGGGCGCAAGCCCCGCGCAAGCCTATAGCTATCGGATCCGGGCGACGATCAGGGTGTTTGGCTTCGTCTTGCCCCTTTGCCGGGCAAACCACTCTCCCCTGCCCCAATGGGCAAGCCAGGGGCGAACCATCCTCTTCCCCCTTGGGGGCAAAGCAAAAGGATACCCGCCATGCGGATCTACGCGCGCACCGCCACCGCCCTCCTCGCCGGCGCGGCCCTGCTGACGCAGAGCCTGGGCGCCTCCGCCTGCACGTCGCTGATCCTGAAGGCGAAGGATGGCGGCGTGGTCTATGGCCGCACCATGGAATTCGGGCTGCCGCTGCAATCGGAAGCGCTGGTGATGCCCCGCAACATCGCCCTCACCGGAACCGGCCCCACCGGTGAGGCCGGCACCGGCCTGTCCTGGACCGGCAAATATGCCGCTGTGGGGCTGAACGGCATCGGCCTCAAGGTCTTCATCGACGGCATGAACGAGAAGGGGCTCGCCGGCGGCCTGCTCTATCTGCCCAATCTCGCGCAGTTCCAGGACGTGAGCCCGGCCGAGGCGAAGAACTCCATCGCCTCCTACGAGATGCTGACCTATGTGCTGACCTCGTTCGCCACCGTGGCGGAAGTGAAGGCGGCCATGCCCAAGATCAAGGTGAGCGCGGCGCCGCAGGCGGTGTTCAAGGGCCCTGTGCCGGTGCACATGACCCTGCACGATGCCTCCGGCGCCAGCCTGGTGGTGGAATATGTGGGCGGCACCCTCCACATGTATGACAACCCCACCAGCGTGCTCACCAATGCCCCCACCTTCGACTGGCACCTGGCCAATCTCGGCCAGTATGTGAACCTGTCGGCGGTGGAGCCCGATCCCATAAAGGTCGGCCCGCTCACCATCGCCGCGCCGTCCACCGGCGCCGGGCTGCACGGCCTGCCGGGCGACATGCTCTCCCCCTCGCGCTTCCTGCGCGCCTTCTTCTTCTCCCACAACGCGCCGGAGGCGGCCACCACGGCCGAGGCCCTGGTGAACGTACGCCACATCATGAGCTCGTTCGACATTGCCCCCGGTTCGGTGGTGACCAAGGCGGGCAGCACCGCCGGTGGCGGTGTGGCCGGCTTCGAGACCACCGAATGGACGGTCTACGCCGACCTCAAGAACCTGCGCTACACGTTCACCACCTACGACAACCCCAGCCTGCAGGGCCTCGACTTCGCCAAGCTGAAGCTGGACGGCAAGGCGCCGCAGTTGCTCCCCCTGCCTGCCGCGCCGGCGCCCATCGCCATCGGCCAGTGAACGGACCGGCGCGGAGAGATCCGCGCCGCGCTCTGTGAAAGCCGGTCACGAGATGTGATCGCCAGGCGGGGCGCGGAAATGCTAAGGCGCACCCGACAAACCGGGCCAGCGACCCGGCCATGACCCATGACGACCGGACCCATGAGGACCGGCCTCATGAGGACCGGACCCAAGAGGACCCATGTCGCGCAAGTATTTTGGCACCGACGGCGTGCGCGGACGCGCCAATTCCACCCTCACTGCCGACATCGCGCTGCGGGTGGGCATGGCGGCCGGCCTGGTGTTCCGCAACGGCGGCCACCGGGTGGTGATCGGCAAGGATACCCGGCTGTCCGGCTACATGATCGAGAATGCGCTGGTGGCGGGCTTCACCTCGGTGGGCATGGAGGTGCTGCTGCTCGGCCCCATGCCGACGCCGGCGGTGGGCCTTTTGACCCGGTCCATGCGCGCCGACCTCGGGGTGATGATCTCGGCCTCCCATAATCCGTTCGACGACAACGGCATCAAGCTGTTCGGGCCGGACGGCTTCAAGCTCTCCGACGAGGTGGAGCGGGAGATCGAGGCGCTGATCGACCAGGATCTCGCCCGCCGCCTGGCCAAGCCGGACGAGATCGGCCGCGCCCGGCGCCTGGAGGGCGTGCACGCCCGCTATATCGAATATGCCAAGGGCACCCTGCCCCGCGACCAGAAGTTCGAGGGCCTGCGGGTGGTGGTGGATTGCGCCAACGGTGCCGCCTACAAGGTCGCCCCCGAAGCCCTGTGGGAGCTGGGCGCGGAAGTGGTGGCCATCGGCGTGGATCCGGACGGCATGAACATCAACCGCGACGTGGGCTCCACCTCGCCGGCGGCGCTGGCCGCCAAGGTGCGGGAAGTGCGCGCCGACATCGGCATCGCCCTCGATGGCGACGCCGACCGGGTGATCCTGGTGGACGAGAAGGGCCAGGTGGTGGACGGCGACCAGATGATGGCGGTGGTAGCCGAGGCCTTCAAGGCCGAGGGCCGGCTGAACCACAACACGGTGGTGGCCACCGTCATGTCCAATTTCGGCCTGGAGCGGCATCTGGGCGAGCAGGGCATCCACCTCGCCCGCACATCGGTGGGCGACCGCTACGTGCTCGAGCGCATGCGCGCCGGGGGCTACAACGTGGGCGGCGAACAGTCCGGCCACATCATCCTGTCGGATTTCTCCACCACCGGCGATGGCCTGGTGGCGGCGCTGCAGGTGCTGGCCGTGGTGGCCCGCCAGGGCAAGCCGGTGTCGGAGGTGTGCCACCGGTTCGAGCCGCTGCCCCAGGTGCTCAAGAACGTGCGCTACGATTCCGTCATGCCGCTGGAGGCGGAGGAGGTGCAGGCCACCATCGCCGCCGCCGAGCAGCGCCTGGCCGACCATGGCCGCCTGCTCATCCGCCGCTCCGGCACCGAGCCGGTGATCCGCGTCATGGGCGAGGGCGACGACCGAGACCTGGTGGAGGGCGTGGTGGACCAGGTGATCGAGGCGCTGGCCAAGGCCGCCGCCTGAGGCGGCCTTAACCTCCCGTCAGGGTTAATCCCACTTTAAGTGCCCCCGTGCGACGGTCGATGCCGTCAGACGAAATCCAGGGGTGCGTAATGGTGCGTTCGATTCGGTTCCTCGCGGCGGTGCTGCTCATCTCCCCGGCTGCCGCCTGGGCCTCGGACGAGGCACCCCTGCTGGGCAAGACCGGCGACTTCTCCCTCGCCCCGCCCGAGGTGGTGGAAAGCGCCGCCGGCGGCTGGTACCTGCGCGCTGACGGCGGCTATGTCGCCGGCTATGTGGACGGATCTCTGCAAAACCTCATCGGAACCGGCGCCGCAGGTGGTAGCTCGCGCGCCTCCGGCTGGTCGGTGGGTGCCGGGCTGGGCTATCGCTTCACCCCCTGGCTGCGCGGCGAGGTGGGCCTCGACTATCTCGACCTCGGCGGCGTCGACACCGTGCTGGGCCGGTTTGAGGCCAATGCCACCGTCGCCCTGGCAAGCGTCTATTGGGACATCATCACGCTGGCCGGCTTCACCCCCTATCTCAGCGGCGGCGTGGGCTTCGCCATCGACCGCATCTCGCCGCCACCGATCATTCCCGCGGCGGACGACCAGTGGAAGTTCGCCTGGAGCCTGGGGGGTGGCGTGTCCTACGCCTTCTCGGACAGCTGGAGCGTCGATCTCGGCTATCGCTACATCGATGTCGGCGCCCCGGACGTCGCCGCCGTTCCCGGGGTGAGCATCGACGCCCTGGGCGGGCACCAGGTCCGGTTCGGCATCCGCTACAGCTTCGGCGAATGAGCCATGCGCGCGGCCGCCAAGCCCCTCGTCGCCATTGTCGGTGACCTCAAGGACGACACCGACCTGCCCTATTTCATGGTGGGGGAGAAATATGCTCGCGCGGTCGCCGAATTCGCCCATGCGGTGCCGCTCATGGCACTGCCGGTGGGACCCGAGGCGGACCGCGACGCCGATATCGCCACCCTGATCGCCCGGGTGGACGGCTTCTTCTTCACCGGCAGCCCCTCCAACGTGCACCCCAGCCATTGGAACGGCCCGGACGATGCCCCCGGCCCCTTCGATCCGGTGCGCGATCGCTTCGCCCTGGCGCTGATCCGCGCGGCGGTGGCGGCGCAGGTGCCCGCCCTGTTCATCTGCCGCGGCTTTCAGGAGCTGAACGTGGCGTTCGGCGGCACCCTCCATGCCGATCTCGCCGCACTGCCCGGGCGCCTGCCGCACCACGCGCCGGAAGACGCCCCCTATGACACCCGCTATGGCCCGCTCCATGCGGTGGACCTGGTGCCCGGCTCGCCGCTGGAGGCCACCTTCGGTGCCCGCAGCTTTCCGGTGAACTCCCTGCATTATCAGGCCCTGGACCGCATCGGCGCCGGCCTCAGCGTGGAGGCCCGCGCGCCGGACGGCACGCCGGAGGCCGTGCGGGTGAGCGGACATCCGTTCGCGGTGGGCGTGCAGTGGCATGCGGAATACCGCCCCGACCTCTCCCCCGCCAATGCCCGGCTGCTGGCGGCCTTCGGCGCGGCGGTGCGCACCCGCCAGGCGGCGCGCGCCCACCCCTGAGGGCCGCGCAAGGCCGACGCCGCGCCAGCCGTTGCCACGCATCAATCTGCTGCACCGCAAGATGCCCGCGCCCCGCGCCGGCGACCGCTCCGCGCCGTGGCGGACCGGCTGTGTCTTGATCTATCTCCTTGCGACACGGCGCGAATTGGCCTTGAATTCACAATCATCGGGTAACCAGGAGACAGGGATGGTGCCCACCCATCAAGACCAGAGTCAGCGCTCGCGCCTGCGGATGAATTCATCCGCATGGGCCAGCACATGGTCGCGCATCGCCATTGCCGCGGTGTTCGGCTGGTCGACCAGCATGCTGCCCGCGCTGGCGCAGACTCCGCCGGCCGGCGAATCCACCCAGCCGCAGGCCATCGCGCCGACCACGCCGGCGGAAGTTGCGCCCCAGGTTGCGCCTGAGGCCGTCCCGCCGGCCGTGGCGCAGGATGCGCCGGCGCCGCAGGTGGTGCCGCCCGCGGCCCAGCCCACGCCGCTGCCCACCGCCCCGGCGGCCGCGGCCGCGGCCGCGGCACAATCCGCAGCGCCGCAGCTCTATTCGATGTCCGACCTCGAATATCTGCTGTCGCCCATCGCCCTCTATCCCGATCCGCTGCTGGCCATCCTGTTCCCGGCCACGGCCTTCCCCGACCAGCTGGTGGCCGCCAATCAATGGATCGAGGCCAACCCGCAGCCGGTGAAGGACAACAATTTCACCGCCGTGGATGCCATGAGCTGGGATCCCTCGGTGAAGGCGCTGGTGCGCTTTCCCGAGGTGGTGACCATGCTCAACAGCCACATGGAGTGGGCGGAATCCCTCGGCTACGCCTTCGTCAACCAGCCGCAGGACGTGTCCACCACCATCCAGCTGCTGCGCGCCCAGGCGCAGAAGGTCGGCAACCTCAAGACCACGCCGCAGCAGGTGGTGACCACCCGCCAGGACAACGGGCGCGACACCATCTATATCGCGCCGGCCAATCCGGAGCGGATCTACGTTCCCACCTATGACAGCTCGTCGGTGTTCACCACCTTCGCCACCGGCGCCCTCGCCTTTGGCGCCGGTGTGCTGGTGGGCTCGGCGTGGAACAACAATTGGGGCTGGAACAACCGCGGCTGGAACAGCGTGTGGGTGCGGCCGCCCGGCTGGCGGGCGCCGCCCTATTGGCGGCCCGGCGCGCCGCCTCCGGCCTGGGGTCCCGGTCCCTGGCGGCCCGGCCCGCGCCCGCCGGGCCCGGGTGTCGGCCCACGTCCGCCCGGCGGACCCGGTGTCGGCCCACGTCCGCCCATGCCCGGCCGTCCCGGCGGACCCGGCGGCATCAATCGTCCCGGTGGACCGGGCGGCCCCGGTGGCCCCGGTGGCATCAACCGTCCCGGTGGTCCGGGCGGCCCGGGTGGCCCCGGTGGCATCAACCGTCCCGGTGGTCCAGGCGGCCCGGGTGGCCTCGGTGGCATCAACCGTCCCGGTGGTCCGGGTGGCCCGGGTGGCCCCGGTGGCATCAACCGTCCCGGTGGTCCGGGTGGGCCTGGCGGCATCAACCGTCCCGGTGGTCCGGGTGGGCCAGGTGGCCCCGGCGGCGTCAACCGTCCCGGTGGTCCGGGTGGGCCAGGTGGCCCCGGCGGCGTCAACCGTCCCGGCGGTCCGGGTGGGCCTGCGGGCATCAATCGGCCTAGTGGTCCCGGCGGTCCTGGCGGCGCGGGCAATCGGCCCAATGCCGGCCCCAACCAGCAGCGGCCCAATGCCAACCGGCCTAATGCCCAGCGCCCCAATGCGCAGAGGCCCCAGCAGAATGCCCGGCCCCAGCAGCGGCCGCAGAATGCGCGGCCTCAGCAGCGGGCGCGGCCGCAGCAGAACGCCCGGCCACAGCAACGGGCCCGGCCACAGCAGCGCGCACGCCCGCAACAACGGGCGCGGCCGCAGCAGCATCGCGCCCGGCCTCAGGGCGGCGCCCATCGGCCTCATCGCTGAGGCCTGCTACGGTCGCGTGTGATCGACATGACCGGCCCGGCGCAGGACCCTGCGCCGGGCCGAACCTTTTTTCGGAAGATGCAAATGCCGGAACCCAGCCCGACCGGCCCCGATGCGCTCAGAACAGGCGGGCGCCGTTGGGCACCGGCTGGCCCGGCGTCACCAGCACCACGGCGCCCTCGGCATCGGGAAAGCCCAGGGTCAGCACCTGCGACATGAACGGCCCGATCTGACGCGGCGGAAAATTCACCACGGCCGCCACCTGCCGCCCCACCAGCTGCTCAAGCGTGTAATGCACGGTGATCTGCGCCGACGAGCGCTTGAGGCCGATCTCCGGACCGAAATCGATGGTGAGCTTGAAGGCGGGCTTGCGCGCTTTCGGGAACGGCTCCGCCGCCACGATGGTGCCGACGCGGATATCCACCTTCAGGAACTCATCAAAGGAAATGGTTTCAGCGCCCCCATCCGTCTGCCCGCTCACGACCCGCCTCCCGCACCGCTCAAGGATACCGGGCTCACACCCGGACACCCCAGCATAGGCAGGACGAGCGCGAGCGGCACCCCTCCCCCGCCGCCGCCCCTGGCCCGGGCCCGTCCGCCGCCCCTTGCCCTGCTCCCGCGCGCCTGCGAAAAGGCGGCACCATGATCGTTCTCGACGATATTTCCCTGCGCCTCGCCGGCCGCCTGCTCCTCGACCACGCCTCGGTGGCGCTGCCGGAGAATGCCCGGGTGGGCGTGGTGGGGCGCAACGGCGCCGGCAAGACCACTTTGTTCAAGGCCCTGGTGGGCGAATTGGAGCTGGAGAGCGGCGCCGTCCGCCTGCCGAGCCGCACCCGCATCGGCCGCGTGGCGCAGGAGGCCCCCGCCGGCCCCGACAGCCTCATCGAGCGGGTGCTGGCCGCCGATACGGAGCGCGCCGCGCTGCTCCATGAGCGCGAGACCTCCGCCGACCCCATGCGCATGGGCGAGATCGAGGCGCGGCTCATCGACATCGATGCCCATTCGGCCCCGGCCCGCGCCGCCACCATTCTCGCCGGCCTCGGCTTCGACGAGAGCGCCCAGGCCCGCCCGTGCTCCGAATTCTCCGGCGGCTGGCGCATGCGCGTCGCCCTCGCCGCCCTGCTGTTCACCGAGCCGGACCTGTTGCTGCTGGACGAGCCCACCAACTATCTCGACCTCGAAGGCACCCTTTGGCTGCAGGATTACCTCGCCCATTACCCGCGCACGGTCATCCTCATCAGCCACGATCGTGACCTGCTCGATGAATCGGTGGACCACATCCTCCACCTCTCCGGCCAGAAGCTGACCCTCTACAAGGGCGGCTTCAGCTCGTTCGACCGCCAGCGGCGGGAACGGCTGCTGCTGGACCAGAAGGCGCGCAAGAAGCAGGAGACCCAGCGCGCCCACATGGAAGCCTTCGTGGCCCGCTTCCGCGCCAAGGCCACCAAGGCCAAGCAGGCCCAATCCCGCCTCAAGGCCCTGGCCCGCATGGAGCCCCTGGCCGCCCAGGTGAGCGAGGATGCGGCGGCCATCTCCATCCGCCATCCCGACCGCCTGCTCTCGCCCCCCATCCTGGTGCTAGACAAGGTGGCGGTGGGCTATGTGCCCGGCAAGCCGATCCTGCGCGGGCTCGATCTGCGCATCGACGAGGACGACCGCATCGCTTTGCTCGGGCCCAACGGCAACGGCAAATCCACCTTCGCCAAGCTGCTCGCCGGCCGACTTTCCCCGGAAAGCGGGCAATTGGTGCGCGCCGACAAGCTGGAGGTGGCCTATCTCGCCCAGCATCAGCTCGACGAGCTGGTGCCCGGCGACAGCCCGGCCCAGCATGTGCGCCGCCTGATGCCCGACGCGCCGGAAGCCAGGGTGCGCGCCCGCGCCGCCGAGATGGGCTTTTCCGGCGGGGCCGCCGACACCAAGGTCTCCGCCCTCTCGGGTGGCGAGAAGGCCCGGCTGCTGCTGGGCCTCGCCACCTTCCACGGGCCGCATTTGCTCATTCTCGACGAGCCCACCAACCATTTGGACATCGAGGCCCGCGCCGCCCTCATCGAGGCGCTGAATGATTTCCCCGGCGCGGTCATCCTCATTTCCCATGACCGGCATCTGCTGGAAGCCTGCGCCGAGCGGCTGTGGCGGGTCTCCGGCGGCACGGTGAAGGCCTATGAGGGTGATCTCGACCAGTATCGCCGCGAGGTGCTGAGCCGCGCCGATGGCGACCGCATGACCGCCGATGGCCGCAAGGACAAGGCGGACACCAAGGCCGCCCCCGCCGCCGAGCCGCGAAAGCGCATCGCCACCGGCCCGCTCAAGAAGCGCATCCGCGAACTGGAAAGCCAGGTGGAGAAGCTGGAGAAGGAAATCGCCAGCCTCGACGCCAAGCTGGCCGACCCCGCTTTGCACGCCAAGGCGCCGCTCGATGCCGCCCGCTTCGCCCAGGCCCGCGCCACCGCCGCCGACACCCTGGCCCAGGCGGAAGAAGAATGGCTCACCGTCAGCTCCGAACTGGAGGCCGCCGGGGGGTGAGCCCTGGCGCCGGCGGGCTCAGCGCGTCGGGCCAGGGCCGCGGGCCAGCTCCAGAAAGGCGGCCGCCGCGCGCGAATGGTAGCGGTCGGCGTGGCGCAGGGCATAAAAGCGCCGCGGCGGCAGGCTGAGGGGCAGACGCACCAGCCGGCCCGCCACCAGCCCGGCCTCAGCCACCAGATCGGAGATCACGGTGGCCCCCGCCCCGGCGATGACGGCGCTGAGCACCGCCTCGTTGGAGGGCAATTCAAACGCCACCTTCAGCGCCGCCGGATCGAGCCCGTGGGCCGCCAGCGCGCTCTCGAACACCTGCCGGGTGCCCGAGCCCGATTCGCGCAGCACGAAGGTGAGATCCAGCAGTTCCTCGGGCGCGATCTCGCGCCGCTCCCGCCAGGGGTGACTGGCCGGCGCCACCAGCACCAGGCGATCTCCGGGGATGGGGCTGCGGGCCAGCAGCGCCTCCTGCACCTCCCCTTCCACGAAGCCGAGGTCCGCCTCTCCGGCACGCACCGCCGCCGCCACCTGGGTGGTGTTGCCGATGGCCACGGAGACCGCGATCTCGGGATAACGCAGATGAAAGCGGTGCAGCGCCGGCCCCAGCCAGTAATTGGCGATGGTCTGGCTGGCCTGCAGCGCCAGCCGGCCGCGCTTGAGCCCGGTCAGATCCGCCAGAACCGTCTCGGCCAGTTCCACCCGCGCCAGGATGGCCTGTGCTTCCGGCAGGAAGCCCGCGCCCGCCTCGGTGAGGGCGATGCGACGGCCCACCCGATGGAACAATTGAACGCCGCAGGCCGCCTCCAGCGCCGCAACCGAGGCGCTGACCGCCGATTGCGTCATATGGAGGTGTTCTGCGGCGCGCGTCATGTGCAGGTGTTCGGCCACCATGGCGAACACCCGAAGCTGCTCCAGCGTCATCGGTCCTGCAAGGTCAGGTCATGAAGGTGGAGATCAGGATAAAGCTCAGGGCGGAGATGAAAAGCCAGGCCGCGGCACCGAGCAGCAGCGGGCGCAGCCCCTTCATGCGCAGCTTGCGAATATCCGTCTCCAGCCCCATGGCGCCCAGAGCGACCGCCAGCAGGAAGGTGGTGAGGGTCACCAGATGGGTGCGCAGTTCTTCCGGCACCACGCCGGCGCTGTTCACCATGACCATGGCCACGAAGCCGAACACGAACCAGGGCAGCGGCGGACGGGCGTGATTCGGGTTCTTGTCTTCCCGCGCCCGCCACATGGCGGCGGCGCCGAGACCGATCACCAGCGGCGCCAGCAGCATCACCCGCGAGAGCTTGGCCACGGTGCCGAACTCGCCCGCCTGCTGGCCGCCCTGGAACGCCGCCGCCACCACCTGCGCCACTTCATGGATGGACGATCCGGTCCACAGGCCATAGGCGTGGGCGTCGAAACCGGTATAGGGCAGCAGCACCGGCGCCAGCAGCATGGAGAGCGAGCCGAACACGGTGACGCACGCCACCGCATAGGCCACATCCTCATCGGAACCGCGGGTCACCGTATTGGTGGCGATCACCGCCGAGGCGCCGCAGATGGCGGTGCCCGCCGCGATCAGCTCCGACAATTGGCGATCGACCCCGATCAGCCGGCCGAACCAGCGGGTGGTGAAGAAGGTGGCGGCCAGGGTGAAGGCAACGATGGAGAAGCCCACCAGCCCCACGGTGCGCACCTGGGCGAAGGTGAGCTGCAGGCCCAGCAGCACGATGGCAAAGCGCAGGATGCGCCGAAGGCCGAACTTGACGCCCGGAATGGCCGCCTTCGGCGTCCCCACCAGATTGTGGTAGGCCATGCCGATGATGATGGCGAGAACCAGGGGGCTGACGAGGCCCATGCCGGGAATGAGCCGCAAGGCATAGGCCGCCGCCGCAATCAGCACCGTGAGCGCGATGCCCGGCAACAGCGCGCCGACCGCCCCCGCAGGCACCCACCCCCTGGGCCCTGGGGCCGGAACGGTGGGGGGCGGCGCAGCGGCCGGAACCTCGGCCGCAGGGATGTCGGACATGACGAAACTCCTCGATGAACCGCCGGCACCTTCGGCCTCCATCGATCATTTCGCCATCACGTTATTTTTCTACATTCAATCAATTTTTTCGATTGATTGCCCGCCCCGGCCCCGGGCCGCTACGGCTTCTTCTGATCGAACAGCGCAAGCGCTTCCCCTGAGAGCACACCGCCGGTGAGCTCGACCCGTGCGAACGGCGTCTCTTCCGCCACCTGTTTCGCGGAAATGGTGATCTGGCCGATGCGGGCCGCAAGCTCCTCCACGTTGGCCGCGAACACCACCCGCGAGATGCCACACCAGACGATCGCCCCCATGCACATGGCGCACGGTTCACCCGAGGTATAGAGCGTGGTGCCCTTGAGCTCGTCCGGCGGGCGCACGGCGAGGAACCGGCGGATCGCCACCATCTCTCCATGGGCCGTCGGATCCGCCAGCCGGCGCCCGAGGTTCATGCCGCGGGCCAGCACATCCCCGCCCCGGGTGATGACCGCGCCGAAGGGATAATCCGCCGCCTTGGCGAGCGCGATGGCTTCGCGCATGAAGGCCTCGTCCTCGGGGCGGGCCGGCACCTCCACCGCCTCGGCCCGTGTTTCCAGCGGGAACAGGCTCAGCACGCCCGCGCCGCCGATCCCGGCCACGAGGCCCGCCAGAACCGCGCGCCGCGACGGTCCTGCCCCCTTCGACAATGGCTGCTGCTCCTCGCCCATCTCGCTGCCTCCCCTATGCCGGTGTCCCACGACATCACGCCCGGCACGGGCGCACAAGCGGGAGATCCCGGCCGCCTCGCAGCGGACCGTCGCGAAACGCAAAAGGCCGGGCGTTGCCGCCCGGCCTTTGACGCAGAAATCAGCAAGAGATGCTCAGTGCTTGGTGACCGGCGCGAAGCCGCGCTCCAGCGCATCCGCAACCTGTTCCAGGTCAGCCAACTGCCGCGCGGCCCGCTGGCGGATCTCGTCGGACGTGGCGTCGCTCAGGTCTTCCCTGGCATCCTGGATCTGCTGGCGGAGCGTCGCGAGGTCGAGTTCCTCCACCGGCTTGGCCTCCTCGGCCAGCACGGTCAGGCCCGCCGGGTTCACCTCGGCAAAGCCGCCGCGGACGAAGAAACGCCGCAGCTCACCGCCGGTCTTGATGGTGAGAATGCCCGGCTTCAGCATGCCGATGAAGGGGGCATGCCCCGCCAGCACGCCGAATTCGCCTTCGGCGCCGGGCACGATCACCTCGGTCACCGCCCCGGAGAACACCAGCCGCTCCGGCGAAACCAGCTCGAAAGGTAAGGTCGCCATGTTCTTGTCTCCGGCTCCTTGATCACCGTGCCATCGCGGTCCGGTGCGCCGCTCGGCATCCGCGCCAGCCCGTGGGACCGACAGGCGCATGCCTTTCAAAACTGTCCGGCTCCAACCTGCCACGGACATCCCGCACCTGCCCTGAAGCACAGTGCCGGGCGCCGCATCAGGTCCGCCTGAACCTCATGAGCACGGGCGGCCGCAGCTCCGGCCACCCGTCATGTCGCAGCTGGAAGGGACCAGCGTTCCGCGCGCGGCCGGAACCGCGCCGCGATCACGCCGCCTCGGCGGCCAGCTTCTTGCCCTTCTCGATGGCTTCTTCGATGTTGCCCACCATGTAGAAGGCCTGCTCGGGCAGGTAGTCGTACTTGCCTTCCACCAGGCCCTTGAAGCCCTTGATGGTGTCGGCGAGGTCGACCAGCTTGCCGGGCGACCCGGTGAACACCTCGGCCACGTGGAACGGCTGGCTGAGGAAGCGCTCGATCTTGCGGGCGCGGGCCACGGTGAGCTTGTCCTCTTCCGAGAGCTCATCCATGCCCAGGATCGCGATGATGTCCTGGAGCGCCTTGTAGCGCTGCAGGGTCTGCTGCACCTGACGCGCGGTGTTGTAGTGCTCCTCGCCGAGGATAGCGGGGGACAGCATGCGCGAGGTGGAGTCCAGCGGATCCACCGCCGGGTAGATGCCCTTTTCCGCGATGGAGCGCGACAGCACGGTGGTCGCGTCCAGATGGGCGAAGGAGGTGGCGGGCGCCGGGTCGGTCAGATCGTCGGCCGGCACGTAGATGGCCTGCACTGAGGTGATCGAACCCTTGGTGGTGGTGGTGATGCGCTCCTGCAGGGCACCCATGTCGGTGGCCAGCGTCGGCTGATAGCCCACCGCCGAAGGAATGCGGCCCAGCAGAGCCGATACTTCCGAGCCGGCCTGGGTGAAGCGGAAGATGTTGTCCACGAAGAACAGCACGTCCTGGCCCTGGTCGCGGAAGTGCTCGGCGACGGTCAGGCCGGTGAGCGCGACGCGGGCGCGGGCGCCCGGAGGCTCGTTCATCTGGCCATACACAAGGGCGCACTTGGAGCCGACGGCCGAGCCGCCATTCTCCTTGGGGTCCTTGTTCACGTTGGACTCGATCATCTCGTGGTAAAGGTCGTTGCCCTCACGGGTGCGCTCACCCACGCCGGCGAACACGGAATAGCCGCCGTGCGCCTTCGCCACGTTGTTGATCAGCTCCATGATGAGCACGGTCTTGCCCACGCCGGCGCCGCCGAACAGGCCGACCTTGCCGCCCTTGGAATAAGGCGCCAGCAGATCCACCACCTTGATGCCGGTGACCAGGATCTCGGCCTCGGTGGCCTGCTCCGCATAGGAGGGGGCCGGCTGATGGATGCCGCGCACCGTCTCGTAGGAGATGGGGCCCACTTCGTCCACCGGCTCGCCGATCACGTTCATGATGCGGCCCAGGGTGCCATCGCCCACCGGCACCTGAATGGGCGCGCCGGCATCGGTGACGGCCTGCCCGCGCACGAGACCCTCGGTCGCGTCCATGGCGATGCACCGCACGGTGTTCTCGCCGAGGTGCTGAGCCACTTCCAGCACCAGGCGGTTGCCGTTGTTGGTGGTCTCCAGCGCGTTGAGGATTGCCGGCAGGTGATCGTCGAACTGCACGTCGACGACGGCGCCGATGATCTGGGTGATGCGTCCGACCTTGTTCGCCATTTGCGTCGTCCTTGTCTCTTCGCCCGCAGCCTCAGAGGGCCTCGGCGCCGGAAATGATCTCGATGAGTTCCTTCGTGATCATGGCCTGGCGGGTGCGGTTATAGGTGAGCGTCTGCTTCTTGATCATCTCGCCCGCATTGCGGGTGGCGTTGTCCATGGCGCTCATCTGCGCACCGTAGAAGGACGCCTGATTTTCGAGCAGCGCACGGAAGATCTGAACCGCGATATTGCGCGGCAGGAGGTCCGCGAGGATCTCCTCTTCCACTGGCTCGTATTCGTAGACCGGGCCGGCTTCCGCCTCGTCCCGCTCGGGGAAGGTGGCCGGAATGATCTGCGTGGCGGTGGGCACCTGCGCGATCACGCTCTTGAAGTTCGAATAGAACAGCGTGCACACGTCGAAGGAGCCGGCATAGAGCAGGTTCAGCACCTTGGTGGCGATGTCGTTCGCCTCCTTGAAGCCGATGTTCCGCACCGACCGCAGATCCACCACCTCGATGATGCGATCGGGGTAGATGCGACGCAGCTGCTCCGCGCCCTTGCGGCCGACGCACAGGATCTTCACATCCTTGCCTTCGGCGATCAGGAGCTGGGCCTTCTCACGCGCCAGACGCACAATGGAGCTGTTGAAGGCGCCGCACAGACCGCGCTCGCCCGTGCACACCAGCAGCAGATGGGTCTGGGTCTTGCCGGTGCCGGCCAGCAGCACCGGCGCCTGCGCATTGCCCACCAGGCCGCCTGCGAGGTTGCCCAGCACGGTTTCCATCCGCTCGGCATAAGGCCGCGCGGCTTCCGCCGCCATCTGGGCGCGACGCAGCTTCGCCGCGGCGACCATCTGCATCGCCTTGGTGATCTTCTGCGTCGCCTTCACCGAGGCGATACGGTTTCTTAGGTCCTTCAGACTCGCCATCGCGCCCGTCCGTCAGGTTCGAGGAACGACCAACGCCGCTCAGGCGAAGCTCTTGGCGAAGGCGTCGAGGGCCTTCGTCAGCTTCTCGGTGGTCTCCTTGGACAGTTCCTTGGAGGTGCGGATGGTGTCGAGGATCTCGGGGTTCTGCGAGCGCAGCGCCAGCAGCAGGCCGGCTTCGAACTCACGCACCTTGCTGACCGGCAGCGGATCCAGATAGCCGTTGATGCCGGCGAAGATCACCACCACCTGCTCCTCGACCTTGAGGGGCGCGAACTGGCTCTGCTTGAGCAGCTCGGTGAGGCGGGCGCCGCGGTTCAGCAGCTTCTGGGTGGAGGCGTCGAGGTCCGAGCCGAACTGCGCGAAGGCCGCCAGCTCGCGATACTGGGCAAGCTCGCCCTTGATCTTGCCGGCCACCTGTTTCATCGCCTTGATCTGGGCCGAGGAGCCCACGCGCGACACCGACAGGCCGACGTTCACCGCCGGGCGAATGCCCTGGTAGAACAGATCGCTCTCGAGGAAGATCTGACCGTCGGTGATGGAGATCACGTTGGTGGGGATGTAGGCCGACACGTCGTTGGCCTGGGTCTCGATGATCGGCAGAGCGGTCAGCGAGCCGGCGCCGTGCTCGTCATTGAGCTTGGCGGCGCGCTCCAGCAGGCGGGAGTGCAGGTAGAACACGTCGCCGGGATAGGCCTCGCGGCCCGGCGGGCGGCGCAGCAGCAGCGACATCTGACGATAGGCCACGGCCTGCTTGGACAGGTCATCGTGGATGATCAGGGCATGCATGCCATTGTCGCGGAAATACTCGCCCATGGCGGTGCCGGTGAACGGCGCCAGGAACTGCATGGGGGCCGCGTCGGAGGCGGTGGCCGCCACGATCACGGAGTATTCGAGGGCGCCCTGCTCTTCCAGCACCTTCACGAACTGGGCGACGGTGGAGCGCTTCTGACCCACCGCGACATACACGCAGTAGAGCTTCTGGCTCTCCGGGGCGTCGCCGGCGTTCAGCGGCTTCTGGTTGAGGATGGCGTCGAGGGCAACGGCGGTCTTGCCGGTCTGGCGGTCGCCGATGATCAGCTCGCGCTGGCCGCGGCCGATCGGGATCATCGCGTCGATGGCCTTGAGGCCGGTCTGCATGGGCTCATGCACGGACTTGCGCGGAATGATGCCGGGGGCCTTCACGTCGACGCGACGACGCTCGGTGTACTGGATGGGGCCCTTGCCGTCGATCGGGTTGCCGAGGGCGTCCACGACGCGACCGAGCAGGCCCTTGCCGACGGGGGCGTCGACGATGGCGCCGGTGCGCTTGACGGTCTGGCCTTCCTTGATCTCACGGTCGGAGCCGAAGATCACGATGCCGACGTTGTCGAGCTCGAGGTTCAGCGCCATGCCGCGGGTGCCGTTCTCGAACTCCACCATCTCGCCGGCCTGGACATTGTCGAGGCCGTAGACGCGGGCGATGCCGTCACCGACGGAGAGAACCTGTCCGACTTCGGACACTTCGGCTTCCTGACCGAAGTTCTGGATCTGCCCCTTGAGGATCGCGGAGATTTCAGCGGCTCGAATGTCCATCAGCGGACCTCTTTCATCGCATGCCGGATAGAGTTGAGTTTGGTCTTGAGCGACGCGTCGACCATGCGGGAGCCGAGCTTCACGATGAGACCACCGAGGATGGACGGGTCGACCGTCACATCGAGATTCACGTCCTTGCCGGTATTCTGGGCCAGGGTCTCCTTCAGCGTGGCGAGATGCTCGTCGCTGAGGGCGGACGCCACGGTCACCTGCGCCGTCACTTCGCCGCGCTTGGCGGCGACGAGGGCGGCAAAGTCCGCGATCATACCGGGGAGTGCGAACAGGCGGCGGTTCTTCGCCACCAGCCGCACGAAATTCGCGGCAAGGCCGGAAATCTCGGCCTTATCCAAAACTGCAGAAATCGCGGACAGCTGTTCGTCAGCGGTGAAGACAGGACTCTTCACCAGCCGCGCCAGATCCGCGCTCTCGGCGATGAGGGCCGACAGGCGATCGAGATCCGCTTTCACGGAATCAATGGCGCCGGCTTCATCCGCCAGTTCGAACAGCGCAGTCGCGTAGCGCCCCGCCATGCCTGACACGATCGTATCCGCCACCCGCACCTCTCTCGGATTTGCAGCCCGCCCCGCACCATTTGCGAAGCCAAGACCCAAACCCTTGATCTGTTGGGAATATTCTAGTGCGACCTCGCCAGCGGGCGAAACCCCACCCTCGAAATCCCGGGTTGCCTAACACAGGCCGAT
This sequence comes from Xanthobacter sp. NM-25, assembly GCF_022138605.1. Lineage (GTDB taxonomy): Bacteria > Pseudomonadota > Alphaproteobacteria > Rhizobiales > Xanthobacteraceae > Xanthobacter. The sequence continues at coordinate 366,876 of NZ_JACBFS010000002.1, forward strand.
CAAGGCGGCAACATGACCGAAGGATGGCACCTAGGCCGCATTGCCGCACCGGGAGGTGCCGGGGCCCGCCCGGCATCGGCGACCGCGTTGCAAAATGCGACGCCGACGCAGGCCCGCCCGACCCTGATCCAACCCGGCCAAGCCCCGGGAAAGCCGCATGATTGCTGGAGGCAGGCCGGCGGAACCGCCATTCCGCCTTGCTGCGACGCAGGGGAAGGCGCCTCTTCTCCTGCCCGAAAACTGCGCAATACCGGATATGACAGCGCCCCCGCTGAAAGATTAAGCGGGGGCGCTGACCTGCATGAATTTTCGGCAGAGAAACCGGGGATAACCCTCAGTTGGCCTGCGTCGTCTTGCTGGGGGTGGCGGGGAAGGCGGCGTTCTTCACGGTGCCTTCCATCAGCTCCACCGCCAGCTTGAGCTGGGTGTCGTCCTTCGGGTCCGGCGGCACGTAGGACGGCGATCCGGACTGCTCGTCGGTGCCGTTCTTCAGATGCCCCTTCAGCGAGGCCTCGCCCCGGGTGGCATCGGCGGTGGCGCCGATCTTGGCCTTCATCTCGTCGGGCATGTCCTGCACGAGCACGATGTCCGGGTCGATGCCCTTGGCCTGAATGGAGCGGCCGGAGGGGGTGTAATAGCGCGCCGTGGTCAGCCGCAGGGCGCCGTTCTGCCCCAGGGGAATGATGGTCTGCACCGACCCCTTGCCGAACGAGCGCGAGCCCAGCACCGTGGCCCGCTTCTGATCCTGCAGCGCACCGGCGACGATCTCCGACGCCGAGGCCGAGCCGCCATTGACCAGCACAATCACCGGCTTGCCCTTGGCGAGGTCACCGGCGCGGGCGTTGAAGCGCTGCGTCTCCTCCGGGTTGCGGCCGCGGGTGGAAACGATCTCGCCCCGGTCGAGGAACGCATCGGACACGGCAATCGCCTGATCCAGCAGACCGCCGGGATTGTTCCGCAGATCGATGATGTAGCCCTTGAGCTTATCCGGACCGATCTCGGCGGTGAGGTCGTCGATGGCCTTCTTCAGGCTGTCATAGGTCTGCTCGTTGAAGGAGTTGATTCGGATGTAGGCGATGTCGCCGCCTTCCACCCGCGAGCGCACCACCTTGATCTTGATGGTGTCGCGCACGACCTTCACGTCGATGGGCTTGTCGGCGCCCTTGCGCACCAGGGTGAGGGTGATGGGCGTGCCCACGGCGCCGCGCATCTTGTCCACCGCTTCGTTCAGGGTCATGCCCTGAACCTGGTCGCCGTTGAGCTTGGTGATGAGGTCGCCGGCCAGCACGCCGGCCTTGGCGGCGGGGGTGTCCTCCATGGGAGCCACCACCTTCACCAGGCCGTCCTCCATGGTCACCTCGATGCCGAGGCCGCCGAACTCGCCCTTGGTCTGCACCTGCATGTCGCGGTGATTCTTCGCGTCCATGTAGGAGGAATGGGGATCAAGCGACTGCAGCATGCCGTTGATGGCCGACTCGATCAGCTTCGAATCCTCGGGCTTCTCGACATAGTCGGAGCGCACACGCTCGAACACGTCTCCGAAGAGATTGAGCTGGCGATAGGTGTCCGAAGCCGCCGCCTCGGCCGCCGTGCCGATGAGCAGCATGCGCGGCTGCACAGCGGCCACCGCCACCAGGGCGCCCGCGGCCACGCCGACGAGAAAAAGTGATGTCCGACGCATTATCCGCGCACCTTCCGACTGTCCGTTGCCGCCCACCAGGGGGCGGGATCGATGGAGACTCCGTCCTTGCGGAACTCAACATACAATTGGGGCTGTCCCGAGGCTGTGCCAAGAGGCGAACCACGGGACAAACCGGGCGACGCCGGCGCACTGCCTTCAAGCCCGCGCGAGCTGCCGGCCAGCCGGGGCAAGCCCCCCATCACCGCCACCGGCTCGCCCGCCAGCACGAACTGGCCGAGGTCCACGGTGATCTTCTCCATCCCCGCCATCAAGATATGGTATCCGCCGCCGGCGTTGATGATCAAGAGTTGGCCATAGCTGCGAAACGGCCCCGCATAGACGACCCAGCCATCGGCCGGCGCGCTCACCGGCGCGCCCGCGCGGGTGGCGATGGTCAGCCCCTTGGTGCTGCCGCCCACGTCGTCGCCCACGCCGAATCCGCGCAGTGGCACCCCCGCCACCGGAAGCGGCAGCAAGCCCTTGGCCTGGTCGAACGCCACCGCCGGCGCGATGCGGGCGGGGTTCTTGAGGGCCTCCAGATCCGGCTTGGCCGCGGCCTGCGCGGCGCTGGCGGCGCCGGCCGCATCGGCGGCACGGGCCGCCGGGCCCACTTCGGTCTCCAGACGGGTCACGAGATCGTGCACATCGCCGCTGCTCTTGGCCACCTGGTCAGCCTCGGCCTTCTCCGCCGGGGCCAGCGGCTGCTCTTCCGCGCGCCGCCGCTGGCGCTCGCCCACCAAAGCGGACAGCCGCTTCTGATCCTGATCCAGCGCCGGCCGCAGCTGGCCGAGCCGCGTGCGCGCATCGTTCAGCTCACCACGCACCCGCACCAGTTCCGACAGGTCGGCGGCCAGGGTCTCCGCCTCCACCCTGAGCTCAGGCAGAAGAGCACCCAACAGAATGGCCGAGCGAACCGCGTCGAGCGCGTCATCCGGGCGCATCAGCAGCGCCGGCGGCGGCTCCCGCCCCATGCGCAGCAGCGCCGCCAGAACCTCCGCCAGCACATCCCGCCGCTTGGCGAGGGAGCTGGTGAGCTCGACCGCGCTGCGGTCCAAGTCGCCGATCCGAGCCTCGACGTCGATCAGCTGCTGTTCCACCGCCCGTGATCGCCCTGCGGTCTCCACCAGCAGCGCGTTGAGCTTCGCGCGATCCCCCTTGGCCGCCTCCAACTCCGCAGCGAGCTTTTTCTGGAAGGCTTCCGCCCCGCTCACGTCGGCCTTCAGCGCCTCGGTATCGAGCCCCGGATTGGCACCCTGGCGCACCGGCGAGGCCGGCGGCAGCGGCGCGGGCTTTCCGCCACCCCCGGCGCCGTTCGGCTGCGCATGCGCCGACACGGCCGCGCCGGACAGACCGAGCAGCAGGGCGCACAGGAGCAGGCCGGATCGCAGCATCATGAACCAAGGCTTAAGGCGCCGGAGTTGAAGAGATGTAAAGGTTTGCCTTCAACCCGGCATTTTCCACGCCCCCGCGTGGCCCCGCGCGCGGGGCCACGCGGGGTTTGCAAGTGGCAGCGCGGGCCCGGCGGCGCGGGCCGGGCCATTCGGCTCACGCGGTGGCTTCCATGCCCTCCAGCTCGGTGATCATGCCGTCGATGAGCGTCAGGCCGGTCTGCCAGAAGGCCGGGTTGCGGGCATCGAGGCCGAACGGCGCCAGCAGCTCGGAATGGTGCTTGGTGCCGCCGGCGGAGAGCATCTCCAGATAGCGCTCGGCGAACCCGGCCTGCGCGTTCTCGTAGACCGCATAGAGCGAGTTCACCAGGCAATCGCCGAACGAGTAGGCGTACACATAGAAGGGCGAATGGATGAAGTGGGGGATATAGGCCCAGAAGGTCTCATAGCCCGCGCCCAGATTGATGCCCGGGCCGAGGCTTTCGGTCTGCACCTTCATCCAAAGCTCGCCGATCACCTCGGAGGTGAGCTCGCCCTTGCGCCGCTCGGTATGGACCAGGCGCTCGAACGTATAGAAGGCCGTCTGGCGCACCACCGTGTTGATCATGTCCTCCACCTTCTGGGCGAGCATGATCTTGCGGGCCTCGGGAGTCTCGGCCTGGGCCAGCAGCCGGCGGAAGGTGAGCATCTCGCCGAACACCGAGGCGGTTTCCGCCAGGGTCAACGGGGTCGGCGCCATCAGCGCGCCCTGGCGGGCGGCCAGCACCTGGTGCACGCCGTGCCCCAGCTCATGGGCCAGCGTCATCACGTCCCGCGGCTTGCCCTGATAGTTGAGCAGCACGAACGGATGGGCCGAGGGCACCGTGGGGTGGGCGAAAGCGCCCGGCGACTTGCCGGGACGGGTGGGCGCGTCGATCCAGGACTTGTCGAAAAAGGTGCCGGCGATCTCCGCCATCTTCGGCGAGAAGGCACCATAGGCGGAGAGCACCGTGTCGCGGGCCTCGGACCAGCCGATGTCGCGACTTTCCACCTTGGGCAGCGGCGCGTTGCGGTCCCAGAACTCCAGCCGGTCCTTGCCGAACCACCGCGCCTTCAAGGCGTAATAGCGGTGCGACAGGCGCGGATAGGCGGCGCGGATGGCCTCCACCATGGCATCCACCACTTCCTGCTCCACCCGGTTGGCCAGGTGGCGGGACGAGGCGACATCGGGGAAGCCACGCCAGCGGTCGGAGATCTCCTTGTCCTTGGCCAGGGTGTTGGTGATGAGGGTGAACAGGCGGATGTTCTTGCCCAGCGTCTCGGCGATGGCCTGGCCGGCGGCCTGGCGCACCTCGCCCTTGGAATCCTGCATCAGGTTCAAGGTGGGCTCGATGGCGAGCTCCTGGCCGTTCACCTGGAAGCGGAGCGAGGCGATGGTCTCGTCGAACAGCCGGCTCCAGGCGGAGCGGGCGGGGGTCGACTTCTCGTGGAACAATTGCTCGATCTTGTCATCGAGCTGGTAGGGCTTGTCCTTGCGCAGATCCTCGATCCACGGCCGGTAGTGGGCGAGCGCCGGCACCGCCATGGCCGCTTCCAGCGCCTTGTCGTCCAGCCGGTTCAGCTCCAGCGTGAAGAACAGCAGGTGGGTGGAAGCATCGGTGAGCCGCTCCTGGATATCGCCATAGAATTTGGCGCGGGCCGGATCGGAGGTATCGCCGGCATAGACGAGGCTGCCATAGGAGGCGATGCGGCCAATGAGGTCGTCCATCTCCTCATAGCGCCGCACCGCGGCGGCCAGCGCCGCGCCGGCTTCCTTGTCTGCCAGCAGCGTGGCGAGCTTGCCTTTGTAGGCGGTCTCGAAATCCTTCGCTTCCAGATCGGCGCGCAGAAGGTCAGCCTCCAGCTCCGGCGAATCCATGGCCGGGTAGAGGTCTGTCAGATTCCACTCGGGCAGGGCCTCGGCAGAAGCGACGGCGGCCGCGCCACGGGTCGCCGCGTGCGCCGCGGTGGCGGATGCGGGCTGATAGGCGGGGCGACGAAAAAAGAACATGCAACCTCCGGCAATCGGAACGGAGCCTCGTTGGGCGTCCTCATAGCTCGCCGGCCACGATCGCCTCAATGCCCCCGGCCCGCAAGCCCGCCGGCGCCGGGTCGACCGCGCACACGAATGCGTGACGCTCAGACTTGGTTAATCATCAGCGCCCAAGCTGGACCGGTTCGCACCACGCCGGAATCCCATGAAACCCTTGCTGTTGCTGGTTGAAGACGATGCGCTCGAAGCGTGCCGCCTCGAATCGGTGGTCACCCAACTGGGGTATGACTGCATCCACGCCTGTGATGGCGACGCCGCTCTGGCGCAGCTCGCGCGCACCCGGTTCGACGTGGTGCTGCTCGATCTGGTGCTGCCGGAACTCGATGGCATGGGCGTGCTCGGCGCCATGAAGGCCCGCGGCCTGACCGCGCCGGTGGTGATCGCCGTGCGCGCCGAGGGCATCGACGCCGCCCAATCCGCCCTGCGCGCCGGGGCCCGCGATTTCGTGGTGAAGCCGGCCGGCGCCTTGCGCCTGCAGGTGGCGCTGGCCAATGCGGCGGCCCTGGGCCGGGCGGAAGCGGCGCTGGCCGCCCGCGACAACATCATTCCCCTGGCCCCCCGCCTCGCCGCGGCGCCCGCCACCGGCGCGGCATGGGACGCGGCCGCCGCGGACCCCGCCGATGCGGATCCGCGCTGGACCGACGCCAGCGGCCACGTGCGCCCCCTGGAGGCGCTGGAGGAAGCGGCCATCCGCCTCGCCTGCAGCCGCTATGGCGGACGGCTCACCGAAGTGGCGCGCCGGCTCGGCATCGGCCGCTCCACCCTCTATCGCAAGCTGGCCCGGCTCGGCGACCTCGCCATCGACGACGACCTTTCGTTGGCCCCAGCGGAACGCGCCACGCCACAATTTGTTGCTGCAGAGTGACAATGGCCGACAAAGCCCGGCCCTGCTCGCGCTTGTGAATTGATCCGCGCGCACAGGGACGGCACCACACCAGACGGGGACGAGATCAGGAGAGGACCATGGGGATCGCCGAAACGCCGCAGACCGCTGCGCCCTGCGCGCCGCACCGGACGGCCGTGCGCGGCCTCGGGGTGAGCGCCATCAGTCTCGCCCTCGCCCTGTGGGGGCTTCCTGCCGCCGCCCAATCCAACGCGCCGACCACCGGCATGTCGCCGGCCGCCGCCAACGCCCGAAGCCTGCTCGAAGGGCCGCGCATGGCGCCGCCGGTCACCGACGATGCCGGCATGGGCACCGGCGATCCCGTGCCCGCCACCCGCCAGGCCCTGCCGAACCGGACGCCGGCCGTCCCTGCTGCGGCGACCGTGACGCCCGCGGCGACGCCCCCCGCAGCCACAACACCTGTCGTGACGACACCCGCCGTGACGACACCCGCCGTGACGCCGCCGCCAGCCCGACAGGCCGCCGCCTCCGCCGTGCGCGGCGGCATCGACAGTGCCGGCAATGGGGAGCCCCTGCCCGTCGCCGCTTCTGCGCCGCATGCGCCTGCCCCGAGCGCCACTGTCCAGACCGCGCCAACGGCGCCCAAGCCCAGCGCCACTGTCCAGGCGGCACCCGCAGCGCCGGCGCCGACCGGCAGCGCCCAGACGACGCTCTCGGCGCCCAATCCGGAGGCCCCCGTCCAGGCTGCGCCCGCAGCGCCGGCGCCGTCCACCAGCGCCCAGGCCACGCCCTCGACGCCCAATCCGAGCGCCACCATCCAGGCTGCGCCCGCAGCGCCGGCTCCCGGCGCCCATGCGCCATCCGTGCCCGCCTCCGCCGCGCCGGCCATCAACACCGCCACGCCATCCGCTCAGCCGTCCATCGGCGCACCAGCCACCGGGATGGCGCAGCCGGCGGTGCCGGCCGATCCGGTGGCGGCGGCCCTCGCTCTGGCCCTGGCGGACCCGCAGCGCGTCACCTCCAACAAGAAGGAGCAGGAGGCGCTCACTGCCTTCTACGGCGCCCGACAGGACGCACCGCTGTTCGTGGACAACACCGGCTGGAACAGCCGCGGCCGGGCCGTGCTCGCCCGCCTCGCGGCGGCCGGCGAAGACGGCCTCGACCCCAACGACTATGAGGTGGCCCGCCTCGCCAAAGGTGCCGATGCCACCGCCCTGGCCGACGCCGAGCTGCGGCTGGCGCAGGCCGCGCTGACCTATGCGCGCCATGCCCAGGCCGGCCGCTTCGAGCCGAGCCGGATCTCGGGCATGATCACGCCCACCCGCGACATTCCCGAGCCGGCCGCCATTCTCGCGACCCTGGCGGACGCGGCCGATGCCAATGCGGCGCTGGCCGCGTTCAACCCGCCCCACGCCGGCTACAAGGCCCTGAAGGCCAAGCTCGCCACCATCGGCGCGCCGCGCCCGCCGACCCAGGTGGCGATTCCCCGGGGCAGCCTGCTGAAGCCTGGCGGCGTCGATCCCCGTGTGCCGCTGCTGCGGGCGCGGCTGGGGCTTGCCGCCATTCCCGGCGACCTGACCTATGATCCGGACCTGGTGACCGCGGTGAAGGATTTTCAGGCGAGCCTGAACCTCTCGCCAGACGGGGTGGTGGGCTCCGGCACCCTCAGCGCCCTGAACCGGGGCGTGGATGCCACCGGCGCCGGCGCCCGTGACCGCATTCTGGCCAATATGGAACGCTGGCGCTGGCTGCCGCGCGATCTCGGCGCCTATTATGTGATGGTCAACATCCCCGAATACATGGCCCGCATCCATGAGGGGGACGAGGTGATCCACGAGACGCGGATCGTGGTGGGCAAGCCGGACACGCCGACGCCGCTGCTGTCGCAGGACATGCGTTATGCGGTGGTCAATCCCGCCTGGAACATCCCCCCCTCCATCGCCCGCAACGAGATGATGCCGCTGCTGCGCTCCGATCCGTCGGCGCTCAGCCGGCGCGGCATCCAGGTGACCCGCAGCGGTTCGGGGGGCTATTCATTCCGCCAGGTTCCGGGCAACAACAACGCGCTCGGCCGCATCAAGTTCATGTTCCCCAACGACCACTCGGTCTACCTGCACGACACGCCGTCGCGGAGCCTGTTCGCCAACGAGCGGCGCGCCTACAGCCACGGCTGCATGCGGGTGCAGGACCCGCTGGAGTTCGGCGAGGTGCTGTTCAACATCGGCATGCCGGGCGAGACCTGGAGCGCGGCCCGCATCGGCAAGATGTTCGGCGGCAGCGAACGCTACGTCACCTTGAAGCGGCGCATTCCGGTCCACGTGGTGTATTTCACCGCCGTGGTGGGCCCCTCCGGCAAGCTCGAGCTGCGCGAGGACCTCTATGGCCTCGATGCCGCCGTTGAGGCGCGCCTGGGGCTGGACGGCAAGCGCCGCCTCGCCGACGGCGCCACCACAAGCCGGCGCTGATTCGCCACAAGCCGGGCACGCTCCCGGCCGCGACATCCTGGCGGCAGCATGCCCCGCCGGGATTCCACCAGAATGTGGCCGGACGCAGCGCCTTCGACAAGCCCGAGAGCCCACTCAGAATGCGGTTCTATAACCAGGACTTGAAGCAGGGTCCGGATCAGCCTGCGCGCGACGGCGGCGGGGCCAAGACTTTCGCGCACCCGCCGCATTCTGTGACTGAATGCCGCAGATCTGCCACCAAGTTTCGATTCACCAAACCTTGCGTATAGCTTTCCCGACACAGCCCCAGGACAGCACGAAGCACGTTTTCGCCATACTCGACCGCTAGTCACGGCGACGTGAGTGATGGTGAGAAGGTGCTGCCCGGAACGGGCATGCGTTGGGGGAGCGGGGTGTCAACTCACCCTTAACCGAACCCGGCAAGACTCCGTTAGCCTCGTGTCGCGGTTCGCCGCGGCACCTCCCAAACCAGAGCCTCGGGTTCGCGACAGTGGCCAGGACCAAATTGTCGATCTCCTCCCGTCCCGTCCGCCGCCCGCTCCGCGACGGCTTCCGCCTGCTGCGTGTCGCCTCCATCGGCGCCACTCTGCTGGCCTGCGGCAGCACTTCGCTCCAGACGGCCATCGCCAATGGCGATACCCGCACCCTGACCCTGCACCACACCCACCGCGGCGAAAGCGCCACCTTCACCTTCAAGAGGGATGGCCGCTACGATCCGGCGGTGCTGGCGCAGCTCAACCGCTTTCTGCGGGACTGGCGCAACGACAAAGAAACCAAGATGGACCCCCATCTGTTCGATGTGGTCTGGGAGGTCTATCGCGAGAACAACGCCCGCGCGCCGATCCAGATCGTCAGCGCCTACCGCTCGCCGGAAACCAATTCCATGCTGCGCTCGCGCAGCCGGGGCGTGGCGAAATTCTCCCAGCATATGCTGGGCAAGGCCATGGATTTCTATATTCCGGGCGTCCCCCTCGCCGATCTGCGCGCCGCCGGCCTGCGGCTGCAGCGGGGCGGCGTCGGCTTCTACCCCACCTCGGGCTCGCCCTTCGTCCACATGGACACCGGCAGCGTGCGCCACTGGCCGCGCATGACCCGCGAACAACTGGTGCGGGTCTTCCCGGACGGCAAGACCGTGCATGTGCCCACCGATGGCAAGCCCCTCTCCGGCTATGCCACCGCCCTGGCCGAGATCCGCGCCCGCGGCTCTGATGGCGACGTGGTGGTGGCCTCCGCCGACAGCGGCAAGGGCGTAAAGAACTTCTTCTCCGGCTTCTTCGGCAAAAAGGACGACGCCGACGACGAGGAGAGCGGCACCACCGTGGCCGATGCCGGCAGCACCGCGCGTGACGACGCCAAACCCCGTGCCGCCGATCGTCCCACCCAGACCGCCCGTGCGGTCGCCGATCCCACGCCGCTGCCGCAGCTGCGCCCGGCGGAAGTGGCCCGCGGCGCCATCGCCACCCAGCAGATGGCCAGCGCCGCGCTCACCGCGCCGCTGCCGCAGCGCCGCCCCAACGACGCACCGGGCCGCCCGGTCTCCGCCCGCCTCGCCGCCGCGCCACTGCCGGCGGTCATCACCCGCGGCACCCAGGAAGAGGCTCCGCAGGCGCTGGGCTATGCCGCCATGGGCGACATTTTCGGCCCGCCGCCCCACAGCGCCGGCACCGCCGTCGCCAGCGCCGCGCCGGCCGCCCGGCGCCCCCGCGAGCGCGCCCCGGTGCCCCAGGCCATCGCCTTCGGCCGGCTGTTCCTCTCGCCCAGCCTCTCCACGGAGCTTTATCTGAGGCCGCCGGAGCTGCGGGTGTTCACCGCCTTCGTCACGGCGCCACAGGCGGCGCTGGCGGTCTCCTTCTCCCGCGATCCCGCCTTCTTCGCCAAGCCGGGCTTCAACGGGGCGGCCGTCGCCGACCTGACCACCTACGTGTTCCGCGCCCCCACCGTCGCCCTCAGCCAGCGCATGTGAGCCTCAGGCGGGGAGCCGCGCGCCGCTGGCGGGGCGCCTTCCCTCGCGACGCGCGCAAGGACGACCGCCCACACGCGGACGCTCAAGCGCGAACCCGGCGGCGCAAGACCGCGCCACCGGGTTCGTGTTCTCTGAACTGGCTCGCCGCCGGAGCGCTTAGCCCCGCCGCGCGGCATGGACACGGCGGGGATGACCCGGAGATCAGCCGCGCCGCGGGGTCCTCACATGAAGATGCCGAGCGCCTGGCAATACAGCTCGACGATGGCGTCGTGCTCCTTGCGCTCGTCGGCGTCTTCCTTGCGCAGCTTCAGGATGGTGCGCAGGGCCTTCACATCGAAGCCATTGGCCTTGGCCTCGGCGAACACATCCTTGATGTCGTCGGCGATGGCCTTCTTCTCCTCCTCGAGGCGCTCAATGCGCTCGATGAAGGACTTGAGCTGTTCCTTGGCGAAGCCCGCAGGGGCATCCGAGACGTCTTCCGCCACCTGGCAGGTCTCCTCATTCTGATCCGCGGATGATAGAGGCCAGCTGTCCGGTCCGCGTCAAGGAACCATCCCCACTTTCCACGCTCCCGCCGCCCCCGGGCCGCCGCCGGCGATCGGCAGAGCCAAAGGTCCCCATGAAAGCCGCCTCCCCCGGCCTTGTCGCCGGCATCTGCGCCCTCGCCCTCGGCGCCTTCGCCATGGGCGCCTCCGTGCTGTTCGTGCGGCAGGCGGATGTGGGCCCCTTCGCCAGCGCCTTCTGGCGGGTCGCCCTGGCCTTGCCGGTGCTCGCCGCCTGGGCCGCGCTCACCCCCCGGCCGGCCACCACCGCCCGCTTCCGGCTCGATCGCATGTCGGTAATCTCCGGCCTGTTCTTCGCCGGCGATCTCATCTGCTGGCATCTCGCCATCCTCGGCACCAGCGTCGCCAACGCCACCGTGCTCGCCACCACGTCGCCGGTGTGGGTGACCCTGTTCGCGGTGCTGGCCCTGGGGGAGCCGCCGCGGCGGGCGGTGTGGCTCGGCCTCGGCCTGTGCCTGGCCGGGGCGCTGGTGCTGGTGGGCCAGAGCGCGCGGTTCGATCCCCATCACCTGCCCGGCGATACCGCCGGCCTGGTCACCGCCATGTTCTTCGCCGGCTATTTCCTGGCCGTGCGCCGGGCCCGGCTGTCCCGCGGGGCCGCCACCATCATGCTGATATCCACCGCCACCACCACCGTGGTGCTCGGCGGCGTCGCGCTGGCGCTGGAGCCCCGGCTGCTGCCCGCCTCGGCGGCCGGGCTCGCCGCCCTGGTGGCGCTCGCGCTGGTCAGCCAGGTGGCCGGCCAGGGCCTGATGGCCATCGGCCTCGCGGCGGTGCCGCCGGTGTTCGGAGCCCTGGTGTTCTTCCTGGAGGTGGTCTCTGCCGCCCTGCTGGGCTGGCTCTTCCTCTCCGAACCCCTGTCGGCGCTCCAGGTGCTGGGCGGCGGCGTCATCCTGCTGGGGCTGATGGTGGCGCGCCCGCGCGCGGCGCACCGCAAAGCACGCCACCATGATGCACGTGACCATGATACCCCCGACCAGGACGGAGCCACGTGCCTCGCTCCTGCCCCGATCACCAGCGACAAGACACCCTCGCCCCCGGATACGCGCATCGGAAGGCATTGACGCCACCCCCCATGACAGGCACACAGCCCGACTTATGTTCCCCCGTGTCGCGCCCGTGACGGGCCGCCCCTCCTCCAGCCCGCATCGGTGCACGTGTGCGCCACGCAAGTGGGCGCTGCGCAAGTGGGCGCTGCTGTCGCGGGCTTCTCGCGGCTGGCTCGGCGCTGCGCTGGCCTGCAGCCTCATCCTGCTGCCGTCGCTGGCCCATGCGGACTTCCGCCTGTGCAACCGCACGCAGAGTCGCGTCGGCGTCTCGGTGGGCTACAAGGATGGTGATGGCTGGACCACCGAGGGCTGGTGGAACGTGGCCGCCAACAGCTGCGAGACCCTGCTGCGCGGCGACCTGGTGGCGCGCTTCTACTATCTCTACGCCGTCGATTACGACCAGGGCGGCGAATGGGCCGGCAAGGCCCACATGTGCACGCGGGAAAAGGAATTCACCATTCGCGGCGCCGAGGATTGCCTGGCCCGCGGCTTCGAGCGCACCGGCTTTTTCGAGGTGGATACCCAGGAGCAGAAATCCTGGACCGTGCAGCTCACCGACAATCACCTGATGAAGGTGCCGGCCCAGGCGCACGCGCCCCTGCCGCCGCTGGCTCCCGCCGGGGTCCGCGACCGCTGAGGCCGCGTCACCGATCTGAGACGGGCCGCGTTCAGATGGGGCGGCCTTCCACGGTCAGCGTCAATTGCGCTTCCATGTCCTTGGCCCCTTCCAGATGGGGATTGACCGCCAGCGCCTGCCGCACCGCCGTGAGCGCCCGCGGTTCCTCGCCGAGATCGCGCAGAATCAGCGCCAGCCCATACAGCATCTCGAAATGACGGGGCTCCCGCGCCAGCACCTCGCGGATGTCCGCCAGGGCCGCGCCATAATCATCGCGCTGGTAATAGATGGTGACCCGCTTGGTTCTGGCGCCCAGATCATCGGGCGCGATTTCCAGCACCTGGCCGAGGATCTTCAGCGCGAGATCAGGCTGCTTGGCCTGCTGCGCCACCGTGGCGCGTGCCATCAGGATGTCGATGGCCGTGCTGTCATTGCTGTTGAAGATCTGATCCAGCCGGCTGGCGATGGCCTGCGCGCTGCGCGCATCGGGCGCCGCCTTCAGGGCGGCAAACAGACCTTCGAGCTGCGTCCGGCGATCCTTGGGGGCAGCTGGACCACCCCGCCGGGTCTCGGCGGCGTTGGCGGGCGTATCCGCCGGCCCCGCCTCCGGTGCGTCACCGGCCTGCGGCGCGCGATCACCGCGCGATTGGGCGAGAGCTGGGGAAACAAGACTGGCCACGCCAAGGACCAGACCGAGCGCCGCCGCCTGAAACAGCCGCAGGAACCGCCCGCCAGGAGCGGGGCAAAAGGCGAAGCGTTCGCCGGAGCGGCGGGAGCGGGACGGCGTCGATGCACTCATGGCGCAAGTGTCCGCCGCCGATGGGGCGGCGTCAACAGCGTCGCGGCGCGGTGGCCGCGATCGCCATCACGTTCCGGCGATGGCGCCGGAACGTCGGCAGCACAGGCTCAGCCCTGGCGGGCCTTGTAGCGCTTCTGGGTCTTGTTGATGATGTAGACGCGGCCCTTGCGGCGCACCAGGCGGTTGTCCCGGTGACGGGTGAGCAGCGACTTCAGGGAATTACGGATCTTCATGACACTCGCCTTCGGGCCGACCGCGGCGCGCGTGCCGCGCGGCTCGTCGACACTTGGTTGTTGAATGGAGCCGGCGTGATAGAAGGCGGCGACGCGGATGTCAATGGAGCGGGCCCAATTGCACCCTTCAAAGCCGCTCTGGTGCTGGCCTCGCGAGCAAAATCGCCGCGGCCCGATCACCGCTCAGGCGCGATGATAGGGGTGGCCGGCCAGAATCGTGACAGCCCGATAGACCTGCTCGGCCAGCATCACCCGTACCAATTGATGGGGAAAGGTGGCCGCGCCGAAGGCCAGCAGCACCTCCGCCTTGTCCCGAACCTGGGGGCTGAGTCCATCGGCACCGCCAATCACCAGCGCCACCGCCGGGCGGCCGCCGTCACGCCACGCGCCGAGGCGAGCGGAGATGTCCTCGCTGGTGAGATTGCGGCCCCGGGGATCGAGCGCCACCAGCACGGCGCCGGCGGGAATCGCCGCCAGCAGCGCGGCCCCCTCCTCCGCCATGCGATCCTCCGCCCGTCGGGCCGAGGATTCGGAGATTTCGTGCATGTCGACGGCGGTGAAGCCAAGGGCGCGCCCGGCGGCGCGGGCGCGTTCCACATAGCGCGCCACCAGATCGCGCTCGGCACCGGCCTTCAGCCGGCCCACACAGGCCAGGATGAGGCGCATGAAGCCTCAACTCCCAGCTGCGCGCGGCGCCGCCCGCAGCGGACCACGCGCCGGGGGCGCGTGAAGCCGCGAGCCCGAGCCATGTGCCATCACGATCAAGACCGCGATCAGGACCGCGGCGTTCCCGACCACATCTTCTCGATGTTGTAGAAGGCGCGGACTTCGGGCTGGAACACGTGGATGATGACGTCATTGGCGTCGATCAGCACCCAGTCGCAGGCGGGCTGGCCTTCGACGCGCACGTGCTTGATCCCCGCCGCCTTGAGCGCCTCGATGAGGTGCTCGGCGATGGCGCCCACATGCCGCTGCGAGCGGCCGGAGGCGATCACCATGAAATCGGCGATGGAGGTCTTGCCGCGCAGGTCGATGGAGACGATGTCCTCGGACTTGTCGTCGTCCAGCTGGGCCTTGACGAGGGTGAGGATCTCCTCCGCCTCAGGCAGCGGCTTGGAGATCGTGGCGGGCGGGGTCGTCTGGTCAGCCGTCATCTGGTCGGTTGCCAGAAGTGCCGCAGGGGCCGGAGCCGTGTGGGCCGAAGCCATCGTGGACAGGGGTCCATATCCTCTCGAGTTGCAGGCGCGGCCGGCCAATTGCCGGGGGCGCGAGCATCAGAATGTAGCAAATTCAACGAATTTTCAAGGGTCCGCTGGGGCTCAGCCCTTGTGCATCGCATCGAGGCGGGCCCGTGCAGCGCGGATTCCCGTTGAAGACAATGAGGATTTCAGCCCGTGCAGAAACACCCAGGCGGGGGGTTTAAGGTCCGCCAGATGGGCGGCATCCGCTTCATTGATGCGGTAGCGCTCCAGTGCCTGGGCGGCGGGCGAGGCGGTGGCCGTGAGGCTGTTGCCGAGCCGGTCGACCACCGCGAACGGCACCAGATCTACAATGCCCCGCCAGCGCTGCCAGCGGTTGAACTGCACCAGATTGTCGGCGCCCATGATCCACACGAACCGCACCTGCGGCATGCGCGAGGTGAGTGTTTTGACGGTCTCATAGGTGTAGCGCACCCCGAGGGCGTCCTCGCACCCGGTCACATCGATTCGCGGATGGTGCGCGAGCCGCCGGGTGAACGCCACCCGCTCTTCCAGAGTAGGCAGATCCTTGTTGTTCTTCAGCGGGTTGCCGGGCGTGACCAGCCACCACACCCGATCCAGCCGCAACCGATTCATGGCCAGAAGGCTGGCGGCCCGGTGGGCGGCATGGGCGGGGTTGAAGCTGCCGCCGAACAGGCCGACCCGCAGGCCGGGGGCGGCCAGCGGAATCCGTCGCGCGTCGCGCGCGCTCACCACGGGAAGGACGGAGGAGAGACGCGCCACGTGGGCCCCTTCGCAGCTCACGGGCGTGTCTGGCCCGAACCGTGGATGCGATACTTGAAGGAGGTCAATTGCTCCGCCCCCACCGGCCCGCGGGCATGCATGCGCCCGGTGGCAATGCCAATCTCGGCGCCGAAGCCGAACTCCCCGCCATCCGCGAACTGGGTGGAGGCATTGTGCAGGACAATGGCCGAATCCACCTCCGCCAGGAAGCGGTCGGCCGCCGCCTGGTCCTGGGTGACGATGCAGTCGGTGTGGTGCGAGCCGTGCTGCTCAATATGCTGGATGGCCTCATCGAGCCCGTCCACCACCTTCACCGCCAGGATCGCGTCGAGATATTCCGTATCCCAATCCGCATCCTTGGCCGGCCGCACCCGGCCGTCCACCGCCTGCACGGCGGCATCGCCGCGAATCTCGCAGCCGGCGTCGATCAGCATCTCCACCAGCGGCTTGAGGTGCGTGGCCGCCACCGCCTTGTCCACCAGCAGCGTCTCGGCGGCGCCGCAGATGCCGGTGCGGCGCATCTTGGCGTTCAGCACCACGGTCTTGGCCATGTCGAGGTCGGCCGCCTTGTCGATGAACACATGGACGATGCCGTCCAGATGGGAGAACACCGGCACCCGCGCATCGCTCTGCACCCGGGCCACCAGGCTCTTGCCGCCACGCGGCACGATCACGTCGACCGTGCCCTCCAGGCCGCCGAGCATGAGGCCCACCGCCGCCCGATCGGAGGTGTCGACGAACTGCACCGTATCGGCCGGCAGGCCCGCCGACACAAGGCCAGCGACAAACGCCCGATGGATGGCCCCCGAGGAGGCCAGGCTGTCGGAGCCGCCGCGCAGGATCACCGCATTGCCGGAGCGCAGGCAGAGCGCGGCGGCATCGGCGGTCACATTGGGCCGGCTTTCATAGATCACCCCGATCACCCCCAGCGGCGTGCGCACCCGCTCGATGAGCATGCCGTTGGGCCGCTCCCAGCGCTCGGTCACCTTGCCGACGGGATCGGCCAGGCCCGCCACCGCCTCGATGCCCTCGGCCATGGCCTCGATGCGCGCAGGGGTGAGGGAGAGCCGATCGAGGAACGAGCCGCTCACCCCTTCCGCCTGGGCGCGGGCCACATCCCGCGCGTTGGCGGCGAGAATGTCGGCGGTCGCTGCCCGCACCGCGTCGGCGGCGGCTTTCAGCGCGTTGGTCTTGGTGTCCGCATCAGCGAGGGCGAGAACACGCGCGGCGGCGCGCGCCCGCTTGCCCATGGCCAGCATGGCCGCGGCGAGATCGGCCGGCGGCACCGCGCGCTCCGCGGCAGCGGGAACGGTCAGGCGGGCGGCAGAGGCGATAGCCATGGCGAAACTCACGATCAGGAACGACACCGCCCCCGGCCCTGTGAAGTGTGGCCCGAGAGAGGCAACAGAGCGTGTTCTTTAGCACGCTCCTGGGGAAATACGACAGATGCTCGGTCGAGAAGCGTTAATATGGTGCCGTTGAGAGGAATTCGAGCCGCGATCGCGCGGCTGTGACGCGCCGCTATAAGGCTCGGGTGTGATGCGCGCGCTCACTCCACGCCGAGCGCCATGTCGTCCCGATGCACCATTTCCGAGCGCCCGGTGATGCCCAGCAGCGCCTCGATCTCGGCGGTGGGCCGGCCCATGATGCGACCCGCGTCGTGGGAATCATAGGCCACCAGCCCCCGACCCACCTCGGCCCCATCGGGCCCGCGCAGCAGCACCGCATCGCCGCGCTGGAATTCCCCCTCCACCCGCTTCACCCCCGCCGGCAGCAGGCTGGCGCCGCGACGCAGAGCCGCCACCGCGCCCTCGTCCAGATAGAGGGTGCCATGGGGCTCCAGGGCGCCGGCGATCCAGCTCTTGCGCGCCCGCACGGGATTGGCGGAGGTGAGGAACCAGGTGCAGCGCCCGCCCTCGCGGATGCGGCGGAGCGGATTCTTCACATGGCCGGAGGCGATCACCATGTGGGTGCCGGCGGCGGTGGCGATCTTGCCCGCCTCGACCTTGGTACGCATGCCGCCGCGCGACAGTTCCGAGCCCGCCGCCCCGGCCATGGCCTCGATCTCGGCGGTGATGCGCGGCACCACCGGAATATGGGCGGCGTTGGGGTCCTTGGCCGGCGGAGCGGTATAGAGGCCGTCGATGTCGGAAAGCAGCACCAGCAGATCGGCGCTGGCCATGGTGGCGACCCGGGCCGCGAGGCGATCATTGTCGCCATAGCGGATCTCGGAGGTGGCCACCGTGTCGTTCTCGTTGATGATCGGCACCGCTTTGAGGTCCATCAGCCGCGCCAAAGTGGAGCGGGCGTTGAGGTAGCGGCGGCGCTCCTCGGTGTCGCCCAGGGTCAGCAGCACCTGGCCGGCGTTGATGTCCTCATGGCCGAGGGCCTCGGCCCAGGTGCGGGCGAGGGCGATCTGCCCCACCGCGGCGGCGGCCTGGCTGTCCTCCAGCTTCAGCGGCCCGGCCGGCAGATGCAGCACCGTGCGCCCCAAGGCGATGGCGCCGGACGACACCACCATCACGTCGCAGCCGCGCCGGTGCAGGGTGCCGATATCCTCCACCAGAGACACCAGCCACGGCAGCCGCACCCGGCCCCGGTCGCGATCCACCAAGAGGGCGGACCCCACCTTGATGACGATGCGGTGGAAGTCGGTGAGGGCGGGCGGATTGGCGGGGACCAGGGAGGTCATGGGTTCAAAGACCGAGAATGCGCGATCCGGGCACCGGGCCCGAAATGCGGGAGGAAGCGTCCCCAAACGGGAAAGGCGCGGCATGCGCCCGGGCGACGGCATAGGCCATGCCATCGCCGGAATTCAAGCCCGGCGCGCGGGCCGAGACCAGAGCCTCACGGCCGCCATTCGGGCCGTGGCTCTTCTTCCTTCTCCTCCACCCGTGCCTCTTCGACGATGCCGAGCAGGGCCCGCAGCGCCTCCTGCACCCCCTGGCCCGACTGGGCGGAGAGCAGCAGCGGCGTCTTCTTGGCGGCGCGCTTCAGCCGCTCCTTCTGCTGCTTCAGCAGTTCGGGCGAGAGCGCGTCCACCTTGGACAAGGCGACGATCTCCGGCTTTTCATCGAGCCCGTTGCCATACGCGGCGAGCTCGGCACGCACGGTCTTATAGGCCTTGCCGGCATGCTCGCTGGTGCCATCCACCAGATGCAAAAGGGCGCGGCAGCGCTCCACATGGCCGAGGAACCGGTCGCCGATGCCCACCCCTTCATGCGCCCCTTCGATGAGGCCGGGGATGTCGGCGAGCACGAACTCGCGCCCGTCCACCCGCACCACGCCGAGGCCAGGATGCAGGGTGGTGAAGGGATAATCGGCGATCTTCGGCTTGGCCGCCGTGGTGGCGGCGAGAAAGGTGGATTTGCCCGCATTGGGCAGGCCCACCAGGCCGGCGTCGGCGATCAGCTTCAGGCGCAGCCAGATCCACCGCTCCTGGCCCTCGAGGCCGGGATTGGCGCGGCGCGGGGCCTGGTTGGTGGAGGTCTTGAACTGGGCGTTGCCGAAGCCGCCGTTGCCGCCTTCCAGCAGCTTGATCTTCTGGCCCACCTCGGTGAGGTCGGCGAGTACCGTCTCCTCGTCCTCATCGAGGATCTGGGTGCCAGCCGGCACCTTCAGCACAATATCGGCGCCCCTGGCGCCGGTGCGGTTGGCGCCCTTGCCGTGATCGCCCTTCTTGGCCTTGAAATGCTGCTGGTAGCGATAATCGATCAGGGTGTTGAGGCCGTCGACGCACTCGATCCACACGTCGCCACCGCGGCCGCCGTCGCCGCCGTCGGGGCCACCGAATTCGATGAACTTCTCGCGCCGAAACGAGACGCAGCCGGCACCGCCGTCGCCCGAGCGCACATAGACCTTGGCTTGATCGAGGAATTTCATGGCCAGGAGGTAGACGGGCGCTTGAAGGAACGCAAGGGGGACACCCAAAGAACGGGGCCCGGCGGAACCAGGCACCCCATCGCCTCAGGCGCCGCGGCGGTGTCGCCCGGCGAGCAGCGACAGCGCTCCAAGCCCCAGCGCCACGACCCCTGCCAGCGCCAGAGCCACCGGCACGCCGGATGACGGCGCGCCCGACGCCGGGCGGTCCCGGCCCGGCGTCGCAGCTGCGAAGGGCTGCCCCCGGCCCCGACCACCGCCCACGCCGCGGCGGGCAAGACAGCGCTGGAAGGCGGGCAGATGGCGCTCACCGGAAGCGGTTTTCAGCGCGTTGAAAACCACCACCGCGTCCGCGGGCATGGGGTACGAGAGGAAGTTCTCATACATGGCCACATTTTCGATCTCGTCGGCGACGCCGGCGGCGCAGCATTCGGCAAGGGTGGCGGGCAACACCACCTTCCCCGCCCAGTCGTTGACCGGCAAGGGCACCCCATGGCGCGCGCACAGGCGCTGCAGCGCCTGGGCATGGGCCGCTTCGGAATGGACGATATTGGCGAACGGCCGAACCGGGCCGAACCGGCGGATCACCGCGTCATAAACCGCCAGCGCATGCCATTCGTCATAAAGGCCGATGCGCAGGGCCTGCACGAGAGGCGGGCGGGGATCGTTGGGGTCGATGCGGCGGGCCGCCAGCAGGCGGGCGTCGGGATTGCTCATGATGTCGCTCCTTCCCTTACGTCTACCGCTCCACACCACCAGCCGCATTGCGATTCATCATCGCTCAATGGGCCCCGGCGCGGGGCATGGGGCGGGGCATGAGGCGTGGCATGGGGCGGCGCTGGCGTCACCGGGGACGGCCACGACGTGGCAACCCGCCGTGGCGCCATCGCCCGCGGGCCGCTCGCGATCACCCCGCCCTTTGACCTTTGCCGCCGGCCGGCCCAAAACACCGGCATGTCGCCGCCCTTCCCGCCGCCGGCCCTGCCCACCGTCGATGTCCTGCTGCCGCTCGGCCTGGACACCCCCTATTCCTACCTCCGGCCCGAGGGCATGCGCCTCCATCCGGGGGATCTCGTGAACGTGCCCCTCGGCACCAAGAGCGTGATGGGCTGCGTGTGGCCACGCGATCCGGCGGCGGAAAGCAAGCCCCTCGACATCAGGAAGCTGAAGGCGGTGAAGACCCGGCTCGATTTCGCGCCGCTGCCGCCGGATCTCCTGAAGCTCATCGACTGGATGGCCGATTACACCCTGGCGCCGCGCGGCATGGTGCTGCGCATGGCCCTGCGCCACGGAGAAAGCCCCGGCCCCGGCCGGGAGCGGGTGGGGGTGCGCGCCACCGGCCGCACGCCCGAGCGCATGACCGCCGCCCGCGCCCGTCTGCTCGCCTTCGTCTCCGACGGCTTCATCCGCGGCAAGAGCGAGGCGGCGCGGGAGGCCGGCGTGTCGCCGTCCGTGGTGGATGGGCTGATCGACGACGGCGCCCTGGAATCCCTGGTGCTGCCACCGGAACCGGCGGCCTATCCGCCGGACCCGGACCATGCCGCCATGCCCCTCTCCGAGGTGCAGGGCGGGGCGGCCGAGACCCTGAAGGCGGCGGTGGCGGCCCATGCCTTCAAGGTGTTCCTGCTGGATGGCGTCACCGGCTCGGGCAAGACGGAAGTCTATTTCGAGGCGGTGGCCCAGGCGGTGCGGGACGGGCGGCAAGCCTTGATCCTGCTGCCGGAAATCGCCCTCACCCAGGCCTTCCTGGATCGTTTCACATCCCGTTTCGGGGTGAAGCCGGCGGAATGGCATTCCGGCGTCTCGGCACGCCGGCGGGCGAAAATCCTGAACGGCGTCGCCTCCGGCGAGGTGAAAGTGGTGGCGGGCGCCCGCTCGGCCCTGTTCCTGCCGTTCCAGAACCTCGGCCTGATGGTGGTGGATGAGGAGCACGACCCCGCCTACAAGCAGGATGACGGGGTGTGCTACCACGCCCGCGACATGGCGGTGGTGCGGGCGCGCCTGTGCGCCACCCCCATTGTGCTCGCCTCCGCCACCCCCTCCATCGAGACCGAGGTGAACGCCCGGCGCGGCCGCTATAGCCGGCTCGCCCTGCCGGTGCGGTTCGGCGGCGCCAAGGTGCCCGGCCTCACCCCCATCGACCTGCGGCGGGAAGGCCCGCCGCGCGGGCGCTGGATCGCCCCGCGGCTGGAACAAGAGATCAACACCACCCTGGAGGCGGGCGGGCAGGCGCTGTTGTTCCTCAACCGGCGCGGCTATGCCCCGCTGACCCTGTGCAACGCCTGCGGCCACCGCATGCGCTGCCCCTCCTGCACCGCCTGGCTGGTGGAGCACCGCTTCCGCCGCCGCCTTACCTGCCACCATTGCGGCTATCAGGCGCCGGTGCCGGAGGAATGCCCCAAGTGCGGCGCCAAAGACAGCCTGGTGGCGGTGGGCCCCGGCGTGGAACGGTTGCAGGAGGAGGTTCAGGCGCTGTTTCCCACGGCCCGCACCCTGGTGCTCTCCTCCGACCTGTTGGGCGGAGTGGAGCGCATGCGCGCCGAGCTCGATGCGGTGGCGAAGGGCGAGGTGGATGTGGTGGTGGGCACCCAATTGGTGGCCAAGGGCCACAATTTCCCGGGCCTTGCCCTGGTGGGGGTGGTGGATGCGGACGTCGGCCTCGGCCAGGGCGATCCCCGCGCCGCCGAGCGCACCTTCCAACTGGTGCACCAGGTGGCCGGCCGCGCCGGACGCGGCAAGACCGAGGGGCGCGGCTTCATCCAGACCCACATGCCCGAGCATCCGGTGATGAAGGCGCTGGTCACCGGCGACCGCGAAGCCTTCTACGACAGCGAGATCGCCGCCCGGGAGGGCGCCCAATTGCCGCCGTTCGGCCGCATGGCGGGGCTCATCATTTCCGCCAGCGAGGCCCATGTGGCGGAGGGCTTCGCCCGACGCCTCATCGCCTGCGCGCCGATCCGGCCCGATGTGCGCATCCTCGGCCCGGCGGAAGCGCCGCTGGCGGTGCTGCGCGCCCGCCACCGCTGGCGCCTGCTGGTGCGCTCGCCCCGCGGCACCGACCTTTCCGCCTATCTGCGCGAATGGCGCGCGCTGGCCCCCAAGCCCACCGGCAACATCAAGGTGGTGATCGACGTGGACCCGCAGAGCTTCCTGTGAGGGCCATCCCCACCCCCCCGCCCCGCCCCGCCGCACTGTCCCTGCACCGCTCGCCCATGCACAATCCGCCCATGCTCGCCGCTGCCGAATCGCCTGTCACCACCATCGCTCTCGCCGGCGCGGAGCTGGTGCTCGACCCTTTGGGGGCGGCGCTGTGGGTGGAGGAGCGGCTGCTGGTGGTGGCCGACATGCATCTGGAGAAGGCCTCGGCCTTCGCCCGGCGCGGCCAGATGCTGCCGCCGTTCGACACCGCCGAAACCCTCGCCCGCCTCGCCCGGCTGGTGGAGCAGCACCGGCCCCGCGCGGTGGTGGCCCTGGGCGACAGCCTGCACGACCGCTGGGCGGATGAACGGCTGGCGCCCGCGGCCCGCGACACCCTCCGCCAGCTCGCCCGCGGCTGCGATCTGATCTGGATTGCCGGCAATCATGATCCCGCCCCCCATGGTCTGGGCGGCCTGTGCGTGGACACCCTCGCGCTCGGCCCGCTGCAGCTGCGGCACGAGCCCAGCCCCGGGCCGGCCGTGGGGGAAGTCTGCGGGCACCTGCACCCCGCCGCCCGCGTCGGCGTGCGGGGCGGCAGCGTGCGGCGGCGCTGTTTCGTCACCAATGGCGCGCGCCTGATCCTGCCCGCCTTTGGCGCCTTCACCGGCGGCCTCGACGTGCGGATGCCGGCCATTGCCGACCTGTTCGCAGCGGACGATTTCGAGGTGCATCTGCTGGGCGAGGGCCGCACCTTCCGCATGCCCGCCTCCCGGCTGCGATAGCCCCCTGGCGCGCGCCGGCGACGCACCGCAGCGCCATCGCGGTCCATCGGCCTTGAAGGCGCGTCCCGGCGTGACCGGCCCCTAAAGGGCCCCGCGCCGGCGGCGGATGCGCACGTAGAGGGCGCCCTCCCCGCCATGCCGGCGGCTGGCGGCCTCGAAGCCCAGCACCACCGCGCGCAGATCCGGCTCCGCCAGCCACAGCGGCACCGCCCGGCGCAGCACGCCGCGCCCTTCACCGAACGGCGCGGCGCCCAGCCGCTCCGGATCGCCCTTGCCGGTGATCACCAGCACCACCGCATGGCCGAGCGCCTGCGCATCTTTCAGGAACAGGCGCAGGCGGTGGTGGGCGGCAGCCTGGGTCAGGCCGTGCAGATCGAGGCGGGCATCCACCTCCGCCCCCCGCCCGAGGCGTCGCCGGGCCTTGGGATCCAGCGGCGCCAGCGGTAACGCGGCTTTTGGTGGCGCCGCCGGACGCAGCGGCGCGGCCTGGGCCTCCCGTGGCGCCGGCGGTTCCGCGAGCGACGGCAACGGCCCCTCGGCCGGCGGGCCCGGCTCCGCGGCGGGGGCCGGGCGCAGCGGTGTCACGGCCTGCACCACATGCGCCCACAGCGCCCGCTCCTCGGCGCTCAGAATGCGGCGGCGGGGACGCCGGCTCATGGTGCTTTCGGCTCCTGCCTGTCATCGGTCGCAAAGCGCGGTGCCAGCATGATGAAGCGGCCGGGATGGCGCAGCCGGCCGGCCACCGCCCCCGCCTCCGGGCCGGCCCCCAGATAGAGGTCCGCCCGGGCCGGGCCGACGATGGCCGATCCCGTATCCTGCGCGATCATCAGCCGCCGGAACGGCTCCAGCACGCCGGGGCCGGTCAGCGGCAGGTCGGCGGCCACGAACACCGGCGTGCCATAGACATGCAGCCTGCGGTCCACCGCGAGCGAGCGCCCGGCGGTCAGTGGCAGGCCCTGCGCGCCCAGGGGACCTTCGGCGCCGGACAGGGGCACGGCCTTGAAGAAGACGAAGGCGCGGTTTTCCCGACGCAGCAGCCGGCCCGCCTCGGGATCCTGCTCCATGAAGGCGCGGATGCGATCCATGGACATCTCGTCTTTGGGCACCAGCCCGCGGGCGATCAGCAGCCGGCCGACCGGGGTATAGGGAAAGCCATTGTAGCCATCGTAATTGAGCCGCAGCACCGTCCCATCCGGCAGCCGCACCCGGGCGGAGCCCTGGATCTGCATGAAGAACAGGTCGATGGGATCCCGTAGATAGACGATCTCCAGGCCGCGCCCGGCGAGAGCGCCATCCTCGATCTCGGCACGATCGTAATAGGGCACCCGGCGCGCCCCATCCTGCCGCCATGCCGCGCCGCCGTTGGCGGTGGGCCCGGCGGCCATCACCAGGTCGTCGGGCCGGGCGTAGACCGGCACGTCGAAGCCAGCGCCGGGGCGCAGCGCGCCTTCCACCTCGGGTTCGTAATAGCCCGTGAAGAAGCCCCCCTGGCGGCCGTCCGGACGCACCTCATAGGGCTGGAAATTGGCCTCGAAGAACAGCCGCGCCACACGCCCGGTGGGCGCCGCCACGCCCAGCGCCGCAGCCGCCGCACAGGCGTGGCGCAGGCCTGCGCGCAGACCAGGGGACGCATTCGACCCGGCGCCGGGACGCAGGGCCGCGCAGCTGTCGCGGAAGGTCAGGAAGGCCGCAGCCAGGTCGTCGTCCGCCCAGCCCGGCACCGTGGCGAAATCCAGCGGCGCGAGATCGGCACCGGGAAGGACCGGCGGCGGCAGCAGAGTGAGCGGGGGCAGCAGGGTGAGCGGGGGCACGGCAGCTCCAGGCGGCTCCAGCCGGGACGCGGCCGCCCCGGCGTGCGGCATCGCGCCGTTCAATCCCAGCGCCAGCAGAAGCGTGGCGCCGGCCATGCGCCACCGCCCGCCCGCCCGCCAGCAGCTCAAACGGCGAGGGGACGCCCCATTCTCGGAGCATGGGCCCCCGCGGAACAGGCCCTGCGACAGGTCGCGCACCACCGGCGCCCCCTCACACGGATGCCCTTAGGCCGATGTGCCGGTCTGCACCAGCTTCCAGTTGGGATCGCGGGAGCCGAGATCGCGGGCGAAGGTCCACACATCGGTCACGTCGGCCACCGTATCGGGGCTGCCATCCACCACGCTGCCGTCGCGCCCGCGCGTCACGCTCACCAGCTGCGACACGAAATGCACGGTCAGCCGGGCGGTCCGCCCCTCCATCACCGCGTTCTCCAGCTCGGCCTTGGAGATGGCCACGAAACGGCTCTCCATGCTCTCGCCCCGGCTCTCACGATCGGCGATGGCGGCGACAAAGCTGTCGTAGACCTCCTTGGAGAGGAGATCCTTCAAGGTCCGCCGGTCCCCATTGGCGAAGGCGGTGACGATCATCTCATAGGCGGCCTTGCTGCCGGACAGGAAATGCTTGGCGTCGAAATCCGGCTCCTGGCGGGCGATCTCGTCCAGGGTGGCGGCCATGGCGCTGCCTTCCGGCGCGACACCCTCCCAGCGGTACTTGGGCGCCTCTTCCTCCTCCGCTTCGGCGGCCGGCGGAGCGCCCGGGGTGGTGGTGTTGCGCTCGGGCAAGCTCACGACATTGTCACCGGTGGGCTGCGGCGGCCGGGCGGTGTCGCGGGAATAGGGATCATACGGCGGGCGTTCGCGGCCGGTGCGCTGGCCCAGCACGCTGCGCAGCCGCACGAAGATGAATACGGCCAGGGCCAGGAAGATGATCGTATAGATATCGAGCACTGCGTTTCGCCATGCCTTGCGGCGCCGCGATCCATGCCGCCGCGCCTGTTGCCTCGGGAAAGGCGCGCCCGCCGGAATGTCGCCGCATCCGGACCGCGCCTCATCTGCCATATGTACGTCGAACGGGGCCTGTCGCCAGCCCTCACCACCGCCTGCCGCACATTTTCTGATCCAGCTTACGGCAGGTCACGATCCCGCGCCACCTGCCCGTCATGCATCGGCGCAGTTGTGCTCCGCGCCCGCCGCACTGCGGCCGCGCCGCGCCGGCCGGGCCGTGGGTGTCCTTTCTTCCTTTCTCAACTTTCCACCCCTAGATTGCCCCGGCCCACCTGACCGGACGAACCATGGCTCCCACCGTCTTGCTTGCGGACATCGGCGGCACCGTCACGCGCATCGCGCGGGCCGGCGCCGATGGCGCGCCTTTCGACATTCGCCTGGAGGCGAATGATTCCTACGGTTCCATCGAAGAGTTGCTGAGCGCCTATCTGTCGACCACCGGCGGCGAGGCGCCCCGGGCCGCGGTGCTGGCGGTGGCGGGGCCTGTGGATGGCGACGAAGTGCGCCTCACCAACCGGGAGTGGTGCTTCACCCGGCCCGGCCTCGCCGCCGCCTTCGGCTTCGAGCGGCTGGAGGTGCTGAACGATTTCGTCGCCTTCGCCCACGCCATCCCCGCTCTCGGCCGCGATGACCTGCAGAGCGTCGGCGTCGGTCGCGCCATGAAGGGGCGGGCCATTCTCGTCTGCGGCCCGGGCACCGGCTTCGGCACCGCCCTGCTGCAACCCCAGGGCGACGGCTATGAAGTGCTGCCCAGCGAGGCCGGTCACATGCGGTTCGGCGCCGTCACCACCGACGAGGCACGGGTGATCGCCCACATGGTGCGCGATCTCGGCCCGGTGGTGGTGGAACATGTGCTGTCCGGCGGCGGCCTGGTGCGGCTGCACCGGATCCTGTCCGGAGAGCAGCTCTCCTCCCACGCCATCATCAAGGCCGCCACCCAGGGCCAGCTCTGCGAGAAGGAGAGCTGCGCCATCTTCCTGCGGGTGCTGGGGCGGATCATGGGAGACCTCGCGCTCACCTTCCAGGCGTTCGGCGGCGTCTATGTGGGCGGCGGGGTGGGGCGCGCCATGGCCCCCCTGTTCGCCGACAGCCCATTCCGCACCGCCTTCGAGGAGCACCCCCCGTTCGCCGACCGGCTGGCACAGATTCCCGTGCAGGTGGTGACCCATGCCGCCCCGGGCCTGATCGGCGCCGGGCGCGTCGGCCGCCGGCTGCTGCTGGCCTAGTCTCCGCCGGCCCGGCTCACCCCCCGCTCAGGCCGCATGGCGGGCGCCGGCCTCCTCATCGCAGAAGGCGATGATGGCGGCGGCCAAAGCGTCCACCGCCGCGGCCGGGCGCTCCGCCAGGCACAGGGCCAATTCGGTGGGCTGGATCGCCGGCAGGCCGTCGGCCGCCGCCAAGATCCGCTGGCCGGGCGCACAGGCGCGGCGCTCCAGCAGGGCCACCCCGAGCCCCCCCGCCAGCGCCGCCTCGATGCCCACCAGGTTCGGGCTTTCATAGGCGATGCGCCAGTCGCGGCCGGCGCGCTCCAGCGCATGCACCGCCCGGTCGCGATAGAGGCAGCCCTGCGGGAACGCCACCAGCGGCACCGGCGCGTCCGGCGCCGGCTCGAACGGCCCGGCGACCCACACCAGCCGCTCCGGCCACACCGCCCGCGCCGGCAGGCCGCCCGGAGCGCGCTTCATCAGCGCCAGATCCAGGTCGCCGCGCGCGAGGTCCGCCGCCAGGGCACTGCTGAGGGCGCAGCGCACGGACAGGCGCACATGGGGATGGCTGCGGGCGAAATCGGCGATCAATCCGGTAAGGGCGGCCACCGCGAAATCCTCCGGCATGCCCAGCCGCACCACCTCCACACTGCCCTCGGCCAGCGCCGCCCGAGCCTCGGCGCTGAGGGCGAGAATCCGGCGGGCGTAGGACAGCAGGCGTTCCCCCTCGCCGGTGAGGCTCACCGTCCGCGCGCCGCGCACCAGCAGTTCGTGGCCCGCCTGCTCTTCCAGGCGCCGCACCTGCTGGCTCACCGTCGATTGAGTGCGGTGCACCCGCTCGCCGGCACGGGTGAAGCCCCCGGCATCCACCACGCTGACGAACGCCTTGAGGAGGTCGAGATCGAACATCGGCGCCACATATTCATATTTCCACTACCGAACATCAAAACATCGAATTTCTAAATGCACCAGCCCTGTGCATGCTGGTGATGGCCCACTGTCGTCGCACGGTGGCGCTTCTAGGATGCCTGATGACCACACCCCTGACCTCCACCGCGCGCGCGCCCTCCGGCTTCGATGGCAGCCTGGTGCCCATCATCCTGTTCTGCCTGATCTGGAGCTCCGCCTTTGCCGCCGCCAAGACGGCGGTGGTCGACTGCCCGCCGCTGCTGCTGCTGTGCGCCCGCTTCCTGCTGGCGGGGGGCGTGCTGCTGGCGGCCTGTGCGCTCATGGGCCAGTTCTCGCGCATCAGCTGGCGGACCCTCGCCATGTTCGCGATCATCGGCACTCTGAACAACGCGGCCTATCTGGGCTTCAGCTTCATGGGCATGACCACGGTCTCCGCCGGCTTCACCGCCGTCGTTGTCAGCGCCACCCCGCTGCTCACCGCCCTGGCCGCCGCGCCCCTGCTGGGGGAGCGCCTGACGCCGCGCAAGCTGGTGGGGCTGTTGCTGGGATTCGTCGGGGTGGCGTTCGTGCTGCGGTCGCGACTGGGCCAGGGCCATGAAGACCCCCTTGGCACGGTGTTCGTGCTGGCGGCCCTGGTCTCCCTCACCGCCGGGACCCTCGCCTACAAGCGCATGCGCCTGCCCGCCGGCACGCTGGTGATGGGCAGCGGCATCCAGGCCCTCGCCGGCGGGGCGGTGCTGGCGCCCATCGCGTTCCTCATGGAAGACCCGGGGCAGGTGCACGTCACCCCCTCGCTGATCACCGCCTTCCTCTATCTCACCCTCGCCGGATCGGTGGGGGCCTTCAGCCTGTGGCTGCTGATCCTCAACCGCTCCAGCGCCACCAAGGCCAGCGCCCTGCACTTTCTGATGCCGCCCCTGGGCCTCATGTTCGGCTGGCTGCTGCTGGGCGAGACCGTGCCGCCCCTGGACATTCTCGGCATCGTGCCCATCGCCCTCGGCATCCGGCTGGTGACCACCCAGCGGGCATCGGTTCAGAAGCGATAGAGCGCACTCAGCACCAGCCCATTTTCCTGGGGGGCATTGCGAGCGAAATAGGTGGTCACCACAGCCGCCTGCAGGGTCAGGGCCGCGCTCCAGTCGAAGGCGGCCCCGAGCTGGAGCTTGTAATATTCGTACGACACATCGAAATAGGGCCCCTCGCCGGCGCCCTCCGACATGACGTTGAAGAACTGCACCAGCCCCTGCCAGCGCTCGGTGAGGCGCACCCCCAGGGTCACATCCAGGTGCAGTTCATCCGGCGGATCGCCAAACCGCTGGCGCTGCGCCAGTTGCAGGTCGAGAAACGCCGCCCGCTCCCACAGCATGAACGAAAAGCCCGCCAGCAGCCGCAGGTCCAATTCGGGGTCTTCATAGCCGACCGCGGCGGCGCTGCGGGACTGGCCGGTGCCGGAAAACCGCCCGACCACCTGGCCGGAGACCACCACCCCCTCCCCCTGCCAGAGGCGGACACGGGCGCCGGCGTCCGTATAGCCAAGGCCGGTGTAGGACGAGGGGTCGGGCGCGCCCAGGGACACCGACAACAGCTGTGGCGCCGCCAGCACCGTCAGCCAGTCGGTCAACCCATACTCGAAGACCAGCGTCACCTCGGCCTTGTCATAGGGACGGCTGTCGTAAAGAGCCGATGAGGGGCCGAACTCGGACGACGCGTGGGCCAGGGTGGTCTGGGCGATGATCTGGCCTTCCCCGGGCCGCAGGGTCCACGCCCCCGCCCGCGCCTCCTCCGGGCACAGGAGCATGGCGAACGGCCACAACAGGGGCGACCACGCCGCGACGCCGACGAACGGCAGGCCCCGAGTCTCCTGTCTCCTGTGTGTCTCCCGTGTCGCCAGCGCGGTGGACGCGCGGCCGTGCACACGGCGTGCGCCCGCCGCACAACGCCATAGATCGCGGGTCCGCCCCCCAGCAGATCTCATCGCCGCCACACCCCCTGATCCACTATAGCGGATGCCGCAACCAGACGGGAGCGGAGAAGCGCGCCAAATGGCCCCTGACCTAGAGTGACCTTGCGTAAATTTCATCTTGGCTCGTCTTGCCCGGCTATGCCGAACCCACCATATTGACGCACGAACCCCCCGGTCCGTGTCGGGCATGGGCCGGGTTTGAAGTTTCTTAAAGGGGAACGACGATGTCCGATTATGATCGCAACGTCGCCGGGCGTTGGAACCCGTCGGTGGCACGCTCGCAGGCCGCGATCGACCAAGGTCTCCGCTCATATATGTTGAGCGTGTACAACTACATGGCGCTGGGCCTCGCCATCACCGGCGCGGCTGCGCTCGGCATCTACATGCTGTCGGTGACCACCGATCCGAGCCTGGCGGCGGGCCGGGTGGCGGGCGGCATCATGCTGACCCAGTTCGGCTACACGCTGTTCGTGAGCCCGCTGAAGTGGGTGGTGATGCTCGCGCCGCTGGCGGCCGTGTTCTTCCTCAGCTTCCGCATTGAGCGCATGAGCGTCTCGGCGGCCCAGCTCACCTTCTGGCTCTATGCCGGCCTGGTGGGTGTCTCGCTCGCCACCATCTTCCTCGTGTACACGCACGAGAGCATCGTCCGGGTGTTCTTCATCACCGCGGCCTCGTTTGGTGCGCTGAGCCTTTATGGCTACACCACCCAGCGCGATCTCTCCGGCATGGGCTCGTTCCTGATGATGGGCCTGTTCGGCATCATCATCGCCTCGCTGGTGAACATCTTCCTCGGCTCCACGATGCTGCAGTTCATCGTGTCCGTGGTCGGCGTTCTGGTGTTTGCGGGCCTCACCGCCTACGACACCCAGCGCATCAAGGAGATGTATTTCGCCGGCGACGATACGGCCGTGATGGGCAAGAAGGCCATCATGGGCGCCCTTGCCCTCTACCTGGACTTCATCAACCTGTTCATGATGCTGCTCCAGCTGTTCGGCAACCGCGGCAACGACTGACGCTGCGACACCCGACGGATCTTCGGAAACCCCGGCTTCGGCCGGGGTTTTCTTTTGCGCCGCGCCGATGGCAGCCCCGCTCGGCGACGCATGACCAAAGCGCATGAACCAAGGGCATGTGGGGTTGCTATAAGAAGTGCCGCCCGCCGCGTGGGGCGCCCCGGCCAGCCCCTGGCCGGGTCCACGCCGCGCCCGTTCTAAAAGCCCTGGAAAGACAGGCCATGCCGATCCGCGCCGCCTCCCCTGAAGACAGCTCCGCCATCGCCGCCATCTATGATGCCGCCGTGCTCGCTGGCACCGCCTCCTTCGAGATCGACCCGCCCGGGCCCGAGGAGATGGCGCGCCGCCGCCAGGCGGTCATCGACGCCGGCTATCCCTTCCTGGTGATGGAGGAAGACGGCCGCGTTGTGGGCTATGCCTATGCCACCGCCTTCCGCCCGCGGGTGGCCTACAAGCACACGGTCGAGAATTCCGTCTATGTGGATGAGACCCAGCACGGCCGCGGCATCGGCAAGGCGCTGCTGGAGGCGCTGATCAGCGAATGCGAACGCCGCGACTTCCGCCAGATGGTGGCGGTGATCGGCGACAGCGGCAATGCCGGTTCCATCGCCTTGCACCGGGCCTGCGGCTTCGCCCCCATCGGCATCCTGCCCGCCACCGGCTTCAAGCTCGGCCGCTGGATCGACACGGTGCTGATGCAGCGCGCCCTGGGCGCCGGCGCCACCACCCCACCAACCCTCTGAACACATGTGTGGCCCCGCGCTTTACGGCGCGGGGCCACACCATCGGGTCAACAGGGGCGCGGCGTGGCCCGGGGGTCAACGGGTGATGAGGGTGCCCGCGCCGTGGTCGGTGAGCAGCTCCAGGAGCACCGCGTGGGGCACCTTGCCGTCGAGGATGACCACGCCTTCCACGCCCTTCTCCAGGGCGTAGATGCAGGTTTCCACCTTGGGGATCATGCCGCCGGAGATGGTGCCATCGGCGATCAGCCCATGGGCCTCGGCGATGGTGAGCTTGGGGATCAGCACCTTGTTCTTGTCGAGCACGCCCGGCACGTCGGTGAGCAGCAGCAGCCGCTTGGCGTGCAGCGCGCCGGCGATGGCGCCGGCGAAGGTGTCGGCATTCACATTGTAGGTGCCGCCATCCACCGCCGCGGCCACCGGCGCCAGCACCGGGATGAGGTCGCGGCCGAGGATCTGGTCCAGCACCATGGTGTCGACCGTGTCGGGCTCGCCGACAAAGCCGAGGTCCACCACCTGCTCGATCTTGCTGCCGGGGTCCACCACGGTGCGGTTGGCCTTGCGGGCCCGCACCATGTTGCCATCCTTGCCGCACAGGCCGATGGCCTTGCCGCCCGCCTCGTTGATGAAGCCGACGATCTGCTTGTTGATGGAGCCGGCCAGCACCATCTCGACGATCTCCACCGTCGCCTTGTCGGTGATGCGCAGGCCGCCGGCGAATTCGGACTTGATTCCGAGCTTGGACAGCATGGCGCCGATCTGCGGGCCGCCACCATGCACCACCACCGGGTTCACGCCCGCCTGCTCCAGCAGCACGATATCCTGGGCGAAATGACGCGCCACCTGCTCGTCACCCATGGCGTGGCCGCCGTACTTCACCACCACGATGGCATCATCGTAGCGCTGCATGTGCGGCAGGGCCTTGGCCAGAACCTCGGCCTGCAGCTGGGCTTCCGCGATGGAATTGGGGGCGATGGCGCTCATGACGGGGCTCGCAGGCTGAAGGGATGCCGGACGGCGCCCTCATAGCCGGTTCGGCGCGCGCCGGGAAGGGTGGCGGGATCTGTTGATGGCCCGCCGCGTCCCCATTTTCAAGATCACGAGAACGTGATCAAAATCCGCCTCCGGCCCACCACAATCGAGGTGCGAAGAGCGCGGCCGAACCGCGCTGACGCGGCTGCGAAGGCCCGTTGTTTTTCGCGGGTCGGCGCACACTGACGTCAGCCTTTCCTGAAATGACCTACGCGTCGTACCCCTCAACCCAGCGTGCGCATCCCCGATGCGCCTCGCAAGGCAGAACACGCCATGTCCACGCCTTCCCGTCTGCCCCCGCGCCGGCCGCTCAACCTGTCCGTGCGGACCATCGCCATCCTGTTCGTGGTGTGCCTGGCTCTGGTGTCCATCCCGATCCTGACCCACCCCATTCCGCCCCTGTCGGATTATGTGAACCATCTGGCGCGCATGCATGTCATCGCCGCCCTGCCCCACGACAAGGATCTCGCCCGCTTCTACGCGCTGGACTGGTCGATCCTGCCGAACCTCATGATGGATCTGGTGGTGCCGGTCATCGACCGCTTCACCAACATCTATCTGGCCGGTGAGATCTACACGCTGATGTGCTTCGCGCTCATCGTCGGTGGCACCCTCACACTGCATCGCGCGCTGTTCGGCCAGTGGTCCGCCATCCCGCTGCTGGCGTTTCCGCTGCTGTACAACAGCATCTTCCTCATCGGCGTGATGAACTATTATTTCGGCATCGGCCTCGCGCTGTTTGCCCTGGCGTTCTGGAGCCTGCTGCGGGAGAAGCCCTGGCCGTGGCGGTTCGCCGTTTCCACCCTGTTCATCGTCGCCCTGTTCTTCTGCCACCTGTTCGCGGCGGGGGTCTATGCGGTGGGCATCCTCTCGTTCGAGCTCGCCCGCCTGTTCGGGCGGCGGGAGACGCCGCTGCTGCCGCGGCTGGTGGATTTCGTCGCCTCCGGCCTGCCGTTCGCCATCATCATCCCCATGCTGCTGGCGAGCCCCACCTGGGGCCTGTCCACCCAGAACATCTGGGAGCCGCAGGGCAAGCTGCAGGGCGTCGAATTCGTCATCAACGTCTATTACGACCTGGTCGCCTTCGGCCTCACGGCGGTGGTGGTGCTGGCGGCGGCCTGGGCCATTCAGCACCGGCTGCTGCGCACCGCGCCGCTGCTGCTGCCGCTGCTGCTGGTGTCGGTGACCATCTATCTCGCCATGCCCCGGGTGGTGTTCGCCACCTATATGGCCGACCAGCGCATGCCCATCGCCATCGCTTTCATGGTGCTCGCCACCATCCGCGTGGACCTGCGCCACCGGCTGGCCCAGCGCGGCTTCATCGCGGTGCTGCTGGTGCTGCTGGCGGTGCGGGTGGGAGAGGTGCAGCTGGTGTGGAACCGGCTCAGCCAGTGGACCACCAATTTCGACAAGTCCATCACCCTCATCCACCCCGGCTCGCGGGTGCTGGTGGCCTATGCCGACCTGCAGGGCGGCAATGATCCGCGGGACCTTGGTCTCGTGCATGCGGCCTGCCTCGCCATTATCGAGCGCTCGTCTCTGGTCACCACCGCCTTCACGGTGAAGGGCAAGCAGATCCTCAGGGTCAACCCGCCCTATCGCGACCATGTGGACACCGAGGACGGCACCCCGCCGCAGGTGGAGCAGCTGCTCATTACCGAGGACGAGCCCACGGTGGACGGGCCGCGCTATTGGGACCTGTGGCCCAGGAATTTCGACTACGTCTATCTGCTCTTCACCGAGCGCGGCGCGCCGAATCCCGACCCCGACCGGCTGAAGATGATCTATGAAGGCGAGCGCTTTCAGCTTTATCAGGTCATCCCCCCGCCCCCGGCCAGCGCCGAGAAGTGAGGGTCGACCGGCAGGCGCTCCCGGTCACGGGGGCGTCATGCTTTTCTGGCAGGCCCTCGCCTCTCAGCCGTCTGCCACGACCGGATCGTCTTCTGATGGAAACCGTCTACACCCACGCCCGCCTCATCCTCGACGACACGGTGCTGGACGGCACGCTGGTGGTGCGTGATGGCCGCATTGCCGCCGTGGAGCCAGGCCGCAGCCGGCAGCCCGGGGCCGTCGACTGCGCCGGGGACTATCTCAGCGCCGGCCTCATCGACCTGCACACCGACGCGCTCGAAACCCATTTCGTGCCGCGCCCCAAGGCCTATTGGCCCGATGCCCGCGCCGCGGCGCTGGCCCATGACGGGCAGATCATCGCCAGCGGCATCACCACCGTGTTCGACGCCATCTGCGCCGGCGGCTTCGACCAGGCCAAGGCGGCGCGGCGCGACCTGTTCACGGTGATGCTCGATGCGGTGGAAAATGAGCAGGCGCTGTTCCGCGCCGATCACCGCATCCACCTGCGCTGCGAGATGACCGACCCGGACCTTCTGGCGCTCGCGGAGCCGGCCCTCGGGCGCGCCGCCGTGGGCCTCGCCTCGCTCATGGACCACACCCCCGGCGCGCGGCAATGGCGCAATGTGGACAGCCTGCGCACCTTCCTGCTCGGCATCGGCAAGACGGCGGAGGAGACCGAGACCGAGATCGTCGAGCGCTCCGCCCGGGGCCGCGCGGCGGTGACGCGGAATTTCGAGCCCCTGGCGGCGCTGCTGCGGGACCGGGGCGTGGTGCGCGCCAGCCATGACGACACCACCGTGGAGCATGTGGAGATGGCGCGCGGCGCCGGCTGCGTGATGAGCGAGTTTCCCACCACCCGTGAGGCCGCCGCCGCCGCCCGCGCGGCGGGCCTCGCCACCATCGGCGGGGCGCCGAATGTGGTGCGTGGCGGCTCCCATTCGGGTGGTGTCGCCATGCGGGACCTGGCCGCCGCCGACCTCCTCGATGCCCTGGCGTCCGATTACGTTCCCGCCAGCCTTCTGCAGGCGGCGGTGGGGCTGCATCGCATCCACGGGGAGCCCCTGCCCCGCGCCTTCGCCCGCGTCACCCGCGCGCCGGCGGAGATGGTCGGTCTCACCGATCGCGGCCGCCTGGCCGTCGGCCTGCGGGCCGACGTGCTGCGCTTCCGCGTGGTGGACGATACGCCCGTGGTGCGCGAGGTGCTGGTGGCCGGCGCCCGCATGCATTGAGCGCGCCGGAAGACGCCCGCCCTAGAAGGCCGGCGGCACCATGCCCACCGGGAAGCCCCCCAGGCGCAGGGTGCCGTCCTTGAACGACAGCGCGAAGGTGACCCCCGGCCGCCCATCCACCGGCCCCGGCCGACCGACCATGGCGAGCGCACCGACGATGGGCGAGAGCTCGCTGGGGATGACGCCGGCGCGATCCAGCTGCTTCACCAGGTCGTTCAGGCCGGAGAAGCCGAGATCGAGATTGCCATTGAGGCGCCCCAGAGGGTCAAGGCCCAGCACACCCTTGGCCGAGGCGGAGAGGTTCGGCGCCGACACGGTGAAGCGCTCCAGCCGCGCCACGCCACCGGCCGCCGCCCAGGCCCGCAGCCGCTGCACCAGCGGCATGGGTCTCAGGTCCGCGGCGGCGGTGACGATGCCCTGCACGGTGACATCCACCGGCCCCTCGCTGCCAGCCTCCTTGAGCAGCGCGCTTTCGCCACCGTTCAGGCCGAAGGCATAGTCGAGCGCATCCGGCCCCGCCTTGCCCGGCAGCCGCCGCACATGGAATTCCAGCAGCCGCGCCATGAGCAGCGGACCCTGCGGCGCGCCCACCCCTTCCGGCTTCTCCAGCACCGGCTCGTGCGCCACCAGGGAAAAGCGCTGCGGCTGGCCGCTCAGATCGCCCACGCCGCTCATCTGCAGCAGGCTCCACCGCGCCAGATAGGCCGCGCCGGTGGTGAGATCCTCCACCCGCGCCGGCCCGGTGAACTCCGCCACGATATGATTGGGCGCCCAGATCTGCGCCACGGTGCGCGACGACACGGCAGTGACGCGCATCGCATCGCCGCCGTGGGTCTCCAGGCTCGGCGTGGCGCAGGTCAATTCAAAACGGAAAGGGAAACCGCCCAGTCGGCGGTCCGGACAATTCCACACCCGCCCGAGCTTGGCCTCGCGGCCCACCCAGGCATCGAGCTCATGCTCGGCGCGGTTGGCGGCATAGACCCACACCGCGCTCCACCCCACCGCCAGCAGCACCAGCAGCGCCACGGGCGCGATGACGATCCAGCGCCGGGCACGGCTGCGGCGGGGAGGCTTGGAAGGCTGATCGGCGGCCGTCATGGGGATCCTTGGGGGCTGATCCATGGGGAACAACTGGAACCGGCGCACGGCCGGCGACCGCCTCGCGAATCGCGGGGGGTCCCTTGCAGCCGGGCGCCCACGCTGTTAGGCGACGCGGGGTTGCAACTGTCAACGCCGAGAGCATCGCCGAACATTATGAGCGAAGTGCGGGAGCCTTGCCACGACCACTGGGTGTTCGCCTATGGCTCGTTGATGTGGAACCCCGGGTTCCCCTTCGAGGAGCGCTGCGAGGCGCGCCTCATCGGGGCCCATCGGGCGCTGTGCGTCTATTCCTTCCACCATCGCGGCACGCCGGAGCGGCCCGGGCTGGTATTCGGGCTGGAACGCGGCGGCTCCTGCCGCGGCATCGCCTATCGGGTCGCGCCGGCCCATTGGACGGACACCCATGCCTATCTCACCGCGCGGGAACAGATCTCCGGCGTGTATCTGGAAACCACCCGGCGGGTACACCTGCTGGATGGCTCGCGCCGCGCCGCGCCGGCCATCGCCTATCTGGTCAACCGGGGGCACAGCCAATATGCCGGCATCCTCGATCGCGAAGAGCAGCTGCGGCTGGTGCGGCGCTCCCACGGACAGTCCGGTCCCAATGCGGATTATGTGATCGCCACTGTCGGCAGCCTCGAGGCCATGGGCCTCGCCGATCCCGAACTCAGCTGGATCGCCCGGCAGCTGCGCCACCCGGCCCATCCCGCCGGCGACGCCCCCTAGCCGGCACGCCCGGCGCGCGGCGCGACGGTTCACGCCTCATATCGGCAGGAGAGAGCCGCGCGAGAAGCGCGCGGCACGACCGGCGCTGTAAGCCACCGTGGTGCACAACCCCGGCCCCGTCCGCACGCGCTGTAGCGCCCGGCCGGTGTGGGTGGTCGTCCCCCTCAGGCGGCGTGACGGCCACCACAGGGCGCCGGCAGCAGGCCGGCAAAGCGGGCGCGACCCTCGGAGCCGCGTGGCCGCCCCTCGCCGGCGCGGGCATCCACCGTGCGCGGCTGCGGCGCCGGCCGGTTGAGATAGCGCCGCAGGCCTTCCGCCTGTTCGTCTTCGCCCAGCACATGGATGTGGATTTCTTCCGCATCCAGCCGCTGCGCCGCCTGACGGGCCACCTCGCCGGCCGGGCCCACCCACATGGCGATGGAGCCCGCCGGGGTGCGCCGCGCGACGATGGCGACGGCATCCGGATAGTCCGGCGCCGCATCGGCGGGATAGACCGAGAACACATGCCGCGTACCGTCGGTGTCACGCCAGAAGCGATAGCGCGCGCCAAGGGCGCCGTGCTTCAGGCCGCTGAGGCAGCCGGCATCGGACAAAGGGGTCAGGAGCGAATCAGTCGCGTTCATAGGAACGAAACTAGAACACCCAAGAATCCCGATCAAGAGTTTTCCACAGGGGTGGACAGCGGGGATCCCGCCAGCCGCTCGGCCAGCTCCTTCGGCGCCCGCGCGCCGAGCTCCCGCAGCCCAGCTTCGAGCAGGCGGTCGCTGGCCCCCTCGATGTCGTGCTCCAGGCGCGCCATGAAGTCGGCGCGGCCCAGTCCGGCGGGGATCGGCGGCAGGATCTCGACCCGGATCGTCCCGGCCCGCTTGGTGATGGCGCGGCGCGGCCAGAACAGGCCCGAATTGAGGGCGATGGGCAGGCAGGGCACGTCCAGCGCCCCATACAGATGCGCCACGCCGAACTTGTAGTCGGGCGGCGCCCCCGGCGGGCGGCGGGTGCCCTCGGGAAAGATGAGGATCTGCCGGCCCTGCCCCACCTCGACCCGGGCCGCCCGGGTCATGGCCTTCAGGGCCGACATGCCGGCGCTGCGGTCCAC
The DNA here is from genome assembly GCF_022138605.1 of Xanthobacter sp. NM-25. GTDB lineage: Bacteria > Pseudomonadota > Alphaproteobacteria > Rhizobiales > Xanthobacteraceae > Xanthobacter. Next base: position 406,010 of record NZ_JACBFS010000002.1, read on the forward strand.
CGGAATCATCCCGGTCTTGGCGAGGAACCAGCCGAACACGGGAATACGGGTCAGTTCCCGCTTGAGGATGAAGGCGGGGTCGGCGAACAGCGGCAGCAGCGCGAAGGTCTCCCACGCCGACTGGTGCTTGGCGGCGATCAGCAGCGGCCCGGGGGGAATGTTCTCACGCCCGCGGATCTCCACCCGCGTGCCGCACAGGAGGCGCAGAAGGGTGTTGTTGGTGGCCACCCAGTACCGCACCGCGGTCCGCCACAGGGCCGCGCGGGAGAGGAAGGGCAAGAGCGGCGTGAACGCCAAGAGATAAAGCGTCGTCACCAGAAAGAAGACCATCTGGAACACGAACGAACGCAGCGCCGTCACCGGGCAAGCTCCCCTCCGCCGGCATCAGGGCGAAACGCGCGCCTCGGCGGGGGCGTGCGACCGCGCGGCGTCGGCCTCGGCCACGGCTTGCGCCGGGCGGATCTTCGCCTTAGCCATCATGTACTTCAAATATTCCTTGAAGAGCAGCTTCAGGGTGGCGGGATTGCGCCACCATTGCTCCGCCTCCATCCGCGAGGTGACCACGGGATAAGCCACCAGCTCCACATCAGGCAGGGAGCGGTTCAGTTCCACCAGGGCGCGCGGCATGTGCCAGGCGGAGGTCACCACCACCAGCGAGCGGAAGCGCTGGCTGCGCGCCCATTCGGCCGCCTCGATGGCATTGCCCCTTGTGTTGAGGGCCTTGTGGCCGAGATCGATGCAGCAGGTCAGCAATTCCTCGCCCGATGGCAGGGTGCGCTTGAGCTCGAGCGGAGAAGTGATGGGATTGACCCCGGTGATGAGCAGCCGCCGCCCCCGCCCCTCCGCCAGCAGATTGACCGCGTCAGCGATGCGCGAGGCCCCACCGGTGAGCACCACGATGGCGTCGGCGGGCTTGATCTGGATGGGCTCGCGCACCGGGATCTGCGTCAGGAAAGCGAGGAAGCCGGCGAACACCGTCAGGCCACCGAGACCCACCAGCAGCACCACCGCGATGAGACTGCGGCGCAGCAACTGGCGGCGCCAGCCACGACCCGGCGCAGGCGCAGGCCCAGCCTCGGCCTGTGCGGCCGCGGTCAGCGCATCGTGCTCCTCCGCCGTGCGCCCCTCTTCGTTGCGATGCTCGGATCGGCCAGGGGGCGACAAATCAGTCGCGTTCATACCCCAACCTTGCGGGCTGAATGCGGCGGCGGCGAGGACTTCACCGCCGCATGCGCGACGGCTGCGGCCTTCATTGGATCGTTCTCAACGTACGGTAAACGGTGATGCGCGACGTGAGCGCCGTCGCCAGGGCCACCACCAGCACCGCGCCGGCAATGCCCACGAAGCCCCAGATGCCGGGGTTGAGCCAGCCGAGGAAAGTCGGGTCCTCCGGATCGCCCACCAGCCCGAAGCGCGGCAGGCCGACGATGGCGCCGAACAGCAGCGCTGCGGCGCAGCCGCCGATCACCCCGCCCTGGGCGCCGATCTTCAGGAAGTGCCGCTGGAACTGGGCGGCGATGAAGCCGTCGCGGGCGCCGACGAAATGCAGCACCTCCACCACCGCCCGGTTGGTGGCCACCGCCGCCCGGGTGGCGAACACCACCGAGAGGATGGTGGCGAGCCCCACCAGCACCAGCAACACCACCCCGGTGAGCACGACCCCTTCCGCCATGGCGCCGAGCCGGCGCGACCACAGGCGATGATCATCCAGGGAGGCGGTGGGAATGCGATCGGACAAGGTGCGGCGCAGCTTGGCGAAATCCACCGCCGCGCCGGGCGCGATCTTCACCACCACCACCCGCGGCACCGGCAGGTCGCCGAGGTCGAGCCCGGCGCCGAGCCACGGCTCCAGCAGCCGCCCGGTTTCCTCTGTGGAAAGGATATGGGCATCGGTGACGCCGGGCGTGGTGCGGGCGATCTCGGCGGCCTGCTGTACCTGGGCGTCGGTGAGCTTGCGGTCGCCGGCGCGGATCTGGATGGTCACCTCGCGCGTCACGTCCGAGCGCCAGTGGCTGGCGGTGGAGCGCACCGCCAGTGCCGCGCCGATGGTGAGGGAGGCGAGAAAGGTCATGATGGCCACCACCGCCACCAGCGCCCGGCCGGCGATGGTGGCGCCGGGCACGATGGAGGTCTGCGGCCGCGCCTTGGGCGGGCGCGGCGCGCCCTCGGCGGCCTTTGGCGCGCCGTTGGCGGGGGCGGTGTCAGTCGTAGACATAGAGGCGACCGTCCGCGATCACGAGGCGCCGGGCGTCGTACTGGTCCATGAGCGCGATGTCATGGGTGGCCAGCAGCACGGATGTCCCGGTGCGGTTGAGTTCGATGAACAAGCGCAGCAGCCGCCGCGCCAGCGTGGGATCCACATTGCCGGTGGGCTCGTCCGCCAGCAGGAATTCCGGCCGGCCGATCAGCGCCCGGGCGATGGCCGCCCGCTGCTTCTCTCCCCCGGACAGCACCGGCGGCAGCACGTCCATACGATCGCCCAGGCCCACCCAGTGGAGCAGTTCGGTGACTTCGCCGCGATAGCTCGCCTCCTCCTTGCCGAGCACCCGTAGCGGCAGGGCCACGTTCTCATAGGTGGTGAGGTGGTCGAGCAGGCGGAAATCCTGGAACACGATGCCGATGCGCCGGCGCAGCACCGCCACCTCGTCCGGATCGAGCGAGGATACGTCGCGCCCGAACAACGTGATGAGGCCCCGGGTCGGCCGCAGCGACAGGAACAGCAGGCGCATCAGGGTGGTCTTGCCCGCGCCCGAGGGGCCCGTGAGAAACTGGAACGACTTCGGCGCGATGCTGAAGGTCACGTCCTTCAGCACCTCCGAGCCCATCCCGTATCGCAGGCCGACATTCTCGAACCGGACCAGATGTTCCACCCTTCCCCCGAATCGTCCGTGGCAGTTGCGAAAGCAACATAGACGATGCCGGCGGGCCCGCCCACCGCCGGGCCGTGCCGGCACCGGTGGTGCCAGGGATGGCGGTGGGCGGGCGGCGATCTGGACGGCTGCGGGCATCCGGTCCATGCTCCCCGCCTTGCTGAGAGGAACCATGTCCCTACCCAACATCTCCGTGCTGTATGACGAAAACCGCATTGCCGCGCGCAATCACGCCATAGCCGGCGAGATTGCCGCCATCGAACCGCAGAACCTGCTGGCGGTGGCGGTCCTGAAGGGCTCGTTCATGTTCGCCGCCGATCTGCTGCGGGCCATGCATGCCTCCGGCCTGGTGCCGGAAGTGGAGTTCATGCACCTGTCGTCCTATCGCGACGCCACCGTCTCCTCCGGCCATGTGGATATTCTGCGCGACCTGGAAAGCGACGTGCGCGACCGCGACGTGCTGCTCATCGACGACATCCTGGAATCCGGCCGCACCCTGGCCTTTGCCAAGGACCTGATCATGGCGCGGGGCGCGCGGCGGGTTCTGGTGTGCGTGCTGCTGGAAAAGCCCGGCAAGCGGGCGGTGCAGATCAAGGCCGATTTCGTCGGCTTCGAGTGCCCCGACGTGTTCGTGGTGGGCTACGGCATGGACGTCGCCCATGCCTATCGCCAATTGCCCTTTATCGGGCACATCCAGGGCCTGGAGTGAGCCGCCTCAGCCGGAGTTGCGCAGGCCCGCCGAGATACCGTTGATGGACAGCTGAATGCCGTGCAGCACCTGCTCGGCATCGGTCCTCCCGGCGCTTTTTTCCCCTCGCCGATGTAGCTTCAGGAACTCGATCTGCAGGTGGTTGAGGGGATCGAGGTAAGGGAAGCGGTTGCGGATGGAGCGATCGAGGGTCGGGTTGCCCTCCAGCAGCCGCTCCTGGTCCATGATGGCGTTGAGGTGGCGCACGGTGCGTTCATATTCAGCCCGGATGCGGCCGAAGATCGCCGCACGCAGCGCCGCGTCCTCCACCAGCTCGGCATAGCGCGAGGCCACCGCCAGCGAGCTCTTGGACAGCACCATGTCCATGTTCGACAATTGGGTGCGGAAGAACGGCCACTGCCGGTACATGTCCTTGAGGAGCGCGAGCCCCTGCGGGCCACGGGCGGCGAGGAACGCCTCCACGGCGGCGCCGAAGCCATACCAGCCGGGCAGCATCAGCCGGCACTGGGCCCAGGAAAACACCCAGGGAATGGCCCTGAGCGCGGTGATCGCCCGCGTCTTGGTGCGCGAGGCCGGCCGTGAACCGATGTTCAAGGTGGCGATCTCGCTGATCACCGTGGAGGCCCAGAAATAGTCCTCGAACCCCTCGGTTTCGTAGACGAGGGCGCGATAGGCCTGGAACGCGGTGGCGGACATCTCCTCCATGGCGCTCAGGAAAGCGGCGCGCGGCGCGCTCTCCTGGGGCTGCAGCAGCGAGGCATCCAGGGTGCCGGCCACCAGCAGCTCCAGGTTCCGCCGGCCCACCTCCGGGTGGGAGTATTTCGAGGAGATGATCTCGCCCTGTTCGGTGATGCGGATCTGCCCGTTCACCGCACCGCCCGGCTGGGCCAGGATGGCATCATAGCTCGGCCCGCCGCCGCGCCCCACCGAGCCGCCACGGCCGTGGAACAGGCGCAGCCGCACCTGATGGGCGCGGAACACCTCGATGAGGCCGATCTCCGCCTTGTACAATTCCCAGCCGGAGGTGACGAAGCCGCCGTCCTTGTTGCTGTCGGAATAGCCGAGCATCACCTCCTGCTCCTGCCCCCGGCTCGCCACCAGCCGGGCATAGGCGGGCAGTGCCAGGGCCGCCTCCATCACCCGGGCGCAGGCCTGCAGGTCGCCGATGGTCTCGAACAGGGGAATGATGTTCACCGCGCTGGTGCCCGCGGCGGTGACGAGGCCCACCTCCTTCAGCAGCAGCGCCACCTCCAGCAGGTCGGAGACGCTTTCGGCCTTGGAGATGATGGCGTTGGGAATGGCCAAAGGCCCCAGCGTGCGGTGGACCTCCGCCGCGGCGCGGAAGATGGCGAGCTCGGAGCGCGTCTCCTCGGAATAGTCCACGAACGGCGAGGCGAGCAGCCGCGCGGTGCCCAGTTCCCGCACCAGCAGCGCCACCCGCGCCGCCTCGTCGAGGCCGGCATAGCCGGTGCCCGGCGCCACCTTCTCGAACAGCTCCGCCACGGTGCGCGCATGGACCTCGGAATTCTGCCGCAGGTCCAGGCAGGTGAGATGGAAGCCGAAGCAGTCCACCGCCCGCCGCAGCAGCCGCAGCCGGCCCCGCGCGAGGATCCGCGAGCCGTTGGCGCACAGGGAATGGTGGATGACATCCAGATCGGCCCGCAGCGCTGCCGCCTCGCCATAGGGCCGCGCCGACCCTGGCGCAGCGGCGCCGTCGAGGGTCAGCGCCGTGGCCCGCAGCCGCTGCAGGATGTGGGCGAGAACCAGCCGATAGGGCTCCTCGCGCCGGCTGAGGGAGGGATCGGTGGACGCCGCCGCCAGTGCCTCCAGCTCCGGCGAAACGCCCACCAGGCGGCCGGCGATGGACAATTCCGACGCCAGCGCCGTGAGCTCCGCGTCGTAATGGGCGAAGATGCGGGCCCGGTGCAGACGCATGGTCTGCTCGAGCACCTCGGCGGTGACGAAGGGATTGCCGTCCCGGTCGCCGCCGATCCAGCTGCCCATGCGCAGGAAGGAGGGCAGCTCCCGCGCGGCCGCAGGCGTCTCGCGCGCCCCGTCTCCGGTCACGTCCCCCGTGCCCTGCCGCGCCAGCTGGTCCTCCAGGGCGCAATAGAGGCGCGGCAGCTGATCGAGGAAGGTGTAGTCGTAATAGGACAGGCCGTTGGTGACCTCGTCCTGAACCGTGAGCTTGATCCGGCGCAGCAGCGCCGTCTGCCACAAGGTGAGCACGGCGCGGCGCAGGGCGTCGTCCTCCGCCTCCCGCTCCTCCGGGGTGGGGGCCACCCGTTCGCGCCGGTCGAGCAGGGCGGCGATCTCCATTTCCCGGTTCAGGGTGCTCTTGCGCCGCACTTCGGTGGGATGGGCGGTGAGCACCGGGCTGATGCGGGCGCCGGCGAAGACATCCGCCAGCACCTCGGGCGCGATGCCCCGCGCCGCCGCCGCATCGAAGGAGAAGCCGAGGCTGCCCGGCAGGGGCGGCGCACCGGCGATGGCGCGCGCCCGCGCCAGCCGGATGTGGTGCTGATCCTCGGCGAGATTGGCCAGGTGCGAGAAATAGGAGAACGCCCGGATGATCTCCACCGCCCGCTCCGCCGACAGGTGCGCCAGCAGCGCCTCGAGATCCTGGCGGGCGGCCTCGTCGCCATCGCGATGAAAGCGGATGGACGTCTGGCGGATCTGTTCCACCAGATCGAACACCACCTCGCCCTGCTGGGCCCGCACGGTGTCGCCGAGAATCCGGCCGAGCCGGCGGATGTCCGCCCGCAGGGGCAGATCGTCCAGGCTGTGGTTCTGGCCCTCGTCCATCGGCTCAGCGGCCAATGGCTCGGCGGTGTCGAACTGCGGCTCGTACCCCGTCATCCGCGCTCCCCCATTTCTGTCGTTGCACGTCAGTCTCAGGGAATTGATGGGATGGCGGAAGGCGTGAGATCAGCGCAGGGGGGCCGGCTCCGCCAGCGATGCCTTGGCGGCGCACGCCAGCAGCGCGAAGGTGGCGGCGAAGAAGTCCGCCAGCGCGTCATGGCCGAGCGCCGTCAAGACGCCGCCACCGCCGCCCTCGTCGCGCTCCACCAGCCCGGCCGCCTGGGCATCCTTCAGCAATTGCAGCACATGGGCGCGGGACACATGGAACCGCCGGGCGAGATCGGCGATGGAGGGGCTGGGCTGGGCGCTCGCCTGCGCCACGTGCAGGGACAAAAGCACCATCAGGCCGCTGTCGCGATCGGCGAGGTCGGCCAGCAGCGGCGCGTGGTCCAGCACCCGGAAACCGGAGCGGAAGCTGTCGCCGAGGGCGATGGCCAGGCGGTTGAAGAAGGCGGGATCATCGAGCCGGGCCACCACCGTGGCCACCTGCGGATCGATCTGCGAAATGGCCTGGAACTGGCTCACCCAGCGCTGCCGGTGCAGCGCCAGCATTCGCGCCGTGGGGGCCAGCGGCTTCGAGCGCCGGTCGCCCCCCTCCTCCACCGGGGCGAGGTAGCCGCCCCAGCGCATCAGCGCCAGCATGGCCTTGGCGCGGCCCCGGCTGCACACGCCGGTTTCCGCCGCCAGCGCCGCCATGCGTCCGACGGTCAGGCTGCCGCCCTGCACCTCCGGCAAAGCATGCAGATAGAGCGCGAAGAAACCGAACAGCGTGCGCCCGCGATCATTCAACACCCGGTTGAGCAGACGGTTGCCCGTGTAGAGCGCGGCGAGCGCTGCCGCGCTCGACGTCATGGCGCGGGCGAAATCCGGATGGGCCTTGAGCCGCTCCAGTGTCGCCGCGCTTACCCCATCCACCAGCCATGCGGGCGCCGGCGCCGCAGCGCCGGCCGCCCATTGCTTCACCCCAATCACGATGCCCCCCGCACGGGCTCACCGCGCGCAGCCCTCGACCTGCGGCGGAACCTCACCTGATCCCCACGACCACGAAAAGGGCACAATCGGCCCATTGCGGTCAATGTTCGTCATTGAGATGCCCCCGTCACCTGCCTAGCGGTGGGGCGTTCCTCCTGTCACGAGGCAGATCATGAAACGGATCGCCCTTTCCGCCCTGGCGGCGCTCGGCCTGCTGGGCCTGGCGGCCCCCACCGCGGAAGCCGTTGTCTATTGTAAGAGCGTAGGTGTGCCCAAGGGCTGCGTGGCGCGTCCGGCAGCGCCGGCGGCACGGGCCGCGGTGCACTGCACCCGACCCGGCTATCCGGTCGGGTGCGTACCCGGTGCCGGCGCGCCGGGCGTTGGCGTCACCCGTGGCGTCGGCGTGGGTGCCCCCGGACCGGGCGTCGCCCCGGCCAATGCCGGCGGCCCCGTCAACCGGGTCGGCATCCGCTGACGCCCGTTCCCACCGCATCACAGGAGACAGAAGAGTGATGAAGACGTTCGTTTATGCGTGCGCCACCCTCGGCGCGCTCGTGGCCGCCGCCCCGGCCTTCGCCGACCAGGCCGCCGCCACCAAGTGCGCCTCGGGCCTCGATGCCAACGGCCAGGCCATCTATGCGGCGGCGGCGCCGCAGGCGGCCTCCACCTCCGACCTGCGCGGGCTGATCACCAGCGTCACCAAGTCCCTGGTGACCGGCGGCACCGTGCCCATGGGCGCCGCCCGTGGCGCGGCGGAAGCCGCCGGCACCTGTCTCGCCAAGCTGCGCTGAGACCACGCGACAGGGGCGCCGCGCGGCCGGCCCTTGCCGGAACCGCGCGGCGCCCGTTATGGAGGGGGCACCCCTGATGCCCCGCTTGGGGCGGAGCCCTGCTGATGCCGCTCACGCCCGATGCCCTGCTGGCCCTCCTGGCCGCCCACCAGATCCCGGCCGAAACCTTCGATCACCCACCGCTGCACACGGTGGCGGAATCCAAGCTCCTGCGCGGTGTCGTTCCCGGTGCGCAAACCAAGAATCTGTTTCTGCGGGATAGCAAGAAGAACTACTTCCTGATCTCCCTGGCCGCCGATGCCGTGGTGAACCTCAAAAGTCTGCGCGAGCCGCTCGGCGCCCGCGGCTCGCTCTCCTTCGCCAGCCCGGAAGCCTTGTTCGAGCGGCTCGGCGTGCTGCCCGGCTCGGTCACCCTGCTGGCCCTCGCCAACGATCCGCAGCACACCGTCACCGTCGGCATCGACGCGGCCCTGCTGGCGGCCGACGCCATCGGCTGCCACCCCCTCACCAACACCCGCACCACGGTGCTGACGCCTGCCGCGCTGCGCGCCTTCCTGGCGCTGACCGGCCACAGCCCCATCCCCCTGACGCTGGCCGCCTCCGACGCGCCGCCGTCCGCCTGACAGCGCCACGGGACGCCGCCCCGCCAACATTCCTGAAGGCTCACGCCGCTTCCATGCGCGGGGGCACGCGCGCCCCGCTTCGACGCAAAAACGGCGGGGCGAGCGCCGATCCACACAGGATCCGACGCCCACCCCGCCGATGCCGCAGTGGCCCGCCCGGAGCCCGGGCGGGGAAGCTCAATTGCCGCCGTCGAGCAGGCGGCGGGCGATCACCTGGGCCTGGATTTCCGCCGCGCCCTCGAAAATGTTGAGGATGCGGGCGTCGCACAGGATACGCGACACCGGATATTCCAGCGCGAAGCCGTTGCCACCATGGATCTGCAGGGCGTTGTCCGCCGCCGCCCAGGCAACGCGGGCGCCGAGCAGCTTGGCCATGCCGGCCTCCAGATCGGTGCGGCGCCCCTCATCCTTGGCGCGGGCGGCAAAATAGGTGATCTGGCGGGCGATCATGGTCTCCACCGCCATCATCACGATCTTGTCGGCCACCCGGGGGAAGGCGAACAGCGGCTTTTTGAACTGGATGCGCTCCTCGGCATATTTCAGGCCCACCTCCATGGCTGCCTGGGCCACGCCCACGGCGCGGGCGGCGGTCTGGATGCGCGCGCTCTCGAAGGTGGTCATCAGCTGCTTGAAGCCCTGGCCTTCCTCGCCGCCCAACAGATTGGCCGCCGGCACCGTGAAGCCGTCGAAGCCGATCTCATATTCCTTCATGCCGCGATAACCGAGCACCTCGATCTCGCCGCCGGTCATGCCCTCGGCCGGGAACGGAGTCTCGTCAGTGCCGCGCGGCTTTTCCGCCAGCAGGATGGACAGGCCCTTGTAGCCCGGCTCGTTGGGATTGGTGCGCACCAGAAGGGTCATCACGTCGGCGCGAACCGGATGGGTGATCCAGGTCTTGTTGCCGGAGACCTTGTAGACATCGCCCTCCTTCACCGCGCGGGTGCGCAGGGAGGCAAGGTCCGAACCGGTGTTGGGCTCGGTGAACACCGCCGTGGGCAGGATCTCGCCGGAGGCGATCTTGGGCAGGTAATGGGCCTTCTGGTCCGCAGTGCCGCCGGCCAGGATCAGCTCGGCGGCGATCTCCGAGCGGGTGCCCAGCGAGCCGACGCCGATATAGCCCCGGGACAATTCCTCGGTGACCACGCACATGGCCTCCTTGGGCAGGCCGAGGCCCCCGAAATCCTCCGGAATGGTGAGGCCGAACACGCCCATCTCCGAGAGCTGGGCGATGATCTCCAGGGGGATGTACTCGTTCTTCAAGTGCCATTCGTGGGCATGGGGCGCCACTTCCGCTTCCACGAAGCGGTGCATCTCCGTGCGCATGGCCTCCATGGTCTCGTCGAGACCCGCCTCGCCGATGGTGCCGGTGGGATGGGTGGTGCGGATGATGTCGGCCAGGGCGGCGCGGCTGGCGGTGGTGTTGCCATGGGCCAGCAGCTGGGCGATAGCCGGTTCGGCCGCCAGCTCGGAGATGGTGGAGATAGGCAGGTAAAGGTCGGTGAGCCGGACAATCTCGCCCTGGCTCATGGGAATGCCGCCAAGGATCTGGGCGACATACTCGCCGAGGCCGATCTGCACGATCAGCTTCTCGGTGGCGCCGAACTTGCCCATGTCGGCCAGGCGGTCGGCATAATGGACCAGCTCGCGCACGGAGAAGACATAGGTGGCGAGCCAGGCAAGGCCATGGGTGGCGCGCTGCTCGCGCTCCAACAGCGCGGACGAGATCTTGCCGCCCTCGCTCACCTTGGCGCGAATCGTGGAGGTCGCTTCCGCCAGCAGTTTCTCCAGCGTGTCCGTCGCCACCCGGCCGAGGGCGACCGCATCGATGGGGCTCTGATCGAGCGGACGGAGGGCAGCGGTGGCGGACATGGACGATCTTCTCCCATTCGTTGTGCAACGCGAAATCTATCCTTGCCCCGGAACCATTCCAAGGCAATGGCAGATTGAATCCCGATAGAATTACCCCTCACTCGCCGCTGGCATCCATCTCGGCCAGGCGCTGGGCGAGGTCGTCGAGATTGTCCCGCACATGGCCGCAGGCGGAAATGGCGGCAAACAGCGCGGTCAGCTCGGCGCCGCCCATGCTGTCGAGATTGCCACCGGCATTGAGCCGGTCCACCTCCCCCTGGAGGGCGCTCACCGCCGCCCGCGCCGTCAGGGCCGCGCCGGTGACATCCACATCCTTCTCACCGTCCAGCCGGCGGGCCAGGGTGGACATGTAATCGGCGAGCCCCGCCACCGCCGCGTCGAGGTGCGGCGACACCAGCGCCACCAGCGGCGCCGACAAGGTGGCGTCCGCCCCGCGCAGCAGGATGATCACCGAATGCCACAGCCGCCGGCAACTGCGCACCACCGGCGTGGGATCGGAATAGCCCGACAGGGCCCGCTCGGCCTTCGCCTCGGCGATACGCGCGTCGGCGGCGCGCAGGGCATTGCGGGCCTGGGTGTTGAGACTGTCGATGCGCGCCGGGTCGAGCCCCCGCCCCAAAACCCCGTCGCGCCCCAGCGCCAGCAGCGTGGCGCACAGCCGCACCGCCGTGGCGCAGTGGGGAAACAGGAAGAACAGGGCGCGGGCCGGCAGCACCAGCAGCGCGCACAACACCCCGACCACGCCGCCCACGCCGATCTCGAACACCCGGTGCAAACCCGACACCCACGGATCCAGATGGGAGGGATCGGACAGCACCACGATCACCACCGTCACCGGCGCCAGCTTGTACTTGGCCGATTTCGCCGCCAGCGTGCTGGTGACGAACACCGCCACCGCCAGGGTCAGGAAGGTGAGCCCCATGGACGGGCCGGCAATGATGGCCGCCACCACGCCGACCACGCCGCCCACCACCGTGCCCAGGGCGCGGTCCACCGCCACCGAGAGGCTGGCGCCGATGGTGGATTGCACCACCAGCACCGCCGTCAGCACCGCCCAATAGCCGTTGGGCAGGCTCAGTCCATAGGCGAGGCCATAGGCCGCCACCGCCGCCACGCCGGCGCGAAAGCCGAGCTTGTACTGGGCGGGCGTGAACAGCTTCAGAAGACGGGTGAGAACAGGGCTGGACATGGGCTCCCTCGGTGGGACCGGCCGAAGAAGACCAATGGCACGGTCCGGCGGCGGCCTCCCGTTACGGCAGAACAGGCGGCGCCGGCAATCTAGCATGCTCCCACCGGCACGCACCGGCAGCGATGGCGACATCCACATACGACGGCGACGGAGAAGGCGGAGAGCAAGGTGGAGAACGGAGTGACTTGCCATCCGCAGCGGAAAGCCCGATGTCTCGCGCAACCGGGAGCCGACATGCTGCGCCGCACCCTTCATATCGTTCTCGACGCGGTGTGGACCTTCACCGCCGATGACGGCTGGGCCATCGCCAGCCACATCGCCCTGTCGGCGCTGATGTCGCTGTTCCCCTTCCTGATCTTCGTGACGGCCCTGGCCGGCTTCCTGGATCTGCGGCCGCTGGCCGACGAAACCATCCAGATCATCCTGGAAAGCTGGCCCCGGCAGGTGGCCCAGCCCATCGCCCACGAGATCCACAATGTGGTGAACCAGGTGCGCACCGACGTGCTCACCTATGGCGTGGCCCTCGCCATCTACTTCTCCTCCAACGGCATCGAAAGCCTGCGAATCGGCCTCAACCGCGCCTATGGCGTGAAGGAGATGCGCGCCTGGTACTGGCTGCGGCTGGAATCCATCGGCTATGTGATGCTGTCGGCGGCGGCCATCCTGGCCCTGTCGTTCCTGGTGGTGCTGGGGCCGCTGCTGTGGCAGGCGGCGGTGGCGCAGCTGCCGGCGCTGGCGCCGTTTTCCAGGATCGTCACCCTGGCCCGCTTCGCCGCCACCTCGATCATCCTGGTGGTGGCGTTGCTGGTGGCCCACCTGTGGTTGCCGGCAGGGCGACGCAGCCTGGGCGAGGTGGCGCCGGGCATCCTGGTCACCCTGGTGTTGTGGCTGGTGGGCGCCTCGGCCTTCGGCACCTATCTCGCCGAATTCCCCGGCAATTACGTCTCCACCTACGCCGGCCTGTCGTCGGTGATGATCGCCCTGGTGTTTTTGTACCTCACCGCATCCATCTTCGTGTTCGGTGGCGAGTTCAACGCGGCCATCGCCCGCGATCGCCAAGCCCGCCGGCCGGCGCCCGCCGGGGAACCGGCGACGGCACCCGGGACCCCATGACCGGGACCACGCCCAAGCCTGATGGGCGCCAATCGGCCACCGCGCTGGCGGTGCAGCGGGGCGTGTTGCGCCATCTGGCCGCCCATGGATGGGTGGGGATCACCGAATTCGCGCTCGCCTCCGGCCGGCGGGCCGACGTGCTCGCCATCGACGGGCGGGGGGAGATCGCCATCATCGAGATCAAGTCCTCGCTGCAAGATTTCCGCAGCGACGGCAAATGGCCGGAATATCGCGCCTTCTGCGACCGGCTGCTGTTCGCGGTGCCGGCCGATTTCCCGGTGGAGGTGCTGCCCCAGGACGTGGGCCTGCTGCTGGCCGATGGCTTCGGCGCCGCGCAGATGCGGGAGGCGCCGCGCCATCCCCTCGCCCCGGCCACCCGCAAAGCCCTGACCCTGCGGCTGGCCCGCGCCGCCGCCAGCCGCCTCACGGCGCTCCACGATCCGGCCCTGCTGCGGCAGGATCTGTGACGCCGGCGCGGCGGGTCGGCTTCGCCTCAGCGCGGCGCGCGCTTGGCCAGGATGCGCTGCAACGTGCGCCGATGCATGGACAGCCGGCGGGCGGTCTCCGAGACATTGCGGCCGCACAGTTCGTACACCCGCTGAATGTGCTCCCAGCGCACCCGGTCGGCGGACATGGGATTTTCCGGCGGGTGCGGCTTGTGATCACCGCTGGCCATCAGCGCCGCCACCACGTCGTCGGCGTCGGCCGGCTTGGCGAGATAATCGACGGCGCCGAGCTTCACCGCCGTCACCGCGGTGGCGATGTTGCCATAACCGGTGAGCACGATGGCGCGGGCGCCCGGGCGCTGCCGCTTGAGGGCGGAGATGACATCGAGACCCGAGCCATCGCCGAGGCGCATGTCCACCACCGCATAGGCCGGCGCCGCCTCATCGACGCGCGCCAGGCCATCGGCCACGGTTTCCGCGCTGGTCACGAGGAAGCCCCTGGCTTCCATGGCCCGCGCCAGGCGCTGCAGGAAGGAGCGATCGTCATCGACGATCAGGACCGTGCGGTCTTCCCCCACTTCGAGCGGCGTCGTCTCATTCATCGTGATCTGTCCTCGTCGACCTGCTGCGCGGCCCGAGCCCGCGCCCTGAGTGCAATGGCACCGGAACCCTGTGCCGGCTTTTACCCTTGTTTAGAGGCAGAATAGCCCGCTCCGCGTCCGTTTGTCGCGTCATGTTCCGCTTCTATGGCCAATGCCGGGCGCGGCCAAGTGATCCGGATCAATGCGCCGGTCTGCGGCGGCGGCCGGTTCTCGAAGGTGAGGCTGGCGCCGGTGCGCTCCAGCAGGGTCTTGGCGATGAAGAAGCCGAGCCCGAGTCCACTCTCCTCATCCTCGTCCTGGCGGTCGCGGGCGCGGGAGGTCACATAGGGCTGGCCGATGCGGGCGCTCACCTCCGGGGAGAAGCCCGGCCCGTCGTCCTGCACCACGATGACGAGGCTGGAGGGCGTCCACTCCGCGGCGATGTCCACCCGGCTGCGGGCGAAGTCCACCGCATTCTCCACCAGATTGCCCAGGCCATAGAGCAGGCCCGGGTTGCGGTTGATCACCGGATCATCGGCGTGTTCCAGCGCCTCGATGCCGATGGTGATGCCGAAATTGCGGTGCGGCTCCACCACCTCCTCCAGCAGCAGGCGGATCGGCATGCGGTCGAACGGCGCATCGCCGGAGCGCAGCGAGGTCAGGGTCTGCAGAATGTCGCGACAGCGGCTGACCTGGTCGCGCAACAGCGCGACATCCTCCGCATAGGGGTTGTCGGGCGGCATGGAGCGCTGCATCTCCTTCACCACCAGAGCGATGGTGGACAGCGGCGTGCCCAGCTCGTGGGCGGCGGCGGCCGCCAGCCCGTCGATGGCCGACAGATGCTGTTCGCGGGCCAGCACCAGTTCCGTCGCCGCCAGCGCGTCGGCCAGTTCCCGCGCCTCCTCGGCGATGCGCCAGGCATGCATGCCGATGAAGCCGATGGAGACCGTGAGCGCCACCCAGATGCCCGCGAGATAGAGGTCCGGCAGCACCGGCACCGCATCCCCCGCCCAGGGCAGCGCCCGGGCCCAAAGGCCGACCGCCCCGGCGCAGGCCGAGGCCAGGATGCCGAGCAGCACCGTCGTGCTCCAGGCCAGGCCGGTGGCCGAGATCATCACCGGCGCCAGATAGAGCAGCGCGAATGGATTCTTGAGGCCGCCGGTCAAGTAAAGCAGCGCCGTCAGCTGCAGCAGATCATAGGCGAGCAGCGGCCCGGCAGCGGCGTCCGACAGGCGCCGGGCCACCGGATACTTGGCCCGCAGCAGCACATTGACCAGCGCCGAAAGAATGACGACCGCCAGGCAGGAGCTCAGCGGCAGCTGAAATCCGAGCAGCAGACTGACCACCACCAGGGCCGCGATCTGCCCGGTGATCGCCAGCCAGCGCAGACGAATCAGAGTGTCGACCCGAAGTCCAAAGGACCGCCCATGCAGAGGAGGGGCGAATGCTGGATTCATCTCATTCACTTTCACGCAAGGTTCGGCGCGTAACACTCAATGTCGCAAAGCGCGACAATGTGACATCTTGGCCATAGTGCGAGATGAGATCCCGCCTATGTCTTTGGTTGGCATTGACCGCGATGGAAACAGGGCACAACCTGCGTCTCCAAATAAAATAGCGAGGAACGCACATGGCCATCGGAGAGTTCACGGGGGCGACACAACGCCCGGCGCACGTGGAAACTGGCGTGGATCTCGGTCTGTCGACGCCGTTGTACTGGCTCTACGAGATGGGACATGCTGCTCTTAATCCCTCCCGCGCCATGGCCGACGCCAGCCGCCTGTTTCTGAAAAATCCCATTAATCCGGTCTCTCACACCACGCTCGGCAAGTCGATGGCGGCGGCGTGCGAATTGTTCGAGCGCACCACCCGCCGTTACGGAAAGCCCGACTGGGGAATCACCGAGACCGTGTCCAACGGCCAGCGGGTGCCGGTGCATCTGAATACCGTCTGGCACCGGCCGTTCTGCAATCTGCTGCATTTCGAGCGGGCGTTCGAGCATCCGCCGCGGCAGCGCCAGCCCAAGCTGCTGGTGGTCGCCCCCATGTCGGGGCATTACGCGACCCTGCTGCGCGGCACTGTGGAAGCCATGCTGCCCAACCACGACGTCTACGTGACCGACTGGGTGGACGCCAAGCTGGTGCCGGCCTCGGAAGGGCAATTCACCCTCTCCGACTATGTCGACTACATCATCTCCATTTTCCACCGCCTCGGCGGCGACTGCCATGTCATGGCGGTGTGCCAGCCGGCGGTGCCGGTGCTGATGGCGGTGGCGCGCATGGAGGCGGAAGACGACCCCTATGTGCCCAAGTCCATGATCCTCATGGGCGGCCCCATCGACACCCGCGAAACGCCCACGGCGGTGAACGCCCTCGCCAAGGATCGCGGCATCGACTGGTTCCGCCGCAACGTCATCACCACCGTGCCGTGGCCCCATTCCGGCGCGCTGCGCGAGGTCTATCCCGGCTTCCTGCAGCTCAACGGCTTCATGAGCATGAATCTCGACCGCCACCTGCAGGCCCATTGGGACCTGTTCACCCATCTGGTGAAAGGCGACGGCGATTCGGCGGAAAAGCACCGCGAATTCTATGACGAATATCTCGCCGTCATGGATCTCACCGCTGAATTCTACCTCGAGACCGTCGAGAACGTGTTCATCACCCACAGCCTGCCCAAGGGTGAGATCATGCATCATGCCCAGGTGGTGAAGCCGGAGGCGATCCATCGCGTGGCGCTGATGACGGTGGAAGGGGAGAAGGACGACATCTCCGGCATCGGCCAGACCAAGGCCGCCCATCGCCTGTGTCCGCGCATTCCAGAGGACAAGCGGGCCCATTGGGAGCAGCCGGGCGTCGGCCATTACGGGGTGTTCAACGGCTCCCGCTTCCGGGCCGAGATCGCACCGCGCATCGCCGATTTCATCCTGTCCCAGGAGCTGCCGCGCGGCACGGTGCGCGACAAGGTCGAGCCGGCCCCCGCCCCCACCGGCAGCGACGAGCCCGACGTGTTCGCCCTACCCGCCAAGGTCACCGCCCTTTATCCCCGGAATGCTGCGCCCTAGCTCTGGTCGGGGGCCCGCGAACCGGAGAAGATGACATCAAATCGTCATCAGGCTCCTCAAGACTGGTGCCCTCATGCCGCTGTTTCGCCGCCAGGACCTGAAGGCGCCACGGGCGCCCACCGAAGCCATCGAGCTGGCGCTCGATGGTGAGGTTCTGCACGTCGCCGTGCGCCGGCATCCGCAGGCCCGGCGGCTCACCCTGCGGGTGCGCGCCGCCGCGCGCGACGTCACGCTGACCGCTCCGCCCCACGTCTCCGCGGCCACCGCCGCCGATTTCGTGCACCGGCATCGGGAGTGGGTGCGGGTGCGCCTCGGCCGGCTGCCGGAGGTGGTGCCCTTCGCCCCGGACGCGCTGGTGCCCATCCGCGGCGTGCCCCACCGCATCATCCACCGCCCCGAGGCCCGCGGCACCGTATGGCTGGGCGAATGGGAGCCGGGCGCCCCGGCCCTGTTCGTGGCCGGCGCGGCCCCCCACGTGGCCCGGCGCGTCAGCGATTTCCTCAAGCGCGAAGCCCGGCGGGAGCTCACCACCAGCGTGCGGCGTCACGCCCAGGCGCTCCAGGTCGAGGTGGGCCGGCTGACCCTGCGGGATACCGCCAGCCGCTGGGGCTCCTGCTCGGCCCGGGGCGATCTCTCCTTCTCCTGGCGGCTGATCCTGGCGCCGCCATCCGTGCTCGACTACCTCGCCGCCCATGAGGTGGCGCATCGACTGGAGCTGAACCACGGCCCGCGCTTCTGGCGGCATGTGGAGCGGATCTTCCCGGCCCGGCGCGAAGCCGAGGCCTGGCTGCGCCACCACGGGGCGAGCCTGCACCGCTACGGCGCGCCTTAAGGTCCATCCACCGTCAGCAGAGGCCACCGGAAGGCCCACGCGGATGGGGAGCCATCAGCGGCGCCTGCGGCCTGGACCGTCGGCCCCGCGCCCGGCCGCCCTGTGTGCTCCCCTGTCCTTCAGGTCTTCGGCGGGTGGGCGAACAGAACGCGCGTAAGCACTGGCAGGGCGATGGACAGGCCCACGAACCGGAACAGGTGGTGGGCGCTCATGAAGGCCGGGTCATAGCCCATGGCGAAGCCCAGCGCCGCCATGGCTTCCAGCGCGCCGGGCGCGAAGGCGGTGAGCATCTTGCCGAAGTCGTCGCCGGTGAGGTGCACGGCGCACAGGGCGAAGGCGGCGGACACCACGATGGAGACCACGAACGCCCCCACCGACACCACGATGTAGGAGCGGATGGTGGCGAGCCGGGTGCCGAGGAAGCGCACCCCCACCCCGGCGCCGAGCACCACGAAGGCCGGCAGCAGCAGCAGCGGCGGCACCACGGCATCGGACCAGCCGCACAGGTGCATGCCGGCACTGCCGACCAGGGCCCCGACGATGAGGCCGCCCGGCAGCCGCAGCGCCGCCGCCGCAAGGCCGCATGCGGTGGTGACGGCGAACAGGATGAGGACATCCAGCATCCCGGAGACATGGGGCGGCGGCTGCAGCCCGCCGCCCGCGAGGCCGGTGACGCCCAGCACATTGGGCAGCGCCGCCACCAGCAGGAACAGCCGCACCGTCTGCACGAAGGCCACCTGCCGCAGGTCGGCCCGGGTCTCCTCCGCCATGGCCATCACCGCCGAGAAGGCGCCGGGGGTGGAGGCGAACAGGGCGGTCTCCAGCGACCAGCCCGCCACCCGCGTGAGGAACAGCACGCCGGCGAGCATGCTGCCCACCACGCTGGCGGCCAGACACGCCATGCTGATGGGCCAGCTGCCGGCCCGCACCAGCATGTCCGGGGTCAGCACCGTGCCCATGGAGGTGCCGAGGATGATGAAGGCCACGAACCGCAGCCCCTCCGGCACCGCCACCTGCACCCCCGCCAGCGCCAGGACGAGGGTGAACACCAGGGCGCCGGAGATCCAGCCGGCCGGCAAGCCGAGCCACCAGAACACAGCGCCGCCGAGCGCGCCCGCGCCCAGTGTGGCCAGGGCCGCCAGCCCCTGCTGCACGGCGGCGGGCGAGGGGCCTTTCACGAGCGGTCGAACGCGGTCTCGAGGGCGGGCGCCGCTGCCCCACCATGGGCGCGGATCCAGGCGGAGAGCCGGCGCGCGGCCTCCTCGAGCTGAACCGCGCCACGGGCGAAGCACAGGCGCATGAAGCCCTCGCCACCGGGCCCGAAGGCGGTGCCGGGAGCGATGCCCACATTGGCCTCGTCCACCAGCCGCAGCCCTAGCCGGGCGACATCCCGATGGCCGTTGATGCCGAAGAACAGGTAGAAGGCGCCATCGGGCTTCACTAGATCCACCTTGCCGGTGGCCAGCAGCGCATCGGCGACGATGTCCCGGCCGGCCCGCGCCCGGGCGATCTGCTCGGCCACGAACGGCTCGCCCTGCTCCAGCGCGGCGATGGCACCGCGCTGCATGAAGGCGGCGACGCCGGAGGTGGAATATTGGATGAGGTTCTCCACCACCTGCCCGAGCCGCGGATCCGCCTCGATCCAGCCGATGCGCCAGCCGGTCATGGCCCAGTTCTTGGAGAAGGTCTGCACGAAGACGATATGGTCGTCCGGCGTCATGATGTCGTGGAACGACGGCGCCCGGGGCGCATCGGCATAATAGAAGCGCCCGTAGATCTCATCGGCGATGATCCACAGACCATGGCGGCGCGCCAGCGCCAGCACACCCTCCAGCTCCGCCCGGGTGGCCACGAAGCCGGTGGGGTTGGCGGGCGTGTTCATGAAGATCGCCCGGGTGCGGGGCGTCACCGCCGCCTCGAACCGCTCCATGTCGAGCCGGAAGCCATCGGCGCCGTAACGGAAGGGCACGGCCACCGGCACCGCGCCGGTCTTCTGGGCCGCCGCGGCGGCATTGGGCCAGGAGGGCGAGGGAATCAGCACCTCGTCCCCCGCCGCGAGCGCCATGGCGAACGCGATGAGAATGGATTGCATGCCCGATCCGGTCACGAAATACCGCTCTGGATCCTCGGCCACGCCATACACCCGGCTCATGTAGCGGGCGATGGCCGCCCGCAGCTCCGGAAGGCCGCGTTGCCAGGTGTAGAAGGTCTCGCCGGCGTGCAGCGCGGTGGCGGCCGCCTCGCAGATGAAGGCGGGGGTCGGCACATCTCCTTCCCCTGCCCAAAGGGGAATCATGCCCGGCCGGTCGCGCCCATAATTCATCACCTCGACGATGCCGCTCTCCGGCAAGGCGAGAATGTGCGCGCGCACCTGCTCAAGATAGGCGGCATCGGTGACGGAGGGTGACAGCGGCATGACGAAATCCTGAACCTGCGACGTGTTCGGCGCCGGACCATAAGGCCGCCGCGCGCCGGAAACCCATCAAATCGATTGAAACACCCATCACCGGTGATGATGGGCTTGCACCACCGCAACATGGTTTTGCGAACCGAGCCATTGTTGCCACCGCCCCGGCTGCCTAAATGGCAGTGACCACCTTTATTGCCCCTTCCCTTCTTCGGATTTTCCCATGACTCAGAAGATCGACCAGGCTGCCATCGACCAGCTTTTCCTCAACGCGCGCTCCCACAACGGCTGGACCGAGACCCCGGTGAGCGAAGCGGAGCTGCGGGCGCTATACGACATCGTGAAGTTCGGCCCCACCTCGGCCAACACCCACCCGGCGCGCTTCGTCTTCGTCACCAGCGCGGAGGGCAAGGAGCGCCTGAAGCCGGCGCTGTCGCCCGGCAACCTCAAGGCCCTGGCGGCGCCCGTCATCGCCATCGTCGGCTATGACCTGAACTTCTATGACAAGATTCCGGAGCTGTTTCCGCACAACCCGGGCTTCCGCGACCTGTTCGTGAACACCCCGGCGATGGTGGAACCCCACGCCTTCCGCAACTCGTCCCTGGAAGGCGCCTATCTCATCATCGCCGCCCGGGCCCTGGGCCTCGACGTGGGTCCCATGTCCGGGTTCGATGCGGCCAAGGTTGATGCGGAATTCTTCCCCGGCGGCACGGTAAAGACCAATTTCATCGCCGCCATCGGCCATGGCGACCATTCCAAGCTGTTCGATCGCCTGCCGCGCCTCGCTTTCGAGGACGCCGCCAAGATCGTCTGATCCTTCAACCCTGCCCCGGGAAGACGCCCCTCGCCGGCCCTGCCGACGGGGGGTTTTTGTTGCGGTCAGCCGGCGGCTCAGTCGACGCCGGGATCGGCGGTGAAGCCGGCGGCGACGATGCCGGCGATGGCACAGGCCTCGTCATTGTCCGAGGTATCGCCGGACACCCCGACGACGCCGATGATCTGGCCGGCGCCGTCGCGCACCAGCACCCCGCCGGGCACCGGCACGAGCGAGCCGCCGATGGCGCTGGCGGCGGCGCTGATGAAGAAGGGCTGGTCCTTGGCCCGCTTGAACAGGGAGCGCGAGCCGATGCCCAGCGCCAGGGCGCCATCGGCCTTGCCGCGCGCGATCTCGCCGCGCTTGAGGCTGGCGCCATCCTCCGCCGCGAATGCCTTGAGCGCGCCGCGGACGTCGAGCACGCAGATGGCCAGCGGGTTCATGGCCTGCGCGCGCCCATGGGCGAGGGCCGCGGCAATGAGGACTTGCGCCTGATCGAGGGAGAGGTCGGCGGCAGAGGCGGTCATGGGGATCTCCAATGGTCGAGGCGGGCGCCCCTCGGGGTGGGTCGAGCTTGTCTAGACCAAATCACCGGGGCGTTGAATGGGTGGGGGGCGATGGCGCGGGCTGAAGCGGCGCCGATTTCAGGCGCGCCTCCAGCTGCGCCTCCACCTTCACCAGCGGCGCCGGCGAGACGCTGAGCTCGCCCTGGAACGGACGATCCATGATGAACAGCAGCGCGCTCAGCATGCCGAGACCGGCGATATAGAGAATCGGCAGCGGATGGCGCGCCTGCGCCCCCTGCAGGCAGGCCGCGCAGGCGAACAGCAGGCACAAAAGGGCGCCGAGCACCCACCACATCACCGTCGGCAGGCCCCCCCGGGCGATGCCCAGCCGCGCCGCCCGATCGTCCTGCACATCATCGAGATTCTTGTCGATGTCGTTGGAAAAGCGGGCATCGAGCGGCAGATTCTCCAGCAGCGCATCCACCTCCAGCTGCAGGCGCGCCAGCGCCGCCGCGGTCTCCGGCGCCTCGCCGCCGCCGCGGCGCATGGCGGCCCAGCCGGAGGTCACCACCTCGCGCACATAGGCGCGCAGCGCCAGCCGCGCCGGGCCGGGATCCATGATGGACGAGGCACCGTTGAGGGCGCGATCGAGCTGGTAGATGTTGGCCGCCTCACGGCTGACGTTCAGATCCGCGGTGCGGAACTGGCCGATGGCCTGCACCAGCGAGAAGCTGAGGAACACCCCCGCCAGCGGTCCCAGCACCTTGAAGGTGTCCAGGGCGGCCGCCGAGCGCGCCTCCGCGCCCTCCCGCGGCAGCAGCCGCCCCAGCCGGTGGACGAGGGCCAGCACCAGCAGCAGCACAACGGCGACGCTCAGCACGATCAGGACGTTCGGCCACTGCGCAAGGTGGTCGGCAAAGCTGACGATCATCGGGGGCCCCTCCTCCACGAGGTCCCGCCCGCCACGGGCCCCACGGCGCCTCTTAGTTCAAGGTTGGCCATGGCGTCCATCGCTGCGGGGGCGACTTTTTTCACCGTGCCGGCCCGCGTCGTGGCAGCATGCGCCACCGTCGAATCTTTCCGCCGTGCCGCGGCCGCCCGCCCCAGATGCGCGGGCGCAGCCGGCGCGCCGGACCGCCCGAGGCCGCCATGACCGCAGCGTCCACCTCCGCCTTGCCCCGCCGCAGCCGCGAGCCGGGGCATCGTCGCAAGTTTCTGGTGGTGGTGGACGACACGCCGGAATGCGACCGCGCCGTCTATTACGCCAGCCGTCGTGCCGCCGGCACCGCCGGAGCGGTGGTGCTGCTCGGTGTGCTGGAGCTCGAAGGGGCGCGCCAGCAATGGCTGGGAGTGGCCGACCTGATGCGCGCCGAGGCCCATGACGACATGAGCAGCCGGCTCGACAAATTCGTCGCCCGCGCCCGCCAGGTGGCCGGGGTGGATGCCGAAACCGTGATCCGCGAGGGCTCCAAGGCCGAGGCGGTGACGGGCCTCATCGCCGACGATCAGGATATCGCCATTCTGGTGCTGGGCGCCGGGGTGGGCAAGGAGGGCCCCGGCCCGCTGGTCACCGCGCTGGTGGGCTTCCAATCCGGGCATTTCCCGGTGCCCATCACGGTGGTGCCGGGGGCCCTCACCGATGCCGAAATCGACGCCCTCGCCTGACCCGCCCCGCCGCCGCCCGGGCGCCTGCCCGACCGACGCCGGTTGCAGCCCACCTTGTAGCCCGGCCTTGCACCCCGGCCTTGCACCCGGCGGGATTCCCGCTATATTAGCGCCGTCCCCTGATGGGGATGCCTCAGCGCCATCGCAGTCGAAGGTGATGAGAGTGGGCCCCACCGGGACCCGCTCCGTTTCTGTTTATCCGGCCTTCCACGCCGGACCGGCCACGAACCGCGCAGGCCAGTCTCCGCCCAAGCGGACCCGTTTCCCAGCCGCGCGCCATCGGCGCCCGGCGCCAGCCGTCCCGGAGGGACATGACCGAGACCCTCGTCGCGCTCGACGATCCGAACGAGCCGCGCCTCATCACCGAAACCGGAGTGGCCGCCCGCGTGGCCGCGATCGCCGACGGCGTGCTCGGCGGGCTGGGCTATCGGCTGGTGCGGGTGAAGGTGACGAACCGCGATGGCGGCACGGTCCAGATCATGGCCGAACGCCCCGACGGCACCATGAGCATTGACGATTGCGAGGCGGCCTCCCGCGCCCTCTCGCCGGTGCTGGACGTGGAAGACCCCATCGCCAGCGCCTATCGCCTGGAAATGTCCTCCCCCGGCATCGACCGCCCGCTGGTGCGCCGCTCCGATTTCGTGCGCTGGGCCGGACACGAGGTGAAGGTGGAGATGGCCGCCGCCGTGGCCAGCCGCAAGCGCTTCCGTGGCCTGCTCATCGGCGTCGAGGGCGACAGCGCCGTGGTGCGCCGCGATGACGCCCGCGCCGACGAGGACGCAACCGTTCAGCTACCCATGGCCGACATTCACGACGCCAAGCTGGTGCTGACCGACGCCCTGATCACCGAGGCCCTGCGCGCCGCCAAGGCCGCCGGCCAGGAGCTGGACGACGACGAGGAAGCCTTCCTCGAAGGCGCCGACGGCGAAGCTGCGGACGACGCCGACGCGCCCGCCGAGAGCGCGTCTGGCCGCAAGACCGCAGCCAAATCGACCGCAGCCAAATCGACCTCTGGCAAGCCGGCGCCTGCGGGCAAGGCTGTGGCCAACAAGGCCGCTACCGGCAAGGTGGCGGGCAAGAAGGCCAAAGGCAAAAAGGCGGGGGCCAAGAAGTCCAACGCCAAGAAATCCAATTTTGAGAACACCGGCAGCGTGAAGGAGACGCACTGATGGTGGCCGTCAGCGCAAACCGACTGGAGCTTCTGCAGATCGCCGACGCGGTCGCCCGTGAGAAGTCCATCGACCGCAGCATCGTCATTGCCGCCATGGAGGATGCCATCGCCAAGGCCGCGCGCTCGCGCTACGGCCAGGAGACGGACATCCACGCCGACATCAATCCGCGCACCGGCGAATTGCGCCTCGCCCGCCACCTGCTGGTGGTGGACCAGGTGGAGAACCCGGCCACCGAGATCACCCTGGATGGCGCCCGGCGCCACAATCCGGCGGCCCAGGTCGGCGACACCATCGCCGACACCCTGCCCCCATTCGATTTCGGCCGCATCGCCGCGCAGAGCGCCAAGCAGGTGATCGTGCAGAAGGTGCGCGAGGCCGAGCGTGACCGGCAGTATGACGAATACAAGGACCGCATCGGCGAGGTGCTGAACGGCCTCGTCAAGCGCGTCGAATACGGCAACGTGGTGGTGGACCTCGGCCGCGGCGAAGGCATCCTGCGCCGTGACGAGCTGCTGCCGCGCGAGACCGTGAAGACCGGCGACCGCATCCGCGCCTATATCTATGATGTGCGCCGCGAGCCGCGCGGCCCGCAGATCTTCCTCTCCCGCACCCATCCCCAGTTCATGGCGAAGCTGTTCGCCCAGGAAGTCCCGGAGATCTACGACGGCGTGGTGGAGATCAAGGCGGTGGCCCGCGATCCCGGTTCCCGCGCCAAGATCGCCGTCATCTCCCGCGATTCGTCGGTGGATCCGGTCGGCGCCTGCGTCGGCATGCGCGGCTCGCGCGTGCAGGCGGTGGTGAACGAGCTGCAGGGCGAGAAGATCGACATCATCCCCTGGAATCCGGACATCGCCACCTTCATCGTCAATGCCCTGGCCCCTGCGGAAGTGGTCAAGGTGGTGCTCGATGAGGAGCGCGAGCGCATCGAGGTGGTGGTGCCCGACGCCCAGCTGTCGCTGGCCATCGGCCGTCGCGGCCAGAACGTGCGGCTCGCCACCCAGCTCACCGGCTGGGACATCGACATCATGACCGAGCAGGAGGAGAGCGAGCGGCGGCAGAAGGAATTCGCCGAGCGCACCAAGATGTTCTCCGAGGCTCTGGACCTGGACGAGATGATGGGCCAGCTGCTCACCTCCGAGGGCTTCACCTCGGTGGAGGAGATCGCCTATGTGCCGATCTCCGAGCTCGCCTCCATCGAGGGCTTCGACGAGGACACCGCCGCCGAGCTGCAGTCCCGCGCCCGCAAGCACCTCGCCGAGGTGGAGGAGGCGCTGGATGCCCGCCGCACGGAGCTGGGCGTCGAGGATGCCCTGAAGGATGTCCCCGGCATCACCTCCAAGATGCTGGTGGCGTTCGGCGAGAACGACATCAAGACCGTCGAGGACCTGGCCGGCTGCGCCACCGATGACCTCATCGGCTGGAGCGAGCGCAAGGATGGCGAGACCATCCGCCATGCCGGTGCCCTGGACGGTTTCGAATTCACCCGCGAAGACGCCGAGCATCTCATCATGCAGGCGCGCGTGGCGGCTGGCTGGATCAGCGCCGACGACCTCGCCCCCGCGGGCGAGGACGACGACGCCTCCGCCAACGCCTGAGATCAGGAGATGACCCACGGTGCTTGCACAGCCTGTCGAGGACGAGACGGACGAGGGACCGCGCAGCGTGACTGCCGCGCGGGCGCCTTTGTCACGCCTGTGCCTCGCCACGCGGCAGGTCACCCCGGTCACCGACATGATCCGCTTCGTGGTGGGGCCGGACGGAACCATCGTTCCCGACCTCACCCGTAAGCTGCCCGGACGCGGGGCCTGGGTCTGCGCCACCCGTGGAGACCTCGAGACAGCGTTGAAGCGCAAGGCCTTCGGCCGCGCGTTCAAGGGCAAGGGCAAGGCCGGCCCCGAACTGGTCGCCCTCGTCGACACCCTGCTGGACAAGGACGCCCGCGCCAGCCTCTCCCTTGCCAACAAGGCGGGACAGGTGGTGACCGGCAACGCCAAAGTCGAATCCGCACTCTGCTCCGGGAGCGTCGCCGTGCTGCTGCACGCCGGCGACGCGCGCCCCGACGGCGTGCGAAAGCTCAACGCCCTGGCCCGCCAGATTGCCGCAACGTCCGACCATGAGGCGCGCCATGCGCCGATGGCGATCGTCGATTGCTTCCCCGGCATTGATTTGGACTTGGCGTTAGGGCGGTCAAATGTGGTACATGCGGCCCTGCTTGCGCATCCGACGACGGCGGGATTTCTCGCGCGCTGCCGCAGGCTCGAACGTTGGCGGACCGGATCGTCCGTCGATGGCGAGCGCGGGGCGGGTCCCGTGAGCAGTGCCCAGGCGGCTCTAAGTCCATCGGGAGAGGACCAGAACCGCACAGGTGAGGACAGCAGCCGCGCGCCCGGCCGGATGCAAGGAACGGATAAGGTATGAACGATACGAAGACACCCGGCGACAAGACGCTCCACCCCGCCCCCGGCAGCAAGACGCTCACCCTGAAGCGCCCGGTGGAGCAGGGCACGGTGCGCCAGAGCTTCAGCCATGGCCGCTCCAAGGCGGTCGTGGTGGAGAAGGTGAAGCGCCGCGTCATTGCTCCCGGCGAGACGGGGCAGGCCGCCCCGGCTGCGCCCGCGCCGGCGGCGCCGGCCGCGCCACGTCCGGCTGCGCCCGCTCCCAGCGCGCCGGTGGCCCCCGTCGAAGCCAAGGCGCCCGCGGCGCCGGTGCCGGCGGCACCGCCCGCGCCCGAACCCGTCGCCAAGGCGCCCGAACCGGCCAAGGTGGACGTGAAGGCCGAGGTGAAGGTGGAAGCACCGGCGCCCGCGCCGACCGCGAAGCCGGCCGACGTGCCGGCTGACGTGCCGACTGACATGCCCGTCGAAAAACCGGTTGAAGCCCCTGCGGCCCCCGCTCCGGAAGCCAAGCCTGTGTCCTCTGCTCCCACCACGCCCGTTGCCCCTCCGGCGCAGGCGGCGGCACCTGCCGCCCCGCGTCCCGCGACGTCTTCGACTTCCTCCGGCAGCCGGGCCTCCAGCGGGCCGCAGAGCAGCTCCGGCTCCCGTTCCGGCAGCTCGGCCGGCCCCGCGCAGCGCTCCGGCCAGGCCGGCGCCCAGCGCCCCGCGGGCCCCGGCGCCAACCGCCAGGGTCAGCAGGGCCATGGTCAGGGCCAGCAGGGTCGCGGTGGCTCCGGCGAGCGCCGGCCCGGTGGTCCCGCCGGCCGCCCCGGCCAGCGCCAGGGTGGATCGGGCGTGGTGCTGCGCACCCTGACCGATGATGAACGCAATGCCCGCGCCAACGCCCTTGCCGACGCCCGCGTCCGCGCCGTCGAAGAGCAGCGCATGGCCGAGGAGCGCCGCGCCGCGGAGGAGGAAGCCCGCCGCCGCGCCGAGCGTGAGCGCGCCGAGCGCGCCGAGCGCGAGGCCGCCGAAGCGCGCAAGCGCGAAGAGGACGCCCGCCGCGCCCAGGAAGAGGAAAGCAAGCGCCGCGCCGAGCAGGAAGCGCGCAAGCGCTTCGGCGACGAGCAGGGCTCGACCGGCACCAGCCGGCCGGCCGGTGGCGCCGCGCGCCCCGCTGGCACCACCACGGCCCGTCCGCTCGCCCCCCGGCCCGCCGGCACCGCCGAGGCCGAGGAGGAGGAGCGCCGCGCCGCCCGTCGCGGCCCCGGCGCCCGTCCCGCCGCCCCGGTCAAGGTGCCCCGCGCCCCCGCCGGCCCGGAAAAGCAGCGCGGCCGCCTGACCGTCGTCACCGCTCTGTCGGGGGATGAGGAGCGCCAGCGTTCGGTGGCCTCGTTCCGCCGCCGCACCCAGCGCATGACCGGCAACCGCGCTCAGGAGAGCAAGGAAAAGATCGCCCGCGAGGTGATCCTGCCCGAGACCATCACCATCCAGGAACTCGCCAACCGCATGTCGGAGCGGGGCGTGGATGTGATCCGCCTGCTGATGAAGCAGGGGCAGATGCTGAAGATCACCGACGTGATCGACGCCGACACCGCCGAGCTGATCGCCGAGGAGATGGGCCACACGGTGCGCCGCGTCTCGGAATCCGACGTGGAAGAGGGCCTGTTCGACACGCCCGACGCCGCCGAGGACCTGCTGCCGCGCCCGCCGGTGGTGACCATCATGGGTCACGTCGACCACGGCAAGACCTCGCTGCTCGACGCGATCCGCAAAGCCAACGTGGTGTCCGGCGAGGCCGGCGGCATCACCCAGCACATCGGCGCCTATCAGGTGACGGCGCCGTCCGGCGGCAAGGTCACCTTCATCGACACCCCCGGCCACGCCGCCTTCACCGCCATGCGTGCCCGCGGCGCCAAGGTGACGGACATCGTGGTGCTGGTGGTGGCCGCCGATGACGGCGTGATGCCGCAGACGGTGGAAGCCATCCATCACGCCCGCGCCGCCGGTGTGCCGATCATCGTGGCCATCAACAAGATCGACAAGCCCGGCGCCAAGCCGGAGCGGGTGCGCACCGAGCTGCTCCAGCACGAGGTGCAGGTGGAAAGCCTGGGCGGCGAGACGCTCGAGGTGGAGGTCTCCGCCAAGGAGCAGCTCAACCTCGACAAGCTGCTCGACGCCATCTCGCTGCAGTCGGAAATCCTCGATCTCAAGGCCAACCCCGACCGCGCCGCCGAAGGCACCGTGGTCGAGGCGAAGCTCGATCGCGGCCGCGGCCCGGTGGCCACCGTGCTGGTGCAGCGTGGCACCATGCATGTGGGCGACATCGTGGTGGCCGGCGCCGAATGGGGCCGCGTGCGCGCCCTCATCTCCGACCTCGGCAGCAACGTGAGCGAGGCCGGCCCGTCCATGCCGGTTGAGGTGCTCGGCTTCAACGGCACCCCGGAGGCGGGCGACCGCCTGGCGGCGGTGGAGAACGAAGCCCGCGCCCGCGAAATCACCGATTATCGTCAGCGCCAGAAGCGCGAGAAGGCGGCGGCCCGGTCCACCGCCATCCGCGGCTCGCTGGAACAGATGATGAGCCAGGTGAAGTCGTCTGGCCGCAAGGAGTTCCCGCTCATCATCAAGGGCGACGTGCAGGGCTCGGTGGAAGCCATCATCGGTGCCCTCGAGAAGGTGGGCAACGACGAGGTGCAGGCCCGCATCATCCATTCGGGTGCCGGCGGCATCAACGAGAGCGACGTGACCCTGGCGGAGACATCCGGCGCGGTGATCATCGCCTTCAACGTGCGCGCCAACAAGGAAGCTCGCGACGCCGCCGACCGGGCGGGCGTGGAGATCCGCTACTACAACATCATCTACGACCTCGTGGATGACGTGAAGCACGCCATGAGCGGCCTGCTCGCCCCCATCACCCGCGAGACCATGCTGGGCAACGCGGAGATCCGCCAGATCTTCGCCGTGTCCAAGGTCGGCAAGGTGGCGGGCTGCCTGGTCACCGACGGTGTGGTGGAGCGCGGTCAGCATGTCCGCCTCATCCGCGACAACGTGGTGATCCACGAGGGCAAGCTCTCCACCCTCAACCGCTTCAAGGATGCGGTGAACACGGTGCACGCCGGCCAGGAATGCGGCATGTCCTTCGAGAACTACCAGGACATGCGCGAAGGCGACGTCATCGAGTGCTATCGCGTGGAGACGGTGCAGCGCTCGCTCTGAGGAGCCCCGCCCCTGGCGCCCCCTCTCCCCAGCGGAGAGAGGGCGACGCCGCGACGACGCACCCCTCTTCGACCCCGGATCGCCGGTCGGCGCCCCCCTTTTCAAGGCGGGGGCGGCGCACCGGCGAAAGGGTGCGTTGCCCCCCCGGGAACCCAAGGGGCGCCTCGGGGCTTGAGACATATGGAGTGAACCGGAGCGGCATGGTCCAAACCCATCCGCTCTCGACTTGAAGACAAGACGCCCCGGCCGCGCCGCGCGGTGTCGAAGAGGTTTTTGAACAGATGAGATCCCAAGCCCGCACGGGAGGCGGCCCCTCCCAGCGCATGCTGCGCGTCGGCGAGCTGGTGCGCCACGCTTTGGCCGACGTGCTGTCCCGCGGCGACCATATCGACCCGGTGCTCTCCGGCCACATCATCACCGTGCCGGAAGTGCGCATGTCGCCCGACCTGAAGGTCGCCACCTGCTTTGTCATGCCGCTGGGCGGCAAGGACATCGGCGCCGTGATCAAGGCCCTGGAGGCCAACAAGCGCCACCTGCGCACCGAAGTGGCGCACCGGGTGGAGCTGAAATCCGTGCCGGAACTGCGGTTCCGTGAGGACACCTCGTTCGACGAGGGCGCCCGCATGGACGCGCTGCTGCGCACCCCCGAGGTCGTCCGCGATCTCGACAGTGACGACGAAGAGACCAACCGCGAATGACAACCGCATCTGCCGCATCCGCCGTTCCCGCCGCCGCGCCGGAGGAACCCGAGGCCAGCCCCGCCGCCGACGCCCAGCGCCCCCCGCGCGGCCACGGGCGCGGAAACGACAATCGCCAGCAGGACAACCGCCCCCGCACGCCCAAGCGCGACCTCGACGGCTGGGTGCTGCTCGACAAGCCCACGGGCATGACCTCCACCCAGGCGGTCACCGTGGTGAAGCGCCTGTTCTCGGCCAAGAAGGCCGGGCACGCGGGCACCCTGGATCCGCTGGCGTCCGGCTGCCTGCCCATCGCCTTCGGCGAGGCCACCAAGACCGTTCCCTATGTGATGGATGGCCGCAAGACCTATCGCTTTACCGTCCACTTCGGCATCGAGACCGACACGGACGACGCCGAGGGCAAGCCGGTGGCCACCTCCGAGCTGCGCCCGAGCGACGACGAGATCCTGGCCGCCCTTGCCCCCTTCCGGGGCGAGATCCAGCAGGTGCCGCCCGCTTATTCCGCGCTGAAGATCGGCGGCGAACGCGCCTACGACCTGGCCCGCGAGGGCGCGGACGTGGTGCTGGAGGCGCGGCCCGTCACCATCTATCGCCTCGACCTGGTGGAACGGCCCGATGCCGACCATGCGGTGCTGGAGGCGGAGTGCGGTAAGGGCACCTATGTGCGCGCCATCGCGCGCGATCTCGGCCGCATGCTGGGCGCCCGCGGCCATGTCTCGGCGCTGCGACGCACCTCGGTGGGCCCGTTCCTCGAGGATGACCTCGTTTCCCTGGATGAGCTGCGCGAGCGCGCCGACGCCGGCGAGGCGGATCTGATGGAGGCGCTGGACCCGGTGGAGTTCGCCCTCGATGAGATTCCGCATCTCACCGTCACCCCACCTGACGCGCACCGGCTGCGCTGCGGCCAGAGCGTGATCCTGCGCGGACGCGATGCGCCCATCGTCGAGGGGCATGCCGCCGTGTTCTGCCAGGGCGGCCTCATCGCCATCGGCGATGTGGAGGCGGGTGAAATCTACCCGCACCGGGTGTTCAACTGGGCGCGGCGTCCGCGCCCCCGGGCCCTCGACACCGAGAGCTGAGACCGCTCCCGCGCCGGGGCCAACATTCCGCTGGCCCCGAAAGGGAATTCGGCTATAGTCCCGGCGCGAAAGCGGCGCCCGATGCCATTCGGGCGCCGATTTTCGCATTTGCATTCGACCGTGCTGGACGACATCCCGGCCCGGCCGACTGGCGCTCCTCCCCGCCCTGGCGGTGCGACGGCGCGCCTTTTCCACTCCGTTTGAAAGGACACTGCGATGTCGATCACGGCCGAGCGCAAGCAGGAGCTCATCAAGGATTTCGGGACCAAGGACGGCGACACCGGTTCGCCCGAGGTGCAGGTGGCGATCCTCACGACCCGCATCGTGAACCTCACCGAGCACTTCAAGTCCCACCACAAGGACAACCACTCGCGTCGCGGGCTGCTGAAGCTCGTCTCGCAGCGTCGTAGCCTTCTCGACTATCTGAAGAAGAAGGACGAGGGCCGCTACAAGTCCCTGATCGAACGTCTCGGCCTGCGCCGCTGATGTTACGCCGGATCCGCGCGGGTCTTCCGTTCGGGTCCGGTCCCCTCCCGCCGGTTTCGGCGGGCCCATGTGCGGCTGCGTCCGCAGATGGTCTTATGAACCCCCTGGCCCGGCCCTTTTCTGCGCCGGTGCCGCGCATGCCCCCGTGGCGTGCCATCGCAGCAGGCATGGGGCCGGCTGCGGGTCCGCGAAGCAAGGGACGAACCATGGCAGGATCGCCGGACGCAACCGTCGGAGCCCCTTCCCCGGAAGGTGCGCTTCGCGCGGCGCGTCCGGCCGTCTTGCTCATGGCTCGCCTCGTTCGCCAATAGAGAAAGACGACGCATGTTCGACATTCACAGCGAAACGCTGGATTGGGGCGGAACCACCCTCACCCTGGAGACGGGCAAGATGGCCCGCCAGGCCGATGGCTCGGTGCTCGCCACCTACGGCGACACCAAGGTGCTCGCCACCGTGGTTTCCGCCAAGGAGCCGAAGCCCGGCCAGGACTTCTTCCCCCTGACCGTGAACTACCAGGAAAAGTCCTACGCCGCCGGCCGCATTCCCGGTGGCTATTTCAAGCGTGAGGGCCGCCCCTCCGAGAAGGAGACCCTGGTCTCCCGCCTCATCGACCGGCCGATCCGCCCCCTGTTCCCCGATGGGTACAAGTGCGACACCCAGGTGATCATCACCGTGCTCGCCCACGACCTGGAGAACGACCCCGACGTGGTCTCCCTGGTGGCCGCCTCCGCCGCCCTCACCCTCTCCGGCATCCCCTTCATGGGCCCGGTGGGCGCCGCCCGCGTCGGCTTCATCGACAATGAATACGTGCTCAACCCCACCGTGGACGAAGTCAAGGAAAGCGACCTCGACCTGGTGGTGGCCGGCACCTCCGACGCCGTGCTGATGGTGGAATCGGAAGCGAAAGAGCTGCCCGAGGAGATCATGCTGGGCGCCGTGATGTTCGGCCACCGGCACTTCCAGCCGGTGATCGAGGCCATCATCAAGCTGGCCGAGAAGGCCGCCAAGGAGCCCCGCACCTTCCAGCCCGCCGACGTCTCCGCCGTCGAGGCCAAGGTGAAGGAAATCGCCGAGGCCGACCTGCGCGCCGCCTACAAGATCAAGCAGAAGCAGGCCCGCTATGAGGCGGTCGGCGCTGCCAAGTCCAAGGTGAAGAAGTATTACGAGGAGCTGGCGCTGGGCGGCACCGCGGTGCCCAACGGCCAGGTGGTGGCCGAGGTGATCAAACACCTCGAAGCCCAGATCGTGCGCTGGAACATCCTCGACGACGGCATCCGCATCGACGGCCGTGACGTGCGCACCGTGCGCCCCATCGTCTCGGAAGTCGGCATCCTGCCGCGCGCCCACGGCTCCGCTCTGTTCACCCGCGGCGAGACCCAGGCCCTGGTGGTCGCCACTTTGGGCACCGGCGAGGACGAGCAGTTCATCGACAGCCTGGAAGGCACCTACAAGGAGCACTTCCTGCTGCACTACAACTTCCCGCCCTTCTCCGTGGGCGAGACCGGCCGCATGGGCTCCCCCGGCCGCCGCGAGATCGGCCACGGCAAGCTCGCCTGGCGCGCCATCCACCCGATGCTGCCCGCCAAGCACGAGTTCCCCTACACCCTGCGCGTGGTCTCCGAGATCCTGGAGTCCAACGGCTCCTCCTCCATGGCCACCGTCTGCGGCTCCTCGCTGGCGCTGATGGATGCGGGCGTGCCGCTGCGGCGCCCGGTGGCGGGCATCGCCATGGGCCTCATCCTGGAAGGTGAGAAGTTCGCCGTGCTGTCCGACATCCTCGGCGACGAGGATCACCTCGGCGACATGGACTTCAAGGTGGCCGGCACCGAGCAGGGCGTGACCTCGCTCCAGATGGACATCAAGATCGCCGGCATCACCGAGGAGATCATGAAGGTCGCCCTGGCCCAGGCCAAGGACGGTCGCACCCACATCCTCGGTGAGATGTCCAAGGCCCTCACCAGCGCCCGCGCCGAGCTGGGCGAGCATGCCCCGCGCATCGAGGTCATGAAGATCCCGGTGGACAAGATCCGCGAAGTGATCGGCTCCGGCGGCAAGGTGATCCGCGAGATCGTCGAGAAGACCGGCGCCAAGGTCAATATCGAGGACGACGGCACCATCAAGATCGCCTCGTCTTCGGGCGACAGCATCAAGGCCGCCATCAACTGGATCAAGTCCATCGCTTCCGAGCCGGAAGTGGGCCAGATCTATGACGGCACTGTCGTGAAGGTGGTGGACTTCGGCGCCTTCGTGAACTTCTTCGGTTCCAAGGACGGCCTGGTGCATGTCTCCCAGATGGCCAAGGAGCGGGTGAACAAGCCCTCCGACGTCGTCAAGGAAGGCGACAAGGTCAAGGTCAAGCTCATGGGCTTCGACGAGCGCGGCAAGACCCGCCTGTCCATGAAGGTGGTGGACCAGGTGACCGGCGAGGACCTCGAGGCCAAGGAAAAGGCCGAGCGGGACGCCGCCAAGGCCGCTGCCAAGGACGAGAATGGCGAGGCCGGCGCCGCCGAATGATCGACCATTGCGCGACAAAGACGGAAGGGCGGCCGATTGGCCGCCCTTTTTTTTGGCTTTGCCGACATGTTCCCATAAGGGGGATCGGCTCTCTTTGAAAAATGGGGCGGCGCTTTCAAAACCAACAGAGGCGTCCGATCACCCAATTCGCACCAGCGATGATCAAAAAAATATCGCTTTACAAATGACTTAGCGACACCTGCCACAAAACCGAAAGGCGAGCCGGCCTTCTGTCGCCACCACAGGGCTGCCTGGATATCGCGCAGCGGCATGAGCCTGCAGAAGGGGATAGGGGCTTTTATCTGCCGCTTTACTAGGCTGCACTCCGGTTTTAGAGGCCTTGGCACGACAGAGTGGTAATCTGCAGCCGCACGCCCATCACGTGAACAAATTTATAGCAATATGATTCAAATCAATAAAACGCACGGCCACCGGATGTAGGCACTTCTAAAGTGCTGCTCTCAGCATGACGTTTGGCTGCAGTCGCGCGTCGGCAGTCCATTGTGTTACATCAGTATTATTTAACATTTAAAATTACTGTATCCCGCGTTGGGTGGACGTTCTCAAATTGGAGGCAAATATGCCGATTATTACTTTTCGCTCGTCGAGCACGAAGGATAAGCGCGCCTATGCGACGGCGGGCGATACCAGCACCATTCTCACCGTCGCCAAGGCGAACGGCGTGCAAATTCCCTTCGAATGTGAAGAAGGCGAATGCGGCTCCTGCCTCATCCGCGTCGAATATCCCGAAGGCAAGCCGCGCATGGCGATCGCGCTGACCGAGCGGGAAAAGGCCAAGCTCAGGGAACTGGAAAAGATCACCGAAGAGCAAATCCGCGATGCCGAGGTCAATGATATCGCGCCGCCTTATCGGCTCGCGTGTCAGTTCATCGCGCGCGAAGAGGAAGTGATCATTCACTACGAAGTGTGCGCGGTCGAGGTTTGAGCTAAGCTCTTTCACGATCATTCGGCAGGGTCGGCGCGCAGCCGGCCCGGCCTTCATCTGGAGGTGGTCCGATGAACAGTGTCGAAGAATTCCTTGCTTACGCCGTCAAGCTGGAAGAGGAGGCCGCCCTCCGTTTCGGCGAGCTGGCAGACGCCATGGGAAGCTGCGGCAATAGCGACGTGAGCAAGCTCTTCCGGCGCCTATCCGAATACTCGCGGATGCACCTCGCCGACGCCCGCGCGCGCTCCGCGTTCCGCGACATCCCCACCAAGGCCGCGTCCGAATTCGATTGGCCCGACGTCGAAAGCCCGGAAACGGCCGCCATCTGGGCCGCCGACCCCTTCCTGGGCCATGGCGAGGCGCTGCAGATCGCCCGCGAGGCGGAAGAAGCCAGCCGCGATTATTACAAGTCCATCCTCGACACCAGCGAGGACCCTGAGATCAAGGCGCTCGCGAAGGAATTCTTCGAGGAGGAGAGCCAGCACGTTCGGGAGATCCACAAATGGATCGCCGCCTATGAGGCCCGCCGTTCCGTCACGGCGAGCTGAGCCGCGCCAATGCGGATCGTCCGGCGGTCAGAGGATGACCACCGGAGCATCCGGGCCGCGCCAAAGCAATAACGGTGTCGGCGCGGTGCACGCGCTCATTTTTGGGTGCGCCGCGCGGGCCGTTCACACGCCGCAACAACCTGGTTTGCCGGGTGTGGGCCTGCCCCCTGCCCCATTCCGCAGGACAGAAGCGCACCCTTCCCGCCAGTCACGGGAAGGCCGAACGGCCGTACGGCCCGCCGTGTGGGGCTTGGCTTAGAGGGGCTTGGTGCCCCTGCCTGCCCGCTCCTGTGTCGCCGCGCAGTTCGCCGCGGCACAGGTGTCGCGTCCCACCTGCCGCGGCACGCTGAGGCGACACCGGCTTCACCAGACCCTGCTTGGCCAGACCCTGCTTGGCCCCAAAAACCCGCAACGCATCACGGTCGCGCAAAGCAGGAGGCAGGACCGCGTACGCCTTCCGCTCCCGCTCGAAAAGTGGGCGCCCGGCACATTCCGGCGAAGCCCCAGCGGGGAGCCCGATGGCGGCGCCCCGCTGGGGCTTCGCCGGACAAACACGCGCTGGCGTCAGAACAGCTTCATGCCGGGGGGCAAAGCGAGGCCGCCGGTGAGGGCCTGCATCTTCTCCTGCATCACCCGCTCGGCCTTGCCGCGGGCATCGGCCAGGGCGGCGACGATGAGGTCTTCCACGATCTCCGCCTCGTCGGGCTTCAACAGCGAGGGGTCGATATGGATGGCCTTGCACTCGCCCTTGGCGGTGACGCGCACGGTGACGAGGCCGCCGCCGGAGGCGCCATCCACCTCCACATTCTCCAGTTCCGCCTGCATCTGCTGCATGCGCTCCTGCAGCTCCTTGGCCTGCTTCATCATGCCCAACAGGTCGCGCATCGCCTCACTCTCCTTCACTCAATATTCGATCTCATCATCCGGCCCGGGGCCGGAATAGGCGTCGTCCTCGGCGGGAGGCAGCGCCTCGCTGGCCTCATCCTCGCGGGTGCGCACATCCACCACCTCGGCGCCGGGAAAGCGCGCCAGCACCGCCGCCACCAGGGGATGGGCCTTGATGCCCTCCTCCCGCTCGGCGCGGCGGGCGTCCTTCTCCTCGGCCAGCGTCGGGCCGCCCTGCTCCTGGGAGAGGGAGACCAGCCAGCGCCGGCCGGTCCATTCGGACAGCTTCTTGGCGATGTTCTGCACCACCGTGGCGCTGCCACCGGGGGCAAGGGCGAGCTCGATATGGCCGTCCTCGAACTTCACCGGCCGCACCTGGGTTTCCACCGCCAGCTTCAACAGCAGATCGCGCTTCTCACTGGCGAGGGCCGCCACATCGGCGAGGCTGGCGAGCTGTGGGCCCGCCTCCACCGCCGGCGCCCGGACGGGCGTCGGCGCCGGCTGCGGCGCGGCGGTCGCCGCCGCCAAAGCGAGCCGCGGGGCAGAAGCGGTCACGGGGGCGGGCATGCCAGCGGTGATGGGCGCGCCCATCGCCGCCGCCATGGCCATGGCACCGCCGGCCCCGCCGGAACCGCCGCCGGGGCCGGCGCCCGGGCTGGAAACCGGCTGGTCCTTCAGCCGGCGCAGCGCTTCATCGGGGGTGGGCAGATCGGCGGCATAGGCGAGGCGCACCAGCACCATTTCCGCCGCCTGGGCGGGCTTGGGGGCCTGCTGCACCTCGCTGATGCCCTTCTGCAGCATCTGCCAGGCGCGGGCCAGCACCCGCATGGACAAGCCGCGAGCCATCTCCACCCCGCGCACCCGCTCGGCCTCCACCAGCGCCGCGTCATTGGCGGTGTCGGGGACGATCTTCAGGCGGGTGACGAGATGGGTGAAATCGGCGAGATCGGTGAGGATCACCGCCGGATCGGCGCCGGAATCATATTGGTCGCGGAATTCGGCGAGGGCCTTTGGCATCTCGCCGCGCATCAGCGCCTCGAACAGATCGATGACGCGGCCCTTATCGGCAAGGCCGAGAAGGCGCCGCACCTCTTCCGCCGAAACTTGCCCGCCGCCATGGGCGATGGCCTGGTCCAGCAGCGAGAGGCTGTCGCGCACCGAGCCTTCCGCCGCCCGGGCGACGATGGAAAGAGCCTCCGGCTCGATGGCCACCCCCTCCTTGGCGCAGATGCCGGAAAGGTGGGCGGCGAGCACGCCGGCATCCACGCGCCGCAGATCGAAGCGCTGGCAGCGGGAGAGCACGGTGACCGGCACCTTGCGGATCTCGGTGGTGGCGAAGATGAATTTCACATGCTCCGGCGGCTCCTCCAGCGTCTTCAACAGGCCGTTGAAGGCGGCGGTGGAGAGCATGTGCACTTCGTCGATGATGTAGACCTTGTAGCGGGCCATCACCGGGCGATAGCGGGCACTCTCGATGATCTCGCGGATGTCGTTGATGGAGGTGTTGGACGCGGCGTCCATCTCCATCACGTCCACATGGCGGGATTCGATGATGTCGCGGCAGTGCTTGCCCGGCACCGAAAGATCGAGGGTGGGCCCGCCGGGCGCGCCATCCATGGGTTCGTAATTGAGCGCCCGGGCGAGGATGCGGGCGGTGGTGGTCTTGCCCACGCCGCGCACGCCGGTGAGGATATAGGCCTGGGCGATGCGGCCGGAGGCGAACGCATTCTTCAGGGTACGGACCATGGCCTCCTGGCCGATCAGGTCCGTGAAATTCTGCGGCCGGTATTTGCGCGCCAGCACCCGATAGGCGCCGGGGCTGGCGGGGGCGGGAGCGGTCGTCACGGGAACCGGCGCAGGCGGCGTGCCGAGATCGAGGCCGGCGCCCAGATCGTCCTGGGCCTCGCCGTGCGCCTCATCGCTGCGCTGATCCTCGCTCATGACGCGGCCTTCGAGAAGAGAAAGACGGGGGACATGCCCCATACATAGCACCGCGGGCGCGCGCGTCGATGGCCCGCGCCCGGAAATGCACGGCCGCACCCCGCCTGTGGAAGGCGACTGCGGCCGCGCGTGACGATTCCTCCGCGCCTATTTCGGGGCGGGCACCTGCTGCGGCAGCGGCGGCTTGCCGGCCGGCGACGCACCCGCCTGGGGCTTGGCCGCGTCGGGCTTAGCGGCACCCGTTTTCGCGTCGGTGGGGACGCGGATGCAGACGTAGCGGCGGTAGCCTTCGGCGAAGGCTTCCTTGTTCTTGGCGTCCAGGCGGGCGGGGATGTTCTTCGCAATGGCGGCCTTGCAGGCCTCCTCGGTAGGGTAGCTGGTCTCGCGGTTCACAGCCACTTCCGGCTTCACCAGCGCGCTCAGGACGAGGACGACGACAACCCACATGATGGCGCTCCTTCCAATGGGGCGCCCCTCCCCTACCCCGCGATCCAAGCGGGATTGCGACAACGCGCACCCGCCCATGCCCCATCCCCCGCAATTTCGGTGGGCCGCCGGGAGCATGGTCCCAGCCCTCTCTGCCCCCGTCGCCCTCCGGCCCTCTCCCCCGTCGCGCTCCAGCTCGACCGGAGGGCCTATCGCCGCCGCCAGGCGCCACACCGGGGGCGGCTATGGATGCTCCGGTCAAGCCGGAGCATGACGGTGGTTATTGGGGAAGACGCAGCGCTGCGCCCGCGGCGGTCGCCCGCATCAGCTTCCCCACACCGTCGCCCTCCGGCTTGACCGGAGGGCCCACCGCACCGCTAGGCGCCACTGGCGGAGGCAGACGCGCACCCGCCGGCGCCGCCCGGAAACCGGGCGCGCGAGGCAAGCGCGATGATGTGCGAGGGTGGGAGGCTGGACGAAGACCCGAGACCGGGCTCGTTGGGGCTGCTTCCTTCCGGACCTGACCCGGTTGGCGAGTGGCTCGTCCACCGCCAACCTCCCGAGCGCTATATGGCAGGGGTGCCGGCGCGATGCAAGGGGCGCACGCACAGGATCCCCGGGCATCACGCGCCGCCGCAAAGGCTTGGCGGGCGCGCTTCAACACCGCTTCTCCAGGCCGTCGCGGTTTCCGGCGCCGACGGCGGGCCTTGAAACCAGGCGGTGCGGTCCACCACAGGACAGAGGCGCCGCCGAGGGGAGTGGCTCGGCCCCTTGGGGTGCGATAGACATCGGCGGCCGGGCCGCCGCGGCCTCTGGCGGGGCGCGGGTGTCTTCAGGGAGAATGGAACCATGGCGCAGGGCGGGCAGGACAAGCCGAGGTCGGTCCTGGTGATCCTGGGGCGACGACTGGTGCTGGGCATGGTGTTTCTTCTGCCCGCGGTGCTGGTGCTCATCGTGCTGGGACACGCCATCAAGCTGGTGGGGGCGCTCGCCAAGCCCGTCTCCCATCTGGTGCCGGTGGAAGATTATGTGGGGGTGAGCGGGGAAAGCCTCATCGGCCTTCTGCTCATTCTCCTCATCGCCTTCGGCGCGGGCTATGCCGCCAGCACGCGCCACGGCCGGCGGGTGACGCGCTTCTGGGAGAATTCCCTGCTGGGCGGCGTGCCGCAATACCAGCTGGTGAAGAGCATGGCTGATGGCCTGACCCAGGTGGAAAGCATGGCCGGCGTCACCCCGGCCTTGATCAGCCGCGACGGCGCCTGGCAGCTCGGCTACCAGCTGGAGGAGATTCCCGACGGCTGGGCCGCCGTCTTCATCCCCCGCGCCCCAACCCCCATGTCCGGCGACCTCTTCTATGTCCCGAAAGACCGCGTGGTCCCCCTCAACATCCCCATGGCGCAGGCCATGATGGTGGTGAAGCGCATGGGATTGGGATCAGGGGACGCGCTGCGGAAGGCGGGGCTGGTGTTTCCTGAGGGGTGAACGTGCGATGCGGGGCGCCGGTCCAATTCTGCGCCTCCCATCCCAACCGCCGTCATGCTCCGGCTTGACCGGAGCATCCACCCCCTGGCGAAACGGCCGGCTCCCGGTGCACTGTGGACGCGACCACGGCGGAGCTTGTGCATGGAGCGGCGTTATTTCGTTTATCTCCTCGCCAGCAAGCCCCGCGACACACTCTATGTAGGCGTGACCAATGATCTGACGCGCCGCGTGTTCGAGCACCGGCTCGGCACCGGAACGGGCTTCACCAGCCGCTACCATGTCCACCGCCTCGTCTGGTTCGAGATCCACGACACGGCCCTCGCCGCCATCCAGCGGGAAAAGCGGCTGAAGGCGTGGCTGCGGCAGTGGAAGATCGATCTGGTGGAAAAGAGCAATCCCGAGTGGCGCGACCTCTTCGACGAGATCGCGCTCGGCTGAGGAATAGGCCCTCCGGTCAAGCCGGGGGGCGACGGTGGGGTGGCCGTCAACCAGGGCAACCTTCCGGCACCGGCGCCGAGCGCATTCCCGAAGATGCCCCCTTCAAAAACCACCGTCATGCTCCGGCTTGACCGGAGCATCCATGGCCGCACCCTTTGTCGGCACAAGCCGTGAGGTGGGCCCTCCGGTCAAGCCGGAGGGCGACGGCGCGGAGGAGGGCAGCCGCGGCAATATCCCGATGCCAGCGCAGCCCGTCCGTCGGCGCATAACGCGCTAACCCTCCGCCCAACCACCGTCATGCTCCGGCTTGACCGGAGCATCCATCGGCAGGGGCAGGCGCGTCGGTATGGAAGAGGGTTGTGAAGCGGGACGAAGACCCGAGGCACGGCGCGTTGAGGCTGCTTCCTTCTGGACCTGACCCCGTTGGCGAGTGGCTCGTCCACCGCCAACCTCCCACGCGCGATATGGCAAGGGGAGGGGTGGGATGCAAGGGGGTAAGGCGATCGCCAAATTCGCCCCATCCTTGGAAGAGGGAATCCTACTTCCACTTAGCGAGAAGTTTTCTTACTTGATCCGGCACTCCCCACGAATCGTATATCTGGCTATTTTTCTTTAATGCATCAGAAATAATTGCATTAAAAGAATCATCCCAAACCTCAAGCCTTTCGAGAAGAGCAATTCGCGTCTTAGCGTCCGAAAAACTTCCGCTGTTTGCGAACATATTCACCAAAATGTAGGCGATTTTGTCCTGCAGTTTTTTATGACGTAAAGCATGTTCAAATATTTCCTTCCCGATACTAGATTCTGCCTTTCCCTGCCCGTTGAAGGCCTGAAAGCGACTAACGAATCCATGAGGATCGGCGCCGCATTTGATAGAAAACACCGGAATACCGCGACCGAGCGCGTAGCCAATCTCCTGATCGCACCAAGAGCTATCCTTGAATCCGGGATGAATTAAGGCGATAAGTAAATCGCATGTAGATAGCGCCGCTTCAATTTCAATCTGCCATTCGAGAGTTGGATGTATATCGTTGTGCGCAACAAAACATCCCATTCCCCATCGACTGAGTGCATTTTTCAATTTTGACGCCTGCTCTCGATGGGCAGTCAAGTGCGATATAAAAACCTTTAATTTTCCATCTTCCCAGAAATGACTATTAAAATCCTCGTCCTTTTGTCCGTTTCCTTCCTTTGTTATAATTCCGAAATGTTCAGCAAGTTCAGATAGGTCAGAATCATTTGAATCTTCAATCATTTTGACGA
This sequence comes from Xanthobacter sp. NM-25, assembly GCF_022138605.1. Classification (GTDB taxonomy): domain Bacteria; phylum Pseudomonadota; class Alphaproteobacteria; order Rhizobiales; family Xanthobacteraceae; genus Xanthobacter. The sequence continues at coordinate 448,789 of NZ_JACBFS010000002.1, forward strand.
CATAAGCATCTTTTCCGCCATTCCATTGATCGCTAGTCGGCAGATAAAATTGCTTCAAAACCAAATCAATCTCAGTCCAAGTTTCGGGCTCGAGTCGTTTTGAAATATCCCTGATAAATTTTATTCTCTGAGATTTTGACAATTTCATCTTGTCGGCCCTCCCGCTTCGTCCGAAAAATTGGAATGGGGAAACGGGGTCACGCCATTCCCTTCGCTTCACCATTATCTAGCTCGAATCGCCGAAATCGTAATATCGACTACCATTCCCGATAACCCCCTTTCCACCGCCCCCCTCAAACCGCTCACCCCCCATCCACCCCGCCGCCGCACCATTCAGCCCAACCCCCTGAAATCCCTCACGCTCCCCCTCTGGCACACGCCTTGCTGAAACGGTTCCAATCCCCCGGCCTCGACGCCGGAGGGGAGGACAAGGTCAGCCAAGGGGGGACGCCTTTATGGCCCTCGAGACGTTTTATGAAGTCATGCGGCGGCAGGGCATTACCCGCCGGTCGTTCCTGAAATATTGCTCGCTCACGGCGGCGGCGCTGGGCCTTGGGCCGGAGTTTGCGCCCAAGATCGCTCATGCCATGGAAACCAAGCCGCGCACCCCGGTGCTGTGGCTGCATGGGCTGGAATGCACCTGCTGCTCGGAAAGCTTCATCCGCTCGGCCCATCCGCTGGCCAAGGATGTGGTGCTCTCCATGATCTCCCTCGACTATGACGACACGCTGATGGCCTCCGCCGGCCACCAGGCGGAAGCCATTCTCGATGAGGTGATGACCAAGTATAAGGGCAATTACATCCTGGCCGTGGAGGGCAACCCGCCCCTCAACGAGGATGGCATGTATTGCATCATCGGCGGCAAGCCCTTCGTGGACCAGCTCAAGAAGGTCGCGACCGACGCCAAGGCCATCATCTCCTGGGGCTCGTGCGCCTCTTATGGCTGCGTGCAGGCGGCCCGGCCCAACCCCACCCGCGCCACGCCCGTGCATGAGGTGATCTTCGACAAGCCCATCATCAAGGTGCCGGGCTGCCCGCCCATCGCCGAGGTGATGACCGGCGTCATCACCTATATGCTCACCTTCGACCAGCTCCCCGCCCTTGATCGCCAGGGCCGGCCGCTGATGTTCTATTCCCAGCGCATCCACGACAAATGCTATCGGCGCCCCCATTTCGACGCCGGGCAATATGTGGAGAGCTTCGACGACGAAGGCGCGCGCAAGGGCTATTGCCTCTACAAGGTGGGCTGCAAGGGCCCCACCACCTACAACGCCTGCTCCACCGTGCGCTGGAACGATGGCGTGTCCTTCCCCATCCAGGCCGGCCACGGCTGCATCGGCTGCTCGGAAGACGGCTTCTGGGACAAGGGCTCGTGGTATGCGCGCCTCGCCGACCTGAAGGGCTCCGGCTTCGGCATCGAAAGCAATGCGGACAAGGTGGGCCTCGCGGCCGCCGCCGTGGTGGGCGGGGGCGTGGCGGTGCATGCCGCCATCAGCGCCCTGAAGCGCGCCCAGACAAAGCACGACGCAGGCAATGGCGCCGATAAGGGAGGCGACAAGTGACCATTCAGACGCCGAACGGCTTCACCCTCGACACGTCCGGCAAGCGCATCGTCGTCGATCCCGTCACCCGCATCGAAGGGCATATGCGCTGCGAGGTGAATGTGGATGATCAGAACATCATCCGCAACGCGGTTTCCACCGGCACCATGTGGCGCGGGCTGGAAGTCATCCTGAAAGGCCGCGACCCGCGCGACGCCTGGGCTTTCGTGGAGCGCATCTGCGGCGTGTGCACCGGCTGCCACGCCCTCACCTCCGTGCGGGCGGTGGAAGATGCGCTGAACATCACCATCCCCAACAACGCCTATCTCATCCGCGAGATCATGGCCAAGGTGCTGCAGTGGCACGACCACGTGGTGCACTTCTATCACCTGCACGCCCTCGACTGGGTGAACCCGGTAAACGCGCTGAAAGCCGACCCCAAGGCGACCAGCGTGCTGCAGCAGTCCATCTCGGCCCATTCCAAGTCCTCGCCGGGCTATTTCCGCGATGTGCAGAACCGGCTGAAGAAGTTCGTGGAGAGCGGCCAGCTCGGCATCTTCAAGAACGGATACTGGGACAACCCGGCCTATCTGCTGCCGCCGGAAGCGGATCTGCTGGCCGTCACCCATTATCTCGAGGCGCTCGATTTCCAGAAGGAAATCGTGAAGGTGCACACCATCTTTGGCGGCAAGAATCCGCACCCCAATTATCTGGTGGGTGGCGTGCCGTGCGCCATCAACATGAACGGGGATCTGGCCGCCGGCGCCCCGCTCAACATGGAGCGTTTGAACTTCGTGCAGCTGAAGCTGCAGGAAGCCTTTGAATTTTCCAAGAACGTCTATGTGCCGGATGTCATCGCCATCGCCTCTTTCTACAAGGGCTGGCTCTATGGCGGCGGCCTTTCCGGCCAGAACGTGATGGATTACGGCGACTATGCCGCCATCCAGGGCCAGAAGAAGACCGATCGCCTGCCCGGCGGCGTCATCCTCAACGGCAATTGGGAGGAAATCCATCCCATCGACCCGCGCGATCCCGAGCAGGTGCAGGAGTTCGTGGCCCACTCCTGGTACACCTATGGGGAGGCGGACAAGAACAAGGGCCTGCACCCGTGGGACGGCATCACCGACCCGCAATATGTGCTCGGCCCCAATGCCAAGGGCACCCGCACCAATATCGAGGCGGTGGACGAGAACGCGAAATATTCCTGGATCAAGGCGCCGCGCTGGCGGGGCAATGCGGTGGAGGTGGGCCCACTGGCCCGCTACATCCTCGCTTATGCCCATGGCGTGCCGTTCGTGAAGGGGCAGGTGGACGAGGCGCTGGGCGCCTTCAACACCTTGGCCGGCACCCAGCTCACCGCCAAGCAGGCGCTGCCCACCACCATCGGCCGCACGCTGGCCCGGGCGCTGGAGGCGCATTATTGCGCCCATATGATGCTGGACGATTTCAACGCCCTCATCGCCAATATCAAGGCGGGCGATACCGCCACCGCCAATATGGAGAAGTGGGACCCCGCCACCTGGCCCAAGGAGGCCAAGGGGGTGGGCACGGTGGCGGCGCCGCGCGGCGGCCTCGGGCATTGGATCAAGATCAAGGACGGGCGGATCGAGAACTACCAGTGCGTGGTGCCCACCACCTGGAACGGCGGCCCGCGTGATCCCAAGGGCAATATCGGCGCGTTCGAGGCCTCCCTCATGAACACGCCCATGGCGCGCCCGGAAGAGCCGGTGGAGATTCTGCGGACCCTCCACTCCTTCGATCCCTGCCTCGCCTGTTCGACCCATGTGATGTCGGACGACGGCGAGGAGCTGGCCCGCGTCAGCGTGCGCTGAGGAGGTGAGCCATGACCGATGCATCGATCCCCGGCACCGCCCCCCCGGCGGACCGCGCCCCGGCCGCGACCACGGCCGCGGTGAAGGGTGGAAAGTCCCTGACCACCGTCTATGTCTATGAGGCGCCGGTGCGCCTGTGGCACTGGGTGAATGCCCTGTGCATCGTGGTGTTGTGCGTCACCGGCTATTTCATCGGTTCGCCCTTCCCCACTTTGTCGGGGGAGGCGAGCGCCCATTACCTCATGGGCACCATCCGCTTCATCCACTTCTCTGCGGGCTACATTCTCGCCGTGGCCTTCATCGGCCGGGTGGCGTGGGCGTTCGTGGGCAATACATATTCCCGCGAGCTGTTCACCCTGCCGCTCTGGAAGAAGAGCTTCTGGAAAGGCCTGTTCACCGAGATCCAGTGGTATGCCTTCCTGAAGCCCCGGCCACTGAAGTTCGTGGGCCACAATCCCCTGGCGCAGACCTTCCTGTTCCTGGTGATGGTGCTGGGGCTCATCTTCATGATCGTTACCGGCTTTGCCCTCTATTCGGAAGGCACCGGCGCCGGCTCCTGGCAGGATCGCCTGTTCGGCTGGGTCATCCCGCTGCTCGGCGGCTCCATGCAGGTGCACACCCTGCATCACCTCGGCATGTGGGTGATCATCCTGTTCATCATCATCCACGTCTATTCGGTGATCCGCGAGGACATCATGAGCCGTCAGTCCATGGTCTCGGCCATCACCAACGGCTACCGCACCTTCCGCGACGACGATCCGGACTGAGGCGTCCGGCCTGCAACCTGAAAGGGCGCGGCCAAGGCCGCGCCCTTTTGCATTGCTGAACCGCGTGAGCGGAGCCGGTCCATGCCCGCTCCGGCAAAAATTGGATTTCAGATTTCCAAATTTACAGAATATCGGACATTATCCTTCCATTTTAAGCTGCAGCCATACCGGAAGGTATGCAATGCCGGCAAGACCGATCAAGGCGTTAGCAGCCCCCGGCCACCCTGGCACGGTCTTTGAATTGGTCCACTTCCATTCAGGCGGCAGCAGACCGCCGTGGGAGGATCAGGCCGAACGGAGGCGTCGCATGGCCGACGAATGTATACCCGCGCGCATTTTGGTGCTCGGCATCGGCAACATCCTGTGGGCCGATGAAGGCTTCGGCGTGCGCGTGCTCGAGGCGCTCGACCGCGACCATGTCTTCCCCGACATCGTCACCCTGCTCGATGGCGGCACCCAGGGCCTCTATCTCCTGCCCTATCTGGAAGAGGCGGACGGCGTCGTCATCGTCGATGCGGTGGATTACGGCCTTGCCCCCGGCACCCTGCACATCCTGGCCGATGAGGCGGTGCCCGCCGTACTCGCCACCCGCAAGGTGAGCCTGCACCAGACCGGCTTCCAGGAGATCCTCGGCCTTCTGGCGCTGCGCGGCCACACCCCGGGGCACATGGTGCTGGTGGGCGTGCAGCCGGAAATTCTCGACGATTACGGCGGCGGCCTCACCGCCACCGTCGCCGCCCAGGTGGCACCGGCGGCGGCCAAGGTGCTGGAGGTGCTGGCCACCGATTTTGACATCATTCCGCAGCCCCGCCCCCGGCGCGATGGCGGCTTCATCGCTGCGCCCATCGCCCGCGATTCTTACGAAACCGGCCGGCCCAGCGCCGAGGAGGCCTGCCGCATCGGCGACCCCCGCATTCTCGCCCGCAGCTGAAAGCCCTCACCCATGTGTCTCGGCCTGCCCATGCGCATCATCGCCTCCGACGGCGCCTTCGCCTCGTGCCTCGCCGAGGACCGCAGCGAGCGGGTGGACCTGTGCCTGGTGCCCGAGGCCCGGGTGGGCGACCACGTACTGGTGTTCCAGGGCACCGCCCGCCGCCTGCTGGAGGCGGAGGAAGCCCGCCTCATCACCGAGGCGCTGGCGGGCGTCGCCGCCATCATGGCCGGCGAGGCCGATGCCGACCGGATCGACCGCGCCTTCGCCGATCTCGCCGATCGCGAGCCCGAGCTGCCGCCGCACCTCGCCGCCGCCTATGCCGCCGGCCGAAAGGAAGCCTGATGTCGCAGGACGCCCTCCACCCCTTGGTGCGCCGCCTCCTCACCGAGCGCGCCTATGCCTATGTCGAAGCCGCCGAGGATGCCGCTGCCCTCGATGCCCGCGACCATCTCCTGTTGCTGCCCGCCCACGGCAAGGCGCACCTGGAGAGCCCCGACATCGCCGTGGTGCTGCCCGAGCTGGTGAAGGCCCTGGGCGGCGAGGCGCAGATCGGCGGCGCGGTGGCCGGCCCCAAGGCGGAAGCCGCCTTCCGCGAGGCGCTCAACCTCGCCTTGCCGGCCATCGTGGTGCTGCGCGCCGGCGTACCGTTGGGCGCCATCTCCCGCATGCGGGACTGGGATGAATATCTCGACCGCCTCGGCGCCCTGATGGACGCCCCCTCCACCGCCACCCACTGAGGCTTTCCCCATGGCTTCCAGCCCCTTCGCCACCCAGGCCCCCATGGGCTTCGGCCCCGGCAGCCAGCCCACCGCCGAGGAAGAAGGCCTCGCCTATCTGCCCATGCCCTCGGGCATGCGCATTTTCGAGGCCCACCTGCCGGAAGTGGAGGACAAGGCCCGCTTTGCCCCCGCCCTCAAGGTGGTGGCCGAGATCCTCGATGCCCTGAAGGCCTGGACGCCGGGTGGCAGCCTCACCATCCCGCTCAGCCATCTCGATGCCGACAATCTCGCTTTGGTGGACGAGACCCTGGGCGAGGGCGAAGTGGCGGTGAAGGTGGCCGGCACCGATGGCCGGGCCATGGAGATCCAGGAAGCCACCTTCGCCGGCGTGTGGCGCCTGCGCGGCGCCGCCGGGGCCGACCGGGTGGAGGTGGGCGCCTTCCCGCGCGGCGCCATCCTGCGCGCCCACGACCCGAACTGGGCCATCGACACCGCCGCCCTGTCCGGGGGTGGGCCGGGCATCTTCAACGCCCCCACCCTGCTGGTGGAGATCGACCACCGCACCCGCAGCCTCACGCCCGGGGCGCCGCCCCATGTCATCAACCTCTCCCTGCTGCCACACACACCTGAAGACCTCGCCATGCTGGACGCCCGGCTGGGCCAGGGCGCGACGGTGGTGCTCTCCCGCGGCTATGGCAATTGCCGCATCGATGCGGCGGCGCTGAAGGGGGTGTGGCGGGTGCGCTTCTACAATTCCACCGACATGCTCATTCTCGACACCATCGAACTGTGCGAGGTACCGGAGGTGGCGTGCGCGGCGGCGGAGGACATCGCCGATTCCGCCGAGCGCCTCGCCGACGTGCTCGTGGCCATTTCGTGAGGCGGCCATGAACATCTCCGCCTTCCCCCATGGCCGGTTCGAGGGCTCCTACCTCGGCGATCGCGCCCGCCTCGCCCCCACCGCCCGGCTCGAATGCAAGGTGTGCTGGCACGTCTATGACCCGGCCGAGGGCTGCGACACCTGGCAGGTGCCGCCCGGCACCGCCTTCAATGATCTGCCGGACGACTGGCGCTGCCCGGTGTGCGACGGCGCCCGCGACCAGTTCATGGTGCTCGATGGCGGCGCCGCCGGCGCCACCGCCGTGGTCGATGCCCCCTCCCCCGAGGACGCGGCGCTGGACGAAACCCTGCGCACCCTCCCCGGCCGGCTGGAAGCGGTGTTTCAGGAGATCAATGCCTCCCGCATGAAGGGGGTGCCGTTCGTCAACGGGGCGCTGTCGGTGAAGGCGGTGGGCTTCCGCATTCTCGAGGGGCGCCTGGTGGGCGTGCTGGTGACCCCGTGGTTCATGAACATCATCGCGCTGCCGAAGCCGGGCGAGGACTGGACGGGCCTGCCCACGGGCACCCGGGCGCTGATGGATTTTCCCTCCGGCACCTATGAATTCCTCTCCGCCGAACGGCCGGAGACGGGGCCCTACCGGGCGTGCTCCCTGTTCTCCCCCATGTTCGATTTCTCCTCCATGCTGCAGGCGGTGGAGACGGCGGAAGCCATCATCCCCGCTTTGCTCGATCCCGCCAATCGCGAGGAGGGCAGCCGCGCCGGCGAGATCCGCCGGCGCGCCGAGGACGCGGCCGCCCGGCAGGCGGAAGAAGAAGCGGCGCAGCGCGCCGCCCTGGAGGCGGCGGCGGATGCGCCCGCACGCGAAACGCCCTCCGCCCTGTCACGCCGCGCCCTCATCTTCGGCCCCGGCCTCGCGAGCCAGGATGTAGCCAAGGATGCGGCCGGCCAGGAGGCCACGGCGCAGGAGGCAGGGCGCGAGACATCGGAACGCCAGCCCGGCGGGCACCCGGCCGCCGAACACCCGGTGGCGGCGGGTCAGGCCGCTGCGGACCCCATGGCGGCGGGCGGACCGGCGCGGACCGGCGCGACCAGCGACCGAATGGTGTCGGCGGATGACGCCCTTGCGGACGCAGGGACAGCCCGGCCATGACCTCCCCCCGCGCCAGCCTCCAGCGCCTCACCATCACCCCTGCGCCAAAGGGCGACGGCTGGCGGTTCGTGCGCGCCGAGGGGCCGGATCCGGCGCGGGTTCTGGAAGGGCGCACGGTCGCGGAGGCCGCCCGCCTGGCGCCGCGCATCTTCAATCTGTGCGGCGCCGCCCACGGCTTCGCCGCCGCCCGGGCGCTGGGCCTGCCGGCGGAGGCCGATGCGGAGGCCATGATACGGGAGAGCCGGCGCGACCACGCCCTCGCCATTCTCCACACCTGGCCAAGCCTCTGTGGCGGCGCGCCGGACCGCGCCGCCCTCGCCAGCCTCGCCCAGCCCGGCGGGGCACCTGCGGGTGGGGCACCTGCGGGTGGGGCACCTGCGCTGGCGGGCGCCCTGGTGGGCGAACGGCTGGCAGCCGAAGATTTCACCGCCCAATCCGTCGCCGCGCTGAACCGCTGGCTGGCGGCGGGCCCCACCGCCACCGCCCGCATCCTCTCCCGCCTGCGCGGGCTCGATCCCGCCTGTGGCCGCGCCGGCCTGCCCGAGCTCGGCCGGGTGGATCTGGAGCGGGCATTGCTTGGCGACCTCCAGCCGCCGCTGCACGCACGCGGCGCAACGCCGCCGGAGCCGGCACCCTTCCCCCTGCGCGAAACCGGCGCCCTCGGCCGGGTGGCCGCCACGCCCCTCTTCGCTGAACTGCTGGCGGCCGAAGGGCCGAGCCTGTTCGTGCGCCTGCTGGCGCGGCTTGCCGATCTTCTCTCGCTGGGCGCGGTCATGCCGGGCAGCAGCCATGCGCCCCTCGTGCCCTTCGGCGCGACACGGGCGGACCGGTCCGCCGGCCAGTCGACCCTTAGCCTCGGCCATGCGGAAGCCGCCCGAGGCCTGCTCGGGCATGGGGCGCAGGTGGTGGCGGGCCGGGTGGCGGGCTATCGCATCCTCTCCCCCAGCGCCTGGAACCTCGCCCCCGGCGGGCTCTTGGAGCAGGCGTTCGCGCGCCTTGCGCCGGGGCCGGACACCGCCTTCGTGGCGGGCTTCCTGATCAGCGCCATCAATCCGTGCGTGCCGGTCACCCTCGATCTGCAAGGAGCCCTCGCCGATGCATGAGATGGCCCTGTGCGAAAGCCTGCGTTCCGCCATGGAAGACGCGGCCCGCACGCAGAATTTCTCCAAGGTCACGCGGGTGCGCCTCGCCGTGGGCCGCTTCGCCGGGGTGGAGGTGGAGGCGCTGCGCTTCGGCTTCGACGTGGTGATGCAGGGTTCGCTCGCCGAAGGCGCCGAACTGGTGGTGCTGGACGAGCCCGGCACCGCCTGGTGCTTCGATTGCGGCAATACGGTGCCCCTGGCGCACCGGCTCGATCCCTGCCCCCGCTGCGGCGGCGAACGGCTGGTGCCCAATGGCGGCACCGAAATGACCATCAAAGACCTGGAGGTGATGTGATGTGCACGGTGTGCGGCTGCGCCGGTGACGGCGCCACCATTTCCGAGGCCCACGGTCACGACCACGGGCATGATCACGCCCATCATCATGACCATGGGCACGCGCACGCTCATGCACATGACCATGGCGGCGCCGTGCATACCCATGCGGACGGCACCACTCACAGCCATGCCCATTCGCAAGACGCCCACCCGCAAGACACCGCGCCACAAGACACCGCGCCACAGGAGCGCGCCGGCACCCTCGATTACGGCCAGGGCCCGGCCCGCGCCCATGCCCCGGGCCTCAGCCAGGCCCGCATGGTGGAGATCGAGACCAATATCCTCGCCAAGAACGACGGCTATGCCGGTACCAACCGCGCCCGGCTCGATGCGGCCGGCATCCTGGCGCTGAATCTCCTTTCCGGCCCCGGCGCCGGCAAGACCACGCTTCTGGTGGAAACCCTCAAAGCCCTTGCCGGCCGGCTGCCCGCCGCCGTCATCGAGGGCGACCAGCAGACCGACAATGACGCCGCCCGCATCCGCGCCGTGGGCGTGCCGGCGGTGCAGATCAACACCGGCAAGGGCTGCCACCTGGACGCCCACATGGTGGGCCACGCCCTCGAAAAGCTGCCCCTGCCCCAAGGCGGCGTGCTGTTCATCGAGAATGTGGGCAACCTCGTGTGCCCCGCCGCCTTCGATCTCGGCGAGACCGCCCGCATCACCCTCATCTCGGTGGCGGAAGGCGACGACAAGCCGCTGAAATATCCCGACATCTTCCAGGGCGCCGAGCTGGTGCTCATCACCAAGGCGGACCTGGCGCCTTATGTGGATGCGGACATGGCGGCGCTGGAGCGCAACATCGCCCGGGTGAACCCCAAGGCGGAGATCCTGCGCGTCTCCGCCCGGGGCGAAGTGGGCCTCGCCCGCTGGCTCGCCTGGCTGGAGCGCCGGCGCGCCAGCCGGCTCGAGGCCCTCGCCATCGCCGCCGAGGCCAAGGCCCGCACTCTGCGCGCCGCCGCCGGCCTCCTCGCCGCACGGGAGGCCCACTCATGACCCGCCGCCCCGCCCTTCTCGTGGTGGATGACGAGCCGCGCTCGGTGGAAGTGATCGCCCGCGTGCTCGACGAGGAATTCGACGTCTTCACCGCCGGCAGCGCCGACGAGGCCCGGCGCATCCTGGAGAACGAGTGGATCCAGGTGATCTTCTGCGACCAGCGCATGCCCGGCACCTCCGGCGTCGCGCTGCTCACCGAGGTGCGCGAGCGCTGGCCGGACATCCTGCGCATCATCGTCACCGGCTATAGCGAGCCCGAGGACATGATCGGCGCCATCAATGCCGCCGGCATCTACCAGTTCATCCCCAAGCCCTGGCATCCCGACCAATTGCTGCTCGCCGCCCGCAACGCCGCCCATCTGTTCGATCTGCAGCGCGAGCACGAGCGGCTGAGCCTCGAAATGAAGCTCACCGCCACCACCGCCGAGGCGCGCCTCGCCGCCCAGCGGGAACGGGTGGCACAGATCTTCCATTTCGACACGCTGATCCGCGCCCCCGGCAGCCCGCTCTCCGACACCTGTACCCGCGGCGCCAAGGTCGCCACCTTCGACGTGCCGGTGCTGATCCATGGGGAGACCGGCACCGGCAAGGAACTCCTGGCCCGCGCCATCCATTATTCCAGCCTGCGCTCGGACCGCCCGTTCTTCGCCGTGAACTGCGGGGCCATCCCCGACGAGCTGCTGGAATCCGAATTGTTCGGCCACAAGAAAGGCTCGTTCACCGGCGCCCACGTCACCCGCATCGGCCTGCTCGATCAGGCGGATGGCGGCACCATCCTGTTGGACGAGATCGGCGACATCTCCCCCGCCTTCCAGGTGAAGCTGCTGCGCTTTTTGCAGGAAGGCGAGATCCGCCCGGTGGGCTCCAACGAGGCCAAGCGCGTCAATGTGCGGGTGCTCGCCGCCACCCATCGCGACCTCGTCGGCGAGGTGGCCAAGGGCCGCTTCCGCGAGGATCTCTATTACCGCCTCTCCGCCATGGTGCTGACCCTGCCGGCGCTGCGCGAGCGGCGCGCCGACATCCCGGTGCTGGCGCAGAGCATCCTCGATGCGCTGGCCGCCCAGCACGGCAAGCGCGCCAAGGGCTTCAGCCCCGAGGCGCTCGCCTGCATGCAGGCCTATGACTGGCCCGGCAACGTGCGCGAACTGCAGAACGAGATCACCCGCATGCTGGTGCTGGCCGAGCGCGAGACCCTGGGCGCCGACCTGCTCTCGCCCCATCTGGTGCGGGCAGCGGCCATCACCACCGCCCGCGCCGAGCCGGAGGTGATCACCTTGCCCGAGTCCGGCCCGCTGAAAGACCGCATCGAGCGCATGGAAGCCTCCATCCTCACCGAAACCCTGGTGCGCTGCCGCTGGAACAAGAGCCGCGCAGCGGAGGAGCTGGGCCTGTCGCGGGTGGGGCTGCGCGCCAAACTCGACCGCTACGGCATCGCCCGCGACCGCACCTTCGCCCAGCCGCATTGAAGACGAACGGAGAACCGCCATGTGTCTCGGCATTCCTGGGCGCATCGTCGCCGTCGCCGATGAGGAGGCCATGCTGTGCGTGGTGGATGTCTCCGGCGTGCGCCGCACTGTGGACGTGGTGTGCGTGGCCGCGCCCGGCGCGCCCCTCGCAGATCTCGTGGGGGCCTGGGTGCTGGTGCATGTGGGCTTCGCCATGAGCGTCATCGACGAGGAGGAGGCGGCCGCCACCCTGAAGGTGCTGACCGAGATTGGCGAGGCGGCGGCGGAAATGGAGGCGCTCACCGCCGGCGCTATCGCCCCCCTCGCCTCCCAGCCGGCCGGACAGGAGTGAGCCCATGCGCTTCGTCGATGAATTCCGCGATCCCGCTCTGGCCAGGGCGCTGGTGAAGGAGATCGAGGCCATCTCCGCCCGGCTGGAACGCGGCCGCGACAGGCCGTTCGCCATCATGGAAGTGTGCGGCGGGCACACCCACGCCATCTTCCGCTATGGCCTCGAAGGGCTTTTGCCGGATCTGGTGGAATTCGTGCATGGCCCCGGCTGCCCGGTGTGCGTGCTGCCCATGGGCCGGGTGGATGACTGCGTGGCCATCGCCGAACGGGAAGAGGTGATCTTCGCCACCTTCGGCGATGCCATGCGAGTGCCGGGCTCCAGGAAGAGCCTGCTCCAGGCCAAGGCCGAGGGCGCCGACGTACGCATGGTCTATTCCCCCCTCGACGCCCTCACTTTGGCCACGCGCAACCCGGAGCGCGAGGTGGTGTTCTTCGGCCTCGGCTTCGAGACCACCATGCCCTCCACGGCGCTCACCGTGCTGCGCGCCGCGCGCGAGGGGGTGGAGAACTTCTCTTTGTTCTGCAACCACATCACCATCATCCCCACCCTGCGGGCGCTGCTGGAGCAGGAGGATTTCGGCATCGACGGCTTCATCGGCCCGGGCCATGTCTCCATGGTCATCGGCACCGAGCCGTACCGCTTCATCGCCGATGAATTCAAGAAGCCCCTGGTGGTGGCGGGCTTCGAGCCCATCGACCTGTTGCAGTCGCTGCTCATGGTGCTGCGGCAGATCGAGGCGGGGGACGCCCGGATCGAGAACCAATATGCCCGGGTGGTGCCGCCCCACGGCAACCCCGCCGCCCTGAAGGCGGTTGCGGAGGTCTATGAGCCGCGCCCCACCTTCGAATGGCGCGGCCTCGGCTCCATCGCCGGCTCCGGGGTGCGGCTGCGCGAGGCCTTCGCCCGCTTCGATGCGGAACGCCGCTTCGCGGTGCCCGACGTGAAGGTGGCGGACCCCGCCCAATGCCGCTGCGGCGCCGTGCTCACCGGGGCGGAAAAGCCCTGGGCCTGCCCCGAATTCGGCAAAGGTTGCACGCCGGAAACGCCGCTCGGCGCGCTCATGGTGTCGTCGGAAGGATCGTGCGCCGCCTATTACCAATACGGCGGCCTGAGGGGAGAAGCCGCATGAACGCCCCCGCAACGCCCACCCGCCGCCGCGCGCTCACCCAGAGCACCATCACCCTCGCCCATGGGGGCGGCGGCAGCGCCATGCGCGACCTCATCGACGACGTGTTCCTCTCGACCTTCTCGGGCGCCGGCCACCCGGCTCCCGAGGACCAGGCGCGGTTCGATCTCGCCGCCCTCGCCGCCAAGGGCGACCGGCTCGCCTTCACCACCGACAGCTTCGTGGTGGACCCCCTGTTCTTCCCCGGCGGCGACATCGGCACATTGGCCGTGTGCGGAACGGTGAACGACCTTGCCGTGGGCGGGGCGGTGCCGGTGGCGCTCTCCTGCGCCGTCATCATCGAGGAGGGGCTCAAGGTGGAGGAACTGCGCCGGGTGGTGGCCTCCATGGCCGAGACCGCCCGCGCCGCCGGCGTCGCCATCGCCACCGGCGACACCAAGGTGGTGGCCCGCGGCGCGTGCGACAAGCTGTTCATCACCACCACCGGCATCGGCGTGGTGCGCACCGGGCTCGATGTGGGCATCACCAAGGCGCGCCCGGGCGATGTGGTGCTGGTGAACGGCCTGCTGGGCGACCACGGTGCCGCCATCCTCAACGCCCGGGGCGATCTGGCGCTGGAGACGGAAATCACCAGCGATTGCGCCCCCCTCCACGACCTCATCGCCACGTTGATCACCGCCACCCCGGGCATCCGCATGATGCGCGATGCCACCCGTGGCGGCGTCGCGGCGGTGGTGAACGAGCTGGCGGAGGCGAGCGCCGTGGGCGTGCGGCTCGACGAGCTCGCCTTGCCCATGCGGCCGGAGGTGCAGGGCTTTTGCGAGATCCTGGGGCTCGACCCGCTCTATCTCGCCAACGAAGGCAAGATCGTCGCGGTGGTGCCATCGGACGAGGCCGAGGCAGCCCTTGCCGCTTTGCGCGCCCACCCGCTCGGGCGCGATGCGGCGGCCATCGGCACCATCACCAGCGGCCGGCCCGGCCGGGTGACCATGGCGACCCGCTTCGGCGGCGAGCGCATCGTCGACATGCTGGTGGGCGACCAATTGCCCCGCATCTGCTGAGGGCCGCCCGCGCACCTGCGCACGGCCCATCGGTCCCGCAGCGCACAACAAAAACCGCTTGTGAAGCGGCGGCCGGACTGCGTAGCATCCCCCCGTCTTCACCAGGGGCTTGGCTGGGCCAGCCTCTCAGCTCGATCGACATTCGAGCACGATGGCCCGTCGTTGGGCGTTCCCTCTCCCGCTTTCGGGGGAGGGTGAGGGAGGGGGCCAGGACGGCGTCCTGCATCGCAGAAACTGGCATTTGAAAACTTGGCATTTGAGAACTTGGCATTTGAGAACTTGGCATTTGAAACTTTTTTCACTTTCGAGGCACGGCCCTTCGCCTCGCAATTCGGTTCACGTGACTGGCGATTGCCCCCTTCCCCGACCCTCCCCCGCAAGCGGGAGAGGGAGGGGCACCAAGAGGAACACGTTGCTGGTGAGGAGGTGAACGGTGGCGGGGGAATGAGCCGCGCTACGTGCCGGCGGGTCTTCGCCGACCCTGCCGTGCTCACGCAGCCCATGCCTGAAGGTGAGGACGCGACGGGCCTGCGATCCCCGCTAATCCCGCGCAGGCCGGATGAAACAGAATGAGGGCCACGGCGTTCAGCCTCTGACATCAGCCCCGCTTTGCAGGAGAACCCTCGTGCTCGACACCCATGCCGAACGCGACCGCATCGAAGACGGCGTGCGCGCCGCTCTGCCACGCTGGGGGCTCGATCCCGATGCGGAGATGCGCCTCATCACCGTGTCCGACAACGCCACCTACAGGGTGCAGGACGGGCGCGACGGCGATGTGGTGCTGCGGGTGCACCGCTCCGGCGCCCACTGCCGGGCCGAGATCAAGTCGGAACTGGCCTGGATCGAGGCGCTGCGCGCCGATGATGTCATCACCACGCCGCGCCCCATCCCCCTCGCCGAGGGCGGCTTCATCGCCGATGTGGCGGGGGTGGGCGCCAGCCACCATGTGGTGGCCTTCGAGTTCATGCCCGGCCGCGAGCCCTCGCCCGATGAGGATCTGGTGGCGTGGTTCCGCCACCTCGGCACCCTTCACGCCCGGCTGCATGCCCATGCCCGCCGCTGGAAGCGCCCCGAAGGCTTCGCCCGCAAGGTGTGGAATTTCGAGAGCACGCTGGGCGCCAAGCCGTTGTGGGGGGATTTCCGCAACGCCCTCGGTCTCGACGACCAGGGCCGGGTACTGCTGGAGCGCACCGCGCGGATGCTGAAGGACAAGCTGCGACCGCTGGAACAGCCGGACGGCTTCGGCCTGGTGCATGCCGACCTGCGGCTCGCCAATCTGCTGGTGGACGGCGACCGGTTCGCCCTCATCGATTTCGATGACTGCGGCTTCTCCTGGTTCCTCTATGATTTCGCCGCCGCCATCTCCTTCCTGGAGCACGAACCCTATGTGCCGGCCCTGAAGGCCGCCTGGATGGAGGGCTATCGCGCCGAGCGGCCGCTGCCGGGTGATGTCTCCGCCCAGCTCGACGTCTTCGTGATGCTGCGCCGCATCCTGCTCACCGCCTGGGCCGCCTCCCACGGCGAACGCCCCGCCGCCCAGGCCCTCGGCCCCGCCTTCACCGATGGCACGGTGGCCCTCGCCGAAGCCTTCCTCTCCCGCCACGGCTGAGGCCCCCGCGGGGCACCGCTTCATCACGGGCAAACGCGGGGGCCGTTTCCTGTGACCTCGCCCCCGGTGCACGCCGCCCTGCCGTGACAGCGCCGCAACCCTGGGCTAGAGCACTCGCCCGTTCATTGAATCGGGGACATGCTCCAGCGCTGCGCAGGGGCGCCTGAGCCTCAGGCTGCTTCGGGCATCCCCCGAAACCCGTATTAAGGATCCCCCATGGCCGCTACGCCGTCTGCCACCAAGGCTGCTGAAACCGAAGCCATCGCCCGCATCATCGCCGGCGAGATCAGCGCGCGGCCGGCCCAGGTGAGCGCGGCGGTGGGGCTGCTGGACGAAGGCGCCACGGTGCCTTTCATCGCCCGCTACCGAAAGGAAGTCACCGGCGGCCTCGACGACACCCAATTGCGCACCCTGGAGGAGCGCCTGTCCTATCTGCGCGAGCTGGAGGCGCGCCGCGCCACCGTGCTCGCCTCCATTGAGGGCCAGGGCAAGCTCACCGATGACCTGCGCGGTAAGCTCCTCTCCGTCACCACCAAGGCGGAGCTGGAAGACCTCTATCTGCCCTATAAGCCCAAGCGGCGCACCAAGGCGGAAATCGCCCGCGAAAAAGGCCTCAGCCCGCTGGCGGAAACCCTTTTGGCCGATCGCAGAAGCGTGCCGGCGGAGCTGGCCACCCGCTTCCTCAACGATCAGGTGGCGGACGTGAAGGCCGCCCTCGACGGCGCTCGCGACATCCTGGTGGAGACGTTCGCGGAAAATGCCGATCTGGTGGGCCGCCTGCGCACCTATATGAAGAGCCAGGCCGTGCTCAAGGCCAAGGTGGCCGAGGGCAAGGAGGAGGCCGGCGCCAAGTTCCGCGACTATTTCGACCATGCGGAAAAATGGGCCACCGCCCCCAGCCACCGGGTGCTGGCCATGCTGCGCGGCCGCAACGAGGACATGCTGACCCTCGACCTCGTCGTGGACGAGGACGCCACCGCCCCCATCAAGCCGGTGGAGCGGCTGGTGGCCGAGGCTTACGAGATCCCCCTCGCCAATGGCGGCCCCGCCGATGCCTTCCTCCTGGACGTGGCGCGCTGGGCCTGGCGGGTGAAGCTCTCGCTGCACCTCACCATCGATCTCATGGGCGAGCTGAGGGAGAAGGCGGAGGAAGAGGCCATCCACGTCTTCGCCCGCAATCTCAAGGACCTGCTGCTCGCCGCCCCGGCCGGCTCGCGGGCCACCATGGGCCTCGACCCCGGCATCCGCACCGGCGTGAAGGTGGCGGTGGTGGATGGCACCGGCAAGGTGCTCGCCACCTCTACCGTCTATCCGTTCCAGCCCCGCAACGATGTGCAAGGAGCCATGGCGGAGCTGGCCAGCCTCATCCGCCGCCATCGGGTGGAGCTGATCGCCATCGGCAACGGCACGGCGAGCCGCGAGACCGACAAGCTCGCCGCCGATCTCCTCTCCGCTTTGCCGCCGGATGCCGCCGGCAAGAAGCCCATCAAGGTGGTGGTGAGCGAGGCCGGCGCCTCGGTCTATTCCGCCTCCGCCACCGCCGCGGCCGAAATGCCCGATCTCGATGTGTCCCTGCGCGGCGCCGTCTCCATCGCCCGCCGGCTGCAGGACCCGCTGGCGGAGCTGGTGAAGATCGAGCCAAAGTCCATCGGCGTCGGCCAGTATCAGCACGATGTGGATCAGGCCCGCCTCGCCAAGGCCCTGGATGCGGTGGTGGAAGACGCGGTGAACGCCGTGGGCGTCGACCTCAACACCGCCTCCGCCTCGCTGCTCGCCCGGGTGTCGGGGCTCGGCACGTCGCTGGCGGAGGCCATCGTCGCCCACCGCGATACGGTGGGGGCGTTCAAGACCCGCAAGGAACTGCTGAAGGTCTCCCGGCTCGGCCCGCGCACCTTCGAGCTCGCCGCCGGCTTCCTGCGCATTCCCGATGGCGCCGAGCCGTTGGACGCCTCGGCGGTGCATCCGGAAGCCTATGAGGTGGCGAAGAAGATCGTTGCCGCCTGCGGCCGCGACGTGCGCGCGCTGATGGGCGATACGGCGGCGCTGAAAGCCCTCGATCCGCGCACCTTCGTGGACGAGCGCTTCGGCCTGCCCACGGTGCGTGACATCCTCTCCGAATTGGAGAAGCCCGGCCGCGATCCGCGCCCCGCCTTCAAGACCGCCACCTTCGCCGAGGGGGTGCACGAGATGAGCGACCTCAAGCCCGGCATGGTGCTGGAAGGCACGGTGACCAATGTCGCCGCGTTCGGCGCCTTCGTCGACATCGGCGTGCACCAGGACGGGCTGGTCCATGTCTCCGCCCTGGCCGACCGGTTCGTGAAGGACCCCCATGAGGTGGTCAAGGCCGGTGATGTGGTGAAGGTGCGGGTGGTGGATGTGGATGTGAAGAGGAAGCGCATCGCCCTCTCCATGCGCAAGGACGACGCCGGCGGCCGGCCCGCAGGCGGCACCCCCGACCGCGCCACCGCCCCGCGCGACGGCAAGCGCGGCCTGCCCCCGCAGGGCAAGCGCAGCAACGACAAGCCAGACCAGGGCGCATTCGGCGCGGCCCTGGCCGAGGCGCTGCGGCGCAAGGGGGGCTGACCTGAGAGCCTGTTTGGGAAATCGGCGGACATGCTCTAGCTTGAAGCGAAACAGGCGCCAGCACGGGGAGGGACGGCAGCGGTGAGGAGGCGGCCTTCGCATCTGCGCGCCTTTGCTGCCCTCCTTGCAGCCTATGGCCTCGTGCTGCAGGCGCTGCTGCTGGGCCTGGTGCTCGGCGTCTCGGCGGCGGCCGCATCCAGTTCCTCGCCCGGCTGGCTGGCGCTGTGCACCCCCTCGGGCACGACACCGACCCCGGAAGGCGGCGGGCCGAAGACGGGCGCCCCCACCTGCTGCGTCGCCGGCGCCTGCGGCCTCGGTTTCGGCCTGCCTGGCGGCACCGCCAGCCCCCTCGACATTCCGCTGCGCTTCGCACAAGCCGCGGTTCTGCCGCCGGCGCGCGCGATCATCGCGCCGCAGCGGCGCGGACATCTGCCGCAAGCGCGCGCGCCCCCAGCCCCGACACGCGGCTGAACCTGTCCCGTATCTCGCCTGCAACCCGTCCGCTCCGGCACCGCCGGGGCCGCGGCGCGGGCACATGCCATCCCGCGCGGCCCCGTGGCCGCTTCGCGTCACCTCCATTTTCGGACATCACTCCATGACCCATCTTCCCCGTTTCCGCTCCGCCACCCGCCGTTCCGCCTTGCGCGCCCTGGCGGGGGCTGCGCTCGTCACCGGCCTCGCGGTGTTCTCCGTCGACGCCGGCATCGCCCATGAGTTCAAGATCGGCAGCATCGAGGTCGTCCACCCCTGGGCCCGGGCGACCCCGGCCGGCGCCAAGGTGGGCGGCGGCTATGTGGTGTTGAAGAATGACGGCGCCACCGCCGATCGCCTGGTCTCCGCCACCGCCGAGGTGGCCGGCCGGGTGGAGATCCACGAGATGGCCATGAAGGACGGCGTCATGACCATGCGCCCCCTGCCCGACGGCCTGCCGGTGCCGGCCCATGGCGAGGTGGCCCTGAAACCCGGCAGCTACCACATCATGTTCATGGATCTGAAGGCCCCCCTGAAGCAGGGCGAGAGCGTGAAGGGCAGCCTGACCTTCGAGAAGGCCGGCACCGTGGACGTCACCTTCAAGGTGGAAGGCATCGGCGCCAGCGCCCCCGATCACGGCAGCCACAGCGGCCACTGAGGGCCCACTGCAAAGCAAAAGGCCTCCGCGGCGACGCGGAGGCCTCAAGCACAAGCCTGGGCAGAGCTGGCGAACAGCACGAACTGGGACACACTATCGGCGAGCGCAAACGGCAGCCGACGATCGCGCGTGGCGGGCACGCGCCCGGCGCGCCGGCCCGTCAGCGGCTGGCCTTCACCTTGGCATAGCTGGGCACCAGACGGCGCAGCAGCACGCGGCGACCACGTGGCGGCTCGTCCTCGTCGCTCATCAGCATGACGGCGAAGCCCATCTGCACGCTGCCGAAGGTGATGCCGAGACCGAAGGTGAGCAGCACCACGGCCAGCAGGCCATCGGAGGAGGTGCGCACCAGCGTGCCGAGATTGGCCACGTCGAACGCCACCAGAGCGCCGACGAACACCGCCGCCAGCGACACGCCGATCACCGCGTGACCGACCAGGAACTTGACGAGAGCAGGCATCTGTCCTTCCCCTCTCCGCGGACCCGCGCAGGGCTGACCGTGCCATCTGAACCAATGGCACCGGAACCAACGCCATCCGGACCCGCCGCGGCACGCCGGGCACACGCCGCAGCACCGCTTCGATTAAGCTGTTATATTCTCACGGTTGCGCCCATCGAGGCAAGGCCGCAGCCGGGCGGCAACGTCGCAGGGATCAACCCGGCGCGCGCGTCGCATTGATCCGCCGCAAGGCGCCTCGGCCGGCACCGCGGAACCTTAAGAGCATGGCCGGACCGAACCGTCCGGACACATGACGCAGCAAGGAGGCAAGCCATGGGATCCTTCGCCAAGTCCAACCGTCTGGTGCTGGTGGCCGACGGCGCGAAGGCGCTGCTGTTCGCCGATACGGGCATCGCCCCCCAGCCCAAGCTCACGGTGGTGGAAACCGTGACGGAGCCGCATCCCTCCACCACGGCCCAGGGCACGGAGCGGCCCGGTCGGGTGCACGAATCGGCCGGCGTCTCCCGCAGCGCCGTGGAGCAGCCCGACCTCCATGATGCCGCCGAGACCGCCTTTCTCACCCGGCTGGCGGCCCGCCTCGGCGCGCTGGTGGAAAGCGGCGAGGTGAAGCGCATCCTGCTGGTGGCGCCGCCGCGGGCGCTGGGAGTGCTGCGCGAGGCCCTGCCCGCCGCGGTGCGCCCACTGGTCAGCGGTGAGGTGGCCAAGGATCTGGTGAAAATGCCGGTGGACGAGATCGAGCGGCTGATCGCCACCTGAACCAACCAGACGAACCGCCGGATCAACGGAAACGGGAAACGCTCCGCCATGGCGCCCACCGGCCCCCAAGCTCCAGTGCCGCCCGCTCCAGAGCCGCCATCCCCCACCGCCCGGCGCGCCGGGCGGCTGGCCCTGTGCGCGGTTCTCGTCACTTTGGTGGCGATCAGCGGCGCCGTGGTCACCCGTCCGGCCATTCCCGGCTGGTATGCGGGGCTCGAGAAGCCGGCGTTCACGCCGCCCAACTGGGCCTTCCCGGTGGCCTGGACCCTGCTCTACGCCGCCATGGCGCTCGCCCTGTGGCGGCTTTGGGAGCGTCCGCCCAGCCCGGCGCGACGGCGGGCCATCCTTCTGTTCATGGTGCAGCTGGCGCTGAACGCCGCTTGGTCCCCGGTCTTCTTCGGCCTGCACGCGCTCCAGGCCGCTCTCGTGCTCATCGGGCTGCTGGTGGTGGCCCTCGCCGCCACCGTGCGCGCGGCGCTGGCGGTGGATGGGCCGGCGGCGGCGCTGCTGCTGCCCTATCTGGCCTGGGTGTGCTACGCCGCAAGTCTCAATGCCATGATCGCGCATCTCAACTGACGCGGCGGGCGGCGGGGGAACGCCATGCTCCACTGGTCCATCACTCTGTTCATTCCGCTGGCCCTGGCCCTGGTGGCCGGCGTGCTGCTGCTGGGCCTGTTCAATTTCGCCGCCGGCGGCAGTCCGCAGCGCTCACAGCTGCTGATGCGGCTGCGCATCATTTTCCAGCTTCTGGCGGTGCTGCTGGTGGCCGCCACGGTGTTCGCCATGTACCGATAGGCCACGCGCGCCACCGCGAGCGATCATCCGGCACCACGCCTGCCCGAACGTCAGCGGCCGGAACGGCCCATGCCGGAGCCGATGCACCGGCGCCAGATGACGCCGGCAACCGGGTGCGCTATGCGAGCCCACCCGCGGCCGCCACCGCCCGCGCCGTGTCTCCCCAGCCTCGAGGCCCTGCCCATGGTCAAGCTCAACAAGATCTACACCCGCACCGGCGATGCCGGCACCACCGGCCTCGGCACCGGCGCGCGGGTGGCCAAATACGACCTGCGGGTGGCGGCCTATGGCGCGGTGGACGAGACCAACGCCGCCATTGGCATCGCCCGCCAGTACCTGGCCGGCGAGCCGGAATTGGCGACCATTCTCACCCGCGTGCAGAACGATCTGTTCGATCTCGGCGCCGACCTGTGCACCCCGGCCACCGCCGACGAGGCCCCGGGAGCGGCCCTGCGCATCGTGCCGGCGCAGGTGGATGGCCTGGAACGCGACATCGACACCCTGAACGCCGCCCTCACCCCCCTCACCTCTTTTGTGCTGCCGGCCGGCAGCCCGGCCGCGGCCCACCTGCATCTGGCCCGCACCATCTGCCGGCGGGCCGAGCGGGACATGGTGGAGCTCGCCCACAGCGCCCCCGACGCCGTCAGCGCGCCGGCGCTGCAATATGTGAACCGGCTGTCGGATCTGCTGTTCGTCGCCAGTCGCTACGCCAACGGGCGCGGCACCGCCGATGTGCTGTGGGTGCCCGGCGGCGGTCGCTGAGGCACCGCCCGTTCCGCTTCCCCTCCCTCCTTCCGCCGGGGACCACGCCATGTTTGTGCCCGTTGCCGACAGCAACCCGCTGGAGCACGTGCGCCGGCCCTACGTGACCTACGGGCTCATCGTCCTCAACCTGGCGGTGTTCGTGCTGCTGCAGCAGGGCTATGGCGAAGCCCCGGCTCAGGCGGCCATGCTGTCGTTCGGCGCCATTCCGGCGGTGCTCACCGGCGCCGCCGTGCTGCCCGAGGGCTATCTGCAGCTGCCGGCCGACCTTGCGCTGGTGAGCTACATGTTCCTGCACGCGGGATGGCTGCACCTTCTCGGCAACATGGCCTTCCTCTGGGTGTTCGCCGACAATGTGGAGGACGCCATGGGCCATGGGCGCTTCCTCCTCTTCTATCTGCTGTGCGGCATCGCCGCCGGCCTCGCCCATGTGGCGGCGCAACCGGATTCGGAAGCGCCCCTGGTGGGCGCCTCCGGCGCGGTGGCGGGGGTGATCGCCGCCTATGTGATCCTGCATCCCCACATTCGGCTGTGGGTGCTGGCACTGGCCAAGATCCCCCTGCGGGTGCCGGCCTATGTAATGATCGGCGGATGGCTCGCCCTGCAGGTGTGGCAGATTCTGACCGCCAGCGATGGGGAGACCGCCTGGTGGGCGCATCTCGGCGGCTTTCTCGCCGGGGCGGTGCTGGTGGTGGTGATGCGGCGGAGCGGGGTGCCGCTGTTCGATCGCGATCCATCCGGTGGCAGGGGCGGCCGGTGACCATTCAAGCGCGAGCGTTGACACGATTTATGCCCCCTCCTACGTTGCCGGCCCTAAGGTTTGCTGCAATGCAGGGAAACCGAAGGAAGTGGAGGCCTCGGCGCCGTTCGCGCGCTGCCGGACCTTCTGATCGTCAGACGGGGAGCACGCCTTTATGAAGATCTTGGTGCCCGTGAAGCGGGTAGTGGATTACAACGTCAAAGTCCGGGTGAAGTCGGACGGCTCGGGTGTCGAGCTGGCCAATATCAAGATGTCCATGAACCCGTTCGATGAGATCGCGGTGGAAGAGGCTCTGCGCCTCAAGGAAGCCGGCAAGGCGACCGAGGTGGTGGCGGTGTCCATCGGCCCGGCCCAGGCTTCCGAAACCCTGCGCACGGCTCTGGCCATGGGCGCGGACCGCGGCATTCTGGTGAAGACCGATACGGCGGTGGAGCCGCTGGCGGTGGCCAAGATCCTGAAGGGCGTGGTGGGTGAGGAAGCCCCCGGCCTGGTGATCCTCGGCAAGCAGGCCATCGACGACGACTGCAACCAGACCGGCCAGATGCTGGCGGCGCTGCTGGGCTGGCCCCAGGGCACCTTCGCCTCGAAGGTCGCGGTGGAAGACGGCGGCTTCGCGGTGACCCGTGAGATCGACGGCGGCCTGCAGACGGTGACCCTCAAGGGCCCGGCGGTGGTGACCACCGACCTGCGCCTCAACGAGCCGCGCTATGCCTCGCTCCCCAACATCATGAAGGCCAAGAAGAAGCCGATCGCCGAAAAGACCCCCGCCGACTACGGCGTGGACGTGGCGCCGCGTCTTCAGGTGCTGAAGACCGCGGAGCCCGCCGGCCGCAAGGCGGGCGTGAAGGTCGGCTCGGTGGCCGAGCTGGTGGCCAAGCTCAAGGACGAGGCGGGGGTGATCTGATGGCGACTTTGCTTCTCGCCGAACACGACAATTCTTCTCTCAACGGCGTCACCGCCAAGGCCCTGACCGCCGCCGCCGCCCTCGGCGCCCCGGTGGACGTGCTGGTGGCCGGCAAGGATGCCAAGGCGGTGGCCGAGGCAGCCGCCAAGCTGTCCGGCGTCAACAAGGTGCTGCTGGCCGACGACGCGCTCTATGCGCATCGCCTGGCCGAGCCGCTGGCGGCCCTCATCGTCTCGCTGGCGCCGGGCTATGACGCCATCGTCGGCCCCTCCACCGCCATGGTGAAGAACGTTCTGCCCCGCGTCGCCGCTCTGCTCGACGTGATGCAGATCTCCGACATCATCAAGGTGGACGGCGCCGACACGTTCGAGCGTCCCATCTATGCCGGCAACGCCATCCAGACCGTGAAGTCCACCGACGGCAAGAAGGTGATCACGGTGCGGACCGCCTCGTTCGCCGCCACCGCCGAAGGCGGCGCGGCGCCCGTCGAGGCGGTGGCCGTGGCGGCCGATCCGGCCGTTTCCACCTTCGTGGAAGAGGCCATCGCCGCCTCGGACCGTCCCGAGCTCACCGCCGCCAAGATCATCGTGTCGGGTGGCCGTGCGGTCGGCTCGCGCGAGAAGTTCGCCGAGCTGATCGAGCCTCTGGCGGACGAGCTGGGTGCGGCCGTCGGCGCCTCCCGCGCCGCGGTGGATGCCGGCTACGCCCCCAACGACTGGCAGGTGGGCCAGACCGGCAAGGTGGTCGCCCCCGAGCTCTACGTGGCGCTCGGCATCTCCGGCGCCATCCAGCACCTGGCCGGCATGAAAGACTCCAAGGTCATCGTCGCCGTCAACAAGGATGAGGAAGCCCCCATCTTCCAGGTGGCCGACTATGGTCTCGTGGGTGACATCTTCACCGTGGTACCTGAGCTGAAGGCGGAAATCGCCAAGATCAAGGGCTGAGGGCGCGCGGCCGCGAGGGTTCGCGGCCGCCGTCCGCCGTCGACGCGCAGCACCGTGGGGATCTTCTATCCCGATGGTGACTTGCCGTAAGATCACCGGCACCGGGCCGTCGGCCCGGGCCAATCCCTATTCGGGCGCCGTCCCCCGGCCCCAAGGCAAAATGAGAGAATCATGCCGGTCGAGATCAAGAAGGTCGGGGTTATCGGCGCCGGCCAGATGGGCAACGGCATCGCCCACGTCTGCGCCCTGGCGGGCTATGACGTGTACCTCAACGATTTGGATCCCGAGCGGATCCGCGCCGGCATCGCCACCATCAACGGCAACATGGCCCGCCAGGTCTCCAAGGGCCACGTCACCGAGGAGGCCCGCCAGGCCGCCCTCGCCCGTATCCAGGTGGCCAACGCCACCGAGGATCTCGCCCCCTGCGACCTGGTGATCGAATCGGCCACCGAGCGGGAAGAGGTGAAGCGCAAGATCTTCATCGGCCTGTGCCCGGTGCTGCGGCCGGATGCGCTGCTGGCCTCCAACACCTCCTCCATCTCCATCACCCGCCTTGCCGCCGTCACCGACCGGCCGGAGCACTTCATCGGCGTTCACTTCATGAACCCGGTGCCGCTCATGGAGCTGGTGGAGCTGGTGCGCGGCATCGCCACCGACGACGCCACTTTCGACCTGGCCAAGACCTTCGTCTCCAGCCTGGGCAAGACCTATGCGGTGGCCGAGGACTTCCCGGCCTTCATCGTCAACCGCATCCTGCTGCCGATGATCAACGAGGCCATCTACACCCTGTACGAGGGTGTCGGCTCGGTGGACGCCATCGACAAGGCCATGCGGCTCGGCGCCAACCATCCCATGGGTCCGCTGCAGCTCGCCGACTTCATCGGCCTCGACACCTGCCTCGCCATCATGCAGGTGCTGCACGAGGGGCTGGCCGATTCCAAATATCGCCCCTGCCCGCTGCTGGTGAAATATGTGGAAGCCGGCTGGCTCGGCCGGAAGACCCATCGCGGCTTCTACGATTATCGCGGCGAAAAGCCGGTGCCCACCCGCTGATCGGGCGAGCGCACCGCGATACCATTTTAAGATCCTCCCTGCAAAAGCCCGGCTCAGCCGGGCTTTTGTTCGTCTGAAGGCGAGGATGGGGCCTTCGGCGGCCGCCTCGCTCGCCTCCACGGCCGAGGAGTCAGCCCTCGCAGAGCGCTTCCTCGGGCGCGCTGGCGGCGGTGGCCGGCAACTCCACCCGCTGCACCAGCCCCCCACCGGGGCGGTTCACCAGGGTCAGGCGCCCTCCATGGCGGCCGATGATCTCATTGGCGATGGCCAGCCCCAGCCCGGCCCCGGGGATCTTCGCCTGGCGCGCCGGATCGACCCGGAAAAAGGGCTCAAATACCTGTCCCATCAAGGCTTCAGGGATGCCCGGCCCATCGTCCTCGATGCTGAGAACCGCCCGCGCCTCCCCCTGCCCCCCGGCATCCCGCCACAACGCCACACGGGCGCCCCCACCATGGGTGGCGGCATTGACGATGAGGTTGCGCAGCGCCCGTTTCAGAGACAGGGGCCGAGCCAGGACGAGAACCGGCTCCGCCTTCAATAACAAGGCCTTGCGACCGCTTTCGACGGTTTCCGTCACCACCTCCGCCACCAGCCGGTCGAGCCAGACCGGCGCGCCGGGACCGGCCTCCACCTCCTCCCGCACCAGCCGAATGGCGCTGTCGGCGATGCGGTCGAGCTCGGCGAGATCGGACAACCACTGTCCCCGCTCCTCGTCATCGGCGATGAATTCCGCCCGCAAACGCATACGGGTCAAGGGAGTCCGCAGATCATGGGCGGCCCCGGCGACGATCCGCATCCGGCTGTCCATGGCCCCCTTGAGCCGGGCAGACAGGCGATTGATGGCGGCAGCCGCCGCCCGCACCTCAGCCGGCCCCTCCTCCGGCAACACCGGTGGCTCGCCATTGGGCCCGATCTGCGCCGCCGCTTCCTCGATCAGCGACAAGGGCTTCATCAACCGCCGCATCACCAGCAGCACCACCACGGTGATGCCCGCCACCATCAGCACCAGCCAGGTGGCGAGATTCAAGGTCCAGCTGGGATGCCCCCCGGGCCCCGGCGGCAACGGCAGGCCGAACAGGCGATCATTGGTGACCAGCCAGCGGCCGTCGGGCAACTGCAGCGCCGCCAGAGGCGGACCGCCATCGGCGGGCGCGACAACCCGCACCGCCCCTGTCTTTCCAAAGCGTTGCAACGCCCGCGCGAGATCCTGAGACGGGAAGTCCAGCACCCCCCCCGCCGGCGGCTCGGAGCTTAGGCCCACCCCGGTCCGCCCAATCCCGGGCAGCGCGTCCGGAGCTTTGGCGGCGAGGTCGGCGAGAAAGGCCAACTGCCCTGCGGTCTCCTCCGCCATATTGGGCGGCGGGCCCGACGGCGCGGTGATGAAGAAGGAGGCGACGTTGGCAAACGCCACCACCAGCACCATGGCCACCACCATCAGCGCCGTCACTTGCGCGCGCAGGCTTTTCATCGGCAATGCCTTGATCGGCAGTGGCTTCATGCGGTGGCATCCTCGATCTCGACCCGCACAGCCAGCTGGTAGCCGCCGTTGCGCAGGGTCTTGAGGATCTGATAGGCACCCTGGTCGCCGAGCTTACGGCGCAGCCGGCTGACCAGCACGTCCACCGAGCGGTCGAAGGGCCCGGCCTCGCGGCCCTTGGTGATATCCAGCAATTGCTCGCGCGAGAGGATACGCCCCGGCCGCTCCAGAAAGGCCATCAGAAGATCGAACTCGGCGCCGGTGAGCGCCACCTCCGTGCCGTCCTCGGCGGTGACCCGGCGCAGGTCCGGCTCGGCGCGGAAACCGGCGAAATGGAAGGCGCGCGGCGTCTCCGCCTGCGCCTCGCTGGGCGCGGTGCGCCGCAGCACGGCGCGGATGCGCGCCACCAGCTCGCGCGGGTTGAAGGGCTTGCCGAGATAATCGTCGGCGCCGATCTCCAACCCGATGATGCGGTCCACATCCTCCTTCAGCGCCGTCAGCAGAATCACCGGCACGTTGGAAGTGGCCCGCAGGTCGCGACACAGATCGAGACCGGACACGTCGGGAAGCATCAGATCGAGCACCACGAAGTCGATACGCTGGGTGGCCAGCTTCTCCCCCATCTCCTTGCCATCTCCGGCAGTGGAGACGCGGAATCCCTGGCCCACCAGATAGCGGCTCAGAAGCTTGCGGATCTCCTGGTCGTCATCGACGACGAGAATATGGGCGCCACTCTCCACGGGCTTTGGCCTCCTGTCCTTCATTGTCCTTATCCGTCTTTGCCCGTGTCCCCGCATGGCGGCGTGCAACGATCCGTTGCTCGGCCGCCGGATGCAACATTCAGATACATTTTGGCCCTCCGGGAATACGTTGGGAAACCTGCGGACCTTCACCAGCAACAGGAACGGGGCACTGTCCGGCCATCGCAAACGTCACGGAGGCGGTAAAGATGGTGCGCCAAAGTGTTCGGATTCTGCTGTTATCGAGCGTGGTGACGAGCGTCGCCCTGGTCGGCGTGGCGGCAGCCCAGAACAGCTCCGGCAAGACCCAGGATCGGTTGCCGCAGATCGCCAGCGAAAGCGTGATGGCCCGCACGCAGGTCGCCGCGCTGGATCGTCCGCCTGGACAGCCGCTCGCGGGTCCGCAGCTGGCTTCGGCTGGCCCCCACCCGCAGCCGCCCTTCGCGGCCGCTCCGGGCCCCGTCCGGCCCGGCCAGCCCGGCGGGCGCCGCATGGGACCGCCAGGCCCGCCGCCGCCCGGCCCACTCGCTTTGGCAGGTCGCCTCGCCGCGGCCGAAACGGCCATCGGCATTCGCGTCGACCAGCTTGATGTCTGGCGGGACTTCACCGATGCCCTGCAGGCCACGGCCACGCCGCCCCGGCCGGCCCGCCGGCCCGCTCGTCCGGCGCGATCCGATACCGCCGAGGCAGACGCTCCGGCGCCGTTCAGCGGCATCGAGGCGATGGCGAGCCGCCTGCAGGAGCGCGGCAAAGCCGGCGAGCAGCTGGCTAAGGCAACCGCCGCCCTCAAGGCCAAGCTGACCCCCGCCCAGCTCGAGCGGGTGGCCCGGCTGGGTCCAGCCCTCATGCCGCCGCGGCGCCCGGCGCCGCCCGCTCCGCTCGGCGGCCCCAACGGGCCGGATATGCCGGGACCCGACATGACCGGGCCCGAGATGGATGGCCCCGGGCCCGACGGACTGGGCCAGCCCTGAGTTCGCCTCCGCCTGAGCACATCAGCCGGAGGCTTCGGAAAGGAAGGGATTCTCGCCGCCCTGATCGTCCCTTCCCCACAGCGGGTGCGTTTCGACGCACCCGCTGTTTCTTTATGAGGGTCATGACCCGAAGGTTCATGGCCGGCGCCGCCCACCCTCTTCGCGCTGCAAGAAGACGCGGCCGTCATACGGTTGTAGCATCATCTGCCTATACACCCTGAAAACGGTTTCAGGACATCGACCCGAGGGCACGACCCACGTGAAGCTATGTCCGCCCGTCGGCGCTGGCATGACGGTCACGGTTGAAACCGGAAACAGGGACTGGATGCGGAGAGTGCCGTGGCCCGGGTCGTCACCATACGCACTGTCGCCGAGCGGGCGGGCTGTTCCATCGCCACCGTCAGCCGCGTCATTAACGGCTCGGCCCGCACCAGCCCGGAGGTGGAAGCCCGGGTGCGCGCCGCGGTGCAGGAACTGGGCTTCCGCCCCAGCGAGATCGGCCGCTCGCTGAAGACCCTGCGCACCCGCACCCTGGGCGTGGTCATCCCCAGCCTCACCAACCCGGTGTTCGCCCTTTCGGTGTCGGGCATGGAGGATGGCGCGCGGCAGCGCCGGCATACCCTGCTGCTCACCACCACCGACTATGACCCCACCCGTGAGCCGGAGATGGTGGAAACCCTGGTGGCGCAGAATGTGGCCGGGCTGGTGCTGACGGTGACGAATGCCGACAGCAATCCCTCCCTCGACCTCTTGGAGGCGGAAGGCATCCCCTACGTGCTGGTCTATAACGAGCCCACCCGGCCGGACCGAGCTGCTGTGTGCGTGGACAACGCCGGCGCCACCCGCGCCCTCACGGAGGCGATGATTGCCGATGGCCATCGGCGCATCGTCTATCTCGGCGGGCGCTTCGCCAGCTCCGACCGGTCACGCCGGCGCTATCTGGGCTACGTCACCGCCATGGAAGGGGCGGGGCTGCCCCCCGAGCCGGCGGTGGAGCTGGATTACCTCGGCGATGCCGAAGGCCACGCCCGTGCGCTCGCCGCCCTGTTCCGCGACCGGCACCACCCCACCGCCGCCTTGTGCTCCAACGATCTCCTGGCCATCTCGGTGGCCGGTGCCCTGCGCAAGCTCGGCCTGGAGGTGCCCGGCGACGTCTCGGTGGCAGGGTTCGACGGCATCAGCCTCGGCAGCCTGATCACCCCGGCGCTCGCCACCATCGCCACGCCCAACCGGCGCATGGGCGAGCGGGCCGTGGAAAAGCTCTTCGAGATGATCGAGCAGGGCGAGCCGCCCAGCATCGAGCACCTCGACTACACCATTCGCCCGGGAGGCACGCTCGCCTCTGCACCGGGCGGGACGGCGGAAGCCCGCGAGCAGCATCCGCCATGTGCCGCGTACCAGACCGTTCCTCCCTCATCATCACCGACCAGCGATTGAGGTTCACCATGCTTCGCCTGATCTCACGCGCGCTCCTGGCGGGCGCGCTCGGCTGCGGCCTCACGGCGCTTGCGGCGCCCGCCGCCTCGGCCGCCGATGCCATCTGCTACAATTGCCCGCCCGAATGGGCCAATTGGGGCGCCATGCTGAAGGCCATCAAGGCCGATACCGGCATCGACGTGCCGCAGGACAACAAGAACTCCGGCCAGTCCCTCACCCAGATCCTGGCGGAAAAGGCGAGCCCGGTGGCCGATGTGGCCTATCTGGGCGTCACCTTCGGCATCAAGGCCAAGGATGCCGGCGTCACCCAGCCCTACAAGCCCAAGGGCTTCGAGGAGATCCCCGAAGGCCTCAAGGACAAGGATGGCAATTGGTTCACCATCCATTCCGGCACCCTCGGCTTCTTCGTGAACAAGGAGGCCCTCGGCGGCGCGCCGGTGCCGGCCTGCTGGGCCGACCTGCAGAAGCCCGAATACAAGGGCATGGTGGGCTATCTCGACCCCACCAGCGCCTTCGTGGGCTATGTGGGCGCCGTGGCGGTGAACAATGCAATGGGCGGCAGCCTCGACAATTTCAAGCCGGGCGTCGACTACTTCAAGAAGCTGCAGGCCAATGACCCCATCGTGCCTAAGCAGACCTCCTATGCCCGCGTCGTCTCCGGCGAAATCCCGATCCTCTTGGATTACGACTTCAATGCCTACCGGGCCAAATATAACGAAAAGGGCGACTTCGCCTTCGTCATCCCCTGCGAAGGCACGGTGGTGGTGCCCTATGTGATGACCATGGTGAAGGGCGCGCCGCACCCGGAAGCCGCCAGGAAGATCCTCGACTATGTGCTCTCCGACAAGGGCCAGGCCATGTGGGCCCAGGCCTATCTGCGCCCTGCCCGGGCGGTGGAGCTGCCCAAGGAAATCTCCGAGCGCTTCCTGCCGGCGGCCGATTACGCCCGCGCCAAGCCGGTGGACTATGCCAAGATGGAAGCCGCCCAGAAGGGCTTTGCCGAAGCCTATCTGAACGAGGTGAAGTGAGCACCTCGCCACTCACGCCCCACCCCCCTCAGGGTGGGGCTCCTCCTCCGCCCCCAGCCGTGAAGCCGCGCCCATGACCAGCGCCGACCGTCTCGCCCGCCTGTTCCTGCTGCCCTTGTTCCTGTTCGTGGCCGCCTTCTTCGTGCTGCCGCTGGTGCGGCTCGTCGCGGTGGCGGGTGGCGGACCCAACGGCGCCATGGAATATCTCGCCATCCTCACCAACCCGCGGCATCTGCAGACGCTGATCTCGACCCTGCTGCTGTCAGCGGCGGTCACCTTCGCCACCCTCGCCATCGGCACGGTGGTGGCCCTGTTCCTCGCCCGCAACAGCTTTCCCGGCCGGGCGCTGCTGGTGTCCCTGCTCACCTTGCCCCTCGCCTTCCCCGGCGTGGTGGTGGGCTTCATGATCATCCTCCTCGCCGGGCGCCAGGGACTGCTTGGCAACGCCACCCAGGCGCTGGGGCTGGGCAAGTGGGTGTTCGCTTATTCCATGGGCGGGCTGTTCGCGGGCTATGTCTATTTCTCGCTGCCGCGGGTTCTGGTGACCCTGATGGCGGCGGTGGACAAGCTGGACCCGAACCTGGAGGAGGCCGCCCGCTCGCTGGGCGCCAGCCGTTTGCACGTGATGCGGGACGTGACCCTGCCGGGCATCGCCCCGGCGCTGATCGCCTCCGGCGCCATCGCCTTCGCCACCGCGGTGGGGGCGTTCGGCACCGCCTTCACCCTCGCCACCCGCATCGATGTGCTGGCCATGACCATCTATACGGAGTTCACCCTCAACGCCAATTTCGCCACCGCCAGCGCCCTGTCCCTGGCGCTGGGGCTGATCACCTGGGGCGTGCTGGCGCTCACCCGCAGCCTCTCGGGCTCCGGCGTCGCGGCGGCGGGTTGAGGATCTTCCATGAGCCCACGTTCCATGAGCCCCCATCGCCTGACTTTCGCTTTGCAGCTCCTGGTGACCCTTGTGGTCGCCGCCTTCCTGCTGGTGCCCGCCGGCGCCTCCATCCTCGCCGGCTTCACCGCCAATTACTTCCGCGGCCTCAGCTCCGGCCTGACCCTCGATTGGGTGAAGGAGGTGCTGAAGCTCTATTCGGACACCATCGGCTTCTCCATCGCTCTGGCGCTCGGCACCCTCGCCGTCACCCTGGTGCTGGGGGTGCCGGCGGCCTGGGCTCTGGTTCGCAGGCCCGGCCGCATGGCGCGACTGGTGGAAGAGGTGGTGACGCTGCCGGTGGCCATTCCGGGCCTTGCCCTCGCCCTCGCCCTCATCATCGCCTATGGCGGCTTCCGCGAGTTCCGCATGAGCCCCCTGTTCATCCTGGTGGGGCACGTGCTCTACACGTTGCCCTTCATGCTGCGCTCGGTGATGGCGGTGCTTGCCGCCGTGGATGTGCGCACCCTCGAGGAAGGGGCAGCCTCGCTCGGCGCCTCACCGCTGCAGCGGTTCTTCCATGTGGTGGTGCCCAACGCCAAGGGCGGCATTCTCGCCGGCGCACTGATGGTGGTGACCCTCTCCATCGGCGAATTCAACCTCACCTGGATGCTGCATACCCCACTCACCAAGACCCTGCCGGTGGGCCTTGCCGACAGCTATGCCTCCATGCGGCTGGAGATCGCCAGCGCCTACACGCTGGTGTTCTTCGTGATGATCGTGCCGCTGCTGGTGGCGATCCAGATGTTCGGCCTCGAACGCCCCCTCAAGACCCGCGCCCAGACCCCCACAAAGGCCAACAGGGGCCCGCCGCTGATCGCCGGAGAACAGCCATGACCTTAACCGCCACCGGCGCCGCCATCACCCTTTCCGGCTGCGGCAAGACCTTTGCCGACGGCACCCGGGCGCTGGAGCCGCTCGACCTCTCCATTCCGGCCGGGGAAACCCTGGTGCTGCTCGGCCCCTCGGGCTGCGGCAAGACCACGCTTCTGCGCATCATCGCCGGCCTGGAGAGCCCGGACGCCGGCGGCCACATCGCCTTCGACGGCGCGGACGTGACCACCCTGCCCATCGAGAAGCGCAACGTGGGCATGGTGTTCCAGTCCTATGCCCTGTTCCCCAACATGAGCGTCATCGACAATGTCGCCTATGGCCTTCGGGTACGCGGCGTCGCCAAGGCCGAGCGGCTGCGCCAGGCCCACGCGGTGCTGGAGATGATGCGCATCGACACCCTGGCGGAGCGGCGCATCACCCAGCTTTCCGGCGGCCAGCGCCAGCGGGTGGCGCTGGCCCGGGCGCTCGCCGTGCGGCCGCGGGTGATCCTGCTGGACGAGCCCCTCACCGCCCTCGACGCCGCCTTGCGCGAGCATCTGCGGGCCGAGATCGATTCCCTGCTGCGCCGGCTCGCCATCACCGCCATCTATGTCACCCATGACCAGGCCGAAGCGCTGGCGCTGGGCGACCGCATCGTCGTCATGCGCCAGGGCGCCATCGCACAGGTGGGCACGCCGCGCGAGGTCTATTTCCAGCCGCAGAACGATTTCGTCGCCACCTTCGTGGGCATCACCAATCGCCTCGCCGGAAGCCTCAAGGCCGGCCATTTCGCCAGCGCCGCCGGCAGCCTGCCGTTTGCGGGGGCGGACAAGGCGGAAGCCACCCTGCTGTTCCGCCCGGAGGCGGCCAGCCTGTGCGCGCCGGAAGAAACGGGGCTCGTCTTCCAGGTGGAACAGGTGCAGTTTCAGGGGGCGCGGCAGCGCGTGGTGCTGGCCGGGGCCGACGGGACGCGGGTGGTGGTGGAAGCCCCCGCCGAGCAGCTCGTCGCCGCCGGCGCGGCCATGGGGCTGCGGCTCGATCCGTCTCGCCTGTCCCTCGTGTGATGGTTGCCGACACCGCCCATGCTCATCGCCCAGCTCACCGACACCCACATCCGCCTGCCCGGAACCCTCGCCTATGACGTGGTGGACACCGCCGTCTTCCTCGAAGCGGCGGTCCGCCACATCCTGACGCTGACGCCGCGCCCCGACGCGGTGATCGTCACCGGCGACCTCACGGATTTCGACAAGGCCGAGGAATATGCCCGCTTCCAGCAGATCCTCGCGCCGCTGCCCATGCCGGTCTTCCCGGTGCCCGGCAATCATGACAGCACGCAGGGCGTGCTGGCCGCCTTTCCGGCGGTGGCCCACCGCGCCACGGCCGGCAAGGCGCACTATGTGGTGGATGAGTTTGCCCTGCGTCTGGTGATGCTGGATTCCAGCGTGCCGGGCCGGCCCCATGGGGAGATCGGCGCCGCCGGCCTCGCCTTCCTGGAGGGCACCCTTGCGGCTGCGCCGGCGCGGCCCACCTTCATCTGCGCCCACCATCCACCCTTTCTCACCGGCATCCGCCATATGGACGTGCAGAACCTGTTCGACGCGGCGGATCTGGCGGCGGTGATCCGCCGGCATCCCCAGGTGCTGGGCTATACCTGCGGCCATGTGCACCGCGCGGTGACCACCACCTTCGCCGGCATCGCCGCCACCATCGCCCCGGCGCCGGCCCATTCGGTGAGCCTCGCTCTCGATCCGCAAGCCCCGCCCACCTTCCATATGGAGCCGCCGAGCCTCGCCCTGCATCGCTTCGCCGACGGGCAGCTGGTGACCCACCGCAGCTTCATCGGCGACTTCCCCGGGCCCTTCCCCTTCTTCGGGCCCGACGGGCGCATCATCGGCTCGGCGCGCTGACCTTCGGCCCCGACATCCGCGGCAGGTAGCTGCCGCCCTCCCGCGCCAGGAAGGCCTGCAGGGCCTGGCCGGCGGGCAGCAGGCGCTTGCCCCGCGCCCGCACCACCAGCCACTGGCGCATCACCGGCAGGCCGCGGACCTCGAGGATGGTGAGGCGGCCGTCCGCCACCTCCGCCGCCACCGTGTGGGCGGAGATGAAGGACAGGCCGAGCCCCGCCATCGCCGCCTGCTTGATGGTCTCGTTGGAGCCGATCTCCATGGCGATGGGGGGCGGCGGAGCACCGGCTTCGGCGAACACTTTCTCCATCAGCATGCGCGTGCCCGACCCCTCCTCGCGCATCAGGAACGCCTCGCGCGCCAGATCGTGCGGGGTGAGGCGCCGCCGCCGGGCCAGCCGGTGCTCCGGCGGAGCGATGACCACATGGGGGTGATCGCCGATCACCTCCATCTCGGCATCGAGATCCAGCGGCGGGCGGCCCATCACCGCCAGATCCACATCGAGATTGGCGAGGCCGGCGATGATGTCCGCCCGGTTGCCGATGACCAGTTTCAGCTCGATGGCTGGATGGCGCTTGCGAAAGGCGGCGAGCGCCATGGGCGCGAAATATTTGGCGGTGGAGACCACTCCCACCACCACCGCGCCGGCATCGGGGCTCTTCAGCGCGAGGATGGCCCGCTCCGCCTCGCCGAGCGCCTGGGACACACGCTGCGCCGCAGCAATCAGCTCCTTTCCCGCGGCGGTCGGTCGCAGAGCGCCGGCCACCCGCTCGAACACGGGCATGCCCAGTTCTTCCTCCAGCGCCTTCATCTGGGCGGTCACCGCCGGCGGGCTCAAATTCAGCTCCTGCGCGGCTTTGGCATAGGAGCCGGAAGCCGCGGCCAGGGCCACCAGACGCAGCTGCTTCAAGCTCCAGTGCAGTGCCATATTCAGATTTCCTGAATTCGATATTCAGATCATTCAAATTTACCGAATGCGCGGCCCGATGCAACTTTCGTTCAACAAAAGAGGAGGTCGCCATGGGTGCCGACGCCGCCATCGGGCAGATCAAGGATGCGAAGAAAAGGTACGCCGCCGGCGTGCTGAAATATGCCCAGATGGGCTATTGGGATGGGGACTACCAGCCCAAGGACACCGATGTCCTGGCCCTGTTCCGCATCACCCCGCAGGAGGGTGTGGACCCGGTGGAGGCCGCCGCCGCGGTGGCCGGTGAAAGCTCCACCGCCACCTGGACCGTGGTGTGGACCGACCGCCTCACCGCCGCCGACGTCTACCGCGCCAAGGCCTATAAGGTGGAGCCGGTGCCGGGCCAGCCGGGGCAGTATTTCTGCTGGGTCGCCTATGATCTCGACCTGTTCGAGGAAGGCTCCATCGCCAACCTTACCGCCTCCATCATCGGCAACGTCTTCTCCTTCAAGCCGCTGAAGGCGGCGCGGCTGGAGGACATGCGTCTTCCCGTCGCTTATGTGAAGACCTTCCGCGGCCCGCCCACCGGCATCGTGGTGGAGCGCGAGCGCCTCGACAAGTTCGGCCGCCCGCTTTTGGGCGCCACCACCAAGCCGAAGCTGGGTCTTTCCGGTAAGAATTACGGCCGCGTGGTCTATGAAGCCCTGAAGGGCGGCCTCGATTTCGTGAAGGACGATGAAAACATCAACTCGCAGCCCTTCATGCACTGGCGCGACCGCTTCCTCTACTGCATGGAAGCGGTGAACAAAGCGCAGGCTGAGACCGGCGAGGTGAAGGGCCACTACCTCAACATCACCGCCGGCACCATGGAGGAGATGTACCGCCGCGCCGACTTCGCCAAGGAGCTCGGCTCCGTGGTGGTGATGGTGGATCTGATCGTCGGCTGGACCGCCATTCAGTCCATCTCCAACTGGTGCCGCGAGAACGACATGATCCTGCACATGCACCGGGCGGGACATGGCACCTACACGCGGCAGAAGAACCATGGCGTGTCGTTCCGCGTCATCGCCAAGTGGCTGCGCCTCGCCGGTGTCGATCACCTGCATGCGGGCACCGCCGTGGGCAAGCTGGAAGGCGACCCCATGACCGTGCAGGGCTATTACAACGTCTGCCGCGAGATGGTGACGCAGACCGACTACACCCGCGGCCTCTATTTCGATCAGGATTGGGCCGGCCTGCGCAAGGTGATGCCGGTGGCCTCCGGCGGCATCCATGCCGGCCAGATGCACCAGCTCATCGACCTGTTCGGGGAGGATGTGGTGTTGCAGTTCGGCGGCGGCACCATCGGCCATCCCGATGGCATCCAGGCCGGCGCCACCGCCAACCGGGTCGCCCTCGAAGCCATGATCCTCGCCCGCAACGAGGGGCGCGACATCCGGAACGAGGGGGCGGAAATCCTCATCACCGCCGCCAAGACCTGCGCGCCCCTCAAGGCCGCGCTCGATACCTGGGGTGAGGTGACCTTCAACTACGCCTCCACCGACACGTCTGATTTCGTGCCCACCGCGTCTGTCGCCTGAGGACACTGCCATGCGTATCACTCAAGGAACCTTTTCCTTCCTTCCCGACCTCACCGACACGCAGATCAAGGCTCAGGTCCAGTATTGCCTGGAACAAGGCTGGGCGGTCTCGGTGGAATACACGGACGATCCCCATCCCCGGAACAATTACTGGGAGATGTGGGGCCTGCCCATGTTCGATCTCAAGGATGCCGCCGGCGTGTTCGGCGAGATCAACGCCTGCCGCGCCACCTTCCCGAACCAATATGTGCGGGTGAATGCCTTCGACTCCACCCGCGGCTGGGAGACGGTGCGCCTGTCCTTCCTGGTGCAGCGGCCGGCCAAGGAAGACGGCTTCCGGCTCGATCGCACCGAAGGGCCCGGCCGCACCCAGCGCTATGCGATGCGCCATCGCGCCCAGTTCGAGGCGCGCTGACCGCAGCACGCACGGCCCCCGGCGCGACGACTGCCCCCGCCGGGGGCCCCTTTCAGGTTTCTTCCATCGTGTCACCAGCGCGGCTGTTCCCACCGCGCAACTTAGCCGAGGATCGAGCGATGCTTGACGCAACCCTCTCCGCACCGTCCGCCGCGTTGCCGGCGCGGGACGCCGACGGCACGCTCGACCTCGGTGCTCTCTTCACCGAGAGCGAGGTTCCTGAATTCCTGGCCGATCTCGAAGCCGACCTGATCGGCCTGAAGCCGGTGAAGCGGCGCATTCGCGAGATCGCCGCCCACCTCGTCATCGGCCGCGCGCGGGAAAGCCTCGGCCTCAATGCCGGTGCCCCCACCCTGCACATGGCCTTCACCGGCAATCCCGGCACGGGCAAGACCACGGTGGCGCTCAAGATGGCGCAGATTCTCCACCGGCTGGGCTATGTGCGCCGGGGTCATCTTGTCTCGGTGACGCGGGACGATCTCGTGGGCCAGTATATCGGCCACACGGCACCCAAAACCAAAGAGATCTTGAAGAAAGCCATGGGCGGCGTCCTCTTCATCGACGAGGCTTACTACCTGTACCGCCCGGAGAACGAGCGGGACTACGGGCAGGAGGCCATCGAGATCCTGCTGCAGGTGATGGAGAACCAGCGCGACGATCTGGTGGTGATCCTGGCCGGCTACAAGGACCGCATGGACCGCTTCTTCGAGAGCAATCCCGGCTTCCGCTCCCGCATCGCCCACCACATCGACTTCCCCGATTATGAGGACGACGAACTGGTGGCCATCGCCAAGACCATGGCCGAGGCGGCCGACTACCGCTTCAGCGCCGAGGCCGAGCAGGCGCTCGCCGATTATGTGACGGCGCGCCGAGCCCAGCCCAATTTCGCCAACGCCCGCTCCATCCGCAACGCCTTCGATCGCATGCGCCTGCGCCAGTCGCTGCGGCTGTTCGACCAGGGCGGGCTCACCGACCGTGATGCGCTTGAAACCCTCACCGAAGGGGACGTGCGGGCGAGCCGGGTGTTTTCCGGGGGCATCGACGCTCCCCAGCCGGGACCGGTCGTTTGATTTTCTGGCGCCGCCCGACGGCGCATGGGGACAAGAACAGGTGAGACGGCCCGCAAACGGGCCGCAGGGCAAAGACCCTCAGGGAGATGAACGTCATGTTGGAGCCGATCCTGGAGCCGGCCGCCGCCGCTCTGATCACCGATCCCCACGCGCCGCCGGCCGCGTCCGGAGAAGCCGCCCGCCCGGCCCCGCCCGTGGCACCGCTGGGCACGCCTCTGGCCGAAGTGCTCGACGCCTGGGCCGGCGCCGACACCCGCCGCCGAAGCGTGAGCGACACCCTGACCGCGCTGGCGGCTGGCGCCATCGCGCTGGCGGCACGGATCTCCGAGGGTCCCCTCGGCGGCGATTTCGGCGCCACTCTGTCCTCCGGCGAGGCCGGTGAGGGGCAAAAGGCCCTCGACGTCATCGCCAACGACCTCATCATTGCGGCGCTCGCCACCGCGCCGGTGGCGGCGGTGGCCTCCGAGGAAAACGAGGCGGCGGTGGAGCTCAACCCCGACGCGCCGCTCCTGGTCGCCATCGACCCCCTCGACGGCTCCTCCAACATCGATACCGACCTGTCGGTGGGCACCATCTTCGCCGTGCTGCCCCGCCCCGAAGGCGCCACCGGCGCCGATGCCGCCGCCTTCTTCCAGAGCGGACGCGATCTACTGGCCGGCGGCTATGTGATCTACGGGCCGCACGTGGCGCTGCTGCTGAGCGTGGGCGCCGGCACCTGGCATTTCGCCCTCGACCGCGCCGGCACCTTCCGCCTCGCCGAAGCCAACGTGGCGGTGAAGGAGAGCACGGCGGAATTCGCCATCAACATGTCCAACTACCACCATTGGGACGATCCGGTCCGGGCCTATGTGGATGATTGCCTGGCCGGCCGGAAGGGCCCGCGCGAGCGCGATTTCAACATGCGCTGGGTGGCCTCCATGGTGGCCGACGCCCACCGCATCCTGCGGCGCGGCGGCATCTATCTCTACCCCGGCGATACCCGGAAGGGCTACGCCCAGGGCCGGCTCCGGCTGCTCTATGAGGCCTTCCCCATCGCCTTCCTGATGGAGCAGGCGGGCGGTGCCGCCACCGACGGGCGCGGCGCCATTCTCGACCGCACCGCCAGCGCCCTGCACCAGCGGGTGCCCCTGGTGTTCGGCTCCCGCGAGGAGGTGGCCCGGGTGGGCCGCTACCACGACGAACCCGCCGGCCACGGCGCCCGCTCGCCGCTGTTCGCGCGGCGCGGCCTGTTCATCTGACCGGGCGGGAGCCATAAGATGTCGATCAAGCATCCCATCATCGTCGTCACCGGCTCGTCGGGGGCCGGCACCACCTCGGTCAAGCGCACCTTCGACCAGATCTTCCGCCGCGAGGGCGTGAAGGCGGCCTATGTGGAAGGCGATGCCTTCCACCGCTACGACCGGCTGGAGATGCGCGAGCTGATGGCGGCGGAAGCCACCAACGGCAACCGCCATTTCAGCCATTTCTCGCCCCAGACCAATCTCTTGGGCGAGCTGGAGACGCTCTTCCGCGACTATGGCGCCACCGGCTCCGGCCGCTTCCGCCATTATGTGCACGATGCGGACGAAGCTCGCCTCTACGGCGCCGAGCCGGGGCGCTTCACCCCCTGGGAGGCGGTGGAAGACGGCACCGATGTGCTGTTCTACGAGGGCCTGCACGGCGCCGCCGTCACCGACGAGGTGAATGTCGCCCGCCATGCGGACCTGAAGATCGGCGTGGTGCCGGTGATCAATCTCGAGTGGATCCAGAAGATCCACCGCGACAAGGCCACCCGCGGCTATTCCACGGAAGATGTCACCGACACCATCCTGCGCCGGATGCCCGATTACGTGCGCTACATCTGCCCGCAGTTCACGGAGACGGACATCAACTTCCAGCGGGTGCCCACGGTGGACACCTCGAACCCGTTCGTCGCCCGCTGGATCCCGACGCCCGATGAATCCATGGTGGTCATCCGCTTCCGCGATCCCCATGGCATCGACTTCCCCT
This sequence comes from Xanthobacter sp. NM-25, assembly GCF_022138605.1. GTDB lineage: Bacteria > Pseudomonadota > Alphaproteobacteria > Rhizobiales > Xanthobacteraceae > Xanthobacter. Next base: position 490,045 of record NZ_JACBFS010000002.1, read on the forward strand.
ACCTCCTGTCGATGATCCACAACTCCTTCATGTCGCGGGCGAATTCCATCGTCATCCCGGGCAATAAGCAGGATCTCGCGATGCAGCTCCTGCTCACCCCGCTGATCATGAAGCTGATGGACCGCAAGCGCCGAGCGGAGTGAGCCGCACCGACGCTGAACCCGAGCTCCTCCTCGCGCGGGAGGCTGCGGGGGAGGGCGACATGTCCCCGATGCCCTGGGGACCCGTGGCGCCGCCCTCCCCCCTTGACCCGACGTGTCGGAACCTGAGGTCGAGAGGACCCATCATGAATGCCATTGCTGACGTCCTGACGCCTGCGGCCCCGCTGGACCGCACCCCGGGCAGCCTCGCCTGGCCGGTCACCGCCGCCCTGCGGGCCCTCGCCATGGATGGCGTGGAGCAGGCCAAGTCCGGCCATCCCGGCGCGCCGCTGGGCATGGCGGAGATCGCCACCGTGCTGTGGCGCGACCATCTGCGGCACAATCCCACGGATCCCGCCTGGCCCGACCGCGACCGCTTTGTGCTGTCCAATGGCCATGGCTCCATGCTGATCTATGCGCTGCTGCATCTCACCGGCTACGATCTGCCCATCGCCGAGCTGAAGCGCTTCCGCCAGCTCCATGCCCACACCCCGGGCCATCCCGAATACGGCATGACGCCGGGGGTGGAGACCACCACCGGCCCGCTCGGCCAGGGCCTCGCCAATGCGGTGGGCATGGCGCTGGCGGAAAAGACCCTGGCGGCCCAGTTCAACCGGCCAGGCCTCACCGTCGTCGATCACCGGACCTTCGTGTTTCTGGGCGACGGCTGCCTGATGGAAGGCATCAGCCACGAGGCCTGCTCGCTGGCCGGCCGGCTCGGCCTCGGCAAGCTGGTGGCCTTCTATGACGACAACGGCATCTCCATCGACGGCAAGGTGGAGGAGTGGTTTGCCGATGACACGCCGGCCCGTTTCGCCGCCTATGGCTGGCAAGTCATCCCCGCCGTGGACGGTCACGATCCGGCGGCCATCGCCACGGCGCTGGAGGCGGCGCTGGCGGAGACGGAGAAGCCTACCCTCATCTGCTGCAAGACGGTGATCGGCCGCGGCGCCCCCACCAAGCAGGGCCACCAGGACACCCACGGCGCGCCGCTCGGGGCGGAGGAGATCGCCCGCACCCGCGCCGCCATGGGCTGGGAGCATGCCCCGTTCGAGGTGCCGGCGGACATCTACGCGAAATGGGATGCCCGCAAGGCCGGCGCCGCCCGTCAGGCGGCCTGGGAGGCGCGCATGGCCGCCTACGCGCGCGCCTATCCCAATGAGGCCGCGGAATTCCGCCGCCGCCTCTCCGGCGCCCTGTCGGACGCCTTCGAGAGCACCTTCGCCGCCACCCTCGCCCGCGCGGTGGAGAAGAACGAGACAATCGCCACCCGCAAGGCCAGCCAGCAGGCTCTCGCCGCCCTGGCGCCAGCCCTGCCGGAGCTGCTGGGCGGGTCCGCCGACCTTGCCCATTCCAACCTCACCACCTTCCCCGGCGCGACGCCGGTGACCCGCAATCCTGCCGGCAACCAGGTGTTCTACGGGGTGCGCGAGTTCGGCATGTCGGCCATCGCCAACGGCATCGCGTTGCATGGCGGCTTCATCCCGTTCGTCGCCACCTTCCTGGTGTTTTCCGATTACGCCCGCAACGCCATGCGCATGAGCGCGCTCATGGGGCAAAGGGTGATCTACATTCTCACCCACGATTCCATCGGCCTGGGCGAGGACGGCCCCACCCACCAGCCGGTGGAGCATGTGGAGAGCCTGCGCCTCATCCCCAATCTCGATGTCTGGCGCCCGTGCGACGGGGTGGAGACCCTGTTCGCCTGGCGCGCCGCCCTCACCCGGCGCGATGGCCCCACCGCCCTCATCCTGTCGCGCCAGAACCTGCCCGGCTGGCCGCGCACGGTGGAGCAGCTCGCCGCCGTTCCCGCCGGCGCCTATGTGCTGCGCGACAGCCCCACGGCGCCGCAGGCGGTGCTGGTGGCCACCGGTTCCGAGGTGAAGCTCGCGGTGGCGGCGGCCGAGGCGCTGGAGACCGAAGGCATCGGCACCCGGGTGGTGTCCATGCCCTGCCGCGAGCGGTTCGAGGCAGCCCCCCTCGCCAGCCGCGCGGCGCTGCTGCCAAAGGGCCTGCCGGTGATCGCGGTGGAAGCGGGGGTGACCCGCGGCTGGGCCGGGCTCGGCCTGGGCGGGGTCACCGCCATCGGCATCGACCGCTTTGGTGAATCGGCGCCGGAAAAGGATCTCTGGCCCCTGTTCGGCTTCACCGTGGAGCGGGTGAGCGACGCGGTCCGCGCCGCCCTCGCCTGACGCCCCACAGCCCCATCCCGCAACGCATCCAAGGAGAGGACAATGGCCCTCGTGTCCATGCGCCAGCTGCTCGACCACGCGGCGGAACAGGCCTATGGCCTGCCGGCGTTCAACGTGAACAACATGGAACAGGTGAAGGCGATCATGGAGGCGGCCCGCGCCACCGCCTCGCCGGTCATCCTCCAGGGCTCGGCCGGAGCGCGCAAATATGCCGGCGAGCCGTTCCTGCGCCATCTCATCGCCGCCGCGGTGGAGGCCTATCCGGAGATCCCGGTGGTGATGCACCAGGACCACGGCGCCTCCCCTGCCGTGTGCATGGCTGCCATCCGCTCCGGCTTCTCCTCGGTGATGATGGACGGCTCCCTGAAGGAGGACGGCAAGACCCCCGCCGATTACGATTACAACGTCGCCGTCACCGCCAAGGTGGTGGAGCTCGCCCATGCGGTGGGCGTGTCCGTGGAAGGCGAGCTCGGCTGCCTCGGCTCGCTGGAAACCGGCAAGGGCGAGGCCGAGGACGGGCACGGCGCCGAGGGCGCCCTCGATCACGACAAGCTGCTCACCGATCCGGACGAAGCCGCCGCCTTCGTGAAGGCGACCCAGTGCGACGCCCTGGCCATCGCCATCGGCACCTCACACGGCGCCTACAAATTCACCCGCAAGCCCACCGGCGACATCCTCGCCATCGACCGCATCAAGGCCATCCACGCCCGCATTCCCACCACCCATCTGGTGATGCACGGCTCCTCCTCGGTGCCCCAGGAGCTTCTGGCGGAGATCCGCACCTATGGCGGCGACATGAAGGAGACCTATGGCGTGCCGGTGGAGGAGATCCAGGAAGGCATCCGCCACGGCGTGCGCAAGGTGAATATCGACACCGACATCCGCCTTGCCATGACCGCCGCCATGCGCCGCGTGGCCGCCACCAAGCGTTCCGAGTTCGATCCGCGCAAGTTCCTGGCTGCCGCCATGGACGAGGCGAAAGCGGTGTGCATCGCCCGCTTCGAGGCGTTCGGCTCGGCCGGCCAGGCGGAGAAGATCAAGCCCGTGGAGCTGGATGAGATGGCCCGCCGCTACGCCACCGGCGCCCTCACCCAGACCGTCCACACCACCCGCGCCGCAGCATAAGCGGAACGGATCGGGACGCAGCGCGGTCGCTTGCTCCGCGCCGCCAAAGCCGCCGCATCCCCTCTCCCGCGTGCGGGGGAGGGACAGGGACGCCGAGGACGACCGCCACGCCGGGAAGCCCAGCGCCCCTTCGGATGGCAGCGGGGCACCATAACCCGTGGCATTCCCCCTCCCCACCCCTCCCCCGCGTGCGGGGGAGGGGGCGGCGTCCAGCAAAAGGTGGTCGCGGGCCCCCCTCCACCGCCGCCCCACATCACGCCCTCGGTGCGTGAACCTCAGGAGAGCCCCATGGCCCGTGCCCATCCCATCATCGCCCCGTCGATCCTCTCCGCCGATTTCGCCCGGCTCGGGGCCGAGGTGGAAGCGGTGCTGCACGCCGGGGCCGAGTGGATCCACTTCGACGTGATGGACAACCATTACGTCCCCAACCTCACCATCGGCCCGCTGGTGCTCCAGTCCCTGCGCAAGGCCACCGATGCCTTCATCGACGTGCATCTGATGGTGAAGCCGGTGGATGGAATGATCGAGGCGTTCGCCGCCGCCGGGGCCGACCTCATCTCCTTCCATCCGGAAGCGAGCGAACATGTGGACCGCTCGCTGCAGCTCATCCGCTCGAAGGGCGTGAAGGCCGGGCTGGCGCTGAACCCGGCGACGCCCCTCAATGTGCTCGACCACACGCTGGACGCCCTCGACCTGGTGCTGGTGATGTCGGTGAACCCCGGCTTCGGCGGCCAGGCCTTCATTCCCGGCGCCCTCGACAAGCTCGCCGCGCTCCGCGCGCGCATCGATGGGTCCGGACGCGACATCCGCCTGGAGATCGACGGCGGGGTGAAGGTGGACAATATCGGCGCCATCGCCGCCGCCGGGGCCGATACCTTCGTGGCCGGAAGCGCCATTTTCGGCGCCGGCGACTACGCCGCCACCATCAGCGCCATGCAGCGGGAGATCCACAGCGCCCTCGGGGCCGCCGCGGCGGCCTGAAACCTACCGCCGATCCTGAAAGAAGGCGCGCAGCACCTCCGCCGCCTGCCGCTCGGCAATGCCGCCATAAACCTCGGGGGCGTGGTGGCAGGTGGGCTGGGAGAAGAAGCGCGGGCCGTGCTCCACCGCCCCACCCTTGGGATCGGCGGCGCCAAAATAGATGCGCCGCAGCCGCGCGAACGAGGCCGCCGCCGCGCACATGGCGCACGGCTCCAGCGTCACATAGAGATCGCAGCCGATCAGCCGCTCGGACTTGAGCCGGGCCGCCGCCGCGCGGATCACCAGCACCTCCGCATGGGCGGTGGGATCGTTGAGCTCGCGGGTGCGGTTGCCATCGCGCGCCACCACGTCGCTACCACGCACCAGCACCGCCCCCACCGGCACCTCGCCCCGCTCCGCCGCCGCCCGGGCCTCGTTGAGCGCCATCTGCATGAAGGTTCCGGACATGGGCGTTCCTGCGTTTGAGGGGCGGGAGATGGCGCCGGCTGCCGCCGTTCCGTTCAAGGAAACGCGAAAAAGCGCCGCCGCGCTCGCCGCGCCACATTTGGTGTGCTAGAGCCGAATCAACCGTCCCGTGCCGTCGCTGGCGTGGGACATCCATTCAGCCGATCAACATGAGAGCGACGGGTGTTCATTCGCCAGGGCTGGCGCGATCGAGCCCTGACGAACGGACACCTGTCGATTGCCTTCAATGCCGCGCATGTCACCGCCCCGCAAGGATAAGAACAACGTTCCGCGCCAGAAACGCGAGCTGCCCGCAGCCGTGAAGAAGGAGGCGGAGCGCGTCGCCAAGGTCATCGCCCGCGCGGGGCTCGCCTCGCGCCGCGAGATCGAGGCCTGGATCGCCGAGGGCCGGGTGGCGGTCAATGGCACCGTGCTCACCAGCCCTGCCATCACCGTCACCGCTGCCGATGCCATCACCGTGGATGGCGCGCCGCTGCCGGAGAAGGAGCGCACCCGCCTCTTCCTTTACCACAAGCCCCGGGGTGTGGTGACCACCAACCGCGATCCGGAAGGCCGCACCACCCTGTTCGAGATCCTGCCCGGGGGCCTGCCGCGCCTCGTCAGCGTGGGCCGGCTCGATCTCAATTCGGAAGGCCTGCTGCTGCTCACCAATGATGGCGGCCTCGCCCGCGCGCTGGAGCTGCCGGAAACTGGCTGGCTGCGGCGCTACCGAGTGCGCGCCAATGGCGAGATCGACCAGGCCCGGCTCGATAGCCTGCTGAAGGGCATCACCGTGGATGGCGTGGAGTATGGCCCCATCGAGGCCGAGCTCGATCGCGTCCAGGGGGCCAATGCCTGGATCACCGTCTCCCTGCGCGAGGGCAAGAACCGTGAGGTGCGCAATGTGCTCGGCGCCCTCGGCCTCAAGGTGAACCGGCTGATCCGCATCTCCTACGGCCCCTTCCAGCTGGGCGAGATCCCCGAAGGGGAGATCGAGGAGGTCCGCACCCGCGTGCTGAAGGATCAGATCGGCGCCGAGCTCACCGCCGTGGCCGGTGCGGATTTCGAAGGGCCCATCCTGGAGCACGAGATCGAGCCGGCGCCGCCGCGCCCGGCCGCCGCCGCCGCCCGCCGCGGCAAGGCGGAGGGCGATGCGCCGGCCCAGGACGAGTTCCGCCCGACCGGCCCCCGCGTGCGCCGGCGCATCGCCGAGGTGGGCGCGCTGGAGACCCGGGGCACCGTGGCCGACAAGAGGGGCCGCGCGGTGAAGGTGGAACGCCTCGTCACCAAGCCCCGCGACGACGCCGAACGCCCCGCCCGCGGCAGCCGGGGCACGGGGCGCGATCAGGAACGGGATTTTGGACGCGGCCCGCGCCGCTTTGCGGACGATGACCGCCGCCCGCAGCGCGGCTTCCGCCCGCGCGATGGCGAGGAGGAGGGACGCGGTCCGCGGCGGGGTCGCCCCGGTGAGGATCGGCCCCGAGGCCCGCGCACCGAAGGCGGTCCCCGCCGCTTCGAGCGCAATGACGATCGCCCCCAGCGCAGCTTCCGCCCCCGCGAGGGGGAAGAAGAATTCCGTGGTCCCGGCCGTGGTCGCCCCGGTGGTGACCGGCCCCGTGGACCGCGCACCGAAGGCGGCCCCCGCCGCTTCGAGCGCAATGACGATCGCCCCCAGCGCAGCTTCCGCCCGCGTGAGGGCGAAGAGGAGGCCCGCGGCCGGGGCCGCCCCGGTGGTGACAAGCCCCGGGGCCCGCGCAATGAAGGCGGCCCGCGCCGCTTCGAGCGCAATGAGGACCGCCCCCAGCGCAGCTTCCGTCCCCGCGAGGGCGAAGAGGATTTCCGCGGCCCCGGCCGTGGCCGCCCTGGTGGTGGCCGTCCCGGTGCTGATCGGCCTCGGGGGCCGCGTCCGGACGGTGGCGCCGGGGATCGGGCGCCGCGTGGCGAGGGGCCGGGCCGCGAGCGCAGCGGCGGCTTCAAGGGCGCCCGGCCTGCCGGCAAAGGTGGGTTCAAGGGCGGATTCAAGGGCGGCTTCGGCGGCAAGCCGGGCGGACGCCCAACGGGCAAAGGCGGCGGCAAACCGGGTGGCCGCCCTTCCGCCCCGCGCGGCAAGCGCTGAGAGCGGGATTGAGCGGGGATCCTGAGCCATGCGGATCGTCGGCGGCCGGTTCAAGGGCCGCACTCTGAAGGGCCCCTCCTCCAGCGCCACCCGGCCCACCTCGGACCGGCTGCGGGAGAGCCTGTTCAACGTGCTCGCCCATGCCTATGGCGATCCGTGCGACGGCGCGCGGGTGCTGGACCTCTTTTCCGGCACCGGCGCGCTGGCGATCGAGGCCCTCTCCCGCAGCGCCCGCTTCGCCCTCATGGTGGAGGAAGCGTCCGGCGCGCGCGGCGTGATCCGTGAGAATGTGGAGGCCCTGGGCCTGACCGGCGTGACCCGCATTTTCCGCCGCGACGCCACCCGGCTGGGGGAGATGGGGCCCGGCGAGGCCTATGGTCTGGTGTTTTGCGACCCGCCCTATGGCAAGGGCCTCGCCGAAGCGGCCCTTGCGAGCGCGCAGGCCGGCGGCTGGCTCACCCCCGAGGCATTGATCGTGGTGGAAGAGCGCACCGGCGCCTTCGCTTGCCCCGAAGGCTTCCGGGAACTGGAGCGCCGGCCCTATGACGAGAGCGAGCTGATCGTTCTGGAACACGCCGCGTAGGATGTTTTTCCGAGCGAAGCGGACACCGGCTCACTCGGAAGGGCGGCAACTCAGGCCTTCGGCTTGCCGCGCGTGCCCACGCCCAGCAGGCCGGCGGCCTCGAAATCATATGCCCCCTGATCCAGGAACCGCTCCAGAACGGCGCGATAGGGCGTGATGTCGATCTTCTTGTCCCGCAGCCAATCGGCGTTGAAATAGGTGGCGGCATAGCGCTCGCCGCTGTCGCAGATGAGGGTGACGAGGGAGCCCGAGCGCCCCTCCGACCGCATGGTGGCCGCCAGGGCGCACAAGGCATAGAAATTGGTGCCGGTGGAGCCGCCCACCCGGCAAGAGAGCCGCTCCGACAGCACATGCATGGCGGCGAGGGAGGCCGCATCCGGCACCTTCACCATGCAGTCCACCACCGCCGGCCGGAACGACGGTTCCACCCGCGGCCGGCCGATGCCCTCGATGCGGGAGCCGGTGGCCGAGGTCACGCTGCGGTCGCCGCTCACATAGGCGTCGTAGAACACGGAATTCTCCACGTCCGGCACGCACAGCCGGGTGGGAAAGCCGCGGTAGCGGATGTAACGGCCGATGGTGGCGGCAGTGCCGCCGGTTCCGGCGCTCATCACCACCCAGCTCGGCACCGGGTGGGGCTCGGCATGCATCTGCCGGAAGATGCTCTCGGCGATATTGTTGTTGCCGCGCCAATCGGTGGCCCGTTCCGCATAGGTGAACTGGTCGAGATAGTGGCCGTCATAAAGATGGGCGAGACGCTGGGCCTCATCATAGATGCGCGCGCCGTCATCCACGAAATGGCAGGTGCCGCCCAGGCGCTCGATCTCGCTCAGCTTGGTGCGGCTGGTCCCCTTGGGCACCACGGCGGTGAACGGCAGGCCCAGCAGGCGGGCGAAATAGGCTTCGCTGACCGCGGTGGAGCCCGACGACGCCTCGATCAGGTGGGTCCCCTCGCGGATCTCGCCATTGCAGATTCCGTAGAGGATCAGCGAGCGGGCCAGGCGATGCTTGAGGCTGCCGGTGGGGTGAGTCGATTCGTTCTTGAGATAGATGTCGAGCCCCGTGAGGCCGGGAAACAACGGCTTCATCAGATGGGTATCGGCGGAGCGGGCCGCATCGGCCTCAAGCGCGGCCACCGCGCGGCGGGTCCATTCGCGCCCCGCGCCGTCCAGTACCGCCGCCAGATCCCGCCGCAGGGCCGGCACCGCAGCCTGCTCCGGGCTCGAAACAGGGTCCGCGCCACACGCTTCGCGCGCCACCGCGCCGAGCGGGCGATCAGCGGGGTCGGACAGGTCGTGGAGGTCGAGAGCAGACATGATGAGTCCAGGCGTCGAGCGGAGAAGATCGACACACTACAGGCCTGCTAAATTAAAATGTCAACAAATGCTTTGTGAAATATACAGATAGCGATAAGCGGGCGGGCCTACACCCCCACATCGACCACCTGTCCGCTCACCCCCAGCGGCACGTCCTGGATGGCCGAGCTGGAGAGAATGGCATCCAGCACCATCTGCTTGGAGGAGATCACCTCCTGCGCCGCCAGCCGCTCGGCCTCCTCGGCGTCATTGGCCACCAGGGCCTCCACCAGGGCCTTGTGCTCATGCTGCATTTCGGTGGTGCGGTTGCGCAGGCCGAGCCCCATGAACAGGATGCGGGTCATCTCATCGAGGATCTGCGACAAGGTGCCGGTCAGCTTCTGATTGCCCGCGCTTTCGGCAATGAACACGTGAAAGGCTCGGTTCGCCTCCAGATATTCGAGCCGGCTCTGGGCGTTGCGGTGATTGTAGTCGCGATTGCAGACCGAGTTGAGAAAGGCAAGCTTGGCCGGATCAATCTTGCCCGCCGCCTTGCGCGCCACATAGGGCTCCAGAAGCGCCCGCATCTCGAAGATGTCGAGCACGCTCTTGAGGGTCACGGGGATCACCAGATACCCCTTGCGCGGCAGCGCCTTGACCAGCCCATCCTGCTCCAGGCGGGAGAGGGCGATGCGCACCGGACCGAGGCCGAAGCCGAAATGCTCGGCCAGATGGGCGGCGGAGACCTCGCTACCGGGCGCCAAGGTGCAACGCATGATGTCCTGCCGGATCGCGGCATAGGCTCGGCCCGTGATCTGCGCGTCGTCCGCCATTGATTGCCTCAGTTGCCAATATCTGACATGTCAATAGACCGTTTCATGATAGCCTACGCCGCAGCCAGCGCAAACACCCTGGCCCGCGCCGACCGGAGAGACGCCCCCAGCGATCCCACCCGGCGCGATCGACCGGCGTAATTCAACCATAGCGCGCCGCGCCGCCCTACATTGATTTTCGCCGGCGGGAGAGGCAGCGTCGGGCCGACAGCGGCCCGGGAGCGCCCTATGAATCAACGGCAGATCAACGCCTTCCGCCTGGTGATGCGGCATGGCTCCATCACCGCGGCAGCGCGGGCGCTCAATGTGTCGCAGCCCGCCGTGAGCCGGCTCATCGCCGATCTCGAATATGCCATCGGCTTCCCCCTGCTGCGGCGCCAGGGCGGTCGCGCGGAGCCGACGGCGGAGGCCTTCGAGTTCATCACCGAGGTCGAGCGCATGTTCTACGGCCTCGAGCGGCTCGAGGTGGTGGCTCACGAGATCCGTGACCTGCGCCGCGCCACCCTGCATATCGCCACCCTGCCCATGGTGGGGTTCGAGATCGTGCCCGCCACCCTGATGCGGTTCGTTGACGCCCATGCCGGGGTCAAGGTGACCCACGACATCTTCGAATCCGCCCGCATTCTCGATCTGCTCGCCTCGCGCCAGATCGATCTCGGCATCGCCCAGACCGAGGCCGACCATCCCGATCTCGAACTGCTCTCCGCCTACCGCACCGATTGCGTGTGTGTGATGCGGCCCGATCACCCATTGGCTGACCAGGCCTGCATCGTCCCGCGCGACCTGCACGATCAGCCGTTCGTGGCGCTGGCATCCCACACGGTGGTGGCCGGTTATGTGCGCCAATGCCTCGCCGAGGCCCGCGTCGCACCGCGCATCTTTGCCGAAACGCAGCCCTCCTATTCCGCCTGCAGTCTCGCCGCGCTCGGCGTCGGCATCGCCATCGTCGATCCCATCACCCCGCACGTGTTCGGCGACCGGCTGCGGGCGATCCCCTTCAGGCCGCTGCTGCCGTTCTGCTTCCAGGTGCTGAAGCCGGCCGGGCCGCCGCTCTCACGCGCCGCCGCGCAGTTTCTCGCCCACCTGCGCACCATCATCGCCGAGCTGCCGGATTTCGGCCGCAGCGTGCATAAGATTTCCGAATGATCGGATGCCGTATTTGTATTTGAATTTATGCTGGGCATACGGATCGATAGACGGACAATAATAAAACCCAGACCCACCGAAGGGGATCCTCGATGCTGATCGGACGCCGTCTCTTCCTCGCCGCGGGTGCTGCCTCCCTGGCCGCCGGCCTCAAAATCACCCCCGCGCGCGCCGCCGACTTCACGCTGCGGCTGCACACCCTCGTCAAGTCGCCGCATCCCTACAACGATATGGCGCAGCGCCTGAAAAGCGAGATCGAGGAGAAGAGCGCCGGCCGCATCGCCGTGCGCATCTTCGATTCCGGACAGCTCGGCCAGGATCCGGCGGTCATCGGCGAAATGGGCATCGGCACCATCGACATGATGATCTCCACCGTCTCCAACGGCGTGCAGCAGATCCCCGAGTTCGGCATCTTCACCATGCCCTACCTGCTGCCGGGCCTGAACGGACTGCTGGAGAAGATCGGCCCCGGCACTCCGGTGCAGGCCTATTTCGAGAACGTGTTCGTCAAGCGCGGCCTGGGCATCCGCCTGCTGGCCCTGGGCGGCTCGGGCACCCGCAACCTCGCCACCGCCAAGGTTCCGGTCAACAGCCCGGCTGATCTGGCCGGCCTCAAGATGCGGACTCCGCCCTCCCCCATGGATAGCGAGACCTGGGCGGCCCTCGGCATGCTGCCGGTCACCGTCGCCTGGGGCGAGCTTTATGCCGCCATGCAGACCGGCCTCGCCCAGGCCATGGAGAGCTCGCTGCCCGGCTACACCGGCTCCAAGCTGTTCGAGGTGGCGCCCCACCTCGCGCTTACCGAGCATACGGTGCAGGTCAACCACACCTCCATCGCCGATCGCAGCTGGAAGAAGCTGCCGAAGGATCTGCAGGAAGTGGTGAACGCCGCCGCCGTCAACGCCAATGCCTATGGCCTGGAGCAGGCCAAGATGTATGACGACAGCCTGGTGAAGAAGCTGGCGGCCGAGAACGGGGTTCAGGTGACCCGCCCGGACAAGGCGGCCTTCATCGAGAAGCTGGCCCCCATCCAGCCGCAGCTGGCCCAGCGCCTGAACCTCGAAGCCGAGTTCAAGCTGCTCAAGAACTGATCGGCACCGTCGCCGCCCATAAGGAAACTGCCATGCTCAGCCGTTTCTGCGACGGCGTGGTGCGGCTGGTGGAGGCGGCGATGGCCGCCGCCTTCGCCGTGCTCATCGCCACGGTCGCGCTCCAGGTGCTCGCGCGCAATCTGCTCCACGAACCCATGATCTGGACCGGCGACCTGGCCCAGCTCCTCTTCACCTGGCTCATCTTCATCGGCGCCGCCGTGGGCCTGCGCAAGGGCGCCCACTATACGGTCGACCTGCTGCCGCAGCACCATGCCTGGCTCAACCAGGCGCTGGACTGGATCAGCATCGTCGCCGGGCTGATCATCGTCTATCTGCTGGTCATTCAGGGCTGGACCCTGGCCATGCTGCGCTCCACCGGCAGCATCCAATCCCTCAACCTCTCCCACTTCTGGACCTTCATCCCCATGCCGATCTCCGGCGTGCTCATGCTGCTGTTCCTGGTGGAGATGATGGCGAGCCGCAAGGCGCTCGGAGGCGCGCGATGAACTCCCTCGTCCTGCTGCTGCTGTCCTTCTTCGTGCTCATCGCGCTACGGGTGAACATCGGCTTTTCGCTGATCATCTCGTCCGTCATCGTGCTACTGAAGGAAGATCTGCCGCTGACCTCCGTGGTCAACCAGATGTATGCGGGCATCGACAGCTTCACGCTGCTCGCCGTGCCGTTCTTCATGCTGCTCGGCCGCATCCTCAATGCCGGCTCCATCACCACCCGCCTGCTGGAGGTCGCCGATGCCACGGTGGGCCATGTGCGCGGCGGCCTCGGCCATGTGAACGTGTTCGTCTCCATGGTGTTCGCCAGCCTGTCCGGCTCAGCGGCGGCGGATACGGCCAGCGTCGGCTCGATCCTGATCCCGGCCATGAAGAAGGCCGGCTATGATCCCGCCTTCGCGGTGGCCCTCACCGCCGCCTCGTCCACCCTGGGCGTGATCATCCCGCCGTCCATCATCCTCATCGTCTACGGGGCGTTCGGCAACGTCTCCATCGGCGCCCTGTTCTTGGGCGGCGTGGTGCCCGGCATCCTCATCGGCCTGTTCATGATGGCCTATACCTATGTCCTGGCGGTGCGGCACAATTATCCGGCCAACCCGTTCCCGGGCCTCAAGATGCTGGGGCGCGTGGGGGTCCGCGGGTTCGCCCCGCTGATGATCCCGGTGATCGTGCTGGGCGGCATCGTCGGCGGCTATTTCACGCCCACCGAGGGGGCCATCGGCGCGGTGCTGTGGGCCCTGTTCCTGTCGCTCGTCATCTATCGCGACATTCCGCTGCGCACCGTGCCGAAGCTGTTCGCCGATGGCGTGATCGATTTCGCCATCCCCATGTTCACCGTGGCGGGCGCCGGCATCTTCGGCTGGCTCATCGCTTATCTGGGCGCGGCGCAGCTGGTGGTCGACTTCATCCTCGGCGTCACCTCCAACGGCTTCATGATCATGATCCTGCTGATCGTGTTCCTGCTGCTGGTGGGCATGGTGCTGAACCCGATCTCGGCAACCCTCATCTTCCTGCCCATCATCCAGGCCCTGGGCAACACCGCCGGCATGAACCCGGTCCATATGGGGGTGCTCAGCACCATCATCCTGTCGGTGGGCCTCATCACCCCACCCTACGGCATCTGCCTGCTCATCGCCTCGCAGATCGGCGGGGTCTCGCTGGGCCGGGCCATGTGGGCGGCCGCGCCCATTTGCGCCCTCACCGTGCTGGTGGCGATCCTGTCGATCCTGTTCCCGGACATCGTGCTGGGACTGCCCAAGCTGGCGGCGCCGGAACTGTTCTGACCCCGCCCCATCCATCCCCGCCCCTAGGGAGACACACATGGCTCACACCAAGCCCACCGGTTCCTTCGTTGCCCTCGTCACCCCGATGAATGCCGATGGCAGCATCGACTTCGAAGGCTTCCAGACCCTGCTTGACTGGCATGCCGAGAACGGCACCAGCGCCGTGCTCATCATGGGCTCCACCGGCGAGGTGTCCATGCTCTCCGCCGAGGAGCGCAAGGCGATCATCTCCAAGACCGCCACGATGCGCCACGGCAACATCCAGATGTATTACGGCGTCACCGGCAACAATACTGCCACCACCATCGACTATGCCCGCTACGTGAAAGCGGAAGGCGGCGACGGTGCCATTGTCGCGGCCCCGGCCTACATCTGCGCCGACAACGCGGCCATCACCGACTATGCCTTTGAAGTGCTCGACAGTACCGATCTGGCCATGGGCTTCTACAACAACCCGCCGCGGGTGAAGACCGACCTGCACTGGACCGAGCTGCTCAAGCTCGCCGAGCATCCGAACATGGTGGTGCTGAAGGAATCCACCACCCGGGTCGGCCAGGTGGCGCAGGTCTGCGCCGCCAAGCCCGACATGTCCATCATGTGCTGCTGCTCGCCGAACCTCGGCCTCGTCATCCCCACCATGGCGTTGGGCGGGCACGGCACCGCCAACATGACCGGCAACATCATCCCCCGCGAGATGGCGGTGATCTCGACCCCCTGGACCAGCGGCGAGGATGCCTTCGCCTGCCGCGCCGCCTATCTCGAAAACCTCGCCATGCTTCACTTCTCCTACATGGCGGTCAACCCGGTCACCATGAAGACGCTGATGAACGTGGTGGGCCTGCCGTCCGGCCCCCTGCGCAAGCCCCTGCAGCCGGCCAGCGGTGCCATCCTGCAGGCCGGCCTCGACGCCTTCGCCCAGCTCGGCCTCGCCGAGAAGTACGGCCTGCGCATCAATACCGCGATGCTCGACGCCGCCTGAGCGCGCCGGCGGTCCGCGCCGGACCGCTGCCGAGCCACCACCACGAGGGAGAGTGAGCCATGGACATGGGCCTGCAGGGCCGGACGGCCCTTCTCACCGGCGCCAGCCGGGGCATGGGCCGGGCCTGCGCCGAAGCATTGGCGCGCGAAGGCGTGGACCTCACCCTTGTGGCCCGGGGCAGCGGCCCGCTGGAGGAGACGGCGGCGGCCATCCGCGCCGTCAGCGGCGTGCGGGTGACCACGGTGGCCGCCGACATCTCCACCGAGGCGGGCCGGGCGGCGGCGCTGGCCGCCTGCCCCGCTCCCGACATCCTGCTCGCCAACGCCGGCGGCATGAAGCCGGGCGACTTCCGCCAGTGGAGCCGCGAGGACTGGATCGCCGCGGTGGACTTGATGATGCTGCCTCCCATCCTGCTCACCCGCGCGGTGGTGGACGGCATGATGGCCCGTGGCTTCGGCCGCATCGTCGCCATCGCCGCCCGGACCGTGAAATGCCCGCAGCCGGAGCTGGGCCTGTCCAATGGTGCCCGCTCGGGCCTCGTCGGCTTCCTCGCCGGCCTCGGCCGCCAGACCGTGCGGCACAATGTGACCATCAACACGCTGCTGCCGGGCATCATCGCCAGCGAGGCGCAGCGCGAGCATGTGGACGTGCTCGCCCAGCACGATCCCCAGCGGTTCAAGGAGATCTGGGCGGCACGGGCGGCGGAGAATCCCGCCGGCCGCTATGGTCGTCCCGAGGAAATCGGCGCCGCCTTCTGCTTCCTGTGCAGCGCCCATGCCGGCTTCATCACCGGCCAATCATTGATGATCGACGGCGGCTCCTACCCCGGCACGTTCTGAGGCGGAGGACGGGCCCATGCATGTGGTGGTGATCGGCGCCGGCGTGGTGGGCGTCACGAGCGCCTGGTACCTCAACAAGGATGGCCACCAGGTCACGGTGCTGGAGGCCCGCGAGGGGCCCGGCCTGGAGACCAGCTATGGCAATGCCGGTGGGGTCTGCCCCGGCTTCGCCGGCCCCTGGGCCGCGCCCGGAATGCCACTGAAGGTGCTGAAGTGGCTGGCGAGCCCCAATCCGCCGTTGAAGTGGCGGCCCCGGGCCGACCTGGACCAATGGCGCTGGCTCGCCGCCTTCCTGGCCAATTGCACGGCCCCGCGCTTTGCCCGCAACAAGGCGCGCATGCAGCGCATGGCCCATTTCAGCAAAGCCGAGCTGGTGGCGCTGCGGGCGGAAACCGGCATCCGCTACGACCACGCCAGCGGCGGCGTACTACAGATCTTCTGCACCCCCGAGGAGATGGAAGGCGGCGTCCGCTCGGCAAAGGTCCTGCGCGAGCTCGGCGTCGCCCACCGGCTGCTGGCCCCGGCGGACGCGCTGACCATCGAGCCGGGGCTTGCCGCCTCCGGAGTGGCGTTGAGCGGCGCGCTCCAGCTGCCCACCGACGAGGTGGGGGACTGCCACCTGTTCTGCCAGGAACTGACGCGGCTCGCGCAAGAGCGGGGCTGCGACTTCCGCTTTGGCACATCGGTAGAACGCATCCTCGTCGCCGGCGGCCGCGCCGCCGGGGTGGCGACCGCGACCGGACCCATCGCCGCCGATGCGGTGGTCGTCGCCACCGGACCGTTCGCGCCCGCGTTGCTGCGACCTTTGGGAATCCGCGTGCCGATCTATCCGGTGAAGGGCTATTCGCTCACCGTGCCCATCGCCGACCTGGAGGCCGCGCCGCGCTTCTCGGTGATGGACGAGCATTCCAAGGTGATGATCTCCCGTCTCGGCGGGCGCCTGCGCGCGGCGGGGGTGGCGGAGCTGGCGGGCTTCGACCGGCGGATGCCGCCGGCGGTTCTGGACGGGCTGCGCGCCCGCGTGGCGGCGCTGTTTCCCGGCGCCGCCGACTATGGGCAGGCCCGCTTCTGGCACGGCTTCCGGCCGATGATGCCGGACGGCCCCTCGCGGGTGGGGGCCACGCGCTTCGACAATCTGTTCCTCAATGTGGGGCACGGCTCCAACGGCTGGACCCAGGCCTGCGGCACCGGCCGGGTGCTCGCCGACCTGGTGGCTGGCCGCGCGCCGTCGGTGCCGGCGGCCTGAGCCGTCAGCCCCGCGAGCGCATCCACACCAGCACCACGGCGACGATCACCAGCGCCCCCAGGGCGCCCAGCGACAGCAACAGCGCCGACTGGTCCAGGAACGCCACCACCGGCACCGCCAGCCCCATCACCACCCCGTTGAGGCCCATGCGCCAGGAGGCGGCATGGACACCGGCGACGAAAGTGCCCAGCGCCAGCAGCAGCAGCACGATGAGGCTGGTGGAATCCGCATTCGCCACCGCCTGCACGCTGGGCAGGAACACCAGGTTCATGGCGCCGAGGAAGGCCCCCCAGTGCAGCACCTGGGTCCACACCAGACGCCAGCGCCCCCCCCGCTCGGAGGTATGGCGCCAGCCCTCGAAGATGCTCGCTGCACAGCTGAACACCGCGATGGCTTCCCAGAAATACACGATGGGCGTGCGCGTGACCGTGGTGTAGGCCGCCCCGCACAGGGTCAGCACCAGGATCACCAGATAGGGGGCTTCGTGCAGCCAGAAATGGCGCTGCGGTGGTGGGGCCGACGGGCCGCCGATGCCTTCGATACCCCCGAGCACGTCACCGCTGTTCACCATGATCTCCCCCCGTTTCCGCCGCGTCGTTCCCCGTCGCGGCGCCGCGATTGCGTCATTCAGGCCGGCGAATGGTCTCGTCCCAGCCGCCGATCTGCTCCGATCCATCGGCCGCCTTGCCGCGCGCCGCCGGCGGCCGCTGCCCCGACAGGCGCAGGGTCCGATCGAGCAGCACCTCGTAGATCGGCTTGCCGCCCAGCCATTCGGCGATGATGTTGGCGAACACGCAGGTCAGGATGGCCGGCACCAGCAGGGTGTAGGCCCCCGTGAGCTCCAGCACCAGCACCACCCCCACCAGCGGCGCCCGCACGGTGGATGAGAACAGGCCGCCCATGGCGGCCACGGCGAGCGCCGCCGCCACCCCGGCGGGCACCCCCGGCAGCAGGGTCTCCAGCGCCGTGCCATAGAGCATGCCGGTCGCCGTGGCGAGCGCGAGGATGGGCGCAAAGATGCCGCCCGGCGCGCCGGTGGAATAGCTGGCCATGGTCATCACGAAGCGGATCACCACCAACCCGGCCAGCACCAGCAGCGGCAGGCGGTTCTCGATCAGCGTTACCGCCAGCATCTCGCCCCCCTGGGTGGCCTCGGGCTGCACGGTGGCGAGAATGCCCACCGCGAAGCCCACCAGCGCCGGCACGACATAGAAAGACGAGCCCTTGCCGATGCTCAGCCCCACGTCCATGGACCAGACCAGGCTGCGATTGAACAGCACGCCGACGAAGCCGAGCACGATGCCAAGCACCGCGAACGCCGGCAGATAGAGCAGCGGCGTCTCCGGCACGGTGACTTCCATGAACGGGCGGGTGCCAGTGATCAGCGAGGTGACCACCCCGCTCGCCACCGCGGCGAGAATAACGGCGGAATAAGTCTTGAAGCCGTAGGGAAACTGGCGCCGGGTTTCCTCGATGACGAACAGGATCGCGGCCAGCGGCGCATTGAAGGCGGCGGCGAGGCCGGCGGCGGCGCCGGAGGCGAGCAGGCCGCGCGCATCCCGTGTTTCGAGCGCGAACCAGCCGGACGCGGCGCGCGCGATGGAGGCGCCCATGTGGATGGTCGGCCCCTCGCGCCCCACCACCAGCCCAGAGCCCAGGGACATGAGGCCACCCACGAACTTGACCGGCAGCACCCGGGCCCAGCGCACCTCGCGCAGCCCCTCCATGGCGCCTTCCACCTCCTGCACGCCGGAACCTCCGGCTTCGGGCGCGAAGGTGCGCACCATCCAGGTGGCGACCAGCACGAGAACCGCGGCGAACAGGCCGCAGATCAGCAGGAACCCATATTCCGGCAGATCCGGCCACCACTCCGCCGCCATGCGCCGCAGCACCTGCGGCCACTGCAGCATGGCGTTGACGCCCAGGTGGAAGGCTGTGCCCACCAGACCGGTGATGCCGCCGACGATGATCGCAAAGACATAGTAGGAAATGTCGCGTGTCCGGCGCGTGCCGGCTTCACCAGCCATACTCAATGCAGGTCCCCTGCCGCGGCGGCCGCGGCGTTGCCGTCCTCACGTGATCTAACGACTCACATCCCGCCATCGCAAGCGCGCAAACGCCATAGTGGCAATGCTTCCACCTGTGATGACGCCGGCCTCCGCCCGACGGTGGCGCGCGCCGCCCCCGACCGCAACCCTGTCGGCAGGCGTCCCGAAGAGACCAATCGACGGTCGAGTGCCGCCCCGGTGTGGGGACCTGCGACTTCCCCTCCCTTGATCAACGGGCGCGAAGATGAAACGATACCAAAGAACGTGAGTTTGATTGCCGGCGTCGAGAGTTAGAGCATCGCAGCGGGTCGACTGCGGCGCGTCTCCTGCGCGCCGGCCAGCCCGCCGGTTGCGACGGACCGGACCCGGCGGGGCCACGGCGATCTGGACCCCATTCCGCCCGGCCCTGCGGCCAGACGGGCGGAGGCCGTGGCAGGCCACGCGGACCGCCGAAGGGCACCGCAGCGCGTGGCACGGAGCGGGCAAGGACAGGTTTTCAGCATCGGCAGGGCCTTGCGGGGCCGACAGCCATCGGGGGTGGGGCATGGAACTGGACCCGATCTTACTTTCGCGTCTCCAGTTTGCGTTCACGGTTTCCTTTCACATCATCTTTCCCTCCTTCACCATTGGCCTCGCGGCCTGGATCACCACCCTCGAAGGCATCTGGCTGGCCACCGGCAATGACCGGTTCCACCTCATCGCCCGCTTCTGGACCAAGGTGTTCGCCGTCTCCTTCGCCATGGGCGTGGTGTCGGGCATCGTCATGTCCTACGAGTTCGGCACCAATTGGAGCCGCTATTCGGAAGTGGTGGGCAATGTGGTGGCGCCCCTCATCGGCTATGAGGTGCTTACCGCCTTCTTCCTGGAAGCCACCTTCCTCGGCCTGATGCTGTTCGGCTGGAACAAGGTGCCGCCATGGCTGCACTTCCTCGCCTGCCTGGCGGTGGCGGTGGGCACCACCTTGTCGGCCTTCTGGATTCTCTCCGCCAACAGCTGGATGCAGATGCCCGCCGGGCATGAGGTGCGCAACGGCATCGCCTTCCCGGTGGATTGGCTGAAGATCATCTTCAACCCCACCTTCCCCACACGGCTCGGCCATATGGTGGTGGCCGCCTACATCACCACTGCCTTCGTGGTGTTCGCGGTGGGCGCCCGCTGGCTGCTGCAGGACAAGGTGGTGGAGGAGGCCCGGATCATGATCCGCATGGGCCTGGGCCTGCTCATCGTGCTGGTGCCGCTGCAGGGCTTCCTGGGCGATGCCTCCGGCCTCAACACGCTGGAGCACCAGCCGGTGAAGGTGGCGGCCATGGAAGCCCATTGGGGCGGCCCCGACGACACCAAGGGGCCGATCCCCTGGGTGGTGTTCGCCTGGCCCAACGAGGCGCAGGAGCGCAACGACTTCCAGATCGCCATCCCCTATGTGGGCAGCCTTATCCTCACCCACACCCTCGACGGCACCATCAAGGGCCTGAAGGAATTCCCGCCCCAGGACCGGCCGCCGGTGGCCATTCCCTTCTTCACCTTCCGCATCATGATCGCCATGTGGGGCATCATGATGCTGACCATCCTCACCGGCGCCGTGCTGTGGCTGCGCGGCCGGCTGTTCCAGCGCGGGCTGTTCCTGCGCATCGCCAGCTATCTGTGGCCGCTGGGCTTCATCGCCGTGCTGGCCGGCTGGTACACCACCGAAGTGGGCCGCCAGCCCTGGGTCGCCACCGGCCTCCTGCGCACCGAGGACGCCATGTCGCCGGTGACCGGCCATGCGGTGCTCACCAGCCTGCTGCTGTTCATCCTGGTCTACGGCATCGTCTTCACCGCAGGCGGCTACTACATCAGCCGCCTGCTGAAGATCGGGCCCGTGCCCGAGGGTGACGGCAGCGACGACGCCACCGCCCTGCGGCCGCTCTCGGCCGCCCAGGATGCCGGCCGCAAGGCCATTCAGGCAGGGGAGTGAGCACCGTGGACAGCCTCTGGTTCACTTACTATCTGCCCCTGATCTGGGCGCTCCTCATCGGCACGGCCATCGTGCTCTATGTCCTGCTCGACGGTTTCGACCTCGGCATGGGCATCCTGTTCCCCCACACCAAGGACGAGGGGGAGCGGGATCAGATGATGAACTCGGTAGCCCCCTTCTGGGATGGCAACGAGACCTGGCTCATCCTCGGCGGCGGCGGCCTGTGGGTGGCGTTCCCCAAGGCCTATGCGGTGATCATGCCCGGCGTCTATCTGCCGATCATCTTCATGCTGCTGTCGCTGGTGTTCCGCGGCGTCGCCTTCGAGTTCCGCTTTGTCTCCAAGCCCGATCACCGCAAGTGGGACGTGGCGTTTGCCGCCGGCTCCACCCTCGCCGCCTTCTTCCAGGGGGTGGTGCTGGGCGCCGTCGTCTACCAGTTGCCGGTGGAGAACGGCGCCTTCGCCGGCGGGCCGCTGGCGTGGCTCCATCCCTTCTCCATCATGTGCGGCATCGGCATGGTGGCCGGCTATGCGCTGCTCGGCTGTGGCTGGCTGATGATGCGCACCGAGGGGCCGCTCGCCCGGAAGGCCCAGGGCTGGGCGCTGCCATTGCTCGGCGTGCTGCTGGCCTTCATCGCCGCCGTGTCCATCTGGACGCCGTTGGTGATCCCGCGCATCGCCGATCGCTGGTTCAGCCTGCCCCAATTCTATTACCTGCTGGCGGTGCCGGTGCTCACCGCTCTGGTCGCCTTCTCCGCCTATCGCGGCATCCGGGCGAACCGGGGGGCGCAGACCTTCTTCTCCACCGTGGGGCTGTTCCTTCTGTGCTTCCTCGGCCTTGCGGTCTCCGTCTTCCCTTATCTGGTGCCGGCCTCGGTCACCATCTGGGAAGCGGCGGCGGCTCCGGAAAGCCAGCTGTTTGTGCTGCTGGGCACCATTCCCCTGCTGCCCATCATTCTCATCTACACCGGCTTCATCTACTGGACCTTCCGCGGCCGGCTGAAGCCGGGCGAGGGCTATCACTGACGCCACGCCGCAAAAGGCCCGCCCCGGTGGCGGGCCTTTCCATGTCTGCCCCATCCCATATCTGCCCCCATCCCACTGCGGTTGCCGCCCCCGGCATCCTGTTCGATATTTGTTCCGATCGGGGCGATTCGCCCCGCTGCGGGATGCGAGCAGGGGACGACGCGGGTGACGGGGCATCTGGACACGCTGAACGACGACCAGCGCCGCGCCGCCGCCCATGGCGCGGGCGGTTCCGGCACCGTCGGCGGGCCGCTGCTCATCATCGCCGGTGCCGGATCGGGCAAGACCAACACCCTCGCCCATCGCGTCGCCCACCTCATCCTCAACGGCGCCGATCCCGGCCGCATGCTGCTGATGACCTTCTCCCGCCGCGCCGCGGAGGAACTGACGCGCCGGGTGGAGGGCATCTGCGCCCGGGTGCTCGGCACCCCGGGCAATGCCATGGGCGAGGCCCTCGCCTGGACCGGCACCTTCCACGCCATCGGCGCCCGGCTGCTGCGCGACTATGCGGGTGAACTCGGCATCACCCCGGATTTCACCATCCACGACCGGGAGGATTCGGCGGACCTGATGAACCTGGTCCGCCACGAGCTGGGTTTCTCCAAGACCGAGGCACGGTTTCCGGCCAAGGGCACCTGCCTCGCCATCTATTCCCGCACCCTCAATGCCCAGGCCCCCATCGAAGAGGTGCTGCGCGCGCACTTTCCCTGGTGCGCCGGCTGGGCGGAGGAGCTGAAGCGGCTGTTCGGCGCCTATGTGGAGGCCAAGCAGCGCCAGAACGTGCTCGATTACGACGATTTGCTGCTCTACTGGGCCGAGGCGGTCCGTGAGCCGAGCCTCGCCGCCCATATGGGCGCGCGCTTCGACCATGTGATGGTGGACGAATATCAGGACACCAATCGTCTCCAGGCCTCCATCCTGCTGGCGCTGAAGCCCTCCGGGCACGGCCTCACCGTGGTGGGGGACGATGCCCAGTCCATCTACGCCTTCCGCGCCGCGACCGTGCGCAACATCCTGGATTTTCCCGCCCAGTTCAGCCCGCCGGCCGAGGTGGTGACCCTGGAGCGCAACTATCGCTCCACCCAGCCCATCCTCGCCGCCGCCAACGGGGTAATCGCCGAGGCCTCCGAGCGTTTCACCAAAAACCTCTGGTCGGACCGCCCTTCGCCGCGGCGCCCCCGCCTCGTCACCGTGCGCGACGAGGCCGATCAGGCCCGCTTCGTGGCGGATGCGGTGCTGGCCGGGCGGGAAGGCGGCATTGCCTTGAAGCAGCAGGCGGTGCTGTTCCGTGCCGCCCACCATTCCGGCACCCTGGAAGTGGAGCTGACCCGGCGCAACATCCCGTTCGTGAAGTTCGGTGGGCTGAAGTTCCTGGACAGCGCCCATGTGAAAGACCTTCTGGCGGTGCTGCGGTTTGCCCAGAACCCGCGCGACAAGGTGGCCGGCTTCCGGCTGCTGCAGCTGCTGCCGGGCATCGGTGCCGCCACTGCCGCCCGGGTGCTGGACGCCATGGCCGCGAGCCCCACGCCCCTCGCCACCTTGGCGGAGCTGCCGGCGCCGCCCCGCTCCGGCGCCGATTGGGCCGCCTTCGTCATCCTCATGCAGGGGCTGGGGGCGGCCGATCCCCATTGGCCGGCGGAACTCGGCCGGGTGCGGCGCTGGTATGAGCCCCATCTGGAGCGCATCCATGAGGATGCGGACATGCGCCGCGCCGACCTAGTGCAGCTGGAGGCCATCGCCGCCGGCTATCCCGGCCGCGCCCGCTTCCTCTCCGAATTGAGCCTCGATCCGCCCGACGCCACCTCCGGCGAAGCCGGCGTGCCCTTGAAGGACGAGGATTACCTCATCTTGTCCACCATCCATTCCGCCAAAGGGCAGGAATGGAAATCCGTATTCGTCCTCAATGTGGTGGATGGCTGCATGCCGTCCGATCTCGGCACTGGCACCAGCGCGGAGATCGAGGAGGAGCGCCGCCTGCTCTATGTGGCCATGACAAGGGCCAAGGACAGTCTGGACCTGATGGTGCCGCAGCGCTTCTTCGTGCATGGCCAGCACGCGCGCGGCGACCGCCACGTCTATGCCAGCCGCACCCGCTTCATTCCCCCCGCCCTCCTCAACCTGTTCGAGGCGGAAAGCTGGCCCAAGGCGGGGGCGACCGGCCCCGGCGCGCCCCTGGGCCCCGCCATGGTGGACGTGCGCGCCCGCCTCAAGGGCATGTGGGGCTAGCAGGCAAGATGCGGCCTCGTCGGCCGCGGCATGTTCAGCCGCGGCCGATGAAGGGCATCTTGGTGGCCATCACCGTCATGAACTGCACATTGGCGTCCAGCGGCAGGCTGGCCATGTAGAGCACCGCGCTCGCCACATGGGCCACGTCCATCACCGGTTCCACCTTGGTGGAGCCGTCGGCCTGGAGAATGCCGGCCTTCATACGCGCCGCCATGTCGGTGTCCGCATTGCCGATGTCGATCTGCCCGCAGGCGATGTCATAGGCGCGGCCATCGAGCGAAGTGGCCTTGGTGAGGCCGGTAATGGCGTGCTTGGTGGCGGTGTAGGGGGCCGAAAAGGGCCGTGGTGCGGTGGCGGAGATGGATCCGTTGTTGATGATCCGCCCGCCCCGCGGGGTTTGCGCCTTCATCAGCCGGAACGCCTCCTGAGTGCACAGGAACGGGCCGGTGAGGTTGGTGTCCACCACGCTCTTCCACTGGCCGAAGCACAATTCATCAAGGGGCACCGCCGGCGCGCCTGTGCCCGCATTGTTGAACAGCAGGTCGAGCCGGCCGAACTTGTCGCGCACGGCCTCAAACAGCGCCTTCACCTGCTCGGGCTGGGTGACATCGGTGGGCACCACCAGGGTGTGATCGGAATTCATGGCGGCGGCGGTCTCGCTCAACGCCTCAGCCCGTCGTCCGGCGATGGCCACGCCATAGCCGGCCCCCGCCAGCGCCACGGCGACCGCCTGGCCGATGCCCGACCCCGCGCCGGTGACGACGGCAATCTGTCTTCTGGTCATCGCGGCTCCTCCCCCACCATTGACCGCCACGAACCCGTCGTTGCGGGCCCGTCATCGCCAGTGGCGATAACGCCATGGCGCGACCACGGCGGGGAGAAGTCAAGCCCACGGTCACCTGCCCGGCGGGGCTCAATTGGTGGCAGGCGCCGCCAGGGCTTCGGCATCGATGAAATGGCCGGCGCGATCCCGCTTGGCCGTGAGGTAGCCCACATTCTGCGCGGTCGGGCGCCCGAACACCCGCTCATCGGCCACCACATCGAGCCCGGCGGCACGCAGGGCTTCGATCTTCTGTGGATTATTGGTGATCAGCCGCACCCCCCGCACCCCGAGCTGGCGCAGCATCTCGGCGGCGAAATCGAAGCGCCGCTGGTCGAGGCCGAAGCCGAGCGCCGCGTCGGCGTCGAAGGTGTCGTAGCCCTGGGCCTGCAGGTGGTAGGCGCGCATCTTGTTGGCAATGCCGTTGCCCCGCCCTTCCTGGTCCAGATAGAGCAGGATGCCCCCGGCCCCTTCCGCCATGGCGCGCACCGTGTCGCGCAGCTGGTCGCCGCAATCGCACTTCAGCGAGCCGAACAGATCGCCGGTGAGGCAGGCGGAATGGAGCCGCACCGGCACCGGCGCGGACAGGTCCGGCCGGCCAACGATGATGGCCACCTGGTCGCGCAGCCCCTCGCCACCGCGAAACACCACGAATTGCGTGTCGGTGGCCCCTTCCAGCGGCACCTGGGCGCGGCCGACGATCTTCAGGCTGGCCACCTGGGCCGCCCGATAGCTGGCGATCGCCTCCCGCGACACCCGCAGCAGGCCGGGCGCGGCGGCCGGATCAATGTCCACCACCACCGCCGCCGGCAACACCAGAGCCAGCCCGAGCAGGTCAAGCGCGGAGCCGTCCAGCCCATTCGCCGGCGCAACGGCGGCGTCGCCCGGCAGCCGCGATTGCACATCCAGCGCCAGCCGGGCCACTGCGCCGGCATCCACCCCGGCCAGCGCCACCGCGCCGGGGCGCGAGGCGGGATGGCCGAGCTTGTCCAGCCGGGGCGCCGGCAGCACCAGCCGCGCGCTGCGGCCCACGCGGGCGAGGGCTTCGGCCAAGCGGGCATCGAGCGCCTCCGCGCCAATCACCACCACCGCGGCCTGCGGCTCCGTCAGGCACACGGGCCGGCCCGCACGCAGCTCGGAGATCGCCCGTTCGACGGCGACATCCCCTCCCAGCAGGCCGAATTCAGCACCCACAGACACCATGATGCTCTCTGATCCCTCCACGGCCACCCGGCGCAGGAGCTAAAACCTTGTTCGCCCTAGACATGGCAACGGCCGCGCGCCGACACAAGAGCGCCTGGCGCGCCGCCGATGCGCCGGCTGTGCAGGCCTTCCATATGCCGGCCTTCACACAGCCCAGATCAATCGCCCTTGCAAGCCGCTTTACATGCCAGGATGGAGGCATTCCCGCATCATCGGGGAACCGGCGTCCTTCCCCTCCGTTGACACGCCGGCAAACCACTCCTACCACTTGTAAGCCGGCCGGTTTGCAAAACAGAGCGGACCCATCTCGAGAAGGTCCGCTCAAAGGGGATCAAATCGCATGGCCCTACGCGTGTCGGGAAAGAACATCGACGTTGGCGACGCCCTCCGGGCTCGGCTCACGGATCGGGTCTCCGAAGTTCTCGCCAAATACTTCGACGGCGGATGGTCCGGACATGTCACCGTGTCCCGGGAAGGTTCCGGCTATCGGTCGGATTGCATGCTGCATCTTGATACGGGTGTGAATCTGCAGGCGCAGGGATCGGCGCAGGATGCCAATGCCTGCGCGGATTCCGCCATCGACAAGATCGAGCGGCGGCTGCGCCGCTACAAGCAGCGGCAGAAGACGCGCCACGCAACCACAGCGACGGATGAAAGCTTCGCCGCGCAGAGCTATATTCTCAGCGGCCTCCCCGAATCGGAGACCGAGGCGGAGTTCGACGGCTGGAGTCCGACTGTCGTGGCAGAGCAGATGACTCGTCTGCGCTCCATGTCGGTGGCGGATGCGGTGGTGGAGCTCGACATCACCGGCGCGCCGGTGGTGGTGTTCCGCCATGGCGGCCATGGGCGCGTCAGTGTGGTATACCGCCGGCCGGATGGCCATGTCGGGTGGATCGACCCGGCCGCCGAGGAAGTGCATTGACCCTCGACCCCGCTTGAGATTAGCGTCCGCGTTTTCTCAAGCCAGGGCCGTACGCCGCAGGGACCCGATCTATGCCCCTTGCCGACCTTCTCGCCCCGAATGCGGTGTTCCCCATGCTGCGGGCGAGCAGCAAGAAGCAGGTTCTTCAGGAACTGGCGCAGCAGGCTAGCCTGCTGGTGGATCGTGATCCGCGGGAAATCTTCGAGACGCTCCTGCAACGGGAGCGTCTCGGCTCGACCGGTGTCGGCAACGGCATCGCCATTCCCCACGGCAAGCTCGACAATCTGAACAAGCTGTTCGGCCTGTTTGCCCGCCTCGAAAAACCCATCGATTTCGAATCGCTGGATGGCGAGCCGGTGGATCTGGTGTTTCTGCTGCTGGCCCCCGAAGCCGCCGGCGCCGATCATCTCAAGGCGCTGGCCCGGGTGGCGCGGATGCTGCGCGATCCGGATATTGTGGAAAAGCTGCGCGCCACGCGCGACAGCAGCATGATGTATGCGGTGCTCACCGCCACATCCGCCTCCAACGCCGCCTGACCGCTTTGCGAAGCCCAACCAGAACAGCCCTCCAGCGACCAGTCGGGTCGCGGCAGGGATGCTGGTGTTGGTCCGATGCTGCAGGAACGCCTGTCGGCAAAAATGCCTGCCGGTAGGAACGCCTGCCGGTAGGAACGCCTGGCTGTCCTGACAAGCAGGCACAGGAGCGGTGAGGCTCGGCGCTTAAGGCTCTGACCGCAAACGGCGCCATACCGCCCGCAGCTCGCTGCCCGCTTGTCGCAAGGCCCGCTTGTCTCAAGCCCTGGCGCTGCGCGCCGTCCGCGCGGGGCTCTGCGCCCCGTCGCGGTGCCGTTCACGGCGTCAGTGGACGCTCACCGGAACGAGCTCATGTTCCATGGCATTGGCCAGCGCCGCCTCGCGGCTGTCGGTCAGCATGATGGGCGTGCCGTCGGCCGCATGCAGCGTGAACAGCGTCATGCCCGGCGCCAGCTCCGGCGCCTGTGGAAACAGCGCCCGAACCTGCTCGGACTGAATGCTCCGCACATAGGCGATCTCACCACCCCCCAGACCTGCCAGGGCTTCAGGGGTCATGCCCTCCAGGTTCGACGCTGCCGCGGCGCCCCCGTGTCCCGAAAATCCAGTCATTTTTATGCTCCTCACTCCGGCATGCCGATCGCCCGCCCCATTCAAGGCCGCGAGACGATATCGATCCGCTTGGCCTCCCGGACCGGCTCGGGGCGGACGAGATCCACCGCCAGCAGGCCGTTGCGCAGCTCTGCGCCGAGAACATTCATGCCCTCGGCAAGGACGAAGGTGCGCTGGAACTGCCGCGCCGCGATGCCCCGATGCAGGAAGGTGCGGTTGAGCCCCTCCTCCATCTGACGCCCACGGATCGTCAGCTCCCGCTCCTCCAGGGTGATTTCCAGCTGTTCCGCACTGAAGCCCGCCACCGCCAGCGTGATCCGCAGGCGCAGCGGCGCTCCCGCGCCCGCTTCGATCCTCTCCACATTGTAGGGAGGATATCCGTCGGCGCTCTTGGCCACCCGGTCGAGCACCCGCTCGACCTCGTCGAACCCCAGGAGAAAGGGACTCGACAACGAAGAAACTCGCGACATGCCTCAAGTCCTCATCAAGCGACTTGGTCAAACGACTTGGCTTTGCCGGGCGCGCACCTATCCGGCCGCGCCCATCGAGGCCCTCGCGGCACCTCGACATGATCCATATGGGGTGACCCCCACCCTCCCGCAAGGCACACGTATGCCCCCCGGGGAATGCTACCTAATTACCAACGGGTGGACATTTCGCACTTGCGATGAAAGGCTAGGGGCACGCCGCGTTGCCCTTGCGACGCTTCTCCGTGCTGCTCCGCAACACGCCAGATCACGTCGGGAACCCCCACCGATGGCGCTGCGCCCCCCTTTCAGAACGTCCTCGATTCTCGCGACCCTCCTGGTCGCCGTCGCCCTGTTCAGCCTGTTCGCCGCGCCCGCCCGGGCCCAGCCCCTGGAGCTGCCACGGGCGAGAGCCGCAACCCCGGAGGCCTCCATCCAGGATCCCTCCGCCGCGGCGCCCCCTGCCGCACCGGCGCAGACGCCGCCTCCGCTCTCCGAGAGCCTGCGCAAGGACATCAAGGGGCTGCTGAGCACCCTCAAGGATGACGAGAGCCGCGCGGATCTCATCACGAACCTCCAGACCCTGCTGCGGGTCGCCGACCCTCTCGCCCATCAGGGCGCGCGTAACGACTGGCTCACCGGCGCCACCCGCGGCCTGGGGCAGTTCTCCAGCTCGGTGCTGGCGCTCGTCATCGAGATCCGCAATCTCCCGCAGCTGCTGTTGCAGGTGTTTGCCGACCTGTCCGATCCGCGCGTGATCGAGAACATCAGCTGGGCCACCGGCATGGTGGCGGCGGTGCTGGCTGCGGCGCTGGCGGTGGAATGGCTGGTGAAGTGGCTGTTGCGCCGCCCACGCCGGGCGGTGGAGGCCCAGAACAGCGCCAGCCTCGTCGCCCGGCTCGCCTGGCTGTGCCTGCGCACGCTGCTCGATGTGCTGCCCATCGCCGCGTTCGCGGCCACCGCCTTCGGGGTCCTGGCCTTCGCCGACCTCACCTTCGCCGTGCGCCTGGCGGTGGTGACGGTGATCAACGCCAACGTGCTGGCGCGCAGCGTGCTGGCGGCGGCGCGGGCCGTGCTCACCCCGTCCCTGCCGCGCCTGCGGCTGGTGCCACTGGGGGATGAGGGAGCCGCCTACTGCTTCCTCTGGGTCCGGCGGTTCACCTACACTGCGGTGTACGGCTATTTCCTGCTGCGCGCCGCCTGGATCCTCGGCCTGTCGTCGGCCGCCCATGGCATGCTGCTGGATCTGCTGGCCTTCATCATCGCCAGCATGGCGGTGGTGCTGATTCTGCAGATCCGCCGCCCGGTGGCCCGCCAGCTGCGCAAGGTATCGGCGGCGGGCGGCCAGATGACCCTGCTGCGCAACCAGATCGCCGAATTCTGGCACCTGTTCGCCATCGCTTATGTAGTTGCGGTGTTCATGGTCTGGGCCCTCGGCATCGAAGGGGGCACCGCCTTCATCGCCCAGGCCAGCATCCTGTCCCTCATCACCATCCTGGCGGCGCGGGCGCTGATGCTCGTCCTGATGCGGGTAGGCAAGGCGGTGTTCCGGCTGAATGACACGGTGCGGGAGGAGTTTCCCCAGCTCGAGGCACGGGCCAATCGCTATCTGCCGATCCTGCGGCACGGGGTGGGGCTGCTGATCACCGCCGTCACCACCCTGATCCTGCTGGAGATCTGGGGCGCCGAGCCGTTCGACTGGCTGGCCACCGACCATGGCGAAGACCTGCTGGGCCGCGCCATCGCCATCTGCATCGTGGTGGCCGGCGGGTTTGCCGCCTGGGAGGTGGGCATCGCCTTCGCCGACCGGCTCTATGAACGCAACCCCGCCTCCAATCGGGTGAAGACCCTGCTACCGTTCCTGCAGAACGGCTTCCGCATTGTCCTCGTCACCATCGCCGGGCTCATCGTGCTGTCCGAGCTCGGCGTCAACATCGGCCCGCTGCTGGCCGGCGCCGGCGTGCTGGGCCTCGCCATCGGCTTCGGCGCGCAGACCATGGTGAAGGACGTCATCACCGGCATTTTCATCCTCATGGAGGATACGTTGTCGGTGGGCGACGTGGTGGAGCTCGGTGCCCACGCGGGGCTGGTGGAGAAGATCACCGTCCGCACGGTGCATCTGCGCGACTTCGACGGCAACGTGCACTCCCTGCCGTTCGGCGAGGTGCAGATCATCAAGAACATGTCGAAGCAGTTCGCCTATGCGGTGGTCGACGTTTCCGTCTCCTACCGTGAGAATATCGACGAGGCGCTGGCGGTGATGGCGGAAGTGGCCGAGGAGATGGCCTCCACCGGCCCGCTGGCCGAAACCATCATCGGTCCCTTCGAGCTGATGGGGGTGGAGGGGCTGCAGGATTCCGCCGTCTGGCTGCGCGGCCGCTTCAAGACCCGGCCGCTGGGACAATGGAACGTCAAACGGGAATTCTACCGACGCATCAAGGCGGCCTTTGACGCCCGCGACATCCGCATCCCGTTCCCCCATCAGACCATCTATTTCGGCGTCGACAAGAAGGGCGAGGCCCCGCCGGTGCATGTGGTGATGGAAACCGGCGGCGCCCGCCGCGCCGCGCCCAAGGGCTCCCGGGCGCCCGTCCCTCCCGTCGTCCAGACCCCGGGCCCGCTGGTGGAGGAGCATCCCGGCGCGCGGGAGCGGACCGACGAGGATCTGGAAGAGACGATGCCTGCCGGCGGCGATCCCACCTCCGGCAGGGTGTCGTGACCGACGCCGCGGCGCGGCGCCCTCAGGCCGCCCGGCGCGGCCCCACCGGCCGGCGCGGGGCGAAGCTGTCGGCGTCGGCGGCCTCCCATTCGGCCGCATAAGGCGTGGCATCCGCCTCCGCCAGGAGGCTGCCCGCCGTCAGGAACGGGTAGATGCGATCCAGGGGCTTCACCTCGATGGGGCTCACGCGATGCCACAGATGGTGCGGCAGCAGCTCGCTGGGATGGGATAGGCCCGCCGCCGCAACCAGCTCGGCCAGCGCGTCTACCGTGTGGCGGTGATAATTGGTGACCCGTTGCGCCTTCTCGGCCACCACCAGCCCGCGCTGCAGGTGCGGATCGGTGGTGGTGACTCCGGTGGGGCACTGGCCGGTGTGGCAGCGCATGGACATCACGCAGCCCAGCGAGAACATGAAAGCCCGCGCCGCGTTGCACCAATCGGCGCCGATCCCCATGTTGGCGACCATGGAAAAGCCCGATGTGACCTTGCCGGAGGCGGCGAGGCGCACCTCGGGGCGCAGGCCTGTGCCCACCAGCGCGTTGCGAACCACGATCAGCCCCTCGCGCAGGGGCATGCCCACGTGATCGGCCAGTTCGTGCGGCGCCGCACCGGTGCCGCCCTCGGACCCGTCCACCACGATGAAATCCGGCCGGATGCCGCTCTTCAGCATGGCCTTGGTCATGGCGAACACCTCGGTGGGGTGACCGACGCAGAGCTTGAGGCCCACCGGCTTGCCGCCCGACAGCTCGCGCAGGCGGGCGACGAACTCCATCATCTCCACCGGCGTCGAGAAGGCGGAATGGCGGGCCGGCGAAATGCAGTCCTCGCCCACAGGAATGCCCCGCGCCTCGGCGATCTCCGGCGTCACCTTGGCCGCCAGCAGCATGCCGCCATGGCCTGGCTTGGCGCCCTGCGAGAGCTTGATCTCGATCATCTTCACCTGGTCGTCCGCCGCCCGCTCCGCGAACCGCTCGGGCGAGAAGGTGCCATCGGGATTGCGACAGCCGAAATAGCCCGACCCCAGCTCCCACACGATGTCGCCGCCATGGATGCGGTGATACCGGGAGATGCTGCCTTCGCCGGTGTCGTGGTAGAAGCCCCCCTCCCGGGCGCCGAGGTTCAGCGCCTCGATAGCGTTGCCCCCCAGCGAGCCGAAGCTCATGGCCGAGATGTTGAGCACCGAGGCCGAATAGGGCTTGGCGCAGTCCGCCCCGCCCACACTCACCCGGAACGGCTCCTTGGCCACCGGCATGGGCGCCAGCGAATGGGTCATCCATTCATATTCGGTGGCGTAGGTGTCGAGCTCGGTGCCGAACGGCTGGCGATCCTCCTCATTTTTGGCACGGGCATAGACCAGGGAGCGATCGTCGCGATTGAACGGCCGCTCGGACAGGTCGTCCTCCATGAGATACTGGCGCAGATAGGGCCGCAGCGCCTCGAACAACCAGCGCATGGAGCCGATGACGGGGTAGTTGCGCAGCAGGGAATGCTCCGGCTGGGTGATGTCGAACACCCCGAGCAGCACCAGCGGAAACAGCACGCAGAAGACGATGAGCCACGCCTGATGCAGCGAGAACGACAGGATGAGGCTGATCAACGCCCCAAGGCTCACGGCGATGAAAATACTGTAGCGGGCCAGCAGCGTCTTGGTGCTCGGCGTCATCCAAGCCATTGCGCTCGATCGCGGCCCGTGGGCTCCCGTCATGGTGGCGTTCCTCCGGTTTCCAGCCTGCTACGCTAGAGCAGAATCGACGGCCGCTGAATCGCCAAATGGACAGAACACGCGCGCCGCGGCCCCGTCTTGTGCCGAAATGAACGACATTTCCATGATGGAGGGGCGCGGCCCGGCGGCCGGCTGAAAGAAATTGGGGCGCTCACCGCAGACCGGCGAGCGCCCCCATCGAAGCCGGTGACGCTGACACCTGACGACCGGCCTCGCCCTGTATCAGCAAATGGCCTGCCAATTCGGCAAAAACAAGATGTAGGCCGCAGACCCCATCCAGCCTACAAAATATGGCCAAGCTTGCGTGACGGCTTCGCAGAATGCAAATCGTGCTCGCATTTTGCAAAATGCCAAGGGTGGTCTCTTGCAGTTTGCGAGAGCCCGGAAGGCGGGCGGACGACTGGGGTGGACTAGTCCTGCGAGAGCGCCCTGGCGGCGCCCCGCGCCTCCTCGGCGAGCCAGACGTCCAGGAACCCGTCGAGCCAGCGGCAGACAGCGGAATCATAGCGCTGCCAACCGTCCAGATGGGCCTGCCCCGGCTGCGCGCCGCGCTTCGACAGGCTCTGGGCGCCGCGCACGGTCCACAGGCACATCATCTCCCGCGTCACCTCCGGGTGGAACTGCAGGGCGAAAGCGTTGGCGCCATAGCGGAACGCCTGGTTGGGGAAAACCTCGCCCGTGGCCAGGAGATCGGCGCCGGGCGGCAGCTCGAACCCCTCGGAATGCCAATGATAGACGTGGCTGGGCCAGGGCAGCAGTGCCTCACCGGCGTCGGTGGCCGCCAGCGGATAATAGCCGATTTCGCACGTGCCTTCGTGGTGCGGCAGCACCCGCGCGCCCAGCGCCTTGGCCATCATCTGGCCGCCGAGGCAGATGCCGAGCAGCGGCATGCGCGCCGCCAGCGCCTTGGCCATGAAATCGATCTCGGCACGGATGAAGGGCAGGTCGTCATTGGCGCTCATGGGGCCACCGAACACCACGGCGCCGGCGTAATCCTCCAGCGAGCCCGGCAAAGGCTCGCCCAGCGCCGGGCGCCGCACATCGAGGTGATAGCCGCGCTTCTGCAGCCGCTCGCCGATGCGCCCGGGAGAGGAATGGGCCTGATGCACGATGATGAGGATGTCGGTGGCCGGCCCGCCCGCCGCCGGCTGGGCGGCATCGGCGCTGCATGGTAACGGCTGGCGTGAGCCTGCAGGCGTCCGCAGCGTCACCGCCTCCGGCTCAAGCGCGGTCGGTGTGGTCGGGTGCTGTGTCTGGGGCCTGATCCTGTCGTTCACCGCTCGTTTCCGTCTCCTCGCGAATCTCGCGCCGGATCTCCACCCGCTCGCGCGCGCTGACATTGAGCAATTCCGCTGCGCGCCAGACGAGGTTGTCCTCGAACTCGCTCAAGGTGCCATCCGCGAAGGCCACCTCGAACATCATCTCGATGATGCGGCGCCGGCCCTCCTCGTCCAACGCCCGATTCAACACGCTGGTGAAGGCATAAAGATCGACGGCTTCGGCATCCTTGGCAATGGCCAATTCAACCAGAGCATCGCTCTCCGCACCTTCGAGCGCGAACCGCCGCTCCAGAATCTGGCGCAGCATGGCCCGCTCGGCGTCGGTCACCACACCGTCGATGGAGACGACGTGAACCAGGAGTGCGGCGGCGGCGAGGCGATAATCGTCCGGGCTGAACGCATCGGTGTCACGACGTCCGCCGGTGATGTCGGTGATGAAGTCCGAGAGGGTGCGGAACATGCGTCGGGCATCCTGCTGCGTGGGCGCGCGATGGGTGCGCACGGTGGGGGACCGCTCGGGCGGATGGCGGTGGCCAAGGCACACCGCGACCCGGGTGAACATGGACCTGTACGGCCGGATCGCGCGTGAACCGCCACCCGGCGAGGCTCTGACCCCACCGCCATTGCCATGATGCCAGCGCCGGAGCAAGGCCCGCAAGCCGCACCGCGCGGGTGCTTCCCCCCATCGCCCGTTATGCCATGATGCCGCCGCGCCCATCGGCTCCGATACGGGTCAAAGACGCCGCGCCAGGGTCGCGGTTCAGGAAGGAACGTCCAGTGGTCGAACAGCCGAGCGCGCGCGGAACCATCCTGCTGGTGGAGGACGAGCCATTCGTCGCGCTCGTGGCCCAGCAGGTGCTCGAGGACCACGGGTTCATGGTGGTGGTGGCCGGCCATGGCGCCGCCGCCATCGATCACGCGCGCGACGCCTTCCAGTCCGGTGGCGATGGGGCGTTGCTGCTGGCCCTGGTGGATATCGGCCTGCCCGACATCGGCGGCGACGAGGTGGTGCGCACCTTGCGCGGGCTGGCGCCCACCCTGCCCATCATCATCGCCACCGGCTATGCCATCGAGGAGATTGCCGCGGAATTTGACGGCGTTGCGCGCCTGGTGATGATCCGCAAGCCCTATGACGTGGCCACCCTGCGGGGGGCGCTGCGCGAGGTGGGGGTGGCGATCCCGGAAGAGCCCGACGCCGGCGCCTAGCGCCAGCGTCGGAACCGATCACCGCCGCAGCAGCAGCTGCCCCAGCAGCAGACCGACGCCAGCGGCCACGGCGCAGGCGACGAAAGGCTGCTCGCGGATGGCCTCGCGCACCGACACCGAGTGCCCCTCGGCCCACTCGCTCGCCGCCGCGGCCTGAACCTGCGCCTCGCCGGCAAGGCCCTCGACCTTGCTCTGGGCGGTCTTGCCGAGGCTGTCGATGAGGCGCGCGAAATCGGCGCGCAGTTGATCGAGATCCTGACGCACGTCTCCCAGACTCGGTTCGCTCTTCTCGGCCATCATGGTCTCCATTCATCTCGTGTCGGTTCCCGCCACACCCGCACGGGCGAGGCGGCGGATGATGCCGACCGCCGCACCTTGCCCGCCTCCACGCCGTTGGACAATGCGATGGCGCAACGGACAGGCGCGGCAGCGGACAGGCGCGGCAGCCGGCGCACGTGCCCCGCGGATCAGGCGATCCGCTCGGACGCGGCGCCGACGCTGCGGGCCTCGTGGAAAAACAGCGCCTGGGCGATGGTCGCCTTCACCGTTTCCGACAGGAACGGCTTGGTGATCAAATAAGTGGGCTCCGGCCGCTCGCCGGTGAGCAGGCGGTCGGGAAAGGCGGTGATGAAGATCACCGGCACCGCGAAGCGCTCGAGGATGTCGGTGACCGCATCCACCCCCGACGATCCGTCGGCCAGCTGGATATCCGCCAGCACCAGACCGAAATTGCCGCTCTGCGCCAGCTCGACCGCCTTGGCATGGGTGGGCGCCACGCCGATCACCTCGTGCCCCAGCTCCTCGACCATGGTGCGCAGGTCAAGGGCGATCACCCACTCGTCCTCGATGATCAGCACCCGGGTGGCGATCTGCCGGTCGATGTCCCGCTGGGCGGCCACCACCTGCGCCTCCACCTCCTCGATGGTCACGCCGAGAATGCTGGCGGCCTCGGCATAAGAAAAGCTCTCCATGGCGGTGAGCAGGAAGGCGACCCGCGACGAAAGATCCATGGCCTGCAGTCGCAAGTCGGCCTGCAGGGCGCCCGCCTCGGGAAGGCCGGGCCGGCGATTCCACACGTGGTGGAAGGCCCGGTAGAGCGCCACCCGGGGCGATACCCCGGTGTCGAGCGGCACCTTTCCATCCAGCACCGCTTCCAGCGTCTCCTTCACCAGATCGTCGCCCGCCTGCTGGGAACCGAGCAGGGCTCGGGCATAGCGCCGCAGCGCCGGCAGTTGCTTGACGATCGAGGTTTGCGGCATGCGCGACTCTCCTGAAGGATGGCACTCGCTCATAATGGCACGGACCAAGGACGGCACCGGAACGAACGCCTCGATGGTTTCCAACGCCGTCACCTGCCGATTGTTCCGGGTGCGGCGCGTGCGGAACCCGATGACGCACCGGGACATTCTACAGCGGTGGCTCGTGCGGGACGAGATGTGGCGTGCTTCATTCCGGGGTCGACCGGGCGCAGAACGAGGGTGATGGCGTTCATGGATTGGGTAAAGGCGCAAGCCGTCCGCACACGCCACCGCGAACGCTCGGCCCTGTTCGCCGCCGCGGCCAGCCGTCCGCGCACCCTGCTCGACAGCGTGCGCCGGCGGCTGATTCTCATGGTGCTGCTGGCGCTCGCCCCCATCGCGGCGCTGAATTTCATCCAGGGCGTCATGCAGCTCAACGCCGCCGAGGAAGAGGCCCGCCAGCGGCTGCTGCAGCACGCCACCGCCGCCGCCGCGGACCAGGAGGCGGTGATCGCCTCGGCAGAAAACGTGCTGCAGGCACTGAAGAACGTCGCCGATGTGGTGACCGGTGCGCCCTCCTGCCCGGCGATTCTGCACGGCGCCGTGCTGAGCCTGCCCTTCGCCAGCAACATCAGCGTCATCGACACCACCGGCAAGGTGACCTGCGCGGCCCTGCCCTTGGAGCAGACCGACGTGAGCGATGCCCCCTGGTGGCGCGCCGCCGCCGACGCGCGGATGTTCCGGCTGTCCGGCCGCATCGCCAGCCCCACCGCCCACGACGGCATCCTCATGGCCCTGTTGCCCCTGACCGGTGCCGACGGGCAGGTGGACGGCACCATCGCCATGGGCATCGACATCGCCTGGCTCGACAATCTGATGAAACGCGAGGCGCCGCCGGCGCGCAGCATGGTCGCGCTGTTCTCTCCCCATGGTGAGGAGCTGGTCTCCAACGCCCGGACCGCCAGCGCCGCGTTGTTCGCCGGGCAGGACATGACGCGCACCGGCCGGAGCCTGCGGGAGGCCCGGGACAGTGACGGGCGTAGCTGGACCTTCGCCACGGCCCCCTTGAGCCGGCAGGGCCTGACCATCGCCTTCGCCCTGCCCACCGAAAGCCTGTTCCGCTGGACCGTGCTGACGGTGGCCGCCAGCTTCGCCCTGCCCGCGCTCATCGTCGTCGCCAGCCTTGTGGGGCTGTGGCTGGCGGTGGATCGCATCGTGCTGCGCTGGGTGCTCTATCTGCGGCGCGTCACGGCGGTCTACGCCCAGGGCCATTACGCCTTCCGCCCCACCCGGATCAAAGATGCGCCCAGCGAGTTCCGCGCCCTCGGCCACGCGGTGGAGAACATGGCCTTCGCCGTGCGCGAGCGCGATGCGCGGCTGCGCGAGAGCCTGGCGGAGAAGACGGCGCTGGTGCGCGAGATCCACCACCGCATCAAGAACAGCCTGCAGATCGTGGTGAGCCTCATCAGCCTCTACGGCTCGGCGATCCCGCGGGGTGCCGATCGGCGGCGGTTCGAGCAGTTGCGCACCCGCGTCAACACCCTCGCTCTGGTGCATCGCATCCTCTACGAGGCGACGGAAGGCTCGCAGGTGCGGCTGCGTGAGCTCATGGGCGAGTTGGCCGGCCTGCTGGAAAGCGCCGCCGAGGGCCCGCTGCGCATCTCGGTCGAGGCCGAGGACGCGCCGCTTCCCACCGACATGGCGGTGCCCCTGGCGCTGATGCTGGTGGAGATCGTCCTGCGCTTCGCCATGGCCGATGGTGATGATGCCAGGGACCGCGCCGCTCTCGCCCTCACCCTGTCCGGCAGCGTCGCCGACAACCGGCTTCAGGTGGCGGTGGAAGCGCCGGTGGACGGCCCCCCGCCCGCCGCCACTGGCGCTGATCTCGCCTATGGTTTCGCCGCCCAGCTCGGCGGCACCCTCGAACAGAGGACGAGCGGTCCGCGCGTCACCGTCTGCGGCACCTTTCCCTGTCGCGATGGCAGCCGCTAACGCCGCGCGGCGACGCCCTCGCACCCGCGCATGACCATGGGTGGAACTTTTCCGCTCCGGTGACGTTTGTGCTTCCAGAGGCCCCATGCGGCGCCCCTGCCATTTCCGCAGCGCGGCGGCAGGGCAGCCGAGCAGGAGCAGCAGAATGGAAAAGATGCCCTCCAAGAGTCCCAGCAAGACCCCCGCACCGCGTGGCTTCGCCGCCATGGATGCGGAAAAGCAACGGGCCATCGCCCGCAAGGGCGGAGAGAGCGTGCCTGCCGAGAAGCGCAGCTTCTCCCAGAACCGGGCCCTCGCCGCCGCGGCGGGTCGCAAGGGTGGTCAGAGTGTCTCCGACGACCAGCGCAGCTTCTCGCGGGACCGCTCCCTTGCCTCCCTGGCGGGACAGAAGGGGGGCCAGAAGAGCCCTCCCAAGATGTAGCCCACCCCGCAGCGTCACCGGCGCCCCTGCCCCGGCGCCATGCAAGAGGAGAGCAGACGAGGACAGCATGCGAGGAGAGCGTGCCTGCCCCTCGGATCCCTTTGAGAACGGAGGCCAGCCCTTGCCGCAATCTCAACCCGTATCCGCCGCCCTACGATGGTCGTTGAACACCCGCGCTCCCCGGCTTCCCCAGCCCCTTGCCCAGCCCCTTGACCGGCCCCTTGCCCGCCCCCCGGAGGCTTCGCCCTGGGGCGCGGCGTCGGCGGCCCACCCCGACGCCGATGCCGCCGTCCAAGGCCGGGGCCGAGATAAGGACCAGGATCGGCCCCCGAAACGACTCCAAGAGAGCGACCGCATCGGCGACGCGGTGCCGACACACCGGCCGCAGTCATCACGCCCGGCGCGCGCCCAATCGGGGCCCTTGACCGCCGATCGCGAAGGCACTTCAGTCGATGCGCAGCAGCCGGGCCGCCCACGGTCCGTCAAGCAAGAGGCTTCCGAAGGGACTTCCAAAGGGGCTTCCATGGACGTGAACGATCACGCACACCCAGCGGATGCGCCCAAGTCCGGCGCGCAGGATCTGCGCGACCAGGTGCTGGAGCTGTTGCCGGCGCTCCGCGCATTTGCCCGCTCGCTGACGCGCAATCGCGCCGAGGCCGACGACCTGGTGCAGGAGACGCTGCTCAAAGCCCTCTCGAACATCGAGAAATTCGATCCCGGCACGAACCTTCGGGCGTGGCTGTTCACCATTCTGCGCAACAGCTACTACACGGACATGCGCAAAAAGCGCCGGGAGAACGACGGCCTGTCGGCTCTCGCCCAGCAGGACCACACCATGGGCCCCGGCCAAGACTGGTCGGTCACCCTTTCCACCCTCAAGGAAGCCCTGGCTCAGCTGCCCGACGATCAGCGCGAGGCGCTGGTTCTGGTGGGGGCCGCCGGCCTGTCCTATGAAGAAGCTGCCGATGTGTGCGGCTGCGCTCTCGGCACCATCAAGAGCCGCGTGAACCGGGCCCGCGCCAAGCTGCTGAGCCTGATGGGCGCGCAGGACACCGCCGAGGTGGTGGAAGGTGACCCGGTGGCCCTCTCCGCCGCCCACCACGTGCCGAAATCTGACAGCTGAAACCGCACGCCGGGCTCCGGCCCGCGCCGGCGGGACGACGCGCGGCGCGCCCCACGGAGGTGGACCGGTCTCAGTCGGGCGCCCAGCCGGGTGGCGCCAGCTCGAAGCCGGAGAAGTCAAAGGCCGGGGCCACCGTGCAGCCCACCAGGGTCCAGGCGCCCTGGCTCGCCGCCGCCTGCCACACGCTGGCGGGGACGATGCCCTGGGGCCGCTCGCCACGGTCCAACGCCGGTCCCAACCGCAGATCGCGCCGGCCCGCCGCATCCGCCAGCGACAAGGTGAGGGGCGCGCCGGCATGCCAATGCCAGACCTCCACCGCATCCACCCGATGCCAGTGGGAGACCTCCCCGGCCGCCAGCAGAAAATAGATGGCGGTGGAGGCGCCGCGGCCGCCATCGGCCGCCACATCGCGGAAAGTCTCGCGGAAATGCCCGCCCTCGGGATGGGGTTGCAACTCCAGCAGGCGGACCACATCGGCGGCGCTCAGGCCAACGTCCAGAGGGATCATGGCTCAGCCCTTGAAAATGTTAGCGATTGAAAACGTTAGCCCTTGAAGGTGTTTTTGCGGGCCCGCAAAGCGGCGAACACGTCCGCCGGATCGGCTCCGGCGAGCCCGAGATGGGCGGCGAGCGCGGGATCATCGGCGCGCAGGAAGGGGTTTGCAGCCCGCTCATCCGCCATCAGCGAGGGAATGGTGGGCTCGCCCCTGGCCCGCGCCACCTCGGCGCGGGCGAACATGGTCTTCAGCTCGGCATTGTCGGGGTCCACGGAGAGGGCGAAGCGGGCATTGCTCAGCGTGTATTCATGACCGCTGTAGACCTGGAGATCCCCCGGCAGCCCCTTGAGGCGCTGCAGGGAGTGCCACAGCACCGCCGGTTCGCACTCGAACGGCCGCCCGCACCCCAGGGTGAACAGGGTGTCGCCGGCGAACAAGGCGTGTTCGTCCTCGAACAGATAGACCACATGGCCGGCGGTGTGGCCCGGGGTTTCCAGAACCCGGCCCACCAGCGTGCCCACCGCCACCGGATCACCGTCCACCACCGCCACGTCGAGGCCGGGGATGTCGCTCGCCTCGGCGCGCGGCCCCACCACCGTGGCGCCATAGCGCTGCTTCAAAGCGGGAATGCCCTGCACATGATCCGCGTGATGATGGGTCACCAGCACGTGGGTGAGGGCCCAGCCCGCAGCCTCCAGCGCGGCCATGATGGGCTCGGCCTCGGGCGCATCGACCACCGCCGTGGCTTCGGTGGCGGGGTCGTGCAGCAGCACGGCATAATTGTCGCTAAGGCAAGGAACGAGGCGAATCTCGGCCGGCACGAACACACTCCCCGGGCGGCGCATGGCGCCCCCACGCCAGGCGACAGATCTCTGGCGACCTGGCGGTCATGATCGTCTATTCACGCGCAAAGGAAAAGGCCACCCAACCACCGCGCCGCGATTGCGTCGCCCGGGCGCAGGACGCAACATGATCGGGCGGGATCCGGCGCACGCGCGCCCGGCAGCGGAGGACTGAGGTGCAGGGGAGCGGCATGTATCTCGACGTCGTGGACCTGCGCAACTTCTATGCCCAGCCGGTCGGCATCATGACACGACGCCTGCTCGGCCGCGCGATCCGCGCCCGGTTCGACAATGTCACCAACCTCGCCGTGCTCGGCCTCGGCTATGCCACGCCGTATCTCGGCGTGTTCCGCGAGGAGGCCGAGCGCTGCATCGCGGTGATGCCCGCCGCCCAGGGCGTGGTGCGCTGGCCCTCCAGCGGGCCGACGCTGGCGACGCTCGCCGACGAGACCATGCTGCCCCTGCCCACCGCCAGCATCGACCGGGTGGTGGCGGTGCATGCCCTCGAAATGACCGATAATGCCGCCGAGATGCTGCGCGAGGTGTGGCGCGTGCTGGCCCCTGGCGGCCGCCTGCTGGCGGTGGTGCCCAATCGGCGCGGGGTGTGGGCGCGGCTCGACACCACCCCGTTCGGCAATGGCCGCCCGTTCTCCCGCGGCCAGGTGGTGAACCTGCTGCGCGAGGCCCTGTTCACCCCGGTGGGCTGGGGCGAGGCGCTCTATGCCCCGCCGAGCGCCTGGTTCCTGCGCACGGCGGTGGCCTTCGAGCGGGTCGGCGCGCGGCTCTCCCTGCCCTTTTCCGGGGTGCTGGTGGTGGAGGCGACCAAGCAGCTTTATCGCCCGGTGGCGGTGCGCCGCTCGCGTCTGGTTCCGGTGCTCGAACCGGCCCTGGAACCGGTGCTCGGCGGCGTCCCGGCGGGATAGGGCAGCCGACGCGCGGCGGGACCCTGCCTAGAATTTGTAGCCGATCGAAAGCATGCCCGAGGGCTGCGTCCGGCTTTGGACGATGGGGCTGTCGCCAGCATCCCCGACGAGCGTGCCAAGGCCGGCCTGCCCCCGGATCAGCCAATG
This sequence comes from Xanthobacter sp. NM-25, assembly GCF_022138605.1. GTDB lineage: Bacteria > Pseudomonadota > Alphaproteobacteria > Rhizobiales > Xanthobacteraceae > Xanthobacter. The sequence goes on from NZ_JACBFS010000002.1 coordinate 532,764, forward strand.
ATCGCTCATCATGTAGGTGACGGACGCGGACACGTCGATCCGCTTGATGCCGGCGCCGAGATCGTAGACCGGCAGATGCGACCGCAGCGACTGGATCGGGGTGACGCCGAAATACGCGGACATATATGTCTCGTCCGCCCAGGTGGCCGAAGCCCCGAGGGTGAAGAAAAAGCGGCCCCAGTTCCATGATCCTTCGGCACCCAAGCGGGCCTGGAGGCCATCGCTGCCGCCGAAGGTCCGGTCGACGGCGGCATACACCTCCACCGGACCGGTCAGATAGGCCACACGCGCACCGACCACAGCCCCGGCGTCAATATCGCCCAACCCGCGCAGATGATCCGAATCGTCCTGCTGGCGGCCGGGATCGTAGCCCAGCCGCGCCGCCACCTTGAAATTCGGGAGACCATCGAGGGGCCGCACACCCAGGGCCACGCCCCGTGGATCGAGCATCATCCAGTCGGTCACCGCCGCCGAGACGAAAGGAATGGGCGAAACCTCGTATTCGTCGGACCCCTCAAACTTCGGGGCGACCATGGCACCGCCACCCAGCACGACCTTCCAGTTGGCGAGCTTCTCGCTGACCCAGGTGAACTGGTCGACGGATGGCGCGGGCTCCAAACCGGTGGGTGTGGTGGCGGCGGGTGCCGGGAGATCGGCTGCGGAAGCCGATGGCATCATCAACATCAGCGCTCCGATCGGCGCCAGTCCGACAGGCTTGAAGGAACGGGACGGCTTGGCACGGGGGAACACGCGATGGGGATCGGGCATGGGGCTCTTGCTCGGTGGACATCGGAACGGGATTGCCCGGTTTAGGCAGAGCCCCGCCGCGACCACGACGTCCGCTTCGCAATTGCGCCAAACTATTCGGCAATCTACCCACACCCCGATGGTCAAGGTCCTCGCGATGCGTGAATTCGCCAATCTGCACACGAATCCATGGCGGCGGCACAGGCTGGCCGAGGTCTCCCTCGCCTTCGCCCTGAGCCCCGCCTTTGCCTGGATCGGACCGTTCGACGTCACCGAACAGGTCTTTCTTGCCCGCGTGGGCTATTGGACCGGAATGCTCGCCAGCTGGTTCCTCATGCTGGCCCTCGTGGAGCGGATCGCCGACCTCCGCGGCGTCGGCCGGTCCCTGGCTCCCGCGCCACGCTGGCTGGCCCTGGTGGGTGTCGCGGCGGTGCCCATGATGCTGATCGTCGGGCCGGCGACCCATGTGCTCACCGGATGGTGGCCGCACCCCCACAAGATCCTGGCGCTCTACTTTCAGATCGTGCTGATCGGCGCCGGGGCGTCGATGATCGCGCGGGCGGCTTTCGGCCTCAGTTTCGCGGCAACGCCCATGGGAGAACCGCGGCAAGCGCAACACGAGCTGCGACAAAGCCCGGAACTGCGGCAAAGACCAGAGCCGCGGCCGCCATCCCCCTCCACGGCGCCACCACCGCCGGACACTGAACGCCCCATGCCCGGCGATGCGGAGCCGTCGCCCCTCGCCAGCGCCCTTCTTGCCCGCCTGCCTCCGGCGACGCGGGGCCCCATGGTCGCCGTGGAGATGGAGGATCACTATGCCCGGATCCATACGGACCGGGGATCCGCCCTGGTCCTGCTTCGCCTCACCGACGCCATTGCGGAATGCGCCCCGACGCCGGGGCGACAGATTCATCGGTCCTGGTGGGTAGCCGATGCGGCCATCCTCGGCCTGGAGCGCACGGGCCGTGCCGCGCGCGTCCGCCTCACCAATGGGCTGAGCGCCCCGGTGTCACAGCGGTATCTGCGGGACGTGGAACTGTTCCTCGCGGAACGCGACGCCGCGCCCCTCTGAGGCCCGGCGCCGTCAGCCGCGCCCCTTGCGTGACAGCAGGAACACCGCCTGTTCGCCCAAAAGGTTCCACACCCACCAGGGCATGTTCACGCGGACCCGGTGACCGGCGGAATCGAGCGCCACGGCCTTTTCCATCTTGGCGTCCAGCGCATCCACCAGCCCGACGAAGTCGCGGATGGTGCAGAAATGGATATTCGGCGTCTCATACCAGGGCAGCGGCAGGTTCTCCGTCACCGGCATGCGGCCGTTGACCAGGAGGTCGAGCCGCGAGCGCCAATGGCCGAAATTGGGGAAGGAGACCACCGCGCGCCGGCCGATCCGCAGCATCTGCTCCAGCACCCAGCGCGGACGGCGGGTGGCCTGCAGGGTCTGGGACAGGATCACATAATCGAAGGCATCGTCGGGGTAATAGGCGAGGTCCACATCGGCATCGCCCTGGATGATGGCGAGGCCCCGGGCCACCCCGGCATTGACCCCCTCGCGGGACAATTCGATGCCCCGGGCATCGCAGCCCCGGGTGGTGGCCAGCAGCTCCAGCAGGCCGCCGTCGCCGGACCCCACGTCCAGCACCCGCGAGCCGGGGGCGACCATCTCCGCCACCACCACCAGGTCGACACGCCCGCCCTGCTGGCGCACGGCGCCTTCATCCAGCGTCGGCTGCGCCATGGCTCAGCGCTCCCGGGCCGGCGGCAGGCCCAGGGCCCGCGCCGCGCTGTCGATGAAGCCATGGGCGATGGCGAACAATTCCGGTTCCTCCAGCAGGAAGGCGTCGTGGCCCTTGTCGCTCTCGATCTCGGCGAACGAGACGTTGGCGCCCGAGGCATTGAGCGCATGGACGATGGCCCGGGAATCCTCGGTGGGAAACAGCCAGTCGGAGGTGAAGGAGGCGAGGCAGAAGCGGGTCTTGGTGCCGCGGAAGGCGTTGGCCAGCACCCCGTCGTAATCCGCCGCGAGGTCGAAATAATCCATGGCGCGGGTGACGTAGAGATAGGAATTGGCATCGAAGCGCTGCACGAACGCCTCGCCCTGGTGGCGCAGATAGCTTTCCACCTGGAAATCCGCATCGAAGCCGAAGGTGGGCATGGCGCGGTTCTGCAGCCGCCGGCCGAACTTGCGATGCAGCGCCTGGTCCGACATGTAGGTGATATGCGCCGCCATGCGCGCCACCGCGAGGCCGCGATGGGGCGTCACCCCTTCCGCCAGATAGCGCCCGCCGCGCCAGTCGGGATCCGCCATCACCGCCTGCCGCCCCACCTCGTGGAAGGCGATGTTCTGCGCCGAATGGCGGGCCGCGGTGGCGAGCGCCAATGCCGAGAACACCCGCTCGGGATAGCTCGCCGCCCATTGCAGCACCTGCATGCCGCCCATGGAACCGCCAGCCACGCACAACAATCGCTCGATGCCCAGGTGATCGAGCAGCATCGCCTGCGCGTTGACCATGTCGCGGATGGTCACCAGCGGCATGTCGAGCCCATAGGGCGCGCCGGTGGCCGGATTGCGCGACGATGGCCCGGTGCTGCCCATGCAGCCGCCCAGCACGTTGGCGCAGATGACATAGAAGCGCTCGGTGTCGATGGGGCGGCCCGGCCCCACCATGGTCTCCCACCAGCCGGGCTTGCCGGTGACCGGATTGAGATTGGCGGCGTGCTGATCGCCGGTCAGCGCATGGCAGATGAGAATGGCGTTGGAGCGCGCCGCATTGGGCTCGCCGTAGGTCTGGTAGGCGATCTGCTGGGCCTCCAGCGCCACCCCGGCGTCCAGGCGCAGCGGCCAGGAGGCATCGAAGCGCACCACCGGCGAATGGGGATCGTCCGCCTCGCGGCGGGCCCGGGCATCCAGGCTGCTGTCATCGAGACGTGACGAGGGGAGATCTTGGGAAGCGGCGGCGGCTGCGCCGTCGGGGGGCGTCGGGGTGCTCATGGGCCCATGCAAGGGGCCACCGGCGGCCCCTGTCAAGCATCAGGCCGCCCCTTGGAAATCCTCCCATTCGACACCTTCGTAAAAATGTAAGCCGGCGCGTGGATAACAGCGTCACGTTCGGCGCGGATCACATGCGGCACTGGCGCCGGCACCGGGTCGGCGCGATGCTGCCCGCGACAGAACGAAGAGGGCGCAAGCCGCTGGGGGAAACATGAAGGACCCGTTCGCAAAGACCATCGGCTACCGCCTCAACCATACCGCCCGCCTGCAACGGGCGCTGTCGGCGCGCCTGCTCACCGATCTCGGCCTGTTCCCGGGCCAGGAAGCGGTGCTCAAGCTGCTGGCGGAGCTGGATGGACGCACCATGGGCGATCTGGCAGGCGCCCTGCGCGTGCGCCCGCCCACCGCTTCGAAGACCATCGCCCGCCTCACCACCCAGGGCCTGGTGGAACGCCGCACCACCGATGGCGACGGCCGCCTCGTGCGGGTGTTCCTCACCGACCTCGGTCGCGAGCGCTCCGGCGCCATCGACGGGGTGTGGGAGACGCTGGAGGGCGAGATGGTCGCCGGGCTCGACGGCAAGGAGCGCAAACGCCTGCGCAAGCTGCTGCGCAAGGTGGAGAAGAATCTGGCCCAGCGGCTCGGCACCGATGGCGGCCTCGATGACGAGACCGACGCGGCCGATGAGGACGAGGAGGCCTGAGCCCTCCTGTTCCCCACGGCGCGAAGCGGATCTCCCCGGCACCGTGGCACCGGCCGGCCCTTCCCGGACCCGCGCGGCCCGGCTAGCCTGAGGCGCGCAAACTGCGACGAGCCGCGACAAGCGGACCACGGCGCGACGCGGAGGGTGCCTCCGCGCCGACGGGAGGATCCATGCCACACGCCAGTAAGCCCAACACCATCAATCTCATCGGCCGCACTGCCGTTGTCACCGGCGGCGCCCAGGGCATCGGCCGCGCCGTGGTCGCCCGGTTCCTGGACTCGGGAGCCCGCGTCGCCCTTCTCGACCAGGATCTGGAGCGGGCCGAGGCCACCGCCGCCGCCCTCGGCCGTGACCGGGTGAGCGCCATCGGCGTGGACGTGACCCGCCGCGCGGACGTGGAACGGGCCATGGAGCAGGCGCATGCGGCGCTGGGGCGGATCGACATCCTGGTCAACAATGCCGGCATCTCGGGCCCCAATCATCCCACCTGGGAATATCCCGAGGACGCCTGGCACCAGGTAATGGCGGTCAATCTCGACGGTCCCTTCTTCTGCTGCCGGGCGGTGGTGCCGGTGATGATCGCCCAGGGCTATGGGCGCATCGTCAATGTGGCCTCCATCGCCGGCAAGGAAGGCAATCCCAACGCCGCCGCCTATTCCGCCTCCAAGGCCGGGGTGATCGCGCTCACCAAGTCCCTGGGCAAGGAACTGGCCATCCACGACATCTGCGTGAACTGCGTGACCCCGGCCGCCGCCCATACCGCGCTGTTCGATCAGATGAGCGAGGCGCAGATCGCTTATATGCTCGCCAAGATCCCGCGCGGGCGATTCGTGACGGTGGAGGAGATCGCCGCCACCATCGCCTTTGCCGCATCGTCGGACTGCTCCTTCACCACTGGCGCCGTGTTCGACATCTCCGGCGGCCGCGCCACCTATTGACCGAGGCCAACATGGGCGCGCCCGCGGATCCGCTTGCCGCAGTCTCTCCGCCTGCGGATCCCCATGCCACCGCGCGCCCCGCCGGCAAGGGCCTGCCGGCCTCGGGCGGCTCGACGCTGCTCGGCATCGCCTTCATGTGCGTGGCGGTGCTGAGCTTCGCGGTCACCGACGCCACCGCCAAGTGGCTCGGCCAGCAGATGCCCGTCATCATGGTCATCTGGGCCCGCTATGTGGTGCATTTCGCGGTGTCGCTGGTGGTGTTCAATCCCTGGACCGTGCCGGGGCTGCTGCGCACGGCGCGGCCGGGGCTGCAGCTGGTCCGCTCGGGCCTGCTGTTCGCCATCACCGCCCTGAACTTCTCCGCGCTGCACTTCCTGCAGCTGGATCAGACCGTCTCCATCATGTTCTCCGCGCCCTTCTTCGTCGCCCTGTTCGCCGGGCCCATGCTGGGTGAATGGGTGGGGGTGCGGCGCTGGATCGCCATCATGGTGGGCTTCTGCGGCATCCTGCTGGTGGTCCGCCCCGGGGTCGGGGGCATTCACCCGGCGGCGCTGCTGAGCCTGGCGGCGGCCGCCGCCTATGCTCTCTATTCCATCACCACCCGCATGCTCGCCGCCTGCGATCGCAGCGAAACCACCCTATTCTATTCCTCGCTGGTGGGCTCACTCGCCGCCAGCCTGCCGCTGCCCTTCGTGTGGGAAACGCCGCGCTCGGCCCTCGACATCGGCTTGATGCTGGAACTGGGCATCATCGCGGGAGCGGGCCACTTCTTCCTCATCCTCGCCCACGCCCGCGCCCCGGCGGCGCTCCTCGCGCCGTTCATCTACACCCAGATCATCGGCATGATCGCGCTCGGCTGGCTGGTGTTCGACCAGTCCCCCACCGCCTGGACCCTCGCCGGCGCGGCCATCGTCATCGCCTCCGGCATCGACCTGCTGCTGCGCGAACGGCGCGGGCGGGCGCCGCGCACCCTGGAGGCGCAGGCGCCGGACTGAGGCGCCATCCTCGCTTTGGTCAAAATGGCCATTATGCTCGCCGCCATCCGCTCACGGCTCCCGTGTCAAAGGCCCGCTGCCTGCCATGCCCTCCGCAACGCCCACCGCAACGCCCACCGCCCCCCGCCTGCTCGTTGTCGAAGGCAACACCGCTGAGGCGCGCGCCCGGCAGATCCATTTCGGCGGCCAGGCGGCGGGCGAGGGCTATGCCCAGCTGCTGCGCGAGCTGGCGCCCGGCGCCACCGTGGACATCTGCTATCCCGCCGACCCCGGCGCCAACTTGCCCGACAGCGGCGGGCTCGACGGCTATGACGGCATCGCCATCACCGGCTCGTCGCTGAACATCTACCAGGGCGGGCCGGCGATCGCGCCGCAGATCGCCCTGATCCAGGCGGCCTTTGCCACCGGCGTGCCGGTGTTCGGCAGCTGCTGGGGCCTGCAATTGCTGGCGGTCGCCGCCGGCGGTAGCGTGCGGCCCAGCCCACGCGGGCGCGAGGTGGGGTTCGGCCGCCGCATCCGCCAGACCGTCGCCGGCCATGACCTGTTCGCCGACAAGCCCGGCGTGTTCGAGGCCATGACCGTGCATCTCGACGAGGTGGAGTCCCTGCCGCAGGGGGCGCGGCTGCTCGCCACCAACGACCATTCGACCGTGCAGGCGGCGGAGATCCGCGCCGGCCGCTCCATCTGCTGGGGGGTGCAGTACCACCCGGAATATCCGTTCCGGGAGATGGCCGCCATCTTCCGCCGGCTGCAGCCGTCGCTGGTCGCCGAAGGCTTCTTTCAGGACGAGGAGGAGGAAGCCGCCTTCATCGCCGATCTCGAGCATTTCGAGCGTGATCCCGGCAACAAGGCGCTGGCCTGGCGCTGCGGCATTGATGATGCGGTGATCGCCAAGCCCGTGCGCACCCTGGAGATCCGCAATTGGGTGGATCGCCTGGTGCGGCCCACCCGCTCGGCCCGCGGCCGCGCTTGAGGTCAGGCCCCCGGCGCCGCAGCACGTCAGACGTGCTGGCCGCCGTTGATGTGGATCTCCGCGCCATTGAGATAGGACGCGGTGTCGGTGCACAGCACGAAGATGATCTTGGCCACCTCATCGGGGGTGCCCAGCCGCTGCATGGGAATCTGCGCCACGATCTTCTCGGTGCCCGGCGAGAGGATGGCCGTGTCGATCTCCCCGGGGGCGATGGCGTTCACCCGGATGCCCCGGCGGCCGAAATCGGAAGCCATCTCGCGCGTCAGCGCCGCCAGCGCCCCCTTGGAGGTGGCATAGGCGGCGCCGGCGAAGGGATGCACCCGCGAACCGGCGATGGAGGTGACGTTGACCACGCTGCCCTGCGCCCGCTCCAGCTCGCCGGCGAGGCCCCGCGCCAGGATGATGGGCGCGAAGAAGTTCACCTGGAACACATCCACCCAGGTCTCAAGATCCGTGTCGAGGGTGCCGAGCCGGGCGCCGCCCTCCCCCTTGGGGGAGATGGCGGCATTGTTGACGAGGGCATGCAGCTTGCCCTCGGGCAGGCGCCGCTTCACCTCGGCCACGGCGGCCAGGGTGCTGGCCGGGCTCGACAGGTCCACCTGCAGATGATCCTCGGGGCCGGCGCCCCACGGGCACTTTTCCGGAAAGGCGTGCCGCGAGCAGGTGATGACGCGCCAGCCGGCGGCCGAAAAGCGCTTCACCGTGGCATGGCCGATGCCCCGCGAGGCCCCGGTGAGCAGCATGATGGGGCGGGCGGCGTCGGCCGCCTCCGAGGTCGCGGTCTGGCTCGTCATGGTCGCGTCGCTCACGGCCTGTCTCCCGGGCCCGGCCCGGCGCTGCCGGGGCGGGTCGCCACACGTTCAGTTCTTGCGCCGCAACGCCTTCAGCAGGGTGTTGAAGAGGCTGAAGGCCACCGCCGGCACGGCGGTGTCGAGCGGGTTGCGCACGAACGCCGTCAGCCGCTGCACGCTGGTCCCCGCCGCCTGCAGATCGGCGCTGACGGCGGTCATGGCGGCGGCATGCACTTCCGTTGCGAGATCCAATTCGCGCCCGGGCCGCACCCGCGCGCCGGCGAAGACCAGCAGCGCCGCCAGAACCAGCGCCACGCCACCGGTGATGGTGGCCGCCAGGATGGCGCCATAGAGCGTCTCCAGGGCCAGAAAGCCCGCGATACCCAGCATCACCAGGCCAAAGCCCCCGATCAAGGCGGCGATGCCGAAGAAGGTGGATTTAGCCGCCGCCTTGCGCAGATGGATCTCGGCGATGATGAGATCGGCCCGCAGCAGCACCCGCAGATTGCGGACCAGCGTGTCCATGTCGCTCATTTCTTGCCACCCCGGAGCAATAGTCCCCCCACCACGGCCCCCGCCAGCAGCGACAGCCCCGCCGCCGTCAGCGGGCGGGCGCGCACCAGCGCCCGCAGCTGGCGCTCCGCATCCTCGACGCCGCACCCGCGGAACGGACAGCCGCCCGACGGCGCCGCGCCAACAGGCGCCGCGCCCGCACCGGCGGGCGGTGACGCGGCAGGTGCGGCGGGCGCAGCGGCGAGATCGGCCTTCAGCCCGGCGAGCTTGCGGGCGGTGGATCGGGCGCGGGTCATCTCCTTCGCCTCCTGGGCATGACGCGGTGTGGTCTCGTCCAACAAGGCGCGGGTCTGCCGCGCCGTGTCAAGCCGCCGGGCTCAACTCACAGGCGCGACGGTCCGCCAAACGGCGGACAAAGCGGGACGAACCGGAAGGGACTGCTATAAGCGACCAACGGGAGGATCTCATGGCGCGCCGCATCGATTATTTTTTCTCCACCATCAGCCCCTGGAGCTTCATCGGCCATGACCTGTTCATGGCGGTGGCCGCCCGCAACGGGGCGCAGGTGGTGTTTCATCCAGTATCCCTCGGCCCCATCTTCGCCGAAACCGGGGGCCTGCCGCTGCCCCAGCGCCCGCCGCAGCGCCAGCGCTACCGCCTGTTGGAGCTGCAGCGCTGGCGGGTGAAGCGGGGCATTGATTTCCATATCCATCCGGCCCACTGGCCGTTCGACTGCGCGCTGGCCGACCGCACCATCATCGCCGCCCTGCAGGCGGGCCACCCGGTGGAGCGGCTGCTGCCGGCGCTGTTCAGCGGTGTCTGGCAGCGCCAGCTCGATCTCGCCGACCCGGGGGTGGTGACCGCCCTCGCCGACGCGGCAGGCCTGCCGGGGGCCGCGCTGGTGGCCGCCGCCGGTGGCGAGGCCGCCGGGGCCGCCTATCTCGACAATCGGGCCAAGGCGCTGGCCGCCGACGTCTTCGGCGCCCCCGCTTATGTGCTGGAGGGAGAAGTGTTCTGGGGGCAGGACCGCATCGAGCTGCTCGATGATGCGCTGACCTCCGGCCGCGCGCCATTCGGCACCGATCCCGCCTAGCGCCCCGCTTCGGCCCCGATCGCAACGGAAAGTGGCGGCGAACGGGCCATCGCCCGCCGCTGAAAAGGAGACCTCATGGCTGCATGTCGCGCGACGGCGCACGCCAGGATCGCCGGTTTAATCCTCACCACGGCGCTGGCCACCCCCCTCCTCATCCCCACCGGCGCGGCGCTGGCGCAGCCGGCGCCAGCAGCGGGCGCGCCGGACCCGTTGCCGCCGCCGCCCGGGCCGCGCTTCGCCTTCGCCCCGGTGGAAGGCGGCGCGCTCAAGCTCGACACCGAGACCGGCAAGGTCTCCCTGTGCGCCAAGGGTCCACAGGGCTTCGCCTGCACCGCCGTGCCCGACAGCCGCGATGCCTATGAGGCGGAGATCGGCCGGCTCCAGGGGGAAATCGCGGCGCTGAAGCGCGGTGGCGCCACCAACCCCGAGACCAAGCCGGCCCCCGACACCTCCGATCTCGATGCCGCGCTCGATTATGCCGACCAGTGGTTCCGCTGGCTGAAACAGAAGGTCGACGAGATGCGGGCGCCGGACCAGAGCGAGCGGCTATAGAGCATTTTCAAGCGAAGGGGAGACCGGTTCGCGGGCAGAAAATGCGACGGCTCGAGACACCCGGCCTCAGAAATCGCTGAGGAAGGCGTCCACCCGTTTCAGCGCCTGGTCGGAAAGGGTGCCGGGGAAGGCCAGGAACACGTGGCAGCCGCCGGGATAGACCTCGAGCTCAGTCCCGTTGCCAGCGGCGAGCCAGGCGTTGGCCATGAACAAAGTGTCGTCCACCAGCGGATCGCGTGAGCCGACGATGAACAGGGCCTTGGGCAGGCCCTTCAGATTGGCCAGAAGCGGCGAGACATCGGGGTCCTCCGCGCGGCCTTCGAGCCGGAGATAATTCTCCACGAAATGCTCGATGTCGGCGCGGTTCAGCACCAGGGGCAGATCGCCCCAATTGCGCACCGAAGGGGTGAGGCGCAGGTCGAAGCAGCCGGCGGTGAGGTTCACCGCGGAAAACGGCGTCAGGTCGTGCCGGTCGCGCAGGCGCACCAGGGTGGTGACCGCCAGCGTCGCCCCACCCGATTCGCCGCCGATGGCGAAGCGGGTGGTGCCGAACCGGTTCTGGCCTTCCTTCACCAGCCACAGGGCCGCCGCCTCGCAATCGTCGGGACCGGCCGGATAGGGCTCCTCCGGCGCCAGGCGATAATCCACCGACACCACCGCGAGGCCGCAGTTGGCGGCGATGCGATCGGTCAGGTTCTCATTCTCCCGGGCCGAGCCCAGGGTCCAGCCGCCGCCATGGATGTGCAGATAGACGCCCCTGGGGGCGCCATCGGGCATCAGGATGCGCAGGGAAATGGGACCCCGCGGGCCGGGGATGCTTTCCACATGGGCGCGCCGGCTCTCCGGCGGCAGGGGAAAGGTGCCCTTGCCGGCGAGGCGCGCGGCACGGATATGCGGCAGCGGGATGGACCAGCGATCCGGCACCGCCAGCATGGCCTTGACGATGGCGTCATTCACCATGCGCGTATCGACGGCGACGGCGGCATCGCTGAACACCGCAGAATCGAGAACCAGCTTCGACATGTCCATTCAGTCCCGGGCGCTGACATTTTGGTCCGCCGTCGACGCGGCGGTGCGCGGGCAAGGTTGCAGGCGGCGGCGTAGGAGGCAATACACGGGGCGCGAACCGGACCGCGCATAAGCGCGCAGTGAGGACCATGACCATGGCGCGTCTCCAGCGTTCCCCCGCGCACCGCGCGCCCCTGGACACCCACGCCGAATGCCGGCTGGAGGTGACCACCGCCGGCCAGGGCTTCACCGACATCACCCGCGAGGCCGCCGCGTTCCTGGCCGAGATCGGCGCCCGCGACGGCGTGCTGGTGGCGTTCTGCCGCCACACCTCCGCTTCCCTCACCCTGCAGGAAAACGCCGATCCGGACGTGCAGCGCGACCTGCTCACCGCCCTCGACCGGCTGGCCCCCCAGCATGCCGGCTGGGTGCACGACAGCGAGGGGCCGGACGACATGCCCGCCCATGTGCGCACCCTGCTCAGCGGGGTCAGCCTGGCCATCCCGGTCAGCGCCGGCCGGCTGGCGCTCGGCACCTGGCAGGGCCTCTATCTCATCGAACATCGGCTCGCCGCGCACCGACGAGAAGTGGTATTGGCGTTTACCGGTCATACAGGGCGTTGAATCACGTGACTTGTCACAGCTTCGCCATCGAATGATGATTGGAGCGAAAATTCGTTGCGCGCGGGCGGCGCGCCGCGAAAGAGTGTGTCGGGACCAAGACAAAACACGGATGCTGTCGGGGGGAGGGTCCATTGGGAGAAGCCGCGAGTGGCGCATTAGGTGCGGCATCAGGTGGGGCCTTGCGCCTCGTCATCGCCGATGACCATCCCCTGTTCCGCGGCGCCCTGCGCGAGGCCGTGCTCAGCCATCACGCCGGCGCCACCATCGAGGAAGTCGGCACCTTCGACGATCTGACGGCGCTGCTGGAACGGGATGCCGATTTCGATCTGGTGCTGCTGGACCTCACCATGCCCGGCGCACGGGGCTTTTCCGGCCTGATCTATCTGCGCGCCCAATATGCGGCGCTGCCGGTGGTGGTGGTCTCCGGCAATGAGGAGCCGGCGGTGATCCGCCGGGGCCTGGACCTCGGCGCCTCCGGCTTCATCCCCAAGACCATGGACGTGCGCCAGATGCGCGACGCCATCGCCGAGGTGCTGGGCGGCGAGGTGTTCATCCCCCCGGATATCACCCTCAACGGCGGCAGCGACGGCGAGACCGATGCCATCATCGCCCGCCTCGCCACCCTCACGCCGCAGCAGGTGCGGGTGCTGATGATGCTGGCCGAGGGCCGCCTCAACAAGCAGATCGCCTATGAGCTCTCGGTGTCGGAAGCCACCGTGAAGGCCCATGTCTCCGCCATCCTGCAGAAGCTGGGGGTGGAAAGCCGCACCCAGGCGGTGATCGCCGTTTCCAAGGTGGAGACCGGCCTGTGGACCCCGCCCCAGGCCTGACGCACTGAAATCCACCCGTCCTTACCGGCCGCGCGCCGCGCTTTCCCGCCGGGGGAACCCTGCGCCGTGGCCGCGCGCCGCGGATGCGGTTTCTTAACGGGCGACGGTGTCCACTGCCCGCGGCGGCGCCTTGGTCGGCGCCGTGAGGCAAGCCCAAGGCGTGCCGATGGCATCTGGCCGAGTGGCTCCAGCGGTGGACTTTTCATGAGCGACGACAGCGCAACCGCCCCCTCCCCCGCGCCCCGGCGCTCCGCCTGGGAGGCGCTCACCGTCTACCTGCACCCGAGCGTGCTGGTGGTGATCCTGCTCGGCTTCTCCTCCGGCCTGCCGCTCGCCCTCACCGGCACCACCTTGTCGGTGTGGATGACGGAAAGTGGGGTGAGCCTCGGCAGCATCGGCCTGTTCTCTTTGGTGGGGCTGCCCTACACCCTGAAATTCATCTGGGCGCCGCTGGTGGATGCCCTCGACGTCCCGGTGCTCTCGCGCCTGCTCGGCCGGCGGCGGGGCTGGCTGCTGGCCACCCAGATCGTGCTGATGGGCGCCATCGTCTTCCTCGGCGCCCAGGATCCGGTCGCCTCGCCGTTCATGGTGGCCCTTGGGGCGCTGCTGGTGGCCACCGTTTCCGCCACCCAGGACATTGTCGTGGACGCCTTCCGCGTGGAGCGCCTCGACACCAGCGAGCAGGCCGCCGGCATGGCCGGCTATGTGGCCGCCTATCGCATCGGCATGCTGGTGTCGGGCGCCGGCGTCATCGCTTTGGTGGCGGCGCTGGAAGCCTTCGGCTCGGTCCGCGCCGACGTGTGGTTCTGGGGCTATGTGGCCGCCGCCGCCTGCCTGGCGGTGGGCATGCTCGCCACCTTCATGGCCCGCGAGCCCACCGCCCCGGTGCGCGAGGAAGGGGTGAGCGCCGTCGCCCGGGTGGTGGATACGGCCGTGGGCGCCTTCAGCGAGTTCCTCGCCCGCCGCCAGGCGTGGGCCATCCTGCTGTTCGTGCTGCTCTACAAATTCTGCGATGCGTTCGCCGGCGTGCTCACGGCGCCGTTCGTCATCTCCATCGGCTTCGACAAGGCCACCTATGCGGCCATCGTGAAGGGCGTCGGGTTGGCCGCGGCGCTGCTGGGCGGGTTCGCCGGCGGGTTCGTGGCGCGGGCGCTGCCGCTTGCCACCTGCCTGTGGATCGGCGGCGTGCTGCAGATCGCCTCCAACCTCGCCTTCACCGCCCAGGCAGTGATCGGTGTCAGCGTGCCCGCTCTCACCTTCACCATCGTGGTGGAGAATTTCACCGGTGCCATCGGCACGGTGATCTTCGTGGCCTATCTCTCGGCCCTGTGCGGCGCCCGCGCCCACACCGCCACCCAATATGCCCTGCTCACCGCGCTCACCGCCGTGGGCCGCACCTTCCTCGCCTCCGGCGGCGGCTTCATCGCCGAGGCCACCGGATGGCCGGTGTTCTTCATCATCACCGCCGTCGCCGGCCTGCCGGGCCTGGCGCTGCTCGCCTATCTCCAGGCCAGGGGCCACTTCCGCAGCCTCGCGCACGAGAACCAGGATTGAGACCGATTAAGCGAATTTTATATGTGAAATAAAATCAAATAGCAGATAAAAATCGGAAAGAGTTCACAGCGCCGATTCCGCATGCTATCTCCGATATCACGTGAAATACGTCATTTGACGTATTTTTATTGTGTTATTGGAGATCCAGATGATCCATCGCCGGGCCTTCCTCGCCACAGCCCTCGCTGGGGCCCTGGCCGGGGTGTTCTCGGGCGCGTTCGCCGCCCCCAGCTTCGCGCAGACCGCCGCGCCGGGCCCCGACAGCCTGCTCAATGTCTCCTACGACATCGCCCGCGAGCTGTTCGCCGCCGAGAACGCGCTGTTCGTTCCCGCCTGGAAAGAGAAGACCGGCCAACAGCTCACCATCAACCAGAGCCACGCCGGCTCCTCCCGCCAGGCCCGCGCCATTCTCGAGGGGCTGGAGGCGGACGTGGTGACCTTCAACCAGGTGACCGACGTGGACGTGCTGGCCAAGGCCGGCTTCGTCGCCAAGGACTGGCAGAAGAAGTTCCCCAACAACGCCTCGCCTTATTATTCCTTCCCCTCGTTCCTGGTGCGCGCCGGCAACCCCAAGGGCATCAAGGACTGGTCGGATCTGGTGCGCGATGACGTGAAGGTCATCTTCCCCAACCCCAAGACCTCGGGCAACGCCCGCTACACCTATCTCGCCGCCTATGCCTATGCGCTGGAGAAGTTCAACGGCGACACCGCCAAGGCCGACGCCTTCGTGAAGAAGCTGCTTTCCAACGTGCCGGTATTCGACACCGGCGGCCGCGGCGCCACCACCACCTTCGTGGAGCGCGAGACGGGCGATGTGCTGGTGACCTTCGAGGCCGAGACCCACGCCATCCAGAACCTCTATCCCGACCGCAAGCTGCAGCCGATCACCCCCTCTGTGAGCCTGCTCGCCGAATTCCCGGTGGCGGTGGTGGACAAGGTGGTGGACAAGCGCGGCTCGCGCCCCGCCGCCACCGCCTATCTCGAGTTCCTCTATTCCCCCGCCGGCCAGGAGGTTGCCGCCAAGGCCTTCCACCGGGTGGTGAACCCCGAGGTCGCCGCCCAGTACAAGGACCAGTTCCCCCCGGTCCGCCTGGTCAAGGTGGAGGAGGTGTTCGGCGGCTGGGACAAGGCCCAGGCCGACCACTTCGCCTCCGGCGGCAAGCTGGAGCAGGTCTTCATCGGCCGCTGAGCGAGCGCGGCCTGACGGCAACCCGCCACCGGATGTCGGACTTCCTCCGAAGCCCGACATCCCCTCACCCGACCACGGCGTGGCACACCCGGGTAAGGCCTTGCCAGCCTTGGTGGATCTCAGTTTTCGGCCAGCGCGGCACGATCTTTGAATGGTTCCAGCCTCAGGACTCCCGAAGTCCCGGACCCTCGAAGTGAAGAGCCGCCATGTCCGACGTCGCCGAAAGCGCTGAAGCCGAGATCCCGGAATTTTCCCTGGAGATTCCCCAGGTCTACACCCACCACGTGTTCTGCTGCTTCACCCAGCGACCGCCCCAGCATCCGCGCGGCTCATGCGGCGCCAATGGCGCCCAGCCCCTGTGGGAACGGCTCGCCAAGAAGCTGGAGGCCTCCGGCCGCCGCGATATCGCCATGACCTCGTCCGGCTGCCTGAGCTTCTGCTCGGCCGGCCCCATCATGGTCGTCTACCCCCAAGGCATCTGGTACACGCCCAAGACTCCCGAGGACATCGACGAGATCGTCACCTCCCACCTTTTGGGCGGCAAGCCGGTGGAACGCCTCATCATCGTGCCCCGCATCTGAATCCCCACAAAAAAGCCCCTCTCCGCGGCGCGGAGAGGGGCTTTCTGTTCTGAACTCTTGCCGATCAGGCGCGGGCGGCATCCAGCTCGGCAACGATGGCTTCGCCCATGGCCTGCGTGCTGATCACCTCGGCGCCCTCGGTGCGGATGTCGGCGGTGCGCTTGCCGGCATCCAGCACGCCGGCGATGGCCTGCTCGATGCGGTCCGCCACATCGCCCTGGTTGAACGAGTAGCGCAGCGCCATGGCCAGCGAGCCGATCATGGCGATGGGGTTGGCGATGCCCTTGCCGGCGATATCGGGGGCCGAGCCGTGCACCGGCTCATACATGGCCGCGCGCTTGCCGGTATTGGGGTCCACCGCGCCCAGCGAGGCCGAGGGCAGCATACCCAGCGAGCCGGTGAGCATGGCGGCGATGTCGGACAGCACGTCGCCGAACAGATTGTCGGTGACGATCACGTCGAACTGCTTGGGCCAGCGCACCAGCTGCATGGCGAGCGAATCGGCAAGATTGTGCTCCAGCACCACGTCCTTGTAGTCGGCGTCGTGCACCTGGGTGACCACTTCCTTCCACAACACGCCGGAGCGCATCACATTGTGCTTCTCGGAGGAGGTCACCTTGTTGCGGCGGGTGCGGGCCAGCTCGAAGGCGACGCGGGCGATGCGGTCGATCTCATAGGTGTCGTACACCTGGGTATCGATGGCGCGCTTCTGGCCGTTGCCGAGGTCGATGATGGTCTTGGGCTCGCCGAAATAGACGCCGCCGGTGAGCTCACGCACGATCAGGATGTCGAGGCCTTCCACCGCCTCCCGCTTCAGGGAGGAGGCATCGGCCAGCGCCGGATAGCAGATGGCGGGGCGCAGATTCGCGAACAGCTCCAGGTCCTTGCGCAGGCGCAGCAGGCCGGCCTCGGGGCGCGCCTCATAGGGCACATCCGCCCACTTGGGGCCGCCCACGGCGGCGAGCAGCACCGCGTCCGCATCCTTGGCGCGCGCCATGGCGGCATCGGAGATGGCGACGCCGTGCGCGTCATAGGCGCTGCCGCCCACCAGATCCTCCTCGATGGCGAAGGAGGCGAGGCCTTCCTGTTCCAGCCAGGCGATGACGCGCTTCACCTCGGCCATCACTTCGGGGCCGATGCCGTCGCCGGCGAGGAGCAGGAGCTTGTGGGTGGCCATGGTGTATCCTCGGAAACTGCGGCCTCAGGCGGCCATCTTCAGGTGACTTCCGGCGCGAGTGCTAAGGCGTCGCCGACCGGAGCGCAAGATTTCCCGGTGCCGGCGCACCAGAGCTGTGGCCTCAGCGGCGGGTCGCCACCACCGCGCCGCCGACGATGCAGAGGCAGGCGAGCCCCAAGGCAAGGCTGGGGGCGGCGAAGCCGGTGAGCACCAGCAGCACCGTGGAAAGCACCGGCGCCGCATAGGAGGCCACCCCCAGCAGCCGCACGTCGCCCCGTTTCATGCCGATGTCCCAGGCATAGAAGGCAAGCCCCACCGGACCGATGCCCAGCGCCACCACCGCCCCCCATTGCATGAGGTCCGCCGGCCAGATGGTCTGTTCCCACACAAGATGGCAGAGGCCGGCAAGCAGCGCCGTCACGAGGCAGAAGCCGGCCACGGCGGCGGTGGGCACATCGGCGAAATGGCGCGAGGCCACCGAATAGATGGCCCAGATGAAGGCGCAGGAGACGGCGGCGAGATAGCCGGGCACATAGCGCGCCTCGATGCCGGAAAAGCCACCCTTGCCCAACAGCAGCACCACCGTTCCGGCAAAGCCCAGAAGCGCGCCGATCACATGGGTGCGCTTCAGCCCGCCGCCCGGCAGGGTCGCCGACAGCAGCACGATGAGCAGCGGCCACAGATAGTTGAGCAGCCCCGCCTCGGCCGGCGGCGCCAGCTTCAGGGCGGCGAAATAGAGGAAGTGATAGCCGAACAGGCCGCCCACCCCATGCACATAGGCAAGCGGGCGCTGCCGCAGCACGCCGAGCCCCGGCCCCAGGAGCGCCGCGACCACCCCCACCAGCCCGCCGATGCCGAAGGTGAGCGCCGTCAGCAGGAAGGCCGGCACCGCGCCGGTGGCTGCGGTGAAGAAGGCCAGCGTGGACCATAACAGGATGGCCACGAGGCCGATGCGCGTCGCCTGGCGGGGAGAAATCTCGCGGAGCGACAGGGCCGATGGGGAGGCCGAAGGCATGAACGGATCCGAACGAAAGGCCGGGCAGCACCCTGCCCGGCGAAGAGGCTTCAAGGGCCGAGCAGGTCGATGAGCGGGGGAATGAGCGGCGCGTCGGCGGGCGGCATGTCGAGCTCGCGCAGCTTGCCGGGGCGCACCCACTTCAGGGCCTGATGCTCCTTGCGGGTCACCGTGCCCTCCCAGCGCCGGCAGATCCACAGGGGCATGAGGAGATGGAAAGTCTCATAGGCGTGGCTGGCGAAGGTGAGCGGAGCGAGGCACGGCTCCTTCACCGTGATGCCCAGTTCTTCCGCCAGCTCACGAATGAGGCAATCCTCCGGCCGCTCGCCGGGCTCCAGCTTGCCGCCGGGAAACTCCCACAGGCCGGCCAGCGCCTTGCCCTCCGGGCGCTGGGCCACCAGCACCCGGTTGTCGGCATCGATGAGCGCGCAGGCGGCCACCAAGGTGATCTTCACGAGCGATAGTCCCCGTTGATGGCGACATATTCCTTGGTGAGATCGCAGGTGAGCACCCGATCGGCGCCGCGGCCGAGGCCGAGGTCCACCGTGAGGTCGATGACCGGGTTCTTCATGTAAGCGGAGACCACCGCCTCGTCATAGTCGGGGTCGCGCTCGCCGTCGCGGGCCACGCACACATCGCCGAAGGAGATGGTGAGCTTGTCGCGGTCGGCCGGCTCGCCGGCCTTGCCCACGGCCATCACCACCCGGCCCCAATTGGCGTCCTCGCCGGCGGCGGCGGTCTTCACCAGCGGCGAGTTGGCGATGGACATGGCGATGCGCCGTGCCGACTTGTTGGAGACGGCGCCGGTGACATGGATGCGGATGAGCTTGCGCGCGCCCTCGCCGTCGCGGGCCACCTGCTCGGAAAGATCTGCCAGAAGGTCCACCAGCGCCCGCTTGAAGGTCTTCAGGCGCGGATCATCCGCATCCTTGATGAGCGGGGCGCCCCGGGTCTTGGCAACGCCGGTGGCGAACATCAGCAGGGTATCGGAGGTGGAGGTGTCGCCATCCACCGTCACCGCGTTGAAGGTGTTCTTCACGCCCTTGGAGAGCAGCTTCTGCAGCACGTCGGCGGCGATGGGGGCGTCAGTGAAGACGAAGGAGAGCATGGTCGCCATGTCCGGGGCGATCATGCCGGCACCCTTGGCGATGCCGTTGATCCGCACCGGCACGTCGCCCAGCAGCACCTCGGCGGTGGCGAGCTTGGGGAAGGTGTCGGTGGTCATGATGGCGCGGGCGGCATCCAGCCACGGCCAGTCCACCAGACGGCCGGCGGCTTCCGCCAGCACGCCCTCGAACTTGGTGGCATCCAGCGGCTCGCCGATGACGCCGGTGGAGGCCAACGCCACCTCGGAGGGCTTGCAGCGCAGCACGGCGGCGGCGATCTCGGCGGTGAGCTGGGTGGATTCGCGGCCCTTCTTGCCGGTGAAGGCATTGGCATTGCCGGAATTCACCACCAGCGCCCGCGCCTTGCCCTTCTTCACCAGCTCCCGGCACCATTCCACCGGCGCCGAGGGGCACAGCGACTTGGTGGTCACCCCCGCCACCGTGGTGCCCGGCACGAATGACATGACCAGGACATCGGTGCGGCCCTGGTAGCGGATGCCGGCCGCGGCGGTGGTGAAACCCACGCCGGGAATGGGAAGCAGCTCGGGCACGAACTGGGGCGCCAGGGGTGAAACGGTCGCAGACATGGGAAATCCCCGCACGAGCCCGGCCTGAACCTTCCGCCCGGACGGGCTCATTGAAGAAGCGAGCACCGCTTGAGCGGCACGCGTCCAGGGCGGCACAGCCGCCCGGGTGCCTTTCCTGTGCCGCAGCCGCGCCGCGCGCGCAAGGGGTTGAGCGCGGCGGGCGACACCCGCGCCGCCACTGCGGAGGCCCGGATCCCCGCTCTTTTCTCCCGTGCCATCCCGGCCTTACAGTGGTCGCGTTTCAGTCGCGGTCCACCGCCTTATTTTTCTTTTCGTCTCAAGGAGCCGTCATGGCCCGTGCCCTTTGCGCCTTTCTTCATCGCGCCGATGTGCCCACCCGCGCCGCCCTGCAGCCGGCGCTCGATGCCCTCAAGCTCAGGGTGACCCTGGACGACGGCTATGTGCCGCTGAAATCCTCCGGCTACCTGCCCTGCACCCTCGATGGCGAGGATGCAGGCTTCACCGTTCGCTTTCATGATGTGGATGCCGCTCTCGACGCCATGCCCAATCTCAAGACGGCGCTCGACGGACGCGACGTGGCGATGGACCTCAAGTGGAGCGGCGACGTGCGCGAGAAGGTGAGCGCGCTGGCGGTCTGTGCCGCCCTTGCCGGCAGCTTCGGCGCCATCGTCCACGAGGCGGAGGGCGACAAGGTGCTCACCACCGCCCAGCTCACCGCTCGCGCCCGTGAAGGGCTCGAAGAGCTGTAGACAGCAAAAGGGGCGCCGCAGCGCCCCTTTCTTCAACCTTGGCGATAAGCCCGCGTCACTTCCCGGCGGCGGCCGGAGCCGGCGTGGCGGCAGCACCCGGGGTGGCGGGCGCCGCGGCCTTCTCGATCTTGGCGTCGGCGCGCAGCTTGGTGACGAGATCGGCCTGGGCCTTGCGCACCAGATACTGGTCCAGCTGGCCTTCCACCTGCACGTAGGTGGGCACCGGCTTCGTGCGCTTGTCCTCGACCTTGATGATGTGCCAGCCGAACTGGCTCTTCACCGGGTCGGAGATCTGCCCCTTGTCCAGCTTGAAGGCGACCTCGGCGAACTCCGGCACCATCTGGTCCTTGGTGAAATAGCCGAGATCACCGCCGTCGTCGGCGCCGTCCTTGGAATATTCCTTGGCGAGCTTGGCGAAGTCCTCGCCGGCCTTGGCCTTCTTGGCGATTTCCTTGGCCTTGGCCTCGTCATCCACCAGAATGTGGCGGGCGTGGACCTCTTCCTCCGGCGGCTGAGACTTGACGAACTCGTCATAGGTCTTGCGCTTGAGCTCGTCGGTCACCGCACCCTTGGCCGCCTGGGTCATCAGCGCTTCCATCAGCGCCTTGGTCTTCAGGTAGTTCAGGGTCGTCTGGAAGGCCGGGGTCTGGTCCAGCTTCTGCGCTTCCGCCGCCTGCGCCAGCAGGGTCATGTCGGTGAGGAAGGACAGCACATAATCGCGCCGCGCCGGCCCCTGAAGCTGGGGCGGCAGGCCGGGACCGATGTCCTCGGCGGCGATGGCCAGCTGGCTGGCATAGATCGGCGTGCCGTTCACCGTCGCCACCACCAGGTCGGTGTCGGCGGGCTTGGAGGCATCAGTCTTGGCAGAATCAGGCTTGGCAGCGGCGGGCTTGGCCGCAGCGGACTGAGCAAGGGCCGGACCGGAAACGGAGAACAGGGCGACAGACGAGACGAGGGCAGCCGCCAGCGCGGCAGTGGAAACGGAGCGCTTCATGGGTCCGGGTTCCTTTGGGTCCGGGTTCCTCGGGGATGGGTGCACCCCGAACGGCGTGCACCCTTGCCCGCCTTCTCCTTATCTGACAAGAGGGCATTGTTGAGGCGCCGCACCGGAATGGACAAAACACCGGGGCGGGGCTTCCGCTTCGCCGCGAGAGCCTGTATAAGGCGCGCCTTCAATCGAGAAACAGGTTTCGCTACAGCCTCGCGCGAACCGACGCAGAGGGCGAGACCGATCTTCGGATGTCTCGTCTTCAGGAGTTTGGACAATGGCCGTCCCTAAGAGAAAGACCTCGCCGTCCCGTCGCGGCATGCGCCGCTCGGCCGATGCGCTGAAGCAGCCCACTTATGTGGAAGACAAGGATTCCGGTGAGCTGCGTCGTCCGCATCACCTGGACCTCAAGACCGGCATGTACAAGGGCCGCCAGATTCTGGCTCCCAAGGCCGAAGCCTGAGCCTAAGATCGTACCGTCCCGGGTGAGACCCTCCCGGGCCGGGACAGGCCGGGGGCGTGATCATCACGCGCTGAACGCCGGCCCTGCCGTGCGTCCGCGCCGAACGCCCCTCGCCTCTTCCCTCCTTGCGGCCTGCGTGCTTGTCGCCCGCGTGGAGAGCCCAGGATCCGGCGCTGTCCGGATCGTCCTTGGCGGCCCACGCGCACGGCCTCATCCGCCGGTGTCGGCGGATCGCGACTTGCCGTCACCCGCGCTCGGTGCGCGGCGCCGCGGATGCACCGGATCGGCGGCCCAAAAAGCAGCGGCCAAAAGCACCCGCAGGGCATCGACCTGGAATGGTGCGGCCGCCCTATGCGCGCCCGCCCACGCGACACGCTCCCCATCAATCATCCGACGGCGAAGACCGCCGTGTCAGCGACGGCACGGGGCGCACAAAACACGCCCGCCAGCAGGCACGGCAACGGAACGGTGACACTCCGCACGGCAAGGTGGCACCTTGCCAATCCCCCTCCGCGATGCGGCATCCGTGTCCCAGCGTCGCCGCGGCCGCGGATCGGCCCGAAGGAGCACCTATGCTGACACCGGTTCCGTTGCTGATCATTCCGTTGGCACTGTTCAATATCGTCGCATTTCTGACGCCCAGCCTCAGCTGGGATTCGCCGCTCACCATCGTCTCCATGCTGTCCGGCGCCCAGTGGAAGATCACCCTCGCCGAGGCCTTCATCGCCTTCTCGCTGCTGATCCTGTTCTTCGAGATCGTCAAATCGACCCGCATCAGCTCCCGCTCGCTGATCGATCACATGCTGTCCATTCTGCTGTTCGTGGTCAGCCTTGCCGAATTCCTGCTGGTGCCGCAGGCCGGCAACTCCGTGTTCGCGCTGCTGTTGTGCGTGATGCTGCTGGATGTGGTGGCCGGTTTCTCCGTCTCGGTCCGCGTCGCCCAGCGCGATTTCTCGGTGCGCCCCGACCAGTCGTGAGGGGGCCGGGCCCAGCGCAGCGGTAGGCGGTGCGGACACGGGACCGACCTGAACGGCAAAAGGGCCGGCATTATCATGCCGGCCCTCGCCATCCATCCTCACGTGCAGCCGGGCGCCGGCCTCAGCCGTTGTCGTCGGGCTTCGGCACATCGGGCGCAGGCGGCGCGACGTCGGGTTCCGGCGTCGGCGCCGGGCGCACCACCAATTGCTCGAGCTTGGCCTGCATATCGGCCATCTGACGCTTCAGCGCATCGAGCTCGTCCGCCTCCTTGGCCGGCGTGGACGCAACCGGCGCGGCGCCAGCCTCCTCCTGCTCCTCGTCCTTGGGGAACGGCAGGAACATGTGGAAAGCCCGCTCGAACATCTCCATGTTGCGCCGCACGTGATCGTCGAGCCCGGCGAAGCCGCCGCCCGTCAGTGTCTTGGCCACGTGGTCGCGATACTTCTCCTGGTCCTTGGTGAAGCTGTCGATGGACGCTTCCAGGTACCGGGGAACCAGCATCTGCATGCTGTCGCCGTAAAAACGGATGATCTGGCGCAGGAAGGTGATGGGAAGCAGATTCGTTCCCTTATTTTCCTGTTCGAAGATGATCTGCGTCAGAACCGAATGGGTGATGTCATCGCCATTCTTGGCGTCATACACCACAAAATCCTCGCCATCCTTCACCATGTTGGCGAGGTCTTCCAGCGTCACATAGGTACTCGTGCCCGTGTTGTACAGGCGACGGTTGGCGTATTTCTTGATGGTGACTGGTTCTTCTGATTTTGCCATCGTCCGGTCATCCGATGTCCTTGGGGTTACACCACGTTAAGTGGTTTCGCGCCCCATAGCTACCAAATTATGTGCAGCGCGCGCATTCCTGGTGCACTGCCCGCGTCGCACGCAGGC
Source organism: Xanthobacter sp. NM-25 (assembly GCF_022138605.1). Lineage (GTDB taxonomy): Bacteria > Pseudomonadota > Alphaproteobacteria > Rhizobiales > Xanthobacteraceae > Xanthobacter. The sequence goes on from NZ_JACBFS010000002.1 coordinate 556,758, forward strand.
CGGATCCCGAAGCGGCATCCCCAGCGACAAACCGGCGGCCCACTCAACCCTGGGCACAGCGCGCCCCATATTGCACTTGCCATGATGTGGATCATTGACACATGGTCGTGCTCGACAGCGATATAATGCTCTGATCCAAAAGCGGCGCAAAGCCGCTCCCGCCTGTTCTAAGTCCCAGGAGATTCAATATGAAGGACGAGGTCGTCATCGTCGCCGCCGCGCGCACCCCGGTCGGGTCGTTCAACGGCGCGCTGGCTCCCCTGCCGGCGCACGAGCTCGGCGCCGTCGCCATCAAGGCGGCCCTCGAGCGGGCCGGTGTCTCCACCGACGCCGTGAGCGAGGTCATTCTCGGCCAGGTGCTCACCGCCGCCCAGGGGCAGAATCCCGCCCGCCAGGCCTCCCTCAAGGCCGGCGTGCCGATCACCAGCCCGGCTTATGAAGTCCAGATGGTGTGCGGCTCCGGCCTGCGCTCCGTCGCCCTCGGCGCCCAGGCCATCGCCAATGGCGACAGCGAAGTGGTGGTGGCCGGCGGCCAGGAATCCATGAGCCAGTCCGTGCATGGCGCCCACCTGCGCAACGGCCAGCGCATGGGCAACATGGAATTCGTCGACACCATGATCAAGGACGGCCTGTGGGATGCCTTCAACGGCTACCACATGGGCATGACCGCCGAGAACGTGGCCAAGCAGTTCCAGATCACCCGCCAGGAGCAGGACGAATTCGCCGTCGCCTCCCAGAACAAGGCCGAGGCGGCCCAGAAGTCCGGCAAGTTCAAGGATGAAATCGTCCCCGTCACCATTTCCACCCGCAAGGGCGACGTGGTGGTGGACCAGGATGAGTACATCCGCCATGGCGCCACCATCGACGCCATGACCAAGCTGAAGCCCGCCTTCGCCAAGGATGGCTCGGTGACCGCCGGCAACGCTTCCGGCATCAACGACGGCGCCGCCGCCGTGGTGCTCATGAGCGGCGCCAAGGCCAAGGCCGAGGGCAAGACCCCGCTGGCGCGCATCGTCTCCTGGGCCCAGGCCGGCGTCGATCCGTCCATCATGGGCACCGGCCCCATCCCGGCCTCCAAGCTGGCGCTGGAAAAGGCCGGCTGGACCACCGCCGACCTCGACCTCATCGAGGCCAACGAGGCGTTCGCCGCCCAGGCCATCGCCGTCAACAAGGGCGTGGGCTGGGACACCTCCAAGGTGAACGTGAACGGCGGCGCCATCGCCATCGGCCACCCCATCGGCGCCTCGGGCACCCGTATTCTCGTCACCCTCCTGCATGAAATGCAGAAGCGCGATGCGAAAAAGGGCCTTGCCACCCTGTGCATCGGCGGCGGCATGGGCATTGCCATGTGTGTCGAGCGCGACTGAGACAGTCACTCAACCATCATACTTTGGGCCGCGATCGAAGGTCGCGGCCCAAGACCCTCGCAACCTGCTGAAGGTTTGCTTAGACACAATCCCTGTGTGGCCCGATCCGCTTGGGATTGTTGTATTTCGTCTTTAGGTCGGGCCAACAGACGATGGAGGGAACTATGGCGCGTGTCGCATTGGTCACGGGCGGGACTCGCGGAATCGGCGAGGCCATCTCGATCGCGCTCAAGGAGGCGGGCTACACCGTCGCGGCGAACTACGCCGGCAATGACGAGGCTGCGAAAGCCTTTACCGAGAAGACCGGCATCCCCAATTTCAAGTGGGACGTCTCCAATTTTGACGCCTGCAAAGAGGGCATCGCCAAGGTCGAGGCGCAGCTGGGTCCGGTCGAGGTGCTGGTGAACAACGCCGGCATCACCCGTGACGCCCCCCTGCACAAGATGTCGCTGGAGCAGTGGAACGCGGTGGTCAGCACCAACCTTTCCAGCTCCTTCAACATGTGCCGCAATGTGATCGAGGGCATGCGCGCGCGCGGTTTCGGCCGCATCGTCTGCATCTCCTCCATCAACGGCCAGAAGGGGCAGTTCGGCCAGACCAACTATTCCGCCGCCAAGGCCGGCGAGATCGGCTTCGTGAAGGCGCTGGCCCAGGAATCGGCGAAGCACGGCATCACGGTGAACGCCATCGCCCCCGGCTACATCGGCACCGACATGGTGCGCGCGGTGCCGGCCGAGGTGCTCGCCAAGATCATCGCCACCATTCCGGTGGGCCGGCTCGGCGAGCCGGAGGATATCGCCCGCGGCGTGGTCTTCCTCGCCTCCGATGGCGCATCCTTCGTCACCGGCTCGACGCTGACCATCAACGGCGCGCAGTACATCTGCTGAACCGGGCTTCCCGCTCCATCATTCCGGCCGGCTCGTGCGCGAGCCGGCCTTTTCTTTGCGCCGCCCCGGCCTCTCAGGCCGGGGTCCTCACCAGGGCCTGCAGCACCGCCCGCACCGGATCGGGAATCGGCACCGGGCGCTGGCTGGCGCGGTCCACATAGACATGGACGAAATGGCCCTGGGCCACCGCCTCCTCATCTCCCTGGAACAAAGCGATGTCATAGCGCACCGAGGAGGAGCCGAGCTTGGCCACCCGGAGCGCCGCCATGACCGGCGCCGGAAAGGTGAGGCTGCGGAAATAGGTGCAGCGGGTCTCCACCACCAGCCCGATGATCGGGCTCGTCTGCGGGTCGAGCACCCCGCGGGCGATGAGATATTCGTTCACCACCGTGTCGAAATACGAATAATACACCACATTATTCACATGGCCGTAGACATCCACATCCGCCCACCGCGTGCTGATGGGGAGGCTGTGGGGAAAGTCTTTCAGAACGAAGGGGGCCTCCCGCCCCGGGGCTGACGTTCCCCGCGCTCCATGTGCCTCGGCCATCGGCATGCCTCCCTGTTGTCGTCGGCGCCGCGCCAGGCGACGCTCAATCCAGAGCCGCCTTGTAGAGCGCGGCGGCATCCTGCGCCACGAGGGGGCGCGGATTATTGGCCAGCAGCCGGCCCTGCCCCATGGCCGCCGCAGCCAGAGGGGCCACGTCCACCGCCTCCACCCCCACGGCGCGCAGGTCCGTCGGCAGCCCCAGCTCATGGAAGAAGCGCACCAGGTTGGCCGCGAAAATATCGGCACGCGCCTGGGCGTCGCCCACCATCGGCCGTTCGGGAAACAGGCGGGCGGCCAGCAGGCCGTAATCATGCGCCGCCACCGGTCCGTTGAAGCGCACCACCTGCGGCAGCATCAGCGCCGCGGCAAGACCCGCCGGCAGACCATGCCGCACGCAGAGCGGATAGGCCAGCGCATGGGCCGCGCCGGCGGGCGCGTTGGCAAACGCCTGTCCGGCCATGAGCGAAGCGGAAAGCATGGCTTCGCGCGCCCGCCGGTCGGCGCCGTCCATCACCACCAGGGGCAGCGCCCAGCGCAGCAGCGCCAGCGCCCCTTCCGCCAGCGCCCGCGACACCGGATTGGCATTGGCATGGGCGGAGGTGAAGGCCTCCATGGCCACCGCCAGGCAGCCGGCCCCGGCCGCCGCTGTGGCCTCCGGCGGCGCGGTGAAGGTGAGGTCCACGTCGAGCAGCGCCGCATCGGCCAGCAGGCAGGAGGACACCACGGCCCGCTTCTCGCCATCGCTGGTGACGAGGGCGATGGGCGTCACCTCGGCGCCGCTGCCGGCCAGGGTCGGCACCAGCATGAGCGGCAGGCGCGGGCCCTCGGCAAGCCCGACGCCATAGATCTCCGACAGCGCGTCATGGCCGGTGGCCAGCAGCGCCGCCAGCTTCGCCACATCGAGACAGGAGCCGCCGCCGAGCCCGAGCACGCCCTCGGCGCGCATGTCCACCGCCTGCGCGGCGGCGGCCACGGCCAGTTGCGCATCGGGATTGGGGGTGACCGCCTGGAACACCTGGTGGGCGATGGACTCGGCCCGCAGGGCTTCGAGCACCGCCGCCAGGGCGCCGGCGCGGGCGACCCCGCCATCGGTCACCACCAGCACCCGGCCGACCCCGGCGGCCCGCCAGCGCGCTGCCACCTGCCCCGCCGCGCCGGCGGCGACCACGATGCGTGGCGGTGTGTTGAAGACGAATCCGGCCATGGGACACCCCCGGCTTTTGGCTTGCCCAGGGGGTCATGCTGCGCGCCTGCGGCGCGGCGTCAAGGGTTTGCTGGGCGCGTCAGTCGCGCGGCTCCGCCGGCCCGTTGGACGCGGCCGGCAACGGCACCTCCCGCGCGCCCAGGGCATCGGCGAGGCGCATGCGGGCGGAGCCGGGGGCGAGCGGCTTCTGCTGGCTCTCATGGGGCACCCAGCCGGACAGCCAGACGATGTCGAACGTCACCCGCAGCCGCCCGTCGGCATCGGCGAAGCGCTCGCCATAGACTTCCGCCGCGCGCAGCAGCGTGGCGCGGCGCAGCGGCACCCGCCGCCGCTCGACCAGCGCATTGGTGGCGCCCATGCGGCGCAGCTCGGAGAACAGGGTGAAGGGGGAGCCATAGCGCACCACCACCCGGTCCACATCCGCCACCGGCAGGGCGAAGCCCGCCCGCTGCAGCAGGCCGCCAAGGTCGCGCACATCGGCGAACGGCGCCACCCGGGGGGAGAGGCCGCCGGTCACCTCACTCTCGGCGATGGCGAAGGACTGGCGCAGCTCGGTGAGGCTGGCGCCACCGATGAAGCCGGCCAGGAACAGGCCATCGGGCCGGAGCACCCGCCGCACCTGGGCCAGCACCCCCGGCAGGTCATTGACGCTCTGCAGCGCCAGTGCCGACGCCACCAGATCGAAGCTTGCCGGAGCGAACGGCAGGGCCTCCTCGTCGGCCACCACCGCGGCGCCATCGGACGAGGCGGGCGCCAGCGGCGCTGCCCGCAGCACCTGCCCCACCGCCGGCACGCCAGCCAGGGCGCGGGCCAGCCCTTCGGTGGGGGTGCCGAGATCCAGGGCACGATCGAACCGCCGCTGCACCGCCCCCAGCCGGTCGACGAGGTCCTCCGCGACCCGATCCAGCAAGAAGGTTTCCGGTCCGAGGTCGACGGCGCGGGCCAGCCGCCGCCGGACCAGGCGGCGATCAAAGACGAGGGGCAGAGAGGCGCTCATGCCGCCGCATATAGGCCCTTCCGGCCTGCGATGCATCGGTTGGATCGTGTCACGCTTATTGACAGCACACTGTCGTTATGGATGTATACTGTCATTATGAACGCTGTGCACGATCCCTTCACCCACCCCGCCAGCCGCCTGGCTCTGGAGGTCTTCCGCCTCAATGGCGCGCTGATTTCCGCCGGTGATACCCTGGTGGCGCCGCTTGGGCTCACGAGTGCCCGCTGGCAGGTTCTGGGCGCCATCGCCGAGGCGGGCGGCGCCCTGCCCACCGCCGGCATTGCCCGCAACATGGGGCTCACCCGCCAATCGGTGCAGCGGGTGGTGGATGATCTGGCCGCGCGCGGGCTGGTATGCTTCGCCACCAACCCCCACCATAAGCGCGCCAAGCTGGTGCAGCTCACCGCCGCCGGGACGCAGGCCTTCGCCGCCGCCAGCGCCCGCTGGGCCCCCTTGGCCGACCTGCTGCTCGCCCGGATCGGGCCCGCCGCGGCGGAGGCCGCCGCCACCACCCTTCACCAGTTGCGCACGACGCTGAGCGAGGCCGGCGCCGGTTCGGGAGACCCCACATGATCCGCCGTCTGCATCCCCTTGCCGGGGGCCTCGCCCTGCTGATCATCCTCAGCTTCTGGAGCGCCACGGTCGTGAGCGAGGCCTTCGGCACGCCCGCCGCGGTGCGAACGGTAAAAACCGCCATTCTCTGGGGGATGCTGGCGCTGATCCCGGCGCTGGTGAGCGTCGGCGCCACCGGCTTCCGGCTCGGCGGGCGCTCCACCCAGCCGCTGGTGGTCGCCAAGCGCCGACGCATGCCGGTGATCGCCCTCAACGGCCTGTGCCTCCTGCTGCCGAGTGCGATCTTCCTTCAGTCGCGCGCCGCCGCCGGGCTGTTCGATTCATCGTTCATGGTGGTGCAGGGGGTGGAACTGGTGGCCGGGGCCCTCAACATCACGCTGCTCGCCCTGTCCCTGCGGGACGGCCTGCGGCTCGCCGCCGCCCGCCGGGCACTCCAGACCGCCTGAGCGCCAGACCGGGCCGCACTCAGCGGCGGGGCGCGGGCTCCGCGCAGGTGGTGAAGCGCACCGGGTCCGCATCCGGCGGCACCAGCTCCCCCATGGGCTGGCAGCGGCCGGCGCTGCACACCCGCCAGTCGGCGGTGGCGCCGGAGCGCCGCAGCAGCACCTCTTTCTGCGGCGCCAGCCGCGGATGGGCCACATAGAAGTCACCCTGCAGCACCGCGTCGTCGGGCGGTTCCATGCCGGCGCCGGAGCCCTGGACCCGCACCTCGGTCAGCTGGAGGCCGGCGGGGGTCGCCCGCCAGTCTTCCTGCCATTCGCTTTTCTGCACCGAATGGGTCCAGGCCAGGGTCACGACAGCCGCCAGCCGCACCACGGTGGTACCGGCGACCAGGCAGGCGAGCACCGCCACCTCAGGCCTGCGCCACCTTCTGGGCGCGGGTGCGCCAATAATGCCAGGCAATGAAGGCCGCCGCCGCCACGAAGCCCAGCTCATCGCTCAACGGCACAGCGGCGATCAGCAGCGCCGCCGCCGCGAAGGCCACCACGCGCTCGACGATGTTGAGCGGGCCCAGCAGATAGCCGGTGGCGGTACCGGCCCACAGCAGAACGGCAATCACCGCCTTGATGAAGGCGTAGGCCACCGCCGGCCAGAAGCCGATGAGATCGGCCATGGGATCGCCGGTCTGCAGCATCAGCGCCGGCGAATAGACCGCCATGAACGGCACCACATAGCCGGCGAGCGCGATGCGTGTCGCGTTCACGGCGATAGCCTGCCCGGAGACGCCGGCGATGGGCGCCGCCGCGAAGGCGGCAAGGGCCACCGGCGGCGTCAGGTCGGCCATGATGCCGAAGTAGAACACGAACATGTGCGAGACGATGAGCGGCACGCCCAGGGCCAGCAGCGCCGGCCCGGCGATGGAGGCGGTGATGATGTAGTTGGGAATGGTGGGCAGGCCCATGCCCAGGATCAGGCACGCCACCATGGTGAGCACCAGCGACAAGAGCAGGGAGCTCTCGCCGACCGCCACCACGAAGGTGGCGAAGGTGGTGGCGACACCGGTCAGGGTGAAGATGCCGATCATGGTGCCCACGAGGGCGCAGGCGATGCCCACCGGCAGCGCGTTGCGGGCGCCGTCGGCCATGCTGTCGAGGGCGATGCGCAAGGTCTCCCGCCCGCCCTTCACGAACAGCAGCAGCGCCACCAGGATGGCCACCACCGTGGCGACACCGTTGATGCCGTATTCCACGAAACTGGCGGCGGCGATGCCGAGCACCACCCAGAACACCACCCGCAGGCCATAGGGGCCGATGAGGCGGGCCACCGGCGTGCCGAGCACGATGAGCGCGGTCAGCGCCAGGCCCACGGTGCCGGCGAACAGCGGCGTGTAGCCGGAGAACAGCAGCCAGACCAGGACGCCCAGCGGCAGGATGAGGTACCAGCGCGCCTTCAGCGCCGCCCAGGCATTGGGGCACTCCGCCTTGGGCAGGCCCGACAATCCGTTGCGACCGGCCTCCAGATGCACCATGGCGAACACGGTGAGGAAGTAGAGGAAGGCGGGGATCACCGCCGCGGTGGCGATGCTCGCATAGGGCACGTCGATGGTCTCGGCCATGATGAAGGCCACCGCACCCATCACCGGCGGCATGATCTGCCCGCCCATGGAGGCGGTCGCCTCCACCGCGCCGGCGAAGGCCGGCTTGTAGCCGAAGTTCTTCATCAGCGGGATGGTGAACTGGCCGGTGGTGACCACGTTGGCGACGCCGGAGCCGTTGATGGTGCCCATCAGCGCCGAGGAGATCACCGAGACCTTGGCCGGGCCGCCGCGGGCATGGCCCACGGTGCCCATGGCCACATCATTGAACAGCTTGATCATGCCGGCCCGTTCCAGGAACGCGCCAAACAGAATGAAGAGGAAGATGTAGGACGACGACACATAAGTGGGCGTGCCGTAGATGCCCTCGGTGCCGAGGAACAACTGGTCCACCACCTGCACGAAATCATAGGGCCGGTGGTCCAGCGGCGCCGGCAGATATTCGCCGAACAGGCCGTAGAGAATGAAGAAGCCGCAGATGATGGGCAGCGACAGGCCCATGAGCCGGCGCGAGCCCTCGAACACCAGCGCCACCGCCACCACGCCGACCACGATGTCCATGGTATCGGGATCGCCGGCACGGGCGATGAGGTCGGAATAGAAGATCCAGTGATAAAGGCCCACCACGAACGACAGGATGCCGAGCCCCCACAGCATGACCCGCCCGCCGCCGACCCGGTGATTGCCGGCGATGGCGAACACCACCAGCAGCAGGAAGCCCACGTGCACCGAGCGCACGATCTGGCTCGGCAGCGGGCTCCAGGCGGCGGTGATGATCTGGAAGGTGGAGAAGGCGACCGCGATCCAGAATACCGCGCGCCCCCAGCTGCCCGGGCCCCAGGTGAGGTCCAGCAGCGCGTCGTCCACCACCACGGAGGCCCCGTGATTGGGGTTGTTCAGGTCGTGGCTGACGGGTGGAGTCGTGGTGGGCGTGTGCAGCGAGGAGGTCATGGACGTGCGGCCTCAACAGGTCAAAAACTCTCCGCCCGGCGCCCCGCGCCCGGCGGCAACGTCACTGGAAACGATCACGGTCCCATCGGGGAGGAGAAGACCACAAAGGGGCTGCGCGCCCGTCGGCGCCGGCAGCCCCCGCATCTTTCATCCGCGGCGCGACACCGCGAGCGGCGGCGCCCTCAAGGGCCGCCGCCAACCCGGCTTCAGGGCGTGACGCCCTTTTCCTTGAAGTACTTGGCGGCGCCGGGATGGAACGGCACCGGCGAGCCCTTCATGGCATTCTCGAGCTTGATGCTCTTGGCCGCCGAATGGGCCGCCGCCAGCTCGGGCAGATTGTCATAGATGGCCTTGGTGATCTCGTAGACCTCCTCGTCCTTCATGTTGGAGCGGGTCACGAGGAAGTTCGGCACGGCCGCGGTCACCACGTCCACCGACTGGCCTTCATAGGTGTTGGCGGGGATCACCGCCTTGATGTAGGGCGCGCCCACCTTGTCGACCACGGTGTTGGGCACTTCCACCACCACGATCGGCACCGAATTGGCGAGATCCTTGATGGAGGCGACGCCGAGGCCGGAAGACTGCAGGGTCGCGTCCAGCTGACGGTTCTTCATCAGCTCGACGGATTCGGCGAACGGCAGGTATTCCACCTTGCCGAGATCGTCATAGGTGAGGCCAGCGGCGCCGAGGATGGCGCGGGCGTTGAGCTCGGTGCCGGAGCGCGGGGCGCCCACCGACAGGCGCTTGCCCTTCAGATCGGCCAGCGTCTTGATGCCGGAATCCTTAGCGGCCACGATCTGGATGTAATTGGGATAGATGCCGCCGAGCGCCACCACCTTGGTGAGCGGGGCCTTGAAGCCCGCCTCGGCCTTGCCGGCGGCGCCGTCCGCGAGACTGTCGGCCAGGGTGAAGGCCACTTCGCCCTTGCCCTGCTGAATGAGGTTCAGGTTCTCCACGGAGGCCTTGGTGGCCTGCACCGAGGGGCGCGCGTTCGGCACCTTCTCGCCGATCACCTTGGAGATGGCGACCCCCAGCGGATAATAGACGCCGGACGTGCCGCCGGTCAGAACGTTCACGAACTCCGCCTTGGCGGCGACAGGCGCCAGAACCAAAGCTGAGATGAGCGCGGCCGTGGTGATACGGATCATCAGCATCCTCCCTATCGGTATTGTTATAAGCGTTAACAGTGAAGCTAACGGCTCCGTCCGTAAAGGCCAGCACCTTTTACCCATTTCAAACGAAAGTCTAATGTCCTGTCCCCTGGCGGCCCGCCGGCGTGTTGAAAACCACGGCGACCGGCCGCATGCACAGGGCCTCGGAACCGGCGCGCACAACCGTATAAAGAGCATGGAAACAGCCACATCCACACCGGGCGCGGCCCCGGCGATTCTCCGGGCCCTGTTCGCGGCGGCGCTCGCGGCGGCGACGCCGGAAGGCAAGTTCGCCGGCCGGCTGCCGGCGCCACCCAAGGGGCGCACCCTGGTGGTGGGGGCCGGCAAGGCCGCCGCGCGCATGGCGCGGGCCTTCGAGGCCGAATGGGACAGGCCCTGCACCGGCCTCGTCATCACCCGCTATGGCCACGGCTGCCCCACCCGCTCCATCGAGGTGGTGGAGGCCGGCCATCCGGTGCCCGACGCGGCCGGTCTCTCCGCCACCCGGCGCCTGCTGGACATCGCCCGCTCCGCCGGCGCCGACGACCTCGTGGTGTGCCTCATCTCCGGCGGGGCCTCGGCCCTGCTCACTGCGCCGGCCCCGGGCCTCACCCTGGCGGACAAGCAGGCGCTGAACACCGCGCTGCTGCGCTCGGGCGCGCCCATCGGCGTGATGAACACGGTGCGCAAGGCGGTGTCGGCGGTGAAGGGCGGGCGGCTCGCCGCCGCCATCGCCCCGGCGCGGTGCGTCACCTATCTGATCTCCGACGTGCCGGGTGACGATCCGGCGGTGATCGGCTCGGGCCCCACGGTGCCCCGGCCGTCGGATCCCGAGGCGGTGCTGGCCCTGCTGGGCGCCTACGGCATCGCCGCCGATGACCGGCTCGCGGCGGCAATCCGCGCCAATGCACGCCTCACGGCGCCCCCCGTCGCGCCGACCGAGGCCGCGCTGCATCTCATCGCCACCCCATTCATGGCGTTGCAGGCTGCGGCGGCGCAGGCGCAGGCTCTCGGCATCGCGCCGGTGATCCTCGGCGACGCCATCGAGGGAGAGGCGCGCGCCGCCGGCACGGTGCTGGCCGGCATCGCCCGCGCCGCCGCCGCCCATGGCCAGCCGGCGGCGGCGCCCTGCGTGCTGCTCTCCGGTGGCGAAACCACTGTGCGGGTGACCGGGCGCGGGCGCGGCGGGCGCAACAGCGAGTTCCTGCTGGCCCTCACCCTGGCCCTGGAGGGCCTGCCGGCGGACGGGCCGGCGATCTTGGCGCTGGCTGCCGACACCGATGGCATCGACGGCAGCGCTGACAATGCCGGGGCCTGGAGCGATTCACGCACCCTGGCACGCGCCCAGGCCCTCGGCCTGGACCCGCGGCGCCATCTGGCGGACAACGACGCCTATGGCCTGTTCGCGACCCTCGACCAGTTGGTCGTCACCGGCCCCACATTGACCAATGTCAATGATTTCAGGGCCATACTGGTGCTTCCGCGCGCGACGTGAGCGCCCCGGCCCTCGAACATGGCCACAGCAGGGCGCGGGCTCGTCCGAAAGTCGCATCCGCCATGCGCCATTTGCATGGCTCATACGACCTCTTACATTTCAGCATGTTGCGCTGCAGAATTGCCGTCTGCAGGGGAGTTCTGAACAGAGGGTTAAGGTCAGCCCCCTTGACCTTTGTTGCAGTGCACATAAATTCCGGCCCCAGGAGGAACCGGGGGGCTTCAAGACGCCAAGTCTGGAGACCAATATGACCGAACAGGTCGCACCGGGGATCATCCGCAAGCTTTGGGCCGGGGAAGCCGAGATCTTCAAGGATCACCTCCTCAGGCTCGATGTGGAGAGCCGTCGGTTCAGATTCGGCTCTGCGGTGTCTGCCGAATTCGTCGAGCGATATGCGGCGCGGGCATTCCGCACCGGCGCCATCGTTCACGGCTATTTCGTGGACGGCACCTTGCGTGCCGCCGCGGAACTCTACCCCATGGGCGATGTGCTGCCCGGGGAAGCGGAAGCCGCGTTCAGCGTGGAGCGCGAGTTCCAGAACCACGGCCTCGGCACCCAGCTGCTGGAGCGGGTGATCCTGGCCGCGCGCAATCGCGGCATCGGCAAGCTGTGCCTCAACTGCCTGGCGCAGAACCGGCGCATGCAGCAGATCGCCCGCAAGTTCGATGCCGAGCTGAGCTTCGACATCGATGAGGTGACGGCGGCCCTGAAGGCGCCCTTCCCCACCGCTTTGTCGCTGGCGCAGGAGGCCGCGGCCGACCTGCAGGGCATGGCGGGGGCGGTGCTGCAGGCCCAGCGCCTGGCCACCGGCCGTATGTTCGACATGCTGATTCCCGCCGGGGACGACGCGCAGATCGAAGCCGAAGCCGCCTGAGCGGGCGCCCCGCGCGCGCCGCTGGAGGCGCGGCGAAAACGATGAAAGGCGGTATCCTGAGGATGCCGCCTTTTTCATGGGCGTACAGATGTCATGGGCCTGCAGATTTTATGGGCCTGCAGATTTTATGGGCGCGCACAGGAGCGCCCTAATGAACGGCGGTTTTCGAGAACAGGTTGACCACCAGCACCCCGGCGATGATGAGGCCGAGGCCGATCAGCCCCGCCGTATCCAGCGCCTGGCCGTAATAGATCCAGGCGAAGCCCGCCACCAGGATGATCCCCGCCGCCGACCAGATGGCATAGACAATGCCCACCGGCAGGTCGCGCACGGTCAGCGCCAGGAAATAGAACGCCACCACATAGCCCGCCCCCACCACCAGCGAGGGCAGCAGCCGGGTGAAGCCGGCGGTGGACTTGAGCGCCGAGGTGGCGATGACCTCCGCAAGGATGGCGATGGCGAGATAGAGATAGGTCATGTCCCGGCAATCTCATGCTGAACGGCGCGCCGCCCGCGGGCTTCGCAGCGGCGAGGCTTGAACTTATTTTCCATACAGGAAAATCAGTGCCACGGGAGAGAAATCACACGCTTTGGATCGGGGTTGAGACGCGGGCTCCGCCAGGCGGCATCGCGGCGCGGTGACAGCGCTCCGCCTCGTCCGGCCATCCCCCTCCAGCGGCGCGTCTTCCAGAGCTGAACGGGGCCGGGCACCCGACGGGGGATACGCCGGCCAAGGCCTCAGCGCTCAATGGAAATTGCGCCCGCGCGGCAAAGCGGCACCGGGGTTCTCCCGGATGCGCGCGGCACGGCTGCGCCCGGCATCGGGGCCGCGCCGGCCTTCGTCGGCCGGGGCGGCGACGGACAGGTCGGCGCCACGCTCGCCCAGACGCTCCAGGAGCGGGCTCCAATCCTCCACCTTCTCGGCCACCAGGTGAATGACGCTCTGTTCATTCTGCAGCCGGCCCGACACCATCACCAGCCGCGCCCCCAGCACCTGCGGGCGGAACGCCTCGAACACCCGGGGCCAGACGATGACATTGGCCCAGGCCGCCTCGTCCTCCAGGGTCATGAAGATGACGCCGCTGGCGGTGCCCGGGCGCTGGCGCACCAGCACCAGGCCGGCCAGGGTCAGCCGCCGGCCGCTGGCCAATGCCGGCAGCCGCGCCGCCGGGGTCACCCCGCGCCGTTCCAGCTCCGGCCGCAGGAAGGCCAGCGGATGGGCCTTCAGGGACAGTTTCATGTGCCGATAATCGGCCACCACCTGCGCCCCCGGCGGCAAGGCGGCGAGGTCCACATCGGGCTCACGCGGGGTCGCGGCGGCACGGAACAGGGGCAGGTCGTCCTTGTCGCCGGCGCGGCGCAGCCCCTTCACCGCCCACAAAGCGGCCCGGCGATCGAGCCCGAGGGAGCGGAAGGCATCGGCATCCGCCAGTTTTTCCAACGTGGACGGCGGCAGGCCGGTGCGCAGCCACAGGTCGCGCACGGAATCGTAGCCGGCGCCGCGCAGCGCCACCAGCCGGCGCATCTCCTCCTCTTTCAGCCCCTCCACCTGCCGCAGCCCGAGCCGCAGCGCATGGGTGGTGCGGATATCCCCCGCCATGGCGCCATGGCGTGGCTGCAGCCGCCGCACCGCCGCCGACGGCTCCCCGGCGCCCCCAGGACTTCGAACCGGTGTGGATCGCTGCGTCCCGGCGCTCTCCAGTTCGGTTCGCCCCGGGTCCGCACCCTGTCGACACCCAAACGCCCCCGGCCTCCTCTCGCCCCGCTCCCTGTCCCCCGCCTCCCTCTCCTTTTGCGACACGGCAGCCCCCTCTCCCGCTTGCGGGGGAGGGCTGGGGAGGGGGAAGGGCGCGGTCTGGAGAGGCGAACGCGCCTCGGCGCCCCCCTCCTCCGCCTCCAGCGTGTGATCCCAATGGGAGGCGTTCACATCCACCGGGCGCACCGCGACCCCGTGCTCCTGGGCGTCGCGCACCAATTGGGCGGGGGCGTAGAAGCCCATGGGCCAGGCATTGAGAAGGCCGGCGGCGAACACATCGGGATAATGGCACTTCAGCCAGGCCGAGGCATAGACGATGAGGGCGAAGCTCTCCGCATGGGAGCGCGGAAAGCCATAGGAGCCGAACCCCTCGATCTGCCGCCACAGGCTTTCGGCGAACTCCCGCGTGTAGCCGTTCCCGAGCATGCCGGCGATGAGCTTGTCGTGGAAGCGGCCGATGGTGCCCACCCGCTTGAAGGTGGCCATGGCCCGGCGCAGGGCATCGGCCTCGCCGGCGGAAAAGCCGGCGCCCACCATGGCGATCTGCATGGCCTGCTCCTGGAACAGCGGCACCCCGAGGGTCGGCTCCAGGACCTGCCGCAGCTCCGGAGAGGGATAGGACACCGGATCGAGCCCCTGCCGGCGCCGCAGATAGGGATGCACCATGCCGCCCTGGATCGGCCCCGGCCGCACGATCGCGACCTCCACCACCAGATCCTTGAACTCCTTGGGCTTCAGGCGCGGCAGCATGGTCTGCTGGGCGCGGCTTTCCACCTGGAACACGCCGATGGAATCCGCCCGCTGCAGCATGGCATAGACCCGATGATCGCCGAACGGCGCATCGCCGATGCGGGCCATTTCCACCCCATAATGCCGCTTCAGCAGGCCGAAGCATTTCTGCACCGCCGTCAGCATGCCCAGGGCCAGGATGTCCACCTTGAGCAGGCCCACGGTTTCCAGATCGTCCTTGTTCCATTCGATGATGGGGCGCTCATCCATGGCCGAGCGGGTAAGCGGCACGGTCTCGTCCAGCCGGTCGTGGGTCACCACCATGCCGCCCACATGCTGGGAGAGGTGGCGCGGAAAGCCGATGAGGGCGCGGGTCATCTCCAGCACCCGGGCGAGGCGCGGCTCGTCGGGATCAAGGCCGATGCGCCGCGCCTCCTCCGCCTTCACCCCACCGGAGGACCAGCCCCAGATGGTGCCGGCCAGCGCCCCCACCAGATCCTCCGACAGGCCGAACGCCTTGCCCACCTCGCGCACCGCCGAGCGGGAGCGATAGGTGGTGGTGGTGGCGGCGAGCCCGGCATGGGCGGCGCCGTAGCGGCGATAGATGAAGGCCAGCACCTCGCCGCGCCGCTCATGCTCGAAATCGATGTCGATATCCGGCGGCTCGCCCCGCTCCTCGGAGATGAAGCGCTCGAACAGAAGATCGCTCTTCATGGGGTCCACATCGGTGATGCCGATGCAGAAGCACACCGCCGAATTGGCCGCCGAGCCCCGCCCCTGGCACAGGATGCCGGCGCCGCGGGCAAACCCCACGATCTCGTGCACGGTGAGGAAATAGGGCGCGTAGGCGAGCTTGCCGATGAGGGCGAGCTCATGGTGCAGCGCCCCCTCCACCTTGGGCGGCACCCCGGCGGGATAATGGGCCCGCGCCCCGGCCCAGGCGAGGACCTCCAGCGCCGCCTGGGGGCTTTCGAACCCCGCCCGCGCCTCGCGCGGGTAGGTCGGCTTCAGATCGTCCAGCGAGAAATGCAGGCGGGCGAGAAAGGCGGCCGTCTCCGCCACCGCCTCCGGCGCGGCGCGATAGAGCCGGGCCATCTCCGCCGCCGGCTTCAGGTGCCGCTCGGCATTGGCGGCGAGGCGGCGGCCGGCGCCATCCAGGGTCACGTGGGCGCGGATGGCGGTGAGCACATCCTGCAGCGGCCGGCGGTCGGCATCGTGATAGAGCGCGTCGCAGGTGGCGAGCAGCGGCACGCCCGCCTTCGCCCCCACCGCCTGGAGCCGGGCGAGCCGGCGGGCATCGTCCCCCGCGAGGATCATGGGCGCCGCCAGCCACACCCGGCCGGAGGTGGCCGCCTGGAGATCGGCCAGGAACGGGCCGAACGCCTCCGGTAGGCGGCGCGGCGGCATCACCGCGAGGCAGAGGCCTTCGGCCCATTCCATGAGGTCGGCGCCGGTGAGCAGGCAATCGCCCTTGGCCGCCCGCATGTTGCCGGTGGTGAGCAGACGGCACAGGCGGCCATAGGCGACGCGATCCTCAGGGTAAGCGAGAATGTCCGGCGTGCCGTCGGCAAACACCAGGCGCGCACCCACCGCCAGCCGCACCCCGCGGGATTTGGCCATGGCATGGGCCCGCACCACCCCCGCCAGAGTGTTGTGATCGGCGATGCCGATGCCCGCATGGCCGAGAGCGGCGGCGGTCGCCACATATTCCTCCGGATGGGAGCCGCCCCGCAGAAACGAGAAATTGGTGGTGACCGCCAGTTCCACGAACGACGGCGGCGCCTGCGGCGGGCGCGGCGGGGTGGGCGCGGAGCGGAAGGGAAGCGGCGGGGCCATGGTGCTCACCCGAACAGGCCGTGGAGGAACCAGGTCGGCCGGCCGGCCTCCCGCCCGTAGAGGCCGGCCCGGAACAGCCAGAAGCGATGGCCGCTGGCGGTTTCGACCCGGAAATAGTCACGGGTGGGCAGATCCCCCGCCGTGCGCCACCATTCGGCGGCGATGCGCTCCGGCCCCTCCGCCCGCACCACCGGATGCAGCTGGCGCCGCCAGCGGAAGCGGATGGGCGGCCCATCGGGCACCTCGGCCACCGCCTCCACCGGCTCCGGCGCCTCCAGAAGCCGCAGCGGCCGCGCCGGCCCGGCCAGGTCGGGGCGCTCTTCTTCCGCACACCAGGACTCCCTGAAGATCGCCCCATCCGCATCACAGTTCCCGCCCCCACCGGCGAGGAACAGTTGGGATGGCGGCTCAGCCATCCGTCCCGCGTCGACAGAAGCCACAGCAGCGCCCGGCCCAATCGCCCGCAGCGGAGCCCGGTCCTCTGCAGCCGCCCCCTCCGCCGTCGCACCACCGCTCCCTCTCCCGCTTGCGGGGGAGGGTTGGGGAGGGGGAAAAGCCACAGCTTCCGCCGCTGCAGGAGCAGCACCAGCGCCCGGGCCAATCACCCGCAGCAACGCCCGGCCCTCTGCAGCCGCCCCATCCTCCGTCGCACCGCCGCTCCCTCTCCCGCTTGCGGGGGAGGGTTGGGGTGGGGGAAGGGCCGCCGCTTCCGCCGCTGCAGGAGCAGCACCAGCGCCCGGCCCAATCGCCCGCAACGGCGCCCGGCCTGTTGCATCCGCCTCATCCCCCGCCGCACCACCGCTCCCTCTCCCGCTTGCGGGGGAGGGTTGGGGAGGGGGAAAAGCCACAGCTTCCGCCGCTGCAGGAGCAGCACCAGCGCCCGGGCCAATCACCCGCAGCAACGCCCGGCCCTCGGCATCTGCCCCGTCCTCCGTCGACACCCCATTTTCTTCCCACCCGCCGATGCGCGCAGGTTGGGATACGGCCGGCGGCCGGAGCGGGACGGCGGGAGCGGACAAGACGTCGCGAAACGCGGTGGCGGGCGGGCCATCCCTCCATGGCGCCATGGCCGCCCCAGCCGGAGGCAGGGCCAGAGCGGCGGCGGCCTCGGCCCAGCCGCGCCGGCCCTGCGCCGGCACCGGGGGGCAGGCCTCTTCCGGCAGGTGGCGGTCGGCCGGCACGAGGCGCTGCACCTGGGGGGCGCCGAAGCGGATGGCGAGGCGGTCCACCAGGCCATCCAAGGCCGCCGCGCGATCGGGCTCGGCGCCGAAGCCGTCCTGCTGGGCCGTGAGCGGGCCGGTCTCGCGCACGGCGAGGCGCAGCAGCTCGAAACCGAAGCCGGGCTCCAGGCTGGACAGGGTCGCCACCTTTTCCGCGAACAGGCGACGGATGGCCTCAGGCTCCCGCAGCGGCCGGCTGGTGCCGATGGCGAGCCGCGTTACCTTGCCATCCACCCGGAACAAGGTGAGATCCAGCCGCCGCGCGCCCACCCCGTGCCGCTCCAGCGCGCCGGACAAAGTGGTGGCGAGATGGGTGGCAAGGCCCAGCACGTCCTCCACCCGCTCCACCGGTTCCGGCAACGCCCGTTCGACGCAGAAGGCGGGCGGGGGAAAACGATAATCCACCGCCGTGGGCGCCCGCCCCAGGGCCTCGTCGAGACGGCGCAGCAGTTCCGCCCCGAAGCGGGCGGCCAGCGGTGCGCGGGGGGCGGCGCGCACGTCGTCGATCCGCCGGAAGCCGAGCCGGGCGAGGCTGTCCACCCGCGCCGGCTCAAGGCCCAAGGCAGCAAGCGGCAAGGGCGCCAGCACCGCGCCGAGGTCTTCGTCCGGCGGCACCACCACGCCGCCCCGGCCGGCGGCGAAGCGGGCGAGGGCGAAGGCGGCGCCGGCGGTGGCCGCCAGTGCCGCCCGTCCGGTGAGGCCGGCGCCCGCCACCCGCCGCAGCAGATCGCGCACCAGCCCCTGTTCGCCGCCGAACAGATGGGTGCAGCCGGTGACGTCCAGCAGCAGCCCGTCGCGCCCTTCCAGGGCGATGAGGGGGGTATAGCGCTCACAGGCATCCGCCAGCTGAGCGAGCAGTCGGGCCACCGCCTGCGGCGCCTCCTCGCTCACCTCCAGCTCGGGATGGCGCGCCCGCGCGTCGGCCAGGGTGAGGCCGGGCTCAAGCCCGAGGGCAGTGGCCGCCCCATTGCCGGCGATGAGCCGCAGCGTGCCCTGCTGCAGCGCCACCACCACCCGGGGCGCCAGCCGTGCCTCAGGCGACAACGACCGTTCGATCCGGTCGGTGGCGAGATGGGGCAGGACGAGGCCCAGGTAGCGCCGCCCGGCCGCCGGGGTCGGATGGGGCGCGCTCATGGCTGGTCTCCCCGACCAGCCGGAACCCGTCCGCCTCGATGCGCAGGGGCCATTCCCCGAGGGGGCCGAAGCGGTTGCGAGTGAGGCGGGCGCAGACGCACGGCGCACCGAGGCCGCCGAAGCCGTCCAGGGCCGGACTCGGCCGGGTGCGGATACGCCAGCGGGTGAGCGCCGCGCAGGGGGCCGGGTCCGCCTTGTGGCGCACCAGAAGGCCTAGCCGGTCGGAGCCGCGCGCGGCGAGGGAGAGACGCCGGGTGGCGGTGAGCGCCTCCGGCACCGGCGACAGCACTTCCCCCAGCACCACCGACAGACCCGCGCATTTCAACCCCTCCTCCATCACGAACATCACGTCCTGCGGGCGCGGCACGCGCACCAGCAGCAGCGCCTCCGGCGGCAGGCCCAGCGCCGCCAGCCCCGGGCCGTAGAGCGCCCCCGCCTCCCACTGGGCGAACGCCTGCTGCACCACCAGCACCGGGCGCCGGAGCGCCCGCGCGCCCCGCGCCGCCAGGGCGAGGGCGAAGGCGCTGAGCGCCCCCTCCTCCCCCGGCCCGGCCGCCACCTCGTGCAGCGCGCCCCACCGGAACCCGCCGCCGAGCGCCCCATCCACGGCCGGCACGCCCAAAGCGAGCGGAGGCGGGTCACCGAAGGGCCGGGGGGGCGCGATGGCGGCCGGAACCGCAGGCACCGGGGACCGAGGCGGGGCGCCACCTTCCCCGGCAGGTCCGGGGCGCCCTGATGGGCTGTGCCCATCGCCCGCGTCCGGCTGAGGGGGTGGGGGTGTTGAAGCGGCACACATGCCGCCTTCAGAGCCGGCCACCAGCTCCGCCGTCGCCTGGGCCACCGGCCCGCCACCGATCGCTCCACCGATCGTCCCTTGGATCGGGGCCCGGGTCTGTGGCAGCTCCTGCGTCCGGGACGGCGGGGTAACGCCGCGCTCGATGGCGGAAATGATGCCGCGCAAACGCGCGAGATCGGCCGCGGTGCGGGATGCGCGCGGAATGCTCATGACGGCCCAACCGCCTCGTGTTCACTATTTGTTCTAGATAGATTCCGGAACCCGAGGCGGGAGTCAAGGCTCTCGTCCCGCCCGTGGTAAACGCCCCGCCACTCCCTCAATTGACAAGCGCTTCACCTATAGGTGAACCTGGAAGCAAAGGTGGATCGGAGCAACCTGCCGCCCCGATACCGGACCCGGAAACGGCAGGCTCCTGAAGCAGAACACCCGCGCGGCGGCCATCCGGCATGCCGCCATGGAGAGGAAACAGATGTCCCTGCCCGCGCTGTTCCACGGCCGCCTGGCCGTGCCCGCCATCGCCGCCCCCATGTTCCTGGTCTCGGGGCCGGACCTCGTCACCGAGACCTGCCGCGGTGGCATCGTCGGCACCTTTCCGGCCCTGAATGCCCGCAGCACCGCGCTTTATCGCGACTGGCTCGACGACATCGCCGCCCGCACCGCGCCCCCTTCCGGCAGCGCACCGTTCGGCGTCAACCTCATCGTCCACAAGACCAACACCCGCCTGGAGGCGGACCTGGCGGTGACGGTGGAGAAGAAGGTGCCGATCGTCATCACCTCCCTCGGCGCCGCGCGCGAGGTGGTGGATGCGGTGCACAGCTATGGCGGGCTGGTGTTCCATGATGTCATCAGCCGCCGCCACGCGGAGAAGGCGGCCGCGGCGGGGGTGGATGGCATCATCGCCGTGTGCGCCGGCGCCGGCGGCCATGCCGGCACCCTGAGCCCGTTCGCGCTGCTCGGCGAGATCCGCCGCGTGTTCGACAAGACCCTGATCCTGTCCGGCGCCATGTCCACCGGCGCCCATATCGCCGCCGCCGAGGTGATGGGCGCCGACCTCGCCTATCTGGGCACCCGCTTCATCGCCACCCGCGAGAGCCTCGCCGCCGAGGACTTCAAGCAGATGATGCTCGCCGCCGCCGCCGAGGACATCATCTATACGGACGCCATCTCCGGGGTGAACGCCAATTTCATGAAGCCGTCCCTGGTGCGCGCCGGGCTCGATCCCGCCAACCTCGTCCGCCACGGCAATCTGGACATGGGCAACGAGGCCAAGGCCTGGCGGGACGTGTGGTCGGCCGGGCACGGGGTGGGCGCCATCACCGATATTCCCGCCGCCGCGGATCTGTGCGCCCGCCTCGCCCGCGAATATGACGCCGCCCTCGCGGCGGTGAGCGCCCGCCAGGCCGCCCGCAAGCGCCACCCGGACATCGCCGCCGTCTCCTGATGCCCCCGCGCGGCGCTTGGGCGCCAGGCCACCGGCACAAAAAAAGCCGGAGAGACCAAGCTCTCCGGCCAGACCGTGGCCGCGCGGCACAAGTTCTGCGCGGCCCGGGAGGATCCATGTCCAAGGGTCATGAGCATGACTCATGGGGACCTTGGGTCAAGCCCGCCCAGTGCTTGAGCGGACCCGCTTGGCGCCGGCCAAAGACCGGCGCCGATGGCGTCAGGCGGCGGGCTCGGCCACCTTATGGGCCGCCACCGCATGCATGGAGCCGGTCTCGCGGGCCCGCACATGCCAGGACAGGGCCTCTTCGATGAGGTGCGGGGTGTGCCCGCCCCGGGCCACCGCGCGGCCGAAATAATCCTCGATTTCGTCGCGGAAGCTCGGGTGCACGCAATTGTCGATGATCACCCGCGCCCGCTCCCGCGGCGCCAGCTCGCGCAGGTCGGCGAGGCCCACTTCGGTGATGAGGATGTCCACGTCGTGCTCGGTGTGGTCCACATGGCTGGCGAACGGCACCACCGAGGAGATGGCCCCGCCCTTGGCGATGGACTTGGTGACGAACACCGACAGATAAGCGTTGCGGGCGAAATCCCCCGAGCCGCCGATGCCGTTCATCATGTGGGTGCCACCCACGTGGGTGGAGTTCACATTGCCGTAAATGTCGAACTCGAGCGCGGTGTTGATTCCGATGATGCCAAGCCGGCGGATGATCTCCGGATGGTTGGAGATTTCCTGCGGACGCAGGATGAGGCGCGACTTGTAATCGGTGATCTTCGGCATCACCTCGTCGTGCTTGGCCTTCGACAGGGTGATGGACGAGCCGGAGGCGAAGTTCAGCTTACCGGCGTCGAACAGGTCGAAGGTCGAATCCTGGAGCACCTCGGAATACATGGTGAGGTCATAGAACGGGCTCTCGATGAAGCCGTGCATGACCGCGTTGGCGATGGTGCCGATGCCGGCCTGCAGCGGCTGGAGGCGCTCGGTGAGCCGGCCGATCTTCACCTCGTGCTTCAAGAACTCCATCAGATGCGCGGCGATGGCCGCGGTCTCCTGGTCCGGCGGCAGCACGGTGGATGCGGAATCGAGCTTCTCCGTCACCACGATGGCGGCGATCTTCTCCGGCGGGATCGGGATGAAGGGCAGGCCCACCCGGCTCTCGGGGGCCACCACCGGGATCGGCTCGCGGAACGGGCGGCGGGTGGGAATATAGATGTCGTGCAGCCCCTCCAGCTCCGCCGGCTGGGTCAGGTTGATCTCGATGATCACCTTGTCCGCCAGAATGGCGAAGGTGGCCGAATTGCCCACCGAGGTGGTGGGCACGATACCGCCCGACGCGGTAATGCCCACCGCCTCGATCACCGCCACGTCGATGGGTCCGAGCTGGTGGGTGCGCAGGTGCTCCACCGTCTCGGACAGGTGCTGGTCGACGAACATCACCTCGCCGGTATTGATGGCCTTGCGCAGGCCGGGATCGGCCTGAAAGGGAATGCGGCGCGACAACAGGTGGGCTTCCGCCATCTGCTTGTCGAGATCGTTGCCCAGCGAGGCGCCGGTGATGAGGGTGATCTTCATCGGCTCGGTCTTGGCCCGGGCGGCCAGCGCCACCGGCACGGCTTTCGCCTCGCCGGCCCGGGTGAAGCCGCTCATGCCGACGATCATGCCGTCCTTGATGAGGCTCGCGGCCTCCTCGGCGGAAACGATCTTGTCGCGCAGAGAGGCGAGGCGAATACGGTCCTGAGGCATGGCGTCGTCCCGGGGTTTCCTCGATTAGGTTGGTTCGCGCATACCCACCGTCACGCCGTCATCGGAATTCGACTTAAGACAAAGTCGCCTCAGGCGGTAATGCAGACGGGCAAGCCATGCGCGTCCTGTTCCGGTGGATCAGGAAAGCGCAAAGCCTTGCCATATGCCACTCTTTTCGCCGTCCAGGCGCAGGCGCAGGCGTCGATCAGGTCGTCCAGCCCTGCCTTGAGCGCAAGGGCGGCTTGCGCTGTGAGCGCATCAATCGGCAGACCTTCGGCCTCCAGCAAGCCCTTGCGCAAATCCAGGCCCGCCGGATTCGGGCGGTTCTTCACCTTCTTGGCCTGGCGCACGGGACTGCATCCGTTCATGGCCCAGAAGGCCACTTCCGGATGGCACTCATGCACAAAGGGCAAGAGCTCCGGACGCGACCGCAGCAGCGCGTCCACTTCCATGATCTTCGGAAAAATGTGAAAGCACTGCTTGGCCACCGCCCGGGGCGGGTTGGATGTGGCGCGGGCGGCCGCGCAGGCCGCGCGGTAGCGGGTCGCCTCGTCCACCCCGGCGCGCACCCCCGCTTCCACCGCCGCCCGGGCCGGCACCGAAAACACCGAGGATTGCCGCGGCCCGAGGTTGGGCCGCGCCAGCCGTTCCGCGGTGCGCCCCTTCGGCCCCACCGTTTCCGGCAGGCCGATGGGCATGTCGATGGCGATCATGGGGAGCGCCGCCGGCGCGCCGGCGTCGAGCAGGTCCTCCAGCCGGGCGATGCGGCTCAGCTGCAGGGCGCCGGCACCATCCCAACGGGCGCAGATCCAGCCGCCGCGGCAACCGTCGAGGCCGATGAAGGCCCGTGACGGCATCATCACTCAATCCTCGCCCGGCTTGGCCTGGGGCAACGGCATGGGCGAAGCCTGGGGAACGGGGGCGTTATAATATTTCCGCTTGGCGATGGACCCGGTTTCCAGCCCGCTGCCATGGGCAGACGGCGCATAGGACATGGGTCCCGGCGGCCGCAGGCCCTGCGGCCCCACATCCCACCCCGGCGGCAATTGGGCCGGCGGCAGCGGCGCCTGCGAGCTGGGGGCCGGCGCGGGATAGCTCTGGGGCGGATAGGATTGGGGCGGGTAGACCGGAGGCGGCTCCGCCTTCACCGGCAGCGGCTCCGGCTGCTGCTGGGGCGCCATCACCGCCGGTTCCGCCATCGGCGGCGCCGCCGCCATGGGGGGCACGTTGGGCGCCGGCATGGGACGCGGCGCGGGCTTGCAGATCATGCGACCCTTGGCGTGGCGCATGAGATCCACATGAATATGGTCGTAGTGGAAGATGTTGGAGCCCGGCGCCAGCACCGTGGTGAAACGCTCGCACGCACCTGCCTGCACCTGCAGCAGGAAGCCGCGCTCCTCCGCTGTGCCCTTCCAGCCGTTCTTCACCGTGATCCAGCGGCCATCGGCGGTGCGGAAGGCGCCCACATCGAGGGCGTTGCCAAAGGCGTGCTCGGAGATTTTCGCGCCCGCCTGACCATTCATGGTGCGGCAGGAATAAGACGACATCTGGCGGATCGCCACCACCGGCTGGCCGAGCCAGGCCATGGCGGCGGGCTCCACCACCTCCTTCACCCAGGCATCGGTCTCCCGGATAACCGGGCAGGCCAGCCGCGCGGACGGTTCCACCACGACATTGCCTTCGGCGAAGGCGCTGACGCGGAATGGATACTCCATGCCGCACGACCCATTGCCGTCAATCGCGGGCAATGGCTCCATGAAGGCGGAAGGCACCACGCCCTTCTCCGCCAAGCACTGCTCCTCGGCCTCGACGCGCCAGGCCTCACGGCCGCTATCGCCGAAGCGGCAGCCGGTGAGGAGCCCCATGCACACGAGCGGAGCGACAAGATACCAGGAAACGCCGCGCATCATGCGCCGCACACTGGCCGATGCGATCTTGCGAACAGGTTAAGGACCAGCCGATTTGCCGCCGCCGACGGCGGATTCCCTCCGCCGCCGTGTCCTCATCCACGCCAGCATCAGCAGGCAGGCGCCTCTTCGCTCGCCGCGGTGA
Source organism: Xanthobacter sp. NM-25 (assembly GCF_022138605.1). Classification (GTDB taxonomy): domain Bacteria; phylum Pseudomonadota; class Alphaproteobacteria; order Rhizobiales; family Xanthobacteraceae; genus Xanthobacter. Next base: position 581,549 of record NZ_JACBFS010000002.1, read on the forward strand.
CATGCGAGCGGACAGGCGCCGCGCGCATGCCGAGGCGTTGCAGCAGCGCCGCGTCCCGGTCCCGGTCGGGATTGGCCGCCGTCAGCAGCGTGTCGCCGGTGAAGATGGAATTGGCGCCCGCCAGGAAGCAGAGCGCCTGCATCTCATCGCTCATGGCCTCGCGCCCCGCCGAGAGCCGCACCACGCTGCGCGGCATGAGCAGGCGCGCCAGCGCCACCAGCCGCACGAAGGCGATGGGGTCCACCGGCGCGGCCCGGTCCATCACCGGCGCCCCGTCGATGGGCGTCCACATGTTCAGCGGCACGCTCTCCGGCGGCTCGTCCAGGCCGGCGAGCAGCACCAGCATGGCGATGCGATCCTCCACCTCTTCACCCATGCCGACGATGCCGCCACAGCACAGCCTGATGCCGCCGGACCGCACCTGCGCCAGGGTCTCCAGCCGATCCTCCAGGGTCCGGGTGGAAACGATCTGCGGATAGAAGGCGGGGGAGGTGTCGACGTTGTGGTTGTAATAGTCGAGCCCCGCCTCGGCGAGGCGGGCCACCTGCGCCGCCGAGAGCATGCCCAACGTCACGCAGGCCTCGAGCCCCAGCGCCTTCACGCCGCGGATCATGGCGCATAGCGCCGCCATGTCCCGGTCCTTGGGGGCGCGCCAGGCCGCCCCCATGCAGAAGCGCGTGGCCCCGCCGGCCTTGGCGCGCCGGGCTTCCGCCAGAACCGCCTCCACCGCCATCAGCCTCGACGCCTGGACCCCGGTATCCCAATGGGCGCTCTGGGCACAATAGCCGCAATCCTCCGGGCAGCCCCCGGTCTTGATGGAGAGCAGCGTCGCCGTCTCCACCGTCTGCGGATCGAAAGACTGGCGGTGGGTCAGTTGCGCCTGCAGCAGCAGTTCCGGAAAGGGCAGATCGTAAAGGGCCCGCGCCTGCGCCAGCGTCCAGCGGGGCGCCGCGGCCGGCGCGCGCACGGCCGGGGTCATCGGCCCAGCCCCGCGCGCAGGCGGGCGCGCAGACCGGCGGGCAACAGGCCCAGGCCCAGCGCCAGCACGGCGATGTCGATCAGATCGCTGAGAAGGAAGGGGAACAGGCCCAGCGGCAGGATCCGCCCGGCGGGGACGAACAGGCCCAGCCACGCCAGGCCGCACGCATACACCACCACGAGCCCCACCAGCATGGCCCCGAAGCGACCAAGGATGGCGCCTGCCCGACGGGCCGAAGCCCCCGCGCTATCGAACCGGCGCGCCAGGTGCCCGGTAACGCCGCTGGCCAGCAGGAAGCCGAGCAGATAGCCCCCGGTGGGCCCGACCATATAAGCGAGCCCCAGGCCCCGCTCCGGCGTGCCGGAAAACACCGGCAACCCCGCCGCCCCACAGGCCAGATAGGCCAGGAAGGTGACGGTGGCGCGCGCCGGGCCCAGCACGAGAGCGAGCGCCATCACCGCGAAGGTCTGCAGGGTCAGCGGCACCGGCCAGAACGGCACATGCAGTTTGGCGCTGAGGGTGAGCACGCCGACCCCCAACGCCACCACCGCCGCCCGCCGCAGCGCCTGCGGGCGGCGCGCAGTTTCCTGTGAAAGAGCCGTCTCCATGCCGAACCTCATTTATAGATAATTTTTACAACTATCTATAATGAATCCACGATAGGGCCGGAAAAGCAAGGCACGCTATCTATAATTTCAACCAGACCGCTCAGCCGACGATGGCGAAGGCGTCGCGCCGCCGCCCGCCCACGCCCGGCACCGGCCGTCGGCCGATCCATTGCACATGCCGCGCCAGCGTCGCGCAGGCTGTCTCCACATCGCCTTTGCGCAGGGCCGCCAGGATCGCCCGATGGTCGTGATCGGTCCGCGCCTCCCAGTCCGACCGCCAGGCGGCGAACAGGAAGCGCGCGCTGGCGGCGTGCAGGTCGTCGATGGTCGCCAGCAGCCGCGACATGCCGCACGGCTCCAGAATGAGACGATGGAAGCGGCGATTGGCCTCCTCCCACGAGCGCACGTCGCGGGATTCGTCACCCGCCCGGGTCGCGGCCTCGGCGGCGGCGAGGATCGCCGGCGTCACATGCGGCGCCGCGTGCCGCAGTGCCAGCACCTCCAGCGCCGCCCGCATCTCCGCCACCTCCTTCACCTCCGAGAGATCGAAGGCGGCCACCCGCACGCCGCGCCGCGGCTCGCTCACCGCCAGCCCCTGCGCCTCCAGGCGCCGGAACGCCTCGCGCACCGGCACATGGCTGGCGCCGAACTCCACCGCCACGTGATCCTGCCGCAGCCGGGCGCCAGGCTCGATCTCGCCGGCGATGATCCGCTCCGCCAGGGTGCGGCAGATCCGTGCCGCCAGGGTCTCTTCCGATCGCGCTGTCATGATTTTATAGATAATCTGCGTCGCCCCGCCTGTCGACGCCGCGGGCGCCGGACCAGCCCACCACCGGCGGATGCGTCGGGCCCGCCGCAAGCTTCCGGATAGGCCACTCCACCTTACCTCTCATTGGGTTGCGGGCGGATTGCATCTGGTGTGCGCGGGCAAATTGATATGTTATATGCCGCTGCGTCGGGCGGTGCCGATCGCCCGGCTCTGACCTCGTCGGGAGATGTCGTCCACCGGCCCTCTCGAGGACATTCAAGGCCGGTTGGACACGCCCGCCTCCGGGCTGGGCGCATGGGCAAGGAGACTAGGATGAAAGCGGCTCTCATCGTGGGCGCCATGGCGCTTGCTCTGGCGGGATGCAGTGAATATTCGCGTTCCGATCGCGCGGTGGGCGGCGCCCTGATCGGCGGCGGCGCGGGCGCGGCCATCGGCGCGGCGGCCACCGGCACTGGCACCGGCGCCCTGGTCGGCGGCCTGATCGGCGCTGGCACCGGTGCCATCGTCGGCGCCGAGACCACCCCCAAGGCCTGCTGGGCGCGCGATCGTTACGGCAATCGCTATCGGGTTCAGTGCCCCTGAGCGCCGCCGCTGCGGCTGCTTGCGCACGACCATACGAAAGGGGCGCCCAGCGGGCGCCCCTTTTGCTTTTGCCCCATGAGTGGCCCCATGAGTGGCCCATCATGGGGTCGATGACCGGCCGATGCCGACCCTGCGCCCTCTAAGGCACCGTGGGTCCGCGACGAAACAAGCCGATGACCGCAGACGCGACAAACAAGATCAGCGCCACGAAAAAGATCAGTTTCGCGATCTCGATGGCTGTTCCCGCAATTCCGCCGAAGCCGAGAACGGCGGCGATGAGTGCGATAATGAGAAAGCTGATCGCCCACCCAAACATGATCACCTCCAGTGCTGAACATGCGCTGCAGCGATACCTGTTTCTGTGCTGCACATCTGCATGATGAAAGTTGTCATGCCCTCTTCAACGCAAAATGTGGGAGCCTGTTCCATCGCAATGCACGTCACGGGATCGGGCAACGGAGCCGCCGCGCGCGGGGAACCGCCTGCCACCACAGGCGTTGTACACGCACCAACGAGCATGGAGGCCCCCATGAACGGCATGAGATCATCCCCCACGGCCCCCACCGGCCGGCCGCCCATCGGCTACGACCGGCTGGAGTTCGCGCCGCAGGACTGTGGGCGCGACTTCCCCTCCCCACCGCGCCGACGGCGGGTGGGTGACGAGGAGCGCGCCCACCTGCGCCGCGTGACGGCGGACCTGCGAGCCCAGCCGGGCGATGACCACCAGCGCACCGGCTCCGACCTCGACATGGACAGCGAGGCGCCGCCAGGCGACGGCTCCTCCCGGCTCTATCGCGACTAGGCCGCGGCGATTCAGCCGGATCACGGCGCCCCAGGGGCGGCACCCTGGTTGCCTTATGGCCATCAGGGTGCCAGATGTAAGCCATTGCCTGCGGCAACAGGCGCGCCGGGCCACCGGCAAGCCGGACTTGAAGGCTCGACGGGGCATGCGAGTGGAGTGTGGCGGCCCGTCCCAAGGGGCCATCACGCGAGGTCCGACCGCCGCGCGCCGGCCTGCCGCCAAGGTCCGTTCATCCTGGCAGCGCCCCTGCGCGGGTGCGGCCCTCGCGTTTCATTTGATGTGTCGATCTACGCCCATGACCAAACAGAACCAGCGAGACATCCGCGCCATGCGCATGCCCCATCGACGCGACATCTCCGCGCGGCAGGATCTTTTGGGACGGGAGCTGCGCCAATTGTTTGACGATTATGCGCAGGAGTCCGTACCGGACGAATTGGAGAGCCTCGCCCGTCGGCTGCAGACCGCCTTGACCGACCACCCCAAGGACGAGGCCCGGCACGACGAAGCGCCCCAGGATGAAATGACGAAACGCGGGACGCCCCAGGAGGAGACAGCGCCCACGCCCGCCGGGACGACGCCGCCCACCGAGGGCCGGGACGAGACCTGACAGGGCGCTCGCCAGCGCAACCCAGCTCACCGCCCCAGGACGTCGTACACCACCTCATCACGCCCGCATGTTCTCGAACAGATAGATGCCCGGTTTCACCCCTGACGCTGGGAACCCTTGCGGACCAAACGCCGAAGACCCGCCGCAAGGCCGACACCTCCCGTTCAGCCGCAGTTCGCGCAGGACCACGGCAGCATCACCCGACGCAGCAGATGAGGCCTGATCGCCGGTCGGAAGAGCGGCTGTGTTCAGCGCCCCCCGGCATGCGGGGCAGCAACATGTCCCGGCAACCAACACCATGAGGGCGGCGCCGGGCCAGATGCGCGGAATGCAAACGGACGCTAGAGCTTCAGCCCCGCGCTCCGCTTCTTCGCCCGCTTCCCATCCTTGCCGTTGGGATCAATTTGGCTGCAGTGCAAGAACGCGCCCTTCGCAGCCTTCAGTTGGCCGAGCTCCTGCAGAGCCACCCCCCAGAAATACCACGCATCGGCGTGCGCGGGGGCGTAGACGATCGCATTCCGATAGGCGTTTTCCGCCGCCGCCGACCGGCCGAGCTTGCGATAGCAGTGCCCCAGCTGCACCCAGGTGAGGAAAAGTGACGGTCGCAACAACAGCGCCTGGCGATATTCATTGCAGGCCTCAAGCCACTTTTCTGCCTGCTTATACTTGCCGCCGCGCAAGATGAACGCTTCAACCCTTTGCGTGATGCGCTTTTCTGACAGCCCGTTGAGAAAGCGCGTGAGGCCGTCGGGCGCCCGGGTCTCATCGGCACCGTCCGCAGAAAGACAGGCCGGATCATAAGCCACCGGCACGACGCGCTGGCTGGCCTTTTCCGCCGCCGACACGCGCTTCGTCAGTTCCGCAATCTCCCAGAAGCGTTCATCCACGCTCCGCTTCAGCGTGTCGATTTCGTGCTGTGCCGCGACGCGCCCCTCCTCCAGCCGGCTGCGCGTGCCTTCGAGATCACGCATGGCCTGCGCCAGAAGCGCCTCCTTCTGGGACAAATCTTCCGTCAGCCGTGCGACCGACTGCTCTGTCGCATCGCTCGCCGACACGCGCTTCGTCAGTTCCGCGATTTCCCAGAATCTCTCATCCAGGCTTTGCTTCAGCGCATCGCGTTCGCTGGACAGGGCCGCGACCACTTTCGGATGCCCCGCCTTGAGGACCTCGCTTTCCGCGCGCAGGTGTTCCAACTGGCTGCGGGCGTCCGCCAGTTCCTCCGTGGCACTCTCCAGCGCCGCACTCTTCTGCGACAGCTCTTCCTTCAAACCTGGAAGCGACCGGCTCGCATCTTCCGCCGCGAAGATGCGTTTTGCCAACTCCGAAATCTCCCAGAAGCGGTCATCCAGGCTCTGCCGAAGCGCATCGCGTTCACCGGAAAGCGTGCGGATCGCTTCCCCATGCTCCCGCTTCAGGGTGCCGATTTCCTCGTTCGCCGCGACCCGCTCCTGTTCCTTTCGGCTCCGGAGCTCATCAAGATCGCGGCTGAGCGCTGCCAGAACAGCATCCTTCTGGGCCAGCACCTGAGAGAAGACGCTCAGCTGCGTCGTCAGCTCCCGCTCGCGGAGCTGTTCCTCGCTGAGCCGCCGATCGCGCTCATCCAGCAGAGTGGACAGGCGGGCGTTGTCCTTGGTCAGCTCGACGCTTCGCTTCTCCGCGACGTTACGGGCCGCATCCGCCGCGATCTGCGCCTCCCGCCGCTCCTCGGCCACAACCTCCCTTTGCTTCAACGCCTCCCGCGCATCCCGCGCCGCCGCCGAAGCCGCCTCCACCTCACGGCCGCGCTGCCCGAGGTCGCTCCGCAGCTGCGCGTTCTCCTGGCGCAGAGCTTCAAGGCTCTCGCTGGCGCGGGCCAGGGCACTGCGCCCCTGCTCACAATCGCGCTCAAGCTCGGCCACGCGCGCATCCCGCGCCGCCTGTAGTTCGCTCAAGGCCTGCTCGGAGGCCACCACACTCCCGTTCAGGCGGGCGCACTCCGCCTGCAGCGCCTCCACCTGCGCGGCGAGGGACGACAGCGTCCGCCCCCCCTCCTCCAGCTGGCTCTTGGCCTGTGAAAGCTCCGCCTGAACTGCACCGACGCGCTTCCGCGTCCGCACACCGGCGCCGATCAGCGGCGACAAATTCGTGATACCCGAGGCGAATTCTTCCCGAATTGCGTCCAGCGCGGAAAAATCCTGCGGCCGCTCGCCATCCGCGACCCAGCTCTCCAGAATGCCATAGACATCCCGCAGCCACGCGGGGTTGGCGTGATTTGTCAAAATCTCCGCCCGCGGCGCCCGATTGTGCCGCAGGCTCGGAAGCAGGAACTCACCGATGCCGGCGGCCACACGCTCCGACAAGCGCGGCCAACGAAAGCCGAGATGCCGGCTCATGCCCTCGACGACACCCGCCCAGTCATCGAGAAGACGGTCGTAGGAGGTGAAGCTGCGCGTCATGCCACGACTGTCATGCTCCGCACTCAGAACATGACCGAGCCAGATCAAGCGGCCGAGGTCCGGCTCGATGCCGTTGCGCTGATAGAGCGACTGGCCGACGTCCTGCGGCCCACGATGAATGTGAACGACAACCGGACGAATCCCCTCCGCCTCCAGCACCCCCCGCCAGAACGGCAGCAGGCGGCAGATCCGCGGGTCCTTGAGGACGAAGAGGGGCGACTGCCCAAATTCACGCCCCAGAGCATCGATCGCCTGGCCCTTGAACATCTCGGCGTGCGGCGTCTCAAGCCAATCCCGACTAAATGGAAGCCAGTCATCCCAAGTCGAACCCGCCGACTCGAGAATCGCATTATTCAGATCGCGAACGGTATTTGATTCAAAGTAACCCTTCGGATTCGGCGAATGCGGCGCCATCAGGTCCTTCGGCAGATCGCAGCCCAGCTGTGCCAGAACCCCCGCCAGCGCGGATGTCCCCGACCGATGCATCCCCAAGACAAGAACCGCGGTGCGCTGCGTGGGCTGTCGAATGGAACCCTCCACCTGGGTCATCTCCATGGCGTCCCGCTCTTTCCTGTCTCTCACATCTGCATCGGGCCGATCCGGGGATCTAGCACGGACGGGGACAGCGCCGCCACATGCAAAGTCATGCAACTATGGGCGCAGCCTCACAATGCCTTCAGCATGTTGTCGAATTCATTCAAAACATAAGGTAAAGACGAGCGGGCCTGCACCTCGCGCATGATCTGTCGCCCGTAACGCCACTCCGGGCCACCAATGGAGTCCTTGGCGCGCTCAAGCGCCTCCACAATCGTCTCCGGCCCTGCATCATCGTCCAGCAGATAGGGATAGTCTGCGCCGAGATAGAACGGTGCATCTCCAACGGATCTCTGGATCATCATATTGCACCCGCAATGCGCTGCCACGAAACCCTTGAGGAACGGCTTCGCCCCATCGATTTTGCGTGTCCGACGCAAGGCATAATGGAAATTATAACCGGCCAGTGCCTCGATCCAATCATTTGTTTGCTTGCTGGTATCGACCGAATTGAAATCCACCAACCGTGCGATCTCTTCTTTTCGGATGGTGTTGACGAGCTCGCCAAAATACCCAGCCCGAAAATCACCAGCCGCGGCCTCCTCCTGGAACGGAATACGCACATCGACGTGGTGCGTGACGTGGAACGCAGGCATGTCCCGGAAGAGCGTGCGATAGCTGCGGTAGCCACAGAGCGAGGACGCCATGAGCGCGTCAAGCTCCCCGAGAAGCTCTTTCCGGGGTGGCTCATCGACAAAATCCGCGACCACGATGTTATCGCGACGCAGGCTCCGCAGCTGTTCAGGAGTCACCAGCTTGAGGAACCCCTTGGCGAGGATCACGACGGCATCATGGATGTCCGCCGCACTGTTCACCAAACGCACATTCCGCTGCCCCTCATAATGGGCGGCGACGATTTCCGACAGTTGCTGGCTCCGCAGTACCGTCGAGCCCGCCTGAGCGTATTTTTCGTCGTAAAGAAAGACGACGTCCCGCGCCGCGGCCCTGAGCGCCGGCGCGCTCAGCTCCACCCCCGGACGCTCCTTGCCCTCAGCCGCCTCTTGCGTCACAACCTCCGCCCGCGCTTCCACATGTTTCTTGCGGTGCGGCACCTTGAGGAAGTAAATGTTATCACGAGACGTGCCGAGCCGGCTCGAAAGCAGGCATGGCCGCATGCCGGTCTTCCAGACCAGATATGACAACGAGAGCTGATCGCGGCTCGTGAAGCGGCAAATCTCCTGCCACCAGGCCTCCATCAGCTCCTGCACCGCGGGCTGCGTGTGCCTGCGCCAGATGAAGGACGCCTCGAACATGGATGTATGCCGCGGCAAGCCCTCGTCGGCGTAATGGCGCAGCTGGTCCAAAAGCCCATCCGGCCCGTGGCGCACATGACCGATGATGGCGCACGTTTCCACATAGGCATCATCCCGCGTGGGATGTGACCACATCACGAAATCGCCACCCGCACGGCAAATCTCAATAAGCTCTGCAACCCGCCCGACGAATACGGTATTGGCATCAACAAACATCGAGTATTCATATTCCGCCAGGTACTTGTGCGGCAAAATCTTGAACACTTTCGCATTCAAGTTATTCGTCGCCTGCTGCGGATCCGTGATGACCTGCTTCCAGCCCGTCGCTTCGCGCGGCCGATCGGTGAAGCAAATATAATCAACACCGGGAACCGGGTCAGAGACGGAGGACAACTGATCAATATCGCCAAATAAGGTCGTATAAATACAGACTTTAGCGGTGCTTTGATGAGCCTCCCCGGCGGTCACGCTGGGAAGATTCTCCGGACCGACAGTCGCGAATCCTTCCGCCTTTCGGGGCGTCCGGTCGAATTGCATCACGCTCCGACCATGACGGCCGGAATTCTCCCCCCGCTCCACCTCCGCCCAGAATTCGCGCCACCGCTTTTCCGCAAGCGCCCAATTTCCCTTCAGGGTATCGTTCACCGCCATCGCTTCGTTCAGCGGACGGCTCGCCCCGAACTTGCTCAGGATGCGCCGCGCGACATCCGCCACCAGGGCGTAATCCCCATTCTCGCCCGCACGCTTCAACTGCGAATACAAAAGCCCTTCGTCCAGAAAATACTTCTTCAAGAAATAAACGAAGTCGCCCTGCCCTGCAGCTGCGCCATCCTCAAGCACAGGAATCCCTTTGGCATGGAACTTCGAGCTCGCCGCGCGAGATAAATATCGACCAACCCGCCAATAGTGCTCGGCCGGCTCCATCCCTAGGCGCTCGACATCCCCGTAGGTTCGGCGATACCATTCAGGATCGAAGAGAAAGTATCTCAGCCCCAGAGCGCGCCAATCTTCCTCGGCCGGAACAGCGACGCCGCCTTCGCGACGCCCGCTCTCAATGTAATGAACCAGGGAACATATGCCCTTGCGCGCGACATCAGGCCTGCGCAATTGGTAATAGGTCACATTGAACCGGTCACTGGGATCCAGCTGGAGTAGATCACCGTAGAGCACGAAATGATAAAGATCGTCCATGCCGGGCACAGCGTAGGGCGCAGATACCTTCCGATAGTATTTTACGTCGAAAAAACCTGAATTGGCGATCAGACGCCGCCAAGCGGTCGCGTGGACGTAGCGGCGCACGAGGTCCGGACTATACAAGCCCATGGGCCGCCAATTACTGGCCGCACCATGCTGCTGCCAAGGCAGAAGCAAGAAGTCATGACCGTCGGGTTTCTTCTTTTCCGTCAGATAAACGCTCGCCCCGACCGACGCGGCAAGGGCGCCAAAGACGCGCTCGAGCGTATGGGCGAGCATGCCATCACCCCCGGTGGTGCTCGCCGCCTCCTGCTCGATCTCCCGCTGGAAGTCAGGCGCCAGATCGGCCAGATCCTTGAGCAGCCGCCCGGCGATCCAGAACATGGTCCCCGAGAAGAAAGGCCAATCAGTCGCGCGAATGCCCAACGTGGCAAGCAGCGCCTCCATGCGGCTGCGATTGCCGTACATCAACGTGTTGGCGGAGCGCAGCTGGAAGGCGGCCCCCACCATGCCCGCATCCGGGTCATGCTCAAAGACATCGAGGATCTGGCGCACGAGCGCGGGCGAACCGCACAGCCCGTCCAGCATGATCCGCCCCTGCTCGGCACGCAGGCTGGTGGCGCGGTTCTTGGTATGCAGCTTCAGAACGGCGCCATATCGGTGGAGCTCTTTCTCCCGACAGAGCTGAAGAAACGGCAGCACGTCCATGCCGAGATTGGGGAGCACAACGACCTGCGCGCCCGGGAGGTCCCGGGCGACACGTTCGGCGACCAATGCGTGAATCTGCGGGCGACATGTAATGAAAAAATCGGCATTTTCCGGAATATTCTTCAAATATCCGACAATATAATCCCACATATCTTCATAATAAATATGAACGCATACAGCAACGTTGTTTCGCATCGCCACCCTCATAGCCTCATCACTGTGTCGTGCCGCCATCCACAATGGCGCTATGCAGCCCGTGCAGAAACCGGAACCGACGCCCTTGATGCAGGCCGGGGAGCGTCGGGTCGTGGTGCGTTAGATCAGATCATCAGACAACACAGGTCACACTGAATAATAGTTGCGGTACCAAGAGACGAAGTGCCGCACCCCCTCCGCTACCGGCGTTTTCGGGCTGTGACCGGTCAGTTGTTGCAGTAATTGGGTGTCTGCCCATGTCGCAGGTACATCCCCTGGCTGCATCGGCATCAGATTACGTTCTGCTGTCAGACCGGTTGCAGCTTCGATCGCCGCGATGAAATCCGTAAGCGGCACGGGGCTCGAGTTGCCGATATTGACGACGCGGAACGGCGCGACAGGTGAAAGACTGTCGCCTTCGGGCACCGGCCGCTCCGGCACGGGACCCGGCGGAACAACCTCGGAAAGCGCCATGATGCCGTCGACCAGATCGTCGATGTAGGTAAAATCACGCCGCATGTTGCCGTAATTATAGACGTCGATCGGGCGGCCTTCGAGAATGGCGCGCGTGAATTTGAAAAGCGCCATGTCCGGCCGCCCCCAGGGGCCATAGACGGTAAAGAAACGGAACATTGTAATTGGAATATTGTAAAGATGAGCGTAGCTGTGCGCCATCGATTCGCCGGCTTTCTTCGTAGCGGCGTAGAACGACATCTGGTGATCGGCGCGCATGGTCTCCACATAGGGGAAATCCGTATTCGCCCCATAGGCCGACGATGTGGAGGCCAGCAGCATGTGGCGTGGCGGATGCGCCCGTGCCGCCTCCAGCAGTTCGTAGGTCCCGACGATGTTGCTCTCGAGGTAGGCCCGGGGATTGTCGATGGAATAGCGCACGCCCGCCTGAGCGGCGAGATGAATGACAATCTCGAAATTCTCTTCGGCGAAGAGATCGGAAAGAAGATCCCGTGTTTCCACATGATCTTCGATCAACCGGAATGGGCTACCTTCCGGAAGGTTACGCAAACGCGCACGCTTGAGGGAAATATCATAATAATCCGTGAATGCATCGAGGCCGACAACACGCCACCCCTGCTTCAGAAGGCGATCGCAGCATTGGGCCCCGATGAATCCGGCCGCGCCGGTGACAAGAGCTGTTCGCATCATTTCCCTAACGAGAGATCTGTCCAGATAATGCCGATAAGGAGGCGCCGCTTCGAAGGCGCCCCGGATAGAACCGAAAACCTGCACAGCCAGCCCGGCACTGCCGCGGCGTGCATCAGAGCTGGATTCCGCAGTCGGCTGAAGGCTTTGGCGGGCTCTGCCCTGCTATTCGCCCCATTGCCACCTTGATGCCACCGCAGGCCGTGTGCACCTCCTTCTGCGTTCGCGCGCAGAGTAGGGCCTCGTTCGATGGCAAGAGGTCATAAACCCGCCCATGGCGGGCGGGACCTCAGGACCAGTTTCGAGGGCGTGACCGTTGATGCACGAGTATTTCCAGGCCCGCAAGAGGTTCTCGCTCAACATATGGTCCACCCACCAGCCGCTACCATTCCTGAGCCGCGCATCCGCCTGCCTGGTACCTCCACAACCCGCAGGCGCTCCAGCCGGCGCCGGGATCCGCCGCAGGCCGGCGCCCGAAAGCCACCGCCCCGGCCTTCCCTACGGAGGTTGTACCGCAGGTAGCCGCACCGGAGCGACGCCGTCACCTGGCAGGATGACGGCGCGACGAGGTCCCCGCACCCGAACCTCGGGCAGCCCCCGGCGACGCTCACAAGGTGGGCGTGTCGCGCAGCAGGCCCAGCAGGTAGGCGCCATAATTGTTCTTCGAGAGGCGCTCGGCGATGGCGGTGAGCTCGGCGCGGCTGATCCAGCCCTGGTGGAAGGCGATCTCTTCGGGACAGCCGGATTGAACCCCCTGGCGGGTCTGCAATGTGCGCACGAAATTGCCGGCATCCAGCAGGCTGCCGTGGGTCCCCGTGTCGAGCCATGCGAAGCCGCGGCCCATGCGCTTCACATCCAGCGTGCCCTCCTCGAGATACATCTCCAAGAGGCTGGTGATCTCCACTTCGCCACGCGCCGAGGGCTTCACCTGGCGGGCCCGCTCGGAGGCGCGGCCATCGAGGAAATAAAGACCCGTCACCGCATAATTGGAGGGCGGCACCTTGGGTTTTTCGGTGATGCCGATGACCTTGCCGGCGGCATCCATGGCCACCACGCCGTAGCGCTCGGGATCGTTCACATGATAGCCGAACACGGTCCCGCCCACGGCCTTGGAGTCCGCCTGGGCCAGCAGGTCCGGCAAACCATGGCCGAAGAAGATGTTGTCGCCCAGCACCATGCAGGACGGTGCGCCGGCAAGGAAATCCTCCGTCAGCGTATAGGCCTGGGCGAGGCCGCCGGGATCGGGCTGCACCACGTAGGAGAGGCGGATGCCCCATTGGCTCCCGTCGCCGAGCACCCGCTGAAACTGGTCCTGGTCCTGCGGGGTGGTGATGATCGCGATGTCGCGGATGCCCGTCAGCATCAACACGGACAGCGGATAATAGATCATCGGCTTATCGTAGATCGGCATGAGCTGCTTCGACACCCCGATGGTAATCGGGTAAAGTCGCGTTCCGGATCCGCCAGCGAGGATGATCCCCTTGCGCTCAGTCATCGCCCCTCCTTCCTTTCACTTCCCGGCCCACCGAAAGTGGTGCAGCCGCGGGCGTGGTGGTGGCCCCCGTATCCGGCCTCCGACCCTGGGACAAAGCCCGCACACGTCATCCAAACAGCCGGCACGGACGGGCCTGCAATAGCGCCAGGCCGCCCTTCGCACCACCTCAGCGGACGAACGTGAACCATGCAGCGATAGCAAGTTGACAGGCCGTTGAAAACCGTTTGTCCGGCAGGAAAATCGCAGCCGTACCAAGTTACGGGCGAGCGGCCCGCCGCCCCTTCTCCACAGCCGCAGGACGCGGAGGTATGGTGGAAACACCCCAGCTGCCGCACCCCAGCGCTCGCGCGCAGCCGCGGCGAGACGGCGGCGGCGAGCGTGCGCGCCCCGGGGATTGGAGACCGGTAGGTGGCGCAGGCGGGACTTGCGCAGCCTCCGCTGAAGATACATCCGAACAGCAGGGCCCGGCCCCATTCCGCGGACCGCGTCCCTCCGCCTCCTTCCGCCGCCTTCCCTTGCACGCTCCTTGCCGTGCCGCCCCGCGCGCGACAGGCGGCCTGAAGGCGCAAGCTGAAACCGCGCGCTCTGGAACCATGGTCCCGCCATCGGTCCCTCAGGAGTGAATCAGGCGCGGCGCGACCGGTCGGCACGGGTTGGGAAATTTCATCACCACCGGCGCCAAACCTGTTGCGCAAACCCGGTTCGCTGGCTAGTCTTATGAGAATGAAAGATCATTTCACTAGATGAAATGACAGCAGGAAGCGAGAGGGGGACCATGAGCGACATCGACCAGATCGTCGTCGAAACCGCCGCACGACTTTTCGCCGACGACGTCACGCCACAGCTGCGCAATGCCGCCGAGGCCGGCAGCTGGCCGCAGGCGCTGTGGGAGGCCGTCGCTGACCTCGGCCTGCCGGAAGCCCTGGTACCGGAACAGGCGGGCGGCTACGGGCTCGATCCGCTGGTCGCCCTCGCCGTGGTGCGCACCGCCGCCCGTTTCGCCGTGCCTCTGCCCCTGGCCGAGACCCTGTGGGCCAATCGCCTTCTTGCCGCCGCCGGTCTGTCGCGCCCCAGCGGCCCCGTCACCTTCTTCGCCCCGGCGACCTCGGCCCCCTCAGTGGATCCCCTGCAGATCACCCGCAGCGCGGACGGCTGGCGCCTCGTGGGCCACGCCCCGCGCGTGCCGTGGGGGGCGCAGGCCGATGTGGTGGTGGTGGCCGACAGCGCAGACGGTCCGATGATCGCCCGGGTCCCGGCCGGCCGGGCCACGGTCACGGCCGGTGACAATCTCGCCGCCGAGCCCCGCGACGACCTCGCCTTCGACCTCGTCCTCCCGGCCGATTCGGTGGCACCGGCCCCCCGTCTCGCCCTGTCGCTTCAGGAAGCCGGGGCCGCGCTGCGTGCGATTCAGATGGCCGGCGCCCTGGAACGGGTGCTCGAATTGAGCGTGCGCTATGCCAGTGAGCGGGTGCAGTTCGGCCGTCCCATCGGCAAGTTCCAGGCGGTACAGCAGAATCTCGCTATTCTCGCAGGCCAGACCGCGGCTGCCGGCGGCGCCGCCGATCTCGCGGCGGAAGCCTTGGCGGAGGATCTCGACCCGCTGCCCATCGCCATCGCCAAGGCCCGCACCGGCGAGGCGGCGAGCAGCGCCTGCGCCATCGCCCACCAGGTGCACGGCGCCATCGGCTTCACCCACGAGCACGAATTGCACCACTTCACCCGCCGCCTGTGGGCCTGGCGCGACGAATACGGCAACGACACCCATTGGAACGCCCGGGTGGGCGCCGCCGTCACCGCCGCCGGGGCCGATGGCCTGTGGCCCCTCATCACCGCGGCCTGAAGCAGAATCATGACCGAGACTTCGATCACCTTCCCGCCGCCGCCGGCGGATACCCTTTCCGACCTGCGCGCCGAGGTCCGCGACTTCCTCGCCACCGCCCTCGCGAACCGCAAGCCGCGTGATCGCGCCCGCACCTGGACCGGCTTCGACGCCGATTTCAGTGCCCAGATGGGCGAGCGGGGCTGGATCGGCATGACCTGGCCCAAGCGCTATGGTGGCCATGAGCGCTCCGCTTTGGAACGCTATGTGGTGCTGGAGGAGATGCTGGCCGCCGGCGCCCCGGTCGCCGCCCACTGGATCGCCGATCGTCAGAGCGGCCCGCTGCTGCTGAAGGCCGGCACCGAGGAGCAGAGGCAAGCGATCCTGCCGCGCATCGCCGCCGGGCAATGCTTCTTCTGCATCGGCATGAGCGAGCCCGACAGCGGCTCGGACCTCGCCGCCGCCCGCACCCGCGCCACCCCGGTGGAGGGCGGCTTCCGGGTCAACGGCACCAAATTGTGGACCACCTACGGCCACAAGTCCCATTACATGATCCTGTTCTGCCGCACCGGCGCAGCCGATGACCGGCACGGCGGCACCAGCCAGCTTTTGGTGGACCTCTCCACCCCCGGCATCACCATCCGCCCCATCGCCGACCTCTCCGGCGAGCACCATTTCAACGAAGTCGTGTTCGAGGACGTGTTCCTGCCCTCTTCCGCCGTCATCGGCGCCCTGGGGGATGGCTGGAACCAGGTGATGGGCGAGCTCGCCTTCGAGCGCTCCGGGCCGGAGCGCTTCCTGTCCTCCTTCATCCTGCTGGTGGAGGCGGTGCGGGCGCTGGGGCAGAGCCCGTCCGTCGCGGCGCAGGCGGCAGTGGGCCGCCTCACCGGCCAGATCGTCACCCTGCGGCGGCTGTCGCGCTCGGTGGCGGGGCTGCTGCAGCGGGGCGAGAATCCGGCCCTGCAGGCGGCGCTGGTGAAGGACCAGGGCGCCCTCTTGGAGCAGGAGATCCCAGAGGTGGTGCGCACCATCCTGGCGGTGGAACCGTCCCTGCGCAGCCCGGTGGATCTGTCCAACGTGCTCGCCCACATCGTCCTGGCCGCCCCATGCTTCTCGCTGCGCGGCGGCACCCGCGAGATCCTGCGCGGCATCATCGCCCGCGGCCTCGGCCTGCGCTGACACCAAAACCAAAGATCACCCGGGAACGCCCATGACCACGCCAACCGCCCTTCTGGAAACCCGCGACGGCGGCATCGTCACCCTGACGCTGAACCTGCCGGAGCTGCGCAACCCCATCTCCGACGCCGAGATCCTCGAGCCGATGCTGGCCACCCTGGCCCGGCTCGATGCGGACAATGAGACCCGCGCCATCATCCTCACCGGTGCCGGCTCGGCCTTCTCCTCCGGCGGCAATCTGAAAACCATGGGCGCCACCGGCGGCCTCAACGATGCGCTGCCGGCGCAGACCCGCCTCAACTACCGGCGCGGCATCCAGCGCCTGCCGCTGCTGATCGAGGCCATGGAAGTGCCGGTGATCGCCGCGGTGAACGGCCCGGCCATCGGCGCCGGCCTCGATCTGGCGCTCATGTGCGACCTGCGCATCGCCGCCGCCAGCGCGCGCTTCGCCGAGAGCTTCGTCAAGGTGGGCATCGTGCCCGGTGATGGCGGCGCCTGGTTCCTGCCGCGGGTGGTGGGCTTCTCCAAGGCCTGCGAAATGGCCCTCACCGGCGATGCCATCGACGCCGCCGAGGCGCTGGCCTGCGGCCTCGTCTCCAAGGTGGTGGACGATGCCACGCTGATGGACGAGGCCCGGGCGCTGGCCGCCCGCATCGCCGCCAACCCGCCCCATGTGGTGCGCATGACCCGCCGCCTGCTGCGCCAGGGTCGCGTCAGCGATCTGCCGGCGCTGCTGGAGGTCTCGGCCGCCATGCAGGCTCTCGCCCATGCCACCTCCGACCATGTGGAAGCCGTCTCTGCGCTGCTCGAGCGGCGCAAACCGGCCTTCACCGGTCGCTGACCCTTCTGGAGGCCTCGCCCATGCGCGCCTTTGTTGTCGATGCGGACGGGCGGCTCGCCCTCCAGGAGTGCCCGCCCCCCGTCCCGGCAGCCAGCGAAGCGCTGGTGCGGGTCGCCGCCGTCTCCCTCAATCGCGGCGAGGTCACCCGCGCCCAGGGCGCCAAGCCCGGCACCCGGCTGGGCTGGGACGTGGCGGGAGAGGTGGAAGTGGCCGCCGCCGACGGCTCCGGCCCGCCGGTGGGCACCCGCGTCGTCGGTCTGGTGGCGAGCCGTGGCTGGGCCGACCGGGTGGCGGTGCCCACCAGCCAGCTCGCCAAGGTGCCCGATGCCATCGCCCTCACCACCGCCGCCAGCCTGCCGGTCGCCGGCCTCACGGCCCTTTATGCGGTGCGCCGGGGCGAGGTGTTTCTCGGGTCCCTGCTGGGCCGGCGGGTGCTGGTCACCGGCACCACCGGCGGCGTCGGGCAGTTCGCCGCCCGCCTCGCCCGTCTCTCCGGCGCCCGCGTGACGGCGCTGGTGCGCTCCGCGGCCGACGCGCCGCTCGCCACCGCGGCGGGTGCCGACGCGGTGGCCATCACCGACGGGGACGCGGACGCTGCCCGCGCCCTCGGCCCCTATGATCTCATCATCGAGTCCGTGGGCGGCTCGTCGCTGGCGCGCAGCCTCGACATGCTGGCCCCGCGCGGCATCTGCGTGGTGTTCGGGGTCTCCGCCGACACCGAGGCACACATCGACGCCCGCGCCTTCTACATGGCCGGCGCCAAGACCATCAGCGGTCTGGCGGTGTTCGAGGAGATCAAGACCGCGGAACCGGCCGGGCGCGCGCTCGCCCTGCTGCTGGCGCTCGTGGGCGCGGGGCGGCTCGAGCCGCCCCCGACCGAAACCCGCCCCTTCGCCCGTCTGCCCGAGGCCGCCCAAGACCTGTTGGCGCGCCGGGTCCGGGGCAAGCTCATCCTGACCCTCGAATAAGAACAAGAACACCACCGGGAGGCCCCCATGGTTCATGACAAGGAACCGCGCAACATCCTCGATCGTATCGATCGCGCGCTCGTGCTGTTTTCCGCGGCCTGCATGTTCATCATCATGCTGATCGTGATTGCGGACGTTCTTCTGCGCTACGCTCTCCACATGCCGCTGGCGTGGTCCTATGACGTGATCTCGCTTTATCTCATGGTCGGCATGTTCTTCTTTGCCATCTCCGACACCCTGCGGGTGGGGGGCCATGTGGGCATCGATGTGTTCCAGCCCTATCTGCCCTCCACCGTGCGCCACGTGGGCGAGGCCATCGGCTATCTGGCCGCCGCCTTCCTCACCGGCATGATGGCCCAGCTGGCGTTCTTCCGCGGGCTCTCCGCGTGGCAGAACGAGGAGATGCTCTCCGGCGCCTATCTGTGGCCCACCTGGATCGCCCAGGTTCCGGTGGTGGTGGGCACCGCCATGATCGCCCTGCGCTGCCTGCTGCTGGCCGCCACCCACGTGCGCGACATCTTCGACAAGAGCCGCGCCGATGCCGACATGACCACCCCCAGCCTCGAGGAGCCCATCTGATGGTCGCCATCACCGGACTGTCCGCGCTCTTCATCCTGCTGGTGCTGGGGCTGCCGGTCGCCTTCGCCATGGCGATCTCCGGCTCCATCGGCCTTCTCATGGTGGGCGGCATGCCCATGCTGTCGGGCATCCTGGAAACGGTGCCCTTCTCCACCGCCAATTCCTACGAGATGATCACCATTCCCATGTTCCTGCTGATGGCGGAACTGGTGATCGTCTCCGGCGTGGCGGACGATCTGTTCACCGCCGCCTCCAAATGGGTGGGGCGGGTGCCGGGCGGCCTCGCCATGGCCACCGCGGTGGCCGGCGCCGGCTTCGGCGCCATCTCCGGCTCCAGCACGGCGGCGGCGGCCACCCTCTCCTCCACCTCCATCCCGGCGATGCTGCGCCAGGGGTATGATCCCAAGCTCGCTGGCGGCGTGGTGGCCATCTCCGGCACCCTCGCCATGATGATCCCGCCCTCCATCGCCCTGGTGGTGTTCGGCATCATCGGCGACGTGTCCATCGGTGCCCTGCTCATCGGCGGCATCATCCCCGGCCTCCTGGTCACCCTCACCATCATCCTCACGGTGCTGGCGCTGGTGACCCTGGATCCCTCCAGCGCCCCCGCCGGCCGCGCCTATTCCATGCGCGAGAAGCTGGCGTCGCTGAAGGTGTCCGGCCCCATGATCGTGCTGTTCGCGGCGGTCACCGGCACCATCTATCTCGGCATCGCCACCCCCACCGAGGCGGCGGCCATCGGTGCCTTCGGCGCCCTGGTGCTGGCGTTCTTCTCCGGCAAGCTCACCTTGAAGGCGCTCACGCGCTCGCTGGTGCGCGCCGGCCACGCCACCGCGATGATCCTCATGATCATCCTGTGCGCGCACATCTTCGGCACCTTCTTCACCCTCACCCAGATCACCCAGGACCTGGTGCATTGGGTGGGCGAGCTGCAGGTGTCGCGCTGGGTCATCATCGCCCTGATCCTGTTCGGCTACATCATCCTCGGCTGCTTCATGGATCAGTTCGCCATCCTGATCCTCACGGTTCCGGTGGTGCTCCCGGTGGTGGTCTCCCTGGGTTTCGATCCCATCTGGTTCGGCATCCTCGCGGTGGTCACCGCCGAGGTGGGCATGGTGACGCCGCCCATGGGCCTCAACGTGTTCGTGGTCTCCCGCTACACCGGCCGGCCGCTGGGCGAGGTGTTCGCCGGGGTCATGCCCCACGTGGTGTCCCACCTCATCCTCATCGCCATCCTCACCGCCTTCCCGTCCATCATCCTGTGGCTGCCCTCCCACATGAACTACTGACGGGCGCACCGGCCCTCACCCCCATAAACAACGGAAAAACACGGAGGAAATCATGTCGTTCAACGTTGCCAGACCACTGACCCTGCTGTCGCTGGCCGCCGGCTGCCTGGCGGCCGCCGGCGCCGCGCGGGCCGAGGAGATCACCCTCCGGGTGGCGGACTCCTTCCCCGCCGGCCACTATGTGGTGGAGCACGGCACCAAGCCGTGGATGGAGGAAATCACCCGCGCCACCAACGGCAAGGTGCAGTTCAAATATTACCCGGCCGAGCAGCTCGGCAAATCCAAGGACATGCTCAAGCTCACCCAGAGCGGCGTGACCGACATCGGCTATGTGGCGCCGGCCTTCGTGACCGACAAGCTGCCGCTCTCCACCGTCGCCGAGCTGCCGGAATCCTTCTCCACCAGCTGCGAGGGCACGCTGGCCTATTGGCAGCTGGTGAAGCCCGGCGGCTTCCTCGACCAGAAGGAGATCAGCCCCGCCGGCATGCGGGCGCTGTGGACCCTGGTGCTGCCGCCCTACCAGCTCTATATGGCGCGCGAGCCCATCACCTCCATTAACGTCACCCAGGGCAAGAAGCTGCGCACCACCGGCGCCGCCAAGGAACTCACCGTGCGCAAGCTCGGCGCCGTGCCGGTGCAGATTCCCACCCCGGACGTGATGGAGGCGCTTTCCCGCGGCACCGTGGACGGCATGCTCTTCCCCCATTCCAGCATCACCTCCTACGACCTCACCCGCTATGTGAAGTCGGCCACCGTGGGGGAGAACCTCGGCAGCTTCGTCATCACCTACATGATCTCGAAGCGCAAATGGGATGCGCTGCCGGATGATGTGAAGGCCGCCATCGACCAGGCCGCCGACAAGATCAACCGCAACGCCTGCTCCAAGACCGACCAGGACGACAGCCGCGACATGGAGCGCATCAAGGCCACCGGCGTGGAGTTCGTCACCCTCTCGGCCGCCGACAAGGCCAAGCTGCGCGAGGACGTGGCCGGGGTGAGCACCGAATGGGCGGCCAATCTGGACAAGCGCCGCCTGCCCGGCACCCAGACCCTCGAGGCCTTCCGCAAGGCCCTCGAGCAGAAGCCCCAGTGATCCGAGCGGCCACCGCCTGACCGGCCGCCGGGCCGGGGGCGCGCGCCCGCCGTGGCGCCGCCCCCGGATCTAGCCGGGCTGCAGCGCACCCACAGGGACAAGGGGGCGGCCGTCCGCCCCTCGCGCCACGGCGCGTCGCCCGGCGCATCGATCGGGCCGGCCTCATGTCTTCTGCACGTTTTGTGCGTGTCAGTGGGAGAAGACGGTGACCGCCCCAATTGAGAGCGGGCGGCAGCAGTCAAACGCCGCATGTGGCATGTTTTTCCACTGTCGTTTGCCAGCTCGTCGCCCACTTCAGCTTGCCGCTCCGGGTTCCGCCCGGAGCCGAAACACCATTCCCCTGGCCGCCGGCGCGGCGCGCCTCCTGCGCCGGCCGGGCTGCCACGTCTCCCATGGAGGGCCGCGATGGGCGGACCGCTCGACGGCATACGCATCCTCGATCTCACCTCGGTGCTGGTGGGGCCTTACGCCACCCAGATCCTCGGCGACCTCGGCGCCGACGTGATCAAGGTGGAGCCGCCCGCCGGCGACAATGTGCGGGGCATCGGCCCCATGCGCCATCCCGGCATGGGCGCCATCTTCCTGCATGCCAACCGCTCCAAGCGCTCGCTGGTGCTGGATCTGAAGCAGCCGGCGGCGCGCCAGGCGCTGCTCGACCTCGTCCCCACCGCCGACGTCTTCATCCACAACATGCGCCCGCGCGCCATGGCGCGGCTGGGGCTGGCGCCAGAGGACGTCACCGCCCTCAATCCGAAGCTCGTCTATGCCGCCATCACCGGCTTCGGCCAGGATGGTCCCTATGCGGACAAGCCGGCCTATGACGACCTGATCCAGGGCGCGGTGGCGCTGCCTTCCCTGATTGCGGAGGCCACCGGCAGCGACCCGCGCTACGTGCCCGCCACCCTGGCCGACCGCACCGCCGGCCTGCACGCGGTCTATGCGGTCACCGCCGCCTTGCTCCAGCGGGCCCGCACCGGGCGTGGGGAGGTGGTGGAGATCCCCATGTTCGAGGCGCTGACCGAGTTCGTCCTGGGCGATCACATGGGCGGAGAGACCTTCGTCCCGCCCCTGGGGCCCACCGGCTATCCGCGCCTTCTGGCGGCCCATCGCCGCCCCTACCGGACCCTCGACGGCTACATCTGCACGGTCATCTACAACGACAAGCAATGGCGCCACTTCCTGGGCCTCATCGGCCGCGCCGAGCTGCTCACCTGCGATCCCCGCTTCGCCGACATCGGCGCCCGCACCCGGCACATCAACGAGCTCTACGGCATGGTGGCCGATGCCATGGCCACCCGCACCACCGCCGACTGGCTGGCGGCCCTGGCAGCGGCGGAGATCCCGGCCATGCCGCTCCATACCCCCGGCAGCCTGATTGAGGATCCCCACCACGCCGCCACCGGCTTCCTGCCGCTCACCGAGCATCCGAGCGAGGGGACCATGCGCGCCATCGGCATCGCCACCCGCTGGGCCGGAGCCCGGCCGAAGGTGCGCCGACACGCGCCGCGGCTCGGCGAGCACAGTGCCGAGGTGCTGGCCGAGGTCGGGTACGACGACGCCCGCCTCGCCGCCCTGTGCGCCTGCGGAGCCGTGGTGGTCGCCGCCGATACCCCCACCGACATCACCGAACCCATGGAGTCCGCATGAGCGACGCCGCTTCCCCCTCTTCGCCCGCCCTCGGGGACGAGGGCCCCACCCTCGGCCTCGGTTTCCATTTCGAGGACCTGCCCCTCGGCACCCGCTTCCGCACCACCGGGCGCACCATCACCGAAACCGACCTGGTCGCCTTCGTGAACCTCTCCTGGTTCACCGAGGAGCTGTTCACCAACACCGCCGACCGGGCGCACATGGCGATCCAGGGCCGGGTGGTGCCGGGGGCGCTGGTCTATGCCTGCGCCGAGGGGCTGCTCACCACCTCCATGCAGCGCACCGGCCTCGCCTTCCTCAATGCCGAGGTGGACATGAAGGGACCAACCTTCGTCGGCGACACAATCCACGTCGCCTGCGAGGTGATCGAGGCGCGTCTGACCTCCCGCCCCGACCGCGGCCTGGTGCGCACCCGCAATCGGGTGGTGAAGCAGGACGGCACCGTCACCCTGGTCTACACCCCGCTGCGGATGGTGCGGGTGCGCGCGCCGGCGGCTCAAGCGGCGGAATAGATCTCCGGAACCCCACCCTGGGCGCGGATCGCCTCCGCCAGCTGCCCCGCCGTCTCCCGCAGCGGTTCGAGCAGCTGGCTGACGGCGGTCTCCGGCGAGACCGCGGAGCGCAGCATCATGATGTTGATGGAGGCACAGGCATGGTCGCCATCTATGACCGGCACCGCCATGGCCCATACCAGGCTCTCATATTCGCGGCTGGAATAGATGTCGTCCATCACCGCAAAGCCTTGCCGGCGCACGGTTTCGAGCATGGCTTCGGCGGCCGGGCGGTCAAGGGGCGCCACGTCCGGGCGCTGGGCCAGCCGGTCGAGAATGGCGGCCTGGCGCGCGGGGGTGCAGAAGGCGAGATAGGCCCGGCCCACCGAGGTGATGAGCACCGGTGCGCGATAGCCGGGGCGACGGTTGAGATGGAGCGGGCCCTGCTCGCGGCTGGTCTGCACCACGATCATCTCGTCGCGGTCGCACACGGCCAGATCCGACGGCCAGCCCACCCGCCGGCGGAATGCCGCCATGATGGGCTCGGCCGCCGCCTGCAGGCGCTCATGGAAATTGTATCCGGAGCTCAATTGCAGGGTGCGGCCGGCAGCGGCGTAGGTGCCGCGCTTGCCGGTGCGCACCACATAGCCGCCGTGCTCCAGCGTCTCCAGCATGCGCACGATGGTGGCCTTGTCGAGCCCGGTGGCCGCGTGCACAGAGCCCACGGTGGACTCCGAACTCTCGTTCACCGCCCGCAACACGTCGAGACCGCGCAGGACCGCGACCACGGGCTTGAATGACGGCATCGACGCTCCCCCTCGCGGCCGGTGGATCCGGCAACCTGCGCCGACGGGCGGTCACACACCGCCGGCGCCTGTGACTTCTAGGCACGCGGATCGACGCCCGCAACCACACCGAGTCATCGGCGCCCTTGTGGGGTGGATGACCCTGCGCTAGATTATATGAAATAATATTTCACAGAATGAAATTCCATGCAAGAACGTGATTCGGAAACGCTCCTTCGCTCCGCCCCCTATGCCCTCGCCGGCCTGCGGGTGCTGGATCTCAGCCGCGTCCTGGCCGGCCCCTGGGCCTCCCAGATCCTCGGCGATCTCGGCGCCGACGTCATCAAGGTGGAGCAGCCGGGGGCTGGCGACGACACCCGCTCCTGGGGCCCACCGTTCGTGGAGGATGGCGCCGAGGGCGCCCGCTTCAGCGCCTATTTCCTCGGCTGCAATCGCAACAAGCGCTCCATCACCGTGGACATGGCCCAGCCCACCGGGGCCGATCTCATCCGCGCCCTGGCCCGCGACAGCGACGTGGTGCTGGAGAATTTCAAGGTGGGCGCCCTTGCCCGCTATGGGCTCGATTATGAGAGCCTGCGCGCCATCAACCCCCGGCTGGTCTATTGCTCCATCACCGGCTTCGGCCAGGATGGCCCGCTGGCGAAGCGGCCGGGCTATGATTTCGTGGTGCAGGGCATGAGCGGCCTCATGAGCATCACCGGCCAGCCGGAGGGCACGCCCGGGGCCGAACCCATGAAGGTCGGCGTCGCCGTTTCCGATGTTTTCACTGGGCTTTACGCCACCATCTCCATTCTCGCGGCGCTGCGCCATCGCGATGCCACCGGCACCGGCCAGCATCTCGACTGCGCGCTGCTCGACACCCAGGTGGCGGTGCTCGCCAACCAGGCCATGAACTGGCTGGTGGGCGGCATGATCCCCAGACCCATGGGCAATCTGCACCCCAATGTGGTGCCCTACCGCACCTTCCCCACCCGCGACGGCCATGCCATCATCGCCACCGGCAACGACCGCCAGTTCCGCGCCCTGTGCCGGCTTTTGAAGCTCGATGCCATGGCCGAGGATCCGCGCTATGGCGACAATGCCGCGCGCGTCGCCCGGCGCGACGAGGTGGAAGCGGCCCTGGGCGCGGCCATCGCCCAATGGTCCACCGCCGACCTCATCCCCGCCATGGCGGAGGCCGGGGTGCCGGGCGGGCCCATCAACCGCATCGACCAGGTGTTCGCCGAGCCGCAGATCGCCGCCCGCGGCCTGGTGCAGCACATGACGCTGGAGGGCGGCACCACGGTTCCAGTGGTGGGCTTCCCGGTGAAGCTCTCCGCCACCCCCGCCCGCTATGACAGCGCGCCGCCGCAGCTGGGCGCGCAGACCGACGCGGTGCTGCACGAGCGGCTCGCCCTCGCGCCGGAGACCCTCGCCGATCTGCGCCGCGCCGGCGTCATCGGCTGAGGGCGGCCGGCATCAGTGGGCGTCGGCAAGGACGAAGCCGGCGCCCTTCTCGGCGATCATGGCGGTGGGGGTGTTGGTGTTGCCGGAGGTGATGGTGGGCATCACCGACGCATCGATCACCCGGAGCCCGCCGATGCCGAAGACCCGCAGCCGTTCATCCACCACCGCCTGCGGATCATCCGCCCGCCCCATCTTGGCGGTGCCGACCGGGTGGAAGATGGTGGTGCCGATGTCGCCCGCCGCCTTGGCGAGGGAGGCCGCATCATCCCCCACGCTCGGCCCCGGCAGATATTCCTGCGGCCGATAGGGCGCCAGCGCCTTCTGGCCCATGAGCCGCCGGGTGACGCGGATGGCATCCGCCGCCACCTGCCGGTCAGCCTCGGTGGTGAGATAATGGGGGGCGATCTGCGGCGGCGCATCGAGGTCCGCCGTGGTCACCCGCACCAGCCCACGGGAGGTGGGGCGCAGGTTGCAGGCCGCCACGGTGATGGCCGGGAAGCGGTGCAGCGGCTCGCCGAACTTGTCCAAGGACAAGGGCTGAACGTGGAACTGGATATTGGCCCGCTCCTGGCCCGGATCGGACCTCGTGAAGATGCCCAATTGGGAAGGCGCCATGGTCAGCGGTCCGCGCCGGCGCAGGGCATAGTCGATCCCCATCAGGGCCCGGCGCGGCAGCGAATAATAGGTCTCGTTGAGGGTGCGGATGCCATGCACCTTGTAGATGGCCCGCTGCTGCAGGTGATCCTGCAGGTTCCGCCCCACGCCGGGACGGTCGGCGACGACCTCCAGCCCCAGGGGCGCCAGCCATTCGCCGGGGCCGATGCCGGAACGGTGCAGCACCTGGATGGAGCCGATGGAGCCGGAGCACAGCAGCACCTCGCCGCGCGCCCGCGCCTCCATCAGCCGCCCGTTCTGGCGATAGCGCACCCCCACCGCCCGACCGGCCTCGACCAGCACACGATCGGCCACCACATCGGTTTCCAGCCGCAGGTTGGCGCGGCCGAGGGCCGGCTTCAGGAAGCCGCGGGCGGACGACCAGCGCCGGCCGCGCTTCTGGTTCACATGGAAATAGCCCACGCCCTCATTGTCGCCGGTGTTGAAATCCGGCACCCGGCGCACGCCCATCTCCTCCGCCGCGCGGCCCACCGCATCCAGCACGTCCCAGGAGAGGCGCGGCGCCTCGATGCGCCAGCCGCCGCCGGTGCCGTGCAGGGCGCTCGCCCCGAGGAAATGGTCCTCCAGCGCCTTGAAGGCGGGCAGCACATCATCCCAGCCCCAGCCGGTGAGGCCGAGCTGGCGCCAATGATCGTAATCGGCCGCCTGGCCACGCATGGAGATCATGGCATTGATGGCGGACGAGCCGCCGATGACCTTGCCGCGCGGATAGTTCAGCGCCCGCCCGTTCAGCCCCGGCTCGGGATCGGTCTTGAACATCCAATCGGAGCGCGGATTGCCGATGGCGAACAGATAGCCCACCGGAATATGGAACCAGATCCAGTTGTCGCGCCCGCCGGCCTCCAGCAGCAGCACCCGTTTGGCGGGGTCCGCCGAGAGGCGGTTGGCGACGATGCAGCCGGCGGTGCCGGCGCCAACGACGATGTAATCATAATCGCCGTCGAGACGGCCCACGTCGTCGGTGCCCATGGCGCTCTCCCTGTTCCAGTGGCTCTTGGTGGCTTCTGGCTCTTGCGGTGATGACACGCTGGATTTTCCCGCTCAAGGCCGATAGCGTCGCTTCACTTCCGCAAAAATGCAGAACAAGGCCATGGATTGGGACGATCTGCGCATCTTTCTGCAGCTTACCCGCTCCGGCCGCATGACCAGCGCCGGCAAGGCCCTGGGGGTGGACGATTCCACCGTGGGCCGCCGTATCGCCCGGCTGGAAGCGGCGCTGGGCGCGCCTCTGGTGGAGCGGGCCGGCCGGCGCACCGTCATCACCGAGCAGGGCCAGAAGCTGGCGGAGGCGGTGGAGGAGATCGAATCCATCGTGCTGCGCAAGGTGGCCGGCCTTGGGGAAGACCAGATGGTGCTGGCCGGCCGGGTGCGGGTGGGGGCGCCGGAAGGGCTCGGCGTCGGCTATCTGGCCGCCCGGCTCGCCGCCCTCTCAGCCGAGCATCCGGGCTTGGAAACCGAGCTGGTGGCCCTGCCACGCACCTATTCCCTGGCCAGCCGCGAGGTGGATATCGCCATCACCCTGGAGCGGCCCGCCGCCGGGCGGGTGAGCGTGCGCAAGCTCACCGACTACAGCCTCGATCTTTATGGCACCCGCGCCTATTTCGACCGGCGCGGCGAACCGGCCAGCGTCGCCGCTTTGCCCGACCATGTGTTCGCCGGCTACATCCCCGAGCTGCTGTTCACCGCCGCCCTCGATTTCTCCCGGCTCGACGAGCGGGTGGAGCTTTCCCCCACTATCCGCAGCACCAGCGTCATCGCCCAGGTGGAGGCGGTGGCGAGCGGCGCGGCGCTGGGGGTGCTGCCCACCTTCCTCGCCGCCCGGAGGCCGGAGCTGATCCGCCTCCTGCCCGAGGCGGTGGGCCTCACCCGCAGCTATTGGCTCTCGGTCCATGACGACATGCGGCGGCTGCGCCGGGTGCAGGCGGTGCTCGCCGCCCTCACCAGCCGGGTGCGGGCCGACCGCGCCTTGTTCATGCGCAGATGAAGCGCGCCCGCGCCTCGCGGAAGCGGCGGGCCAGGACATCCCGCGCCACGGCGATGCGGCGCACCGCCTGCGTATCGGGATGAGCGAGGAGGTGATAGCTGCGGCGGAAGCGCACCTGCGGCAGGATCCGGGTCAGCCCGTCATGGGCGCCCACGGCGAAATCATGCAGCACGCCGATGCCGGTGCCGGCCTTCACCGCCTCCACCTGCCCCATCACGCTGGCGCAGCGGAAGCGCCGGCCGCCGTGGCGCTCCAGCACCTCAGCATAATCGAGGGCCGAGGCATAGGCGAGGTCCTCCACCCCGGTCACCACCGTGTGGTTGGCGAGATCCTCCACCTCCTGCGGCGTGCCCGCCGCTTCGAGATAGGCCTGCGCCGCATAGACGCCCAGGGTGTAATCGGTGAGGCGCGAGACCACCAGCCGGCCTTCCGCCGGCCGGTCCAGAACGATGGCGAGATCGGCTTCGCGCCGGGACAAGGAGAAGGTCCGCGGCAGCGGCACCAGTTCCACGATCAGGTCCGGGTAAGCGGCGGCGAGGCGGCCCAGTTCGGCGGCCAGGAAATAATTGCCGAGGCCGTCCGGCGCGCCGATGCGCACGGTGCCGGAGACCTCCCCCGCCTCCTCGCGCAGGCTCTCGGCGGCACCCAGGATCTCCGCCTCGATGCGCTCCGCCGCCGGCAGCAGCCGCTCCCCCGCCGCGGTGAGCACCGTGCCCGCCGGGCGGCGATCGAACAGGGGTGTCGCCAGCGCCGCCTCCAGCGCATCCAGCCGGCGCGCCACGGTGGCGTGGTTCAGCCCCAGCCGCCGCGCCGCCGCCAGCAACTGACCCTGCCGCGCCACCGCCAGGAAGACGCGCAAATGATCCCAATCCATCATCACACTTCAAATTTCGCACAATGAGTTATCGATCTTACTCATTGCTGTGCGCCTCTTGAAGCGGGAAGGAGGAGCGTCGTCATTCCGGCGGGCCAGCCGCGCCCGCTGCCCGCGCAAGGACCTCAGCCATGGCCCAATCCATTCCCCATTACATCGCCGGCCGCCGCGTCGAGGGCACCAGCGGCCGCAGCGCCCCAGTGTTCAACCCGGCCACCGGGCTCCAGTCCGGCAGCGTCGCTTTGGCAGCGCCGGAAGAGGTGCGCGCCGCGGTGGACGCCGCCAAGGCCGCCGCCCCCGGCTGGGCCGCCACCACGCCGCTGCGCCGTGCCCGCATCCTCAACGCCTTCCTGCGCATCATGGAAGAGCGCATCGACAGCCTCTCCGCCATCATCACCGCCGAACACGGCAAGGTGCTGTCCGACGCCAAGGGCGAAATCCAGCGCGGCATGGAGGTGGTGGAGTTCGCCACCGGTATTCCCCAGATGCTGAAGGGTGAGATCACCGAGGACGTGGGCACCAAGGTGGACAGCTACGGCGTGCGCCAGCCCCTGGGCATCGTCGCCGGCATCACCCCGTTCAACTTCCCCGCCATGGTGCCCATGTGGATGTTCCCGGTGGCGCTGGCCTGCGGCAATTGCTTCATCCTGAAGCCATCCGAGCGCGATCCCTCCGCCGCCTTGGTGCTGGCCGAGTGGCTCAAGGAAGCCGGGCTGCCCGACGGCGTGTTCAACGTGGTGAACGGCGACAAGGACGCGGTGGATGCCCTGCTCCACGACCCGGACATCTCCGCCATCAGCTTCGTGGGCTCCACCCCCATCGCCAAATACATCTATGAGACCGCCGCCCGCACCGGCAAGCGCTGCCAGGCCCTGGGCGGCGCCAAGAACCACATGATCATCATGCCCGACGCCGACCTCGACCAGGCGGTGGATGCGCTGATGGGCGCCGCCTACGGCTCCGCCGGCGAGCGCTGCATGGCGGTGTCGGTGGCCGTGCCGGTGGGCGAGGAGACGGCCAACGCCCTGATGGCCAAGCTCGAACCCAAGGTGCGCGCGCTGAAGGTGGGCCCCGGCACCGACCCCGAGGCGGAGATGGGCCCGCTCGTCACCCGCCAGCACCTGGACAAGGTCTCCGGCTATGTGGATGCTGGCGTCGCCGAGGGCGCGACCCTGGTGGTGGACGGCCGCGGCCTGAAGCTGCAGGGCTATGAGGACGGCTACTTCATCGGCGGCACGCTGTTCGACAACGTGACGCCGGACATGCGCATCTACAAGGAAGAGATCTTCGGCCCGGTGCTGGCGGTGCTGCGCGCCGACAGCTTCGCCACCGCCGCCACCCTCATCAACGAGCACGAGTTCGGCAACGGCACCGCCATCTTCACCCGCGACGGCGACGCCGCCCGCGAGTTCGCCCATGACATCAAGGTGGGCATGGTGGGCATCAACGTGCCGATCCCGGTGCCCATGGCGTTCCACTCCTTCGGCGGCTGGAAGGCCTCGCTGTTCGGCGATCACCACATGCATGGGCCGGAGGGCGTGCGCTTCTACACGCGGCTGAAGACCATCACCACCCGCTGGCCCACCGGCATCCGCGCCGGCGCCGAGTTCGTGATGCCCACCATGAAGTGACGTGGCGGGCCCCCGTCGCGGGGGCCCGCCCACCCCGGGTCAGAAGTTGGGATTGGCCGGCCGCTTCAGGCCCAGCAGATCACGCAGGGTGGCGCCCTCATAGGCGGTGCGGAACAGGCCGCGCTCCTGCAGGATCGGAATGACCAGATCGACGAAATCGTCGAACGCGCCGGGGAAATAGGGCGGCATCACGTTGAAGCCATCGGCGGCGCCGGCCTCGAACCACTGCTGGAGCGTATCGGCCACCTCTTCCGCCGCCCCGCACAGCACCCAGTGGCCACGGGCCGCCGCCACCAGATTGTAGAGATCCCGCAGGCTCATGCCGTCCCGCCGGGCCTTCGAGAGCAGCACCCCGGTGAACGACTTGTAGGTGTCGGCCTCCGGCAGATCGGGAATGGGACCGTCGAGCGCATAGGCGCTCATGTCGTGGCCGAAGCGCTCCGAGAGCATGCCCAGCGCATTGCTCGTGTCGACGAACTGCATGAGATCGTTGAGCTTCTCCCGCGCCTCCTTGGCGGTGCGCCCCACCACCGGCATCACCCCCGGTAGAACACACACTTCGTCGGGATGGCGGCCAAAGGCCGGCAGGCGGGCCTTGAGGCTGTCGTAACCGGCCTTCGCCTCCGCCAGGTCCTGCACCACCGCGAACACGATGTCGGCGGTGCGGGCGGCGAGCATCTGCCCCGGCTCCGAACCGCCGGCCTGGGAGATGATGGGATGGCCCTGGGGCGAGCGCCCGATGTTGAGCGGCCCCTTCACCTTGAAGAACGGGCCCTCGTGGTCGAGGGGCCGCACCTTGGCGGGATCGATATAGACGCCGCTTGCGCGATCGGCGCAGATGGCGTCGTCGGCCCAGCAGTCCCACAGGCCCGTCACCACATCCACGAACTCACCGGCCCGCTCGTAGCGCCGGGCGTGGTCGGGATGCTGGGTGCCGAAATTGGCGGCGGCGGCCGGCGCCGAGGTGGTCACCGCGTTCCAGGCAGCCCGCCCGCCGCTGATGTGATCGAGCGAAGCGAACGCCCGGGCCACCGAAAAGGGATCCGCATAGGTGGTGGACACGGTGCCGCCGAGGCCGATGTGGCGGGTGGCGCCGGCGATGGCGGCGAGCAGGGTCATGGGCTCCAGCCGCGCCGTGTAGGAGGGGTGGCTGGCGGGATCGGCGTTCAGGTTGTCGCCCATGAAGATGAGGTCGAACAGGCCGCGCTCGGCGGTGGCCGCGATCTGCCGCACCTTCTCGATGTCCTGGAAAGTATCCATGGCACCCGGCTGGCGCCAGCCCGCGATGTGGCTCCCCGTTCCCAGCAGGAACAGGCCGAAGTGCATCTGTCGTGACATGGTCGGGATCTCAGGTCCAGAAGATGAGGCGCCGCTCGCAGAAGCTCACGAGGCCGAAGAAGGCGAGGCTGATGGCCGAGGCCACGAAGATGGCCGACCACACCCGCACGAAGTCCACTTGCAGAACCGCCTGGTAGATCACCCAGCCGATGCCGTCGTAGGCGCCCAGCATTTCGGTGACGATGGCGACGATGATGGCCCGCACGGTGGAGACCCGCATGCCGGCGGCGATCAGCGGCAGCGCTGTGGGCAGGCGCAGCCGCCACAGCACCGAGAGCCGGCCGGCGCCGAACGAGCGCATGAGATCGGCGGCGCGCCGGTCGACCCGGTCGAAGCCGGCCAGGGCGGAAAGGAACACGGTGAAGCTCACCGCCAGCGCCACCATCACCACCTTGGAGGCGATGCCGATGCCGAACCACAGCAGGATCAGCGGCGACCACGCCACCACCGGCACCGAATTGATGGCGGTCGCCACCGGCAGGATGGCCGCCCGGGCCCGGGGGACCAGGGTGATGAGCCCCGCCAGCGCGATGCCGATCAGTGAGCCCACCCCATAGCCGAGCAGGGACTCCGTCAAGGTGTAGCTGGCCGCCGGCGCCAGCACCGCCCAGCTGTCGACAATATTGACCAGGATGGCGCTGACCGCCGGCAGGGTATAAGCGGGCAAAGCGAAGCCCCGCGCCACGCCTTCCCACACCGCCACCAGCAGCACCATGCCCAGCACGCCCCGCTGAACCGTGCGCGAGCCGAGCACGCGCGGCAGGGCCGCGGCGAAATCCGCCGTCGCGCTCATTGCTCCGCTCCCCAGAAGACGAGCCACTTCTCGATCATGCTGACGGCGGCATAGAGGCCGGTGCCCAGCAGCGCGCAGACAGCGATGGCGGCCCAGATGGCGACCACGTTCTCGTTGTACATGCCCTGCAGCAGCAGCACGCCGAGCCCCACCGTATCGCCGAACCACTCGCCCACCAGCGCGCCCACCAGGGCCAGCGCCGAGGCGAGGCGCAGCGCGACGAAGATCTGCGGCAGCGCGCTGGGCAATTGCAGATGGGTCAGCAGCTTGAAGCGGCTGGCGCCGAACGAGCGCATCAGCGCCTCCTGGCGCGGATCGACCCCCTCGAGCCCCAGCAGGGTGTTCACGGTGACGGGAAAGAAGGTGAGATAGAAGGAGATGGCGGCCTTGGCCACCAGGGTGTTGCCGAACCACAGCACCACCAGCGCGCCGAAGGCGATGACCGGAATGGTCTGCGACACGATGAAGATGGGAAACACCAGTTCCCGCAGCGCCCGCGCCCGGAAGAACAGCACACCGATGCCGATGCCGAACACCGCCCCCGAGGCAAAGCCCAGCAGTGTTTCCGACAGGGTGCGCAGGAAGCCCTGCACATAGGGCGTTGGCGTCGCCAGGATGGCGCCGATGACCACGCTCGGCCGCGGCACGTAATAGGGCCGCACGCCAAACAGCACGATCAGCCCCTCGGCCACCGCCAGCACCACCGCCAGCCAGAACAGGCCACGGGCGAAGCGCCACAGCGGGGCGAGGAGGGCGAGGGACATCGTCTCCGGCCGTGAGGCCGGAGACGCAACGAGGGCGCCGCTCACGGGCGACGCTCCGCCAGCGGGATGGATTCCAGGAAGCTCACGTTGAAGGTGGCAGCCAGATCCACCGGCTTGGCGATCACCTTGGCGTCGAGGAACAGCTGCTCGGCGGTCTTCACGGCGCCCATGTCGATCCAGAACAGGCCGTTCTCCTTCACGGTGCCGGCCAGCATCAGCTTCTGGGCCTCGGCCAGCATGAATTCCTGGTGGGCCCGGTCGAGGGTGGGCGCGACCGCCATGATGGTGTCGACGGCGCCCTTGGGATCGGCGAAGGCATCCTGCCAGCCCTTGATGGAGGCCCGCAGGAACGCCTTCACCAGCTCCGGCTTCTCCTTGGCGGTGGTCTCCGACACGATCAGCGTGTCACGGGGGAAGGTGACGCCGAAGTCTTCGGCCACGAAACTACGCAGCGTCTCTTCGCCCATGCGGGTCTTGATGGTGTAATACTCATTGTAGCGGGTGGCGGTGATGACATCCACCTGGCCATCCACGAACGGCGTCACGCTCACCTGCTGCGGCTGGATGTTGACCAGCGCTGGGTCCACGCCCGCCTTGGTCAGCATCGCCTTCAGCACGTGGTTGGCGCCGGTGAACCAGGTGGTGACCTTCTTGCCCTTGAAATCGTCGACGCTCTTGATGGGCCCGTCGGCGCGGGTGACGAACACGAACGGCGTCATCTGGTGGGCGATGCCCACGCACACCACCGGCATGCCCTTGTCGCGGGCGGCGAACACGCTGTCGACGCCACCCGACAGGCCGAACGTGTCGGCGCCGGTGGCCACCAGATTCTCGGTGAGAATGTTGGGACCGCCCGGGTTGATGGTGAGGTCGATGCCCTCGGCCTTGTAGTAACCCTTGGCGACCGCCACGTAGAAGCCCGCGAACTGGGCTTGCGGCAGCCATTTCAGACGCAGGCTGGCCTTGGTGAGATCGGCAGCGGCGGCCGGCACGGCCGGCAGGGCCGCGGTGATGAACGCGGCGCCGGCCACCAGGGTGGCCAGCAGGCTTCGGCGGGTCGTCATGTCAGATCTCCGGGGGTTGGAGGGCGCGAGAGTGGGGAGCGCCACATGGCCGGCGGCAATGCCGCGCCGGCTCACTGGCGAAAACTGGAATCGGCGCGATCGAGCTGGCGCAGCAGGCCCGGCCATTCCCGCTCGCCGGGAATGAGGATGTCGCCCTGCTGCTCCCAAAACTGGCGCGCGGCCTTCTCGCAGACCGCGTGCGGCGGCAGCATCAGCTCCACACCAGAAGCGCAGGCCGCCTGCATGGCCAGCTGGATGCGCGCGGCCCGCTCGAAATAATAGAGCAGCATGAACGCCTCACCGACCGTGCGGCCAACGGTGAGGATGCCGTGGTGACGCATCAGCATAACCTTGTGGGTGCCGAGATCGGCCACCAGCCGCGCCTGCTCGTCGAGATCGATGGCCACCCCTTCATAGGCATGGAACCCCTGGCGCTGGTAGAAGCGCATGGCGAACTGGCTGAGCGGCAGCAGCCCCTCTTTCTGGCCGGAGATCGCGACACTGGCATCGGAATGGGTATGCAGCACACAGGCCGCATCGGACCCGGTTTTGTGCACGGCCGCGTGGATGACGAAGGCGGCGCGGTTCACCTCATAGGGCGTGTTGTCGAGCTTGCGGCCTTCGGTGTCGATCT
Organism: Xanthobacter sp. NM-25; assembly: GCF_022138605.1. Lineage (GTDB taxonomy): Bacteria > Pseudomonadota > Alphaproteobacteria > Rhizobiales > Xanthobacteraceae > Xanthobacter. Next base: position 616,843 of record NZ_JACBFS010000002.1, read on the forward strand.
TCACCAGGCTGGACGCGGTGATCTCTTCGAACAGCAGGCCGTAGGGGTTGATGAGGAACTCCCCCTCGCGCCCGGGCAGCCGCAGTGAGATGTGATTGTAGATGAGATCATCGAGGCCCAGCTTCGCCACCAGCCGGTAGCAGGCGGCGAGCTCAACCCGGGCCGCCCATTCCTGGGGATCGCACGGGCGGGGAACACGGGCGAGGGGAGCGCTCATCAGCGGACCTCCGTTGTGGTGGCGCCGTCGGCGCCGGGGGCGAGGAACGACTTCATCGCCTCTTCCTCGATGGCTTCCAGGAGGGTGCGCTTGAGGCGGATGAACTCCGGCGAAATCACCACCTCGGCGGGACGCGGACGGGGCAGATCCACCTTCTGCTCCAGCTTCACGCGGCCGGGACGCGCGCTCATCACGATCACCCGATCCCCCAGGAACAGGGCTTCGTCCACATCGTGGGTGATGAACAATATGGTGCGCTTGTGGGTTTGCCACACATCGAGCAGCCACCGCTGCATCATGGTGCGCGTCAGGGCGTCGAGGGCGCCGAACGGCTCGTCGAGCAGCATCAGCTCGCGCTTGAACAGAAAGGTGCGCATCAGTGCCACCCGCTGGCGCATGCCGCCGGACAGCTGGCTCGGATACTGGTCCCCAAAGCCAGCGAGGCCGAATTCCGGCAGCATGGCGCGCGCCTGCTCCCGCGCCGCCTTGCGCGGCGCCCCCTCCACGTCCAGCGCGAGCACCGCATTGTCGATCACCGTGCGCCAGGGCAGCAGCAGATCGCGCTGGGGCATGAAGGAGACGCGGCCGAGCAGATCAGCGGCCATCACACTGGCGCCCTGGAAGCGCACCACGCCACCGGCGTCGGGCTCCTCGAGGCCCGAGACGATGTTGAACAAGGTGCTCTTGCCGCAGCCGCTGGGACCGACCACGGTGACGAATTCGCCGGGCTGGATGGTGGCGGTGAAATTCCCCAGGGCCTGCACGGCGCCAAACGTCTTGCTCAGCCCGCGCAAATCCAGCAGGGGCGGCACCGCGGCGGCCGGGAACTCCGGCGCCGCTGCGCCCGAGGCCGGTTCCGACGACCCTTTGTGATGTGTGGCCACGGGCAAAAGCACACCTTCCTTTATTGTATAATGCAGATGCCTCAGCGCATGCGCCGATGATCCATTTGTGGAGATTATCTAGCAATGCGCATGCCAATATCCGGAGATGGGGCGCAATCCGGGGGCAGCGCAACAGCACCATTGCATTTTGCCGCCAACGCCCTCTTATCCTAGGGACGACACGCATCGGCGGCGTGGATCAGCCCATGAAGCAAGGCGCGATCCCGTTCTTTATGTATACGTAAAGTGAGCTAAGAAACACATATGCAAGATGTTTGCGCACATGAGGCAGGCAGTTGCCCACCGAATGACCAGGAAACCCGTACCGGAACCCCCGGCGCCACCCTGGCGGATCGCATCCGCAAGGAGCTGGAGACGGCCATCTCAGCCGGACGCATCGAGCCCGGCAGCCGCCTGGACGAGCAGGAGATCGCCGACCGCTTCGGGGTCTCCCGCACGCCCGTGCGCGAGGCCTTTCGCCTGCTGGCGGCGAGCAATCTGGTGGAACTGCGCGGCCGCCAGGGCGCCATGGTCCGCAGCATCGGCGGCCATACGCTGGTGGAGATGTTCCAGGTGATGGCGGAGCTGGAAGGCCTGTGCGCGCGGCTTGCCGCCCGCCGCATCACCCCCGCGCAGATCGCCAGGATCGACGCCATTCACCTGCGCCTGGAAGGCCTTGCGACGCCGGATGAGGTCGACGCCTTCTATGACGTGAACCAGGAATTTCACGAGGCGATCTATGAAGCCTCCTGCAACGCCTTCCTGGCCGAGCAAACCCGCAGGCTGCGCAATCAGGTGGCCGCCTACCGGCGCCGCGTCACCCGCATGCCCACCCGCATCGCCGCCACCCTCAAGGAGCACGCCGCCGTCATCGAGGCCATCCGCGTTCACGACGCGGAGCGCGCCCACACCGCCATGCGCGACCACGTGAACCTGCTGGGTGACGACCTGCTGGACTTCCTCGCCGCCTATGGCTGATATTGGTATGCGTATTGCATGAGTTTGTATATCGGCAGCCCCTGCGGAGATACAAACGTGCAGCTCGATTTGACCAACAAGACCGCCCTCATCACCGGCGCCTCCAAGGGCATCGGCCTGGCCGTCGCCCAGACACTGGCCGCCGAGGGCTGCCACCTGCACCTGGCCGCCCGCAATGGCGAGGCGCTGGCGCAGGCCAAGGCGGACCTCGAGGCCACCTATGGCGTCACCGTGGCCATCTATCCGGTGGACCTGTCCAGCACCGCCGCCATGGAGAAGCTAGTGGACGATGTCGGCGCGGTGGACATCCTCGTCAACAATGCCGGCGACATCCCCGCCGGCGCCCTGGACGTGGTGGACGACGCCGCATGGCGGCGCGGCTTCGACCTCAAGGTGTTCGGCTACATCACCCTGTCGCGGGCCTATTATGCGCGCATGCGCGGCCGTGACGGCGTGATCATCAACGTCATCGGCAATTCCGGTGAGAATTGGGACGCCAGCTACATCGCCGGCTCCACCGGCAATGCCGCGCTCATGTCCTTCACCAAGGCGCTCGGTGGCGCCAGCCTCAACGACGGCGTGCGCGTGGTGGGCGTCAATCCCGGCCCGGTGGCCACCGACCGCATGCTGAAGATCATGAAGCGCAAGGCCATCGACATGCTCGGCGCCGAGGCGCGCTGGGAAGAGCTCTACGACAAATACCCCGGCAAGCGTCCCGCCACCGCCGAGGAAGTGGCGGACCTGGTGGCGTTCCTGGCCTCGCCCCGCGCCGGCTACATCACCGGCACCAATGTCACCATCGACGGTGGCATCTCGGCCCGCGGCTCGGTCATCTGAGCTGAGCCGCGCCCGCCCAGCCGCCCAAAAATCCAGATCCTGCCCCGCCATCACGGCGGGGCGCCCAGGAACGCCCCGCATGTCCAACGCCCCTACATCCAGCGCGCGTCTGCGCAACCGCTATTTCGACGACCTGTTCTCCACCCCCGGCCTCATGTGGCTCGGCCAGAATACCAACCACATTCCCACCCACCCGGCGGTGGAAGAGGCGATGATCGCCTCGGTCCGCTCCCACGAGTTCAATGCCTATGCCCCGCCCCTGGGCTTCGAGGCCCTGCGCGCCGCCATCGTCGCGGACCTCGGCACACCCGGCGCCGAGGCCCTGGTGACCGAGGGTGGCGTTTCGGCGCTGGCCATGGTGTGCCGCGCCTTCTGCACGCCGGGCAGCACCTTCGTCACCACCGACCCGACCTGGAAATGGCCCTGCCTGTTCGCCCGCCAGCAGGGCGCCGAGGTCATCGAGATCCCCATCTACGACGCCGCCTGCGGCTATCGCCTCACCCCGGAGGCCCTGAAGGCGGCGGTGGATGACCGCACCGCCATCATCTATCTGGTGGACCCCAACAATCCGCTGGGCATCCGCTACAGCCGCGCGGAGATCGAGGCGTTCGCCGCCATCGCCCGCGACTGCGGCGCCCTCTTGGTGCACGACTGCACCTATCGCGATTTCGCCGATGGTCATTACCCCGCGCTCCACGCCGCCCCGGCAGGCGCCCTGGTTTCGCTGAGCTTCTCCAAGTGGCTGGGCCTCGCCGGCCTGCGCATCGGCGCCCTGGTGGGCGCGCCCGAGCTGCTCGACCGCTGCACGGCGTGCACCACCGCCGTGCTCGGCGCCAGCGTCATCGCCCAGCGCGCGGCCATGGCCGGCCTTGCGGTGAAGCCCGAATGGATGCGCGAGGTCCGCCGGATCGACCGGGCCAACAAGGAGATGATCCGCGATGCCGCCCTCGCCATCGAGGGGCTGCACCTGCCGGTCTATCCCTCCCATGGCAACTTCCTGGTGATCGAGACGGTGGCCGCCGGCATCCGGCCCGAGGCGCTGGTGGAAGCCGCCCGGCGCGAGGGCATGATGATCCGCCAGGGCACTTATCACACCGCCCGCTTCGGCGATCGCTTCATCAAGGTGAGCACCTCGGTGCCCGGCCCCTGGGCCGAGAGGTTCGCCAGCCTGCTGCCGCGGCTGGTCGACAGCGCCCGCGCCCTTAACGACGTTCCCGCCCAGTTCTGACGAGGTCTGTCATGTCTCGTTCTGCCCTCACGACATCCCCCTTCACCGTCACCGCCAAGGACGGCGTGCGCCTGCATGTGGAAGAGGCGGGCACCGGCACCCCCATCCTGTTCGTGCACGAATTCGGCGGCAACCACATGAGCTGGGAACCGCAGATGCGGTTCTTCGCCCGCCGCCACCGCTGCATCACCTATGCCGCACGCGGCTATGCGCCCTCGGACATTCCCACCGACATCGACAGCTATTCCCAGGCCATCGCCGCCGATGATGCGGTGGCGGTGCTCGACGGGCTCGGCATCGACAAGGCACATATCGTCGGCCTGTCCATGGGCGGCTTCGCCACCGTGCATTTCGGCCTGCGCACGCCGGAACGCGCCCTGTCCCTCACCGTGGCCGGCGCCGGCTATGGGTGCGAGAAGGAATTCGAAGAGTATTTCCGCGGCGTCTCGCGGGATGTGGCCGATAATTTCGAGCGCCTCGGCGCCGAGGCCTTTTCCAAGATCTATGCCCTGGGCGCCAGCCGGGTGCAGTACCAGAACAAGGATCCGCGCGGCTGGCAGGACTTCGCCGCCCGGCTCGCCACCCATTCCGATATCGGCGCGGCCATGACCATGCGCGGGGTGCAGGCACGCCGGCCCTCCTTCTGGGACTTGGAAGACGACCTCAAGGCCATGAGGGTGCCCACGCTGGTGATGGTGGGCGACGAGGACGACCATTGCCTGCAGCCGGGGATCTTCCTCAAGAAGACCATTCCCGCCTGTGGCCTGTCGGTGTTCCCCAAGACCGGGCACACGCTCAATCTCGAAGAGCCGTGTGCCTTCAACGCCCAGCTGGCGGAATTCATTGCCCAGGTGGAAGCCGGCCACTGGCTGCCGCGCGATCCCCGGGCGCTGCCCGGCCAGATCATGCGGACCGCGTGAGATGCGCGCGGCCTTGCCCGCCATCGATGCCGCCCGGCTGTGGCGCCGCACCCTGGCGTTGGCCGAGATCGGCGCCCTGCCGGCCGGCGGCGTCAACCGCCAGGCCTTGAGCGACGCGGACATCGCGGCCTGGCGGCAGATGCTGCAATGGGGCGCCGAGGCGGGGCTGGAGCCGGCCTGCGACCTCGCCGGCAATCTTTTCCTGACCCTGCCGGGGCGCGACCGCACAGCCGCGCCGGTGCTGGCGGGCAGCCATCTCGACAGCCAGCCCACCGGCGGCAAGTTCGATGGCGCGGCCGGCGTGATGGCGGCGTTGGAGGCCGCCGCCACCCTGGCGGCGAGCCCCCTGCCCCGCGCCCGAGACCTGACGGTGGTGGCCTGGATGAACGAGGAGGGCTCCCGCTTCGCCCCCGGCATGATGGGCTCGGAAGCCTTTGCCGGCGTGCGGTCGCTGGCGGCCATCCGCGCCGTGCGCGATGCCGCGGGCTGCAGCGTCGCCGATGCACTCGACCGGCTGCTGGCGACCTTTCCCGCGCTGCCGCGCCGGCCGCTGGGGCCACCCGCCGCCGCGTTCCTGGAACTGCATATCGAGCAGGGGCCGCTGCTGGAAGCGGCCGCGACGCAGATCGGCGTCGTCACCGGCATCCAGGGCAAATACACCTATGAGGTGGAGATCACCGGTGCCGAGGGCCATGCGGGCACCCTCGACATGGCGGAGCGGCGCGATGCCCTCGCCGCCTTCACCCGCATGGCGGCGCAGCTCTATGCGCAGGTGGGCGGCGCCGACGCCATCGTCAAATTCACCATCGGCCGGCTGCTGGTGGCCCCCAACGCCCCCTCGGTGGTGCCCGCGCGGGTGACCTTCCGCATCGACCTGCGCCACCCGGATGCCGCCACCCTCGCCCGCCTCGGCGCCCGCTGCGAGGCGATCTGCACGGAGCAGGCCGCCCAGCAGGCTGCCCCCTGCGCCGTGGCGGTGACGCGCCTGGTGGACGCGCCGCCCAACGACTTCGATGTCGGCCTGCGGACGCGGATCGCCGCGGCGGCCGCCGGCCGCGGCCTGTCCTCCATGCCCATCCTCTCCGCCGCCGGCCACGATGCCCGCCACCTGGCCACAATGTGCCCGACGGCGATGATCTTCATTCCCTGCCGCGACGGCGTGAGCCACGCCGAGCACGAATACACCAGCCCCGAGCAATTGGCCGCCGGCACACAGGTGCTCAGCGACGTGCTCGCGCCCCTGCTCGCCACCACATCCCTGGAGGACCCCGCACCATGACATCCCCCGCTGCCGCGGCCTCCGCCCTTCCCGACATGGCCGACATGCCGGAGCAGCGCCCCGCCGCGCCCACCGGGCCGGCCCAGGCGCGGGCGCGCTTCTTCAACTCGGGCAACGCCTTCAACATCAAGCTGCCGCCGGTGCCCGGCGGGGTGTTCACCGCGCCGGCCGCGCAGGCCATGGCGGACGATGCCCCCACCGGGCTCATCACCTGCGATCAGTCGGCGGCCATGGGTCTTGCCTTTCCCGCCACCACGCCGCTGATGCTGGCCCGCTACGCCACCATCGCCCCCGGCGAGAGCCTGGACACGGATTTCATCGCCACCGGCTCCATCTGGTACGTGATCGCCGGCACCGGCACCGCCTCCTGCCTGGGTGAGGACATCGCCTTCGGCACCGGCGACGTGCTGCTGCTGCCGGGCGCCCCGGCGCGCATCACCGCCCGCGAGCGGGTGGTGGCCTGGCTGGTGACCAACGAGCCGCAGCTCGCCTTCGACGGCGATTGCCCGCCCGACGACGCCCGCCGGCCCATCGCCCCGGTGCATTATCCGGCTGCGGAGATCGAGCGGCAGATCGCCCTCATCTATGCCCATGCGCCCAACGAGCGCACCTCCGGCATCGCGCTGATCTTCTCCAACGACACCCAGTCGGCGGCGCGCAACATCATGCCCACCCTGACGCTGTCGCTGAACACCCTGCCCCCCGGCGCGCATCAGCGCAGCCACCGGCACAATTCCCCGGCGCTGACCCTGGTGGTGAACGGCACCGATTGCCACTCCATGGTGGACGAGCGGCACTGCGACTGGTCGCCCTGGGCCACCCTGGTGACCCCGCCGGCCTCGCCCCACTCCCATCACAATGGCGGCCCTACCCGGGCGCTGTTCCTCATCGTCCAGGACGGCGGGCTCTACTACCACGCCCGCACCATGGGCTTTTCCTTCCTGGAATGAGACTCAGACCCGGGTCCGGAAGGGCGTGAAATCGGTGTCGAGATCATAGACGTCGAGGCCTTCGGCCCGCTTCATGAAGCCGACGATCTGGTAGGTGAGCGGGGTCAAGAGCGCCTCCCAGCCCACTTTCACCAGGTAGTTTGTGACCATCACCGTCAGCACGAGGCCGGTGTCCCACACCCCGAGGAAGGCGAGCGGGTAGAAGATGAGGCTGTCCGCCGCCTGCCCCACCACCGTGGAGCCGATGGTGCGGGTCCACAGATGGCGCCCCTCGGTCCACACCTTCATGCGCGCCATGACGAAGGCATTGGCGAACTCGCCGGCCCAGAAGGCGAGGATGGAAGCGGCGAAGATGCGCGGCACCTGGCCGAGCACGCTGGCCAGCGCCCCCTGCCCGCCCCAGTCGGGCGCCGGTGGCACCGCCACCACGAACGCCGCCATGCCGGCCGCGAACACCGCCGCCACGAACCCCACCCACACCACGCGGCGGGCCCGGGCATAGCCATAGACCTCGGTCAGCACATCCCCCAGCACATAGGACAAAGGAAAGAACAGGATGCCGGCGCCGAAGGTCACCGCCCCGAACAGCGGCAGATCCACCACCGCCACCTTGGAGGCGCCGATGAGGTTGGAGCAGATGAGGATCACCGCAAAGGCGGCCATGCAGTAATCATAATAGTGCAGGCGCCTGCCCATCAGCGCTCCGGCCTCCACAGCGCGGATGCCGGGAGGCTCCTGGGGCGACAGACCGTGCAACACCGCTGGAATCTTCATGGGACGGGCTCCTCTTGGCGCGGGCTCCTCTTGGCGCGGGCTCCTCTTGGCGCGGGCTCCTCTTGGGGCGGGCCCCTCTTGGCGCCCAAGTTCAAGCAAGAGCCATGCCCCTCAGGCCCCGCGATGGACCGGCACATCGCCCGCCTCAGCCAGCTCTGCCGCCAGAGCCTCCTCCGCCAGCGCCGCCGTCGCGAAGGTCTCCCACACATAGCGATCACGCTGGATGCGCGTGCGCCGCTCCCGCTCCGGCGCGAAGGACGACAGCAGCAGCACCGGCCAGCCTTCCTCCGGCGGCGCATAAAGGGCGAGGAAGGCCGGCCCCTGTGAGCGGCCGGCGCAGGCGGCATCAGGACCCGCCTTGAAATTCAGCCGCCCCGGCTCCGGCTGGAGAATGAGCCGCGCCAGGGCCGCCTCCAGCGCCGCCCGTTCGTCCGCGCTCTCGACGATCCAACCCTTGAAGGCCCGCCCCACGGCGATGGAGACGGGCTCCGGCAGACGCCCCAGCACCACATCCGGCAGGCCGGGGCGAAAGCTCGCATAGGTGCGGGTGGGCAGCCACTCGAAGATGGGTCGGTTGAAATCAACAGGCATGGGCGACAGTCTCGGGCTGGGAGGAGCGGCGGGCGGCAAGGGGCCGCCGGCAGCATCCGATGCAAGCGCCGCGCCGGAGGGACGTCAGCAAATCTGCAACCTTGGGCCGGCACACTGACCGGCGATTTCACCGGAGGAACGCCCCATGGCCATGAGCGATCAGCAGAAGGCGGCTCGCGCCGCCCACGGCCTGCTGGCGGCTGCCGCTCCGGACGTGGCCGAGGCGGTCGCGGCCTGGCTCGCCCGGCTCGGCCATGAGCGGCGGCTGTCCCAGAAGACGCTGGAAGCCTATGCCCGTGATCTCTCGGTGGTGCTGCTGCGGCTCACCGCGCATCTGGGCGGCAAGCCGGACCTCGCGGCCCTGGCGGCACTGAAGCCCGCCGATGTGCGGGCGGTGCTGGCAGCGCGCCGGGCCGATGGGGTGGCGCCGCGCACTTTGGTGCGCCTGCTGGCCGCCGCCCGCTCCTTCGGCCGGCACCTGGAGCGCGAAGGCCAGGGCAAGGTGGGCGCGCTCACTGCCGTGCGGGCGCCCAAGGTGCCGAAAAGCCTGCCCAAGCCCGTCTCCGTGGACGCCGCCCGCGCCCTCGCCGACCCCGCGACCCGCGCCGGCGAAACCCGCGAGCCCTGGGTTCTGGCCCGCGATGCCGCCGTCATCGCCCTGCTCTATGGGGCGGGGCTGCGCATCTCCGAGGCCCTCGGCCTCACCGCCGGCATGGTGCCCCCGGGCTCCGACCAGCTCACCGTGACCGGCAAGGGCAACAAGACCCGCATGGTGCCGCTGATTCGCCCTGTGGCGGTCGCCATCGCCGAATATCGCAGCCTGTGCCCCTATGATCTCGGCTCGAACAAGCCCCTGTTCCGTGGCACCAAGGGCGGGCCGCTCTCGCCGCGCATCGTCCAATTGGCCGTCGCCCGCATGCGCGGCGCCCTCGGCCTGCCGGACACGGCGACCCCCCACGCGCTGCGGCACTCCTTCGCCACCCACCTTCTGGCGCGCGGCGGCGACCTGCGCGCCATTCAGGAACTGCTCGGCCACGCCTCCCTCTCCACCACCCAGATCTACACCCAGGTGGATGCCACCGCCCTGATGGCCGCCTACCGCGCCGCCCATCCCCGCGCCTGACGCCGAGCGCGCGGGACCAGGGCCGGGCGATGGCAACGACGCGCCCCGCGTGCTTCACTCCGCACCGAGGCGCCCCGCCCCCGTGAGGTCTCCGATGATCCCCGTCCGGCCCGTGATCGACCACATGTCCCTTGGCACCAACGATCTCGTACGGGCGATCGCCTTTTATGACGCGGTGCTGGCTCCCCTGGGGCTGGTGCGGGTGGCGGATTATGCCGAGGTCGCCGGGCCTTCCGCCTGCTGGGGGCCGGTGGGCAGCCTGCCGGCGCCGGAAGGCATACCGGGCGCGGCACCGTTCTGGGTGGAGCAGCGGCCCGGCCCCATCCACTGCCCGCCGGGCTTTCACGTCTGCTTCCTGGCACCGGACCGGGCGGCGGTGCACGCTTTCCATGCCATCGGCCTCGCCCACGGCGGCACCGACAATGGCGGCCCGGGCCCCCGCCCCCATTACGGTGAAGGCTATTACGCCGCCTTTCTCATCGACCCCGACGGCTGGCGCATCGAAGCCGTGACCTACGCGCTATAGCAACGGCGCGTGGCGCCGCCTCCACGACCATGACGCGAACCGGCCGCACGGGATTGCAACCTTTTGTTAGCCAGAATCACCGACAGTCCGCCCATCGATCGGCTTTGCCGAAAGACCCCTGACCTCCTCCAAGCCCCTCCGGACAGACCGTCCCGAGGGGTCTTTTTTTTGCGCCTGGACCAGCGGAAACACGAACGGGCCGGCGGGGGTGCCCCCGCCGGCCCGTGTGCATGGGTGATACGAAAGGGTCGCCGCAGCGACGGCCTCACATGTGGATAGCGCGCTTTTCCACCGCCATGGCCGCTTCCTTCACCGCTTCCGAGCGGGTGGGGTGGGCATGGCAGGTGCGGGCGAGATCCTCGGACGAGCCGCCGAACTCCATCAGCACCGCGCATTCGTGGATCATCTCGCCGGCCTCGGGGCCGATGATGTGGGCGCCGAGCACCTTGTCGGTGGCGGCATCCGCCAGGATCTTCACGAATCCGTCGGTGGTGTTGTTCACCTTGGTGCGGCCGTTGGCGGTGAAGGGGAACTTGCCCACCTTGTAGGCCACGCCCGCCGCCTTCAGCTCGTCCTCGGTCTTGCCCACCGAAGCGACCTCCGGGAAGGTGTAGACCACGCCGGGGATGACGTCATAATTCACATGACCGGCCTTGCCGGCCAGCAGCTCGGCCAGGGCCACGCCCTCATCCTCGGCCTTGTGGGCCAGCATGGGGCCGACGATGGCGTCACCGATGGCATAGATGCCCGGCACGCTGGTAGCGAAATGACCGTCGGTGACCACGCGGCCGCGCGGATCCTTGGCCACACCCACCTCTTCGAGGCCGAGGCCGGTGGTGTAGGGCACGCGGCCGATGGCCACCAGCACCACATCCGCCTCCAGCACCTCGGCGGCGCCGCCGGCGGCCGGTTCCACCGACACCTTCAGGCTCTTGCCCTTGGTGTCGACGCCGGTGACCTTGGTGCCGAGCTTGAAGGCGAAGCCCTGCTTTTCCAGGATGCGCTGGAAGGAGCGGGCCACCTCGCTGTCCATGCCGGGCAGAATGCGGTCCAGGAATTCCACCACGGTGACCTGGGCGCCGAGGCGACGCCACACGGAGCCGAGCTCCAGGCCGATGACGCCGGCACCCACCACCACCAGCTTGCCCGGCACCTTGGGCAGGGCCAGCGCGCCGGTGGAGGAGACGATGCGCTCCTCGTCGATGGTCACACCCGGCAGCGGCGCCACGTCCGAGCCGGTGGCGATGACGATGGACTTGGTCTCCAGCGTCTCCACCTTGCCGTCGGCGTTGAGGGTGACTTCCACCTTGCCGGGAGCGAGGATCTTGCCGACGCCCATATAGACGTCGACCTTGTTCTTCTTGAGCAGGAACTCGACGCCCTTCACGTTGCCGTCGACACCCTTGTCCTTGAACGCCAGCATGGCCTTCAGGTCGAGCTTGGGCGCGGGAACGCCGATGCCCATCTCGCCGAACTTGTGGCCGGCTTCCTCGAACAGCTCGGAGGCATACAGCAGCGCCTTGGAGGGGATGCAGCCCACGTTCAGGCAGGTGCCACCATGGGTGCCGCGCTTCTCCACCACAGCCACCTTCAGGCCAAGCTGCGCCGCGCGGATGGCGCAGACATAACCACCCGGGCCGGTGCCGATGATGGTGAGATCGTAGGACATGGGAATTCCCTTGAGATTGGAAGGCCGTGGCGCCGCTCAGGGCACCGTCGCGGCCTTCTGCAGAGCGATGCGGATGCCGAGGCCGATGAGCAGCGCGCCGGTGATGCGGTTGAAACCGCGCCCCAGACGCGCCAAGCCGTCGCGGACGGCCCGGCCGGTGAAGAACAAGGTCACGACCGCGAACCAGGACACCAGGAGAGCGGCCATGGAGAGGGCATAGAGGCCCTGAACGGCGAGCGGCGTGGCGGCGCTCACGAGGGTGCTGAACAGGGACAGGAAGAACAGCACCGCCTTCGGATTGAGCGCGTTGGTCAAAAAGCCGAGGGCGAAGCTGCGGCGGGCGGAGACCGGCGTGCGCGGCGCATCGAGCGGTTCCGCCTGCACCGCCGGCGCGCTCCAGGTCTTCAGCCCCACATAGACGAGATAGGCGCAGCCGGCCCACTTCAGCACGGTGAAGGCCAGAAGCGAGTGGGCCACAAGGAAACCGAGACCGGCCAGGGTGTAGCTGGCATGGAACAGCAGCGCCGTGCCCACCCCGAGGCTGGTGAACAGGCCGGCGCGGCGCCCGTGCACCACGCTCTGGCGCACCACCATGGCGAAATCCGGCCCCGGGGCCACGGCCGCCAGGCCGAACACCGCCATCAGCGTCAGATATTCGGACAGGTGGTTCACCATCCCGGCCCCCTCAAGGCACCCTGTCGCCCGGAGGCGCCGCGATGGGCGCCCCCGGGCGGCTCAGGTTCGCCGCAATCACAGGTCCAGCACGAGCCGCGCCGGATCCTCCAGGGTCTCCTTCACCCGCACCAGGAAGGTCACCGCCTCGCGGCCGTCGACGATCCGGTGATCGTAGGAGAGGGCGAGATACATCATCGGCTTGATGACGATCTGGCCCTTCACCACCACCGGGCGCTCCTCGATGCGGTGCATGCCGAGAATGCCCGACTGCGGCGCGTTGAGGATGGGGGTGGACATCAGCGAGCCATAGATGCCGCCGTTGGTGATGGTGAAGGTGCCGCCCTGCATGTCCTCGATGCCGAGCTTGCCGTCACGCGCCTTGCGGCCATAGCCGGCGATCTGCTTCTCGATGTCGGAGATGGAGAGCAGGTCCGCGTCGCGCACCACCGGAACCACGAGGCCCTTCTCGGTGCCGACGGCGATGCCGATGTTGTAGTAGTTCTTGTAGATGATGTCGGTGCCGTCGATCTCGGCGTTCACCGCCGGCAGGTCCTTCAGGGCCGCGATCACGGCCTTGGTGAAGAAGCCCATGAAGCCGAGCTTGGTGCCGTGCTTCTTCTCGAAGGCGTCCTTGTACTGGGCGCGCAGGCTCATCACGCCGGACATGTCCACGTCGTTGAACGTGGTGAGCATGGCGGCGGTGTTCTGGGCGTCCTTCAGGCGGCGGGCGATGGTCTGCCGCAGCTTGGTCATCTTCACCCGCTCCTCGCGGGCGGCATCCACCGGGGCCGAGGCGGCACGCGGGGCCGCCACCGGCGCGGCAGGCACGCCGGCAGCCACCGCCGCCAGCATGTCACCCTTGGTCACGCGGCCATCCTTGCCGGAGCCGGCGACCGCGGCCGGGTTGAGGCCGGTCTCGGCGGCGATGCGCGCCACCGCCGGGCCGTTGGAGCCGGCAGCCACGGCTGCGGCGGGCGCCGCTGCGGGAGCCGGGGCCGGAGCAGCGGCGGGGGCCGGGGCAGCGGCGGCGGGAGCCGCGGCGGCGGCGCCGGCACCCTCGCCGATGGAGCCGAGCAGCGCGCCCACCCCCACGGTGTCACCATCCTTGGCGATGATCTCGGCGAGCACGCCGGAGGTCGGCGCCGGCACCTCGACGGTGACCTTGTCGGTCTCCAGCTCCACCAGGGGCTCGTCCACCTTGACGGCGTCGCCGGGCTTCTTGAACCACTTGCCGATGGTCGCTTCCGTCACGGATTCGCCCAGGGTAGGTACGCGGATCTCGGTAGCCATGGGGGTCGTCTTCTTTCTTTAAAGTCGGATCATTGAAACGCGGGCGGGGCTCAGCCCAGGCATTCGTCGAGGAAGGCCTTGAGCTGGGCGAGGTGCTTGGACATGAGGCCGGTGGCGGTGGCGGCCGACGCCGGACGGCCGGCATAACGCGGCCGCTTGGCCACGCCGCCCACCTGCTCCAGCACCCATTCCAGGTACGGCTGCACGAAGGCCCAGGAACCCTGGTTCTTCGGCTCTTCCTGGCACCACACCACCTCGGCGTTCTTGAAGCGCGACAGCTCCTGCACCAGGGTCTTGAGCGGGAACGGATAGAGCTGCTCCACGCGCAGCAGGTAGACGTCGTTGACGCCCCGCTTCTCGCGCTCCTCCAGGAGGTCGTAATAGACCTTGCCGGCGGAGAGCACGACGCGGCGGATCTTCTCGTCCGGCACCAGGGTGACGCCGGCCACGTCCGGATGGGACTGGGCATCGTCCCACAGCACCCGGTGGAAGGTGCTGCCGGCCGCCATGTCCTCCAGGCGCGACACCGCCTTCTTGTGACGCAGCAGGGACTTGGGCGTCATCAGGATGAGCGGCTTGCGGAACTCGCGGTTCAGCTGCCGGCGCAGGATGTGGAAGTAGTTGGCCGGGGTGGTGACATTGGCCACCTGCATGTTGTCCTCGGCGCACAGCTGCAGATAGCGCTCCAGGCGGGCCGAGGAATGCTCGGGACCCTGGCCCTCATAGCCGTGCGGCAGCAGGCACACGAGGCCGCTCATGCGCAGCCACTTGCGCTCGCCCGAGGAGATGAACTGGTCGAACACCACCTGGGCGCCGTTGGCGAAGTCGCCGAACTGCGCCTCCCACAGCACCAGCGTGTTGGGCTCGGACAGCGAGTAGCCATACTCGAAGCCCAGCACCGCCTCTTCCGAGAGCATCGAGTTGATGACCTCGTACTTGGCCTGGGTGTCGGTCAGGTGGTTGAACGGCTTGTAGCGCGCCTCGGTCTCCTGGTCGAGCAGCACCGAATGGCGCTGGGAGAAGGTGCCGCGCTCCACGTCCTGGCCGGAGAGGCGGACCGGGTGGCCCTCCTCCAGCAGCGAGCAGAACGCCAGCGCCTCGCCGGTCGCCCAATCGATGCCCTGCCCTTCGGCGATGGCCTTCTTGCGGTTGTCGAGGAAGCGCTGGATGGTGCGGTGGACCTTGAAGCCCTCCGGCACGGTGGTGATCTTCTCGCCGATGACCTTGAGCTGGTCCAGGGGCACGCCAGTGTTGCCACGGCGCGGATCATCATCGTCCCGCGCGGCCTTCAGGCCGGCCCAGCGGCCGTCCAGCCAGTCCGCCTTGTTGGGCTTGTAGGCCTGGCCGGCCTCATATTCGGCCTCCAGGCGCTCGCGCCAGGCGTTGCGCATGGTGTCCACCTCACCGGCAGTCACCACGCCCTCGGCCTCCAGCTTCTTGGTGTACAGCTCCAGCACCGTGGGGTGCTGGCGGATCACCTTGTACATCTTCGGCTGGGTGAAGGACGGCTCGTCGCCCTCGTTGTGGCCGAACCGGCGGTAGCAGAACATGTCGATGACCACCGGCTTGTGGAAGCGCTGGCGGAACTCGATGGCCACCTTGGCGCAGAACACCACGGATTCGGGGTCGTCGCCGTTGCAGTGCAGGATCGGCGCCTCGATCATCTTCGCCACATCCGACGGATAGGGCGAGGAACGCGAATAACGCGGATTGGTGGTGAAGCCGATCTGGTTGTTGATGATGAAATGCAGCGAGCCGCCGGTGCGGTGCCCCTTCAGGCCCGACAGACCAAGGCACTCGGCCACCACGCCCTGGCCGGCGAAGGCGGCATCGCCGTGCAGGATGAGCGGCAGCACCTTCACCCGCTCGGTGTCCTCGAACTGGTCCTGCTTGGCGCGCACCTTGCCGAGCACCACCGGATCCACGATCTCGAGATGCGAGGGGTTGGCGGTCAGCGACAGGTGGACCTTGTTGTTGTCGAACTCGCGGTCGGACGACGCACCCAGGTGGTACTTCACGTCACCCGAGCCTTCCACGTCGTCGGGGGCCCAGGAGCCGCCCTTGAACTCGTGGAACAGCGCCCGGTGCGGCTTGCCCATCACCTGGGTCAGCACGTTCAGACGGCCACGGTGGGCCATGCCGAACACGATCTCCTTGAGACCGAGATTGCCGCCGCGCTTGATGATCTGCTCCAGCGCCGGGATCAGGCTCTCGCCGCCGTCGAGGCCGAAGCGCTTGGTGCCGGTGTACTTCACATCGAGGAACTTCTCGAAGCCCTCGGCCTCCACCAGCTTGTTGAGGATGGCGCGCTTGCCCTCGCGGGTGAAGGTGACCTCCTTGTCCGGCCCCTCGATGCGCTCCTGGATCCAGGCCTTCTCCTCGGGCGAGGAGATGTGCATGAACTCGACGCCCACATCCGAGCAATAGGTGCGGCGCAGAATGGCCAGCATCTCGCGCACGGTGGCGAATTCCAGGCCCAGCACGTGGTCGATGAAGATCTTGCGGTCGAGATCGGCCTCATAGAAGCCGTAGGAGACCGGATCGAGCTCCGGCGCGTCCTTGGGCGGGGTCAGGCCCAGCGGATCGAGATTGGCATGCAGATGGCCGCGCATGCGATAGGCGCGGATCATCATGAGCGCCTTCACGGAATCGCGGCTGGCCTGCTGCACGTCGGCGGCGGGCAGCTCGACGCCGGCCTTCTGGGCCTTCGCCTTCACCTTGTCGGCGACAGCCTTCTCCACCTCGATCCACTGGCCATCCATGGCGGACACCAGCTCGCCATTGGCGTGCACCGGCCAGTTGGGCTTCTTCCAGGAGGCGCCGCGGGCGTTCTCCAGCACCTGGTTCGGATCATCCTTCAGGGCCGCGAAGAAGGCCTGCCACTCGGCATCCACCGAGCTCGGATCCTTCTCATAGCGGGCATAGAGATCCTCGATCCAGGCGGCATTGGCGCCATAGAGGAAGGAGGTGTTCAGGAAAAGGTCGTTCTGTTCCGCGCGCGACATGGGTGTCTTCCCGGATAACCTCGGGCCTCGCCCTCCTTGTGCGCCTTTCGCACAGAAAACCAAGCCCAAAGCCGTGTTGTCTGCCACAAACCGACGGAACGACCAAAGCCGAGCCGCCTTTTCACCCCAGCCCGGCTCGTGGCAGCCGTGGGCCGAGGCACTCGTGTGCCCTACATAGTCCCGTCAGGCCAACGGAAAAAGCCTGCCTGACGCGCGTCAATCGCATGGCCGCTCCGCCCTCGCCTGCGATCGCGGCGAAATCAGGACCGGCACCCACCTCGCTGCCACCGACCACGCGCCGTCCCTCGAGGTCCAGCCTCAAGGTCCGCCCCCCGCGCGCGGACCGAGACGGCCCCGCTGCGCCATTCGCGGGTCGGGCATGGCAGCGGCACATCGACCGCTCGGGGCCGGTGCGTCCAAAAGCTCTTGCCCGCTCTCCACAGCCGCCGCTGTGGCAGAACCCGGCGGCGCGGCGCCGCCGGGTTCGCTGGTGTCACGAACGCGCGATCAGCCCTTCAGCACGTCCACCAGGGTCTTGCCGAGGCGCGCCGGCGAGGGCGACACGCGGATGCCCGCCGCCTCCATGGCCGCGATCTTGTCCTCGGCGCCGCCCTTGCCACCGGAGATGATGGCGCCAGCATGGCCCATGCGACGGCCGGGAGGGGCCGTGCGGCCGGCGATGAAGCCGACCATCGGCTTCTTGCGGCCCTTCTTCGCCTCGTCGGCGATGAACTGGGCAGCCTCTTCCTCGGCCGAGCCGCCGATTTCGCCGATCATGATGATCGACGTGGTCTTGGGATCGGCCAGGAACATCTCCAGGACGTCGATGAACTCGGTGCCCTTCACCGGGTCGCCGCCGATGCCCACCGCCGAGGTCTGGCCGAGGCCTTCCATGGTGGTCTGGAACACCGCTTCATAGGTCAGCGTGCCGGAGCGCGAGACCACGCCCACCGAGCCGGGCTTGAAGATGTTGGCCGGCATGATACCGATCTTCGATTCGCCGGCGGTGACGATGCCCGGGCAGTTGGGGCCGATGAGGCGGCTCTTGGAGCCGGACAGCGCCCGCTTCACCTTCACCATGTCCATCACCGGAATACCCTCGGTGATGCAGACGATGAGGGGGATCTCGGCGTCGACCGCCTCCAGGATAGCGTCAGCGGCGCCGGGCGGCGGCACGTAGATCACCGAGGCGTCGGCACCGGTCTTCTCCTTGGCTTCCAGCACGGTGTCGAACACCGGCAGGCCGAGGTGGGTGGAGCCCCCCTTGCCGGGCGAGGTGCCGCCGACCATCTTGGTGCCGTACATGATGGCCTGCTCGGCGTGGAACGTACCGTTCTTGCCGGTGAAGCCCTGGGTGATGACCTTGGTGTTGGCGTCGATCAGCACGGACATCACGCAGCATCCTTCTTCACAGCGGCCACGATCTTCTGCGCGGCGTCGTCCAGGTCGTCGGCAGGGATCACGTTCAGGCCGCTCTCGCGGATGATCTTCTTGCCCTCTTCCACGTTGGTGCCTTCCAGGCGCACCACCAGCGGCACCTTGAGGCCCACCGCCTTCACCGCGGCCAGCACACCATTGGCGATCACGTCGCACTTCATGATGCCGCCGAAGATGTTCACCAGGATGCCCTTCACGTTCGGGTCCGCGGTGATGATCTTGAAGGCCGCCGTCACCTTCTCCTCGTTGGCGCCGCCGCCCACGTCCAGGAAGTTGGCGGGCTCTTCGCCATAGAGCTTGATGATGTCCAGGGTCGCCATGGCGAGGCCGGCGCCGTTCACCATGCAGCCGATGGTGCCGTCGAGGGCGATGTAGGCCAGGTCGTACTTGGAGGCCTCGATCTCCTTCTCGTCCTCTTCCGTCAGGTCGCGCAGCTCGGCGAGCTCGGGATGACGGAACATGGCGTTGGAGTCGAACGACACCTTGGCGTCGAGCACCTTCAGCTGGCCGTCCTTGGTGACGATCAGCGGGTTGATCTCGAGCATGGCCATGTCGGTTTCGGTGAAGGCGGTGTAGAGCACCTGCACCAGCTTGCCCGCCTGCTTGGCGAGGTCACCGGAAAGGCCGAGGGCCTGGGCCACCTTGCGGCCATGGAAGCCCTGCACGCCGGTGGCCGGATCCACCGAGAAGGTCAGGATCTTCTCAGGGCTCTTGTGAGCCACTTCCTCGATCTCCATGCCGCCCTCGGTGGACACCACGAAGGCAACGCGCGAGGTGGCGCGGTCCACCAGCAGCGACAGGTAGAATTCCTTCTCGATGTCGGAGCCGTCCTCGATATAGAGGCGGTTCACCTGCTTGCCGGCCGGGCCGGTCTGCACGGTGACGAGGGTGTTGCCGAGCATCTGCTCGACGAACTGCTTGACCTCCTCAACCGACTTGGCGAGGCGCACGCCGCCCTTCTCGCCGGCTGCCGGCTCCTTGAACTTGCCCTTGCCACGGCCACCGGCGTGGATCTGGGACTTGACGACCCACAGCGGACCGCCCAGCTCCTTGGCCGCCGCTTCCGCGTCCTCGACCTTGAGCACGGGCACACCGCGCGACACCGGCGCGCCGAAGGTCTTCAGCAGCGCCTTGGCCTGGTACTCGTGAATATTCATCTCTTCGTCCCCTAAGGGTTGCGAAGTGCCCCTTCCCCCCTGAACCGGCTTCGACCGCTCCGAACCGAACCCGTGGCGGGAGCGGGCGCTGGCCGACCTCCGTGGCAGTGTGGGAGATGCCCCATCCGGGTGCGGCCCGGCCTGATGACACCCCCCGAGGAGGGGAACATTCGTCTCCTTCACCTCGCCGGCGCGACGACCGGCACGATGGCAGCCTTTCCGAGGAAACGCCGCCGTTCAGCGAGATCACTTCCCGAGATCGGGTGCGATCTTCACACAGGCCTCCACCAGCCCTTCGACCGATGCGACCGATTTTTCAAACATGGCGCGCTCCGCATGGTCGAGCTCCACCTCGACGATGCGTTCCACCCCCCGCGCCCCGATGATGACCGGGACCCCCACATAAATGTCTTTCAGGCCATATTCGCCCTCGAGATAGGCCGCCGCCGGCAGCAGCCGCTTCTTGTCCTTGAGATAGCTCTCGGCCATGGCGATGGCCGAGGCGGCCGGCGCGTAGAAGGCCGAGCCGGTCTTCAGCAGCTCGACGATCTCGGCCCCGCCATTGCGGGTGCGCTCGACGATCGCGGCAACGCGCTCGGCGCTGGTCCAGCCCATGCGGATGAGATCGGGAACCGGAATGCCGCCCACCGCCGAATAGCGCACCAGCGGCACCATGGTGTCGCCGTGGCCGCCCAGCACGAAGGCCGTGACATCCTCCACCGACACCGCGAACTCGTCGGCCAGGAAATAGCGGAAGCGGGCCGAATCCAGCACCCCGGCCATGCCCACCACCTTGGCCGGCGGCAGGCCGCTGGAGCGCTGCAGCGCCCACACCATGGCATCGAGCGGATTGGTGATGCAGATGACGAAGGCTTCCGGCGCGTACTTACGTATACCAGCACCCACCTGCTCCATCACCTTGAGGTTGATGGCGAGCAGGTCGTCCCGGCTCATGCCGGGCTTGCGCGGCACGCCGGCGGTGACGATCACCACATCGGCGCCGGCGATGGCGTCATAGGTATTGGTACCGGCGAAGGCGGCGTCGAAGCCTGCGACCGGGGCCAGTTCCGCCAGGTCGAGCGCCTTGCCCTGGGGCACGCCCTCGACCACGTCGAACAGGACCACGTCGCCCAAATCCTTCAGCCCGGCCAGAAGGGCGAGGGTTCCGCCGATCTGGCCGGCCCCGATCAGGGCAATCTTGTTGCGGGCCATGCCTGTTCCCCGGAAATGAGCCTGCCGTCGAGCAGGAGCCGAGCGGCGCTTGACTACTCCCATCCGGCAAGGGGTTCAAGCCGGCGCGCTTGCACAAATAGTGGGAGACCGGCGCTTTCGCCCGTTCCTTAGCCGGATCCTGCCCCCGGCGCGGCGCCGAAGACGGTGCGGAGACACCGGAATCGGCCCAGGCGGGCTATTTCCGGCGCTCGTTCATCGCCTCCAGAAGATCGATCTGCACCTCCTGAATCTGCGCCAGCCGTTCCCATTGCTGGCCGAGCAGGTGATCGAGCTTCTCATGCAGGTGGCGGATTTCCAGCTCCGCCTTCAGATTTACCTTGAAATCGTTTTCTGCCCGCAGCCGGTCCCGCACTTCCACCCGCTTCTGGCTCATCATGATCACCGGCGCCTGCACCGCCGCCAGGCAGGAGAGGGCCAGATTGAGCAGGATGAAGGGATAGGGATCGAACTGGGCCCGGCCCGCCGCGATGAGGTTGAACAGGATCCAGATGCCGAGCACGCCGGCGAAGATGCCGATGAAGCCCCAGCTACCGCCGAACGTGGCGATGGCATCCGCCATGCGGTCGCCCAGGGTGCGCTGACGCTCGAAGCTCTTTTCCACGTCCTCCGCCAGGGTCTCGTTGGCGGCGAGGCTTTCCACCACCTCGCGCTCCAGATGGCTGAGCTCGCCACGCTCGCGCTCCAGCAGCCTGGCCACGAAGCCCGCCCGCAGCCGGCCGAGATCGGTCTTGCAGATGAAACCCTCGCTCGGCAGCTGCGGATGGCTCTCCGCGGCGAAGGCCGCCAGGGTGGGACGCAGCTCTGCCAGGGCCACGGTCTGGCCACGGGGGAACATCCGCCCGCACACCGCGCAGGCCACTTTCCGCCCACCATGCCCGGAACCCGCGCCGGTTGCGCTGCCGGCGACGCTCCCGGCGCCCGGCTTGCCCGCCTCTGATTCCCCGGAACCCTGAAGTCCCTGCGACCGGCCGGTCATCGGCTGCTCCTGTTGCCTTTCGGAGAGGGGCGACCCATGGGCCACCCATGCCGAACAACTGCGCGGAAGCGCCGCCGCAATCAAGGCCCCCAAGGGAAGGGGGCTCAAAGGAAGGGGCCCAAAGGAAGGGGCTCAAAGGAAGGGCCCAAAGGAAGGGGCCCAAAGGAAGGGCCCAAAGGAAGGGGCCCAAAGGAAGCGGCCCAAAGGAAGCGGCCCAAAAAAAGGGGCCCAAAAGAAGGGGCCCTCAAGCGACCGCTCCGAGGGAAGGAGCGCAAGGGAGCAGCGCATCGGACACCTCCGGCGCCGGCCATGGGGGCGCCGACCATGGGGACGCCGACCATGGGGACGCCGACCATGGGGGGCCGGCCATGGGGGCATCGGCGATGGGACACACGCCGCCACACGGCCACGGATCGAACGCACCAGAGGCAGCCCCCAAACGACCACAGCCGACGCGGTGCGGAAAATGCCACCACGTCGGCTGCTGTGCCGCTTCGGAAAATACCGTCCGCCCCCCGCTGCGTGGAACACGCAAGCGCCTCAAGCAAATCGGGGAACCCTGCACAATGCCATCTGAAATATGGAAAAGCGGAGGGCGGACGAGGGGCGGCAGCGCCGGAGCGCGGCCGCCGGGACGGCGTTCGCCCAGACCTAGCTGCCGGTGGTCAGCGAGGTCAGCGGCACGAACGCGGGCTTGGGGCCGGGCACCGGCTCGCGGTTTGGATCGTGCTCCTTCAGCACCTTGAACACCCGTTCCGCCATGGGATTGGACTTGATGAAGTCCTGATAGGCCTGCGCCAGCATGGATTGCGCGGCGGTGAAGATCTCTTCGTCGCTCTGCCCCTCGAAATCCGCGGAGACCAGATACTGTCCCATCCGCCGCAGGATATGCAGGCGCAGAACCTGGAGCACCTCCGGCTGATAATCCACCTGCAGCGTGGAGAAAAACTCTTCCGCGCTGGAGAGTGACTTCAAGGTTTCGAGAACCGACATTTCAACCTCCACTCCACGTGTGTCCCATCCCCGTGCCCGGCGGCCCGCTCAGGCCGCCTCGTCGGCGGTGGCGTTGCGGCCGCGCTGCATTTCGCCCTGCAGGTGAGACAGGCGCGCCTCCAGAAATTCGATGCGGTCGAGCAGCGATACGATGGCTTCCCCCACCGGATCGGGCATCAGGTGATGCTCCAGATCGATCCGCCCATCACCCAGCCGGCGGCGATCGGACAGGGGCTTCACCACCCGCCCGGGAATGCCCACCACCGTCATCGCCGGCGGCACATCGTCGATGACCACGGAATTGGCCCCCACCCGGCAGCCCGCGCCGATGGTGATGGGCCCGAGGATCTTCGCGCCGGCCCCCACCAGCACACCATCGCGCAGGGTGGGATGGCGCTTGCCGGCGGTCCATGAGGTACCGCCCAGGGTCACCCCGTGATACAGGGTCACGTCGTCGCCGATCTCGGCGGTTTCCCCCACCACCACGCCGGCGCCGTGATCGATGAAGAAGCGCCGGCCGATGGTGGCCCCGGGGTGGATGTCCACATTGGTCAGCAGCCGGCCGAGCCAGGACAGGAACCGGGCCGGGAACTTCACCCCACGGCGCCACAGCCGGCTCGCCAGCCGATGCCAGATCACCGCGTGGACGCCGGGATAGGTGAGGATGATCTCGAAGGTGTTGCGCGCGGCCGGATCCCGCGAGCGAACGCAGGCGACGTCCTCCCGGATCAGGCTCCACAGCGAAGGCCGGGTGGCGGGGGCCTCCGCGGGGCGCGCGGCCGCGGCCTCAGCTCTGCCCTTGGTGCCGGTGCGCAGGCGTCCCATGATCATCAGCAGGCTCCCATCACGCTCATATGCCGGCGACGCAGAGCGTCCTCAGCAAAGCTCTCGTCGTAGAACCGGCGCAGCGCGTCGGGCGGCACGTTCTGCTTGGTGCGGGTGGCGTAGTCCTTCACCCGCGCCAGGATCGCGCGGCCCCGCGCCTCGTCGACGCTGAGGCCCTGGTCGGACAGCGCCTTGTTCACCGCGGCAAGGCCGGAATGCTTGCCCAGCACCAGCACGTGCTTGCGGCCTAGCAGGTCGGGATTGAGCGCCTCATAGGTGGCGCGGTCCTTGAGCAGGCCCGACACGTGGATGCCGGATTCGTGGGTGAACACGTCCTCGCCGACGATCGCCTTGGTGCGCGGCATTGGCCGGCCGGCCGCGTCCATCACCCGCTGCGCCAGGGGCCGCAGGGACCGCAGGGCGATGCCGGTCTCGGCCCGAGCCGTCTGCATGAGAGCGACCGCCACCTCTTCCAGCGCCGCATTGCCGGCCCGCTCACCCAGCCCGGTGACGGTGACGCTGGCATGGCGCGCGCCGCCCATCACCGCCGCCAGGGTGTTGGCGGTGGCGAGGCCGAGGTCGTCATGGGCGTGGAACTCCACCTCCAGGTCGGTGGCATTGGCCACCCGGCGCACCAGGGCATAAGTGGAGAAGGGATCCAGAACCCCCAGCGTGTCGGCGAGGCGGATGCGGAAGGCGCCCACATCGCGGGCCGCTTCCGCCACCTGGCACAGGAAATCGGGATCGGCGCGCGAGGCGTCCTCGCACCCCACCGCGACGGTGAAGCCGATCTTGCGGGCCAGCGCCACCACGTGGCGCAGCGCCCCCAGGGCCCATTCGCGATCCTTGCCGAGCTTGCCCTGC
This sequence comes from Xanthobacter sp. NM-25, assembly GCF_022138605.1. Classification (GTDB taxonomy): domain Bacteria; phylum Pseudomonadota; class Alphaproteobacteria; order Rhizobiales; family Xanthobacteraceae; genus Xanthobacter. The sequence continues at coordinate 641,274 of NZ_JACBFS010000002.1, forward strand.
AACTGCCGGTCGGACGTGGGAATGGACAGGTTCACGGCGGTGACCCCCGCCGCCACCGCGGCCAGAAGGTCCTCTTCGCTCATGCGGCACCAGGCGACCACCCGCATGGGCAGCTTCAGCGAGGCGATGGAGCGCAGCGTCTCGATCTCCTCATCGCCCATGGCCGGCGTGCCGGCTTCGATCTCGGGCACCCCCGCCGCCGCCAGGGCCTCGGCGATCTCGATCTTCTCCCGCCGGGTGAAGGCCACGCCGGGCGCCTGCTCGCCATCGCGCAGGGTGGTGTCGTTCAGGAACACGGTGCGGGCCGGCTTCGACCGTGCACCGGCGGCGCCACCCTCCGGTGCCGCGCGCCCGGAACGTCCCGAGACGGTCGATGGTGACTTCGCAAGCATGGGCCCCTTCCAATCTGCCAGCCCTGTGGCGATGAAAAGCACCGGCGACGATGCGTCGGTTGCGACAGCTTCAGACGAAAACCCTTGAGACAAAAACCTTTGCGACGGCTGCGCTCCCCCCACCCATGCGGCGACGGAACGCCGCGCGACGCCGGCAACCGGACAGGAGCGGGAACGCGCCGGCCATCAGCACACACCGGCGCCGCGCGCAGCGTGATCCGCCCCCACCACGAAACGGGGCACGCCCGGCGCGGTGACGAAATCGATCCGCAGCCCCTCGACAGAGCGATGGCTGACGCCATCAAGAAGAAGCCGCACGCCGGACCGCTCGAGCACCACATCGCCGTGGCGGGCCACATCGAGATGGATCATGACCGTGAGCACCGCATCGTCATCCGCATGCGCCACCAGCCGCAGGCCGTGCGCCGCCGGCCCCGCCGCGCTCATCGCCGCCCGGACCGCCAGAGCCGCATCTGTCGAAAGCGAGACCATCACGCGATCACCCCGACACCTTCAGAGGTCGCGCCGCTGCCGGCGCGTGAGGCCCCCACCGTGCGGATGGGCAACCCTTCGGCTTCTCTAAAAGCAAGCGGCGGGCCAAACAGACAACACATTGTTTTCATTCAAAAACACCCCCCTTCCGTGTCGCAAACGCGACAGGAGCAAGGGGCGGGCGGGGCTTTCGAGAGGTTCGCGACAGGGCCATTACGGCGTCGCCTCCGGAAAACTCCGCAGGCGGCGCGGCGCTGTTGCGCGTTTCAATACTGTATCCAAATAGATATAAGAAGTGACCCGACGTTGCGTCGGGGTCATTGGGGAGACCGGTTATGCAGATCAGCGCGCGCAATCAGCTGAAGGGCAAGATCGTGGAGGTCCATGAGGGCCCGATCTCTGGCACTGTCAGCATCGACATCGGCGGCGGGCACATCCTGTTTGCCCACATCACTGAACAGTCGGTCAAGGAAATGGGCCTCAAGGTCGGCGACGAGGTCACCGCCTTCATCAAGTCGTCCAACATCCTGGTCGGCAAATAAGCGTCGACAAGTGAGCGTCGACAAGTGAGCGATGGGTGGCCGGCGTCGGCTGGCCACCTGTCCCGGCCTCATCCGCGACGGGGCGCGAACCGCGCGATCACAGCGGATCGATGGTGACCTTCACATCCGCGGGCTTCGCCCAATAGGGCGCCGAGGTCACTAGAATGTGGGCGCCCGCGGCGGCATAGGCGGCTGCGTTGTGGACATTGACTCCGCCGGCCGCCGCCACCCGCGCCCCGCTGCCCACCTCCGCCACGAGCGCCACCACGGCGGCAATCTCATCGGGCGTCATCTTCTCGCACTGGAGCACATCGGGGTCCGCCGGCAGCACCGCGCGCACGGCATCAAGGCCCTTGACCTCCACCACCACCTTCTTCTCCGGCATGGCCTGCCGCAGCGCCGCGATCCGAGCCACCGGCTCGGCGAGGAAGGCGCGGTGCTCCGGAAACACCAGAAGCGTCTCGGAGAGCCCCAGCCGATGGGGGAATGCCCCGCCGGCGCGAATGGCGGCGATCATCTGCGCCTTGGCCCCCGGCAAGGTCTTGCGCGTGGTCACCACCGCCACCTGCGGGGCCACCGCCCGGGCCGCGGCGATCAGATCGGCCGTGGCGGTGGCGATGCCGGAGAGATATTCCACCAGGGTCTGCGACACCTTCCAGGCGGTGAACACGCCACCGGCCGCGCCTTCCGCAGAAAGGATGGCGCCCCCGGCGGCCACCCGCGCCCCCGACGGCGCAAGAACCGTGGCTTCAACCCCACACCGGCTGAACAGGGCCTGCGCCACCTCGGTGCCGCACACGGTGGCATCGGCCCGCATGGACATGTGCACGCGCGCCGGCGCGGCGGCGATGCCCAGGGCATCGGTGGTGAGATCGCCGTGAGGCACATCCTCGGCCAGCAGCGCATCGAGCATGGCCTCGGTCCACCATCTGTGCATCGCAATCCCCCGCCCGCAGGTGCCGCCGCTGATCATCGTTGAATACAGCTTCGCGACTATGGGGTGCGCGGACTGCGTCGTCCACCACGCGCGCCGCGGCCGATGCGCCCGCCGGGCCCACGCGAAAGGACGGCCCGGCTCAGGAGACGGTGCTGGCGCGCGGTGCGCCGGAGCGGGCGGCCCGCCGCAGCAGATCGAGGCATTCGCGGGTGGCCGCCAGATCCAGCGCGGAAAAACCATCCAGCGTTTCCGGCAGCGGGTCGGCCCCCAGCGCCAACAGGCGTTCCACCACCGGCGCCTTGCCGGCGGACGCCGCATACATCAGCGCCGTGGCGCCATTGTCGTTGCGATTGTCGATGTCGATGCCGGCGGCCGCCAGCCGATCCAGAATGCCGAGGTGGTTGCCCACGCAGGCCAGCCACAGCGCCGTGTTGCCATCGGTGTTGCGCGCATTGAGCCGGACGCCGGCGGCGATCAGCGCTTCGACGATGCCTTCCAACCCCTCGCGCGCCGCCTTCATCAGCGGCGTCATGCCATTGTCTACCGCCATATCGACGCCATCGGCGGCGAAGCCCTGCCCCACCAGCCAGGCGGCGAGGCTGGCCCCGGGCAGGGCGCTCGACACCTGCGCCTGCTCCCAGCTCGTCCACGCCTCATAGCCCCCATCGAGGCTATAGACCTCCTTGAAGCCGAAATCCGACAAGGTCTGCGCAAATTCACGGCTGGCGTGGCCGTGATAGCAATAGATGAGCACCGGCGTGGTCTTGGCAGTACCGCCGATGATCTCGGACAGGCCGGAGAAGGTGACGTGACGCGCCCGGTCCATGTGCGCCGCGCCGAAGGCGTCGGCCGCCCGCACATCGAGCAGCACGGTGCGGGCATCCTTCACCAGCGCATCCGCCTCCTTCACGCCGATGCAACGAAAAGCCGTGCGCTCCCTCATCTCAGCCTCCTCACGCCGTCCGGTCCGGATAGGCCGGAGACGACACGATGCGGGCGTCGGTCATGGGACGCCCCACGGTGAAGTGATACATGGACTGGAAGACGCGCCCCTCCAGGCCCAGAAGGCGATGCAGATCGTCGTCGAAATAGCAACCGATGCCGGTGCCGCCGAGGCCGGCCGCCGTCGCCTCCAGATAGAGGACCTGGCCGAGCAGGCCAGCCTCCCAGAACAGCTGGCGATAGCGCCACGCCCCCTCCTCCAGCGCCGTCCCGAAGGCGGCGATAAAGCCGACGGAAAAGCAGCTGTCCCCGGCAATGGCCTGATGGCAGCTCAGGGTGCGGATGACGCCGCGGCTGTCGGTGCGGGCGAGGCGATAGAGCGGCAGGTGGGCCGGGCAGCCCTCCGGCTTCGTCCACTCGAAATCATCACGCAGCGCCGCCCGCAGCGGCGCCTCCATCTCCGGCGCACGCGGCAGCGCATAGACGCCGGTGTCCACCCCCTCCACCTTGTGCACGAACAGCACCGGATGGAGGGATGGCGGGACATCCCACACATCGAACGGCACGGCCTGCGGGCGCAGCAACAGGGCATCCAGCAGCGACCAGAAGGTCGCCTGGGGCATGTGATATTTGGCGTCGAAGCGCTGAGCGCTGCGCCGGCCGCGAATGATCTCCACGACCCGCCCCGTTGCATCAGACCGGCGTGGCGGATAGGTCGGCAGCACCATCGGCGCGCGCGCGACCGACGCGCCCCGACGCACGGTGGCGCGCGCCACCTCGTCGATCACCGGCCAACGATACATGGGGTGGCGATCGAGCACATTGGCCGCCCCCACCCAGCCTTCCGCCAGGAGCGTCGGCAGCGGGACCGTGACGCCTTCACCCGGCGCCACATCCACCGCCAGCAGCAGCTCGGGCTCCTCGCGCTCGGCGCCGGCGAAATCCGCCGCCCGGTCAAGACCCAACAGGGCTGCGAGCCCGGCGCTGTCGAGGTCCTCCACCAGCCGCACCCGCCAGCCGAGGGCGGCTGCCGCATAACGGAACGCGGCCAGCGCATGCCCGGTATCGAGCTGGCAATAGCGGAAGGCCCGCTCGCCATATTTCCACGCCTCGCGCCACTGGATGGAGCTGAGTCCGATCCACAGGCCGGCCGGCGCGTCCGCCCCTGCATCCGCGCTTAGACAGCGCAGCTCCAGCGCGTGGTCGCGGCTCACATAATGATACAGCCCGTTCGCCAGCGCCGGCACATGGACCGCCAGAACATAAGCTTCGGTGGGGTGGAGGTTGCCGCTGGAAGGATTGCAGCGCACCGCCCAGCGGTCGGGCCCCAGCTCCTTCCAGGCGGACAGGCCCATGGAGAGTTCCAGCAGTGTCGCCACCGCGCCCAGAGTCAGCGGCGCCGGCGGCACGGCGCCCGGCGTCGCCAGGGCCGAGAAGGGCGTTTCGAGCCCGTCCGCCAGCAGCGGTAGCTCGGTCCGCATACAGCCGGCGAAGGTGCGGAACGGATCGGGCTGCATGTCCCAATCCAGGGTTTCCGGGCCCGCCGCATAGCGCTTCAAGCCGTGCTTGGTGCGCTCGTGATAGGCGATCGCCACATCCACCGGTGTCACGGCCGGGGCCGCCGCGACGTTCATCGCTGCGGGTGTCATGGCTGCGGGGTTCATGGCTGCGGGATCGCCGTCGGGTCGGGACAGGCCCCCTCGGTGGCGCGCGAGCAGCCTTGCGGCAGCACGCTGGCATTGTCCGCGGCCAGCAGCGACAGCACCGGCTCCCGATCGAAGCCCGCGCAGCGCGCGCCGTCCACTTCCACCAGCGGGCGGCGGATCAGGATGGGCTGCTCCACCATCAGCGCCAGCGCCGCGTCCGCTGTCATGGCGGCGGGATCCACCCCCCCGGATTTCACCGCCGGCGCCGCCGGATTGAACCAGCTCGCCACCGGCGTCGGGCCGAAGAAGGAGGCCAGACGCTCCACCGTCCACGGCTCCGCCAGGAGGCTCTTCACCTCCAGCGCGTGCCCGGCATTGGCGAGCATCAGCTTCTGCCGGGCGTTGGTGCCGCAGCCGGGCTTTTCATAAAAGATGACGCGCGCCACGCCGCACCCCTATTTCATCACCGAGAGCTGAACCAGCGGCGCGGCGCCGCCGCGGCCGAGCACCGTATCCACCTTCTTGCGCACCGCCTCCAGGGTCAGCGGCTTCACCACCGCGCCGGCGGCGCCGGCCTTCATGCCGCCCACGGCCACCGCCTCGTCCGCCTTCTCGCAGACGATGAGGATGCGCACATTGGGGAACTTCTCCTTCATCTCGGCGATGATCCCGTTGCCGCGGCTCTTGAGATAGCCCACCCCCAGCAGCACCACGTGGGGCATCAGCCAGCCGGTGCCCTTCTCATAGGCTTCCTCGGGGGTCGCCAGCTCATGGGTCTCGATCTCGTCATGCAGCATGAACTGCAGGGCAGCGCGGGTGATCTCGTCCTCGTCCACCACGAACACACGCCGCTGGTCGACCGCCTTGGAAGTCTCAACGCCGATCTGCATCTGGTCCCTCGCTTCAATCCCCCGGAAACCCTGCCGCGACCCGCAAGGCGCAGACGCCCGCCGCACGCGGCGTTCTCAGCAAAGCAAATTCCATTCCGCAGGCTGCCGCGCGCGATCGACACGGTCGTGAGGCACGCGTGATCAAGCCCGGGCGCCGCTGCGTTTGACACGTGCGCCGGATGCCCCGCTCCGCCGCACGCAGCCGACCCCGTACAACATGTTTCGATTGCGACAGACAAAGTGCTGCATGTCGGGTTCGACACACCTTGCCAAAACGGCCCTTCACCTTCGGAATTTGACGTAAATCAAGACTTTCCGGCGCCCGCTGGCGACTGGCATGGGCCTTGCTGGTTGCTTTGCGCAACAGCGAGTGAGGGCTGAGTGCACGCCTAGGCCAAGTCCAGTGATGGATCCCTGCCAGCGATGCGCTCCTTCCCGTAACCCGCGGGGCGTTTCCGACGAAAATTTGCTTTGACTTGAGAAACGGCCTCGCGCCACGCGCGCGCTGGTCTCAAATAGGTTCGAAGGAGAGCAAGATGTCTTCTCTGCGACAGATCGCGTTTTACGGCAAGGGTGGTATCGGCAAGTCCACCACCTCCCAGAACACCCTGGCTGCGCTTGCGCAGATGGGTCACAAGATCCTCATCGTGGGTTGCGACCCGAAGGCGGATTCCACCCGCCTGATCCTGCACGCCAAGGCCCAGGACACCATCCTGTCGCTGGCGGCCAACGCCGGCTCGG